>CANKZG010000001.1 GCA_947488435.1 uncultured Flavobacteriaceae bacterium | reverse complement strand
ACCGTTTCCAATATTATTCAAACGCTGTCTATCAATATTTCAATGAACTTATTCCTTTTATTCTATTCGCAATTAACCCATCATTATATATCCTACTACCCCCAATTGCGGGTGCAAATATATATAGCTTTTCTAAATAAAAGCAATAATTTTAAATGTTTTTAATATATTTTTTTTACCCAATATTTAACCTATTAATAACTAGGTTATTGAACCCAATAAAAAATAAAAAAGGGAATTAAAGTTAAGCGAAATGCGTCTTATACGCAACTATTTTTTTTCTTTTTGATTTCCACTCCACTTATTCGTTAGCGCGGCATAATCATAGTCTAGTACAGATTCCTGTCTTTTAAGCTTTTCTGAGGCAAAAGCGCGTTGCAATATATCTTCTATTAGGTAATCTTCGTGTACTTCATTGGGATGGAATTCTTCCTTAATACTAATCTTGAATAGTTTTGCCGTGGTATTATACCAAAAGGCTCTCCAGCCATTACGCAGTTCCTTCACTAATGCATGTGCCGTTTTACCCGTTTGCCTATGAATAAGCTTGATCAATATTTGACCTTCGGTTCGGGTAAGTTTTTTTAATTCGTCCGAAAACTCTCCTTCAATATATTTCTGAACTTCTTTCGTATATCGCTTGCGCTTCGATCTTCTTTTAATATTAACTAAACTATCATTAAGCTCTACCAATCTTTCCGCCGCAAGCTTTGCATATGGATATACTTTTATCGTTTTACGACGTAAAATATAGTACCTGAGTTTCTCTTCTTTGGAGTCAAATTTTAATTTTCCAAAAATGTATACTTCGTCTAAACCTATGGAGCTTTGAAAAATAGAATCTCCTTCTATACGCACGTATTTTTCAGAAACTGAGTCCAACGGTTTTCTTTCTTGCCCATTAGCACCAATGCCAATCAACAAGAACAAGAACAATACTATAAAAGATATATTTTTCATTTGACTTTAATAGTCGTTATTCAACTTCAAAATTAACGATAATACTAAGATCTTATTATTAAATAAAAGTGAATATTAGTAAGTTTGTAATCTAATATAAACGAATACAATTTATGAATATTCTCACAACGGATTCCTTATCCTTTTTTGAAAAGTATCTAAATAATGCAGCTCCAACCGGTTATGAATGGGAAGGGCAAAAATTATGGATGGATTATTTAAAACCATATGTTGACACCTTTATTACCGACACTTACGGAACCGCAGTGGGAGTTATTAATCCTGATGCTCCATACAAAGTAGTTATAGAAGGACATTCTGATGAGATCTCATGGTATGTAAATTATATTACTGATGATGGTTTGCTTTATGTTATTCGCAATGGGGGTAGTGATCATCAAATTGCACCCTCAAAATGGGTTAACATACACACTAAAAAAGGTATCGTTAAAGGTATTTTTGGCTGGCCAGCGATACATACCAGAAATCGCGCTAAAGAAGAACCGCCAAAATTGGATAATATATTCATAGATATTGGAGCCAAGGATAAAGAAGAAGTTGAAAAAATGGGTGTTCATGTAGGGTGTGTAATTACCTATCCTGATGAATTTCATATTCTTAATGATAATAAATTTGTGTGCCGCGCAATAGATAATAGAGCTGGTGGTTTTATGATTGCTGAAGTTGCACGTTTACTGCATGAAAACAATGTAAAATTGCCTTTTGGATTATATATTACCAACTCAGTACAAGAGGAAATAGGCTTGCGTGGTGCTGAAATGATTACACAGACCATAAAACCCAATGTTGCTATTGTAACCGATGTTTGCCATGATACTACTACTCCCATGATTAACAAGAAAGTGCAGGGGCATACAGAAATGGGTGCTGGCCCAGTAATTTCATATGCCCCAGCAGTACAAAACAAATTACGTGAGCGTATTATTGAAACTGCGGAGGCTAAAAAAATTCCATTTCAACGCATGGCGGCTTCTCGTATGACAGGAACCGATACTGATGCTTTTGCTTATAGCAATGGCGGTGTTGCATCTGCTTTGATTTCTTTACCCCTGCGTTATATGCATACTACGGTGGAAACCGTACATAGCGATGATGTGGAAAACGTAATTAAATTAATCTATGAAACTTTGCTAACTATCAAGAGCGGAGAAACTTTTAGTTATTTCGAATAAATACGAACATTATTCTTCTTTTTTATGAAATCATAGGTATTTATGGATGAGTTGATCGATGCCCTAGATACCCAGGGGAATCCTACAGGGGAAACTATTTTAAAATCGCAGGCACATCACGATGGTATTTTTCATGCCACCGTTCATATCTGGTTTTATACAAAAACAGGAGAAGTTTTGATTCAACAAAGGGGAAAGCTAAAAAAAACTTTCCCTTTGTTATGGGATATTTCGGTGGCCGGACATGTGGGTGCAGGAGAAACCATTATTAACAGCGCATTGCGAGAAATTAAAGAAGAGATTGGTATTACGGTTAAGGCAAGTGAATTGCAAAAGATAGGTGTCTTTAAAGCCATACGAAAGCATAGTAAAATACTCATTGATTGTGAATTTCATCATACGTATCTAGCCGAATTAAAAGTACCTCTTGCGCATTTAAAAAAACAAGAAAGTGAGGTAAGTGCATTAAACCTAATCCCTATTTCCATATTTGAAACCTTTGTTGCTTCTGATAAGTTTGTTCCAAATACCTCAGCCTATTACCATACAATTTTCAAAGCTATTGAAGCTCAGTTATAGGATGCTCATAAACTGTTCCGGTTCCGCTAAATTATAGGTTTGTTGCTCCCCCTTACTCATATTTTTTACAACAAAGGTTTTCGCCTGCAATTCCTTTTCGCCAATTAGGATTACATAAGGTACGTTTCTACTATTGGCATATTTCATTTGCTTTTGCATTTTAGCGGCTACTGGATACAGATCAGCTTTTATACCCGCTTTTCTAAATGTCCCAATAAGTTTTAATGCTTCTAAGGCTTCTTGCGCCCCGAAATTTACACAGAGTATATCCAAAGATTGATCAACAGCCTCTGGAAATAAATTTAATTCTTCCAGCACAAGATATATCCGATCCAAACCAAAAGAGATTCCAACACCACTAACATCTTTTAATCCAAAAATTCCGGTAAGGTCATCATAGCGACCTCCTCCTCCAATGGATCCCATATTAATCGATTCCGGTGCCGCCACTTCAAAAATTGCTCCTGTGTAGTAATTCAATCCACGCGCCAAGGTGACGTCAATTTTAAGTTGTGCAGATTGCAAACCTAAATTCTCAATAGTTTCAACAATGTACTTTAATTCCGCAACTCCTTTGCTTCCTATCTCTGATTCGGTTAGCAATTGGCCCAACAAGTTCAGCTGCGCTGTGTTTGAACCTTCCATACTGAATAACGGAGTCATTTTCTCAATTGCCCTTTCTGAAATACCTTTGGTGCGCATCTCATTTTTTACACCTTCTGCTCCTATTTTGTCTAATTTATCTAAGGCTACGGTAAAATCAATTAACTGATGTTTTGCACCTATTATTTCGGCAAGGCCAGAAAGTATTTTCCTGTTGTTTAATTTAATGGTTGTACCTGTAAGCTTTAAGTCTGTAAATACCGCATCGTACAATTGTACAAACTCTATTTCTTGAAGTAGTCCATTAGCACCTACCACATCGGCATCGCATTGATAAAACTCTCTAAACCTTCCTTTTTGAGGACGATCTGCGCGCCAAACTGGTTGGATTTGATAACGTTTAAACGGAAAACTCAGTTCGTTCTGGTGCATGACTACATAACGCGCAAAGGGCACAGTAAGGTCATAGCGCAGTGCTTTTTCTGATATTTTAGGCGTAATGGAGCTCGATCTTTTAGAGCTATAAGTAACGTCATCTACCTTGCTAATATAGTCTCCTGAATTTAAGATCTTAAAAATTAGACGATCTCCTTCTTCCCCGTACTTCCCCATTAAAGTTTCGGAGTTTTCAAACGAAGGAGTTTCGATTGGTTGAAAGCCATAAGTCTGAAAATGTTTTTTAATACAATCTGCGATATAAGATCGTTTTGCCACTTCAGAAGGAGAAAAATCTCTTGTGCCTTTTGGTATACCAGGTTTTTGTGCCATATTGTTTTTGAATGGATATTATGCCATTCCATTTATACAACTCAAATACCTTTTTTTAATACAAGGATTAAATCCGGTACTTCGGAGTCTGTTTGTTTTTTGTAAATATCGATTTATTCGATGATTTTATCAAACCATTGAAACAAATCTCCTTTGGTGATTACTGCACCTTGTTCAATTAATTTAAATTTATCCAAACTCTTATCATCAGTATAAGCTTTTGAAGCGGTTAAATATTCTACAAAATCGCCTTGAAAGTTTTTCTTAAACCAATTAAACCCTAAAGGTGTTGTTAAATCTATATCCGGGTTCATTACTTTTACAGAAATTAATTTCATTTCCTTATCTGTAAGATGAAATAAATGCATGTGTTGCGCAGAAATATTTTCTAAATAATTCA
The DNA here is from genome assembly GCA_947488435.1 of uncultured Flavobacteriaceae bacterium. Classification (GTDB taxonomy): domain Bacteria; phylum Bacteroidota; class Bacteroidia; order Flavobacteriales; family Flavobacteriaceae; genus CANKZG01. The sequence goes on along the minus strand of CANKZG010000001.1, from coordinate 2,777,532 downwards.
CTTTGCTCAATACCCCTTCCCAGATAAGATCACTAAAAACATCAATTTCTTCTTGCGCCACTTCCGGTTTTTCAGCTTTTAACTTTTTCCATTCTTCTCCGGTAATTGATTGTGTTGCCAAGAAGTTAATAAATTCCGGTTTTAACTCTTGCAACTGGTCTTGCGTTAATCTTGCATATTTCATTTGGCAAAAATAAAAAGGCTACACAAAATGTGCAGCCTTTTTTTAAACTTTAAATCTATTTTTATTAGAAAATATATCGCAATCCAAACTGCATTTGCCATCTAGACTCTAAGTCAGGGCTATTTACAAAAGTATTGGTTTGAGCAGTATCAAAACTAAACACTGGTGCTCCCATATCATTAACAAAAACCCCTAAGGGTTGTGTTGTTGCTTCTCTTTGAATAACACCCCAATCAGAATTAACCAGATTTCCGAAATTCAAAATATCCAAACTTAGTTGAATGGTGTTTTTGTATTTACCAATACCATCAAATTTATAGTCCTGAAGAATTTTTATATCCCATCGTCCGGTCCAAGGGCGCAGTAATTCGTTTCTTCCAGAAAATTGACCTCTTCGCTCTCTAAGATATTCGTCTTGCTCAATAAAGTTATTAAAGGCAGTACGCTGAGCTGCGGCATCACCTGTAAATAATACTTGTTCTAACTCCGCTGCTGTTGGAATATAGATAAGGTCATTGGTAAAAGAACCATCGTTATTAATATCTCCTGAATACGTATACGAAAAACGTTGTCCTTCTGCATATTCAAAAAAGGTTCCTATTGAAGTTCCCCATTTATCATTACCATAAGACCAAGATTTATTTAATTGTCCGATGATACGATGACGGTTTCCAAATTGACTTGCCGAACTTGTTGCCGTATTAACATTCCCTAAAGAAGCATTTAAATCAAAAATATCACTGCTAATTTCAGCTCCTAGAGAATTTGCATCTCTACTTTCCAGAAAATTATAGGCCACGCTAGCAAAGAAATTACTATCCCATTGCTTCTGTAATTTAAACGTCCAGTTAAACGATCTTCCAATATCTGTATTGGAAAAAACATAAGCATTGGTAGCTCCACCAAAAATTTGTGCTCTATCTGAAGCTAAATACACCGGTCTATTATCTGGCCCTTGCAAGGTTCCGGTTGGCGTTCCTGCTCCAAAATTATTAACCGTTGCAGCATTTACATCACTCGTAATAATAATATCTGTTGTAGCGATAATACCATTTTTAAAACGATAATCTACTCCAAAATTACTTCTCCATACTTGAGGAAATTGAAAATCTGTATTTGTAGTTTGATAGAAAAAGAAATCGGTACTCTGAACTTGATTCCCTACCCATACAAAAGGAAAGCGTCCGGAGAATAATCCCGACCCTCCTCTAAATTGAAAAGTTTGATCTCCCCGAACATCCCAGTTAAAACCAACTCTTGGTGACCATAAGATATTGTTATCCGGCAAATCCAAACTGTTTAGGAAAACAGCTTCTCCATTAGCATCAAAGTACTGAATATCTGGGGCATATGTACCTCCTTCTGATAACAAACCTCCTTTACGATCGATATTCTCCTGAACCAAATCTCTGGTATTAAAATACAGGGGCTTATCAGCGCGAAGGCCATAGGTTAATTTGAAGCGATCAGAAACATCCCATTCATCCTGAATGTAAAAAGCCAATTGCCCTACATTGGTTTCTGCAAGATTCCATCCCCCTGGTGTTCCAATGGGTACTGAATTATTTGCTGCAAAAATGGCTTCAGCATTTGAAATAGCATCACCAATCAACCCATTATCTACCGCAGCAAGAAAATCAGCTACACTTGGAAAATCCCCAAAAACACCTACAAAACCACGGTCATCACCAAAAGCATAGGTTCCTAAATTAAAGGAATTGAAAAATTCAAATCGCTCATAGGAAAAACCTGCAGTGAATGTGTGGTCTCCTGCAAAAATGTTTAAATTATTGGTGATTTGAAATACATCTTGTTCTAGTCTATTGTTGATCGAAAAAGGCTCATGTCCTGCTACAATAGCACGAACTCCATTCTGTTGAATGTTGATTGCCGGTGCCGGTGTTGAGAATGGATCCCTAGAATCATCGAATTTGGTATATCCGATTTGAAATTTATTAACAGCTCCTCCATCTGCAAGTGTTGAGTTTAATTCTGCCAGTAACGAGTTGATTTTATTATTGATACGATATCCGCTATTTGCAAATTGTAAGGTAGTAGCATCGGGTCCCCTACGACCAATAGCGAAAGGGTTTGCTGTTAGATCTCTAGAGGCATCTAAGAAGTTATAAATAAAAGCCAATCTATTATTATCATTTATATTCCAATCGAACTTGATAATCCCCTTAGTAGATTCTGTATCTAAATTAAACCCTTCAAAAGGCCCTGTTTCATAGCCTAAACCGGCTAAGGCATCTGAAACAAGTTGCAAATCTGCTGCACTTACACGAGATACGTTGTTTCCTCCTTGCCCACGATCAGCAACAAAGTTAGATGCTAAATCTTCCCTGTCATCTACTTCAAAATTGGCAAAAAAGAACAATTTATTTTTTATGATTGGCCCTCCAATACTAAAACCGTATTGGGATTGTGTTAGATCCGGCACAAATACATCTTCTCCTGCTACTCTACTTCCGGTTAGATCTTCGTTTCTAAAGAATCCATATACTGTACCTCTAAAATCATTCGTACCACTTTTGGTTACTGCGTTAACAGCAGCTCCGGTAAAGCCAGCCTGAGTAACATCATAAGGTGCAAGAGATACCTGAATCTGATCAATAGCATCTAAGGAAATTGGTTGTGCATTAGATTGCCCTCCAGGAGTTGCCGCATCTAGACCAAAAGGGTTATTAAATATAGATCCATCTAGAGAAAAGTTGTTGAACTGCCCGTTACGTCCACCAAAGGAATTATCGGTAGAGGCTGTAGGTTCTAGGCGGGTAAAATCTGAAGCAGATCTTGTGATGGTTGGTAAACGTGTAAGTTCTCTTCGCCCTACGCTCGTTTCCGCACCTGTACGATCACTACCGAAAGTACCACTGCGATTTGAAATAACAACAACCTCATCTAAGGCCTGACTTTCAGATACCATTTTTAGATCTAGATTAAATGTTTTACCTAGCGTTAAAAACACATCTGTAGTTACTTGATCTTTAAAGCCAATATAAGATACGGTAACGGTGTAGGGGCCTCCTACTCTAAGATTGCGTAAGTTATATCGTCCATCTTCGTTCGTTGTAGCTCCATATTTGGTTCCTGTTGGAGTATGGATAGCAACAACGTTTCCTCCCAATAAGGGAACATCTTGGTCGTCTAATACTATTCCTCTAATATTTGAAGTAGTTACTTGAGAGAACATTGAAGTAACAAAAAGAACAGCACAGATACCGGTAAGGTATAGTCTTTTTCTCATAAAGTTTGGAGATTATTGGTTCAACACAAACTTAATGCAAAAAAAAAGAGCTATGCAAGCATAGCTCTTTAAGTTATTAACTATAATGTTAATTTATTATTTAGATTTTGCCTCCGCAATTACGTCAAAGTTAAAATCTACGATCACTTCTCTATGCAAGCGAATGTTAGCTACATAAGGGCCTGTTCTTTTAATGGAACCTCCCTTAATACTAATGTATTTTTTATCGATTTCGTTGCCTGCTTTTTCAATTGCTGCTGCTAAATCAATGTTTGTAATAGATCCAAACAGTTTATCTCCTGTTCCTACTTTTGCAGGAATCTTAATTTCTAATTGTTTTAGAGTTTCAGCTAATTTATTAGCTTCATCTACTACTTTTTTCTCTTTATGCGCTTTCTGTCTTAAATTCTCTGCTAATACTTTCTTAGCGGATGGTGTAGCTAAAGCTGCTAATCCTTGTGGAATAAGGTAATTTCTACCATATCCGTTCTTAACGGTTACCACATCGTCTTTAAAACCTAAGTTTTGTACGTCTTCCTTTAATATCAATTCCATGATCCGCTTTTTTTATTTTAATAAATCACCAACATAAGGCATAAGTGCCAAATGACGTGCTCTTTTTACCGCAGTTGCTACTTTTCTTTGATATTTTAATGAAGTACCAGTAAGTCTTCTAGGTAATAACTTCCCCTGCTCATTTACTAGCTTCATTAAAAAATCTGGATCTTTATAATCTACATATTTGATTCCAGACTTTTTGAAACGACAATACTTCTTTTGTTTGTTGGTTTCAATATTAAGTGGGGTTAAATATCTAATTTCCCCATCTTTTTTTCCTTTTGCTTGTTGTTCTATAGATGACATACTGCTTATGCTTTAGTTTTTAACTTCGTTCTACGTCTTTCTGCCCATGAAATTGCATGTTTGTCCAATTTTACCGTCAGGTAACGCATAACACGCTCATCTCTTCTGAACTCTAATTCGTACCCAGAAATAACTTCTCCAGGTGCTGTGAACTCAAACAAATGGTAAAAACCACTTTTTTTGTGCTGAATAGCATAGGCCAATTTCTTTAGGCCCCAATTTTCTTTGGACACCATTTTGGCGCCATTGTTAATTAAGAAATCTTCAAATTTCTTAACTGTTTCCTCTATCTGAGTGTCAGATAGAACGGGATTTAGAATGAAAACAGTTTCGTAATGATTCATAATATAATATATTTTTAGGAGCGCAAAAGTAATAATATTTCTAACTATTTACAAGAAAATGCAGATTTCTTCGTTAATAAGAAAATGTTATCAACAATATAAACCAAACCGTAATGCTACATCGTACATATTACCAGTTACACAACAATTTAAGCCATGTTCACATCTTTTGTTGTTGTTAAACGTAATTTTTAAGTAATTTGCCGATGATTTAACCCCACAAATCAAACCTTTTATGAAATTAAGAAGCATTATTGTTGACGATTCGTCCATGCAACGGATGGCTGTGGCGAAGCTGGTCAACAATCACCCAAATCTAGCCTTAGTTGCCGAGTACAGCAATGCTATCGAAGCCAAAAACGGAATTAAAAACCATGAAGTTGATCTTATCTTTTTAGATATAGAGATGCCTATCATAAGTGGTTTTGATCTTTTGGAATCTTTAGAGAATAGTCCTCAGGTAATTTTAATCACTGGGAAACCAGATTATGCCCTTAAGGCATTTGATTATGACGTAACCGATTATTTGCACAAACCTATTACCATGGCGCGCTTTGATGCATCCGTAAAAAGAGCCGTTGCCAAGTTTGAGCAAATGCATAAGGTTAACGAAGACGAAGAGCATATCTTCGTAAAGAGTAACCTTAAAAAGCGAAAAGTTATCCTTAACGATATTAAATGGATTGAAGCTCTAGGTGATTATATTAAATTAGTTACTGATGAAGCTAATATTGTTATCCTTTCAACAATGAAATCGTTTGAACAACAACTTCCGGAAGAAAAATTCTTAAGGATTCATAAATCCTATATTGTAAATCTGGAAAAAGTAGAAAAGTTTAATAGCAAAAATGTTGAGGTTAGTGGAAGACAAATACCTTTAAGTAGAAATAAAAAGACAGAGCTTGCGGAAGCCTTGAGCAATGTTTAATTAAATATGATCTACATCGTAGATTATCCGCACGCTTCGATATTGAGAGATTGCATTGAAAGATTTTTGAACTCTTTTAATGCAATCTTTTGTTTTAGGTAAGGATTGCTCTTTAGGTATTTTAATTAAGATATGCTTAATATATTGATTTCGTATCCGTGCCACTGGAGGATACTCTGGTCCTAAAACATTTGCTTTAAAAAAATTGCGTAATCCTTTCGAAAACCATTCTGCCGCTTCGTTGAGGGTATTGTAATTTTTATGTTTCAAACTTATTTTAATCAATCTATTTGCTGGGGGGTATTTAAACTGTTCCCGTTCGTATACTTGTTCCTGATACATTTCATCATAATTATGATCAGTAACTTGTCTTAAAATTTGATGGTACGGATTATAACTTTGAATAATTACCTTTCCTCTTTTTTGTGTTCTACCTGCTCGCCCCGCTACTTGCGTGAGTAATTGAAAACTCCGTTCATGTGCTCTATAGTCTGGAAAGTTAAGCAGGCTATCAGCATTCATAATCCCAACCAGACTCACATTTCTAAAATCCAAACCTTTAGTGAGCATTTGGGTCCCAACTAAGATATCAAACTCTTGGGCTTCAAAAGCGGTTATTATTTTTTCATAGGCATGTTTTCCTCGGGTGGTATCTAAATCCATCCGTCCCAATCTGGCTTCTGGGAAAAGTGTTTTCAATTCCTTTTCTACTTGCTCGGTTCCAAAACCTTTGGTATCGATAGTTGCGCCGCCACAAGCCATACATGTTAGTTGCACTGCCATATGATATCCGCAATAATGACATCGCAATTGATTTCTATGCTGATGATAGGTTAAACTAACATCGCAGTTAGGGCATTGTGGGGTATGTCCGCAAGTGGTGCATTCCATAATGGGTGCATATCCCCTTCGGTTTTGGAACAAGATCACCTGTTCTTTCTCTTCTAAGGCATCATTAATGGCTACCAATAGCCGTTCGGAGAAATGACCCTTCATTCTTTTTTTCCGGGTCTGTTCCTTTAGATCTACAAGTTCCATATCCGGCATAAGTACGTCTCCATAACGCCGTGTAATTGTCGCTAACCCGTATTTTGACTGCTGAACATTATAAAACGATTCAACACTAGGAGTAGCCGATCCTAACACAATTTTTGCTTTGTGTAAATTGGTTAAAACCACAGCTGCATCCCTTGCGTGATATCGCGGTGCAGGATCATATTGCTTAAAGGAGTTTTCATGTTCTTCATCTACGATAATTAGTCCCAAGTCTGAGTAGGGTAATAATAAGGCAGAACGAGCTCCGATTACAATTTGTGCCTTGCTCTTTTTCTGAAGCACATTATTCCACACTTCTACTCGTTCTTGAAGGCTATATTTGGAGTGATATACGGAGATTTTAGTGCCAAAAAACACCTGTAATCGTTTAATTAATTGTGTTGTTAATGCTATTTCGGGTAAGAGGTAAACGATTTGCTTTCCGAGGGCTAATTTTTCTTCAATGAGTTTTAAATATACTTCTGTTTTTCCTGAAGAAGTAACTCCAAAAAGTAGGGAAGGTTTATTTTGGTTAAAACTATTTTTAATCGCTTCAAGTGCCTTTTCCTGATACGAATTTAGCTCTCGTATTCCGCTGCTCAACTCCTCCCCTTCAAAATTTACCCTATCGGTCTGTTGTTCGTATACTTCTAAAATTTCCTTTTCAACTAATGCTTTTACCACGGCCGCGGAAACCCCGCTTCGTTTTTCCAATTCCTTAATCTGCAGGGCTCCTTTGTTTTCTGCTTTCCACTGAAAGATGTGTAACAGCACCTGAGACTGTTTTGGGGCCCGTTTTAGGGTGTCGAGGAGTGCTACTAAATTTTCTTCCTTGTGATAATGTGCTGCCAAACGCACATAACGAACCATTTTTGGTCGATATCCTTCATAAATTTCTTCTTTAAGGGAAATTACTCCCTTTACTATAAGTGTATTTAAAATCGGAAGAATTCGTTTTCTTTCCAATATGGCACCCACATCAGAAACGCTAAGTGAAGATTGATGTTGCAAAGCTTCAAAAACCAAAAACTCATCATCGCTTAATGTCTTTTCTTCTACAATTGCCTGTTCTTTTTTAAGAATTACGGTCTCGCTCTCGAGCAGCAATGCACTGGGAATAGCAGCTCTAAATACCTCTCCTATGGTGCACATGTAATATTGTGCGATCCAATGCCAATGTTTTAGCTGAATCGCGGTAACAATAGGCTCTTCATCCAAAATTTCATGTATTGCTTTGGCTTCATAAACCTCGGGCGGGTTTTGATGTAATCGAAAAGCTAAAGCGGTATAGATCTTAGATTTTCCAAAGGGAACCGCAACGCGAATACCGGTAGTTAGGACAGCTGCCTCCGCTTCATTGATACGATACGTAAAGTATTGTTCCAGAGGAATAGGCAATATAACATCTACAAAATACGGCATGCGGAAAAATGATATTTATATCTTTAAAGCACCTCAATCAAGGTATTGTAAAGTCCTAAATTTAGGCCTTAAAAGTAATCATATTTCCCCGAGTGAAGTAATTTTTATTGGGCAGTATCTCGATACCAATATTGCGTGCGTCCCAAGAGCGGAATACCTACAAATCCTCGCAATTTTAACTTATTTGTATCAAGCATTTTTATGTAACATTGGTATTCTTTTCCGTTTTCAGGATCTAAAACTTTACCCCCTCTGTAGTAATCGCTATCCGCATGCATAAAGTTTTTTAATATAACCATTCCCAGTATTTGCTGATCTTTGCGTTCATCCTTGCAGTTGCTGCATATTTCGGTTTGTTTTTTAGGATCTGGGTGTAGTATTTCAACCACTTTTCCATAAATTTTATCCCCATTCATATAGAACTCTACCACTCCTTTGGTTTCGCCAGTAACGTCATCAACTGTTTTCCATTTTCCCACAAGACTCTGGGCGTGGGTGACATGAACGCCTAAAATCAAAACTCCAAGTAGTACAATCAATTTAGGTAACGGTATCATTCCTTTCTATACTTTTTTTTCAAGGAGCTTAACGAGGCATTCAGTTCAAACCCAAGCAGCAGAATATTAGAGTTTAACCAGATAAATACCATCAGTATCAACAATCCTCCCAGTGCTCCGTATAGCTCGTTGTAGCGTGCAAATTTTTCCACATAAACCCCGAAGAAGTACGACGTTAATAAGAACAATAAAGTAGTCATTAAAGCACCTGCAGAAAAGAACTTTCCCTTTTTACCTTCAGCCGTACCAAAATAATAGAGTATTGCCGTAGTAAAGTAGGAAAGCACCAGAAAAAATAGCAGTCGTCCGATTTGCGTACCAATGAGGTCTCCTTTTTCTAAATCGGTATTCATCGTTTTTGCGGCCAATTCACTCGCATAATCCGTAATGTAAAATTCAAAATATACATAGCCTATAGCTCCGAAAATTAGTAATAACGACAATATTAAACCCACCATCAAAGCAAAAGCATACTGCCGGAAAAAGTTTCGGGTGAGATTAATATGGTAGGAGTTTTCAAAACCTCCAAAAATAGCATTAACCCCATTGGCCATTAGAAATATTGAAATAATAAATGCTGATGATAACAACCCCTCTCGTTTTTGATCCTTAATTTGTTTATAAATATCTCCAAAATAGTCTCCCGTAGCCGTTGGCAAGAAAGACTCTAAGAATAGTAGGAATTGATCGTCAAAACTATCATTTCCAATATTTACATAAGGAATAATAAAGGGAACTAGGGTTACCAAAAAAATGAGTAAGGGAAATAATGCCATGAAAAGGCTAAACGCAATTGCACTGGCTCTTGTAGACAATGCTCCTTGCACAATCCCAACGATATACATCTCTGCCAGGTCATAAAAGGAGAGGCCTTCAAAGGCAGAAAGTTTGATTTTTTTTAAAAGTCGAACCATCCAATTAACAATGGGAATTTTATCTAACTTTTCTTCAATTTCTTTAGACATTATACCGCTTTAAGACTAAGATCCATATTATATACGGAATGGGTTAAAGCTCCGGAAGAGATATAATCAACACCACATTCTGCGTAGTTCCGAAGGGTTTTTTCTGTAATTCCTCCAGAAGACTCGGTCAAACAAGTATTTCCGATTAAAGCAACTGCTTTGCGGGTATCTACATAATCGAAATTATCGATAAGAATACGGTATACTCCATCGGATTGAAGAATCTCTTCGATCTCCTCTAAATTTCTAGCTTCTACAATAATTTTTAAATCCAATTCTTGCTCGCTCAAATATTTTTTAGTTTTTGCAATTGCTTTGGTAATTCCTCCAGCAAAATCGATATGATTATCTTTTAGCATCACCATATCATAGAGGGCAAACCTGTGGTTCTCTCCTCCCCCAATTTTTACGGCCCATTTTTCTGCTGCTCTAAAACCAGGAGTAGTTTTTCGGGTATCTAGAATTTTTGTTTTTGTGCCCTCCAGCAAATTCATGAAATGTCTTGTTTTGGTGGCAATTGCGCTCATGCGTTGCATGGTGTTTAAAACCAACCGCTCGGCTTTTAGTATGCTCTGCGAGCTTCCTTCTACATAAAAAACAATATCTCCGTGCTGCACCGGGGCACCATCTTTTATTTGTACTGTAAGTTTTAAGTTCTTATCTACATAGCGAAATACTCTCTCTGCAAAATCCACACCAGCAATAATTCCATTATCTTTTACCAAAAGTTTTGCCTTTCCCATAGTGGTATCGGGGATACATGCTAAGGAACTATGATCCCCATCGCCTACATCTTCACGAATGGCATTGGCTATTATACCTTCAATTTCTTTATTAAATGCTGCTTCGGTAATCATAGGTATGTAGTTGTATAGTTTCTGCTAAATTACTAAAAATAGCAGGGATTAACTTTAGAATTTAAAGCTAAAAATACATTTCAAATAGTGTAACTTTGAGGTATGAATATTAAAATCATTGCCGTAGGCAAAACGGATAATAAGGCGTTGGAAACCCTTATCCAGACCTATCAACAACGGCTGAAACACTATATTAAATTCGCTATTGAACTCCTTCCTGATATTAAAAATGCAAAGAACCTATCGGAACAACAGCAAAAGGAAAAGGAAGGGGTAGCTATTTTAAAAGCTATTGCACCGAGTTCTATTGTGGTGTTGTTGGATGAAAAAGGAAAAAGTTATTCTTCTGTCGCTTTTTCCGCCTTTCTGCAGAAGAAAATGAATTCCGGGGCAAAACAGTTGGTATTTGTTATTGGGGGACCGTATGGTTTTAGCCCAGCGGTTTATCAAAAAGCACAAAGCATGTTGAGTTTATCGCAGATGACTTTTTCGCACCAAATGGTGCGTTTGTTTGCAGTGGAACAAATTTATAGAGCTTTTACGATTTTAAAAGGGGAACCCTATCATCATGAATAAAATACTTTATAAAGCTAAAGCTTGTTCGTATACAACGATTTTATGTTATTATAGGGAGATATAGCTGTAAAATACAACGATATAAACAGGTTGTGCTTCATTATTTAAACTCCCTTATTTCATTTAAAATCATATATTTAGAGAAACTAACTTCTAATGATAAAATTCTTTAGAAAGATTCGACAAAAATTACTTTCCGAAAACAAGTTCAGTAAGTATTTGATTTATGCAATTGGAGAAATAATTCTTGTTGTAATTGGAATTCTAATCGCATTAGGAATAAATAATTTGAATATAAGTAAGCAAGAAAACAAGGAGTTTCAAATAATTTTAAATTCACTTGAGAAAGATATTAAACTTGATATTCAAAGACTAAATCAACTTACGGAAATAGCGCCTAAAAAAGAGAGATACTGGAGTACAATAACCGAAAATAGACATATTGACTCCTTAACATCTAATTTAATTTTGGAACTGGGACAAGCAAGAATTCCAGTAAATAATGCTGGCTACATAAGTGCTATAAGTGATAACAAATTAAATTTAATATCTAATGAAGACTTAAAATCTAAAATAATTTCATATTACAATAATGAATTAAAGTATTGGGAATCACAAGTAATAACAATGGCCAATATTCATCATCAAATCATGGAACAGACAGTTGAGCATACAATTGATATAAATGATAAGAGCAAGTTTACTGACAGAGTAGAATTGTTGTTGGCAGACGCATCTTATCAAGAATGAATAAATTCCTTCTCAAGAATGAATACTGTTATGAAATTGGAAGCGAATAAACGACTCGAAAATGCTGAAGAAATATTAGTTCTCATCAAACTTGAAAAGAAAGAATAACGAACTATTCCTACTTTTAAGCGCAATCAGAAATAATTGAAAATCGAAGAACACCAAAAACCCGCAACTACTCGTAGCATAGATCGCTAGAGGGAAGAGTAATAAAAACTAGTAAAAAAAATATCATCGACAAAAAACAAAAAATAAGAATTTTAAAAAAAGAACTATTCTCGGAGACCTTTGATAAATCATTATCTAAGATGATAAATAGAAATCAGAAAAGCTTCAATTCTCCAATTTTCATATTTGGGTCCGGAAGAAATGGTAGTACTTTGGTGTCAAGTATTTTAAACAACCACAGCAAAATTTTCATACCCCCGGAGAATAGTATAATTCCATTTACAATAAAGTATTGGCATATCAATCCATTTAAAAACCATAGATCAAAATTGGATCGAATTTTCCAAGAAATAGATAAGCCTTCAATGTGGAATGTTGATTTCAGGAAACTGAGAGACGAATTGATAGAATCAAATAATCTTAATGCTGGTTTGATCTTAGATCGAATTTATTCGAAGTATAGTTTCGATTATAAAGGAAATCAAGAAATTATGTGGGGGGATAAAACTCCAGCAAATACGATCTACGCACATATGATAAAAAAGCAATTTCCAAATTGCAAAATTATATTTTTATTAAGAGACCCTAGAGCTGTAATTAGTTCATTACTTGATGTAAACTACACTTATTATATGGATAGGTTAGATCACATGCTATGGAGATGGAAAATTTCATTAAAGAAGTATGAGGAATTATCAATTAAGGATCCAAGTGCAATAACCCTGCTTAAATACGAAGAGCTTGTAAATAATCCCGAAGCTGTGATTAAAAATAAATTAAATTGGTTAGGTTTAAAATATGAAGAAAAAATACTCGATAATACTGAAATAAATATGTCATTGTTAGGAGTGTCAAAGGCAAAACATCACCAAAACCTTAGAGTAGCTGTAACCTCAAAATTTACAGATAAATGGATGTCAAAATTACCAAATGAAATTTCGATTTATATAAAAAATTCACTTTGTGAGCAGATGAATAAATATGAATACAAATAAATCCAGCCGCTAACAATAGCTATTCTGCGTATCCTCCTTTGAATTGGAGACAGCTGTATATCATTCCCCATTATTCCTCATCATAATCAACCACTATCCAATGATAAAATTCTTTAGAAAGATTCGACAAAAACTGCTCTCTGAAAATAAATTCAGTAAATACTTAATTTATGCTTTTGGTGAAATAACTCTTGTGGTTATAGGAATTTTGATTGCACTTCAAATTAATAATTGGAATGAAACACAAAAAGAAAAAACAAAATTAAATAATATATTAAATATTGTAAAATCAGATTTAATAAAAGATACTTTAAAAATTTCGTTCCCCATAAAATATTATGAGAAAAAAAACGCGTTACTTTCAAAAATAATTGAAAGAGAAGATTCAAAATCTGAATTAAACGCTGTAAATGAATTAAACTTTAAAAGTTATTCTTCAAATCTAAATATATTAACTAATCATGAAGAATTTTACATGCAAAGCAAAGGAATTAAACTATTACAGAATCTATCGATGAATTCTAGTTTTGAGAAAGATACGCTTATCAATAATCTCATTGAGCATCATTCGGTTTATGAAAACTTCTTTAAATATGACAATGAGGAAATGGGGAATCTTACCAAAAAAAATATTGAGGAAGATTCTAAATATTCATGGTTTATAGATCGTATTAACAAGAATTATAATAGAAATATGTTCGTATACCATTATGGGGACACATTCAAACGAAAGTCTGCAAGGTTCAGAATTTTTTCAAAGCAATTTTTAGGTGATTTAAGAAACTATGATAGTATTGCTAAATCATATATTTATAGGATAGAGAAAAGATTAGAAAAAAATAATAAAAATACAATATAGGCTATAGTCCATTGATCTATGGTTAACCCAAATAATATTTCCTATTTTTATTAAAAATCAAAAACATAGCAAATGATTTCATCTTGTAGTTTGACCCGTAGACAGGAATCAAAATCTAATAACTTCCTGTAAGTCTAAAAATATGACTCAAAACCAAAATCCCACAAAAGATTTAAAATTCTATTCACATAAAGCTATTGGAATTGCAACTTTCATCGGCGGTCCATTAGCAGCAGGGTATTTAGTTAGAGAAAATTATTTGAGTTTAAACAAACCTGATGAAGGAAAAAAATCTTTGTTTATTGGAATTATATCCACTATTATTTTATTTATAGGGGTTTTTACGATTCCAGAATCAATTATAGATAAAGTTCCAAATCAAATATTTCCTCTTATTTATACAGGTATTATATATCTAATAGTGGAAAGGATTCATGGAACAATGTTAAATCAACACAAAGTAAATGGTAACGAATTTTACTCTAAATTGAAAGCAGCGGAAATTGGTTTTGTGTCATTACTTATACTATTAATAGGGATTTTTGGATATGTATATCTTTCATCTGGAGAAGCTGAGCTTGAAAAATACGATGCTGATATTGCCAAGTTTTCAAAAAATGAAACAGAATCATTAGTTTTTTATGACCATTTAAATACAGAAACAAGTTATTTACTTCTTCAAGAATTAGAAAATTATACAATTCCTACATGGAAAGAAAATATTGAAATAATCAAAAAAGCCAACAATATTGAAAACCTACCTTCCGAATTAGTAGAGCAAAACGAGGTATTAATTAAATATTCAGAATTAAGGTTAAAAGCCTTTGAGTTATTTAAAAAGGCGATTAACGAAGACACTGCAATTTATGCCCAGGAATTAGAACAATTACATAGAAAAATTGATGAGCAACTTAAGAAACTAAATTAAATGAAAAAAACAGCACCAATCATACTCTTAGCTTCAATACTCCTATTACCTGCATTTATATCACCACTTTTCGCTCAACAAGGTGACTTTATCAAAGAGTACCTTGAGCGGTTGGAAACTTCAAGGGCCTATTTAATTCTGGTAGCAGATTCCATGCCGGAGGACAAATACAATTTTAAAGCAACCCCAGAATCCTGGAGCTATGCTGAAAATTTAATGCATATTGGTTGGGCGATGGATTGGCATAGTCAATCGTTAATAGGCGGACGAGAAGCCAGAGATTGGAATACCGATACGGAACTGAAAGTAGCTAACAAATCCAAAAAAGAAATGATCGCTAAAATTGACGAGACTTTTGAAAAAACTATAGCATTTATCGCAGATTTTGAGCCAACTCGACTTGAAGAAAGGTTAGATTATTTTGGGGCGAATAGAACAAAAAGACAAATTTTATTATTGCTTGCCGACCACATCACGCATCATAGAGCGCAAATGCTAGTTTCTATGCGATTAAACGGACTAAAGCCACCGCGATATGTATTGTATCAATAATTCTATTAAGAAAACTCCCTACCCTAGTGAAATACAATACACTTATTCTAGATTTTGATGGCACCATTGCGGATACCAAGAAGAGTATTATCCGGACGATGAAATTTGTTTCCTATAAGTATAACATTAAAAACTTTGATGAAAAACTTATAGAAAGTTTAATCGGCTTGCCGCTCAAAACTACATTCGAAAAAGCTTTTGCACTTGACGAAAAATTAATTCCAGAGGCAACTTTTGTGTATCGCAAACACTATAATGAAATTGCAATTGATACCATTTCTCTTTTTGATGGTGTAAAGGAAACCCTATTATATTTTCATCAAAAGGGAATAAATTTAGCGATAGCATCAAGTAAAGGCAAAGCCACATTAATTAAAATTCTTAAAAGGCATCACCTTTATGATATCTTTTCTTTTGTAGGTGGCGATGAAGATGCAAAAAACAAAAAACCTGCGCCAGATATTGTAAATTTTATTGTAGATGAACATCACTATCACCCCAAGGAGTGTTTAGTTGTTGGAGATACAGTTTTTGATATTGAAATGGGACAAAGGGCAAATGTAGATACCTGCGGAGTTACCTATGGGAATAACTCTAAGGAAGCATTGGAAAAACAAAAACCCAATTATATACTCGATAGTTTTAGGGACCTGACTGAGATTGTATAAAAAATGTGTGACCCCTATATAATTAATTATCAAGGAAGTTTCTGATAGTAATGTTCTTTTTCTTGCAAATCACTACCTTAGTTTCTAAGAATACTACTAGTAAATTATCCTAAACATAAATCAAAACTAAAACCGTTGGTAACAATACCTAAAACTATGAAAAGATTAACAGTAGTGCTGTTATTGATCCTATTAAGCTGTAAAAACGAAGCTAAAATCATAACAGAAAAGGAAACGGATACCGAAGTACAAACAGTTACAGAAATGGAAAATGAGGTGGACATATCTGTGACTGAAATGTGGAACAACTATGTGGCATCAAATCCTGATTTTAAAAATCAAGAGATACCAGAATTCGATTTCTTTCATAATAACAGAAAGGATGCAAACCGATTAGCCGAATTAACCCTGCATGGCAAAAAGCAAGCCTCATCTGGTCTATTATATTTATATCAACAATATAATGTTGATTTACCACAAGTTGGAACAAAGCAAATAATTACAGATTTTGACGGAAAAGCGCAAGCCATAATAGAAAATATAGGTGTAGATACCATTCCCTTCCATAAAATTTCTAAAGATTACGCAGCAATGGATATGGGGACAGACATTGAACCATTGAAAAAATGGAAAAAGGCCCATTGGGGTTTTTTTGAAAGTGTTTTGGTTGAAAATGGAGAAAAGCCGACAGAAGAAATGCTCATTGTTTGCGTAAAGTTTAAAACAATTTGGCCCAAATCGAAATAAAAAATAATTCACTTTTTCGTAAAAACACAGGAAATATATTGGAAAAATTATGAAAGAGTTTTTGTCCAAAATATATCAAGTAGATGACAACATAATTAACGAGTATCTTTCACATTGGGAAGCATGTGTGGTTCCAAGAAAAACAATAATGACGTCATCGGGTAAAACCCAACGTTATTTATATTATGTTTTAGAAGGGGTTCAAAAATCGTACTATTTGCATGAAGACAAACAACATATTATTTTATTTTCCTATGCCCCTTCCTTTAGTGGGGTTCCTGGATCCTTTTTGACCCAAACCGCTTCCAAATATTATCTCGAAACTATTACCGAAAGTAAGTTTTTACGGATTTCTTTTGAAAAACATCAACAGTTTTTGGAAGAACATAGGCAGATTGAAACACTTTTTCGAAAAGCCATAGAGCAGCTTTTAATAGGATTAATGGAGCGGCATCATGAGTTAATGGCATTCGACATAGAAACACGATTTAAAATATTTACCAAAAGAAGCCCTCATTTACTTCGTCTTATCTCTCAAAAAGACCTTGCTTCCTATTTACGTATTGATTCCACAAACTTCAGTAAATTAATGAATAACATCCGCATTTAAAATCTTGGTTTATACCAAGAATAAAAAATGGTTAACCTTCTACATTTGTTCTATGCAATTAGATAGTAGAAGAATTAGTCACGTATAAATTTAAATGATTTGAGTTATGAATAAAATAGCAAAGGATGAAATAAGAAAAGCATGTCAAGATTGGATAGATGCTTTTAATAGTCATGATATTGACGGATTAATGGCTTTATATGACCCAGAAGCTAGCTATAGTACTAGCGGGGGACCAAGAAAGTCCGATTTAGCATCTATCAAACAAGGGTTTATAGAACATTTTATGGTAAAACCACACGCTACAGTTTTTGAAGAGCAAGTAATTGCAGGTAGGGATATCGGCTACTATACTGGCAGCTTTATTATGAAAGGAATAAATCCTGAAGACCAAACAGAAATGTCAGAACGAGGAAGAGTTGTAGTTGTTTTTAGAAAATCAGCATCCGGAGTTTGGAGGTTAATTTTTGATATGGATAATAGACCACCAGATGTGCAAGAATTAATATAAATCTCTATAATAAAATGACCGCAACAATTAAACGTAAGGCATTAAAGCCCAGTGCCATTGCAAATGAAATAAGTGCTTGTATTAAAGAAGGTAATTTAGAGAATATATTGGATTTTTTCCATCCAGATTATATCATGTCTTTCCCTCCTACCGAACCTGCTAAAACGGGGATCGCTATTCTACGAGAATCATTCGGAGCATTTATTGATTCCAGAGCAAGTCTTATAAGTGAAGTCACGGGCGAAATTATAAACGGTAAGACTGCACTCTTACAAGCCGATTGGAAAATTATCGATCCCGATGGTAAAATTATAAGTGAAGGGAAATCTGTAGAAGTGGCCAAACAAAGAGCAGATGGATCTTGGGTATATTTTATAGATTGCCCATATGGATTACCATCAGTATCTTAAAATTAGGTTTTCTTAAGCAAAATTAACCCTGGTGAAATGCATGGTTAATTACATTTAAAAATTATCGAAGCGCAAATCTTACGATTTGTGCTTTTTTTGTTGTAAACCTCAGCTAAACTCTAAAACAAATTTGGTAAATACTGCAATCATACTATGGATAAAATGATTCTAGAAGTGGTTTTAAAATCACTATTATCAAGAAGAAAAAAGAATGCATAACATTAAATACATAGTAGTGAAGAAAACTTAATAATTTGATGAATTATCAGTAATCTGCTGATAAAGAATGTGTGGTAATTTCACTTCAATTAATTTATAGCAAGTGAAAGGCCTTATAGTAACAATTGTTTTTGTATTCGCAGTATTACTACTGTTTGTAATGCATTTAAAAAGAAATGATACTTTATTAAAACCCGGAAGTATTTCCTTCATTTCAATGAAATCAGGAGAAAGTGATGGATTTGCAATACGAACCAATGTTAATATTTCACCTAGAACGAGAATTCGATTTACAGATTCTGAATGGAATGGAAATCATTTTGGTTTTGATGAAAATGATATGTTATGGATAAGTGGAGATACCCTAATAAAAGCTGAATCTGTAATTAACTTTAGTAACTTAAATGCCAATGCCACTGTTTCTTATGGAACTATATTAGGCTCAATGCAACTATCAAAAAAAAGCGAGGCTATATTTGCTTATATGGGAGGTGAAAGAATGCCCACTGTATTTTTAGCAGCGATAGCAAACAATGAATTTGGCTATGGAACGATTCTAAATACAGGTTTGATTAATGGGGAAACCGCAATAACACTTCCGAAAGAATACTAGTTTTTATCCTTAACGATACATAGCTTCCAATTTCCATAATTAGAATAGCTGTTGGCATAAGTGCTTATAGCATCAGTTATTAGTCTCTGTGAAGTCTACTTTAATAATTACAACACTGTTACAAGGCTGGACGCAGACATAACCTAGCAACATCAATAACAATCTTAACATATTGTTGGCTATTTAACACAAAAAACTTTTCTTACTTTTATTTAAAGCTAAACCAAAAGGCGATAATTTTATCGACAAGTGCAATTGATCGAAAGCAATTACTATGCTTTTCGTTTTACTACCTACCACACACAGATCTTTATTAGCACAAACGCGATACATAATTGAGACAGCTGGTTGTAAAAAAAAAAGGGATCTATGAGAAAAATACTGTTAGTATTCTTGGTATTTCAATCCTTCCTAGGGTTAAAATTGAACGCTCAAAATGAAGTTGAACTGATAAATAAAACGCTTCAAAACTATATCAATGGTACGGCAAATGGAGAACCCGAAAAGTTAAAAAATGTATTTCAATCCGATTTCAATTTGTTCTTGGTGAGTAGTGATACGCTTAGAATTATCGACGGTAAAGGTTACATAAGTAGGGTAGAAAAAGGGAAAAAATATAATCGGATAGGAAAAGTAGTTTCAATTGATTTTGAAAACAATGCTGCAATAGCAAAAGTTGAAGTATACTTTCCTGAAAGGAAAAGGGTAGCTACGGACTATCTTCTACTACTAAAAATAAAAGGAAAATGGAAAATATTGCATAAGATTATTAATCTTAAAATGCTTGATGATAGACAGCATACGAACGTTAATAACCAAAATGAAATTACACTAATTAATGAAACGCTCCTTAATTATATTGAAGGCACCTCAAATGGGGAACCTCATAGATTATACAAAGCTTTTCATGAAGATTTCAATTTATATTATATAAAGAATGATACGCTAAGTATTATAGATGGCGAAAAATACATTAGCAATTTCAAACCAGGCGAGAAACACAACCGCATTAGTAAAGTGCTTGCGGTTGATTATGAAAGAGACGCTGCTATAGCTAAGTTAGAGGTTTTAATGCCTGATAGAGATAGAATAGCTATTGATTATATGTTACTTTTAAAGATTAAAGGAAAATGGAAAATAATCCATAAATCTTTTACATCGAAAAGCTATGACAATTAAAAACAATACCCGAAGGTTATAACCATATGGATCTTTACACACTAATTAAGATGGATTAGAATAATTGTTTAGTTTTAATATTTTTCATGTACAACATAAAAGTCTATTGAACTTTTTCAGTAACGAGCCCTAGACAGAACCGTTAGAAAAGCATAAAAAAAGAATTGATGACCAATATAGAATTAATAGAAAAATTTTATACTTCATTTGCCGAGGGAAATGTAAAAGGAATGACCGAGTGTTACGATAAGAAGGTTACCTTTCAAGATCCAGCTTTTGGGACATTAAAAGGAGAACGAGCCTATAAAATGTGGGAAATGTTGTTGTCAGGAAAAACGGAAGCCGTTAAAATCAGCTTCAATAAAATTGAAGCCAATATTGAAAGTGGTCGTGCAAATTGGATAGCGGAATACCGCTATGGAAAAAAGAAACGTAAAGTAATCAATAACGTCCTAGCGAATTTTAAATTTAAAGATGGTAAAATTATTGTGCATAAAGATACTTTTAACCTATGGAAATGGACGCGCCAAGCGATGGGACCTATAGGATTATTGCTAGGATGGACACCTTTTATGAAAAATAAAATTCAGCTAACTACGAACAAAAAACTCGACGATTTCATTAATGGAAATTAACCCCTTAGACACTGCTAGATTGTAATATTCGAAAATCTAAAGGTTCACTTTTTAAAGAAATAGCTGTTATACACATGAATACCATACCATTTAAATTTAAGCAAGCCAATCAATACCTACTACATATTGTTTTTGTTGGTGTAGGCATAGGAACTGCTAACTATATCATCAATGGCACGCTCAACTGGATTCAATGGAGTATACAATCGTTGGCAACAAGTTTTATAATAGGTTATCCTTTAATAATTATTGGACAGAATAAATCATGGTTCAGAAATTATTTTAAATCAAAAGGAACGCTATACTTGTTTCTCTTTTCAGTCTTCTTTTTAGTTGGCGTATTTGCTACGGAGATCGAACATATGATCAGGTCGCTGGTTTTCCAAAATCAACAATTCCGACCGTTATCCTCGGGTAAAATGTATCTATTTAATGGGATTATCTCTTTAGTTCTTGGGTACAGTTTTTTTCAAAACAGTTTTCTAAATAGTAAAAGTGTTAAGACAGTCAAAAACCAAGATCATACAAAGGACCCTGCAGAAGGGGAAAAAAATAGAACGAACGAATTTTCAGATTCCAACGATCCCATCACTACTATCCCTGCAAAGCTGGGTGAAAATATTCAATTAATTCCTATTGGCGATATCGTATATTTTGAAGCTTTTGACAACTATTCTTTGGTATATAATACAACAGGAGAAAAAAGACTTTGTGATTATTCTTTACGCTTTCTTGAAAAGAGGTTGAGTGAAAATTTTTCTCGAGTGCATCGGAAATATATTGTAAACAAAAACCATATCAAACAAATAAAACCTCATTTAAATGGTCGCTATCATATCGCATTTGATAATGGGTTAGCCCCAATTACCAGTAGTAAAAAATACACAACAATTATTCGAAAACTTACTAAGATCACGTAAATCCATTTCAAGAGGTTCTAATCAAATCCATTGTTGCCGTTGTTTTAAAATTCATTTACCATTTTTTTTGTATCACTCACCCTTAATCCTGGCCTCTCGCCAGAATTAGCTTTTCCAACCCATTATATTTCAATTATTTGCACCTGATTTAATTGCTTTCAGACCTAATCTCATAAATTAAACAGGTTTAACCATGGAAATAGTACATCAGTATAACATTCTTTTACATATCATAACAGGTTCGGTTGCACTGCTACTTGGACTAATTGCATTATTAAGTATGAAGGGTGGCAAAGTTCACAATACAAGTGGAAAATTCTTCTTATGTTTCATTTCCATAGTTATTCTTACTGGTTTGGTTGGGGTGTTTGTTTTTAAAAGAAATACATTCTTACTTGTAATTACCGTATTAAGCGGATATGTTTCTTTTTCAGGGTATCGCGTATTGCTGTCAAAGTCCAATGTTCCCAAGCGCTTGGATATTTTTGTTACTATAATTTGTCTTTTTGTTTTGGCCTATTTTTTATATTATTTCAAGGTAATAGGGATGATTTGGGCTCCTGTTGTAATGTATAGCACCATAGGGGCGTTATTAGTTGTCATCCTCTATGATTTTTTGAGATATCTTATTCCTCGAAAAAAATATAAAAAACATCGAATTTGGATCTATGAACATATTTATAAAATGACTAGTGCTTTTGCAGCACTCTTATCGGCATTCGTTGGAACTGTATTTGAAGAATATCAGCCACATAGTCAATACATTCCATCAGCACTTGGAATGCTCATAATCTTTGGATTTATCGGGTATGTGTATAAATACGGACTTAAAAAAATGCGGAAACCATGAATGATAACAAAATGAAAATTATAGCTATATCCTAACAACTAAGAGCCAGCGTTTTGGAATTTGTCTTTCCAATGTCATAAAATCTGCTGGGAAACAGAAGTAGATGTTGTATAGTTAAAGGAATTTCCTATATTTCCATAGAAATCAGACCAAGCGCTGTAATTTCCTTGCTGCTAGATTAGGCCCAACCGACAACTCATGCTAAAACTCTTTCGAAAAATTCGGCAACAACTATTAATCGAAAACAAATTCAGTAAATACTTGATTTATGCCGTAGGCGAAATCATACTTGTGGTTATTGGAATTCTAATTGCATTACAAATCAATAATTGGAATCAAGATCAAATTGACCAAACCAATATTGATGCATCATTGACGCAAATTTTAGAGGATCTACAACAAGACAAAAAACGATTGGAATTCTTTAATCAATTAGAAAACAAGCATGTAGATTATCTAAATCATGTTTCGGATAAGAGTTATAACAGAGTTGGATTGGATTCTTTATTGAAAAGTTTAGATCATTATATGTTCTTTTCGATCAATACAAATGGATATTCAGGATTAAAGGATTCGGGTAAATTTTCAGGTGTTCATAATGATGCGTTAAAGTCTAGTTTAACCAATTACTATGAGTATACCAAAGAGTTACTTTCTGCTTCTTCGCAATATGCCGAAACCTTTACGAACAATCGTATTATTCCATATGTTATAGAAAACTTAGAACCTGACAAGAGTTTTGGAACAAGCACACAGCTGGTAAAAGACAAACTAGAAAATAGCAACTTAATCTCTCTTATTAATTATCAAGTAGGTGCTAAAAACTATGCGCTAAGTGCATTAAAGGTGGGATTAAATAATAACACTGATTTAATAGCATTAATTGAATTGGAATTATTAAAATAACAAAACCAAAGGGCATATAGTCTTATTGTAATGAAAAAAAACAAATAAAACGAATATTCCAAATAGTGTTGATCGTAGGGAGCATAGCCTCGCTGTATTTTGTACCCTGGCTTTTGGTAAAGGCATGGATACTACCCTTACCAGATACCATACAAGAACAATTAGATGAGGCCATTAGGCATGGATTTGACGGAATGATCGTTTATGTGGATCAAGCAGATAAACCTCCTAAGTATTTTGCTTCTGGCTGGCACAATAGGGCGTCTAAAATACCTGCCAAACCTCAAGCATTATTTAAGATTGCCAGTATTAGTAAGCTTTACGATGCTGTGGCGGTCACCAAACTGGTGCATGATAAACGGCTTTCTTTGGATAAAACCATTGCTGATTATTTACCGGAACTTACCGAAAGGATTGAAAATGCGGAGAAAATTACCTTAAGGTTGATGATTCAACACCGAAGTGGTATTCCCAATTTTACGGATGCTCCTGGTTTTTGGGCTGATCCAACAGCGACCTATGAAGAGAGTCTTTCATTAATTTTAGACAAACCGGCCAACTTTGACCCCGGAGAAGATTATGAATATTGCAATACGAATTACTTATTGCTCAACAAAATAATGGATGATGTGCTGGGCTATCCAAACTTTCAATTCATTCAAGAAGAAGTTCTTACCCCGTTAAATCTTAAAAACACCTTCAGTTCCTTAAAGGAAGTAAATTTGGAGGATGTAATGAGCGGTTATCATGTAGGACATCCCTTCGATTTAAAAGCAGATGAGCATGGAATGTTAGCCACAGCAGAAGACGTAGGCACTTTCCTAAGAGCATTGAATGATGGATCGCTTTTTAAATCCGGGGAACAGGAAATTTATGCTTCTATTTATAAGTACGAGCATGGGGGTTGGGTTCCGGGGTATCAGAGTTTCGCCAAATATCATAAAGAAATTGATGCTGTTATTATTGAGTTTTACAGCACAACCGACGCTAAGTTGTATAATTGGAACTTGTCCGAAATCATAAATAATAGAATTGTCAAAATTTTAAAAAGACCCTAAAATGAACTTTGATTAGGCATTATGTCTTATCATAACCAACCCATAACCAACCCATAACCAACCCATAACCAATGCTAAACTTTTTTAGAAAAATTAGACAAAGATTACTTTCTGAAAACAAATTCAGTAAATACCTCATCTATGCTATAGGCGAAATTATACTCGTGGTTATTGGGATTTTGATAGCACTCCAAATCAACAACTGGAATGAAAAGAGAAAAGAAAAAGAATCATTACATGCGATATACGATTTAGTTATTAATGACCTAGAATCAGATTTAGAGAATATACCAGAAATTTTAAAATACAATAACAATAAAGCGCCTTTATTAAAGCATATTATAAAAGGAAATCTAAGTCAAAACGATTATATTTCCAATAATGACTATTACAATTTAATTGGTGGAAGTGAAGATTATAACCTAAAAACAAAAGGCTATGAACAACTTCGTCATTTTAATGGTAGTGATTTCTCTTCGAATGAAGTACAAATAAAAATTAATGACTTTTACGAAAAATATGATACACGTTTAGATGCTTTAAATGAACTTGCTTTAGACGATTTAAAAAGCAACTATGATTATTGGAAAGAAAACTTTACTTGGTATCCAGATTATTTAATAGGTAAAGAATCAAGCGGTTTTATACATTATTCCATTGAAAATATGGATTACAAAAATAGAGTAGCCAACTACTTTTTTTTGAATTGTGGACTAATTTCTGAAGCACTTGAAGAGATCATGATAGAAGCAAATAAAATATTGATCCTTCTAAGAGAAAAAAATAAATGATTCAGTAATGGGGAGTTTTTAAAGAAAAAATAGGAAACATGAATGTACTACTAAAGGAGCTATTGAATTTCCCTAAAATGAAGTACATTAAGCATACAAAATTGGTGTTAAAAGCAATTGCTTGTCTTAGAATTCAATAAAAAAGTAACTTAATTGGAACAATTATTGGCACAAAGGGTTTAAAGTAAAATAGGCTTAGTAGTCATGTACTCAAAGTTTTTCTAATTCATCCATAACTAATGAATTTGTGAAATAACCCGTATGTCCCCCAAGACCAATCTCTATATTTTTTGGACTTGCCAAAGTAGGATCATCAGTAGGTTGATATGGATTGATAAAGGTGCCTATGTAATCATCTGTACAATAGATATTTAGCCAAGAATTGCCTCTCAAGACAGTCTTAATGGCTTTATATCTCTGCTCTTGAGTAAAATAATTCCTAAAATAATGCTGATATATATGCGTGAATGGCGACCCGATCGTTATCAGTACCACTTCGTTAAACGCTGCTAATTGGCCATGATTTTTAGGGTTTGATATATAATCTAATCCAAAGATTGTGCCTTGGCTATGGGTAAGGAGAATCAACTTTCCTGGGGTATCGCCTTCCTTGGAAAGGTTGATGATTTTATCTAACCTATTAAAAACTCTTTCTCGCAAATCAAACTGAATGGTGGCATATGGCGTTCGCCAAGCCTTAAATCCCTGCGCCGGCTTAGGTTTAAAATAATTGACGATATCCAAAGTTAAATCCAAACCCAATCTGATTCCTGACTTTGCAAAACCGAACAACGGTAAAATTACAGGTATTGATACGATAACGATTAAACGTAAAAGGTCAGTAAGGTCATTTACAGGATTGAATGTATTCGTAAATTCTATTTGTCTGGCAATATTCATAAAAAATGTGGCAATGGCAGGAACAGAAAGTGCAAACAAAACCCAAAACATAAATGGGCTAAACACCAAGCGAGGAGGGCAATGACTAGGACTAACTTTATTCGCACTCTTCTTAAACCATCGTCCTCGTCTAACGGCCAATATCACAGCAAAAATTACAGAAATAACAAAACCAATCCATATCCAACCAACGGTTGGAAGACTCCCTTGGATCACCTTATCTATCTGATCAAATTGCAACTTTTCTGTTGTAAGTGTGTCTGAAGCAACAATTAATACAGGAATAGCCGCGGTAAGGAAAGCCATCGTTAGAATAGTACTTAATGCGGGGATAATTATCGATGGGTTCTTTTTAAAACCAAAACGTACTCCCTGAATTAAGGTTCCAATAAATAGTAATAACATGTTTACATTGGCCAGCGCCCAAAATCCAATAACCGGCACTACAATGGCATAGAAAATGCTATCGCTAATCATGGTAAAATACCCAGGTTTCCATTGCGTTAGTACAGGAAATATAATGGTTAACAGCAAGGACAAAACTGCTATACATTTTAAAGTCCATAGACTTCGAAGCTTCTGGCCTTTCAATTTTATGGGGAGTATTAAAATTGAAATTCCAATGAGGAAACTTATCAAAGGAAATAGCCAGAGTAGTTGTGCATTTAACAACCACTCTATTTCCTGACATTTATAGTAAAGTTGTAATCCTCCATGAACAGCCAACAATATGGCCCACATAAAAAATACCAAGGCGGAACCTCCTAATATGGGACCCCCTAAGAGCCAAAAGAAAATTTGAGCCAAAATGGCCAGAGGTTGGGTAGTTTTATCACTTTCTGTAGGTGTTACCAGATGCCTTAATCCTGTAACCACTTTAAATATACCTTTGGTTATCCCCCACCAAGAGTCTTTAACAGTAGATAGGTCATTCCAATAAAGTTCGTTAAAGTGTATGGTATGATTAGATGTAGAAGCGTCTATCATTGGAACTTTAAACGTTTGAATATGACCACCATCTTCACCTTCAATTAAGTAGCAATCTTTCTGATTTTGAATAGCAGTATGGTTACGAGTACTTAGGCTTCGAGCCAAAGTAGTCATGGTTTCCCCTGATTTTTGATCCCCAATACCAGGGATCACTACCCAAGTAGTATGTTTCATTTGGTAAGTGGTGTTTGTTATTTAAATATCTGTAAAATATCTTAAAGCATTGGAAATTAATCCAAAAAACAAGTTTTTAAAACTTAGATGGTTACGAAATGAGCAATCAAAAAAACATCCAATTGACTTCAAACCTCATAATTATACTCCATTTTTACTAAGGCTAAGGAACTTTTCTTACCTTTAATTGAACGCGAAATACGTAACCATACCCTGATAGAAAATGCCTTTCCATCCAATTCTATTATTGTCGATATGATGGAACTTGAAAATATTCATCATATGTACAAAAAGAAGGATGTTTTTATAAAATCAAGACCACATCAAATAACCGTATCATGAAAATTATATTTACCTCCTGTACTAGATACGAAGCTTTTAAGAAACAACCGGAATGGAATAGAATTTCTGATGAAAACCCTGATTATCTGCTGTTATTGGGCGATAACATATATATGGATTATGGACTTAAATTTCTTAGCAAGGAACCTATAGGAGCCCCAAAAAAATATGATGATAAAACGTTCGAAACCATCATGAATAAAAAGTATGAGAACCAATTTAATCGAGTTCCTGAGTTTAAGAGCTTGGTAGAAAAGATGCGGATAAAGCAGGGTTTTTATGCTGTTTGGGATGATCACGATTTTGCTTGGAATAATGCCAAAGGTGCTACAATGCTAAAAGGGAAAAAGAGTATTTCCCGAAAGCTATTCCACAAATATTTAAATTGTTCTACCAATTATCCGCATACGTATTACCATGTAGATACAAAGCTTGCTCGTTTAATATTTATTGATAATCGAACCGACGCTGAAAAAAAAGGAAAGAAGAGCCGATTGCTAAGCAAAACACAATTGGAATTTATAAAAAGTAAACTCAAACATGAACTTAAATATACTGTACTTTGTGGAGGACTAACGCTAACAGAAGGGCATGAAAATTGGGCCAATTATCCATATCAGCTGCAGGAATTATGTACAATGCTCAAGACTGCTACTAATGTAATATTCCTTGGAGGGGATATTCATAAAAACAAATTTGTAAAGTCGAAGGAAGTTAGTAAAACTGGGCTTACTTCCCCTATTCAATTAATTTCGTCAGGAATGCAGGTTAATTCTATTGGTTTGCGAATACCGTGGTTTAATCAACATAACTGGGCTATGCTAGAGCTTGAGGAAACGCATAGTAAAGTAAGTTTTTATAATAAACAAGGACTGCAAAAACGAAAATCCGAAAAAGCAACAAAATATATGCAGTTATATTTTGGGAAGAAGGATAGTTTTTGATTCTAGAATCAATTATCAATGAGGCCAATTAAACGCCAATTTTATATGTTTTCCTTATGTGATACAAGTAAACATGCTATCGTATACGTTTTTCAATAGCTTTGGTTTTATTATAAAAGCATTAATACAGTACTCTAAACTTAATGGTATTCTCGATTTTCTTTAGCGCTTTTGTAACTTCTTTATTGTATTCTTTATCCAAATCTGTAATCACATAACCTACATCGCTGTCTGTGGATAAAAATTGTCCGGAAATATTCATTTCGTATCGAGCTAACACTTCGTTAATTTTGGCCATAATACCGGGAACGTTCTTGTGAATATGTAAAAAACGATGAGCTTTATTCTGTTTTGGTAAACGAATATTTGGGAAATTCACCGCATCTACCGTACTCCCCGAGTTGATATATTCCATAATCTTGTTGGGTACAAAATCTGCAATGTCACGTTGTGCTTCTTCTGTACTTCCACCTACATGCGGGGTTAAAATTACGTTTGGTAATCCCTGAAGTTCGGTAAGAAAAGATCCATTGCTTCTTGGCTCCTCTGGGTATACATCTACAGCAACCCCGCCTAACTTCTTCGTTTTAAGGGCATCCACCAAAGCGGCGATGTCTACTACAAATCCTCGAGACAGATTCAACAGCATAGCTCCATCTTTCATTTGAGCAATTTCTCGTTCTCCAATAAAATTCTTATTTGCTTTGTTATCATCAATATGCAAGGAAACCACATCAGCTACATTCAATAAATCTTCTAAAGTTCTACATTTTCGAGCATTTCCTAATGCCAATCGATCTGCTACGTCATAATAATACACACGCATACCCATCGCTTCTGCGAGCACAGATAATTGTTTTCCTATATTTCCATAGCCTACAATCCCTAAATTCTTTCCACGAATCTCTCTGGAGTTAATTGCAGTTTTATTCCATTGTCCTTGATGTATCTCTATACTTCGCGTAAATACATTACGCATAAGCATGATAATTTGACCTATAGCAAGCTCTACTACAGATCTGGTATTGCTATATGGAGCATTAAACACAATAACTCCCTTTTGCTTACAACTCTTTAAATCAATCTGTGTTGTACCAATACAAAATGCTCCTACCACCATAAGTTTATTGGCAGCTTTTAAAACGTTTTCTGTAACCTGAGTCTTAGAACGAATACCCAATACATGAACTCCTTTTATTTTTTGGATTAGTTCCTCTTCGGACAAACTGTGTTTTACCAATTCTACGGAAAAACCGTCTTCTGAAAGGTTTTCGAAAGCATCGGGGTGCACATTTTCCAGTAATAAAATCTTTATTCGGTTTTTTGGGTACGATATTTTTCTCGGAAGATCATTTACATAAAGAAATTCGTCCAAATTAGGAGCTACGTGATCTGCATTATTAGCGGCCTTTTCTCGGTGTACATTTTCAGTATAAGCGAAAAATTTATCCGCTATTCCTGCTTCCCGCATTACATAGTCACTATAACCATCTCCAATTACTTGAACTTCACCTTCTAAGTTTAGATCCTTAAGACATTCTATTTTTCCATTGTGAGAAGCCAAAACATTTTCTTCATCAAAACCAACAATATTCCCTTGCTCATCAAAAGCAAAAGTATTCGCATATACTCTTTCACTTGGAATATTATATTCCGCAACAATGGGATCTATAAATTCTTTAAATCCACAGGATATTACATAAATATCATCTGAAAAATCTTGAAAAAATTCCTTGTTAGCAGCAATCGATTTGGATATTTTTTGTCGTAATTCTGTCACTAATCCATTTAAATCATCTCGATGGGCATTGAGTAACTTTATTCTTCGTTCTAAGGATTCTGTAAAGGAAATATCGCCATCTATTCCTAAATTGGTAATGTTTTGAATTTCGTTAATAATTTCCTCCTTATTCGATTTTCCTTGCAGGGTCATTTCCGCGAGAACATCTAAAGCTTCCACTCTCGTTAATGTACTATCAAAATCAAACACGTACTTTCTTCCCACTTCTACCATGATTTAAATAAAGAATTAAACGATAAAAATACTTATTAATCTTATCCGTTTTTGAAATTGTTCTAAAAAAAAGGATCGCGAAGTTTTAAGGAGCTTTTAGTATTAATTTGATGATTTTACCCCCCTAAAATTATCAATATGACATTTCTGTCACTATTCATGAATTCTAAAACCTAATACAAAAAGGAGCATACTTCTTCTGCGAAATCTGCTGTTTTATAGGTGTTGTTATGATCTCCTTTAACAATCTTAATGGTACTACTCGGGATTGCTTTGTGTAAATCAAAAGGAGCGCCGTTATCCTTATCTTCATCACCTGCAATAACTAGAACTTTTGCACTAATCGTTTTTAATGCTGTAATACTGGTAACAGGCTGATGTACCTGTTGCAAATGCAAGCTTTTTAGATCTGCATTGATGGACTTGGCATAGTTCACTGCTCCTTCTGTCTCTGGAGTTGTTGTTCCTCCGAACGCGGCAGCAAAAAGTAGGCGACGATCCCAATTAGGATTTGTAAAATCAACACCCATCCCTCCTAAGACTGCTTTTTTAATTCTTTTATCCTGAGTTAATAATTTAGCTAAAACAATACTACCTCTAGAATAACCAATGCTCCAATACTTTTTAAGTGCTAAGTGATCAATTAATCCTATGATATCTTTTACTTCAGCATCATCTGCATATGCAGCATCGTTATGTGGTTTATCTGAATCTCCATTTCCTCTTAAATCCGGTGCAATTACCCGATATCCATCCGATAAAAGTTGCTTACGCAGTACAGTTTTATTCCAAGAGTTACTGGTATTAATGAAACCGTGTATTAAAAGCACAGGAAACCCCTCCCCTTCATCAGTATAAGCAATCTTTGTTCCATCTAAGGAAGTAAAATATTGTTTTTGCGCATGTGTGTAGTAGCAAGATACCACCAAAATAAGGTGCAACACTAGGTATTTCAGTTTCATTATGTTCTAGTTTAATAGCGTTAAAACCATCTTCGAGCCAAAGTACAATATTGTTGGTATGCCTTTCCAAATAATTTACTCAAAGCTTCTTCTTCTGGTTTAATTTGAAAATGATTCATATAAAAAACAAAGCCCGCAGCAACCATTGTATTAAAGGCATTTCCAAGTTTGAGCCCGAATGCCAACAACATTAATAACATCGCCAAGTACATTGGATTACGTGTATACTGGTAAATACCTGAAGTTACAAGTTTACTGGCTTTATCAGGTGTAATTGGGTCTGTAGTAGTACTCGCCAACTTAAATTGTATCAAGGCTATTAAAATAATAACAAAAGCAGTCCCTCCAAGGGCATAATACAAATATTGTTGTCCAAAAAAACTAAAACTTCCGAAGGGTAAAAAACGGTCTACTAGATACATGATTCCTCCAAAAACTACCATTATAAAGGGGGGTGGGATTTTGAGTCTCATAAATTTTATCGTGTGTTTACTTACAATTGTACCATTGTAAGATTCAATCAAAGATAAACAGCTTAAACTTTATACCAGAATTCTCTAAACATAAAATTAATACTTTAGCATTTTATAAACAATTCCATCTTACGTTATCTGAATTTCATGAAACTAGTATTTGCGACGCATAATAAAAATAAGTTCAACGAAGTGCAGCGCTTACTCCCTAAGCATATCGAATTACTTTCATTAGATGACATTAAATCTTTTGAAGCTATTCCTGAAACGGCAGATACTTTAGAAGGAAATGCTCGGATAAAAGCAGATTATGTCACTCAAAATTTTGGTTATCCATGTTTTGCTGATGATACCGGATTGCTAGTACGGGCCTTAAACGGGGCTCCAGGTGTATTTTCTGCGCGTTATGCTGGTCCAAATGCAAATGCGAATGCCAATATGAAAAAATTATTAGAAGCCTTGAAGGGTAAGCAAGATCGATCTGCACAATTTGAAACGGTAATTGCATTAAATTTAAAAACCGAAACAAAGCTATTTCGAGCTAGTGCTCCCGGGAAAATTATAACGGAAAGAAAAGGAGTGGAAGGTTTTGGGTATGATCCTATATTTATGCCTGATGGTTTCGACAAAACTTTTGCTGAACTTCCGATAGAAGTTAAGAATAAGATAAGTCATCGGGGCAAAGCAATTTCTCAACTGCTTACGTATCTCAATACACTATAATCCCAAATAGATTATCTAGAAGAACTTAGCTGTTACTTCCCGCACAATCTTGCCGCTTTAATCCATAGCGGATTATTCCATTTTTAAGTTTCTGCGCTTCAATAACGTTGTGTAAAGAAATAAGAGTACCTTTGCCGCTTGAAATAACGCCGCTGGTATAGCACGTGTTGCGCTGAGTCTTCTTGATCAATGGAAAAATCGCTCTATGTAACACACCCATATTCGCGATTAAGCAAATCCATTATGACACATTTTGAAAATTTGGGGTTAGAAAAATCCCTTTTGAACGCTATTACTGATTTAGGTTTTGAAAAACCTTCTGAAGTACAGGAAAAAGCCATTCCTATTTTACTTGAAGATGATACTGATTTGGTAGCACTAGCCCAAACCGGAACAGGTAAAACCGCTGCTTTTGGTTTTCCATTAATTCAAAAGATCCATAAAGAAAGTAGAACTACACAGGGTTTAATTTTATCTCCTACCAGAGAATTATGCCTGCAGATTACGAATGAGTTAAAATTATATTCCAAATACGAAAAAGGAGTAAATGTTGTGGCTATTTACGGGGGGGCAAGTATTTCTGAGCAAGCCAACCAAATAAAGCGAGGGGCACAAATTGTAGTGGCCACACCAGGGCGAATGAAAGATATGATCGGCAGAGGAATGGTAAATATTTCTAAGATCGACTATTGTATTTTGGATGAAGCCGACGAAATGCTCAACATGGGATTCTATGAAGATATTAAGGACATCCTGTCCAATACTCCTGAGGAAAAATCTACATGGTTATTTTCGGCAACAATGCCAAGAGAGGTGGCTTCTATTGCCAAAAAGTTTATGCATTCACCTAAGGAGATTACGGTAGGAGCTAAAAATGCAGGAGCTAATACGGTACAGCACCAATATTACGAAGTTGGTGGAAGAGATCGATATCCAGCTTTAAAACGCTTAGCGGATGCCAATCCAGATATCTTTTCGGTTGTTTTCTGTAGAACCAAAAGAGATACTCAAAAAGTAGCCGAAAAACTTATTGAGGATGGGTATAATGCAGGAGCTTTGCATGGAGATCTCAGTCAAAATCAGCGTGATCTGGTTATGAGTGCTTTTCGCAAAAAGCAAATACAGATGCTTGTTGCCACAGATGTTGCAGCACGTGGTATCGATGTTGATAATATTACCCACGTAATCAATTACCAATTACCGGATGAAATAGAAACCTATACCCACAGAAGTGGTAGAACTGGAAGAGCAGGGAAATCTGGTATCTCGATGGTTATTGTTACCCGAAGTGAAATTCGAAAAATCAAGGCCATTGAAAAGAAAATAAAGCAGGACTTTATTTCTAAAAAAATTCCAACAGGCATCGAAATATGTGAAATACAACTTTATCATCTGGCCAGTAAAATTAAAAACACGGAAATCAATGATGAGATTGATAACTACTTGCCTGCTATTAATGATGTACTTCAGGAGTTAGACCGGGAAGAGCTTATTAAAAAAATTGTTTCGGTTGAATTTACACGGTTTTACAACTATTACAGTAAGACCAAGGATTTAAATACGACTGAAAAATCAAGTCGTGGTGAACGTAATAAGAAGGATTCAGGGGATATTCCTACCAATGGTTCTGTTCGTTATTTTATAAATGTAGGTGAACGCGACGATTACGATTGGATGTCTTTAAAAGACTTTCTAAGGGATACCTTAGGATTGGAGAAGGATGATATATATAAAGTTGATGTAAAAGAAAGTTTTTCTTTTTTTAACACAGATGCTAAATTCTCTGGCTTGATACTAGAGACTTTTTCTGAGTTTAAAGTAGATGGTAGATTTATTAATGTAGAGATTTCTAAAAACCCAGGTGGTGGCGGTGGACGCAGAAATCGAGATCGTGGAAGGGATCGTGGAAGAGATCGAAATCGAGGAGGAAGACAAGGCGGAAGTAGAAAATCGCACCGGGGCAAATCGGATGGTGGTTCCGGAAAAAAAAGCAATAGAAGAAAAGGCTTCTATTAGTTAATTGTATATTAAAAAATACTGAAAAAGCTGTTTTTTAATTTTGTTTAGTATTTTTAGAATTGGATAACGCTTCATGAAGAACTATTTTCTGTTTTGTTTTATTATAATCGGATCTATTGCCTTTGGGCAAGAGGAGGAGTCAAATGCAGTAGAACAAGATGTTTCTGCCATTGTCATTAATGCTCAAACGCAACTGATTATGGAAAGTGTACATGTAGTGAACTTGAATAAAGTCGTTGGAACAATTACCAATACCAAAGGCGAGTTTACCATAAGAGCTTCGGTAAATGATACCCTTTACTTTTCATTTTTAGGTTTTAAGTCTCAAAAAGTACGGGTAACTAATGATATGATCCGATTTAAGGATACCAAAATTGCATTAACCGAATTGGCTTACGCTTTGGAAGAAGTTATCGTTAGACCCTATCAACTGACAGGTTATTTAGAAATTGATGTCAAAAATTTACCTATTAATACCGCATATCAATACAGTATATCTGGATTGCCCAGAAGTTATGAAGGGGGTAATAGAAATCCTAGTGCAGTAACTAAAGTACTGGGTGCTATTCTCAATCCGGCGGATTTATTGCGGAATTTATTTGGAAAAAAACCACGTCAATTCCGAAAACTTAGACAGATGAAGGAAGACGAGGAAATTCGAAATTTACTAGCTTCGAAGTTCGATCGTGAAACGCTTACTGAACTACTTCAGGTTGAAAAAATGGACATCGACGACATTTTAACCAACTGCAGTTATTCCAAATCCTTCATTAAAACAGCAAATGACCTCCAAATACTAGACGCGGTCAGCAGTTGTTATGAAGAATATAAGGTTCTTAATCGGAGGTAGATATTTCGTAAGAAGCTATTTCATAGCGAGTTGCCTCAATGGTTATAATCAGCATACCTCATATTTAAAAATATCTCCTAATAGCAATAAATAAAATTTTATTTTTTGACCATCATTTTATAGTTTTAAGGAAAATACACCAAAATGAAAAAACTGCTAATTGCTCTGGCAATTTTGGGAGTATCGGTAGCCTGCAAGGATGGTCATAAAACAACTTCCCCAGATACAATAGCCGTTATTGATTCCATTGTTGAACCAAAAAAGAACCATCCCTTTGTATGGGAGGGTGCCAATATCTATTTTCTACTTACAGACAGGTTTAATAATGGAGATCCTGAAAATGATCTTAATTTTGACCGTACTGATTCTACCGCAGTATTAAGAGGTTTTATGGGTGGTGATATCAAGGGAATTACGGATAAAATTGAAGAAGGTTATTTTACAAATCTTGGAGTTAATGCAATTTGGTTTACTCCAGTAGTAGAGCAAATTCATGGAAGTACAGATGAGGGTACAGGTAATACTTATGGATTTCATGGGTATTGGGCCAAAGATTGGACTACGTTGGATCCCAATTTTGGAACGCAGAAAGATTTAGAAAAATTAGTGAAAACGGCCCATAAAAAAGGTATAAGAATATTACTAGACGTAGTTGTAAATCATACCGGTCCTGTCACCGCAATAGATGCTGTATGGCCTTCAGAATGGGTACGTACAGATCCAACTTGTGAATTTACAACCTATGAAAACACAACCAGTTGTACTTTAGTTAATAACCTCCCCGACATTTATACCGAGTCTGATGCAGCTGTAGAATTACCTGATCCTTTACTTGCAAAATGGAAGGAAGAAGGAAGACTTAGTAGTGAATTGGATGAGCTTCAATTATTTTTTGAACGAACAGGATATCCCAGAGCGCCACGCTTTTATATTATCAAATGGCTTACTGATTATGTAAATGCATTTGGCATCGATGGTTTTAGAGTAGATACCGTTAAACACGCTGATGAGAATGCTTGGTCTGAATTGTATACTGAGGCCTCTTATGCGTTTGAAACGTGGAAGAAAAAACACCCAAATGATGTCCTTGACGATAATGCTTTTTATATGGTTGGCGAGGTATATAATTATGAGATGTCATCAGGCAGGGCATTTGACTTTGGCGACAAAAAAGTAGATTATTTTGATCATGGATTTAACGCGCTGATTAATTTTGAACTTAAGCGGGATGCACTAAATGATTATGAAACTACTTTTAAAAAATACAGCAATATTCTACACACCAAATTGGAGGGGAAAAGTGTCCTTAATTATTTAACCTCACATGATGACGGTAGTCCTTTTGACAAGGATCGAACAAAGCCGTATTACACGGCCAACGTTTTATTGCTTACACCTGGTGCGTCACAAATATATTATGGAGATGAACTCGCAAGAGACCTTACTATAGAAGGTGCCCAAGGAGATGCCACATTAAGATCTTTTATGAATTGGGAAGAGTTGGATAGCATTCCCGAAAAAAAGAAAATTTTAACTCATTGGCAAAAGCTGGGTAAGTTTCGGAACAATCATCCGGCAATTGGAGCAGGAAAACACAAACGGTTGGCAAAATCCCCCTATGTATTTAGCAGAACCTTTGTAAAGGATGATTATAAGGACAAAGTTGTGGTAGGGTTAGATTTACCTACAGGGAAAAAATCATTATGGGTGAAAGGTTTTTTCGGAGATGGAACCAAACTCTATGATACCTATTCTGAAACTGAAGTGATCGTAACTAATGGTAAAGTAATTCTTGAAAATGAACATTCTATTGCCCTATTAGAATTGGTAGATTAGTTCCACTTTAACCCTCTTTTACGCAACCCTGTAGCCAAAAAATTATCTTATGGATATAACAACACCAAAAGATAATTATGAAAGCCGCATTTTTTAAACTCTTATTACTTTTCCTCCCCGTATTGCTCATTACCTCCTGCGAATCGGACGACGTATTTAGTTCTGAGTTTGCCGTTAGTTTTGAGACATGGCAGCGTTTACGAGATGAATTGGGGAACAGTTATGAATTTAACCTCCAGAGCAGTTCCGTTTTTGGTTTTGGCTCTACAACCACTATAACCGTCGAGAACGGAGTGATTACAACCAGAGCATTTGAACGTTATGAAATCAATTTTGAAACCCAAGAACGTATTATAACGCAAACATTCATCGAAAATGAGGACGCATTGAACAGCAATCCAGAAGGTTTTCGAGCAATGACCTTAGATGATGTCTACAATGCCTGCGATAGAGATATTTTAACCGTAGATCCAGATACCAACTTTATAACCTTTACAACAGCGGAAAATGGATTACTAGAAGTTTGTAGTTTTTTTCCAAAAAACTGTCAAGACGATTGCAGTGTCGGTTTTCAAATTGGCACTTTCACCCCTTTATAATGAGAAGTTCTTGTCGTTAATTTTACAGAACTATTGCTCAAGATTTTCTTTAAGACTTTGGAGTCCATTTTCAAAATCTTTCCCCATCATCTTATCCATACTTATAAAAAGTGTCATTATACTAAAAGGAAACTTGTTATTTCCTGAAAAACCCCAAGTTACCTTACTGCCATCTCCAGATCCTGCTACAGCAATAAACGCATCCGACTCCGATTTCCAAGGTTTAAAAAAACGCAATCTACTCTCTATTCTTTGGCCTTCTACAACCTTTGTAATTTCCTGTTCCCCCTCACCCACTTCTTTGTTTCCTTTCCAGCGGCTAATAGCACCTACTTCTCCATCAGTTCCAGCAAATTCTTTTTCCATATTCGGATCTTTCTTTTGCCAAGGTGACCATTCATCTTGTTTTTTTAAAAAACGTATATATTCAAAAACTTCGCTTTTATCTTTTGCGATTTCAATACTTCGCGATACCGCAAAAGTTTTGGGAGCAGCTAGGGCTAAAATACCTATAAGTACTACTAAGCCCACAATAATGTAAAGTACTATTATCATAAGTTTATTAATTGGTTACCTCTAAAAATACTAAATTTTATTTTCTTCTTTCTCATACCGCTCTAAAATGTCCTCAATGCTTTTGATTGACTTTTTACTCCAATCTAAGCGCTTTTCCAATTGCTCTCTTGGACTAAGCTGCCAGTTCACATCTAACGATCTAAGTTGTGCACTTAGTTTTTGAAGCAGTATGGCAGCGGATACCGATATGTTTAAACTCTCGGAAAAACCTACCATCGGAATTTTTAAACTGCCATCAACATTGGCAAGTACTTCTGCGCTTAAACCTTCTTTTTCAGTGCCAAAAAACAATGCTGTTTTTTGATCTAGTTTAAAATCATCCAATAAACACGAATCGTTATTTGGGGTAGTTGCAATAAGTTGATATCCTTGTTTTTTTAATGCATTCATGCAGGCGGAAATGCTATTGTAGCGATGGATATCTACCCATTGTTGTGCACCCATCGCTATATTTTTATCAAGACGCTTCCCAAACCTTCCCTCAACTAAATGCGCCGTTTGAATTCCAAAAACATCACAACTTCGAATTACTGCACTGGTATTATGCATTTGGAATACATCTTCTACAACTACAGTTAGATAATTGGTACGCTCTTTCAAAACTTCCAAAAAACGATTTTTTCGTTGGTCAGAAAGAAAGGTCTCCAAATAAGCTAGTAAATCGGAATTAAACGGTGTCAAACTTAATTATTTAGCAAAATAAAAATTTAAAATTTTAACTAGATCGCCCTTATTATCTAAAGAAAGGTTCTCCTTTTTCATGAATTTAGAAACCTCATCTGTGCGATCTTTAAATAGTTTCTTCATTTTTTTCTTTTTCTTAGGGATAAGTGCCAGTTTGGATGATGTGCCTTCAAGGTTTGTAACATAAAAATCCGATTTTCCTTTTATAAACCTAGCAGGTGTTGCATCTACAAAGCTGTTTCCGGCAGCGCTTTCGGGAACGAATTTAATAGTTTCTTTTAGATATAAGATACAATTGCTGTCCGCATACTGTTGCTCAAAAAACGTGTTTGCAGTGTGTCCAAATTCATTTATATAAGGTAAGGTTTCATATATTCTATTGGATCCATCCTTCAATTCTACAATGTAGCTGTAGTCATCAGACAAGGTCATAATTCTTTCGTCTTTTTGCTTTACTTCAATCGTATTTTCAACAGCATTAAAGCGTACCATTTTGATGTCCTTAAGTGCATTAATTTTTGCGGGAATAAATTCTTTATTCAGATATCGGGTTCCAGAGGCATTGGCATAGGATTTTTCAAGTCGATCAGAAGCGAAAGATAGCTCGTTTAAGGAGGAATGTCTTCCAAAATTTTGCAATTGACCAAAGGTCAATATAGGGAGCAAAAAACTCATTGTAATTAGTAATTTTCTCATGATGAATCGTTTTTTTGATTTGATACCATTAAATTTAAAAAAAATCAACGAAATTATTCTGATTCTCGTAATTTCCATGAAATCAGAAATTTATATAAAATAGCTCATGAAAAAAATTGTCGTCTTAACCGGTGCAGGAGTAAGTGCAGAAAGTGGACTCAAAACTTTTAGAGATGCCAATGGTCTTTGGGAAGGGCATGATGTTATGGAAGTTGCATCTCCACAAGGATTCCGTGCTCAGCCCGAATTGGTCTTGGATTTTTACAATCAACGAAGAAATCAATTGCTCAACGTTAGGCCTAATCGGGCACATGAGGCACTGGTTCAACTTGAAACACATTATGACGTTTCAATTATCACTCAAAACGTGGACGATTTGCATGAACGTGCTGGAAGTTCGGATGTAATTCATCTTCATGGTGAATTGTTTAAAGTGAGGTGCACTGTTTACCCCAACACTATATTGGATTGGAAAAAAGACCTGCTCCTAGGAGATTTAAGCCCACATAACCACCAATTACGTCCGCATATTGTTTGGTTTGGAGAGGAGGTGCCCTTATTAACGAAAGCAGCACTATTAACGCAAAAAGCAGATATTGTAATCATCATCGGAACTTCCATGCAGGTATACCCAGCCGCAAGTTTAGTAAATTATGCCCCAGAAAATATTCCTATTTTCTTTATTGATCCTAACCCTAGTGTGGAAACCATTTCTATGGAACATTTAACTGTTATTTCGAAGACCGCAACAGAAGGAGTGCCTAGTTTGGTGGTGGACCTAATCGATAAAGCACCCTAACATTGTTGGCCCAAGTCATTAAGGCTTCTTGTTCTTCTGATGTTAAATTACCGTGTGTCCATGTATATTCTTTAATCGGCATTTCACCTGCATCCACCTCTTCAATAAGTTCATCTAATTTATGATCCTTTTTCTTCGCACTATAATTTTCCCAATCAGAAAAATTTAGTTCCCCTTTTCCATGTTTGATATGATCTTCCAACCAAAAAGATACCGGTGCAATGTTATTATACCAGGGGTAATTGGTATGATTACTATGGCAATCGTAACAGTTTTCCCTTAGCAAAGTCTTCACCTCTTGGGGTGGATTAGTTTCCAACTCAAAAACTGCCACATAGTTTCCTTCTACACTATTTTTTTCAGGGCGATAAAATTGTATCGCTATAAATAGAATTAATAGCCCCCATGCTATTTTTTTTAGTATTTTCATGTCTTTAGGTCTTTCTATAAAAATACAATAATTGTGACACAAACCGAATTATATAATGCCTTAGATTATGTAAATCATTCCCGTGAAAAACGTCTGAAAATGGCTAATTTAGTTTTGGAAAAACCAAACCTAATTAAGCCGTTATTTGCCATTGCTTTTACAGCGGACGATCCTATATCTAGCAAGGCTTGCTGGGTTATGGAATTTGCCGCTACTCATAAATTGGCATACATCTACCCCTATCTAAATGAATTTACCCTGGGTATCGGTAAATTGCACTTAGATTCCTCGGTACGACCTGTTGCTAAGATTTGCGAACACCTAATAACAGCTTATTTTTCAAGGACTAAGAATGAAGCTCAGCGTCAGATCAAGGAGAAACATCTGGAGCGCATTACCACAGCCTGTTTCGATTGGCTTATTGGAGACCATAAGGTTGCTGCTAAAGCCTATTCCATGACTGCACTATATCTATTGGGAAAAAAGTATAGCTGGATACACCCCGAATTACAAATGGTTTTAGAGCAGAATTACGCCCAAGGCAGTGCAGCATATAAAGCGAGAGCACGAAGAACCTTAGCAAAATTAAAGTAGCGTTGTTTTGGTGGTAGCTGTATTAGTTTTTTGACTTAAGCAAATAAGTCTGTAAATGATTAACTGTAGATCTACATAACTAATCCTTATCTTTGCGGCTTCAAAAAATAATTTATTCCAAGATGTCACTAAACCCTTTAAATGCAATCTCTCCAATTGATGGAAGGTATAGTTCTAAAAGCAAATCTTTATCCACTT
Source organism: uncultured Flavobacteriaceae bacterium (assembly GCA_947488435.1). Lineage (GTDB taxonomy): Bacteria > Bacteroidota > Bacteroidia > Flavobacteriales > Flavobacteriaceae > CANKZG01. The sequence continues at coordinate 2,735,378 of CANKZG010000001.1, read as the reverse complement.
TTTTTTCGGAAGAAGCGCTCATAAAATATAGGGTTCGTGTTGAAATCGAATATTTTATTGCGCTATGCGAAATTCCACTTCCACAGTTGACGGAATTTGACATCAATTTAAAGGATCAATTGCGCGATATTTATAAAAACTTCACGATCGAGGCAGCTCAGGAAATCAAAGACATTGAAAAGATAACCAATCACGATGTTAAAGCGGTTGAGTATTATATTAAGAACCAATTTGATCGCCTTAACTTAAGTGCATTTAAGGAATTTATTCATTTTGGCCTAACTTCTCAAGACATCAATAATACGGCTATCCCCCTTTCCTTAAAGGAGGCCATGAACGAAGTTTATGTACCGCTCTATTTAGAAGTAGTTGAAAAACTTAAAACTTTTGTTCAAGAATGGGAAACTATTCCAATGCTAGCGCGTACGCATGGGCAACCGGCATCACCTACGCGATTGGGTAAAGAAATTCAAGTTTTTGTAACACGTCTTGAAGAACAGTTTAACTTATTAAATGATATTCCTAGCGCAGCAAAATTTGGCGGGGCAACAGGAAATTTTAATGCACATCAGGTTGCATATCCTCAAATAGATTGGAAAGCATTTGGAGGTAGTTTTGTGCATGACAAATTGGGCTTATATCATTCTTTTCCTACCACTCAGATTGAGCATTACGATCATATGGCCGCGCTCTTTGATACATTAAAGCGTATCAATACCATTCTAATTGATCTGGATCGCGATTTTTGGACTTATATTTCTATGGACTACTTTAAGCAGAAAATAAAAGCAGGGGAAGTTGGCTCTTCGGCAATGCCGCATAAAGTAAACCCCATAGATTTTGAAAATTCTGAAGGAAACTTGGGCATTGCAAATGCCCTTTTTGAACATTTATCTGCTAAACTTCCTGTTTCCAGATTACAGCGTGATCTTACAGATAGTACGGTTTTAAGAAATATTGGTGTTCCCTTTGCACATACGCTGATAGCTTTCCAATCAAGTTTAAAAGGGCTTTCTAAACTCCTATTGAACGAAGAAAAGTTTCATCAGGATTTGGAAAACAACTGGGCTGTAGTTGCCGAAGCCATTCAGACAATTTTACGCCGCGAAGGTTATCCCAATCCTTATGAAGCCCTAAAAGGTCTAACACGAACCAATGCCAAGGTCACTAAAGAATCAATGGCCAATTTTATCGATAGTCTGGAAGTATCAGATGCCATAAAAACAGAACTAAAGGCAATTTCACCACAAAATTACACGGGAATTTAGTTTTGAAAGCTCCCTAATCTTCTGTTTTTTCTATCCGTACCTGATGTGGATATGGTATTTCTATTCCCGCTTTATCCAAGGCAATTTTAGTACCTTCTATGGTAGCAAAATATACATCCCAATAATCTTCTGGTTTACAGAACGGGCGCACGGCAAGGTTAATAGAGCTATCCGCCAACTCCGATACATTAACTGAAGGTGCCGGATCCTTAAGTACAGAAGGATTGCTAGTTAGCACATCTAACAAGACCTCCTTTGCCACTTTGATATCCGAATTATAATCAATTCCGACCGTGGTATCCACGCGGATTTTTCCTTCAGCAGTATAGTTGATAATATTACCATTAGCCATGGAACCATTAGGAACGATAGCTAATTTATTCTCCGGAGTTGTAAGTTTGGTAGTAAAAATTTCTATTTCTTTAACGGCACCTAAAACTCCTTGAGCTTCTATAAGATCTCCTATTTTATAAGGTTTAAAAATCATGAGTAAAACACCTCCAGCAAAATTGGACAGTGACCCTTGTAAAGCCAAACCTACCGCCAAACCAGCAGCAGCAACAATCGCAGCAAAGGCAGTAATATCTATTCCCAATCTGGCGATTACCGTAACAATTAAAAAGATCTTTAATGCCCAGGAAATTAAATTGAGTAAGAATTTTTGTAGCGACTCTTCATATTTACTCTTGGCCATAAGTCTTCCAGCTCCACCCACTATCTTTTTTATGATCCAAGATCCAATAATATAAATCAGTATTGCAGTAATTAACTTGGGACCAAATTCCTTAGCTAACTCAATGCCGTAATTCAACCATTCTTGTGCTTTTTCCATTTTTTTAAGGTATTAGTGTTTAAGGATCCTAAGATAGGTATTTGTTGATAAAAAAGAAGGGGATATTAATTTCATAACCATAAAAAAATCCTGTTACAACCGAAGTTGTCACAGGATTCTATCAACTATTATTAAAAAAACTATCCTTTTAAGAAAGCTCCTATTTCACCTAAATTATCGGTATTAAAATCAGCGCTTTGGATGGCTTGCAGCAATTCTGCCAGGTGTGCTGGATTCATATTCTTTCCCAATACTCGCACCAATGCAAAACCCTTATCTTTACTACTTCCATAAATAATAACTTCATCTATGGCATCATCATCACCTAAATACTTAATCACTCCTTTACCATAACTAGAGTTTAATTTCATTAATTCATTAAACCGTTTATCCTTTAAAATGTTGTTTACCTTAGCCTTTTCTTCTTTAAAAGCCGCAGCATTAGTAGCTGTTTTCTTAAAGGCAAGTACATTTAACTTTCGTAGTGACCCCAATGCTTCTTTTTGAGAAGCAGAAAGGTTTGTTTCTTCAAGTTTTAAGATACTTGCCGGGACATCTACAGAAATGAAATTAGGGTTCTCTGAATTGTCTACATAGTATTCTTGCAAGCTTTGTGTAGATGCACAGCTAGATAGTGCAAAAACTGCCAAAAGAATTACTACAATACTTTGGGTTACTTTCTTCATCTTTTATTTCTTTTGTTTCTTTTCTCTACCTTTTTCAAATCTCCAGGTAGATCCATTTTATCTGTTATCGTGGCAATATCTGCTAGATCAATATCTCCAGTTAGCGTCACTAAAACAGATTCAAAATCTTTATCCTTAATTTTTACGTCTTTCACTCCACTCACAAACATTAAGAGCTCCTTCACATGATTTTCATCTTTTCCCTTTTGAATATAGAACTTTACCGTGGTATCATCATCCTTAACGCGCATTAATTCTTCTAAAGATGATTTTTTTAAGTAACTATCTACCGTTGATTTCATTTGAGCAGATACTCCTTTATTCTCTGTCATAAAAACCTTCAATCCGTCTATTCCTTTTGCAATTCTGGCAAATTCTTTGGCTTCATCATCATCTGCATTTTCAGCTATAGTGCTAAACAAATTGATCATTCCTTTATTTATTATTACTGAAGCTACATCGTCCATTTCCTCAAACTTATCGAAGATGGATTGTGAAAATCCTGCTAAAGGCAATAAGGCTACTACTAATACTATTACTATTCGTTTCATTTTGATTGTTTTTAATTGTTTTTTGATTAATTCTTTTTTGATGCGTTGTTTAATTCCTCTGGGAGGTTCATTTTATTGGTTAAGGAGCTAATTTTATTAAGATCAATATCTCCAGTAAGTGATAGTAATACGGTTTCAAAACTATAGTTATCAATCTTAACATCTTTTACTCCAGTGACAAACATGAGTAATTCGCTTACATGATCGTCATCTTTACCACTTTTTATATAAAATTTAATATTGGCATCATCATCCTTAATTCGCATCAATTCTTCAAGAGAAGATGATCTTAAATATTTTTCTACGGCACTTTTCATATCCGCCGATACACCTTTATCTTCGGTAGTAAATACCTTTAAGCTATTGATGCTTTGCGCTATATCAACGAAATCCTGCGCTTCCTGATCGTCTACATTTACATTCATCTTGCGTAAAAGATTAAACATATTTTTATTTACGATAACAGAAGTTACATTGTCTAAATCTTCATACTTATCAAATAGGGATTGTGAAAACCCTGTAAGCGGTGTTAGCGCTATTAATAGTATTAGAATATTCTTTTTCATCGGTATCATTTTAATTATTGTTTTTATAAATTTTTTGTGTCGTTTTATCAAACTCTTTTAGGTAAGCTACTTTTTCAGTACCCTTTCCAAAATTTGCAGCTAGAAGGTTCAAGGCTTTTTTTGTTTCATCGTAGGCAAATTGTGCCTGTTCTTGATTTTGCTTTTCTGTTTCCAGGTAATCCTGATAGCTACTATTTCCAAAATAGATGCCAAAAAATAGAATAACAGAGGCTGCAACGGAAATCCATCGATAATAGCTTTTTCTAGGTTTTAATGGAACCTGCTTCGTAAACTGTTCTTCTTTGGCTTGAGAAAAATATTGAAATAAAGGTGCATGCACTTGCAAATGTGGCGCCACATCTGCTTGCTCAAAATAAGCTCTTAGCTCTGCTTCTTCCGCTACAGTTGTGGTAGCTTCAAAATATTTCTCTAGTAATTGTTCTATTCTATCCAATTCCATAGCGATGTTTTTCAATTAATCTTTCTCTTACTGTTTTTCGTGCTCTAGATAAGGCTACGCGAACTGCTGTAGGTTTCATATCTAATAATGCACATATCTCTTCAAATTCGTAGGCTTCTACATCTCTAAGCTGTAAAACTAACTTTTGTTGCTCAGGGAGTTCTTCCATTATTTTCTGTACCCAATCTAAACTATCATTTGTTTCAACGGCATTTTGCAAGGATACATTTTCGTCTGTATAGTTACTATGTACCAACTTTAAATTTCCTGCCTGTTTTGACTTTAATCGATCCAAACAAAAATTCTTCGTCATTGTCATTGCAAAAGCTTCTACATTTTTATACTCTTCCATCTTACTGTTTTTAGACCATAATTTCAGTAAAATCTCTTGCGTTGCGTCTTCAGCTTCTTCTTTAGAAACCAGTAATCTCTTTGCCAATCGAAACAGTTTATCCTTAAAAGGCATCACCGTATTTAAAAACTCCGATTGTTTCATAATTGGTTTAGTTAGTGTGTAATCCATTTTAATGCGTTACAAAAGGAAGACGACGCATATCGAATTTTGTTACAAAATATTTTTTTTTCCTTTTGATATCCCTAATTTAGAGGATTATAAGCGGGTATTTAGTTATCCCATTACAATGTAAGGATTGTCTTGGAATGATTCTTGATTGTTACATTAAAGCTAAAAAAGAAAATTATGAAAAAGTATATCTCCTTAGTTTTAGGGTTATTTCTGTTTATAGCATCCTGTAGTGATGATGATGGCTTAGAAAACCCGAATCCAAATAACCCGAATCCTACTTCCGCCAATGTAGTTGTACAGAATTTTATGTGGCAGTCCATGAATTTATGGTACTTTTTCCAAGAAACAGCACCTAACCTTGCCGACGATCGATTTGCTACTAATGAGGAATTTACCGCTTTTTTAGAGGCGACTCCAAATCCCAGTGATTTTTTCTTCGATGTTTTATTGTCTGATGAAGATCGTTTTAGTTTTTTAAATGAAGATTTTCGCGTTTTGGTAAATGCTTTTGCCGGAGTATCACGAAGTAATGGTTTGGAATTTGGATTGGTGCGCTTTGCCGATAGTGATGAAGTTTTTGGATATGTGCGTTATATCATCCCAAATTCAAGTGCTGCGGGACAAGATATTGCACGCGGCGATATATTTACCGAAGTGGATGGTACTATTATAACAGTTGATAACTTTAGAGACCTTCTCTTTGGAGATAATGATACCTATACCTTAACCTTAGCGGATATTGAAAATAACGTGGTTACGGAAAATGGAAGGACAGTTACCCTAACTAAGGAAGAAGGTTTGATTGAAAATCCAGTGTTTATCGGAAATACCATAAATGTTGGGGGGCAAAATATAGGCTACCTCATGTACAATAGCTTTGTAAGTAATTTTGATGAGCAACTCAATGATGCTTTTGGTCAGTTTGTAGCAGATGGCGTTACGGACTTGGTATTGGATTTACGCTACAATTCTGGTGGTTCTGTAAATTCCTCCCGTCTGCTTGCAAGTATGATCGCCGGAACCAATACGAACGACCTATATATTCGTCAACGTTGGAATAGCAAAATACAACCACAATTAAGCGAGGCACAATTGAATGACTTTTTTGCAAATCAAACTGGGGAAGGATCGCCTATTAATACTTTAAATTTAAACCGAGTATTTATTTTAACGACGAATGGAACGGCATCTTCGAGCGAATTAGTTATTAATGGTCTTGCTCCGTATCTGAACGTAATTCAAATAGGGGAAACAACTTCTGGTAAGAATGAGTTTTCGATTACCTTGGTTGATGATGCTGCCAATGATTTTGTTTACAATGCGTCCCGAGAAAATCAAATCAATCCAGATAATATATGGGCATTACAACCTCTAGTTGGGCGTAACGAAAATGCGGACGGTTTTTTCGAATATACTGATGGGCTAGCTCCGAATATTGTTTTTGAGGAAGATTTTGGAAACCTTGGTGTTCTAGGCAATCCTAACGAACCATTTTTAGCAAGAGCACTACAAGAAATTACAGGTACTATAGCCGCTAAAACGGCTTTTAGTAGTCGGCAACCGCTACAACTAGAAAAGGTTGGGAATTCCAAAATGTTTACTCCTTTGAATGATAAAATGTATCTCGATAAACCTTTAGGAGATATTAATTTTCAATAAATCACAATACGCTACAAAACAAAAAGAAGCAGTATCGTTTTATAATAGATACTGCTTCTTTGTTTTTTATTCGCTTTTTTTAAACCGCTTGTTGCGTAACTAGTTTCTCATATTTAGTTAGCAAATGTTTCGGTATGCCAAAAATTTCTGGATGAAACAAACCCGCCAACAATTCAATTCCATCTACTAAAGTTGCAGCAGACGGTTGGGTAAATAAGTCAAAGTCCGCTATAAAAACGGCATTTTCTTGTACTGCTTTTAAATTTTTCCAGCCTTCTTTCTGTTGCAATAGGTGCATTTCCTCCACGGTACGTTTAATTCCGAATCCGCAGGGTGCTATAACCACCACTTCAGGATTATACTTTATTACTTTATCCCAGGAAGTAACAATACTATCTCCTGAAGGATTTGCCAGCATATCTATTCCTCCGGCATAAGCAATTTGATGTGGTATCCAATGTCCGCAATTATAAAGCGGTTCAATCCATTCTATAAGAGATACTCTTTTTGGTAGTGCTCTTTCCTTTCTTAATGTATCAATAACCACATCTACGCGCTGCCGGAGTTTAGCCAAATACGTAAAAGCCTCTTCTTCCTTGCCCAATGCTCTTGCAATTGTAATGGCGGTCTGAAATACATCGGTTAATGATTCAGGACTTATGGGTATCAGTTTTGGTTCCTTTGCTAATTTTGCAACCGCCCTAGCTGTCGTTGCCGTATCAATCTGGCAAACTTCACAAACATCTTGCGTAAAAATAATATCCGGAGCAATGGACGCTAACAAAGGTTCGTCTACATAATACAAACTTTTACCCTGACGCTTGCTTGCTGAAAAAATATCATCGATTTCCCGACTGCTATAATTCTTTCCTTCCAAAACACAACGCACTACCTTAGTTTTCTCCGTTAATGCTTGCTCCGGACACTCAAAGGTTACGCCATACAAATGATCCTGTAAACCCATGTCATAAATCATTTGGGTTACCGCAGGAAGGAAAGAACAAACTTTAAGCATTCTTACTTGGATTATAGACTAATATTTATTCCCAAATTTATATTTCTTCCTCTCGTATTAAAACCTATAACCTCTACAAATTCGGCATTAAAGATATTTGTAGCGTTAAGAAATAATTTTACTTTCTTAGGCATAATTTCATGGCTTATATAGAAATCTACCAACGAAAAAGAAGGCAAATCCATATCGGTGAAAGTGCCAAAATCAGTATCAGGGCGTTCTCCGTTAAAAGCATAATTTAGCGCCAATTCCGTACGATCGGACAAAGCGTAATTTAAGGCCGCATTTATTTTATGACGTGGAATACGAATGGCATTATCTCCTTTTCGTTCAGTAAAAGTATAATTAACACCAAAATTTAGATCACTTACAATAGTCCAATCAACTTCAATTTCTGCTCCTTGAGCATCAATGGTACTATCAGAGTTTACGCTAACAAAATTTTCATCAAAGGTAATGAGGTTTTCTTCCGATCGATTAAAATAAAGTACACTTGCTCTAACTTTACCTGTTTTATTAAATTCCAGACCTCCTTCATAGGTGGTATTATCTTCTGGTTCCAGATCTGGATTTGCTCCAAAATCCCCAAATAATTGCGTTAAAGATGGCGTAATATACGAAGTAGCATAGGAAGTTAAAATCTTGAAATAACCGTCTTCCAGTTCAAAAGTAAAAGAAGGATTAATATTGTAAACAAAATTGCTTCCGTATTCAGAATGATTATTTAAGCGGGCACCTGCATTAACATTGAGTCCAAAGGAAGATACATACACCACATTAGCATAAGGATCTACAATAGTAAACTCCTCAGAATCTCCAAACTCCGCCGTATTATTAATTACATTCAAACCCAAAATTGTATAAAAATTACCATTGAAATTATACTTATTATAAACATCTGCTATATAATTTTTAGCTGCAAAAGTACTAGGGAAAGCACTAACGCTTTCAGATTCATAATCGGTAAAAGCGGTATTTAAATGCACTGATCCCGAAGTATAGTTATAGTTTGCCGTTAATCCAACGCGTTGTTGTTCACTTAAGAATTCGAAATCGGTGTCCGCAAAAGCAAAAGCATCATCAAAAGAGGTTTCAAGATCTGTATAATTTCCATATACAGTGATATCAAAGTTTTTACTGAATCGATAACTTAATTTAACATCAGTAGTAAACCTTTCAAAATCGTCCTCCTGATTCTCCGGAGTTGTTATTGACGATATTCCATTAGAATAGCTATTGGAAACACCAGCTAGATAACTAAAATTTCCAATACTACCGCTTACCTGAGCGCTATTATCAAAACTAGAAGCATTATAATTTTGATCATCGCTGGTTTGGTTAGTACCCACTGTAGATTTAAAATTTCCTGCGATTTTTCGTTTAGAAGATTTCTTAGTTGTAATATTAATTACGGCAGTAGCTGCATTAGGGCCATAGAGGGTACTTGCAGCACCTTTAATGATTTCAATAGTTTCGATATTGGCAAGATCTAAAAGCCTTAAGTCATACTCTGATGAAAAAGAAGATGGGTCCGTTACTTGAACACCATCAATTACCACCAGTACTTGCCTTCCTCTACCTCCCCGTCCAAAAACACCGAGAATTTCACCATTTCTTCCACGACTACCACCTATCTCAAGCCCACTTTTACTATTTATGAGCTGCGCGATGGACTTTCCTTGGCTCCGCTCCAATTCTTTTGCGGTTATTTTAATAACCGTTTTTCCGGAATTCGCTCTTTTCAATTGAAAACGCGAATCACTGACGACTACTTCATCCAATTGTTGTACTTGAATAGAGTCCGTTTGTTGCTCTTGAGCAGCCATTGTTGCACTGGCTAATATTCCAGCACATAAACCATAAATTTTTTTGTTCATTTCTTTTAATCCGTAAACGGGAGGATAGTATGTCTGTACCCATACGTAAACTTTTATCCCGAAAGTTTAACATTTCTTTGTTTTGAAAATGGCAGGTCTCCTGACTCGCGTCTTGCTATGTACCTTCCCACTCTGTAATTTTTCGAGTAGTGGTTTTGAAGTTATAACAAGCATTCACATTCGTGAACTAAGCTTACAGTTGCGGGAACAGCTCTAGATTTTCACTAGATTCCCTTTTAATTATATTCCTAATACACTAGGAATACAAACCAAAATTCAGCGCGAAAATAAACATTTTGTTTAATCTTTTTAGCTCAGATTAAATAATACTACTTTTGAAATCATGAAACAGTCTTTTTTCTGGGGTATTTTACTCTTATTTTTAAATGTGTGTTTTTTTAATTGCAAGCCGCAAAAAAAAGAAGTACTTCCACAAACAAACCTACCCGATCAAACTATAATTAGTCATGCAAAGGGTTTTTCCATCGAAAAATCAGCTTCGGGAATTACTGTTATTACCATTAATTCCCCCTGGCTTAATTCTGAGACATCCTATACTTATGCACTTGTTCCCAAGGAGAAATTGGCATATACAACTTTTAGTACCGAAGCTTATGATGCTATTATCGGAGTGCCTATTAATAAATTAGTTGCGACTTCAACGACACATATCCCTGCTATTGAGGCTTTAGGTGCTGGTTCAAAATTAGTTGGGTTTCCGAGAACAGATTTTATTTCTTCAAAGGCAACTAGAGCTCGAATCGCAGCTGATCGTATAAAAGATTTAGGTAATAACGAAGCTATTAATATTGAATCATTACTTGCGCTGAAACCGGATGTCGTTATAGGTTTTGGAATTAATAATCAAAATAAGGCCTATCAAACAATTAAACGTTCTAATATTCCAGTAGTATATAATGGGGATTGGACTGAAGAAACCCCTTTGGGGAAAGCAGAATGGATTAAATTTTTCGCTCCTTTTTTTGGTAAAGAAAAAGAAGCAGATCGTATTTTTAACTCCATTGAAGATGCTTATAACGCGGCCAAATTGCTTACAAAAAATGCGAAAAGAAAACCTACTGTTATGGATGGAGGTTTGTATAAAGATGTTTGGTATGTTGCTGGTGGAAATAGTTGGAAAGCCCAATTTTTGGAGGACGCTAACACCAATTATATATGGTCCAATACACAAGAAACTGGAAGCATCGGACTCAGTATAGAGAGCGTTTTGGAAAAAGGACAGCAAGCGGAGTTTTGGTTAGATCCTTCATTACATGCTACCTATGAAGATATGTTAAACGCTAGTGAACATTATCAGCAGTTTCAAGCATTTAAAAGTAAGCAAGTTTACAGCCATACCAATGCTATAGGAGAAACGGGAGGACTTCTATTTTTTGAACTTGCGCCCAACAGGCCTGATTTGGTATTGCAAGATTTAATACACATTTTTCATCCAGAATTATTACCCAATCACCAACCCGTTTTTTATACTGAATTACAATAAGTGGCAACAAAACTATCATATCGTATATCGTTTCTAGTTTTGCTTTTGGCTCTGCTACTGGCCTTTGTTCTTAACATTAGCTTGGGCTCTGTATCCATTCCATTTAAAGAGACTCTTAATACAATTTTGGGTGGGCAAACGCAGCAAGATTCATGGAATTATATTATATGGAATTACAGAATACCCAAAGCTTTTAACGCTATACTTGTAGGTAGTGGTTTAGCCTTGAGTGGTCTTTTAATGCAAACTCTATTTAGAAATCCGCTTGCTGGTCCTTTTGTTTTAGGAATTAGTTCGGGAGCAAGCTTGGGAGTTGCACTCCTCATTATGGGTTCTTCTTTCTTAGCAGGTTTGCTAGGCTTTGGATTTATAAATGACATCTCTCTTGCTATAGCTGCGAGTATCGGTAGTTTTCTAGTATTATTAGCCGTAATGATTGTTGCTGCTCGAGTAAAGGATACCATGGCATTGCTTATTATTGGATTGATGTTTGGTAGTATTACAGCAGCTATTGTTAGTGTACTTTCTTATTTTACGAATGCCGAAAAATTGCAGCAATATATTTATTGGTCCTTTGGCAGTGTAGGTAATTTATCCTGGCCGCAATTGTCAATTTTATCTGCAATAGTAGGTATTGGGACGCTTATGAGTGTTATTGCTATAAAATCGTTGAATGCACTTCTTCTTGGAGAAAATTACGCGCAAAGTTTAGGCGTAAATATCAAACGAAACCGATTGTTTATTATAATAGCAACTGGCCTACTAGCTGGAGGGGTAACGGCCTTTGCGGGTCCCATTGCCTTTATAGGTTTAGCGGTCCCACATTTAACCCGTCAAATTTTTGATACAACCAATCATAAAGTTCTTATTCCAGCAGTTTTTCTCTACGGTGGAATATTATTATTGTTATGTGATACCTTAGCGCAACTACCAAATTCTATTCATATTTTACCTATCAATGCAATCACCTCTTTAATTGGAGCACCCGTGGTGATTTGGCTCTTAATTCGAAAACGCAAAATGATTTTTTAGTATGTTTATTGTAAATGATTTACATATTGGTTATGCAAAAAAGAAGCGGCAAACTACAGTAGCTTCGAACATCACATTCCAAACCAAGCCTGGAACGTTTATGGCCATAGTAGGTGTTAATGGAATAGGGAAATCAACATTGCTTCGAACTTTAGGCAGAATGCAATCCAAAATTTCCGGAGAAATTTTGCTGGCTAACACCCCTATCGAGAAATACACCGCTGTAGAATGGGCAAAAAAGATAAGTGTAGTACTTACAGAACCAATCGCCTCCAAAAACCTGACAGTAATCGAGTTAATTGCATTGGGAAGGCAGCCGTACACCAATTGGATTGGAGCATTGACCCAAACAGATAATGTTGCCATTGAAGCTGCTATTGAAAAAGTCGGCTTAGCGGATTTAAAGCAAAAAAAATGTTTTGAATTAAGCGATGGACAGTTACAAAAGGTAATGCTTGCCCGTGCCATTACTCAGGATACAGACATTATTCTATTGGATGAGCCTAGCACACATTTAGACTTGTTTCATAAAGTACATATATTAAAACTATTGCGATCGTTGGCACATGAAACTGGTAAAACTATTGTATTTACCACCCACGAGATTGATATGGCCATTCAACTGTGCGATGCAATACTAATTATGGGAAAGGAAAAACAAAGTTTTGGCACTCCAAAAGCGCTTCAATCAGCAGGGATTTTTCATCAATTATTCCCGGAAGACACGGTTATTTTTGATTCAAAAACGAGCACTTTTAAGGTTAATAAGTAAGCTACAACACCTATTATATTTTTAAACATTACCTTTATCTTTACTGCAAAGTAAAAACACCATGGACGGAGTCTTACTCTATAGTATTATTGGAATTGTTTTTTCTGGGATTGGATATTTCTTAGGAACTTATATTCAAAACCTTAGAACAAAATCGGATCAAAGTGCCCTAAAAGAACGTGAAACACTTCTGCAAAATCAACTGGATAATCTTGAAAAGAAATTGGCCATTTCCACCGAAGAGAAACGTGTTTTTCAACATGAAAAAGAGCAACTGGGACATCAATTGGTACGGTCTCAGGCTGATCTTGAAAATCTGCAGCTAAAAAACAGGGAACAAAAGGAAGAAGTTGAACAACTACAACAGAAGTTTACAAAGGAATTTGAAAACTTAGCAAATAAGATATTAGAAGAAAAAAGCACCAAGTTTACGGAGCAAAATAAGGAAAACATTAAAACCATCTTGTCGCCGCTTCAAGAAAAAATAAAAACTTTTGAAGATAAGGTTGAAAAATCACAGAAAGAAAGTGTAGGTATGCATGCGGCGCTAAAAGAGCAACTTTTACACCTTCAAAATCAGAATTTAAAAATTACTCAGGAAGCCGAAAACCTTACCAAAGCCTTAAAAGGAGATAGTAAAATGCAAGGAAATTGGGGGGAATTGGTATTGGAACGTGTTTTAGAAAAATCCGGTTTAGAAAAAGATAGGGAATATACTGTACAGCAGAGTTTTACTCAGGAAGATGGCAGTCGGGTTTTACCCGATGTTATCATCAATTTACCTGATGGTAAAAAAATGATTGTCGATTCTAAAGTTTCATTAACAGATTACGAGCGTTATGTAAATGGTGCAGAAGACCTTAAGGAGAAATTTTTAAAGGATCATATCAATAGTTTACGGAAACATGTGGAGCAGCTTTCAGCTAAGAAATATGAGGATTTATACGCTATGGAAAGTCCAGATTTTGTTTTGATGTTCGTACCTATCGAACCTGCTTTTGCAATTGCAATAAATACAGATCCGACCTTATATAATAAAGCATTTGAACAAAATATTGTCATTGTTACTCCTGCAACTTTATTGGCCACTTTACGAACTATCGATAGTATGTGGAATAATGAAAAACAACAGCGTAATGCCATTGAAATTGCGCGGCAAGCTGGTGCACTGTATGATAAATTCGAAGGTTTTGTGGCTGATTTAACTAAGGTTGGTAAAAAAATGGACGAGGCAAAATCTGAGTATCGAGGGGCAATGAATAAATTGGTAGAAGGAAGAGGTAATATTGTTATTAGCATTGAAAAACTCAAGAAAATGGGAGCCAAAGCTAAAAAAGCGATTCCCGACCCTATTTTAAAAAGAGCTCAGGAAGATGATTTTGAGGAAACTCCAGACCAATTAAATTCGTAAATCTGTTCAATTTCTTGTAAACAAAAGGTTTTTAAATCGACCTTAATACCATGGAAAAGTTTAAATCAGCAAAACAATCACGCGTAGCAATTACCGAGTTAATGCTTCCCTCCCATTCCAATTTTAGTGGAAAAATTCATGGAGGTTATATTTTAAGCTTAATGGATCAGATTGCCTTTGCTTGTGCTTCTAAACATTCGCAGAGTTACTGTGTAACAGCTTCGGTTAATCGTGTGGATTTTTTAAACCCCATCGAGGTTGGTGAATTGGTGACGCTTAAAGCATCAATTAATTATACTGGAAAAACTTCAATGGTAGTTGGGGTGCGTGTAGAATCGGAAAATGTTACTTCGGGATCACGGAAACACTGCAACTCTTCCTATTTTACTATGGTAGCAAAAGATGAGAATGGAAAAAATATTCCTGTACCAGGTTTGTTAATTAAGGATAAAATAGGGGTACGGCGTTTTGCAAGAAGTAAGCAACGTAAAATAGAAGCATTGATTCGAGATTCTCAATTTGATGCTTCCAAATTTAAAATGGAGGCCTACTTGGAAACGATTGTTCCTGAAAATGTAAAAGTAGCGCTTAAGAAATAATCTCTGAAGCGGCGTCACGATCTAAAAACCAATGCAATTGACCTGATATAGGAGCTACTAAAGCTGCTGGATAGGTTTCATTTCCTAATTCTACAATTGCCTTTACTTTAGGTGCCTTGCCTGTTCCTGTTACTAAAAAAGCAACTTCTTTTGCCGCATTGATGACTTTTCCAGTAATACTCACACGTTGTTGACCAGAATCTGGATGCGTTGCTACTACGCAATTGTCGTCGGCGTCCCACAAAGTAATTTCATGTGGAAATATGGACGCTGTGTGACCGTCATCTCCCATGCCCAAAATCACCAAATCAAATTGTGGCACGTTAGCCACTAAAGGCAATTGGCTTCCCAAAACTTTTCCATAACGAATAGCTTCTGTCGTGGGATTCTCTTCCCCTAAAATACGATGTATATTCTCCTCAGGGATATTTACTTTTTGAAGCAAATGAGTAACCGTCATTTTATAATTGCTCTCATCATCTTCTGGAGGAACACAGCGTTCATCACCCCAGTACAAATGTACTTTACTCCAATCAATTGCAGTAGTATAAGTCTCCGCTAAATGATCAAAAACTATTTTTGGTGTACTACCTCCTGATAGCGCAATATGAAGCGTTTCATTTGTTGCTACAAGTTCCGCAAAGTATTCAGAAAAAACAGTAGCTACTTCTTGTTTCGTAGCAAGGATATTTAGATTCATAAATGTGATTAAGAAATGACACAAAAGCCAGGGTCATCGGCGAGATTAGCACCAGGATTTCGCCACATACTAAGACCATCAATAAGGTCGTCGGCATTACTTGGGCCCCACACTCCTGCGGAATAACCATAGGTGCTTACTTCTTTTCCATTTTTCCAATAATCTATAATAGGATCTACAAACTCCCAAGCAGCTTCCACTTCATCAGCTCTGGCATATAAGGTTGCATCGCCTTGCATTGCATCCAATAACAATCTTTCATATGCTTCCATAACATGAGTTTCAACCAAATTGGAGTAGTAAAAGTCTAAATTAGCACGTTCAACTTTAAATCCTTGTCCGGGTACTTTAACGCCAAATTTTATCAAGATCCCTTCATCTGGTTGAATGCGAATAATGAGTTTATTGTCCTTATTGGCTACATCGTTATCTTTAAAAATATTGTGATGGGGAGATTTAAAATGAATTACTACTTCGGTAACCTTGGTTGGCATTCGCTTAGCGGTCCGTACATAAAAAGGGACATCTTTCCACCTCCAATTATCAACAAAAAACTTAATAGCGGCATAGGTTTCCGTTGTAGAATCCGGATCAACACCTTCTTCCTCTCGATACCCCTTTACCTTTTCTCCATTTATAACTGAGGAAACATATTGTCCACGAATCGTATTTTTAGATAAGGTAACAGGGTCATTCATAATGCGTAACGACTTTAAAGCCTTTACTTTCTCGTTACGAATTTCTTCTGCTGCTGCACCAATAGGTGGTTCCATAACAATAAGCGATACAATTTGTAATAAGTGATTTTGGAACATATCTCTTAAAGCACCAGATTTATCATAGTAACCTCCGCGTTTTTCTACCCCTACACTTTCTGCATTAGTAATCTCTACATGATGGATATAGTTTCGATTCCATAGCGGTTCAAAAATACTATTCGAAAAACGAGTCACTAAAAGGTTTTGAACTGTTTCTTTTCCCAGATAATGATCGATTCTAAAAATTTGAGATTCCTTAAAATACTGTTGTAGACCTTTATTTAAGCTTTTTGCTGTAGCTAAGCTATAGCCAAATGGTTTTTCTACAATAAGTCGTTTACTGCCTTCACTTTCATCATTTAACCCTTGAGCAGAAAGGTTTTTAGCAATAACCTCATAAATTCGAGGAGGGGTAGACAAATAAAAAATGTAATTGTTTTCGGTATGAAACTTGGTGTTTAGGTCTGAGATTCGTTTCCCTAGCCTTTCATAATTTGAGTCATACTCTTTTCCGAGATCTTCATAAAAGAGTCGATCTGCAAAAAAGTTAACAAAATCTTCTGCTTTCCCCTTTAATCTCTCTTTGAGGTACTTACTTTCATGAACAACTTTATTTCTAAATTCTTTATCCGTTAAATCACTTCTACTCGCTCCAAGAACAATGAAATTTTCAGGCAGATGTTCTTCCTGATATAAGTTATATAGTGCAGGAATTAATTTTCGCGCCGTTAAATCCCCAGAGGCCCCAAAAATAATAAGCATTTGATTTGATGTCTTATTCATAAAAAGATAATTATACCACTATTAATATCAATTCTAACTTAAAATGTGACCCTTATTTTTTTTCTAAAAACTATCGTCCCATAACTCGACATTTTGGTTTAATTTAGACGCAAAATATCCAGTGACGAAGATAAAGTATATTAATTGATATTTACAGCAAATTTAAATACCAAACATAAGTAACTCTAATAATAATAGCAACAGCAAATACATGGAACAGCAGAATAGATATGATTTCGGATTAGTAGGCCTAGGTGTAATGGGACGTAATTTTATTTTGAACGTAGCAGACAATGGTTTTAAGGCTTTTGGTTATGATTTGGATGAAGAAAAAGTAGCCGCACTAAAAAAAGAAGGAGGAGATACTGAAAAAGTTAATGCTGCAACAGATATAGCCACTTTTGTTGCTGCTTTGGCTACTCCAAGAAAAATAATGCTTTTGGTTCCAGCGGGAAAAGTGGTCGATATCGTAATCGATAATCTTATTCCGCATTTGAGTAAAGATGATATTATTATTGATGGTGGAAATTCTTTCTTTACCGACACAGATCGCAGAGAAGCCTACTTAAAGGAAAAAGGGTTACACTTTTTTGGCGCAGGAGTTTCTGGGGGAGCTAAAGGAGCTCGCAAAGGCCCTAGCATTATGCCAGGGGGGTCAAAATCTGCATATGCAGAAGTACAACCAGTTTTTGAAGCTGTAGCAGCAAAATTTAAAGGAGAACCTTGTGTTGCCTATTTAGGTCCAAAATCCGCAGGTAACTACGTTAAAATGGTGCATAATGGTATCGAATATGGAATGATGCAACTCACCTCCGAAATTTATGATTTGCTTCGTAAAGCTGGAAAATTAGATAATGATGAACTTCATGAAGTATATAACACATGGAATCAAGGACGCTTGCAGTCTTTTCTAGTGGAAATTACGGCCGAAATATTTAAACAAGATGACGACAAGGGTAATGGCAGATTGGTCGATAAAATCCTGGATAAGGCTAAGCAAAAAGGTACCGGTAAATGGACCTCTCAAAATGCAATGGATTTAGGAATCCCTGTACCTACTATTGACATTGCTGTTAGCATGCGGGAAATTTCGGCCCTAAAAGAAGAACGTGTTTTAGCAGATAAGCTATATGACAGACCTACACCTGCTGCCATTGATAAAAATGAATTGATCAATAAAGCGGAAGAAGCTTTATTCTTTTCCTTTATTATGGCTTACGCCCAAGGGTTGCACCAACTTGCCGACGCTTCCAACGAATATGGTTACGATTTAGATCTAGGGGTTATAGCAAAAATTTGGAGAGCAGGTTGTATTATTCGTGCAGGGCTTTTAGAAGATATTATGGAGGCCTATAACAGAGATCGTAAATTAGGAAATCTATTGGCTTCCCCAATCTTTGTAGAAAAAGTACAAGCAACGGTTAGTAGAGTTAGAGCCCTAGTCTCTTATGCTGCTCAAAGTGGAATTCCGATGCCTGGACTTTCTAATGCTCTGACATATTTTGATGCCTATACGTCTAGCCATCTGCCTTTGAACTTAATTCAAGCGCAAAGAGATCATTTTGGTTCACATACCTATGAGCGTGTTGATATGGAAGGTATCTTCCATACCGAATGGGGAGCATGAGTCTAGGTCTAGATTAGTTGCATTACATTTCGGGTAAGCACATCACATTTAGAAGATCCAAATTCAAAAATATCAGGATCTGCTGATATTTTATACAATTCATCTTTAATCATATGTTTGGCTCTGTGCAAACGCACCTTAACATTGGGAATGGAGATATCTAGGCATTCGCTAATTGCACTTAGTTTCATACCTTCGATTTCTTTTAAAATATAAATTACGCGGTATTTCGATTCCAAATTTGAAATACTTTCTTCTAACATGCGCTTGGTTTCCTTTTGAATAACCTTTTTCTCAGGGTTTAATTGAGATGGCGTCGCTTTTTCTAATAAATTGTTTTGTATTTCTGGATCCATTTTATTCAATTGTACATACCTAATTTTATAGCGGATTTTTGCTAGGGCTTCGTTTATTCCAATCCGAATTAACCAAGTAGAAAAACTAGAATTGAATTTAAATTGATACAATTTTTCATAAGCTTTTAGGTAGGTGTCTTGCATTACATCAGCAATATCATCAGGACTTGATAAATATCCAACAATTAGACGGTATAGTTTTTGGTTGTACCGGCGAATTAAAAGCTCATACAACTCTTTTTCACCTAATAAAACGCGCTCCACAATCTTCTCGTCCGAAACCTTGCTATTTCTAATAATTGCTATCTGTGATTCTTTCATACTACCCATTTATAGCATTAGATGAGCAATTCAAAAAAAGGATACAAAAATTGTATCCTTTTTAACAATACCACATCAAAAAGCCATACAAACTAAAATTAAATCAAATTATCATGTCAAACACAACTTTATCTATTAATTTATTAAAATATACATTTGGTCTTGTTCCTATAGTAGCTGGTCTCGACAAGTTTACAAATTTGCTAACCGATTGGTCTCAATATGCCTTTACAGGTTTTGTAGAACTACTGCCATTTGAAATTGGAGTTTTTATGACAATTGTTGGTGTAATAGAAATTGCAGCTGGTGCACTAGTATTGTTCAAAACTAAGCTCGGTGCATTCATTGTTGCAGCATGGTTACTTTTAATTGCAATTACTCTAATTGTTAGTGGTTCTTTTATTGATGTTGCTATTCGAGATGTAGTAATGAGTATTGCTGCGTTTTCACTAGCAAAACTAGTTACGAATAATGATCTTTTAAAAGCGGCAAATTGATAGCCCTTAAAAAAAGGGAAGCTCGACCTTAACTATTTTCTTTTTATAGTTTTTTATTGTTTGAATGAATTTGAACAAGAATGAACGATTATGTACGGTTAATATAATATCATTCAACGATTACTATTTTAAATTGTGGTCTCTTAATTATAAATAGATCATAAAATGAAATACCGATTCTTTCTTTTATTGTTGCTTAGTAGTTTAGCTTTCAGTCAAGAGATTTACGTCGATCCTTTATTGGGAAAAGACTTAAATACTGGTAGTAAAACAGCTCCTTATCAATCTTTAAAAAGAGCCGTTACCGCTGCTAATTCTTTAACAGGCTCTGGGGCAATTCGTATTAAATTATTCCCGGGTTTATATACATTATCAGATAAAGTATCTATCAATCCCGTACGTATTATGACAGATACTACTCGATATTTTATTGAAGCAGTTTATTTACCGAATACCGAGAGTTGGACTCCAGATCAAATGCCTATTATACAATCAACATCCTCAAACAATTCTAAAACACAATTCAATCATGCTACTGGTTTATTAATTGCTACAAATCATGTGACTATCCAAGGTTTAAAATTTTTAGGAAATGCCAATCCTAATGTTCAATACTACTATCCAATTACCAAAGAAGATTCCAGTTTAGAAGATCTGCATATTAGTCAATGCTATTTCATTGGTGCTAAGGAATCAGCTCCTATACAAGGTGGGGTCTGGGCGCATGGTCCAAAAAATACCATTGCGAATTGCATTTTTTATGAATGTAGAAATGCGGTATTATTTTTTAACAATGTAGCGGGTTTTACCATAAAAAATTCTATTGTTTATGGAGCCTATGAGAGTGCCTTCTGGTTTGGTCCCGACGATGTGAAATTTACTTTTGTAAATAATATAATCATACGTAATTCTAATTTTCTGGTAGGTCCAGAAAACTTAGTATACAGTTCCTATTTTTCAAATAGCATTATTTCAGAGAATGAGGCTTTTGTAGGCTATTGGTCAAGATCGGATCAAAAAGTAGTTGCAATAAAAAAACCAAATATCAAACTTCGGAATATAGAAAAATTGGAGAAATCTAAAATTATCGAAAATAATGCTGTTCTCTTCGGTAGACAACATTTACACATCCCAAGTGATAAGGTTAAAGCTGGAATTATTATAGAAAATTAGAAGCTGTAAAATTCAACTTCCAGAGAAAAATCTGGAAGTTGAATTGCCTTATATTATTTACTAAGATACATTTTACGTCGTGAGTACAAGTTATAAAACTCGTCATCTTTAAGATCATCAATAAACAAAATACTTTCACCAGTACTTTTCATTTCCGGTCCAAGATTCTTATTTACATTTGGAAATTTATTGAATGAAAAAACGGGTTGTTTAATAGCAAAACCTTCCAATTCCGGTGCAAAGTTAAAATCTGAAACCTTCTTTTCTCCCAACATTACTTTCGTAGCATAATTTACGTACGGTTCTTTGTAGGCCTTCGCAATAAATGGCACAGTTCTAGAAGCTCTAGGGTTTGCTTCAATAATATACACCATGTCATCTTTAATAGCGAATTGGATATTAATAAGACCTACCGTATTCAGTGCTAAGGCTATCTTTTTGGTATGATCTTTAATTTGTTGCATTACAAATTCCCCAAGGTTAAAAGGAGGTAGCGTAGCATTAGAATCTCCGGAATGAATTCCACAAGGCTCTATATGTTCCATTATTCCAATAATGTATACATCTTTACCATCGCAAATGGCGTCTGCTTCAGCTTCAATTGCTCCATCTAAATAGTGATCTAATAACAATTTGTTATTTGGTATTTTACGCAGTAAATCAACCACATGTTGCTCTAGTTCTTCCTTATTAATTACGATTTTCATCCCCTGCCCGCCAAGAACATAGGAAGGTCGAACTAACAATGGAAAATTTAACTCATCTGCCAGCTGTAATGCTTCATCGGCGGTTTCGGCAACACCAAATCTTGGGTAGGGAATATTATTCTCTTTCAACAGTTTCGAAAAGCTTCCTCGATCTTCCGCTAAATCAAGAGATTTATAACTCGTCCCAATAATTTTTATCCCGTACTTATCTAGCTTCTCAGCAAGTTTTAATGCCGTCTGTCCTCCTAATTGTACTATTACACCTTCCGGCTTTTCATGCAGGATGATATCATAAATATGTTCCCAGAAAACCGGTTCAAAATACAACTTATCTGCCGTGTCAAAATCTGTTGAAACTGTTTCGGGGTTGCAATTGATCATAATAGTTTCATAATCACACTCCGCAGCAGCTAGCACCCCATGTACACAGCAATAATCAAACTCAATCCCCTGCCCTATTCTATTTGGCCCTGAGCCCAATACTACAATTTTCTTGCGGTCATTAACAACACTATCATTTGCTACATAACGCTGTCCATCTGCGGTTTCTATTTCCTCCTCGAAAGTTGAGTAGTAATACGGCGTCATCGCCTTAAACTCTGCAGCACAGGTATCTACTAATTTGTAAACCCGATTTATATTTAAAGCGGTACGTTTTTTATGCACCTCACTCTCATAACAATCCAACATATGAGCAATCTGCCGATCTGCAAATCCTTTTTGTTTTGCTTCTAAAAGGAGGTCTTTAGTGACGGTTGCAATTTCATGGGTTGCGATTTCTTTTTCTAAAAAGTGTAGTTCTTCATATTGCTTTAAGAACCACATATCAATTTTGGTGATTTCATGAATTCTACTCAAAGGTATACCTAATTGAATAGCATCATAAATTACAAAAACGCGATCCCAACTCGGTACCGTAAGTTTGGAAATTATTTGATCGTAGTTCTTGTAACCCTTTCCATCTGCTCCTAATCCATTTCTTTTAATTTCTAAGGACTGCGTTGCTTTATGTAGTGCTTCTTGAAAAGAACGTCCAATACCCATTACTTCTCCAACAGACTTCATTTGGAGACCCAATGTTCTATCGGATCCTTCAAATTTATCAAAATTCCATCTCGGAATCTTAACGATTACATAGTCTAAGGTTGGTTCAAATAATGCAGAGGTCGATTTGGTAATCTGATTATCCAATTCATCCAAATTATATCCGATGGCTAGCTTTGACGCTATTTTTGCAATAGGGTATCCGGTTGCTTTAGAAGCCAAAGCAGAAGAACGTGATACTCTAGGGTTGATTTCAATCGCGATAATGTCTTCTTTTTCATCTGGACTTACGGCAAACTGCACGTTACACCCTCCCGCAAAATCTCCAATGCTACGCATCATTTTAATTGCCATGTCACGCATCCGCTGATAAGTGCTGTCTGACAGGGTCATTGCTGGGGCAACAGTAATAGAATCTCCGGTATGAATTCCCATAGGATCCATATTTTCAATCGCACAAATAATTACTACATTATCGTTCTTATCCCGCAACAATTCCAATTCATATTCTTTCCAGCCCATCATGGCTTTATCGATCATTACCTCATGAATCGGAGAAATTTCCAATCCTCTACTAAGTAACTCATCAAAATCTTCGGGTTTATAGACAATACTTGCCCCTGCACCTCCCAAGGTATAAGAAGCTCGAATCACTAAGGGAAATCCAAATTCTTGTGCTATTTCTTTTCCTTTAAGAAAAGAAGTAGCTGTAGCCTGCGGCGCCATTCCAATGCCGATTTTAAGCATTAGTTCTCGGAACTTTTCACGATCTTCAGTAATATTAATCGCATCGATATCAACACCGATGATTTCAATTCCAAAATCTTCCCAAATCCCTTTTTCGTCAGCTTCTATACATAGGTTCAATGCCGTTTGTCCTCCCATCGTTGGTAAAACAGCATCAATATTCGGGTGGTTTTTTAAAACTTGAATAATTGATTTTGTAGTTAGCGGTAATAGGTAAACATGATCTGCCATGGAAGGGTCTGTCATAATGGTAGCAGGGTTGCTATTAATTAAAACAGTTTCTATTCCATCTTCTCGTAAAGATCTTAGTGCTTGTGATCCAGAATAGTCAAATTCGCAAGCTTGACCAATTATGATAGGACCTGATCCAATAATTAAAATAGATTTTAAATCTTTTCTTTTAGGCATGTTTTTCTCAGCGGTATTTAAATTAATTACTAAACAAAAAAAAGGTGCTACTTTAAAAAAAGTAACACCTAATTATTTCGAATACAATTGTATCATTTATTTTTTATGTCTGGGCTCTGAAGATACACTCAATTTCTTTCTTCCTTTAGCTCTTCTTCTAGCAAGAACTTTTCTACCATTTGCAGACATCATGCGCTCTCTAAATCCATGCTTATTCCTTCTTTTTCTTTTTGAAGGTTGATACGTTCTTTTCATCCCAGTGTGTTTATATAACTTTAAAAGAAACTTTGCAATAACGTGTGCAAAATCTGGGCGCAAATATACGAAGACTTTTTTCTTTGACAAATCATTTCAAAAAAAAGTAATGAAACTTTATTTTCCTTATTTCGATTTGTGGTATTCTTAAGCAAATCTATAAAAACGTAATATTATTTTATATCTATTCGAAACCGTCGCGTTATCACTAATATCTGGATTTAATCCAAATTCTTCCGTTTTTTTTGTGACAAAATTTTGAATAGTTTTACTACTTTTGCAACATTAAATAAATGGCAGAAAAAGATGAAATGTAGTTGGGGTCTTCTCTTAATACTTTTAAGCAGTACTACTTTTTTTGCACAATCTAAGCTACAATACAATTTAAAAGTTGGAGATATTTATCTAGTTAAGCAAAATGTACACCAACTTACTATTCAAAAAATGGGAGAAACCAGCCATGAACTTTCAAATACCGTGGATGGTATTCTAAAGTTTGAAGTACTTTCTGTCTCTAAAGAAAGCTATCAGGTATCCCTTAGTTTTGAAGATTTGAGAATGAAAATGACATCAAATTTACAAGGGAATTTAATTGATGTCAATGCTAAGGATTTGAATGAAACTGATGCACAATCAAAAATTTTTCACAGTATTTTAAATTATCCCGTAACAATAAAATTGGCCAAAACCGGAAACATCATAGCGGTTAAGGGTGGCGAAAAACTCATTGAGCGCATGATTGCTGCTTCCGATATTGAGGATGAGTTTACGGTAGCAATAATGAAAGCCTCTCTAGAAGAGGAGTTTGGATCCGAAGCGCTTACAAACAATTATAAGCAAATGACCTATTTCTATCCAGATACTACAAATATTGGGATTGGAGATAGCTGGGAAAATAGCTATACAGGAAAATTTGAAACACAAAATAAGTGGACACTTGCGGCTCAGGAAAAAGAAGAATATATAATATCGGGATCTTCTACCCTACTTATAGAAGTAGTAGATGAACATACAAGTATGAATCTTGCAGGTTCACAAACCACCATGATTCAAGCCGACGACGCTACGGGTTTTGTAAAGCGAATGAATGTTATTGGTCATGCTGAAGGAAATTCTACAATTAAACAATGGGGAAATCAACAAATCCCAACTACATTAAAAACAACAATAACGTACCAATTAATTCAAGAATAAAATATGTTTAACAAGAACATTAAACTAGTTATAGCGACTTTAATAATTGCCTTTGCTATTTATCAAGTCATAGCAAAATTTGAAGGTTATATCGGAAATGCGATATTTTTAACCTTACTTGCCCTAATTTTTGTGTTTTTATATTTTAGAAACGAGATTATCCTTTTGGCTTTTCTAAGAATGCGAAAGCAGGATATGGCTGGAACAGAAAACTGGCTTAAAAAAATTAAGAACCCAGAAAGTGCATTAACTACTAAGCAACAAGGTTACTTTAACTATTTACATGGCATAATTCATTCTCAAACAAATCTTACCAAAGCAGAAAAGTTTTTTAAAAGAGCATTAAAGCTTGGCCTTACGATGGACTATGATATTGCTATGGCCAAATTAAGTTTAGCTGGAATTGCAATGCAAAAGCGTCGTAAGCGCGAAGCCACTATGCTATTGAAAGAAGCTAAAAAGCTAGACAAACAAAATATGTTGACGGATCAAATCAAGATGCTTCAGCAACAAATGAAAAAAATATAAGTCGAAGTTATCGCGACGTATTGTAATAGCCCTTCAACGGTATTTCAATCGTATATTTTTTTCTGGAAGCATTATTTAAGTGTGCTTCCCGCAACCATGGATTATGTCTTTTTAAGATTTTATAGTTAATCTCATAAGCCGCTGCAAAATCTGCAAAATTAGCTACAGCGGTATCTATTTCCACATTAAAAGTTGGTGCAGGGGTGTACAGATCTTCTTTGCTGATATCAAAACCATATTTGTCTGGATTAGAAACAATTTCTTTAATTGCCATAATTCGGAACAAATACCTTCCGGTTTCCTGACCCAAAAGTAAATCGTAATACGTCTCTGCTTTTTGTATGCCTAAAAATTTATTAATGGCACCAGGTCCTGCATTATATGAAGCTGCAGCAAGCGTCCAACTTCCAAATTTCTCTTTGGATTTTTTTAAATATCTACAGGCAACCTCCGTGGACTTTTCAATATGGTAGCGTTCATCCACATTTGCATTTACCTCCAAACCATACTCCCTGCCTGTTGTTCTTAAAATTTGCCAAAAACCAGTTGCCCCCGCTGGTGAGACTACATTTTGTAATCCACTTTCTGCAACAGCTAAATACTTAAAATCATCAGGAACTCCATTTTTTGCCAAGATTGGTTCTATAATAGGAAAGTATTTATTTGCTCTTTTCATAAGTAAGAGTGCATTGGATTGCCAATAGGTATTAACCAGGAATTCACGATCAATTCGCTCCATAACTTCAGGATCCTCTTGGGGCACTACCTCTCCCGCAAAATTCAGATCCTCCGGAATTGCAATAGCAGAAATGCGATATCCATCACTTTTAACTTCTGCTTCTGTTGCTACCTCAGTTGTTGTATCCGAAGTATTTTGCACGGCAAAAATTAATGTCCCTACCACAAATAACACTCCTAAAAACATCAATACATTCTTTAAAAACTTCATGCTATTTCTATTTATTTTTAAATGGACGACTTAAACAGCTCCTATTAAATATAACTTAATATATTACGTGTCTAAAACATATAAGAACAAACACCTATAAAATCGTCTATTTACCCCTATTACATTCATAAAGGTATAAAATAGAACTGCTTTATTCTAAAATAATTGTAGGAAGGTTTTCATTAAACCAACGATATCTATGTATAATCATGGTGTGGGTACCATCTTTAACGGGAATATAATCGGTAATATAATGTGACGGGAACACCGCATCTTTATCTCCATGGATATGCACCAATCCTGGAAGGGGCTCGGTTTGTTCCCAATTAACAATCTGATCAATAGCCCAGTCAATATAATACTTGTCTCTAATCGATAAATACTGTTCGTAAAGCTCTAATCTTTTATTTACCGTTTCTCCAAAAGCATATTTAGCCAATAATTCTACATTATTCACAAGACCCGTAGGAAGTAATTTATGTACTTTGGTATATTTAGCAAATAACATTCTTCTTGGCAATTCATCCTTATGCTTTACGCTAGATACAATAATGACTTTGCGTGTGGGAATATACTTAGCCATTTCCTGTACTAAAAAACCACCAAAGGAAACACCTAACAATACAGGGTTTTCATGCTTTATGCGTTTGTTCATTGCCCTTGCGTAGGCTTCTAAACTCATTCCCTTCTCCGGAACAAACCATTCTAAACTATGTGTCTCAAATAGTTCTTCCGCAAACCTAAGGTTTTGAAAAATAGAAGGGTTAGCTGCCATTCCTGGCATAAGATAAATATGAATTTTAGAAGTGGCCATTTTAGTATAAGAACAAAGCTAAGGTAGGAATTCTCTTTTTTTTTTACTACTTTTGTTATCTTAATGTTAAATGTGACTTACCAAATCAAGAACTTAACAAAATCGAGATTTCAAATGCCATACAACTAATCTCGCAAACACGTCAATATTAAAATCAAACTATATGAATGCAGTAGTAATTAATGACAATAGTTTCTTGCGTCAATTTGAAACTAAGGTGGACGGACATCTAGCTAAAATTGAATATTCCTCGCAAGAAAGAAAAGTTTTTTTAACGAAACTTGTCATTCCTGAAGAAATTACCGATGAAAGCTTTAAGGAAGATTTTATAAAAGCAGTTTTACATCACATACAAGAGAAAAATGTTCGCGTAGTTCCTACTAGCCCTCAGATAGCAGGGTTTCTTAGAAAAAATCGACAATACAAAGAGATGCTCCCGGTGGGAATACGCATCTAAACAATATTTAAAACCTCTCATTACGAGAGGTTTTTTTATGCCTTCACGCCAACAACTCCATCCATTACAAATTCAAACCTAACCAATCCATCTCCATCAATAGATTTTAATTGTACGTCATGTATCGTATTTACTAATGAAGGATCCCATGGAGCTTTTACCTTAATATAATTTTCGGTAAACCCTAAAATATAACCCTGTTTATTTTCTGCTTCAAAAAGTACTTTTCTAAACGTCCCCAATTGGCTTTCATAAAATGCTCTTCTTTTTTTGACCGATAATCCACGAAGCATCTTACTACGTTTCGTTCTTACATTTTTAGGTACCACCCCATCCATGGTTACGGCTTCTGTATTTTGCCTTTCAGAATAGGTAAAAACATGCAAATACGAAATGTCCAGCTCATTCAAAAAATTATAGGTCTCCAAGAACAGCGCATCCGTTTCTCCCGGAAATCCAACAATAACATCCACACCAATGCATGCATGTGGTAGCACACGTTTAATTTGTGCAACTCTATTTCGATACAAATTGGTCAAATACCTGCGCTTCATTGCTTTTAAAAGTATATCACTACCACTTTGCAAGGGAATATGGAAGTGCGGAACAAAAGCGCTGCTTTGCGCAACAAAATTAATAGTTTCGTTTTTTAGCAAATTTGGTTCAATTGAAGATATTCGCAACCGATTAATCCCTTCAACTTCATCCAGTTTTTGTATTAAATCGAAAAAGGTATGTTCGTGTTTTTTGTTTCCAAATTCCCCCTTTCCATAATCCCCTATATTAACACCGGTGAGTACAATTTCTTTAATTCCTTTTGCGGCTATTTCTGCTGCATTTTTCAATACGTTAGCGACAGTGTCACTTCGTGAGATACCTCTTGCCAATGGAATAGTGCAATAAGTACATTTATAATCACAGCCATCTTGTACCTTTAAAAAAGCCCTTGTTCGATCGCCCACGGCATAACTTCCTACATAAAAATTGGCATCTTCAATTTCACAGGAATGTACTTCTCCCAATTCATTCTTGGTAAGGTCGTCTATATAGTCTGTAATTTTAAACTTTTCGGTAGCGCCTAATACTAGGTCAACACCATCTACTGCCGCTAATGCTTCAGGTTTTAATTGGGCATAACATCCTACAGCTGCAACGAAAGCTTCTGCATTATTTTTTAATGCTTGTTTCACTACTGTTTTAAAACGTTTATCAGCATTTTCGGTAACAGAACAGGTATTAATCACATACATGTCTGCCACTTCCGAAAAATCTACCCGTTCAAAACCTTCATCTACAAAGTTTCTTGCTATGGTAGATGTTTCTGAGAAATTAAGTTTGCAACCGAGTGTATAAAATGCTACTTTCTTCTTCATGAAATGGCATTAATAGCGTTACTTATGCTTAGTATCGTTAATACTTTCTATACTTTTTTGTTACTTCAAATACATGGTTTAAAATTGCAGCTTCTTTCGCATCAAACTCCACACCTCTTCGAGCCATCATTACCCTAGCAGCTTCAAATGCTTTTTTAGGCAAATAAGCCGTAAACCCTGTTGCTCCACCCCAACTAAAACTTGGTACAAAATTTCGAGGAAAGCCAGGAGTGTAAATATTACAATTTACACCTATAACTGTTCCTGTATTAAACATGGTATTAATTGCTGTTTTACTATGATCTCCCATCATAAGGCCACAAAATTGAAGTCCAGTTCGAGCAAAACTCTCTGTTTTGTAATCCCATAATCGTACTTTATCATAATTGTTTTTTAGATTGGAATTGTTGGAGTCAGCGCCAATATTACACCACTCACCCAGAACTGAATTTCCTAAATATCCATCATGACCTTTACTAGAATAACCGAAAATAACAGAATTGTTAATTTCACCACAAACCTTACCATGCGGTCCTACCGTTGTTGGTCCATAAATTTTTGCACCCATTTTTACCACGGCGTTTTCACAAAGCGCAAACCCACCACGAATTAAATTTCCTTCCAAAATTTTGGCGTTTTTTCCAAGATAAATAGGACCATTGGTTGCATTTAACATGCTATATTCAACTTCTGCCCCTTCCTCTAAAAAGATATTTTCTGCAGATATTAAGTTATTGGTCTTAGATATCGGTGCACTTTTACGACCCTTTGTTAGTAGATCAAAATCTGCCTGCATCGCTTCTCCATTCTTTTCAAAAATATCCCAAGTATGTTCTACTCGTAAAGTTGCAGCTTCATATTCAATAGCGGTATATTGCGCTAGGTCCACTTCTTCCTGAGATTCTTTGGTATAAAACGCGATAACTTCTTCTCCCTGAAAAATAGCCTCATTTTCCTTTAAACTCTGGATTTGTTTAACTAAAGTAGGGTTTGGTAAAAAAGAAGCGTTGAGCAATACATTTTCTTCCAGTTCGACTAAAGGGTATTTTTCTGATAGATAATCTTCCGTAATTGTTGTAATGGTGTTCCCTAAATATTTCTCCCATTTTTCACGAATGGTGAGTATTCCAATTCTAATATCGGCAACCGGTCTGGTGTAGGTAAAAGGCAGTAAAGCGTCACGCACGGGGCCATCAAAAAGAATATAGTTCATAGTTCGCTATTTTGAATAAAAATAAAAAAAAACGCCCCCAATGACTATTGGAGACGTAAGTTTATTAGGATTACAAAGAAGATTACTACTCCTTTTTATCTTCTTTATTAAATTTCTTGTATTTGTTTTTAAACTTATCGATACGACCTGCGGTATCAACCAATTTCGCTTTCCCTGTATAAAAAGGGTGCGAAGTTCTTGATATCTCTAATTTTACTAAAGGATATTCAACACCATTTACTTCTAAAGTTTCTTTGGTATCTGCCGTAGACTTCGTAAGAAATACATCGTCATTAGACATATCTTTAAAAGCAACTAATCTATAATTTTCTGGATGTATATCTTTTTTCATGGTGTAATCTTTAATATAAATGCATTTTCAGCCTGCAAATTTACATATTTTTTATAAAAGAACAAGATCAAATAAAAAAAATATAGCTTTTATTGACGTTACTAAAATAGCCCTCATTACTTCTTAAAATTCCTCCTTGTTATTACGAATAAATTTTAGCTTTTACATGTAGTAAATACATGTTTATCAGATAGTTAGTTTAGTTTTTTTGGAATTTTATGGATAGTTATAAAAAAAATGTAACAAAATACTAAAAAAGTTAACTAACCTTGTATATCAACTAAAACTTAAAAAAATGGAAGAAATTCAAGCAAAAACTGGAAAATTTGCCATGAAATATGGGCTAATCTTGGGTATTGTCGCCGTTGTATTTGGCATAATGCTATATACACAAGATTTACATTATCAAAACGATTGGCCAATCGTTGTAATAAACGTTGTACTATCTGCTGGATTTATGGCTTTTGCTATTGTTCAATTTAAAAAAGCTAATGGCGGTTTTATTAGTATTTCCGAAGCACTTAAAGTTGGGGTAGGTGTAGCTCTTATTTCAAGTATTATTGGTCTTATTTACTTCGGAGTTATGTCTAATGTTCTGGATCCTGATTTTATAAGAAAATCAACCGAATACCGTTTACAAGATGCTATTGCAAATGGAACGATATCACAAGATCAATTGGATATTCAGTTAAAAGCAGCTAAAGATTTTGCATGGATTGGATATCCTATTCAGCTTGTTATTGGTCTGTTATTTGGACTTGTAGTATCTTTAATTGTAGGTTTAATTGTAAAAAAGAAGAAAGACCAAGGAATCTAATTTGTATTTTTGAAGAGAAATTCAGAAATACCATATGCAAATTTCCGTAGTTATCCCTCTCTTAAATGAAGAGGAGTCTATAAAAGAACTTTATGATTGGATTGCAAAGGTTATGCAGTCCAATCATTTTTTGTATGAAATACTTTTTATTGATGATGGGAGTACGGATAATTCCTGGGAAATTATTACAGCTATCGCAAAACAAGACTCCCGGGTAAAAGGACTTCGTTTTCTTCAGAATTTTGGAAAATCACAAGCGTTGCATGCTGGTTTTCGAAAAGCAAAAGGAGAAGTAATTATCACTATGGATGCTGATTTACAGGATAATCCAGAAGAAATTCCCGAGTTGTACGCCCTTATTGCAAATGAAGGTTTTGATTTGGTTTCAGGTTGGAAGAAAAAGCGCTATGATTCATTATTTTCAAAAAACATTCCTTCAAAGTTATTCAATTGGGCCGCTCGAAGAACTTCGGGGCTCTCTTTGCACGATTTCAATTGCGGTCTTAAAGCGTATAAAAATATAGTAGTTAAAAATATTGAAGTTTCTGGGGAAATGCACCGTTATATTCCGGTTCTTGCAAAGGCTGCTGGGTTTTCGAAAATTAGCGAAAAGATTGTACAACATCAGGCCAGAAAATATGGAAAAACCAAGTTTGGTGCTGAGCGTTTCATTAATGGTTTTCTAGACCTTATCACGATTTCTTTTGTATCACGATTTGGAAGACGCCCCATGCACCTTTTTGGAGCTTTAGGTGTACTTATGTTTATCATTGGATTTGGTTTTTCAATTTATTTGGGTATTGATAAATTATTTATTCATATCGAAGGGCGTTTAATAACGAATAGACCACAATTTTATATCGCATTAACAGCGATGCTCATGGGAATACAGTTTTTTTTAGCAGGTTTTCTTGGAGAACTATTGGTACGTTCCAAAAAAGAAGAAATGCGTTATATCATTTCAGAAGAAACTATAACCGATCAATAATTGTAATTTAATTTTTAACTTTAAGTTCTAGTCAAAATAACACAACAAAATATATGGATGCAATTCTTACTTCAGCAAAAAAATGGTTAGCTGATTTTTTCGATGCCGATACTAAAAAAGAGGTTCAACACCTATTGCAAAACGATGCTGAAGGTCTAAAAGATGCCTTTTATAAAGACTTAGAATTTGGTACTGGAGGAATGCGAGGTATCATGGGTGTTGGCACCAATAGAATTAATAAATATACCTTAGGTAAAAACACCCAAGGGCTGTCCAATTATCTAAATAAAACCTATGCAGGTGAGGAAGTTAAAGTCGTCATCGCCTATGATTGTAGACACAACAGTGATAGCCTTGCGCGGGTGGTATCAGATGTTTTTGCCGCAAACGGAATTCAAGTCTACTTGTTTTCGGAACTCCGAACTACTCCAGAGCTTTCGTTTGCAGTAAAGCACTTAGGTTGTCATGCGGGAATTGTACTTACGGCTTCCCATAATCCTCCAGAATATAACGGTTATAAAGTGTATTGGACTGATGGAGGACAAATTGTACCGCCTCAGGATAAAGAAATTATTGCAGAAATTAATCTCCTATCGTTTGAAGATATTAACTTTACTGCAAATCCCGATCTTATTCAACTTATCAATACGGAAGTGGATGAAGCGTTTATTAATGCCTCCGTAGCGAATGGGAATTTTGATGCAGCAGGAAAAGACAACTTTAGTATCGTATTTACGTCACTTCATGGTACATCTATAACGGCCATTCCCGAGGTTCTTAAACGGGCAGGTTATACCAATGTAACTATTATCGAAGAACAGGCTGTTCCTGATGGAAATTTCCCTACAGTTAAATCGCCAAACCCTGAAGAACCCGAGGCATTAACCCTAGCTATTAAAAAAGCGGAAGAAATTGGTGCTGATATGGTCATAGGTACTGATCCTGATAGTGATCGTTTGGGGATTGCTGTTCGAAATTTAGATGGAAAAATTGAATTATTGAATGGAAATCAGACGATGATTCTTATGACTAAGTTTTTGTTAGATCAGGCCAAAAGTAAAGGAATTACAGGCAACGAATATATTGCAAGTACCATCGTTTCTACTCCAATGATGAATAATCTTGCGGCGGCCTATGGGGTAGAATGTAAAGTTGCACTTACCGGTTTCAAATGGATCGCTAAAATGATTAAAGATTTTCCTGAGCAACACTTTGTGGGAGGTGGAGAAGAAAGTTTTGGTTTTATGGTAGGTGATTTTGTTCGTGATAAAGATGCGGTAACCTCTACTCTATTGGCTTGTGAAATTGGAGCTGCTGCAAAAGCTAAGGGAGGTTCTTTTTATAAGGCTTTATTAGATTGTTATGTAAATTATGGTTTTTATAAAGAAAAATTGATTTCCTTAACAAAAAAGGGAATGAGCGGTGCTGCAGAGATCAAACAAATGATGATTGATTTTAAGGAAAATCCTTTAGTAGCTATGGATGGATCTAAGGTTGAGTGGATTGAAGATTATAATACGGCCACAGCCAAAAATGTATTAACAGGAGAAGAAATAGCCATAGATATTCCAACCTCAAACGTACTTATCTATAAAGCCCAAGATGGAACACGTGTAGCTGCGCGCCCAAGTGGTACCGAACCAAAGATAAAATTCTATTTCAGTATCAATGCTCCATTGGATCATACCGATAACTTCAAAAAAGTATCGCAAGAACTCGATGCCAAAATAGAACGTATTCTTAAGGAAATGAATATAGCTTAATGGAGTATTTTAAAAAGATTTTATTCTTTGCAAAGCCGTATCGCAAATACGGCTTTTTAAATATATTTTTCAATATCCTCTATGCCTTGTTTAGCGCATTGTCTTTTGCAGCTTTAATTCCCATGCTGGATGTGATTTTTAAGCAAGGCGAAAAAGTGCTTCAAAAGCCTGTTTATTCAGGAATTGGAAGTGCGCAGAAGTATATTCAAGATTATATGAATTATCGGGTAACGGAATATTCTGCTGATGATCCTATGAAAGGATTGGTTTTGGTTATCGGATTGGTGCTGGTGCTTTTTTTTCTAAAAAACATTTTCAATTATCTAGCCATGTATTTCATTACTTTTTTAAGAAATGGAGTCTTGAAAGATGTTCGAAATGCGCTGTATCGCAAGATAACGGATTTACCTATTTCGTTTTACTCCGAAAAACGTAAAGGGGATATTATAGCACGAATCACTTCTGATGTGCTCGAAATACAACATTCTTTTCTATCAATCTTAGAGCTTATTGTAAGGGAGCCTCTTACCATATTATTTACTATTATTTTAATGTTTTTAATAAGTACAAAGCTTACCATATTTGTATTTGTATTTATACCAGTAGCTGGTTTTCTTATATCTCGTATTGGGAAATCTTTAAAAAAGAAATCCGATCAAGTACAAAAGGAACAGGGTGAGTTTTTATCCATTGTTGAGGAAACTTTAGGAGGGCTTCGCGTAATCAAAGCTTTTAATGCGGAATCTCGGTTTTATAAAACCTTTTCAAATTCAACATATCGTTTTTTTAGATTTTCGAATAAATTGCTCAACCGGCAAAACTTAGCATCTCCCACTAGTGAGTTTCTAGGGATCCTAGTCATTGGAGTATTGCTTTGGTTTGGAGGACAAATGGTATTGGTTGATGAAACTTTAAAAGGATCGGCTTTTATAGCCTATATGGGATTGGCTTATAATATTTTAACCCCTGCAAAGGCCATTAGTAAGGCATCCTATGCTGTAAAAAAGGGTAACGCCGCTGCAGAACGTGTTTTAGAGGTTCTGGATACGGTAAATCCAATTGCAGAAAATGAGTATCCAAAAACAAAAGAAAATTTTACCGAACACATTGCGATTCAAAATATTTCGTTTAAATATGAAGAGGAACTTGTATTAAAGAACTTCTCTTTACAAGTGCCAAAGGGGCATACAGTGGCCTTGGTAGGGCAATCGGGAAGTGGTAAGAGTACCATTGCAAATTTGGTTACCCGCTTTTACGATGTAAACAAAGGGGAAATACAAATTGATGGTATCGATATAAAAGACTTAAGCAAGACATCCCTTCGTAATCTTATTGGTTTAGTTACTCAAGATTCTATACTTTTTAATGACACCATAAAAAACAATATCCTATTAGGAAAGCCTGATGCATCTCTTGAAGAAGTTAAAGCTGCAGCAAAAATTGCAAATGCCCATGAATTTATTTCCGACCTTCCTAAAGGTTATGATACCAATATTGGAGATAGCGGAAACAAACTAAGCGGAGGACAAAAACAACGACTTTCTATTGCCCGAGCAGTACTCAAAAACCCTCCTATAATGGTTTTGGATGAAGCTACCTCTGCTTTGGATACCGAAAGTGAGCGTTTGGTGCAAGATGCACTGGACAAAATGATGCAAAATAGAACCTCCTTAGTTATTGCCCATAGGCTTTCAACCATTCAAAAGGCTGACACTATTGTTGTCTTGCAAAAAGGAGAAATCGTGGAACAAGGATCACACGCCCAACTCCTAGCTGCAAATGGCGTCTATAAAAAATTAGTCGCTATGCAATCCCTAGAGGCATAACGGACACTTAAAATAATAGCAATTAAACCATTTGCTCTTTTTAGTGTCTTATAGAAGAACAAAAGGTAGAATCATTGATTTCTGAAACAGTTTTAGTAAAGGAATTGAAAGATACACGCACGCAGTCTAAAGCTTTTGAATTGCTTATAGACACGTATAAAGAGCGTTTGTATTGGCATGTACGTAGAATTGTTTTAAACCATGACGATGCTGATGATGTGCTGCAAAATACTTTTATTAAAGTATTCCGAAGTATTCATAATTTTAAGGAAGAAAGTAAATTATACTCCTGGATGTATCGTATTGCAACTAACGAAGCTATCTCTTTTTTAAACAACAAACGTAAAAAATTAGGTATTACTAGTGAGGCTTTACAGGATAAAATGATAGATAGTTTAGAGGCAGATGTGTATTTTGAAGGAAATGCAATTGAATTGGCGCTTCAAAAAGCAATTGCTGAACTTCCCGAAAAACAACGTTTGGTTTTTCAAATGAAGTATTTTCAAGCAATGAAATACGAAACAATTTCCGAAGTATTGGACACTTCTGTTGGAGCTTTAAAGGCTTCCTATCATTTGGCCGTAAAAAAAATTGAAACCCATTTAACGCAAAGTTGATTATGGAGAAAAAGACGTCAAACAAACACTTTAAGGTTCCTGAAGGTTATTTTGAAAATTTCAAAGACAAACTATCAGAACGATTAATCCTAGATGATACTGATAAAAAAGAAGGGTTTGCTATACCGGAAGGA
The DNA here is from genome assembly GCA_947488435.1 of uncultured Flavobacteriaceae bacterium. GTDB lineage: Bacteria > Bacteroidota > Bacteroidia > Flavobacteriales > Flavobacteriaceae > CANKZG01. The sequence continues at coordinate 2,698,219 of CANKZG010000001.1, read as the reverse complement.
TATTTTGATGGTTTAAATGAAAAAATACAAAGGCAATTAGAAAGCACACCCATTAAGGTCGTTCATTTGTTCCCAAAACGCCGTTACTATATGGTAGCTGCTGCAATTACTGCAATTCTTATTATGGTAATGGGTTGGCAATGGAACAATACCGAAGCCTTAAGTATTGATAATTTAGCAGAAACGGATATTGAAAATTATTTTGACGAGTATGAATTTGGTTTGTCTTCCTATGAACTAGCGGAAGTGTTACCGGTAGAAAATGTAGAGGTTAGTGATATTTTAGATACTCCGCTTAACGAAAACTTGATCATAGATTATTTGGATAATGAAATTGATAATTTAAATGAATTAAATTTAGACGATGATGAATATTAAAAATAAAATAGCAACGCTTTGTATAGTCTTATGCTGTATTGTTGCATCGTACGGACAGGAAAAGCCGGGAAGAGAAAAGATAAAGGCTTTAAAAGTTGCTTTTATAACCGAACGTTTGAGTTTAAATAGTACTGAGGCGCAACAATTTTGGCCCATATACAATGCCCATGAAGAGGCAATGAATAAACTACGAAGAAAAGAGCGCTCTGAGATTGGTGGAAAACTTCGAGATTTCGAAAATTTATCCGAGAGCGAAGCAAATCGTTTATTAACTGTAAAATTAGAACTTGCAGGAGAAAAGCATCGTGCGCATAGTGATTTAATTGATGATTTAAAACAAGTCTTATCAGCAAAAAAAATATTCATATTACTTCGCTCAGAGGAGGATTTTAAAAGGCGTTTGCTTCGACAGTATCGAAAGAAATAGTAGAATTTATATCAAAATCGATCAAATACGTAAAAAGGAAGCCAAGGTGCTTCCTTTTGCATTAAACTTTCTTTTAAAACCACAGTCTTAATAGTATAACCCCATAAAAAAAGAAAGATGAAAACAGTTAGAAATTTTCTTATCGTAATTGTGCTATTAGGAGGATTACTTTCCGTAAATGCGCAGAAAGTTGTTAAAGTATATCCCAAACATGGTTTGGTAGTTACCAAGATTCACAAACCAACCGTTGTTTTGCATAAAGGTAGTTCTTTTCATTATGCAGATGGTGTTTGGTATAAGACTCGTGGAAAGAAATATGTAGTTTGTGCTGCCCCCAAGGGAGTAGCTATTAAACGACTGCCGAAAGGATATCGTGTTGTTCGATATAAGGGAAGAAAACTATATAAATACAAAGGCGTATGGTACAAAAAAAATAAAAAGGCTTTTGTAGTTGTGACCGTATAGGTAGATCATTTATAAAGGGTATTAGGCATAGCTAAAATTATGCTTAATACCCTTATTACTTTTTAAGAGTCAGCTTCGCAATCCTATTTTTCCCTGCAGCATAAGCAACGGAATCGTTCATAAATCGGATGGTGTAAAACGATTCTTTGGAGAGTTCTTTCCAAGATAACCCTGCGTCGTTTGAATATGAAATCCCAGTAAATCCTATAACCACAAGATCTTTACCTCCTGCATTTGGCACATACTGCACACAACTTTTATATCCTGGAGCGACATTATCCGCTACAAGATTCCAAGTTACTCCGCCATCAATAGTAATTGCCTTATTCGCATGCGTATTATCTGGTTTTGTAAAGTCTCCCCCGATGGCAAAACCCATATCCGCATCATAAAAATCAATGGAATAAATACCCTCCGTGGCTGCTTCATTCCGCATTGGGGTCTGAATATACCTCCAGTTTTTGCCTTTGTCTGAAGAAAATAATAATGTACCTGAGGTTGTAGCAATCCAAGCATTATTTCCTTGTATTTCAATATTCGTATTGCTTGCGGCAAAAGCTCCTTCACCAACTTTGGCTTCCGGTAAATCATCACACTCTATTTTTTTCCATTGTTTTCCGCCATCTCTTGTAATTAGAATAGACAAACATCCGTCTATTGCATCTCCGATTGCAAGTCCTTCTTTATCATTCCAAAAAGCCAAGGCATCATAAAATACACCTTCTCCATCCTCCTGATACACCAATTCCATCTGTCCTGAGATGCCCGTTTTATAGAGCAATGCCGGAGTAGCAACCGAAAGCATAAAAAAGTCTGTAGCAGTATGCCCTATCGCTCTAAATTCAGGAACCAAACTATCTTGCCTTTGGACATTGGTCTTTACCATATCATTGACTGTATCTACTAGTCCGTAAATACCATTACTTCCGGCAAATGCAAGACTTCCATCATTCATAAATTCAATCGCTCGAATGCTTACAGAATCCTCATAAATCACATCTATAGAAACTTGGGAAAAGTTATGGGACGAAATCTTAGGCTCGCTCGTACACGAACTGAAAAAGATGAAACCTAAAAAAAGAAGAGACAGGAGACGCATGTTATTATTTTTTATAAAAGTAAACCCATTTCAGTCCAAAACAATACCTTTGCCCACTGATTTTTTTAAACATGCGATTACACAGAAATTTAGTATTTGCCGTTATTGATGCGCTTCATTTAATATTTAATGAAGGGGAATATGCCGATAAAGTAGTACAAAAAGTATTAAAATTTGATAAACGCTGGGGAGCTAGAGATCGCGGCTTTATAGCGGAAACTACTTATGAAATTGTACGTTATAAAAGGCTGTACACAGAAATTTCTGGTGTTAAAGCACCTTACAGTAGACCAGATTTATTTCGGATTTGGGCGGTATGGGCAGTACTAAAAGGTATTCCACTTCCCGATTGGAAACAAATAGAACCCACACCAGAACGTCGAATTAAAGGAAAGTTTGATGAACTTTCTAAAATCAGAAAATTTAGGGAAGCAATTCCGGATTGGATCGATGCTCTATTCGCTACCGCATTAGGAGAAGAATTTTGGTCGAAAGAATTGACAGCTTTGAATAAAAAAGCTGATGTTATTTTACGCACCAATACCTTGAAAACAAGCAAAGAAGCGTTACAAAAAATGCTCCTGGAAGAAGGAATCGTTGTAGATCCTATAAAAGGATATCCCAGTGCGCTTATCCTGCCAGAACGTGCCAACGTTTTTGTTACTGAAGCTTTTAAAAATGGGAACTTCGAAGTACAAGATGCCAGCTCACAATTAGTAGCAGCGTATTTGGATGTAAAACCAGGGCAACGAGTAGTTGATACCTGTGCTGGTGCAGGTGGTAAAACACTGCACTTAGCAGCCTTAATGGAAAACAAAGGGCAACTTATTGCTATGGATATCTACGGAAGTAAACTAAAAGAGTTGAAACGTCGCGCAAGAAGAAATGGAGCACATAATATTGAACCGCGAGAAATTACCTCAACAAAGGTGATTAAAAAACTATACGGCAGTGCCGATCGTGTATTAATAGATGCTCCCTGTACCGGTCTGGGTGTCTTGCGAAGAAATCCGGATAGCAAATGGAAGTTACAACCCGAGTTTCTAGACAAAATTATACAGACGCAACAGGAAATCCTTCGCAGTTATAGCAAAATGGTAAAAGTTGGTGGAAAACTCGTATACGCTACCTGCTCCATACTTCCTCAGGAAAATAGCGACCAAGTAACTGCCTTTTTAACTTCAGAAGAAGGTAAAGATTTTAGCTTGACAAAAGAAAACAAAATCTTTGCTTCGCAAAGTGGATTCGACGGTTTCTATATGGCGCTGTTAGAACGAAAATAAATGAATTACTCTTTCTTTAGCGTAGGGTATTCCACGCCTAATTGTTCCAGATAAGTATCGTATTTGGTCTCGTCGTAATAAAAGGCTTCCAAAGCAGATCGAAACTGATCTTGCTTGTCTTTATTTAAATAAATAGGAGGTAAATCTTCAGCAGAAATCATGGGTTCATAGGTGGTTTCCTTGCTCTGCTCGCTATTAAAATAATCCCATGCAGCGGCCATCAAATTAGGTTTTAACAGAAAATCCAGAATAGTCATCGCTTCTACCTGTGCGCCAGAGGTAACTCCTTTATGTGCAATAGGTGTGGCCATAGTAATAGCATTACTCCAATGATGTCCTTGTAAACCAGGAATATTTGAAGGGTAACGTAAAGTTACCGTAGGTACTTTCCAAGAAACATCACCAATATCATCCGAACCCCCACTAACAGGAACCTTTACCGGCAATCCCAAAGGACCTAATTCTTTCTTTAGTCCATCTGTAGTATTAGAATTCACCTCTTTTTGTACGGCAATAGCCAGCGATTGATCTGCTTCGGACCATTCGGGTAATCCTACGGTTTTAATATTCTCGTACATCTCTTCTGCAATTACCTTATTAAAATGCCTTGGCCAGGCCGTTCCTAAAATACGAGATTTGACTTTTGTTCCAGTCATTAAAGCCGCTCCTTTTGCAATATCATTAGCTTCCTCATACATTTCCATGATTCCTTCAAATTTTATATCTCTAAAATAAAACCAGATTGCCGCTTTGGAGGGCACGACATTGGGTTGATCTCCGGCATCAGTAAAAATAGAATGAGATCGTTTTAGTGGATGTAAATGTTCACGTTTATAGTTCCAACCAATATTCATCAGCTCTGCAGCATCCAACGCACTTCGTCCTCGCCAAGGTGCACCGGCCGAATGTGCTGCTTCGCCTTCAAATGCGTATTCTACGGATATTAAACCCGTACCTCTAGTAGCTCCATATGAAACCCCAAGATTACTACTTACATGGGTGAAAATACACATATCAATAGCATCAAATAAACCATCGCGTACATACCAGGCTTTTGCCGCTACCAACTCTTCGGCAATTCCTGGCCATATAATAAGCGTACCTTGAATATTTTCCCGCTCCATCAATTGCTTAACAGCCAAAGCGGCTGTAATATTTAAAGGAATTCCGGAGTTATGTCCTTCTCCATGTCCTGGTGCTCCAGCTACAATAGGTTTATGGTAGGCTACACCTGGATATTGCGAAGCTTTTGGAATACAATCTACATCGCTACCTAATGCGATTACAGGCCCCTCACCATTGCTCCATTTCGCAAACCAGGCAGTTGGGATACCCGAAATGGAATTTTCAATTGTAAAGTCATTTTCGGCCAAAATTCCAGTAAGATACTTTGATGATTCATATTCTTGAAAACCCAACTCCGAAAAACTAAAAATTTTATCAACCATTACCTGTGTTTGCTTTTTATTTGCTTCCACAATAGCTGCAACTTCAGTTTTCAATTTCTCTACTTGTTTTTTAGACATACGTTTCTGTCCAAGAAGAACAAAACTAAGAAGACTGCAAAGGCATACTAATCCATTGCGCTGTAGTATTTTGATTGTAATTTTCATGATGGATGGTTTTTAGTGAATAAGTTGGTAAACTAATTTACGTTCGGTCCAACAAGTTAATAATTCGTTGAATAACTGTTTCGAATTCTCTACAAAAAATAGTTTATAATAACTTAAATTTGCTTTTTCTTAATAAAAATCAATCCAATAATTCATGATTCATTTTTTCGGGGATCCCAATGTTAAAGTTTTTGCCGTCCAAACTACGAACGAAATTTCAGCAACTACAACAACAAAGCTCACTTGGTTGTTTGGCAACCAACCTCAGATAAACGCGGCGTCTATAGACGCCTTTTTTGTTGGTCCAAGAGCGGCTATGATTACGCCTTGGAGTACTAATGCTACTGAGATTACGCAAAACATGGGTATTTCTGGGATTCTTCGGATTGAAGCGTTTACTACAAGTTCGCGGGAAGCAACAGATTTCGATCCTATGCTCCTTCAAAAATATACAGCCCTTACTCAAGATATTTTTACCGTAACGGTAACGCCTGAAGCGGTTTTGGATATTGAAGATATTGGCGCTTATAACCAACAGGAAGGCTTAGCATTAAATGAAGAAGAAGTCGTTTATTTGGAACAGGTTTCCAAGAAAATCGGTCGGAAACTCACGGACTCTGAAGTTTTTGGATTCAGTCAGGTAAATTCGGAACATTGTAGGCACAAAATATTTAATGGTAAGTTTATTATTGATGGAGAAGAAATGCCATCTTCGCTTTTTAAACTTATCAAAAAAACATCACAAGAAAATCCAAATACCATTGTTTCTGCTTATAAAGACAATGTAGCTTTTGTAAAAGGGCCAGAAATTGTACAATTTGCACCAAAAAGTGCTGATAAGCCTGATTTTTACGAGGAAAACACCTTCGAATCTGTAATTTCACTAAAAGCCGAAACTCATAATTTCCCTACTACGGTAGAACCTTTTAATGGAGCTGCAACCGGATCTGGTGGAGAAATTCGGGATCGCCTTGCTGGAGGTAAAGGTTCCATTCCCTTAGCAGGTACCGCCGTTTACATGACCTCGTATTCCCGTTTGTCTAACACTGGTCGCGATTGGGAAAAAGGGATGAACAAACGAGATTGGTTGTACCAAACTCCTATGGATATTTTAATAAAAGCTTCCAATGGGGCTTCTGACTTTGGGAATAAATTCGGGCAACCTTTAATCTCTGGATCGGTACTGACGTTTGAGCATGAAGAAAAAAAGCAGGAAAAACCCCAAAAATTAGGGTATGACAAGGTAATCATGTTGGCTGGAGGTATTGGTTATGGTAAATCGGCTACCGCACTTAAAGATCGTCCTGAAAAAGGGGATAAGATTGTAATTCTTGGAGGAGACAATTATCGCATCGGAATGGGTGGTGCAGCAGTATCAAGTGCTGATACTGGAGAATTTGGTTCTGCTTTAGAACTCAATGCCATACAGCGTTCCAATCCTGAAATGCAAAAACGTGCCGCCAATGCCGTCCGTGCTATGGTTGAAAATCATAGCGATAGAATTGTATCCATTCATGATCATGGGGCAGGTGGACATTTAAATTGCCTTTCAGAACTTGTAGAAGAAGAAGGAGGACTCATTGACTTAGATAAGCTTCCTGTTGGAGATCCTACCCTTTCTGCCAAAGAAATTATAGGAAACGAATCTCAGGAACGCATGGGGTTAGTGATTGGTGAAGCCGATGTTGCACTTCTCCAACGTATTGCCGAACGTGAGCGCTCTCCGATGTTTACTGTAGGTGATGTCACCGGAGATCAGCGTTTCACTTTTGCTTCTGCTACCACAGCAGAAAAGCCGATGGATTTGGAACTTTCTGATATGTTCGGAAGTTCTCCTAAAACTGTGCTTACAGATCGTCATATCGAACGAAACTATAAAGATGCTACATACAGTTTGGAACATTTTCAAACCTATTTGGAAAGTATTTTACAATTGGAAGCAGTAGCCTGTAAAGACTGGCTTACTAATAAAGTAGATCGTTGTGTAGGTGGGTTGGTGGCCAAGCAACAATGTGCAGGCCCCTTACAATTACCTCTTAATAATTGTGGCGTAATGGCATTGGATTATAAAGGAAAAGAAGGGATTGCTACTTCCATAGGGCACTCCCCTATCTCGGGATTGATCGATCCTGTTGCTGGAAGTAGAAATAGTATTGCCGAAGCACTTACCAACATCATATGGGCGCCTTTAAAAGATGGGTTACAATCCGTTTCCCTTTCCGCAAATTGGATGTGGCCTTGTAAAAATGAAGGTGAAGATGCACGTTTGTATGAGGCGGTAAAGGCAGTTTCTGAGTTTTCGATTGCTTTGGGTATTAATGTTCCTACAGGAAAAGATTCGCTTTCGATGAAGCAAAAATATCCTCAGGAAGAAGTAATCGCTCCCGGAACCGTAATTATATCGGCTACTGGGCATTGTGATGCTATTTCCCAAGTCGTAGAACCGGTATTTCAAAAAGATGGAGGAGCGATCTATTATATCAACCTATCACAGGACAATTATAAATTAGGCGGATCTTCTTTTGGGCAGGTACTAAATAGCATTGGAACAGTAGCTCCAACTGTACAAGATGCAAATTACTTAAATAAAGTTTTTAACGCTATCCAAAACCTAATCCGAAAAGATCAGATTTTAGCTGGGCATGATGTAGCTTCCGGAGGATTGATAACAACGCTTTTAGAACTTTGCTTTGCGGATACTGATTTAGGGGCTAATCTAGACCTTACTGCTTTGGGAGAAGCTGATACCATTAAACTTCTTTTTGCCGAAAATGTGGGGATCGTTTTCCAAACCACAGAAACTGCAGCTGTAGACAGTCTTATTCAAGACGGTATTGAAGTTTTTAATTTAGGTCAAGTGACTTCGGATGGCATGCTAACCTTAAAAAACAATACAGTAGAAATAGGTTTACCTATAGCTTCGTTACGGGATACTTGGTATACAACTTCGTATTTGCTCGATCAACAGCAGACTTCCAATAATTTGGCCGAAGAGCGCTTTAACAATTATAAAAAACAGCCTTTACAATATAGCTTTCCGGAACATTTCACGGGAGCGGCTATTCCCAAATTAACATCGGGACGACCTAAAGCAGCAGTCTTACGTGAAAAAGGTAGCAATTCGGAGCGTGAAATGGCCAACGCTATGTACTTGGCGGGCTTTGACGTGAAAGATGTACATATGACGGATTTAATTTCCGGACGAGAAACCCTAGAGGGCATTCAGTTTATTGGAGCTGTAGGTGGTTTTTCTAATTCTGATGTATTGGGAAGTGCCAAAGGTTGGGCTGGTGCCTTTAAGTATAATAAAAAGGCGAATACCGCCTTGCAAAACTTTTTTGCACGACCGGATACCCTATCTGTTGGGATTTGTAATGGATGCCAGCTATTTATGGAATTGGATCTCATCAATCCGGATCATGAGACCCATGGGAAAATTATTTTTAATGAATCGTACAAACACGAAAGTAGTTTTACCTCGGTTACGATACAACCAAACAATTCTGTAATGCTATCCAATTTGGAGGGGGCTACATTGGGAGTTTGGATTTCGCATGGGGAAGGGAAATTTAACCTCCCTTATGAAGAAGGGAAATATGATATTGTAGGTAAATATGGATATGAAAACTATCCTGCTAATCCCAATGGAAGTAATTTTAATACGGCGATGCTATGTGATAAAACAGGACGGCATTTGGTGACCATGCCACATATAGAACGTTCAACTTTTCCGTGGAACTGGGCACACTACCCTAAAGGACGAAAAGATGCCGTTTCGCCGTGGTTGGAAGCTTTTGTCAATGCGAGGAAGTGGTTATTGAAGAAAAATACGTAATCTTCCTAATACAAAAGTTGGGAGAAGCATTTGACAAACTACATTCGCAAATGCAAAGCTTTAAGTCTAAATCTTTGAACAATTACTTCTAATTTTCAATATTTTTTAGGTGATAGACTAAAATTTTAAAACCTTTATAGGGGACTCGTTTCTCTCGCGACAGTATTTTTCGAAACCCAATTCCAATGCTTCAACACCTCCTGTATGAGATTTCTTTATGGTTTTTAACACAGGTTTTCCTGCCGCTGTATTTAACAATATTTGTTTTAAAAGTTCTGGTTCTTTTTCTTGAAGAAAAAGAACTAAACTGTATGAAACTGAGCTTGAATAAAAATTCGGCTTATTGTTATTGCTATTCCAATCAGCATTAGTTTGCTTAAGAAACTTTTTTAAATTAACTGCTCCTTTATCTAACCATTTAATCATACGGCCAGTTTTTTGAAATTGCACTCTCAATTGATATTGGTTCTCTTTAAATTGAAAATATTCAAAGTATTCGGCCATACCTTCATCTAACCATTTTGGGCTATTAATGATTCTTTCATGTAGAATTAGGTGACTCAGCTCGTGATTTATAACATTTATGTAGTCTTTTTTTTTATAAACTATCGCTGCATTTGTTATTGAAGAAGTAAATCCGCTATTTGATTTGGAACTCTTCGAAATTAGGTTTTGATAGCGCTTATATTCCTTAAAATCTCCGTAGACTTCAATATTTACAGTACTATTACGCCTTCCAAATATAGAATGGTAGTAGTCTCGCTCCAATTCATATACTCTTTGGATCTGAGTACTTTCTTCGATACTTAGCTCGCAATCAAATAGTTTAACATTGATTTCTTGTGAAAACACATAAGTAGAATAGAATAATAATATAAACAGGTTGGTTCTCATTTTGAATTAGTTTAGATATTATAATCAAATATTATACCATGTTATTTTTATTCTAAATGAGTAGTTAACCAATATTGTAAGGCTCTAAATATTTCCTCGGCTAAAAAGATAATCTCTTAAGAAACTATTGATTTATCAAAAAGTGCTAGCAATTCTTAGGAATCTTTGTTTAAAAAACCATTTCCTTTTGTTAATTTGCAATTATGACGAAAAATAACACGATGCAAGAAGTCACTCGATTATTCGATTTCCCCTATTATCAACTGGAAAAATTTAACCAAAAGGATGCACTTGTTACCAAATACGATGGTAAATGGGTGGCAACTTCGAGTCAGGAATACGTAGATAAGGCCAATGCCATTAGTCGTGGTTTATTACGGCTAGGTGTAAAACCTAACGATAAAATTGCCCTTATTGCGATGACCAATCGTACGGAATGGAATATTATGGATATTGGCATCTTGCAAATAGGTGCACAAAATGTACCTATTTACCCCACTATTTCGCAGGAAGATTATGAGTACGTGCTCAACCATTCGGAATCTACCCACTGTTTTGTTTCCTGTACCGATGTGTTTGAAAAAGTAAAAGCGATTCAGGATAACGTTCCCAGTTTAAAAAAGGTATACTCTTTTGATCAATTGGAAGATTGCAGTAATTGGATCGAAGTTTTAGAGCTCGGTGCCGATACAAGCAACCAAGAAGAGGTAGAGCAATTGAAAGCGAGTGTAAAACCAGAAGATTTAGCTACTATTATTTATACTTCAGGTACCACTGGGCGCCCTAAAGGAGTGATGTTATCCCACAATAATGTGGTAAGTAATGCCATAGAAAGTTCCAAACGTCTCTTTATAGAAGGAGACCAATTACGAGCCCTTAGTTTTTTACCGGTTTGCCATATTTATGAACGTATGATGATGTATTTGTATCAATACAATGGGGTGTCGGTATATTTTGCGGAATCTATGGATAAAATCAGCGATAATCTTAAAGAAGTAAAGCCACAGGTGATGACGGCAGTCCCAAGGCTCTTAGAAAAAGTATATGATAAAATAATTGCTAAAGGAACAGAGCTTACTGGAATAAAAAAGAAACTCTTCTTTTGGGCTGTTGAGCTGGGTTTAAAGTATGAACCATATGGTCAAAATGGCTGGTGGTACGAGAAAAAATTGGCCTTGGCACGGAAACTTATTTTTAGTAAATGGAAAGAAGGTTTGGGCGGGAATTTGTGCTCAATTTCATCCGGTAGTGCTGCCCTCCAACCCCGTTTAGCGCGTATTTTTAATGCTGCAGAAATGAACGTTATGGAAGGTTATGGACTTACTGAAACCTCTCCTGTACTATCTGTAAATGACGTTCGTAATAATGGTTTTAAAATTGGGACCGTAGGAAAATTATTGGAACGTACGGAAGTTAAAATTGCGGAAGATGGCGAAATCTGTGCAAAAGGGCCACAGGTAATGATGGGATATTATAAAGATCCTGATAAAACAGCAGAAGTACTTGTTGATGGTTATTTTCATACTGGTGATATTGGTGTGATTGACGAGGAAGGTTTTCTAAAAATTACAGATCGTAAAAAGGAAATGTTTAAAACTTCCGGGGGGAAATATGTGGCGCCACAGTTGTTGGAAAATCGTTTTAAGCAATCGCGCTTTATTGAACAAATTATGGTTGTTGGTGAAGGTGAAAAAATGCCCGCGGCACTCATTCAACCCAATTTTGAATTTGTAGCCGAATGGGCCGCACGTCATAATTTGGAAGTGGGTGACCCCGAAACCATGGTTACAGATGAAAAGGTACTGGCCCGTTTTCAAGAAGAAGTGGATGATGCTAATACCAATTTTGCTAAATGGGAAAAAGTAAAACAATTCCGATTAACCCCAGATGTTTGGAGCATTGAAGCAGGTCACGTAACCCCGACGCTTAAGCTAAAACGAAAAATTATTAAAGAGAAATACAAAGCACTGTACGATAGTATTTATGGACATTAAATTCCGTACTTTTTAAAGTTTTCGTAAAACAAATCAGTGATAAAATTTTATTAAAAATAAAAAAATTTATTATGCATGCATAATAAATTTTACTATATTTGGTACGAATTCAGTTTTTATGAGAGACAGCACAATTGACTATGCACTTCGAGCCACATGGCAAGCCGTAACTCGGATGTATAATGAAGAAGCAAAGCATTTTGAATTGACTATGGCCTTGGGATTTACCTTATTAAGTATCGATCCCAAAACAGGTACGGCCTCTACCGCACTCGGTCCAAAAATGGGAATGGAAGCCACAAGTCTTTCCAGAATACTTAAAAGTATCGAAGAAAAAGGATTCATAGAACGAAGACCTAATCCTAACGATGGCCGTGGCGTAATTATTCATCTAACAGCTTTAGGACTCAAAAAAAGAGAAATCTCCAAAGAGGTAGTGCTTCGTTTCAATGAGGTAGTAAAAGAAAATGTATCTGATGATAAGCTTCAAAACTTTTTTGAAGTTATTGATACTATAAATAAATTAATTGTAGAAAAGAAAGTCTACATAAAAGAACACAACAATTAACTAATTGGAATTATTCTGATGAACAAGCATATAAAAAGTGTAGCTGTAATAGGCTCTGGAATAATGGGTAGCGGTATTGCCTGTCATTTCGCTAATATTGGAGTAGAAGTACTACTTTTAGATATTGTTCCCCGCGAACTTAATGATAAGGAAAAGGCGAAGGGACTTACCTTAGAGCATAAATTGGTACGTAATCGTTTGGTAAACGATTCCCTTACTGCTGCGCTAAAATCAAAACCTTCTCCGATTTATCATAAAAACTTTGCCCAGCGCATTACCACCGGAAATTTGGAAGATGATATTGCAAAGGTAGCCAAGGTCGATTGGATTATCGAAGTAGTGGTAGAACGTTTAGACATAAAACAAAAAGTGTTTGAGAGTTTAGAAAAACACAGAACACCAGGAACATTAATCACCTCGAACACATCAGGAATTCCCATAAAATTCATGAGTGAAGGAAGAAGTGACGATTTCCAAAAACATTTTTGTGGAACACACTTTTTTAATCCTGCTCGTTACTTAAAATTATTTGAAATTATACCAGGACCTAAAACCGATCCTGCAGTTTTGGATTTTTTAAATGGTTATGGAGAACAATTTTTAGGTAAAACATCAGTAGTTGCTAAAGATACTCCCGCTTTTATCGGGAATAGAATTGGAATTTTTAGTATTCAGAGTCTTTTCCACGCAGTTAAAGCTATGGATTTAACTATTGAAGAGGTAGATAAACTTACAGGACCGCTAATTGGAAGACCAAAGTCTGCTACCTTTAGAACTGTAGATGTTGTTGGTTTGGATACATTGGTTCATGTGGCCAATGGAATAGCCGAAAATTGTAAGGATGACGAGCGCCACGAGTTATTTCAATTGCCGGATTTTATTAAAACCATGATGGAAAACAAATGGTTGGGCAGTAAATCTGGACAAGGTTTTTATAAAAAAGTAAGAGGGGAAGGGGGTAAAAGTGAGATTCTATCCTTGGATTTGAATACACTGGAGTATCGTTCTAAGAAACGTGCAAAATTTGCGACTTTAGAGTTGACAAAAACGGTGGATAATGTTATTGATCGCTTTAAAATTCTAGTTGCTGGAAAAGATAAAGCAGGTGAATTTTATCGTAAAAGCTTTGCGGCCTTGTTTGCTTATGTATCACATCGTATTCCCGAAATTACGGATGAGCTTTATAAAATAGATGATGCTATGAAGGCTGGTTTTGGATGGGAACACGGTCCCTTTCAAATATGGGATGCTATTGGTTTTAAAGAAGGTCTAGCTTTAATAGAAGCCGAAGGGTTAACCCCTGCGAAATGGGTTGGCGAAATGGCAACAGCTGGAGTAACTTCCTTTTATAGCGTAAAAGATGGAGCTTCTTACTTTTATGATATTCCTAAAAAAGCTTCAGAGAAGATTCCGGGGCAGGATGCTTTTATTATCCTAGACAACATTAGAAAATCTTCGGAAGTATTTAAAAACAGCGGTGTAGTTATTGAAGATTTAGGTGATGGTATTCTCAATGTAGAATTTCAATCCAAAATGAATACGATCGGCGGAGATGTCTTGGCTGGTTTAAATAAAGGTCTTGATCTAGCAGAAAAGGATTTTCAAGGTTTGGTTGTAGGAAATCAGGCGGCCAATTTTTCTGTGGGAGCAAATATTGGGATGATTTTTATGATGGCCGTGGAGCAGGAATACGATGAGCTTAATATGGCCATAAAAATGTTTCAGGACACTATGATGCGTATGCGTTATTCTGCTATTCCTACTGTTTCAGCTCCTCATGGGATGACGCTGGGAGGTGGTTGCGAACTATCGCTTCATGCAGATAAAGTAGTTGCTGCAGCAGAAACCTATATGGGACTTGTAGAATTTGGCGTAGGTGTTATTCCAGGTGGTGGAGGTTCTAAAGAAATGGCCATGCGTGCTTCGGATACCTTCCGCAAAGATGATGTAGAACTTAATGTATTGCAAGAATATTTCCTCACCATAGGAATGGCAAAAGTATCTACTTCTGCATACGAAGCTTATGATCTTGGTCTGCTTCAAAAGGGAAAAGATATTGTTGTAGTAAATAAAGATCGACAGATAGCTACCGCAAAAGCACATGCTAAGCTTATGGCAGAAGCCGGTTACACGCAACCGCCTAAGCGCAAAGATGTAAAAGTTCTAGGGAAACAAGCGCTTGGAATGTTTATGGTAGGTACAGACGCAATGGAAGCTAGTAACTACATCAGTGCCCATGATCATAAAATAGCCAATAAATTAGCCTATGTTATGGCTGGGGGAGATCTTTCTGAGGAAACTAAAGTAAGTGAACGCTATCTATTGGATTTAGAACGGGAAGCCTTTTTGTCTTTATGTACAGAAAAAAAGACTTTAGAGCGTATTCAACATATGTTGAAGACTGGAAAACCATTAAGGAATTAGTACGGAGTACGTAATACTATAAAAACAGATGAAAACAGCATATATAGTTAAAGGATATAGAACCGCCGTAGGAAAGGCTCCAAAGGGGGTGTTTCGATTTAAAAGAACAGATGAACTGGCAGCAGAAACCATCAAACATATGATGAAGGAGCTTCCAAATTTAGATCCCAAACGTATTGATGACGTTATTGTAGGTAATGCAATGCCTGAAGGTTCGCAAGGCCTTAATATGGCACGCTTAATATCTTTAATGGGACTCGATATTGTTGATGTTCCCGGTGTTACGGTAAATCGTTTTTGTTCTTCAGGAATAGAAACTATTGGAATGGCCACTGCTAAAATACAAGCGGGAATGGCCGATTGTATTATCGCGGGAGGAGCAGAAAGCATGAGTGCAGTTCCCATGACTGGATTTAAACCAGAATTGAATTATGATGCAATCGTAAAGGCAGGGAATGAAGATTATTACTGGGGAATGGGAAATACAGCAGAAGCTGTAGCAAATCAGTTTAAGGTATCTAGAGAAGATCAGGATGAGTTTGCCTATAACTCGCATATGAAAGCTTTAAAGGCACAAGCCGAAGATCGTTTTCAAGATCAAATTGTTCCGATCGAGGTAACGCAAACCTATGTAGATGAAAATGGAAAAAAAGCGAGCAAAAAATATACCGTTACTAAAGATGAAGGACCTCGTAAAGGTACCTCAGTAGCTGTGTTAAATAAATTACGTCCGGTTTTTGCTGCTGGAGGTAGCGTTACTGCTGGAAATTCATCACAAATGAGTGATGGGGCAGCTTTTGTGATGGTTATGAGCGAGGAAATGGTTAAAGAACTAAACCTTGAACCTGTAGCACGTTTGGTAAATTATGCCGCAGCAGGTGTGGAACCCCGTATTATGGGTATTGGTCCTGTAAAAGCAATTCCAAAAGCATTGAAGCAGGCAGGTCTAAAACAAGATGATGTTGAGTTGATAGAGTTAAATGAAGCCTTTGCCTCACAATCTCTTGCGGTAATCAGAGAAGTGGGATTAAACGGCGATATCGTAAACGTAAATGGTGGTGCCATTTCTTTAGGACATCCATTGGGATGTACAGGAGCCAAACTTTCCGTGCAGCTCTTTGATGAGATGCGCAAGCGCAATATGCAAGGAAAATATGGAATGGTAACCATGTGCGTTGGTACAGGCCAAGGAGCGGCAGGTATTTATGAGTTTTTAAACTAGAACAATTCGATTTTAGTGTTGTAACCAACATGTTCATGACAGTTTTTACAACATAAACTACAAATCAATTTTAAATTATTAATAACAATACAATGAGTACAGAGACCCTACAAAATGACCTACTACGTGGAGGACAGTTTTTAGTTAAAGAAACGCAGTGTGAAGATGTATTTACGCTCGAAGACTTATCGGAAGAGCAAAAAATGATGCGTGAAAGTACCAAAGAGTTTGTAGATAGAGAACTATGGGCGCATTGGGAACGCTTTGAAAGCAAAGATTACGGTTATACTGAAGAAACCATGCGCCATGCTGGAGAGCTTGGGCTTTTGGGTATTGCAGTTCCTGAAGCCTATGGAGGTTTAGGAATGGGGTTTGTTTCCACCATGTTGGTATGCGATTATATCTCGGGAGCAACAGGTTCATTTAGTACTGCTTTTGGAGCGCATACCGGAATCGGAACCATGCCGATAACCCTATATGGAAATGAAGAGCAAAAACAGAAATACGTCCCTAAATTAGCCACCGGAGAATGGTTTGGTGCTTATTGCCTCACGGAACCTGGTGCCGGATCGGATGCCAATTCTGGAAAAACCAAAGCGGTATTATCTGATGATGGAAAACATTACAGCATTTCTGGACAGAAAATGTGGATTTCAAATGCAGGTTTTTGCAATTTATTTATTGTATTTGCCCGTATTGAAGATGATAAAAATATTACTGGGTTTATTGTAGAAAACGATCCTTCCAATGGCATTACCTTAGGAGATGAGGAAAAAAAGTTAGGTATACACTCCTCCTCTACCCGTCAGGTATTTTTTAATGAGACTAAGGTTCCTGTAGAAAACATGCTTTCTGAGCGTGGAAACGGTTTTAAAATCGCCATGAACGCACTTAATGTAGGACGTATTAAATTGGCTGCTGCTTGTTTGGATGCACAGCGAAGAGTAATTGGAGAAGCCGTAAAATATGCTAACGAACGTTTACAGTTTAAAACTCCTATTATTAATTTTGGAGCGATAAAAGCGAAGATAGCTACCATGGCTACTAATGCCTATGCCGGAGAATCGGCTAGTTATCGCGCCGCCAAGAATATTGAAGATCGTATTGCTTTGCGAGAAGCTGCAGGAAATTCGCATCAGGAAGCGGAATTAAAAGGTGTAGAAGAATATGCCATCGAATGTTCTATTTTAAAAGTTGCGGTTTCCGAAGATTGCCAGAGTACCACAGATGAAGGAATTCAAATTTTTGGAGGAATGGGCTTTAGTGCAGATACGCCAATGGAATCCGCTTGGAGAGATTCTAGAATTGCACGTATCTACGAAGGTACCAATGAGATTAATAGAATGTTAGCTGTTGGAATGCTAATTAAAAAAGCGTTGAAAGGACATGTAGATCTATTGGGGCCTGCAACGGCAGTTGGGGAAGAACTAATGGGTATTCCTTCTTTTGATGCTCCAGACTTTTCAGTATTATTTGCAGAGGAAAAAGATCTAATAGCACGTCTAAAAAAAGTGCTTTTAATGGTAGCAGGAAGTGCTGTGCAGAAATTTGGACCTGATTTAGAAGGTCATCAACAACTTTTAATGGCAGCTTCTGACATTCTTATTGAAATTTATATGGCAGAATCCACTATCTTACGAACAGAAAAGAATGCCAAGCGTTATGGAGAGGATACACAGGCAACGCAAATTGCCATGTCGCGTCTCTATCTTTACAATGCGGTAGACATCATTCTACAAAAAGGAAAAGAAGCTATAGTTTCCTTTGCAGAAGGCGACGAACAACGCATGATGCTAATGGGGCTAAAACGTTTTACAAAATATACAAATCACCCTAATGTGGTGGCTTTACGCACACAAATTGCGGATAAAGTAGCTGCAGATTCTGGGTATACCTTTGACTAGTTCAAATAAAACTTTGTGAAAACAAAGTGAATTTTGAGACCGTTCCCCATCAGGAGCGGTTTTTTTTATCCCCGAACAGTATTGTAATACTCCTAGCAAACCTGTAATTTTAGGGAATGAAAAAAAGCCTCCTTCAGTCGGTCTATGATCCCGAAGAATTTCGTTCCAAAGGACATGAACTCATCGATCTTCTGGCCGATCATCTTGGAAATACCACGCAAGAAAAATCAGAAAAAGTATTGCATTGGAACCTTCCTGAAAAGGAACTCAAGTTCTGGCAGGAGTTTTTAGTCAATGGCGACGAAGCTAATTTTTTTCAAAACATCTTAGCGCACACCACACACATTCATCATCCTCGATACATAGGGCATCAAGCCTCTCCCACCGCACCCGTTACGGTTCTAACCAACCTAATTAGCGGATTGCTGAACAATGGCATGGCCGTATACGAGATGGGTATGGCACCAAATGCAATTGAACGTATTATAACCGACCTCCTTTGCAAACGTATGGGATACACGCAAAATGCTAATGGCTTTTTAACTTCTGGAGGAACCCTAGGAAATCTTACCGCTTTATTGGCAGCCAGAAGGGCGGTAGCAAGTGAGGATATTTGGAAAAATGGAAGTACAAAACCTTTGGGAATTATGGTTAGCGATCAGGCACATTATTGTGTTGATAGAGCGGCTAAAATTATGGGCTTAGGAGAAAAAGGAGTGATTAAAATTCCTGTGAACGAGGATTACACCATGAATACAGCTTTATTAGAAACCTATTATGAGGATGCGCAAGAAGCTGGAATAGAAATTTTTGCAATTGTTGGTAGCGCCCCTTGCACGGCTACTGGAATGCATGATAACTTAGAAGAAATTGCCCACTTTGCAAAGCAAAAAAAGATATGGTTTCACGCCGATGCTGCCCACGGAGGTGCTGCTATTTTCTCTAACAAATACAAACATTTACTAAAAGGTATTCAATATGCAGATTCTATTGTCTTAGATGGACATAAAATGCTTATGATGCCTATGATTACTACCGCTTTATTATTTAAAAACGGTCAACAATCGTACGAAACATTTATGTTGCATGCCGATTATTTGCTTTCTGCCTCTAAGGAACAGGAATGGTACAATTCAGGACGTCGTACTTTTGAATGTACCAAATACATGATGTGTTTGCACTGGTACGTATTGCTTAAAAATTATGGAGAAGAGGTTTTCGAAACTTCTATTGATACATTATATGATATTACCCAAGACTTTAACGCCATATTAACTGCCGATACCGATTTTGAAGTGGCCGTAGTACCGGAATCGAATATTGTATGTTTTCGCTATATAGATATAGCATTAGATACAACAGCAACCAATCAACTAAATACACAAATTCGTCAGCAGATTTTAGAAGAAGGAACATTTTATATTGTACAGACTACTTTAGGAGATAAATACTACCTAAGAACCACTATTATGAATCCTTTTACTACCCTAACACATTTGAAGATACTGCTGAAAAATGTAAAACAGAAAGCTAAGGTTTTATCGCTTTAAAATTAAAAATTGAACAAGTAATATTTAAGTCTCATACTATTCTTGCATAGACTCTAAAATAACAGCTTCGCTATGTTTTTTAGAGAAATTAATGGCGCATTCAATTAAGGCTAAATGCGAGTATGCCTGAGGGAAATTCCCCAATAAACGTTTACTTTTAAAATGAATATCTTCACTAAAAAGACCCAAATGATTGCTATAACTTAACAGTTTTTCAAATTGCTCCTCGGCCTTTTTCTCTTCCCCTATTTTAAACAAACTATTTATAAACCAGAATGTACAGATCGTAAAGGAAGAAGAAGGTAAGCCAAAATCATCTTCATTTTTGTAGCGATACATAAGACCATCATTACTTAATTCCCGCTCAATAGCTTTTACAGTACTTATAAACTTAGGATCTCTAGCAGGAATAAATCCATACGATTCCATAAGCAATACAGAAGCATCTAAATCCTTAGATCCATAAGATTGGGTAAATGCCTGCACTTCTTCGTTCCAAGCATTGTCCATAATGTCTTTTTTAATTCTTTGTTCTAAAGGTATCCACTTTTCTACCTTGTGCTTCTTATTAAAAAGCTTTGCAATCTTAATGGCCCTGTCTAAAGCCACCCAACACAGCACTTTTGAGAACGTAAAATGTCGATCCTCCGCTCTAAACTCCCAGATCCCCTTATCAGGTTCTTCCCAATGATGATCTACCACCCATACAATACCTTTGGTGATGGTCCAAAGGGCTTCTCCATTCTCGATATCATTGCTAAATTTATCAAGTTGTTCATAGATCACATCCATTAGGATACCATAAATATCATTCTGCTGCTGTTTGTATGCTGCATTTCCGATGCGCACAGGTTTAGATCCTTTATAACCAGCGAGATGTTTTAAGGTGATCTCCGTGAGTTTTTTTTCCTTATTTATCCCATACATGATTTGCAATTTCTCATCCTTATCTGGGATAAGATCAATGATAAATTGCAGGTACCGTCGGGCCATATTTTTATGTCCCAGTTCGGACACCACTTTAATTACCATAGATGCATCTCTGATCCAGCAAAAACGATAATCCCAATTGCGAACTTCACCTATAGTTTCTGGTAATGAGGTTGTTGCAGCAGCCAGAACCGCTCCAGTTTTATCATAACTTAACAACTTTAATGTTAATGCGCTACGCGTAATTTCCTTATTAAATTTCTTATAGGCAGGTGTTTTGTTCACCCAGTTTAACCAATATACTTTGGTGCGCTCCAATTCTAAATAAACCTTGTTTTGTGTTGGAACAAAAATCTTTTCGTTATATCCAATTAAAAAGTAACCATCCTCCTTTAGGGTTATGGCTTTTCCTTTGATTATCGATTTTTTATCAAATGAGGTATATAAAAACAGGGTATCAAACTTCTTTTTCCCGGTAAGACTTACAATAAAGTCATCTTTAGCATAGCTCCGAGTCTTTCCCAATGCATACTCTAATTTAGGATCGTATTTAGCAATAAACTTAGGACTTCCAGAAATGTGTTTAATATAGCGAACTATTTCAGGTGGAGAATAGTACCCTCCACTCTCATTGTAATATCGCGGCATAAAATCATGAACCTCAAATATATTTTTTCCGTCCGAAAATCTGGTAACTAATATGTTTGTATTTGGTGTATAGGCCTGAGATATGGTATACCTTTCGTCTACAATGAATTCAAAACTTCCTCCAATTTTATCATCTAAAATCTTGGCAAAAACTGAAGTAGAGTCGAATTCTGGGAGACAACACCACTCTATAGAACCGTATTTAGAAATTAACGCAGCACTTCGGCAATTTCCTATGATTCCGTAATCTAAATTATCCATATCTTATACCTCTTTAATACCATTTTGTTGGTTTTACTTACAATTTTAACGAACTTTAAACAAATTTAGTCCATTCGTCATCAAAAAAACTTTTATGGGTAAAACAATTATCATTTCTAACCGACTTCCCGTTCAATTACAAATTAAAGATGGCGCTATTACGGCAACGCCCAGTGTGGGGGGGCTTGCTACTGGAATGAAGTCGGTCCATTCAGGGGGTGAAAGCCTTTGGATTGGGTGGAGCGGACTTACCAACGAGGAAATACCAAAAAAGCTCTCTCCACGCATTGATGAGGCACTTGCCGAGCATGGTTGTGCTAAGGTTGATTTAAATGAAGATGAAGTTGAAGGTTTTTATTTTGGATTTAGCAATAGAACCGTTTGGCCGCTTTTTCATTATTTCTTAGAATACTCAGAATTCGAATTGCACAATTGGAATACCTACAAAGCCGTAAATCAAAAATTTGCAGATGCAATTTTGGAAAGTGCTTCAGATGATGATACTATTTGGGTGCATGATTACCAACTAATGCTGGTACCGCAAATGGTGCGAAAAAAAAGACCTAACATTGCCATTGGGTTCTTTTTGCATATCCCCTTCCCTTCTTTCGAAATTTTCAGAACCCTACCTTGGCGTGAAGAAATTTTACATGGACTTTTGGGCGCTGATTTGGTGGGTTTTCATATTTACGATTATGAGCGCCATTTTTTAAGTTCTGTTCGCAGATTATTAGGCCTTGAAGTGAGTCTAAATGAAATTTATATCGAAGAACGAATGGTAAAGGTAGATTCTTTTCCCATGGGAATAGACTATAAAAAATTTAGCAGCGCTGCCTTGGCACACCATAAACGGAAAGAAACTGAACTTTCTCAACTGCAACGCAGTATTGCAAATCATAAAAAGCATACTCCTGATACAAAACTACTCCTTTCTATCGATCGCTTAGACTATTCCAAAGGCATTGCCAAACGGTTGAATGCATTTGAGTACTTTTTAAACAAGTATCCGGAATATAAGGAAAAGGTCCGGCTTATTATTCTCGCGGTTCCTTCACGTTCGAATGTGCCGCAGTATCGACTCTTAAAAAAGGAAATTGATGAATTAGTGGGTAGAATAAATGGAGAACTTTCTACGGTAAATTGGACCCCAATTTGGTATTTTTATCGTTCGATGCCTTTTGAAAATCTTATTACACTCTATATTAATAGTGATATTGCCTGGTTGACCCCTATTCGAGATGGTATGAACCTGGTAGCAAAAGAATATATTGCTACGCGAACCGATAAAACTGGAGTATTGATTTTAAGTGAAATGGCGGGTTCTGCAAATGAAATGAATGAATCGCTACTAATAAATCCTAATAATTTTGAACAAATAGCGGATACCATTTATACTGCATTAAACATGCCCAAAGCAGAGCAAATAGCACGAAATATGATACTACAAAAACGTTTAGAGCGCTACAATGTGGAGAAGTGGGCCAACGATTTTATGCATTCCTTACAAAACCATCAAACCACATCGCGAACCAATATTTCCAGAAAACTTTCAGATGATTTGATGAATACCATGGTAACAACCTACCAAAAGGCAAAGAAAAGGTTGTTGTTCTTAGATTATGACGGTACGCTAAAAGGTTTCCATAATGATCCGCAAAAAGCCTCTCCCGATAAGGAACTATATGACTTACTTGATCACATGAGTGCGCAAAAGAATACAGATGTATACTTGATTAGTGGACGAGATAGAGATACCTTTACCCGCTGGTTCTTACCCAAAAAATACAATATGATTGTAGAGCATGGTGTATGGATTTCGACGCAAGGAGAGCCCTTTAAATTATTGGAAAAGGTTAAAAATGATTGGATGACCAACATTAGACCTGTACTGGAATCCTTTGTAGATCGTACCCCCGGTTCTTTTATTGAAGAGAAAGACTATTCGCTAGCATGGCATTATCGAAATACAGATCCTGATTTTGGAAAACAACGTGCTACCGAACTTACTACGGTACTTACCAGTCTAATTGCTAACGATAATCTTAGTGTTCTTTCCGGAAATAAGGTGTTGGAAATTAAGAACAGTGGTATTAATAAAGGAAGAGCCGCACAGCGCGTCCTAGCCGAAGATGACTATGATTTTGTATTCGCTATTGGGGATGATTGGACGGACGAATTTATGTTTCAAGAATTACCAAAAAGTACTTTAACTGTTAAAGTAGGTCTGCAGAAAACACAAGCTAAATATTTTGTGGAAAACACGAAAAAAGTAAGAGCACTTTTAAAAAAGTTTACAACCAATTAAATTGAACAAGTATAATGAAAAATAAAATTTTATTATTTGGTTTAGGTTTATATATGAGTGTTGCCTGTGCGCAATCCAATACTGAGGTGTTTTTAATGGATCTTGAAGTAAAAGATGGTAATATAAGCTTTTCAAGCCCTTTAAATATTTCTAACAATCCTGGGTATGACAACCAACCCTCGTTTTACAATGACAATCTTATCTTGTTTGCTTCTACACGAAATGGACAAACTGATATTGCAAAATACAATGTTAGAGACAAAGTAATCTCGTGGGTTTCTAATACTACAGACGGTGGAGAATATTCTCCCCTAAAAATTCCAAATACTAAAGAAATATCAGCTATTCGTTTAGATACGGATGGCACACAGTTACTCTATCGTTACAATTTAGATAGTGGAAACCCAAGAACAGTGGTAAAAGGCTTAAAAGTAGGGTATCATGTTTGGCACAAACCCACAGTTCTGGTAGCCTCCGTTCTTGTAGAAGATCGGATGGATTTGGTAGTTTCTAATCTAAAGGATAATTCCAATCGTACTTTTCAGCAAAAAGTAGGGCGGTCATTGCATAAAATTCCAAACACTAATTTAGTAAGTTATATCAGTAAGGAACAAGATTCCTGGGAAATTAAATCGCTAAATCCCGTTTCAGGTGCAACTAAAAAGATCGGTACAATGCTTCCCCAAGTTGAGGACATGTGTTGGCTTATTAATGGAAGTATCCTTTCAGCTAAAGGAAGTAAACTCTATAAATATACCCCAGGAAAAGATTCGGATTGGATACTTGTAAAGGATTTTAAATCTAATGGAATCGATAATATTACGCGTATTACCACCAATGCCATTTCTTCAAAAATTGCCATTGTAGCAGAAGTTTCGCTGGAACAACTTATCAATAAACAAGTAAATTCTTTTAATGCTAAAGATTTAAGTGCCTTTGTTTCTTGTTTTGCTCCCAACGTATTAGTAAAACGTTTTCCCAGCGATACCATGTACGTAGGAAGAACGGAAATGAGAAGACGATACCAACAATTTTATGACAACGTGGAAACGCCAAAAGTGGCCGTTATAAATCGTATGGTATTAGGATCTGTTGTAGTAGATGAGGAATTAGATACAACAGATGGGGCTAAAAATCATCAAATTGCGATTTATGAAACTGAGGAGAATTTCATTTTGAGTATGACCTTTATTTTTTCGAATAAGGGTAATTCCGAGCAAACAAAAACTATTGTACAGAAACAATTAGATGCTTATAACGCAAAAGATATTGATGCCTTTATGGCAACCTATAGCGATGATATTAAGTTGTACAGGTATCCCGATCAATTATTTTCGGAAGGCAAGCAGGCCATGCGAGAAGGGTATCAACGTTTTTTTGAAACTACGCCTAATTTAAATGCAGCTATAAGAAATAGAATGATTATTGGAAATAAGATTATTGACCAGGAATGGGTTACCGCTAATGATCAAAGTTTTGGTGCTATTGCTATTTATGAGGTAACAGAAGGCAAGATTAGTAAAGTTACGTTTATTCAATAATTTCGAACATTTAAATTCCTATGGTGAAAAATATATTTTTTGTAGCAACCTGTATACTGTTGACTTCTTGTTCTGACAAATATCAGGAAATAGTAAACTCGAAGGATGAGTATCAAATCATTCCAATACCTGAAAATTTAACCATTGCTAAAGGTCGTTTTCTCGTAAATGAGGATACAAAAATTGTTTATGATACCAGTTTAGTTCAAGAAGCGGAATACTTATCAGACTTGTTCGCTACAGTATTGGATATTGATCTTAGCATTGGTTCATTAGATACCGAGAATGGGAATATCCTATTAGAACTTGATCCCACAATAGATCATAAAGAAGGATATACCTTATCTGTTGCGCATGATGCAATTCTGATTTCCGGAAAAACAGCAGCCGGAGTATTTTATGGTATACAATCGTTACGACAATTATTACCTGCCGAAATTGAGAAAGCCAATAATTTAAAGGAGTTAACAATTCCAGCAGTAACCATAGAGGATAGTCCTCGATATGCCTATAGAGGCATGCACTTAGATGTTGGACGGCATTTCTTTCCCGTAACCTCAGTTAAGAAATACATAGATCTAATAGCCATGCATAAAATGAATACCTTTCATTGGCATTTAACAGAAGATCAGGGTTGGCGAATAGAAATAAAAAAGTATCCTCGATTAACGGAGATTGGTGCTTTTAGGAAAGGTACTGCTATTGGCCTTGCAGGAACAAGAAACGCACCATACACCTATAATGATGTTCCTTATGGAGGGTTTTATACGCAGGAAGAAATAAAAGAAGTGATAGCTTATGCAGCTGCAAAACATATTACCATAATTCCAGAAATAGAACTTCCCGGACATTCCCTGGCAGCTTTAGCTGCATACCCACAATTTGGTAATGGTGGAGGCCCCTATGAGGTAGCAAAAAGATGGGGGATTTTCAAGGAAATATATGCTCCCACAGAGGAAACATTTGGCTTTTTAGAGGATGTTCTAAATGAGGTAATGGCTCTTTTTCCAAGCAAGTATATTCATATTGGTGGAGATGAAGTCTTAAAAAAAGAATGGGAAGAAAGTGCATATGCTCAAGAAGTGATACAAAGAGAAGGGCTTAAAAATGAACATGAACTGCAAAGTTATTTTATAAGGCGAATTGAAAAATTCGTAAATAAAAACGGACGGAATATTATTGGGTGGGATGAAATTCTTGAAGGAGGCTTAGCGCCAAATGCAACGGTAATGTCATGGCGAGGTGTTGAAGGTGGTATTGCTGCAGCAAAACAAAGTCATCCGGTAATAATGACCCCAGGAACGCATTGCTATTTTGATTATTATCAGGTAGATGAGGAAAAACAAGGAGAAGAACCCCTTACGGGAAGTAAACGACATACTAGTGTAGAAAAGGTGTATGCTTACGAACCAACGCCCGAATCCCTAACTTCGGAAGAAGCTAAATATATTTTAGGAGCGCAGGGAAATGTTTGGACCGAATATATGCCAACCTGGGATGTGGTGGAATATCGGGTATTACCGAGAATGACAGCTTTATCAGAAGTAGTATGGTCGTCTAAGAAAAATAGAGATTGGGAAGATTTTCAAAATCGTTTACAACATATCGTAAAACGATACGATGTTCTTGACTATAACTATGCAAAACACAGCATTAACGATAAATAAGAACTGCTCACTTAATTTTTATACCTAAGCGTGAAATTAATTCAACTAAACTGCATCGCATTCTTTTTATTTTTGGGAATTGTTTCCTGTGATCGACCAAATTGTAACAATCAAAATGCGGTATTCGAAACTAATCTACCAGAATCTAAAACCTATAAAGATGAATTGGTAAAACAACTGGCGAATGTGGATCAGTCAAAACTAAGTTACTGGTTTCAAAAATATGAACAGCAAAATGGAAATGAGTTTCTACACTTTTATGTGCAAGGTGATGACTTGTGTGCAACACTCGTATTAACCATGAAGAATTGGCATAAATTAGAGCACGTAAGAGATAAAAAAGGGAATTCTTACTATGGGGCTCAGTTTACAAATTTGAAATTTTATATACAACAAGATTCGCTATCAACAACATTTGTTTATCAAACTTTTGAAAAGATAATAGATTAAACTAACGATCAGACATTACTTCTTCTCAGGATTTTATAACTTACCCGTAATTACAAATCCGCGCCACCATGAAAGATATTGTTTCCTTATTTCTTTGCATTACTATTGGATTGCTAAATGCTCAAGATGCCTACGAAAATGAGATTCTAGAATTCCAAAGTCAACTCAACGCAGAATTCCGTAATCCCGAAAAATCTCCTTTAACAACAGCCGAGCAACAACTATTTAAAGGACATAATTATTTTCCGATCGATGAAAATTATAAAGTCACGGCGACATTTGTAAAATCATTAGAACCCATTGCCTTTCAAATGCAAACAACTACCAGCAGACTTTCTACCTACGACATCTATGGAGTACTAAAGTTTAGTTTACTAGGTGTGGAATATGAATTAGCCGTTTATCAAAACCATCGCTTGCGGGAAACAGAAGAGTATCGAGATTATCTATTTCTGCCATTTACCGATTTAACCAATGGCGAAGAAACTTATGGCGGTGGCAGGTATATTGACCTTAGTATTCCTGATGGAGAAGAGATCGTTGTTGACTTCAATAAAGCCTATAGTCCAAGCTGTGCTTATAACAAAGGATTTTCATGTCCCATCCCTCCCGAAACCAATGATTTACAATTAAAAGTGAAGGCTGGGGTAAAAAACTTGAAACTATGAAAGTACGCCACAAGAATCTCGTCTTACTACCTAAGAACATTCTGTAGCGTTATTTGTGCCATCTAACATACTAATTATTAAACCAAAAACGCATATTCTACCTATTATTATACTCGCCCAATTCGCGGGCACCAGCGTTTGGTTTGCTGGTAATGCTATTGTAGACGAGTTGATGTTGCAAACCGGTTTGGGTATTGAAATTGTTGGCTATGTGCTTTCTTCCGTACAATTTGGTTTCATTATAGGGACCTTTACGTTTGCACTCCTTATGATAGCAGATCGTTTTTCACCATCTAGGGTATTTATGATAAGTGCCATCTTTGCAGCCATTTGTAATTGGGGCATGCTAATCCATAACATTTCTCCGTCTTTACTTCTCATTACGCGTTTTGGGACTGGTTTCTTTCTTGCAGGTATTTATCCGGTTGGGATGAAGATTGCGGCAGATTATTACGAGAAAGGATTAGGTAAAGCCTTAGGTTTGCTGGTGGGAGCGCTGGTTCTAGGAAAAGCTTTTCCCTATTTGGTAAAAAGTATGCATTGGGGTGATAATTACGATATCGTAATTAAAGTTACTTCTTTATTAGCGGCTGCAGGTGGTATACTATTATGTATCACCATTCCGGATGGTCCCTTTAGAAAAGCTAGTAAGAAATTAAACTTAAAAACAGGTATTACGGTATTTAAGCACGCTGCCTTTCGCAAAGCAGCTTTTGGGTATTTTGGACATATGTGGGAACTCTATGCTTTTTGGGCTTTCGTACCTTTTGCACTTAAAGCATATAATACGCAACACCAGAGTAATCTAATAATAGAATGGTGGACTTTTGCAATCATTGCCGTAGGAAGCATTGCATGTGCTATTGGTGGTCTATTATCGCTTAAATGGGGAAGCTATAAAATAAGTTTTTATGCCTTACTTATTTCTGGTATCTGCTGTCTGTTTTCGCCTTTAATTTTTCAGCTTCCCTCATTTTTATTTTTAATAATTTTTATTGTCTGGGGAATGGCGGTGATCACAGATTCTGCTCAATTTTCAACATTGGTTGCTGGAGCGGCTCCGGCAGAAATTAAAGGAACAGCACTAACTCTAGTTAACAGTATTGGTTTTGCTATCAGTATTCTAAGCATTCAACTCCTCTCCTATCTGGTTGATAAAATAAACCCTAGTTTTTTGTTTCTCCCTTTAGTTATAGGTCCCCTTTTTGGACTATATAGTTTGGCCAAAAAGAGATCTTAATATTTGTAGTTGAGATTAAACCCTTATTAGTATCTTAGATCGGTAAAAAAACGCGCTCAAGGTAAATTTTGATATGAAATTTTTACATAACATTGGCAGAATAGAGGCTTTTAGTGATGCTGTATTTGCTTTTGCAGCCACTTTGCTTGTAATTTCCTTAAATGATGAAAACACCATTTCTGTATTAAAGATTGATTTGGTCAATTTTGCAGCGTTTTTGATTAGTTTTTTTGTTTTAGTATTGCTTTGGAAAGTCCATTATAATTTCTTTCGGCGTACCGATTATATTGATAATTGGGTAATTGCGTTAAATTCTATTCTACTTTTTGTAGTACTATATTTTGTATTTCCTTTGAAGTCGATGATTAATTCTTGGTTCGGAGCTTTACAAATGACCCCCGAAAAACTGGCAGCTTTGTTTGAGCTTTATGGATTGGCTTTTCTGCTGATTTTTCTATGTATTGCCTTAATGTACTATAGAGTCAAACAAAAGACTTCAGAAAAGAATAACAAATTGGTACTTTTATTTTACCAACGTCATTATTTTATTTTTGTAATTGTGGCTGCTTTATCCATACTAATATCGATCAGTAGAATTGGTTTATCCTTCGGTTTCCCGGGTTTTATGTATGGTCTTTTGGGGCCATTCTGTTATTTTCACTCACAATGGTTTATAAAAAAGTATGGGGTAATTTAAAAAGTTAAGAATCATAAAAACAATTTAATTAATAACACTTATATGAAAAAAATTTTAATCATCGTAGTATGTTGTATTAGTGGCTTAGGTTTTTCTCAAACGGATGCTCGAATTTATGATATTATAGCGGCAGTTTCCGAAGATCGCATAAAAAATGACGTCACTACTTTAGCCAATTTCGGAACTCGACATACCTTAAGCGATACGGTATCCCAAACCAGAGGTATTGGTGCAGCACGAAGGTGGATCAAAAGTGAATTCGACAAAACCTCAGCGGCTTGTAACAATTGCTTGGAAGTTTTTTATCAAAAGGATTTGGTTAAAGAAGGGACAAATCGGCGTATTACAAAAGATGTTTGGGTGGTAAATGTGGTAGCGATCCAACGAGGTACAAAATATCCCAATCGCTTTATAATAATGAGCGGTGATATCGATTCTAGAGTGAGCGATCCAGCAAATTTTACCTCAGATTCCCCAGGAGCTAATGATAATGCTAGTGGTATGGCCGGTACTATAGAAGCCGCACGGGTACTCTCTAAGTATCAATTTGAGAGTAGTATTATTTATTTAGGAATTTCAGGAGAGGAACAAGGTCTTTTTGGAGGTGCTGGTCTGGTGGGCTATGCCAAAGAGAAAGGTTGGGATATTGTGGGGATATTAAACAATGATATGATCGGAAACATTAAAGGTGTGGACGGTGTAATCAGTAATCGTGATTTTAGAATCTTCTCCGAACCAGTACCAGCAACAGAAACTGAACAACAGCGTAGAGCACGACGATTTTATGGTGGCGAGGTTGATGGTATTTCACGTCAATTAGCACGTTATGTGCATAAAACTACAAAAACATATATGCCAGAGATGAACCCTACCATGATTTATCGCTTAGATCGTTTTGGAAGAGGAGGACATCATCGCCCTTTCAACGATGCAGGTTTTGCTGGGATTCGTATCATGGAATCACATGAAAACTATACACAACAGCATCAAGATATTCGCGTAGAAAATGGAATCGCCTATGGAGATGTATTAGAGCATGTCAACTTTCCGTATGCCAAAAAATTAACTGCGGTCAATGCCATTAGCCTTGCTAGTATTGCTTGGGCACCACCGGCGCCTACTGAGGTTAAAATAGGTGGTATTGTTGAACCTTCAGCGAAATTTGAATGGTCCAAAGTAGAAGGTGCTGTTGGCTATAAAATATACTGGAGAGATACTACATCGCCTACCTGGGATAATAGTAGATATGTTGGAGACCTTACTTCTTTTACCTTAGAAGGTATTGTTATTGATAATTATTTCTTTGGGGTTGCCGCTGTAGGTAAAGATGGTCATGAAAGTCCCGTTGTTTTTCCTAATGCAATTTTACGAAATCGATAGTTGCACTAAAATTTAATGAACTATGATGTGGAATTTAAAATTTCTGATATTTACTCTTACCTTCTTATGTATTGGAACAATAGGAGCGCAAAATGCTTTTACACAACAAGATACCCTACGGGGAAGTATAACTCCAGAAAGGGCATGGTGGGATCTCAATCACTATGATCTTTCCGTAAATGTAGATCCGGAATCAAAATCTATTGTTGGGGAGAATAGTATTTCCTACACTGTGCTTCAACCGCACGATGTTTTGCAAATAGACCTTCAAAAGCCGATGCAAATTACCAAGGTAATGCAAGATGGGAAAGAATTAGAAATACAACATCTCGGGAACGCACATTTTATTCAGCTTAAAAAAAAGCAAAAAAAAGGTTCTCAACAAGAGCTTACTGTTTTTTGGAAAGGGAATCCTCAAATTGCAAAAAGACCACCTTGGGATGGAGGTTTTACCTGGGTGAAAGATAGCAATGGCAAACACTTTATTGCAACCTCTAATCAAGGTATTGGTTCCAGTATATGGTGGCCTAATAAAGACATCCCTTATGATGAAGTAGATAGTTTAGATATGCATGTTACGGTTCCTAAAGGACTTATGGATATTTCCAACGGCCGCTTAGTAGGTATAGATCATTCAGAAACCACAAGTACGTTCCATTGGACCGTTAAAAATCCAATTAATAATTACGGAGTAAATCTGAATATAGGTGATTATGTCAATTTTAGTGAGACGTATGACGGGGAAAAAGGAGACTTACTGCTAGATTATTGGGTGTTGCGCGAAAATCTTGAAAAAGCGAAAACACAGTTTAAACAGGCTCCCATGATGATGCAAGCCTTTGAACATTGGTTTGGTCCCTACCCCTTTTATGAAGATAGTTTTAAGCTGGTAGAAGCACCATATTTGGGGATGGAACATCAGAGTTCGGTTACCTATGGGAATAACTATGGAAATGGATATTTAGGACGAGATCTATCGGGAAGTGGATGGGGATTGAAATTCGATTTTATTATTATCCATGAAGCCGGCCATGAATGGTTTGCCAATAATATCACCAATAAGGATGTTGCCGATATGTGGTTGCATGAAGGATTTACAGCCTATTCTGAAAATTTATATCTGGATTATCATTTTGGGAAGGAGGCTTCTGCCGCCTACGTAATCGGCACCCGTGCAAATATTAGAAACGATCAACCCATTATAGGCAGCTACAACGTAAATAAAAGAGGTAGTGGTGATATGTATTATAAAGGAGCTAATATTCTGCATATGATACGAACCCTTCTTGAAAATGATACCCTTTGGAGAAAAATTCTAAGAGGTCTTAATAGTGAATTTTACCATCAAACGGTAACCACAGCTCAGGTGGAAAATTATATTAGTAAGGCCGCAGGGATTGATTTTTCTGCATTCTTTAATCAATATTTAAGAACCGTTAAAATTCCTACTTTGGAATACAAATTTGAAAATAACCAAATGCAATATCGCTACAGTAATATTGTAGCCGATTTTGATATGCCAATTCTCGTGACGGTTAATACCAAAGAACAATGGTTATTTCCCAACCATGAATGGAAAACGATGGAGCATACAACAAACAACCAAACCCTGGAATTGAATCAAAACTTCTATATCAAAACGAAGCAACTCAAATGAAAATTTATTTTCCACAATGGCAGGGATCTGGGGTAGGATCTAACATTGCTCCCGGAGCAAAAACAGTTCTAGATTATGTGAATGACTCAGAATATTTAAATGTACCATTATCTGCAATAAAGGCAGGAGCAGGTGCAACGCAGCACCATTGTATTAATAATTACGACGCTATTGTAGAACAATTAAGTCGTTTAAAAAAAGTAATTGCTGAAGATAAACCAGAAACGATACGGATCATTGGTGGAGATTGCGGCTTAGAAATTGTGCCGGTATCCTATCTAAACAAAAAATATAATGCTATTGGGATTATTTGGTTTGATGCACATGCCGATATTAACCGCCCTTGCGATTCTGCGAGTTGTAACTTTCATGGCATGCCCTTGAGGACACTTCTTGGAGAAGGGGAACCTAACATGGACCATTTGTTATTTAGTACAATAACGGAAGAACAAATTCATTATGTTGGTCTGCGAGATATTGATGCTGCAGAGCAAGAACGACTGAATGCAGGGGGTATTTATCATCCTAGAGAAACAGATCCTATGGATTTGGTAAAAACGCTCAAGAAAAAAAGGTTAAAGCAGCTATATATTCATTTTGATTTTGATTGTCTGGAACCTAACGAATACGATAAAACATATTATCAGGTAGCCAACGGTGTTTCTATTGCTACTGCAGAGCAAACCATACTTGCCTTAAAGGAAAATTTTGATATAGTAGGTAGCAGTGTTCTAGAATCCGTGACTACTGAGCCTACTGAACTTGTGCCAATAACTGGTATTTTAAATTTATTACTAAAAACAAACTAATGTTTTCATTTAAAAAAATAGCACTATCCTTAACGATGCTTATTACGATTATGAGCTGCAACCCTTGTGCAGAAAACAATGCTGACCATAAACTTAAAAATGAAGTTTTGGTGTTGGGAGCAATTCATGGAGGGCATCTTACAGACAGTATTTACAACACGGCATTTTTAGATAAATTGATCCGTGCCATAAAGCCAGATTATATTTTAGCAGAGATACCGCCAGATCGTATGGAGGAGGCTATGGAGGGTTTTAAAAGAGATGATAGTATTTCTGAAGCACGTGTACGGCGTTTTCCAGAATACGTAGATGTTGTCTTTCCTCTAACCAAGGAAATGAATTTTGAAATAATTCCAACAGCGGGTTGGACCCAGCCCATGGCACAGGAAAGAAGTCAGAAATTACGTGCTATACGTGATGATAGTACAAGAACTGCAGATTGGGAGGCATATACCTTAGCCAATCAACAGTCTGATGCTGCATATAAGGCCACCGGAAAAGTCAACGATCCTTATTTTATTCATACCCATACCTATGACAGTATTCAAGATATTAGTCTTCAGGTTTACAATAAGCTTTTTAATGTTGAATTGGGTCTCGGAGGTTGGGAAAACATAAACATTGCCCACTATTGGAATATTGAAAAGGCGTTAGAAAAACATCGGTACAAGGGGAAGCGCATGCTTATTATCTATGGAGCAGGACACAAAGGTTGGTTTTTACGGCAGTTACGAAAAAGAGACGATATTGAACTTATGGATATGGCACCTTTTTTAGATGAAGTAACGAAATAATAATATGTAACTTTATAAAGATCTTAATTTAAAATCAACACCTATGAAGTCCGTATTATCCGTTATTTTAATTTTTATGGTTTCTGCTTATACCTGTGGGCAGAGCAAAAATTTTATCGATCTACCCTATCTGGAAACTAAAGCCAAAGTGGATACTTTAGTAGCTCCTGATAGAATATATATGAATATTTTTATTGCTGAAAAAGATACTAAAGGAAGAGTGTCGGTTGAAGTTCAGGAAAATAACATGGCTAGAGCACTGAAAACGCTAGGTATTGATATTGACAAACAGCTAAAGCTCGCGGATTTGTCCAGCAATTTTAGAAAATATTTTTTAAGAGGGCAAGATGTGCAAAAAAGCAAATCTTTTACTTTAGAAGTTTACGATGCGCTAACCGCTGCTAAGGTAATTCAGGCACTCGAGAGAATAGCTATTTCCAACGTTTCCATTGCCCGCACTACGTATAGTAAAATAGAAAGTTTACAACTGCTGCTAAAAGCCAAAGCGGTTAAAAAAGCAAAGCAACAAGCATTAGCAATGGCAAATGCTATAGATCAAAAAGTTGGGAATGCACTCTTTATTTCCGACTTAAATACCTTCTATGACCGAGGTGGTGCTGCCCAAGCTATTTTTTCTAGAAAAGCGAACTACGAGGCCGATCAGGCGCAACCTATAGATGTTGAATTTCAAAAAATAAAAGTACAAACCGAAGTTAATGTTACTTTTAAATTAGAATAATTATATCTCAACTTATGAAGGTAAAGGTAGCGGTAATTCAAGATAGTCCTGTTTTTTTTGATAAAGAAAAAACCTTAGAAAAAGTTGAAGAACTTACCAAATTACACGCCAAAAAAGGGTGTCAACTTATCTTATTTCCAGAATCTTTTGTTCCTGGATATCCACGAGGTTTCAGTTTTGGAGCCGTTGTAGGTAGTAGATCAGATAAAGGACGTACCCAATATGCCCAATATTATGAGAACAGCATCGCACTAGGTGGAAAGGATCAATTTCGTTTGGAATTACTTGCTAAAGAACAAAATATTTATATCGTTATTGGTATTACCGAAAAACAAGAAACTAACGGTAGCTTATATTGTAGCATGTTGTACATCTCCCCTACAGATGGGTTATTGGGAGTGCATCGTAAAATTAAACCAACTGGGAGCGAACGTATTATTTGGGCAGAAGCTGGAGGGGAGTCCTTAACTACGTTCAAGACTTCAATTGGAAAATTAGGAGGACTCATTTGTTGGGAAAATTATATGCCTCTAGCACGAATGGCGATGTACCAAAAAGGAGTAGAAATATATTTAGCACCCACGGCAGATTCTAGAGAAGCATGGACAGCTACTATGAAACACATTGCTTTAGAGGGGCGCTGTTATGTGTTGGGTAGTAACCAGTACTACACCAAATCTATGTATCCCGAAGATTTTAAAACAACCGTTAGCGATGAACCGGAAAATTTATGTCCCGGAGGTAGTATCATTGTTTCTCCTCTAGGCGAAATAATTGCTGGGCCTCTTTTTGGGGAATCTGGAGCTTTGATTGCCGATTTAGATTTAAATACCATTGCTAAAAGTAAATTGGATTTTGATGTAATCGGACATTATGCGCGCAATGATATTTTTAATTTAACCGTTTCGGAGCAGCCAAAAATTAAAGAAGAAAATATATTTAAGAAATGAAAGCATTGGTATTTCGTTCTTTTCAGGGACCATTAATGGTTGAGCAACTTCCAGATCCTAAACCAAAACCGGCAGGAGTTGTATTAAAAGTAAATGCTACTGGACTCTGCAGAAGTGATTGGCATGGATGGATGGGACATGATACGGATATTGTGTTGCCCCATGTACCTGGTCATGAGCTTGCGGGAGAAATTGTTGCGCTGGGTAAAGAAGTGAAAAAATTTACCATCGGAGATCGAGTTACCGTACCTTTTGTTTGTGGTTGTGGCGATTGTTCGCAATGTCATTCTGGTAATCATCAAATCTGTGATTTTCAATCGCAACCTGGTTTTACCCATTGGGGATCTTTTGCAGAATATGTAGCATTAGATTATGCAGATACCAACTTGGTTAAACTACCCGATACTATAGATGATGCTACCGCAGCTACTTTGGGGTGCCGTTTTATCACTTCTTATCGTGCCTTAGTTGCACAAGGAAATGTGACCAAAAATCAATTCGTTGCCGTACATGGTTGTGGTGGTGTAGGCCTATCGGCTATTATGATTGCTAAAGCTTATGGAGCACAACCTATTGCAATAGACATAAATACGAAGGCTTTAGCCATAGCTAAAAATTTAGGAGCCATTACTGTAAATGCCGCCGAAAGTTCGGATATTATTACAGAAATAAAAGAAGCTTCCGATGGCGGAGTTCATATATCTTTAGATGCATTGGGAAGCGCTATTACCTGTTTCAATTCCATTAGTAACTTGCGTAAACGGGGGAAGCATATTCAAGTAGGTTTGATGACGGGTAAGGATCAATATCCAAAAATTCCGATGGATATGGTAATTGCGAAAGAGTTAGAAATTTTAGGAAGTCATGGCATGCAGGCCCATGCTTATCCAAAAATGCTTAAGCTCATTGCAAAAGGGAAACTACAACCACAAAAACTTATCAATAGCACTTTAACTTTAGAAGAAGCCGCAGAGGCACTTCCTGCAATGAATCAATTTCAACACCAAGGTGTTTCTGTGATCGATCGCTTTTAACCTTAAAAAATGATAATAAATAGAACACTAATCTTAGGTATTGTCATCTCTTTATTGATACTATCTTGTTCCAATTCTCATAGTGAGTTGACAACAGTGCAGTATAGTACCTCAAGCGATTCCACGCTATATTACTACAAAAAAGGTTGGAAACAAATTATGGATCTAGGTGCTTATGCAGATGCCGAAGTTTCGTATAGAAAAGCGCTACGCTTTGATCCCAATTTTTTATTAGGGAAAAGTGTTTTAGCGCGTCTTACAAGTGACTTAGAAGAGCGATTAAACCTCTATCATGAGTTAGAAGCGGAAAAGGAAACTTTAACCGGTGATGAGCGTAAAATATTTGAAGTTTACAAAGCACTTACCTATTTTACCAATGTAAGAGAACAAACCCCAGAAAAGGCAAAAACTACTTTAGATAGTGTTTTTGTAATTGCTGAAAAGAATTTGAAAGAGATTGTACATCGTTACTCCAATGAAGTTTATTTAAAAGCGGAGTATATCGAAGTTTTACATAGTTTATACGGTGCAGAAACAACCTTAGATTCGCTTAACGCATTAACAAAAGAAGATCAATTGGTAAATCCTTTTCTTTTAGGTTATGAAGCAGAAATGGAAGCAGAAGTAGGTAATTTTAAAGCAGCTATTCAAAAAGCTCAAGAACTTGAAAAGCTGATGCAATCCTACAAAACCCCAAAACCTTATGCAGTATTGGCTGCAATCTATTTTAAAATGGATAGCCTACAAAAAGCTAAATCATATGCAGATAAGGCATTTCAATTAGATCCTCGAAATTTAGATGCCAGCAGAATAAAAACTAAAATTGATCAGCAATTAGAAAGTGTTCCATTATAATGAATATGCATATCATTCATACTAATTTATTTTAAGACCGTTTTATGTTAACTGCAAAGGATATTATTGGGAAATTTGATTTACAGCCCCATCCCGAAGGTGGATTTTACAAAGAAACCTATCGAAGTGCTGGTCAAATAAGTTCTTCAGCTTTGGATGGTTATTATTCTGGTTCAAGAAATTATGCTACCAGTATCTACTTCTTACTTACTTCAGAAGCCTTTTCTGCATTTCATAGGATTAAACAGGATGAGATTTGGCACTTTTACGAGGGTAATCCCATTTGTATTCACAGTATTTCACCTTCTGGAATATATAGCAAGATTATTCTAGGAATGGCTATTAAAAAAGGAGAAGTACCGCAATACGTGGTCCCTGGAGGTCATTGGTTTGCAGCTGAGGTTATTGGAAATGGGAATTTCGGGTTTGTAGGTTGCACCGTTTCTCCTGGTTTTGATTTTGCAGATTTTGAATTAGCTGATAGCACCAATTTAATACAACTATTTCCAGCACATCAATTGCTTATTAAACAGTTTACAAGAGTATAAATCACTAAAATATGTACGTACGTTTTTATCATGAATGTAGAAAAACCTGAAATATATTTCAAGAGCGATAAGGAGTGGCGAAATTGGTTACATGAAAATTACAGTTCTAGCTCTGGTATTTACTTGATAATGTATAAAATAGAGACTCAGGTACCTAGTATGCGTTGGGAAGAAGCTGTAAAAGTCGCGATTTGTTACGGTTGGATCGATAGTACGGTAAAAAGTCTTGGCAATGGGAAAAGGCGTCAGTACTTTTGTCCAAGAAAACCAAAAAGTGTTTGGAGTAAACTCAACAAAACCTATATTACTGCGTTGACCAAAGAAGGTTTAATGCATTCCAGTGGGTTGGAAAAAATAACAGCTGCCAAAGAAGATGGTTCCTGGACTATTTTAGATGCTGTGGAAGAGGGTATTATACCAAACGATCTTGAAAGTGCGTTTCATAAAGCTCCTGTTGCTTTTACCAACTATAAAGCCTTTAGTAGAAGTTATCAAAAGAACTATTTATACTGGCTAAATCAGGCCAAGCGAGATGAAACTAGAAAAAAACGCATCGCAGAAATAATTAAACTCTGCGATGCGAATATTAAATCTAGAGGAACACGTTAAAATTATTGCCCTCCAAAGGTTACGCCTACAATGGCACCTGTAATTCCTTGTTTATTTGGATCTTGAGTCGTATAAGTAAAATACAACTCATGCTGTTGACCGTCCGTCACTGGTTTCAAGGGAACAAAGATCGCTCCTCCAGGCTGTCCCTTCGGGGGTTTAGGCATACTGCCTTTTCCTATAACGGGTCCATCAGGAGCATCTATATGTACTTCAAAAGTTAATCCAAAAGCTAAATCTCCTTGCCATCCTGCCATAAGCATTGCCGAACTAACTCCAGTTAAATCAATATTTTCTAATGCAAACCAACCTGAATCTGTTGGAAATATTAGGACTTCTGTTCCATTAAATTTCATTTGCATGAAACCTTCTTTTTTCTCCGTTCCTGTAAAAGTCATAGCACTACTTGAAAGTGCTATAGATTTTGATCCTGTTAGTGGCTTTATAGAATTATTACCCTGATCTGTATAGCTTGCGGTAAGTACCAAGGTTTTATTTGCATTACTCGGTTCGGGAACAATGGTTCCTGATGCTGGTAGTGATTTTCGTTTTGGACTGGTATCCGCCAAAGACATGATCCAAGTTGTGATTTGATTTGTTTCCTCCTTGGTTAAATTTGGATGTGCGGGCATTATCACTTCGCCCCAAACACCTCCGCCACCTTCAACCATGCGATTGGCCAGATATGTTGTAGCATTGGGATCGTTCTGATAACGCTCCGATACAGACTGATAAGAAGGTCCTATGGAAACTTCATTTATCTTATGGCAAGTTTTACAATCCAAAGATTGCGTTAGCGCCTCTCCAGAAACAGCAACAGAAGCTTCCTGATGCCCTAAAGAAAGTGATGCTTCGTCAAAACCTTCCAAATAATCCACAGAGACAAAAACATCCTCATTATTTATAGATCCACTATCTGCATCCGTAACAGAAACTTCATAACTTATAGGTCTACCTGCAACAAAAAAGGATTTATTACCTTCAGTAATCGTAATGGTAACTTCCGGTTTTGTATTCCCTGCATAAACAGTGATTGCGTTACTTTTTGCAGATGCATCACTATCGTCCTTTGCAGTTACTTCTATCTTAAATTCTCCAGCTTCTTCGTAAGTATATGCTAATTCGGGAGCTGTAGTTTCTTTAACCTCTCCATTTCCAAGATCCCAAACATATTTTACAGGATCCCCTTCCCTATCCCTAGCATCAACCGTAGCATTTATAGCAAATGGAACACTTCCGGAGGTTTTATTTAGTTCTAAACTATTAATAACGGGTGGTCTATTCCCACCATTGAATTGTAATACGCTCAAAGCGGTATCGTCATTTTTTGTAAACCATCCACTTCCATACTCCAAAAGATAAATCTGTCCATCAGGCCCTAGTTCCATATCTATTAAAGCATTTAACTCAATATCTTGGGCAAAAGGTTCCATTTTATTAAAATCCCCATTTGGAAATAAAGATACTGCCTTCATCCATCCTCGCATAAAGTCGTAGATTATCAACTTTCCATCATAATAGTCCGGTAATGCTAACGCTCCCTCATAGAGGTCTGCATAAAATACCCCACCTGCCATAGCGTTTCTACCTCCAGATCCGAGTTGTGGAAAATCTCCAGATTCGGCATACGGATACCACAAGAAAGCTTCTTGCGCTGGGGGCAGCTCTACTAAGCCTGTATTGTTTCTTGAGGTATTCATCGGTTTTTCAGGGTCATACGCCGCTCCAGATATCCCGGTAGCATAATCATATTGGTGGTAAGCTTTATTATCTGCTATAAATAAAGGCCAGCCATAGTTTCCAGCGGTTTTTGCCTGACCCACCTCATCATATCCTCTTGGTCCTCTAGTTGCTAAACTATCGGCACGAGCATCAGGTCCTACATCTCCCCAATACAGGTATCCATTTTTTTGGTCTACCGCAATTCGATAGGGATTTCGATGCCCCATGGTATATATTTCGGGCCGGGTTTTATCTGTTCCTTTTGGAAAGAGGTTTCCATCAGGAATATCATAAGAGCCATCATCATTTACT
The DNA here is from genome assembly GCA_947488435.1 of uncultured Flavobacteriaceae bacterium. Lineage (GTDB taxonomy): Bacteria > Bacteroidota > Bacteroidia > Flavobacteriales > Flavobacteriaceae > CANKZG01. Next base: position 2,656,747 of record CANKZG010000001.1, on the reverse strand, counting down.
TTAATACGTAGTATTTTTCCGCGTAAATCATTGGTATTTCCGGAAGAACGTCGCGCATCATATTGTTGTCTCCCCGGTAAATCGTTCTGTGGTGCAAAACCACTATTTACATAAGGAGCACCACCTTCATTAAAAGGAGTAGAATTATCTCCCGTAGATAAATACAGAAGACCATCCCCTCCAAAAGCAATAGATCCTCCCGTATGACAACATATTTCGCGTTGGGAATCAACTTCCAGAATTATTTTTTCCGAAGCCATGTCAAGTGTATCATCTTTAAAGGTAAACCTAGACAGTCGGTTTATCCATTTATCGCCAGACGGGCTGTAATACATATAAATCCAATTGTTTTCTTCAAAATTGGGATCCTTTTGTAATCCCATCAGACCTTCTTCAGCATTTACACCAGGAGTATTCAATGTCTTGTAATAAACATCCAAAGCACCTACTTGCTGCAATTGTCCTGTACTCTGCTTATATAAAAGTATCTCTCCTCTTCGTTGTACCACAAGAATATCAAGATTAGGTAGAATAGTCATTTCAGTAGGTTCATGAAAATCTCCTACTACTAATTTATTTTTTGCAAAGCGATCCGCATCTGGCGGAAATTGCGAAGTTACCTTAGTATAATCTGGTTTTGCATTATCGCTAATCGTGTATTGAATACCTCCTAATAAATGTTTTAAAAAATTCTCTTCCTCATAACTTTCATCCGTATGCCCCATAGCCGTATAAAAAGACCTTCCTCCATCGTATTCATGATACCAACTCATTGGATGAAATTCACCATTTGTTCCTCCTTCATACGAATTCTCATCAATGGTTATAAGTACCTTAATATTAGGGTTTATTTTTTTAAAATTATACAATTCATCCGTACGAATCCATAGTGAATCCGTTAGGAAATCAGTTGCGATAAAGTTATTGTCTTTTACTACAAAATTTGCTTCTTGAGTTCCTGGTGGATGACTTATAAAATAGGCCCCTACCAATTGTCCATACCAATTCCAATCGTACTCCGTATCTGTTGCCGCATGAACCCCGACAAAGCCTCCACCAGACTGAATATAGCGTTCAAAAGCAGCTTCCTGTTTTGTGTTTAGAACTTCTCCTGTGGTGCTTAGAAAAATTATAGATGCGTAATCCTTTAAGGTATCTTCCGTAAATCTTTCCGAATTAGAGGTCGTATCCACATCAAAATTGTTGGCGGTACCCAGTTCCTGAATAGCTGCTATTCCCTTGGGAATTGAAGCATGTTCAAAACCAGAGGTTTTAAAAAATACCAGAACCTTTGGTTTAGCACTTCTTTTTGAAGTACAGCTCCCCATTACTATTGCAAAAACCCCTAATAGGAGCAGAATCCCTTTTCTCATTTTAGTATGTTCGTTAATTGATTTATTGATCTTATTGTGTCAAATGTACTAAATAGAACTTAAAGCCTTGTACGATCTTGAATATTATATCGGTATTTGAAAAAAAGCTATCATAAAATTATCAAAAAAAGAAGATATCATAGAAAGTCATCTTTTGTTACCTTCTAACTTCATACTATAAAACTATAGCAACAAATTATGCACTATTGTAACGAATGTGTTCTGGATTGGTTATTTTAAAAAATCTAAAATAAAAGTATTTATTTCCTCTGGTTTTTCTTCCTGTATAAAATGTTTTGCATCCAAAATATGGATATTTTCATCTTGTATATTTAGATCTTTTGCCACCCTTTCTTCCTGATCTTTCCAAACAAGCATTTCGTCATGAGTGCCCCAAATTACAAGTGTAGGAATATCTATTGACTCAATAGTGCTCGAAAAATCTGGTAAGGAATTGCACGACTGCGAAAAGAAATAATACATAGCTTTTGTTTTTCCCTCTCGAAGCGGTCTTTTGTATCCTTCAATATCTATTTCACTCAAGTTGTTTTCCTTTAAACCTAATTTAAAGAGCTGTTTTAACAGCGTATTTGTTGTAATTCCGTTACGATACATCCACATTGTAAAACGTGTAAACATGTTTCGTTCCATCCTAATCGGCGGGTGAAAACCTTCTTCATAAATAATAGTATTGAGTATGACAAGTTTTTGTACGCGATTCGGCGCCAATTTAAAAAGCTCCCAAGTCCATAGACCACCTGCATCATGAAAAACGTGGTTCCAGTTTTGTATTTCCAGATGATCCATTAATGCCAAAATTCGCGCTGCATGTGCCTCTTCATTGTAAACTTCAAATCCCTTTGGGTTATCACTTGAACCAAAACCAAGCATATCAGGAGCTATTACGCGATAACCCTTGTTTACAAGTCCGTCAATCATTTTACGATAGAGCCATGATGAAGAGGGTACTCCGTGCAATAACAAAATTACTTCACCTTCACCCCTATCTACATATTTTATCTTTCCGGTTTCAGAATTGAATGTCTTCTGATTACTTCTAAATTGTTGATACGTCATTTCTTTTTCGGATTTCATAAATTTTCTTGGGCCACAGGAAGAAAATATAAATATTATTAAAACGCAAAAGGATATTAATCTCATAGTGAATTGCTTCTGCTTAAATATACCAAATTATTTCAAGGGACATTCTTTGCCAACTTATCCTAATTCTATTGCAGTTTTACGATTTGTTTTGTTTGGAATATAGTATTTTTAAATACTTAAAATCATTTGTACAATGAGACAGCTATTTTGGGGCTTCTTTATTTTTTGCAGTGCTTTCTTGGCACATGGTCAATACAATATGGAGAATTTCCCTATTTTAATTTCCAACACAAACATTATTGATGTGGCTACAAACACTATTCAGAAAGCCCAATATGTTGTTGCTAAAGATCAAAAAATGCAGGAGATTATACTTGATCTTATTAATGCAGAAGAGGTTATTAAGTGGAAAAAGAATGAGCAAAAAAGATATTTTAGACCATTTGTATGAAACTGCGGAAAATTAAAAAATCAAATACGATGTTCTTGATGGATATTAAAAAAGGTCTTTTTTACTTTTTATGTTTATTAGTTATTGTAAGTTGTAATGAAGAGAAGAAAAAAACGTTATCGGATTCTGCTACTATTTCTTTGCAGGAACTTACCATTGATCAAATACATGAACACTATAGAAAAGGACATTACACCAGCGAACAATTGGTAGCTGCGTATTTACAAGAAATTAAACACAAAGATAGTGCGCTGAATGCCATTAGTTATATTAATCCAGATGCCTTGAAGGAGGCACGCCAATTAGATCAGGAGTTTAAAACATCAGGAGTACTAAAACCTTTACATGGTATTCCACTAATCGTAAAGGATAATTTCAATACACAAGATATGCCTACAACGGGAGGTGCACTTGCTTTAAAAGATTTTAACCCTACCACGAATGCAACAATGGTTCAACAACTTCTGGATGCCGGAGCCATTATCATTGCCAAATCTAATATGGCGGAATGGGCTTTTAGTGCCATGCATACCAAAAGTTCTACCATTGGTACCACTCATAACCCATACAACACGAAACATGTTCCTGCGGGGTCAAGCGGAGGTACTGCAGCTGCAGTAGCAGCGAATTTTGGAACCATCGGTTTAGGAACTGATACCGGAAATTCCATTCGCGGCCCTTCATCTCATAATGCCTTAGTAGGCTTTAGAAGTACTATGGGATTAACCAGTAGAGCGGGAATTATTCCATTATACCTTAGAAATGACATTGCAGGACCCATGTGTCGTACCGTAACTGATGCCACTCGCGTTTTGCAATTAATTGCAAAATACGATCCCGAAGATCCTATAACCTCATATGCGCAGAATAAAATTCCAGAGAATTATATGCAATTTTTGGATAAAAATGGACTACAAGGTGCACGAATAGGAGTTTTAAGAACCTTAAGTGATCATAATCCTGACGAAGCAGTAACCGCGCTTTTCAATGAGGCAATAGAAGATTTGAAACAGTTAGGTGCCACAATCATTGACCCACTTGTAATTCCAAACTTTGAAGAACTAAGAAAGAATCAATGGTGCGATGTATTTCGTAAGGATTTAGAAGCATATTTAAATACCCATGTGCAAAATGATACTATTAAGACCCTAGAAGATATCATACGCATTGGAACAAAATCTTCCTATGCCAGAGAAGCATTAGCATATTTTAAGGATGCACCTCATGACAGATCAGGAGGTTCAGGTATTCCTTGTGATATTATTTATAATGATGGTAAAAGTATTGCCTTTAGAGAAGCCATAGAAGATGTAATGAATGCTGAAAAATTGGACGCTATAATTTATCCATCATGGAATAACAAAGCGGCTACCATTGTTAATTATCGAGAAGAATATTTAGGAGATAATAGTCAGATTATCGCACCTCATACTGGACAACCTGCATTTACCGTACCTATGGGTTTTACTTCCGAAAATTTACCAACCGGTCTACAATTCTTGGGAAGAATGTATTCCGAACCGACGTTAATAAAATTGTGTTACGCCTATGAACAAGGTACAAAACATCGTAAACCTCCTGAACAATAACTTAAATTATATGAAATTTATCTTCAGCCTAGTATTATTATTTTTTACTGTATTTTCCATTCAAGCTCAAGTACTGTTAAAACCAGATCGTGTATTTGACGGCACAAAAGTTCATGACAATTGGGTTGTGTTGGTAGATAACAACACTATTATTGCTCTAGGGAAAGAACCGGATATTAAGCTCCCACCTAAAACAAAAATTATAGCCTTAGAAGGTTTAACTCTTATGCCGGGTTTAATTGAAGGGCATTCTCATTTATTATTACATCCATATAATGAAACAAACTGGAATGATCAGGTTTTAAAGGAATCTCCAGTAGAACGATCCATTCGAGGAGCAATCCATGCCAAAAACTCTTTGTGGGCAGGAGTTACTACCATGCGGGATCTAGGTTCAGAGGGCGCCGGTTATAGTGATGTATACTTAAAGAAAACTATTGATGAGGCCATTATTCCCGGGCCTCGATTGCTGGTCGCGGGCCCTGCTATTGTTGCTACTGGTGCTTATGGGCCTAAAGGATTTCATGATGGAGTTCAGGTGCCACTAGGTGCTGAAGAAACTTCAGGAATTGAAGGCAGTATGAGTACCGTTCGGAGGCAACTGGGCAAAGGTGCTGATTTTATTAAAATTTATGCCGATTACCGTTGGCATGCAGGAGAAGCATCTCAGCCTACTTTTACATTAGCAGAAATAAAAGCAATGGTTGATGCTGCTACAAGCGCAGGGCGTTATGTTGTTGCACACGCAAGTACTCCTGAAGGTATGCGAAGAGCTATAATGGGAGGAGTTGAAACCATTGAACATGGAGATGGGGCTACGGCAGAAATTTTTGAATTAATGAAGGTAAAGGGAGTTGCCTTATGCCCTACCCTAGCTGCCGGAGATGCAATCTCACAATATATAGGATGGAAAAAAGGAGTTGATCCGGAGCCGGATCGTATTAAGCGTAAAAAACAATCTTTTAAAAAAGCATTGGCCTCAGGTGTTACTATAGTATTTGGTGGAGATGTGGGTGTTTTTACCCATGGTGAAAATTATCGAGAATTGGAATTAATGGTCAACTACGGCATGAGTCCATTAGCAGCACTTCAATCTGCAACTAGTATTAATGCTAAGGTTTTTCATCTAAACAATTTAGGTGAAATTAAAAAAGGGTTTTTAGCAGATTTAATTGCTGTAGAAGGGGATCCTAGTATTGATATCACCAAGATGCGGGCTGTGAAATGGGTAATGAAAGATGGTGTTATTGTAAGAAATAGTGTTCCTTAATTGCGAAGATTAATTAAACGAATAAAAAACTGAGTACTATATTAGCACTCAGTTTTTTTATTTCAATGACTACTCGCTAGTCGTTATCCATTATATTGAGTGTGATATCGGTAGTTGTACCTGCAGTTGCTCCTGACGGAATTCCATCACTAATATTCAAAGTAAATGTCTCCGTATCTTCAGTTTCCATATCATCTATTGATACAATTTCCAAAGTTACTTCCGTAGCACCATTCGCAATTACCAATTCTGTGCTTACCAAACTTAGTACATCAGATTCAGGATCAATTGTTCCACCAAATGTAAAATCGAAAACTAGATCAGAACCAGTGTTATTTGGAGCATCCAGGGTTAAGGTAACAATAGCATTTTCACCTTCAGTAATAGTTCCTGGTTCAACAGATAAATCAGCTCTAAGAAGTGTAGTTCCACCACCATTAGGAGGAGGTATTGTTCCTGAATCATCATCACTATCACTACTGCAAGAAGATAATATCATAGCGGCTATAAATAGCATACTTGCAAGACCGCTCCATTTTTTTAAGTGTAACATAGTTTTGTCCTTTATAGTTTTAAATTGTTGTTGCTAATTCAGTCGCACTCTCAATCATTACTAACAAAATTTAGTTCAAAAAAATAAAAAGATATGTCATATACAATTGTTAATCATAGCATTAGCAAGGCTTTCAAGGTTTTTTTTAGTTTTAAAAAAAAGAAGAAAAAGCGAACTTAACATCACTTTATAATGGCATGTCCTCTATTTCCTTTATTTTTAAACAAATCAGAATTAAATGAGGTTTCCTGTAATACTTCTTCTCCTTTTATTGGCTCTTAATATCTACGGGCAAGAAACGTTAAAGTTGTCGTATGTTGGAAATATGGGTATACTCTTAAGTACAGAAAAGAATGCGGTTATGATTGATGGCCTCCATACCTATTACAGCGATGATTATCTATTTCCACCCAAAACATTATTACGAGATATTCAAACAAATTACAACCCAACCCTATTGCTTTTTACGCATTTACATGGGGATCACTTTTCCAAGGAACTTGCAGAACAATATTTGAAGAAAACTCCAAATGCACGACTAATCGCGGCACCCGAAGTGACTGAACAGTTAAAATTACAAACCCCTCAGATTATTTCTGTGCGAACAGAACACTATAAAAAACAATTCTTTACTCATGATACCGTAGATATTTCCGTTTTTAGAATGAATCACAAAAATCCTCGGCATAAAAAAATTCAAAACCTTGGTTTTATCATTACCATGGCTGGAAAGAAAATTTTACATGTGGGAGATACAGGGTGGTTTCAGGAAATTGCAATGTTTCAAAAGTTATCATTAGCTGATGAACAAATTGATATCGCCATTTTGCCGTACTGGATGCTCTTACATCAAAATGCAAAGGCAAACCTTAAAAATTTACTTAACCCTAAACAACTTGTTGTTACTCATATTTCACCAAGAATTAATTTAGGAGATTTAAAGCGCCTTAAAAGGGCATTCCCAAACGCAATCTTTTTCACAGAACTTGAAGATTTTATAGAACACTAATATCCTCTTAAAATTAAGATGCATTTTTAAAGTTTTCTGTACCTTTAAGCGACTAATTAACTCTTTTATATTGATGAAAAAACTACTCTTCTTTTTGATGCTTTCTGCATCCTCGTTTTTATGCGCTCAAGAATTTAATATGGATCTCATTCAAGATCTAAAACCACGAAATATTGGCCCAGGTGGAATGAGTGGACGTGTTACTGCTATTGACGTTGTTCACAAAAATCCAGATATTATGTTTGTAGGTACTGCTTCAGGAGGGGTATGGAAATCCACATCAGGGGGTATCACTTGGAAACCTGTTTTTGAGAAGGAACTTACTGGATCTATAGGGGCTGTAGCCATACAGCAATCAAACCCTTCGGTTATTTGGGTGGGAACAGGAGAAGGAAATCCTAGAAACAGTTTAAATGGTGGTTTTGGTATTTATAAATCTTTAGATGGTGGTAAAACATGGAAATCTATGGGGCTTGAAAAAACAAGACATATCCATAGAGTGATAATAGACCCTACGAACCCCGATGTAGTATATGCTGGAGCCATAGGATCTCCATGGGGGGAACACCCTGAACGCGGTGTTTTTAAAACTACCGATGGCGGTAAAACATGGAATAAAGTTCTTTTTGTAAATAATAAAACTGGGGTTGCTGATTTAGTTATGGATCCTACCAATCCGAACAAACTGATAGCTGCTTTATGGGAGCATAAAAGGGATCCTTGGTTTTTTAAATCTGGTGGAAAAGGAAGTGGTTTATATGTTACACATGATGGAGGTTCGAATTGGAAAAAGTTAAGTGATGAAGATGGTTTACCGAAAGGAGAATTGGGAAGAATAGGTATTGCAATCGCACGTAATAAACCTAATGTAGTATACGCTTTGATTGAAGCTAAAAAGAATGCATTATATAAATCCGAAGATGGCGGGTTTAAATGGAAAAAGGTAAATGATAAAAATGATATTGGAAATCGTCCCTTTTATTATTCGGAAATATATGTAGATCCTGAAAATGAAAATCGGGTATATTCTATTTTCACTTATGTTAACGTATCCGAAGATGGAGGTAAAAACTTCGCACAACTTATGCCTGCCTATGGGGTAAGTAATGGAGTTCACCCCGATCATCACGCTTGGTGGATACATCCTGAAAACGGACAATTTATGATTGACGGGAATGATGGAGGCTTAAATATTACCCGAGATGGTGGTAAGTCATGGCGGTTTATAGGTAATCTTCCTGTTGCCCAGTTTTATCATATCAGCGTAGATAACGAATATCCATATAATGTATATGGAGGAATGCAAGATAATGGTTCATGGAGAGGACCCGCTTTTGTTTGGCGAGCTCAAGGAATTCGAAATAGCTATTGGCAAGAAATAGCCTTTGGAGATGGTTTTGATGTAGTACCCGATTTGGATGATTCTCGCTTTGGTTATGCCATGAGTCAGCAAGGTTTTGTATCAAGATATGATTGGAAAACAGGCAATAACTATACCGTTAGACCCACACCACCGGATGCCGAAACCAAACTTCGCTTTAATTGGAATGCTGGTATAGGTCAAGATCCATTTAATAATAGTACCGTATATTTTGGAAGTCAGTTCGTGCATAAGAGTACGGATAAAGGATTAACATGGGAGGTTATTTCACCAGATCTTACCACTAACGATCCTGAAAAACAGAAACAGAGTGAAAGTGGAGGACTTTCTTTAGATGCTACAGGTGCAGAAAACCATTGTACCATCTTAGTGATTGAACCTTCGCCATTGGAGCAAAATATGCTTTGGGTTGGCACAGATGACGGTAGGGTTCATATTACTCAAAATGGTGGTGGAAATTGGACGGAAGTAGGACAAAATATTAAAGGTCTTCCAAAAGGTAGTTGGATTGCACAAATTAAAGCTTCTAACAAGAATAAAGGTGAAGCCCTTCTAATTGCTAATGATTATCGTCGTTTTAACTACACCCCTTATGCTTTTCGAACGCGGAATTATGGAAAATCTTGGGAACGAATTGTAGACGGAAACGATGTTGAAAGCTATACGCTATCTATTATTGAGGATCCAGAAAATAAAAATTTAATATTCTTAGGAACTGATGATGGATTATATATTTCGTTAAATGCGGGAAATTCTTGGCAAAAATGGACGAAAGGATTTCCCACTGTTTCAACCAAAGATTTGGTTATTCATCCTAGAGAAAATGATCTTATAATCGGCACTTTTGGGCGAGCTGCATGGGTGTTAGACGACATAAGACCATTACGTAAGTTGGCGGGCAATCCATCTACGGTTTTAGAGAAAGATATCGCACTTTTCGATCCACCTATAGGGTATCAAGCTGCCTATCAGCAGGCTACAGGAAGTCGTTTTGGAGGCGATGCTTTGTATAATGCTGAAAACAAAAAGTCCGGTGCGATGCTCACTTACTACCTTAAAAAAGGGAAGAAACCTACTGAGAAAGATGCGAAGCAAAAAGCAAAGAATGACGATACAACAACAGATACGGAAGAGGATAAAAAGAAAAAAACTAAAGACTCTATCATTTTTAAATTCTTCGATGGTGATCAATTGATACGAACATTAAAGTATAAAACCCCAAAAAAGGCCGGTTTTCATAGGGTATATTGGGGAATGGATGAAAAAGGTCCCGATCGTCCTGCCAGAAAAATTAGCAAGCGTACAAGAGAACGTGGAGGGCAAAATGTAAAGCCTGGTACCTATACCGTAAAAATGTTTTATGGAGATCTTATAGAAGAAACCAAAATTACAATAAAATCCGATCCTCGTTTAGATGTTTCTTCAGCAAGTATAAATGAAATTCATACTGCTGTAAAACAATTAAATACTTTCACACAAACGGCAGCAGATGCAGTTAAACAACTTGTAGAGAGTAAAAATACAGCTGCAAAATATCAAAAAGAACTGAAAGCTCTCGACAAGAAAAAGTATAAAGAAGAAATTAAAGCTTCTTCTCAAATAATGAAAGCCATCGATTCTATAGTAGCCACATATATCGGTAAAGAAGATAAACGACAAGGTATCGTAAGAAACCCAGAAGTGACGGTAATGCAACGCATTGGTAACGCTAATTTTTATACGCAAACACGAAAAAAAGGTCTTACCAGTACCGAAAAAAGATTAATTAAATTTGCGGAAGAAGATCTTAAAAAAGCTTTAGACCAAACCAATAACTTCTTTACAGATCGTTGGAAAAGTTATAAAGAAACCATGGAAGCTCTAGAAATATCCATATTCAAGGACATTAAGTCCTTTAGTATTGACTAGCTATTGATATAATTTAAATAAACAAAAGGATGAAAAAATATATTGCACTTTTGGTTGCCCTTGCACTTTGGAGTTGTAAGGATGGGAAATCTGAAGCTTCTGAAACAGAGGAGTTAGCACTGCAAAGTTATACCATTGAACAGATGATGGACAATGAAGCGATTGGAGGTGGTAGTTTTTCTCCAGATAAAACAAAACTCTTGGTTTCAAGCAACCGCTCTGGAATCTACAATATGTATACCATTGCAACGACAGGAGGGGAACTCGCGCCGATTTCTGTTTCCGATAGTTCTTCGGTATTTGCAATATCCTATTTTCCAAAGGACGAGCGTATGTTATTTCGAATGGATAACAATGGGGATGAACGCTTCCATATTTATTTAAAAGATACGGATGGATCCGATACAGATCTTACTCCCGAAGAAGGGTCTCGTAATAATTTTATGGGTTGGGCTAAAGATGATGCTAGTTTTTATTTTGTCTCCAATAAGAGAGATAGTAAATACATGGATTTGTATGAAATGGATTTAGCGTCTTTAACAGCTAAAATGCGTTATCAAAACGATGAAGGTTATACTATTAATGCCATCTCTCCAAATAAAGAATATTTAGTATTGGGTAAGTCTATTAACACTAACGACAGTGATCTATTTCTTCATAATCTTACTACAAAATCCTCGATACAAATAAATCGCACACAAAGTTCCAACGCAGGTCAGGACTTTGCTCCGGATGGAAAATCTATCTTTTACACCACAGATGAAGGTTCTGAATTTTCATATCTAATGGAATACCACATTGCCGATAAGTCCTACAAAAAAGTATTAGAAAAAGACTGGGATATCTCGTGGAGTTATTTTACTAAAAATGGAAAATACAGGGTAACTTCTATTAATGAAGACGCTAAAAGTGTTATTGAAATTATGGATGTAGCATCCGGTAAAAATATTGCACTTCCATCCTTTGAAAATGAAAGTATCACCAGTGTTGGCTTTTCTAACGATGAACAATCCATGCGATTTTATTTAGGAGGCTCGCATACGCCTTCTAACCTTTATGTATATGATTTAAACACCAAAAATCACACTCAGCTTTCTAATGTACTCAACGCAGAAATTAATGCTTCGGATTTGGTACATGCCGAAGTAATTCGATATAAATCATTCGATGGTTTAGAAATTCCGGCCATTTATTATAAGCCGCACCAAGCTTCTGCAACAAATAAGGTTCCAGCCTTAGTGTGGGTTCACGGAGGTCCTGGGGGGCAATCCAGGCAAAATTTCAGTTCATTCATTCAATATATGGTAAATCATGGTTACGCAGTTTTAGCGGTAAACAACCGAGGTAGCAGTGGTTATGGTAAAACCTTTTATCAAATGGATGATTTAAATCATGGAGATAAGGATTTAAAAGACTGTGTGGCAGGTAAAAATTGGCTGGTTGAGCAAACCGAAATTGCTGGTGATAAAATAGGTATTATTGGAGGGTCTTATGGAGGTTATATGACTATGGCCGCCCTTACCTACGCTCCTGAAGAATTTGCAGTAGGCGTAAATTTATTTGGTGTTACCAATTGGATACGAACATTAAGGAGTATTCCACCCTGGTGGGAATCTTTTAAGGAAGCACTTTATTTAGAATTAGGAGATCCTAACAGTGCCGATTCTGTGCGCTTACGCAAAATATCTCCTTTGTTTCATACAGATAAAGTCACCAAGCCTTTAATTGTGCTTCAAGGCGCCCAAGATCCACGGGTGTTGCAGGTAGAATCCGATGAAATCGTAGCTGGTGTTCGAAAAAATGGTGTTCCCGTGGAATATGTACTTTTCGAAGATGAAGGTCATGGATTTGTAAAAAAAGAAAATCAAATAACGGCATATAGTAAAGTTTTAGAATTTTTAGATACCTATTTGAAAAAAGATGAAGGTACTCCCATTAATGATGGTACCTCTTTAGAAATTGGATCTTAATTATAGTATTACCTAATGAGAATAAAATATTTTATACCCCTATTTTTTTTAACCATATCCTTAAGCGCACAAAACAATGGTGAAAATGAGTTTGGCGCTTGGTATATGTATTTTGGCACAAATACCGTGTCAGAAAAACTAAGCATTCACACAGAAGCCCAGTTTCGATTTTATGAAATAAGCAGTAATTTTAATCAATTATTACTCCGTACCGGACTCAATTATCATTTAAATGCTAATGCCATTGCCACCTTCGGATATGGTTATATTGATACAGATCCTACCTTTGAAGACACACCGCTTCAAGACGGTCCAACACTAATAAACACCCTTATCGAACATCGAATTTTTGAGCAATTCATTCTTAAAAACAAAGTAGGTAAGGTACGTTTTGAACATCGATATCGTTTAGAGCAACGTTTTATTAATAATCGTGACTTTGATATTTCGGATACGCAGCATCGGGCAAGGTATCGCCTACAGCTTACCTTACCCCTATCCAAAACTATTTTCCTGAACGCTTATGATGAGGTGTTTCTTAACTTACAGGATAACATTTTTGGGCAAAACAGACTATATGGAGCTGTAGGTTTTCATTTATCTGCCAATAGTAGTGTGCAATTTGGGTATTTAAAAAATCATTTTAATACTGCCAACTTTGACCGTATTCAGATAGGACTATTTCTTAATACCGACTTAAGAAAAAACAAAGAACAAAGCTAAGTACATGAATCTACAAAAAATAACATTTACCAATAAAGAAGGGCAAACACTCGTGGGAAGATTGGAGCTTCCCGCAGATAGGCATCCACATAATTTTGTTTTATTTGCGCATTGTTTTACCTGTAATAAAAATTTATCTGCTGTTAAAAATATTGGAAAAGCACTAACTTCAAATGGCTTTGCTGTGCTCCGTTTTGACTTTACGGGTTTAGGTGAAAGCGATGGAGATTTTGCGGATACCAATTTTTCAGGAAACGTAAACGACCTAATTGCAGCAGCAGCGTACTTAGAAAAAAATTATCAAGCACCTAGTCTTTTGATTGGGCATTCTTTAGGAGGGGCTGCCGTAGTATTTGCGGCTGCAGAAATACCTTCAATAAAAGCCGTTGCTACTATAGGTGCTCCTTCCAATCCAGTACACGTAAAACATTTATTGCATAGCAGTTTAGAAGAGATTTCAAGGCAAGGACATGCCGTTGTAAACCTAAGTGGTAGGGATTTTACGATCAAAAAACAATTCTTAGATGATTTAGAAACCAAGTCTCTACCAGAGATTGTTAAGCATTTAAGAAAGCCCATACTTATTTTACATTCTCCACAAGATACTACGGTGGGTATTATTAATGCGGAAGAAATTTATGTAGCAGCTCGACACCCTAAAAGCTTTGTTTCTTTGGATGGCGCCGATCACCTATTAATGCAGAAAAAAGATTCTACTTATGCAGGGGACGTTATCGCTGGTTGGGCGAAACGTTATCTTTTTATTGAGGAAGAAACTGTTTTAAAAACAAAACATCAGGTTGCAGCAAGTTTAGATGCTGAAGACGGTTTTACAACCCAAATGAAGGTGGGAAGTCACTATATGCATGCCGATGAGCCCATATCCTTTGGAGGTAATAATTTTGGTCCATCTCCATATGAGTTCGTATCTGCCGGGTTATCTGCTTGCACAGCTATGACGATACAAATGTATGCTAAACGTAAGGGTTGGCAAGTAGATAATGTAGAAGTGCATACTTCTTATAGTAGGTCTCATAAAGAGGATTGTGAAGATTGTGAATCCAATACGGCAAAAATTGATACGTTTAAACGAGATATACGTTTTAAAGGAAATTTGGATGAGGCACAGCTAAAACGTCTTCTAGAAATAGCAGACAAATGTCCAGTACATAAAACCTTGCATACCGATACGCAGGTGTTAACTACCCTTATTCCCTCATAGGTTTTCCTAGATTCAGTTTAAGGAAACGAGGGTTAACTTGCGAAATTCTATGGTTCCAACTCCGGCAGCTTGTAATGCTATATAGCCTCTAGGTAGGGATTCATCTTTAAAATCCGCGGTTAGAGTATCATTGATCCATACTTGGATATGATCTGCTTTACTTCTTATTTTATAACGATTCCATTGGTTAAGCGTATTTACTTTTTTTAGCGGTTTTATTCGTGCAACAATGGCTCCTGTTCGGTAATCTTGATTTGGATGTAAGTCCCAAATATTAATTTCATAACAATCTTTGGCTCCCACATTCTCCCCATTGCAGCGAATAAAAACTCCAGAATTGATTGTACTATCAGGTTTAAATTCCAACTCTAATTGAAAATTTTTATATGTTTTATTGGTTACAATAAATCCTGAAGTATCTTTTACCTTGCCTATTAATACCGTATCCGAAAAGCTCCAATCTGCAGCTCCTTTTATAAACCAATCTTTGGTATTTTCTTGAAAAAGATTTTCTCTTGATTGACAGGAATTCATGGTCAGGGTAACCATATAAACAATACCTAATTTTACTAGTATTCGCATAACAATTTATTTAAAATTTTAAGGGTAACATTCTTTATAATACTAGCCTCTTCTGCGCTCTAATAGTATCATCATCATCAGCCCAAGAATAATACGCTGGTCATCATCATTATCAGCAGTTTTTATTTTTGCTATTTTAAATTTTCGTCCAAAAAAAGAAGGTTCCTTAGACAACCGAAATACAATCTCATCTTGCAGGTTGGTAACCTTATAAGCAGGGTTAAAAAGGTATCCTGTTGCTATATTCAATAAGGGGATTTGTCCAAATAAACCATCTAAAACTTTCACCCAAGCATTTTCCTCTCGAATATTATATTGTAATTTTTCATGTTGGTCAATCAACTCGTATTTAGCTTTCCATAGGGAAGCCCATCCTTTTCGTGCAATCTTGCCCAATCTTCTTCCCTGATCATCCGTAAAACTATAAGCAGCAGAAAAATCAATCCACTGATCTGCTTTTATTTTAAAAATAACTTTTGATTTACGCTCATTTTCAAAGACACTTATATCCTCTTTAAGTTTAAACATTTTCTGTTTTACATAAGCTACAGTATTTCCACGGACATCTTTTGCGGTAAAATCATTAGAAATTGTAGTGATATTAAATATAAGTTCAAGTGGAAATTGGAGTTCTTTCATGCGTTAATACCCTGAATTTGTAAATGGATTGCTTTCTTTTTATCTGAACATAAACCTTCTTTATGATCATTTTTAATGCTGAGAAAGTTAATCATTTTTAGACCGGGAATGAATAGTGATATCAGGTTTTATTATCCATACTTATATCTTTTTGTTAATTCGTTTCAAATCTATAATGTCCAATAATTCTGAAATTAAATAAACAATCTTCCATGACCTGCCCAGCTCCAATGTTATGAACAATCATATTCCGTTTCTTATCTTCTGATTTTTGCTCAACTACAACTCCAATATGTGTTGTGGCTCCACCCAAATTCCAACTCACTATGTCTCCAGGTTTATAGTCTGATGCATTTGCAGTAATTGGAAGGGAGGCTCCCTTTCGTTCAAAAAAAGTCATCAGATTAGGAACTCTGCGATGATCGATATTTTTATCTGTTCCAGATAATCCCCATATTTTAGGGTATGCCTCAAAATTATCTTTCATATCCAGATGAACCGCCTTTTGCAAATCAAACCCAATTTTACGATAGGCACGAATAATAACGTCTGTGCATACTCCTTTATCCTTAGGTACATCCCCATTTGGATAAGAGATTGCAAAATAACGAGAGTCGTAGGTTATCTTTTCCGCTGTTAGTGTTATAGCTGCATCAGAAAGAGAACGTTGCCCTCCGGATTGTGTAAAACAATAGTTTATGCTTACAAAAGAAATTAATAGCATTATTTTTTTCATACATATATTTTTATTTGTTATTGAAATGAAAAGTTCGTGCCACAGCTATTTTTCACCACTCTCACCTATTTTCTAATGTAAATCATTTCTAATCCATATTGTCTTCCGATAAAATAATATGTAACTTTAACCATTATTAAAATTTCCATACTATGAAAAAGTTAACCACATTAGCCCTTGGACTTATACTCCTATTTACTTTTAGTTGCAAAGAGGCAAAAAAAGAAGACAAACAGCCTATTGAAACTGCAGCTGAAGCAGCATTTGAATTGATAAAAGATTCTACTAAAGTAAGCTTTACTGCATATAAAACTACCGAAAAATTGCCAGTTGGTGGTCAATTTACTACAATAAATATTACCGAAAGTAATGCTGGAGCTACAGCCTTGGATGCCATGGATGGAACCACTTTTACTATCCCGGTGAGTAGTTTGTTTACCAATGATGCTACAGGAACAAGGGATCCAAAAATTATTGAATTCTTTTTTGGAGTTATGAAAAATACAACACTCATTTCTGGAATATTTAAAGTAGTGGATGGTGAAAAGTGTTCTATTGATATTACATTAAATGGTGAAACAGCTAATATTCCGTTAACCTACGAAAAAACTTCGGATGAAGTTTATACGTTTAATGGGGTAATGAATCTTGAGAATTGGGATGCTCTTGATGCTGTATCTGCTATAAATAAGGCCTGTGAAGCCCTACATACTGGTAAAGACGGTGTAAGTAAAACTTGGAGTGAAGTCGCAGTACAAGCTAAAGTTTTGCTTCAAAAAAACTAAGCAAGTACAAGTAAGCGTATCTGGTTTTTAGTATTCCATTAAAATAATGGATAATCGAATACTTAAGATCACTGTTTTTGATAGTGGTTTAGTACCCTAATAAGCACATGACTTTAGATCAATTGGTTCTTCGTTTTCAACAAAAAGATACTATAGCTTTTGAAAAACTCTATGGTATGTATATAACCAATATTTGTGGGGTAATCACTGCTATAGTTAAAGATGAGGATTTGGCAGAGGAAATTGCTCAAGATGTTTTTATAAAAGCGTGGAACAATGCTGAAAGTTATACCGCTTCAAAAGGTCGTTTTTTTACCTGGCTTCTAAATATTGCCAGAAACGCGGCCATAGATGAAATTCGTTCAAAATCATATAAAACACAAAAACAGAACCTTTCCGTAGATTTTTTCGTAGGTATTTTAGAAAATGAGCCCGTTTCTGAGGCGGAAACAGATTATAGTGGCGTGTTAAAATTGCTAAAAAATTTAAAAGAGAAATGTACCCAGCTCATCGAGTTATTATATTTTAGAGGTTATTCGCAAAAAGAAGTTTCTGAAGAATTGGACATTCCTTTGGGAACAGTAAAAACAAGGAATAGGAACTGTATTGGACAGTTACGGAAAAATATGACTGCATCATAGTTATGGATATTGAAAAATACATTGCTTCGGGAGTTTTAGAACTTTATGTTGCTGGTACCCTTTCTGAAGAGGAAAATAGGGAGGTACACCGTAATGCCGAACAGTATCCTGAAATTATGCAAGAAATAGAAGCTATTGAAGCTTCCATTTTAGCACTTAGTAGTGCTGCTTTCACTGGAAAAGCTCCAGAATATCATACCATTACTAATCTTTTAAAATCAGATGATCGCGTACGCAATTTAAGTCCTAAAAAATCAGGTTCATGGATTTCCTATATGGGTTGGGCAGCTTCTGTGGCTCTTGCCATAGGAATGTTTTGGATATACTCCGAAAATTCCCAGCTAAAGTCTGATCTCGAAATGAGCAATCAACAGAATCTAAATTTAGAAGAACAAATTGCAGTAGCAAATGATTCTAAAGCGAAATCAGAAACCTTATTAAAAACACTTCGAGAGAAAGACATTCAAGTAGTTCTATTGGGAGGTCAAGACATTGCACCTGCTTCTTATGCTAAAGCATATTGGAATACAACTACACAAGAAATTTATATTGATGCTGAAGGATTACCAGAACCCCCAGATGGTATGGTATATCAGGTGTGGTCTTTAAAACTTGAACCACTTACACCAACAAGTTTAGGGCTTCTCTCTGATTTTACCTCAGATACGAATAAGGTATTTGCATTAACAAACCCTAATTCCTCTGAAGCATTTGGAATTACCTTAGAACCAGCAGGTGGAAGTGATGTTCCAAGCTTAGATAAACTTTATACTTTAGGAGTAGTTAGTTCGTAATACGCTTTTGTTTTTGAAGTATTGTTTTTGAGAGATTTTTTTAATTCATAATGTGCTACAGCTACTTTCCCAGCAGCAAATACCATTACGACAATCCATAGTAAGAATAAAAGATACACCATAAACAACGGTTTTTAGGTTAATTATTTCACACAACAACTGTGTTCTCATTTTTTTGTAAGACTCGGGATCTACAAAAACAAACGCATTTTCAGCATTTGGACGTTAAATATATACATTTCATCTGAATCCTCCTAAAAAAATCTTAATTTTTTTAACAAAAAGTAAGAATGTAGTGTCATTTTTGACAGTAATATTGATTTTTTTTGAATAAAAAAACCTCCGATAGTATCCAACGGTACCTAACGGAGGTTTACAAAAAAACACAACAACCAATACTTAACAAAACATGTAATAGTCTATTTTTCTATTTTTTTAAAGTGATATTATATCTTTTTCGGCATTCGGACCCAATTCATAAATAGCCTCTTTCAAATCTTTTTTTAAAGGTGTTACCTGATCAAGCGTTCCATTTGCTTTTAATATTTGCGCAACTTGTAAATGAATTCCAGGCTCAAAAGTTTTTCCAATTACCTTGTCTTCTATAATTTCTATAGCCTTCTCCTTTTCATTATTTTTATAGTAACAAAAGGCTAACAAACTATAGGTTTCTGGTGTAGCTCTATTTAATACTTCTTGTCTCGCTAATTGAACGGCTTCGGCTGTGGTTTTTGTGGTGGTGGCCAATAAGGCACTGGTATAACTGGTATACATTTCACCATAATCAGGATTTTCAACGGCTTTTAGGTAGTTATTATGGTGACTGCTTTCTTCTTTTTGATCTCCTTTAAACGCCGCTATTTCTGCTTTTAAAAGGTCATAATCAGGAGCGTGGTGGTATTGGGTAATTGAATTAAGAATACGTAATGCCTCATCGGGATTGCGCTCGTGCGAAAATACAATCCAAGCAATTCCTTTCTTTGCATATGCATTGTTAGCATCCAGTGCTAAAGTCTTTAAGAAATAACGATATGATTCTTCTATTCTTCCATCATGTCCGTAATAATCTGCTAAATTAGAATAGGTCCAAATCATAAGGTCTTTGTTTTTAGAAGCTTCGGCACGTTTTAGCGCTTTTTCCATAAAACGAATTGTGGTATTCAAATCGCCTTTATAATCGTTCCATTTGGCCACTCGAATCAAATAACCAAAATCGGACATATTTTTTATACGATTCAAATAAGAATATGCCTGATCATAGTCGCCAAGTTCCATTTGAATATCAAATAATAAACTCCAAGATTCGCTTAAACCGCTACCCATGGCTTCTGCCTCTTTGGCTAAAGGAAATGCCTCTCTAAAACGATGCTGCGTAATATAGTTGCGTGCCAGAGCCCTCAGGTAATTCGATTTACCAATATTGGCAATAGAGACTGCGCGTTCCAAAGCTGCTTCTGCTTTTTTTACATATGCAATCTCTCCCGTTGTATTAAATAATGCACTATAATGACTAGCTGCAATACCAAGGCTTGTTAATTGCAAGCTGTCAGGTTTAATTTTACCGTTCCACAGTTCAAAGTACTTATTACTTTTCTCTAGCTTTTCAAAAGCTAAAAAATCATCATAATCTGCAGCGTTAGTTAAGGTTGCCTCCTGTTTTTCTGTACAGGAACCAAGGAAAATTAGTCCAATAATTAGATAAATATATTTCATGTTGTGTTTGTTTACGTTAAAAAAAGGGAGCGCTATGCGCTCCCTTCACTCCTTTTCATAGCCATATGATCTATTTACTCTGGGGCAGATAAATAGGGAAAGGAGGTTAGAATGTCAGCAGTTAAGCTTACTCCATCTGAAGTTAATCGCGGTAAATCAGCTACACCATCATTATTTACATCTTGACCACTAAAACGATCTCCTTCCATTCCACCAAAAAACAGAATTAAAGAAACATCGATGATATCGTCGCTTGGAGTTCTACCAGTAAGTGCTACCTCGTCACCATCAGGAACCAGTATTCTGCCATCATTGTCTAAGTCCGTGCCTGGATTAAAATATGTAGTGGGAGCATTTGGCGCTACATCTAGCGCATCTGCCGCTAATACAGTTGTTAATGTGGTTGCATCTAATCCTAAAATATTATTCTCATAATTTACTGCAGCTGGATCTAATCCTAAAAGGCCTGCATATACATCGTGATATTGTTCTAATCTGGCTTCAAAACCTACTTGAAATGTAGCCACCATTTCTGACGGAATCGTAACGTTGTGTGCATCTTTTACACTAGGTTGCCCATCCATATCGAAACTTAAAACCGTATTAATTCCTGGCCTTCCCATATGATCAACCTGAGAAAAGGTTCCTGAAAAATCTACTGCTACTGGATCAGGATCAATAGGATCTATTGGATTATTAAAATTATCATCAACTTCACAAGAAGTAAATACCGCGATAGTTAATAAGGTGATATATAAATTTATTTTTTTCATGATTCTTATTTTATTAATTGGTGAATTATTGTCTATTGTTTGTAGTTACCCATGTTCTGTACACTGGAATTCCTAAAGCATTTGTTGCCGTTGGTGTTCCTAAAAGACTATTAGGTATTTCAACAACAATGGAGAGGGTGTTTGCTCCATCGAACGTATCTTCAGCATCAGATGCGGGAAGGAAACCTTCTGGAGCCAGACCACCAATTACAGCGTTGAACTGAAAAAAATCGAAAAAGAAAGGGTCTTGTCTTGGTCCAGCAAATAAAGAAACTCCTGAAGAAGTGGTGTTTACAATTGCTGTTGCGCCAGAAATCTCAACATCTCCTAGCGGTTCATCTACCATAACTTGGCTATTTAAACCTGTTTGAGAAGGTGTAACAGGTCCAAAAAAGAACATTCTTCCGTCTCTTGGAATTGCTTGAATTACTAAATCTTCTACTAAATCTCCATCGGTATCAATATTAATCTCTGTGAGCACATTTTCATCAAAAGTACCAAAAGCTAAATCTGGTAATACATTTGATTGTAAGTCTACTGCAAAAACAGTATTGTCTGATCCTTCAGAAGGCTCAAAAGCAAAAAAATCAGCAATATCCGCCGTCGTTCCGGATGTGGATGGCGCATCTATATGATCTGCCGCTATAATAGTGGCGCTAAGAATACCTGTTGCTACCAGTCCGATAATAAAATTTGTTTTCTTCATTTTAAAACTACTTTTTTAGGTTAAAATCGCTTCTACTTACGGAGGTTCTCTAAAGAGGGTTTGGTTTCTTTTGTTAAAAAAGAGTTAACAATTTTAACTAGTATTCCTTAAAATCGATCAGACCATCAAAAAGTGTTATATTTTGACTTAATTTGAACTATCAAATTGTATAATAGATGAACCCCTCTGCTCCAGGTTGGATTGATAAATTTGGTTCTTTAGTAAAAGATCATCCTTGTAAGTATACCCAATTTTCTGAATTGTACGATCATATAAAGAAGACTGGGTTCATTTATGGAATTAATGTAGGATTCTCTGGGTTTATTGAAGCGCCACATGCCTTATCTGAAGATGAGAAAGCTAAAATTAATTTGTTAGTTGCATTATACTTTACTTATGATCTGAAACACCCAAATACAGGTTTCGATGCTTTTTTAGCCATCATATTTGATTTTTATAAAATATTGGATGTGGGACAAATATCCTACTTAAACAAAATACTATTGGGAAAAAAAACTTCTTCCCAATTGGAGAAACTCATCAGTTCACGTATCTATCTCGAGGATAATGTATTTAGTAAAACCTTCAATAGTATTATCACAAATTCCCTACTTTTTGTAGATGTATTGACCTTCCGAAAATATCTTGATGGAGAACAGCATATTCGAAAACATGCTCAAAATTTAGAATACATTGCCATTAATAGTACATATCATGCTTTAAATTCTAAAGAAAAACAAAAAAAAGATGAGCGTTTGGCTCAATTATTTGCCTCTTCGTTAACCTTTATTGAAGATGGTGAACGTGATTTTGATGGAAGTTATCGCGAAAAATTATTGGTACATTGCTGTCCAGAAGAAAATACCTATTTTCTAGATTTGGCTTGTTTGGCAGTGTGGGAAGACCACTCGTTAGATTATAAAGAATCTGTTTTTATTTATGGGTTAGCAAAGGACTTAAAAATACCTATCGACAAGGTATCTCAATCGCTAAATGATGTGGCTTATTTTTTTGACGAACATGTGAAGTTAATACCACATTTAAAGAACCAAAATTTAGCGCTCCAATTTTATGATAGCACTTCGAAAATTGTAAATAAATTGATTTTGAGAAATAGCAAGCGGCTGCTAAAGGAGCTTTCAGAAAGTGGAGAATTGGTAACGCTTTTATCAAAATCTACGGTTAAAGATTTGAGTCCTGAAGAGCGTAAAAAAGTACAGAATCAATTACTCGATGTCTTTAAAAGTATTCCATCTTTGGCAATTTTTATGCTTCCGGGCGGGGCAGTTTTATTACCAATTTTTATAAAATTAATTCCTAAATTGCTACCTTCAGCTTTTGATGAAAATCGGGTTGAAAAATAGACTTAAAACCCTAGAATAAGTATTATAAATAAAACCTATCGTTGTTTAATTCGGATATTATATATTTAAATATCAGTTACTTATATCTATTTACTCCAACCATAACTTAAAATCTTTGACGCGCTCTCTACTTACAATAATTTCTTGCTCCTGATATTTATTTAGCTTGATTTGCAAGCGGGAATTGGTATACGATACGATATCTTTGATATGATTTATATTAATATAAAACTTGCGACTAACGCGAAAGAATTGTTTGGGTTCCAGTTCTGGCTCTAGGTTCTCTAGCGTTGTATCTAACAAATAATTTCTTCCATCCGAAGTTGCAGCGTACGTACCTTTGTTTTCACTATAAAAACATTCCACTTCATCGGCATTAATAATTTTAATATGCTGTCCCACTCTAGCGGTAAATCTTTTTTTAAATTCTCGCTCTAAAGGGTTAACTAAAAGCTTCTTTATGTCTTCAAAATCTAAGGACATTTTTTGACTTTCAGGTTTAAAATTTTGATACTTTTTTACCGCACTTTCAAGTTCTTCGTCATCAATAGGTTTTAACAAATAATCAATGCTGTTTAACTTGAATGCCTGTAAAGCATATTCATCATATGCGGTGGTGAAAATTATGGCGCTTTTAACCTCTATAACATCAAAAATCTCAAAAGAGAGTCCGTCCGATAATTGAATATCTAAAAAAATTAAATCTGGATGTGGGTTTTTTTGAAACCAATCTATTGCTTCTTCTACCGAATGTAACATGGTAGAAATCTCAACATCCAATTCTGAAAGTAATCGATTTAAACGACGTGCAGCTGGTTTCTCATCTTCGATAATAATTACATGCATGGATTCTGAGTTATTTTATTACGATTTTATAGTATTTTCCCCTTCGCGATCTGCTTCTAAAAACTTTTGATATTGTTTTTGTTCCCAATTTTTTAAGAATCCTGGTTTATACTGGAAGGCAATAATAGCATGCACCACTAAAGCAATTCCCCACAGCATAGGTATAATTAATAAATTCCAATCAAACCATTCTAAAAAACTGTGGCCATTCTTTAATTCTTTATGATCAAAAAAGGCTCTTGCCTCTGGTTTTAAAAATTGAATTACCACATTAACTACAATATACGCTTTAAGGTGCGCATAGAATTCTTTAATTCCAGAAACTCTTTTTTGAGCTCTTTTCAGTTTTGTATGATATGCCTCCATTTTATCGCTTTGTAAACTTATCACTTTCTTTTCGGTCTTTTTCCATGTATTCTTTTATTTTACGCTCTTCCCAACCTTTTCCAAAAATAAGGTCAAAGCTAAATACTTTAGATGCATGAAATGCCAATCCTATACCCCAAAAGATAGGGCTGAAGAAATGTCCCCATTGCCAAAAGTTATCGTTTCTCAAGAAAATGTTTATAAGAATGAATGCATTAACCGCAATGTACACCGTAAGATGAATATAGAACCCTTTTAACTCATCCACTCTTTTCTTAGCCCTAGCATGCTTCTTACTATCCATATTTTCCATAATCATTGCCATTGTTTTCGTTTTTTATCCTCTTCTGCGATAAACTCTTGAATTTTATTATTTTCCCATTCCTTTCCAAAGATAATATTCGGTTGAAAAGTAGCTAAACCATGCATCAAAATTCCTACCGACCATCCTCCTACCGAAAACAAAAACCATGGATTCTCCCATTGATCTATCCAATAGTTCAGGACTGCCAAAGCAGGTAGTATGCTAACCGCGCAAATCACATTGATGTAAAACCCTTTGATTTGGGCAACATGCTCTTTAGCCCTTGTGTATCTATTTTCTATAAGGTCGTTGTTTCTACTCAGTGCCATTTTTTAGTGTTGTTTTCATCTTGCATAAATTCTTTTATCTTTCGTTCTTCCCAGCCTTTTCCTAAAAATGGAACATTACCAAACACACAAAATCCATGAATTGCAAGACCTATTCCCCATAAAATGGGTGTTCCATAAACATTCCAATCGATCCAGTTCAATACAGAAGTATCTTCAAGTACTTCCGGATTGACAATAAAAAAACTAATGTTTTTTCTAAAAACTAGAAGCATGATATTAACCACAATGTAAACCATTAAATGGTTATAAAAACCTTTAATATCTTCTATTTTTTTTCGAGCCCTATCGTATTTCGATAAATTTTTATTTTTTGTTTTCATGGTTGGTTTATTTGTATTTTCTCAAAGTTTCTTCATCTTCTCGCATATATCTAAGAAGTTGCTGTTGCTCCCATCTTTTTGCGAAGGATCCTTCATAAACAAAGACCTTAAGCCCATGTACCATTAATCCGATACCCCAGAACAACCAAATAACAAGGGTGCCAAAATCCCAGAAAGCTTCCATAAATGTTTCTCCGTTATCTAGGTTTCTTACAACTTTAGAGAAAGTTACAAAGCCATTTACGCCAATATATACTAAAAGATGTTTGTGAAATTGTTTTATAGTGGCTACTCTGTTTTTTGCTTTATCCAATTTATTGTCTATTTCGGTTTTCTTAATTAGTTCCATTTTTTATTGTCTTCTTCATTCATAAATTCTTTCATCTTACGTTCTTCCCAGTCTTTTCCCAAGAATGGAAAGAAATTAAACGTTTTCATCGCGTGGAAAAATATACCAATACCCCAACCGAACGCAGCCCATAAAAACCACATATACCTCCATTCATTTATCCAATAATTAAGAGCTCCTAGCCCAATTATAAAAAAAACATAAGAGGTTAAGTTTCCATAAAACTTTTTAAGCTGATCTACACGATCTTTGGCTCTTAAATATTTGGTTTCTCGGTTCATATTTGTTTCCATGATAATCTTGATTTCTATTGATGTTCTTCGCCCACTTCGTATTAAAGGTAAAATATTTATTAAAATTCGCTTCGATCCATGAATTCTTTAATCTTTCTTTCTTCCCAATCTTTACCTAAAATAGGGTTGTAGCCATAGGCATTCATCCAATGTGCAATAAGACCAAATCCCCATCCTAAAGCGGGAAATATTGCCCAAGGGAAACTAGTGGTATGGTAATTCAAATACACTAAAAAAGGAATTACTATACAATAACTTAATAAGTTCCCATAGAACCCTTTTATTGCTTCTACTTTTTCTTTTGCCTTGGTATACTTGTATTCGTTGAGATTTTCCATGTTATTTATATTTTAACTTGTTGGTGTTAATTTTAATTACACTTCAAATATCGTTACAAACTGTACTCGAAAAAAAACTAGCCTTCCGAGTTGTTGTTTTTTAAGGATGAGTTGATATTATTCTTTTTTTAGGTGGAATTTAAGGATTGAAGCGTTCTTGTTTTCTATAGATAAGACTAAACAATATAGCTGTGATATATACGAGAGAAGTAATATCTTAGAAATCGTCCTTTTCCATTAATTCTTGTATTTTTCGCTCTTCCCACCTTCTTCCCCAAAGCGGATTACGTCCAGATGCTTCAAGTCCATGTGCTATAACACCAAAACCCCATCCTATAGTAGGAAAGAAAGCCCATAAAAAATCTGTAGTTCTAAAATTAAGCCACCACAAAAAAGGAATAACAATACAATAGGCAATTAGGTTGCTATAAAACCCCTTTAAAATTTCTACCCTTTCTTTAGCTTTAAGGTATCTTTTCTCCTCAATGTGCACCTCTTGGGTTTCTTGCCATGATATTTGCTGGGTAAGCATTGGTAAGGCAACGCTAAAACTAGAGGCTGTTTTATTTATGTATACCCGACGATCTGACAAAATAGTATAGCGTTGTTGGATATTTTGTAGCCCTACCCCACTACTCTTTTTAATTACTTGTTTTTCTTGCAGGTTATTTTCAACCACCAACATTCCCTTTTCTTCGTAGACTTTTATTCGCAAAGGTTTGGAAGAGGTAACAATGTTGTGTTTCACTGCATTCTCCAATAGTAACTGCAATGAAAGTGGCACTATTTTAGCATCAGGAATACTACATTGATCTGGTATTTCAAAGATAATACTATCCTCAAATCTCATTTTAAGTAAACGCACATACGTTCGAGCAAAATTTAGTTCTTCATCTACAGTTACCAAATCCTTATTCTTTTGTTCTAATACATAGCGATATACCTTTGATAAGGAGGTCGTAAATTTTTGTGCCTGAAATTGATCTTCTTCTATTAAACTTGTCAGTACATTTAAGCTATTAAATAGGAAATGTGGGTCTAATTGATTTTTTAATGCATCGAATCGGGCGGATGCGGTACCCGCAATGATTTTTTGTTCTTTAACCCTGCTTTCTTGACGATATTTATAGTACCAGAGTGCATAGAATATTAAGGCAACCCCTAATGCTATTAACATTGATGATCTGTAGTACGTAATTCTCTCATTCATTAGAAATAGTTCAAAGTGCTGTCCTTGTAAAAATACAATGACAATGCATCGAGCGATGAAAACACCTACAAGCGATAATATAAGGTTTCCAGATAAAGCAAAAACAAACCGCTTTAACTCATAAACATTATAGCCGTATTTACGAATGAGATATAAAAACCAATACGCATTAGCCATATATAGAATTATGGCAAACACCATATGTTCGTAAAAATCAATAATGAGCTCAGCAAAATCAAAACCCGAATCGTAGACACCCGAAAAATAGTAAACTGCCATGAACACTAGGTACAGGACAGTTCCTACCAATATTGATTTTAAAAGTTCTTTTAGAAATCGATTCATACTTTATTCCTTACAACTAGCTGCTACTTGTTCTGCTCTTTCTTTGCCCCAATTTGGATGAAAATCACTTTCGGGTTTAAAGTTAGCAAAAAGATCCAAGGAACGTTCTACGGCTTCACAATATGGTGCAGTATCCTGCCCGAAATATCTAGCAGATCCCATATCCCATTCCGCTTTGGAGAAAACAACTCTTGGATTGTCTGGTGCTATTTGTACTGCTTTTTGGTACAATGCAATCACTTTTCCAGAAAGTGTTGGTCCATAACTGGCGCCATCTGAAGCTATCCAAGCAGTATGTATCATTGCCTGTTGGACAAGCACTTCAGGGTGATCTGGGGTTATTGATTTGGCAAGGTCAAGTAATTCTTGAGCTTTATCTAAATATTGACGCAATTTTACCTTATCCTGCTCTCCAAAAGCATTAATAGTATTTATTTGCGCAGCATAATAATACGGTAACCAATTATCCAGTTCTGCCGTGGCAATTCGTTCGAATAAATTGGCTGCTTCTATTGTTTTATTCTCCCCCCAAAGTTGAAAAGCCTTTTCCATTCCTTTGGTATAAGGATCTTGTGCATTAATAACTTTCATTACCAAAATAAGACCAAATACAATTACATTTTTCATGACTGTTCGTTTTTAATTATGATGCACAAAAATGGATTTCTTTAGCAGTATTTCTAAAAAAGAATTACCGAACTGTTGCTTTTGAATGATGAGCTGTAAAAAATAGCATTACCTTTGCCGCTTATCTTTTCCCATACATGACATTCAAAGATTTAGGAATTATTGAACCTATTCTGAAATCACTTCAGAACAAAGGTTATCAAACACCAACTCCAATTCAGCAAAAATCTATTCCTATATTGTTAAAAGGAAAAGATCTGTTAGGTGTTGCACAAACTGGTACTGGTAAAACAGCGGCATTTGCTATACCAATTTTGCATCACATTTTTCAAAAAAAAACCCAACAACCCGGGAGAAGAGTTATCAAAGCGCTAGTAATAACCCCAACTAGAGAGCTGGCTATACAAATTGGAGATAGTTTTAGCACCTATGGGAAACACACAGGGGTTCGAAATACGGTTATTTTTGGTGGTGTAAAACAAGGAAAACAAGTCGCCGCATTACGCTATGGTGTAGATATTTTGATTGCCACACCGGGTCGTTTATTAGATTTAATGAATCAAGGAATCATTTCGTTACGCGCTATTGAATATGCGGTATTGGATGAGGCTGATCAAATGTTAGACATGGGGTTTATCCATGACATTAAAAAGATTATTGCAAAATTACCCTCCCAACGTCAATCGTTGTTCTTTTCGGCTACCATGCCTAAAACCATCGTTGAACTTTCGAGAAAGCTATTAGGTGATTTCGAGCAGGTAACTATAAAACCGCAACAAACTACCGCAGAAAGTGTATCTCAAATGCTATACTACGTTGCCAAGAAAGATAAAATTAGTTTATTAACACAACTGCTTGAAGAATATTCGCAGGATTCCGTTTTAGTATTTTCAAGAACCAAACACGGTGCTGATAAAATTGTAAAAAAACTCGGAAAAGTACATATAAAAGCGGCCGCTATTCACGGTAACAAATCACAAAACGCTCGCCAACGCGCTTTAGGGGCTTTTAAAGATGGAAAATTAAAAATTCTAGTAGCTACTGATATTGCTGCTCGTGGCATTGATGTGGATGAGCTATCTAAGGTTATTAATTACGATTTACCCAATATCCCTGAAACTTATGTACATCGTATTGGAAGAACAGGAAGAGCAAATGCTAGTGGTGTTGCCTTATCTTTCTGTGATATTGAGGAGAGGCCTTATTTACGAGATATTGAAAAGCTCATAAGGCGTGAAATTACTGTTGTTTCAGATCATGAGTTTGTAGATATGACATCAGAATCTGCCTCTCAAACCAAAGAACCATCACATAAAAAAAATAACGTTTCTTCCGGAAAAAATAAGTATCGAAGGTCGAAGTATCGATCGGGTAAAACTCGAAACCATAATAATCCGAATACTTCTCGAAAAAAACGATGAAGCTAAGACCAGATATAGCTCTCACCAAACGGTTCTAATAATTAATTAAAACTCATGTTCTTGCTTCTTTAATCGCAAACTGACAATTCCTCTGCTTTTCTGTAGTTGTTTTCTTATTTTCTTTATTTACATTTCATAACCGTGTAGTAATTAATATATAAAACACTGATAATCAATTACTTTTATGTATATTACTTCGCGCTCTTCTTTGAAGAATGCAGTGAATGATAGTAACAATAAACTTCCCTCATAACTATCGCTACTTAAGAACGTAAAAATGTTATCTGACTTTTGATGTAAACCCTACATCAATTGGTTTATATATTGTCCCGATTACGCCTATACTTCAATGCGTTTGCTATGGTGATAAACAACTATTAACCATTTAAACACAATGTATTATGAAAAGAGTAGTTTTAATTTTATTGTTACTTCCTTTTTTGGGGCAAGCCCAAGAAGATGTTGTCATCCAAAATGTTATGTTAACCGTACATCCAACCAAAGTTGCCGAATTTGAAGCCGGCATGACCGCGCATAACAAAAAGTACCATCCCGAAGGAGCTTATCAGGCACAAGTCTACAATATTGGTAGTGGTAAAAATGCGGGGAAGTACGTATGGAGTATGGGGCCTTTACCTTGGAGTGCAATGGATACCCGTCCTGCTGAAGAGAATGATCATGATGCAGATTGGAATACCAATGTTGCCGCCTATACTATTGGAGATACGGATGTTAACTATTGGAAGTTTCATCCTCAGTTTTCGAATTTTTCTAAAGATTTTTCATTAAAGAATCTATCTATTTTTATGCTCGATATTAAACGTTTTAAGGATCCCCAGGCTATAGCAATAATATCGAAGGTTCAAAAAGTTTATGCGGAAAAAATGCCTGATGATTTATATGGTGTATATACTAATGAGTTAGCAAACATGGATGGACAGGACTTAGCATGGGTTGGCTTTTTCGATAAAATGTCCTGGATGGGTCAAGAGGATAAATTCCCGCAGTTTTATGAAGAAGTGCACGGTGCAGGAACCTTTGCACAATTTATCGCTGACGTTGATGAAGCTTTTGATGGAGAATATGAGGAAATATGGACTTTTAGAAAAGACCTTAGCGGCAGTGTAGGGGAAGTAGCAGCTATAAATGGCCAATAACCTATTTTGCTAAAAATCAACTATAGAAAACTCGAGGAAACTCGGGTTTTTTGTCTTTATCTCTATATTTATATATCTTTAAAAATATAGTTTTTGTTTACCAACCTCACTGCACCATGCTTAAAGTATTTCGTAAAATTCGTCAGCAACTTATTACAAAGAATAAGTTTACACAATATCTTGTTTATGCTATTGGTGAAATTGCCTTAGTTATGATCGGTATTCTGCTTGCCCTGCAAGTGAATAATTGGAGTTCAGAACAAAAATCAAAAAAAGAACTTCGGAGTATTTTAAGAACCATTTCTTACGATTTAGAAACCGATACTACCTTAACCGCAGAAGTCATTACTTTTTATGAGAATCATCAAAAAATGAGTCAACTTATTATTGACAAAAAAGTAACCGTCGAGAATTATGCAGATTGCCAGCGGTGTGGCTCACTCACAACTTTTGTGCAATCCGGTGCCTTGCAAAAAAAAGGCTATGAACTCCTTAAGAGCTTTTCCAATCAACATACGATTCGGAAAGATAGCTTATTAACCGATATCACTCAATTTTACACCCTCTTTCTTGGGACTGTTAAAAATAGTAGTGATATGTTAGCAGCAGATGCCTTGCAAAATTTTGATAATTTCAAGCAACGTTCATGGTTCGTAGACTTTACACAAAACAAAACAAACCCTGAAATGATTGCTTATTTTGCTGAAAGCGAAGATTATCGAAAAAGGGTGGCTGCGCATAGTATCCTAGCGCATGGAAATTATCTTGCACTATTAAGAAGTTATCAATTAAATGCTACCGAAATACTTCGACTCATAAAAGAACGACTTCAAGAAGAAGATGGTTGATTGTATATCGTTTAATAGAAAAACAAACGCAATTTTTGATATTAAGATGTACCTCTTTGTTTACTCAGCAAAATAAAAACAGGTAACATAAAAAATTATCCGACCTTTGCAAAGCTATGGAAACACCGCATTATAAATATTTGATTATAGGTGCTGGATTATCAGGATTAACTTCGGCAAATGAGTTGCACAAAAAAGGTGAAAATGATTTTGTTATTTTGGAAAGCAGGGATCGTATAGGCGGTAGAATTTTCACTAAAGATGGTATTGACTTAGGAGCAACTTGGTTTCAGGACCATCATACGTACCTATCTAAATTATTGGATGATTTAGATCTTAAACGATTTTCGCAACGCTCTTCAGGAACCAGTGTTTTGGTTTACAATTCTATGGCACCCGCACATTACTTTGAAAGTGATCCTAATGCACCCGCTGCATATCGAATTGCAGGCGGCTCTAGTAACCTTATTGATACTTTAGCCAAACCAATACAAAAACATATTCAATTAAACATTTTAGTTACAGGTATTCAAAATGATAATGATGTGATTACCATTAATACCAGTACAGGTAATTATTCTGCTACCAATGTGATTCTAGCACTTCCTCCAAAACTTGCAGCAGGAATTAATTTTGAACCTGCGCTACCAGATCCAATAATTATGGCTATGGAGGAAACGCACACCTGGATGAGCAATGCAATAAAAGTAGGTTTATCTTTCAGAACACCCTTTTGGCGTGACAAAGGGTTTTCAGGAACAATTATTGGTCAGATAGGACCAACTATAGAGCTTTACGATCATTCTAACGCAGCAGATAATACCTATAGTCTTATGGGTTTTGTAAATGAAGGATTGCGAGATGAATCTAAGGAAAACCGCAAAGAACGAATCTTATTGTATTTAGAAAAGCATTTAGGTAAGGAGATCAGAGACTATTTGCACTATGAAGAAAAAGATTGGTCTCAAGATTTAGATACTTCTGCCAAAAGTTTAAAATCAGTATATATTAGTCCCCGTTATGGAAATCCATTGCTTCAACAAGCCTTATACAATGAACGACTATGGTTATCTGGTGCTGAAACGTCTCCTATTCATGGTGGTTATATGGATGGCGCTATATATCGTGCCAAGGAAGTAGTAAAGCAAATTTTAATGAAAATAACTACCTACCATAAATGATGAACTTCTCTTTTGATGTATTTCTCATAAATTTCATTTACCTGTAGTAGTTCAGATTGAGAAATTCCTTCTGCTGTTAAAGCGGCCAAATTAGATTCAAGCTGTGGTAATTTAGATACACCAGGAATAACACAGCCTACTTCGTCAAACGCCAAAATCCATTGAATGGCTTTATGTACTAAACTTTGATTAGGAAATATAGCTTTAAGTGCATCCACAGCTTCAAGCCCCAGATCAAAATTAACCCCAGAAAACGTTTCTCCTTTATCAAACCCAGCACCGTCTCTATTGAAAAAACGGTGATCACCTTCAGCAAATGTTGATGTTTTGGTAAATTTCCCCGTTAAAAGTCCACTAGCTAAAGGTACGCGTGCTATAATACCCACATTTTTCGCTTTTGCTTCTCTAAAGAAAAGTTCCGAAGGGCGCTGACGGAACATATTAAAAATAATCTGAACCGTACTTACCCCAGGATATTCTATTGCTTTAAGCGCTTCTTCTACTTTTTCTACACTAACCCCATAACTCCTTAATTTTCCTTCTTCAACCAGATCATCAAACAATCCGAAAATTTCTGGGCGATAATACACTTCAGTAGGAGGGCAATGTAATTGCATTAGGTCAATGCGATCAACACCCAAATTTGTAAGACTATCTTCCACATATTTTCGCAAGACTGGTATTTGATATGTCGCATTAGTATGGGGGTTTAATTGTCGTCCACATTTTGTTGCTATATATACTTCTTCGCTGCGCGAGCGTACAACCTTACCTACCGTTTTTTCACTTAAACGATCACTATAAACATCTGCAGTGTCAATAAAGTTTATCCCTTTATCGATTGCTGTATGTACTATTTCTTCCGCATTTTTAAAGTTAAAGTCGCTTCCCCAAGTACCCCCTAATTGCCAAGTACCAATACTCAATTCAGAAATTTTTAGTCCTGTCTTTCCTAGTGTTCGATAGTTCATTTGTAGTAATTTAGATGCAATCTATACTATGATCAAAAAATTAAGTCCCACCAAATAAGTGAGACTCAACTTTGTATTCTTAATAGTTTAAGAAGTTTTTATTGAACTTCTTTTTCTTACGCATTATTCTTTTTAATTAAGTTTAAAGCAGACCCTTCTTTATACCACTCTATTTGCGATTCGTTATACGTGTGATTCGCCATTATAGTATCAGTACTTCCATCAGCATGTGTAGCTACTATGGTAAGAGGTTTTCCAGATGTAAAATCCGCAAGATCTGTAAAAGTAAAAGTGTCATCTTCTTGAATAAGATCATAATCACTTTCATTCGCAAACGTTAACCCTAACATTCCTTGCTTTTTTAGGTTTGTCTCATGAATACGCGCAAATGATTTTACCAATACTGCAACTACTCCTAAATGCCGTGGTTCCATTGCTGCATGTTCTCTTGAAGAACCTTCTCCGTAGTTATGATCGCCAACTACAATGGTTGGAATACCCTGCGCTTTATATTCACGTTGGGTATCTGGTACTCCGCCGTACTCACCCGTCAACTGATTTTTAACAAAATTCGTTTGCTTATTATAGGCATTTACTGCTCCAATAAGACAGTTGTTCGAAATATTATCTAAATGACCGCGATAACGTAACCATGGCCCTGCCATTGAAATATGATCTGTAGTACATTTTCCAAAAGCTTTAATCAATAATTTTGCACCTTCAATTTTATCCCCGATTGGTGTAAATGGTTCTAGTAATTGTAGTCGTTCCGAAGTGGGGCTTACATTTACTACAACACTACTCCCATCTTCCTGTGGTTCTAAATATCCTGCATCTTCAACTTCAAAACCTTTAGGTGGTAGTTCCCACCCTGTTGGTTCGTCTAGTTTCACTTCCTGTCCATCTTCATTAATTAAGCTATCTGTAATCGGATTAAAATCCAATCTACCTGAAATAGCTACTGCTGCTACCATTTCTGGGGAGGCAACAAAAGCATGTGTATTTGGATTCCCATCGGCTCGTTTAGCAAAGTTTCTATTGAAAGAGTGTATGATGCTATTCTTAGGTGCATTTTTAGGGTCTTCGTAACGTCCCCATTGTCCAATACAAGGACCGCAAGCATTTGTAAATATTTTAGCATCCAATTTTTCGAACACCTCTAAAATTCCATCACGTTCTGCCGTATAACGGACTTGTTCAGAACCCGGGTTGATACCAAATTCGGCCTTTGTTTTTAATCCTTTGTCTAGTGCTTGTTGCGCAACAGAAGATGCTCTTGACAAATCTTCATAAGAAGAGTTTGTACAGGAACCTATTAATCCCCACTCTACCTTAAGCGGCCAGTCATTGGATTTTGCTTTTTCTGTCATTGAACCTACTTCGGTAGCTAAATCCGGTGTAAAAGGTCCGTTCAAATGCGGCATTAATTCAGATAAATTAATATCAATCACCTGATCAAAATATTGCTCAGGGTTTTCATATACTTCAGGATCTGCAGTTAAATGTTCTCTTACCTCATTAGCTGCATCTGCAATATCAGCTCGATCTGTAGCTCTTAAATAACGCTCCATAGAATCGTCGTAGCCAAAAGTAGAAGTTGTCGCTCCTATTTCTGCACCCATATTACAAATTGTTCCTTTTCCGGTACAAGACATAGCCGTAGCTCCAGGTCCAAAATACTCAACAATAGCACCTGTACCACCTTTTACGGTTAATATTTCAGCTACTTTTAAGATTACATCTTTTGGCGCCGTCCATCCAGACAACTTCCCTGTTAAGCGCACACCTATTAGTTTTGGGAATTTTAATTCCCATGCCATTCCTGCCATTACATCTACAGCATCAGCTCCACCTACACCAATAGCAATCATTCCAAGACCCCCAGCGTTTACCGTATGTGAATCGGTACCAATCATCATTCCTCCCGGGAATGCATAATTTTCTAAAACTACCTGATGTATTATTCCAGCTCCGGGTTTCCAAAAACCAATACCATATTTATCTGAAACTGATTCTAAAAAGTTAAAAACTTCATTACTGGTATTCAATGCCGTCTGCAAATCTTTGTCTGCACCTACTTTGGCTTGAATTAAATGATCACAATGTACGGTTGTCGGTACGGCAACTTTTGTCTTCCCTGCCTGCATAAATTGCAATAAAGCCATTTGTGCTGTTGCATCTTGACAAGCAATACGATCTGGTGCAAAATCTACATAATCTTTTCCTCGTGTATAACTTTGAGAAGCATTTTTTTCCCAAAGATGCGCATACAAAATTTTCTCGGTTAATGTAAGTGGTGTTCCAGTTACTGCTCTTGCAGCTGCTATTTTATCAGCCATCTGCTGATACACCTCTCTGATCATGTCTATGTTAAAAGCCATACGGTAATGTTATTTAGTTTTCTTGAATTTAACAAAAATACTGAATTCACTGCTTTATTAAAAGCCTGTATTCGTATATTATGACTATTTGGTCGTAATAGCTTTAGTGACATTAAACTTTATATCAAAAAATAAAAAAAATAGGTTATCTGAATCCGAAGTTTATACCTACAGTAGCGTTGTTAAATTCCGCTAATGTATAGTCCGCATTAAGTCTAAAAAAACCAAGTTTTAATTTAAACCCAACCGTTCCGCGAACACCGGAAGTTGTATTTTCCGTAGTAAAAGGGTCCACTAGAGTTTGACCACTTATTACACCAGAATTAATCTCATAGGTTCCCAAAAGCGCCGTTTCAGAATTACCGGTAACATAACCTACTCCACCATATACATTAAACACAGGGAGCTTTGTAGACGCAACCGCTTCAAAAACCCAGCTATTTGTAGTACTTTCTAAACGTTGATCCGCACCGTTAAAACCGGCGGTACTATCAAAATTAAATGTCGCATCTAATCGGGTATATCCGATAACACCAGAAATTGCAATTGGAATAATTTTATCTGCAGGTAGCCAAGCTGTAAAATCTTGCTGTATCCCTACTCCATACAGCCCAATCTCCACATCATCTGTCTCCACATTTGGAAAAAAACGTGCCTTAATTGAAGTTCCTTTAAGAATGTTAAAACTACCCTGAATTACGGCAGTAGGTATGAAGTTAATCGTACTTTCATCTCCAAATCCTGAAGGCAAATCAATAGTTACATCATCTATTGCCCCTGGTAATGGGCCTTCTACCACGGCAGTTATAGTATTAATATCGCCAAAAGCTGTAGCTACTTCTTGTGTTGTGCTTCCATCCAGAAAACGCAGATTTTCGTAGTCATTAATATCTAGCGTAAAACTTTGTGCGTCGTCTCCAATAAATGTTGCATTAACAATAGCTGATATTTCAAAACCAAACTGTTTTTGTGGTCCTCCAGAGTTATACCATCCATTACTTAATCCATACACCAGCGCATCATTGGCTGGTTTTAAATAAGACTGAGCAAAACGTTGGGCATCATCAACACCCGCAGCTAATAGTTCTTCAACTTCGTCTTGAGCGCTTACAGAAAAAGTTCCTGAAACGAATATTATAAACAATAAGGATATAAAATTTTTCATAATTTCTATATTTTTATGGCTTTAAAACAACGCATAACGCTCCCGATTATTGCTATAGTATAAGGCAGATAACCTATGAATACACCTCAGCTACTTTAATACAAGGATTGATTTTAAATCTTAAAAGACCAAAAATGTATATTCCACACCATTATAAAAATGAAAACCTCTCCGAGATTAAAGCGTTTATAGAAGAGCATGGTTTTGGTATTTTAATCAATCAAACCGATGGAAGACCATGGGCCACGCATACTCCTTTGGAATTGGAGGTTAATGATCGCGGGGAAGATGTACTTGTGGGGCATATTGCAAAAGCCAATGCACAATCGAAGTCTTTTGCTGAAGATGCCGAAGTGCTTGTAATCTTTAATGGTCCGCACACGTATATTTCCTCTTCTTGGTATCGTGATGAAGAGGTGCCTACCTGGGATTATATTGCGGTGCATATATATGGAAGGCTGGAGATTTTACCGGAGGATGCAGTTTTAGCCTCTTTGCACAGGTTGGTATCTAAATATGAAAAAAACAGTAAAACTCCTATCTCCCTGCATGACTTATCCCCCAAAACAATGCGACAGATTAAAGGTATTGTTGGCTTCCAAATCAAAATCACGGAAATAAAAGCAGCTTACAAATTATCGCAAGGCAGGGAACACGACCATCCTGAAATTATAAAACAATTGGAAGAAGGGAAACAAAAAGGGGCAAAAGCGATTGCAGCGGAATTGAAAAAACGACTGTCGTAACTAATGCTATTTACCAATCACTCGGTATACTCTAAAATTTTGTTTACATTTAAGAAAGCAATCCAAACATGTTACATAATAAATTTTGGCAAGCATTTTTTGCAATTGCTCCGTTAATTTTGGCAATATTCTTCATAGTAAGTTACTTTATTTTATTTTTCTCCATTATAGAGATAGTAGAGCTCCAAGGAGGTGAAAACATGTCATTTAGTATGATTTTTGGAAATTTTTGGATCTTTTTTATACTAATCTTACTAATGCTTCTGGTCTCATTAGGAGGTTTGATTTTTTACATTATGCATGCCGTTCAAAACCCCAATCTAAAACAGGGCAACCTGCTCATTGTATGGATTCTTTTGTTTGTATTTGTGGGAACTATTGGAAAATTGGTGTATTGGATGGTAGAAATTATAGGTAAAAAAAATGAGGCCAAACTTAAACCATAAGATTATGTCAAGTCGTCGGAATTTCATTCAAAAAAGTGTATTATTTACTGCAGCAATGGCTGCTCCGAATATTGCACTATATAGTACTATAAATCCCCTTACCTTTTCCCATATTGCTACACCCAAAATTTCTTTGGCGCAATGGTCTTTGCATAAAGCCTTTTTTGCCAAGGAACTAGATGCTGCGCAATTTGCTGCTATTGCAAGTAATCAGTATCAAATAAAAGCGGTAGAATATGTTGCCGCATTCTATAAAGATCAGTCTAAGAACGAAAAATTTTGGAGTCAAATGAAAACTGCTGCTTTAAATGAAGGAGTAGAAAATCTTTTGCTGATGATTGACGATGAAGGTCTCTTGGGAGATCCAAAGAAAAAAGCACGTAAAATTGCAGTTGAAAATCATTTCAAATGGATTCATGCGGCTAAATTAATGGGATGTCATTCTATTCGTGTAAATGCTTTCGGAAATGGAAATCGTGAAGCGTTGAAGACTAATTTGGTGGATGGTTTGGGACAATTAACTGCTTATGCTGCTAAGGAAAATATTCATGTGCTGATAGAGAATCACGGTCTTCATACCTCGGATGGTGCTTTTATTGTGGATCTTATAAAGGCGGTAGATAATCCATATTTGGGGACACTTCCAGATTTTGGAAATTGGTGTATGAACAAAGAATGGGGAGGTACACAAAACAACAGCTGTTCCGAAATTTATGATCCTTATCAAGGCTTAGCAGATTTTCTTCCTTATGCTAAAGGAGTAAGTGCTAAGGCCTATGATTTTGATGCCGATGGTAATCAAATCGATGTGGATTACCCTAAATTATTAAAATTGGTAAAAGATACTGGTTATCAAGGTTTTATTGGTATTGAATATGAAGGTGAAAAAATGAGCGAAGTTGATGGTATTCGAGCAACTAAGGCTTTAATAGAAAAAATTTGGGCATCCTTGTAAACTTTTGAATGCCCCACACTAGTTTCAAAGATTGTCTAACTGATTACTCTTCTTATCATCACTTATCGTCCAGAAGAATCCAACAAAAAAGAAACTATCAGCCGGAGGTCGAATAGCACGACGATCAAATACTCCATTTGCGTTCGGACTATCTGTATATTGAAAACCATTGACATTATTGAATCCTAAAAGGTTATTTACAGAGAAATATAGTATTCGCTGTGGAGAAATCAAATACGCCCAGTTAAAACTTAAGTTGTTAAAACTTCTAGTCCGTTCATCTAAAAAACCAGCGGTATTTGGGTTATCAAAAGGGCGTCCGGAAGCAAAAGAATAAGACAATCCTAGCTGCGATCGTAACTTATTAACCCATAATTTACTTACTACCGAAAAATTGTGTGTAGCTGCAAAACTAGGCGTTGCACGTTCTCTAAAGTTTAAATATTCCCGTTCTGTATCTAAATAAGAATACGAAATCCAGTAGTCGAGATTTTTTATATTCTTATTATCCCTCCAAAAAACATCTAAACCACTAGCATAACCATCTCCTGAGTTTGAAAAATTAGAATTGAACTGCGGTAAAGCAGTATCAAAACGAACAAGATTTCGATAGTCCTTATAATACGCTTCTGCCCTGAACGTTTTACCATCCTTAATATATTGGTAGTTCATAATGTAATGTGTTGTTTTTTCAGAAACCAAAGTACTATCGAAACGTAAACTATTGACTGCAGGGTTTTGATAAAAATCTCCATAAGCTAAAGAAAATTGACTTTCCGGACTGTTTTTATAAGCGAATGAAATTCTTGGAGACACTGTAGTTTCTTCAATGATTGATGAATGTTCTGCTCTTAAACCTAATTTTAACGCCAATTGGTTATTGAAAAAGATATCGGTCTCGGCAAACAGACCGCCTAGATGATCTATAAGACGTCCCTCAGTAGTAAACCCATCTGCTCCGTTGAAACCATCATTATTAGCCGTTCTAAAGTATTCTGCGCCAAGATATAATTTAAATCTACTATTAAAGCTCTTCTGCAACTTCATCTTTACATGCGCTGCAGTCTCTTTGGTATCGATAACATCTTCAATAATTGTAATACTATTAGTATCGTTAGAAATACTCGCTCCGGTTTGCATTGCCCAATTGTTGGCTAAAAAATGTTTGTAAGTTGCATTAAAGTAAATATTGTTGTTTCGTAAGCGAAAACGAACAAAATCTTCAAAATTTATATCCTCCTGTTCGATATCTAAATTGGTATGCGTAAAACCACTATACAATTTAAAAATACTTTTTTCTTTTTTACTCCTAAAAACCGCTTCCCCTGAAATAGATTCAAAAGGTTTAATCCAACGCACACCTTGATCTGAGGAGAGCAAACTCTCGTATGGAGCAAGATTAATATAAGAGGTATTAATACTTAAGGATTCATCTCCCCATATTTCGGTATGACCTAATCCTCCACCGACTGACATGATTGAAATATCGGATTTTTCCTGATCTGGAACATCAACTGTATTCAACAATAAAATACTAGATAAAGCTTGGCCGTACTCCGCGGAATACCCTCCTGTACTAAAGGAGATTCCTTTAAATAAAAAAGGAGAGAAACGACCACGTGTGGGAATGTTATTAGCTGTAGCACTAAACGGTTGAAATACTCGCAAGCCATCAATAAATACCTGTGTTTCTCCTGCATCTCCTCCACGAACAAAAAGACGACCATCTTCACTTACTGTAGAAGTTCCTGGTAGTGTTTGGAGTGCTGCTACAAAATCCCCAGTAGCGCCAGCCGTAGTAACAATATCCAATGGTTTTAATACAGAAGCCTTACTGTTTCCTCCAGCTTCAAAAGTACCTGCTGTAAGCGTTACTCCCGTTAATGAATTGATGGCTTCATATAGTGTGATGTTTAAATTTTTAAAATATGCTACATCTCCTGTTTGATAATACGCTTCATAGGTAATCATAGAAACTACGATTGTTTGTGTTCCTGTTGCTTCAGTAGTAAATTGGAAACTACCCTTTTCATCTGTGGATGCCCCATCATAAGTTCCTTCAACATAGACATTCGCACCTAAAATAGGATTTCCTTTTTTATCCAATACCATTCCTGAGATAGAGGTTTGTCCAAAATGGTATTGAGACACAAGGAAAAGAAATAGTATGCTTAATTGCTTGCTCATAATCTTTCGTTTTTTGATCTAACAAAAGTCTTTTATTGTGCATAGCATTTCTAAATTAAAACACTCAACCGTGGATTTTGAAGGATGAATTGTGTACATCTTTCTAATGTCGAACTATAGGCTTAACGCTATACAAACAAGGTCGCAGTTCAGATAAGTACGCTTACAAATGATCGTTTAAAGTAAAACGATAGCCGTGCAATTAATTTTAAATTCGTATCTCATTTTATTTCGGTATTTTGCAACTACACGAATTAATTTATAGCATCTCAAAAAAGCTCATATAAACTACTGTTTAAGCATTTCTTAAAATTATATGTATTTAAACCTCGATCGCACCGATGATTACAAGACTTAAGGAGTTAGAAGAATTGTCGAGGTTTTTAGATCCAGATCAACAGCAGAGAGATCGCTGGAATGCTTCGGTTACAGCTTACGCTAATACTTTTATAAATACCCTAAAAAACACGCAGACCTATGTGCATTCTGAAGAAAATGAACGTAGTGTTAATCATTTAAATATTACAGAGCAACCAACTCCCCTATCTGATCTACTGGAGCAAACCACCAACAGCATCGATGAAGTTGGTCTTAATCCGGCTTCTGCAGGGCATATGGGTTATATTCCGGGAGGAGGTCTTTACCCTTCTGCTTTAGGGGATTATATTGCTGCTGTGAGCAATCGGTATGCCGGTATTTTCTATACAGCTCCCGGAGCCGTTCGGTTAGAGAATATGCTAACGCGGTGGATGTGTGATTTAATGGGGTACCCAAAAAGTGCTATTGGGAATTTAACTTCAGGAGGTTCTATCGCCAATTTGGTTGCTATTGTAACGGCGAGAGAAGCACTTGCGCTTAAAGCACGTGATTTTGAAAAAAGTGTTATTTATCTTTCAGAACAGGCGCACCATTCTATTCAAAAAGCAGTTCGTATCTCTGGATTATCTGAAGCACATTTAAGGTATATTCCTTTAGATGAAGGGTTGCGAATGTCGGTTCCTGCTTTAGAGAAAGCAATTTTAGCTGACAAGAAAAAAGGACTACTCCCCTTTTTTATTAACGCATCTTTTGGGACAACCAATACTGGTGCCATCGATCCAATTTTATCCATCGCTTCTATTGCTAAAACCTATAAGCTTTGGTTTCATGTCGATGCCGCATATGGAGGTTTCTTTAAATTAGTCGCGCACATGAGTTCTAAATTTAAAGGAATAGCAATGGCCGATTCTATTACTTTAGATCCTCATAAGACGCTCTTTTTACCCTTTGGAACAGGTACTATTCTGGTGAAAGATAGGAAAAAACTATTGAATGCCTATCATTATATGGCCGATTATATGCAAGATGCTAGAGTTGCAAATACAGAGATATCTCCGGCAGACATTTCTCCAGAATTAACCAAACATTTCCGTGGAATGCGATTATGGTTACCATTAAAATTATTTGGTTTAAAGCCCTTTAGAGCAGCCTTGGAGGAAAAGCTGTTGTTGGCACAATATTTTTATAGGGAAATAAGAAAATTGGATGCATTTGTAACTGGACCAGAACCAGAACTTTCGGTTGTAATGTTTCGATATATGCCTATCAATGCAGATGCTAATCTATTTAATAAAAAACTGATACAAGCCATCCAAAAAGATGGACGTATTTTTCTTTCTTCAACCACTGTTAATGATGTATTTTGGATTCGTGTTGCTGTTGTAATTTTTAGAACACATCTACAACAAATTGATTTG
Organism: uncultured Flavobacteriaceae bacterium; assembly: GCA_947488435.1. Lineage (GTDB taxonomy): Bacteria > Bacteroidota > Bacteroidia > Flavobacteriales > Flavobacteriaceae > CANKZG01. Next base: position 2,612,919 of record CANKZG010000001.1, on the reverse strand, counting down.
CTTTTAGAGATCATCAAAGAAAATGTAGCGAAGCTGTCCAAACAAAGCACAGAAAATTAAATTAATAGCTTATAAACTAATGATAAAATTCTTTCGTAAAGTCAGACTGGAATTATTTACAGAAAACAAATCAATGGGAAAATACAGCAAATACATGTTGTACGCCGTAGGAGAAATTGTGCTGGTTGTAATTGGTATTTTAATAGCGCTACAATTCAATAATTATAACGAACGCATTGGAATTCATAAAAAACAGGAAAATCACCTTCTTTTAATTAAGGGTGAAATGATGAATAATCTCAAGGAGATTGCATCCGAAAGGGAAGATCTTTTACGCATTATAAATAGCAATCGCGATCTTATAACATTAATGGACTCCGATGAGGCGATTGCATCAATAAGCGAAGATGACCTGTCGTTACTACTGCTATTGCCGATGTCGCGGAAAATAGAAGTGGAGTACGAAAACGGAGCTTTTACAGAATTGATTGCGTCTGGAGGGTTGAAAGATATTAAAAATGACAGCATAAGAGGTATTCTGGCTTCTTGGGAAGGAAAACTTACGGGAGTAAGGTCACAGGAAAAAGCACTTCACGAATCTTTAAATAAAACGATTAATCACATTGAAGCTTTCGGACATTACAGAGTCGTGTTTGATGAGATTGGATTATCAGAAGAGTTTCAAATTGAAAATGCAGTTAAAACGGCTAGCAATAAAACATTACTAAAATCTCCTAAGTTTGAAAATATTCTTCTAAACTATTTAGCAGCTGGGTTCTATCTTCATGAAAGGACCTATCCTAGCCTTGAAAATGACATTAAGGAATTAATTAGCCTGATTGATAAAGAACTGAATTAGATCAACAAGAGCATCATTTTGAATTGAGACGTCATTATTTACAATTCAGTAGCTTAAACTGGCAATTGAATCCTTTCTCTTTTTAAAAACTTCCAATATCTCAGAAGTTTGTATCCATATTCACCATTAAATCAAATATAGATGAAAACTTTAGGATTAATTTTAGCATGCGTATTTACCAGTTTTGTAACCTTCGGTCAAGAATCCGAAACAGTGAGCATAACGGTAAGCATTAACAACATTTCCAATAACAACGGTAAAGTAATTGTTGCTTTACATACAGCCGATACCTTCATGAAAGGTCCGGGAACGCAGAATCTTGAGAGTACTATTACAGATGGACAAGTTAGCTTTACTTTCAAAAATGTAGCTCCTGGAAGTTATGCTATTATGGCATTACATGATGAAAATGAGAATAATAGAATGGATTTTGAAGACAATGGAATGCCGCTAGAAAACTATGGTACTTCTGGAAATGATATGAGCATGGGACCACCTTCTTTTGAGCTTTCAAAATTTGAAGTTACGAATGAAGACTTGGACTTAAATATTAAATTTTAATCCCAAAAGACGAGGTAATTAAAAGAAATATCTCGGGTTTTATTTCTGATAAACCCGAGATACTTTGTTGATTTATTTAGAAATAATATTAAATTTCATATAGATTTTGTTGATCGTTTTTTGTATTTTTATCATTTAAAATTATACTATGACCATCACACAATTGCAGTATGTTCTTGCGGTAGCCGAGTATCAAAATTTTACAGTAGCAGCGGAAAAGAGTTTTGTCACGCAACCAACGCTAAGTATGCAGATTCAGAAATTAGAAGATCAATTAGATATCTTAATATTTGATCGCAGTAAAAAACCGATACGGGTTACTGAAGTTGGGGAAAAAATTGTAGCGCAGGCAAAAAATATCGTAAATGAGGCTGAGCGAATTAAAGATATTGTAGATCAGGAAAAAGGGTTTATTGGAGGAGAGTATACCTTAGGAGTTATACCAACCGTTATGCCAACATTATTACCTATGTTCTTGAAAACTTTTATTAAAAAGTACCCCAAGGTAAATCTAATTATAAAGGAACAAAATACCGAAAGCCTTATTCGTAATATTCAAGATGGGCACTTAGATGCTGGAATTGCAGCTACTCCCCTAGAGATTGAATTTATAAAAGAACGCCCACTTTATTATGAACCGTTTGTGGGTTATGTTCCTAAAAGTCATCGCTTAAACTCAAAAACACATTTAATTCCGGAAGATTTGGACATTAGTGATGTCTTGTTATTACAGGACGGACATTGCTTCAGGGATGGTGTAATTAATATTTGTAAAACAAAAAGAGATCTTGCCGCACAACATTTTCAATTACAAAGTGGAAGTTTTGAAACCTTAATTAATCTTTCCAATGAAGGATTGGGAATGACACTTCTCCCCTTTTTAAATACCTTAGAACTCGACGATGTTAAAAAGCAGCAGCTGAAGTATTTTACGGACCCTTCGCCAGCAAGAGAAGTAAGTCTTATTTATCACAAGAGTGAATTAAAAATACAGATTACTGAAGCACTTCGAGATGTGATTTCAGGTATAGTACGAGGGGCTATAAAGTTTCAAGACGTGAAAATAATTAGTCCTTTAAATAGTGCTTAAGAAAACCTCTATCATTTCTTTTCATTTAACACTAAGAACTACAGGAAATAGTCATAAATAACAAAGCCACTTTTCAGTGGCTTTTTTTATGATTTTAAATATAATAGGCTTTCTTGAAGTTCCGGTTTATCTGTGATAAACTGTTCAAGCCAAGATTTCAATTCTTCAATTTCATTAGGTAATAACCTCGAAACTGCTTTTTTTAGTTCTTTACAAAACAACTTTGTATCGAAACTAACTTTTTGGAGTACTGTTTTAGTATACTCCAACATAGCTCTTGCCATTTATTTATGTTTTGTTAGATTGTTTGTTTAAATTTAAAAAAAAATGTTGATTTATGTAATCAACGCTTCGTTAAAAAATAAATAAATTCGTGTTAAAATCGAAATTGGTAATGCTCGCATTCAAAAAATACAGCGCCATTACGCTTTTTTTTGTTCCGATTGTGATTATTACAACTAGTTGTAAATCATTAAATTACACAAAAACACATCGCGTTTTAAAACAACATTTCTCCAAAGACCGAACTTCAAATTATTTTAAAGGTCTATCTGTCATAGATGCTGCAACTCAGGATACCTTATACGATTACAATGGACATCGTTATTTTATACCTGCCTCCAATACCAAAATATTTACACTGTATGGAGCTTTAAAGCTGCTTCCAGATACTATTCCGGCTGCAACCTATGTGCATCAAAACGATACGCTATATCTACAAGGTACAGGAGATCCTACATTTTTGCATCCTTATTTCAAGGATAGTACACTTATCCATTTCTCAAAAGATTTTAAACATCTTGCTTTACGCTTAGATAATTTTAAAGAAACTGCTTACGGACCTGGTTGGGCTTGGGAGGATTATCAATATTATTTTTCACCCGAACGCAGTGGCTTACCCATATATGGGAATGTGGTAACGGTATCAAAAAAGAAGGATTCTATTTTAATGCAACCCGACTATTTTTCTGCTAATTTTACGTTTGGGGAATACACTAAACAGCGGGAAGTGCATGACAATATCTTTTACCTTAATCCAAAAAAAACAGATAGTACGGAGATCCCATACCTTACATCAAATGCTACAACTAAAGAACTTTTAGAAAACCTATTAGGTAAAGAAGTTCATTTGGTAAAGGACCTGCCAAAAACGAATAGACAACTGTTAAAGGGAGTTCCTTCCGATTCAGTATATAAATATATGATGCATAAAAGTGATAATTTTATTGCAGAGCAACTGCTGTTGCTGGTAGCATCGACATTAACAGATACCTTAAACAGTTCTAAAGCAAGAACACATATTTTACAAAATTATCTTTCAGACTTAAAACAAGTTCCTCGTTGGGTAGACGGCTCTGGTTTATCTCGATACAATCTTTTTTCTCCCAATGCTATAGTTACTGTATTGCATAGGATGTATAAAGAAACCGAGCAATCCCGTTTGTTTCAATTGTTTCCAGCAGGAGGGTTGGAAGGGACATTGAAAAACCGATTTACAGGGACTTCTGTTCCTTATATTTATGCAAAATCAGGAAGTCTAGGGAACAACTATTCGCTAAGTGGTTTTTTGCTTACTAAACAAGGTAAAGTATTAGTATTTAGTTATATGAATAATCATTTTACAAAATCAACTGCTGAAATTAGAAAAGAAATGAAAATTGTTTTAGAAGCAATTCGAGATGCTAATTAATCTTCCAACCCTGTATTACTTACATAATTACCGTATTCTTTCAACAATAAACTCAATTTAGGTTTGATATAAGTTTCGCAAAAAGGTTTTTTTGGGTTATTAAAATAGTAGTTTTGAAACATCTCATCTGAAGGTTTAAATGCTTTAAAAGAATACACCTTAGTTATAAGTTGTTCGAAAAATTGTGATTGTAATTTTTGTAATATCGTATTAACTAGTTTCCGATCTTCTTCAGAAAAGATATATACTGCAGAACGATACTTGTTTCGCATACTATGATTAGAAGTGCTTTTATGAGTGTTTAAGTGAATGGTGATCAACACTTCTAATGGGATTACTTTGGGGTTATAAGTAATAACCACTGCTTCTGAGAAAGCACTTGCTTCATTTTCAGAAGCTACAAATCCCTGAGCAACTTCAGAAATACCTTTTAAAGAGAGAAAAACAGCTTCTGTGCACCAATGACATCCGCCACCGAAAGCTATTTTTAGTTCTGTTGTTTTCATACAGAGACCAAGGTAAAAAATAATTCTTTCGTGTCTGCATGTGGATATGGAAGTTTTGAAAGACACCAAAATTAAAAGGCCCAGAAGCAATAATGACTTCCAGGCCTTTCGCGAATCCAAACCCTATTTTTTAGATAGCTACAATACCTTGTGTATTGGTGTCAGGAAGGTTTCCTGACTCAGTTCCAATAAATTCAAGTTCACTACCATTTATTCTATAAATTCCAATAGTTCCATCCAATCCAAACAACTGATATAAAAATTGTCCATCATCAGAAATCCATAAATCGATCCAACCTTCTGTAGTTGCAAAAGCTTCAGGTCCATTATCAGCGCCCCCTGTTCCTTGACCCTGAGCTGCAGTTTGATCTATTAAAGAGACTACTCCGTTATTAAAACTATAAGAAGCAATTCCCGCTTCAATCGCATTAGATACAAAGAAGGTATTTCCGTCTAAAGTAAAATCCAACCAACACGCTGTTCTTCCTGTATTATTTTCTCCAGAAGCAACATCTAAACTAATGGGTGTAAGACTTCCATCACCTTGAATTTGCCATGTAGATACCGATCCATCCTGTAGGGCAGGAAATGCCGGAGGCATTCCATTAGGCTGAAATTCCCGAGCTTCGGTGACAACAACGTAATTTGCCCCTACAATCTGAAAACCAATAGCGGAAGGTAGGTTTCTTCCTTCGGTATTATCTCGTAATGTTGATGTTGCTGCAGCTAATGGTAGTGTAGAAAGTGTACCATCAGCATTTACACCATAAACAACAATCTCATCTTCACTTCCCGACGCTAATGCAGCAGCACCTGAATTAATGGAAGAGACCACTAAAAAATCGCCATTTGGAGAAAATTGTACGGCTGATGGTCTATTCAATAAGTTTCTTGTAGAACCAGGAATTGCACTTAAAGTTCCATCCTCAGCCAACCAATATCCTGTTACGGTACCTTGTTGCATAGGTTCTCCTCCAGCCAAAAATTCAGGTCTTGTAATGTTAGACACATATACGATTCCTTTAAATCCTTCTCTATTTACTGTGGCATAATCAATACTATTGGGGCCGATAGCACCTGTTGATTGAGGACTACCTGCCATTTCTAAGGAGAAGTCTTCCTGAATGTTAAATGAAGTAATTGTATTACTTCCGGCATTAACAGCAAGCAAGTGCTCATTATCATCCGTTTTAGTTAGCGCATAGGCGGAAATAAGGGGATCTAACCCCTCACCGCCATCATAGTCACCTCCATTTCCGCCGGTCTCAAAACGACCGATAGCGGATAATGTTCCATCTGCTGTTCTACCATAAGCTACAATTACATTGGCACCTTGAATATTTGTACCAGGTACCTGACCATCTCCATTAGTCATTGCATAAACAGCTCCAACGGTTGCATTACTGTCATCACCATCGTCGCCATCACCTGGGTTGCCTACAAAATCATCTCCAATACAGGAAGCAAGTATAAATAGCAGCATAAGTGAAGCCAGTGCAGGTATTCTTAATTTTCTCATCACAATTAGTTTTTTAAGTCGTTTTCTTTTAATTTTTTTTCAGATATAGTCAGTGCACTAACTTTAGTTATATCATTTTCACCATTTAATTCGGCCGAATACTTATGGGAACACCAAGAAAAATTAGTCCAAATCCTTGATTGATCTTTGGTACGTAGCGATGTTTTTGCACTTACAAGAAAAAGAAGGAGGTCGGTAAGGCATCTAGAATTTCGAAGAAATGTTAAATAATATTTAAAATATTAATTCTCAGATATTTACGAGCTATAAATATTCTCTATATCGTTATAAATAATCTATATTTTTTAACTTTTCTTTAACTTTTGAAGTGAAGACTCTGCCTTTTTAAAAGTATTTTCGTGATAATTTCGTGATACAATTTTGATAAAATTGACATGAGTTTTTTCGAGAAAATACGTATTAAATCAAGCTATAAAATATGATTTAACTTGGCATATTGTAGTAACATAATGGTTTTCGCATCCCTAATTTCTCCGGATAGTAGCATTTCATATGCTTTTTCAAAAGTGTATTCTACTACTTCGATATTTTCCGTTTCCTCAGAAACTCCCCCACCTGCACTAATTTTCATATGATCTTCATAGGCCCCAATAAAAAAGTGTAGTATTTCGGTAACCGAACCAGGAGACATATAAGATTCAAAAACCTTGGTAACTTTGGTAATCTTATAACCCGTTTCTTCCAAGATTTCCTTTTTTATACAATCTTCAGGATTGTCTTCTTCCAGGATTCCTGCACAAACTTCAATCATCATTCCATCTGTATTTCCGTTCAAAAAAGTTGGGATTCGAAATTGCCGCGTTAATACTACAGTCTTTTTAGTGCTATTGTAGAGCAATACGGCAGCGCCATTTCCTCGATCGTAAGATTCTCGAGCTTGCGTTTCCCAAGTTCCATCGTCTTTTAAATAGTCGAAAGTTATTTTTTGCAAGGAATACCAGTTATCTGATAATAGTTCTTTCTTAATATTACGAACGCGTTTTTTACTCAACTTTCAGGTATTAATTTATACTTCTTCTAATATTGATTGCCCCTTTGATCTTGTTCCTGAGGTCCATTGCCATGTTTCATGTAACCGTATTCTCCCGTTGGATAGAATCTCGGGTTTAGAAGTACATTTCCCGGTATTAATTACCCCTTCTTTGTTAATTTGATGATAGCTCATCGTGATATTTCCTTCGGTATCTACCCATCCCAACAAATGGCCTTTTATTATGTTGGTATCATTATAGGTGGCAGATAAAATATTTCCTACCTGCTTATAATCAAAAATTAGTGTCTCGCTAACCTCTCCATTTTCTGATACTTCTATTACCTTAAATTTTTTATTATTGTAGTTCATAAAAAGAGGATCCTTACTAATTATACAGTGGCGCATTGGTTTAAATAACGTCGAAATGGCAACATCTCTTTATACACCGTTATAATTTTTTCCTTAAAACTTTGTTGAAATACCTCTTCATCTTTTAGATGATGCACTACAGCAAATGTTTTATGTTTCAAAAGCTCAATATGAGGATGATCATTTGAAAACCCTTTAGGAGCATTTTTTAACTTAACGTCCTTATACAGCTCCCCAAAATTTCCTTTAAAAGAGTCTTTAGTCAAAATTTCTTGTAATTTTTCCCCGTCATAATCAATACCATCTCGTATACTACGAAGGGTCTTGGGGTCTGGTCGCCAAAAACCACCTGCCAATAAAGATCCATTTGGACCAATTTCGATATAAAAATCCGCTGTACCTGGCGCTTTATCTAATCCTCCTCCAAAATGATCCTTATATATTGGTTTGTTCGGATGAAACATAAGGTTATTGTTGATTCTATTAATACCTCTTTTTCCAGGAGTATTATAGTAAGCTGTGTCCCACGTTTCTATTTGAGTATTTAATTCATCTAGCCAGGAAATAAAATCAGTACGAAGTGCTTTGTATTTTTTTCGATGTTGATCCATCCAATCTTTGGAATTGTGTTGTTCCAAATCTCGAAGAAAACTGTAAAGTGCTTTAAAATCCATGTAATGGCAAAGGTTTAGCGGTAGGTTGCATTAATGTAAACCCCACCGACGCCTTACAAATTTCGGATTTCTTTTTTAAAATCGATTATCTCCATCCAATAAATCTCCTATTCCCCCCAACAAACTTCCTTCTCCTTTATCCTTTCCTCCACCTCTAGGTGCGGCTGCCCAAACTCGGCCCGCTAATCTGCTAAATGGTAACGATTGAATATAAACAGTGCCAGGGCCTCTCAAGGTGGCAAAGAACAGACCTTCACCGCCAAAAACAGTGTTTTTAATACCTCCAACAAATTCAATATCGTAATCCACATCTTTAGAAAAACCTACAATACAACCTGTATCTACTTTCAAGACCTCTCCAGAAGCCAATTCTTTTTTGGCCAACGTACCTCCTGCATGCACAAAAGCCATCCCGTCTCCTTCTAATTTCTGCATTATAAATCCTTCTCCACCAAATAACCCTCTCCCTAAACGTTTTGAAAACTCTATTCCAACGGAAACTCCTTTTGCAGCACATAAGAAGGCATCTTTCTGGCAAATAAATTTTCCTTGTTTTTCGGAAAGATCAATAGCAAGTATTTTTCCAGGATATGGAGAAGCAAAACTTACCAGTTTCTTTCCTTGTCCTATATTTAAAAAAGCGGTCATAAACAAACTCTCGCCAGTAAGTAATCTTTTTCCTGCTGAAAAAAGCTTTCCTAAAACCCCTGTATCCTGGTTAGATCCATCTCCAAAAATGGTATCCATTTTAATATCAGAATCCATCATCATAAAACTCCCAGCTTCAGCTACTACCGCTTCCTGAGGATCCAGTTCTATTTCTACATATTGCATTTCTTCACCATAGATGGTATAATCAATTTCGTGTGCATTCATATTTTTTCGTGTTGTTTATTGTTCCCTTATTAGTTGAACTTTATCAACCATTTGTTACAAAATTTATAGCTAAATCTTTTTTTCAACAAATTTTTAGGAATTGCAGCATTGGTTTCGCGTAATTAACCCCAGAACTAAGCTTTCAATTTTATGGTCCACTCAAAATTAAAGGTTGATACCACTACTCCATCCATGTTAACCCCTACTGAACGCATCCATAAAGTCTCTCCTTCTCCGGTGGAAATGGTTTTATGAATAGCTGCAGCGACTAAGTGTCCATCTTCACAAGTAAATGTAATTTTCCCTGTTGCTTTTTTTGAAAAGTTTGCGTTATTATTGGCCACTAGCATTGAGATTTTTTTACCACTTTGCTTTATTTGTTCAGCCACCATTGCTCCCGTGCAAAGTTCTGCAGCCATTCCCTGAACTGCCCAAAACATAGAATTAAATGGATTTTGATTGATCCATTTATAGGTAACTGTTGCTATAGCCTTCTGCTCATCTAAATATTTTAAACGTACTCCGCACCACCATGCTGCAGGCAATTTTAAAAACGTAAAAAGGTTAAATTTCCTTGTAAAACCTGACATAACATAGTATTTGCATGCTAAAATATGCAAAAAAATGCAGTTCTCAATTTGTTAATTAAATGTTAATTTTAAGTACTATGTTTTGCATAATACCTTTTTTTATCCATATATTTGCATAGTAAGATATTATGTTATTCATTTTATTATGCTTAGCACACAAACAAAAATCAATACTATAAAAGCGATTATACGAAACTTTTGAGCCATGACAGAAACAGAAAATAACACCATAACCAAACACGAAAAAAACTTATCGGCGATTATTCATGCATCTACGTTCTCCAAGTATTTTATTCCTTTTGGAAACTTTATACTTCCGTTGATTTTATGGACCGTTAATAAAAAAGAACACGAGTTCGTGGATTATAATGGAAAACAAGCGTTGAATTTTCAAATTAGTTTGTTTTTATATTCCCTTGTTTTGGGAATCGTAAGTGTTCCGTTTCTTTTTAACATTTTTGATTGGAACTTTTTTGATTTTCCTCGCTTCCATAATTTCAATAATCTGCATATCAATTTTGATAGCGATAATTTTAGACTAGGTCATTTATGGCCAATAGGGATAGGAGGTTTGCTTCAAGGTGCAATAGTTGTGGTAAATATTGTTTATAGCATACTGGCAACTATAAAAACGAGTGAAGGACAACGATTTAAATATCCTTTTACAATACCATTTATAAAATAATGTCCTTTTAAATTGGTCCTCATCACGCCAATACGGAGTTTGTCATCAAATCAAAAAAAGGAGTTTATACAGCAATCAAAACAGAGGTATTTGTCCTCCAGTAATAGTTAATACTGTTTCAGACAGATACCACTGAAAAACGAATAGTTAATTAAATAAGAATTATGAAATTATGAATATTGAAAACACAAAAGCACAAATGCGCAAGGGGGTTTTGGAGTATTGCATACTTTCGATCCTAAATGGAGAAGATAAGTATGCTTCCGAAATACTCAACGCCCTCAAAGATGCCAAAATGCTCGTCGTGGAAGGGACAATTTATCCCTTGTTAACTAGATTAAAAAATGCGGGATTACTCAACTACCGTTGGGAAGAATCTACTTCTGGGCCTCCGCGTAAATATTATATGTTAACCGAAACGGGGAAGTTATTCCTAAAGGAACTCAATACCACCTGGGATGAACTAAGAAATGCAGTTAATTTGGTAACCACTACAAAATAGCAACAAAAATGAACAAGACAGTAAATATAAATCTCGCCAATATCTTCTTTCACATCGATGAAGAAGCGTATGGTAAATTAAGGCGATATCTCGAATCCGTAAAACGCTCTTTTGCAAGCACAACCGGAAGCGATGAGATTCTTAGTGATATTGAAGCTAGGATTGCCGAACTCTTCCATGAAAAAATGGAAAATGACCGTCAAGTAATTACTCAGAAAGAAGTAGACGAAGTCATTGCGATTATGGGGCAACCCGAAGATTATGAAATCGATGAAGATATTTTCGAGGACGAACCGCAACCACGTTCAAGAAAATCCGCTCCTAGGACTAAGAAATTATATAGAGACATCGAAACCAAGTACATTGGTGGTGTATGTTCAGGACTAGAACACTATTTGGGATTTGATGCATTATGGATCCGACTTATATTTGTTTTACTAGCCATATCTACTGGCTTTGGCTTTATCGCCTATATTCTGCTTTGGATTCTAGTTCCGGAAGCTTCTACTACGGCCAGAAAACTGGATATGCGTGGAGAAGCTGTGAATATTAGCAATATTGAACGTAAAGTAAAAGAAGGTTTTGACGATGTTACCAGCAGGGTTAAAAATGTTGATTACGAAAAAGTTGGAAACAAGGTAAAAGATACTTCAAAGTCTTTTTTTGAAACCCTAGGTGATATTATTATTTTCTTTTTTAAGATTTTAGGGAAGTTTATTGGTATTCTGCTCATTATAATAGGTGCCGCTACCTTAATTGCTTTATTTGTTGGCTTATTTACTGTGGGTATAATTGATGTTATTCATATTCCTGGAATTGATTTTTACGAAATGGTAAATACTTCCGGAATGCCAGTCTGGGTTATTTCAATATTGACATTTTTTGCGGTTGGAATACCATTTTTCTTCTTACTGTATTTAGGACTTAAGATTTTGGTTACTAACCTCAAATCTATAGGAAACATAGCCAAATTTTCCTTATTAGGACTTTGGTTACTATCTATGATCATTCTTATTGTATTTGGAATTAAGGAAGCCGTTGAACATTCCCATACCGGAAGTAGTTCTTCGCAAGAAGTATTGTATGCTGAAACCAGTTTAGACACTTTAACAGTTACCATGCAAACTACGGATTTATACAATAATAGGGAGGTAGAAATTGATGGGATAGCCATTACCTATACCGATAATGGAGAGAAATTATTACTATCTGATAATGTGAAGTTCGATATTAAAAAAGCAAATGATTCGACCCTTCAGGTTAAGGTTCGCAAAGATGCGGATGGAAATTCTTTTAGACAAGCCAGTCAAAGGGCGGAAAAGATAAGCTATGCCTATGCACTATCCGGAAATACGTTATCTCTTAATGATTACTTAACGACCGGATCTGAAAACAAAATTCGGGATCAAAAGGTGAGAATTACACTTTACATTCCTGAAAACACAGTAGTGAAATTTGATGAAACAACCAGAAGCCATTTTGGAAGAACACCAAGAAATAATCAAGGTGTTTATGGCAGAAGCGTATCCAATTATGTATGGAAAATGGGAGTCGATGGAGAGTTAAAATGTCAGGAATGTCCAGAACCAGAAGAAAACGAATATGACGATGACAATTCTCATATTATCATTGATGAAGAAGGGATTGATGTGAATTTACGTGACGGCGATGAATCGCTAAAATTAAAAGTAGATGAAGACGGTGTAGAGATTCAATCCAATTCCAATAACAAATAACAACAACTGAGTCGTGCTATTATACAATTCAGTAGAATTAATTAAAAAAACAACCAAAATATAATGACTTTTGATCAATCTAAAACGAAAAACATGACAACATTAGCAAGAATCACAATCGCAATTATCGTATCTCTATTTTTATCCTCCTGCGCGTTCGATATTAATTTTGGAGATGGGGAAAAAGGAAATGGAGTTGTAGTAGAAGAAACTCGTGAAGTTACTGAGGATTTTACTGTTGTTTCTGCTTCCGAAGGACTAGATGTTTATGTTACACAAGGAGCAGTAACAGCAATAAAAGTAGAAGCAGATGAGAACATTATGGAACTCATTGGAACGGATATTAAAAATGGAAAGTTACGCATTCATGCTATCGAAAACATCGGTAGAGCTACCAAAAAAGTATATGTAACGCTTCCAGAAGTAACTGCAATCAAAACATCAAGTGGAGCAGATCTTTGGACTCAAGGGGTTATTACTGCAACTAAAATTGATTTAGATGCTAGCAGTGGTTCTGACCTGAGAGCAGAAGTAATGGCTGAACAGGTTTCTGCAGATACTAGTAGTGGAGCAGATATTAAAGTTTCCGGAAATACAGATGTACTGTATGCAGATGCCAGTAGTGGTTCTGATATTAATGCTAGAAATCTGATCTCCAAAACGTGTTATGCCGATGCTAGTAGCGGAGCAGATATCAGAGTAAATGTTAGTGAAAAATTAACAGCAGATGCCAGCAGTGGTGCTGACATTTCATACACCGGAGATGCTGAGGTTTATAAAAATAAATCCGTATCAGGAAGCGTAAGTAAATATTAGTTGATAGCGTTAGGCAAATCGGTAGCTTGGTATCTTAGCAATATTCAATAGTCGTTTTAAGTCAATCAAATAGCTAAACCAAAACCACCTAACCTTTACAAACCCATTGAAATTTCAATGGGTTTGTATTTTTTGATCCCTTAGGTTTATTTATCTTAGAGGCAAACCTTTCTTTATGCAATTGCAGCTTAAAACCTTTTCTCTTGAACTTGCCCATACTTTTAGCATTTCAAGAGAATCGCATGATTTTCAAGATACATTAATTGTCTGTTTGCAGTTAAAAGGAGAAACAGGTTATGGTGAAGCTACTGCCAACCCCTATTATGGAATTACAACAGTAAGCATGATTGCCGAAATAGAGAAAATTCGAGAAGAGTTAGCCGCTTATAATTTTAGTACCCCTGAAATATTTCATGAGTTTTTAGTACAAAAAGGACTTAGCAATTTTGCTATTTGTGCTTTGGACCTCGCTGCTCATGATCTTTATGGAAAGTTGCAGCGGTTACCCTTGTATCGTATTTGGAAGACAAAAGTTGATCAGTATCCCATTACCAATTATACCATTGGAATTGATACTATTCCGAAAATGATATCAAAAATTAAAGAAAAGCCGTGGCCAATCTATAAAATTAAATTAGGAACGGATGAAGATGTGGCTATTGTAAAGGCATTAAGGAAACACACTACTGCAGTTTTTAGAGTCGATGCCAATTGCGCTTGGACCGCTGAAGAGACTGTTCAAAATGCTCATAAATTAAAAGAATTGGGCGTTGAGTTTATTGAACAACCTTTGGCGGCAGATAACTGGGATGGTATGAAAAAGGTTATGCAACAAAGTGTTCTTCCTATTATTGCTGATGAAAGTTGTATTATAGAAGATGACGTAGAAACCTGTGCGTCTTTTTTTCATGGAATTAATATTAAACTCACGAAATGCGGAGGACTTACTCCTGCATTGCGAATGATCCGTAAAGGAAAAGCTTTACGTTTAAAAATTATGGTGGGTTGCATGACAGAGTCTACTGTTGGAATATCCGCTATAGGGCAATTGCTCCCGCAATTGGATTATGTAGACATGGATGGTGCCATGCTTCTAAAAAAAGATATTGCTCAGGGTATTTCTATTACAGCAGATGGGCAGGTGATTTTTCCTAATACCTCTGGTAGTGGGATACATTTATTAGTTTAATGGATTATACCAATACATACCCAGGACGTGAAATTATACTCCAAGATAAGTCATATTTATATTTTGGAGGCACATCTTATTTAGGTATACAAGCGAATTCACATTTTCAACAAATCTATAGTACTAACATAAAAAAATACGGTACTAATTACGGGGCATCGAGACGTTCAAATATTCAATTATCCATATTTGATGAGGCGGAGACTTATCTAAGCGAAAAAGCAACAAGTGAAGCAGCTATTACGCTTTCTTCGGGGTATTTGACAGGACAGCTCATCGCACAGTATTTCGATACGGCAAATTATAAAACATTTTATGCGCCCAGAACCCATAGTGCGCTATCCACAAACACTACAGTACATTTTAAATCATACGATCAACTTAACCAAGCTTTACGATTGCATTTAAAATCTGATAGTTCGACGGAAGCCTTAGTAATATTGGATACTATCGATTTTTTTGGCGGGAATTTCCCAGATTATTCGGAATTAAAAAAATTGCCATTGGACAAAATCATTTTAGTGGCAGACGATTCTCATGGCATAGGTATTATTGGAAACAATGGTTTAGGTTCGTACTGCGCTTTACAACAATTACATCCAAAGGAGCTCATTATTTGTGGTTCTTTGGGGAAAAGTTATGGCATTCAAGCTGGAGTTATATTCGGTTCTAAGACCAGAATCAATGCCTTTAAAGACACTTCCCTTTTTGGAGGTGCCAGTCCGGCTTCACCTGCCGGCTTAGCTACCTTAATCGCAAGTGAAAATTTGTATTTAAATCAGAGAATATTGTTGCTTCAAAATATCTCGTATTTCTTGGCTAAACTCAAAAACCCGAAGGTATTAAAAAGTATAAGGGATTTTCCATCTTTTATGTACAAAGACCCTGCTTTTACAGCTTACTTGCGCACGCACTATATTCTTCTAACTCACTTTAATTATCCGAATACAAACGCTCCACTTATCAGTAAGATTGTGATAAGCGCATATCATACCCAAGAAGATTTGGACAAGCTTGCTTTCTACGCGAATAAGTATTTCTCATGATATTTGTTTCTTTTTTAATAAATTCTTAATTATTGATACCAAAGTTTATGATATCAACAAAAATATATGTATCTTTTTAGTATTAAAGAGTTTACTAATTAAAAACACGCCACCATGAAAAAATTACTCGGACTGATTTTTTTGATGCTGTTTTTGGTATCTGCTACTGAAATCACCTCTCCAAAATCGCAAAAAACCCTCACTCTTGATGGTGCTTGGGAGTTAATAAACCATTATAATTATGATGGAGATGAAGTTATTGACACTGTACCCAATCCCAAAGGCTATCGACAAATTAAAATGTATAATGAAGGAAAAGTTATGTGGACACGCTACGTTCCTAGAGATTCTGTAGAATGGTTTGGATACGGTTCTTATGAAAATACCAATAATGAATTACGAGAAACACTAGAGTATGGCTCAGCCTCTATTATGAAAGCGCTAGATACCATTCGAGTGTTCAGCTTTGAGCTAATATTAGAGGAAAATAGTTTCAGCCAAATAACCATTGATGAAGAAGGAAACAGAACCTTCTCTGAAAACTATAAACGTATCCATTAAAAACATAAAAAAGAGAGCTGATTACAATCAGCTCTCTTTCACTACTTTCTTAATGTTGTTTTGTTAGGATTATGCTACTTCTTCTGGAGTTTCAACAGCAGCAAGATAACGTTCAGCGTCTAACGCTGCCATACATCCAGTACCAGCGGCTGTAACTGCTTGTCTATAATCTTTATCCTGTACATCACCACTAGCAAACACACCTGGTTTGTTCGTTTTTGTAGATTTTCCCGGGGTTAAAACATAACCTGTTTCATCCATATCTAACTGACCTTTAAAAATTTCAGTATTTGGTTTATGTCCTATAGCTACAAAAAATCCAGTGATTGGAATTTCTTCTTTTTCCTGTGTTTGATTGTTTATCATGCGTAAACCTTCTACTACCTGTTCACCAATAATCTCATCTACCTCTGTATTGTATCGGATATCTATGTTTGAAAGACTTTCTACACGATGTTGCATTGCTTTTGACGCACGCATATGATCCTTACGGATAAGCATGGTAACTTTAGAACAGATATTAGCTAAATAGGAAGCTTCTTCTGCCGCGGTATCACCTCCTCCAACTATGGCAACTTCTTGCCCTTTGTAGAAAAATCCGTCACATACTGCACAGGCTGAAACACCTCCACCTTTAAGACGCTCTTCACTCGGTAATCCAAGATACTTTGCGGTAGCTCCGGTTGATATGATCACGGTCTCCGCTTCAATTTCTTTTGTACCATCTACAGTAAGCTTATGAATACCGCCTATTTCATCGCTAAAGTTAACAGCGGTAATCATTCCAATACGTACTTCTGTACCAAAACGTTCGGCTTGTTGTTGTAATTGTACCATCATCGTGGGACCATCTATTCCTTCCGGATAGCCTGGAAAATTATCAACCTCTGTAGTGGTCGTTAATTGGCCTCCTGGCTCCATTCCAGTATACATAACAGGTTTAAGGTCTGCTCTAGCAGCATAAATTGCTGCCGTGTAGCCCGCAGGACCTGATCCGATGATAAGTGTTTTTAATCGTTCTATTTTTTCTGACATAACTCTGGTTTCCTTGATTCGCAGTCTTACAAAAGTAGGTTTTTTAGAAGATTCCTTACACAAAGTTATCAAAAGTTGTTGAAGAATTTAACTCCAGAACTAAAGTGCTAAATATTTTTATTCAGCGTTTTTGCTGTAATGCACATTCGATACACCACGCATTGTAATCGCAGCCTGTTCTGCAGTGATATCGCGCTGCGGATTGGCGAATAGTTCATAGCCAACCATAAATTTTTTAATGGTTGCCGAACGTAATAACGGTGGATAAAACGACATATGAAAATGCCACTCATCATGTTGTTCATTATCCGTCGGCGCCTGATGTATACCTGCTGAATAGGGAAAGGAAGTATTGAAGATATTATCATAACGAATCGTCAATTGTTTTATACAATCTGCGAATGCCAGTTTTTCAATTTCCGATAGTTCATTTATATGTCTTATTTTCCGTTTTGGAATAATCATAGTTTCGTATGGCCAAACTGCCCAATACGGGATTAGCGCAATAAAATGTTTGTTCTGTAAAATAATCCGTTCATCCAATCCAAGCTCCTGACGTACATAAGCTTCAAGTAAACTTTGTCCGTGTTCTTTCCAATATTGTTTTAAACGTATTGTTTTCTTTTGAACTTCTTGAGGTACTGTTCGTTGCGCCCAGATTTGCCCATGAGGATGTGGGTTACTACATCCCATAATATCGCCTTTATTCTCGAAAATTTGCACATAATTTATAGCTGGTTTTGCTCCCAATTCCTTGCGCTCCTGCTGCCATAGGGAAATTACATCCGTAATTTCAGCAACGGATAAAAGTGGTAGTGTAAGCGCATGGTTTGGAGAAAAGCAAACCACCTTGCAAATTCCAGATTCAGATACCGCATGAAGTAAGTTGTCTTTATAATCGGCTACCGGTACATCAGATAATAATGCAGAGAAGTCGTTTACAAAACTAAAGGGTTTTTGGTAATCCGGATTGATCTTTCCTCCTGCTCTTTCATTCCTTGGACATAAATAGCATCCTGGGTCATGAGAAGGTAAACTCGTAGTTGCTACCTTCTCTGTTTTACCCTGCCATGGTCTTTTGGTGCGATGCGGAGAGACTAAAATCCATTCTCCCGTTAAAATATTAAATCTCCTATGCGGATTGTCATTAAAATCGGTTGCTATCATTTTATCACTGTTACTTTTGTGCCTTCATCGGGCAATGCTTCAAAAGGACTAAGCGTAATATTAAACTTCTTTTGATATGCTTTGGCTACATCATTAACGTAGTCAGGTATTGCTTCTTCATGGATTAACGTAATTGCACATCCTCCAAATCCTCCACCCATTTGCCGAGATCCCAAAATGGAATCATATGTTTTTGAAAAATGCACTAAAAAGTCCGTTTCTGGGCAACTTACCTCATAATCGTATTGAATTCCTTGATGCGATTCGTACAACAAAATTCCTAACCGATTAAGGTCATTATGCGCTAAAGCCGCTGCAGCTGCTAACACTCGTGCATTTTCTTTTACCACATAACTGCACCTCCTGTAAATGATATCTCCCAGTGAATTTTTAGATTGATCGATCATTTCTAAACTAACATCCCGCAAGGAATTGATTTGGGGATACATTTGCTTTAAAATCTGTACTCCTTTTTCACATTCTTCACGTCTTGTATTATAAGCACTGCTAGCCAAATTATGAGATACATTCGAATTTAACATCAATAGCTTATAGGGTGCAATAGTGATGGGAATATAATTAGGAATAAGGGTTTTACAATCCAAGAGAATAACATGACCTTTCTTGCTCATTACGGAAGCATATTGGTCCATAATACCGCATTTGGTTCCTACAAAATTGTGCTCTGCATCTCGTGAAAGCGTTACTATGGTTTCTTTTGATAGTCCAAGTTCAAACAACGCATTTAGTCCCATAGCCAATCCACATTCTAAAGCAGCTGAAGAGCTTACCCCAGAGCCCATAGGCAGTTTACTTTCAATTACACAATCAAAACCTTTTAATTTATCGGTACGTTGAACAATTTGATCTAAAACACCCAAAATATAATTCTCCCATTCAATGGTACTCGGGTTCAATAATTGTAAATCCGCTGTAAATCCGCGATCATAACTCTGGCTATATATATTACAGATACCAGCAGATCCGTTTTTCTGAAATTTAAATTGAATTTTTTTATCAATGGCCGTAGGTAAAACGTATCCGAGGTTATAGTCTGTATGTTCCCCAATAATATTTATCCTACCCGGAGAATCTACCAATAGTTGGGGGCTAAAATTTTGTAAAAATTGCACGTAATTCGAACTTAAAACTGAAAATCAAAGGTATTAAAAATAAAACGTAATTTATACATTTATATTTAATATATTTAAGCCAATAACATGTAAAAAAAATTAATAACCATTGTACATTTTATAATATAGATCTTCCGAAGATTTAATATACTTTGGATTCGATGTAATTTTTCTCCATCGTGCGCTAATAGTATCATTCAAATGCAATCGGGCATCAACCCCTTTAAACGTTGGATTGTTATACCACATCGGATGTGAATCCCAATGGCAGTTTATATAGTGTACCGCTTTCACCACATCTTCGTTCTTATCTATAGTGTCGAAAAAAGGAACGAACCATTTATTCCATGCCAATGTTCCATGTTCTGGATCGGATAACTGCATGGGTTTTGTCAACCCTGTACTCCCACTTGGGTCTTTATCATAATCGGTAACTGTAGGAGTAGCTTCTGCAATAAAAACTGGTTTTCCTTTTTTTCGGGCAAACTCGATCATTTCTATTTTCTGCCAGTTATTAAAGAAAGACACACCCAGCCAATCTACATAATCATCTCCCGGGTACCAATTTTCAAGCTGGGCTTGATTGGACATAAAACCCGTAGATTGCCATACATAAGCCGTATTAGTGACTCCCATACGTCTAAAAATGTCTACCATTCTTTTATATGCTTTGATGGTAGCTTCCTGATCATAATGGTTCCAAGGATCGCCATCAAACTCGTAGGCAATACGAAGAAAAACAGGGCGTTCTCCAAGAGAAAGTAAAAACTTTCCCAATCGTTTTATGTAGCGATCATGCTTCCCTTTTGCTACCTTTTCTTCATGATTTACAAACTGTAATCCGATAGCTAAAGCCATATTACTATAATCTTCATCGGAGAGTTGTAAACTTGCATTATAGTGATAATCTCCCCAATCGTGGGTGGCAAACAGTCCGTCTAATCCTTGTTGTATTCTACCAAAGGAATGCTGTCCCGGGTTAATATTTGTATAGGTCGTCCAACCTGCAGGTTTATCAAAATGATTTAAATAACCATCATTATAATTTTCCAAGCCTCCTACTGCTTCCAGTTCCTGTCCAGCAAAAAGCAAAACCTTTCCTCTGGGTGGTTCAAATTTTGCCAACTTACGTTCACCTTTTGCAGCGGTTATATTGCTAAACGTTTTTGAGTTCTCTTTACTGACACTGCCACAGGCCAGTAGCAGCATACACAAGAAACAAATTTGTATTCTATTATATTTCATTTGCATTCAGTTTAAGGTATTCAAACCATTCAAAATCCGCATGATGTGAATTTGTTGCTAAATCCTGACAACATATCCCTACAAAACATCCTGTAAATGCTGGACGATACCGGTCGCCTCCAGCTCTAACATAATCATCGGATAGAATGCTCGCATCTAAAGCTTCACCAAGCATATGATAATTTTCATCATCGGAGCTCCAATAAAATTGTAGTATTTTGGCTTTCATAATACCTCTCAAGAATACCGTTGTGTTTTCCTCTAGAAAAACCAACTCTTCTTGAAAAGACATTTCAAAATTATCTGAAGAGATTATAGAAAGATATCGCTTACCAAGGGTATTATTTGCAGTAATATATACATAGTGATAATGCCCCGTATTGTAATAAAAAACTAACCCGGCCATTTGTTGAAAATTTTCGGGAGAAAAATTAACTGCCGTTGTAGTACAACTATATATACTATTTATTCTTCTTGCCAATAAACTTTGATGGTGGATAGAGCTTAATGATTCCTTGCCATACAAACGTAAATAGCCTGGACTTACGGTTAAACTGCACCACTGCTCCCTAATAGGAATACGTAACGATTGAAACTCTTTTGGAAGAGTTTTATTAAAGTACCTTCTAGGTGCGACAGGTTCTAGGGTCTGTTCTTCAAGTCCTGAATGCGCAATCATTTGGGGAACTCGACCACCCTGGCTTAAATACGGCCATCCGTCTTTCCATGTGAGTTCTGCTATTGCTGTCTCTCTTCCTAAAATACATCGACCTAATTCTTCTAAAGGTCTTCCAGTCAAAAATACCGCATACCAATCTCCATTTTGCGTTTGTACTAAATCTCCATGCCCTGTCTTTTGAAGGTAACTAGAAGTATCTTCTCGTGCAGAGATTATAGGGTTTTCCGGATGAAATTCATAAGGACCATAGATATTTTTACTTCGGGCAATAGAAACTGCATGATTATACTCCGTTCCTCCTTCCGCCAGTACCAAATAATAATATCCATTATTTTGATATAAATGTGGTCCTTCACTAACACCAAGTGCTGATCCTTGCGTGAGATAGTGTCGTTCTCCAATTAAACATTTATGAAGTGGATCGTATTCTTGCATTTCGATACCGCCGAAAAAAATTCCGTTGCGATGATCTACCAACATGCTTAAAAACCATTTCTTTCCATCAGTATCATGAAACATCGATCCGTCAAATCCGCGAGAGGACAGATATATAGGATCGCTCCAATCTCCTTCAATAGAAGTACTTGTAACTAAATAGTTAGGGGTGTCTTTCCAAACACCGTCAAAGGAGCGTACATTGCTATAAACTAGGTAAAAAAGTCCATCAGCATAAGATAAGCATGGCGCCCAAACTCCACAAGAATCAGGGTTTCCTTTCATATCCAATTGGGATAGTCTTTGCAATGGCCTGGCGACCAGTTTCCAGTTCTTTAAGTCCTTAGAATGGTGAATTTGAACTCCTGGAAACCACTCAAATGTAGAGGTAGCAATGTAATAGTCCTCGCCTACACGAACAATAGAAGGATCAGGGTTAAATCCAGCTAATATTGGATTTATAATCTTCATATCAACCTACCAAATCCGCCTCAATTTGTTCTAAAGATTTCCCTTTGGTTTCGGGAAGTACTTTTAGGAGTACAAAAAATCCTATCAACGCAATCAATCCAAAGATGAGAAAGCTAATTGCATTTCCAAAATTGGACAATTCCCAGGGAAAAATAAGCTGCACCAAGGAACTTGCTAAGGAATTTACAAATCCTACAAAACCTATGGCCAATCCACGATATTTATTGGGGAATAATTCAGACAGCATAACCCACATTACTGGACCTAAGGAAAAAGCAAAGCAAGCTATAAAGCCTAAAATACCGATCAATACTAAGGTTGCATTTATAGTGGTAGCAGCTTCTAGAATCGTACCTTCATTTTCCGTATAACGTTGGTTGCCCAAACGGGCTTTTACCGCATTTTTGAAAGCTACATCATTCGTATATTTTATATCTGCCAAGGGTAATAAATCTGCTTCAATCGTCTGCATTTTAGCAATGGCTGCAGGTTTTAATTGATAGGTGGCTTGACTAAATCCATAAGCGCACAGTAAAAGACTAATAGCTATTCCTCCCATTCCGTAATTCATTAAGGGTCTTCTTCCAATTCTATCAATAAAATTCATCGCCAGTAAGGTAACCACCACTGTTGTAAAACTCAATAAAACACCCTGAGCAAAAGCGGCATCAGTACCTATTCCGGTTTGCTTAAAAATAGAGGTTGCGTAAAAGTAAATTGCATTAATCCCTGTAATCTGTTGCAGTATGCCTATAGTTAGCCCTACGAAAAGTGTAAATCGAAGTGCAGGTTTAAAAAGTGCTAATATTTTCACTTTTTCCTTGTTCCTATCTTCGGATATTGATTTCTCAATGGCATCAATTTCAATTTTTGCATTTTCTGGACCATGAAGTTCGTTTAAAATTACTTTCGCCTCCGGTAGCCTGCCATTGGTTGCCAACCATCGCGGGCTTTTGGGAACAAAAAAGAGCAATATCAGGTATAGTAAGGCAGGAAAAAATTCCACCCCCAACATCCATCGCCAAACATTATCAGATGTTAAAAAACCAGAAGCATTGGTTAAAGCTTCATTAAAATAATAATTGCTTAAAAAAGCTGCAAAAAATCCAAGTACAATATTTAATTGTTGAATGGATACCAATCTACCTCTATTTTTAGCTGCAGAAATTTCTGCAATATAAATAGGTGCGAGAATTAAGGCCGCACCAAAAGCAAAACCACCCAGCATCCTTGCCAAGTATAACATTGTATAGGAAATAGCATAAGCCGATAGTAGTGCAGAAAGCGCATAACTAATGGCAACCCAAATTAAAATTTTCTTTCGTCCAATAACATCACTTAATCTTCCGGCAATCAACATAGCAACCATTGCAGAAAAGGATGGGGAACTTACGACCCAACCCACCTGTAATTCTTCTAGATTAAACTCTGGGGTTGCATAGGTCATTACGCCAGAAATAATTCCTGCATCAAAGCCAAAAAGAAAGCCTCCTAGGGAAACTACAAAGGCAACAAATAATGTTTTTCTTTGATTGTTTTTCATATTTATTATGTGCTAGTTTGGTTAAATATAAATTAAAATAGCGGATGATAACGTAAAATTAAAGGCTCATTAATTACATTTAAATAAAAATATAAGAACTTGTGTAAGATTTAATAAATAACTCGACATATTTACCAAACGTTCGGTAATTGTAATATAAAAACCCATGCGACCACAAAAAATTGAAGATAATCAGATGCTTGACGGGCTTTTCGAAATTTTTCGAGCTAAGGGATACGAAGGTACCAGCATGTCTGATATGGAACAATATAGCGGACTTAAAAAAGCTAGTTTATACCATCGCTTTCCAGGTGGAAAAAAAGAAATTGCCAAGGCTGTACTGCGTTACGTAGAGCAATGGACTATCGCAAACATTTATGAACCACTTTCCAATAGTGATCAATCACCATTAGATCGTATAAATCTTGTTATTAAAAACATAAGTGCATTATATGACAATGGTGGTAAACGTTGTCTTTTACGTGCATTTTCCATGGAGACACAAGCAACAGTTTTCGATAACGAAATTAAAGAAGCTATGGAATTATGGATAGCAGGATTTATAAACCTAGGACAGGACTTAGGTTATTCGGAACAAGTATCCATGCGAAAAGCAAAAAAAGCTTTGGTTAGTCTTCAGGGAAGCTTAGTGATTTCTAATGTCTTGCAAGACAACCGTAGTTTTATTGAAGCCTTAGAAGATATTAAAGAACTCTATACAAATTAATAATTTACTTATGGAACAAAAACATCCATTACCCCCTTTTACAAAGGAAACGGCATTACAAAAAATCCAAATGGCAGAAGATGCTTGGAATAGCAAAAATCCTGAAAAAGTTGCATTAGCTTATACGGTAGATAGTGAGTGGAGAAATCGCTCACAATTCATTAATGGGAGGGTTGAAATTCAAAACTTTTTGAAAAAAAAATGGGAAAGTGAAAGGAATTATCGACTAAAAAAAGAATATTGGGCGCATACGGATAATCGCATTGCAGTGCGGTTTGAGTACGAATATCAAAACAATGAAAACCAATGGATTAGAGCTTATGGCAATGAAAACTGGGAGTTTGATGAAAATGGGTTGATGAAAAAACGCTTTGCCAGCATTAATGACTTGCATATAACAGAAGAAGACAGAAAATTAAAATAAATAACAATCACAAATGAAAAGAATAGCAATCAATGGCATGGGGCGCATAGGACGTGCAGCCTTAAAAGTAATTTTAGATACACCTGGTTTAGACATTGTAGCAGTTAATGACCTTGTACCGGTAGATAACATTGCATATTTATTAAAATATGATAGTGTATATGGGGTGTATAATAAAGAAGTATCCCATGAGGATGGTCTTCTTATTGTGGGCGATAAAAAAATCAAATACACTTCTGAACGAAACCCAGAAGAACTTCCTTGGGGTGAAAATAATATCAATATTGTTATTGAAAGTACTGGGATTTTCACCCAACGCGAAGGTGCTGAAAAACATATCAAAGCTGGTGCAGAAACTGTGGTAATATCTGCTCCTACCAAAAGTGAAGATACGCCAACTGTTGTTCATGGCGTAAATACAGAAGATGGTAAAACAAGTATTTTCTCTTGTGCTAGTTGTACTACCAATAATATTAGCCCTGTTGTTGAAGTCCTAGGAAGACGTATCGGAATTAAAAAAGCAATTATGACTACGGTGCACGCTTACACTGCATCTCAACCTACGGTAGACGCTGTTTCGAAGAAGAATTATCGCATGGGACGTGCAGGAGCGGCAAACATCGTCCCAACTTCTACTGGAGCAGCAATTGCTACTACCAAGGCATTACCACAATTTGGGGGTAAATTCGATGGAGTTGCCCTCCGGGTTCCAATTCCAGTAGGGTCTATTTCTGATATGACTTTTGTAACCGAAAAACCCACCACCGTTGCTGAAGTAAACGCAATTTTAGAAGAGGAGGCAAATACAGCAAGATATGCCAACGTTTTGGCAACAACTCACGAACAAATCGTGTCCTCCGATATCGTGCAAAGCCCTTATGCATCTACCGTGGATTTAAGTATGACTCGTGTAGTTGACGGAGACTTGTTAAAAGTCATGACATGGTATGACAACGAATGGGGATTTACGAATCAAATGATTAGACAAATCATTGAAATTTAAATACATACAGCGGTTATTGAATGTCGAATTAACAGTAATAACCGCTTAATTTTACTTTAGTTATGGATCAGGTATCGAATGTTTTTCATGAAGGAGAGTTAGCCGTTCAAAAAATGACGGGATCCGACCTTATTGCAAGTAGGGTTGGAAGAGTAATACGAAGTACAATAGACCCTGCTGCGATTTATTTTATTGCTGAACAGCCTATGATGGTCGTGGCAACACAAGATGAAAATGGTTACGTATGGCCTTCTTTAATTCTTTCTGAAAAAGGATTTATAAAAGTATCATCTCCTAACACCATTACCGTTGACCTGACCAAAATTCGAAGCAGTAAAGAAGATGTTTTATACAAGAATTTGGAGGCTAATTCGGCGATTGGCACCTTATATATAGAATTAGCCACACGAAGACGTTTTAGAGTTAATGGTACCGCACATATAGAGCATACTTCCCTAGCTATCAATGTGAATGAAGCGTATGGGAATTGTCCTAAATACATTCAAAGGAGGACCGTTCCTGAAGCATCAACATCGGATCCAAAGAGTACATCAATTACAGGAATCAAGCTCACGGCTACAGAAAAATCAATGATCTCTAATGCAGATACTTTTTTTATTGCCAGTCAGAGTAATGAAAATAAATTGGATGCTTCTCATCGTGGCGGTGCGTCTGGTTTTGTTGAAATTCTATCGGATGATACTTTAAAAATTCCCGATTACCCTGGAAATAACATGTATAATTCTTTAGGAAACATTGCTCAAAATTCAAAAATGGGACTTTTATTTTTAAATTTTGAAACAGGAGAAACACTGCAATTGATTGGCGAAGGCACCTTATTATTTAACCAACAGTCCGATGAAGATGATGAAAAAACTGGTGGGACTGGCCGATATTGGGAATTTCGTCCACAAAAATGGATTCGCACCACTCGGCATCATCTAGGAAATTGGCAATATATTGATGCTTCTCCTTTCAATCCGTAAATCATGGAAGCAAAAGCTTTGGAGTTACATAAAAAATGGATGGACCATTGTATTCTTTTGGGAAAAGAAGCTTTGGCCAAAGGTAATCCCCCGGTGGGAGCATTGGTTGTATACCGCGCTAAAATTATAGGTATTGCCATAGAAACAGCTAAAACCACTGGGAATATTACACATCATGCCGAACTCCTAGCAATACAAGATGCTATTGATAAGGGGTATAAACCCTTTCTTAAAGAAGCTATTTTATATAGTACGCACGAGCCTTGCATTATGTGTTCTTACGCCATAAGAACCTATAAAATTCCTCAATTGGTTTATGGTGTTTCCGCAGCACATATTGGAGGGGACACTTCAACTTTAGCAGTCCTCCATACTACCGACGTTCCGCATTGGAAAAATCCACCAGAGATTGTGAAAGGTATTTATAAAGAGCGCTGTGAAGCGTTAAACACTGCTTTTGAGTCCAAGCAGTTGAATGCACTTTAATACAATTCAATATTGCTGAAACTAACATTAAGATACGGGAACTAACCATTGACGTTTATCAGCAATTCGTCCAGATCGTAGTCCATTAATCTCATCGTATAACATTGTTGCAATTCCTGTTTTTCCCGCATTTGGGAATAGCATTTGAATATTGTTATGGGTGATTTCGGAAATATGAGAAACTACTGCCGCAGTTCCGGAACCAAAAGCCTCATTTAAATCTCCCTTTTTGTAGGCCTCCAGGACCTCATCCATATAAATATCTCGAACTTCTACTTTGATGTTTTTTTCTTTTAGAATATCCAAAAAATAATTTCTCGTAGTACCCTTAAGTACAGCTCCACTCAATGCCGGAGTTAATACAGTATCTCCGATTACAAAGAACAAATTCATCATCCCTGCTTCCTGAACTTTTTTAAAATCCGGACCTTCCAACCAAATGATCTGATCAAAACCCTTTTTCTTTGCTAATTGACTAGCAAGAAGGGAACCTGCATAATTACCTCCGGTTTTAGCTTCGCCTGTACCCCCAGGAACTGCCCGTATCAATTCTTGTTCCGTAATCAATTTTACAGGAGTCGTGAAGTAAGGTTGTGCCGGAGCCGTATAAATATAAAAAGTATAGGAACTAGAAGGAACTACGGATAGCGCATTTTCTGTTGCAAACATTGTTGGTCTTACATATAAGGCACTTCCCTCCTCTTTTGGTATCCACGCTTTCTCATGATTAACTATGGTTTTAAGTGCTTTTAAAAAGATATCCTCAGGAATAGTAGGCATACACATGCGCTCAGCAGAAAGATTGAAACGTTTTATATTTAGATCAGGGCGTAATAGTTTTGGAATATTATCGCTGCCTATAGTAGCTTTCATTCCTTCAAAAATGCACTGGCAGTATTGTAACGCTTTTGATTGTGGGTCTATTTGAAAGTTTTGATACGGAACAATTCTAAAATCTTTCCAGTCCCCATTGTCATAATCCATAACAAACATATGATCTGAAGTATATTTTCCAAAAGGAATATTGTTAAAATCAATATGATCTAATTTTGAGTTTTCTGTTCTCGTAATAGTAATATTCATGTGGTTATGTTATTAAATTCAAGAGGCATTAAAAATAACCTTTTATAGCGTTTTAAATCCTGTCATTTAAAAAAATAACACTCTAAATAAGCAGCACTATACTTTTTTGAATAAACTCAGTTACGGAAGTATTAGGGATAACATTTTTTAAAACAGCTTCCCAATATATTTACAATTTTCGTCATTTCATCAGTATTTAAGGAGGCAAAACCCATTCGAATACCATTGTGCTGTTGATTGGCTACATCATAGCGTCTCCAATCCCCTAACAACAATCCCTCTTCTTTGGCCATTTCGATAATAGGATCCCAGCAATATTCTTTCTTTAATTTTACCCAAACCGCCATTCCTCCATTTGGTGGCTCAAAAGTTAGATACGATCCGAGTTTTTTTACCAAAAGTTCGCAAAACATATCTCGCCGTTCCTTATATAATTTTAAAACTCTCGTAGTTTGTCGTTGTATATCTCCTAGTTTTAATAGATTTGCCAAACTCTGTTCTAAAATTGTATCTCCCTGTCTATCTATGCTATAGCGCAGTTTAGCAGCCATATCTACAACTTCTTTTGCGGCAATAAAATATCCTATTCGCAACGCAGGGGCAATCATTTTTGTAAAAGCTCCCATATAGATAACACTTCCGTCATAGTCATTACTAGCCAGCGGTAATATTGGAGCATTATTGTAATGAAAATCGTAATCATAATCATCTTCTAAAATTGCAAAATGATATTTGTGTGCCAACTCTAATAAATGCATCCGTCTTTGTGCAGATAAGGTTACCGTTGTAGGGTGATGATGGTGCGAGGTCACATAAACTGCCGCTACCTTATGAGTTTTACAGTACGTTTCTATAGCCTCTGTATCCAATCCGTTTGTATCTACTGAAACTCTGTGTAATATTGCTCCGGCATTTTCAAAAGTAGTATCCGCTGTTCGGTAATTTGTAGATCCAACAATCACCTTTGCTTTGGGAAAAAGTATCAATTGGCTTGCTAAATAAATCCCCATTTGACTTCCTCTAGTTATCAAAATATTATCCACGCCAATATGCAATCCTCTAGTTTTATTCAAATAATCTACCAAAACCTCTCGCAACTCCCTATTTCCATAAGGGGAATTATAGGTTAATAAATGCTTATAGTTTTGTTTCCTACTGATTCTTCTATACTCACGAACAATATCATCAATTGGTGCCAAGCGATGATCAGGCACGCCATCATCCACTTTTAAAAAATTATGATCCATTAATCCCACATTTCTAGGTATTTCCCATTTGGCGTTAAATGTAAAATTGGCTGACGCCCTACGTTCCCAAATCTTTGTGGTTGTATCTATGGTTCTTGGGGTAATTAGCGGTAATTCTGAATTAACATAGGTGCCTTTTGCAGGAATGCTTATTAACCAAGTCTGGATTAATAATTCGTCGTAGGCGGCGATAATTGTTTTTCTATGCACCTTTAGATCTTCTCCTAACTTTCTGGTACTAGGCAACTTAGCACCTGGGGGTAATTTCCCTGATTTAATAAATCCAATTAATTGATCTGTAAGTTGTAAATACAAACTTCGATCTGAATTTCGATCCAATTTTAGGTTTGCTTTTAAAGAAAACAAAACTGGACTACTCATAATACACAAACTGGTTTAGTTAAACACTCCATAAAAGTATTTATTTTGTAGATAAGAAAGCGCATTAATTAAGCTTTGGTTTAAAAAAAACTTATGCTAGAACTCCGTACAAACTGCGAACATTGTAATATATCCTTAGATAACAGCAGCTCAAATGCCATGATATGCTCCTATGAATGTACCTTCTGTAGGGACTGTGTCGAAAACAATTTTAATGAACGTTTGTCCAAATTGTGGAGGTGGTTTTGAAAGCAGGCCTTCGAGACCCAAAAACCAATTAAAGAAATATCCGCAACGAAAAGATAAAATCCTTAAACCTGTTATTGAAAATATTTATTTACAAAAAAACAAGGACGTTGACCCCAGAAAAAGGTAAGAATCCTAATCTCTTAAACATCTTCTTTTTAGAAATTAAACATATTGATCCATACAATGACTTACAAGACTTCTAAATTAAACAAAGTAATACGCGGCAATAAAAGAGCTAGTTACAACGAAACAACGATTAATGCTATTTTGGATGATGCGTTTTTATGCCACATTGGTTATCAATTCGAAGGGCAAATTGTAGTAATTCCAACGGCCTATGGAAGAATAGGAAAGCATATTTACATACACGGTTCGCTAAAGAATAGGATGATGCTTAGTTTGTTAAAAGCAGGTCAAGCTAGTATTACAGTTACACATTTAGATGGTCTTGTACTTGCCAGATCCGCCTTTCACCACTCAGCTAATTACAGATCGGCGGCTCTTTTTGGTAAGGTACAAAAGGTAGAAGATCCCATTCGTAAAATGGAAGCTTTAGCATGTATTCTTAATCACATGGTTCCTGGTCATTGGGATAATGTTCGAGAGCCAAATGCCAAGGAGTTTGCAGCTACATTAGTATTAGAAATACAGATTGATATGGCATCAGCAAAGATACGTGCTGAAGGAGTAAACGATGAAACTGAAGATTACGAACTTCCAATATGGGCAGGTGTTGTTCCTATAAAACAAGTGGCATTTCCTGCTATTTCTGACATCGATCTAAAACAAGAAATTAAGGTTCCAAATGCTGTAACGGCCTACATACGAAATCATACTGCCGAACTTTAGCTATACCTAACGTTCTAACATCGTTTTAAATACTTCCAATTTTGTCTTTATTGTATCATCATAGGACGGACCTAATAATTTGGTAAATGTTTTTTTAGAGATTCCTTTATACCACACTTCTTCTGTAATAGCAGTGCCTTCATCTGTTTTTGCAACCGATCTTTTTACGTACAACATACCCGACGATAGCTTATGTTTATAGGTATATGTTTTTTCCGTTTCAAATGCGATTACTCTAAACGGAACTATTGTGGCGTTTGAAGTTACCAGAGTTCCTTCCATCTTTTTTTTAAGATCCTCTTCTAATTTGACGTCTATTACATGCGTATCCCATTTTTTCCATTGCGCAGCATCAATTAATTGTTTCCATACTTCTTCTACTGAAGCTTTAGAGTTTATTGAATTGCTATGCAGTTTATCTGCATTATCCGATTGTCCATAGCCTTGTATTGTTAGTATAAAGATGAAAAAAAGCTTTAAAGTTTTCATAAGGTAAGTTTTATATAGCGTGTTATTTTGCTATAAAATTGAAAACTTTATATCATAAGAATAGTGTCATTTGACACACTAACAAAATTTTAAGATTTATGCAACGCTATTTCGTTTTCGAATACGATGCAACGTTTCTCTAGAAACGCCCAGATAAGAAGCGATGATTTGAATGGAAACTTGTTGAATTATTTCGGGTTTATCTTTAGCCAATTCTAAATAGCGTTCTTCTACAGATCTATTTGTCATACTGCGCATTTGTTCCAGTTTATGAATAAAGGTAATCTCTGTAATACGTTTCACCAGATTACTCCATTTAAGATCTGCGGTAATTAATAATTGATACTTCTCTTTTGTCAGCACATATAAGGTACAATCTGACAAGCTTTTCACGGATTCCCTGGAAATTGTTCCTGAAGTAAAACTCTCTAAATCTGTACAAAAACAGGGACCATTATGTAGGTTTAATGTTTTTATTTGCCCTGCTTCATTGTAATTGAAATGATGTAAAATACCCTTAGCAACAAAATAAATTTGATTAACGCGATCTCCCTCACTAAAAAGCACGGTTCCCTTAGCCACAAAAACCTTTTCAAAATGACCCAATAAGAAATCAGTATCATGCTCTGAAACCTCATCAAAATTCTAAAAATATGTCTTCAGAATATTCATGTTACTTCAAATTTAATCTTTATTCTATAAAAGTCATTATGAAGTACAGTCAATTCAGGAAATTTTGTAATTATAAATTAGCATGCATCATATATTTTGTATTTTAATCCTTTAAAACATTAGATTTCAAAGCATCAAGATTCGCGTATGAATTTATTTTTTAGACAGTACTTAAAAATTGTATTCATATGTATCCTTCTACTTTTTCACCTCTCCTGTAAAAACAAAACACTTACTTCCCAGTCTGAAACTTCTAGGGATAAAATTCTTATTGATCCAAACCTCAATTACAAAACAACTACTAGAAATGCTTCCGATATCATCGTTGATCGGGCGGGTTATTATAATAAATTATATGGATTTTGGTTGGGGCAATGCATTGCCAATTGGACAGGTTTGGTTACTGAAATGGATAAAATTGGAAATATAGGTGCAATAAAAACAGGTCCGTTTTATACTCGAGATGATTGGGGCAAGCCCGATTTACCCAGCATATGGGGGGAAGGCGAACCAAGTAGTATCTCTAAAACTATTGATTTTGTTTTTGAAAATAATGACGGTATCTGGGGAGCTGATGACGATACCGATATTGAGTATATTTACCAGCATTTATTGTATACAAATAAGACAAGTATTTTAACTGGAGAACAAATTAAAGAAGGATGGTTAAAACATATCAAGGCTGAAGAAGAAAATTACTTATGGGTTTCCAATCAAACTGCCTTTGATTTAATGCAAAATGGATTGATACCTCCAGAAACTAGTTTGCCGAAAAACAATCCGAATTTTGACATGATTGACGCCCAGTTAACCACTGAAATCTTTGGTTTTTTTGCGCCTTCGCGCCCTGAATTAGCCTTAAAGATGGCTTATTTACCTATTAGAACCACTGCTGATGGCCATGCTGCCTTAATTGCCGAATTCTATGTAAACTTATATGCGCTGGCAACTACAACCAACGGTAATACTACACCAAAAGAGAATATCATTGCAATGGCAAAAAAAGGGAGAAAACGATTGCCTGCAAACTCATACCCAGCTAAAATGTTTGATTTTGTTTTGCATAGTTATGAAGCAGGTATACCTTGGGAGCAAACAAGGGATTTACTTTATCAAAAATATCAAGTGAATCAAGAAGACGGATATACCATTACTTCAAAAAAACTCTATTGCAATGGTTGCTTTGCAGCAGGCATAAATTTTGGAGCAAGCATCATCAGTCTTTTATATGGGGAAGGAGATTTGATACGCACTATAAAAATTGGAACCTTAGCAGGATGGGATGCTGATAACCCCACTGCCACCTGGGGTGGTTTGATAGGGTTTATGCTGGGAAAAGAAGGTGTTGAAAATGCTTTTAATAGAACGTTTGCAACTAAGTTTAATATCCATCGGACACGACAAAACTTTCCTAATAATGGTATCGACACCTTTGATAATATGGCTAAAAAAGGAATTTTTATTGTAGATCGCGCTGTACAAGAACATATGGATGGAGAAGTGGATCTGATTAACAATGTATGGCGTATTCCAAGGCAATATTAATTTTTCTTAGTTTGTAGTTTATCTATTAAATCAAAAAATAGTTAGTATGAAATATACTTTGGCATTTGATGTATATGGAACGCTTATAAATACGGCAGGCGTATTTATTCCATTGAGGGAAATCGTTGGTGAGAAAGCTACATCTTTTATGAACACTTGGCGCGACAAACAGCTGGAATACTCGTTTCGAAGAGCTGCTATGGAAACCTATATTGATTTTTCTGAGTGTACCGCAGCTGCTTTGAGATATAGTACTATAAAACATCAGGTGAAAATGACCCCAACCCAAGAAAAGAAATTATTGAATGCTTATTCGGAACTCCCTGCTTTTCCAGATGTAGTAGACTCAATACAGCAACTAAAGGCATCGGGGCATCGTTTATTTGCGTTTTCAAATGGTAGCAATGCCGCCATAAAAACCTTGCTTACCCATGCAAATATTTTAAATATGTTCGAAGGTTATGTAAGTGTGGAAGATGTAAAAGTTTTTAAACCAAGTCCTAAAGTTTACACTTATTTCAATACCAAAACAAAATCAAAAAAAAATACAAGTTTCCTGATTTCAGGTAATCCATTTGACATTCTTGGCGCTGCTTCCTACGGAATGTATACCGCATGGGTTCAACGGTCTCCCGATATACTTTTCGATCCGTGGGGTACACCACCGTCAATGGTAGTAACTAGTTTATTAGAGTTAAACAAAAATCTTGCTTCTTTTAGCACTATAAATTAAGCTTCTAATGCCTTTTTTACATATACTTTAGCTAGATGTGATCGATAGTTAACATCAGCAAAATGATCGCTCATTACATCAATGCCATCCACTGCATGACTAGCAGCTGTAGCAGTACCATCATAGGCATTTTCTACCGCTGTTGCCCGATAAGGTGTATCTGAAACTCCGGTAATACCTACCTTCACTTTGTTTTCTTCTTTTACTACAGCAACACCAACTACGGCAAATCGTGAAGCCGATTGATAAAATTTCTGGTAATTACCGTTTGCCACTTTTGGAAAGCGAACGCTTGTAATAATCTCATCATTTTCTATAGCTGTTGTAAAAATACCTTGAAAAAACTCTGAGGCAACAATACTCCTTTCGCCTTGTTTTCCTTGCACTACGATTGTGGCATCACAGGCCAATACTGTTGCCGGATAATCGGCAGACGGATCAGCATGAGCCAAGCTACCTCCAATAGTGCCTCTATTGCGAACCTGTATATCTCCAATACACTTAGCAGTCTGCGCCAAAAGATTTATGTGGGCATTTACAATTTCAGAACTCAGTATAGCATGATGCGTACAATTTGCTCCAATAACAATTTCATCTCCTTCCAAGGTAATGGAATTCAACTCTGGAACACTGCTAATATCTATAAGTAATTCCGGGCTATTAAGTCTTAACTTCATGGTAGGGATCAGGCTATGTCCTCCAGATAAAATTTTAGCATCGTACCCATGTTTATCCAATAATTCAATGGCTTCATTTAAGGAAGATACTTTTATATAATCAAATTTTGATGGTATCATTTTCTGTCTTTTTAAATAAATTACTGCTGCATTGCTCTCCAAACTCGTTGTGGTGTCAAAGGCATTTGAATATCCGTTACCCCCAGATGTGCTAAAGCATCTACCACGGCGTTAACAACCGCTGGTGTTGAACCAATAGCACCTGCTTCTCCAGCTCCTTTAACCCCTAAAGGGTTATGCGGGCAAGGTGTAACCGTTCTGTCGGTTTCTATCATAGGCAAATCATCTGCTCTTGGTAAGGCATAATCCATATAAGATCCAGAAATCATTTGCCCTGTATTGTCAAAGATTACCTCTTCCAATAAGGCCTGCCCTATTCCTTGCGCTACTCCACCGTGAATTTGCCCATCTACAATCATTGGGTTCATAACATTACCAACATCATCACATGCGATAAAGCGTTGTAAATCTACCTTTCCAGTTTCCGCATCGACCTCAACAACTGCAATATGGGTTCCAAAAGGATAAGTGAAATTTGATGGATCATAAAAGCTAGAAAAATCCAAACCAGGTTCCAACCCTTCTGGATAATCATGGGGTACATAAGCTGTTAGGGACACATCCCCAAATGAAATGGATTTGTCGGTACCTTTTACCGTCCATTTTCCTTCAGCATATTCCAAATCCTTCTCCGCTGCTTCCAATTTATGCGCTGCTATTTTTGCTCCTTTTTCTAATATCTTTTCAATGCTTTTAATAATGGCACTACCACCTACAGACAAACTACGAGAACCATAAGTTCCCATTCCAAAGGCAACCTGATCTGTATCACCATGTTCAATAATTACATCGTCCATGGGAATCCCTAGCTTGTCAGCCACGAACTGCGCAAAAACTGTTTCATGGCCTTGACCATGTGAGTGAGATCCGGTAAATACAGATACTTTTCCGGTAGGCTGAACTCTAACCTGTCCTACTTCATACAATCCAGCTCTAGCTCCCAAAGCACCCACCACTGCGGATGGCGCAATACCACAACCTTCAATATATGTTGAAATACCAATACCTAATAATTTCCCACTTTTTCTGGCATCCTCCTGTTTTTTTCTAAAATCTTCATAACCCACCATCTCTAATCCACGTTTTAAAGTAGCATGGTAATTACCACTATCATACTGTAAGGCTACTTGCGTTTGGTATCCTGGTTCGTTAACACCATCAAAAGGAGGTATAAAATTTTTCAGTCGTAATGCGGCAGGGTCCATATCCATCTCCTTCGCGGCCTTAGAAATTATACGCTCCAATAAATACGTGGCCTCCGGTCGTCCCGCCCCCCGATACGCATCTACGGCTACGGTATGTGTAAATGGAGCTACGACATTAAGATGTATTAGAGGTGTTGTATATACACCTTGAAATAAGGTACCATGCAAATAGGTAGGAACGGCGGGGGCAAAAGTTGACAAATAAGCTCCCATTGCACAATATTCATCGGTAAGGTGTGCCACAATATTACCATCTTTATCGAATCCCATTTTTGATTCCACCATATGATCACGTCCTTGTGCATCTGTCAAAAAAGCTTCACTGCGGTCTGAGGTCCACTTTACCGGTCTTCCAATCTCTTTAGAAATCCATGTGAGTAAAGCCTCTTCCGTATAATGATAAATTTTGCTTCCAAAGCCTCCTCCCACATCTTTAGAAACCACACGTACTTTATGCTCCGGAATCCCTAACACAAACGCGCATAATAATAAACGGATAAGGTGTGGGTTCTGCGTGCTTGTATACAATGTCCATTTATCGTCATTTACATTGTAATCAGCAATATAGCTTCGCGGTTCCATAGCATTTGGTGCTACGCGTTGGTTCCTGTATTTTATTTCGGTAACATGATGTGCATTTGCTAAGGCTTCTTCAACGGCTGTTCTATCATTTCCTATACACCAATCAAATGACGCATTATCAGGCCAATCGTCATGTACAATCGGCGCTCCTTCATCCATTGCTTTTTTCGGGCACGTAACCGCTTCCATCTCTTCGTAATCCACCTCAACCAATTCTGCTGCGTCTCGAGCTTGCGCTAAAGTATTCGCAACTACAATAGCTACTGCTTCTCCGACATGCTTTACCTTATTTTTTACCAACAAAGGATGCATAGGTTCCCTCATGGTATCTCCATTTTTAAAATCTACCTGCCAACCACAGGGCACCCCGTATTCTCCACAACCATCATTCCCGGTATAGACGGCAATAACTCCATCAGCTTCTTGCGCTTTTTTTATGCGTATGTCAATTACCTTTGCGTGTGCATATGGACTTCGAACAAAGGCAGTATGTGCCATTTGCGGAAGCTTTATATCATCAGTATACGTTCCTGCCCCTTTAAGAAATCGAGCATCTTCTCTGCGTTTTACCGCTTTGCCTATAAATTGTCCCATAGTTTAACTATTCATTTTTTCAGCAGCATGCTGGATCGATTTAACAATATTGTGGTATCCGGTACATCTGCAGAAATTACCTTCTAAACCATGTCGAATTTCCATTTCATTAGGAGACGGGTTGTTTTTGAGAATATCTGCAGCCGTCATGACCATTCCGGGAGTGCAAAAACCACATTGCAAACCATGATGTTCTTTAAAAGCTTCTTGAATTGGATGGAGTTCATTTCCCTTTGCCATACCTTCAATGGTTGTAATTGAAGCGCCGTTCGCTTGCACCGCTAAAAGTGTACAAGATTTTGCTGCTACCCCATCTATATTAATGGTACAAGCACCACAACCACTGGTATCACATCCGATATGTGTACCTGTTAAGTTCAGTATTTCTCGTAAGTATTCAACCAAACTCATTCTGGGTTCAATATCATGGGAATAGGCCTTCCCATTAACCGTTATTGAAATCTGCATATCTATTTAAATTTATATTTATTATCTCCTAAATTCTAGCACAATCCCTTGAAGAACTGACACAATTTATTGCTTAGATTTGTTGTATTGCAACTAATTGAAAAGAAAAAATTGCTCTTCAAGATAAAAATTAGTGTGGAGAATCTTGAAAATTCGGTCATAAATTTTTACACATATCTCTATATGTAGTTTTAAAAATTTATTCTTTCTTAAAATTAAGGGTTGTTTATTACCATTTTACTGATTTTCTGCCGCTTTTGAGCTGTTGTAACACCTCTTTCAAACTTTCCAGATTATGGGCGGGAGCAAGAATATCGATATATGGTAAAGCAGTTTGTAAGCCTATAACTTCAGGATTAAAATTTGGATTTCCAGATAAGGGGTTTAGCCATATTAGCTTTCTAGATTTTTTATAAATAGTTTGCATCGCATTTTTCATAATGACCGGACTACCGGTATCCCAACCATCGCTTAAAATTAATACCGTGGTTTTTTTGTCTAACATTGCATAACTGTAATTATCGGCAAAAACTTGTAAACAACTACCTATTGCAGTACCACCAGACCAATGTGGTACACGTTCTGAAATTGTATCAAAGGCTTTGGCAAATTCATTGTTATTTAAAATTTCACTCACATGATATAAAGCGGTACTAAAAACAAAGGTTTCGATTTTATCATGAGCATGCTGAAAGGCATAAATTAAATGTGCAAAAAATCGACTATAGAGTTCCATGGATCGACTTACGTCACATAGTAATACTAGTTTTAATTTTTGCTCTTTGGGTTGGCTATAGACCAATTGTTGAATTTCGCCTCCATTTCGCATTCCACTTTTGATGGTACGTTTTAAGTCTAATTGTTTTTTCCTTTTCGAAACCCTTTGCAATCTACTTTTCTTATGTGTTAGTTTTCGAGCTTCTTTTTGCAATAATCTCCATATTAATTGCATTTCTTCGCTATTCAAATTCGAAAAATCCTTCTTGGTTAATACCTCGAGATCACTATGGGCGGCAATTTCTTTTTCATCTTCAGAGGGATTTAAATTCAACCATTTTTTTAAGGATTCGAATTGTGCTTCTTTGGTTCTTTGCTTTTTATTACTATTTTTTTTGTCTGCTAACTTCTTTGTTTTAGCGGCTGTAGCTTTTTCTAATTGCTCCCAAAACTCCAAATAATATGCTTCAAATTTCTGTTGGTGATATTTGTTCTTACACCATATTATTTTTAGCGCTTCTTTGAAGTAAATTTCACGGCTAATGGGTAATAGATGTAAAGCGGTTAGTACTTCCGCTTCTTCGTTGACTCCAATAACCATTCCTTTGTTTCGCAAAAACCTACAAAAAAGCACAAGGTTTGCAGACAACTCTGTTTGGTATGTTATGTTGGTACTTATTGCCAAATTGTTAGGTCCAAAAAATTAGTGAACTTTTAACCTATTCTGGAAGTTACTCCTGTTTTTTCCAGCAGTTCGGAGAGCGCATCTTGTGTATGACGCATATCTTGCCAATCTTTTAAGACAACGCCTAACGTATCTTCCACTATACGTTGATCTAAATGCTTAAGATGCATACTTGCTAATGCTCTTGCCCAGTCAATTGTTTCTGAAATTCCCGGTGTTTTTTCCAATTTCAACAGTCGCAACTCCTTCATAAAAGAACAGATTTGTTGGCCTAATTTAACATCAATTTCGGGTACTTTAGTTTTAACAATACTGAGTTCTTTTTCAAAATCGGGGTAGTCTATCCATAAATACAAACATCGCCTTCGCAGTGCCTCTGATAATTCTCGTGTTCTGTTACCTGTAAGAATGACATAAGGCTTATGGGTAGCAGTTGTTGTGCCTATTTCTGGAATAGTCACCTGCCAATCAGATAATACTTCTAAAAGAAAGCTTTCAAATTCCTCATCAGCCCTATCTACTTCATCCAGTAACAGTACCGGACTTTTGTCTTGCGTAATGGCTTCAAGAATGGGGCGTTTCAATAAGAATTTATCCGAAAAAATAGCGGTCTCCATTTCCTTGGTTTCAATTCCCTGCTGTTCCATCATCTTTAGATGCAGTAGTTGATGTTGATAGTTCCACTCATAAAGTGCATCAGAACTGTCTAAACCTTCATAGCACTGCAATCGTAATAATCTTGTATTGAGAGCCTTTGCCAGTACCTTCGCAATTTCTGTTTTTCCTACCCCTGCAGGTCCCTCAACCAGCAACGGTTTCTGTAATTGCATGGCTAGAAAAAGTGACATTGCAATACTTCGATCCCCAATATATCCTTCTGATTTAAGCATATTTTGAGTTTCATCCAGTCCTAGAATTTTCATGAAATCATAATATTAGGTGCATTAAAGTTAATTATTAATACTTCTTAGAAAAAGATTTTAAATAATATAACCGGCAACATTTCGTATTCGAATGAAATCTTCTAGTTTTACATCTTCATATACGCTATCACATTTTTATTTTATGCAAGGTCGAATATCTTTTAATCTTCTATGAATTTTCAAGTAGATCATATTGCTAAAACAGAGTTTCCTAAAGTTGTTATGGTCTGGGAAGCTTCTGTACGAGCTACGCATCACTTTTTAACCGAGACAGACATTAACTATTTTAAGCCCCTTATCTTAAATGAATATTTACATGCGGTTACACTTCGGTGTGTTCGAAATTCAAAAAAGGAAATAATTGGTTTTCTTGGTGTTGCAGAAAATAGCTTAGAAATGCTTTTTATTGATCCAAAATATCACAAGCGAGGCGTCGGAAAAACATTATTGCTATTTGCTATTCAAAAATTGATGGTTACCAAAGTAGATGTAAATGAACAAAATGAAAACGCCATTGAGTTCTATAAGCATCATGGTTTTAAGACCACTGGACGTTCCGCTCTAGATGCTTCTGGGAAACCCTACCCTATTTTGCATATGGAATTAAAGCACATTGTTACCTAATATAAACCAAAGTGAATTTCGTTGTTACTAAGCATCGACTTCCCGAATATTAGGTAACAAAGCCGCCACAATCCCTAAAAGAGGCAAAAACGCGCAGAGTTGAAAAACATATTCAATACTTGTTTTATCGGCTAAATTTCCTAGTAAAGCGGAACCAAGACCTCCTAGACCAAAAGCCAAGCCAAAAAACAAGCCAGAAATCAAACCTACCCTATTGGGCAATAATTCTTGAGCAAATACTAAAATTGCTGAAAATGCAGAGGCTATAATTACTCCTATACAAATGGATAAAACAGTTACCCAAAACAGACTGACATAAGGTAATAACAAGGTAAATGGTGCGGCACCAAGTATGGAAATCCATATAATTTTTTTTCGTCCATAACGATCACCTAATGGTCCTCCAAAATAGGTTCCTATAGCTACAGCTCCTAAAAAAGCAAAAAGATACAACTGCGATTCTTGTATAGAAACACCAAATTTTTGAATGAGGTAAAACGTAAAATAGTTTGTCATACTTGCCATGTAGAAGTACTTCGAAAAAATAAGAACAATCAATACTCCAATGGCAATGCTAATACGTCGTTTGCTCACTTGTGAAGCATTTGTGTATGGTTTCTTCTTTGCTTTAATTCGCTGCTGCAACAAATGAATTCGATACCATCTTGAAATCTTATACAAAGCTAATATGCCCAACAGTGCTCCTAAAACGAACCAACCAATATTTGCTTGTCCATATGGTATTACCAGAGCAGCAACCAATAGCGGTCCAAAAGCACTTCCCGTATTTCCGCCAATTTGAAAAATAGATTGTGCCAATCCTCTTCTACCCCCAGAAGCTAAATTGGCCACTCTTGAGGATTCAGGGTGAAATACCGAAGAACCTAGACCAATTAAGCAAACCGATACGATAATCCATGAAAAACTAGACGCTTGGGACAAGGCAGCAATGCCTAACAAAGAGAATAATGCGCCATAGACCAATGCCTTGGGTATTGGGTTTTTATCAGTAATACTGCCCACTAAAGGTTGAAAT
This sequence comes from uncultured Flavobacteriaceae bacterium, assembly GCA_947488435.1. Lineage (GTDB taxonomy): Bacteria > Bacteroidota > Bacteroidia > Flavobacteriales > Flavobacteriaceae > CANKZG01. Next base: position 2,570,443 of record CANKZG010000001.1, on the reverse strand, counting down.
AAGGATGCCGTAAGCTGATAACTTAAGGTAATTATCCCTATTTGGGTGAAACTAAGTGCATAATTGCTTTTGAGTAAGGGGTAGGCAGCAAGAATTACGGATTGCAAGGCATCATTAATAAAGTGAGAAAAACTCAATAAGTATAGGATGGTATATGCAGGTTTTTGACTTCCCGAGGCTGGTGTATTTGACATCAATCTTCCTAATTAAGCTTCAAATATAAGTACTATGGTTAGCTTTCTTGAGGTAATTCTAAGTTTCATTATATAGCGCATAAAATTCAATACTATGATTTCTTATCTTTCCTTCGGTTAAAAACCGTAGCTTAGTTAATAATCTTAAATTGAATCTGTAAAATCAATTCTATGCGTACAAAAAAAATATTTTATCTGCTATCAATTTCAATCCTGTTAGTTTCATTTACTATTCCTGCTAAGCCTACTACCCCTTCCATTACCATTACCAAAAGTTCTGAAGCTTTAGCGGTTTCTGAATTTTTACTAACTGAAGGGAATGTAGTTTTAAAATCAGGTTCGGATTTTACACTTTACGTAAAAATAAAAACGAAGAAAATAAAAGGCAAAAAACGCAATGAAAATTTTGAAAAAGAACAAAGAAATGGCGTTCAATACAATGTAATCTATACTTATAAATATGTGCCTTCTGGCAAAAAAACGCACTACATACACAAATATATTCTTTGGGATGATGGGGAGTTATTTAATTGGAAACCCTCGGAAAATATAACTGTGGGTAAAATCACCTTAAAAACAGAAGTTAACGAGTATAAAAATTAAGAGGTATAAGGGTTCATATAAAAAGCTAATTCTCTGGATTAAAAGGCCTGTCAAAAAAGATACGTAAAATTTATTCCACCCTTTCGCGTTATAGCTAGGCGTCGTTATTAAAAAGACGGCAAAAATGTTATGAGGAAGGGTTTATTTACTATTTATTTGATTGCTGTTTTTTGTTTCTCCTTTAGTTATGGTCAAAAGGAATTCGAAATCGACTCTATAACCTTTAATCTTAATTATCAAGAACAACCATCACTTTCAAAAAAAATATTAATCCCAAGCCTTCTTGCGGGTACTGCATTGCTTATAGATAATGGGGATTTTGAAAAAGAATTACAGCCCAGATTAAATAGAAATCTTAGAACTCGAATTGATGATTATACCCGATATGCGCCCTTAGCTGGAATGTACATTGCAGATGTTTTAGGTGTGGAGGCAGAGCATCATTGGTTTGATCAAACTAAAAATGCGGCGCTTTCGCTATTGCTTACTCAAGCCGTTACTACCGGGTTAAAGGTAAATATAGATAAAGAACGTCCCAATGGTATGAACAATGAATCTTTTCCATCTGGACATACCTCTTTGGCTTTTGCCAGTGCAACGGTATTCTTTGAAGAGTTTAAAAATACTGAACCCCTATTGGCCTATTCTGGTTATGCATTTGCGGTTACTACGGGTTATCTTCGAATAGCTAAAAATAAACATTGGTTGTCTGATGTAATATTGGGTTCTGCCATTGGTACGGTAGTTACAAAATTGGTATATCACTTTGATTATCTCTTCGCATGGAATCCTTTCAAAAAATCTGAAAGTCTCATCATTGCTCCTGAAGTAAGCCTTGAAGGTGCTGGAGTTTATATGGCACTTAAATTTTAGGGATTTATATTTGGGTAGTTTAGCTCACATCTACAAAAATTCATAGCTACATTGTGGACGGATCATTCATGAGAATCCAAGATTTACTATCTTAGATCTAGAAGGAATACATAGATCAATGATTATATATAATTGTTACCGCACATTTGAGAAAAACGTTCCGCTGACTTAAAATGGGAAGGGAAAATTGGACAAGTGAAAAAATTTTTGACAGATTAGTAAATAACAAATCTGAGAAAACGTATTGGAATAATATATCGGAATTGCAGCAACGAGCGAACGAAAATGTTTTTAATCAAGCGTATGAATTTGCTAAATCTCACATCGACAAAAAGAAGATTATCGGAATAAACGTTTTAGCCCAATTAGGTTTTGACCCGAGATTCAGACAACGAGAGACAATTAAATTGTATTTCGAATTATTACGAGAAAAACAAAGTAATGATGTTTTATTTTCTTTGCTTTTTGGGGTTAGCCATAACAACGAAAAGTTAACTAACAAACAAATTTTGCAATTAATAAAGTTTAAAGGCTCAAAAAATAACAATGTTCGTTATAGTTTAGTTTCAGCAATTTCTGGAGTTGATAATCCAAAAACTATTGAAACATTAATAGAGCTTTCCGAAGATAATTTTTCTTCAATTAGAAATTGGGCTACTTTCGGAATTGGAACTTTATCGGAGCAAAATAATGATCGAATTGTAAAAGCATTGTGGAATAGAACAAAAGATAAACATCAAGAAACAAAACTTGAGGCAATCGTTGGATTAGCGAACAGAAACCAAGTAGCAATTAAAGAACAAATTATTGAAGAATTAAAAAATGGTGAATATGGAACTTTATTGTTTGAAGCAATCGAAACGCTTAAAGACAAAGATTTTATTCCATATTTAAAGAACAATTTGAAATCTGCTAAAAATGACAATGGAATAAAAAAAGAATGGATAGCTGATTTAAAACAATGCTTGAGTAAACTAAGCGCATAAAAGCGTTTGATAACAATGTACAGCAAAAACAGATGAAGACTATTCAATCTAAAATACTTGGAAGACTTAAACAGTATAATGATGCATAAAAAAAGAAATCTATCATTTGTTCTAATCCTTATTTCACTGTATTGTTATGGACAATCATATAATGAAAAAATAGGTTTCATCGATACTTATAAAATTGAATCAAAATATTTAGATGAAGAAAGAACTATCGAGATATATCTACCACCAAGTTATCAAAAATTAAAGGAAAAAAGATATCCGGTCATGTATGTAATGGATGGACAAGAGTATTTTTTGCATCCGGTGGCCTATCAAAGAATGTTAAGATTCAAAGATAAATCACCAGAATTTGTTGTTGTTGGCATAAACACGGATAGAAAAAAAAGAAGAAGGCTGTTATACGAAGACGCAAACCAGTTCATTCGTTTTTTAACGGAAGAATTAATACCACACATAGACAAAAATTACAGAACTTTAAAAGAAAAAGAACGTTCTTACTTTGGTTGGGAAATGGCCGGAGGACTTGGTTTGGAAATATTTACGCAGCATCAAAATACATTTAATGCCTTCTTTATTGCAAGTCCAACACACTTGACAAAGGAGAGAATTTTGGCTTTGGCTACAAATATTGTAAAAAATAGATCCCATAAAACCTACTTGTATTTCTCTAAAGCACCAGAAGAAACCTATATCGTACAACCATTAAATAAAACCGATAGTATTCTAAAAGTCCATAATTCTTCAAGCATTAAATGGGAAATGGATAATCTATTACATGAAGACCACTATACAACACCATTAAAAACCATAAACAATGGATTAAAAGCTCATTTTCAGGACTATAATACTTTACGCTTTTATAGTTTAAAGGAGTTTGATCAATTCGGAAATTTAGACCATATAAAGAATTACTATCAACATCGAGGTAATCGTTATGGCATTTCTTCAAATGTTCACAGAACTACGAAGCACTTTTTGTTACTCAATGCAATGAACGAGAATAATTTTGAACGTTTCGAAACCTATGCTAAGGTGTTTCGGGAATATTTTGAAGATCCCACTTTAGAAATATGGGCGATTAGATTTGGGGATTTTTTTGCAAAGAATGGAAAGGAAAAAGAAGCTTTGGATGTTTATAATTCAGGTTTAAAAAAGTTTCCCAAGTCTTCTGCTATTTATAATGCAATGGGAACGTTTTATAAAGAAAACGGAGATTACGAAAAGGCAAAAACACATTACAAGAAAGCGATTGCATTGACTGATAAAAGCGAAAAAGAAAAGTTGCGAAAATATCAAAATGATTTAAAGAAAATGTAAAACGAATGCTAAAAATAGTCATATCGGAGGCTGTTCTTGGCAACCCGAATATAGAAAAATGAATTTTATTTTAGGAATAGGTATTGGAATAAATCTATTGGCCATATTTCAATTGTTGAAAGGCAAAAACGCCAAACTTATTTCCACCAAAATAGCGGTATTAATTAATATCATTTGGATTACTAGGTTTGTTTTTTTTCTCTTAAAAACCCCTGAAATAGCTTCCAGATTCCCAATCTTAGTAATGCTAGATCAAAACTTATTATTGCTAGATAGTGTAGTTCTATGGCTCTATACAAAATCTTTACTAAAAACCACTAAATTTAAATTTCAACTATTTCTTAATTTTCTTCCGTTCATATTCGGATTGTTACTTTCAATACATAGCTATTTATCCGTTCCCAATGAATTAATTGTAGAACAATACATGAGAATTGAAAACGATATTAGCAACAACAAATCTCTTTTCTCCATAGGGGTTTTCATTTTTATTCTAATCGTCATTACCATAGCAATCCTCTATTTTATTAAGAGTATAAAAGAGATAAAAAAGTTTAATGGTATTCTTTATAATCATTTTTCTAGTCTAAAAAATATAAGTGCTAATTGGATTTTGAAGTTTCATGGCTTATGGGTTGCGCTTTTTTTGATTCCAATTATACTGTATTTTCTTAACTATTTGTATCCCTTAGTTAATATTAGATTACTGCTAGGTTTTATGATTGTAATTCAGGTGTTGTTATCGTTAATTTTTAATTCAAACGTAATATCACAAAACTATGTTAGCGTGCCCGAAAAAGGTATTTCTAAACAAGAGAACAAACCGATAAAACAATTTAAAGATAAATTAGGTGAGCTAAAAAAAGTTTTGGAAACAAGTCGGTTTTATCAAGATGAAAACCTTTCCTTGGTTAAACTTTCAAACTACCTCAACATCAAATCCATAGAATTAACTGAAATAATAAAGCACAGTGAGTTTGATAATTTTTACGATTTAATAAATACCTATCGCATTGAATCCATAAAAAAAGAGCTCATAACATCTACAGAGCAAATTATGGTTATTGCTTATGATAACGGTTTTAATAGTAAATCTGCATTTAATAGGATATTTAAGGATAAAACAGGGCAAACGCCAAGTGTTTATAGAAATTTAAACAAAAATACGTCCCAATAATATTAAAAGGACGCCTACACTTTTGACTGCCACTACTTTTGTTTCAAATCAAAATTTATAACATTATGAAAAAAGTTTGGCAAAAGACTCCTGCTTGGATAAAAGCAATAGTATTAAACCTTATTTTATTATTACCAGTTATTACTATTAATCAAATAGTAATACAACTTAACCTTAAATACTTTCCAAAGTATGGTATTGGTCTAATACCTGTTTTGCTTACATTGTATCTATACTGGAAACTTATAAATAAATGGAATCCATTTACACACAAAGACGATATCAAAATAAGTCTTCAGTTTAATCTTTTAGATAAAAAAAATGTATTGACTATTATAGGTTTAAGCTTGTTCACTTTTATGGTTATCTACTTTAGCTATGTGATTTTCAACATAGAAAACACACCACAATTAGAATTCATAAACACATTCGCAAATTATAATATGGTAACCGCTTTTCCGCTTTTGTTAGGATTAGCGCTTACTGCTGGTATAGCCGAAGAAGTTACCTATAGAGGGTTTATGCAGAATACCACGAACAGAAAGTATGCTAAAATTGTAAGTTACTTAATTATTGGATTATTATTTTCAATCATTCATTTTTTACCTTTAGCGTTAATAATCCCTTATGTGCTAATTTCCATAACATATAGTTATGTTGCTGATCAACAAAAATCAACCAGCCTGGTAATATATGCACATTTTTTAACTGACTTTGTTTTGTTTTTATTAATTTATTATAAGGTATTTTGATGGAGATAAATACATTGATCAAGTACCTTTAATTTTAAATATATAGCTTATTAAAACTATCTATTCCTTGATTTGGATAAACTGCGGCTATCTTAGTAAAGTGTGCAACATTCGCTATGTTCAATTGGTATTAATGCACAAAACTTCATAATTTTTCCTAACTTTAAAATGTAAACAGGCTAGTAGTTTTATGTAGGTTTTTATATCGCTAAATTTCGTTGTTCGTACATATTGCTTTTAGATAAATCGCCAATTGTTCGCTAAGCATAAGAGCAGAAATAAGGAATTTGAATACATATGTTTCAATTTATAAAGAACAATTAGAAAAGGAAAAAAAATCTTTACAGTTGCCCAATACGACCATTCAAGAAAGGATCTGATCTGCGTAAAGAAATCCGGAAAATAACAGGTTTCAAAAAGGTTATACGTCCTACGGACATTCATTGAATTAAACAAACTTAACGGTTAATAATGAAATTGCTATTTAAACTAATTCTATTATGTTCCATAGTACTAAGTTGTAAGAACACCAAGACAGGTTTTAACGAGATACTTGCCAACAGTCCACATATTGAAGGAAACACAGAATATTTAGATTCACCTTATGTTACAGCTGGCAATAGAGTTTATATGGTTGGCCATCAGGATGGCTCTTTCCCTGATTTAGGCTGGCATATTAAGGGAGAAATGGGAGGTATTTGGAACCATCCAATCAAATTAATGGATGGCTTTGCTGTAGAGATAGCAGATGGGTTGGATACTTTTAAACTGGACAAGGCCAAAAGCTTTACGAACTATCCTTTCGCAAATAAACATACATTTTTCTGGAAGGAAAAGAATATTGAAATTGAGCGCTGGCAGTATGTACCGGACGATAAACAGGGGATTATTGTTCAACTTGTACTAAAAAATAAGGGTGCGGAACGAAAAGTAAAAGTGAAATTTACCGGAAAAACAGATTTGCGACCCACTTGGTTAGGAGAACGAACCGACATGATAGATGGTAAAGATCAAGCTACCTATGACATAGAAAATCAAATATGGAAAGTTAAAGACAGTTTAAACGATTGGTATACCGTATTTGGATCTCAATTAGAATTTGATCAAGATACTCAAGCTAATGAAATTCCTGTGCTAAATAATACCACTGTAAATAGTATCGAAGATGTTGTCTTTCTTTTCTCAGACAATACCCAAATTCTCAACTATGTCATTGCGGGGTCGTATACTTCAGAAAAAGATGCACTGGATACGTATACCCATCTCAAAAATCATATTAATTCCAACTTAATATCCAAACGTGAGCGCTACGAAATACTGGCCACACAATCAAAACTCACAGTTCCAGATCAAAAAATTCAGCAAACGTTCGAATGGTTAAAATACAATTGTGACTGGTTGGTTAGAACCGTGCCAGAAATTGGTTCGGGTATTACCGCTGGGATTCCTGATTATCCCTGGTGGTTTGGTGTTGACAGTGAATACGCATTAAAAGGTTATATGGCAATTGGTCAGCGCAAAGCTGTGCATAATACCATTAGTTTGTTGGATAGTCTGTCCAATGCCACAAATGGAAATGGTAGAATTGTTCATGAGGTGTCAACAAATGGTGCAGTATTTAATCCGGGGAACATTAACGAAACTCCCCAATTTGCTTCTTTAATTTGGGAAATTTATAAATGGAATGGCGATAAGGAATTTCTAAAAATGTACTTTCCAACCATAAAAAAAGGTTTGGAATGGTTGATGACAGAAAAGGATAGTAATAAAAATCTGTTCCCGGATGGTTTCGGGATGATGGAAATCCATGGTTTGAATAGTGAGATGATCGATGTTGCGTCGTATACGCAGCGTGCTTTTGATGATGCTGCTAAAATAGCAACGGAACTAGGGAATCATGTATTATCTAATGAATATAAAAATAAAGCTGATCGTATTAAGGAAAAGATAAATTCAGAATTTTGGTCAGAAGAATTCAATTCCTATGCAGATTTTATTGGTACTGATACGCAAGCGCTTCATTTGATTGAAGATGCTATTATTAGAGCAGATACCTTAAAAAAACCTTGGGCCGTAAGGGAATTAAAGCAAACAAAAGCATCCATTTTAAACAACCCATCAACAGAGCCAAGACCATTTGTTTTGCATCATAATTGGGTGGTAAACACCCCCATGGAAATGAACATTGCAGAAAAAGAAAAAGCACTTAAAGCACTGAAAACAGCAGAAACCTTTGTAAATCCATTCGGCGTTTTCGTAACAGGTATAGATAGAGACGAGTCTGCAGGGTCAGATGATGGTTCATTTGAAGGTAGTAAAGCCTTTTCGTATACGGGAGCTGTAATGACCTTACCTACTGGAGTACAAGCTGTAGCCGAAAATAATTATGGTCGTCCTAATCAAGCTTTAAATTATTTAAAACGACTGTCAAGAAGTTTCAGTTTCGCTTTTCCGGGCAGCATGTATGAGGTTTCCCCTGATTATGGTATGATTACGCAAGCATGGAATATCTATGGTTTTGCGATCCCAATCGTACAACAATTTTTTGGTATTAATCCACTAGCTTCGCGGCAAAAAGTATACATTAAACCACAAATGCCGGATGAATGGAATAAAGCATCATTGGAAAATGTTATAATTTCTGATAATGCAGTTTCCGTTTTTTATGACAAGTCCAATGGATTTTTAAAATTGAAAGTTGCACAGGAAAATCCTAACTGGGAGTTGGAAGTTATATTACCTAAAAACGAAGACGGAGTAACCTTTACAGTAATAGAAAGTTCTGCACAATACAAAATTTATGATAACCAAATTATCTTTAATTCTAAGGCCTCAACAATTGAATTGTTGCTGCAATATAAATAAACACAACCCCTAATATAATTACAACTTTTATAATAATATTTTTGGAAAAATACTTCAGCAATAACTATCAGGAAAAAGGAGAATAGCTAAAAAAAGAAGAATTCCTTTAGATTCTGCAAAGATTACTTCTCAAAAGCGTTTAACTTTCATACTAGAATAATTATATTTCATAAGTTTTTTCTGTACTCCTACGTAAAGTTAGTAGTTCAATAATATCGTGTTTAATAACTTACCATTCAAATATTAAAGTCGAACAAATTGAACAAACGGGTTGTTTCGAACCTGCAAATAGCCCAATATTTAAAGTAGTCTACTTAATATTCATTAATGCCTTAATCTAATAATTCCTACTTGTTATGGAAAGCAACCTGTTCTTTATTCTTAAAAATTTTCTAAAGAAAGAAGATTTTAAGGTTAATCTAAAAGAACTTAAATTTCAATTATTAAGTCATCCGTCCTACCCAAGCTTGCACTCTCTTACTGGAGTGCTATCACATTTGGGAATTGAAAACTTGGCATTGGAGGTACCTATTAACGTGTACACCCTGCAGCAGACACCCAATAACTTTATATCCTTGACTAAAGACGGACAATTCATGATGGTAAATAGGGTCGGCAGTAATTTTGAGTTATTGCTAGAGAACAAGGAAAAGAAGACAAAAGATGCGATTGATTTTTTGAAAGACTGGAGTGGTATAGTCGTGGCTGCCGAAATTGATGATGAGAAAAGCCAACTAACCGATAAAGCGCTTGGCAATACATTTTCTTATGCCATATACACATTTACAGGACTTATTTTGATTGGGTTCTTTATTGCGTTTGCACCAGAATGGTGGCAATTGTTACATTTTGGTCTAGCAATTGTCGGGTTACTGATCAGTGTTCTTATTGTAAATAACGAATTGGGCTTCAAATCTAAGGCTGTGGATTCGTTTTGTAGTGGCGGCGAATCTACTAGCTGCCATGACGTACTAAACTCGATTGGAGCTTCCTTTTTTAATTTTTTAAAATTGAGCGATTTGAGTATTATTTACTTTGTTGGGTTAGTCATAAGCTGGTTACTCGTCTTCTCATTAGGTAAAACGGATTCGATGATTGCTCTTTTATCGTTGCTTGCTATGCCCATTACCCTATATTCTATATACTATCAATACATCGTTGTTAAAAAATGGTGTCCTTTGTGTTTGGGTATAATAACAGTGCTATGGTTTCAATTCGGAAGCCTATTAATGAGCGGCATCAATTTTAAAGATATCAGCTTGAGTTTTGGTAATACTGCTGTTGCACTTTTCTCCTTTTTACTGGCAGCTTCGATTTGGATCTTCATTAGACCACTTTTAAATGGGGAACAGGCACTGCAAAAACTAAAAATTGAGCATTATAAATTCAAACGCAGTTTTGATTTATTTCTATCTGTCCTTAATAAAGGAGTTCACCTAGAACCACATTTACCAACTTTCGCAGCTAAGGAAATTGTATTGGGCAATGCTTACGCCAATGTTAATATTCTATTGGTAACTAGCCCTCAGTGCTTTTATTGCAAGGCTGCCCACGAGGATCTTGAAAAGGTTTTGAATAAAAGTTCAGATGAGTTAAACCTCACAATACGATTTAATGTAAATGTGAAAGACAATGAAGGTATTGGCAATCTAGTATGTTCAAGGCTTTTGGAACTGAATGCCACCGAACCGGCAGAAACATTGCTAAAAGCCTTGAGGGATGCCTATACTAAAGATAGCGATCTAAAAAAATGGCTACAAGAATGGGGGGTACCTGTAAATCACAAGACCTATTCTTCTATTTTAATTGCGCAACAAGAATGGTGTGTTGAAAACGAGGTGCATTTTACACCTGCAGTATTTATCAATGGAAAAGAATTTCCTAAAGAGTATCAGCGTACCGACCTCATCTACTTTATCGAAGATCTTACTGAACAAGCTAATAATGTAAGGGCCGGTCAAGAGGATGTAGAACTAGTAAATTCATAACCAAAGCCTGCACTTTTCCACACCTAGATGCGGAAAAGCAGCGCTAAGGGAACAATATCTTTTCGCGAAAGATGGACACAAACCTTGAGTGTCATTAAATGTTCGGGGCCAATTTAATATTAAATATTATTTATTATGAAAAAATTAGCAAGTTTAACTGGTGTAAAAACCTTAGGAAGAACCGCTCAAAAGTCCGTTAATGGTGGTGGTGTGCAAAGCTGTCCGGCAGGATCAAAAAGAAGAAGAGGCATATGCGGGGACTCATGTTCGTTTGCAGGAGGAGGATTCCCTTGTGCAGGTGAAGTAGTAAATGGCGTTTGTTATATCTGCGTTTAGTGTACTGAGCTAGACAAAAAACCATTCATTGAGGCAATAAAGTTAATAGTTGGTCAACATTTAACTATCCTACGCTTTATGCATGTGAAGTGGTAAAACCGTTATGATTTTAGGTGCTCTGTGTACAGCGAATTGAATGCCAGCGGTTGAAAAAATGACGGTGCATCTAGTTATTCTAGAGCCAGGGTTTTATAACTCTGGCTCAATGAATACGAACTCTTTTCATTGGTTCGATACAATAGGAAATTTTAAATTTAAATGGTCAAATTCCCACATTACAAACAAGCAGACCAAAAAGACTGTGGCCCTACCTGCATTAAAATGATAGCCAAACATTATGGTAAAGATTTTGAGATTCAGAATTTAAGAGATTTAGCTGAAACCACAAGAGAAGGTAGTAGTCTCTTAGCACTTGGCGAAGCTACTGAAAAAATGGGTTTTCATAGTATAGGGGCACAATTGAGCTATAAGAAGTTGACAGATATTCCCCTGCCATGTATTCTCCATTGGAACGAAGAACATTTTGTGGTACTCTATAAAGTCAAAAAAAACAAGGTCTATATATCCGATCCCGCCTATGGCCTCATTACGTATGGTCCCAAAGAATTTATCAAATCTTGGATTGGGTACAATGCAGACGCGAATAAAGAAGAGGGAGTTGCACTTTTGATGGAACCAAGTCCTAAATTTTATGATAAAGGACAAAAGAAGAAGGGCAAACAAAAATTTAATTTTTCGTTTATATCACGTTACCTTTTCAAGTATAAAAAATTTATTCTACAACTGGCCATAGGCTTATTTGCGGGCAGTTTACTTCAACTCATAATTCCCTTTTTGACCCAAAGTATTGTAGATGTTGGTATCCAAAATCAGGATATCAATTTCATTTACCTCATTTTGTTTGCGCAGCTATTTTTGTTTTTGGGGAGAACGGCACTAGAAGTAATTCGCGGATGGATTTTATTACACTTAAGTACACGGATAAATATTTCTTTGGTATCCGATTTTTTTATAAAGTTGATGAACCTCCCTATGGCGTTTTTTGATGCTAAAATGACGGGAGATCTCATGCAAAGAATAAGTGATCACAAGCGCATAGAAAAAATATTAACCACTTCGTCGTTAAATGTATTGTTCTCTATGGTGAATTTTGTCATATTCGGATTTGTTCTGGCCTACTATAGTTTGCAGATTTTTACAATTTTCTTAATAGGTAGTTGTCTTTATTTTGGATGGGTGTTGTTTTTTTTTAAAAGAAGAAAAGAACTGGACTACAAACGTTTTACCGAGTTAAGCAATGAACAGAGCAAGATAATCGAGTTGATTAATGGTATGCAAGAGATAAAACTTCATAACGCTGAACGCCGGTTACGATGGAATTGGGAATATGTACAAGCCCGTTTGTTCAAGGTCGAGATGAAGAGTTTGGCATTGGAACAGACGCAAACAGTGGGTTCTACATTTATTAACGAGCTGAAAAATATACTTATTACTGTACTGTCTGCTAAATTGGTCATCGACGGAGAAATCACGTTAGGGATGATGGTAGCCATCTCCTATATTGTCGGACAATTAAATGCCCCAGTCTCTCAGATGATCAGTTTTTTTAGGGATGTTCAGGATGCTAAAATTTCACTGGATCGCTTGGGGGAAATTCACAATATGGAGAATGAAGAAAGCGATAGTAAAAAGAAAATATTGCATTTGCCTGAAAACGCTGATTTTAAGTTAACAGACATTTCTTTTCGTTATCTGGGAGGACTTGACCCGGTTATCAAGAATCTAAATTTCATTATACGAGCTAACAAAGTAACGGCGATAGTAGGAGTAAGCGGAAGCGGTAAAACCACTTTGATGAAGTTGCTTTTACGATTTTATGAACCAAATTCGGGTGAAATTCACATTGGGAATAGTAATTTAAATGACATAGCACAAAAAGTATGGCGCGAACACTGTGGCGTGGTTATGCAAGAAGGTTATATTTTTAATGACACCATTGCCCAAAATATTGCCGTTGGCGCTGACGTGATAGATGAAAAGCGATTATGGGCCTCGGCGAAAGTTGCCAACATACAAGATTATATTGAAAATCTTCCATTAGGTTTCAATACAAAAATAGGATTGGAGGGAACCAGTCTAAGTACCGGTCAAAAACAACGGTTATTAATTGCCAGAGCGGTTTATAAAAACCCAAAATTTCTATTTTTCGATGAAGCTACATCAGCTTTGGACGCCAACAACGAAAAAACAATTATGGAAAACCTTGATGGGTTTTTCGCGGATAAGACAGTTGTCATTATTGCTCATCGATTAAGTACGGTAAAAAATGCACATCAAATCGTAGTTCTGGATAAGGGAGAAATTGTTGAGACCGGTAATCACGAAGCGTTGACAAGGCTAAAAGGCAATTATTACAATTTGGTGAAAAATCAATTAGAACTAGGAAATTGATATGGTAGAAGATAAACATAAAATTGAGAAGCCAATTGCATTGCGAAGTTCTGCAGTACAAGAAATATTAGGGTTTGTACCTAATTGGATGATTCGTTGCGGAAATATGCTGATTCTTTTTTTGATACTTGGGGTACTTACAATTTCTTATTTTATCAAATACCCAAATACTGTTACCTGCGAGGTCGCTTTAGATACAACAGAACCTTCAGAAAATATATATGCTGGCATTGACGGCACATTTTTAAAGCTTAATATTCAAGATGGGGCTAGGGTCAACTCTGGGAATTTATTAGGAATTATAAATAATAATAGAGCGGAAACAATACTGAAACCAAAATTGTCTGGAAAAGTTCATTTTGTAGATTTTTGGAAAATTGGGCGCAAAGTAAAACAAGGAGATTTACTGTTCATAATTATGCCTTCAAATCATGGTCCATATATTGGAAAACTTAAAGTACCTATAAACCAAACAGCAAAAATTAGAAAGGGACAACAGGTTAGAATTTATTTATCGGAAGATATAATGCTGAAGAACGATATAATTGAAAGTACGGTGCAACACATTAGTACCGTGCCTGATAAAGACGGGTTTCTTTCTGTTGAGGTGAAAATAGGCTTAAGACTTGCAACTATTAACGATAAAGATATTAGTTATACACCTGGTACTATTGGGAAAGCGGAAATAATCATAGAAGATTTAAGATTAATAGAACGTTTTTTTTATCGGTTAAGAACTATTTTTAATGACTAGAATTTTTCTTCAATTAACTTTAAAAACTATTGTCAACACCTGAACCGCATCCAATAAAAGCACTTTGTATTCTCTTTTTAATATGTTAAGGCCGTTATATTGGGTTTCTTGTAATTATACACATCTACTTTTTAGTGGAAGTTAGTCCTTTTTTATCCGAATTAAGTTTGCCCAACTTCAAGTTCGAATTGTATAAAATAATGGTGTTTTTGACTTTAAAAATGCTTTTATAAAGGCACTAGCGCGTTTAATGGTTATCTCAGGTATACTGCCAATGATTTATTCTTACAGATTTTCGCTCCCGTTGCTATATTAACTTGTGTTTTAATTACTTCTTTATTCATTTAAAGTTGTAATCAGTTCTTTCAATTTTGACTTGTTCCTCTTCGAAATACTGATTTTCTCCCCTCCTTTCATTACAAGAGTTTCCTTTTTTAGAATGGCTTCAATATTTTTAATACTGATTAGGTGAAAGCGGTTAGCCCTGAAAAAGCCTTTTTTATAGAGAAGATTTTCATAAAATTTCAGGTTGTTGGAACCGAGTATGGGTCGGCCTTCTTTAAAGTAAAATTTGGTAAAGTTTCCCTCTGAATTGCAGTAGAGTACATTATTAAGATCTATTGTCAAGAAATCAAGCCCTGTATTCAAAAAGAACTGGGAATCTTGGTTTTTGACAAAACTGGACAAATACTCCAATTTTGACTGGTCATAAAACCTATTCGCCGTTTGTACGAAGGCATTGATTACCTTATTAAACTTCTCCTTATCAAACGGTTTGGTCAGAAAATAAAAAGCATAGTATTCAAGAGCGCGTATTAGATATTCAGAATGTCCAGTTACAAATATGAGATGAAAAGATTTTGTTGAGATTTCGTCAAGAAGGTCAAAAGCATTCTCTTGTCCAAGTTGAATATCAAGTAAGACCAATTCTGGCCGCACCGAACTGAATTTCTGAAGCGCCGAATTCTTGTCAGTAGCTTCATCAATCAGTAATAAGTGATCATGCTGATGAACCAGCTTTCTGAGATATTCAAGAGTTTTCTTATCATCTTCTACAATTAAAGTACGTATCTTATTCAGATTCATAACACAAATTTAGATTAAATGCTCACACCTAATTTAAAAATATTCATTTTTCTAATAATAGTATCCCAAATACTCCATAGTCAGCACAACGAAATTTCTCAATTAGATATTGATCTTTTTGCCAAGGACTCTCTTTCGCATAGAAATCCCAATCATCGTAAAAACTTAAACTATATGAAAATGTTGCTAGATAGTGATAGTACACTGTTTGGAAGATCGGAATACATGACCAAACTGGCAACATCGTACTTTGTAAATAATCAATTGGACTCCGCAGCCCTGTACTACAATAGGGCTATAGATCATCACGGTAATTTGAGTTTAAAATACCATTTGGATGATAAGAGTATGAAGGAGGCTCACTATATGTTGAGCAGAATCAATCACAAAGGCAAAAATTACGAAAAAGCCCTAAAGCATGGGAACACTGCTCTGTTTTATGAAAAGAAGTACCCAGACATGAAATGGGAACCCTATTTGTTAACTCTAGTGGCTAGATGTCATCATTCGCTTGGAAGTTATAAGAAAGCTTCGGAATTATTCTTGAAAGTCGCAAAAGATAGTTTGTATATGTCCTCTCCTCGAAATAGATCTGCTGTTACTTTACGATTGGGGATTATTTATTCCAAAAACTATTTAAACGTTACTGATTCCTCTTTGTATTATTTTAGAAAAGAGATAAAATCTGCATTACGCCCTAAGGGTTTTAGAAATAACCTACCTTTTGCCTATGCCTACTTGGGCTCCTTTTTTAAGGAACGTAATCAGGATTCTGCGATGACTTATTATAGGAAATCACTTCAAGAATTTGAACTGAACAGGTACACTTTTGGTGGCCCTTATGAGCCAACAACTAGTGAAATATCTATTTTAGTAATCCAAGCCTATGTGAGTCTTCAAGAAGGAAATTATAGAGAAACAATAAATAGCGCTCTTGCTGCAATAGAATTTTTGAATTCCGAGGCACAAAACTCTGAAGAGCGGGATATGATTCTAGATGCCTATTCGTATCTGTTGGAAGCTCATGAAAAACTGGGTAATTACGAACAGGCAAATAAGCATCTAAGGATAAAGGAAACAATCTTAAAGGATTTCCATAGAAAGGAACTGGAATCTAAAATCGAGAATCTTACGGTGGAATATGAGACTAGGGAAAAGGTGGAAACTATTCAACGATTGGAAACTGAAAAGTCAAATATGGATCTTGCTTATGCAAAGAAAAGAGCACAGCTTTACTTAAGTATAGTAGTATCAATTTTAGTAGTGATATTTCTGTTTGGCGTTTTCAAATGGAGAAATTTAAAGGCACGGCTACAAAAAATATCCTTGGAACAGCGATTGCTCCTTTCTCAATTGAATCCTCATTTTATATTCAATGTCCTACAAAACGTGATTTCCATGATTGACGATAGGCCAGAACAGGCACAAAAGTTAACCGCAGCCTTGGGGAAGCTGCTTAGAATGAATTTGGAAAATTCTAGGGAGGATTTTGTTGATATGGAAGATGAAATTAGGGCCCTTAATTATTATATGGAAATTTATCAGCAAACCGTTGTCTCTTTTAGCTTTAAAATAATTCTTCCAGACGATTTGGATTCCAAATCCAATAGAATCCCTCCAATGATGGTACAACCCCTTGTAGAGAATGCTATCAAACATGGCGTCTCTTCACTAAAGGAAAAAGGAAATATAGTTGTCGAATTTAGTAAAGGACTTAATGGTCATTTGATTTGTGCTGTAAAGGACAATGGGCCTGGTTTTACAGGAAACAACAACGATCATCGATCATTAGGTCTACAGATCTTGTTGGAAAGAGCACAGAAGTATTTTAAGCGCAAGTCTCCGGATTTCTTAAAGTTTATTGATAAGAAAGATAATAAAGAGGGCTATAATTTAGTACTACTGCAATTACCTATGATGAAAGATTGAAATTCATGGGAGAATTTTTATCCTTTGTAATTTATTAATGTATCGTAAAGGAACGTTAACTACTGGATGTTTTAGTATTTAATACCAAACAAAATCAACAAAAGTGAAAATCACTGTCAATCAGTTAATTGGAAGTGATTTGACATCCACTAAAAACTGGTTCGTCGGGATGACAGGATGTATAGCATCCTATTGCATCACATTTGTTGCAAATTAAAGTTATGCTTTAATTTTAGCAAAAAACTAAAAAACCCTCTTAAGAAAGTAAACTTTCTACAAGGGTTTTCTTGCTTTAGCTTGTCGGGATGACAGGTTTTGAACCTATCCTCCCTATTCCCTTAAAAACGGGGCTTTATCAATTTATTAAATCTTTTGTTCCCGAATTGTTCCCTTTTTTATTGATTTAATTTGTGTTAAGTTATCTAGCCAAAATAAGAAAACTAAAAATCGAAAACAACTAAAAACTCCAATAAATCGAGTAAACGCAACAATTACATTTAGCCCTGTATTTAGTTCACAGCTATTTAATTTCTTCTTTATACATTGAAAAAATACAACTCTCTGAAAATTCGCCCAAGAATTCAATCAAATAACTGCTCCGAATTGATAATGATATTTACCTGCCGATGGACTAATATAGAGGTTAAAATAACCGGAGATAAAGGGTTAGATAAAACAGTATAAAGTGCTTTAATTCGCCTCCAAATCAATTACTTAAAATGAATCGAATTTTTAATAGCTTACATTTCGGAATATTATTTTTTTCAAAAGGCATGATAATTAGTCTTTTTTTTATACCCTTACTATCATTACAGGGCCAAACAAAAGCTGTATCCCAAGAAGATAAAGTGTGGTCCTTCACTGCAAAAGAGCGCGATAGTATGCAAATTTGGTTCTATAACCGTGCAACAGCTATGGGACTGGAAGGAGAAAAAAGAGAGGAATATTATAACATTATTCTATATCATACGTATAAAATGGCGCGCTTAGATGATAAAGATAAAGGGTACACTCCATTAGAAGTACGGACAAAATTTGATATTCTAATTGAGAAACAACATTCTGAAATCAAATCCATTTTGACCCCAAAACAATATACACTATATCGCGAAAAATACGATTTAATTTTAAAAAGTGTATTCCAACGAAATGGTTGGGAGAAAAAATAGTTATATGAATAAATGCGTATCCATTATAAGTTAAAATCAATACTAGTTCTTATGCAAAAAAATATTTTTCCTGTGCTACTTGTTTTGCTAATCATGGTCAGTTGTAACCAAAAGAAGCAAAAAACATCTGAAAAATTGACCCAAACTGATATAGAAAATAAAGAGCTTTTAAATGATATTTGGGTTCTAGAGAAGATGTATAACTCCAATTATGCTGATAACATTCAGAAAACAATTCAATTGGGGTTTAATAGTACTGAAAATAGGTTCTATGGAAATGATGGTTGTAATCAAATATTGGGAGTTTTATTGAATTTGAATAATAGCACATTACAATTTGGTGAAGTTTCGGGAACGAAAATGCTTTGTCGTAACATGGAAATTCCAAATCAATATTTGGAGTCACTAAAAGAAGTAAGAAAATATCGCATTGAAGATTCGTATTTACATCTTATAAATGAGCACGATAGCACCATTTTGATCTTTAAAAAAAAGATAGAATAGTCTTGCCTTTTAGTATAAATAAATTAATATTCTTTAATCGTATTACTGTACAATTCTTTTTTCATGCAATAATAATTTACTCTTAAAAATATCTTATAAAAAGATGATAAAAGTCATCCGTATTGAGAATAGACAGAAGTAATTTCGAACTAAATTCTAGTTGGTTTAACTATTCCAAATTAGAACTTTAAACTTTCTTGAATGAAGAACTAGATAACAATCAATTTTTGACCTATGAAATCATTGCATTTAAGTATTATAGCTGCATTTCTATCATGTACTATGGGAATATCTCAATTAAAGTTAGATGCTGAATTAAGACCTAGATTTGAATACCGACACGGTTTTGGAACACTCTTTCCTGACAACGTAGATCCTGCAGCTTTTATCTCTCAGCGTACCCGATTAAATACGGGGTACAAAAGTGAGTATTTAGACTTTTATTTAAGTGTTCAAGATATACGTGTTTGGGGTGACGTTCCTCAATTAAATATAGCAGATCGTAACGGGTTTGGGATACATCAAGCTTGGGGAGAAATACTGTTTACCCCAGAAGTGTCCTTAAAACTAGGGAGACAGGTATTGAGTTATGACGATCAACGAATTTTTGGTGGAGTCGGTTGGGCGCAGCAGGCTCGAAGCCATGATGTAGCATTATTTAAATACCATAAGAATAATACTAATCTTCATTTAGGTGCAGGTTTTAATCAAGATGGAGAAGCTTTAACAGGAAACACATTAACTGTAACAAACACCTATAAAAGCATTCAATTTGTTTGGTTGCATCAAGATTGGAAAAACCTAGCTGGCAGTTTACTTTTCTTAAATAATGGTTTGCAATTTATTGATCCCGTAGATGCTGCAAATAACGAAACACGTTTTAGTCAAACCATTGGAACACATTTAAACTATGCGAAATCAGCTTTAAGTTTAAGTGCTAATCTTTTTTATCAATTTGGCAACGATGTAAATGATAATGACCTCAATGCCTATTTATTAGCACTGGAAGTCAATTACAAGATCAGATCTAATTGGGCGATTACAGCTGGAGGTGAATTAATAAGTGGTAATGAGAATGGAGCACCTTCAGGTGGAGAAAATGAAGCATTTACTCCATTCTATGGAACCAATCATAAATTCAATGGTTTATTGGATTATTTTTTTGTCGGCAATCATGTCAATAATGTTGGGCTTCTCGACTTCTATCTAGGATCTAATTTTGCATTAGGAGCCAAGACCTCCTTAAATGCAAGAATACACCATTTTTCTGCTGCTGCTAATTTAGCAACTACAGATTCCAAACAATTTGGTGCTGAACTAGATTTTGTGCTAAATTATAATTTCAAAAAAGATATTAATATTAAAGTAGGTTATTCACATCTATTTCCCTCAGAGGGTTTGGAGTTTTTACGAAATAACTTTGATGGAAATACTAACTATTGGGGGTGGGCTATGGTTACCATTAAACCTGCCTTATTTACAACCTCAGATGATTAAAATAATATGCCTTTAAAAAGTTATTTGGCACATGCGGACAACAGAAAAAACAGTACGATATGGAAAGATTTTAGGCTATAAAAAGATGTTAGATCTTACCCTCGGAACATATAGATGTACTGTATTTATTGATTCCTGTAACTGAGGCATACCTGTGAGGAAGAGTTTACTTTTAAAAAGATAGGAGCCTGTGGTTAATTTAAATTGTTAACTGTGGTAATTATTTAGATATTCTCCTCCTAAAAAAAGCAGCTACTGCTACAAAAATTACAACTACAATAAGAATATAAATAAATTTAGGAACAGGCAGAGGATCTCCCGCTGCATAACTGTGTAGCCCAGATAAATAGTAGTTTACTCCGAAAGAGGTCATAATAATAGAACCAAAAGCAAAAACACTGGCTACATTTAGGATATATCTGTTTTTTAAGGCAGGAACAAAACGGAGATGCAAGACAATAGCATAGATAATAATGGAAATCAAAGCCCAAGTCTCTTTAGGATCCCAAGCCCAGTAGCGTCCCCAAGATTCATTGGCCCAAATTCCTCCGAGAAAAGTACCAACAGCCAACACAAA
Organism: uncultured Flavobacteriaceae bacterium; assembly: GCA_947488435.1. Lineage (GTDB taxonomy): Bacteria > Bacteroidota > Bacteroidia > Flavobacteriales > Flavobacteriaceae > CANKZG01. The sequence continues at coordinate 2,549,376 of CANKZG010000001.1, read as the reverse complement.
CAAACCAATGGTCATCGATATTTCGTTAATATAGGTCAGCTCTTTAATGCGAATGGTTATGGCTTCTTTCGATTTTTTGGTCTCAATAATCATTAAAATCAAGGTCATAAAACCCAATACTGCAGAGAGTGCCAAAGGAGCGTAGCTACTAACAATAGTTGCAACATGCACCTTTAACCAAAACGATTTGAGTACGGGCATTAAATTGGTGATTTCTGGACTCAACCAATCCAAATAACTCACAAACAGCAGAGATCCCGTAAATAATGTTGCCAAAGGTAAAGAGAAATCTGATTTTCGGAAGGTCATCAATCCACATAACATTAGAACCCAAGCTACAAAAACTAACATTTCATAACCATTGCTCCAAGGGGCATGTTGGGCAACATACCAACGGAGCAAAATGTTTCCTGTAAATATCAGAAAACTGATTAAGGAAAGGATAACTAGAACATTCCATAGCACATCCATAAACCGTTTCTGCACGAATATTTTAGCCAAGGCTAATACAAGCATCACAAATCCTAATGTAAAAAATACTTGGAACAACCAAAAATTAAGATTCATTTCATTATACCACAATTCCGCCTCTACCCTTTGATTGTTGGGAATAATATTCTTTCCCAATGTGTTTTGATAAGTATCAATATAGGCCAATTTCTCTGTCGCTGCCGCCCACTTTTTAGACGCCAAATCATTAAAATAAGAAGGTGTAATGGTTTGCACAAAACGAGCATCCTCCGCAGGGAAATCCCTAAAATGGTGGGTGTAACTATACCAAGTATCCTTCTCATCTTGACTGTTGGGGTAAATTTTTAAATAATTACCCGAAAAAATGTTGAACAAAATATTGAAACGTTCATCTACCTTCAATACTTCTTTATCAAATTCATTATGTTCGGCTGGTTTTTTGGCGTTCGCTTCTTCGGCCACCTTTGTTAAAACATAATCCCCACTAGGATTGATTAAATCATCAAAAGCAATCAAGCCTTCATCGGTAATTTTTAAAGCATCGAAAAAACTTCCGCCTTTTTTTGTATCTATTTTTATTATAGGAATCTGCTGCCAAGCTCCTGGAGCAACATGCATCGCTAGGAATACCTGATTGGCATCCAAACGAATCTCCTCGTTACCATCTTTGTATTTAAAATAGGGCTTGCGCGAAACTTTGCGCAAAAACTCAGAAGCCAAGGTATTGATAGGTTTAATCCTTCCATCTAAATCTTGAACCATCAAACGACCAAACAGTGCAGCATGCTGTTTCTCAACAACTTGTTGCACGACCAATTCAGGAACCGAAATGGTATCATTAGTCTGCTGGGATTGAAGACTAACAATCATCATTCCAACAAAAAGAATAGTCGTAATGATCTTTTTCGTTTTTAATTTTTTCAACTTTTTATTGATAGTCATAAAGTGAGAACCCTTTCCGAAAAGTGTAAAAAACATTCCAATCATCATTAGGAAATAACCAGCATAGGTAACATTGGTGCCCAAGACATCATGATTTACGGCTAAAACTGTTCCTTTTTCATCGGTATCATAACTGGCTTGATAGAATCGAAATCCTCCATAATCCAGAACATTATTCATAAAAATCCGGAAATGCATTTTGGTATCCGCATCCAAAACGGTAACCTCACTGGCATATGCAGACGGGCTTTCAGAACCGGGATATCGTTCCAACTGAAAATCGTTAAGCTGTACCGAAAATGGGGTTTCAAGTGGTTTGGCGCCATACGATAAACTTACATTCATGCCATTTACTGCAACTTCATGCGTAGTAGGTAAAAAGCCATCACGATAGAGTAATGTCACTTCTTTGGTCTTATCTTTTACCTTTACATTCAAAACCAAGGCATCGTCTTTTGCCTTATCATTATCTTTTAACTTTTCAGCTGAGCTTACAATGTCAATGCTGCCTGATGCATGAAAAGATAAGGGGACAAAGGACAAATCGCCTGAACGATATAGAGTCCGCAAGGTCATTGGCTGTAGTGTATCACCTTTAATAATGCCTGCAGTTTGATCGGCCATGATAAAGAAGTCGAGCTGATGAGGAGTCAAAATCTGGAATTTACCCTTTTTCTCTATAAGATTGATAATACCTTCTCCGTTAGCCTCAAAACCTATTTTATGTTTATGACTCCCTATTTCTTCTATCTCTCCTTTTTTTAGAAAAACCGTTTCCCTACCATTTCCTGAGGTAACCACCATTTGCAACAAAGGGACTCCCTTTTCAGGGTCGTTAATAATTTCAGGAATAGCATCGGCTACAAATTGTTGGTGCGAAATGGTAATTGGAGTGGCATCTAAATCTGTTTTAATAAAAAAATTATTATCCGTTAAAGGAGAAAAGTAAAGTTCCCTTTCCAAATGCCTTGTTTCCTTTCCGTTCGATATATGGACTTGCAAATAGTTCTTATCGGAAATAATTGTATTTGAAGACGCACCTTCTCGAATACGCATAATACCTCCATAAGAGTCATATCTTGTAATACTAGCACCAATAAGGATTACGATAAAAGCAATATGAAAAAGGAGGATAGCCCATTTTTCTTTGCGCCAAAGTTTGTATTTATAAATATTGGTTGCAAAACAAAGCCCTAGCCCAAGCATTACTAACTCAAACCAAGTTGAATCATACACTTTTATCCATGCTGTGGCTGTACCGAAATCGTTTTCTATAAAAGTAGCAGTGCCCATAGCTATGGCAAAAATCAATAATAAAACGAGTGCCAATACGGGCGAAGAAAAAATACGATAGAATATTTTCATGAAAAGGGTTCGACTTAAAAGTCTTTAACAAAAGTTGTAAATTGATTACTTATTGGTCATACTCACCTCATTTGAATCCATTTTATCTTCACGGGCTTTGGCTTCTTCAAGCCATTTGGGCAATAAATTGGTTTTAAATTCTTCTTTTTCTTTGATTAGTTTCTCCATATCTAAGCCTATAAAAGCCTGTGCTTTCTCTTTTGAATCGATATCTGGAATAGGGACTTCTTGATTAAAACCCAAGGTAACCAATAAACGTGCTAGTTTTACCCTAGCCTCTTGAGCAATATGAAGTCCTCCTCCTAAAACTCTTGCAGTCTCTACAGGAGAGTGAAATGAGGCACCGTGAGATGCTGCTGCATAATCCCAACGCCATTGCGCATGGCGAATATCGGCAAGTATTGCTTTCATCTGTTCTTCTGTAGCTCCAAGTTCCCAAGCTTTCCCGGCTTCGATATGTGCCTTGACCAATAAATCTTCTAACTTCAGTCTATTTTCGGTTGCTTTCATTTGTCGTTCATATACATTAGCTCGAAGCTTATCTGCTTCTTGTCGATGACACACTTGACAAGAGTTCGCAATATTGTTCAAAGGTGATTGCAAATGGTGGTCGGTAAATTTTTGACCGCCTTCACTTTTATAGGGCATGTGACAATCTGCACAAGAAACACCTCGATCTGCATGAATACCCGTTAAATACGTTTCATAACCAGGATGCTGTGCTTTTAACATAGGGGTTTTACTAATTTGGTGCGTCCAATCGGAAAATTCGATATCATCATAATATTCTTCCATAGCTTCAACAGTCATCCCATTTTTCCATGGGAAAGTAAGGTACGGTGTTCCTTCTATTCCTGATTTCTTCTTATCAAAATAGTATTCTACATGGCATTGTGCACATACCAATGAACGCATTTCTTGGTGGGTTGCTTTATTGATATCCTTACCCATAGCATCAAAAGCTTCCACAAGTGCGGGTCTCGTAATTCGCAATTTCATATTATTTGGGTCATGACAGTCAGCGCAGCCAATGGGATTCACAATTTCCGGACCTTTATCTGCCCATTTACCATTATAAAATTCAGCAATTCCCTTTTCGTTCATCAATCGAGGTACATCAGGACTTTTACAGGTCCAACAAGTAGCTGGCATAGGTCCGTCACCTTCTCCTTTAGGTCCTCCTGTACGCAATGTATTATGTATGTCTTCAATGGCATAATAGTGCCCTCGGCCTTGATTATAATCTTTTGAGAAGCCATAACCGGCAAATAGTACAACTAAGCGTGGATCCTCTTCTAACATATCTCTCATAGCGGCGCCTCCTTGGTATGACGCAAAAGAAGTTTCAGAGGTTTGTAACCAAGATTGATATTCTCTTGGGTAGTTTTTTCCCCATTCCTCATTTCGAGGTTCATTCTCTCCAATAGCTACTTGTGGAACATATTGATATTTGGCTTCACTCTTTCTATTGATAATACTCGATGCTAAAAGCCCTAATAAAAAGACGACTACAATAGTCACTACAAACAGAACTTTGTTTTTCATAGGAATGTTATTTAGATGCCATTTCTTTCTCCAACCAAGCAGGAATTACCATTATTTCTTGGTCGGTAGGTAAAGGGGCTATGTTATATTTTATAGTTGACATACCGTGTATTCTGCCATGGGGTACTTCTTTATGGCAACTCCAACATTGACGGGTTGTTCGATTTTCTTTATGATTAGCTACAAAACCATCATATTTGGTTTGTGTTACCTGTTGTACATGACATCGAATACAATTGTTTTGTACTACTTCTTGCGAACCTTCTCTCATAAAAATAACTTCAGGTTCCAAACGTGCTGTAAATATAGAAGCATGATAAAGCCCATCCATCGCTTTAAAATAATAAGCATTTACCATATTATCTTGAGGTACATGACAACCGTTGCAGCTGGCCCATTCTCTATGTGAACTATGCATCCAACTATTATAAACAGGTGTCATCACATGACAATTGACGCAAGCTTGCGGATCATCCGACAGATACGATACTACTTCTCCTTCTTTTACTAAAAAAAGCCCAATACCAATAACTACCGCAATTGAAAAAACAGCGAAAGAACGTAATGCAGAATCTTTTTTTGGGAATATTTTCAATTTAAGTTTCGGTTTGTCTATTATATTATAAAAATAAGAACCTTAGCTTTTACGATTATAATCATTTTGGATCATAAAAAGAAAATTACATTGATTTTTAAACTCATGAAAAGATTAAAATCCAGAAATCTCTTCCAAAGCATATACATTTATAGGAGCATTTTTACCTCTTAGTTGCATTTCTCCCATCAAAGTGGATTTAAAACGTGCTTTTAGGTCTAAACTATCCAATAGGGTTTCAGATATTAATAATTTCACATTTAAACGATTACATTCTCCTTGTAATCTTGCAGCGGTATTAATGGTATCTCCATGATATGCGATATCTCTTTTAAGTTCTCCAATTTCCGTCATTGTAATAATTCCTCCATGTAATCCTGCTTTAAAATCTGGAACAGCCCCATATTGCGTCATATAATATGTCTTCCTATCCATTAATCGCTTTTGAAAGGCAAAAAAAGCTTTGATACTATTATTGTTCTCTATTGCTATATCCATATCCCAAGTTAGTACCGCTTCATCACCGACATATTGATAAATTTCAGCATGGTAATCATGCACTACTACCAGATCTCTAAAACAATCCTGTATTAGTTTACTATATGCTATATGTCCTAATCTTTCTGCCAATTGTGTGGAACCTTTAAGGTCAATAAACATAAATACCTTTTTGGTAACAAAAGGTTTATAAAACTTCCCTGATAAAATTTTTCTAAGATTCCCTGTTCCAACTATAGCGCCAATATACATGACAAATCCAATACAGAAATTCACCGTTAAAATATAAATACCTCCTATCGAAAGTGATGAATTCATTACCGATTCTATTGTAGACCTAGGGACTTCAAGCCCCAACACATGTTCTAAGAAATAAAATAAAATAATAATTATGAGAAAGAAAATCAGTAATTGTAATGCAAGCGTAAGTACTATAAGTTGATAGTATTTAATTCGACCAACAATAAATTTTGAAATTGTAATATGCATCAAACCGAAGAACGTGCCCATGGTTAGCCATAATAATAAAAATATCAAAATACTATTAACATCCAAATGATCCATGAGAGATCGATTACTCAAATCAGTATCACGAAGCAGTCTCCAAAACAAACTTCCAATAAGCCATCCTATAAGATAGGATTTAAGGATATTAAGGTTGATATATTTCGTTCGAGAATATTTCATTTGAATGAGTTATATTTAGTTGTAATCTACTATTTAGTTCCTATAAATATGGTTATATTATAGATGTTGATCAATACCGAAAATGACTATTTCTTCTTTCTTTCCCTTGAGTAAAATTCTTCCTAGGTTCTCTGTTTTATAAGTTAATTCTAATTGCATTTCTTTTTTTAGAGTTTCGGAAATCATCATCTTTTGACCAAAGTCGTTACATAGCGCCTGTACCCTAGCTGCTGTATTTATCGTATCTCCATGGTAAGCTATTTCTTTTTTAATAATTCCTACTTCAGCAACGATTAGCTTTCCACCGTGGAGACCTGCCTTAAATTCCGGTATTTGACCATAATTTTCTTCATAATATGTTCTTTTTTCCTCTAATACATCTAAAAAATTAAAAAAGAGCGAAATACAGTTGTTTTCGTTAATACCCTCTTCATAGGTCCAATAGAGTACAGCCTCATCTCCAACATATTGGTAAATCTCAGCCTTATATTTTGGCACTACAGCGTTCAAATCATTAAAACAATCTTGAATCAGTCGACTATATTTGTAATGTCCTAAATGTTCTGCAATCGTTGTTGAAGATTTTAAATCTAAAAACATGAATATTCTGGTCTCTTCTTTAGGGCTTCGATATTTTCCCAACAAAATCTTAAAGAATACTCCTGTCCCAAACTTCTCTAAAGCAATTCGAATAAAGGAAAGTCCAATAGATACATACGCCGCATAAATAACACTAGAAACATAAAATTTACTTTTTATCCACCAAAAACTTTTCGAATAATAGATCGTTCCATTTTCAATATCCCATAGTCTTAAAGAAATACTCCAAGCTAGTGCAAAAAATAAGGTATATAATATGGACTCAAAAATAATGGTAAATCCAACTGAAAACTTATGTGAAATATTTTTTTCAATTGTGATAGCAATAATACCATAGAATACACCGAAAATAACCCCGGTAATTAATCCGTATTTTATATAATTTAGAATAGAGAAGTTGAAATCGAAATTTGTATGAACGCCCGGTTCTTCATAAACACCATAATATCGTATTAGCGTATGCAAGGATAACGCAATAGACCAAAAAATAACAGATTGACCTATGCGATTTACGTATTTCTGTTTTTTAGTTCTCAATCTTATTTTCTTTTGAATCGATAACCAATTAATAATTAACAGAGCATCAATTAAGTCTAAACTGGATCAATCCTGCCTTCTAATACTCTTAAATCAAATACGTTTCCTAGTTTTCTTATAATTATTCCGTATTTATTACCCTTTCATTGATAAGCTCATTAACCAATCTTTTTGTGAAACTTTTGGCCGCTGTACTAAGTGAAGAAGGGTTTATCAATGTTGACTGGCCTGTCCATACTATTGTTTCTTTCCCCTCTTTGAGTTCTCCCTTTAAGTTATACAAAATAGCTTCTATAAGATATGATTTAGAGGTCGTATAATATCCAGCTCCTCGCACGGCTAAATTACTACGCACCAAATATTTACCTACACGATAGTATCGAGGGATCGTGTAAATTTCTCCTTGTGTATATTGTTTTGATTCTGCTGTATCAACCAACGCCATAGTGATAATACCGTCCAAGTTGAATTGGGTAATAATACGAATATAATCTTCTGCCGTATATGCTTCTTCTAAACCCGTTGGAGGAAAAACAGTAATTCCTTCAACGGCATTGATTCCTTTCTCTTTTAATAATTGCACCGCAGTATTTTCAAAGCTAGTTCTAGCGTCGATGTCCTTGCCAATTCCCACCACCGCTATTTTCGAATAGGATTTATCCTCGTAATTTGGATTACTCCAAGTAGCATTCATTTTAGCAGGTCCGCATGCAGAAAGCGAAAGCAATACAAAGGTTAGAATAAGTAAAAAAAGTTTACATATTTTCAAATTAAATTTAGTTTTTATTGTTCTTATTTTCCATGTGCCATATCAACAGCTTTGGCTATGCCTTTCGCCCATTTATCCATAGCAGATTCCACATCCGACCAAGTAGACCAAGGGGATGAATTGGCAACTCGACTGCCTTGAGATCTACTAATTACAACAGCATCTATACGATCTGATTTCGATTCTTTAAAAACTCCTTCAATAGTAACTCCTCCGACCTTTAAAGCAATTGGTAGCAGCACACTGGTTACATTTGCAGAAGCATTTGGAGCTTTTATTCCTGATAAGATAAAAGACATTCGCATGGTTTCGTTTGAAGGATTATCAGTAATCTTATATCCACTATTCTCAAGTTCTTTAGTTAAACTTTCCGTGAAATATGTCTGAATGCGTGTTAAATCATCTTTTTTCAATTTTTTAATACTTTCATCTCTAGGATCAAGAATGATCGGATCTATAATGAACGTATTATATGTATCTAAACCAGGTGCGTCGGAGCGCACATATAGCAAAGTTGGTGCTTGACTATTATCAAGGGTAAGCCCTGCTAAACTAGTGTTTGCCGTGTAATTCTTAACAGCCTTGCCCGAAGAGCCGCAAGCGCCGAGTACAAGTGCGAAAAGCACTCCTAAAACAGTCATTTTTATAGTTTTCTTTTGAATCATATTAATATAGTTTTTGATTGAAAGTTAGTTTATGTAGATAAAAGTAAATTTAGAAATAGCATAACCGCTAGAGCTATCAAATTAGCTCATTACAACAGCAAGCACTATATTTTATGGAGTATCTAAAGGTTTTAATCTTAACTATTAAAACACCTATAATTCAATTATATCACCTTCTCTTGCTAAAAAGCAATTGGCGAATTGTTCTTGACATCGAATTTCAATTTCTCGTAGAAAAGTATCATTATGTTCTGGATCGTGATGTGTAAGGTATAACTGTTTAACATTAGCCATTTTTGCAACTTGAATTGCCTGTTCCCAGCTACTATGTCCCCATCCTTTGAATGAAATAAGTTCTTTGGGAGTATACTGTGCATCATGTACTAACACATCTGCATTTTTAGCAAGAGTTACCACATTTTTATCGATAGTTTCTCCATGTTCAACATCCGTGCAGTACACAAAAGTTTTACCCTCAACTTCGAGGCGATACCCATAGGCCCCGTTTGGATGATTATGTCGGTTGGTTTTAATACTTCCACCAGGGAAACTTTCTTCATTCACCTCTTTCACAATGAAAGAAAATTTTGCTCCCATATGATCTAGGTCAACAGGGAAATAAGTACTTTCCATCTGCTTAGAAAATATTGTTTTCAAATCAGGAATACCAATGCTTTCCCCTAAAGCTATAAGGTGAATTTCTTTTGTGGAATCATATGCAGGAGCGAAAAAGGGGAAACCTTGAATATGATCCCAGTGAAAATGCGAAAAGGCTATAACAATTTTTCGGTCTGGAAGAAACTCTTCCTCCATAAGTTCTTTTCCTAGTTTTCGTATTCCAGTTCCAGCATCAAAAATTAGTACATCACCACCCTTGTCACCTGAAACAGCAATACAACTAGTGTTTCCACCAAATTCCTGAAAATCAATATCACAAACTGGAATAGACCCTCTTGTTCCATAAAATTTTATTCGCATAGCGTTGTGCCATTAGTACTATTGTAGAGGCTTTAACAATATAAAATTAATTAGCACCCTACAAGATTAGACAATCATAAGATTACGAAATAGTAAGTAGGTAATTGTTATCAAACTAGCTCATGTTTTTCATTGCTTCGGAATGCACCAGGGGTTTTACCGGACCATTTTTTAAAAGAACGAATAAAATTAGGGCTGTCAGAATACCCTAAATGTTCACTTACTAGGGTAATATTCATATTAGTTTCTGCTAGTAAACTTATTGCTTTCTGGTACAGGATATTCTCAAGGATTTTAGAAAATTTTGTATTTTCCGATCGCAAACTTCGCTTTAAGCTACTTTCTGAAGTATTAAAGTGCTTCGCTAAATCCCCAAGTGAGGGAATATAGCCAGATTTATAACTAGTAAGCACTTCTTCTATAGTAGTAGCCACAGTCAAATTAGGTGCTTTTGGTGAAATAGTTTCTGAAAAATTTAGGGAAATATTTGTTGCTTTATGAAGTATCTTTCTTGGAAAAACAATAGCGTGCTCTTGTTGATTTAATAAGAGCTTGTATTTTCCTCTAGGAAGCATTGGTTTAATGTCCGAAATTATATTATATGGAATGTGCAATTCTATAGGCAGCCAATCCTTAGTTTCAAAAGATCGAAAGAGGTTAAAGAGCATCGCTAAAAAAATATTTTCTGATATTTTCCTCCCTGATGAGAATTTATCTACCAAGGAGAAGGTAAATTTTGCTTGATCATCAAAAATATCCAACCCTGCATTTATATTTGTTTGAAACACTGATTTATAGACAATAAACTGGTGCAACACTCCATATAGCGTAGGTGATTTAGAAAGATTTGCCCCATAGCTCCCCAAATCGGAAATTTTAAAATATTCTGGGAATGAAGCGATAAAACTTCTATTCCATTGAGAATCTCTTGCCAAGACAAGGAAATCATAGAACACTTCTGCCGGAATATACTTATTTGAATTCGAAAGATTAAAATGTTTTAAAGAGCTTTTCCCAATTAACCTTTCAATACTCACCCCAGAATCTCCTAGTGCCTTTAACAAAGGATATATATAAGCAATTTGGTATACATAGTAATGTTTACTCATAGATTTACTGCGTTAAAAAGCTTAACTTAATTGTATGAAATTCACATAACGCAATTTTATATGAAAGATGTTTTTAAGTAAAATACTACAAGTTCAGTTATTAAAAAAGGAAACAAAAGTCAAATGGAAAAACTTTACAACGAAGTGGAGAAATCATTCACTGAATTATTAACAAGCCAATCCTTAAATTCTGCGCTTTTAAGTTTACTAACAACAATGGGGTGATCAAAGTCTAATGACAATCGTAGATTTATTTTGCCATGCAGATGTGGTTCAACTCGGATAACGGCATTGCGATTAACAAGCTGTTGTCGATTCACTCTATAAAAATCAATAGGATTTAATCGTCTCTCTAGTTCAGTAATTCTTTTATCCATCGCATAGGATTCACCATCAAACGTCAGCCCTTTGACTTCTCCTGAATCTAAATAAAATAGTGCAAAATTTTCAGTCTTTACAGGTATTAATCCCCCTCTATAGGAAAGTAAAAAGCAAGAAGTAAACATTTCCGAAGTCATTTTATGCTTATCCAAAGGGAGCGAATTACTTTGCGATTTTTCGGGTAATATAGTTTCTTCTCTTAAATCGTCATCAAGTTGTCTGGTACGAAATTTAAGCAAAGTGGCAATAAGCATCGAAAATAAAAGGATTACAATCCATATAAAACCTAGTCCTTTCCTTTCTTGTGTATTTATATTTACTCCTATCCATTCATGGATTTGGATAAAAACTAGGTAACTTGAAAGCGCAATTAGTGTATTGATACCAATATAACATAACGTTCTAAATTCCTTTTTACATTTTGTTAGTATTTCATCTATTTTATAGCTGTTTATGAATAATACAAGAAAACAATAAAGCATAAGTGCAGGTATTCGAGATGACAAAATCCATACAGAAGGTTCATGATCAAGTTTAAAAAATGCCAACGACGAATTTATCAAACTTAGAAATTCACTAAGATTTATAGCAGAAGAAATACCCATCGCTACAAAAATCAGGGTTGTTATTTTGATCTTGTTCTTCATTGGTTTGGATAATACAATTGGGTCGAACTACTTAAAGATAGTAAATATAGCCATAGCTTAGATTTCAAAAATAGGTGCGTTATCATTTTTTGGAAAACCCTGACCTAAAATGATCATGTTATTTTAATTATTCACCCATTTTTTAAATTGAGGCGCTTTAGTTTTACTGATCACGATCCGATCTTTAGAAATCGGTTGAAGCTGTACGATCAATTTCCCGCCAAAATAATATTTAATTCTAGTGATTGCATTTCTATTGATAATAAACTGTCTATTCGCTCTATCGAAAATTGTAGGGTTCAATTCTGTTTCTAAATCTTCCAATTTTCTATCTATGGTATATACTTTATTTTGAAAAGTGACGGCTTTTATAATTCCGGTATCTATATAAAAATAAGCAATGTCTGCTGCCTTAACAGGGATAAGTTCATCACGATGATTAAATAAATAATTGGATTTGTATATCTTATTTTCCAATTGTATTGATCGCAACATTTCTTCCACTTGATTTTTTAGTAAGGGATCTTTTTTAATAACTTTTTTAAATTTGTTTAGTGCACTTGTAAGTTCCTCAATGAGTACTGGTTTCAAAATGTAATCAATACTATTTACCTTAAACGCCTTTAATGCATACTCATTATAGGCCGTTGTAAATATGATGGGAATAGTTAATTCTATTTGATCAAAAATCTCAAAAGAAATACCATCAGCCAAATGAATATCCATAAAAATCAGATCAATATCATTAGATTCAGAAAAATAAACAACACAAGATTTAACTGTATCTAAGACTTTAATAACTGTTATCGTTGCATCGACCTGCTTAAGAAGGTGATTTAAATTTTCACTGGCTGCAATCTCATCTTCAACAATAACAACTTTCATGATCTTTAACTTAATGGAAGTTTAACTCTAAAAATAGTAGCATTACTAGTAATAACAATTCGTTTCCCTTGTAATAAATCATAACGTCTACTTAAATTAACTAGACCATTACCAGTACTGTCAACGTACGTTCTTCGCGATTGCATTTTATTTTCAATAACCAAATAATCTTCCGTGTTAAAAATAGAAACTTTCAACGGTTTCTCCTTTGAAATCTCATTGTGTTTCACGGCATTTTCGACTAACAATTGAAGAGCTAAAGTAGGAATTTCATTATTAAGCCATTGTTCCTCAATGGTAATATTAATAGAAAATCGATCCTGATACCTCGTTTTAATCAAATGGACATAGCTTTCCAAAAATTGAAGCTCTTCTCTAAGTGTTACCGTATCTCTAGCACCACTTTGTAAAATATAACGGTACATAAAGGAAAGCTTCCCAATAAAAGTAGTAGCCTTCTTATTGTCTCGTACAAGACTACTAAGAGAATTTAAAGAATTGAATAAAAAATGTGGATTAATCTGATTTTTAAGTGCCAGAAGTTCACTTTGAATTTTTTCTTGTTTCAATTTATGGTTCTCAATTAAATCCTGTTTATGAATAATTTGGTATCGCAATACCGATGATATAAAAATCAAAATTAGGATTACAATAAGGTTCACAAAATGGATAAGTCCTTCTTCTGCTCTTAACATATCTTGTCTCGAAAAAAAAGGATAGAGGTAGTGAAATAACGGAATCGATATTGTGAAAAAAGAACTATTTACAACAATGGCAATTAGGTTTCTTTTGACAGTTGAATAGGCGCTAAAAAAAAATCTTAGATTGGTGTTATATTGAAGAAATACCCAAAAAATAAATATCGAAAAAAGAAACCTAAATAGGATATCGAGCAAAGAAGGTGTCGTAAAAGAATCGGTCAGTTGTTGTACAACATTAAATAAAGATAAAACCCTTGGTAACGTTAGAAGTATTGCTACCAATAGTGCTATAGAAATAATAACGGATTGTTTTACTTTTTTCAATTTCACAACTCAATAAAATAGCTCCGAAATGGAGCGTTAATATTATTACGAATGTAACAGATTTCTCTTAGTTTATCTATCGAGATCGCAAACATCAGTATTGCTATTGATTTTTATTCCAAATAAGCGAGATAAAACTGCCAAAGTTTGCTTTTGTCTCTTCGGCAGTTCACCAATCTCAAAACTAACCAAAACCTATTTCATTATATTTTTAACGATACTTTTTGAAAAATCCTTCGAAGTAGTTCCCAATGTTTTTGGATTGTCAACTTCAGAAGTTATAACCGAAATTAACTGATCTTTTGGGGATCTAGTGAGATCGTAAACAAGTGTTTCTAGAATATAAGTAATACCTTCAACTTGTGTTGTACTATTATATGAATAATACGACTGATTGTATCCATAAAAACTTCTATATCTACGGTACCTGTATGGGAACGAATTCAAATAATACATATCTCCCCCGGTATTTATAGTTCTCGTATACTCTCTGGAATCGACTAATTGTGATATAATTACAACATCAATATCGTTTTTTCTTAGATTTTTTATGATTTTAGGTATGCTATTTTCCTCAACCTGTTCCATCGGGTCTGACAGCGGAAACTTAATATAGCTTTCAAAAGAACAGTATCCATTGCTATTTAAATTGTAAACCAAATCTTTTTCAAATCGTATCCGAGTAGTTTTGTTTTCTGTCTTACCGACTACCAAAATGTTTTTTTCATAAAGATCTAAGGTTTCTAAATTTCTCCAAGAATCTGTTACTTTAACCGTTGAACAACTAAGTAAAAAACCAGTAATTATTATCGTCCCAATTCCAATTGTTATATTTCTCATGATTTCTTTTTTTAAGTGATTTTCTCTTTAGATAAATAAAAATGTATTTTCATTATACATCAGTTCTATTATTTTATAACTTTCCTTCATCGACTTTTGCTGGCTAAAGCTTTTGAAAAAGTTTCTTCTGCTAAAAAATCTTTTGCCTCCATTAATTATTCTAAAAACACCTTTTATAACTTCGTTATCATCCGTTATTGGGCCTATTCCAAAGCCACTAATGTTACCCTGCTGAGTTCTTAATTTATGTCGTTTCATGATTTCTAAATTTTTATGTGTTCTATTTTAAAAGTTGTTTTCTGTATTTGTATCCTCTACTAAGCTTAACTCTGTTTGCTCTGAAGTAGAATACAAATTGTCATATTCTTCACTTGAATTAGAAGTTAATTTCCTTTCAAAAGATGTAATTAAGCAGATGAAAATTCCGATTACAAAAATTGTGCTTATTGTTTTCATGATCCACGTTTTTAATGATTTATAGGACAAATGTATTTATGGCTCAAATCTTTTTTTGAGTCATTCTAAGTGAATCGACCATATTAAAAGGTAGAACGCCTTTTTATGAAAGTGAATTAACATTAGGCACGCAGAACTCTCACAAATAAGTAAATCAATTGCGGTTAGGATTCCATAATTGTTGATGTTATTATTCTTTTTTATCCTATCTCGAGGATTAAAATTCAGTCCTCATTCGGTTTACTTCATTTTTATATTTGACCGTTTCAAATGAAAAGAAGTTGTTTTGGTCAAGTTAAAAATGGGATGGAGTATCTATAAATTAAAAAACTCATCAAATACGATGAGTTTAAAAATTATTTTCAGGAGTAATAATAAACAAAACTACTGGGTTAAGTAGTAGCGAATGTGATTTAGAATACGATCTGTTTTACATTACTCTTTTCCCAACAACGCAACAAAAGGTTTTTTTCCTGATTTCTTTTTCTGGCTATATTGAAAAACTATTTTTTTAATATAGCGTTTATCTCCTTTAAGGTCAATAGGTCTTGATTCCGTGTTTTTGAGAAAAGTTTTCCTTACAAAAACTTCCTGCTTACCACCATTTCTAAAATGAATTGTAAATTTTTTCATTTCCAAGGGGGCTTCACTAACTTTTATTTTAACAAAGCGAAATGGTCCTTTTCCAAAAGGCACTTTAATTTCATCTTCATCTAAACTCCCTTTTACCGTTGTAATTCCTAAAAGTTTCCATTCATCATCAACCACAAGAGCAGAAGCTTTCGGAGCAAAAGATTGTAATAAAAGTATCATCATAATCCCTATTAAACCGAAATATCTTTTTTGCATGATTTCTAATTTTTCAGAACACATAAATATACCATAAAAAAATAGTAAGACAGCTAAAGGCTCTAAAGATGCTATAACTTTATGCCGTTTAATTTTCATCTAACTGTGTAAAAGACTCCATAAATCATTCGTTTTTTTTAAAGTTGTATCTTGCTTAACGTTTTCAATCATCCTAGCCCTCAAATATTCTAATTAGTATTAATTCTTTCTATAATTTCCCTCAATAGTGAAATTATAGCGATCATAAACTTAAGAAACTACAACAATCAATCATGGAAAAAAAATGGACGTTTAGAAACTCTTTTGGGGTAATGATAACTCTCTTATTCATACTTGTAAGTTGTATTTCAAAAAAACAATGTCCCGATGGGGAATTGGGGGTAATTAAAAATTTAAATGGTTTAGACGGCTGTGGATGGGTTATAGAACTTAAAAACGGAGACAAGTTACAACCCCTAAACTTCGATTCATTCACAGAAGTTCAAAAAAAAGAAGGGCTTTTGGTGCATCTTAGTTACAAAACAATGGATGGTATGGGTAGTATTTGTATGGTGGGTAAAATAGTAGAACTCAATTGTTTAGTAACTCAGGAGTAAATTACATTTACTGAATGCGCTATTTACTTGATTTTCCAATACTATTTAGATCACTATGTTATCATTAAATAAGTTTTACCTTAATAATATTGTCTTATATGATAGTTCATTTGATAACAGTATTTCTATTTTAGGCTTTTGGAGGTTTTTATCTTTTATTTGTTAATAATCTAACTTTCAAAAACAGATCATGTTAACATAGATCAAATAACCAATCAATACAACTTTAATCCATGAAAGATAATAAAGAAGAGTACAGGAAAGAAGGTAAAATCCAAGGATTAATTACTAGCATTGAAGCTATTATTGAAGCAATATATTTAAACGAACAAGATGAGGAAACCCGATTGGGTGGAATACATCAAATATACCAAGAGAGTGCTCAAAACTTAATTCATTATGCGACCTTTAGAACCTTTGATCTTCGAAATATCCAAAAACGACTTCAAAACCTAGGCTTTACCCGATTAGCTAATGCCGAAGGACATTTACTATTTAGTTTACTGCAAACAAGATTTAATTTGTATCGATTGTTAGGAGAAGATCCCAGTAGGTTATCAAAACCAGGTGTCTCCATTAAAAAAGGAAAAAAAACACTTAACACGCATACAAAAGCATTATTTGGTAAACGAAAAGGGAGACGTGTACGCATTATGGTTACCCAACCTACGGAAGCCGCTTTTGATTATCAAATGGTCTATAGCATGGTTCTTAATGGAATGAATTGTGCCCGAGTTAACTGTGCACACGATGGACCTGAAATTTGGAAAAAAATCATTAACAATGTTAGAAAAGCCGCAATAGAACTGAACAAAGATGTAAAAGTTGCCATGGATCTTGCAGGACCAAAAATTAGAACAGGCCATATAACCCCTGGGCCTAAGGTCAGAAAGTTTAGTCCAAAACGCGATGTAATTGGTACTATTTTGAATCCCGCAACGATTATCCTTATTCCGGAAATAACAAAAAATTCGCCTCCAAATAGTTTATCCGTTTCCAAAGCGTGGTTTAAAAAATTAAGCGTTGGAGATACATTAAGAATAACGGACACACGAAACAAGATTAGAAAAGTAAAAGTAGTATTTACATCCAATGACGAAGTACATTTACATTGTAAAAAAACTGTATACGTAAACACGGGTACTGTATTGCAATATGAAAATGGAGATGGTATCGTAGGAGAACTGCCGCAAATTGAACAGTATCTATTATTAAAAACTGGAGATTATCTAATCATTAACAAATCAAATAATTTGGGTAACCCAGCTCAATATTCAGAAACTGGAGCATTGATTGAAATGGCACACATATCCTGTCAGGTTCCTGAGATCTTTGATAATGTGAAAAAAGGAGAATCCATTTTGTTCGATGATGGCAAGATCGAGGGTCTTATTGACATTATTTCGCCAGATCATATGAAAGTTCGTATTACCAGAGCCGCCGAAAAAGGGGCAAAACTTAAAGCTGAAAAGGGAATGAATTTCCCAACTACAAATCTTGGAATTAGTGGCCTCACAACCAAGGACAAAATAGATTTAGAGTTTGTTGCAAAACATGCAGATATTGTAAACTTTTCCTTTGTGAATTCTGCAAATGATGTGGAGGAATTAATTCAGGAGTTGGAAAAATGGGACGTTGTTAATAAACTAAACGTAATTCTTAAAATAGAAACACGTTTTGGTTTTGATAATTTAAAAGATATTCTACTTGCCGCCATGCAAATTAAACATATTGGTGTTATGATTGCAAGAGGAGATTTGGCAGTAGAAACGGGTTGGGATGGTATTGGAAAGGCACAAGAAGGTATTCTGGCATTATGTGGAGCCGCTCATATCCCAGTAGTTTGGGCTACCCAAGTTTTGGAAAGTCTTGCAAAAAATGGGCTTCCCTCTCGGTCCGAAATCACTGATACTATAAATTCCTTGCAATCAGAATGTGTAATGCTCAACAAAGGACCCTATATTATTGATGTACTTAAACTACTAAATAACATCCTTAGTAATATGGAACAGTTTCATGAAAAAAAGGAATTGATGCTTCCAAAAATGCCTAAACTATAATTGTTTATTTTTCGAGGATTACATGGAATATTATGACGATCTTTATTGTAATCGTTTATAATGGTTTTGAAAAATAGTGGTGATACCTCTTAATTCCTAAATTCAATTATTTTTCCATGTCGAAGCACTTTCAGAACTAATGGATCTCCTTCCTTTCGAGCGCTTGCCATTGCACTTAATTCATTTAAAGTTTCGTCAGAAAAGTCAAATTTAATTCCATTAAAAGCAAGAATAATATCTCCGCCAAGAATTAATTTATTACCATCAATAATAGCTTCTACATCTCCACCACGAAGTCCCATTTTTCCAAACAAAGAGGTAGGTACCACAATTTGCACCAATAAACCTGCTTGTTGAGGAATATTTAGCATTTTGGCTTTTTTTCCGTATACAGGAAGCAAGTCAGCTCCAGTCCATAATACTTGTTGGTCTAACAACAGTTTTTTAGCAATATTACTACTCGCAGCAAATCCTATTCCTTGAAACCCTCCGTTTACGGATTTAATGTGGCTAACAACTCCCATAACCTCTCCTTTAAGGTTAAACATAGGGCCGCCAGAATTACCTGTGTTTATGGCGGCATCTGTTTGAATATACTCGCTTTTAGAAAAGAGATCTGCACTTTCCGAATTTTTTACTATACCACTAACATAACCTGATGATAACGAATGTGCAAGACCAAAAGGGGCGCCAACCACAAACACTTGTTCCCCAACTTTAAGAGTATCTGAATCTCCTAATTTTACAATTACAGGATTCTCTTTTGGAGTCAACAATTCAATAAGAGCCACGTCAGAATCCTTAAAAGTAGAAACTACTTTAGCTTCTAAAATTTTACCATCTGTAAACTGAACAAATAATAACTCCGCAATATCAACTACATGAGCTGCAGTTATCACTTGAGTAGCAGAAATCAAAAACCCTGATCCCAAACTCTGAGAACGAACTAATTGAGTTGTCCCAGCCTTTTTTTCTAACTTTTTCTCTTGTGTGAAGATGACCACCACCGCTGGGTTTACCTCCTCGTAGAGTTGTGATAAATCTTGGGATACAACTTGAACAGTCATACATAAACAAATAATTATACTTAAATATCTCATAGGTTATTAGTTAATAGCAGTTAGTTTTTTTTGAATACCATGCTTTACGTTCATTTTGATTTTTTGCCAAATGAAATTTAATTGTATTCCCTGATTTATGCATCGAACAACAACTAAAATTGATTTAATGACCTAAAGTGATAATCAATCCATAGCATAGGGAAATAAATTTACATAGAATAATTAACACACCTTTCCTTTAGCTTTAAAGTGTTGATTTAGGGTATAAAAGATTATAGCTTAATGAGGTTTATTACCTATGTGAATTAGTACTATCAAAACAGCATCATGAAATTTGAAATTGATTTTGACGCAACCCTTTTTCGAAAAGAATACCAATTGAATTTTGATGATCTATGGTCCATAAAAAAGAAATGGAACTATGCAATAATTGTTTGGAGCGCTTTATTGACATTAATTGGTGTTATAACGGCTTATGGAGGAAACACGATTGGATATTATTTTATTGGTATTGGCATTGCTTTATTGGTGGTATCCATTCGCTTTGCCTTTGGATATTTAAAACTAAAATCCCAGTATATGAAGGGTATAGAAAATGAGGTTATCAATTATTCCAAACCTAATAGACCATCTATTATTTGGGAGTTTTCTCCTAATGAATTCAAGTATAAGGATCATAAAATGGAATTGATTTATAAATATGAAGCACTGCAGGGGTATCGCATTATTCGTGATAGTGTTTTTATTGATGTTTCTATGGAGCGATACATCACCTTTGTTGCACATAAAACGCAGATGGGAACAGAAAATTTCGACGCTTTAGTAGCTGTCTTGCCCAATAAATTAGAATTTACTGAAGTACTATAAATACATTATTACAAATTCGAGATGCCAGCAATGATCACAGACATTAATTCAACGATTTGGAATATTCAGGTTTTGCAAAACTTTCGTTTTTCAGAGCTATTACATAAGAACAACTGATTTCAACTCAAAATTAAATGCTTTTCTCATTTTCATTTCTTAATATCAACTTAACCCTTCATTCAAATACACTATATTTAAATCATAAAATGTTGAAAATGAAAAAAACAATACTTCTTCTTTTTCTATTATCAATAACTGTAATTGGATTCTCACAAAATCGAAAAATTGTAACTATAGGGATACTGGCAGATGAAACCCCTAAAAAGAATGAGCAATTATTAGAACAGCTTAAAGCTGAGATTCGTGCTGTAATGGGTCAAGATGCTGACATCATTTTTCAAGATCCTTTGGCCAATGGCTATGATTTGGATAGGGCAAAAGCCAATTATGTTACTTTAGAATCAGGTGAAGTGGATATCATCTTAGCTTTTGGAGTAATTAATAACATAGCACTTTACCAGCAACAGAATTATGCTAAACCTGTAATCGTTTTTGGTTCCGTTAATAGTGATTTTATTAAGCTACCTGAAGGTCAAAAAACTTCTGGAGTAAACAACATCGCCTATATCATTGCCCCCCTCTCCTACTCTAAGGATTTAGATGCTTTTAATACGATTTATGACTATAAAAAAGTAGGAATTCTAGTAGACGACTTCCTTCCTGAAGCATTACCAATCAAAGAACTTTTTGACAGTTATTTCGCAGATAAAAATGCTACATATACTTTGATTCAACTTCCAAAAGATGGAGATATTTCGGGCTTGGTCAAAGATATTGATGCTGTTTATCTAGCCGGAGGTTTTGATTTGTCTGAGTCCGCTTTCAGGAATTTGATTTCCATCATTAATAAAAAGCAATTACCTTCCTTTTCTGCCAACAGAAAACAAGATGTGGATAAAGGGATTCTTGCCACCAATCAACCTGAATCAAATATAGATCAGTTTTTTAGACGGATAGCTTTGAATATAGAATCGGTAATAAACGGTGTAAATCCTTCGGAGTTACCTATGTTATTAGAATATAAAAATAGACTTTCCCTTAATTTTAATACTGCAAAGGAAATTAAGTTTCCTCTACGATATAGTATGCTAGGTAGTATTGATATTATTGGGGGCGAAAGTAATTTTATTTCTGAAGATTCTTATTCCCTACTTGACATTATGAATGGAGTAATAGATCGTAATTTGGGGCTTGAAGCGGAACGCAAAAATATCGATTTAAGTTTTCAGGACTTAAAAATAGCTAAAAGTAATTTTCTGCCAAATGTATCGGCAGCAACCACAGGGACATATATCGACCCTCGTGTTGCAGAAATATCAGGCGGTTCAAATCCAGAGTTTTCAACTTCTGGAAGTGTAGAATTACGACAACTTATTTATTCTGAAGATGCAGCAGCGGGCATTACAATTCAAGAAAATATACAGAAAGCACAACAAGAAACTTTCAATGCAGCAGAGTTAGATGCGATTCTAAATGGTTCAGTAGCGTATTTCAATGCTTTGATTTTGAAAGCCAATGCTCAAATTCAAGCGCAAAATTTAGGAGTGACAAAAAAGAATCTCGAAATCTCGGAACAAAATTTTCAAGCAGGTGCTTCTGGAAAGTCCGATGTACTTCGCTTTCGAAGTCAAATGGCACAAAATATGCAGACTTTAATTGAAGCAGGAAATCAGTTAAATCAAGCGTACTATACAATCAACCAATTGATGAACAATCCTATTGATTTGGAGATTGATGTAGAAGATGCCGTAATCTCGGAAGGTTTATTTTCCAATTATCAATATCAGGATTTTTTAGAGATCTTAGACAATCCAAAATTAAGACCTAACCTTGTTGATTTTTTGATACTTGAAGCTAAAAAAAATGCTCCAGAATTAAAGAATATTGGTTATAATTTAGAGGCTACTCAACGAAATTACAGATTGAATGCCGCTGGAAGATTTGTACCTACAATAGCGCTTCAAGGGCAATATAATCTAGCTATATCGCAGTCAGGAGCTGGCTCCACTCCAACCCCTGGAGTTCCTGTTGCTCCTGATGGTGTCTATAATTTTGGACTAAATGTATCACTCCCGATCTTTGGACAAAACCAACGAAATATCAACAAGCAAACAGCAAAGATTCAAGAAGATCAACTGAACGTTCAGAAGAGTAACATTGACTTAAATATTGATACTAATATCAATACCCTTGTACTCGACTTGACCAATGAAATTGCCAACATTCAAATTTCTAAAATAGCTGAAGAAACAGCTAAAGAAAGTTTGGATTTAACCCAAATTGCCTATAGTGAGGGTGCTGTTCCGTTAATTCAACTTATTGATGCACAAACTAATTATGTACAATCACAATTGGCAAGTGCTACCGCCAATTACAATTATTTATTAGCTTCTATGCAATTGGAACGTGCTATTGGTTATTTCTTCCTATTAAATTCAGAAGATAGTAATCAGGATTTTATTCAAAGAGCAAGAGAATTTATTTTGAGCAGAAACTAAAAAACTAAAAAAAACGATCATGAAATATTTCCATCACAATCTTCTAATAGTTATAACAGTTTTGGTATTTAATTCCTGTAAAGAGGAAGAAAAAAAGAAGGAAGAAGTGTTACGACCCGTTAACTATCAAATCGTGGGTACGTCAGACGCTCAGAAAATACGCTCCTTTAGCGGGGTTGCTAAAGCTAGCGATGCTATTGGTTTAAGTTTCAGAAGTAGTGGTGTAATTACCAAAGTTAATTTTTGGAAGGGTGCAAAAGTCAAAAAAGGTGATATTATTGCAAGATTAGATAATGTTGAAGCCAATTTAGCCTATCAGCAATCGGTTTCTGCTTTGAATAGTGCAAATTCTGCCATGAAGACAGCTAAGTCTTCTCTAGATAGAGTTAAATCGCTTTATGAAAGTGGCAGCCAATCGCTTAGTGACTATGAACAAGCTAAAAATTCGTATCAATCTGCTTTGGATCAATACGATACTGCAAAACAAAATAGAAATATCCAAGCTACACAACTGAGTTATGGCATTATAAAAGCGCCAAAAGATGGAGTTATTGCAAGTACAGATGGAGCAGTGGATGAACGTGTATCAGCAGGGCATCAATTTGCAATTTTAAATGCTGGTGACGACATGAAAATTGAAGTAGGCTTGCCCGAATCTCTAATCAACAAAGTAGCGGTTGGCATGGAAACAGGACTAGCATTTTCTGCGATTAATGAAGGTAATTTTAATGGTGTAGTTATAGAAGTTTCCCCTTCCATTGACACAAATTCTTCAACTTATATTACGTCTATAGGAATTGTAGAGCCTTCTTCAGATATTAAACCAGGTATGGCGGCTAATGTAACGTTTAACTTTGGTACTAGTGACGAAGTCAACGATGATACTTTGGTAGTTCCTATAAAAGCTATCGGTGAAGATGGAAATGGCAATTTTGTATTTATCATAGAAACTGAGGATGGTAAGACTGGAACCGCAAAAAAACAGACTATAGAGATTGGAGAGCTAACAAGTGATGGTTTTAAAATTAAGAATGGTCTTAATGGTGGAGAAAAGATTGCTACCGCTGGCTTACAAACACTATTGGATGGACAAAAAGTAAGATTACAATAACCAACTTTAAACGAAACAAATTATGAATCTTACGCAATTTTCAATAAACAATAATCGTGTTGTTTTAAGTATACTTGGTGTAGTCATGCTTATGGGCTTAGTAGGTTATGAGAGTTTATCCCGAGATAGTATGCCACCCTATACCATTCGAGTAGCTTCTATAGTTTCTTCTTTTCCTGGTGCTAGTCCAGAACGTGTTGAAGAATTAGTCACGGATAAAATTGAAAAAGTTGCTCAAGAATTACCGGAGTTAAAAAAGGTGACCAGTACTTCAAGAACTGGGCTTTCTGTTGTTCAAGTTGAATTAGTAATGCAAGTAGAGCCTCAAGATTTGCAGGCTGTTTGGGATAGACTACGAAGAAAGTTAAGTAATATTCAAGGGTTACCGGATGGCGTACAACCACAGTTGAAAGATGATGGTATTGGAGAAGTTTTTGGCATTGCTGTTGGTCTTACTAGTGATGGCTATTCCTTTTCTGATATGAAAACGTATGCAGATGATATACGCAATGATTTGATTAAACTTTCGGATGCAGCAAAAGTCGAAATTAATGGAGATCAGGAAGAAAGAGTTTTTGTTGAATTTGATAATGCTAGGCTCAAGAGTTTCGGTCTTACCTCAAATCGCTTACAAAATTTGATTAGTAGCACCAATATTTTAAGCTCTGGAGGACAAATCAACGTTGAGGATGAGCGTATTATTTTAGAACCAACGGGGAATTTTGATGATATCTCTGATATTCAAGAAATGTTGATTCCTGTTGGAGAAGAAGGTAACCAAGTTATACCTTTAAAAGATATTACCAACGTTCGAAAAGGTTATATCAATCCATCTACCCAAATTGTACGCATCAACGGTAAAGATGCTCTATCACTTCATGTTTCTCTAAAAAAAGGTGCCAACATTATCAAACTGGGGGAAGAATTAAATGTTGTGATCGACCAATGGAGAGGAAAATTACCTGTTGGATTGGAAGTATCGCGATTGGCCTCTATAGACAACTACATCGATCTAAAAATCAGTGACTTTATTGGTAATTTATTGCAATCTATAGGAATCGTATTAGCGGTGATGCTCATCTTCTTAGGGTTTAGAACGGGTTTGGTTATAGCAAGTTTGATTCCCATTGTGACTATAACAACACTTTTTATAATGGGTTTGATTGGTGTAGGATTGAACCAAATCACTTTGGCGGCTTTAATTATGGCCTTAGGAATGATGGTGGATAATGGAATTGTTGTTGCGGAGTCCGTTATGGTAAAAATGGAAAATGGGGCGAATGTCAAAAAAGCTGCCATAGATTCCTGCTCAGAGCTTTTTACACCCCTATTAATTTCAACCTTAACAACCTCTGCCGCATTTCTGTCCTTTTATATGGCGGAATCGGTAATGGGAGATATTATGGGGCCTATTTTTGTAGTTATTACTATTGCCTTATTATCCTCATGGATTATTGCGTTAAGCATTACGACATTGTTTTGTGTATTCTTTCTAAAAGTAGGCAGGCCAGAAGAAAAAAGAGAAAGTTTTTTAGATCGATTGATTAATGAATTAAAAGCGAAATACAAGGATTTAATTCTAATCGCTTTGGCATGGAAACGAACCGTTTTAGTAGGCATTGTTGGATTGTTTGTTTTATCGATTTTAGGTTTTGGGTTATTGGCTTTTGTTTTCTTCCCTGATAGTGATCGTAATATGATAACTGCCGATATTAATCTTCCTGAAGGAACCAAAATTCAACGTACCCAGGAAATGGTTTCTGCAATAGAGTTATTTATGAAAAATAATCTTCAGGTTTCTCAAGATAACCCTGATGGCATTGTAGATTGGTCTGCTTATATTGGAGAAGGACCATCTGCTTATGATTTAGGGTACAATCCCGATGAAGCTAATTCTAATTATGCTCATATTCTAATAAATACTTCCAATTTTTTAGTCAATAACGAAATGGTTAAAAAATTAGATTCATTCACATTTGCTTCTTTTCCTAATGCAGATATTAAAGTAGGGCTTTTAGGGTCAGGTGGTGGTGGAACGCCAATCGAAATAAAAGTTTCTGGGGATGATCCTGATAAATTGGCTGAAATATCACAAACTATAAAAGCTAAATTATTTGAGCTATCTGGCACTAAAAACATCAAAGATAATTGGGGACCAAAAGGAAAGAAATTTATCATTGATATCGATCAAAGTAAGGCACAACTTGCAGGAGTAACCAATCAAGACATTGCTACTTCTTTACAAACTGTATTGGATGGTTTTAGAACAGGTGAATATCGTGAAAATGACAAGTCAATACCCATAGTAATGCTTAGCAATCAGAATCAGCAACAATCGCTAGCATCTTTGGAAACTTTAAATATTTACGCTCAAAGTTCTGGTAAGAGCGTACCGCTATTGCAAGTCGCTTCTATTCTCCCTAAATGGCAATATACACGTATAAAACGATTGAATCTAACTCGAACCATAAATGTTTCAAGTGAGTTAACGGAAGATGGCAATGCGTCGGCAATAACGGCAGAAATAACTCCTTGGTTAGAAGAACAAGCTGCTTCTTGGGGTACGGGGTACAGTTATAAACTAGGAGGTGATGCTGAAAGCACGGCTGAAAATATGGGCGCAGTAGCTAGTTATCTTCCGTTATCTGCTTTTATTATTGTAATGCTGTTGATCATTCAATTTAATTCTTTTAGAAAAACAGTGATGATCGTTTGTACTATCCCTTTAGGAATTATCGGAATGGTTTTAGGGCTATTGATTTTTAAGGTTCCTTTTGGGTTTATGGCATTTTTAGGGGTTATTTCTCTTGCAGGAATCGTCATTAATAATGCTATTGTGCTCGTCGATCGAATAGAAATTGAGGAGAATGAAATAAAACGTAAACCGCAAGATGCTATAATAGCTGCATGTTTACAACGTTTTAGACCGATATTATTAGCAACCTTCACCACAGTATTAGGTTTAATACCGCTTTATTTAGGTGGAGGTGAAATGTGGGAACCTATGGCGGTTACAATTATGGTTGGACTCTTATTCGGCACCGTCATTACCTTATTATTCATACCAGCCTTATACAGTATCTTGTATAAGATAAACTATAAAGAATATAAGTTTAATGAAGAACTATTGGGTTAGTAATGTTTAAAAAACTATATACATACCGCTTTGAATTATTTTGTATTACCCAAGTAATGATACTCTTTGGATCTCTAATCATTCCCAGTGCTCTTTTTGAAAATATAATAGCGCCTATTCTATTTCAACTCAATCTTCTAGCCGGTATTATTTTAATTTATAAGCGGAAAGATTTATTTTGGTTTTTCCTAGTGCTACTTCTTGCTAGTGGTTTCATATTTGCTTATGCCGCGCTAAATGAGGAACTACCCAAATTGGTAAACTACATTCGAGTCGGTATTTATTTTGCTTTTTACTTTGTAGTGACTTATGAGATCATCAAACAAGTTTGGTCTTCACAACAAGTAAACAAGACGGTTATTTATGGCCTGATCAGCGGTTTTATATCTCTTGGTCTAATTGGTTTTTTCCTTTTCCTAAGCATTGAGTTGGCACATCCCGACTCTTTTCAGGGAGGGCTTTTAATCTCACAAAACATCCATCCTGAAGTTATTACAGAACAGTTAATGTATTTTAGCTTTATTACCTTAATGACTATTGGTTATGGCGATATATTACCTCTAACCCCACTCGCACAAAAAGCAACTATCTTAATTGGTCTAATAGGGCAGTTTTATTTAGTTATCATAACAGCGGTGGTTGTAGGGAAATTTATCAATCAATCCAAAAAATGAAGTTACAGTTCCGATATGACAATTGATTTTTATAAATGTACTTATAAATCTAAATTTTTATACCCTACTATAATGTCATACAAGAGATAGATATGACATTTTGATAGTGATTAGGAAATGATGGTGTTTCTATACAATTTATTTCCCTTCTAATTGTAGTGTTATTTTTCCTGTTATCTTTTAATCCTACTTCTCATCCATCACTAGATCTTTTTTTAAGGCAAAATAACAATGACCACTCTTGGTCGACGGCATAAATCAGGTCCCGCTTTTTAGCGGAATCTCTTTTTTATACGTCTATCCCAACCTTGGTCATTGAAGCTATATCAGCATCAAAAAAAGGGATCAGTGACGGCAATATGGGAAGTAAATTTAAAATAGAAATCATGAAATCATATCAAATCAATAAAAAGGAAGCAAAACAAAGGTTAAAAAATCAAAAAAAGGAAATCGCTCTAGATATAATAAGTAAATCAATTTTAATACCGCTTTTCGAAGGGTTCGGGGAGATCATTGTAGTAATCAGTTTGTAAACAATGCAAACTATTAAATTTTAACATCATGAGTACATTAAGAAACAAGGTACAATTAATTGGAAATGTGGGAGAAAATCCAGAATTAACCGTTTTAGAAAATGGTAAAAAAGTAGTTCGTCTTTCATTAGCTACGAATAGCTACTACAAAAATGCACAAGGCAAAAAGGTGCAAAGTACAGATTGGCATACGCTAGTTGCTTGGGGAAAATTAGCCGAGATTATTGAAGACTATGCAGCAAAAGGCAAAGAGATTGCTATTGAAGGAAAACTCACTTCTCGCAGCTATGAAACAAAATCAGGAGATAAGCGATACATCACTGAAATTATTGTTAATGAGGTAGTCTTATTAGGTGCTAAATCTGATAAAGAAGTTGCTTAAAATAGCATTTTACAACAAAAGTAAAGAGGGCGAACCGACAAAAGTAACGCCCTCTTTTTCATCATTAACATAAATACACATAATAATGAGGAAACAAGTTAACGAAATAAAGATTACTTACAAAGACTGTTTAAAATCTAATAAGTGGATAAAATTAGAAAGTTCATACAGTACCGCTCAATTCTTATTTAAAGATTGGGACAAATCTACCATTGAAGCTCAAGAATGCTTTAAAGTTTTACTATTAAATAATGCTAACAAGGTGAAAGGTATTTTTCATATTTCCACAGGAGGAATTACAGGTACTTTGGTTGATGTGCGATTGTTATTTGCAGTCGTTCTAAAATCCCTTTCCGTAGGCATTATTTTAGTCCATAATCACCCAAGTGGAACTTTAAAACCAAGTCAGGCAGATAAGGATATAACTCATAAAATAAAGATGGCTGCCACTCTATTTGATGTGACAGTTTTAGATCATATTATACTAGCACCTAATGGGAGTTACTTCAGTTTTGCAGATCAAGGATTGCTATAAAATTTAAATAACATACTTATGATTTATTTGAATTATACTCATTTAGATGCTGAAACACAAGAACGATTGATATCACAATCGAAAGCAGAAATCGAAGCAAAATACGGAAATGATCTGAAAGCCTATGCCATAGAAAATGGCTTGGGTTATGCCGATATTCTGGAAGAAGAAGCTATTAAAAATTTGTACAACTACACCTATACTTTTAGGATATAGTAGTGCGATTTTCAGTTTACAATCGTCTTTCTTAAGAAAAGGGCAGCTCAAAAAACTGTCTTTTTCAATTTGCGGAAACTTCAAGATTATCTAAAGATAGCTATTAAATCCGCAAAAAGGAGGGTTCAAAACTCTTAAAAGAAATGGCATTGGATACAAAGAAAAGAACAGCCTTTACTTTAAGGAAAGGTATTGATTTTTGGCCGCTCGCGGGAAAAAAGGAATAGCAAGAGGGTAGCGCGCTAAAGCGACGCTACAAGTTTGATTTGCTACGCAAATCCTCATAAATAAAGGGTTTCAAGAAAATTAAAAATTTAGAGGGATTGCAAAGTTTGGCGTAAACCAATTGCAATGCCCTGAAAACACTAAAAAATTTTGGCGTAAAATGATAGTAAAAGGAAAATATGAGTACAGCTATAGCAACATTAATCTGCGAGAAAAAGTAGCAAAAAGGTTTCGTAAGTTTTCGAAAAAAATTGCCAAATCACATAGTGAGACACTAGTAACAATAATGGATTTTTTCGAGTGGCACGGATTCAAACCTAACGACCGTTTTGTTGATAGTATATTAGAGGAAATTCGAAAAAATAGAAAACGAACCGAAGCTAACATTGCTATTTTACGCGATATCGAGGTAAACCAAACCAAGCCAAATAATGCAATGCTACTTTCCCTTTTTGGAGAAAAAATAAAGGAAGAGAAACCGATTAGAATAGAAAAGAAATTCGCAAAGAAGAAACCAAAAGAAGAAAAGCAAATAGAGATCACCGTACCTAAAATACGCTATGAAAGATTAGTCGATAAAATGGAAAATATAACTACCGATTTTAGGTACGTATTGGAAAAAACAGTCAAGGTAAAAAACAGTTTTGGAAAAGATTATTTGAGACTGGAAATCTCAAAAGAGGAGCTTGAAAGACTTAAACGAACCTTAAAAAATTTATAGTAATATATATAACAGTAGTATAACGGGTTATGTTAATTATCTGGAGAAAGAAAACACAGAGAAAAGTCCCGAACTTCAGGAACATTTTTTGACCTATACAATGATAAAGTTAGTCCTGAAAAAGTTGTTTCTGAAATTGAAGGAAATACTACTAACCTCAAAATCAAGATCCAAAACTTTATTCCATTGTAGTCAATTCAGGTGCAAAAGAATTAAAACATATTCATAATGATCTTACTGCACTTAGAAGGTACACAAGAGAGGTAATGAAAGACTATGCCGCTTCATTTTATAGAAATAGAAATGTAACTGTCGATGATATAAAATACTATGCAAAAATTGAACATGAAGGAATCTATCGGGGGTTTGAAAAAAGATAAAAGAGAATGCTCCATATCGAAGGTAGATTGCTAAACTCGAAAATGATACTGCTAAAATTCATCGAGGAAATTTAAAAGGCAAATGGAAATAAAAAACAACTACCTATATGTAATAAGGGAAGTTCACTTTTATTTGAAAACATACACATAAACTATTTAAAGTAAGATTCTTTAAGATCTTTGATTTATTCTTCTTACACTTTTTCGAACTCAGCAAGATTAAGAGATGATGTTCTTTATTGATATTCAGTCTTGTTTGTAACTAGGCGTAGGAATATAATTTAAATTATAAGAGACTACAAACTATAATTGTAATAATCTCTCTTTGTGATTTAACCTTCAATACTCAAATTATATATAGATAATCACATTAATTTTACTTAAACCCATATTAACATACTTTGGAAGGTCATTTTAAATTATTCGCAAGGATTTATTTATTATGATACATTTCTAGTATCTGAATTTAAGACATTTTGTAACTGACTAATGTCTTTGCCTACTTTATCTTCCATTACCCGAGCATAGATTTGAGTGGTAGAAAGCTTGGTATGTCCTAATAATTTTGATACCGTTTCTATGGGTACACCATTGGAGAGCGTTACAGTTGTTGCAAATGTATGGCGGGCAACGTGACATGTAAGATTCTTATTTATATTACATAGCAAGGCTATTTCTTTGATATAGGTGTTCAATTTTTGGTTAGAGTATACGGGCAGTAATCTAGTTTCAGGGTCATTATATTTCTCCAAAATCTCTAATGCCTTACTTAATAATGGAACTTTAACCGGTTCCGAAGTTTTTTGCCTGTAAAATGAAATCCATCGCTTACCATCAATTCCGTAGATAATATTGTCCTTGGTGAGTTGCTTCATATCGATATATGATAAGCCTGTATAACAACTAAAAATAAAAATGTTCCTGACATTATTGTACTTAGCTGTTTTCAATTCTACCTCCTCCAATTGCTTTAACTCATTAGGAGATAAAAAAGGTCTACTGTATTTGCTAAATTTCAAATCATAATGTAAAAATGGGTTTTTGCTAATCCATTCCAATTTAACCGCAAAGTTCATTAACTTATTTAGCCGTTCAATATGCTTCATTATCCCATTATTATTGAGCTTTCGTCTACTTAGATGATTATTTTCATTTCGTAAGTATTGTTCAAAATCAACAAGAAAACTATAGTCCATTCCCTCTACATAAACATCATACGTTTTTAACTTATTAGAGAGAAATGCTTTAATGTACTTTCTAGTAGTTTTGTAATTTTTTAAAGTACCTTCCGTTAAAATATCTTGCATTTTTTCTTTATGATAGTCCATTAAACTTAGGATTGTAGCTTGGCTATTGTCCGTTCCTAGATATCTTCCCTTTACAGATTGGGCAGTTATAAACTTGCCTTCCTTACTTAACTGATTATAGCAATCGGTAAGTTCTGTTTTGATACTATCCAATTCATTGTTTAAGGCTCTGGCTTCAGAAGTTCTTCCAACTACTCTACTCATTTTGTTATCCCATCCAGCTATTGAATAATGGAGATTTAAATTAAATTCAACGCGTTTACCATTTATTGTAATTCGCGCATAAATAGGAGCGATTCCGTTTTTGCCTCTGGCTTTAATTTGCCGAAAGAGAATCTTAAAAGTTCTTGAAGTTTTCATTTGTTCCCGTTTTAGGTTAAACATTATCCTAACACGAAAGTTAAATCACATCAAAAGCATTGCTTTCACTACTAAAGATACATAAAAAAAGGTAAGTAAAGGTTTCTGTTTTGTTCCCGAATTGTTCCCTTTTTAATTGATTTTAAAACTAACTAAATGAAATGAAATTTTATTAAAAGTCTGAAATTCATTTAGTTAGTAGTTAAATAAAGTCAATTAAAATGATTTTGTCGGGATGACAGGATTTGAACCTGCGACCACACGGCCCCCAGCCGTGTGCGCTACCGGACTGCGCCACATCCCGATTGGAGGCAGCAAAAATAAGAAAGTTGTTTAACTTTCTTTTAGTTTCAATCAAAAAAAACCAAACATTTCTGTTTGGTTTTATATCATGATGATTAAGTCAATACGAAGACATTTGGGGATGTAATCTATGGCACATATGAATTACATACTGATCATTGTACTGCTATCTCTTCATGATGTTTCCAATTCTTTTAATTTCATCAATGCTTCAGATTTCGAATTAACATCCAGTTTTAAATAAATGTTCTGAATGTGAAAATTAATGGTACTTGTGGTTACCGATAATTTGTCTGCAATTGTTTTATAGGTACCTCCTTGACATAGGTAATCGACAATCTGATTTTCCCGCTCCGAAAAGAACTTATAGGTCTTTCTTTGGAACATGGCAATTACCTTTTTCACAATATCATTGCTCATGGTAACTCCTTCGTGTTTTACCGAATTTAACCCGCGATACAATCGTTTTTTGTTAATCGGTTTGGTGAGATAACCATTAGCGCCATTTTTGAAAGCTTTTTTTATCAGTTCAAAATCATTACCATCACTAATCATAATTACTTTTACATTCGGGTTTTTTCGCTTAAACAATTTAATACCTTCTATTCCCGATACAAAAGGTAGCGCTACTTCCGATACAATAATATCGGGCTTTGTTTTTCGGTATTCTGATAATGCATCTTCAATGCAAACATAAATTCTAATTAAATCATAATCCGGGTACTTTTCAAAATAGCGTTCGTATTCTTTATGATACAATACGTCACTATCAATAACAATAATTCTTGAAATACTCGTTTTCATAGTATAGAGTTTTGATGGAGCCTCGCCCTATCGTTCAAATAATAGCGAAGCATCCTGATTAAATTTATAAAGTAGTTATCCGCATTCCATAGAACTAATGGAACGTTTTTTGACTTTTAAGTGTAGCGAGGTATTCGCCTAGTATTAGGCAGAGATCATCAAGCAGTAATTTAAGCTATATTTAATTTTAACTATAGACAATAGGCCCATCCTTTTGCCTGTAGCATGTACTAAAATATATGATAAAATTAAACGGCTTTACACTTAAAGATTAATTTACCTAAAAGTGTTAGGTAGGGTTATGAAAAAAATGGGATATATTACCATTAATTAAAAAGCCATTCCGCATAGTATATACGGAATGGCTTTTTTGATTTGTACCTAGATTGGTACTCCTTTTAGTGTTCTTCTTGAGGTTAAGATAAGATTTCATGTAGCGGGGGATTAATATTTTACATGAACCAATGTATTAAAATTTTTGTTAAACTAAACAATTTTTGTAGGTGTTTTCGTTAAAATGCAAGCTTATATTCATTTAAATTACCATATTCCAACCCAATTCTTCCTCTAAATAAACTAATCTTTTGAATTAATCCCCGGCATTCAGACAGTTAAATCGAGCTGGAATATATTGGTAATTTTTAGTGTTCTCCTCCCACTAATCTTCGTATATATTGCTTACCATAGCTGAGTTTTCGCTAGTAATTTCCATAATCCATTTTTCTTCTTGATACTTACCATTTAGGTTAGATACAAAAGCTTCTTCGGCATCTTTTTTGTAATTAAAGTCCGCCAAATAAACATAATACAATCCATTTTCCTTATTGTAGAATTTCTTGGCATTCAATCCTTGCTCTTTTAGTTTTTTCATGAAGGAGTCTAAATATTTTTTCGTTTTGTAAACGTTTGCAATCACATAGTAACCGGATTCTCCTCCTATAATATCTTCGCGATCCAATACTTTAATGGGAAGTTTCTCGAAGGTTTTTTTGTTATTTTCAGGATCGAGATCTCTTGTCGATTTAAACTCATTAACACTAGAAACCAGATTATTCTCTGGTATGCTATTCGTATTTGCTCGCAACGGTTGTGTTTGTTGCTTTACATCGTGCCGCAGCAGTCTTACCATTGTTTCAAATCGATGTTCAAATTCTGCTGTGCGAGCAGCTTCAATAGAATCTTGTCTTAAAATAAGTTCATCTAATACCAAACTATTTTGATAGGCAAGGGTATTTGGGTCTTCAATTTCCGTAACACTTTTTCTTGATGAAGTTCCATTAGAAGTCTTTAGTTTGTCTTGTAATTTGTTATTATCCGCTATTAATTTTAATATTTGTTCCTCATAATTACGTATAATTCCATCTACTTTTTCATCATCTGAACTAGCTACATTATTATTTGCAGAAGCGTTGGTATTTTTAAAAGTGTACGCCAAAGAAACTTCATGATTCAATCCTAGGTCAACGTCATCCTGGGCAATATCCTTTTCTAACAAATACCCAATAGACATTTTCTTGTTAAGATTTACACCAAACCCCATAGATACGCCATGCTCGTCATCAATCGTCGTTTGTAACCACCCATATTTTGGTAAATCCAGTAGCAAGGCTCCAATATAAGCTAGGCTATTATTCTGATTTCTTCCTATTTGAACTAGAGGTTTTAGTTTTGCGTCTTCAAACAAACCGCGCGATGCATCAAAAGCATGCGTATATTGAATGGATGCCCGGACGTTTTTATCTGTAAAGTTCGTTGCAAAACCGTTCGTAGTCTGATTGTAACTAAAAAAATCATCTACCGTTAATCCAAAGTCGAACTTCCCAGTAGATAAGGTAACTCCGGGTTGTATGGCTATTTTACTCTCATTTTGAGCATTGAGTATTTCAGGATCATTCGCTGTTGCTGTAATGCGATTTTTGTCTAATCCTACATTAAAATAGTTTACGTTAATCCCAAAAGTAAGTTTGCTCTTCGCACCCAATCGCACTGCTCTGGCATAATTTGCATTAAATCCAAATTCTTGAACTACTCCCTCCCACTGGCTATAAACCCCTAAACCTAAGGCAGTATTCTCATTGAGTTTATGGCTAAGACCCACAAAGTAGTTTTGGTTATTATCTTCGAAGGTTGCATATTGATTTCTATGCAAGATATTAAGGTATGATTTCTCCTCCCCCACTAAGGAAAACGTTGGATTTATTAAAAATCGATTGAAAAATAACTGATTGTGATAAGTACTTCTCGAATTTAAATCAAAGTTAGTTTCCTGACCAAAAGCGGTCTGTATACTGAAGATCAGATAACCTATTAGGAGGAAACATATCCTGTTTTTTATAGTGGTAGTAACGCTCATTTTTGTAAACTTTAATATTATGCTATGGGTATGCGTTGCGCTTATATCGTTTGGTCAAAATTTCTTTTGAGATGTAAGCATTAATGACACCTATTAAATAGGTTCGTTTATCTTGATACGAATGAACCCTGCCTGTTTTCAAAGATCATCAGTATCATTGCGGTCTATTCGTCTTCGAAAACAGAAGTGGTATAATCTACTTTTAAATTGTTGTTGAGTGCAGCAAGAATATTATACTCTTTTTCGTTGATTAACTTATTCTTCTTATGATCATAAGAGAATGCTACGCTACGTATTGTTTCTTTATTTTCTCCCCGATTGGAGATTACGTAGCCCAGTCCTTTTTCGGTCATAAGATAAATTGAAAAATCATCGTCTTTACTATTAATGGAGCTTCCTAAGTTTACGGAAAGTCCTACATTATTCTGTCCCACCTGAGCCATGTGTACATCAAGTCCACCATAACCTTTGTGCCCTGCAGATGCAAAAAACAAGGTAGACCCACCTACGAGATTTGGGTACAAATCATCTTTCTTCGTATTTACTTTATCTCCTAAATTTCTGGCTACACCTAAACTGCCATCTTTATGTATTTTCGCAACATAAATATCAAAGGCTCCATAGGTGCCCGGCATATTGGAAGCGAAAAATAACCGCTTGCCATCCGGAGAAATGCTAGGATGTTGCGCAGAAAAGTTTTTAGGACATACTGCTATTTGTTTCACATTTCGCCACTGACCGTTGATGTTATTCGCTCTAAAAATTTTATGAACCTTTTCCTTTTTTGAGAAAATACCATATTCTGGTTTTTCATAAATAATTTTACTAAAATAGGCCGTTTTTCCATCTGCGGTTATCGCTATAGGTGCCTTATAAGCTTGTTGCTTATCAAAATCTTTACTTCCCAGTTTTGTAGTACTATTATCTGCCAAGATCTGATTTTCTAAAAAATAAGTTCCTTTCTGATCAATAGCTATGTTACGATTACTCGCTACTACGGGTTCTTGTGCGGTTTCGTAATTTTTGCGTATTTCGGCCTGCCAATCTTTAGAAGCAGATACTCCCGAATCGGCTATTCGTCCAGCTTTTTCTAGTGCAAATTTATAGCGCTCCTGATGATTTGTTTTTTGAACCTTATTTTTATCTATAGTCAACAGTTTCTCATACCAAAACAAGGCCGTTTCATAGTTTTCCATTAAAAAATTTGCATTGGCTAAGTCTTCAAATATTTCAACATCTTTGTAACCCAGTCCTTTTAATTCCTGATAATTTACTTTTCTTTTATGAGCTTCAAAAGGATCTGAAGTATTTGTATCAAATATAGCCGATTGCTGTGCAGTTAAGGTGCAGCAAAATAAGATTATAATACATCCAAACGCTGCTTTGTAGGTGATAGCATTCTTCATGTGATAAGATTTTGAGATTTTAATTTAAACCAAATTTTAGAAAATTATTTTAAACTGTTGTTAGCAAAAATTCATAGGTTTTCGCATTTTTTGATCTGAATTGTCTTAAAAAAGAACATTTATGGCCTTTTATTCTGCATTTAATGCCATTTTTTAACACAAAAAACCCTTAAAGCCATTATACATTAGAATTCGCACAGCCGTAGAACAGTTCATTTACATTATCTTTAGCTAGCTCGTAAGACAACTGAACTTAAAATATATGATTACAAAATTTATCATCCTTGGCATCTATTTTATTATTTTATTTCTGATTGGAATTTTTGCTTCTCGAAAAGTAAAAGGACTCAGTGATTATTATTTAGGTGGAAAAAATGTAGGATATTGGGCTGCCGCCTTTTCGGCAAGAGCTACAGGAGAATCAGGTTGGTTACTATTGGGCCTAACTGGAATGGGAGCTATTGCAGGTGTCTCGGCATATTGGGTTGTTTTAGGGGAGGTATTAGGTGTGGCTTTGTCCTGGTTTTTTATGGCTAAACCCTTTAAAAGATTAAGTGATAAATACAATGCCATCACTATTCCAGATTATTTGGAAGGAAGATTTCAACCCAAAACGAATCTTTTACGCAGTATAGCAGCTACAGCTTTGTCTGTTTTTGTTGTTATCTATGTAAGCGCACAAATTGATACTACAGGTAAAGCATTTGAATCCCTTATTGGTATCAATTATTATACAGGTGCCTTAATAGGGTTTGTAATTGTAGTCGCTTATATATTTATTGGCGGCTTTTTGGCCGCTGTATGGTCTGATTTCTTCCAAGGTTTAATGATGTTCTTTGGATTACTCTTATTACCGCTAATTGCCTGGTTCTCCATTGAAAATGGTTCTGAATTTATAAGTGGTCTGCGGGAAATTGATCCTAATTTACTTAATATATGGGGTACAAGTGCTGATCCATGGATTAATGTATTTACCCTATTAGGTTTTGCAATGATTGGTCTAGGTTTTCTGGGCTCGCCTCAGATTTATGTTCGTTTTATGGCAATTAAAAACGAACAAGAAATCAATAGAGGTAGATGGGTTGCCGTAATTTTCACAGTACTGACGGATGCTGCAGCCGTTACTATAGGACTCTTAGGACGCTATCTTTTTACTGAAGTAGGTCAAGATGCCGAAGCTGTATTAGGTATCGGTGGGGAAAATGTTTTGATTGTTGTGGTAGAAAACGTTTTACCTGTCGCACTTATTGGCGTTTATATCGCTATTGTACTTTCAGCGATTATGTCTACCATCGATTCGTTGTTAATTGTAGCTTCAAGTGCTATAACTCGCGATTTTTATCAGAAAATATTTAGACCAGAGCTCACGGATGATAGACTGGCAAAAATTTCCAAATGGGTAACCTTAGGTATGGCTTTGTTCGCCTTGGGACTTTCATTTACCGTTGCGGTATTATCACCCGATCGTACTATTTTTTGGTTTGTGATTTTCGGATGGTCAGGAATTGCCGCTACCTTCTGCCCTGTAATAATACTTTCTCTTTTTTGGAAGAATTATTCTGAAAAAGGTGCTATTGCTTCCATGATCACAGGTTTTTTATCTGTACCCATATTTAAGTTTGGTTTTCAAAGTTTAGCTAATATTGGTGTTTATTTTGAAAAACTAGATGTTTTAGCGCCATCTTTTCTATTGGCAATGATCGCGGGATGGATTTTTACTAAATTATATCCATCTAAGGCAGAAACCAAACCAATAGATCCGCAATAAAGTGAAGTAAATCAGGTATTAATACGCTTGTTTCAAGTATTGGATAGCAATATGTTTAACTTATAAAAAAACGTACTATGCCTTTTCAAGTAATTTCTGGAACATTTATGCCCAATACAGGAGATCCCGATGGAGATTCTTGCAGATTTAAACCTGATAATCCCGATTTGGTTTTTCGACTGAAAAGAAATGGGAGACGTCCAAAAATAAATGCTAAAAATGGGACCATCGGACTTCGATATGAAGGAATAGATGCCATGGAGAAACGTGCAAAAGAACCATTTTCATCTGCAGCTACTAAAGAAAATTTAAAATTATTATTAATACCTGATGCAGAAAGCAACAAAAAAGCAGAAGACGGTAAAAAAGCAGAAGACCCAATCTCAAAAGGATTTCTGTTATCGAACCAAGTAGGTCCAAATGGAAGAATCATCGCATTTGTTTTTAATGCAGATGTTCCAATACCAACTCAGGTTGATTTTGACTTTTTCCTGGAACCTGAATTTGTAATGCAAAGCGTTAATTATAAACTGGTAAAAACTGGTCATGCATACCCCCTATTCTATGATACGCTGTTTTTTGATTTGAGACAAGTATTTGTGGGAGCCTTAAACAAGGCTAGATTTGATTGTGCCAATATTTGGGAAGCAGATACATCTATGAATGGCGTAAAATGGGAAGGCGCAGCTTCCTTATCGAAAATGCCACCTATATTTCCTAAATTATGGCGAAGATTAGATAACTATACCAAGAATAATGAATTTGAAAATGATAGCAGTTCTTTAGAAAGCTTTAAGGAATTTTTAGAACAAACAAATGACCGTTGCTTTGTAATATCGCTAGCACATAAGGTGTCATTTAAGCATCTTATAGAAGTAAGAGGAGAAACTTTATACATGAATAAAATGCCAGAAGATTTAATCTTTGATCATTAATATTAAATAAGAATTAGTTAATCTCCGTAGGAGATTTTAGCCCATTTTGCGTTCCCGCTGGGAATATAATCCCCCAGCATTTTCACAATTTGACCTTCTAAAATCACATTCCCCGTGCGACTAGTGCTTCTAAAGTTAGAATTTCCGATAACCCCTCTACGTACACTCATTGCAGATTTTGGAATCCATAAGTCCTTTCTATTTCCAATTCCTTTATACGGCGTAAGCAACATGGTACCATTAGACTCTACAAATTGAATGTAACCTGTTTTTTTGGATAAATGTTCATCAATTTTTTTATTTAGTACAGTCTCATGCTTCTTATATCCTTTGATCTTAATGTAATTGGTATAGGCTTCCAAAGTAGCTGTTTTCTGCGCATAGTCCCAAAGCTCATCTTCATTTTCGGCTTCTAGTTTTGCTAATTCCAGCGCTTTGTTTTCTTCAAGAACATCTTCCAATTTTTTCTTTTCCGTTACTAAGTCCTCCTTAGCTATTTCCAGTGCATTGTTTGTTTTCTTTAGCGCATACGCCTGATATATTGCGAAGGAAAATAATCCCAACATAAATACAACAAGTATTCCTATTACTATTTTAAATCTCATATGACCTTAGTTTATATTAATGGAAGATTGTTTTTTAGACCGTATTAAAAGAACAAGAAATAAGGAAGCAAGTGCAACAAAACCTCCGGAGGCAAAAAAGCCCATATAATCAAACAACTCTTCCTTAGGCCCAGGGTAAAAAAGACAGATGCCCGCAGCTATCGCAAACCCTGCAATAATTATTGCAAAAAGTTTAATTACAAACTCCAGATCTTTAGATGAAGTTTCCATTCCATAAATATTAATACGATCTCCAATATTTACCTCTTGACCTTCAATGGTATTACCTTTTAAGGTGTTTTTTCT
Source organism: uncultured Flavobacteriaceae bacterium (assembly GCA_947488435.1). Lineage (GTDB taxonomy): Bacteria > Bacteroidota > Bacteroidia > Flavobacteriales > Flavobacteriaceae > CANKZG01. The sequence goes on along the minus strand of CANKZG010000001.1, from coordinate 2,508,330 downwards.
TTTTTCACTGGTATTCATGAAATGCTTGTCTTAAAATTAATTTTTTGGAGATTCTGTATAATTATCGATTACATATCGCCTAAATTAAAATCACCTCCAGCCTTAATTTTACTATTCGTAATAACATTCTTTTTATCATAGGGAATCTCATCTTTTCCTTTATCTCCAATATTAACAGCTCCTTCAGTTTCCAACTCCAGATTATCCACTACGTTTTTCATAGAAGGAAATGGTTTTTTAGATTCTCCTACCCATTTTTCTAATTGACTTTTGAATTTTGGATTCTTAACCATTTGAGTAACTGCAGTATTCAATTCGGCTTTAACAGCTGTTGATTTAGGGTTTTTTTCAACTTTTTTTATGAGCTCTTCTTTTTCGTCTCCCTTAAACCAATCGCGAACCCAACCTACAGATTCCGTTACAAAATCATTTATGGCTCCATGTACTTCTTTATTTTTTAAAAAGGTATTTACAATAAGCCCTACACCTAAGGATACTAATTCCATAATTAAAATATTTTAGTTATTCTTTCTTTGTGTGGGGGTACCTAATACATGAGGTAGTTAATCGGTTGTTAACACCTCACCTGTTAAAAATAAATATATCCAGCTTTCCAAAACAGCGTAGAACTACTTGGTTTTTATGAGATTTTTTCACAAAGGAGTATGTTTTACTACAATCAATTAAGCTTCATATTACTTTTCCCCTCTTTCTCCAGTTCCTTTTGAATGGCGTATCGCACAAGGTTATCAGATAACGTAGAAGTTGCAGTCTTATAGTTATGTAAGACCGCGGTTCGCAATACATTAATTAAAGAGCCTCCGGTTAATTCATGCTTTTCGGCCATTTCTTCTATGAACTCCGCGCTTAAGCCAAATTCAGGAGTGAAAATTTGTTTCCACAACAACAATCGCTCCTTTTTATCGGGTAAACTGAAAGGTATCATGGATTGAAAACGCCTTGTAAACGCATCATCTAAATTGTTCTGAAGATTTGTTGCCAGAATGATCATTCCTGAAAAGTCTTCAATACGCTGTAAAAGATAGGCTACCTCTTGATTGGCGTGGCGATCATTAGACGAGGTTGTTTTTGTTCTTTTCCCAAACAGTGCATCCGCTTCATCAAAGAAGAGTATCCATTGGTTTTTTTCGGCTCGTTCAAAAACCTTAGCTAAGTTCTTCTCAGTTTCACCAATGTATTTTGAAACCACCATAGATAAGTCTATGCGATAAACTGGTCGTTTTACTGTTTTGCCTAATAAAGAAGCCGTTAGCGTTTTCCCGGTACCAGAAGGTCCATAAAACAATACGCGATATCCTGGTTTCAACCATTTTTTAAGGTGTTTATCTTCATTTAGTTTTGATTCGGACTTGAACCAATATAAAATTTCGTCAATATCATGTTTTATTGCATTAGGTAAAATCAGGTCCTCCCAATTTAAATTTGTAGTTAATTCTTTTGCGGGAAATTCGCTATTAAATTCAGGCTGGTATGAATTTCCAGTAAAAAGTAAGTATTCCGATTCCTGTGTAAATCGAATTGGAGTTTCCATACGGGTGCGAAATGTAGTATCCGAAAAATCAATCAATGAGAAATAACTAAATGGGTGCGATGCCTCAAACAATGGATATAAGGTTACTGGTAATGCCATCTTAGTATCATTCAAAATAAAAGAAGCTGTACGAAAGGTGGGAATAAAACGTCGATCCTCGATACGCCCACCAAACTCGGTATATTGAATTCCGGTAATTTCATTTTGGGTATGTAGAATGTCAAATACTTCCGGTTTTAAAACAGATGCAGCTACCATGGATACAATAACACGCTCTGCAAAACCCAATTCGTAATGCAATAAAAACCGTTCATACGTACTTTCTTCACCAATCAATGGAGGTTTAATATCAAAAATAGAAATCGCCGATTCTTTAGTATTAAAGTAAGACGCTACACGTACTTTTATTAACTCGGAGAGCCATTCAAATTCTTTTTGCAAGAACGATTCTGTTGCTTCGTAGTGGTCTATCTCCATGATACATAAATTAGTTGATCAAGCCAGGGAAGTTTAATCATTTTAATATCCCAGGGTATAAAATCTAGTAGCGCATCTACGCCACTCGTTTCCATTGTTAGGTGATACGCCTTATCTTTATTTTCCAGAAGGCCGCTTCGTTTTAAAAACGAATTTCGTAAAACCTCTGGACTTGTTTTTCCAAGTTTCTTCCATCTGGAAATAAGTACTTCTAAAAGTTCATTCGCAGTTTCTTTTTCTTTTGCGGAAAGTGTAAATGATATGGGCATCGCCTGTTCTACTGATAAACCGCATAAAATTTTACTCATAGCCAATTCGGTTTCGTCAAATAGTGTTTCATGTCCGGTTGCCAAATAATATAAGAGGTAAACCGCTTGGTATTGTTGCTTCCTATTTTTAAATGCATTCGTATCATTTAAATAACCTGTTAACTTAAAGCAATGCGGTAAAAAAGGGTGCAACAACGGAATTCCAGCATAATCCATATACCATTTTATAAGTTCTTCCTCCTTTTGAATAAAAGGGTCAAAAGTGACTGCAGGGCTAATGCTTTCTTCCAAAGTCCTGATATCATCTAATACCTTATGATCATCCTCTGGTAGTTCCTTTTCTGAACTTTTGGTTTTATGCTTCTTTAATTCTTCCACAAGATAACTCGGCATAAAGTTTTCGTCTATCAAACCTAAAAAAGTTGCACTTTCAGTAAAACTGCAGCCCATAACTAACTGCCAATCTTTTAAAAAACTCTCAGCATGTTGATTTACAAAGGAGGTTGTACTCCGCTTAAATATTCTAAAAAAAATAGTCCAAAAAGACAGTTCAAAAGCCTCCATTGTAATGGGTCTTTTAATTGCAGGAATATCTTGATACATATTTTCAAGATTCCGAAATAAATGCGCTATCCAGTGATCTGGAGATTTTTTCAAGCTAGTTTCCAAAAAATTACGCTTAGTAGTTTTAGATACTCCATGTGTCCATCGTTTGATGGTTTTAGGTGTCCATGAATATTGATACAAATCTTTGATAAACGATTGAGAAAAACGCCAATCCCTTTCGTTTGCATGTGGTGCATTCATCCAATCAGGAACAATACCTTCCTCCAAATAATAAAACTTAGCAATACTTTTGTCTGTTATTGTCCTATTATATATTATCAATTTAGCTTTTAATGCGCTCCATTTATAATACATAACATTAAATAATTTCAATCGATGCTGCAGTATAGGTTTTAGTTTTTGTTTAAGTATTTCAGCTATTGGAAGTGGGGAGGTTCTGTTTTTTACCAACATAAACCAAGCTGCAGGATTGTGGACAAGCAATGCTTCGATTTGATTTTCATATTGCTTTAAAATTGAAGCGTTACCTTGTGTTATCGCCACCAAAGTCCCTTCGGACTCAATTATTTTACCTGTTTCCAAAAATTCTAGCAAACGATGGTACGGTATTACTTCCCCTGCGCTATGGAAGCTTTGCTCCTTATTTCTATAATTGAGTTGTAAAGGTATCCGTGCTACATAAACATATGAGTGTATATTGCTAACTTCCTCAATCAAGGTACTCTTAGAATACTGAACAATACGTTCAGCAATTGCTTTGATATTAAGTCTAGTTTCCTTTTTCAACCATTTTATTTCAGCATCAATCCATCTTTCCATAGTAAACACCGACTCCTGTGTTATACGCTTTAGTACAAACCTGAAGTATTTTTTATTAAGTCGAGGATTATTAGGACGAAGATCTTTCTCAAAAACCCGCATTAACAGCTCAGAAAATTCAAGTATAAAAATTGCATTTTTTGGAAGATAAATATTGAGACATTTTTCAAGGGTTCTGGCTGCCGCTCCAGGGGTCCACAGCCTGTCAATATCCTTGTCATTGTTTTGAGTTTTTAGCCACGCACGTATTCGCTGTATTTCCGCATAATTTAATGTAGCTGTTGAAGTTAATAGCTTTCTAATTTCTTCCCATTTATCAACAAAAACAACAGGGTTTTCTTTAGGTTTTAATACGTTGTTGTCGTAAAGGGCATTATCACTAAAAATGTCCTTTGCGATAAGATTGAGCTCGTTGTATTTAGCCCCCGATTTAAGGTAGTTTTGCAGACCTTTTAAAAAGTGTTTAAGGAGTTCGTTTGGGGTTAGACCGTAATGATTACTCAATTTTTCAATATGGTATCGGATGAATTCTTTTGCCTGAAATACAGAAGAAAAAGACCTTGTGAGATAATCAAATGTGAACGTCCAATTTGTTCTTTCGAAAGATTCAAAAGAATTCGATATCACCACGGTATCATGTAACTTTCTAAGGTTCGAATGGTAGTCTAGAATAATGGGAACACTTTTAGGAACAATTACATCGAGTACATTTTCCAATATACGCACTCGCAAAGGGTTAATCCATTTTTGTTGAATAACGGTTCTATTTTCAATTTTCAGTATCCAATTCCGAAGTAATATAATATCGGTTTCCGTTTTTTGCTTTTTCACTAGTATTCCTTCCACCTCTTGAATAGCTAACTTAATTTTTGATCTCTTCTTAGAAGCGATGGTCCTTCTTGTTTTTTCCGTAAGCGTGTTAACTATTCTTAATACATCTTTATCTATTGGGTATATGCGATCCATTTTATAAATAAAATTACGAAACTCTGAATACCAAGTTTCTTTTTCAAAATGATAATAACTTATCAATGCATTTAAATGAAACTTTATAAAATCCGGTAATGCAAACAAATTAGTCTTTTGACTAACTATATACTGCAATGTATATAGCCATATCTTCTTCGTGTAAGCGGTTAAAGAGTCGTATTCTTTCTCCTTACTTTGATTAAAAAAATCAAAAAGTGTACGGTGATAAGCAATTACAGCTGCAGGAATAGCTGGTTGTAATTTCAATAGGGTTGCTGTACTTTGACATTCATCCAGATGATATAGCAATCGTCCCATAGCATTGCGATTTCTGCTAAGAAGCCGTTTTAATACAGTTATTTTTTGCGGTGATTTTAGTAGTCTTTCCCACTGGGTCTTAAATACTACTGTTTCTGTTTGAAACCAGGGATAAACCCCATGATGCAGATAAAACAGTAGTGCATCAATTTCTCTAGCTGATTCCTCAGTATTAATTATAGTACCCTTATGAAGTTTTTGTTGTTTAAGTTTATCAAAATAAAGTTGTAATTGTTCTTCACATTGTTTTGCTAAATCCCGCTCTAAAGCTTCTATTGGTATAGGCTTTAACTCCAATTCTAATAAGGGTATAACAAGTGGTTCTTTTGAATCAAATTGAGTAAACACGGTATTAAAAAGTCGATGGAATTGTGCATTAAAAATTCGGATAACACTATTTTGGATAGTATTACTTTGCGCCTTGGTTGGAATATCCAGATCAAATTTTAAGGTCTCAATATGATGCGTATTCATCATCATAGCACTCTTTTGGTTTTCACATAATCACAAAGAAGCTCTTTTAAGTTATTTTGATGTTTCTGTGCCTTTTCATGCTTGTTGTTTTTTGATGCTTTTTTCCATTTTTCATGCGTTTTTTCAAAGATTTTCATTTCATTTAAATCTAACCACAGGCAATCTGCACGAATATGGGCGGGAACTAAATAATGTACAAGGTCTCTTGTTTTCTTTTGAAAAGAACGATTTTGAAAATTAGTTCCCCAGGCCGGAAAAACAAAACTCATTCGGTATCGAGCAAAAGCAATATCTTCAATGGAGTCAGCCAATAAAGCATGATCAATCATATAAAACCCTTCGCTTGCACTATTAACCAATCGAAGATGTAGCATTAATTTGTCTAAAATTCGTACTGCTTTAGTTCTCGATTTCACTGTGCAAATTCGATGGTCCTGTTTATTTTCATCAACCAAAATTATTCGATATTTATTGTTCTTCTTTTTAGGTATTAATTTATAAGAAGAAGCTTTAGCAGCATTACGCAAGATGTATTTGATTTCCTGCTTTTTAGTAATATGAAAGTATATTTCACGTTTTTTCGATTTTCTACGCTTTTTTCGTACTATCTTAAAATTTCCACTGGTTTTTTTATGCTTTAAGTTATAATTTATATGCTTTATAGCCTTGTATAATGGTCTCTTTGGGGGTTTTAAAATTCCAAGACGTGCATAGATTTCTTCTTCTAAACTTGTTCGTTTTTTTGATTTACTAGCGTCATGTATACTGCGGTTTGCCGTAATTCTATCTACTCTTTTTAATACCTTCTGCTTACTCTTAATATCTCTTTTTATATGCTGTAATACATCATCTCCTAAATCTATTTCAAAATCTTCATATAAATGCATATCGAAACGAGCCAGAAGATGCGTGAGTATTGTTTCACGATGTTCTAATTGAGTTTGTTCTGGTTCTATATAGGCATCAACATAATCCACATCCTGTGTTGATGTTTCGGAGATTACGTTGCTGTGTATAGCTGTTGATTTGAAAGCTGGAACTGCAAGACCATAATGTTTAGCTTCTTTTTTTAATTTCCGTATGGAAAATACATCACGCAAATGCGCCAGACGCATAAAGGTATTGGCCAATATTTGTTCAAAGGGTAATAAATAAGCTTCTAATTGGTCTCCGTCATGGGACTTAAAGTTTTGAATTACTGAGTACCCCTTATTTTGAAGTCCATATACTAAAGGAAAGTCATTTTTAATGCTATAGTATTCTTGGATATTTCTGTTTCGAGCACGTAAAACGTATGAAGAAGATTGATTTTTATTATTTAAAACATAATCTCTTCGCGTTCGATGCGCCATTCGAACAAGCAGATCGTGAACAAGATCATAATTTATTCCTTCTATAGGCTCCTGATTTTTAAACACTCGAATTGTATTGAAATCTTTTTTCGTATTTGCCGATTGATCTTGTTTAGCTCTCTTGTTATCTTCTTTAAGAATAGGAGTAAAAAAAGGAACACTATCTTCAGCAATTTCTATTTTTTCCGTGGTAGATTCTTTTTTTCTTGTACTTTCTTTTGTCGCTTCCGATACCGTTCTTTTTGTAAAAACAAAATGGTCTATCATGTCTATGCCAGCTGTAGCTGCAATTATCTTTTTAATTTTTATAGCACTTAGTGATTTCGTAATCGGCGTTAAACTCTCTTTTTTAATAATTCCATGTTGCATCTCAGGGCCATCAAAAATATCATGATAATTTGCTCCCTCTTCTACCAATTCTCCAAAAGGTTGCCGATGCGGATTAGGGTTTAAAATGGCTTCATTTAGATTAAAAAATAGTTGCGCCAAAATTTCTTCAACATCCATTTGATTGTTTACAAAAATGTCCACATTTAAAGGTATATAATCAAATTCTGCAATTTTAATGGCCTTAAATTTTGTCCCATAACTTCTATACTGTCGAAGTAGTTTTTGCGTTTCCTTAATTGCTATCGTAGCATCAACATCCTTTTCCTTTAACAGCAGTACCTCATAGGCTTCCTCTTTTTTAACAAGCCAAGCATTATTGACGGAAGCAACTCTGTCAATAATAAGCTTTCGATAATCCGCTTCTGTAACGGGGGCTGTAGTTAGAATTTTTTCTGCTAGAAAAAAAGCATTTTCCTCTAGATTGATAGCTACATCCGATGGAAGACCATATAAAATATCTTCAATAGCAAAATCCAATTTGTATTCAACTTCGGTAAGCGCATAACATAATGCCTCTAATATGGTAACCCCGGGATCATGGGCATTATAATCTGTCCACTCCTTCCCCGATAGCATTTGAATCCATTTCAAAGCAGTTTTTCGATGCTGGTAGTAGTTAGATTTTTTCCCATTTAAAGCGGGAAATTCATCATGAATAATTTCTGGATCCAAAAGTTATTTTTTGGTAAATTACTCTCAAAAAGAGTATAAAAAAAGAGTAGAAGTACGTGCTTCTATCTATAGAAGTTCATTGACAATTCTTGTGAAGTTCTTATAAACTATGAGCGCTCATTATTACAGTAAAAAAATTATGATCTCTCCTCTGAATTAGCTGAACGTTTTTGCAAATTTGTTTACAAAACTGATATATTAAATTTCGATTGTGCGCTACAATCAATGACCCCGAATCAAAATATGTCTCATCCAGCATATTAAACACCAAAGTCCTCTTTGAAACTTTGTAAAATTTATGAATCATGTCAAAATAGTAGTTTGGATCTTTTGTATAATACGATAAAACCCCACAAGCAACTACAACGTCCATTCGAGGCAATTGACAACGGCTAAAATCAGTATGATAAAACCACGCATTGTTGCAAGCAGCAAAACGTTCTTTAGCGTCCGCAACGAATTCCTTTTGCTGATCTATACCAATATAATCGAGTTTGGGGTACTTCATATCTAAATGAGTCTTGAAATCTCCATAACCACAGCCCACATCAAGTACAGAAGCTCCTCTAAAATCTAAATGATCTAGGATTTCGTTAAATCGACGCTTTTGCATAGCCTTGCTTGTCCAACCCTGTATTTTTACAGTATTACCTGCCCACGTTCTTATTCTGGTACGGTGATACCATTTAATTTGTTCTTTTTCAATAATTGTCATACCCGATGGTCATTTTAATTGCTACGTATAAACGTTCTAATCCTGAACAGTTTGTTGTCCGGGATTGGTAAATGAAATAACTCCTGCAAAAGCACAGAAGCATTTGGAGGTATTATTGATTATAGGAAAATTTCCAATCGTAACGGTAGGGTTCCCTGGAGTCCATGGTCCCGGTATCATGGGGATGCATGGCATTGGAGTAAGCACGCCAAGAGCAGCTGAAGTAGCTGCAGCTACTGTTGGGTTAGCAAGGGATGAACACATCCCAAAAGGTAAAATATTCACCATCGGAATATGATCCATAATATTTGCATCTGGCATGAATGAGGAGGTAACTCTTTTTATTGGTAATACCGCCAAGCTGGACGGAGCTGCACCAAAGGAGCATTGCATTTGTGCTCCCATACAAACTTGTTGTCCCATGTTATTCTTTTTTTTCTTTTTTAATTAGTACTTTTTTGAACACCGATTCAACTAAACGTATACCATATATAATGAGTAAAAAACTAACAATAAGGTAAAGCCAATAACGAACGTTATCAACTGCTAAAACTTCTAACTGATTCTTGAATGCCTTGTGTGTAATCCAAGCTAAAAATGTAGCAATGGGAATGGAAATAAACGTAAACAGGGTCTCCTTGGCTAAAATAGACTTTACCCATTCTATAAAAAGCAGCAGCAGCTCAATCATGGTATCCGTTTTATATTGTTACTCAATTCTTCTGTTCTATCAAATAAATAATATATAACATACCCAAGGGCTATTCCCGCGAATAAGAAAACTCCCTGTATAAAATAGGATTGCCAAAACAGAAGCCCTAGCAACAGCGTTGGAATTGCAAGAAGCGCGGTTAGCTTAACCCAAGAATGTTTAAATACGATTTCTCGTATGTCGGGGTCGCGTAAGGACAACAGAAACCCCAAAGTCAGCATTGTTAAAATTAGGTAGAAACCGGCCTTTAATACCGATACATTGGCCAAATATGATAGTAAAGTTCGCTCTTTTGGTTTGGTTATCGTTTTTCCGCCAAATTTTTCATCCAGTGCTTGCCATAGTTCCGGATATCCGTCGTCATAACCCAACGCCCAAATACCAACTCCAGCCAGTTCTTTTTCTTTGATATAATCATATTTTTCACCTAAGGTTTTTGCATCGTCAAACCAAATTTGGATTTTCTTACCATCCTTAGATAATACATCGAGGTAAGCCGTGGCGCTAATTGTATCATATTTAGGTTCCTGAGGGTAATTGTTTTTTATGGTTCTATATTGTAGGTTTTCAATAAAATATGGACGCTGCGGGGGGTAAAGCGTATCTGAAAGTTGCCATTTATTACCATAGTACGGGAGTGATAAAATTAGCTGTTCTTTAGGTAACTCTTCATCCAAATACGTTGTTATCGAATTTACAATACTACCTTCCTTCCATAATGCTCCACTTCGTAATGGTGAAACGGGACCTGCGATATCACTCCAATCTCCATAATAATTTTTACCCATAACAATAAAAAATTCCACATCGTCTTTAATTGCCTTAATATCATAAGTGTCATCATAAATTGGTGGAAGAGTCACTACAACTTTCATCCCTGTAGTTTTTAATCTAGCCGAAAGTTGTTTTATATATTCAGTAAATTGATGGCTTGCTCTCTTAGGTATATTTTCAAAATTTATCGTTACCCCATGCGCTTGTCTTTCTAGCAATAGACCATGAATGGAGTCGATAGAATTATTTCGAGCGGCTATATTTTCGGCACTTAAAAAGCGTGCATTTTTATGTCGTGTAAAATTGGTGACCGTTAGATATACTTTACAACCACTCGTTTTAGCTCGTGAAATTAATTCAGTCTTTCTCCAATTTTGGATACTCGAAGGTTCAACATACGATCCTGTGTCAGGATTAAGTGCATAATCAAAGAAGGAAACGGCTGAAAGCGTCTTAAAATCGTATTCGGTATAAGTTTTATTAAGCCAATACGGATGAAAACCAAAAACTTCCTGTTTTTGTTCAATAATAAGGGTATCCTTTGTATTTGATATGTAGGTCCTTTGCTGTATACTATGCTGTTCATTTGGGAATAATCTTCCTAAGGCTTCAAAATACTTTCCGACTTCTGTTTTTAATCCGCTTAATAGGGCTGTAGAATCCTTTTGCTCATTTGCATCGGTTTGATCCTTTTCTGCTTGTGCATCTTGAATTGTTACCATATAAAAGCAAGTTGCATACGTTTCTATAGTTGAACCAAGCAATAAAAAAAGAAAGCATAAAACAAATTTAATTCCCCGCATAGCTATTCCAAATATGATGGTAAAATAGGAAGATCCAAATTCACAGGAAAGCGTAAAAATACCTAGTTTATATCCCAGTAAATGGTATCCAAAAGATTATAACAAGAAAAGTAGTAAGGAATGACAACCTTATTTTTGGACTTAAAAGTTGTCATTTTATTTTCTTAAAATAGCTGTAGGTCTTATCTGTATTTAAAATACAAAAAATAATATTATAGTTATAAAATTTTACATATATTTAGAAGGTTAAAAAATTGTAATTACGCATAGTAATAGCTTTTTTTACAAAATAATTTACCCCACTATATATAAGCCCCCAATGCAATTATTAGGTTTTTGCACTAAAAACCTATAGATACAAATGTAATTGCGCTACACACTTTAATTGTTCTTAAAATATGTTGAAAGGGTGACTATAAGCAAGAAAAAAAGAAAATCGTATACTATGCAAGGTCTTAACTTTGCAGATAGTGAGCGAAAAAGAATTTCAGGAGAGTTACACGATAACGTTAGCTCAAAACTTGCTGTCTTACAATACAAACTTTGTCGTTCTTCCGATTGTTCTAAAGAAGTGCTAAACTTACTAAATAATGTAATGTACACCGTGCGTAATCTCTCACACAATTTACACACTCCTTTTTTAGACAAATTAAGTTTGTTAAATGCAATTCAAGATTTTGTTTTTCCGTTAAATAAAGTGCTAGATATTAAGATCGAATCCTGTATTCCTGAGAATGTTTTAATCCCCCAAAATCATAAATTTCAATTATTTCGCATATTCCAAGAGATCATTAATAATATTTTAAAACATGCAAATGCATCGCAAATTCGAATCTCTTTGCGCTATGCAAAAAATCATATAAATCTTTTGGTAAGCGATAATGGTATTGGATTTAATTATAATAACTGTTCCACAAATTTTGGCATGGAAAGTATTCGTTTTAGGGCAAAAAAATTAAATGCAAAATATAAGTTCAAATCCATAAAAGGTCATGGCACCTTGTTCATTATTTCTGTTCCGCTAACTAACCAATAAACGTATTTATGAATCTACCAATTAATATTGCCATTGTTGATGATGAAGCATTATTTAGAGAAGGTATTACAAATCTTCTCAATCAGAACAAACCGTTTAAAGTAGTCCATTCTCTGGCAAGTGGACAGCTACTTATGGATCTTATTCTTGAAACTGGTAAACTTCCTGATGTTTTAGTTCTCGATTTAAAAATGGTTCCATTAGATGGTATTGAAACCACTAAAATTATACGGCAAAAGTATCCACATAGTAAAATTGTAATTTTATCTTCTTATTACAGTCCTAGTTTTATCAATTATATGGTTCGATTGGGAGTGAATGCTTTTCTTCCAAAAAATACAGCACCAGACGAATTAATTGCAGCTTTAAAAATGGTACATGAAAAGGGTTTGTATTTCACCAAGGAATATGCAGAAGCTTTTCGCGTTCAAAACCTACAGATGCCTAAAAAACCGCATTTTAGTAACGTAGAAAGTATCACTAAAAAAGAATTGGAAATCTTAAAGCTTATTTGCCATGGTTTTACAAATCAACAGGTTGCGGAAAAAACAGATCGCAGTATTCGCACCATAGAGGGACACCGACAGCATTTATTGGATAAAACAGGAGCTAAAAATACAGCGGGGCTTGTAGTTTTTGCCTTAATGCATGAGCTTGTTGATGTGGATAAGCAATTGTTAGATTATACCATTACACCTTCATGGTAATCTGATATGCTTTCCTAACTATGATGCTCTGTTTTAAGGTAAACACTACCAAAGACTAGTAATATGATATGTTATTTTAGCATTAACGCCATAATTACGATACGTTTTTATCTGAAGTTCATAGTTATCCTGCGTTCCAATCCATCGTAATCCGATACGCTTCCACCATTTCCACCAAGCAAAATGAGTTCGTGTAAAATTTACTTTTTTAGCGTTACCATCAAAAGCATTGGAAGCGATAGCATGCAAGAATGCATGATTTCCATAGTTTCCTTGTCCTTCTGCCAGAGCTACAACCTCAAACATCGTATTTCCTTTTAAGCCTTTAAGCACTGAATGCCATGCGCCGTTTGCTTTAATTGTGTTTTGTACCTCCGAATTTAGATTCTTATATGTTCCTTTACGGGTCATCATACCCAGAACACCAGATACATCTAATGCATGCTTAGGAGTTTTGTTTCTAATTCCAATGTTTCCTTCAGGACACATGGTTAACATGGCCTCGCCATCATGACCGGATTTTATAACAAGTTTGTCATCCTTAGTAAGAGCAATAGTCCATACAGGAGGACTTCCATCTAATTTTTTATAAAAACTAATTACATTCTCTCCTTGTTCTCCCAACTCTTCCTGGGGAGATAGTTTTAATCCATGTTTAAATGATTTAGAAATACCATCATCCAGTTTATTTATAGTAGAATAAATAAGGCTTTGAAAAGCTCTTGCAGTTGGACGCATCCCTTCTTCAAAATCTTCATACAAAGAAGCCCTGTTTAGCGCTTTAAGTACTCTGGGCTTTTGGTTCTCTTCTGATTTTATCGTATCCATGATGCCGTTGTCTTTAATTTTTAGTTCTTAGTTTAATTCCCCTATTATCGCTATTGGGCTTAGCGTTGATTCGTAATTATAAAGGTTTCATTTACTTTCATACCGCCAATAGCAAGTCGAGATCCTTTTGTTTCCTGATCAGATGTTTGGTACACATTAAATCCTTTTGCAGGAATTAAAATGGACTTTCCAGTTGTAGGTGCAATAATGTCTCCATGTGTATAGGAATCAAAATATTGATATCCATCTTTGTTCTTGAATACATGGATAACTTGACAATACTCTACATAAGCTACATTACTATGTTTGCTCATTTCCTGAATCAAACTTGAAACACTAAATTCTGTATGAACCCTTTTAAAGCTCGATTTTTCAAAGTAAAGCCAAGGTGCAATCTGCCTTCGTATAATGTTAGCAATATCGATATAAGGTATAATTAGATTTTCATCTTTCCTGACCAACTTACACTGCACTAACACTTCCTCATAATCTGGAGATTCCACTTCGATAATGAGTCCAGGAGCACAATGCGCTCTGACATAAGCTTCAATTTTTTTCTGAACATACTTCGGAACATTATAACTACTCCGATCAGTAGTCATTTCAATTTTAGGCATAACAATTAGTTTTACCGTTCCAGGATCAATGCAATCCATACCAAAATCCCCTTTATACTTCGATGCCGTAAGAACTTCTATCCAATTCACTTCAGAAAATTTCTCAAGAATCATACGGCGATAATCGCGTGGCCGAACCAACCTGTTTTTATGCCCTAATCGATTACTAATTCGCGCATAAAACTTTGCTTCTGCTTCTTTAGAACGACCTCCAAAGGAATGAAACGGTTGTGCTATCGATTGAATTTGATTATTTTTAAACAACGATCCTTCAATGGAAAAAGGAGGTAAGGCATTAATTGTAATTGCTGTAGCATCTAATTTTCTTCTTACTACGATAACGTTCGTATTGATGTGTATACATCTACCTATGGCTCCCAGGTATTTACTATCTACAGAAATGCGAATCCAATTCTTGCTTTTGTCAAATAAGGGATGATCACTTTCCAAATCATCAGGAAAGAACAACCTGATAATTCCCGATTCCTGTCCCCACATCGTCGTATTTTCGTCGGTATTTTCACTAAGAGATTCCCAAGTTTTTCCAGACAGGTAATCGATTTGCATGTCTAATTCTTTCTTATCATCTCTTAATGCTTCTAGTGAGGGGACTAATTTTAAAAAAATAGACAATAGGGAGAGGGGTTTGGCTTTATCTAGACCAATAAAAAGATGTCCTCTTGCATCATATTTGGGAAGAAGATTACGACTTTCTATTTTATTTTCATCACCTTCTTTTACTACTCCGTATGGGTGTATATGAAAAAAATCAAAAGGTTGATTCTTAAATTTACTTGCACCACTATTAAAATCAATATACTGTTGTGTCTCGTACGTCACAGTAATCGATCTGGCCAACGGGACATATGGTTTTTTTGGTGGGAAAGGAATTTGTTTTTTCCGAGCTTTAATAACTCTTTGTCCATATAGCGCCATTTCATTTAGGTAAATATCACTCCCAAAACCTGCTTCTGGAGCAACCAATTCTATTTTAATAAAAGCCGCAGGGTTATTTTTTGGATTAAAGATTTCTTCTTCACTACTTAAACCATAGTTTACCAATTTATTAACTGTCATAGAACCGAAAGTAGTTTGTTCTTGAATTTCCCCATTACTACTATTGAATAATAAAATTTCTTCGGCCGTAGATTTATTATTGCCTAAGGTAATTCGGAAAGATTCGTCGGTGATTTTTGTAGTCTCGTATTCCTGATAGTAGTTCTGAAAACCAGGTTTTGGAAGATCCATCCATTCAATAGAGCACTCGACATTTGTAAGTTCTTTTTGCCGCCATTCTCTGGCTCCAATATAACACCGATTTCCAAGTAACGGATTCATTCCAAGAATGGGAAAAGGATTGGTTATATCCAACATCCCATGTTTGTTAAAAACCTCCAATTTATTAAAGTTTTTGACTTTTGCCTTGATTTCCAAAGACTCCATTTCCATTACTTCCAGCAAAGAATATGGATAATATGCAGAGTCTTGTTTTAATTTTATAGTAACCAAGGGTAAGGACGAATTGTAGTTGGGACCATGAATTTCTGAATTGTACGAAATCCAAGCCGGAATATCGGCCGTAAGGGTAAATTCTAGTTTTAAAATGTAATTATTTTTATTTGATTTTTTTAGTGTCACCCCATTTTGAGCTTTGCTAATAACCGCAGCATAATTATCAATAAAAAACCAACCATCTATGGCAGTAATATGCAATTCAAAAGCTGTGCTAAAAAAACGATGACAGAGTTCAATTCTGGCAGCATTTTTTTCGCTTTCACTGATTAAAGAAGGTTCAGATTCTAATAATCGATCTAAAATTGCATCAAACCGTTTTGTACCTTTTTTAGAAACCTCAAAAAACAATGCGACAGTTCTTAATCCATCGGTTAAATTAAAAACAGGAGAACCAATCGCCCATCCTATGTCCGGTAATGGCTTATTATCCTTATAACTTTGGGGTTCCCCAAATAAGGCCCACGCATTACCTTCCTTCAAAATCTTATTAATTTGTGGTTTTGGAACACTATCCATATAAACTCCCGTGACCATTTCAGCAGAACGCAAAGGTAAAATGGTATTGTTTTTATTAAAAAGTAGTGTACGTATTTCGGTAATTTCAGCAGAAATCAACCGGAAAGGTCGGATTGCTTCGTAAATGATATCATTTCCATCCTCATCTACACCTGCCAAAAAAGGCACCCCTTCCGCAATATTGGCCCTAGTAACGCCTGGCATTAATGTAATAAAAAGATGTACCAAATCTGGTTCGGCAGCTAATGGGGACTGTTTTAAAATATTTTCATAGTAAAAATCAATATGCCTTTTCGGAAGTTCATTAAACTTATGCTGAATGTATTGATAGCTTTTAAAAAACCCAAATAATAAACCTATATGCGCAGGATTTTTTCCATTGTATAAAACAGATGTAAATTCTTTGCTTCTTGCTTTTTTCTGCAAAATAAAAAGGCAATTAAGAGCGTCGTTTGCAGCTTTTCTAAAAAGATCCTTAATCGGTTTTTTAGTACTATGGTATTCTTGAGCATCAAAGTCACCCACTTCAGAAGTCCAAGCAATCCATAATTTTAGTATGTTATGAGTTACTTTTCCACAGTTATCCGTTAACTGCTTTACATTGGTAACCAAATTATCTCTGAAAACTGCAATAATTTCATCAATCACCCAAACGGCATTCACACGCAAAGCCTGTACATATAGCTCCTTTAATATCCGTAATAATGTGCCAAGAAATATTAACGCCTCAGGAGCTCTATCTAAATTCCATGAGGTAAGTAAGAATTGTTTTTTTTGATCCAGGGTATTTAGTTCCAAGCGATAAATCCGTACCCATAAATAGAGCATTTGCCGCGTATACATTTCATCCCAAGAACCTAAAGTATTACCGTGTTCATCAACAAAAGGTATTTGCTTGGCATAGCTTACAAACAATTGTATTAAATCTTGAACCGATCTTTCATCCACCTTTACAAAATCAGGATGAAAAGCTTCTACTTTTTTACGAATCGTTTCATGGTTAATAGATTCTGTCATGTGCATCTACATTTGTTCCTTGAGTAATAAAGTAAGGGTATACCAAATTTTGTCTACTATTTGTGCTGCGAATAATGTAATCTATAGAAATTATAATTTTTTCCATTTCCATATCCAGTGTAATATTTTCAATATCAACTCGAGGCTCGTTCAAAAGAATGGCATTGGTGATCAAATCAATAATATAATGGTGAAGTGAATTGTTCATTTCATCAAAAACATGCTTTATAATTTCTGTCCCATAATCCGGTCGCATTACCCGTTCATTTTTCATCGTAGAAAGTAAAATGATGAGGCTCTCTTTAATATCTTTATCAGCCGCAACCATATTTGAGGTCTTTTGATGAAAGTTAAAACTCGGTGGAAATGCCCATCCTTTTCCTAAAAACGTATGTTCTTTTAAATCACTCATCTTGTTATTCTCTAAATAAAACTATTGGTCTATTTAATTAACAGCCACCATTGCCCCTTTAATGGTAATGTTGCCTGATGCTTTCAAATCTGCAGTAGCACCTCCCTGTGCTAAAAATGCCATTTGAGCTTTTGCCGTAGTGTTATTCCCTGCCATATCTAAATTTGCACTTGCCTTCATCTTTATATTGACGCCAGAAACCTCAACATTATTGGCCGCTTTAATGGTAATGTCTTTGCTACTATCAATCAAAATACCGCTAGCATCCATTTGAATCATATTTTTATGCTGATCTGCAAGGCGAATTCCTTTATCTTCATCACTTATGGTAATGATATTTTTACCAGGAGTTTCTAGGGTTATAATTTTCTTTTCTTCATCAAAATTCAAAATCATTTTGGTTCGGGTAACTATAGCTTTATTAGTATTCTTATCATCAGGAACAAGTGCGGGCGCATTGGTTTTGCTATATACACTTCCTAATATTATTGGGGCCGAGGGGTTATCATCCAAAAAACCTAAAATTACCTCATCGCCTACCTCAGGATAGAAAAAATTTCCAAAACCCTTCGACGCATAAAACGTACTTAATCTTGCCCAAATACCATCATCTGAATCTTGAATCAATGGGAGTGTTACTTGTACTCTAAACTCTCCTTCAGGGTCCTGATGCGTTTTCTTCACAACACCTATATGAAGTCCATTCATAGCAGGTAATCTACCCCCTGCTTTCAAGGGGTTTATTGGAATTTCCTGAGCAAACCAGTTCCGTTGCAAACCAATAGTGATTTCTGTGATCCACCGTCCTTCAACCAAATCATGAAAAACCGCAGATACAAAAGCCTTTCCATTTATCTTTTTTCCCACGCCTTTAATTGAGATTAGACTATTGGGTTTTATAGCCGCGTTGCCTTCACACATAATAGTTCCTTGAAATCGCGATAACCTGGATTTTAGCAATTGGGCACTTGCCCATGCATCTAAAGCAGGTTTTTCGATGGGAACTGGGGATTGTAACAATTCTTGAGCGTCCAGAACATTTGCAAGCTTTTTTCCATTTATACTCCCTGCCTCATTTACCTTTGGTTCTTTAGATTTTCCTTTAATCATTTTTTGATTTGATGCGTCCCATGCTACTGCATTTACCGCTGCAAATTGATCGGTACTGCCTATGGCAAGATTCAGTTCTATAATGTCATCGCCATACGTGCATGTTGCTACAGGTTTTGATGCTACTGCTGGCTTTTGAACCATAAATTCCCCATCATCAGTATAAACCACCAGGCCATTAATTTCTGCTCTCGAAATAATAAAATCCCAATCAGTAGCACCAAACTGTACCACCTCTTCATATTTAACTTTAGTCTCAGCAATTTTTTTGGAAAACTTATAGTTTCCCAGTATTTTTTTTATGATATCGCTATCCCTACTTTTAAGGAAATAGGCATTTTTGCGTGCCATGGTTGCTGCTATTGCCGTGTCTTTACAATCAATTATTAAAGAAGGTCCTTCTTCGGGGCTTATTTGAATGGCTTGATTTATTATAATTCCTTTAAAAATGGTTTTTTCCTTAGAGTGATAACCTGCTTTTATTTCTATTGTATTTCCGGGTATATAATCTGACGAGTCACTCAGTTTAAAATCTTCTTTAGCTTTACTTCCATCTTGTAAAACCAATCGTGCTTTTGCAATTTTATTGATGGCTTTAGTTACAGAAATTTCAGTAATCCCTGCCCCGCTAATTTTGCCATTAACCGAAAGCTGTACCGATAATAAATCTGTAGAAGTGGTAGCTGCCATAGGTTTATTTTTTTAAAGGTGGAAATACCAACTTGGTTCCAATGGGAACCTTCCTAAAAGAATCTAATCCGTTTGCAGCGGCAAGTTCCATATAGAGTTCAACATCATCATAAACGTTATCGCAAAAAAGCGGAATCGAATCATGACTTGCAAACACCCGAACATGATTAACATCTGGGGATTGTTTGTTGGATAATGCTGCTAATAACTTTGGGTTAGAAAAACCTGAGAAACTAACATCTGCTTTTGCCCGAAGCGGATCTCCATTACTTTTAAAAAGGGTATAGGTAACATCTAGTTTGGTTAGATAACAGTAAAAAAGTAAGGTTCCCCATGACAATTTTATGTAATTGGTTCGATGTATTTGACCATTGTACTTATAAACCAGCTTTTTAAATTCCAGCAATTGTTTATTCACACTTTTTCTGGATTCAAAAATCCCGGTTCCGTCAAAATGAATTGTAAATCCCACAGTTTCACGGTCTACCGAATTAAACTTTCCCGAATTCCCTGCGCCTTCCGCCACATTTTTAGTATCTGAAAAAGACACGGCATGATTGTACGTATAGCTTTCCGGATTTATGTTTACCGTATAATCACCAACAAATTTGTTGAATTTATCATCTGCGAATGCATATATCTTGAGTTTGTTCAACACGCCCATTCCTTTTCATTTTTAATTATCGTTCATAGGTAGTTGCTTTTTTAAACTTCTTTAGTTCCTGTAGACAATCCTTAAGAATTGTTCTCTTTAATTGCCGAACATCGATGGGTTCTATTTGCGTATTATGTGCGGTAACCGTTGTCTTAACCACTAATTCCTTTATAATTACTGTCATGCTGTCGAATAATTTTGGTTGAAAAATAGTTGTACGAAAGGGTAATCGATTCTATTAAAACTTCATTGTTCATAGCGTTCAGCGAAGCACTATTCCAACCGATTGGCCAGGCACCAACAAAACTCCATGTTAAAATTTTATTGGCCTTTTCATTTAGTAATGAGATTTCTAATGGCTTTGTTTTAATACGTCCCGAAAAACCTTGGGTTAGACTATTGTTAACCCAGGTTAAGAGTTCGGAATTTTTAGCAATTAGTCCGCGTTTCAATTCAAGATTGTTATACTTAGTTCCTGTAGGCACTTTATATTTAAAACGATTTTCTCCTCCCTCACCAATTTCTTCAACCGTAATTTCTGAAGATATCCCAGATACCTCCTTAAAACTATAGGCCTGATTGTTGAGTTTAACCTGAAAATGAAAACCAACGGCAGGGTAAACTGTTTTAAACATCTTAGGTAACCCATTCATCCCTTTTATTTATTTTCAATTTTTAGACCTTCATGCGCAATTTCAATAGTTTCCACCGCTACTTCATTACCATCAGATTTCAAATCGGTTCCTGTTATTTTAGTAGGCCAGGCATTCTGCAGAGTCCAGGTCATTGTTGGATTACCATCTTGATCCAGTAACTTAATGGTGACCGTTACTCGTTTTACGGTATTCATTTTTACCGTTGCATACCAATCGAAGAACTGATTGTCTTTAACGAAAACACCTT
Organism: uncultured Flavobacteriaceae bacterium; assembly: GCA_947488435.1. Classification (GTDB taxonomy): domain Bacteria; phylum Bacteroidota; class Bacteroidia; order Flavobacteriales; family Flavobacteriaceae; genus CANKZG01. The sequence goes on along the minus strand of CANKZG010000001.1, from coordinate 2,487,461 downwards.
TTTTAAGCGTTATGTTACTAGACTTAACAATTCCTGGCATTTTTATAGTCGAGAATACCTTACTATCTCCATGCCTATATTCTATAATTTGCGATTCAATATCCAATCCAGAAACTTCCTGAAAGGAAGTATTCTTCATCCCTCCTCCTAAATCTACAGTAAAGAAAAATTTAGAAATTGGCCATACTTTTTCACTTTGTTTTGATCCGTCATCTGCCATGATTTATATTTTTAAATTAGTTTTTTAATGAGTTTAACTACGATTTTTGCATTTGCTGTTCAAAGCTTATCACAATAAATTCCGCTGGTCTGGAAACTGCCACTTTAACTTCGATACGCATAATTCCTTCAAGGATATCGGTTGCTGTCATAGTAGTACCTAAACCTACATTTACACTGAAAGCATCTTCTGGCACGGCCCCAGCTAAAGCACCTTGTTTCCAAAGATTGGTAAGAAAATTTGAAATCATAGATTCCATCGTTACCCACGTATTTTTAACATTCGGCTCAAACACATAGGCTTTAGCGGCAAACTTTATAGATTGTTCCATCATAATCATGGTTCGACGTACATTGATATAACGCCAATCCAAACTATTGCCATCCAACGTTCTTCCTCCCCAAACCATTGTTCCAAGTCCTATAAAAGGTCTAATCGCACAAATGGATTTCCCTAAAATAGGAGCATTTAAGTCTTCCTGTTGCTTATGATCTATAAGTACTGAAGGTCCGATAACGCTATTTACAGCAACATTTGCTGGCGCCTTCCATACCCCACGTTGGGCATCTACCAAACTATATATTCCAGCCATTGCCGCTGAGGGAGGAAGTAAGTTCTTTTTCTTCAATACTGCTTCCATAAGCAATTTATAATCCGGAATTGCGAGATTTAAAACACTATTAATAGTGCTAGGTTCTAAATAATCCTCAATTATTTTCTGCGTTGCCGTTGCAGCATCCAATGCGGTTTGGGCCGCTGCTCTTGCATCATCATCTGCATTCGCTAAAGCCTCTTCCGCAGCTTTTACCGCAGCATCTGCATTGGCTTTGGCATTTGGAGTTGCTAGTATTGCTGCAACACGTTCCTTTTCTTCGTTTAAAGCCTGAACCGCATTATCTAAGGCCGTTTGTGCTGCAGTTATTGCAGCCTCATCATCCCCGGCTTCGGCAGTTGTTAATGCTCCCTGAGCCGTATCAACGGCTGCTTGTAAGGTTACTTCAGCGTCGGTCATCGTTCCCGACAATGCATTAATGTAGGGTACAATCGCTGTTTTTTGTGCCTCGTTTAAATTCTCTTCAACATGTGCATTACAAAACTCTTGTAGCATTGTAATACCTGCTTCATTCAAATTTTGAAAGCTTATATCTGGTGCCTGAACTATTGTGGTATGCAACCAAGGGTAATATGCCGCACCGTAACTAAATTGATTGGAAGCAACTCTATTGCGGAAATTATCAATTGGATTGAATGTTGGGTCATCTAGACCTTTATCTCCATCATGGATGTCTAAAATCGCTATTCGATTCATTTCTACCCCACAGTGCATGAGCATATCTTGTTGCAGCGAATAGCAATTATCCGCATCCAATAAAACGGCATCCGGGATTACCAGCATCGTTGGTTCCGTTTCTTTTTTCAAGGTATCGATTCCTTTAGCGAAAGGATCTTTAGAAAAAGCAGGTGTAACATCTCCGCCGCCATATGTTCCCACCGATACTATAAAACAACTTCCCCCACCATTTTGATAAAAGAACTTCAGCGAATCGTACAAATTGAAACGTGTATTTGCCTCAGCTTCTAAGCTATAGGCCTTATTTTTGATATTGATATCATAATTTAAAGGAATGTCCGTCGGATTAGTGACTTCCTGTACCCCATAAATCGTTTTGGTTGGACCTCCATAAAAAAGCTCAAATTCCATAAAGGATTCGATTCGTACGGGTTTGTTCATTAAGGACTGCCCCTTAAAACTCGATTTTTCAGTATAGCCAATAAATGCTGGAACTGCTGTTTCCACACCGACGACTGAATTTGGAAAAGCATTTCTTTCCTCAATGTAAACACCAGGTGTTTTTAATGTTAATGCCATAATCTTGATTATTTAATAAATTAAATTGCTAGATACGTATGTAAATTGGTGTCAACTCTTTGTTGTCTTCATTAACCATTTTATATGTATAATTTGCAAAGCGCAATACTTTACGTTGTTCTTGTTGAAAGCTTTCTTTTTCAGGATCTTCCCAAATTAAATGTAGCCGATCACTTGCACGCTTGTAATAGGGAATGGGGGTAACAGATTTAAATACAATAGTAGTATCATCTTCGTTTTTTATTCTTGTAAACTCCCACTCGGTTGACTCATCTTCAATTCTATACACCCACTTTTGTTCGGATATTTTTGGCTGGATACGATACTCCCAAATCGATTCTTTTACGTTAAAAGCGAAAAAAAGATCGGAATTATTAGTAACTAATGTAGTATCAATTTCAATGACACCAATTACATTTTGAGGTGGTGTATCTGTAAAATTCTCCAATCGTTTGTCATGGGGAGACATTTGGAGTTCGTTGTTCTCTGCTTCAATAAACCAATAAAAATAGGGATTTGTAAAAGAAACCTCTATCGGGTAATCAGTGTATTTAAAAAAGGCATCATCCGCACATACTACCCAAAAAGCAATGGTTCTAACGGATTCCTTTATTGTTTCGTCTTTTTCGATATAACAATCCAAATAAGCCCCTTGATTCCGAAACAACAGCCGTCTATTTTTTACCAAAGGTAGCAAAGAAGCCATTGGTAGCATGGTAATGTAATTGGCTAAACCCATATCATAAGTGTGCTTCAACGTTATTGAAAAAAAGTTGTTCATTTGGATTTAGCGCTTAATTGGTGTCTTTAAATTCTGGTAAAATACCTTCTATAGCCTCACTATTTATGGTGAGCATACGCATTTTATATATCACTGAGGGTTGATAGCGAGCTCCTAATGCTCCCCAAAACCGACTCATATTATCCACATCTAAATTTACCAATTCAAAACTCAGTTTATCAATACCTAAAGGCATTGCAACATGTGCTGCATTGAAATGCGCATTTTGCTGAAAAAACCCAATAGCCAATGACAACCATTCTAATCCCCGAGCATATTGATCTTCATTAAACAAAGCTGATACTAATATATATATGTTTAAATATACCGGTGGAGCTTTTTTTACTAAGTCATTTTGCTGTCTCGTTATATGCGGTTGATTGGCTACACTGGCCTCCTCAGCTATATTTACCACGGAAATCACTAAAGTGTTGTTTTCCGCTACAGAAACACCGCCATCAGGAGTTACAAGACCAGAAAGTTTAGCCATAGTCTTGCGAGCCGGAGTATTTCTTTCCAGAAAACTATTCAGCTCATTGGTAACAAAATTTAGTGCTTTCGCAATCATCAAAATCCCTTTGCTTTCAAAAGTGCTAATCTTAAGGAGATTATAAAAGAGTAGAATTACCTCACCTAAAAAAGCCGTATAACTACGTGATTAAATCTTTCCTTATTTTATTAGATAAAATATAGCCCAACGTAAATCAATGGTAGAAAGTAATATTACTTCAGTATCTTTGATTTTCTGCGATAATCATTAATTTCATGACCATAATACAAGAGGCAAAAGCTAGCTCTGATTTTAAAGCAATTGCTGATTTGGCGCATATTATTTGGACAGACCATTATACGCCTATTATTGGTGAAGAACAGGTGTCATATATGCTCAACAAATTTCAATCTGCAAGAGCTATTGAGCTTCAAGTTCAAGCAGGAATGTGTTACTACATCATGAAATATGATAAGAAAGCAAGCGGGTATTTATCCTTTATCAAAAAGAAAGACGCACTATTTCTGAGCAAACTTTATGTGCTGCATTCTGCAAGAGGTAAAGGGGTTGGTAAGGCTGCCATGACATTTGTGCAACAGAAGGCTATTGAATTGCAATGTAAACGCATTACTCTTACTGTAAATAAATACAATACTAATTCCATATCAGCTTATAAGAAAATGGGATTTGTACAGGTTAAAGCCGTGGTTCAGGACATCGGAAACGGCTTTGTTATGGACGACTATGTTTTAGAAAAAGCCGTTTAATACAATCAAATTATGAAGATTAAACGGCTTTTCTAATTGTTAATTCAGAATAAAAACAACATCCGTACTAGTGAATCGTTGTACGTTTCAAAATCCAATTCGATATTTCCTGCAAAGCACTTGGAGCAAAGGTTTGTGGAATGGTTTCATATTCGCTCATCGCTCCTGTTTCACATTCCTGAAATAAGTGATTTAAATGCTCCAATTTTTTAACCTCAAAGTCAATTGTCCGTCCATTTTTCAAAGCCTTTTCTAATGCCGGAGCATTTATTTCGGCAGTAACTTGAGTATCTTTAGTTCCATACAAGCCCAGTACTGCACAAGTAACTTTTTTATATTCATCGGCAGGATTGTAGTTGTAAAAATACCTTGACCAGGGCGTTGTCCTGTTTTCAACAAATTGATTGATAATTTGATTGGTCTGTTCTTGAGAGCCTGTAACTTTATTTAAAATTGGAGCAATTTCTGCGTGATATTGTGTCAACAACTCCGCTTTAATTTCGGCTCTTGGACCTGGTTTTGATGCGATGGCAATGACCTTTCGTATAGCGTTCTCATAAGCTTCTTCATCTGGTACAGGAAAAGGTCTTAAAGATTGTGACTGTAAAAGCGATAATTCACTTCCCGGGATTGCCGTTCCAGCCAATGAAATTATAAAAGAAACATCTTCTTCCAACATATTCGCTACTATAGGTGCTATAATCCCCCCTTCGCTATGCCCAATAATACCAATGTGTTTTGAATTTATATCTGATCTTGTTTTTAAATAGGTAATGGCGCTTGCAGCATCTTTTGCAAAATCTAGTGTTGTGGCCGACGCATAATCCCCAGTTGATGCTCCCCTGCCCCGATCATCATATCGCAGTACGGCAATACCTTTCTTAGTTAAATAATCAGACAGTACTAAAAAAGGTTTATGACCCGCAAAAGTTTCATCCCGATCTGAAGGTCCACTTCCACTGATAAGCAGCACTACAGGATATTTTCTAGTTCCGTGAGGTCTTGTAAATGTTCCACTCAAGTTTAGTTGTGCCTTCTCATTTCTAAATACTACTTCTTCATTAAAATAAGGTAAGGGTACTTCTGGTTCTTGAGGTCTTCTTGATTCCGCCCCTTCACTTTTGGTGGTTGCTCTTTTTAAAAGCAAGACAATCGTATTGAATCCTTCTTTAAATTCCCCAGTAAAGGTTTCGATAGTTGGATCATAGGTTCCCCGATATTGGAATCCTAAATTAGACCCATCAATAAACAGTACGTTATCTTTAAAGGTAGTTTGTTCTGGTCGTAGACCACTAACTCTTTGCGAAGGAATTGCAATGATAGTTGCATAGGCCTGCTGCTCTTTTGCTATGATAAAGTTAAAGGTGATTTCCTTTGCTGCTCCAACCTTTGCTGTTCCTGTCCAAACACCTTCAATGTTCTGAGCACTGGTAACGGCACAAGTCATTAGTAATAGTATTAAATTCAATAGTAATTTTGATAATAGCTGCATCATTTTTGTTTTAAAAATTGGACAATAGTAGTGCTAAGCCGATTACTTTGGCTTGATGAAATTTTTATGTAAACTTGATATGTTAGTAACGAAGTAGTCCTGTTATTCTTCGTTTAATTCATTGAGGATCGCTTTAGCATCAGCAGTGATTCGCGAGTAGCAACCATACCCCCATCGGCCAAAGAAAACCAAGACGACCAAACCAATAGGAATATACCAAAGTAAATTATTACTAGCTCCTGCAAAAAAGTCCTTTCCTTTGGCAATTTTAAGGGTAACCGGCAAAATGGTTAACATTAAAACTCCTGATAAAACTAAGCTCCATTTTTGAACCAAAAGAAAATGAGACCTTCGTTTGGTAAAGGCAATAATAGCATCCTTATAATTTTTTTTGGCAATATCAATATTACGCATTCTATAAATAGTGGTCAGTGATAACACAGGAAGCAGTATCATAATTAAAAGTGTAATAAACACAGCTATTTGAAGCGGAATTGTATCAAATAACTCGATTTTAGTGCTAATAACTATTACGGCGAAGAACAATACAATTGTACCTAGACCTTCATACTTTAAAATTGTACTTATTTTATTTGAAAATTTTAGTTTGGTTACATCCATGATCATTTTATCTGTTAAGTTTTTTTGCTTTTCTACCGCAACACTCATTTTTTCCCAAGTCTCTTTCAATTCAGTCAAATCCATACCTAAGAATGTTTAATTTGTGATTTTAGTTTCATTTTAATTCGTCCGATGCGTGTACCAATATTTGTTGGCGTAAACCCTGTTATTTCGGCTATCTCTTCATACTTTTTACCTTCGAGGTAAAGCAGGATAATAGCTCGCTCCACATCGGTAAGTTTGCGTATTGTTTTGTACAGGAGTTTTATCCGTTCTTCCATAACATTATCTACCATGTCAATTAGCGGTAGCTTACCTTCATCAAAGGTTATCGCCGTTTCTTTTCGTTTATCTTTCTTAACAAATAGCAAGGCTGTGTTTAATGCCACTCTATAGATCCAAGTACTTATTTTAGATTTCCCCGAAAAAGAATCAAAAGATTTCCATAACTGATAAATCATTTCCTGTCTCAGATCTTGTCGATCTGCTTCATTGTTAGTATATAAACTGGATATCTTATAAAGGATACCCTGGTTTTCCTTAATCAATTCCACAAAATACTCCTGATTGGGCATCTGGTAATTTATTATATACTACTGCTGGTTTACGCTTCAAAATTACAGTAACACATTATTATTTATTGTATTAGTAACCAAAGTGATCTAAAAATCACACAATTATCTATTTTTTATTTTAAAAAAGATTCTTCATAAAACATATTCCAATCATGTATCGGTTATAACAAATTAAATTTGCGATAAAGAAATTAATCAAAATTTCATGAGTTTTTATTTAAGATGGTAATTACACGAACTGGTTTGGGTTTGATGTACTACGTAAAGATTCACTAGATTTAATTATCTTAGTCCATGTCAAGTATATAAATCATTTCATACATATTCAATAAATCTTCTCAATGCGTAATAGTATTAAAATCCCCCTGAGTAAAACCAAAATTATATTATTAACCATAGGATCACTTGCTTTCGTAGTGGTTGGCTATTTCTTACTATGGGATATTAGTGGTATTGCTGCGATTATTTTTTTTGGAGCTACAGGAATTTATGGAATCATAAAATTATTAGACAAAAAAATTGGGCTTCAAATCGATAATCAAGGAATTACCGATCATTCCAGTGCAACCAGTATTGGGTTAATAGAGTGGCAAGATATTTCGGGGATTAGGAGTCAACGTATTAAATCACAAAAGTTTATCATGATAGATGTGATCGATGCCGAAAAATATATATCGAAAGCCAGTAATAAATTTAAACGCAGTATTATGAGAGCAAATATGAAATTGTATGGCACTCCCATTTCTATTTCATCCAATGCTTTGCAGTGTAATTTTGAAGCTTTAAGAAAAACAGTCCAAGCAGAATTTAAGCGAAATAAATTTTAACGCTTTACAATTGAGACTCTAGCAATACTTTGTTACTATTTTATGGATGTTGTATCTTTATAGCATCTTTTTGAAAGTAAATCATGAATATCGCTTATCATCGATTTTTAAATATTAAAAATAGGGATTCATACTATCCGCTTTCCTAACACCCTCCCCTACTATTCTTCATGTTTGGGAAAGTTATTTTTTAAAATCATTTACTAATAGAATTCAAAATCATTTGGGTATGGAGTTACCGTATATAGAACCCTATAAAATAAAAATGGTAGAAGCGATACAAACATCTACTATCAATCAAAGAAAGAAATGGATTGCAGCAGCAAAATATAATTTATTCAAACTCTCTAGTGATCAAGTACGCATAGATCTACTAACAGATTCTGGTACAGGTGCGATGTCTGACAAGCAATGGGCAGAAATCATGTTGGGCGACGAAAGTTATGCTGGTTCATCATCGTATGAAAAACTAGAGCAAACGGTAAAACAAATTACTGGTTTTCCGTTTTTCATTCCAACGCATCAGGGGCGTGCAGCAGAAAATGTATTGTTCTCGGCTTTGGTAAAGAAAGGAGACATTGTTCCTGGCAATTCACATTTCGATACTACAAAAGGTCATATCGAATTTAGAAAAGCAACGGCAATAGATTGTACTATTGACGAAGCCTTTGATACTACCGTTCAACATCCTTTTAAAGGAAATTTGGATATTTCCAAATTGGAAAAAATCGTGCAAAAACATTCTGCAGAAAAAATCCCCTTTGTACTTATTACTATTACTTGTAATTCAGCTGGAGGTCAACCAGTATCTATGCAAAATATTAAACAAGTACATCAGTTTTGTAAATACTATAAAATTCCCTTGTATTTTGATTCGGCTCGATTTGCAGAAAATGCCTATTTCATAAAAACACGTGAAGCCGGTTATGCAAAAAAAACAATTAAGGAAATTGTAAAAGAGATGTTTTCATTTTCCGATGGGATGACCATGAGTGCTAAAAAAGATGGTTTGGTGAATATGGGTGGTTTCATTGCTTTAAAAAATCCCGAAGTATACACTTCCTGCATTACTTATAATATTATATATGAAGGTTTTGTTACCTATGGTGGTATGTCTGGTCGTGATATGGGTGCATTGGCTGTGGGTCTTCAGGAAGCAACGGAATTTAGTTATCTACAAAGTAGAATACAGCAAGTGCATTATTTAGGGGAACGTCTTATAACTCTTGGAGTTCCTGTACAACAACCTTTTGGAGGCCATGCGATCTACTTGGATGCAAACAAATTTGTGCCGAATATTCCTAAAGAAGAGTATCGAGCGCAAGCATTAGCCATTGAACTCTATATTAGTTCGGGAATAAGAAGCGTAGAAATAGGTACAATTTTAGCAGATAGAGATCCTATTACTCGCAATAATCGTTATCCAAAATTAGAATTAGTACGTTTGGCACTTCCAAGACGCACCTATACACTTTCGCATTTGGAATATATTGCAATAGCCATTAAGAATGTATATGATACTCGAAATGAAGCCAAAAAAGGGTACAATATCCATTGGGAAGCTCCTATCATGAGGCATTTTACGGTAGAATTGGACAAGCTATAGTATGTATTTCTAGTAGTACTGCAAGTCTTCAATAGAAACTAAATTTCAAGGCTAAAATAAAACCTAGCTTTTTTTAAGCTAGGTTTTATTGCATTATGAAAACATGCATAACTACTCTTTTGAATTTCTAGTACTTCCATGTTTTATATTGTAATTTAGAGGAGAGCGATAAACGTTATTTTTACCTGTTAAACTAGAATTATCAGGAATAGTAAACCTCAAAAGAGTAAATCAAGAAATGGACCGTCTTAAAACGAAAAGGTATGTTGGTATAAATCTTATCCTTCCTATCGTAGTTTGGATTCTGGTGATTGTAGTTTTCTTAAATGTGAAAAATATTCCTTTCTCTTTTTCTGAAAAGGACGCCATTGTACTCGGTTATTTCGTGAAATTTGTAATGACGATTATCTTTCCAATGGTTGTCATTGATTTGATATATAAGAACAAAAGGAATTTCGGCGTTTTTTTTTCCAAGTTTTCAAGTTCTTTTAAACTGTCTTTAAGAGCTTATACAGTAGCAGGTCCGGCTGGAATTACCTTTTTGTTGATTGGAATTTTTGGATGGGGATTTGATGATTGGATAGGTTCATTTATACTGACTGTTGTTTATTTTATTGCCTTCTATTTTGTACTTAAAGTAACCGCCAAACTTCCTTCACGAAGAACGCTAATACCGCCAAACAAACAAATAGCCGTTTATATTATATGCAGTTTACTTACGATTGTTTTCACCTATTTTACGTACGCAACCATTCCTTGGTTTTCAAAAATTCTCTACTATATTTTTATTGTTGGCTTGGGCGAGGAACTATTATTTCGAGGATATATACAATCTTCTTTTAATGTGTTTTTTGGAAAGCCTTTTCGCCTAGGAAATGTGAATTTTGGTTGGGGTCTTATAGTATCAGCACTATTATTTGGAATGATGCATGCATTAGTTGTTGTACCGCCACTTTGGCCGTGGGCATTATTTACTTTTGCTTTGGGGCTGATTCTCGGTTTTGTGAGAGAGAAAGACGGTACGATACTTAGTGCAATTATCCTTCATGCGATGTTAGATATGCCATTGGTTTTTTTTAATGTCTAAAACTAAATACATGGTATTTTATTAAACTCTTATATTGCAGTACAACCCCATGCATAAATTTATTACTGTTCTTTGCATTTTCGAAGATAACATAGTTGGCGCTTAAAAGTTAATATTTTGATTGTCAAGAAAGCCGATTTAGTTAAGAATGGAAAAATGTCCAATTAAAAATGGAAAAATGTCCTTTAAATTTTAACAGTTCCAAAGATATTTTTGTGTAAAATAATTTAACCAATGTATATCAACCTTTTAAACGACCATAATAATCCTGACAAAATAGAGGCAATAAAACATAGCAATGCAAATGTCTTGATTTATGATGAAGCTAGGTATCATGTTGTTTTATTAAAAGGTAATGGAGATGCCTTATTAAATTTCGAAAAATTTCAATTTAGTAATACTCATATTATTTTTTTATGTCCTGGAGAGGTTTTAGAAGTATTTGCAAATGAGACACTTATATCAATTGGTTTTGATCAGTATTCGAAAATCAAAATGAGCGAAGGTTTTTGTTATAGTTTTGGAAATACTACCAAAGTTTTCGAATTAGATCTGGTGATTTTTGATAAATTAGAAACCATAGCTCACGAAATAAAAAACTTTAACTATACCGATCAAAATACCTCCAAAGAAAGTCCTGTAGTTTTGCTTGAACGTATTTTCAAGGAGAGTCCTAAGTACCTTGGTGTTAAAGAAAGTTATAGTTCTGATCTTATTTTTGAGTTTACTTGTTTGGTACACGAGCATCATACCATGCGTCATGACATGGATTACTATGCAAAATTATTAAAAACCAGCGCGAAACGAGTAACACAAAAATTTAATGAAGTAGGCGTAGAAAACCCACATTCATTTATAAAAAAGAGAATTATAATTGAAATTAAACGTCAATTACTCTATACCGATAAAACAATAAAAAGCATTTGTTTCGATACCGGATTTAATGATCCTTCCTACTTCTCTCGATTTTTCAAAAAGAATGTGGGAATGACAGCAAAACAATTCAGAGTTTCATTTCATAGAAAATGAGGTGTTTTTGTTTGAATTGTTCAAAACCAAATTTATTTTTTTCACCATCAATTAATATTTATGATTAACTGGAACGACGTCTTAGAATTTGCCAAAAATAATAATCCTATACCAGATAAGAGGGTTGAAAAAACCGAGAGTGAATGGAAAGCAATACTTACCCCTGAGCAATATAGAATAACACGTAAAAAAGGTACAGAACCTGCGCACTCTGGAGCGCTATGTAGTATCTATGAAAGTGGACAGTACAACTGTATCTGCTGCGATACGCCCTTGTTCGACTCTACAATAAAATTCAATTCAGGAACTGGTTGGCCTAGTTTTACACAACCTATACAAGAAAATGCATTGAAGTATGAAAAAGACGGTTCTTTTGGTATGACACGAATAGAGGTACTATGCAACACTTGTGACGCACATCAAGGCCATGTTTTTCCGGATGGTCCTGCACCAAGTGGATTGCGTTATTGTATTAATTCCGCAGCTATCCGATTACAAAACCAATCCGATACCTAATAACCATTTTTGACTTTAATACTATCTTGGATTAAGGCCTACATATACTAGGGTTGCTCTCATTTTCTTCACTGTTATTGAGCAACTCAAAATTCCGTGTATTTCTGTTTTTCCGTCTACCTTTTTATGAAATAAAAGTACCAATCGGTGTGCTATAAAATCTGAAAAATATGCTAGTCAAAGCCTTCAATGCATAATTATCTTCGTGCAGTTCTGCATAAAATTGCTTTAAATGATCACCTACACTTTATTAGGTTTCATAACAACTTCATGTAGCCATTTTTACTATTGAATTTCATTTTTAAAAAATTAATCTAAAATTTCAATAACACTATTAACTATGAAAACATTAAAAAAACAAATCCCTTTGGTAATTCTAGCAATAGGTACTTTAGGTTTTACAGGTTTAAACAAAACAGCCGCGCAGGGAAAGAAATCCGGAACCGTATATGTGGCAACCAACAAAATTGCAACAAACTCCGTAATTGCTTTTAACCAGCACGATAATGGTTCCCTATCCGTAATAGGCGAATACAAAACTGGAGGAAAAGGAACTGGTAACATTGAAATATTTGACGGCGGTTATGATCCAACACACCCATTGGCAGATGGAGTGGATCCTTTAATTTCCGCTTATGGTATTTTTAAAACCAAGGACAATAAGAACGTATTGGTTGTAAATTCCGGAGATGCTACGGTAAGTTCTTTTAGGGTAAATAAGGACAAAAGTCTTACACTTGCAAGTACTGTTGCAGCCGGGGATAAACATCCTTTAAGTATTGCTTCTCATGGAAAAATAGTATATGTTGCTAGCTCGGGTTCCGTAGCCACCCCTCCGTTTAGCGGAAACGTTACGGGGTATACCATTGATAGTTTCGGTAAATTAAAGTCTATCGCAAATTCAACTCGAGATTTAAAGGCAAGACCTACCTGCGTGGCTTTTACCTCTGACGGAAAGTACTTGGTGGTCGCAGAATTGGTAAGCGGACTTATTAAAGTATATGGAGTTCAAGCCAATGGTACACTTACTAAAGCGCCTATTTCTACCGCAAGTTCTCCACATGATGCAAAAAATGGTAGATGGCTGCCTATTCCTGTTGGCTTTGACATAGTTAAAAAAGGTAATAAGCATGTGGTATTGGTCTCCGAAGCTCGGTTTTTAGACAACAAAGGAATGCTACGAGAAGAAGCAAACAAAGTTCCTCAATCTCCAAAATATTCTTGGCAAACTGGATCTACTTCTTCGTATGTAATTGATACAAAAGGTGAGCTAAAACTAATGTCTGGTGATGTGCTAACAGGAAAAGGCATGGAAGGGGGACAAATAGCAAATTGCTGGGTAGAAGTAGCTCCAAATGGGAATACTCTATGGGCTTCTAATGCCTTATCCAGTTCGGTAACTTCTTATGCTATCGGAACGAACGGTAGTTTAACCTTAAAAAATGAAACCGCCTTTAAGCAGGCAGATGAAACCTTGTTCTTTGGCGATAGCTTTGTTAGCAAAGACGGTCGTTATTTTAACCAATTAATTGGTAATAAAGGTGCGGTAATGGTTTTCAAAATTAAAGGTAATGGAGATCTAGAAGAAGTTGGGTTATATACAGCTTCAGGTTTGCCCAGCATTGGAGCATACGGTTTACTTGTAATTTAAAAACAAAAACACATCTATATTTTGTACTAAACTCAATTTAACTTTTAAGACCTGCGACGTAATTGTCGTAGGTTTTTTTATAGCCTATAGTGTCCTGCGTTGAATCGCTTACGATACCTAATCAAATACTAATATCAGAAGTGGTTTATCAATATTATTAAAGCAATTGGCAATATAAGAACAGGTATTAAGGGGGTTAAAAAACCAATTCAAATTTACTACGTCTCTGAGCTGTTTCAAAATATATACGTAGATCCAAAAGACTATTATATTAATTAGTGATTTTCATCTTTTTAACCTTAAACGGAAAATAAAATTCTTGGTATAGTACTACTAAATTAATTTGGAATGAGTTATTTAAATAATTTAACAAAGACTTTTAGAACTTTGTAATTATAAAATGTTAATGTGCTTTTTCTTTATATTCAAATTGATTCGTTGAATTGTTGAACTCCAATTCGTGGATATCCCATTTCTCACTTAACTTCCTAGGGGCTTCCAATTTTTGAGCAATATATACCTTATCACCATTTGTGCGAACAGTAATCATTCCATAGGTAGCGACGTTACGATCCTTTCGCTCTTCCAGTTCTTTTTTTATTTTATTTTTCTCTCTTTCAGTGGTTGCCTTATCAATAGCTAACTTAAAAGCCAAAATTTCTTCAAAATACTTTTCGATATGAGTAAACTCGTTGGTGCTTCTACCTATTTCGGTACTAAAAATAATCGGTCTTTCTCCTCGTCCATATTTTCCAAAAGAGCCTAAAGCATCGGGTCGAGGGTGTGCGTAACTATCGCCATCACCACTTGAAACAACCGTGGCAATTGAATTCAAGCACTTTAAAAATGTTTCCGAAAAATGATGACTCCCGTGGTGACATGCTTTCGCGATATCCACTTGGAAAAACTTTCTTCCCTTGGTAACGATTGTATTAATTATGGCCAGGTGTTCCAAAAGTTCCTGTTCTTCCTCTAAACTAATATCTTTTCCTTTTGCCTTTAACTCTGTAAGCTTAGACTCAAGTTTCGATACATCTTTATTAGTATTTGCATAAAATTTCAAAAGGTAATCCTCAGATTTTGTATTAAGATCGCCACCTAAAAATACTTTCAATTTATCAAGTTTTAACTTAAGAATTACAGAATGACCATTCTTTGTCTTTCCCTCATTGCTTAACCTTAACAAGCATTGTTTATTTTTTCCATTAAACGTTACCTTTTCCGTTAATGGTCCTAACACTTCTATTTGTAAAGGGGACAAATCATTAAACTTATCAAAAAAACCGTCCTTTTGACTCAGGGTGTGAAACTTTACATCTGGATTGTTTTTTATCAGTGCTCGAAGTGTAGATAAATAATCCTTATTTGAAGTCTTATAACGTTTAATAAGACTATGCATTTCAGCATTAGTATTTACCGTGTCCCACAAAATTCTCTTTCCATTTAACTTGGTATATCCTCCTAAATCTTCATTTTTATAATAATGAAGGTTAGGATCTTGACTTGCAATATCCTTTGGTCGTTCAAGAATACCGTTATGGAAAATCTTTTTAAAGCTTAACTTTTTATTTTCAAATAAAGATTTGAATCCATAATAATGATCTTTATCTGGATGTGAGATAATAACATAATCTATTAGCATGGGTTTTTTGGTATTCAAGTCATTTGAAGTTATTCCATCAATACCCACAACTTTTCTTCCTCTTATATTATATCTCCAATTAATAAAGCGAGACATATTCGAAGTTTGACCAGCATCAATTAAAATAATTTCATCATCTGGTGTTACAATATGGCAGCCATCACCAATACCAATATCAACAAAGTTGATTTCCAAAACCCGTTCTTCTTGCATTGCGCTTTTTGATATCCAACCAGCATTTCCTCTAGAATGAACATTTGCCCATCCGTTTTTTTCTTCGCCTAAAAACCTCATCCAATCACCAAATATTAAATGATTAACCGCTGTTCCTTTAGGTTTCGGTTTCTCGCGCAATACAGTTGATTTATCCGACACAAAATAACTTCTGTTCTTAACAAGTTTCATATCAATATATTTAAATTAAATAATTGTATTAACAGAAAAAATGGGGGATAGAAAGTTAAGTATAGGAATAAAGCTACAAAATTAATTTCTTACTTTAATTATATTGAAATTAAATTACGGCTAATACAAATTAAAATATATAGAGTGAACCTATGAACCCTGCCAACTAGAAAAACTAAATCGTCAATATACTTATTCTTCTTTATGGTTAGATTTGATCCTAATTTAAAAGCATTCAAGTAGCATAGTACCAATAGGCTTTTAGTATCACGGCTTATTAAATCAAAAACTTACTTAAATACCAGAAAACTTGAAACCCCGTACAAGATATAATTATGTTATCGCTTTTGCATTAGTTCATAACTCTGTAATGCAATTTCGAGTTCTTCATTTGTAGGAATTACTAAAATTTTAGAAGCGCAGTGATCTTTCTGAATTTCAAGAATTTCGTGTGATCTTGTATTATTTTTAGCGGTATCTATTTCTATTCCAAAAACTTCCATTGCTTCACAAACCATAGCCCGTACTTCTTTAGCGTTTTCCCCAATACCTGCTGTAAAAATAATAGCATCCAAGCCATTTAACACTGCAATATAAGCCCCAATATATTTTTTGATGCGATAAGTCATCATATGCAATGCCAAGCTGCAATCGTCATTTCCATTAAGAGAAGCCTTTAAAATATCTCGCACATCAGAAAAGCCAGTAAGTCCTAATAAACCACTTTCTTTTTGTAGCATTTTGTTGACTTTTTCGGCTGAAAATCCCAAATTCTTGATCAAGTGAAAAATTACCGATTGATCAATATCCCCGCTTCTTGTTCCCATAATAAGCCCATTTGATGGGCCAAAACCGAGAGAATGTGCTATACTTTTACCATCTTTAATTGCTGTTATGCTACAGCCATTCCCTAAGTGAACACTTATAATCTTGCTTTTCGGTTTTTTTAAATATGTTATTGCTTTTTGTGATACATATTTATGACTTGTTCCGTGAAATCCATAGGCACGCAAATAATGTTTTTCCGTTAAGGTTTTGGGAATAGCATAGTTGTATTCTTGAGCTGGAAGTGTATTGTGAAATGCCGTATCAAAAACAGCTATTTGAGTAGCATTTTTAAATATTTTTGATGCTACTTTTATACCTGTGGCATTTGCTGGATTATGCAACGGAGCTAGAGAAGAAAGGTCTTCAATAGTTTTCAGAACCTTTTGATTTACAATTGTTGGAACACCAAATTGACTCCCTCCATGAACTACGCGATGGGCTACAACGCTAATCTCCTCCGTTCGTGTAATAATATTCGTATCTGGTTTTAGCAGAAAAACAGTAATAGCTTTTAAACCCTCTTCATGAGTGTTTAACGTCATCTTTTTCTCATAAGTATGCCCCTCAATCTTGCATTGCAATTCTGAATTCTTTTGTCCAATCCGATCCACTAATCCTTTGCATATTACCTTTTTCAAAGGCATTTCGATAAGTTGAAATTTTATGGAGGAGCTCCCGGAGTTAATTACCAATATTTGCATACGCTTAACTTTCTTGTGCTTGAATAGCAGTTACGATTACGGTATTAAATATATCTTCCACCGTGCATCCTCTGCTTAGGTCATTTACTGGTTTATTTAACCCCTGTAGCATTGGGCCTATAGCGAGGGCGCCTGTTTCTCTTTGGACCGCTTTATAGGTATTGTTTCCGGTATTAAGATCTGGAAATATAAGCACAGAAGCTTGTCCGGCTACTTTAGAATCGGGTAATTTACTTTTTCCAACTAAGGGATCAACGGCCGCGTCATATTGAATAGGTCCTTCAATAGCTAAATCAGGACGTCTTTCTTTAACTAAAGCCGTAGCTTTTCTTACTTTATCTACATCTTCGCCCTTTCCTGAACTTCCTGAAGAATACGATAACATTGCAATTTTAGGTACAATCCCAAACGCAGCGGCAGAAGCAGCAGAAGATATCGCAATTTCTGCAAGCTGCTCAGCAGTTGGATTGGGATTAATAGCACAATCACCAAATACCGATACTCTATCTTCCAAACACATAAAAAATACAGATGAAACTACGGCAACATCCGGTTTTGTCTTTACAAATTGTAACGCTGGGCGTATGGTATGCTGCGTGGTATGTACTGCTCCTGAAACCATTCCATCTGCATCTCCTTGATACACCATCATAGTTCCAAAATAGGATACATCCTGCATCATATCACGTGCCATATCCATATTAACACCTTTGTGTTTTCGCAACTCGTAGAAAGTTGTTGCATACAACTCGAACTGAGAAGCGTCTGTGGGATTTAGAATGGCAATTCCAGAGATATTTACCCCCAATTCCATTGCCTTTTTTTCAATAACAATACGTTGTCCCAAAAGCGTAATATCTACAATATCTAATGTACTTAATTCTGCTGCTGCTGCTAATATTCTTGGATCTTCGCCCTCTGGCAGTACAATATGTTTTTTCTCCTTTCTAGCACGTTGTACCAAGTTGTATTGAAACATTCTAGGGGTGGTGCCTTTAGACTCAAAAGTCTCCAAGCGATCTAGCAGCTTTTCAGCATCGATGTAGGTATTAAAAAGCGTTATGGACGTTGCTATTTTCTGTTTGCTTTTCGCATAAATTTTGGATTTTATATTTCCGATTTTATTGGTTGTCTCAAAAGTACCTTGAGAAACACTAATTATAGGAACATCACTTTGAAATCCTTCTAAAAGCTTGAGAATAGTAGGCTCTGGTACTATTCCTCCTGTAAGTACAATTCCTGAAATTGCCGGGTAATTTTCTGATTGATTTGCTTGCAAAGCTCCCAGAATAATATCCGAACGATCTCCGGGTGTAACAACCAAACTGTTAGCTCTAAGATGCGTGAGGTAATTGTGTAATTGCATCGCTCCTACTCCAAAACTTCCGGTTTGATTATTTAAATTTTCTTCGCCAAACAATACCTTCCCGTTTAATGCTTCTACAACCTCATTAAGGGTTGGGTGAGATAAACCATTCACCCTTGGTACGGTATACACCAGGGTTTTGTCTTTCAATTCCGATTCTAATTGATTACTGATAATCGTTCTATTTTCGGAACGAATCTTGTTAGCCACAATTCCTAAAACATCAATTCCTTTCTGAATATAGGTATTCACCGCAGTTGCCAAATTACCACAAAACTCTTCTAGGGTCTTTCCTTTGGCATTATCTACTAATATTACCGGAATACCAAGGTTTTTGGCAATATCTATGTTTAAATCAAACTCAATAATACTGCCATCGCTTGAAAAATCACTTCCTTCTACCAAAATAAAATCAAAGCGTTCTTCAAGAACTTTGTATTTGCTTATAACCATGTCTTGGATATCACTTTGCCGGTCATCATTGTACCAATCGACAACCTGACTCTGTGTAAGTGCATAAGCCTCATTGGGTTCAATATCAAGACCGAAATGAGAAATCACCGTTTCTATATGATTATCGAGTTGCCCCTCTTTAACATCATCAATAACAGGTCTGAAATACCCTACCTTAGGCATTTTTCCCAATAGCATTTGCATTAATCCTAAAACAACCAAGGACTTACCGCTATGCGCCTCTAAGGTGGCAATATAAAGTGCTTTTGTCATACAGAATCTTCTATAAGTATTTTAACAAGTACTAAAAAAGTAAATTTAAGGTTAATGCACCGTTAAAGCTTTTCTTTTTAGATCAAAAGCGTAAATTTTTTAATGGACTAGATCACAAAGTTTGAAATCATTCCACAAAATCGAATGCTCATTTTTATAGTTCAATACTATATCAATAATAACAGCGAGCCATTAACATCCTTTACTTTCGGTATTACAAAAGTAATCTGAGTAAAGCATGGTATTCTATATTCTATGATTTTATTGGGTTATGGTTAAGTGAAGTCTCTATTCTTATTAGAAGTTCTGGTAGTAGTATCCTCCGTCTAGCTTTTGGTAAAAGTTAGTGGTTATTTATTCGTAATATTGAACGTATTCTGCTGGGAGCGCTTCCAATTTTCTAATCTTAATGTCTTTAAAGAAAACTTCAGCTGCTTCACTTTGTAGTTGTAGTTTTCCTTTTTCCATTGGAATTTTTTTACCTTCTTGTGTGTATCGAGAATTCTTAAGGATCATAACGATTTCACCATTTACCTTATGTATGCTTTTGTTTTCAAAACAAATTAAATCTAACGTATTCCATTCACCTTGTGGTTTTTCATAATTTGCACTTCGCATACAGTAATGTGGTATTTTTTCATCATAACCTATAGATAAAAAGGGTTGGCTTTCATCTGCGATGGCGCTCATAACAGATTCAGGAGGGTACGCTCTAATATCAATTGCGGAATTTGCCTGTGACCAAAAATCGCCAAAATGCCCTTGCATAATCTGAAACTCCTGAGACATCATCCATGACCGCCAATGTTCTGCACCATTGGGTCCAATAGAATGATATAAAAGTCCTGAATCCTTAAGCTTTTTCTTTCTGGGATCAAATATTTCATCTCCCCACTTTACCTTTAGAGTTAAATGATAATTTTGGTATTCTTTTTTTGTAGAAACACATCCATAAATTTCACCGCTTATTCTTAGTAATTGTTCATCGTTTTCCTCAATAACCGTAAATACACCATACGCATCTTTATTAGCTCCTATTGGAGAAATAATATTTCCCAATTCATCCGTTGGTTGATCTCCATTATAGCTTTCTTTATGGCGATAGCTTAAATAATTATCCCATTGAGAGAGCTCTTTATCAATCAAGTTTGTCCATTCATTTTGCTGAATTTGTTCACTTTGCTGCGGTTGCAAACGCTGTTCATTATATTTACTTTGACAGGAAATTTGAAGAACTATAAGTAGTAATATCAGCAATTTGGAAACATAAGATATCTTCATTTTATGAATTTTAGCGCTATTTTATTGAGTTTTATATGTCCATTGTACTTCTTTCTTCCTCAGTTATAATCTTATCTTTCCACCAAGTGGCTAGAGAGGAACCTGATATATTCATCCATGGACCAAAAACAGCTGGAGCTAAGCCCATAGTAGCAATTCTTCCCATTTCTAAGGCTATTCCTGAGGCTAATCCTGCATTTTGCATTCCTACTTCAAAGGCTATCGTTCTGGAGGACTTTTTATCTAAACCTACTGATCTACTACCCCAATATCCTAAAAGGTATCCTGCAGCGTTATGCAAAATTACAACCAATACTAGTGTAAGACCTAAAGCTAATAAAGAATCACGACCTGCAGCGGTAATAATTGTTATAATTATAGCTATACCCGCCATTGATATCTTTGGCATAACTTTATCCAACCACTGAATTCGACCGTGCGCAAACTTGTTAAAAATTAAACCTGCTATAATAGGCAAGATTACAATTTTAAGGATGCTCCATAACATTCCTAAAAAGTCTATGGGAACCAATTGATCTGCTAATAATTTCATTAAAAAAGGAGTTAAAATGGGAGCAAGTAATGTAGCTACCGCTGTGAGTGTTAACGACAAGGCGAGATTGGCACCGGAGATATAAGCCATTACGTTTGAGGCCAATCCACTCGGAGAACAACCTACAAGAATAACACCGGCAGCAATTTCTGGAGGAAGATTAAAGGTATAAGCAAGTCCAAAGCCTATAAATGGCATAATGGTAAATTGACAAAGAATACCCACCAATACGCCTTTTGGCATTTTTACAACCCCGGCAAAATCTTTTAAACTCATTGCCGTTCCCATACCAAACATGATAATAATTAAAAGCGGTATAATCAGTTCTTTCAGGTTAAACCCACCTATTTCTTTAAAAAATTGAGGGTAGAAAAGTGATGCAGATACCGCTGCAAAGATTAAAACGGTAAAGGAAAACCCTTTGAGTCTACTAGATCCCTGAAAACCGATAGCCAGGCTTATAAAAAATAATACAACCAAAGGCCCTGTTTCCCTTTCTAAACCTATTGTTATCATTATAACGATCGCTAAGGCTAAAAGAGCACTCAGTATCAAAATAGGCTTGCTGTACGGTCTCACGTTTTAGACTTTTCTTTTATTTCTTTAATTGTGGAAAGTGTTTGTTGCACATTATTTTTTAGCTGATCAAACGCTTTGTTCGCGATTATGTCTTTCGAAATAAGTTTCGACCCCATACCCACACATGTGACACCGGCATCAAACCATGCTTTAAGATTTGTTTTACTTGTATCTACACCTCCTGTCGGCATAATACTGGTCCATGGCTGGGGTCCTTTTATTGCTTTAACAAAAGCTGGGCCGTAGGTTGATCCTGGAAACAGCTTCACTATTTCACAACCTAATTCTTCGGCCTTGTTTATTTCTGTTAATGAACCACATCCTGGAGACCATAATACTTTGCGTCTATTACAAACCATAGCGATGTCTTCTCTTAATGAGGGAGTGACAATGAAGTTAGCTCCCATTTGCATAAATAATGAAGCTGCCCCTGCATCCGTAATCGAACCCACCCCCATAATCATTCCTGGAAGTTCCTTGATGGCATATTTATTTAATTCAGAAAATACTTCAAAAGCAAAATCTCCTCTAGCGGTAAACTCCATAAGTCTAGCTCCACCAGCATAACAGGCTTTAAGTACTTTCTTCCCTAAATCAATATCGGGATGATAAAATAACGGTACCATACCGCTTTCATTCATTACTCTCGCAACTTCTAATCTTGAATATTGTGCCATTTCTAAAATTATCTTGCTACTCTGCCTGAAGCATCTCCTCCCATTAATTTTTCTACCTCAGCTACTGTTGCGAGGTTCGCATCTCCCTTAATGGTATGTTTTAAACAAGATGCTGCTACAGCAAAGTTTAGTGCATTTTGATCATCCTCCGGATACTTTAAAAGCCCATAAATCAGCCCCCCCATAAAAGAATCTCCACCACCAACTCTGTCTACAATATCTGTAATTTGATACTCAGGCGATTTAAACATGGTTTTGCCATCGTACAAAACTCCCGCCCAACTATTATGGGAAGCAGATATAGAACCGCGCAATGTAGTTATTACTTTCTTCGCTCTTGGAAATTTCTCCATCATTTGTTCACAAACCGAAAGAAAAGCTTCTGCTTTTACATGTTCGCCTTGCATGGTAATATCTAAACCTTCAGGTTTTATACCAAAATGTTTTTCGGCATCTTCCTCATTACCTAAAATAATATCGCAATAGGAAGTAAGTTCTGTCATAATGGCTTCACGATCACCACCATAATTCCATAATTTAGCTCTATAATTTAAATCTGTTGAAATAGTTACTCCCATCTCACTTGCAACTTTAACAGCTTCAAGACATGCATCTGCGGCGCCTTGTGATATTGCAGGGGTGATACCGGTCCAATGAAACCATTCTACTTCCTTAAAAACTGATTTCCAATCTACCATGCCTTTTTCTATTTCGGCAATGGCAGAATGAGCACGATCATATACTACCTTACTTCCCCTACTAACGGCACCTGTCTCTAAAAAATAAATTCCAAGGCGGTCACCTCCATAAATAATTTTATCTGTACCGACGCCTCTTTTGCGCATTTCCATTAGCGCGCATTCGCCAATATCATTTTTAGGTAATCTTGTTACAAAATCTACAGGCACTCCATAATTTGCTAAGGAAACCGCAACATTTGACTCACCGCCACCATAAACCACATCGAAACTGTTGGTCTGCGAAAACCTTAAAAAACCTGGAGGTGCTAAGCGCAACATAATCTCTCCAAAGGTTACTACTCTTTTCATCTAACGAATTTATTTAATTTTTATTTAAAATTTAACTAAAAGCCAATCCACTATTAATATCAATATTATTTCCAGTCACCAATGAAGCTTCATCAGAAGCTAAATATCCAACTAAATCTGCCATACAGTAGCGCTACCTTCTTTTTGTAATGTTGTTGAGGCGGCTACTTTAACATGAATCTCATCTTTTGTAAAATCATCATGAAATTTTGTGGCTATCAATCTTGGGCACAGCGCATTTACTCGAATTCTCTTTACTCCTTCTTTTGCAAGTTTAACAGCTATTGCCCTTCCAATATCTCTAGAACCGCCAGTAACCAGGACTACATTTCCTCTTAATTTATTCATTATTACTCCATGCAATATTTAGATACCTAAAGCTTGTCCTCCTCCAATTTGAATAGTCTCTGCTGTTATAAAGGAAGCATCTTTACTAGCTAAAAAAGAAATTACACCCGCAACATCTTCTGGTTGCCCTAATCTTCCTAACATAATATTGTTCTTCCATGAAGCAAATACTTCAGGTTTGGTAGATTTAATTTGTTTGTGAAAATCAGTATCAATAGTCCCTGGAGATACTGCATTTACTCTTATTCCATATTCAGCAAGGTCTTTCGCCAATGCCCTTGTAAGCGTATGTACCGCTGCTTTGGACGTTCCATAAATTCCAGCTCCTGGTCCTCCAGCATTCCATCCCGCATTAGAAGTATAATTGATTATGGAGGCATTCTCCCCTTTTTTAAGAAAAGGTATTGCTGCTCTTGATGCAAAAAAAGTGGAATCAAGATTTAACGCCATCACGAATCTGTAAAATTCTGTGGTCATATCTTCAAATCTAGACCTTCCGCCTAAACCACCAGCATTATTGATTAGTGTATCAATCTTACCATATTTTGCACCTATTTTATTTATGTTCGATGTTACAGCAGCTTCATTAGTGACATCAAAACCATAGTACTCCGCAGTGATTCCTTGAGCGGTAAGTTCTGCTACTCGCTTAACACCAATTTCATCTTCAATACCATTTAATATTACAGTGTATCCTTCTTTTCCTAGTCGCTTTGCTACTTCAAATCCTATACCTCCTGTTGCTCCCGTGACAACTGCAACTCTTCCGTTTGTATTGCTCATTATTTAATTTTTGTATAATTCCTAATCTTTTTTATGTTTTTAGTCTTCTGTTTTTACTAATCCTACCTTTCTTATCAAAAAGAAAATTGATACTACACCTAATACTACAGATAGCGTAATAGCTATAAATGCTGGAGTGTACGAACCACCCTTGGTAATATTTCCAATGAACCAATTCATTATTATAGGAGAAAAGGCTGCTACTGTTCCTGCTAAACCAGCTAGTGTACCTACAGAAGGTCCTTTAAACAAATCACTTGATAAGGTTTGAATATTTCCAATGGCAAACTGAAACCCAAAAAGAGCTACACCTGCCAAATATATAAACGCCATGAAATCAGAATCGCTTACAAACATAATTATACATATGAAACCAATTATAATTAAAAAGCTACCTATAACTATACTGGCTTTTCTACCGAAATCTACTGATGTACGTTTGATTATTAGTTCGGTAACATAACCCCCTACAATTCCTCCAGCTGCAGCCATCAGATATGAAATCCACATAGTGTTTCCAATTTCCTCTATACTAAGACCGAATTTTGAATTCAAATAAATAGGCATCCAGCCTGCAAAAAACCACCAAATGGGTTCGATAAAAAACCTACATAGTAATACTCCCCATGGTTGTTTAAAACTTAATATTTTTCCAACACTTAGACTTTTAGCACCCTTAACCGCAACATCATTATTTGCTATTCTATCATTAAGTATTAGGTCTCTTTCATCCTCAGTCATCCAAGGATGGTCTTCTGGTTTTGACTTATTTACTATAAACCAAGGAATTACCCAGAGTAGCCCTAAACCTCCAAGAATTATATAAGTTGATTTCCACCCAAATTGCGCATAAAGAAAAACAATAATAACAGGTGCAATAACATTACCTATAGAGGCTCCCGCGTTAAATATACCTTGCGCTAAAGCTCTCTGCTTTACAGGGAACCATTCGCCATTACTCTTTACAGCACCTGGCCATAATCCAGCCTCACCTAGACCAAGCAAACCTCGAGCTATCGATAATGTTGCTAAACCTCTTGCAAGTGCATGAAAAGCTGCTGCTACTGACCAAACTACAATAGATACAATAAAGCCTATCCTAGTTCCAATTTTATCATACAATCTACCTGATAAAAATTTACTTGCTGCATATGTTATCAAGAAAATATTTAGCATAAGGGCATAATCTGAATTATCCATACCCAGATCTTCACCCATTTGTGGCCAAAGTAGAGCGAATGCTGTTCTATCAATATAGTTAATAACAGTAGCTATAAAAATCAGGATTATAATCCACCATCTAAGTCCTTTTACTTTCATAATAGTATTCTACTTTGTTTTTGGTTGAAAACTCAAATTCAGATGCTAGTACCTGTAAATGAGTTTTTTAAATACGTAACTATCCAATAAAGCAAATACTTGAATTTACTATCAATCTGTAAAATGATTGCGCTGCAATATGTCAAGTTTTACTTCCCTCCTTATTAAATATTATTGAAAGCAAAATCGTGCACTTTTTGCTTTCAGCATTTAGGCTTAGTTGTTTGTATGGTAACAATATTGATACAGTACTTTAAAATGAACTTTCATCATTTCTTTAGCCTTTTTTGGGTTTTGGTCTTTTATAGCTTGAAATATATTTTCATGCTCTTGAATACCAATAAATGATTGATTGGAATCACACACATGGTATTTTTCAAAATTTGTAATAATCTCCGGTGTAATAATTAACATAAAAGTATTCATGGAGCTATTCTTACTAGCTTTAGCAATAGCCAAATGAAATAACAAATCTTCTTCAACAGCATCTTCTTTATTTAAAACCTTATTTCTATAGGCATTTAGCGCAGCTTGCAGTGTCTCCAAATCTTCATCTGTTCTTCTAAGCGCAGCCAATCTTACCGTCTTAAGTTCTAATAAAATTCTTGTCTCTACTAAGGATTTAAAATCTGGTTCTTCTAATCCCAGAATATCTTCCATCATACCACTCATGGCGACTCGTCCAATCTCTGCAATGAAGGTTCCGCTTTGAGGTTTAGAATACAAGATTCCATAAAACTCTAGTTTCTGAATTGCTTCACGAATGTTACTTCTACTTACACCGAATTTTTCGGACAACATTCTTTCTGATGGCAATTTATCACCGGGTTCCAGATTTTTATATTCAATTAAATCTCTCAGCTTAGCAATTATTTTTTGCTGTATATCCCGTTTCTCATTGTTGGTTAAAATTTCAACTTTCATAGTTCTTTTTTACTTTACCAATCTGGTTAACCAGATTGGTTTGATAAATTTATGAAATTAACTTTAACTATTGACTATAGAATCCAATTATATAAACATTATTTTTTTTTAGTTTACAAAGACTGCTAATCACGCTAGTACCAACAGCCTTTGTCATAACTAAACTCACTCAAATAATTGTTAATGCGTAATCCATAAATTATAAACTTTAACATTTGCAAACGCGTCATTAACTGTTGTTTGCAAATAATTCCCTGACTAAAAGTAATTTTCAAAAACTGTCATTTCTTTATACTAGCGCCATCATAAATAAAAAATTCATTTTCATTTAATCAATTACAAAAAGTTCAAACTGCTATTTCTATTAAAATAGAATCCTTTAATTGACTTTGGTTAATCACCCTTCTTAAACAAATTTTTACAAAGAATTTCATTACTTTTGAGTTCTTCAAATTTGCGGAAATGCATATTTGTCGAATTTTACTTCCCTCCAAAGAAGTAATTAATTTATAAAAGGATAGGCGTGCACCTATCCTTTTTTTATGTCATACATCTTATCATATCGGTTTTATATTTTTTGGCTTACTAAATTGGTTTACCAGTTTGGTAGACCAAATATATGTTGTTGAATCGTTAATAAAAAACGATTTGCACGCTTTAAATGTTAAAATTTTAAGTTTTTAATACTCTGTTTAATTTTTATGGTCTAATTATAAACAAAAGTATTGCTGTTACGATTTGGGTTCCATAAAGTCTTCCCGTATGGGGCTAAAGACATCTATTAAAATTCCTTCTTTTTTACATATAGCTCCATGCAATACGTGAGGTGGAATATAAACGGTATCACCTCCCTTTACTATTTTGGTTTGCTCACCAATAGAAAATTCAAATTCCCCACTTTCAATATAGGTTACTTGCGAATGATAATGTTCATGTTTATATCCTATTCCTCCTTTAGCAAAATGTACTTTTACCAACATAATCTTATCATCATAACCCATAATTTTCCTTTTCACTCCTTCCCCTACAGTTTCCCATTCTAAATCTTCATCAAGAATAAATTCCTTACTTGCTCCAAATGTTTCCATATAAATTGTCTTATTTTAATTATAAACCTGGCTCTGTGATTATTTTATTTCGATTTACTTTTGCGGTACACCTGGTCCTATCGTAGCTTCTCTAAACCATACTTCCGTATAACAACCATTTTCATATTGCTTTGCAATATCGCCATCATAGGTTTCGGCACCTGTGCACCAAATCATATTTGTTTCGGGTTTTTTCCCATTGGTTTGGTTGTACGCACCTTGTTTGAAATAATTTAACTCTCCCTTATAAGCAATTGCCCGTTCTGTTCCGTCCTGGCCTATGGGTACGAACATCTTCTTAACTTGTTCTGGTATGTCCGATCGTTCTATATACTCAGATTGAATTAGGTTTTTAGTAAATGTTTTTGTTTCGTGATTTGCACTTTTAAATGTGAGATACATTATACCTTTATATACATTTACTTCATAACTGAATTCTTCACCCAATTCTACTCCTTCTTCTGGTTCAGCAGGGTAATCTGTTTTACTTGTTCCCACCACAGACATATCATATCCCCATACCGCAGTCGAATAATCCCATCTTTTTGAATTACTCCCTTCGGTATTAATTTCATAATTCCAAAAAACAGAACCTTTGGAATGGCCTGGAAATTTCTTATAAAATATTTTTAAAGGTTCATTTTCATGTCCTTCGCCGCTATGGATTTGTCCAACTACTGTTGCATAAGAGGCCGGAACTCTAGCATCGCCAGAAATAGAGACTTGCATAACCTTGCAAGTACCTGTTAGTCTACCTCCTTCTTCAGGTATCCATTCTCTTTTTTCGTGCAACTCCGTTCTTGTGTTACTCGAATTTTTTGAAGTAACACCGGAATTTGGTGTTTTATAAACTACCCAACGCCTTGTGCCATCTATTGCAGTGTAGAAGAAGTTCTTATCTTCAAAATCAACCAGATTTTCTACATGGCTTCCATCCCCCATCAATATTTTAAATTTATCCATAAAAGGAATCACCTCACTTGGGTAAACTATTTTTGTACTTAAACCATCATTAGCTTGAAAATACCCTGCATTGGATATGGCATCATCACTTATTACGATATTTGCCGATTTAAACCAAACTTCCGCATAATTTCCATCTGCATATTGTTTTTGAATATCTCCCCCATGGGTTTCGGCACCGGAGCACCAAACTTTATTTACTTTAGGATCTTTTCCGTTTGTTTGATTGTAACATCCTAGTTTAAAAAAGAGTCCTTCGTTGGCGTATGCATTTTTGCGCTCTATGCCATCTTGATCAATTGGCACGAACAATTTTTCAACTTGATCTGGCATGGCTGCACGCTCTGCATATTCAGATAAAACGAGATTTTTAGTAAATGTTTTGGTTTCATGTCCTTCGCTAGTGAACGTTAGAAACATAGTACCTTCCTTAATTTCCACTTCGTAACTAAATTCTTCCCCTAAAGCAATCCCATCTTCAGGTTCTGGTGGAAAAGTATTTTCACTTGTGCCAACAACAGAAAAGTCATAACCCCAAATAGGAATGGAATAATCCCATCGCTTTGAATTATCATCTCCTGCGGTATTAATTTCGTAATTCCAAAAAACAGAACCTTTAGTATGACCTGGAAATTTTTTATAGAATATCTTTAACGGTTCATTTTCATGTCCATCAGCACTATGAATCTGACCCACAACTACGGAGTAAGTTGCCGCAACGCGAGCATCACCAGTATTTGAGACATTCATTACTTTTAGCGTAGCAGTCATTTTAGCGTCCGTCATTGGTGACCATTTCTTTAATTGAGCTAACTCTGTCCTTGTATTATTAGAAGTGCCATGGGTACTTCCCGCATTAGGAGTCTTAAATACTACCCAATCATCCTTTTCATCACTTGCCGTATAAAAGAAGTCCTTATTCATATAACGAATTGCCTGACCAACATTAGAACCATCACCCAAAATTAAATTCCAATGTTGAAAAAATGGTATTATCTCGTTTGCATCCACTCCTTCTGTGTCTTCTTCAACATTGCTAATCAAATTTTTCTTATTTACATCCGCACAGCCATTGAGTAATACGATAACACCAATAATTATCAAATAAAAAGTACTAATTGATTTCGATATTTTAGAGTTCATATTGTATACTGTGTTTTTATACTTAAAGTTACTTTTAAACTAAATCTTTTAACTACCTTATTACATTACTCTATAGTCAAAATGGGAATTTCCATTGCTTAGGTTATATGTTGGGCATTTTGTAAAAGAAAGCATATAACAATAGCTAAAAGGGTTTTATCAAATTGGTTTACCAATTTGGTTTACCAAATATACATATATTCATCATTTAATCAAATTATAATGCAATAACACTGTTAAATTTGATACGTATTCGAAAGATTATATTAACACTAGATATGTATAGAAAAGTAAAAAGCACTGAAAATCGTACGATTAACAGTGCTTTATTGTCCACGATATGTGGCTGGTCGGGGTGGCAGGACGGAAACCTTGCCACGCAATCCCTTCAAATTCAATACCTTAGGCGTTTTTCAACATTTCAGGTAACCGAATAGGTAACTTTTTATTTGATCTAACTTGCGTTAAATTGCTTGCAAAGATATGTAAACCATAAATTGAAAACAACTGTATCCAGCAGTAAAAATGACATCGTATAAATCTTGTATGTGGCACATGAAAGAGTGCAGTCAAACAAAAGCCATTTTTTTGTCAATCCCTTCCAATCTGGAAGATTATAAATGCCTATTTCCAAGTGAAATCCGGGCTAGCCTTGGATAACATGATTCAATTATGATTTGCCAAGAAATCAGTTGAATAAAATCTTCAAACTGGCATTGGGTGTTATTCCCAACGATTGTTGCAGAATCTGTTGGGCCTCATTTTGTTGGTTCACACGAAAAAAAGTGTTTATTGGATTTTCACGGTTCAAGAGGTTCCAAACGGATATTCCAGTCTGAAGGCTGGTCTTTTTTCCGATTTTACTCTTGTAAATGGCTGAAAAATCCAATCTTAGGTAATCTTCCAACTCATTTGAGTTGGCATCGTCATAATTAATGTTTCCATCCATCACTTCATTACCTACCACTGTGGGGGTAAATGGCTTTCCCGTCCGCCAATTGGCACCAAATGCAAGATTTAATTTTTGTGTTGAAAATGTAATCCCCGAAGAGAGGGAATGGGTAATGTCAAAGTTGCTCCGAAACTCCATTTCCGTTAGCTCTTGAAAGTTGTAGGTACTGTTCAAATACCCATAACTGGCCCACACATTCCATTTTTGCAGTTGTCTTCGTAAAAGAAAATCGATGCCGTAAACATCATAATTTCCCGATGTCCTAATAAATTCATTGTCATCCAAAAACCCTTGGCTTTGCGTGGTTATCCCTTCAACATCTTTGTAAAAACCCACTGCATTGATAAGCCAACTTGATTTTTGATAGCTGAGGCCCAATGATCCTTGCTTACTTTGGATTACCGGTATATCCATATCATTGGAAAGTTGCCAACGTCTTTTTTCGACGCCAAGAAAATCATTCTGAAAATTAATGACCTGTGAAGTGTTCTGATGCTTGAATTCTCCCAAGACCTCCAAATTGAAGTTTTCTAAAAATCTTTGGTTGAAACTTAATCGAGGTTCCCAAAGCTGCTTTTTGAACTTTGCCAAATAATTGAACCGCAAACCGGTATTCAATGATGTGTTCCCATCTGCACTGGACCAATCAAGTTCCGAGAAAACCCCATGTGTTCTTAATACCTCACCCTCCAATCGACGGAAAATTGGGTCATCAACATCATCAAGATTGGTAATCTTGGTTTCCACAAAATGATAGCCATTCCGCCAAACAAAATTTTCATACACTTCATTTTGAGCCATAAATCGGGCACCGGTTTCTGAAACGATATTTTCTTGCAAAAATCGCTGGTCTTCCAATACGTTTGCGTTTATGGCCTTTAGCTTATAGTCCGTCTCATAGAGATCAATAACGGTCTCAAACTTATCATTCCATCTTCGTTCATAATACATGCCAGCAGCAATACTGGTCTGGTTCAGGTTACTTTCCCTTACCTCCTCATCACTTGCAATTATGGCACTTTCATTGAAGACAACTTCGTTGGCCGTATGTATAAAGTTTAACCTCAAAAAGTCCTTGTTACCAGGTCGATAAAGGAATCGTAGTGACGCATCATAAAAGTCAAATTCAATATCCGAGTTGGTGACCAATGCATCGTTGGAGGCTATCTCCGTGTCCTGGGAAATACGGTCGAAATATTCTGAATACGTGGGGGTCTCAAAAAAATCACTAATGGCTTTTCTTGCCGCAACTTGGAGTGAAGCGTTTTCCCCTATTGGTGCGTCAACAAAGCCGTTGGCATCGATAAGATTAATACCAATACTGCCCTTAAAACTGGGGTTGATGTTTTTGTCGGTACTCATCGCAATGGTCCCGGACACCCCATCGGTATATGCCGCCGATGTGCCATTTTTTTGCAAAGCTACTTTTTGTGTTATTTGCGGATTGTACATGGATATCAACCCGAAGAAATGACCGGATTGATACATTTTTATGTTGTCCCAGAGAATCAGGTTTTGGTCGTTGCTTCCCGCCCTGATGTTAATGTTGGAAACGGTCTCATCAATACTCTGTATGCCTGGCAGTGCTTGAACGGATTGCAGTACATCCTCTTCTACCAGCCCAGGTAAAATGGAGAATCGGTCAAAATCCAGTTGAAAGGCACCATTGTCCAATTTATCCATGCCCCGTATCAAATAATGCGAAAGCACAATCTCAGGGAGCTTTTGCTGTTCGGCCACCATATGGATAACATTACATTTAGAAGTGTTGAAAAATCTTGCCTCCCTTCGTATTGTCCTATGGCCAATGTGCCTGATCAGGACTGCACGGGAGGGGTCATCATCAATGGATATCTCAAAAAATCCTTCTTCATTGGTCACAGTACCCTTACCATGGTACTGAACGGTCGTATAGGAAAGCGGTTCATTGGTATCCTTGTCCTTTATATACCCGCAAAGCACGGTCGGCTCTGTCTTTATGGAGATAATACTGTCGGAAAGAAAGATAAAATCGAGTCCTGTCACCTCCCCTAGATAGTCAATGATCCCCTTTAAATCAGAAATATTACTCGGTGGTCTGACAGAAATGTGCTCAACCAGATCGGAGGCATAATTGAAACGTACCTCAAAACGGTCCTGAAGTTGGTTTAAAATGACAATCAATGGTCTGTTTTCAGGGGTCTCCTGAGCCGTCAACGGCATACAGTTCAGTATCGCAAAAAGATAGAAAAAACAATAGTGTTTATTTTTCACGTGGCTTTACCCTGACTTTATCGGTTTCTAAAATAACGTAGTCCAAATCCAATGGGACGGTTATCGATTTCAGGGCATTATCCAAGTTGTCGTGCACAAAACCACCTGTGAACAGGCGTTCTCCACCCACATTTTCCAATGTAACCTTTACCCCATACTGCCTTTCAAGTTCGGCAAATACCTCAACCACACCTACCCTTTGGAAATCACTGACGTTTTTGGTCCATTGAGGTACCGAATAGGTGTTTTCACCTTGTTCAAGAACACCATTGTACCATCGCACTTTATCACCCTGATCGAGTATCGTTTCATGGTCTTCAAAATTGACTTTTACGGTGCCTTCAAAACACTTTACCTCAAAAAAACTGTCTCTTTGCCTAACATTGAATTCCGTTCCCAATACCGTGACTTCCCCCGTTGGAGTGCTAACCACAAATTGTTTTCCTTTAGCGACATCAAAAAAGGCTTCCCCCTCTAACCTTATCTTCCTGTCACCGTTCCAGTTCTTCTCGTTATAGGCAATTTCTGATAGGGCATTTACCGTAACGGCCGACCCGTCTGGAAGGTCGATTGTCACTTTTTCACCAAATTGGGTCTCCACTTGGGTCAAACTATCATAGATAAAGAAATAGTACAGGGCAAACCCTAGAACGAAAATGCTTGCAATCCGCATAAGGGGACGTACCCAATTTAGTTTTCTAACTGGTGTCTTATGGGCGTTGAGGACTTTTTTAAAGTCATCGTATTGTCTGGCTCTTGAAAATTGTGATGCACGGAACTTTGTGGCATCACCCGCAATTTCCCTTAGAAAGGGCGCATCCTCCATGGCTTCAAATGCCTTTTCCTCCTCTGGGGTCAATTCCCCGGCAAGCCATTTTTGTATTAAGTAATCCTGGTCCATACGCATCTCCATTTCTTATATAACAACTTGATCGTTCTTTTTCCTGATTATTTTATGTTAAAATCCTCCAACTTGGCCCTCAGTACTTTAAAAGCTGAATAAATCCTGTATTCCACCACTTTTCGAGTAACCCCCAATAGCTGTGCTATCTCTTCATGCTTTTTCCCTTCTGCCTTGTTCAATAAAAAGGCCGTACGCTGTTCCTCGGTCAGACTTGCAAGGACCTCTTGGTACTTTTTAAAGTATTCTTCTTTTTCCAAAATAAATTCCGGGGACTCATTGGTTGATTCACTAGGTTTTTCATTTTGGTATTTTAGAACCACTTTCTGATGCTTGACCTCGTTCAGCATTAAATTGTTGGCTACGGTGTACAAAAAAGACTTTGCCCTGGACGGGGTCACTTTTTTGCAATTTTCCCAAAGTTTGATGAATGCCTCTTGCGCTTTATCGCTAGGGGTCAGCCTTTCTCCATACTTATAATAGAGGTAGTCATGTAGGTCATCGGCCAATCGTTCATAAAGGCCCTTGAATACGGAATCCTCACAAATATCCTCATGTAAATCCTTGCTCAAACTGTTCGGTTGGGTTTGGATTAAATGTAGCAAAATAAAATTTTACATTTTTTTTCAGGAGTTTTTAAAACTGGGTTGTTCTATTAGTGAACACAGAAATTACAAAACAATTATGCTATGAAAAACACTCTGAAACAATTAAGCCTATTTGCCCTCGCTTTGACCATGACTCTGGTCTCCTGTCGCGAGGAAGAATCCGTATTCATAGAGGGGCCGCAGGATGAAACGCTAGCGGCCAATTCCAACATTGCAGGTCTGTTGCAAAATACCGCTGCAAAAGATGGTTCCGATGACAACATTATTGACAACGCAAGCTGTATCTCAATTGAATTACCGGTAAGCGTAATAGTGAATGACCTAGAAATCATTGTGGACTCTCCTGAGGATTTTGAGACCATCGAAGATATTTTTGATGAGTTTGATGACGATGACGATGTTCTTGAAATCATATTTCCTATAACCATTGTATTAAGTGATTTTACCGAATTGGTCATCAACAATCTTGACGAACTTGAGGACTTTGCAGATGATTGTGAAGGAGAGAACGAATTTGATGATGATATTGAATGCGCCGATATTAAATACCCCGTTACTGCATCGGTATTCAACTCCAATAATGAGGTCATTGATACCATTACCTTCAACAATGACCAAGACCTCTATGAATTCGTCGATGATTTGGATGAGGATGATGTTGTTCAGATAAACTTTCCTGTTACTGTAATATTATTCGATGGTACGGAAGTTCAGACCTCAAATCTTGATGAATTAGAGGATATTTTGGACGATGCCAAAGATGACTGTGATGAGGATGATGATAATGATTTCAATGATGATGATTGTGACAACTGCACTACAAACCAGCTTTCAGAAGTTTTGGTCGGCTGTACGGATTGGAGCGTGGACAAATTGGAACGTAATGATGAGGATTTGGAAGACCTATATACTGGATATCGTTTCAATTTTGCCAACGATGGTACATTGACCGCTGATTCAAGTTCCGAAACATTTTCTGGAACGTGGGAGACCAATGGCTCTGGCAACAATATTGCCGTGGTCATCAACATCCCCAATTTGAGCGACTTCAATGCCACCTGGAACCTTCACGAAATTGAGCAGGACGGAAGTGAAAGCGATGTGGACTTGAGAATGGGTGATGACCGACTTCGCTTTGAAAGTAACTGCTCTGGTGCTGGTGATGGTAACAATGGAGGTGATGATAACAGTGGTGCAGATGATAGCGGCTTGGTACAAGTATTGACCTCTGGCGATTGGTATGTGACCAATTATTTTGACGATGTTGATGAAACGGCCCTTTTTGATGGGGTGGTGTTCAACTTTGCCGCGGATGGTTCAGGAACTGCCGATGACGGTTCCACAATCACAAATGGTACTTGGTCAACTTCATCCGGAGATGAGACCGCTTTAGAATTGAATTTAAACTTTGGAACATCCAATCCTTTTGATGAACTGGAAGAAGATTGGGATGTTTTGGAAGCTACCGATGATATTATCAGGTTGAAAGACATCAGTGGAGGTGATGGCACTACCGACTTTTTGACCTTTGAAAGAAACCCAGGCAGTAATGGCAATGGTGGCTCAGACTTGGACACTGTATTGGTCGATGGACTTTGGACAGTCTCAAGCTATCTTGATGATGGCAATAACGAGACCAATGATTACAACGGATTCACTTTTGATTTCGAAGCCGATGGTTCCGTGGTTGCAGACAACGGAAGTGCCATCAACGGTACGTGGGCATCCCAAAATGGGGATAACAAACTGGTCTTGGACTTTGGTGATGTAATGCCCTTGGATGAATTCAATGATGATTGGGATGTCATTTCTATCTCCGATACCCAAATCGAACTCCGTGATGTAAGTGGCGGCGATGGCGGCGTGGATACATTAATCTTTGTAAAACAATAACCCGAATACTAACAACAATATAATACTATGAAAAAGAACATTTTTAAACTTGCTATGGTATCATTGGTACTGCTGACAACTGCTTGCACCAATGATAGTGAAAACGATGATATGGCCAACTTGGCCCAATTACAGGCCGATGTTGAAGAAATTAACAATACGGCCCTGACAGGCCCTTGGACCGTTACAAACTTTGTGGATTCAGGTAAAAACGAAACCGCTGACTTTGAGGGGTATGGCTTCAGCTTCAATCAAGATGGTAGCTTAGTGGCCGATAACGGCAGTGTAACCGTGACGGGGACATGGTCTGTCACCATCGATGATGATTCTGATGATGATTCAAATGACGATAGTTCTTCAAGTAATGACGATGATGATTGCAATAGCTGCACCGTGGAACAACTTACCGAAGTGCTGACAGCATGTGAGGATTGGTTCGTGGACAAATTGGAGCGTAACGATAACGACCTGGAAGGCAATTTCACAGGTTATGACTTCAACTTTTCTGCAGACGGTACCGTAACGGCCACTTCTGGTATGGAAACTTTTTCAGGTACATGGGAAGCTTCTGGCAGCGGCAACAACATACAAGTGGTTTTGACCATTTCTGACTTGTCTGATATTGGAGACACTTGGACATTGCATGAAATCGAATTGGAGAACGGTGAGTCTAAAGTAGATTTGAGAATCAATGGCGAAGATCGCTTGCGCTTTAAAAATGGATGCACCATAGGTGATTTCAATGGAGGCCAGAGCAATGGGGAAATTGATTTCAATATATTCTTTGCCTCGCCCGAAAACTTCAATGAACTATCGGACGATTGGAACATTGTGTCCTATTCAGCTACAAGGATTGAGCTGATTGATGAAAGTAGCGATGGGGAAATCGATCTATTGACCTTTGAAAAACAATAAGCCCCCTTCCATATTTGACCCAAACCTTTCTGAATGTATTGATATACCCCCGCTATGAAAAAGAAAGGTAGGCAAACTGCTCTAGAAATATTTCTAGAGCAGTTTTATAATATTTATTTGGAAGGGATCTTTGTGCGTATCAGTTTTTGCCCGCTCTACGCCCCTTTTGGGACAAGCACATGTTCCGTAAAGCAAAAATGACCATTGACTTTTTTTATTAAATCCTTAGAGAGCGAATAATCGCTCTCTTTTTTTTGAAAAAAGGACAAAATACCTGGTTTAGACCTGTAAACTGAAGGTTCTAAGACACGGATGTTGTTAAATACCTCTTTACTATTGGCCGTTATATTTTCATGGCGTTCTTATATCCTTTAAG
The DNA here is from genome assembly GCA_947488435.1 of uncultured Flavobacteriaceae bacterium. Taxonomy (GTDB): domain Bacteria; phylum Bacteroidota; class Bacteroidia; order Flavobacteriales; family Flavobacteriaceae; genus CANKZG01. Next base: position 2,449,655 of record CANKZG010000001.1, on the reverse strand, counting down.
ATTATATAAATCGCCCAGTAAAAAACAATTCAAATTCAACAAATGAGTTTAAGGCTCATTTGCTCATTGATATAGGGCCTTGGCTAATTGTGCCTTTTAAAATAGAATTGAATGCCATAGCTTCTACCATTAACAGGAATTAAGGCATAATAATTGCTATTAATTATAAATATGGTCTGACCTTTAAATAAAGCGTAGCCCCAATTCAATATTCGCTTTGACCTACAATGGTAACTAACGCTCAAAGGTCAGCTTATGGAACTACAATTACTATCTCAAGAACTTTCGGAGGAATTAGCAAGAATTGAATCAATCACAAAGGATGTCGTCAAAAAAAGTGATCTGTCCATCGTGCTCTGTAGAAACCTGCTGACCAAACTAAAAAGATATATCTCAAAAAAGAAATTTGAATCACCCGCCAAAGAAATTCTTTTTTTCAAATACACCAAACAGGTACCCCTGTCGAACCTGGTCTATTTCTTCGAGCTCAAATCCTTTGAAATTCATTATCCCAAAGGGGATGGCTCAACCAAAAGGAAATACACCACAAGGAAGTTGAAAAAGTTGAATGATTTTTTTTCTCGAAACCTTGATTTTATTCAATATATAGACCAAGGAAAGACCTATTTGGATACCCATTATTTTACCCGGGAATACTTTAATGAATTCAATATCACCCATGCGAGATACTACTTTCGAGATCCCGATTTCAGTACCTCACATGATTTGTTGTTGGCAAAACTAAGTGCGAATCGAAGATTGATTACTTATCTGGACCATCGATTGAAAAATATTGATCGACCCAATGGAAACCCTTTCATGCCCTTGACCCAACTCAATTGGACGGCGAGCAAGACCGATATGACGGAATTGGCCTATGCGCTAAAAAGTAGTCGTGCCGTAAATGATGGTAAAGTAAGTATTCGCGAAATTATTAAAACGCTTGAACAGGCGTTTCGCTTTAAGAGCGGCGATCCTTACCGAAACTATGGGGAGATTCGAATACGGAAAAAAAGCCGTACAAAATTCTTGGATGATTTGACCACCAGTTTGCTCTTTGATTTGGAAAAAGGAGACGAATAAAAAGGTGTTATTCCCTCTTAAAGAGGTTGTTAAAATTTCCCCCTACCTAGGGAAACCTTGTGAATTTATTTTTCATCATCGACTCATATTTGCTGTATAATATTAAAACTAAGGATATGCCAGCAAATATTATTACCGCAGATGACCTGCAGGAGTTTAAGGAAGAACTTATCTCTGATATTAAAGAACTCTTGACAAACTATGAAAGGGTCACCATTGACAAATGGATAAAATCAAATATCGTAATGAAGAAATTGGGCATCAGCCCTGGAACATTGCAGAACTTTCGCATCAATGAAACCATCCCTTTCTCAAAATTGGGAGGTATTATTTACTACGATGAAGAAGAAATCGATGAGATTCTTAAAAACAACAAGAATTTCTTTCTAAAGAAACAGCTATGATCATTGCAACCTATAACATCCAGAATATCTTCCATAGGGACAGAGCGCTAATAAAAAAATACCGTGAAGAAAATCGGGAACTTTGGATTGAAGAATTTGAACGGCTTATGGTCATGGGGATGCGCACCAATAAGGAATTCAATAGACTCAGAACACTATCAAAACTTTTGGGTTTTGAAGATGCTCAGAACGGTCCTTACCTCACCATGGCACATAAAGCCGGACAACTATTCCTAAAAAAGGATGCAGCCTCAGAAGACAATAAAGCAAGCCCTTTAACCAATTGGAACGGGTGGGTCAGATTAAACTCAACCCCCATAAATGAAGTGGCCATAGCAAACAAAGCGAAGGTCGTTGAGGAAGTTTCACCAGATATACTGATCTTATTGGAGGTCGAGGACAGGTCATCGCTACTGGAATTTAACAAGAGTTTTTTATCTGACACCTATACCCATATCCTGTATTTGGAGACCAATGACCTGTACGGTAGAGGTATCGGGTTGTTGACCAAATCCGGTTATGAAGTACTTGCAATGAAATCCCATGTCAATGATTTTGATGAAAATGGCAATCCCATTTTTGATATGGACCTACAGGAATATAAAATCAGTACCCCCAATGGTAAAATCGTAAGCATACTGTCAACGTGCTTTTTGGATAACTTAGAACACGATAAGGATGCTAAAAGCAAAATTGAAGTTCAATCCAAAAAGATAGCAGAAGTATATAAGGATAAAGATGGTTCCAATGAATTGATCGCTGTTGTAGGCACACTAAATGTCCCGTCCTACAGCAAACTTCTTGCACCGTTAACCCTAGGAACCGATTTAAAGGATATTTCAAAACATCACACTTTTGAAGTGGATTTGGACAAAGGAAAAGACTCAAAATATTACCGTTTGGGAGCCTATAAAATGGGCGTTAACTTGAAGCAAAGCGACTATTTGATGCTTTCCAGCAAATTGTACAGAACGGTAAAGGCCGGTGGATTGATAAGAAAAGGGATTTGGTTTAAAAAAAGGCCTCAATGGAATATCCTAAAAAGCATCAAAAATGAACTGCATAGTGCCAGTGAACATCCCATGGTATGGTCGGAACTAAAAATCCGTTAAAAATGGAGTTACAGACAATACAAAACAGGATTTATGAAATACGTGGACAAAGAGTACTCTTAGATTTTGACTTGGCTTTACTTTATGAAACCGAAACTAAACGCCTTAAAGAAGCTGTACGGCGCAATAAAGACCGTTTTCCATCAGATTTTATGTTTGAATTGACAAACGAAGAATACCACTCTTTAAGGACGCAATTTGCGACCTTAGAAAATACAGGTAGAGGAAGACACAGTAAATACAACCCTTTCGCCTTTACCGAACAAGGTATTGCAATGTTAGCCAGCGTGTTACGCAGCCCCAAGGCCATAGAAGTTAATATACAGATTGTACGTGCCTTTGTTTTTCTCCGAAAATATGCTTTATCGCATACAGAGTTGACCCAAAAATTAAAAGAGCTGGAAGCCAAGTATAACCAACAATTCGTCGATATTTTTGAGGCCATTAATTACTTATTGGAAAAAGATAAAAAGCAGCTTGAACATAGCAAAAGGAAACCTATCGGGTACCGGAAGAAGTAAAAGGATCAACCAATTAACTCATAAACAAATTTACTCTTTGCAGCACCGATTCTCTGTGTCAATTCCAATTTGTTGGGCAATATGATACTAGGTATACGATCTAAACCCTGCAGGTATTCCCCCAATTCCTTTTTGTTTTCAAGCATGGCCTGTATTCCGTTCTTACCGTATTTCTGAAGTCCAGAAGCAGTTTCTCCACCAACACCTGCCGATGATACCAGAGGTATGTTGAAATAAACATCACAACGTATAGCTACATGCTCTTGGTCAGCTGAACTAAAGTCTTTGCCAATTGCACTTTTGAGTATGGCGCAATGTGTTAATAGTGCATCCAAAAATCTACCTCCTTCATCTGCCTTAATAGCCTTTAAGGCAACTTTTAGTTGTCTAAAATTATCCAGTTGTCTCAATGGACTTGGTTTTGATTCAATTCTAAATTTCATAATCTACCTTTTTTACGTTACTAATTCTTTTTCCGATATTTCTGTTTGTAGCTTTACTCAAACCATTGTTTTACAAATACCAACAATTCTTTACCGACTGCAAAAACAATTTCTTTTAATACTTTATACAGGGTTACAAATAATTCTTTCATCATCCTACATTTTAATTGACATAAGTACGGCCAGTGCAAGGGCCCTACTATTATTTTCCATTTCCAAATAGGCTGCCTCATCATGATTTGACAGGAAACCCAACTCCACCAAAATTGTGGGGCATACCGCTATCGATTCGCGTAGTACTTGAAAGTTTGCTCTTTTAAGCCCCCTACTTCTATATCCCAATTTTTGAGTAAGCGTTTCTACTATGGATTGGCCCAAACGCATCGATTCCACTTGATTTTTAGTCTTACTACTTGTTTTGCTATGTAGGTAAATTTCAACACCAGTAGCCTTTTCATTTTTAGCATGATTGCAATGCAACGATATAAAAAGGTCGGGACGTAATGCCTTCACCAACTTCGTACGATGGCTTAAGGATATGAGCGTATCTGTATATCTAGTCAAATACAAATCATATTCATTATTGAAGACTTTCCTATTAAACATTAGCATTGCTTTTGCAATGTCCAGTGTAATATCTTTCTCTTTAATATGATTGGTTCCTATAGCGCCAGAATCGATTCCACCGTGTCCAGCATCAATGACAATTACCTTTTTATGCTGTGCTATAGCCGTATGTAAAGGCATCAAAAAAAGTAGCGTTATCAACAGTTTTAGTCGTTTCATCTTTCTTGCATTTAGGAAACTATCCATTACACAATTTTTAAAGATTTCAACCAATGCATAACTATCCTTCAAAATTTAACGCTGATTACCGTTAATATTTTAAGTTTTTCTGCCTTTCGATGCATTCCCTTATAGATTTCGCAAAAAGTTATTTCAAACAGGTTCTCTAAGCGCATTGGAGAACCATAAAAACGTAAGCGTTATGAAAAAAACAGTTTATCTGACGTGGGCGATGCTCTTGATAGGCCTACCCACATTTGCACAAATCGGGGGTATTGAAGATTCGGTAAATGATGTGTCCGATACCATTAGATCTATTTTCCCTTTACTATTGGGGGTCATTTTCCTCATCGGATTCTTGTTTAATGCAGGTCACTTCTTCGGAGAAAATGCAGACCTCAAAAAAGGAATCACCCGTGTTTTGGTTTTTGTACTCATCGCCGGGGCGGTAGTGGGCATCTTTACCTATCTCATTGGAATCGTAGTCTAAAGTCGATAATCGACATTAAAAAACTATGCAATGAAGAGGTACGAAGTTTATAAAAACATTCGCAAAGGAGCAATGATATGGGGGCTTCCCATATCGCTCTTTGCAATGATGATGCTCTCCATACTGGCATCCCTGCTGATAATTATTTTCTCATTCAGCCTTTTGGTCATCATGGGTGCATTCTTATGGAATGGTGGTTTTTATATCATCCTTACCAAAATTGCTCGTAAAACCATAACCCTTAATATCACCAGGGTATTTCCAAGAATCATAAGTAACAAAAAAGAAAATCTACTGAACTATGTCGACTATTAATATAGCCTCCTATGACCCTATCATAGAAATACAGGACAATTTGATATTCGCCAATAATGGCAATATCATTGCCTGTTATCGAGGAGAACTCCCTGAGATTTATTCTTTATCCTCAACCGATTTTGAGGATCTGCACGGTATTTGGTTTCAGGCATTAAAGTCTTTGCCCGTTGGTTGCGTTATTCATAAGCAAGATGTTTACTTAAAGAAGGTCTTTAGTGCTGAATACCTACCAAACGATACTTTTCTCGGAAAAGCGACACATGACCATTTTAAGGGAAGGGAATACATAGACCATAGTTGCTATCTGTTCCTCACATTGGTACGCAACAAAACATTGAACAACCCAAAATATGTAAACCCGTTTCGAAAAGTAAGGAAAGGGATTTACCAAGAATTAAACCAGAATGTACAAAGTTTCATAGGTTCGGTAAATGATTCCATTACCTATATCAACAACAGTCGAAAGGTTCAATTTTTGCCTTTAAAAGAATCTGAAATCTTCAATTTTTCACGAGACTTTTTTAACGGCTTCAACCTTGATTTTGATACCGATATGCTTCTGGAGAAATCGAAAATTACTATAGGCAACAATCATTTTGATGTATTGGCGATCAATAGTGAATCCTGTTTTGGTGAGCGTGTCCAGACCAGTAAAATTAATGAGCGGTTCACTTCGGATGATTTTGTGTTTCATCAAGGGTATATCGATGGTCTTGGGCTTTCCTTAAATGAGAATCATATTGTAAATCAAATCGTCTACTTAGACGATAAACAGAAATGGCGTAAACTCTTAGAAAAGAAAATAGAAGAACTTAAAAAGAGCTCAAATTTTGGAACACAAAACAAGGTCATTCTAAAAAAGATTGAGCATATCGTTGACCAAATCAACAATGACGATAGCTCAAGAATCATAAGAGGACATTTAAATATTATCTATTGGGACCAAGAAGCCCAACAGCTGGAACGAATAGGCTCACGGATAAAATCGGAATTCAAGGAACTGGATATTACGCCATACTACCCAAGAGGTGAGGAACGCAAAAATTATATCCTAAATAGCCATCCTTGTTTTTCTTCCAATTTCTCCAATGAGGATTTGTACGTAACCGATTTGAAACACGCGCTTTGCCTTTTCGTAAACAACACCAACTACAGGAGGGATAAGCAAGGAATTATATTCAATGATAGGGAACATAACATACCTGTATTAAAGGATGTTTGGGACGAGAAAAAGAAACGTATAAAAGCGCGGAACTTTGCCATTTTTGCCCCTACGGGAGAGGGGAAATCCTTTTTAGCAAACAACATATTACGGCAGTATTTTGAAATGGGTGTGCGCCTTGTCATTATTGACTTGGGAGGTTCCTATACCAAGTTTGCCAGTCTGTATCCCGAACAATATACTGTACTGCGCTATGAAAGTGGAAAGAGCCTTGGTATCAATCCCTTCTTTATAACAAAAGGTGACGATGTCACCCCAGAGCGGTTAGAGGATCTATCCGTATTCCTTTTTGAATTGATAGGCGAAGGGACAAAACCCAAAAAAGAACAATCCGTAGCCCTCAAAAAAATACTGCATTACTATTATAAAATAAGGGGCAATGCCCCACATTCCCTCGATAGCTTTTATACCTATATCCAATCGCAACGGGAAAACCTGTTGACCCAACTACATATTCACTCGGATTACTTTAATATAGAAGGCTTTTTGCATATCCTATCGGAGTATGTACGTGATGGATTGTATAGTTTTTTGTTTGAGACTAGCGAAGACCAATCCTATAAGCTAGAGGACAAGCGATTGATTGTTTTTGAACTGGATGAGGTAAAGGACAACAAAGAGATCCTTTCCGTAATGCTCAAATTAATCAAAACAGCCATACAGCGCACCATTTGGCAGAATAAGGAAGAAAAGGGCATTATCCTTTTTGATGAGTTCGCCAAACAGCTCAAGTTTGATAACGTATTGGAATCGGTGGAATTCTATTACCAAGCCATACGAAAGCAAGAAGGAGCAATCGGCATCATTTTACAATCCATTAACCAATTGCCAGACAATTCCACATCGGCAAGTATTCTAGAAAACACACAGGTCATCTACAGTTTGAACAATGAAAAGGGCTATGAAGAATTAGTAAAACGATTGAACCTATCTAGCCACGACCTCAATCAATTAAAGTCCATCAAAAACAACTTATCAGGGAAACGTAAGTACACAGAGATTTTTATCAAAATCGGCAAGGAAAGCAACATTTTCAGACTGGAAGTACCGCTAGAAGTTTTTGCTGCTTATCTCACTGACGGCGCTGATAACGAGGCCATAATGGCCCTTTATAAAGAAAATGGCTGTATGGAGATGGCCATCAAACAATTTATTCATTTAAAATCACAAAAGTTATGAGAAAATTCATTTTTATGTGCCTTTTGGCACTAGGGACTTTTTTATTGCCCGCACGCGCTGCGTGCCAGGGTATGCCCGTGTATGATAATACCAATTTTATCACACTGGGAAAGCAAATTATTGAAGCTGCAAAACAAACAGAAAACCTGATCAAAACGGTGGAGTTTATGAAGCAACAAAAAGACCGTATCGAGAAGGTCAGCAATGTTGTAAAACAGTTAAAAGCGGTTCGGGAACTTGCCCGAAATAACCAACGTCTTTTTGAAGTGGTCAGAGGTGATGTGAGGAATATTTTGAATTCCCCATATATCAAACCCGAAGAAATTACAAGGGTATCGCAATCCTTTGAAAATATTATCGAAAACTCTTTGGAGGATTTGGATTTTGTGCAACAAATCCTATCCAGCGACTATTTGAAAATGACCGATGCGGAACGGGCAGCAGTATTAAAGGAAAGGGAAACGCGCTCCAAGGAAATGGTCTCAGAAATAGAGCGTAAGACCAAGCGATACAATGACATCATTTCCTTTCGGGAAATGCAGGACAGGATCAATAACAGGGCAACCAATTTTTAAGAGATGCAACTAGTTATCCCATTATTAGCAGGATTGGAATATGTGGACGCTGTTTTTCAGACCATAAAGGACAGCGATTTTCTGCAATATACCCTTGTGGGTATGAAAGCCCTTGCCATCCTATTCTTTCTGATCAACATCTTAAAAAAGTACAATGAAGGAGTTGCCAATAGGAATGGGTATACCTGGGGGCTAACGCCCACCGAACTTATTAAGAATTTCATCATTGTGATTCTGGTCATTTTTTCAAGCCAGGTACTTGATGTTTTCGATAATATACTCGTAGCTATTGAAGGACAGTACAGAAGTACCGCTCCCTCATTGTTGCCCCTACAGTTGCAAGATTTAGAAATTGAGGATGATATCAATGGATTGGAAGCTGCAAGTAAGGGGTTGGCTTTACTATATGAGGCACTGACCACACCACTATACGGGTTAAAGATAGTGGCATTTATATTGAGTGTTTTTCTTTGGTTGTTAGACCTCTTTATCTATCCCTTGTTCTTAGCGGAACGTTTCTTTTTGCTAGGAATAATGCAAGCCTTTTTTCCTTTGGTCATAAGCCTTGCCGTTTTTGAAAAGTTTCGGTCAATGGCTTATACTTTTTTCAAATTATACGCGGCCGTTTATATGTTGGTTCCTGCCTTTTTTCTGGTGAATGTTTTTGTGAATGCCCTGTATGTAGAGTTTACAACAAACTTTTGGGTAAACCTTTTCGGCTTTGATTTTGGAAGCTCATTTTTTGCCCCGATTATCGAGTTGGGCACTATAGGCTTTATCGTCTTTTTGAAGTTCAAATTGTACAAACGGGCAACGTCTTTCACCTTCAAACTATTTAGTGCCTAAGGCACATTAATTAAAAACTAAAGAAGAATGAAAACACCATATAAAAACATATACGAGGTCTTGAAAACAAATCGGTTCATCGTTTTGGCTGTTGTTACAATGGCGATGCTGTCTACCATTATTTCAAGTGTCATCTCCTTCAAGATGTACGACAAGTCATTGAATGGGGCCTTTGCCATTGGTAAGAATGGCGAAGTGATACCCTTGCAATGGGTAGAGCAAAAAGAGAATTTAGAGGTAGAAGCCCTGGAACATTTGCGTCTATTTCATACCTATTTCTATGATATTGATGTGACCAATTTTGAAAATAATATCGAAAAAGCACTATGGTTGGGAAATAGTACTGTGGATAATGTATATCGCCAGAAAAAAGCTGATGGCGTATATAACCGATTGCTGCAATACTCCTTAGTTCAAAAGGTAATCAGTATCGATTCTGAAATAGACCTTAAAGCAGAACCGTATCCCTTTAGAACAACTACAGTTTTTCAAATCAATAGGGGGTCGATAATCGACACTTATGAATTGGTGACTACGGGTAAAATTTTACATCTGGAAAAACGAAACTTCCCGAAGAACACGCACGGGCTTTTGATTACAGATTATTTTGAGAACGCTTTAAAAAAAATAGACTATGAAAATTGATAAGAAGAAAATCACTTTTGCCGTAGTCATTGGAGCGGTGGTAATTTTCATTGTTGCCTATTCCATATTGACTTTTGGCGGTGATAAAGACGAACAAGATGAACTGCTACAACCGTTAGTACCCACATTGGAAACGGTAAAAGATGATTATACATCTAGGCTTGATGCTGTGGACGATTTAAAGGAAGTTAGGGAAACCAACGCACCAAGTATCTATGATGAGAAGTATTTGGATTCAACAGGAGTTTACGACCCTGATTTTATGGAAAAGGAGAAAATACGATTGGTCGATAGCATCTATACGAACAGTCAAATAGACTACAGTACCGGTACTTATAAAAAACCAAATCCTGTAAAGGAAAATGTTATAAGTACCGTCACCGAAAAAGAGAAAGAAAATCAGAAAAAAGAAGAAGCGGAAGCTTTGCAAATAGAAGCTAAAGAAATGGCATTGGAACAACAATTGTTTTTCGCTTCAAACCCTTTACCCAAAGAGGTTGACGATTCCACACCTACCTTAAATGTAATAGTCGATAGAAAAGAGGTTCTAAGAGTAAATGACCGTATTGAAATGCGTACACAGCACGACGTTACCATTGAAGGATACTTTATTCCTAGAAATACACAATTGTTTGGTATTGTAAGTTTTAAGCCTAATAGGGTGTTATTGGAGATAGAGAATATTAAAAATATCCCCTTTGCATTTAAAGCCTACGATTACAGGGATAATTTAGAAGGTATTTACATCAAAAATAGTTTTCGGGAAGAACTAAGGCAACAAGTGTTGGGAGATGTTATAGACGATATTAATGTACCTGGTATTCCACAGGTAAGCGGAGTAAAAAAAATATTCCAACGTTCTAACCGACAGGTAAAAGTTACGGTAAACAATAATTATGTGCTCTCCTTAAAGGTAGATACACGACAATAAAAATAGATACTATGAAAAAGTTAATAATCATATTGAGTTTGGGAATTGTGTTCTCAGCTCACGCAAAAAATAAAGTTCAGTTAGATACCCTTTACGCCAATTCAACAATGACAATGGCATTGTTTTTTCCTTCGGATATAAAACAGGGTATAACGGGGTCGGACAATTTTGTCTTTACCTACAATAGAGAAAAAGAACAAAATTTAGGATTATTAAAAGCAGTAAAAGGAACTCCTAGTAATTTATTGGTCATTACCACTGATGGAAATGTGTATTCCTATATCCTAAAATATTCGGAACATCTAGAAAATCCTAATCGTTTTATAGCAAGCAATGAAAGTATAGGAAACGCCAAACAGGTTCAAGAAAAAAAGGTAGATACAATCAAAAGTACCAAAAAGAGCATTTCGTTAAATGATTCCCAGGATCTGCTACGCAGATCTTGCGAATCATTATTAAAACTTCCTGAAGAAAAGAATATCAAGAAGAAAATGAATGGTATAAAGTTGAGTCTTAAAAATCTAAAATATCACGGTGATAATGTTTATCTACAGTTTGAGATTGAAAATAAATCAGGGGTGCGTTTTGACTTTGATTACCTGAATATTTTTAAGGTCAACGGAAATAAAAAACGTAATGCTTCTTATCAGGAAATCGAATTAAAGCCTATTTATATTCATAACAAACCCAATCAAATACTACCCAATACAAAAACGAAGTTAGTTTATGTCGTCTCTAAATTTAATGTAGATAATAACGAAAGGATGGAGGCTAGGTTACAGGAATTAAACACCACAAGAACGGTGAATTTAATTTGGCGTTGATTACGAAATAAAAAGCTCTGACAAAATATAGTCAGGGCTTTATTTTTTCTTGTTGAATTCGCAAAAATGCCAAAGCACCCCTGAAGGGTCGTGCATAAATAATTCCCGTCCCCAATCAAAAGTTTTAATTTCGGTAAAACGAACATATTTATATTTGTCTTGAAGACCTCTTGATTTTAGGTCTTTTTCACAAGAATCAATATCATCTACTTCTAAGAATATCATTGAATTATGAATCCATTTTTTTACATAGTAGCGTTGTAGGTAAAAGGCGAGATTCTCATTCACTTTGAATAATGACATCTTTTCATTGAGTATTACTTCTTCAAAACCTAATTCTCTATAAAAAGTGCGAGACTCATCAAAACGGCGAGCACCAATAAAAGTCCTAATATTTTTAGCCGTATAATTCATTAACTGCAACAACTTTTATCCTGTTGAATAGGTGGACAAGCCACGGTGCCATAAGAACAGAATACACAGCAATCGCCATCTTTAGGGCGTAATACTTCTTTACAATTTTCACAATCATAAAAGAACTGGCAAGCTGTTGTTGGCATTTCTTCTTCTTTTTTATGTCCACAATTTGGACACGTAATTGTAGATTCTAAAATAGCTTCCATTATTCTATGATTTTATATCCTGTTTTTCCGATGGCAGTTGTAATTTCTATAGCAGTTACTTTACTATTATCAAACCTTACAAAAGCTTTGGATGTTTCATAATTGGCATCTACCTCTAAAATACCCTCTAGCTTATTCACCTCGTTTTTAATATGGGCTTCGCAACCTGCACACGTCATTCCCTGTATGGAATAGTTCACTTCACTGACGTTACTTTCAGATACATAAACGACTTGCTTTTCAGCATTAGAGTTGGAGTAAAACGTATGTGAATAGTAGGGGAAGGCTAACATAATACCTGCAAAAATGGTTACGAAAAGCAAGAATTTTTTGGATTGGATAAACTTAGGTTTGTCATCATCACAAGCGCAATCAATATCCAGTGGACGTGACTTTAATTTTTGATACCAGGCAAAACCAAGAATCAAAACGGTCAAACCTATCAAAATAGGTCTATAGGGTTCTACCCAAGAAAAAGTAGAGGCAATTCCTGTAGTTCCCGAAATCAAGGCCAACACAGGAGTAATACAACATAGAGATGCTGCGATAGCTGAAAACAATCCGGCATAAGCAGTTCGATTAGAGGTCATTGTTTTTTTCATCCTATGCAATTTTTCTTTCAGATGCTACATTACTTAAAATAGCTGCCAAAAATGCTTCGTTTTCCTTCGAAATACGATAAAAGATGGTTTGACCGTCTCTACGGGTAGTAATGACATTTACATCCTTCATCTTACGTAAATGTTGGGAAATTGCAGGAACGCTCATTTCTAAAATATCAGCAAAGTCACAAGGACATAATTCAGTTTCCTGTTGCAACAAAAACAATATTTTAAAACGGACTTCATTACCAGCCAGAGCCATAATTTTACTGATGGCTTCAATCGAAGTTGATACCGCATTCAAATCCTCTTTGCAACGAAGTATTTGGGTGTGGTCTGCCTCTGCCCTGATACAGCTAGTTTCAAGTTTCATATACCTTATTTTTAGCAAAAATATGAAATATGCAATTATTTAAGCAAATGCTTAAATACAAATTTGAGTTAAAATAAGCTTGACCTAGAAGAATTGAAAATAAAGAAGGAATTGCGCGATGGTTAAAATAACTTTTTAAAACCCTTAATTTATAAGCTAAGACCATTTCATTCTTTGCAACCGTATAGCATTCAAGATAGCCAATAGTGCTACGCCAACATCTGCAAAAACAGCTTCCCACATTGTAGCTAAACCACCTGCGCCCAAAATCAAGACAATGGCTTTTATGCCGAAAGCCAAAATAATGTTTTGCCATACAATTTTACGGGTGGAACGACCTATGGTAATAGCTCTCGCAATTTTACTTGGCTGGTCAGTCTGAATTATGACATCAGCAGTTTCAATGGCAACATCGCTACCCAAACCACCCATTGCCATACCAACATCACTGGCAGCAAGTACGGGAGCATCGTTTATACCATCACCTATAAAAGCAATTTTAGTATTTGAATGTTTTTTCAATGCTTCTACTTCGTTCAATTTATCCTCTGGCAATAAACCTCCTTTAGCCCAATCAATACTTAACTCTTGTGCTACCTTTTGCGTAATGGAATCTTTATCTCCTGATAACATTATGATTTTGGAAACTCCTGATTTTCTAATCTGTTTTATGGCATCGTGGGCATCTTCTTTTAACTCATCGGCAAGGGTTACATAACCTGAGAATTTTCCATTGATAGCAACCAGTACAATGGATTCTACAATTGTCTTGGTTTTTGTAGGTACTTCGATGCCGTTAGCGGTCATTAAGGCATTGTTGCCTATCAAAACAGTCTTGCCATTTACGGTTCCCTTTAATCCCTTTCCAGCCACTTCAGAAACCTGTGTAGCTTCAAAAGCTATACCCTCAACCTTGTATTCCAGTAAGGCCTTTGCAATGGGGTGGGTAGATTGTTCTTCTATTGCCAACAGGTATTGCATAAATTCCGCTTCCGCGAAAGCAGAATTATTGACAATTTCCTTGATTTTAAAAACCCCTTTGGTAACAGTTCCTGTCTTGTCCATTACAACGGTATTCACTTTGGTCATTGCATCTAAGAAAGAAGCTCCTTTAAAAAGAATTCCATTTCTTGATGCTGCGCCCAATCCACCGAAATACCCTAGCGGAATTGAAATAACCAGTGCGCAAGGACAAGAAATAACTAAGAAAATCAATGCTCTATACAACCAATCTTGAAACACATAATCATTAACAAAAAAGTAAGGTAGAAAAGTAACTCCAATAGCTAAGAACACTACAATAGGCGTATAGATTCGTGCAAACTGTCTAATAAATAATTCCGTTTTAGATTTACGTGCCGTAGCGTTTTGGACCAAATCCAATATTCTGGCAATAGAACTATCTTCAAAGGTGTTGGTTACTTCAACTTCAATGACACTTTCTAAATTGATACTGCCTGCATATACTTTGGCTTTTTTTAAAATAGAGTCTGGTTTGCTTTCGCCTGTTAAGGCTGCTGTATTCAACGAAGCCTTTTCAGATAGTAACACGCCGTCTAACGGAATTTTTTCACCAACTCGAATTTGTATTTTCTCTCCAATATTTACATTTTCTGGTGAAACACTCTTATAATCACCATCACGAAATACATTAGCTTCTTTCGGTCTAACATCTAACAAGGCTTTAATATTTCCTTTAGCTCTATTTACAGCTGCATTTTGGAATAATTCACCAACAGCATAAAAAAGCATTACCGCGACACCTTCAGGATATTCTCCTATTGCAAATGCGCCTATAGTTGCAATTGACATTAAAAGAAATTCGGTAAAGAAATTTCTTCGTATAATACTCTTCCAACCTTCTTTTATTACGGGAAAGCCTACAGGTAAATAGGCAATACTGTACCAAGCAATACGAACCCAATCCTTAAAAAAAGCAATATCAAAATAATCTAATCCTATACCAATGATAAGCATTGTAAAACTTATGATTGCAGGTATATAGGTGCCAAAAGAACTACTATCACTGTGGCCGTGATTGTGACCATCATCGTGAGTATGTACTTCTGCCGATTTTGGTTTTAATTCTCTTAAATTGACTTTCTTTTTTTTCATTTAGTATCTAATAATTTTTCAATATCATTTGGAATAGGCATACGCTTTAAAGGTGGCACATTTGCACCTCCGGTATTACCTAGTGGAACGTGATTAATAAATGATTTCCAACCTCCGACAACTAGCCTAAGTATTTGTCCAAAGACTTCTTTGGTGTTTTTTTGCATTAAACCAAATCTTAGCATTAACCAATGGGAATAGGTATGCTCTATCGGGTAAGACTGACCTATAATATGACTACGTTCTAAATGATACCAGGCATCAGCATATTGGTTTTTTAGGAGGCAATGTCTATAATATTTTAGCTCTGACTTATAAGCTTCTTTTAGATGTCTCGGGATTTTTACATTAAACTTCATATCCATCTATTTTGGATAAAAGTAGCTTAATGGTCAGTGCAACGGAAGTGCATTTATTAGGCACTGCATTTATCGCAAATACCTTTTACAACCAAGTTTACATTTTCCGAAACAAAACCATCGGGGACCTTTATTAGTGGGATTTTATGTTCCGTTAAACACACTGTTTCTCCACAATTGTTACAATGAAAATGAAGGTGCAAATCTTGTTCCATTTCACAATTGCAACCTTCTTCACACATCGCATATTTGGTGATGCCAGTGCCATCATCTATTTGATGTACAATTGCTTTTTCCTCAAATGTTTTAAGGGTTCTATAAAGAGTGGTTCTATCTGCTTTTGCGAAAGCATTTTCTATATCACTCAAAGTAACTGCCACCTTTTTTCCTGCAAGAAACTTGGATATTAGCAAGCGCATTGCTGTTATCCGAACTCCCTTTGATTCTAATAATTCTTCTATTGTTTGCATAATTAATCGTTGTCTTCGTTTCCAAAGGGTTTTAAAATGATTCCCACACTAAAGATAAAACCATCTGTAGGCGCATATATTTCTGGAAAAGTAGGGTTTTCGTGAGGGGGCAGAACTAAAGGCGAAAAACGACTTTGTCTTCGGTCTGTAAAGTTCTCAAAATTTACAAATGTACTTCCCCATTTAAAATTACGCATTACAAGTAAGCCCATTGTAAAGAAATCGGTTGTTTCAAACCCGTTTGAAAGTAATTGTTTTCCTGTGTAAAAGGTTTCATAACCTATACGCCATTTTTCAGATTCATACATCAAAACACTTCCTGCATTGTGCTTTGCGGTAAGTGGTTTCTGTGGATTGCCAGGTAGATAATTTAGGCGTGTGTCTATAAATGCGTAATTCAAAAACCACCTAAAATCTTTATAGGTAAACTTGATATTGGTCTCAGCCCCTTTACTTAGAATTTCTCCAGAAGCATTTTCAAACTGAAATAAATCCCCATCAATAGAATTAAGTAGCAATCCATTTCTAATAGCAGTTAGATAAAACAATTGATTTACGGAAAAACCTATTTCATCGGTCAATCTTGTTTGATAGTTAAAATCTAGATTAAGACCATAAGAACGTTCCGCTTTCAAAGCATCTTTATCAATCTGTAAAACATTTCGAAAATTGATAAATTCCGCTTCCTCAGTAAAAATATCGGGAACTTTATAGCCCAAACCACCACCAAGTCTGCTAGAAAAGTTGTTGTTGGATTTATATAATAGGGAAATTCTTGGCAGCGCAAAGAATCCCCAATCAATAGTATAATCGGTGCGCAGTCCTGTTTCAAGAATCCATTGTTCCGAAAGGTCATAGATGTTATTAGCAAACAATCCAACTGTAACGTTCTTTTGGTCGCGTTCTAAAGGATTTTCTCGTTCATTAAATACTGTAGAATATAAGTTTGCTCCTAAAACCCAATCTGCTTTTACTCCTTGCTTTTGGTAAGCAGCTTCTGTAAAGGTGTTCCATTGACTGCCTTTAAAAGATAAATCTGGTATATTCAAACTCCTATCAAAAAAGGCAATACTGTTCTTTACCGAAATAGATTGAACCGAATCTAATTGAGATTCAAAAACGGCTTGTGTACTTACCCGTTTGGATAGGTTTTCTTCGGTATATTGATGAATTCCATTTTCGCCTTCTTCAATTTTTGTAATATCACCCCCTTTTCTATCATCATAAGTTCCATTGATTCCAAACCAGAAAGTGGTATTATCCGAGGGATAATAAAACAATTTAGGATTAAAGCTTATAGATTGAGTCTGTGGCAGATTACTAAAACCATCATCCTCTGGGTCATACGCTTTTTGATAATGACCTGAACCGTACAGTGTCCAGCCCCATTTATCCCTTCGTTCGCCATAGAAAACATTGGCGGTACTTCCCAAGGCTTGTGTTTGGGTTAACATAATATCCAAAGCTGGTTCTTCGTTGGGCGTTTTTGAAACCATATTGACCAATCCTGCAATAGCACCACCGCCATATAACGTTGACGAACTACCTTTGATGATTTCGAATTGCCTTAAATCTAATGGTGGAATCTGTAAAATACTCAATCCACTTGAAAAACCACTGTAGAGGGGAAAACCATCACGCAATAGTTGCGTATAACGTCCATCCAAACCTTGTATTCTAATGTTGGTATTTGCACTGCTCAATGAGGTTTGTTGCATTTGTATTCCCGTACTTTCTCGAAGCACCATAGAAATATTGGTTGGGTTCATTATGGCTTTTTCACCTAATTCCTCAGCCCCAATAAATTCTATTCTAGTAGGTATCTTTTTTACTGTTCTTGTACTTCTTGAGGATTGTACGATTACTTCATCAAGGGCATTTTCATCTTCTTTTAAAAAGAAGATTAATGCTTCGTTTGAAGGAACGGTTATGCTTTTTTCTATTGTTTCAAAACCTAAATAGGAAATTTGCAAGTTATATTCCCCATTGGGGAGGTCTTCAAAGAAAGCGATTCCGTCAAAATTTGTTGTCGCTCCCTTGTTGAGGCTTTCTATATAGATAGTTGCCCCTAGTAATGGCTCTTTTTCTTGCTCTGAAAATATTTTTATTTCTAACGTATTTTGAGCGTAACCAAAAGCACAAAATAGTAGCATAAGCCAATAGCTTAATAGACTTTTATTCATTTGTATTTGTAATAAATTGACTAAATAATGTGGGTGGCGATTTCTTTATCGCTAAGAATTTTAGCCAATACTTTGGGGAGGCTGTAAGATGCGGAGTGAAACTTCTTGAAAGATACCCAACTGTTTAGAAATAATCTTTCCATCAACTAATTGATGTTCCGTCTCTGCGAAGAAATTAAAGGCGGAAATGGCGTGGGCATGACAGCAGTGACACTGGCAAAACGGAGAACAAAGTTCGCAATCTTGGTCGTGGTCTCCGTCAAAATCAACTACTGAGATAGTTTGAGAATCATCTATAATATTTTCATCATCATTACAGGGCACTGCTTGAAGTGCCAAGAAATAAAAAGATAAAATGACTGCCAAAAATTTCACAACACAAAGATAAAAAGATTTTCGTGCAACTGGGTTGCAAATAACTATCGCAATGAATCAATGACACTCCCGCAAGTCAACATAGCATCCCCGTAATAGGGATTGCGAATCTCTTTTTCAGCACTTAACCAAACCGCGCCCTTATTACTGTTTGCCATAGGACATTGCTGCACATAAAGTGCATTACCCAAATCCTTTAGCTCACCTGCAATAGCGACCATATTCGCATTAAGAATTACGAAATGGGAACGTTGGTCTTCTAATTTTCCCGTTTTTGTGATAGCTTCCAACATTTCAATACTCTTGTCCAAATGTGCTCTTTCCATTGTACCCAAGTCAGAAAAATTTGGCCTTTGCCATATTTCCAAAGTAGCTTTTGCATGTATTGCCGCCTGCTTTGAATTACTGGCCACCAATGCATCTTTTAATTTTAAATAGGCTGGAAATCCTTTTTCAAACTCCTTCTGAAAGGTGTCCGGCAATGTCATTTTCATTTGGTCTTCCGAACTATTGGAATCTTCCTGAGGTTGCATTCCCAGATGGCCTTCATGACCCGTCATCGTCTTGCCGCCAGCTTTGTTCATCATACTTTTTTTACCCTGTAATTGTGCAGCCGCATCAACTGAAAAAGTTCCATTGGCCACAATTTCTTCGCCTGAATTAAGGCCAGAAATAACTTCCAATTGTTCTCCATTTCTTACCCCTAACATTACCTCCCTCATTTCAAAGACTGGCTCATCTGATTTTACTTTTATATAGACCAAAGAACGTTCTCCTGTCCACATCACAGCTGAGGAAGGTACCCACAGTTTCGATTCATCACTAAAATTTTTATCATTCTGAATCTTCCCAGTTACGAACATCCCAGGCTTGAATTGTTCATTTTGATTTGCAAGTGTTGCACGCACTGTTACGGTTCTAGTGGCATTGTTAAGTACAGGGTCCACAAATGAAATTTTACCATTAAACGTTTTATTTGGATAGGCATTAGTGGTTATGCTTATTCTTTGCCCTTTTTTTAGTTGTGACAACTGAGTTTCATAGGCATCAAACTCGGCCCAAACCGTGTTTAAATTACTCACCTTTACAATAGGCTGCCCTTTCTTTACATAATCACCTTCCGCGCTCATGACCTCTGAAACCGTACCGGAAACCGTTGCATAAACAGGAAAGTATTCCGTCACCTTAGTGGAGCTTTCTATGGCGTTGATTTGATTTTCCGATAATTTCCAGAGCTTCAATTTGTTACGGACAGCTTGGTACAATTGCGGTTGCGACTGCTTTAAAGATACCGTGGTCAATAGTTCTTGCTGTGCCGCTACCAGTTCAGGAGAATAGATAGTTCCCAGTAATTGTCCTTTTCGAACTTCTTGCCCTTCATAATTAACGTTCAATCGCTCAATCCTTCCGTCAAAATAACTGGCCTGTACGGCAACAGCTTCTTCGTTTACTGCAATTTTACCCGATAGGGAAATGGAATTGTCGTCACCTGCGGATTTAGTGCCGACCACAATGGTCTGTACATTCGCCAAGGCAAGCGCATTATCCGTCATTGAGAATTGTTCAGGCGAAAGACCTCCAGTACCGACTTCAGCAGGAATCAGGTCCATTCCACAAATAGGACAGTCACCCGGTTCAGGCTGCATGATCTGGGGATGCATGGAGCATGTCCACATTTGGTTTTCTGATACTGTTTCATGGTCATGCTCCTTTGCCTCCATAGTATCGGCATGGGACGTTCCAAAAAGAACATACCCTACTCCCAATCCAATAATGGCCGCAACTGCAATTAAAATTATGCGCTGTTTCATTTCTTTATTTTTAATCGTTTTTTTAATGTAATAATTGAAGGTGAACTGATATACCAGAGGAGAAATCCACTTAATACCGTAATCAAACCTAAAAGTGAAAATGCTCTCAAAACTGTTGTATTGAAGTTATCCCTACCTTCATAATCCATAGTGTGGGTCATCCATAGAAAATCGAAAATGCGCCAATCCCTATGGCGAACCGTTTGAAATTTTCCATCACTAACGGAAACATAGGCCTTTAAGGCTTCATCTGTTTTGTATGAAATGACATAAGCAGGTAATAACTTTTCGCGATATTCGTGGTGCTTTCCAGTTTCAGTAATCTGCTCAATAGATTCCACGATCAAATCACCTCTCATACGGTTTTTGGCTATAGATAGTGCTTCATCCTTCGTAATACTGTTCTTTGGTTTTCCATTAATGGCACTGTACAATTGTTTGTTATTTATCCAGTAATAGGGTCTATTGCCAATATCCCTCAATTCAATGGTTTTAACTCCATTTGCAACATCAAGTTGGGATGGGCTTATTAAATCTCCATAGGCTTTAGTTTGATGCTCCAAATTTTTAAAATGGTCACCGTGTATTTCATCGATATCTGTCCAACTAAAGTATAAACCACTAATGGTCCAAAACAGGAACTGAATGCCTAAAAAGAGACCCAAATACCTGTGCGTTTTTCTGATTTTTAAAGCTGTGTTCCTGCTTACCATAATTATATCGTTTTGCTTCTTAAACGTAGTGCGTTTGCTATTACCGAAACAGAGCTAAAACTCATTGCTAAAGCTGCTATCATTGGTGAGAGTAATATTCCAAAAATTGGGAATAAGACCCCTGCGGCAATAGGTATACCTAATGTGTTGTAAATAAGGGCGAAAAACAGATTCTGTTTGATATTTTTCATCACCTTACTGCTTAAGTTTTTTGCCTTGACTATGCCGTGTAAATCACCTTTTACCAAGGTTATCATTGCACTTTCTATGGCTACATCCGTTCCCGTCCCCATTGCTATTCCAACATCGCTTTTTGCCAAAGCCGGTGCATCATTTATGCCATCACCTGCCATTGCCACTACTTTCCCATTGTCTTGTAGCTTTTCTACTTGTTTGAGCTTGTCTTCTGGTAGCATGCTGGCTTTAAAATCTGCCAGAGCCAATTCAGATGCCACCGCCTGAGCGGTATCGTGATTATCGCCTGTTAGCATTATGACATTAATATTTTTGTCTTGTAATGCTTTGATAGCTTTGGCACTTGTTTTCTTGATTTTATCGCCTATAACAACATATCCTACGACTTTTCCCTTGATGGCCAGGTACGAAACCGTTTTACCTTGCTTTTGATAGGATTGAGCTTCGTTTTCCATTACCTTGGAAAGTGCTGCATTAGCCTGTTCCATCATTTTAGAATTCCCCAGATATACTTTCTTTTGATTTACATCGCCTTCAACACCCTTACCCGTAATTGCGCTAAACCCATCGGTTTTGAGAAATTCAATTTTTTGTTCCTTACCGTATTTGACCGTTGCTTCTGCCAATGGATGTTCACTTTGATTGTTCAGAGAAACTATATATTGAAGCACTTCATTCTCGCTAAAACCGTTATCAAAAGAACCTACTTTTTCTACCGTAGGTTTTCCTTCCGTGATTGTTCCTGTCTTGTCAACAATAAGTGTGTCTACCTTATCCATTTTTTCGAGAGCTTCCGCATTTTTGATAAGCACACCATTCTGCGCACCTTTTCCAACACCTACCATAACAGACATTGGTGTGGCTAACCCCAAAGCACAGGGGCAAGCAATTATTAATACGGCAATGGCATTGACCAAAGCATAGACGTAAGCTGGTTCTGGTCCCCAAATTGCCCAGACCGCAAAGGTTATCAAGGCAATGATTACCACAACAGGAACGAAATATCCAGAAACCTTATCCGCCAAATTCTGGATTGGTGCGCGGCTACGGCTAGCATCATTAACCATATGGATGATTTGGGACAACAGCGTGTCACTTCCTACCTTTTCGGCTTTCATTAAAAAGGATTGATTGCCATTTATGGTTCCACTACTCACCTTATCATCTATAGATTTGTTCACAGGAATAGGCTCACCGGTAATCATCGATTCGTCAATACTGGTATTGCCTTCCGTGATCACACCATCTACAGGAATCTTTTCCCCTGGTTTTACTTTAAGTATATCGTTGAGCTCTATCTCGTCAATACTTACTTCTATTTCTTCACCACCTACAATTTTTATGGCTTTGTTAGGTGCTAATTTCAACAGTTCTTTTACTGCCGAATTGGTTTTACTATGCGCACGAGCCTCTAATAATTGACCTAAAAGCACTAAGGTTAGAATTACCGTTGCTGCTTCAAAGTAAACGTGAACAGTACCTGCTTCGGTCTTAAACTGGTCTGGGAAAAAATCGGGTACGAGCATACCTATTACGCTGAATAACCAAGCCACCCCTGCACCGATACCGATGAGCGTAAACATATTGAGATTCCATGTTTTGATACTCTTGTAGGCACGTTCAAAGAACATCCAAGTGGCATAAAACACTACTGGTATGGACAACGTAAACTGAATCCAATTCCAATAGTTCTGTTCCAGTATATCATACAATGGATTGTTATTGAGCATTTCGCTCATTGCGATTAAGAAAATAGGTAATGTGAATGCTGTGGCAATCCAAAACTTCTTTAATAGCTTTTTATAGGTCTTTTCTTCTGCTGACAGGTCGGGTTCCATCGGTACTAAATCCATCCCACAAATTGGACAGCTTCCCGCTTCGTCCTTAATAATTTCAGGATGCATTGGGCAAGTGTATTGCGTATTGGTAGTAGCTGAAAGATTTACTTCCTCAACTAAATCCATTCCGCAGACTGGACAATCACCAGGTTGGTCGTAGGTTTTATCTCCTTCGCAATGCATAGGACAATAGAATGTTCCCGTTCCTTTTCCTTTGGGTTGTTCTTTCTTTTTATTTTCGGAATGCTGATGATGTTCACCATGTTCATGAATACTGTAAGCCCCACCATCCTGTTTCAGAGCGTCTTGAAATTTTTTGATTGGAATATGTGATTCCATGTCAATGGTTGCCTCTGCCTTCTCTAAGTTGACCGATACCTTTGCTACGCCCTCAACACTTTTCAATGTGTTTTCAACGTGGGCTCTGCAACCGTTGCAGGTCATTCCGTTTATGTAGTACGTGTGTTTCATTTCGCAGGTAATTTCAAGAGCATTTCATTTCCCATTTCCAAATCATCAATATGGCCGGCAATCTCATTATTATCTGTTTTAAAATGCATATGTAAGAACGTAGAATGATGGGTAAATACCGTCTTGTGCGACTTCGAAAAGAAACCGATAATTTCAACTTCTTTATTTTCTTCAACACCATTTAAACCTGATTCCTTGTGCTTTTGATGCGTGTGAACGGTATCGCCGTCTTTCCAGTTAATGACATGCCAATGCAATGATTGGGCATTTCCTTCAATTAAAAATGGTATTGGCTTTTCAGTATTAATACCTAATGCTTTTGCCTGCTCTTCTATGAATCCTTCTAGTTTTAGTGAAGAATTAATTCGATTTGGGATTTCTATGTTCTGCAAATTGGCGACCTGGGCATAAACGATTAGCGCCGCCTTTTTATCAAAAGTGGTATCGAAAACAACTTTTTTAGATGCTACGGACGTGTTGAATGCCCTACCATTAAAAATCTGAATCTCACCTTTTAAGTTCTCAAAAGCACCGAGCGCATACAGGTTTTTCCTTTTTGAAAGCGTATCCAATGCAGCCGTTGCTTCTAAATTACCGGACATTAGTGTACGTAAGGCTCCTGCATACTTTACTTCTGCATCCCGGGTCTCTGGAATACAGCTAACCAGTAATAAGGTTAGTGATACTATGGCAAGTATCTGTTTTAAAGAAGCGGTCATTCTTGTTTATTTTATGGTTTCTGTCACTTTACCGCATTTTAGCATTTTATCCCCAAAGTAAGGGTTACGAATTTCTTCTTCGGTTGAAAGCCAGTAACCTCCTTGGTTGTTAAAGGCCATTGGGCAAAATTGTTGATACACCTCGCCAGAAGAAATAGATGCGTCCACTATTGCCGTCATCTTTGCAGTAACATCGGAAAATACCGTGCGCTGTGCTTCAATATCACTGGTTTCCGAAATTTTGGAAAGTAAACCTTTTAAGGCCGTATCGTCTGTATTTTCCATGAGCATTTTCGCCCCAGATTGAGCCTCTTTAGCATCTGAGTTTACCAATGCGGTCTTTACATGGATGTAGTGTTGAAATTGTTCGCCAACATTGTCATCACTAAAAGACAACCCTACCGTCTTGGTCGTTTCTGTGTTGGAATCCGATGTACTAGTGTTGTCCTTTTTTTCATTTTTACACGAAATCAAACTTGCAAAGGCAAGTATTGTTACTGTTGTTTTAAAAAGTGTCTTCATCTTTGAATTTTAAATTATTGATTTATTAAATAGTTGATAATAGCTGATTGCACATAGTACAGCTGCACCGATTGGATTTGATTTATCTGGAACTTTAATTGTAGTTCCTGAATGTCGAGCACATCATTGAAATCTATGTTGCCCGTTTCATAATTTTTAACCAAAATCTGTTCGGCATCCTTGGCCTGTTTCAGGTTTTTTGATTGGGTATCGTAGGCTATGCGGGCCTCATTTCGCTGTGCTATCGCTTTGGCAAAAGCGGACTCCAATACATTCAAACGTTCTTGTTTTTGAAATGTAATTTCCTCCTTACGAAGTTCGTTCTGCTTGGTTTTTGAAGTATACCGCTTATTGAAAATTGGAATGGAAAGCGAGACCATGGGCATTACAATGTCTTTGCCATTGTCGTTAAAGCTCATATCGGGTCGCTCTTGGACGGGAACGTAGTCCAACCCAAACCCCAACATTGGTGCTCCCTCTTTTTGGTTGAGCAATTCCGCCTGGGTCACCGATTCGTACATTTTATCAAAACGAAGAAGTTCAGGATTCAACTCAAGACTGTCCATAGTGACAGGGTCCCTATCAGGGATGTCCATAGATACGGTCAAATCAACTGTGAGATCCGTATCTCGATTCAATAGATTATTGAAGTTGACCTGCTCTCCTTTAAATTGCTCCCTGAGCATTTGCTTTTGTTGCTCCAATTCGTTCTGACGAATTTGCAGTCGCAACACATCCACGGCACTTGCTTTGCCCACTTCCACCGAAGTCAAGGCCAAGGTCTCATAGGTGTGGAGCAGTTCAATGTTAGTGTCCAAGACCCCTTGTTTGGCCCATAAGCTATAGAGTTCGTAGTACGATTGGGCCACGGCCAGTGCCAATTTTCGCTTTGCAACGACATAGTCCACGTAATCTGTTTCGGCCATTGCAGAGGCGTACTTTTGACGTGTAGCAACTGTCCCGAACCAAGGCAGCATTTGTTTGGCGGAAAAACGCGCAACCTGTGCCCCGGTCCTGGTTTCCGGTTCACTGACAAAATACCCCGCCCCGAATTCGGTATTGGGTAGCCAGTTGGCCTCGTTTTCCTTTTCCCTAGCAATCGTATATCGCAGTTCGTAGGCTTGAATTTTCGGATTATTGGCCTGTGCCTCCGCAATGTATGACTGCAATCCTTGTGCATTTCCCATAGCGGAAACCAACAAAAGACCGATAATAATTTTCAGCTTGTTCATTTGCTTACCTTTTTAAGTTGAACTTCCTTCCGCCATCCAAATAGCACTGGAACGACAAAGAGCGTAATCAAGGCAATGAGCATTCCCCCAAAAGATGGAATGGCCATTGGTATCATAATATCACTTCCCCTCCCCGTGGATGTAAGGATTGGTAACAAGGCCAGTATCGTGGTCGCCGTGGTCATCAAACAAGGTCGAATACGCTTTTCACCGGCCTCAACCACGGAATCGCGGACCCCTTTTAGATCCATCGGTTTATTTCTATCGAAAGTCTGTGTCAGATAAGTAGCCATGACCACCCCATCATCAGTGGCTATGCCAAAGAGGGCGATAAAACCTACCCATACCGCCACGCTCAAATTGATGACATCCATCTGAAAAAGATCTCGCCAATTCTCGCCAAACAGATTGAAATTGAAGAACCAATCCTGTCCATATAGCCAAATCATAATAAATCCACCTGCAAAAGCAACGGCGATCCCGGTAAATACCATCAACGAAGTGGCCACACTCCTAAACTGGAAATACAGAATCAGAAAGATGATGACCAGTGCCAAGGGCACCACGACACCCAGCGTCTTTTCAGCCCGTAGCTGATTTTCATAAGTACCTGTGAAAGCATAGTTTATCCCTTTGGGGACTAGGATTTCGCCACTATCAATCTTCGCCTGGATCGCGGCTTGTGCATTTTCAACCACATCTACTTCCGCGTAACCGTCCAGCTTATCGAACAACACATAGCCCACAAGAAATGTATCCTCACTTTTGATGACCTGTGGACCCTGCTCGTAACGTATGGTAACCAGTTCATCTAGGGGTACCGGACTCCCTTTGGAAACGGGCACATAGATATTTTTTAAATCATCTGGATTGGCACGTAACTCCCTTGGATAACGAACCCTGACCGCGTAACGTTCCCTACCTTCAACGGTTTGGGTCAAAGGCATTCCACCCACCGCAATCGACAATACGCTTTGTACGTCTTCAATGGTAATGCCGTAACGTGCCAATTGTTCCCTATCTATATCAATAAGCAGATATGGTTTTCCTACAATACGATCGGCAAAAACAGCCTGTTCCTTTACACCTTCAGCTGTTTTTAATATCCCTTCCAATTGTAGGCCAAAAGCTTCTATTTCACTTAAGTCCTGTCCCTTTACCTTGATGCCCATGGGTGCGCGCATTCCAGTCTGAAGCATGACCAGTCGGGTTTCTATCGGTTGCAGTTTAGGTGCGGAGGTAACCCCGGGCAACTTGGTCACCCTTACGATTTCATTCCAAATATCATCGGGTGATTCAATTTCAGGCCTCCAATTGCGAAAGTATTCCCCATCCTCATCTGCAATCAATTGACTTCGTTCAATCCGATAGGGATTTGTTACTTTGGTTTCGGAATAAGTAGCTTCTTGGGTAAGGGCTAGGTTGGGATTGGCTGCCAACTTGCCGTTCTTCAGTTCAAACAGACCGTCTTTGTTTACCTTAAAGCGCTGTGGTTCGCCCTCCCTGTTCAATTCATATTCCGAACGATATTGGATAACGTTCTCATACATGGATAGCGGCGCAGGGTCAAGGGCAGATTCGGTTCGTCCAGCCTTCCCCACCACAGTTTTGATTTCTGGGATACTGGCTACGGCCATATCCAACTGCTGCAAGACCCTTTTGTTTTCAGCTACACCAGAATGTGGCAATGACGTGGGCATTAATAAAAAAGAGCCCTCATTGAGGGAAGGCATAAATTCCTTTCCCGTATTGTTCATTATGAGAACTCCACAAACTACAATCACAGTGGGGATGGAAAGAAATAAAAGCTTGTTCCCCAATGCCCAACGGAGTATTCGGGTGTAATACATTCTAAATACCCAAAAAGTGCCCAAAAGAGTGAAACTAATTATTCCCACAAAAAGCAGGTTCATTGGCACACTTCTATCAAATCCCAAAGGTCGCCAGTAAGTGGCCAAAAGGAAGATGATAGCTGTTGCTGAAATAATAATGTTTAGACGTGTCGCCTGTTTTTCAGAAAGCGAAAATCCATTGAACAGACGTGAAGCCAGTTCTTTGTTCTTCAGGAATCTTATGGTTCCAAAGGCTATTAACACCAAGCCTAACCAATAGCCATAGAAAACAGCCGCTACTCCTGTAATAATCAATACTGCACTAGAAACATACCCCACGATACTTTTGCTTCTTCTTTTTTTGAAGAAAATGGCAGCAAAAGGTGGTATCAAGAAAAGGGCGACGATTATGGATGCGGTCAACGCCATGGTCTTGGTAAATGCCAGTGGGCGAAATAATTTCCCTTCAGCACCCACCATCGTAAACACGGGTATAAAACTGATGATAGTGGTAAGTACTGCTGTCAGAATAGCTCCTGAGACTTCGGCAGTGGCATTGTAGACCACCTCATTGGTATGTAACCGTTCGTTTTCTGGTTTAGTATCGTTTTCGTCCAGATGACGAATGATATTTTCTGAAAGTATGACCCCCACATCGACCATGGTACCTATGGCAATGGCAATCCCTGAAAGCGCAACAATATTGGCATCGACCCCAAATAATTTCATGGAAATAAAAACCATTAGCACGGCAACGGGCAACAAACCTGAAATCAAAATGGAAGCCCGTAAATTGAATATCATGACAATGATGACCAATATGGTAATCAGAATTTCAAGGGTAAGGGCCTCGTTGAGCGTTCCTAGGGTCTCTTGTATAAGTTCGGTTCGGTCGTAAAATGGAACAATAGTTACCTGAGAGGTTCGTCCATCTGACAACTGTTTTGAAGGGAGGCCCGAAGAAAGCTCCGCAATCTGGTCTTTGACATTATTGATGACCTCCATGGGATTTGCACCGTATCGGGCAACCACCACACCACCAACCACTTCGGCCCCTTCTTTGTCCAATAGGCCACGACGGGTCGCTGGACCCAAACTCACTTTGGCAACGTCCTTAATACGGATGGAAGTATAGTTCTCCGCATCGACTACTGCGTTCTCAATATCCGCAATCGATTTTACATAGCCCAAGCCACGAACCAAATACTCCGCCTGGTTCATTTCCAGAGTCTGTGCCCCTATGTCTTGGTTGGATTGTTTTACGGCTTTTACGATATGATGAAGGCCAATATTGTATTGCCGCATCAGCTCAGGATTGACATCAATTTGATATTCCTGGACATATCCGCCGATGGAAGCCACCTCAGAGACCCCACTTGCAGACGACAAGGCGTACTTAACATAGTAGTCCTGAATGCTTCGCAATTCGTGCAAGTCCCAACCTCCGGTGACGTTTCCGTCTTCATCGCGACCTTCAAGGGTATACCAAAATATTTGTCCAAGACCCGTGGCATCAGGACCCAATGAAGGATTTACCCCATTGGGCAACAGTCCAGCGGGAAGGGAATTCAGTTTTTCGAGAATCCTGCTTCGTGACCAGTAGAATTCCACATCTTCCTCAAAGATGATATAGATACTTGAAAAACCGAACATCGAAGAACTTCTAATGGTCTTTACACCCGGTATTCCCAATAATGATGTGGTAAGCGGATAGGTAATCTGATCTTCAATATCCTGAGGGGAGCGGCCATCCCATTTGGTAAAGACGATTTGTTGATTCTCACCAATATCGGGTATGGCATCCACCGCAATTGGATTGCTCGGCAAAAAACCTGTGTCCCATTTAAATGGGGCATGTACCATTCCCCAGCCCACAAAAAGGACCAGTAGCAAGATGGCTACTAATTTGTTTTCGATTAAGAATTTGATCGCTTTGTTCAGCATATAATTCGAGTATTAGATAATTACAAGTACTTCGCGGAAATAGTGCATAGCACGTTTGGCCCAATGCGGTAAATCGCCGGGCACATTTGTAGTTATCTAAAAATCAAATTAAAAAGGTCTGGTGCAATAGCTGCACATCCCGTATCAGGGGGGGAGGGGAATACTCTTTAAAGGGGATTATTGTATCATCATATCCTTCAAAAAGGTTGATATAGGTGTAAATGAAAGAGGCAACGAAGAGTTGCTGGTCAAAGGTGAGTTGGTCAAAGGATACCTTTAAATCGTCCTGACCCTCCAAAACAATTTGAACATCGGTACAACAATCCATCTTCATCTCCATCACCTCACATTCTGTTGATGATTTGGACATCTCTGCCTTCATCATACAGCTAGCTGCGCTATCGGAAAAACTGAAATCCACCAGATGGTCACCACAATAGTGCATATCCACGGTAAAAGACATCGTGGACAGCAACACAATTGCTGATAGTGCAAGGGCCGATATTTTATGAAACAAGTCCTTCATTGAACAACACAAAAGTATTCAATTTTAACATATAACGATAAACTATAACATTTATTTAATTCAGCTGTAAGTACTTCCATTGCAGGAGTACTCTTCTCCAATGCATTTAAATCGACTTCCTTTTAACCGTCACCATTCCCTTTTTGGATAGGCAAAAAAACAATAGCAAAACCTTGCATTGCGGCATAAAGCCGTTTCGTTTCCTTCACTTTTTATACGCCCTCCAAGGCCTTGATATTGTATCGAGAATAGCATCAAAAAAGGTAACAGCGACGGCACTATGGGAAGTAAATCATTTAAAATAAATCCAATGAAATCATACCAAAACAATAAAACGGAAGCAATACAGCAGTTAAAAAATCAAAAAAGGGAAAACGCTCTGGATATAATAAGTAAATCAGTTTTAAAGGCCTTATGAAAAAGGCAAAATCAATAGTAACATTTTAAATTTTTAAGTTATGAGTACATTAAGAAACAAAGTTCAGTTGATCGGAAACATTGGCAATGAGCCAAAAATCACCAACCTTGAAAGCGGTAACAAAGTGGCCCGTTTTTCCATGGCAACCAATGAGTATTACCGAAATGCGCAAGGGGAAAAAGTACAGTCCACACAATGGCACTATGTAGTCGCTTGGGATAAGAAAGCGGACATCATAGAGCAGTACACCCATAAAGGGAAAGAAGTCGCCATAGAGGGTAAATTAATCTCCCGAAGCTATACCAATGAAATGGGTGTTAAATGCTATGTGACCGAAATTGTGGCAACCGAAATCTTGCTATTGGGATCCAAAAATGAAAGCACCCCAGTAAATGAAATAGAGGTTACCGCAGATGAAGTAAACGGAAAACCTTCTATGGATGATACTTCAGCCAATGGGAAAACTACGGAAGCCCAACAAGGAAAAAAGCCACAGGGAAATACAAGAAAAAGAACCCCAAAAACCAATCAGGAAGTTGCTTAAAAAGCAGTCACTTCTATAAAAGTAAAGAGGGCGCACCCGCAAAAGTAACGCCCTCTTTTTCATTATAAATCCTATTAAGATAATACAATGAGAACGCAAATTAATGAAATAAAAATAAGCTACAAAGACCGCATCTTATCCGATAAATGGGTGAAGCTAAACAGCTCTCAAAGTGCAGCGGAATTCATATACAAACAATGGGACAAAAACACCATAGCCCTACATGAAACCTTTAAGGTGGTGTTACTT
The DNA here is from genome assembly GCA_947488435.1 of uncultured Flavobacteriaceae bacterium. Classification (GTDB taxonomy): domain Bacteria; phylum Bacteroidota; class Bacteroidia; order Flavobacteriales; family Flavobacteriaceae; genus CANKZG01. The sequence goes on along the minus strand of CANKZG010000001.1, from coordinate 2,418,162 downwards.
AACAACGGTAATAAAGCCAAAGGAATATTTGAGGTCTCCAAAGGGAGTATCACGGGTACATTGGTGGATATAAGGGTATTACTGGCCGTGGCCTTAAAAAGCCTTTCCGTGGGAATAATATTGACCCATAATCACCCAAGCGGAACGCTAATGCCAAGTGCATCCGATAAACAAATCACTAAAAAAATAAAGGATGCTGCAACCCTTTTGGACATCAAAGTATTGGATCATATCATCATTACCCCCAATGCCGACTATTTCAGTTTTGCCGATGAAGGCCTAATCTAAAAATTTGAGTAATGATCTATTTGAATTTTACAAATTTGGACGAAGAAACGCAGCAACATTTAATGACGGTTTCTAAAAAAGATATCGAACAAAAATTTGGTCTAGACCTACAACGATACGCCAAAAGAAACAATGTTGATTACCAGTCACTTTTGGAACAGGCCTGTCCTGAGCGAAGTCGAAGGGAGGCACAACGTAATCTATATACCTACGATTATGTATTCATTATTTAAACAGTATAGTTTTACTATTGGAAAGGGCAGTTTATTAACTGTCCTTTTTCTTTTGATGGATATACAGCGAAAAGAAATATCCACTAACAATACTTCAAAAGTCCGCTTTCCACTTTCTTAAAATCTCCTGTTTTACCTTAAAAACAAGCCCCTGCGAATACCTTGGTATTTGTATGGATTTTCGAACGCTTGCGGGCGAAAAGGAATAGCAAGAGGGTAGCGCGCTAAAGCGGCGCTACGAGTTTCATTTGCTCCGCAAAGGGTTTTAAATAAAGGGATTAAGAGGCTTTTGAAAAGCATGGGAATTAAAGGGATTTGTTGAAAACCATCGCCTACTATTTGTAAACATTGAAAAAGTTTGTTGAAAAATGCGTGTAAAGAAGAAATACCATTATGAATATCTGGCATTGAACCTAAAGGCTTCGGTGGTCAAACGCTTTCGCGCCTTCTCCAAGAAAATCGCAAAGTCCCAGTCCGAAGCCCTGAACAATATGTTGGATTTTTTTGAGTGGCATGGGCTTGATCCTACTCAGAAGTTTGCCAAAAGTATCCTTCAAGAAATCCTTAAAAATAGGGAGCAAACCAACAAATCCATAAAAAGAAATGAGGCCACCATTGCCATTATCCGAGATATTGAAATCAACCAGACCAAGCCCAACAATGCCATGTTACTTGCGCTTTTTGGGGAGGATGTCAAAAGCAAGAAACCCATCAGAAAAGAAAAAAAACAAACCGAAAAAAAAGCGGGTTCCCCCACTGAAATAGAACTGACCGTTCCCAAGATCCGCTATGAACGACTGACCGAAAAAATGGAGAAAATAAAACAGGATTATGGCCATGTATTGGATAAAGTTTCCCTGGTCAAGGGCAGCTTTGGCAAAGCCTATTTCAAGTTGGAACTCTCCCCATCGGAGCTTGAAAAATTCAAAAGAACATTAAAAAACAGTCCGTAATGCACATCAATATAACAGCACAGAAAATTGGGAAAAACCACGAAACCTATAACAGTAGTGTAACGGATTACGTCAACTATTTGGAGAAGGAAAACGAAGGGAAACACCCAGAACTACAAGAGCATTTCTTTGACCAAAACGATAACATGATCAGCCCGGAAACCGTCATTGCTGAAATCGATGGGAACACCAAAAAGCTCAAAAAAAGAGACCCGAAATTTTATTCCATTGTGGTAAGTCCAAGTGCCAAAGAACTCAAACATATCAATAACGACCCTGCCCTACTCCGAAAGTATACCCGGGAACTGATGAAGGACTATGCCGCTTCCTTTTATCGGGACCGAAAAGTTACCGTCGATGACCTCAAGTACTATGCGAAAATTGAACATAAGCGCTCATTTCGAGGGTTTGAGAAAAAGGTGGAAGAGAACGCCCCCTACCGAAAACAGATAGCAAAACTCAGAAATGACTTGGCAAAAGTAAACCGTGGGGAACTTGATGGAAATGTCAAAAAAATACAGCAGAAAATTGATAAGCTCATCGCCGAGGCCCCGCATAAAATCAATGGGAAACTGGTCGCGGAAGGCATGAAAAAAGAAGGTTTTCAGACCCATGTCCATATTATCGTAAGTCGGAAAAATGTGACGAACACCTATAGCCTTTCCCCCAATTCCCAACACCGAAAGAACACGACCATTCTTAATGGAAAGGAACAAAAACAGGGCTTTGATCGCAACAAATTCTTTGATGCGGCCGAGCAACGATTTGATAAGACATTTGGGTTTGAACGAAGTTATATCGACCGATACAGCACTAAAAAACTATACCGCAAAGACCCAAAAAAGTTCTTTGCACTGGTGGCAGGATTACCAACCAATGAACGGGAACTGGCCTTAAAATCCTTACACAAGTTGAACATTCCAACGAACAAAAAGGGAGTGGCCTTAAAACTATTTCAAAAGGCCGGATTGCCTGTTCCCAGCATTCCCACCAATAAGGTGCAACTGGCCATAAAGGCATTCAACAAACTCAAAAAAGGACTGGGCAGGGCAATAGAATCAGGGTCGATAGGTATTTAATTTAAATAGAATAACATGGAAAATTCAATGGTATTGTTGCTAACGTTATTCATGGGTATCGCCATGGAATTTTTGTTGATTCGTTATCTGAGATATGGTTTTTATATCACGTTGGTGTTATTGATACTACTATCAGGTATAGCCTACTTTATTCTCCCAACAGTCTTTTTTTTAAAGTCCATTTTATATGGTCTGACCCCTCTCCTATTCATGGCCATCGTCCTATATGTATTTGTGGCCAAGGAAGAAACGACCAGCCATACCAATGAAAAATACAGGGCAGTTTTACTCACCAAAGGATACCGTCTGATCCTCGACAATATCCGCCGCGGCATCTCCATTATCGGGTCGGCAGGGAGTGGTAAAACGGAAAGCGTGGTCTATAGTCTATTTGGGCATTTGGCCGCTTATGGATTTTGTGGGGTGATGCACGATTACAAAAACTTTGAGATCACCGAGATGGCCTATCCCATCTTTAAGGAAACCAACAAAGAGTTCTATATTATCTCCTTTGATCCGATATATAACAGGGTTAATCCCATTGCCCCGAAGTACATTCCCGATGAGGAAAGCGTACACGAAATCTCACGCGTCCTTTTGGAAAACCTGTTGGAACTTAAAGAAAGTGGAAGCACGGGAACCTCCAAATTTTTCAATGATGCCGTAGAAGGATTGATAGGCGGATTGATCTGGAGATTGAAGGTGGACTATCCCGATTATTGCACCATCCCACATATGATTTCGCTCTACCAACACCTAAGCACCGAAGAATTGATGGAGTTTTTAAGTGCCAATACCACCTCTAAAGCCATGGCCGATGCCTTTATCAGCGGTGTGGATTCCGACAGGCAGACCGCAGGGGTGAAAAGTACTTTGGCCAATGCTTTTAAAAAGATAAGTACACAAAAAATATTTATGGTGTTGTCCGCGGATGAAGTGCCCTTGGATGTGAACAACCCTGATCATCCTGCTGTGATCTCAGTGGTCAATGACCCGAAAAAAGAAACGTCATTATCTCCCGTTATTGCCACCATAATCCATTCCATTACCAAGCAAATGAGCGAACGAAATCGATTGTCCTCCTTTTTGTTGATGGAAGAAGCGGCAACCTTGCGTTTGTTGAACATGCATCGTATTCCTGCTACTTTACGGAGTTATGACATTGCGACTATCTATGTGTTGCAGGACAAGATCCAAAACGATATGATGTACGGGGACAAGGCAAGCAAGGCCATCTTAAGCAACCTATCCTACCAATTTTTTGGAAAGGCCAATGACCCCGATACCGCCAAATACTACGAGCGCTTCTTTGAGATTGTCAAGAAGGAAACCCGTAGTGTCAGCAAAGGGTATTCCCTGAATTTTGATACCCGTGTGACCCAAGGGGAAAAAGAAGTGGCCAAACGACGGGCCGACGCTTTTTATGGTTTGCAGCAAGGGGAGTTTGTGGTCTTCTTTGATGGGAAGGATAAGAAGGTTCGGTTTAGGCTACCGCAAATCAAAAGGGAATTACCGCAGCCTACGACCCTAGATACCGATGAATTGAAAGCAAATTTTGAAAGGGTTCATAGGGAGGCGCAGAGTATTTTCAAATAATACAAACTTCCAAATGAATTACTAACACTATATGAACCTAGATAAGTAATCTTCATTTGAAACCAAGGCAATTTCCATGATGGACTTCCAGTAATTGTGACCAAAGTATTGCTTATTCCTTTCGCTATTCTCTAATATCGAATCGACAATCTCGGCGATGGGCAACCTCCCTTTAAATGAATTTATAGTGTTTTCTAGAGTTACCATAACTGAATCCATGTTCTCTGTAAAACGCTCTAATAGATACAGCCTACTATAATGGCTTACAATCTTGTCATATAAGCTTCCATCAATTCCGTTGGGATTGTCCAATGAAAAATTAGCAATTACGACTCCATCCTCAAACTCTAAATTCACAAATAAATATTGTTCTTCCGGCAATTCATCCAAATACAGATTCAGAAATAAACCATTGTCGTTCTCATCTTTCCAAACTGCATTTTTAAACGAATTACAGCGTGTACATGATGGAAACAGATTTTTTGGGTTGACCACAAATTCGCAGTACTCTTCTTTTGGGATATAATGGTCAAAAGAGTTCACTTCGCTTATGGTGCAGTTTTGACAAGTGTTCATTATTCTATTCGACTCTGTAGTGGTTATGTCTATTTTAAGCTCTTGTATCAATTTGCTCTTAAAAGAATAAAGCCTGTTTATATCTGCCCGATCTATATCAGAAAAAGGATGAGAAGTTAAACTTTCCAGTGAATTACTATTAAATGCAATGCGATATTCATCAAACTTGGCCTCTATATTAGGATTATGGCCAGAGACACGGGCTTTATAATCTGGGTCTAGCGCGCTATTTCTTTTGGATGCAAGGATATTCTGATGGAATTGAAAATCATCTCCGCTATATGGTCCTAAATTACGCATTGCTGTTACTCAATAAGCTTTTAATATAAATTTTTGCATTCAAACTCAAAGGCAAGGCATCAAATTCAATTTTTGAAACAATTTCCCCATAATCGTATCCTTGTTTTACAAGTTGCTCAATTTTTGTCTTATAGTGTTTGGGGATTTCCTTATTTCCAAAAACCTCTTCGGTCAAAACAGATGAGTCCTCGCCGAATGATTCTAAACCAATCCTTCTTACTGATGGTGTCGTACCATGTTTTTCCATTACGTATACGTTTTTTGACAGCAACTCTCTTATAATCAATGGTGAGTGAGTGGTAATTATACAGTATGACTCGAATTCCCCAACAAGATTGTATATAGTATTCACAAGTTGTGTAATTGCATTAGGATGAAGATGTGTTTCAGGCTCATCAAAAAGCAGCAAAGAATCGAAACGGATGTTTGCGACAATTTCAGAGATAATAAACAAGATTATGCTTTGTCCAGAGCTTAGCTTTTTTCTGGTTCTGCTAAAACCGGAAATATCGACCTTATACTTTTTTGAAGGGTCTGTACTTTCTGGGTTCAATACCAAAAACTCATCAACCAACTCCTTCTCAATGAAATTTAATAGGACACTTCGCCATTGAACTACCCTTTGCAATTCTTCAATCTTCTTCCATGAATTATGAAACCGTAGTAACAAACCCCTTTCGGTGGAGACTTCACCTTTATCATTTCTTATACCACAATACACGTAGTTAAATGAAGCTGTTCTTCTTGGAATCTCGAAATTGTCGAAAATACTATAGGAAACCGTAATTACTTTACTAAAAAAAGGTGTTCTAGGGTTAAAGTTTTCATCTCTTTTTTGGGAGATATCTTTTGGTAAGGAAGTAATTAACTGGGTTTTTCCAGCACCGTTTTTCCCAATAAGCGCATAAACCCTATTTGGGAAATCTTCATGGTTATTAAAACTGAAATTTATATCTATTGCCGATTTCGAAAAAATGGGATGAAACGTGTAATCGAATGAATACAAGTTGTTCAAATCAAAGCCATAAACCTTATAGCGTGCTTCCCTCAAAAGTCTTTCTGCATTGTCGCCTCTAATCAAAGAAAATCTAAAAGCTTCTTTTCGCTCAAATTTTTCTAAAATATCATGAAAGAATGCAGCATCCCTCAGGGCATAGAGGACACTTTCAAAATCCTTTCCCAACTGCTGCTTCAAATGCTCGTAATAATCAATGCTTTGTCCCAAAGAACAAAAAGTATCATCCAAGACATCAAATCTGTCTGGCAAGATTGAAGATTTTGATTCGGATTCGTCCATAATTCGCACTACACCTATAGGTAAGGGATTTTCGGGGGCACCGTAATAGTAGAGATAGTAGAGACAAGAATACCCATAATCATTCCATCCAGAATTGTAGGCAAGGACAAAAGCAGGGTATTCACTTGGTTTAATGTGGGCATCCGATCTATCATAAAAATAGCTTGTACTTTTATCAACAAAAAATGGAATGTTATTTTGTTTAATATAAAATGATGAATCCCCAATCTTTTTTACCTGTACCAAGTATATTGGATTTTCATCATCATCATATTGACTGAGGTAAAGCTCTAAACCATCTTTTTCGAGATATGAATTTATTAATAATGCAAATTTTATGATTTCATCCTCACCATCACGAAATCGAGGATTAACGACAGTTTCCAAAAACCTGATGTAAGTGGAATTGTCCTCTAACAACTTTAACCTCTCCATAAATAAATAGGTATCCTCCCAATCGTAATTGTTTACCGTGTGCTGGAAAATGTCTTCAAAAGCATTTTTGAATCTGGTGTCCTCAGACGGCATATTTCTCAAATCCCAGATTTCCAAGAGAAAGTTTAGCAATCCATTATTCTCCTCAAACAATCCAAAAGGATTGGGTTCTTTAATGAGGGCGTTAAATATACTTAGCCTGTTTTTTTCGCTTATCTTTCTTTCTGCCATGGCTTTGCTTATTCTAGTCCTTTTAAATTAATTACCAAAATGGAGTTATTAGCCTTATCTCCTTTATTATAAATCATTTAAGATGCATTGTAGTTGTATCCATCAATTCAATTGCTAAGTCCATACGGGAGGGCTTAACTAGATTATCAAACACTTTTTGAATTGGTGGGGAAACCCAATATTGGGAATCATTAGGAGGTGTTATATCTAAATCTAAATAATCCCTATGGTCACTGGACATCATGTAATGCCCATTCAGGTAAAACATGTAAATGAAATGTTGAATGAATAGAGCCTTCAATTCAAATGTAAATGCATCCAAATACTCTATTCTATTTGGTCTGTGTATTTCGTTATCGTTAATCAGCAGATTATGATAAAAATTGTAGTGCATGTGGTCATTGCATTTCCTACGTATTTGTTGATATCTATCGTCTCTAGCAAGTAGTTTGTTTATTTTACAATATGTCTGGGACTCTTTGATGTATTTTGACATTTCCCTGTAAGATGGCAGTTTTTCCGTGCCCCTAATCCAATTATCAATTTTTTCAACAATGAAATTTTCTAAACTGTGATGGTCCTCTATATAAAGATTGCAATAAGTATTAATAATTGTTGAATCAAAGTATTTTCTTAGCAAGGCATATGCGTCATTAATCCTTCCTTTCTTTAAAATATCAAATATGGACTCCAAGGTTCCTTTAATTGAGGAATAAGCATAAGTGTTAATATTTACGATGCTCCTTGTTCCAGAGGACATCCAATGCATAACCGAAAAGGACAGGGAATCGTAAAAGTCTACATACACTTGTATATCTTCGAATATCCTGTGTTCGTGGTACTCACTCCCGAACTTATCTTCCGGTTTAATCTCTGGAAAACTCATGAAACTCTAAATTCAATGATTACTATATAACCCTTACAATTTAGTAATATAATTCAACTCATAATTCTATTAAAGTCTTACAGGTCCATTTTTTAATTTTTAAAAACTTTATAATCAAAAAACCACCCAAGATCTTAGTAAGTTCCTAGGTGGTTTTCCAATGATTTAACTTTCAAAATCAAATTACAGTGAAGTAACTCTGTCAATTTTCTGCAAACCTGATTTAACAGTCTTTCTGAAAGATTTTTTAATTTTCCGCAAAGTATTTAAGCTTATTATGCTATTTCCCTATTGCCATTTAACGCCTCCTGTAGCTTGCTCATATCATCTCTCAATTTCTTTTCCACCACATTGGCGTAAATCTGCGTGGTAGAAAGCTTAGCGTGTCCCAATAGTTTGGATACCGTTGCAATGGGTACTCCATTAGAAAGCGTCACCGTTGTTGCAAATGTATGTCTAGCGATATGACAGGTTACCTTAATATCAATTTCACAGAGCCTAGCTATCTCCTTTAAATAATTATTCATTTTTTGATTGGAGCAAACGGGCAGTAACCGCTCCGAATCCTCAAAATCTTTATACTTGTTCAAAATCATTTTTGCCCTATCCAAAAGAGGTATTTTTACAGGTTCATCACTTTTTTCTCGGTATAAGGATAACCACATATTGCCATCAATTCCCATTACCAGGTTTTGACTTGTAAGCATCTTTACATCTATATAGGATAATCCAGTATAACAACAGAAAACAAACACATCCCTGACACGGGCAAGCTTTAGATTCTTCAATTCTATGGTTTCAAAAGACTCCAATTGCTTCTTGGTCAAGAATCCATTTTTGAATTTGGTATAGCTCAGTTGGTATTTTTCAAAAGGATGTTTTGCAATCCAACCTAACTTCTCGGCAAATCCCATAAGCTTATTGAGACGCTCAATATGCTTCATTATCCCGTTGTTCTTAAGGGGTTGCGCCTTGCTCAAATGGTTTTTAGGATTTCGTAAGTATAATTCAAAATCGACCACAAAACTATATTGGATATATTCCAGGGGTATATCGGTTGCCTTAAATTTTTTGATCAAAAAATTCTGCAAATAGGTTTCAGTGGTACTATAGTTTTTTAAGGTCCCAGGAGCCAATTTAAACCTGTTCTTATCAAAATGGTACTTGGATAGTCCCAACAAGGTTTCGTTGCTGTGGTCCGTTCCTAGATACCTTGCTTTGACCGCCTGGGCAGTAACAAACCTTCCTTCCTTTTTTAATTGCTTATAACAATCGGTAAGATCTGTGTAGATGCCATCCAAATCTTCATTTAAGATACGGGCCTCTCTGGTCTTACCATTGGCGCGGTTCATTTTTCCGTTCCACGCGTCCATTGGGAATAATATTCCCAAACTCATTTCTGCCCTTTTTCCATCAACGGTAATTCTGGCATAAAGTGGTGCGCTATCGCCTTTCATTTTGGCAAGGTTTTGCCAAAAGAGAATAGTGAATGTTTTTGAAGTTTTCATGTTCTTTCGTTTTAGGTAACCGAATAAATTCCATTAACGAAAGTCAAATCACGTCGAAAGCCTTGCTTTCAGTAAGAAGTTACAAAAAAATAGGTAACCGATTAGGTAACCGAATAGGTCACTTTTTTCATAAAAAAATAGCTAACCAAATGAAATCAAAAAAAATTAAATTCTTGATTATCATAAAGTTAGCTATTACATGATACCATATAAAATGGTTTCGTCGGGGTGGCAGGATTCGAACCTGCGACCTCCGCGTCCCAAACGCGGCGCGATAACCGGGCTACGCTACACCCCGATACTGGTTATCTCATTAGTCTAAAAGAAAATTGCGGAGAGAATGGGACTCGAACCCATGCGACACTTACGCGTCGACAGATTAGCAATCTGCTCCGTTACCACTCCGGCACCTCTCCAATATTCTTTAATGAACTTTTGCTTTTCCCATGGGGGAAATTGCGGATGCAAATGTACCTCATCATTGCGTATAACGCAACTATTTTTTTGCTTTTTTTTGACTTATTTTTTGTCCATTCCTAAAAGCCTCATTCTGGGTATTCTACACGAAGATGATAGATGTTAGTCAGCTTCTGTTTCATTACTTTTTTAATCGCCTCAATCTCTTTAAAAGTGATGTTTGCATTTACAAATTGATTGGCTTGCATCTGTCCGCTTATAATTTTGTCTACAAAATCGTTGATCATTAAAAAGGTTGGATTTTTTAGGCTCTTAGAGGCGGCTTCAATCGCATCCGCCATCATAAGTATAGCGGTTTCTTTACTAAAGGGTATAGGCCCTGGATATCTAAAATCCTGTTCATCAACATCTTCATCAATACTCTCTTGCTTTTTATAAAAATAATAAACCAAACTCGTGCCGTGATGTACTCGAATAAAATCGATGATTCGATCTGGTAATTTATTTTTTCGAGCCATTTCAATACCCTCAATTACATGTCCAATAATAATCTTTGCACTGTCTTTCGGATTTAATTCATCATGTGGATTTACATTGGTGATCTGATTTTCTGTAAAATAGGTTGGATTTTGCATTTTACCAATATCATGATACAACGCTCCTACTCTAACCAACATCGCATTGGCTCCAATTTCATTTGCAGCTGCTTCGGCAATATTTGCGACCTGTAAGGAATGATGAAATGTACCTGGTGCTTTGTTCGACAATTCTTTTAAAAGCTTCGAATTTGTATCTGATAACTCCAATAAAGATACGTCTGATACGAGACCAAAGATCTTCTCATATATGTAAATTAGCGGTTGGGCAAACAAGGTAATCATCCCATTTAAAAGAAAAAATCCAAACGTTAGCCACTGAATATTATCCAAAGTTCCCTCATGGATTACGTGAAAGGCAAAATATCCAATGACATAAATTAAGGTGATTTGACCAACCGATATAAATAAATTAGCGCGTTTGTAGAGTTCAGAAACTGTTAATATAGTAACGATCCCAGCCATGATTTGAAGAAAAATATATTCAAAACTATTAGGAACCACAAAGCCTAACAGTAATACGGTTAACACATGAACATATAACCCAAGTCTGGCATCAAAAAAGGTTTTTAAAACAATAGGGAGTATACATAAAGGTACTACAAACACATACGATTCATTATATTTTACCATCATGGTGGTAATAAATACCATAAGTAAAATATTGAAAAAGATAAAGGTCACTTTTGTGTTGTTCCCATAAATCTCCCTTCTATACTTTTTCAAGAATAGGAGTAGCATCATTAATACAAGTGCTACAAGAATGGTATAACCCGTAAGGATATAATAAAAACTGTTATCAGTCCATAATTCCGATTCGAACTCGCTTTTAAGTGAGTTCAGAATTTTAAAATTTTCCGCTTCTACAACTTCTCCACGGGCAATAATTAGTTTACCTTCATCAATATTACCTCGGGTATTAGATATTTGTGATAAACTGGCCTCCAATTCTCTTTGCGATAAACTTTCATTGTAAAAAACATTGGGCTTAATAATATCTAAGAGTAGTTGGGAAAAACTTGAAGTAACTCCCTGTAGCGATCGATCTCTTAATTGCGAATTTATAACCGCTTGTATTTTTTTTGAAGTATAAAGTTGATTAAATCCAATGGGTTGGGCTTGATTGTTTTTTACCAAATATAAACTACCTTGGCGCCTTTGGGTTGCATCTGAAAGAACCCCATAGGTATACACCTCAGCTAAAATCTGACTTCCAATCGCATCCAAAACATTTGAGGAAACCAGTCGCAGGGAATCATTATCAAAAAAATTCTTTTTCCTGCTGTCAAAATCTTCATATACCGAAGTAACAATTGAAGCGTCATAATTGTAATAGTTTACCTGCGATTGTTGAAGTTGTAATTTTTCCGTAGCAATTTCATCTTCGTCTTTTTGAATAGAAAAATCAAAAGGTGCATATAAGTTTTCATACTGCCAGGGTTTTCCTTTTTGGAATTCGTACTTAAATTTTCCACCTCTAGGGAAGAAAAAAACAATCAGAAAAATAGAAACAAAGTAAAGTAAGTACTTATAAATGAGTGCGTGATTCTTATATAATTTATCAAGGAATTTTAGCATAGATGCGGTATCGTTATTCAAAAATAGAAAAATATACCTTTACCTTAAGCTTTTGCTTTAGATACCGACACAATAATATATTCTAATTTATTAATTTCGCAGCTATAAAGAGGTATTATTATGAAGGAAGTAGTTATTGTTTCGGTAGCCAGAACACCCATTGGAAGTTTCATGGGAGCCTTGTCTACCACCCCCGCACCAAGATTAGGTGCTATTGCTATTAAAGGAGCTTTAGAAAAGATAAACTTAAGTCCTGATAAAGTTGAAGAAGTGTTAATGGGAAATGTGGTTCAAGCTGGTACCGGACAGGCGCCTGCACGACAAGCTGCCATTTATGCTGGTATTCCGGATACAGTACCCTGCACTACAATCAATAAGGTTTGTGCTTCTGGAATGAAGACAGTAATGCAAGCTGCCCAATCGATTGCACTTGGTGATGCCGAAATTGTTGTTGCAGGAGGTATGGAAAATATGAGTTTAATACCGCATTATGTTCAGATGAGAAAGGGTTTAAAATTTGGACCTACTTCGTTTATAGATGGTATGCAAAAAGATGGGTTAGTAGATGCTTATGACGAAAATGCAATGGGAGTATGTGCCGATGCCTGTGCCATGGAATATAAGTTTAGTAGAGAAGATCAGGATAATTATGCAATTCAATCTTATGAAAGATCGGCAGCAGCATGGAAAGCAGGGAAATTTGATAATGAAGTAGTTCCTGTATCTGTTCCGCAACGTAAAGGAGATCCTATTGTTGTTTCTGAAGATGAGGAATACAAAAATGTAAGAATGGAAAAGATTCCTGCACTTCGTGCAGCTTTTTCTAAAGATGGAACGGTAACTGCCGCGAATGCATCTACTATAAATGATGGAGCAGCCGCTCTTGTACTCATGAGTGCTGATAAAGCAGCTGCATTACAATTAAAACCTTTAGCAAAAATAAAGGCATACGCAGATGCTGCCCAAGAACCCGAATGGTTTACTGTAGCACCATCCAAAGCATTACCTAAGGCTCTAGGAAAAGCAGGTATTGCCATTGAAGATGTAGACTATTTTGAGTTAAACGAAGCTTTTTCTGTCGTAGGATTAGCGAATATGAAAATTCTAGGTTTAAAAGATACAACGGTTAATGTTAATGGAGGTGCGGTATCATTGGGGCATCCTTTAGGTTGTTCAGGAGCACGCATTATTATTACCTTACTCAGTGTTTTAGAGCAAAACAATGGGAAAATAGGAGCAGCCGCAATTTGTAATGGTGGTGGCGGTGCATCCGCTGTAATTTTAGAGCGTTAAAACACTATTCCCGATTAATTCTTATTCCAAAGCAGTTACATGCAATACGGTATTTGTCATCTTAGTGTAGTTTCGGTAAGATTATCATCAGATAATACGAGCGAAATGACTACTCAGCTTTTGTTTGGGGATCATTTTAAAGTACTGGAACAACAGAAGAAGTGTAGCAAAATACGTATTGCTTACGACGGTTTTGAAGGTTGGATAGATAACAATCAATACCACAGTATTTCTGAAACAGAATACCATGATGCTGAAAATAAAGCTGAACATTTATGGGTGACAGATTTAGTTACCTATGCGCAAAAAAAAGATCATGCTCTTGTTCCGCTTATTTTAGGATCTGCCTTACATCATAATGCGCTATTGACATACAACTGTGATAACAATGATCAAAGTTTTCCTAAAGTAAAAACCCAACTTGTTAAAACAGCATTGCTATATTTAAACGCACCCTTTCTTCGAGGTGGTAAAACACCTTTCGGTGTAGATGCCGCTGGATTTACGCAAATGGTATATAAAATAAGTGGATATCAATTATTCAGAACCGCATTACAACAATCTGCGCAAGGGGAAGCTCTTAGTTTCATTGAAGAAAGTGAAGCTGGAGACCTTGCTTTTTTTGATAATAAAGATGGCATTATAGATCACGTCGGTATTATTATGGAGAATAATTATATTATTCATGCTCATGGTAAGGTTCGCATAGATCGTATTGATCATACGGGCATTTTTAGTGCGGAAGCCAATAATTATACACACAAGCTTCGGGTAATTAAAAAGATTGTATAAAAAAAGGAGCGCAGTAGTACACTACGCTCCTTTTTTATTTGATATTTATTTTTTACTCTCCTTCTCCTCCTTCAATCAATTTTTTCAATCTTAAGAAGTTTTCATTATCACCTAAGGCTCCATAAATATTCTTCAACTGATTTAAAATGGCTTGATTTCCTGGATTTAATTTTAAAGCTTCTTCTAAAATATTCGCTCCTTCTGTAAAAAGGTCATCCTTTTTCTTCTTCAGTTCATCATATTTTGCGATATCAGCTCTACTGTTTCCAAGGCTATTTAAATCGTCAATCAAGCTATTTCCTTCATTAACGTAAGTAGTAGATAAATTTAATTGCGCATTTACATAACCAGGGTTGATCTCTAATGCCTTTTTATAGGCAGTCCTTGCTTCTTCCAAATTACCTTGTTCCATGTTAATAACCCCAATATTATATTGAAGGTCTGGATTGTCTGGAGCCATTCGTGTAGCTTCAGCCATTAAGGTCTTAAATTTATCTTTATCTCCTAATTTATAGTGTAAATTTGCTTCACTCAAAACTAAATTTACATCATTTGGATCATCTGCTCTTGCATCGGCATAAGCTGCAATAGCTTTATCATCTTGACCTAACTGCGTATAGATCAGCGCTATATTTTTGATGATTTCTGACTTCTTAGAATCTGATCTTTCATCTTTAGCATCCTTGTACGTCCCGGATTTTATAACAAGATCTCTTTGGAATTTATCCATTTCCTCTCGTTCTCCAGTTTCAACGTTAACTGCTGAGTATTTTACAACACTACCGTCATAATTAAGCTCCTTAAGCTCATTATAATATTTAAGTGCCGTTTCATAATCCACCGCATTCACTGCACTACTGGCCGCATAGTATAAATAAATGGTATCTTTTTTACTTAAGGTATATCCCAAATATAACTTCGAAGCAGCTTCTTTGAATTTTTTCTCATTATTATCAGTTACAGCAGCATTAACTAAATCTGCGGTCAACGTTCCTAATTGTTGCTTTGCCTGAATATTAAATTTTCCTTTTCCTGCAGCTTCTTCAATGCTAATTACTTCATTAAAAGCTTCTATCGCCGTGTTAAAAGCTGCTCCATCACCTTTTTTAGCCAAATTGTAATATGTATTTCCTTTGGCAAGTTGATATTGTGCCTTTACTTTAGCTTCGGCACCTTCAACTAATGGAGCTGCACTTTCTAAAGCAGTTTTAGCAGCCTGATAATCGCCAGATTTTAACGCTTTTTCAGCTGCTTTAAGTTCTGATTTTTGTGAAAAACCAACCATTGAAATCAACATCATGGTCAGCATTAGAATTTTTGTTTTCATTGTAATAGAATTATAATATTAGTGTTTATAGTGTATTTATTTTAAGTTTCGGAAGTATCATTATCAATCCCCGTGCCATCCTCTTCATTGACTTCAATATCTAATATATCTACCTCATCTACAGCATCTTCATCTTTCATCACTTTAGCAACCGCTGCGATAGAATCGTTCCCTTTTATATTGATTAGTCGTACACCTTGCGTAGCCCTTCCCATAACTCTGAGATCTTCTACACTCATTCGTATAGCTATCCCGGATTTATTGATAATCATCAAATCATCAGAGTCAGAAACATTTTTAATTGCAACTAGGCCTCCTGTTTTTTCTGTAATTGAAATGGTCTTAACACCCTTACCGCCTCTATTTGTGATGCGATAGTCGTCAATGTTAGATCGTTTTCCGTACCCATTTTCAGAAACAACCAAAACCTCCTCATCAAAATCATGCACGGAAATCATTCCGATTACTTCATCTTCATCACTCGATAATCGAATACCTCTTACTCCGGAAGCATTTCTACCCATAGGTCTCGTTTTTCCTTCTTCAAACCGTATCGCTTTTCCAGATTTAAGACCCAATAGAATTTGACTTGTTCCCGTGGTTAATTTGGCTTCAATCAATTCATCATCTTCTCTAACATTGATCGCAATAATACCATTTTGTCGAGGTCGTGAGTATTGTTCTAAAGATGTTTTCTTAACCGTTCCTTTTTTGGTAGCCATAATTACATAATGACCATTCACATAATCTTCATCTTTAAGATCTTGGGTACAAATAAATGCTTTTACCTTATCATCTTGTTCAATATTTATAAGGTTCTGAATTGCTCTTCCTTTTGAAGCTTTACTTCCCTCAGGGATTTCATAAACGCGCATCCAAAAACATTTTCCTTTTTGTGTAAAAAAGAGCATATACTGATGATTAGTACCTACAAAAAGATGTTCTAAAAAGTCCTCATTCCTTGTTGAAGATGCTTTTTGTCCTACACCTCCTCGATGCTGAGTTTTATATTCAGTCAGTGGGGTACGCTTTATATAACCCGCATGAGAAATAGTAATTACCACCTGCTCATTCGGAATCATATCTTCCATACTTAGGTCTCCACCAGCAAAGTTAATCTCGGATCGACGTTCATCTCCGTATTTCGATTTAACTTCTAAAAGTTCCTCTTTAATGATATTCATCCTACGATCTTTGTCAGCTAAAATATCTTTAAGATCTGCAATGGTTTTGATGATTTCGTCGTATTCTGCTCTTAATTTATCCTGTTCTAAACCGGTAAGGTTACGCAGTCGCATCTCTACGATTGCTTTTGCTTGAATTTCCGTAAGCTCAAACCGCTCCATTAAACTGCTTCTAGCTTCCTCTGCATTTGCCGAAGCCCTAATTAGTGCGATAACTTCATCTATGTTATCTGAAGCAATGATAAGACCCTGCAAAATATGAGCTCTATCTTCAGCTTTCTTCAACTCATATTTGGTACGACGCACAACAACTTCATGCCTGTGCTCGACAAAATAATGAATCATTTCTTTTAGATTAAGTAACTGCGGTCTTCCAGAAACTAAAGCAATGTTATTAACACTAAAAGAAGATTGTAAGGCTGTATATTTATACAGCATATTCAAAACTATATTAGGAATTGCGTCTCGCTTAATGATATAAACGATACGCATTCCTTTGCGGTCCGACTCGTCTCGTATTGTAGATATACCTTCAATCTTTTTATCATTAATAAGATCTGCCGTCTTTTTAATCATATCAGCCTTATTCACTTGATAAGGTATCTCAGTTACAACAATGCATTCTCTTCCTTGAACCTCTTCAAAGCTAGCTTTAGCCCGCATTACAACACGCCCTCTTCCTGTTTTGAAGGCTTCACGAACGCCATCATAACCATATATAATTCCTCCTGTTGGAAAATCCGGTGCCTTTATATGCGTAATAAGTTCATCAATTTCAATGTTGTTATTATCAATATATGCAATGGTGCCATCCACAACTTCAGAAAGGTTATGCGGCGGCATATTGGTAGCCATACCAACAGCAATACCCGAAGCCCCATTAATAAGGAGTTGGGGAACACGTGTAGGTAATACCGTGGGTTCCTCTAAAGAATCGTCAAAATTAAGCTGATGATCTACAGTATCTTTATCAATATCGCTTAACATTTCATCAGCAATCTTGCGCATACGTGCTTCCGTATATCGCATTGCCGCAGGGCTATCACCATCTACAGATCCAAAATTTCCTTGTCCGTCTACCAACATATAGCGCAAACTCCATTCTTGAGCCATACGTACCATACTATCGTAAACTGAGGTATCTCCATGAGGGTGATATTTCCCTAAAACCTCTCCAACAATACGCGCAGATTTCTTGTGCGAACTAGACGATCTAACTCCTAATTCATGCATCCCATAAAGTACTCTTCTATGCACTGGTTTTAAACCGTCCCTGACATCAGGTAGGGCGCGTGACACAATGACCGACATTGAATAATCAATGTAGGCAGATTTCATTTCGTCTTCAATATTAATCGGGATTAACTTCTCTCCGTCAGCCATACTTAAATCCTATAATTATCGTGGTTAAAAAATCATGCCAATATACGGAAATTCATAGCGTTCAAAGTACAACTCAAACACTTTTGTTCAATAATTTATTAACACTTTTTAAGCACTTTTACACGACCATACTTCATGTTAAATTTAGTGCAAAATGTTTTTTTTGTTCGTCATTTACGACTAGTTTAACGAATAAGGTATGGTATTTGTCGTAGTTAATGATAGATTTACTATTTTTAAAGTTGAAAGAATAATTTATGGATGACAATTTCTCACCAAGGGTAAAAGATGTGATTGCATACAGTAAAGAAGAGGCGCTACGTTTGGGTCATGACTTTATTGGTACCGAACATCTTATGCTAGGATTGCTACGAGATGGAAATGGAAAAGCAATCAGTATTTTAGACGCTTTGGACGTCGATTTAGATCACCTGAGAAGAAAGGTGGAGATTCTAAGTCCTGCAAATCCTAATTCAGGAAACCTCCAAAAGGATAAAAAAAACTTGCATTTAACTAGACAAGCAGAGCGCGCATTAAAAACAACTTTTTTAGAAGCAAAGCTTTTTCAGAGCTCTTCAATAAATACAGCACATCTTTTATTGTGTATTTTACGGAATGAAAACGATCCTACTACGAAATTACTGCATAAACTTAAAGTAGATTATGATAATGTAAAGGAGCAGTTTAAATCCATGATTACTAGCGATGATGATTATATAGATTCCCCTACATCAGAATCATTCCCTAGCGACTCAGACGACAACGGAGATGCTAAAGAAGGATCTTTCGGTTCAGGATCTGGACAAAAAGGAAATAAAAAATCCAAAACTCCTGTTTTGGACAATTTTGGTAGAGACCTTATTAAACTTGCTGAAGATAACAAGTTAGACCCTGTTGTGGGTAGAGAAAAAGAAATTGAACGGGTATCCCAAATACTAAGTCGTAGAAAGAAAAATAATCCTTTACTAATAGGAGAACCCGGCGTTGGTAAAAGTGCTATTGCTGAAGGACTAGCCTTGCGAATTATCAACAAGAAGGTTTCTCGAATCTTATACAATAAAAGAGTTGTAACCTTAGATTTGGCTTCTTTAGTAGCGGGAACAAAATATCGCGGTCAATTTGAAGAGCGAATGAAAGCTGTGATGAATGAATTGGAAAAGAATGATGATATTATTCTTTTTATAGATGAAATTCATACCATAGTCGGGGCAGGTGGTGCTACTGGAAGTTTAGATGCTTCCAACATGTTTAAACCCGCTTTGGCGCGAGGAGAGATTCAGTGTATTGGAGCTACTACTCTTGATGAGTATCGACAGTATATTGAAAAAGATGGTGCATTAGAAAGACGTTTTCAAAAAGTGATTGTAGAACCCACTTCTGTGGAGGAAACCATAGAAATTCTTGCAAATATTAAAGGGAAATATGAAGAGCATCATAACGTAAACTACACGGACGAGGCTATTATAGCTTGTGTAAAGCTTACAAATCGCTATATGACAGATCGTTTTCTTCCCGACAAGGCTATTGATGCTTTAGATGAGGCTGGTTCCAGAGTACATATTGTAAACATGGATGTTCCCAAGCAAATTCTAGAATTGGAAAAACAATTGGAAGAGGTTCGAGAACTCAAAAATAGTGTTGTAAAAAAACAGCGCTACGAGGAAGCAGCAAAACTAAGAGATGATGAAAAACGCTTAGAAAAAGAATTGGCGTTAGCTCAAGAAAAATGGGAAGAAGAAAGCAAACTGCACCGAGAAACGGTAACTGAAGATAATGTTGCCGATGTGGTTTCGATGATGAGTGGTATTCCAGTAAACAAAATTGCGCAAACTGAGAGTAATAAACTTGCAGAACTTCCTGCTTTAATAAAAGGAAACGTAATTGGGCAAGACGATGCCGTTGCAAAAGTTGCCAAGGCTATACAACGTAATAGAGCTGGATTAAAAGATCCTAATAAACCTATTGGTTCCTTTATATTTTTAGGACAAACAGGGGTGGGTAAAACCCAACTGGCAAAGGTATTAGCTAAGGAACTGTTCGATTCAGAAGATGCTCTTATCCGTATTGATATGAGTGAGTATATGGAGAAATTTGCAGTTTCAAGACTTGTAGGCGCACCTCCAGGCTACGTAGGATATGAAGAAGGCGGTCAGCTTACAGAAAAAGTACGTCGCAAACCTTATGCTGTTATCTTATTGGATGAAGTAGAAAAAGCACATCCGGATGTTTTTAATATGATGCTGCAGGTATTGGATGATGGCTTTTTAACAGATAGCTTAGGTCGTAAAATAGATTTTAGGAACACCATTATTATTATGACATCAAATATCGGAGCTAGACAGTTGAAAGACTTTGGTCAAGGTGTTGGTTTTGGTACTTCGGCTAAAAAGGCACAAGCAGATAGTCATCATAAAAGTGTGATTGAAAATGCGCTTAAAAAGGCCTTTGCTCCTGAGTTCTTAAATAGAATCGATGACGTTATTGTATTTAACCCATTAGAACGAGAAGATATTCACAAAATTATTGATATTGAATTGGTAAAACTGTTCGATAGAATACGAGATATTGGATATCATTTAAGTTTAAGCGATAAAGCCAAAGATTATATTGCTGATAAAGGGTTTGATAAACAATACGGAGCTCGTCCGCTAAAAAGAGCAATTCAAAAGTATATAGAAGATGCTTTAGCAGAAGAAATCGTGAATTCTAAATTGGAAGAAGGCGATAGTATTTTTATGGATCTCGATGAGAAAAAAGACATCCTTACCATAAAAATAGAAAAAGCTGCTAAGCCTTCGAAAGCATAAAAGTGCAACTATAAATACTATAAAAGAGAGTCAGATAAAACTGGCTCTTTTTTTTTATCTACATTTATGAAAGTAAGAAATGTGTATTTATGAGTCGTATAAACGATATTTAAGCCTTTGATCTAATATTTTTCCCTTTATTTCTACTTCGTACTACTTTCGTCTTCGGACACTGAAAATAAGAATGAATGAGAATTGGGCAGACTAAGAAGACCGTTGTTGTTAAAGAATATCAATTAGAAATTGGTATCGTTCAGGTTTTTGACAACTATATGGTAACCATATTTGAAGAAGGGGCAACACTAACTTTAGAAAGAGCTTACCAGCTTATCGGAATATCAGAAATACATTTTAGGGACAAAGACTTTGGTTTTATTAGTCTTAGAAAGAATTCATACGCTATAGACCCTACAATATACAATTACCTAAGAGAGCTAAAACATCTTAAAGCATTTGCTATCGTATCTTTAAAAGAGATTGATATGCATAACTTCAAAATAGAGAAACTTTTTTACAAAGGTCCCATGAAGTTTTTTATAGAATATGACAATGCTCTTTCCTGGGTAAAACGCAAGTTGAAATAATTACTGTGCTGTTTCTTCTGCTTGAGGCGGTGTTTCAGGAACCTTAAATAGGTCAATAAATGCTGTGCCAATATTTTCAATAATTACTGAAGCAGTAAGTGCTTGGTACCCATTTTCTTCCAGCCCTAAATCGCCAGCTCTTCCATGCAAATAAACACCAAAAATTGCTGCTTGAATAGGTTGATAACCCTGCGAAATCAATCCGGTAATAATACCTAATAAAACATCGCCACTACCTGCCGTAGCCATTCCCGGATTTCCGGTAGTATTCACATATCCTATTTCTCCGGATATCGTTATGGTATGAGCTCCCTTAATTACAAGAATGCAATTGTTGCTTTTAGAAAAAGCTTTTGCTTTTGCAATCATATCAAAATCATCGGTCCAACTCCCTAACAAACGTTCTAACTCTTTCCGATGTGGGGTTAAAATTGTTTCTGGAGGCAATTTTTTAATTAAACTTGGGTGAAATGCTAATATATTAATCGCATCTGCATCTAAAACTAGTGGAATCTTAATATCATTTACCAGCTTTTTAAAGGCTTTCTGCGCACTTTCCGAAGTTCCCATGCCTATACCAATACCAATTACTGTAGGCGAGATATCAAACGCTATTTCAGAAATTTCATTTTCCTGTTTGTCTGTAATCACCATGGCTTCGGGAAAAGCCGTTTGTAAAGGAATATATCCACATTTAGGAACATAGGCGGTAACCACCCCACTACCCGATTTAAGGTTCGCTCTGCATGCTAGTTGTACTGCTCCTATTTTTCCATAACTCCCTCCAATTATTAAGGTATGTCCATAAGTACCTTTATGACTATACTTTTCGCGTGGAACATACCAAGGAAGCACCTCATTTTTACCTATTAGCTCGTATTCTGTGGGTAAACCAGCGAGGTATTCCATATCTAATCCAATATCTAAAACCTCCCATTGGTTTATATAAACCCCTGTCTGAGGAAGAAAGAAAATCATTTTAGGCGCTTGAAAACTAAGCACGTAGTTAGATCGTATTACACAATCCGGTTCGCACCATTTATGAAGAAAAAGACCTGAAGGTACATCTACAGATAAAATAAAGGCTCCAGTACCATTTAAATACTGAATTAATTTTTTCACCCAATTGCTCGGTGGTCTGTTCAAACCAATACCAAAAATAGCATCTACAATAATGTCATCACGACCAATAACAGGAGGAGTACTATCCTGATTTAAAAAATCAGGCCACATCTTGCGGTCTTTAAGGCGATTTAAGTTAATTAAGAAGTCCTGAGAACGCTTTTCACTATAGTTTACAACATAAACCCCAATATTATAACCATGCTCTACCAAATGTCGCGCTAGAGCTATCCCATCTCCACCATTGTTTCCTATACCACAAAACAAATGTATTTTTACCTGAGCACCTTGCATTCGCATATGCAGCCAATTAAAAATCTGGACTGCAGATCGTTCCATTAATTCATTACTTTCGATTTTTTGCTGTTCTATTGTGAATTTATCAGCGTCGTATATCTGTTGTGCGGTAAAAATCTTCATTCAATAAAAATAGTTTACAATTTATGATGATATGGTAAAAATTCTAGGAAACATTTGATTAAAAAATCAAAAATACTACTTTTGAGACTTTATTAGTAGTATGGATTCACGCAATCAAAACAGTTTAAGCTTCTACCCTCTAAACAATCGTTATTTTACGGTTAATACTGCTATGGTAACAACAACAACCCCTTTGGGGTAAGCTATTCTATATTTCCGTCTGTTTATATTTTGTTTATTCAATTAGTAGTAGTATTCACTAATCCATTACCTCATGAAAGTTTTAAAATTTGGAGGCACTTCCGTAGCCAACTCAAAAAATATAAAACAAGTAAAAAATATCGTCGATCAAATAGATGCCGATAAAATTGTAGTCGTCGTTTCCGCTCTGGGTGGTATTACCGATACTTTATTGCAAGCTGCAAATGTAGCTGCCACCCAAAATGCTGATTATAAATCTTATGTAAAAACTATTGAAGATCGGCATATTAGTACGATTAAGGAACTCATTCCACCAACAGTACAAAGTGCTATCCTGGGAGCCGTAAAGAGCGAGTTAAACACCTTGGAAACATTATTGGAAGGTGCATTTTTGATTGGAGAAATCACTCCTAAACTTTCGGATAAAATTGTAAGTTTTGGCGAACTTTTATCTGCTAAAATTATTCATGAGTTTTTAAAAGTTGAAGGCTTAGATGCCACCTATCAGGATAGTCGATCTATTATTCAAACGGACGCCAATTATGGAAAAGCTTCTGTGAATTTTAAGGAAACTAATGCCAATTGCTCCGCAATTCTTTCCAAAATTCCTCAAAAAATTATAGTAATGAGCGGATTTATTGCGGCTACAAAAACCGGAGATTCCACTACTTTAGGTCGCGGTGGGTCGGACTACACTGCTGCTATTATTGCTGCAGCCTTGCAAGCGGAGGTGCTAGAAATATGGACGGACGTTAGTGGTATGTATACGGCTAACCCCAAACTGGTCAAGCAAGCTATCGCTATTCCCCATATTTCGTACGAAGAAGCCATGGAACTTTCTCATTTTGGAGCTAAGGTCTTATATCCCCCTTCAATTCAACCGGTACTTTCAGAAGGAATTTCAATTCGAATAAAAAATACCTTTGTCCCTGAAGCTGAAGGTACCCTGGTAACGCAAAACAAAAACCTAAACGGAAAAACGGTACGCGGCATTAGTCATATTGAAGATATTACGCTCTTATCGCTTGAAGGACCAGGAATGGTCGGAATTCCTGGTATATCGAAACGCTTTTTTGAAGCACTTTCCTCTTCAGAAATAAGTGTAGTATTGATTACGCAGGCTTCTTCAGAGCATTCTATTTGCATAGGAGTTTCAGACAATGATAGCAACTTGGCAACAACCATTATTAACGATGCTTTTGCCTTTGAAATTAGTCAAGGAAAAATAAAACCAATAAGTGTCGAAAATGAATTGGCAATCATTGCATTGGTTGGGGATAATATGAAACAGCATCAGGGGCTTAGCGGAAAAATGTTTAGCACTTTAGGTAAGAATAACGTCAACATAAGAGCAATTGCCCAAGGAGCTTCTGAAAGAAATGTCTCTGCAGTCATTCAAAAAAGAGATATTAAAAAAGCTCTTAATGCTTTGCATGAAGCCTTTTTCGAAGAAAATGTTAAACAATTGAACCTCTTCATCATGGGGGTAGGTAACGTAGGATCTCGGCTTATCGCACAATTGCAGCAACAAAAAAAATATCTTGAAGAGCAGCTGCAATTGCGAATACGGGTTATTGGGATGGCAAATTCTAGAACTATGCTATTCAATGAAAATGGGGTCGATCTTAAAGACTGGGAAGTACCATTGCAAAATGGAGAAAAAGCAGACAAAACAGCATTCTTTGAAGCTATAAAAAATTTCAATCTTAGAAATAGTATTTTCGTAGATAATACTGCCAGCGCGCATATATCAAATACATATGCCTCTTATCTTAAGCATAGTATTGCTGTAGTAACCTGTAATAAAATTGCATGCTCTTCCGATTACAATAATTACAAAGCCCTAAAACAATTGGCGCAGCGTTATAATGCTCCTTTTTTGTTTGAAACTAATGTTGGTGCAGGTCTACCAATTATAGATACCCTCAAGAATTTAATAGTTTCTGGAGATCGCATATTAAAAAT
The DNA here is from genome assembly GCA_947488435.1 of uncultured Flavobacteriaceae bacterium. Classification (GTDB taxonomy): domain Bacteria; phylum Bacteroidota; class Bacteroidia; order Flavobacteriales; family Flavobacteriaceae; genus CANKZG01. Next base: position 2,393,111 of record CANKZG010000001.1, on the reverse strand, counting down.
TCAAGCAGTTTTATCTGGAAGTTTAAATTTCGTTTTTAATAACTTTAACGACGCTACCACCTTTCATGACATCGTAAAACAAGCGCAGGAAGAAGGTTATACCGAACCGGATCCAAAGATAGATCTTAGTGGAATCGATGTGATGCGTAAAATTTTAATTTTAGCAAGAGAAAGTGGTTATCCTATTGAAATGGATGCTATCGAAAACAAATCTTTCTTACCTCAAGAAAGTCTAGCAACTACTAATAATGGAGCTTTTTTTGCTTCCTTAAAAAAACACGAAGGGTCTTTTCAGGATTTATACAAGCAAGCCAATGATTCTGGAAGTAAACTGAAGTATGTAGCGCAGTTTGAAAATGGAAAAGCCAGTGTAGGGCTTCAAGCTATTCCGCAAGGACATGATTTTTATAGTTTGGAAGGAAGTGATAACATTGTACTCTTTTATACTGATCGATACCCAAATCAGCCTATGATTATTAAGGGAGCAGGAGCAGGAGCCGATGTTACTGCATCGGGTATTTTTGCGGATATTGTAAGAATTGGCAAAGTTTAGTTATGGAAGAAGTTAAGGTATTTTGTCCGGCAACAATTGCAAACGTTTCTTGCGGTTTTGATGTTTTGGGTCTTGCTTTAGATGATGTTGGTGATGAAATGATTGTTCGCAAAAGCAGCACAAAAGGAATTCGTATTACCAAAATTAGAGGTCAGGACCTCCCATTAGATCCCACAAAAAATGTAGCCGGTGTTGCTGGTCTTGCATTTCTGGAAGCAAGTGATTACAATCAAGGCTTTGAAATAGAAATTATAAAAAAAATTAAAGCTGGAAGTGGAATCGGGAGCAGCGCGGCAAGTTCTACAGGTGCAGTTTGGGCTATGAACCACCTGTTGAAAAATCCTTTCTCAACACTGGAATTAGTGCAGTTTGCTATGGCAGGAGAACGACTAGCAAGTGGTGTAGCACATGCAGATAATGTAGCTCCAGCACTTTTTGGTGGTTTCACTTTAGTACGAAGTTATACGCCATTAGATATTATCCAAATACCTACGCCTGAAGCCCTTTATGCTACAGTCATTCATCCACAAATAGAAATTAAAACTTCGGATTCCAGAAAGGTATTAAAAACAAAAATTTCTTTAGAAGATGGTATAAAGCAATGGGGGAATTTAGGAGGGCTTATTGCGGGATTATATACCCAAGATTATGATCTCATAGGGCGCTCATTGGAAGATCATATTGTAGAACCCATACGTTCCATTCTAATCCCTGGTTTCGACATCGTGAAATCTAAAGCTATAGAAGCTGGAGCTCTAGGCTGTGGAATTTCAGGATCTGGACCTTCCATTTTTGCGTTGAGTAAAGGAAAAAAAATAGCTGAACATGTGGCTGAGGCTATGCAAAGATCTTATCACAAAATAGGTGTTAGCTACGAGCTCCACTTATCACCGATCAATCCACAAGGAATTAAAATTATAAATGAATCAGATGCAATTTTATAGTCTCAATAATCAATCCCCAAAAGTATCCTTTAAGGAAGCCGTTGTGCGCGGTATTGCACCTGATCGTGGTCTATATTTTCCAGAAAAAATAACTCCATTACCAGATGATTTCTTTGAAAATATCACCGCGTTATCTGAGCATAAAATTGCATTTAAAGCAGTAAAACAATTTGTAGGAGACACACTTTCAGATCTGGAACTACAACAGATTATAAAAGAGGTTCTGGATTTTAATTTACCCTTAGTTTCTATTGATACAAACCTAGCAGCACTAGAGCTTTTTCATGGGCCTACCATGGCATTTAAGGATGTTGGAGCTCGTTTCATGGCGCGTTGTTTAGGGAGTTTTTCTAAAAATGAAAACAAAAAAATAACCGTATTAGTTGCTACTTCTGGCGATACGGGTGGAGCCGTAGCCAACGGTTTTTTAGGGGTGTCAGGAGTAGAAGTTGTAATTCTATATCCTAGTGGAAAAGTGAGTGAGATTCAAGAGAAACAACTTACCACCCTAGGTCAAAATATTAGTGCGCTAGAAGTCAATGGAACGTTTGATGATTGTCAGCGTATGGTAAAAACGGCTTTTGTAGATGCAGACCTACAAAATCAGATGCAACTCACTTCAGCAAACTCTATTAATATAGCGCGATGGCTCCCGCAGATGTTTTATTTTCTGTTTGCATACAAGCAAATTCAGCACCTAAATAAAAAAGTTGTTTTCGCTGTTCCCAGTGGGAATTTTGGTAACATCTGCGCGGGAATGATGGCTCAAAAATTAGGGATGCCTGTACATCACTTTATTGCTGCTACAAATTGTAACGACACCGTTCCGCAATTTATGAAACATGGCACTTATACTCCTAAGCCATCTAAAGCCACTATCTCAAATGCAATGGACGTTGGAGATCCTAGTAATTTTATTCGAATTCGGGAATTGTATGGAAACGATTTCGATCGTTTATCCGAGCAACTTACCTCCTACTCCTTTTCTGATGTAGCAACGAAATCAGCACTTAAAAGCCTTTATGAAAATAACGGTTATGTTGCAGATCCGCATGGTGCTGTAGGGTATCTTGGCTTAAAAAAATACCAGCAGCAATATCCCGACACTTATGGTATTTTTCTGGAGACAGCTCATCCAGTAAAATTCTTAGATACTGTAGAAGAGGTTATTGGTGAAAAACTTGAAATTCCAATTCAAATTCAAAAAATATTACCGCTTCAAAAGGTGTCCAAGAAGATTTCTTCATATGAGGATCTTAAATCATACCTACTAAAAAAATAAGTTATTTTGGATCTAAGCTAGGAAGCTCAAAATTGTCTAGTGGGCTAGGTTGTGCCATCATTTTCTCTATGGCATCCGACTTTCTTGGCGCCATTTCAGAAAGATTAACCGGACCATTGGAGGTTATTAATATATCATCTTCAATCCGAACGGCTATGCCCCACCATTTTTTATCACACTTACTTCCTTCGGGAATATAAATACCTGGTTCTACCGTAATAACGGTATTGGGTTTAAAAACTTCATAGGTACCCTTGTCATGAACATCTAATCCCAAGTAATGCGAAGTCCCATGCGGAAAATAAGTACGTCCTTCGCTTGGATCGGCTATGATGCCTAATTTCATTAATCCAGCATTTACAACTTCTCGTGCCGCCTGTTCCGGTGCTTGAAAAGTAGCCCCAACGACACTCGCTTTTATCCCAGCTTCCTGTGCTTCGTACACCAGATCATATATTTGCTTTTGTGCCGATGTAAACTTTCCATTTGCAGGAATCGTTCTTGTAACGTCAGCTGTATAGCCATGATATTCGGCACCTAAATCCATAAGTACCAAATCATCACCTACCTTAGGCTTATTATTCTCAATATAATGTAAAATACATCCATTGTTTCCACCTCCTACAATTGAAGGGTATCCCTCGTACTCAGCACCATATTTTTTATACACATATTCATGGACACCCTGAATCTCAGTTTCAGACATATTTGGGTGCATGGCTTTCATTACTTCTATTTGTCCTACCGCAGAAATTTCTACTGCTTTTCGTAATAGTACCAATTCTTCTTTTGTCTTTGTCTCTCTCAAGGTATTCATAATTTGACCTAATAATTGCGAATCTAAATTATTAGCATTTAATTGTAACGTAATTTTTTCTTTGACTTCTTCTCGGATGCCTTGATGTGCAGTGGTAACATATTCTTTGAGTAAAGGATCGGATTGTAAATGCGCAAATCGGGTTAAATATTGTTTTATTCGTTGCGCAACATTTGCACTGTTTTCCGGACTTGTTGTTTTAATAACACTATACAATCGTTGTTTTACGGGATCATAATCTGACGGATAATTAGTTTCTCCCTTAAATGTCTTAATCAAATCAAATAAGTCTGCCGTATCTCGCGAATTCCTATAATCGTTCTTAAAATCAAAAAACAACACCTTCTCAAAACTTTTAAAATCAAGAGGAGTTTCTACGAACTTAGTATTGTTATAAGCGACCGCAAATCCCAATTTCTCTTTTGCTCCTTCAGCACCTAACCGCCTTCCTGTCCATTGTTCTGCTCTAGGATCTCTTTTTTGTGTATATAACAGTTCATTATAATTTTCACCTTCAGTTCCTTCCTGCATTTCTTTAAATACTACTAGAACCGCATTGGGCTCTTTGTATCCGGACAGATAATAAAAGTCAGGATCTTGATGATATATATAATCCACATCATTTGCCCTGTTTCTGACGGCATTTGCGAAAAAGACAGCCACACTATTCGGCGGCATCATTTTGCGAACTGCTTCTCGTCTTTCTTTATGAAAACTAGAGGATAAAAAATCTTCAGGTTCGTTTTGGCTATAATTTGTTGTTGTGAATCCAGCCAACAACAAAAACAATATCAAATGGCGCATATTTATTTTTTTAGTCGATCCAAAATATGAATTTAATTTCCTTTATACTGTTAAACTGGATAAAAAGTATTGTGCAACACCACGCTTAAAGGGTTTATTCATAATTTTTACTTTTTATTTAAATCTTCAAATTTCTTGTTCATCACATCCACTAATTTTCAATAAATTTGCGCATCTAATTCAAGAACATGAAAAATACAGCACTTACTAGCACTCATGAAGATTTGGGAGCAAAAATGGTCCCATTTGCAGGTTACAACATGCCTGTATCTTACGAAGGAGTAAAGGCAGAACATGATACTGTGCGCAATGGCGTTGGTGTATTCGATGTATCTCATATGGGGGAGTTTTTAATCGAAGGTCCAAATGCCTTAGCACTTATCCAAAAAGTAAGTTCTAACGATGCATCTAAGTTAACTATTGGAAAGGCACAATACAGTTGTCTACCTAATGAAACAGGTGGCATTGTTGATGATTTAATAATATATAGAGTTAAAGAAGAGGTATTCCTTTTAGTTGTAAATGCTTCTAATATCGCTAAAGATTGGGCGCATATAAGTAACTACAATGCGGATATTGGAGCTACCATGCGTAATATTTCGGATGGTTATTCGCTATTAGCGATACAAGGACCTAAGGCAATAGCTGCGATGCAATCGCTTACTTCGGTAGATTTATCACAAATAAAATTTTACACTTTTGAAGTTGCAGATTTCGCTGATATTGCGCATGTAATTATTTCAGCAACAGGATACACCGGTTCCGGCGGTTTTGAAATTTATTGTAAAAATGAAGAGGTACACCAGATCTGGAAAAAAGTATTCGAAGCTGGAGCAGATTTTGGCATCAAACCTATCGGATTAGCGGCTCGAGATACACTGCGCTTGGAAATGGGTTATTGTTTATACGGAAACGATATTGATGATACCACTTCTCCTTTTGAGGCTGGTTTATCTTGGATTACAAAGTTTACTAAAGATTTTGTAAACCACGAAGCTCTTGCCAGAGAGAAAGCAGACGGTCCTAAAAGAAAATTAGTAGCTTTTACCTTAGATGAACGAGGTATTCCAAGAAAAGATTACGCTATAGTTGATGCTTCAGGTGAAGCCATTGGCGTTGTAACTTCGGGCACCATGTCGCCTTCGCTCAATATTGCTATTGGAATGGGTTATGTACCTATTAACTATGCCACTCCAGAAAGTAAAATTTATATTCAAATACGTAAAAATAACATTCCTGCCACGGTAGTAAAACTACCTTTTTACAAAGGATAATGATTGATTTTCAAACTATTATTGACCAAATTACTGCGGAAGTTACCCAAGAAAAAGACAAGGGAGCAGTAGCTTCGTATATTCCTGAATTAGGTAAAATTTCGGCCAATAAATTTGGTATCTACCTTATAGATGATCAAGGAAATGGATATGGAGCAGGTGATAGTCAAGAACAATTCTCCATTCAAAGTATTTCCAAAGTATTGTCGTTGACTATGGCATTTTCACATTTGGGAAGTGATTTATGGAAACGTGTTGGTGTTGAGCCTTCTGGAGACCCATTTAATCATTTGTCTTTATTGGAAATGGAAAATGGCATCCCAAGAAATCCGTTAATAAATGCAGGAGCTATAGTTGTTTGCGATGTTTTGGTATCGTTACTAAAGGATCCGAAGAAAGAATTCTTAGCGTATGTACAAAAGATGGCAAATGATTCAACTATTGCGTATGATCCTAAGGTAGCGGCATCGGAAAAAGCAACAGGTTTTCGCAATTATGCTGCCGCCAATCTATTAAAATCATATGGTAATATTAAAAATGATGTAGACACCGTACTGGATTTCTATTTTCACAATTGCGCCATACGAATGTCCTGCAAACAATTGGCAAATACCTTTTACATTTTTATGAATCGAGGAAAATGTCTTCAAAACCACGAATATTTAAACCTCAATCAAGTCAAAAGGGTGAACGCTATTATGCTCAGTTGCGGATTTTATGACGAAGCTGGAGAATTCGGATTTCGTGTAGGTCTGCCTGGTAAAAGTGGTGTTGGCGGAGGTATTGCAGCCCTTTTACCAAATAATTTTTGCGTAGCAAGCTGGTCTCCCGGCCTTAATAAAAAAGGAAATTCTAAATTAGGTATGTTGGCATTAGAAAAACTGACTACTCAAACTGCGCTATCAATTTTTTAATTTTTGGATTCTAAGAAAATTCTCATACTAGGTGCTAGTGGTTTTATAGGTAATGCAATCTATAAAGAGTTGTGTTCTTATTTTGATACTTACGGCACATATTATTCTGCCCGGAGGTCTTTTGAAACTAATCAGCAGTTTTTCCGCTATGACCTTCAGGAGGATGATATTTTTCAACTATTAGAACGTGTACGACCTCAAATCATTATCTCCGCACTACGGGGAAATTTTGCGGCTCAAATTCAAGCACATGCTCATATTACAGAATATCTTTCAAAGAACACTGGACAGATTATCTACATATCTTCTGCCAATGTATTTGATGCATATAGCAAATATCCATCTTACGAAAATGACAAAACCTTATCGGAGAGTATCTATGGTCGTCTAAAGATAAAGATTGAAAACATGCTACTTCGTTTGCCAAAAACAAAAGCTTTAGTGGTGCGGGTTCCTATGGTTTTTGGAAATGGATCTCCAAGAATTCGAGCTATTAAGGATGCATTGATCAATAATGAGCCTATTGAAGTATTTCCAAACCTTATCATTAATGTCACCAATGATTATCGTCTTACCCAACAGATTCATTATTTAATCAATAGGAATAAAAATGGGGTTTTCCATCTCGGAAGTATCGATTTGGTACATCATGAAGAATTTATTCAAGAGGTGGCACAGCGTGTTACGACAAGGAGTCCTCTTTACAAAAAAGTATTCACAACCAATGAAGATCGTTACTTAGCGGTGCTTCCTAAAAAGAACAAACTTCCTAAAAATTTACGAATAAGCTATCAAGAAATAATTGATCATCACATCCTTAAAGAATAGAAGTTATTGTACATTCACTCAACTATAAATTTTGCTACTATGGAAAAATTAAGCTTAGAAGAAATCAATGCAAAACTGAGTCAATTATCAGGATGGAGCTTTACCGATGGGTTTATTTCTAAAACATTTAAGTTTAACGACTTTAAGGAGACTTTTGCAGTTATGACCCATATTGCATTCGAAGCGGAAATGCAGGAACATCATCCAGATTGGAGTAATGTTTACAATACTTTGCATATAAAATTAAATACGCATGATGTTGGGGGTATTACAGAAAATGATTTTATGCTGGCAGAGCGTATTGAAAATTGCACAAAAAATTTCGCCTAAAATTACTAATTGGTGTGGGTCTTTGGAATTTTAAACTTCAGTAACTTGTCTTGCATCAGAATCAAATTTTGCTAAATTTGTCAGTATTAAAATCGATTTGAAATGGGAAGAGCTTTTGAGTTTCGAAAAGCGCGTAAAATGAAACGATGGTCTGCAATGTCTAAAGCGTTTACACGAATTGGCAAAGACATTGTAATGGCTGTAAAAGAAGGGGGACCAGACCCTAATTCTAACGCCAAACTTAGAGCCGTTATCCAGAATGCTAAATCGGTAAATATGCCGAAGGATAATGTAGAGCGCGCTATTAAACGAGCTTCCGATAAGAGTTTAGGAGATTTTAAAGAAGTATTGTTTGAGGGGTATGCGCCTCACGGTATCGCTGTTTTAATTGAAACAGCTACGGACAATAATACTAGAACGGTTGCCAATGTTCGAAGCTATTTTAACAAATGTAATGGTAGTTTAGGCACTTCTGGTTCCGTGGAGTTTATGTTTGATCATACGTGCAATTTTAGAATTCCGGCTGATGGTATTGATGTAGAGGAATTGGAATTGGAAATGATTGACTATGGTGCTGAAGAAGTTTTTGCTGACGATGATGGCATTTTAATTTATGCTTCTTTCGAAAGTTTTGGTGCCATTCAAAAAGAATTGGAAAATCGTAGTATTGAAATTTTATCTTCGGGATTTGAACGAATCCCACAAGTCACTAAAGAGCTTAATGAAGAACAGGCAGCAGACGTGGAGAAATTATTAGAAAAAATAGAGGAAGACGACGATGTACAAAACGTATACCACACTATGAAAGAGTGATTGTAGTGTCTTAACAAGGTGTAATTAATCGTTCATAAGATTAAAAGGAAAAAGGCATTGGAATGCCTTTTTCCTTTTATGAATTAGCTACTAGGAATTACAATCGTCCGGAAGAAAAAATAATTGACTAATAGGAACACATTGACCGCCAACTAAACATCCGTCAGGTGGGCATGCACCGCTACCACCATTAATAAATTTTAATTCCTCTTTATTTAGAATTTTACCAAGATTAGAAATTTTGTTTTTCATATTGTTTCATTTTTTAAATTAAATTGATTAAATGTAAGTTTTATACTACAAATAAATTATATATTTAACATAATTCTTTGAAATTTAACTACAAACTTGATTATTCGCATAAGCATCTCATTTATACTGTTTAAATATATTTCAGATCAATACTATTTTCTATTTTAGTGTTACAACTATGCTTTCGTCATTGTTAATTTGCCAATCGTCCTAAAAAAATCAATACCTAATAAGTTTTAGCTATCTTGTAAACAAGCTTATTAAAGTTCGACAAATTTTAAAATATGTATCCATGAAAAAATCTATCCTTGCGGTATTGCTATTTTCTTTTTTGGGATTTGGAGTAGTAAAGGCTCAAGAAGCCATGCATCCAGATAAATTAAAAGAAATTATTTCTCAAGTATCCGATACGGTGCAAAACAACGCCAATAGAATTCAATTTTTGTACAAAGAACGGTTGCTTATGTGCATCTACGACGAAAATGCAAATCGCATGCGTATTATATCGCCCATTATAGAACGTGATAAAATAGAAGAAGAAGAACTATTAAATGCCATGGTTGCTAATTTTCACTCCGCTTTAGATGTGAAGTATGCGCTAAGTGATGAAATTATTTGGAGTGTTTTTGCTCATCCGTTAAAGGAACTTACTGAAGGACAGGTATTGAGTGCTATAGATCAGGTATTTTTAGCTAATGCTACTTTTGGAACTATTTATTCTAGTACGAATTTGGTATTTCCAGGGAATTCAAAAAAGAAAGAAGAAAAACCTATTCCTGAACGTATTTTAAAGAAAACTTAATAGTTTTTTATTCCTAGACATCTATGATAAAAAAGCCCCTCTAAATAGAGAGGCTTTTTTTTGGGTTAAATCTTTCGATTTATCTTCGTACCACAAAGCGTTCTTGTCGTACTACGCCTTTATCATTGTAAATATTCATAAAGTAGACCCCTGACGGAAGATCAATGGTTGGTAGGGTGATTTTATTACTTCCTAAAGGTTGTGGATCGACATAATCCGCTACTATTCTTCCTTGGGTATCATAAACACGTATCGCTTGTGTTTTAAATATATCACTACTCATACTTATGGTAATCTCAGATACGGTGGGGTTAGGATACAATTGGATTGCAAAAGCATCACGAGATGCTGTCGCATCATCTACCAATGCGAAAGAAACTGATAAACTACTCCCTTCTTCTCCTCTAGCACTATTTCCTGAGAATGCTGTGGAACTTACAGTATATCCTCCTACTACAAATAGGTTCCCTTGGTAATCTCCTCTTGGCGAATCTTGGTATAAGGCATAAGGCGTTTGGCTTTCTGTTCTAGCAATACTTTGAGCGCCACTGATACTTAAACGTACGCTCTCTACATCATCTGTTGTATTTACTCTAATATCTAAATTTAAGGTTGGTAAAGTATTTACATCGATGATCTGGCCTTCTGTTAATGTGAACAACTCCTCATCCGTATCTGCATTGATTAAGGTAAAACTTAAAACAGCAAGTGTTGGCGTTATATCGCAATCGGATGCTCTACCAGCATCAATTATAGTCCAACCATAAGTATCAATAATATTCTCACGCGCATCTTCTCCCAAACAAAATTGACTGTTTCCTCCATCAAAAATCACATTCGATTGTAAAGAAGGAAGACTATTCCAACCTTGCAATACGCTATCATAATTTTCTATAGAAAGTGTTATACCTCTGAACATATTAGTCATATTTACAACAGCACGAACATCCCAAGATTCAAGGTTCTGATCAAAAGAAGTGGCGTTGTTAAACATAAAGCCCATATCAAGAACTCTATCAACCGTCCAATTTCCAATATCTTGATTAAAATCGATCGCATTAAAAAACATACCATTCATATTGGTAACACTGCTTACATCCCAATTTGAAATATCATTGTTAAAGGAAAAACAGGACGCAAACATTGCTGACATATCTGTAACATTGCTAACATCCCATTCATCAAGAGGTTGATTAAAAGTAATAGCGTTTGCGAATAATCCATTCATACTGTTGATATTAGACACATCCCAATTGTTAATATTTTGATTAAATGAACTTGCTCCAGAGAACATGGACCCTATTAATCTTACATTTCCAGTATTCCAACTTGCTAACGGTTGATTAAATGAACTTGCATTAACAAACATTCCATCCATTTGAGTTACATTATTTGTATTCCAATTTTCAATAGATTGATTGAATAGGGAAGCTCCATTAAACATTCCGGACAAATATTGAATATTGCTAATATTCCAGCTATTAAAGGATAAATTACCTATTAGGGATTCACAATTAAAAAACATAAAAATAAGATCAATGGTCTGACTTAAATCAGGAGTATCCAAAGCGGTAATATCTAAATTCTTACAGCCCGAAAATGCCGAACGCATAGAAGTCCATTGGGTTGTACCCCACTGATCAACAGATAAGATTTTGTCATCATCTGTTTGTTCCGTATTAAATCCATTGTTGAAATATATTCTAGGAAAATCACCTTCTATAGACACGGTATAGGTTCCAGTAACAGTGTAGGTATGCGTTATATCACCTGTAACTCCAGCATCTATATTTCCATCCCCCCAATCTACCGTATAATTATAGGTTTCTCCGGGGAAGGTGGGTATTGTAATTTGGTTATCTGCTGAAGCTCCTGGATTATCTGTTTTCCATGTGGTAACAAAAGGTAATCGATCCATTTCTATTGGCTCACAACTAGGATCTTCTCCTCCAAACCCTTCAGGAATAGTTGTTGTTCGTGTTACAAATATCTTATCCAATCCTGCTCCATCTTCTCTTCTTGCAAAATCAATGGTATTTTCCCCAGCAACTAAATCATAGGTAATAAAACTAGGTCCTCGTGGACTGCGATGCACTTGGTGCCATTCAAAGTCCGCGCTCCCGGGAATGGTATTCCAACTTGTCCATGCCCCACCGTTCGCTCTTACCCAAAAACTATCGTCATTACCAGAGGGAACACTTACCCTTGCATAAACTCGGTATGTTGCGGTCTCATCAGCCAAAAATGTAAAACTAACGGTAGTAGCTGTAGTTATCGTAGTTGATGAAAAATCGTTGCCAATTGGTGGAAGAAGATACTCTCCTCCAGATGCCAAGTCATCAGCAACAACACTCCAATTAGTATCGTCATCGGCACATTCTGCTTCCAACCAGTATTCTCCAGCAACTACCTCAACATCCTCACAGTCCTCTGCTCTACCCCCATCGCTAATTGTCCAACCAAAATTATCAATAAGGTTCTGACGGGCTTCTTCGTCTAAACAGAATTGGCTGTTGCCAGCGTCAAATTCCACATTTGATTGCAGCGAAGGAAGATTACTCCAACCTTGAAGCAAACTATCATAATTTTCAACGGACAACCCTACCTCGTTAAACATTCCACTCATGTTTGACACAGAACTCACATCCCAAGCACCGATATTTTGGTCAAAAACAATAGCAGCGGCAAACATATCCTCCATATTTGTAACGGCGCTAATATCCCAGGTGCCGATATCAATATTAAATGAACTAGCACTAAGAAACATATTACTCATATCTTTAACAGCACTCACATCCCAAGAACTAATGTCTTGATTAAAGTTAGTAGCGTCGGTAAACATTAGACTCATATCTTTAACAGCACTCACATCCCAAGAACTAATGTCTTGATTAAAGATTGTAGTCTCTCTAAACATAGTCTTCATATTTTCAACATTGCTAACATTCCAATCGTTAAAAGACGAGTTTCCTGTGAGCGAGTGACATCTATGGAACATCGCTTCAAGACTTCTTACTTCTGATAAATCGGGGGTGTCATTTGCCACTAAATCTAAATTTAGACATCCTTCAAAAGCACTATCCATAGTACTCCAAACATTAGTTCCCCATTGTTCAATACTCAAGATTTTCTGGGCATCTCCTGTATTCAAAGAAGTTTCATTAAAATATATCCTAGGAAAAGTGCCGCTAATGCTTACGATATATAACCCGGGAGTAGCATACGTATGTGTAATATTTCCAGTAATTCCCGTATTTGAAGTATCATCCCCCCAATCTACCGTATAATTATAAGTTTCTCCGGGGAAGGTTGGTATCGTAATTTGATTATCAGCTGAAGTTCCTGGATTATCTGTTTTCCACGTGGTGACAAAAGGGAGCATTTCAACTACTTCGCAGTCTGCTGTAATGCCACCATCCGTAATAGTCCACCCAAAGTTATCAATCAAATTTTGACGAGCATCATCACTTAAACAAAATTGACTGTTTCCGCCATCAAAAACTACATTCTCCGGAATTCGAGTTTCATCAGTATCCAAAATACTCCAACCAATCAAGGTATTGTCATAATTCTCTAAAGAAAGTTCAGTATCAGCAAACATACCTTGTAAACCTGTAAATTGGGTGGCCTCTATTCCACTGATATCCCAGTCTCCTAGATTTTGATCAAAAGAGGTAGCTCCACTAAACATTCTTACCATACTAAAAACATTTGCTACATTCCAATTGGAAATATCTTGATTAAAAGCAGTGGCTTGTCCAAACATTTGAAACATTCTCTCAACATTTGAAACATTCCAATTTCCAATATCCTGATTAAAAGCAGTTGCTGCATTAAACATATTAGTCATATCCCTTACACCAGATACATCCCAATTACCAATATCCTGATTAAAGAACTCATTCTGACCAAACATAGTAATCATATTGGTAACGTTTCTAACATCCCAACCTGCAATATTCTCATTGAACTTTGTCCCTCTGAATAATCCACCCATAAACCTTATATTGGACACCTCCCAGTCTCCAAACGTAACATTCCCAATTAAAGAGGAGCAAAAAGTAAACATTTGAGTCATATCTGTAACTTGAGATAAATCGGGGACATCTGTCGCAAGAACATCGAGATTCTCACAACCTGCAAAAGCATCAAACATATTGGTCCACTGAATAGCTCCCCATTGATCAATTGATAAGATTTTGTCATCATCTCCAGGAGATTGTTCAAATCCGTTGTTAAAAAAAATTCTGGGAAAAACACCTTCTATAGACACGGTGTAGGTTCCAGAGACAGCATACGTATGCGTAATGTTTCCGGTAACTCCAGTATCTATATTTCCATCCCCCCAATCTACCATATAATTATAAGTTTCTCCCGGGAAGGTGGGAATTGTAATTTGATTATCAGCTGAAGTACCAGGATTATCCGTTTTCCAAGTAGTTACAAAAGGTAACGGATCCATTTCTGATGGCTCACAACTAGGATCTTCTCCTCCAAAACCTTCTGGAACGGTTGCCGTTCGTGTTACAAATATTTTATCTAATCCTGCTCCGTCTTCCCTTCTGGCAAAATCAATGGTATTTTCACCAGCAACTAAATCGTAAGTAATAAAACTAGGTCCTCGTGGGCTGCGATGTACTTGGTGCCATTCAAAATCAGCACTCCCAGGAATGGTATTCCAACTTGTCCAATCCCCACCGTTTGCTCTTACCCAAAAACTATCGTCATTGCCCGAAGGCGTGCTTACTCTAGCATAAACTCGGTACGTTGCCGTTAGATTAACTGAAAATGTAAAACTTATTGTTGAGCTAGGAGTTATCTCGGTTGACGAAAGATCGTTTCCAGCAGGTGGAAGAAGATACTCTCCTCCAGACGCCAAGTCATCGATAATAATACTCCAGTTATTGTCGTCATCAGCACATTCTGCTTCTAGCCAATACTCTTCCAAGTCAACGATTGTCTCACAATTATCAGCTCTACCAACATCAAAGATATTCCATCCAAAATCATCAATTAGATTTTGTCGTGCACCCTCACTTGAACAAAATTGACTTACTCCACCAGCAAAGCGAACATTCTCGGGAATTCGCGTTTCATTTCCACTTAATGTACTCCAACCAATTAATGTGCTATCATAATTTTCAATAGAAAGTGATGTGCCAGCAAACATCCTATCCAACGTTATTATTTCACTAATATCCCAATTTCCCAAATCTTGATCAAACATTCTACTACTAGAAAACATTTCCACCATCGAAGTTACATTACTTACATCCCATGATGATATATCTATATTAAATGGTGAAAAAGAAAACATATAATTCATGTTGATCACTTTGCCGACATTCCAAGTGCTTATATCTCCATTAAAAGCCTTTGCATCTCTAAACATTGAAATCATAAATCTCACATTACTTACGTCCCAAGTGCTTATATTACCATTAAAAGTTTCCGCATTTCTAAACATCCCAAACATATTTGAAACATTAGACACATCCCATTGATCAAGATTTTGGTTAAATTTCAATGCAGAGTCAAACATAAATCTCGTAATTGTTACTTGACTCACATCCCAGGTATTAAATGAGGGATTTCCAACCATAACTGCACAATTGTCAAACATACTTACTAATGAAAATACCCCAGATAAGTTAGGTGCATCAACAGCAGTAACTTCCATATTTCTACAATTTTTAAAAGCACTCTCCATAGACGTCCATTCAATATCGCCCCATTGTTCAATGCTAAGTAGTTTCTGTTCATCACCTGTAAAAGGAAAAATACCATTAAAATAAATTCGAGGAAAATCTCCACTTATAGCTACCGTATAGGTTCCCGGCGTTGGATAAGTGTGTGTTGGTGGAACATCTGTGGTTATAGCTTCCACTTCTCCATCTCCCCAATCTACAGTATAATTATAGGTTTCACCAGGGAAAGTAGGTATGGTAATTTGATTATCTGCTGAGATCCCAGGATTATCCGTTTTCCATGTAGTTATGAACGGTGTATCGTTAGGTATATCAATTTCATTAAATGTCCAACCCATATCTTCAAAAAAACCCCTTGTAACATCGCCAATATTAAAATTGGATTCTGAAAAATTAAAGAAAGGAGTCATTAAGGAATTAGGGTTACCGGCAGGAAACGTACTTTCATCCCAATGTGCAATGCTGGAACCTTGAACAAAATTGGAAGGTGCATAAATTTTAGGTCTTATACCATTTAAAGCAGCATTAGCAGAGTCTCCGTTTATAAATAAGTTATTACTTGTATATAGGGATCCAACTGCTTGAGAGTTATCTGTTAAACCTAATAGTTCAATACCCGTTCCATCTTCAATAAAGAGAGAATATATTAATGGAGTGCCATTTGAAGTATAAGTCCCAATCCCACTGTCTGGATTAAAAGATCTGAATGTCGCCATACCAAGACCATGCCCAATTTCGTGGAGGACAATAGTAACAAAATCAAACATACCACTAGGGGTATTTCCATCTGTACCGAAATACCAATCACTTCGATTGCCAATTGTAACATTAATATCCGCAATATTTGGAATAAGATCGCTACCAGTTAGAGCGTTAGCTAACGCTGCTGGGTATCTGACGTCGGGTACTGGGGCATTGATAAAGTTCTGAGAGGTGGTGACCGGGCCTGCAGATGCCAAGGTATTGCTATTAAATGTCTGAAAACGTACGTCAATCTGTATAGGTACCGACGAAACAATTTCATTTGCCCATATGTTGGTCG
Organism: uncultured Flavobacteriaceae bacterium; assembly: GCA_947488435.1. Taxonomy (GTDB): domain Bacteria; phylum Bacteroidota; class Bacteroidia; order Flavobacteriales; family Flavobacteriaceae; genus CANKZG01. The sequence goes on along the minus strand of CANKZG010000001.1, from coordinate 2,376,748 downwards.
CAAAATTAAAAGCATCTCTAAGTTCCTGAGGAGGGTTTCCGATATAATTTATGCTAAATGCGGCCGTTGCAGTCTGAACATTTGAATTTAAAATAGATTGCATTTGAGAGGCTTTAGATATACCCATTCTTGAATTTACATCAGTGGGTTCGAAAGGGCAAACAATAATAGGTCCAGGCTGATGCTCAACTTGAGCATATGCTTCTCTAACATATAAGTTTGTTAATAATACTAGTAAAAAAAATAATTGCTTTTTCATATCAAATTGATTGGTCATTGCTAATTGAATAATATTTAAAAGTATATTGGTTATAGATTTTTCATGTTGTTTAAAACATCAAAATCTGAATTTGAAAACCTAGTAAGTATGACATAAAAAAAGGCAACATAAAGGCCTTTAAGAAGGGTAGTTTTCTTAAGCATAAGTATTGAATTTTTGGTTTAAGCTTAGGCAGAAGTAATCGGAAGTTCTATAAGACGGGGTGCATTTCAAAAATAATCGATACCTGTTGCCAAATGATGGATTATGCGTTAAAATCGATGAAATACATACTTGATTCGGTAAAAGTGGATATATTTTCTGTATATACATATATTTGTACATACAATTGTCTCTTTTATTTCGAATATTTATACCAAATCACGAGTTATTTTCTGTTTAAATGAAAGAATATTAAAAAATTTCTGTATTTGTAAAACGGTAATTGATTTAGTAACTATAGGCCTCAACCTTACCTTTTACTCCTTTAAAAAAAGCTGTATATTTTTCAAAATCGGCAAACTTGCTTTGGGTTGTTTTGTATGGCTTAGATATTTTCACTTCCTTCTTTCCATAATCAAAAGCCACTAAAACAATAGGAACTTCTGCTGCTCTAGCAATATAGTAAAACCCTGTTTTCCATTGCACTACTTTTTTTCGAGTCCCTTCTGGCGATAATGCCAATCGAAATTTTTTGCGTTCCTCAAATATTTTTGCTGTTGCTTCTACTGTATTTTCGCTTTTACTTCGATCAATAGGTGCTCCACCCATCCACCTAAAATACCAACCTAGAGGCGATGTAAATAGACTTTTTTTACCGATGAAATTGATTTCTTCTTTTGTAATACTTCGTACCAATGCTCCCACAATAAAATCTATCCAACTGGTATGTGGTACAATAATAACCACGTATTTATCCAACTCGGGAAAAGCGCCTTTAAGCTTCCATTTCATCATTTTGAAGTAAATAAATTTAGCTAGTGCGTGCATCCTTTAGTTAAGATAGTCCAGTAATTGAATAATTTGAGACAGTTTTAGAAACGAATTTTCATCTTCTTTCAGGCTTACTTGTTCATGTTGCCATGTTGTATGAAACGGGATATGAATTGCTTGAGCACCCATATTAATGATAGGCAGAATATCTGATTTTAGGGAATTTCCTACCATTAAAAACTCATTTACATTAATGTTGAGATGGTCCAGTAAATTTTGATAATTTCTTTCTTTTTTATCACTAAGTACTTCTACATGATGAAAATATTTTGAAAGTCCTGATTTTTCAAGTTTTCGTTCTTGATGCAGGAGTTCTCCTTTTGTTAAAACAATTAACCTATACTTGGATTGTAATTCCTGCAATACGTGTTCAACGTTAGGTAGTACTTTTACTGGGTGACTTAACATTTTCTTTCCGATATCTAAAATTTGATGCAGTTTCGTTTGTGAAATTTTATTATTCGAAAGCACTAAGGAGGATTCGATCATCGAAAGCATAAACCCCTTGATTCCATACCCGTACAGCTCCAAGTTTTTCATTTCCATTTTAAAGAGTTCCTGCTCAACCTTATTTTTAGTCTCATAATTTTCCAAAAGGTTAGCAAATTCCTCCTCTGCATTTCTAAAATGAGTTTCATTTTCCCATAAGGTATCGTCTGCATCAAAACCTACGACCTTAATCTTGCTATAATCTACTTCCATAATTTTCGTGCTTCTTTCAAATCTTCAGGAGTATCAATTCCAACTCCGGTAACCGCTGTAGGAACCATTTTTATTTTCTTACCATATTCCAAATAACGTATGGCTTCAATTTTTTCTGTAGCTTCTAAAGCTAACATCGGTAAGCGTTGAAAGTCTATAAGTGCTCTTTTTCGAAATGCATAGATTCCAATATGTTTATAATATGTTGTACTAGTAATTTTTGCCCTTGGATAAGGGATCGGCGCCCGAGAAAAATAAAGTGCAAAATTTCTGTGATCTACAATTACTTTAACCACATTAGGATTGTTAATAACCGTAGTATCCTTAATTATTGTCATAGGCGAAGCCAAATCTATTTCCTGTGTAGTATCCTCGTTAAATACAGCCAATACATCTGTTAGTGTTTGGGTATCTATAAAAGGTTCATCTCCCTGAACATTTACAATGATATCCACATTCATGGTTGCCACTGCTTCTGCAATACGATCACTACCACATTCATGTTCTGCAATGCTTCGAATGACCTTACCATTATATTTTTCAATGGTTTCAAAAATAATATCACTATCGGTAACCACATATACCGCTTCAAAAAGACCCGTATTAACAGCAGCTTCATACGTTCTAACAATAATCGGTTTTCCACCAAGATCTTCCATTAGTTTTCCAGGGAAGCGAGAGGCAGCATAACGCGCCGGAATCATAGCAATTATTTTCATATATTTTAATTCCGTGATTTTGATTTCTTTGAACGAAACTTTCGGTATACTTTGAAAAGAACAAACAAAATTACAAGTACCAAGATAATTGCCAAAGGAGGAAAAACAACGGAAGCGGTAGATACTACTACAGCCGTTCCGGTTTCCACGGCTGAAACTGCAGGATTGGCAAGGCCACCTGTTGTTCCTGTAGAGACCAATCTCCCAGTAGCAGAAGCCCCTTTTATCGCTGTAGCGGTTCCGCCACCCGCAATAATAGCCAAAGACCATGTAACTACCGGATCTAAATTAGCAATGGTAGAAACCATAACCGCTGTACCTGCTATTGCAGCTAAAGGTACTGCTATACTATCTAGCAAGTTATCTACCCAAGGAATAAAATAAGCGAATATTTCCACAAAAGTAGCTACACCCAATACCACAAGTGCCGCTAGACTTCCTATCCATTCCCAATTACTATTTAATTCCCAAAAACCAAAGTAAGTCGCCAAACTCAGCGCAAATAAAGGTAAGAATACTCGAAAACCTACCGAAGCTGCAAGGCCTATTCCTAAAAAAATACTGATTACTGTTTCTGAAGTCATTTGAATTCAAATTCTATTAGCGTTTTCTTTTCAAATACGCTAATTTATGTTTTCACTAAAATACTGTATTACGTCTCAACAAAAAAATCATCCTTAAAACCTATTAAATAGAGTTTACTTTTAGCTCGTGTAACCGCGGTATACAACCAACGAAGATAGTCTTTATCTACTCCATTAGGTAGGTAAGGTTGCTCCACAAAAACTGTGTTCCATTGTCCTCCTTGGGATTTATGGCAGGTAATAGCATAAGAAAATTTAACCTGCAAAGCATTGAAATACTTGTTATTTTTAACTCCTAAAAACTTCTTGTATTTAGAGGTCTCATGCGCATAGTCCTGCATTACTTCTTGGTATAGCCGATTTCCTTCTTCATATGATAAGGAGGGCGTTTCTGAGTTAATGGTATCTAAAAGTAAAACTGTTTCCAATGGCGGTTGATCCGGATAATCTACCATCTTCACTTTGACTTCGGCAAACTTAAAGCCGTACAATTCTTTAATGGCAAAAATCTCAAGTACTTCTATTATATCGCCATTGGCAATAAATCCTGCCTTGGAATTCGGTTTTAGCCAAAAATAGTTGTTCTTCACTACCATCATATAATCTCCTACTGCCAACTCGTTCTCTAGAAATAAAATTCGGTTTCGAATATTGGCATTATACAAATTAGCACGCTTATTAGAACGCACTATAAATGCAGTTTCTTCCCTTCCATTTTGGGCGTAGGATTCATCTATCGCTTCTTGTATATCAGGACCTGAGACTAAGCGAACAATATCGGTATACGAACTCAGGTGAAATTGAAATGTCTCGAAAAACTCATTCTGCAACTGCTCTCGTAGCATGGTTGCATTTACTAAAATTCCGGAATCTTCTGCTTGACGCATTACTTCATCCATTTCCAGATGTGAAACCTCCTTGTTATAGTTCAGCGCTAATTTATGTTGATCTAAGGCTGGACTAAGTTCAAGTTTTACAGGTGGCAACTGAGCTACATCGCCAATCAAAATAAGTTTACAATTGTGACCAGAGTATACAAACATTAATAAATCGTCTAAAAGCGATCCATTATCAAAAAGCTTAGAATCGGCTGGTGCATCAGGTATCATAGACGCTTCATCAACAATAAATAAGGTATCTCTATGTTTATTAGGAGTCAAAACAAAACGTACTCCTCCTCCACTCTCCTTTTTAGGAAAGTATATTTTTCGATGGATCGTAAAGGCTTGAGTTTTAGAATAGCTGGTCATAACTTTTGCTGCTCTACCCGTTGGAGCCATTAAAACTGCCTTTAACCGTGTTTGCCACAACTGATTTACTAATGTTCCTATCAAGGTTGTTTTACCCGTTCCTGCATATCCTTTTAATAAAAAAATATGGTCTTTTTCCTTAGAGAGTGAAAACTCGGCAAGTTGCTGCAATACAACTTCTTGTTTTGAGGTAGGTGTATAGGGGAATTTACTTCTTAAAATCTTGTAAAAGCTGGTTGCGGTTATTGTTTGCATAGGCATCCAAAGATAATAGGAATTTTAACCCCAAAAACTTTCGTGATTAAAAAAAAATTGTAGATTTGTCCTAACCACTAAATTTAATTAACTCTTATCAAATGAAGACCATAATTCAAATTGTACTTTGGATAGTATGTATAGGCTTAGCGTTCCTTATTTATAAGTCGGTAAATGCACCGATAAAATTCAAACAAGTTAAACAAGAACGTTACGGAAAAGTAATATCTGTTTTAAAAGATATTCGAAATTCTCAGGAAGCGTACAAGACAGTAAATGGAAAATTTGCAGGAGATTTTAATAGTTTAATTGCTTTTATTGATACTGCTAATTATACGATTACCCAGCAACGTGATTCTTCGTTCACAAGATATAGCAAAGCTTATGGTGTAGATTTACCAATTGATACGGTTTTAATTGACACACTTGGTTTAGTTTCTGTTAAAGATTCTTTATTTAAGAAAGATACGCGATATAAAACTATGATGAATGTACCTTTTGCTCAGAATGGAGAAAAGTTTGAGATGAAGTCCACGCTTATTGATAAAGTTGGTTTTAAGGCTTCGGTTTTTGAAGCAAAGGTTAAAAAAGATGTAGTCTTATATGATCAACCTTCTGATTTAAGAGCTGCCGAAAATGCTAAAAATAGTGTTGAAGAAGTAAGCGGTACCGAGATTAAGGTTGGCTCTTTAGTTGATGTAAGCACAAGCGGTAATTGGCCCCCTATTTATGACAAAAAAGGAGACAAATAGTACTTTAAAAAATTCCTTGGAAAATTATAATAAGTTGTCCATTCAAATTAGTTTGAATGGACTTTCTTTTTGTGTAGTCGATACTATTTCCAATACTATCGAAGTTTCAGAAAGTATTTCGTTTAAAGAAGAGCATAATCCGCACACGCTATTAAAGCAGTTAAAAACACTTTTTAAAGCGCATAGTATAAATAAAGGGAACTTTTCCGAAGTTGTTGTATTGCATAGAAATAGTCTATTTTCATTAGTGCCGAAAGCGCTGTTTAATGCCGATGATTTAGCAAATTACTTAAAATTTAATGCTAAAATTTTAGCCAATGACCTTCTAGTTTATGATGAAATTATAAACTATGAGGTAATGAACGTTTATGTCCCTTTTGTCAACATCAATAACTACATCTACGAACTTTTTGGGGAATTTGAATATAAACATATCGGAACTGTAATGATCGATTATCTTTTGAGCCTTCAAAATACTGGAAATGACGCGATTTGCTATGTTCATATTGCAGGAAAAGAGATGGATATCGCTGTTATTGCTCAAAAAAAACTGGTGCTCTATAATAATTTTGTATTTACTACCCCAGCAGACTTTATGTACTATCTTTTATTCACTTTGGAACAATTGGATTTAGATAGTAATGTGGTTAAGGTACGTTTAATGGGAAGTATCGATGAGAAAGATGAAATTTACAATTTATGCCAAAAATACATTGGAAATATTGCTATCTTTTTTCCATCTACCCATAGTTTAGTTATGGGTGATCATAGTGACAAAACCATTGATTTCACCATTTTAAACACGCTTTGATGCGCATCATTTCAGGAAAGCATAAAGGAAAACACATTTCCGCTCCTAAAAAATTACCCGTTCGCCCTACCACCGATATGGCCAAAGAAGCGTTATTTAATATTTTAAATAACACTTATTACTTTGACGAGATCAGAGTTCTAGATCTTTTTTGTGGAACAGGAAATATTAGTTATGAATTTGCTTCACGAGGTACACAAAAAATAACTTCTGTTGATGCAAATTATGGCTGCATTAAATTTGTGAGTGAAACTTCTCAAACATTAGATTACCCTATAGAAACTGTCAAAAGTGATGTTTTCCAATATCTAAATAAAGTGAATATCCCCGCAGATATTATCTTTGCCGATCCACCTTACAATATGAGTTTAACGGAATTTAGTAAAATTCCTTTATTGGTTTTTGCAAACACTTTACTTCTTGAAAATGGTATTTTAATTATTGAACATTCCAAACACACCGATCTTTCTGAACTGGATTATTACAAACATAGCAGAAAGTACGGCGGTAGTGTATTTAGTTTTTTTGAAGCTAACCCCTAATAATCATTAAAAAAGCAGGTCATAAGCCGGATTCTGTCTCTAATTTCAAGAAGGTCTCGAAAAAAGGTCCTTATCATTTATCTGGACTTTTAGTTACCTAAAAGTTCTAACCGCCTACCCTCCAACATGGACGTGCAGCCCTTAAATGCTGGTTTACATGGCGTTTCACCGTATAGAGTTTACCTGATTTCACTACAGCATTACCTGTACTTCCTTTCTGTTGCACTTGTCCTCTCATATGAATAACAAAATTAATACGACGACGGGAGTTACCCGCTATACTGCACTATGGTGTCCGGACTTTCCTCCACACCAATTGTGCGGCGATAAGGTGACCTGCTAAGCGCAAAGGTAAAGCAATTGTTGATAAAAAAATTAGCAAAGCCAATCAAATAAATCGTTCTGTCCTTAGCTATTTCTATATTTGTATAAAACCCAAATACGCGAAATACGTGGAGCCCTTTGTTGTATCGGCACGAAAATATAGACCGCAAACCTTTGCAGATGTAGTAGGACAGCAATCTATTACGAATACATTACTTAGTGCTATTGAAAATAATCATTTAGCGCAAGCACTACTCTTTTGTGGTCCAAGAGGAGTGGGAAAAACTACTTGTGCGCGTATTCTTGCCAAACAAATTAATCAAGACGGAACGGAACTTGAAGGTGAAGATTTTGCATTTAATATTTTTGAACTTGATGCAGCCTCTAACAATTCAGTTGATGATATACGGAGTTTAATAGATCAGGTACGTATTCCTCCTCAAGTAGGGAAATACAAAGTTTATATTATTGATGAGGTGCATATGCTATCGCAATCCGCCTTTAATGCCTTCTTAAAAACCTTAGAAGAGCCCCCGAAACATACTATTTTTATATTAGCTACCACTGAAAAACATAAGATTATACCTACGATCTTATCGCGTTGTCAGATATTTGACTTTAAACGAATTACTGTTAAAGATGCGGCACATTATTTAAAGCATATTGCAGAAATTCAAGGAATCGAGGCTGAAGACGATGCACTGCACATTATCGCTCAGAAAGCAGATGGTGCAATGCGCGATGCACTTTCAATTTTTGATAGGGTTGTTAGCTATTCCGGAAAGCACCTAACTCGAAAAGCTGTAACGGAAAACCTTAACGTTCTAGATTACGACACCTATTTTAGTACTACCGATCTAATTTTAGCACATGATATTCCCGGGCTTTTAGTTTTATTTAATACAACTCTAGCTAAGGGGTTTGATGGACATCACTTCATTACTGGACTTGCCTCACATTTTAGAGACTTAATGGTATGTCAACATCAACATACGCTTGAACTATTGGAAGTTGGGGAAGAAACTCAAAAGAAATATGTAATACAATCGAAAAAAGTTGCTTCAAATTTCCTAGTTCGTGCTTTAGATTTAGCCAATGATTGCGATTTAAAGTATAAGGCTAGTAAAAACCAACGGCTATTAGTTGAACTAACGTTGATGAAACTTGCTTCGTTAGATTTTAATTCAGAAAAAAAAAATACTAAATCGCCAATAATTGGTTTCATCTCACAACAAAAGTTAGTTCCTGCTTCCTTTTTTAAAGGAAAGATCACCGTACCACTTGCTGGAAAAGAACACCTAGATGGCGCTAAAGATCCTATACACCCCTCTAGTTCTGACGTTACTGCAGACACTATAGCCCCCGCACCCGTTGAAGCATCTGAAAATCCACCTGTTGAAAATACAGAAGCTAAGGAAACATTAGTTGCAAATGAAGTTGCATCCCAAGTTTCCAAAAAAATTAATATCAACACTGCTAATAAACGTGTTTCTGGTCTTTCACTATCCAGTTTAAAAGCTAAGAAAGAACATCAACAGCTTAAAAAAGAAACTGTAGTTGATACAACCAAACTACCTAAAGATACATTCACAGAAACTGAAATGCTCAAACATTGGAATGATTTTGTGGATAAAATCGATAAAAAAGGTCAAAAAATATTAGCCTCAAATTTAAGTGCAGATATCCCGAAGCTAAAAGAAAATTCTACCCTGTGGATTGAACTTCCCAACACTACTATGAAAAAGGAAATAGAACGGGAACAGTACGATCTCATGACCTATTTAAAAGAACAATTAAATAATTATGAAATCACTCTTAAGATAACCGTTAATGAAACTACGGCGAAAAAATTTGCTTTTACTCCTGAAGAGAAATATGAAAAATTACGCGAAAAAAACCCTTTAATAGATCTGCTTCGCAATGAATTTGATTTGGATCTCTAAAACCTAGAAGTTTTTACTTTCGTTTGATACGCCACGCATAAATTAACATAATCAATGCATTGATTATCAGCCCCAAGGACTCTCTCCCATGTTCAATATTATTTATATCCCCAGCTCCTATACTTACACCCTCAAACTTAGAAGGCCAAAACACAATGGCTCCAATTACGTATCCAAGGAACAATATAACTGCCAATGCATAAGGTAATTTATTCGCAATAAACAAAAGTGACGCCACTGCGGCGATACCATAAATTGCATACCACATGGTAGCATCAGGATCATTGTTTTGAACATAAGCTGCCCAAACAAAAAACACTGCAAATAATACCGCTAAAATTTTAAATAGAATTTTCATGATTCAAGGTTTTTGGATATGGTTTTCTAAAAGTTTAAAAACATCGGTAGCATCTAATTCCGTTGCAGAAACTAAATCTTTTGCATCACTTATAAATATGGGATAATCCTCTTCATCTTCAGGAATTCTACCATGTGAACCTTTCACTAAAGTTGCATCAATAGGTATAATATCCATAAGCGTTCTAAATCCAAGTTTCTTTCGTAAGAGTTTCCATAGCACGGTTGTTATTAACGCCAACCCTTTAGGCTTAGCGAACATTTCTACAGGGTCATAACCAGGCTTTTTATGAATATCTACCATTCGAGCAAAATCCGGTGCTTTTTTATCATTAAGCCAATAGTAATAGGTAAACCATGAATCCTTATCTGCTAACACTACTAAATCTCCACAACGATCATGTTGCAAACCGGCACTTGCTATTTCAGGACCACTTAATACTTTATCAACACCAGTCACTTTAGTAAGTAACGTTTTTATAGCTTCTTTATTTTTGGTGTTTTTGATATATATATGTGCAATTTGATGATCCGCTACCGCAAATGCTTTACTTGCTCCATGATCTAGCAATTCAAGTCCCCGTTCTTCTCGTATTGCAAGATACCCTTCGGTTCTTAAAATTCGATTCAGGTGAATTGGATTATTCACATTAGTGATTCCGTATTCCGAAAGCAGGACTATCCTTGCTTTTTTACTTTGATAATACGTTACAACATCTTTTACAACTGTGTCTATTTCCTTTAAGTCTTTTGAAATTATATCAAAGTTCAGCCCATGACGTTGAATATTATAATCCAAATGAGGCAGGTAAATAAAGCTTAAAGTGGGATCATGAAGCGCATCCGTATGCATAGCGGCATCAGCTATCCATCTACTTGATTTTATTGAGGTTTTCGGTCCCCAAAAATTAAATAAAGGAAAAGTTCCCAGCGTTTTCTGTAAATCATCTCTCAATTCTGAAGGGTGCGAATAGATATCGGGTATTTTTCTTCCATCCGCAAGATAATTTGGTCTAGGGGTAATACTATAATCTACTTCAGAATACATATTATACCACCAAAAATAATTAGCACAACTAAAATCAGTATTGGTTCGTTTTAGTTTATCCCAAAGTTTCTCTGCTTGTATAAGCTTATTAGATTGACGCCAAAACTTTACCTCACACTCCTCTTTAAAATACCATCCATTACCTACAATACCGTGTTCTGACGGCAATGCACCTGTTAGATATGTAGCTTGCGCACTGCAAGTAACCGCAGGCAATACCGGTTTTATAGTTGCTAAATTTGCTGTTTTTAAAAACGACTGTATAAAAGGAGTATGTTCACCTATTAGGCGCTTGGTGAGCCCTACAATATTAATTACAACCGTTTTATGCATGCATTAAAGTTTAGGTAATAACCATTCCATTTCTCGAATTATGGAGTCGGCAAGGTTTGTTTTTAAATTTTCTGGTAACACATCCCAGGTATATGTTTCAATCTCTAGATGCTCTGAAAACTGCTCCTTTTTTAAATAGGCAATAACGTTAAGAATCTGATCTTGGGTAGAAAATAACTTATCAAATTTTTCCAGAAAAATAGGCACATGAAAATGTGCTCTTATTTCTTTAAAATTCTGCTTTTGTTTTAAAACTACCGGAAGATCATTATAAGTCTTCACCTTACCTTCTACCTTTTCTGTGACCTGATGTAAATAGGTGCTTTCATCAAATCGTGCTAAAGATTTCCAAATTTCCACAGTATCTTCTTCATCAAAAACAATCTTAAGCGCTGAACTAACTTGAATTTTACCTACCTGTATATGGTGTTTCTTAAATTTCTGAAGTGTATATTCGGGTTCTTCATAAGCTAGTGAGAAATGACAGACATCATAACAAACGGTGATATACTTTCGCGTTAATGCTTCTGCTTTTATTGCCGTTATATTGAGTTCTTTTTTTAAAGTTTGTATGGCCCGTGGTAACAAAAAACTAATAAAAAAATAGACTACCTCATCACTATTTTCGATTAATCCGTCAGGTTCAGGTTCAATATCTAAATGTAAATATTTACCTGTTTCTTTTTCAATAGCAAAGAGCGTCAGAATAATCTCTACCAAATGTTCCGCCCCTATAGAAAAAGCTTTTTCAATGGCTTTTTTATCTTGAAACCAATGCTTATAGCTAATTGGGGAGGTCGATATTCCTCCTGACATTCCTTCTGGAAGTAAATAAGCTAATTGTCGAAACAATCGCTTAGTATAAACTACCCTTTCTTTTGTAGTCCAATCAGGAGCATGTACTTTATCTTTTACGCGTTCATTGTGAAAATTTCCATAGGGAAATCCGTTCATAGTAAAGACGTAAATATCGTTATCTTGTAACCAATGTTTAAAGGTCTTTAAATTTTCCCCTGCATCCAATTCCTCACTTGCAAGATTGGACAGTCGCAATCCTAATCCAAATGGAACAGTAGGTGCTAATTTTGCTTTTATAGTAGGAACATGGGTTTGCAATTGGGTAAATGTAAGTTCCCAATCCTTTCCTGGGTGAATATTGGTGCAATAGGTAAGGTGATACTTATCCGTTACCAACATTTAATACGATGTTTTTATGGTGACTTTGTTATTTAGCAAAGCTATAGCCTCTTTCATCTTTGATAGGTCTATTTCATGAACATCCATCTTGCTGCCGATCTTAGACAAAAGTGTAATGGTAAGTTTTCCTCCCAAATGCTCTCTAAATTCCTGTATTCCATTTAAGAGCGTTTCCAATTCTTTTTCGCCTGAAATGGGGATATGTAGGTTAAAACCAACATTTTCCAATACTTGTAGCACTCTTTCTAAAATATCCTCTCCAATTAATCCAATTTTATAGGCATAGGCAATATCAATGGCCATACCTATAGCTACGGCTTCTCCGTGACGCAAACTATATTGCGTCATATGTTCTAATTTATGAGCTGCCCAATGTCCAAAATCTAGTGGACGAGAAGATCCACTCTCAAAAGGGTCTCCTCCATTAGCAATATGTGCCATATGCATTTTTGCACATTGATAAATTACATATTGCATACTATTCATATCCCGCGCTGCTAATTGAAGCGCATGCTCTTCAATATATTCAAAGAAGGAAATATCTTTTATTAATGCCACTTTTATAGCTTCTGCAACACCAGAAATCCAATCCCGCTGATCCAGAGTCTCTAAAAAACGACTATCATTAATTATTGCATAAGGGGGAGCAAAAGTCCCCAGAAAGTTTTTCTTTCCAAGGGTATTAATTCCATTTTTAACCCCTACAGCTGCATCATTTTGAGCCAACACCGTGGTAGGAACTCGAATAAGTTTCACCCCTCTATGTGCTATAGTAGCAGCATAGCCTACCATATCTATAAGTGCTCCTCCTCCAATAGCTACTACAAACGAATGTCTGCAAATACTATTTGAATTAATCCCTTCAATAACCTGACGTACATAGCGCTCATCATTTTTGGCAGTTTCTCCTCCAGGTATTGTTAAGGTTTCTGTATGTTGAATCACACTTGCATAGCTTAGTCCGTATGCCTTAATATCATCTTCTAAATTTGGGTGTTTGTGTTTGACTTCATCATCAATAACAAACAATATTTTTACAGCACCCTCGCTCGGATACGCTTTCAACAGATCATGGAAAAGAGTATTTTCTTTTGCAAAGACTGCCTCTGTAAAATACAGCTGATATTCGTATTGTACTTGAAAAGATTGTTTTATTGTTGTATTCGATTTCATGAATATCAATTAAGTAACAGCAAATAACTTTGATAGTGCCATGGATAACGGTAATAATCCTACCACTGCCAAACCTACCCACCAAGACGAAAAGCCAACCGCTAAACTGGCGTCTAACAAAATTAGTGAAAGTACACCGGCTATTACAGCTTTTTTTATTCGTGCTGGCGAATTTAACTGATATGCCTTAATTAATGGTATATATACCATTATTGCAAAAAAAAGTAAAAATGGTATGGCCGCTACCATATGTAAAGCATTAAAAAATAATATGCTTATAACGCCTAAAATTACGGAAGCGTACAATACTCCGGCAAAAATGATATGTTTTTTATTGTTTCCATGAACTTCTCCCCTACTTATTAGGGTTATTGCTGCAATATATACAATGGGAATTACTGCATACCACCAATAGGTAAGCATACCGAAAACACTCATCCCCAGAATTAAATTGAGTCCCCTGCAAAAGCCCATATTAAGCGGACCAAGCGTAGCATTGTTTTTAGACCATGCATCATAACTTACAATTGCTAGCGCTAAAACAGCAGCAATTATTCCGGACAATAACCCTACTAAAGAGGCAGATACCACTCCGAGAGCTAATAAGGTAATCCCAAAAATTGCAGCGTTTTTTTTTGCAACCACACCGCTTGGAATTGGTCTTTCCGGGCGTTCAATTGCATCCAACGATGCATCAAAAACGTCATTCAATACTACCCCACCGGCATATAAAAGTACCGAAGCTAGTGGTAACAATATACAAGGAAAAATTGTATTTATTTCGAAAAAAGAATTCGCCGCTACGCTACCAAAAAGTCCCGCTATAGTCATACCTGCAATACTATCTGCTATAGCAGTTGGTAGATTTGCAGGTCTGGTCAATACAAGGTATCCTCTCAGGACCGTATTCATCTATACAATTTTATCGGTATCTATTCTGGGTTCTTGTCCTCGCAAAACACTATTATCTTGATATAAATCTCGTTGATCTATACCTCCGTCATTCAACCAATCTGAGGCTTTCATTTTACCATTCTTTCCAAAAGCATCTAAAGCATTTTGATAGCATGTTCTTATCACATCCTTACGATCAATTCCTCTTTTGAGCATTAATGAAGCTGTTTTCGGAACCGCAAGGGGATCACTTACTCCCCAATCTGCAGAACTGTCTACAATAATATTTTTACTCCCATATTTTTTTACTACCGCAACCATGCGTTCGTTGCCCATTTTCGTTTTTGGGTAAATCGTAAATGCTGACCAAAAACCACGATCTAAGACCTCCTTTACGGTTTCTTCATTATTATGATCAATTATAACATTGGAAGGATCCAATCCATGTTCTAGGCAAACTTCCATACTCTTTATGGTACCTGCTTTTTTATCGCGATGTGGCGTATGCACTTGAACAACCATATCCAGTTCTTTTGCCATATCTAATTGCATTCTGAAATATTTATCTTCTGCAGGTGTTTGATCGTCATAACCTATTTCTCCAATAGCTACAACATTTTCTTTATGCAAGTATAGGGGCAGTAACTCCATAACTTGTTCTGCCAATGCTTCATTATTTGCTTCTTTAGAGTTTAATCCAATGGTACAATAATGTTGAATACCAAATTGTTTTGCTCTAAATCTTTCCCAACCAACTAAACTACTAAAGTAATCCTGAAAGGACCCTACTTGCGTGCGCGCTTGACCTAACCAAAAAGAAGGCTCTATTATTGCGACAACTCCTGCCGCAGCCATTGCTTCATAATCATCTGTAGTTCTTGATGTCATGTGAACATGCGGATCTATATACATCATTTTTTCTTCCATAGCTATTTTTTTAAGGTTTCCCAACGTGTATTTCCTGAGGCAATTTCTTGTTGTAATTCTGGATATTCCGCTAGTAATATTTTTGCTTTTTTATGTTTTGAGTAGAAACAGCATAGTGCTCCTGCTCTGTTTTCTATTTTGTTCTTACTCTGCAATAGACGCATCATATCATCTAAAAGTGCATCCGTTAAATGATTGGTAACGGGTCTCCAAAAATAGGGATCTATTTCACGTGAAGCTGCCCATCTTTCGTGTGCATAGTCTGAAATAATTCGCGTTAGATCCTTGTTTGCCATCTGATCAATTGCCAGAATCTGATTCAAATCACGCTCCATAAAAGCTGCTTTCAAAAACATCTGATTCCACTGCTGATGGTTAAAAAAATTAGCCGGGTACGGATTATTTAAGGCTATTGCATCAAAAATAGTAGCAATGTTTGTACGCAATGCATCTACCGCTGTGTCTTTATAATTCTCTGCAGCCGGCAGCAGTATCATAAATTTTAAAAAGGCTTCCAGTTCTCCAGTATCTGCAATACTCATCAAATTTGCTACTTTAGGAATAAAAACATCAGGTGCAGCAATCAACACTTCCGACAATAAATAAATTCTAGTTATTTGTTGCAGATTTCCTTTCTGAAGTTTGATATAGTCGTATACCTCATCCGCAGTTTCAGGAGCAGTAAAATCTGTTATCGCTTTCACCTTACTGCCAATTAAAGTGTATGTCATATACAAATCCCTAACAGAACTTGTATCTATAATTTTCTGAAGTTTACTAGCAATCCATTCCTTATTTTCAGGACCTAAATTGGTTTCAATAATAACTTTTAATTGTTGATTTCCGTTGGTGATGTTCATTTAAAACTTCAATTACCTCAAAACAAGTTTACTCCTTTTTTCTGCGACGCTACGAAGATAATAGATAACCAAAAATTAAACTAATAATTGGATCATATTCCAAGGTATTTAAACCGAAGTGACTTTGTGTCCTTTTAAAGATTCTTTAGCTTTGCACAAAGATGAGTTTATGCTTGGTTTAAAACTACCTACAGACCCTAGATGGGTTAATATCGTTGAGAAAAACATTGATGAAATTCTAACGGATCATGCTTACTGCGAGCAAAAAGCAGCAAGCACAGCCATTTCTTTGATTGTGAGTTTTCCCGAATATACCGAATTAACTCAGGAAATGATTGCTTTATCGCGAGAAGAAATGGGACATTTTAAAATGGTACATGATCGGATAATAGCACGTGGACAGACTTTAGGACGAGATCGTAAAGACGATTATGTGATTGCCTTGCTAAAATTCTTTCCGAAAGGAGGAAGCAGAACCACGCAACTCGTGCATCGATTGTTATATGCTGCACTAATAGAAGCTCGCAGCTGTGAACGTTTTAGACTTTTATCTGAAGAACTGGAGGATAAGGAATTAGCGGAATTCTATCGAAAGTTAATGATCAGTGAAGCGGGGCATTATACCATGTTTTTAAATTTTGCACGTCAATACGGAGATCGCAGTACCGTGGATAAAAAATGGCAACAATTATTAGATCATGAAGCAAAAATCATGAAAAATCTTGGAACCAAAGAAAGTATTCATGGCTAAAAAATATAGTATTACTTCATAAAGCAACAACAAACTACGCTTTAGTTTTTTAACTTATCCACATAATAATCATAGAGTGCAAATTGTGATCGCAATTTAGGATTATCATTTTCGCGATAAGCATTATCTTGTTTTGCTGAAAAAACCCGAGCTTTTACATTATCATTCCAGGATATCTGAAAGGTATCTAGAAGCTCTCTCTTTAACTCTTCATCATAAATAGGGCATCCAACTTCAACGCGATAATCTAGATTTCGGGTCATCCAATCTGCTGAAGAAATATACACTTTGGGGTCTCCATCATTACCAAAAATAAATATTCTGGTATGTTCCAAAAATTTGTCTACTACGCTAATAGCCTCTATATTTTCACTCATACCAGGCACTCCTGGTATTAAACAACAAATACCACGAATGATTAATTGAACTTTAACTCCAGCTCTACTTGCTTCATATAACTTATCAACCATCTTGTATGACGTGAAACTATTCATTTTTATTTTAATAAAAGCCTCCTTTCCTACCAGCGCATTTGCAATTTCGTTATCTATTAAGCGCTCAAAAACATTTTGCGTATAGTGCGGTGACACTACTAGATGTTTATATTTCTTAATTTTATACGTTGTCTCGAAAAAATCAAAAACCTTATTTAGTTCCTTTAGTATTCGATCATCTGACGTAAACAAGGTGTAATCTGTATAAATCTTAGCAGTAGACTCACTAAAATTACCGGTACTTACAAATCCATAACGTTTTGTTGCACTTTCTTCGTCGCGCTCAATAACGCATATTTTACTATGTACTTTAAGTCCAGGAACACCAAAAATTAGTTTTACTCCCTCCGCTTGAAGCTGTTCGGCATACATAATATTTGCTTGTTCATCGAATCTCGCCTGAAGCTCAATTTGCACTGTCACTTGCTTCCCGTTCTTTACCGCATTAATCAGCGATGCCGCAACTTGTGAGTTATTAGCTAATCGATATACCGTAATTTTAATTGTTCGTACTTTGGGATCTAATGCAGCTTCTCTCAAAAAGCGAATGATATAGGAAAAGGTATGGTATGGCGTATATTGTAAATAATCTTTCACAGCTATTTGCTCTAAAAGACTCCCGTCCATTCTGAAATCCTTAACCGGTAATGGTGTTATTTTATCATACATAAGATCTTTTCTCCCTAAACTAGGGAATCCCATATAGTCTCTTCGATTATGGTAACGTCCACCTGGAATAACACTATCTGTATCAACAACATTCATTTTATCTTTCAGAAAATTCAAGGTATCCTCTTCAATCTCCTTGTCGTATACAAAACGAACTGGGTCACTAATTTTGCGATGTTCTACACTCGATGAAATTTTCTCAATAAAACTCTTACTTAAATCATCATCCATATCCAATTCTGCATCTCTTGTAATTTTGATCATATGTGCAGCAATTGAACTGTAATCAAACATATTGAAAATCGCGTCTAAAGAATACCGGATAAGATCATCTAAAATAATAATGTAACTTTTGCCTTCAACCTTAGGCAATTCAATAAAACGTTCTATTCCTTTCGGAATTTCGATTAACGCATATCGCATTTCATCGGCATCTTCTGGTTGATCCCCTTTCAATATTATCTCTACAGCCAAATAGGCGGCGGTATCTTTTAATGTTGGAAATTCCGTAAGATCATTCAAGATAATGGTCATTAATACAGGGCTGATTTTATCTTGAAAATATTCTTTTACAAAATCCACATGTTCGTCCAGAATACTTGTTTCATCAACTATAAATATGTTCTGAGTTTGCAGTTCTTTTTCTATATTCTTATGAATCTTCAGGCTTCGCGATTGTTGCTCAATAACTACTTTGGTGATTTCTTCCAAAAGATCTTTTGCAATTTCTCCTCCCATAGCGCTTTTACCTTTCTTCCCTGCATCAACAATTCGTTTTACAGTGGCATAGCGTACTTTAAAAAATTCATCAAGGTTATTACTAAAAATACCCAAAAAACGAAGACGCTCTATAAGTGGTACATTGATATCCGCGCTTTCTTGTAATACACGTTCATTAAATCGCAACCAACTTATTTCTCTATTGATATATTGGTTTCTGTTTTTCTCCATTATCTAAGTTGTTTTGGCAGGATAGTTTGTTTTGTTACTCCATTAAGGGCCTTTGACCAATTTTCTATTTGAAAGTGTATTTCTACCAAACCTGCGGTAGAAAGATTGTCAATATAGTCGTTTCCCATCATATTTGCGATATGTGTAAAGGCATAATTATGTCCAAAAATCACTACAGAATCATGAATATCGTCCAATGCTTTAATAAATCGCATTACCGAATCTCCAGTAAAATCGTATAACGCTTCCGTTACCTGGAACTTAGAAAGTGAGAAATTTGTTTCTCGTAAAAAAATCATTGCCGTATGCAAAGCTCTATTCGCGGGACTTGAATAGGCCTGATCTATTATTATATGTTGCGATTCGAAATGTTTACCAACTAAATGTGCATCATTTATTCCACGTTCTAAAAGAGGCCTATCTCTATCATCTACTGGGTATTCCCATGAAGATTTACCATGTCGCATTAAAATCAATCTCTTCATACTCTAGTCAAAATATCAAGGAGCTAATCGCTCCATTTTCCAATTTAAATCTTTCTGTAAGCTATACCGTATTCTGTCGTGAAGTCGATTTGGTCTTCCTTGCCAAAATTCTATCACTTTAGGTTTTACAATATATCCACCCCAATGTTTAGGCCTTGCTATGGTTTTATCTTCATATTCATTTTCTAAACTTTTTAAGGCATCTTCTAAAACCATTCTAGAAGCTATTACTTCGCTCTGATCGGAGGCTAAAGCTCCCAGTTGGCTTCCTATAGGTCTAGACTCAAAATACCCATCAGAAAGGTTAGCTGCAATTTTAATCGCTTCTCCTTTTACAATTACTTGACGCTCCATATTCGCCCAGAAAAAAGATAAGCATATTTTTGGATTTGCAGCAATCGCTTTACCTTTTTCACTGGTATAGTTCGTATAAAAAATAAAACCTTCGTGCGTAAACTTTTTTAACAAAACTATCCTACTTTTTGGAAAGCCATCCAAACCAATGGTAGCGACAGTCATAGCATTGGGTTCATCAATTCCATTGGAAGTTTCTACTTCATAAAACCACTTTTGAAATAACTCCATAGGATTGCCTGAAATAGCATCTTCGCTAAGCTCACTCTTTTCATAAGATTTTCTATAATCTCCTAGGTTTTTTTCCATTTTCTATTAGGATTAAGCTCTCTTTTAACTATATACAAAGTTCAACAAAAGAATGCAAAACACGAAAAGTCTGTCGCGTTTTCCTAGTATAAAATAAAATAGACGTATAGCAAGTAGTGTTAAATCTCGATGCACTTTCCATCTTCTCCCAATATCACCTGATCGAATACCGTTTGTGCCTCTTCTTTAAAAGCTTCTATAGCCGGGTATCTGGTAGAATAATGTCCTAGAATTAATTTCCCTACTTCGGCTTTCTTTGCAATCTTTGCTGCTTCTTTTGCTGTAGTATGTTTTGTTTTTTCCGCCAAATGGGCGTCTTTTTCTAAAAATGTTGTTTCGTGATACAACGCATCCACGCCTTTCACAAGTGTAACTATTTCTGGGTGGTATACGGTGTCACTACAGAAAGCATACTTTTTGGGTTCAATAGGATCAAAAGTAAGTTCTGCATTGGGAATTAAAGTACCATTCTCAAGTAAAACATCCTTTCCCAATTTGATATTATTAAAGTGATATTTCTCAATACCATATTCTTCTACTTTTTCTACATTTAATTTTCTAGGGTTTGGTTTTTCCGAAAAAAGGAAACCATTGGTATATACCCTATGTTTTAACGGGATCGTTTCAATGATAACTTTTTCATCCTCAAAAATTATTTCAGGATTGGTGCTAGTTAACTCATGAAAAATCAAAGGATAGCTGGTCCAACTATTCCCTAATTTAAGCAAGAGCGTTATGGCTTCTTTTACACCTTTAGGACCATAGACATGGAGTTCATTACCCCTACCAAGTAAATGAAAAGTAGCTATTAAACCTGGGAGTCCAAAAAAATGATCTCCATGCAAATGCGATATAAAAATGTGCTTGATTTTTGAAAATTTTACCTTGCTTTTCCTCAGTTGTAATTGTGTTCCTTCTCCACAATCTATAAGAAATAAATGGTTCTTAACTTCTAAAAGCTGGGCTGTTGGATTGGTAAAAGTTCTGGGCGTAGCGGCATAACAACCTAGTATTCTTAATTTCACAATCCTAGATCTCTTTCAATTTCTTCCATTTCAATAATATCACGAGCCTCCTGCAAGGTAGGAGCTAGACTTATCGCATCGGGAATAGCATCATAAGCAACTTTATCGGTTACTATAACGAAAGATTTATTAGCTCCTCGATGGGTATTGGAAATATTTAAAAACTCCAATAAATCATCCGCCGTAAGTGTTTCAAATGAGAACAAGTTAATAATAAGGTGGTCATTTTTAATTTTAGGATATCCCGTCGTTAAATTTTTCAAAAAAACTGCTAAGGTTGTGTTTTCTTGAAAAACAGTCGTTATCGTTCCTTGTTTATCAAAAATCATATCACTATCATTTTATTTTTGAAGCCAACAAATAAATTACCGCCATCCGGATGGCAACACCATTTTCCACCTGATTTAGGATAATAGATTGCGACGAATCTGCTACTTCACTTGTAATTTCTACGCCTCGGTTAATGGGGCCTGGATGCATAATTACAATTTCCTTATCTAGACTATCTAAGAGTTTTTTGTTGATTCCAAATTGCTGACTGTATTCCCGTGTACTTGGAAAATAACTAATGTCCATACGTTCATTTTGAATACGAAGCATATTCGCCACATCACACCAATTTAATGCAGCTTTAAGATCAGTTTCTACTCCTACCCCGAGAGATTCTATATGTTTTGGTAATAAGGTTCTAGGGCCGCAAACTTTAACCTCAGCACCTTGTAATTTTAAAGCAAATATATTGGACAAAGCCACTCTTGAATGTAGAATATCTCCAACAATGACTACTTTTTTCCCACCTACATCTCCTAAGCGTTCCCGAATGGAATAAGAATCTAAAAGCGCTTGCGTGGGATGTTCATGGGCTCCATCACCGGCATTTATTATTGATGCAGATACATGTTTCGAGAGAAAGATACCCGCTCCTGGGTTCGGGTGCCGCATGACAACCATATCCACTTTCATGGATAAAATGTTATTCACGGTATCAATTAGCGTTTCTCCTTTTTTAACTGAAGATTGCGCTGCAGAAAAATTTACAACATCTGCCGAGAGTCGTTTTTCTGCAAGTTCAAATGATAACTTTGTTCGCGTACTGTTTTCAAAGAAAATATTGGCTATAGTAATATCACGAAGGGAAGGAACCTTTTTTATAGAACGATTGATCACTTCTTTAAAATGATCAGCAGTTTCAAAAATGAGCTGTATATCCTTTTCGTTTAGATATTTTATTCCCAATAAGTGTGGTACACTTAATTCGCTCATATGGTATTATTAATTGGTTGTTTAAAGTAGTGTATTGCCATTATTGCAATCATATTCAATTATCTATGAGGTATACAACATCTTCACCATCATTTTCTTTCCATAAAACTTTAACTTTTTCTTCGTTTATCACATCTACTTGCCGTCCTCGGTAATTGGGTTGAATAGGCAAATGTCTACTAAATCGTCTGTCTATAAGGGTTAATAATTCTATTTCGGCAGGTCTTCCAAACGATTGTATTGCAGTAAGTGCCGCTCGAATACTTCTTCCTGTATATAGAACATCATCAATAAAAACAACTTTCTTATCTTCCACTAAAAAATTAATACTGGTAGTGTTGGCTTCTAAAGTCTTATCCCCTCGGCGAAAATCATCCCGATAAAAGGTAATATCCAATAAACCGAGATTGACATTTTTGACCTTATAATCTTCTTTTAAAATTTTGGTTAATCGTTCTGCCAAAAAAGTACCTCGTGGTTGTACACCAACCAAAACGGTATCTTTAAAATCCAAATGATTTTCTAAAAGCTGGCAAGCCAAACGGTGCAGTATAATGTGAATCTCTTTGGAAGAAAGTAGTACTTTTTGACTCATAGGTTTAAATCACCACAACTTTGTTTGACAAAAGTAGGGATTTCTAATGAAAGTTAAGACAATCCCTTTAACGCAAGCTTTATTATCTTATAGAAACAAAAATCAAGTATTTTTACGCTGTTTCTCCCGTATTTTTATCATTAATTTTCCCTAGATTAATTATATAATTGGGTTATCTAAATATGAGTGTTCAACGGGTAGATAAAAACAAAAAAAGAATAGATTGTACCCAGTCTTCAAAAAATCAAGATACCACTATACCCAGCAAAAGTTTTGTTGACAATCGCTCAGAAGCCCTCTTTACCAAAACATTACAACAAAAGGTACATAAAAATCCACATGTCACCCAGTTTAAACATATTCAAAACTTAGCGTTGGATAGTTCTATCAGAAAAACGCAATACTCCAAAAAAAATTCATCCCCCAACATTTTGCCGAAGCCACTTAAGTCAGGAATAGAATACCTTTCGGGATTGGCTATGGATGATGTAAATGTGCATTACAATTCAAACAAACCTACTCAACTTCGTGCCCATGCCTACGCGCAAGGAACTAATATTCACCTTGCATCAGGACAAGAAAAGCATTTGCCACACGAAGCATGGCATGTAGTACAGCAAAAACAAGGGCGTGTAAAGCCTACCGTACAAATGAAGAGCGGTGTGCTTATTAATGATGATACATATCTGG
Source organism: uncultured Flavobacteriaceae bacterium (assembly GCA_947488435.1). Lineage (GTDB taxonomy): Bacteria > Bacteroidota > Bacteroidia > Flavobacteriales > Flavobacteriaceae > CANKZG01. Next base: position 2,353,239 of record CANKZG010000001.1, on the reverse strand, counting down.
AAAAAGAAGCAGATATGATGGGTACAAAAGCACTTTTATTAGGTAATTCCAGATCTCAATCCTCTTTAAATGAGAAACGACTCCATGGTTCTTCTAAAAACCAAGCTATACAGCGTATGGCTAAGTTTGATGATTTCTTTAAAACGAAGGAAGATCCCGATAGCTTTACGGCAAAAAGAATGCACAATTCCAAACCGCAGCAAAATGCAGATGAAAGTTTTTCGGAAGAAGGAATCGGAATGCAGCGCATGGGATTAGGAGAACTGCGGACAAAAGTAAGTTGGGGTGGTCTTGTGAAAGATAAACACGGTAGTACCGAAGGAACTCATATGATTGCCGATCCTCTTGGTCCGGATCATAAAAAAGGATCGGTGCCTGGAGATACAGGGCATTGGATTTTGCGAAGAAAAGCGCTGTCGGCAGCAGCAGGGGGGCATAAATACGTTGCTGGACACCTACTAAATCATAATCTGGGTGGTTCCGGGCGAAGACCCGAAAATTTAGCCGCTATTCCTGATGAAATCAATAAGGCACATAGCAATCAAATTGAAGAACATGTTAAAGGTGAAATAAACACTAAAGGAGGTTGGGGAAGGTATGAGGTGAAAGTTCAACATTCAATGGATCAAGGCCTTTTATATGCTTCTAATTTTAGAGCTACCTGGATACCTTATACAATTACAGCGGATAACAAATGGGCTCCCGCTAACACAAATATGATCACTGCAGATTTTAATATTCCAGCACCCTCTGCATATGCAAAAGCAAGCAAACCAAAAGAAGTAAAAGCTCCTATTAAAGATCCAACTGAAAAACCTACAGAAGGTACCGTAGCTCCTTTCTATACACCTTTAAAATATGATGAAGTAGCATTGACTGCAAATTCCTTTAAGGTAATTCAAGCAGGATATAAAAACGTAATACTCATTAGAGCTTTAAAAGCTAGAGGACAAGATGTAACCGATAAAATTGCTGAATTAAAACAGATGATGGCTAATTATGAGGTTAAACTTGAAGCTATTGAATCGGAAAAATTAGAGCAAGAGGCTACTATTTTAGAACAAGAAGAAGAAATAGATATTCAGGAACAATACATTGCTGATTTGCTAAGGTTAAATGCAGAAGCCACCAAGGCTTTTGAGCGTCAAATAGTCGCACTCGAAGCAAGATTAGGACAGGTAACCGAGGATCTTGCCTTGACCTTGGGTAGAGCTAATTTCACAAATCAACTCCTGCTTGGAGAAAGTACGGCACGATTATTCCAAGAAGAGGGACTTTTTAATGTGGAATCAGGTGTACAAGCCCAAGATCTTAGTACATTACTCCCGCAAGGTTATGTGGATGACGAGGAAATAACATGGACACAACAGGAGCATAAAGCTAGTTATAGCAATGGGTACAACAAATATGGACTTAATCCATATGGGTATGACAAACAACGCATGCATGTCACTGAATATTTAATAGACAACACAGATTGGCCACGTACGTTTGATGAGGATGGGCTTGATCGCTATGGTTTTAACCGTCAGAACAGGGATGAATTTGGGTATGATTTCTATGGAAAAGATAGACTGGGCATTCATATGACGGATTATTGGAATTTCTATTAAGAGTATCTGTCGATCTATATGCTATAATAGAAAGTAAATACTATAATAAATATCGTGCAAATCCTTATCTTGATGGGATAGTAACAAGTCCTTAACTATCTAAAACCTAGTTTCTAATGAGAGCGCTCCGATTGCTATGTTTTTTAAGTTTGTTTTATTCCTGTAACACTTCTCAAAAAGTTGATGATTTTGATAGGGAAAAGGTGATAGAGGAAATAGAATTAATGTTAACGAATTATCATACCGCTGTAAATAAGGAGGGGCTTACGGCCGAATTTGAATATTTGGATAAATCATCGGATTTCTTTTGGGTTCCTCCCGGATATGAAACCGCACTGACTTACGACTCCGTTCGCACAATCTTGATTCAAAATGACAAATCAATTGAAGCCGTTGACCTCAGTTGGAAATCACTTCAAATATTTCCACAGTCAAATAGTATTGCGAACTATACCGGAATTGTAAACAGTAAAACAATTGACACTGCCGAAGTTAAAGCTGAAATATACATTATTGAATCAGGAACTATCATAAAAAGGGCCGATGGTTGGAAACTATTAAGTGGACAATCTGCAGTTTTAAATCCACACTAATGCCAGTTTGTAGCTAATGATCATATTATTATATTCCATTGAAAAAATCTTATGTCTATAGCTAGCAATAGCTGGTATATTTAAATAAGAGTTTTATCCATTTTATAGAGTAGTTTATAATTGGTAATTTCAAACTCTTAGTAAATTATCTGAGGGTTATAAAAACTTTTGCCGGGCTAAAAAATCATGACAAATACACAAAGAAATATACTAATTAAGTTTTTGGAAACAGAATTTAAATTTCATGAACCTGAAATTATAAAACTAGAAGGATATGACAATTTAAACTATCGCATAAACCATGGGGAGACCTCATATATTTTTAAAACCTATTTCTATTCCGCAGAACTTTATGATATTTTGGAAGCAGAAAACAAGGTATTACAGTATTTACAGGAGAAATCAACTCCCCATTTCCCTGACCCTATAGCCTTTAAAAATGGAAGTTTTATTAAGATTATAACTGTAGATGGTAAAAAAACCATTTGTAGGATGTTATCTTTTTTAGAGGGCGTGTTTCTAGGAGATAAAAACGCTGATGAAAATTTGATTATTTCTTTGGGAGGTTTTCTCGCTCAAATGGATCATACACTTAAAGGCTTTTCCAATTATACGCTTAAGGCGAGACAATGGGAATGGGATTTGCAATACTTTCCCCTTAATAAAAAGTATTTAGATACCATTGACAATCCATCTGACCGAAATATTATACGCTATTTTTTTCAACAATACGAAGAAAATGTTGTTCCCATTGCATCTACTTTGCGAAAACAGATTATTCATAATGATGCTAATGAATGGAACATTTTAACCAAAAATAATCAAGTTTCAGGGATCATTGATTTTGGAGACATTACTCATTCATATTTAATAAACGAACTGGCCATAGCCATAACCTATGTTTGTTATCAGACCGAAGATCCTTTAAAGTGGGCCACTTTACTTCTAAAGTCCTATCATGCTATAGTTCCTCTTGAGTTAAAAGAGGTTAGGGTTTTATATTATCTAATTGCTGCAAGACTATGCACTAGTATTTGCAATGCTTCGAACTCAAGGAAAATTGATCCAACAAATCAATATGCTACCTCCAGCGAAAAATCAGCTTGGAAAATGCTATGTAAGTGGATAAAAATCAACCCCATAAAAGTTGAAAACACTTTTCGCGAAGCTATCGGACAACCTCTAATTGCAAATCCTACGGTAGAAGAAGCCATACACCAACGACATATGCATGTTAGTCCTATCCTTTCGCTAAGTTATGATTTTCCCATTGCGATGAATCGTTCAGCGTTTCAGTATATGTACGATACTTCAGGCAATACTTTTTTGGATGCTTATAATAATATTCCCCATGTTGGACATTCACATCCAAAGGTGGTAGCCGCAGGGCAGAAACAAATGGCTCTGCTCAACACAAACACCAGATATTTATACGACTTACTTTCCATATATGCTTCAAAATTAAGTGCAAAGTTCCCACCTGCACTTAATAAGGTGTTTTTTGTAAACTCAGGAAGCGCTGCCAGTGATTTGGCTATTCGAATTGCTAATGCACATACCGAACTTAAAAAGGTCATGGTTTTGGAACATGGATACCATGGAAATACTCAAATAGCAATGGATATTAGTGCTTATAAATTTGATCAAGACAAGGGTCAAGGACAAAGGAGTCATATTTTAAAAGCAGCAATTCCCGACACCTATAACGGAAAATACAATGGAAATAATGCTGGGGAGCAGTATGCTCAAGAAGCCATTATTCAAATTGAAAATGCTGATATACCTATAGCCGCATTTATTGCTGAACCTATTGTGGGTTGTGGCGGACAAGTGCCTTTAGCACCAGGATATTTAAAGACATTATATCCGGCTATTCGGGCGCAGGGTGGTATTTGTATCAGTGACGAAGTACAAACTGGTTTTGGCCGTTTAGGAGATCACTTTTGGGGGTTTGAAGCGCAAAATGTAGTACCAGATATGGTGGTTCTGGGTAAACCCATGGGCAATGGACATCCAATAGGAGCCGTAGTTACTACCGAGGAAATTGCAGCTTCTTTTAATGAAGGAGTGGAATTTTTTAGCTCTTTTGGAGGTAATCCTGTCTCTTGCGCGGTTGGTCTTGCAGTTTTGGAGGTGATTGAAGAAGAAAAATTGCAGGAGAACGCTAAAATGGTGGGGGATTATTACAAATCTCTTTTGAAAGCGTTGCAACAAAAATATAGGTGTATTGGTGATGTTCGGGGTTCGGGGCTATTTTTGGGTGTAGCTATTGTTGAAGAAGAAAATCGTAAATCGAATAGAAAGCTAGCTCAATTTATTAAAAATGAATTAAGAAGAAATCACATTTTGATTAGTACAGATGGCCCTGATGACAATGTTTTGAAAACAAAGCCTCCATTATGTTTTACAAGAGAAAATGCCGAAAAAGTAGTATTTGCTATTGAAGAAGCTATAAAAACAGCTATTATTCAATAAAAACAAGAGATTACCCTTAGATCAAAACGTAGTGGACGCTTGTCCCATTCCCAAATCTTTTTATAGCTGTTTTTAGAAACAAAAAAAGCCGCAACAAATGTTGCGGCTTTTTTTTATGTATAAAAATGAAAGTTTACTTCTTTTTAGCGTCTGCTTCCATTTTATCTTTAAGTGCTTGTAACTGATCGTTAGCATCTCCTAAAGTTGGTTTCGCCTCATCTGCTGCGGCAGCGGCCTTCTTAGCTGCTGTACGAACAATACGTTGCTCCTCTTCTCTAAAAATTGCCGTATGACTGGCTACAACTCTCTTGAATTCTTTATTAAATTCAATGATTTTAAATTCAGCTTCTTCACCTTTAGCCAATTTCTTGCCATCTTCCTTCTCTAAGTGACGTGAAGGCACAAAAGCTACTATATCTTCATTAAAGTTAATAGTGGCACCTTTGTCAACGATTTCAGCAATACTTGCTTTGTGAACTGTTCCTAAACCGTAGTCGTCAGCATATTTATCCCAAGGGTTTTCCGTTGTTTGCTTGTGACCTAAACTTAATTTACGTCCTTCCACATCCAATTCTAATACTTCAACTTCTAAAGTATCTCCCACAGTAACAAATTCTGATGGGTGTTTTACTTTCTTAGTCCAAGAAAGATCAGAAATATAGATAAGTCCATCAATTCCCTCTTCTAATTCTACAAAGACACCAAAGTTTGTAAAGTTTCTAACAATACCTTTATGACGTGAGCCTACAGGGTATTTTGTTGTAATATCTGTCCAAGGATCTGGAGTTAATTGCTTTATACCTAGAGACATTTTACGTTCCTCTCGGTCTAAGGTCAATACTACTGCTTCAACCTCATCGCCTACTTTTACAAAATCTTGTGCAGAACGTAAATGTGTAGACCAAGACATTTCAGAAACGTGAATAAGTCCTTCCACTCCTTCTACCACTTCAATAAAGGCACCGTAATCTGCAATTACAACAACTTTACCTTTTACTTTATCTCCAACTTTGATTTCATCACTTAGTGCTTCCCATGGATGTTTCTCTAATTGTTTTAATCCAAGTTGAATTCTAGATTTATTATCATCGAAGTCTAGGATTACAACATTTAAACGTTGATCCAATTCAACAACCTCGTTTGGATGATTAATTCTACTCCAAGAAAGATCTGTAATATGGATTAATCCATCTACACCACCAAGATCGATAAATACCCCGTAAGAGGTAATATTTTTAACAACACCTTCAAGAACCTGGCCTTTTTCTAATTGACCAATAATTTCTTTCTTCTGCTCTTCGATATCTGCTTCGATCAGCGCTTTATGAGAAACTACAACGTTTTTAAATTCGTGATTAATTTTAACCACTTTAAATTCCATTGTTTTTCCAACATACTGATCGTAATCTCGAATTGGTTTTACATCGATTTGCGAACCTGGAAGGAATGCCTCAATACCAAAAACATCTACAATCATTCCACCTTTTGTTCTGCATTTTACAAAACCATTGACCACTTCTTCTTTATCATGGGCAGCATTAACTCTATCCCATGCCATGATTGTTCTTGCTTTACGATGAGAAAGCACCAACTGGCCACTTTTATCTTCTCGGATATCGATAAGTACTTCTACCTTATCTCCAATTTTTAAATCTGGATTGTAACGAAACTCATTTAACGAGATAACTCCTTCAGATTTCGCGTTGATGTCAATAATAGCTTCTCGATCGGTAAGATGTACTACAGTTCCGTTAACAACTTCTTCATCTGCAGTATCTACAAAATTCTCTGCTACCAAAGTTTCAAATTCTTGTAGCTTAGAATCTTCTACACGCTCAATTCCTTGTTCGTATTTTTCCCAATTAAAATTTTCTAGAAATTCTTGAGGATCCTGAACCGGAGCTTCAACTTTAGTTTCTTGCGGTGCAACTGCAGTTTCTTCTGCAGGAGCTTTTGTTTTTTCTTCAGCCATGTGCTGATTTAATTTTGTATTCTGCAACTTTACAAGAGTTAAACAATAGTTACAGAAGTGATTATCTTCTTTTCATGATTCCCTTTTCCTCTTGATTCTTTGCTAAAAAGGAGTGCAAAAGTACAATTAATTAATTTGTTCTACAAAGACTTTTATCGTAAGCTTAATACAGTTTTAGTATTTTCTAATTTTTAGCTTAAATTCTACGAAGAATTACTATATTGAGGGACATAAAATCTAAACATTAAAACACGACTATTATGAGTACCAAATCAAAATACCAAGGTCTTTTGGATCTAGGTCAGCAAATCGGCATAAAGAATGGGGACGTATCTGAAGATGGAGGCGTACTAAAGATAAAAGGAACTGCCAATACGCCTTATGAGAAGAATTTACTTTGGGATAAAATCAAAGAAATCGGTGGAGAAAATCCAACAGACATAAAAGCTAACATTTCGGTAGAAGATGATTCAGTATACCACCGCCATACGGTAAAGAGTGGAGAATCATTAAGTAAAATCGCGAAACACTATTACGGAAATGCCATGAAATACACAGCTATTTTTGAGGCAAATACCAACATCTTAAAAAATCCAGATGTAATTCATCCAGATCAGGTATTGGTGATTCCAAATTTATAGGGAAAATTCAACACCCAACTAAGTAATCCAACGGAAAAAGGACGCAATTAATTGCGTCCTTTTTTTATGGTTTTATACCTTTATGCTCTAGCTATAACTCTTTGGGAATACGACAAAATACGCTCAAATTGTTCTTTAAGTCCCATATCACTATTATCAAATGCTATAGCATCTTCTGCTTTTCTAAGGGGGGAGAATTCTCGATTCGTATCTATATAATCTCTATGTTCTACATTTTTAAGAACTTCTTCATAGGTAACCTTATCACCTCTATCTAATAATTCTTTATACCTACGATATGCCCTTTTTTCAGGAGAGGCAGTCATAAAAATTTTAAGTTCTGCATCCGGAAAAACTACAGTTCCTATATCTCTACCATCCATAACAATACCCTTTTCCCTTCCCATCGCTTGTTGCAATTCTACAAGTTTAACACGCACTGCTTCGATCGCCGCTACTTTACTTACAAATTGGGAAACATGAAGTGTTCGTATCTCTGCTTCTACATTTTCATCATTCAAATACATTTCGCAATACCCTAAACTTGAATTAGGAACAAATTTTAATCGTATTTCTGATAATAGAGAAACAATATTATCAACATCCTCATCTGTATCTGCAATACTTCCATTTCGCAATGCAAAGAGTGTTACCGCTCGGTACATTGCTCCGGTATCTACATAAACATACCCCAGGGCTGTTGCCAGTTGTTTAGCAATGGTGCTTTTTCCAGTAGAGGAATATCCATCAATTGCGATAGTGATTTTCTTCTCCATAGATCAAAAGTACTAAGAAAATGATGCTTTTATGGTATTATAACTACAAATTGAAATCGCAGTAATAGATTGTTCTATAGTTTTTTAGGATTCTTTACACGCTGTCCTGTTACGGCAATGTCAATAACCTCATGCATTTCTGTGACATAATGAAATTTTAATCCTTTTAAATACTCGGGTTTAATTTCTAAAATATCTTTTCTGTTTTCTTCACACAATATTAATTCCTTAATTCGCGCTCGCTTTGCTGCAAGGATTTTTTCTTTGATTCCTCCTACAGGAAGTACTTTTCCTCTTAGGGTAATTTCACCTGTCATTGCCAAACTTTTCTTTACTTTTCGCTGTGTGAGAAGCGATACCAAAGACGTTAACATTGTAATACCAGCACTAGGACCATCCTTAGGTGTAGCCCCTTCAGGAACGTGAATATGAATATTATAGGTATCTAAAATACCCGCATCAATACCAAAGCTATCTGCATTAGATTTAATATACTCAAGTGCAATAGTAGCAGACTCCTTCATTACTTTACCTAAGTTTCCGGTAACACTTAATGTACCTTTTCCTTTAGATAGGATAGACTCTATAAACAAGATATCTCCTCCAACGCTAGTCCATGCTAAACCCGTAACGACTCCTGCAACATCATTGTTTTCATACTTATCCCGTTCCAAACGAGCAGGCCCTAAAATGGTTTCTACATCTGTATTGGATACTTTAATCTGATACTCCTCCTCCATTGCAATGGATTTTGCCGCAAAACGTACCATCTTTGCCAATTGCTTTTCTAAAGAACGTACTCCAGATTCTCTGGTGTAACCTTCCACAATTTTTTCTAACTGTACTTTCCCTATTTTAAGATCCTTGGTTTCTAAACCATGTTCTTTTAATTGCTTAGGAAGTAGGTGTTTTCGAGCAATTTCTACCTTTTCTTCAATAGTATAGCCTGATACATTTATAATTTCCATTCGATCTCGTAAAGCGGGTTGAATAGTAGCTAAATTATTAGCCGTAGCAATAAACATCACTTTAGAAAGATCGTAACCCATTTCTAAAAAATTATCGTAAAACTCACTATTTTGCTCTGGATCTAAAACCTCCAACATTGCAGAAGAAGGATCTCCCTGATGACTACTTGATAATTTATCAATTTCATCCAGGATAAACACGGGATTAGACGTACCAGCTTTTTTAACACTCTGCACAATCCTTCCTGGCATAGCCCCAATATAAGTTTTCCGATGTCCTCTAATTTCGGCTTCATCACGAAGGCCTCCTAAAGACATCCGAACATACTCTCTCCCAAGCGCTTCTGCAACCGATTTTCCTAAAGAGGTCTTACCAACACCCGGAGGGCCATATAGGCATAGGATTGGAGATTTCATATCGTTTCGCAGTTTTAAAACTGCTAAATATTCAATGATCCTTCGCTTTACATCCTCTAAACCGTAATGATCTCTATCCAGTATTTTCTGAGCTCGTTTCAGATCAAATTTATCTTTAGAAAACTCATTCCAGGGGAGATCCAAAAATAAATCTAAGTAATTGCGTTGTATTGAGTATTCGGCAACCTGTGGATTCATGCGCTGCATTTTAGAAATTTCTTTTTCAAAATGCTCTGCAATTTTTGTATCCCACTTTTTATCCAGCGCTCTTTCACGCATTTCCTCTATCTCTTCATCATATGAAATACCTCCCAATTCTTCTTGAATAGTTTTCATTTGTTGATGTAAAAAATATTCTCGTTGTTGCTGGTCCATATCACTGCGAACCTTTGATTGAATATCGTTCTTCAATTCTAATTTTTGAAGTTCTACATTCATGTGCTTTAAAGTAGTTAACGCACGCTCTTGCAAACTATTTATTTCTAATAATTCTTGCTTCTCTTTAACCCCCATATTAAGATTAGAAGAAACAAAATTGATCATAAAAGAGTTGCTTTGAATGTTCTTAATCGCAAAAGAAGCTTCACTCGGAATATTAGGGTTATTCTTGATTATTTTTAATGCCAATTCTTTAATGGCATCGATAATGGCCAAAAACTCCTTATCTGTTTCAACTGGTCGCTCCTCATTAGTATCACGAACTGTAGCTGTCATATAGGGCTTCTCCGTTAAAACCTCTGCTACTTTAAACCGTTTTTTTCCTTGAATAATAACTGTAGTATTCCCGTCAGGCATCTGCAGCACCCGAAGAATACGGGCAACAGTACCGGTATCATTAATATCTTTAACCCCAGGATTTTCAACACTCTCATCCTTCTGAGAAACAACACCTATTACCTTAGATCCATTATTAGCGTCTTTAATTAGTTTAATGGATTTGTCTCTCCCTGCAGTAATAGGAATCACCACTCCAGGAAATAATACTGTATTCCGTAGAGGAAGTATTGGTAAAGTATCTGGTAGCGCTTCATTATTTATTTCCTCTTCATCTTCCGGCGTCATCAAAGGAATTAATTCCGAATCCTCATCAATCCCTTGTAATGACATACTGTCAAAACTTATAAATTTATCGTTTGCCATAGCTATATTTCAGTCATTCTGTCATTTTTTAAACAGAAATCTTTTTTTTATTAAATCTGTAATCGCCTAAACCTAACTAAAATGCCCGTTTCCGACCTTTAAAAGGTTTGTTCTTTCTTTTACTTTTTCAATTGTTGTGCCAATACACCAAAAGTTTTTAAAAAAAACTGTAACATTTGTTAAAATGAATCATCTCTAAAGCAAACCATTTACTTTTTGAGCCAAAAAATAGAACATACTGATGCTTTATTGCAAGGGTGTTTACAAGGGAAGCAACGTGCACAGTTGGAAATTTACAATCGTTATTACAAAGCTATGTACAACACAGCCTTACGAATTGTAAAAGATAGTGCCGAAGCGGAAGATGTAATGCAAGAATCGTTTCTGAACGCGTTTACGAAACTGCATACATTTAAAGGAGAGGTTACTTTCGGGTCCTGGTTAAAACGAATTGTAATTAACAACAGTATTTATCATTACAGAAAGCAACGGAAAAATAATGAAGTTGCTCTAAATGATGAATTAATGTACAAGGTCGAAGATAATGACGGAATTTCTTCAGATCATGTGTTTACGGAACTGAAGGCTCAAAAAGTGATGGAAACCATGAAACAACTTAAAGACAATTACAGAATTTCTTTGACCTTACATTTAATAGAAGGGTACGATTATGAAGAAATAAGTACAATAATGAATATGAGCTATGCAAATTGTAGAACTACAATTTCAAGAGCTAAAGAAAGTTTGAGAAAAAAAATGATACTTGCGTAATTATGAAAGAAGAAGATTTAAAAAAGCTGTTTGAAAAATTAGAAGGATCCTTTGATTTTGAGGAACCAACGCTAGGGCACGAAGAGCGATTTTTGGAAAAGTTAAACACTTCCAAAGATACCGTAGCATCATCAGAAAGAGGAACCAGCTGGTGGAAAATGCTATCGATAGCAGCCTCCATAGCTCTACTATGTGTATTGGGAATTAATTTTTACACCAATAGTACAAGTACCACCGCAGAACAAGTGGCGGAAATTTCCCCGGAAGTTTCACAAACTGAATTTTACTTTGCTAGTTTAATTAATGAGCAATTGCAAAAATTAGAAGGTGAAAGTACAGCTGAAACCAAAATGATTGTAGATGATGCAATGCTACAATTGAAAAGACTTGAAGCCAATTATAAAGATCTAGAACAAGACCTATTGAACGGCGGCGATAACAAACTTATTTTAAGAGCCATGATCAATAACTTCCAGACACGCGTAGATCTCTTGGAAGGAGTTCTAGAACAAATAGAAACATTTAAAAATTTAAAAGATTATTCTAATGAAAACAATATTATTTAAATATATACTAGTTATTTTCATAGTTTGCCCTGCACTAGTTTTGGCTAATAATGGTAACCTAAAGGGGAAATATACCAAGGAAAAGACTTTGAAAGAAGAATTTAAGGTAAACGAAAATGCATTGCTTAAGATTAATAATCGCTATGGAAACCTTAACATTACATCTTGGAATGAAAATAGAGTTGTAATCGAAGTCCATATTAAAACTAATGGGAATAACGAACAAAAAGTACAAGACAAGTTAGATGAAATTAAGGTTGATTTTGACGGTACTAGCAGTTTGGTTTCAGCCCGAACTATCTTTGGAGATAGCAAAAATTGGGGTTGGAAATGGGGAAAACGAAATAATGTAAATGTGCAAATAAACTACACTATAAAAGTCCCTATTAAGAACAGTGTAAATCTTAATAACGATTACGGTAATATTAACTTAAACCGAATAGATGGTCACGCAAAAATTAGTTGTGATTACGGAAGGTTAAACATCGGAGAATTACGCGGAAGAAATAACGATATAAACTTTGATTACACTTCAAAATCTACTTTTGGATATATCAACAGCGGTGAAATTAACGCAGATTATTCTGGTTTCACGGTCGAAAAAGCTGGTGATCTTATGATAAAAGCGGATTACACCAACTCCACTGTTACGGAGATGGAAAATTTACAATACTCCAGTGATTATGGAAATTTAGAAATTGGTTCGGCCAATAATATTAGTGGAAACGGAGACTATATTAATGTTAAGTTTGGAACGGTACATGGTAATGTGGATGTAAATGCTGATTACGGCTCCATTCGTATTAGTAAAATGGCTCAGGATGCAGGCAATATTGATCTTCGTTCAGACTATACCGGCATTAAAATAGGATATGATCCGCAATATCATTTTAGTTTTGAAATCACCACAGAATATGCTGGTGTGAGCGGAAAAGAAGACTTTGATATAAACATCAGTAAAGAAAAGCGTTCTGAAAAATATTATAAAGGATACTATGGGAATGCAAATAGCGGAAATACAGTTTCCATTACAAGTGATTATGGAAGCGTTTCATTTTATAAAAATTAATCAATAAACACAAATCATCATGAAAAAATTAATGACATTTTGTATGGCAATGGTACTGGTTACCACTGTCAGCGCCCAATGGGGTAAAAGAGTAAAAGGAAATGGCAACTTTGTTGTACAAGAACGAAATACAGGAGATTACGACGCTATCGCTGTTGCAGGCTGGTTTGACGTAAATCTTGTGGAAGGTTCAGAAGGAAATCTTACCTTAGAAGGAGAAGAGAACTTATTAGAATATATTAAAACCGAGGTTAAAGACGGTAAACTAATCGTAAAAGTCAAAAAAGGAGTTAACCTTAAACCGTCTACTTGGAAGGAAGCCATTGTTGTTACAGTTCCGGTTGAAGAAGTAAATGCAGTTACCTTATCAGGGTCGGGGGATATTGTTAGTAAGACTACGCTTAAAGCTAAAAACTTTAGAACTAGCATTTCCGGATCTGGTGACATTGTACTCGATATCGAAGCGGATGACGTTAAGGCAACCATGTCAGGGTCTGGTGATATTACACTCTCTGGCACGGCAACTGATTTCTACGCCCAAGTGTCAGGATCTGGTGATATTAAGGCATATGGATTGACTTCTGAATATGTTGAAGCTCAAGTATCTGGCTCAGCCGATGTAAAAGTTACGGCCAATCAAACTTTAAAAGCTAGAGTATCTGGTTCAGGAGATGTACACTATCGTGGAAATCCTAAAAAAGTGGATAGTAAAACATCAGGTTCAGGAGATATTACAAAGGGATAATCAAAGAACGTTATACATCAACATCCAATCTAAAAAAAGCCTCATGATAGTGAGGCTTTTTTTATGGAGGTTTTACGATTTCAGTTTAGGTACTCGAAATAATAATAACATCCCTATTAAAAAGAACACTAGGAAAAATAAAACCGCATACCGAATACTTCCCGTTACCTGAGCAATATAACCATAGGTCAACATTCCAATGACAATTCCTATTTTTTCGGAAACATCATAAAAACTAAAATATGATGCCGTATCTACTTCATTTTCTGGAAGTAGTTTTGAATAGGTAGAGCGTGATAGCGATTGAATTCCTCCCATCACAAACCCAACCGCGCCTGCCGTTGCATAAAATTCTGTTGGAGTAGTTATAGTATAAGCAAAGGCGCATATGGCTATCCAAATAATATTAAGCACAATAAGGGTATTAATATTCCCAAACTTCTTGGAACTTCGTGAGGTAATTACGGCACCAACAATAGCAACTAATTGAATTAATAAAATACTAACAATCAATCCTGTTGTTGAATCTGTTGTTCCCCAGTCCAGTTCCTCTACTCCAAAATAGGTAGCCACTAACATGATCGTTTGCACTGCCATGCTATACACAAAAAAAGCAGCTAAATATCTTTTGAGCGCCTTATTTTCGGCTAGTTTATTCCATATTACTCGCAATTCTTTAAATCCATTAAACAAAACATCTTTTGTAAAGGTTTCTTTTTTATTCCCTTTCGGTAAATAGTAATAAGTATACTGACTAAACCCAATCCACCATATTCCTGTTAAAATAAAAGATAAACGTGTTGGTAAACCCTCATCTTCGAACCCAAATGCGTCGTATTTTAAAATCATTATCAGACAAATAACTAACAGCAAAACACTTCCGATATAACCAATAGAATAACCTTTCGCACTTATTTTGTCTTGTTGTTCGGGATATGCAATATCTGGTAGGTATGAATTATAGAAAACTAAACTGGCCCAAAAACCAATTAAGGCTAAAAAATAGCATAACAATCCAAACCATAAATAATCCATATTAAACCAAAAAAGTCCAATACAAGAAACGGCACCCAAGTAGCAAAAGAATTTCATAAAAACCTTTTTATTACCTACAAAATCCGCGATGCCACTGAGTAAGGGGCTTAAAATTGAAACTACTAAAAAGGCTGCAGCCGTTACATAACTTATTAAAGTGTCGTTATTAAAGGCAATCCCAAGAAAGTTTACTGTATCGTTTAACACTTTTCCATCTGCATCTTTAACGATCGTAAGTGCTCCATAAAAAATGGGAAAAATGGCAGAAGCAATAACTAAACTGTATACGGAGTTAGCCCAGTCGTAAAAGGCCCACGCATTTAAGAGTTTTTTATTTCCTTTTTCTAATATTGGTTTCGCCATGATTTTAAAATATAAAAGCTGCTCTATTACTGAGCAGCTTAGATGTATTTATATTATTATTTTAAGGCTATAAAAATGCACGCAGTAGCTCTGTCTATTGAAAGGAAGTAACCCCAAATTTTTTAGCTTCTTCTTTTGCAGATGGTGCCCAGTTGGTTAGGTTAGTAATCCTAGTATCATTAGATGGATGTGTACTTAGGAACTGTGGGGGTGCCTGACCGCCACTTTTCGCTTTCATACGTTTCCATAACTCTGCCGCTTCATCTGGGTTATAACCCGCAATTGCCATAATTTGAATCCCAATCCGGTCCGATTCTGTTTCATGACTTCTACTAAAAGGAAGCATAGCTCCTACCGACGAACCAACACCATAGGCTTGCATCCATGCACTTTGGGTTTCTGCGCTTTTACCACTTGTTGCAACTGCAACGCCCACGGCTCCAGCTTGTTGAATAACGCCTGCGCTCATACGTTGCGCACCATGATCAGCAAGTGCATGGGCTACTTCATGACCCATAACAACCGCTACACCTGTTTCAGTATCACAAATGGGTAAAATACCTGTATAAAAAACAATTTTACCACCAGGCATTGCCCAAGCATTTATAGTTTTATCATTTACTAAATTATATTCCCATTTATAGTCTTTAAGGTAACCTGGATAACCGTTAGCATCTAACCAACGTTCTGCTGCTGACGCTATTCGCTGTCCTACACGTTTTATCATTTCCGCGTCCTTAGTTCCCTTTACAACTTTATTCTCAGTAAGAAACTGATCATATTGGGCAAATGCCGTAGGAAATATTTGACTATTCGGAACAAAATTTAAGGTTTTTTTCCCTGTAAACGGATTTGTTTTACAGGCTGCAATACCAAAAAAGATAATGCAAAAAAAGAGTACTTTCTTCATGATATAGAGGGTGTTTTTATATTGGTAAATTACAAAATTATTTTCCAATGATATGTAAAACGGAAAAATCCTTGGTTATTTCTATGGCCGTATTGCCGTTTAATTTGGCATCCGCCAAGGAAATTAATTCATTATCTACCTCAATAGCGTCTATTTCAAATGGCAAACCATGGAATTTAAATTTAAAGGTATCGTAAGAGGTTATAAAAGATCCATTTTTAAACTGTTGAATATAAAGTTCTTTCTCTTTACCACTAAATTTAAAATTTCGAAGACTGTAACGCCCTTTTTTATAATCGTAACCGTCTTGATTGTCTTCATAAACGGTTGAATTTTCAACTCCAATCTTAAAATAAACGTCCAATATAAGTTCTTCAATCTCCAACTCACCCACGTATTGTTGGATTGGATATTTAGGAACAATTGCCCCTTCCTTGATGAATAAGGGTAATTTATCTAATTCTGCTGCCACCCACTGTTCCTTGCCTCCATCAACAACTTCCTCTGTCCAAAAGTTATACCATTTCCCTCGTGGTACATAGATACGTCTTCCCTGTGCATTAGGTTCTTGAACCGGACATACCAAAATTTGAGTTCCAAAGATAAACTCATCTGTTCTGAAATGGGTTTGCGCATCCTCTTGATCATAGTATACCAATGATTGTAGCATGGGGGTTCCTTCACTAGAGTATCGCCAAAACATGGTATATAAATAAGGTAATAACTGATAACGAAGCTCTAAAAATTTGCGAACAATATCCGTAATTTCATCTCCGAAAGACCAGGGTTCTTGATCTCCATGATCTCCGCTAGAATGTACTCTACAAAACGGGTGAAAAATACCCAATTGTATCCAACGTGCAAATAGTTCTCCATTTGGTTGTTCTGCAAAACCTCCAATATCAGATCCCACAAAAGACATTCCACTCATACACATACGTTGCATTTGAACATTTGCTAACCATAAATGCTCCCAGGTGGCAACATTATCTCCCGTCCATGTGGCACTATAACGTTGCGCACCTGAATACGCTGCTCTTGTAAGTACAAAAGGACGTTTAGGAAAAATAAACTTCTTTACTCCATCATAAGTGGCACGAATCATCTGTGTACCATATATGTTATGTGCCTTTCTATGGCTGCACGGATTACCATCGTAATTGTGGCGCATATCTAATGGAGCGGTCTTACTTGGAACTTCCATTACTGCAGGCTCATTCATATCATTCCAGACACCTCTAATACCAATATCAGATATCATTTCCTTGTACAATCCAGCCCACCATTCCCTAACTTCTGGATTCGTATAATCTGGAAAGTTACATTCTCCAGGCCATACTTTTCCGCGCATATAGGGACCGTCTCCTCGTTTACAGAAATAATCATTGGCAATAGCTTCTTGATATACCCAATAATCTTTATCTATCTTAATCCCTGGATCTATCATAGCTACAGTTTTAAAACCGTCTTCTTCCAAATCTTTAACCATTTGTTTTGGATCAGGAAAATATTGATTGTTCCAGGTAAAACAGCGAAAGCCATCCATATAATCGATATCTAAATAAATGGCATCACAAGGTAATCGTAACTCTCTAAATTTTGAAGCTACATCTTTTACTTTTTTCTCAGGAAAATAACTCCATTTGGATTGTTGGAAACCGAGTGTCCACAACGGTGGTAGTTCTGGTGTCCCTGTCAGATCCGTATATGCTTTCACTACACTAGACATTTCAGGTCCAAAGAAGAAATAATAATTCATTTCTCCTCCATCCGCCCAAAAGCTAGTAGTTTGTCTTCGCTCATGTGCAAAATCAAAATGTGTTCGAAACGTGTTGTCAAAGAAGATTCCATATGCCAGATTATTGTGAAGACCAATATAAAAAGGTACTGCTTTGTACAATGGGTCTTGATCTTTACCATAGGCATACTGATCGGTAACCCAATTGCTTACTCTTTTACCTTTTAAATTTGTATGTGTAGCCTTATCACCCATTCCATAATAGCTTTCAGCAGCCTGGGTGATCTTGCTCATTTTTACCACATTTCCTCCATAATCGTAATTCTCTTCCCAATGAAAACCAAGTTCATCTTGGTTGATAATATTACCATCCAAATCCATGATTTGGCTTTTAAGATTGCTCTTATCTATGGTTATGTTTAGTTTTTTGGTAGTAATAACATATTTAGAAGTTTCTTCTTTTACGTCAAGGTGGTTATAACCAAGATTAACATCTTCGTCTATGGCATATGAGAAATCGGGTTGAAATACGTGCTCTGTCGCAAAGCGAAAACGAATTGCACTATCGCGTAAAACCGTTATTTCTAAAACAACTCCATTTTGAGTTGTAAAATATATCTTATCCTTATCCTGTTTAAATTCTACTATATGGTCGGGATACAAATTCCCCCGGCGTTCCTTTTCCGTATTGGTAATCATGCTTGACTAGTTTTATTGCTTAACAAAAAAAAGACTTTAACGTGTAATATTAAAATGATATTATAAACATTAATCAACTATTACGATATAGTAACTATAATCACTTAAAAATGACAATTCCTAAAGGAGGTATGGTGATTTCAACAGAATGTTTATAACCATGCCAAGGTGTTTTCGAAGTTTTTATTTTTGTGTTTAGACTATGGCTACCTCCATAATCTTTATGATCGCTATTAAAAATCTCTTTTACCGTTCCTGATTTCGGAATTCCTATTCTATAATTCTCTCTAGAAACGGGTGTAAAATTACAAGCCACAAAAATATCGTTCTTTAGATCATGTCCTTTACGAATATAGGTAAGTACAGAGTTTTCATGATCTCCATAATCGATCCATTGAAAACCTTCATTGCTAAATTGTTTTTCGTATAAAGCGGGATACGCTTTATAAATTTTATTTAAATCTTTTATCAGTTGCTGAATTCCTAAATGATAGTCATATTGGAGTAAATGCCAATCTAAACTTTGTTGAAAATTCCATTCTTCGGACTGTCCAAACTCAGCTCCCATAAACAAAAGATTTGCTCCAGGATGTGTAAACATATATCCATACAACAGTCTTAAATTTGCAAAACGCTGCCACTCATCACCTGGCATTCTATAGAGTAAAGATTGTTTTCCATAAACGACTTCGTCATGCGAAAACGGTAACATAAAGTTTTCCGTAAAGGCATAAGTCATACTAAAGGTTAAATCGTTTTGATGATACTTTCGATATAAGGGTTCCTTTTTAAAATAGGTTAGCGTATCGTGCATCCAGCCCATCATCCACTTCATACCAAAACCAAGTCCTCCAATGTTTACAGGACGCGATACCATCGAAAAAGACGTTGATTCTTCGGCAATGGTCTGAACTCCTTTAAAATTACCATATACTGCTTCGTTAAGCTCTCTGATAAAGGATATTGCTTCTAGGTTCTCATTGTTCCCAAACATATTCGGTTCCCATTCTCCTTCTTCGCGTGAATAATCCAAGTATAGCATAGATGCTACTGCATCTACCCTAAGCGCATCTGCATGATATTGGTCTAACCAAAAGAGTGCATTGCTAATCAAAAATGCACGTACTTCATTCCGTCCATAGTTAAAAATAAGACTCTTCCAATCTGGATGATATCCTTTTCTTCGATCCGGATGCTCATACAAATGCGATCCGTCAAAGAAACCCAAACCATGGGCGTCCTCCGGAAAATGCGACGGTACCCAATCTAGGATTACGCCGATATCATTTTGATGCAATTTATCTACAAGTAGTTTAAAATCTTCTGGTTTACCAAAACGAGAGGTGGGTGCAAAATAACCCGTAAGCTGATATCCCCAAGAAGGGTCATAAGGGTATTCCATCACCGGCATAAACTCCACGTGAGTGAATCCCATTTCTTTAACATAACCTACTAGATCATTGGCTAAATCTTCATAAGATAAATAACGATTATCTTCCTTTCTTTTCCAAGATCCTAAATGGACTTCATAAACCGAATACGGCTTATCTAAAGCGTTTTTATCCTCTCGATAACCCATCCATTTTTCATCTTCCCATGCATAAGTAGCGTCCCATATAACAGATGCAGTATGAGGTGGATGCTCGCAATACCTAGCAAACGGGTCTGCTTTTTCAGTAACAATATTATTGTTATGGGATTCAATTTTATATTTGTAGATAGCTCCTTTGTTAACACCAGGAATAAAACCTTCCCAAATTCCACTCCCATCCCAACGCACATTTAAGGGATGGTCTTGGTCTTGCCAAAAGTTAAAAGATCCGATAACAGAAACAGCTTTTGCCGAAGGCGCCCAAACGGCAAAATACACCCCTTTTTCGCTATTTAGCTCAATAATATGCGACCCTAATTTTTCATAAAGTCTATAGTGTTTTCCTGATTTAAAAAGATCAATATCAAAATCTGAAAATAAACTATGAGGGATTACATTTCCCATATGTTGTTATATTAATTAATCTGGTTAAAGCTAGTAATATTATTACATGCTATCCAAATAGCTGACAAAGGTCTTGAATTCATTTCACATCCCAAGTTTAAAATTGATTTTTATACTTTCTCTGAATTAAAATTACGATCTCTTCAATTTTAAATAGCATAATTTGTATTCTGCCTGCAAAAATTAAGTTTTCAGGAACTACTTCATAATTATATCTCCTAAATTACTATTTAAAAAGTAGTTTTTTAAGTTCTAATTATCAATAAATTACATAAAATTTCCTTTTATTTAATTATAATTTTTTCATGTTCTCTTTTTTTGGAATGCTTTTTGTAAATGATGATACCAAACAGCCTTTTAAAGCTATTACAGATCAAAAAAAGGGTGATATTATAAACATTAAACTTAGCATTATGAGAAAAATTACATGGTTATTAGGCATTTTTTTAACGGTATTTATGGTCTCCTGTGACGATTCAGTTGGAATTGATGGCAGAGATGGTCTTGACGGACTAGATGGTCGCGATGGAATCGATGGTGTTGATGGCGTTAATATTTTAGGAACAGTTTTAGAAGTTCAAGGAAGTTTTACTGCCGCAAATAATTTTTCTCTTTTAACGGAGTTCAGTGAAGTAGCTCCAAACCTTGAGGTATTTGAAACTGATGTAGTTTTGGTTTATATTTTATTCGGAGAGACTACAGATAGCAATGGTGATCCTGTAGATATTTGGAGGTTACTTCCTCAGACGTTAATTGTTGATCAGGGTTTATTACAATATAATTTTGATCATACATTTTTAGATGTCAATATATTTTTAGAAACTGATTTTGACACCAATCTGTTACTTCCAGGAGATACCGACGACCAGGTATTTCGAATTGCTGTTCTTCCAGCGGAAGAAGCTTCTTCTAAAATGGACACCTCTAGTATGAGTGCTGTAATGAGTGCCATAGGGGTTACAGAAAAAGAAATTGAACGGGTAGTATTGAATTAACCTACGAAACTTTACAACCCCCACTCGATGTTAACAGTGGGGGTTTTCCCTTTTTTTAGCGTATCTTAATAGTTCTATAAGGGATTAATTTTGTGTAATTATTAATGAAAGGATTATGCTTGTAATACGACTTAAAAAGAAATCGTTAAAACAGAATTTCATGTATAAAAAAATTCTCTTAGCTCTATCCATAATTTTAACTGGATGCTTAGGTATTTCTCAAGAAAAAGAAAAGTCAGTAGCTCTTCAAGAAAACAAAACTGAAGAAGCAACTTTTGAGGTTGTTAAAACAGAAGAAGAATGGAGAAATTTGTTAACTCCATCACAATTTTATATTTTAAGAAAAGCAGGTACGGAAAATTCCTTTTCAAGTGAACTGCTTTATAATAAAGAAGAAGGTGTTTATGTATGTGCAGCTTGTAATACAGAATTATTTAAAAGCGAACATAAATTCGATTCAGGAACAGGATGGCCCAGTTTTGATCGGGAAATTGAAGGCAGTGTGGGTTATGATGTAGATTATAAAATTGGTTATGCGCGAACTGAAGAACACTGTAATGGTTGCGGAGGTCATTTAGGCCACGTATTTAATGATGGTCCCAGTGCAACAACAGGTAAAAGACATTGCATTAATGGCGCTGCTTTAAAGTTTATACCCAAAACCAAGTAATAAATAGTTAAAATAATAAGATGAAATATTCCGTTGAAAAATCTGAAGAAGCGTGGAAATCTCAATTATCTGAGGACGAGTATCGAGTTTTACGTGAAAAAGGTACGGAATACCCACATACAGGAACGTATAATCTTCATTTCGAAGATGGCACCTATAACTGTAAGGCATGCAATAGTCCGTTATTCGATAGTGATCATAAATTTGAGAGTGGATGTGGATGGCCTTCTTTTGATCAAGCAAAAGAGGGTGCCATTGAATATATAAAGGATACCACTCACGGAATGATACGAACAGAAACTGTTTGTGCAAATTGTGGAGGTCATTTGGGGCACGTATTCAATGACGGTCCTCGGGAAACTACCGGACAACGCTATTGTATTAACTCCATTAGTATTGGTTTTGATCCAGAGAAGAAATAGCAGTTATCCTACTTTTCAGCACTTAAACAAATAGTTACTTTATCACACTTATTTTTAAAACTCTCCTAGGGGCATTCCGTTTGGTTTTGTACCTTTGCATCTGAATTTTTCGAACTTAAAGTAAATCAACAAATGAGCAAATTTGATGTTATAGTTTTGGGTAGTGGACCAGGTGGATATGTCACTGCAATTAGAGCTTCGCAATTAGGTTTAAAAACCGCAATTGTGGAAAAAGAAAACCTTGGTGGTGTATGTTTAAATTGGGGTTGTATCCCTACAAAAGCGTTACTTAAATCTGCTCAAGTATTTGATTATTTGCAACATGCCCAGGATTATGGACTTAAAGCAGATGGTGTTGATAAGGATTTTAGTGCGGTAGTAAAACGCAGCCGAAACGTGGCTGATGGGATGAGTAAAGGAGTTCAATTTTTGATGAAAAAAAATAAAATTGAAGTGCTCAATGGGTTTGGAAAACTAAAATCGGGGAAGAAAGTTGCCGTCACTGCTACAGATGGTTCAGAAACTACGTATGAGGCCTCTCATATTATTATAGCCACCGGAGCGAGAAGCAGGGAATTACCAAGTTTACCACAAGATGGAAAAAAGGTTATTGGTTACCGTGAAGCGATGACGTTAGAAAAGCAACCTAAAAAAATGATCGTTGTAGGTAGCGGAGCTATCGGTATAGAATTTGCCTATTTTTATAACGCAATGGGAACTGAGGTAACTGTTGTTGAATACTTGCCAAAAATTGTGCCTGTTGAAGATGACGATATTTCAAAACAGTTGGAGCGAAGTTTTAAAAAGACTGGAGTTAAGATTAAAACATCTGCCGAAGTCACCAAAGTAGATACTTCTGGAGACGGTGTGAAAGCAACGATAAAAACAAAAAAGGGGGAAGAGGTTTTGGAAGCCGACATTGTACTTTCCGCTGTAGGTATCAAAACAAATATTGAAAATATTGGTTTAGAAGATGTTGGTATTGCCACCGATCGTGATAAAATTTTGGTTAATGATTATTATCAAACAAATATTCCTGGTTACTATGCTATTGGCGATGTAACTCCTGGGCAAGCCTTAGCACACGTAGCTTCAGCTGAAGGGATTTTATGTGTTGAAAAAATAGCAGGAATGCATGTAGAGCCTTTGGATTATGGAAATATACCTGGATGTACATATTGTATGCCTGAAGTGGCTTCTGTTGGCTTAACAGAAAGTCAAGCAAAAGAAAAAGGTTTTGACATTAAAGTTGGAAAGTTTCCTTTCTCTGCAAGTGGAAAAGCAAAAGCGTCAGGAAATGCGGACGGTTTTGTTAAAGTGATTTTTGATGCTAAATACGGAGAATGGCTAGGTTGTCATATGATTGGTGCAGGGGTAACAGATATGATTGCTGAAGCTGTAGTTGCTCGCAAATTAGAGACCACAGGACACGAGATTCTTAAGGCAGTTCATCCGCATCCTACGATGAGTGAAGCTGTAATGGAAGCCGTAGCCGATGCATATGATGAAGTGATTCATCTATAAGCGTATGAAGTTAACAAATCGAAATATTCATCGCGATATAGCGTACTTCTATATTGGATTAATCCTTGCGTTTTCTTTTTCCGGTATTATTTTAAACCATAGACAGGATTGGTATCCAATGGATTATAGTTATGATAGTAGATCCGTAAAAATTGATCTTCCTCAAGATGCCAAATTGTTAAATACAGCGGATTATATTAAAACAGCAGCTGAAGATTGGGGGATTACCGAAGAATATGATGGTCATCGTATAAGAAATGAACAACTTCGTGTATTTTTTAAGGATAATATAATTTTGGATATTGACACAAGGACTGGAGCAGGAATATTAGAATACAAACGAAAAGTTCCGCTTTTGGGGCATACCATGTTTTTGCATAAAAGCACGAATAATTTTTGGATTTGGTATTCTGATATTTTTGGAATTGCGATGCTTGTTATTGCTATAACTGGGATGCTAATTACAAAAGGGAAAAACAGTTTTAAAAAGAGAGGATGGAAATTAGCTTTGGCTGGTTTGCTATTCCCACTCTTATTTTTGATTTTATTTGCTTAAATATGAATATGCTTAACATCTTTAGAGGTACTGCAATTTTAGAAGGAATATCTTACCTGTTACTTTTTGGTCTTGGAATGCCCTTAAAATATCTTGCTGATATATTAGAACCCAATATCTATATTGGCTATGCACATGGTGTTCTATTTATTGCTTATGGTTTATTTGCATTAATCCTCTGTTTTAGTAAAAAATGGGGGATAAAAAGATTTATAATCTTTTTTATAGCATCATTACTTCCATTTGGTACCTTTTATATGGATAAAAAATACTTTGCAAAATAAATGATTGCTTCCATTTTGGGGTAGAGACTATTTAGTTTTCAAGTTCAAAACGATAAATCCTTCCATCAAAGCTACAGATAAACAATTCATTTGAGCTGTCTACTCCAAACGAAGCTATATTTAAATTAGTCTCTAGCAAAAGTTCATTTCCAGCAGCCCCTGGGGTTGCGTTAGCTGCTAGTGTCCAGATGCGACCAGATTCAAAATCTCCATATACATATCTTCCTTGTAGTTCTGGAATTGCATTTCCTCTATACACATAACCTCCGGTTACTGAAACATCTCCCTGATTGTGATTGTATTCAAATACCGGGGCTATCAAACCTGTTGAATCACAGCTATTTTGTTCAAAACAACGACTTCCTTCTTGAATATTCCATCCAAAATTACCTCCATTCACAATGATGTCTATTTCCTCCAGTTCTCCTTGTCCTACATCGCCTGCCCAAAGTAGTCCGGTGGCACTATCAAAACTGATCCGCCATGGATTTCGCAATCCGTATGCATATATTTCAGGTCGTGCTACAGCACTTGAAACAAATGGGTTTCCCTCTGGAATTCCATAATTAAGACCATTAGCTTGTACATCAACATCAATGCGTAAAATAGCACCTAAAAGATTTGCAGTATTCTGTGCATTACCCTGGGGATCTCCTCCAGATCCGCCATCTCCAGAAGATATATACAGCAACCCATCGGCATCAAAAGCTAGTTGTCCTCCATTGTGATTGGAGAAAGGTTGCGGAATTTCAAGTAAAATTTGCTCAGAGGAAATATCAACATCCGCTAAATCAGTTCCCGAAGCTTGAAATCTGGAAACTACAGATCTGTTTCGAGTTGGTGTATAGGATACATAAAAAAATCCGTTAGATACAAAATTAGGGTGAAAGGCAAAACCTAACAATCCCATTTCATTTTCACCATCGAACACCTGATTTTCAATATCTAAAAAAACAGTGGCAGTATCACTGTTTGGATCATTATTAAAAGTACTTATAATACCACGCTGTTCGGCAATAAAAATACGATTTGAATTGTCTGCCGGACTTTGTAAATCTACAGGATGGGAAAAACTTAATTGTGGAAATGCGTTTACGATTATAACACTATTTTCAACAGGCGGATCCTCAGGTGTTCCTTGTGGATTCTGTGGAGTTTGCGGGTCATCGCCAGAATTACAACTAAAAATTATAAGTAAAACCAGATAAAAGTTTCCTTTAAAGTTCATTTTCATAGCAGGGTAATTTTCTATAAAAATAACTACAATTCAAGAATAAAAATTGCTTTCGAAATGTTAAAACTTTGATTTTAAATGCATTGAATGCTCATAAAACTATGTTTTAGGCAATAAATCACAATACCAAAATGAAGTATCCCAAGTGGTATCTCCTAAAAAACAATCATCGTCTTTGTATGACGTGGAACTATAGTTACGTAACACTTTCTTTCCTATATCAAAAGATACTGGTTTTTTAAAAATTGGACCGTCATACACGAACGTATGAAATTCCCCATTTTCGCCGCAACGATCTACCGAATCCGGCAGATCATCTATAAAAGTATCATCGATTAGGCGTCCACAAAAAGAAGCATCTAAAAGTTTAGCATTTACGCATACGGTAATAGCCTTAAATCCCAGATCTATAAATTCTTTCAATAACGCCTTAGTATCTGCCTTCCACAATGGATACACTCCTTTAATACCAGCCTTTGTCAACTGTTCATCTCGATACGCCTTTAAGTCTTCTAAAAAGATATCTCCAAAAACGCAATGCGTATAATTTGCTTTGGCCAATTTCTTCATATTTTTTTGCATCACATGATCGTATGCGAACATAGAGACATTTCCTGCCAGATTAATTTTAGTTAATGGTATCGCAATTGCATCTGCCTGCTGTTCTAACAAGCCAGTTCGTAATCCATGCATTGCCACCCGGTCAAAATCTGTATTTACTGTAGTTACTAATTTGGTGATATGATATTCCTTCCCTTGCAATAAGCGATGCAAGGCTAAAGCAGAATCTTTACCACTACTCCAATTAAAATAAGTGTTTTTCAATTATAAAAAACTTTGAATTGCCAGATCATAACTTTGAAGTCCAAATCCTAATACCACTCCTTTTGCACCAGAAGATATATAAGAATGATGTCTAAAATCTTCTCTTTTAAAGGTATTGGAGATATGAACTTCAACAACAGGAGTGGTTATTGCTTTTACCGCATCTCCTATACCAACAGAAGTATGTGTATAAGCCGCTGCATTTAATATTATTCCATCATATGTAAAACCCACATTTTGTAATTTACCTATAAGTTCCCCCTCAATATTGGATTGATAATAGGTTAATTCCAAATTAGGAAACTTAGATTGTAGGGTATCAAAGTAATTTTCAAAGGAGGTGTCTCCATACACATCGGGTTCTCTTTTCCCGAGTAGATTTAGATTGGGACCGTTAATAATTATAATTTTCATGGGATAAAAGTATAAAAATTGTTGTCCATAAAAAAAGTAGCAGGAAAAGCTGCTACTTAATCTATATTTTTCAGTAGGATATAGGGGCTAGTTTAAGACATATCGAAAACCAAGACCAAATCTTCCAGCTTCGAAAGAATCGCGAGAATCATTACCCCCGAGAAAAACAGCTGGGCGCCAATCCAACGAAAAAGTTAGCGGCACATTATTGATTTTATAATCAAGACCTACCGTACCTCGCAGCAATACATCCAAATCATTATCAAAAAAAGCTAAGGAAGGGCCTCCACCGGCATACCATTGTAAACCCAATGCATTTGGAATACCATCATGGTATTGGTAAATTCCATTTACAAAAGTCACATTATCACCAAAAAGCACTTCCACTACCCCCCCATGATTGTCGGTAAAAAAATGTTTTAACGAGGGACCTACCAAAGTTTGCCCATCTCCAAAATCTATTCCTAAACCAAGTGCTGTTATGTAACTAGATTGGGCATTTGAATGAGAGATTGCAAAAGCAACTAATAATCCTGAAATCAAAAAAAACTTTTTCATAAATAAAAATTAGGGTTCTAAACTATGTTTCGTTTTAAGACTCAAAACTATATACGCAAGTGCTTCTTAAAAAGACTTAAGTGAATACTACATGTCACCCTCTATAACCGTAATCATTTGATATTCAATACTGTAATTGAAAAGCTGTTTAGAATTTTATACCGGATTTTATCGTAGGAAGTCCTACACCCGGAATTGCAATCGACTGTGTTTTATTAAAATTTTTTAATTCAACCCCGTGTTGAACCTGAATAAAAAATGTTTCACTAATATCATAACCCACACCATACTTTATACCGAGGTTTTGTATAAAGGCTTTCCCTGTATTTTCATTATACAAAACACCAGCACTTGGTCCTCCAAACAGGTATAACTTATTTGTAAAGTAATATTTTCCAAATAAATCAAATTCATAAAGACCCTGAGGTTCGATAAGAAACCCTGCGCCAAGGCGTTGATAAGTTCCCTGCAATTCCAATTTAAAATCTTCGGCAATATCAAACGTTCTTAACGAAGCAAAATGGTAACCACGCTGCAAGGATTCAGTAAAAAAACCTGTCGCCTCTGTTGTATTTGGTTCATAAAAACTTGTAAATCCATTGGTCTCCTTTACCTGAGCTGTTAAAAACGTATAGCATGTGCAACTTAGAAGAAGTAAACATCCTATTCGTTTCATAACTGGGTCGTTTATCTCTTAAAACTACTTTTATTTGAGCAAATAATAGTATTCCATAGAATGATTATGATAATTTTAACCACAAAATTAAATCCGGTCATCTAAAAGGATATCCTTAGTTTTGAATATGAATTGGAAACAATCTTTACAAGATTATCAGCATTACCTCAAGATTGAACGAGGTTTATCTAACAATTCAATTACTAATTATTGTCTTGATCTTCAAAAGCTTATACATTTCTTAGAAGAAAATGATATTAGCGAAAACCCAATTCAAGTTCGTAAAGAAACACTGCAACGCTTTATTTATGAGCTTGCGAACCATTTAAACGCTCGATCACAGGCACGAATCATATCTGGTCTAAAGAGTTTTTTCAACTATTTATTGTTTGAAGATTATAGAAATGATAATCCCATGGATTTGATAGAATCACCTAAAATAGGTCGCAAGTTGCCAGACACCTTAGAGGAAAAAGAAATTAATGACTTAATTGAAGCTATAGATCTCTCCAAAGCTGAAGGGGAAAGAAATAGAGCCATTTTAGAGACCTTATATGGTTGTGGGTTGCGCGTATCCGAATTGGTTCAGCTAAGAATTTCAGATCTCTTTTTTGAAGAGGATTTTATCAAAGTAACAGGAAAAGGAAATAAACAACGTTTTGTTCCTATTAGCAGTATTAACAAAAAATACATTTCCATTTACAAAGATGAAATTCGTGTACATATGAAAATTGCGAAAGGGGCTGAAGATTTTGTTTTCTTAAATCGAAGAGGTAAACCACTTACTCGTGCAATGATTTTTACTATCATACGACAATTGAGTGAAAAAATAGGACTGGATAAAAAAATAAGTCCACACACTTTTCGGCATTCCTTTGCTACCCATTTACTAAGAAATGGTGCCGATCTTAGGGCTATTCAGCAAATGTTAGGTCATGAAAGTATTACTACAACCGAAGTTTACGTTCACTTGAATCGTGATGATTTAGCAAAAACTTTAGCGGAATTTCATCCAAGAAAAACGAAATAATATACCCGAAGTGCACTTCAAAATTTTCAGATTACTTTTTGAAATAGTGCAAATTGCTATAATATTATTCGCTTTACATATACCTCAAAAACTAAGATTTCTTTAATTGTGAATAACGCAATCGATATAGTTGATTTAAAGTTCATTCTGCACTTTTCTATCCTAAGGAAAATAATATATTTGTAGCGGCTTCAGAGTCTTTAACCATACCTATCATTATGAAAGAAATCCTAAACCGACAATGGTGGAAAGAAGGAATTGTCTATCAAATATACCCAAGAAGTTTTCAAGATACTACTGGAAATGGTGTTGGAGATATTAAAGGAATAATTCAGCGATTGGACTATATCAAGAGTTTGGGAGTTGATATTATCTGGCTTAATCCTATTTACCAATCACCAAATGATGATAACGGGTATGATATTAGCGACTATCGTAATATCATGGCCGAGTTTGGCACCATGGAGGATTTTGATAGTTTGTTGGAGGGAATGAAAACCCGAGGACTAAAGTTGGTCATGGATCTGGTTGTAAATCATAGTAGTGATGAGCATTATTGGTTTCAAGAGTCCCGAAAGTCCAGAGATAATCCTTATAGGGACTATTACCACTGGTGGCCTGCAGAAAAAGGAACACCACCAAAACGATGGAGTTATTTTGATGTTGATGCTAATGCCTGGAAATATGATGCTACAACAGATGCCTATTACCTGCATTACTTTTCTGTAAAACAACCTGATCTAAATTGGGAAAACCCCAAATTACGACAGGAAGTATACAGTCTCATGAATTTTTGGTTTGAAAAGGGAGTTGATGGCTTTAGAATGGATGTGATTTCATTTATCTCTAAAGACCCTAATTTTCCGGAAATTCCAGAAAAATACAACGGGAATTATGTTCCATTTTATGCCGCTGGTCCTCGATTGCATGAGTTTTTACATGAAATGCATACAGAATCGTTAGGCAAATACGATGTTATGTCAGTAGGCGAAGCTCCGGGAGTTTTCTTGGAAGACGCTTTAAATTTTGTAAATGAAGATCGAGAAGAACTGAATATGTTTTTCCATTTTGATTTAATGTCCCTAGATCGTAAAGAAGGGGAAGTTTTCTGGATGCGAGATGGCAATTGGAAACTTAGTGAATTCAAAAAAGTTCACTCCAATTGGGATGAAGTATTTGCAAAAAAAGGGTGGGGAAGTATGTTTTTAAGCAACCATGATTTTCCGAGAAGCAATAGTCGCTGGGGAAATGATTCTGCTGCCCATTGGTACAATTCTACTACAATGCTTCAAACCTTTCTACTTTCAATGCGAGGGACTCCATATTTTTATTACGGAGATGAAATTGGTATGACCAATATTCGATTTGATAAGATTGAAGATTACCGCGATATTAATACTATTAATCGCTACGAACTTGCTAAAAACAATGGCGAAAGTCTGGAAGATTTTATAGCAAATGAAAAAGAAGCAAGTAGAGATAATGCTCGAACTCCCATGCAATGGGATTCTAGTAATCATGCAGGTTTTACTGAAGTTACTCCCTGGATTAAGGTAAATAAAAATTATCAAGAAGGCATTACCGTGGCCGATCAGGAAGGAGATAAAGATTCTGTTCTAAGCTATTTTAAGCGAATGACACAGCTAAGAAAAGACCATCTCACTTTGGTTTATGGAGATTATACCTTATTGCAAGAAACCAATGAGCAGGTGTATATGTACCTAAGAACATGGAATAAAGAGCGCTATCTTGTGGCCTTAAATTTCAGTACAAAATTTAGTCGTATTGAGATTGATGAAGTTAGTTTTGAAAAGGGACGTTTACTAATTTCAAATGACATGGATAATGCTGAGAGTCTAATTCCAGGTACTTTTCTTGAACTGCAACCTTATCAAGCGGTAATTTATAGCTTAGAATAAGTACAATTACTCCTTCTTAAATGGTCGTATAATTAGACGCGCTTCCCGGTCAAAACGAATATAATTGTAGACCCAGTTGACAAATACAACCATCCGATTTCGAAAGCCAATCAGAAAGAAAAGATGGACGAACATCCAAACAAACCAAGCAAAAACACCCTGAAATTTAAAATTGGGAAGATCTACAACGGCTTTGTTTCGTCCTACAGTTGCCATACTTCCTTTATCGTTGTAAACGAAGGGTTTCATAGGTTTCTTTTCTAAAATTCGCACAAAGTTTTCTCCAAGATTTCTACCTTGTTGTATGGCAGGTTGGGCCATCATAGGGTGCCCACGAGGATACTTTTCTAATTGCATACATGCCACATCACCGATAGCATAAACATCTTCACAATTATTAACCTGATTGAACTCGTTCACCTCTAATCTATTCCCGTACACCATAAGATCTTTTGCATTCAACCCTTTTATAGCTACTCCCATTACTCCTGCTGCCCAGACTAAGGTTGCTGTGTCAAAACTTAAGTCACTTTCTGTACGCGCAGTTTTACCATCATAACCAGTGACTCTCGTATCTTTCCAAATTTGTACGCCTAATTTTTCTAAAAAATCTTCTGCTTTCTTCGAAGCTTTTGGACTCATTCCTGGTAAAATACGATCGCTTCCTTGAACTAAATTAATTTGTGCTCGACGAGTGTCCAAATCAGGGTAATCCTTAGGTAGAATTCCTTTTTTAATCTCCGCCAAGGCCCCTGCAAGTTCTACTCCAGTTGGTCCTCCACCAACAATAACAAAATTCATAAGTGCATCTCGCTCATGAAGATCGTCGGTTAACAAAGCTTCTTCGAAATTTTCAAGAATCAAACTTCGCAAATTCAAGGACTGAGGGATCGTTTTCATCACCATACTATTCTTAGCCATTTCTTTGTTTCCAAAAAAATTGGTTTCAGAACCCATTGCTAAGACCAGGTAATCATATTTTATTTCACCAATATTGGTTGCTACCGTTTTTACTTTAGCGTCTACCGACTCAACATTTGCTAATCTAAAAAAAAAGTTAGGATATCCTTTAAGCACCTTTCGAATAGGATATGCAATAGAATCTGGTTCTAATCCACCAGTAGATACCTGGTATAAAAGCGGTTGAAAAGTATGGTAATTGTGTTTATCTAAAAGAACTACTTGAAATTCTTTTTTACAGAGTTTTTTAGCAAGCGCTAAACCTCCAAATCCTCCTCCTATAATAACAATTCTAGGGAAACTGGATTTTGGTATATTCATAGGGTATAAATTACAGTCAAAAATACTAATTCATTTTCATCTCTCATCATAGAAACAAGTTGTTTTTACTACCTTTATGAAGGTATAGATCAAACGAACCAACATTATGAAAAAATTACTAACACTAACCGCCCTTATCTTCTTTTTTACCCTTACAACCCAAGCTCAAAAATCAGTGAAGTCTGTTTTGGACGGATTGGATCAAAAAAGTGAGTTCTATGGTGAAATAGCTCAAAATATATGGGGTTTTGCAGAAATGGGTTATTTGGAAGAAAAAAGTAGTCAACTATTGCAAAAAACATTAAAGGCTGAAGGTTTTTCAATAAAAAATGGCGTGGCAGGGATTCCAACTGCATTTGTTGCTGAATATGGCAGCGGTTATCCAGTGATCGCAGTTCTTGGTGAATTCGATGCACTACCTGGGCTTTCTCAGGAGGCAGTTCCCGAAAAAAAATCTGCACATAAAGCAGCAGGACATGCCTGCGGACATCACCTTTTTGGAACTGCTTCTTCAGCTGCAGCCATAGCGGTAAAAGATTGGATGCAAGCCACAAATGGAAAAGGTACCATCCGTTTTTACGGTTGTCCTGCAGAAGAGGGAGGTTCGGGAAAAGTATATATGGTTCGTGAAGGACTCTTCAATGATGTAGATGTTGCGTTGCACTGGCATCCCAGTGCTCAAAATGCTGCAAGTGCTGGCGCCGCATTAGCGAATAAATCTGCTAAATTTAGATTTTATGGCATTTCCGCGCATGCCGCGGGGGCGCCAGAAAGAGGTAGATCAGCATTAGATGGCGTAGAAGCAATGAATGTTATGGTGAATATGATGCGTGAACATATTCCGGAGCGTTCAAGAATTCATTATGTAATCACCGATGGAGGAAAAGCACCTAATGTAGTCCCTAATTTTGCAGAAGTGTATTATTATGCCCGTCATAATGAAAGAGATGTGGTTATTGATATTTTTGATCGTATTATTAAAGCTGCCGAAGGTGCAGCGTTGGGCACAGGAACTACCATGGATTATGAAATGATTGGAGGTACTCATGAATTATTACCGAATCTGACATTACAACAATTAATGCACAATAATTTAACTAAAGTTGGAGGAATCAGCTATACGGAAGAAGAGAAAGTTTTTGCCGATAAAATTTCGGTAAGTCTTGGTTTTGAGACCTTAGATATATCTAGAGCAACCGATGTACAACCCTACAAAACAGAGGCTAAGGCTTATGGATCTACTGATGTAGGTGATGTTAGTTTTACCGTTCCCACAGCTGGAATGGGTGCAGCCACTTGGGTTCCTGGGACTCCGGCACACAGTTGGCAAGCCGTTGCAGCAGGAGGAACAACAATTGGTAATAAAGGAATGATGGTAGCTGCGAAAACCTTAACACTAACCGCCATAGATTTGTTTAAAAACACAGATTTGGTAAGCAAAGCCAAAGCAGAATTAGAAAATCGTAGGGGAGCAAATTTTGAATATATTCCACTTTTAGGCAATCGGTCGCCTGCCCTCGATTATCGCAAATAATTTATGATACATCTTATGTTACCCAAGTATGTTTTCAACTAATGAACGTTTTTTAGGATGTAAGATGAATTATTCCATGAATAATTTTTATTAAATACTTTGTAACAAAATAGCATTGTTTTGTACTTATAGGCAATAACTACTAACCGAAGCGTGACCAAAGAACTTGAACATAGTTTTGTAAGTGAACTGGAAAAAAACCAGAATATAGTGCATAAAGTATGCAGTTTATATACCAATAACAGAGACGCGCACAATGACTTGTTTCAGGAGATTACAATTCAACTCTGGAAAGCGTATCCTAAATTTAGAGGTGATTCTAAATTTAGTACCTGGATGTATCGAGTAGCATTGAATACCGCTATTACTTTATATCGCAAATCAAAAAAAAGAATTAAAACCCAAGATTATGACGCTGTAATTTTTAAGATAAAAACAGACGAATATGATGAAACACAGGAACAGCAGTTAAAACTAATGTACAAAGCAGTGAAGCAATTAAATGATATTGAAAAGGCACTTGTCTTTCTTTACTTAGAAGATAAGGACTATTCAGATATTGCTGATACCTTAGGTATTACTGAAGTGAATGCAAGGGTAAAGATGAATCGAATAAAGAAAAAATTACGAACAATAATTAATCCTTAGCTTATGATGGATGAATTAGAACTCCTAAAAAAGGATTGGCAGCAACGGGGTGCTACAGCACCGAAGTTAACGTACGATGAGATATGTAAAATGTTATGGAAAAAATCCTCTTCTGTTGTGAAATGGATTTTTTTAATAAGTCTTATTGAATTTATACTACCACACCTATTATACTTAGTACCCTCTTTGCGAGAAGGAACAGAAATCTATGCCAATTTGGGAATCAAAAACGCAATGCTTGGTCTAACCATATTTCAATATGCTATTGCCTTCTATTTTATTTATGAATTCTATAAAAGGTATAAAGAAATATCTGCATTAGATAATGCTAAAAATTTGATGTTTCGAATTATAAAAACCAGAAAAACGGTTAAAAAATATGTAATTATATCTCTTTCTGTCTTCTTCTTTACTTTTATCGTGTTTGCTATAGGCGTTTATATGACTGATGACATAAGTAGTGTAATGAACACTGAAAATATTAGGGATTTTAGCGAAGGCCGATTAAAACTAATTTTTGGAACGGTAATAATCGCAGCAGGAATTATAATTACTTGTATTATGGGATTGATTTACTTCTTACTCTACGGATTTTTATTGCGTAAATTGGGTAGAAATTATTCGGAATTAAAACGATTGGAAGTTTAAACTCGAAATTTGCGTTGCTTGTTTTCTTCCTCATATGCTAATAATTCTGCTTTCGAAATTACCTTAAGAAATGAAGGGTGCTGTTCAATTGCATATTCCAATTTTTCAATTATAGCTTCCATCGATTCGTTTTCATAATCAATATCCAGTGGTTCCTTTATGATCATGGATTGTAGGATACCTTTTTTCTTTACCCGCAGTCCTTTTTTGTCAAAAGATCTTCGAAACCCGTCAATAACTACAGGAACAACAACAGGCTTGTACTTTTTAATAATATGTGCAGTACCTTTTCGTAATGGTTTCCATGGCTTAGTAGTTCCTTGTGGAAAAGTAATCACCCAACCATCATTTAGCGCAATACCAATGTTGCTAATGTCGCTCATTTTAACCTGACGATTCACATCTTTCCCGTCGGATCGCCATGTCCTCTCTATACTTATCGAACCTGCATAGGCTAAGATTTTAGTCAACAAGCTTTTTTTCATAGTTTCTGCAGCAGCCACATAGTACATATTTAATTTAGGGTGCCAGATATAACCCACATTCCGAATACTATCTGTTCGTCCGCTTAAACTTGCATTAAAAACATGGAACATCGCTACAACATCGGCAAAATAAGTTTGATGATTTGATACAAAAAGAACATTTGTGTCTGGTAAATTCTTAATAAATTCCGACCCTTCAATTTCTAACTTGTTAAACCCCTTATAACGCTGATGGGTAATAATACCTAAAAACCGAATAAGTATTTTTTTTAGGTAAATAATATGTCCGAAAGGGTTTCTTTTCAATAAACTCATAGCAAATAAAGCAATAGCTAAATGTACAAAATATGCCTAAAGTATTTGTTTGAAAAGTTCTTTGATTTCGTAAAGCATCATTGCAGTAGCTCCCCAAACGACATAACCATTTAATTTAAAGGCAGGTACCACAATATCCGCTCCATAAGAAGTATCTAATTTTTCTTGAGATATACTGGTTTCATGCATAAGGTCAGACAATAAAACTTCTACCAAAGCCTCAACTTCCGCTTCTTGTTTTAAAAAATCAGTGGGGTTAGCCAGTAATCCGATGAACGGTTGTACTTCAAAATTACTTGGTGGGATATATATTTTAGACAGCGTTTTGATCACTTTTACATCTTGCCGAACCACCCCTACTTCTTCTTCTGTTTCACGTAAAGCTGTATCTAACAAATCAATATCTGAAGATTCCACCTTGCCCCCCGGAAACCCTATTTGATTGGAATGAACGCCTGCATATGTTTTTCGATGTATTAAAAGTAAATGTGTGTTATCATTATTTTTTGGATAAAAAAGTGCCATTACTGCCGCTTTTCTAGCATTTTTAGGTTGTTTTCGAAGGGATCGAAGTTCCTCAACTCGTCCCTCGGGAGCCATTTTATAATGTGCATCCTCTCCCGGAAGCGGTAGATTTGTTATTTTTGAAACTTGTTTGGAAAAATCATTAAACTGCATGAAAAAGAAGCATATTTACTATACTGCAATAATAGCATTATTTTTTCTAGCAGGATGTAAAGAGAAAAAAGAAACAGCACCTATTAGTGTTCCCGAGGAAAACACGAATATTTCTACAGATTCCGTAATTCCTATTGAAGAAACAGAAGTAGAGGAAGTACGAGAAAAGGAAGAAGAGTTTCTTTTAACGGAAGAAAATGCTATTGATTTTTTCTTTAATTATAGTAAAACGATAACCGAGGATAAGGTAAAAATAACAACCAGTTTGGGGAGTTTTACCGTGCAATTGTATGATAATGTTCCTTATCATAAAGCTAATTTCATCTATTTGGCAAAAAAGAATTACTTTGAAAACACTTTATTTCATCGTGTTGTAAAAAACTTTATTATTCAAGGAGGTAGTACCGATAATCGCGAGGTAGCGCGCAAAAGAAGAACGATTGGACGCTACCTGTTGCCTCCTGACACGCGTAAGGGATATCGGCACCATAGAGGAACATTGTCCGTTCCTAGCAGTGATATCGACAATCCGCATAAACTTGCTTCGCCCTACGAGTTTTTTATTGTGGTGACGAAACCCGGAGCCTATCATTTGGATGGAAATTATACTCCATTTGGCAGGGTAATTCAGGGGATGGATGTTGTTGATTTAATTAACAATCAGCCAGTAGACAGTGGAGATTGGCCCAAACAAAATATATTTATCCTAAAAACAGAGGTGTTAGAATAGTTCATATTATCCAAGGAAAGCTTATATTATAAAATATGCTTCAATTTATGGATAAATGAAAATTCGAGCTTTTGTAAAGACGGATAAAGATGCTGTCATTACCCTAGTGAAAAACGGACTTAAAGAATTTGGTTTTGAATACGACAATACAACTTCTGAATCTGATTTAGTAGATATTAACAAGGAATATTTTACTAATAATGGAACCTTTTTGATCATAGAAAACGAAGTCTCCCAAATAGTTGCAACAGGAGCAATAAAAGAGGTTCGGAAAAATATTTTTAAAATCAGAAAAATGTATGTCGTCAAAACTTATCGCAAGAAGGGTTTAGGAAAAAAAATGTTGACCGCTCTAATTGAGTTTGCTCGGCAAAAAAATGCTACACAAATTTTTTTAGAAACCTCATCAGCAATGATTTCAGCAATTAATCTTTATAGATCTTTCGGATTTGAATTATCTAAGAATAATCCTGTATCGCCCAGGTGTGATTGTACATTTATAAAAAATATAGTTAATGATTAAAACGCAAAAAGAAAAGTTCAATTTACCCAAAGAGGTAACCTATCTGAATTGTGCAAATATTGCTCCGCTAATGCATGAACTTTCCGATATGGGAAAAGATGCTTTGGATATACGTATGCAACCCTATAAAATTTCAAGACAAGATTGGTTTGAACCAACAAAAAAACTAAAAGCGAATTTTTCTAAATTAATCTGCTGCAACAATCCTGAACGGATTGCCATACTTCCCTCTGTTTCATACGGAATTGCTTCCGTAGCTAAAAACATCAAACTGACCGTTCACGATGAAATTTTAGTGGTAGACGAACAGTATCCCAGCAATTATTACTCTTGGTTAAATATTTCGCAAGAATCAGGTGCTACAATCCAGATTGTAAATCCTCCAAAAAAACCTTTAGATAAGGGACGTCTTTGGAATGAAAAAATACTAGCAGCAATTAACTCAAATACGCGAATCGTAGCCTTGGGGAATATTCACTGGACCGACGGCACCTTATTTCAATTACAAGAAATAAGTAAAAAAGCAAAACAACACAATGCGCTTCTTATCATTGACGGGTCTCAATCTATAGGCGCTTTACCTTTCGATATTGGTAAAATAAAACCTGATGCTGTTTTTGCCGTAGGTTATAAATGGTTATTGGGACCATTCTCCTTTGCTTTAGGATATTATGGTGATTTTTTTGACAATGGAAGTCCCTTGGAAGAAAATTGGATCAACCGAAAAGACAGTGATGATTTTCAGGGCTTGGTAAACTATACCCCAGACTATAGATCTTTTGCAGGAAGATACAATGTTGGCGAAAATTCTAATTTTCATCTAACACCTATAATGAATGGTGCCTTGGAGCATCTGTTAGTATGGGGAGTAGATAACATCCAAAACTATTGTAAGGAACTCACAAAATCCCCGATTAATTCGTTGAAAGAACTGGGTTGTAGTATTGAAGATGATAACTTTAGAACAAGTCATCTTTTTGGAATTCGATTTGGAACTTCGGTGGATTTAAAGCGGTTACAATCTGAATTTCAAAAAAATCAACTTTATGCGTCTGTGCGAGGTACTGCTGTTCGTATTTCAGTAAATGTTTATAATGATGCAAATGATATGGATAAACTAGTAGAGTCTATAAAGAAAGTGTTGTAAAATTAAATTTCGCCTAAAGTAATATTCAAAAACATAAAACAATGAATTCCTTTAAATCAAGTGTTTTATTATTGAGTTTTTTATCGTTTTCAATGATTACAGCTCAGATCAATAAACCTAATCTTAGTCCAAGAGTAAAATTAGAACAAAAAGTAGGTTTGGCTGGGGTTACTCTTGAATACGGCCAACCAAATAAACAAAACCGAAAGATCTTCGGAGGACTTATCCCTTATGGGAAATTATGGAGAACTGGAGCTAATGCTGCCACCAAAATTACATTTGATAGCCCTATTAGTCTTTCTGGCCACGCTATTCCGGCTGGAACGTATGCCTTGTATTCTGTTCCAGGAGAAAAAGAATGGACCATCATAATTCATAACAATAGCTCGCATTGGGGAACAGGAGGTTATCAGCAAACCGAAGATTTATTGCGTTTTAAAATCCCAGTAATAACGCTCTCAGATACATTGGAAACCTTTAGTATACATTTCGAAAATTTTAATACCAACGGTGGAGATTTAATCATTGCATGGGAGAACACCAAAATAAGTATCCCTTTGTATGTTGATTCTGATGCGATAATCTTTGATGAAATAGCTGCAAAAATAACCAATACTACCAGCGCTGTTAGTGCACAAACTTATTTTGATGCAGCTCAATTTTACTACCTCAAAAAAACAAAATTAGATACTGCCATGTCATGGTTTGACAAAGCCATTGCATTAAAACCGAATGCATTCTGGTACGTATATTATAAGGCTGAACTAGCCTATTTTCTGGGGCAATATAAGGTTGCCAAAGAAAGTGCCAACAAATCCTTACAGGCTGCAAAACTGAGCGTTTCCACGGATTATGGATATATTGCTAAAAATGAATTATTGTTGCAACAGATAGCCGATACAATGAATGAAAAATAAAATTTGTTACCTTCCATGAATTAAAAATTCAATTTCATGCAAATTATTTTGAGAAAACTCTTTTGCTTAGTATTGTTAACCAGCTGCTTTTCACTACTAAGTCAGCGCAGTTTGTCTGCGGAAACCAAAAGTTTCGTCACCTATAACCAAGGTGTTTATATTTTGCAGAACCTTACGCTTATTGATGGTACTGGCGGTCCTGTCAAAATCAATCAAGATATTATACTAACAGGTGAAAAAATTACTGCTGTCGGTGCTGATCTTCCAATTCCCAAAGGTGCTACCATTTTAAATATGGAAGGAAAAAGCGCCATGCCTGGAATGGTAATGTTACATGAACATTTGTTTTATCCAAAAACTACACCCGGTATTTATGGAGTGGATCAAATGAGTTATTCTTTTCCAAAATTGTATTTAGCAGGTGGCGTAACCTCCATGCGAACTGCTGGAAGTATTATACCGCAAGCAGATATTAATATTAAACGTGCTATTCAAGAAGGTAAAATCCCAGGTCCGAATATGGATGTAACCAGTCCACATTTAGATCGTGAAGGAGTTGGCATCTACGAGCTAGGGTATTTTAGATCCACAGAACAAGCCATTAAAACTGTGAACTTTTATGCTGATATGGGGGTGACTTCATTTAAAGTATACAACTTTATAAACAGGGAGGATCTCAAGGCAATCGTTGGCGCTGCACATGCTCGAAACATGAAAGTTACGGGCCACTTATGTTCAATTACTTACAGAGAGGCGGCAAATATTGGGATTGATAATATTGAACACGGTTTTTTTTCCTGCAGTGATTTTATTACAGATAAAACAGTTGATCAATGTGAACCTTTTAAGATGCGAAGTGCAATGCTTAAAGTGGCAACGGATGCAAAAGTTGTTTCAGATCTCATATCGCATCTGGTTGAAAAGAATGTTGCCTTAACTTCAACCATTAATGTTTTTGAACCTTATACCGATAGAGAAGTTATACCTGGAGGCGGTTTAGACGCTCTATATTCAGGCGCTAAAGAAGAAGTTTACAAAAGATGGGCCAGTAAACAAGGAAGAGATTCTTTAGACTATGTACGTTTTAATAAATCCAAAATTTGGGAAAAACAATTTTATGACGCAGGAGGGTTGTTAGTTGCTGGTACTGACCCAACTTATGATGGCAGGATAGTTGCAGGTTATGCAAATATGCGATTGTTAGAGTTATTTGTAGAAATGGGCTTTAGTATTCCTGAAGCTATTAAGATCTGTACCCTAAACGGGGCTAAATATTTAGAACAAGATGCTAGTATTGGTACTATTGTTCCTTCTAAAATTGCTGATATCCTGATTTTGGACGCAGATATAAGTAAAAATATTTCTGCAATTAGAAAAATAGAAACCGTTTTTAAAAATGGGATTGGTTATAACTCTAAAAAACTATTTCAGGCTACAAAAGGGTTAGTTGGTATTCGCTAACATTGTATTGTTAGTTTGATTTTTGATAAATCGTTGGTAACGCAATTTTAAATTTTACCGCGAGTATTCGAATACCAACGACAATAAAAATCCCTGCTAGATATGCATAGGGGTCTGGCAAAGCAAACTCTTGCAATATAAAATAAGCACCGCCACCCAAAATACAGGCGGTTGCGTAAATTTCTTTTCTAAAAATAATGGGAATTTGATTGCATAAAATGTCACGAACCACACCTCCAAAACTTGCGTTTACAGTTCCTAATCCCACACAAATAGCAGGGCTTAATCCTGCTAGCAATCCTTTTTCTATGCCAACCATGGTGTACAATCCAATACCAATAGTATCAAACAAAAAAAGAGAACGTCTTACATATTTTAATTGTTTCCTAAAAAGAACTCCTACTACCACAGCACCTAAAATAGTAATGCCATATATAGGCTCTTGCAGCCAATTTACGGGCGTATTGCCCAGCAATAAATCTCGTAAAGTACCCCCGCCAATGGCTGTAACAAAAGCAATAATAATAACGCCAAAAAGATCTAGTTTTTTGTCAATAGCCACCAGAACTCCAGAAATTGCAAAGGCGATAGTTCCCAGGATATCAATAATAAGATAGAACATCAATTACAGTTTTTGTGTGTAAAAATTATAATCTTTCAAAACAGTATCTATATACTGTTGATCATAGAGATCCGATTTGGTTTCTAAGATACTCTCTACTTTAACCCGTAAGGCTTTTAACGTTTTATAATCTTTACTGTTTTGAGCTATTCTAAAGGTATCCTTAATCAATCGTACGTCTTTATCAGAAAGCAAGGTGACATTGGTAAATTTTGGAAGATAGGTCTCTTCTACTTCTTCCAAAA
Organism: uncultured Flavobacteriaceae bacterium; assembly: GCA_947488435.1. Lineage (GTDB taxonomy): Bacteria > Bacteroidota > Bacteroidia > Flavobacteriales > Flavobacteriaceae > CANKZG01. Next base: position 2,310,411 of record CANKZG010000001.1, on the reverse strand, counting down.
TGGTATGTGATATTTTGGTCTTTCTTTTTGTACTAATTACTACCGTCCCGGAAGCTGCATCTCCAAGGCGTTGACGCCGATTTGAAAAAAGAATGGTAAGCAATCCTATCGAGCCTAAAAAAATCCAAATATCCACTAATCGCAACATCCATCTTACTATAAAATTAGACCAATGTACCGGAGTTCCATCTACCCGCACTACCCGCATCTTAAGTAACATCTTCCCTACCGTACGCCCATTAAAAAAACTGTGCATCCATAGGCTATAGGTCATAGCTGGTAAGAATATTAGATCGGTAAGTCCACGCCTTGTCCACCAATCGTCTGAAAAAGCTCCGATAGCATCTCCAATGATATCCACAAGTATGGCATAGAGGTATAAAATGAAAAGATCAATCAGAAAAGCTGCAATTCGCTCTCCGATACTTACAATTTTATACGCTAACTTGACATTTTGCGTTGTATTGATTTGAAGGTTGGACATATAAATACTATTTTTAACTTTAAAGGATTACTCCCGTATGCGTGAAGCTGCTTTTGTGAAGCAAAATAAGGAAAAATGGATAGCATTTGAAAAAGCTATTACACTAAATACTCAGATTGATCCAGACGAACTGGCAAATGGGTATATACAGCTCACCAATGACTTAGCTTACGCACAGACGTATTACGAAGAAAGTAAAACTTTATTGTATTTAAACTCGCTTGTTTCTCAAGCCCATCAAAAAATATATCGCAACAAAAAAGAAAGTCGCAATCGTATTGTGGAGTTCTGGATGTACGAGTTTCCTTTATTTTTTAGACAGTATCATAAAACTCTTTGGATTTCTTTTTTAATTTTTACAATCGCTTCAGTTATTGGTTGCCTTTCAGCCTTAAATGACGGTGCCTTTGTACGTCTAATTCTAGGAGACGCTTATGTAAATGAAACTTTAGATAATATTGCTAACGGAGATCCTACGGCAATTTATAAAGGAGGAAGTGAAGTGGGAACTTTTTTAGGGATTACCATTAACAACATTCGTGTTGCATTTTTGGCATTTGCATTTGGTGTTATTACCAGTATAGGCACTGCCTATATCCTATTTAGTAATGGAGTAATGTTGGGCGCTTTTATCACCTTTTTTTATACGAAAGATGTTTTTTTTGAAGCCAATAAACAAATTTGGTTGCACGGTACTATAGAAATTTCGGTAATAATCATTACTGGTTGCGCTGGGCTTATTATGGGAAATGCTATTCTATTTCCTAAAACATTTTCTAGGCGTGTCTCCTTTATGCAAGGCGCCAATGCCGGCGTAAAAGTAGTTTTGAGTACGGTTCCCTTTTTTATTATTGCCGGTTTTATAGAAGGTTTTATAACCCGCTATTCGAGTATGCCCGATTGGTTAGCTTTTCTGATCATAGGAACTTCACTTCTACTTATTATATTTTATTATATCATATATCCAATTACACTAAACCGAACCTATGCAAAAACAATCCCAGCAAGACTTTCTGGAGCTAAGAATTAATAGAGATTTTGGTGAGATTATCACCACTTACTTTGATTTTTTAAAACAAAACTTAAAGAAGTTTGTCAACGTTTTTTTAGCATACAATGGTATCTTTCTTATTGGAATATTGATTGTTAGTTATTTGTTAGTTTCTGGCTTTATTGGCTTAATTACCTATCAAAACAATAGGTTTTTACCTGGGGCTTCTGATACTAGCGAAGCTTATATTTTTTATTTTATTGCGGGTGGAATTCTCTATTTCGTGCTGATGATTATCCTGGCCGTTTTGAACTATAGCCTGTCCAGTTCTTATTTAATAACCTATGAACTAAATAAGGGCAATCACTTTGATAAGAAAGAAGTATGGAATTTTTTAAAGCCTAAATTAGGTAGCATTCTTTTGTTTATTTTATTCCTTTTTCTCATTTATATTGGTTTATCTATTATTAGTTTTGTTTTGTTGATTATTCCTTTTTTAGGGATGCTAGCATATTATGTTGTTTTATTCTACGCACTCGCTTGGTTTGGGGTATCCTTTACTGTAATGCTAAGAGATAACAAAGGAGTTACTGAAGCCTTTGGAGAAGGTTGGAATTTGGTAGCGAAAAATTTTTGGAAATCCGTCGGTGTAAATTTTGTAATAGGATTATTGAACGGCGTATTCATCGTTCTAATTCTTATTATACCTAGTGTAATTGTGGGTATTTATTCTTTTCATGTTGTTGAAAATGATGTTGATGTCAGTGTTGGTATAATTCCAACCATAATATACACCCTTGGTACTTGTGCGCTTTTGATTGTTTTGATTTTTAGCCAATGCCTTTCTCAATTTGTAAATGGCATTCTTTATTACAGTCTACATGAAAAAACTTATAACACCTATACAAGAGATAAAATTGATCAAATTGGAAGTTTAGGCGAATGATAAAAAAATACGTTTTCGTGTATTGTTTTCTAATTGTCCATTTGATTTTTGGGCAGCAAACTCAGGATTCTACTTTACTCAAAGAAGATCTACAAGAGGCTGTGGATTTACGGACTTTTGATGAAGACTTACGTGAAAAATATACCGATAATGCATTCAACTATGAAACTAAAGATGGTGAGGCTCAAAACCTATTGAGTCGGGCCATTCGATGGATTTTGGAAGGTTTGTCGAATATCTTTGGGATTCATATCCCTCCAAATATAGGTGCAATTCTGGAGTATGTTATTTATATTCTAATGGGAGTATTTGCCCTCTATTTGTTAATTAAGTTTTTTGTAGGCGAAAATGTAGCTGCGATTTTTACGAAAAGTGCGAAACCATTTATAGACCTTGGTTTAGAAGAACAGCATATCGAACATTTAGATTTAGATCAGCATATTAACGATGCATTAGCACAGCAGAATTACCGCCTTGCGATACGCTATCAATATCTGAAAGGTTTAAAACTACTTTCGCAAAAAAATATTATCGAATGGCATTATGAAAAAACTAATAATGATTATCAAAATGAAATAACAAAACCAACACTAGGAAGTATTTTCAAAGAAGTTTCCTATATCTATGATCATATTTGGTATGGAGAACAGCCGGTTGATGAAATAAAATATAAGGCCTCAGCTTTGCGATTTATGGCACTTCAAAATAGCATAAACGGCGATAATGGATAGACGATCAAAAATAATAATCGCACTTTTCGTAGCTGTACTTCTGGGTATTATTGTTACCGAACTCGTTCGCCCCAAGCCAATTAATTGGCGCTCATCGTATACTATGACCGATAAAATTCCATTTGGATGTTATGTGCTTTTTCAGGAATTACCAAATTTGTTTTCCGAAACAGAAGTAATCCCGATACAACAGAATTTATATGACGAGCTTGTAGCAAGAGATTCCACAAAACAGTCTGATTTTATACTTATCAACGATGGGCTTTATTTTGATGAACAAGAAACCAAACAACTTTTAAAGTATGTAAATAGCGGGAATAATGTTTTTATTGCCTCTACCTATTTTAGTAGTAAATTGGCAGACACATTAGGTGTAGATACGAATACCAATTATACCATTCAAGAAGATACGGTAACACTAAGCCTAACGAATTCTCATTTTCCTAAAAAGAAGTTTAAATACTCCAGAGGACAAACCAAATCTTATTTTTCTAAAATTGATACGCTCAATACTACGGTGTTAGGCCATATTCAATACAAAAGAAATACTGCCATAAATCCTTTGGTTGAAATAGATGAAGATATAGTTAAAGATGATGGAAAGCCAAAAATTAACTTTCTTAAAATAGGCTTTGGTAAGGGTTATTTTTATTTAAGTACTTCTCCTCAAGCCTATAGCAATTATTATATGTTAAACGGGAATCAGGAATATGTTGCAAATACCCTTTCCTATGTGCAACGTGCCCCTACCCTTTTATGGGATAATTATAAAAAATCGGGTAGAGTTGTTATCGATTCTCCAATGCGTTTTGTTCTTAATCAAATTTCCTTAAAATGGGCATATTACCTTACTATTATAGGTTTAATCATCTTTGTTATATTTAAAGCCAAGAGGGAGCAGCGCATTATACCGGTGGTCGAACCATTAGAAAATACTTCTATTGCTTTTGCCAAAACTGTAGGGAGTCTCTATTATCAGCATAAAAATTACAGTGATCTTATTGCAAAAAAGATAAATTATTTTTTACAGTATATACGCAGTACTTACTATATCAATACGCAACAAATCAACGAAAAAACAGCACATAATTTAGCGGTTAAATCAGGAAAAACAATTCAGGAAGCTAAAGCTTTACTGGACCTATTACTAAACCTTAAAAATAAATCTCAACATACCGAAGCAGATTTAATAGCATTAAATAAAAAAATAGAACTTTTTAAGAAAATACCCAATGGAAGAACAAGAAGATAATCCAATAGCATTCAATAATCGTATTGATTTAGGTAAGCTACAAGAAGCTATTGCACAGATAAAACAGGAGCTTAGTAAAGTTATTATTGGGCAAAAAGATATGATCGAATTATTGGTTATTTCTATCTTGGCCAATGGACATTCGCTTATTGAGGGTGTTCCAGGAGTAGCTAAAACAGTAACGGCAAAATTGCTGGCCAAAACCATGCAGGTAGATTTTAGTCGTATTCAATTTACTCCAGACCTCATGCCCAGTGATATTTTAGGCACTTCAATTTTTAACGTAAAATCTTCGGAGTTTGAATTTAAAAAAGGTCCTTTATTTTCTAATATTATTTTGATAGATGAAATTAATAGAGCTCCTGCGAAAACACAAGCGGCATTATTTGAAGCCATGGCAGAGCGCCAAATTACCATTGATGCAACTGAACATGCCATGGAACCGCCTTTCTTAGTTTTTGCCACTCAAAATCCAATAGAACAAGAAGGAACCTATCGTCTTCCAGAGGCACAATTGGATCGATTTCTATTCAAAATTAATGTCGGTTATCCTTCGTTAGAAGAAGAAGTTCGCATTCTAGAAAGTAAGCACGAGCAAAAAAATAAAAATGAAGAGGCTATGATTAACGCCGTGCTTACTGCAAAGGAAATAGCCGAATATCAAAATACGATCAAGGAAATTATTATTGAAAATAATTTACTGAAATATATCGCCTCAATTGTGGATAACACCAGAACTAATGCCAACTTGTATTTGGGTGCATCACCTAGAGCTTCTATTGCGCTTATGGATGCTTCTAAAGCCCTTGCTGCAATGCACAGCAGAGATTTTGTTACACCAGATGATATTAAACGTGTTGCAAGCCCTATTCTTGCGCATCGAGTTATTCTTACTCCCGAACGGGAAATGGAGGGTTTTACTTCAGAAAAAATTATACAACAGATTATAGAAAGTATAGAAATTCCCAGATAGTTTGAAGCAAATTTTTAAACATATTTATCTTCAAAAGCGATTCTTCGTTATCCTTGTAACTATGGTAGTAGGATTCATAGGATCCTATATATTTCCAAATTTACTTGGCATAATGGAGCTGCTGTTTTATATGCTATGTTTATTTTTGTTTACTGATTTCTTGTTACTATATGCCTCCAAAGGAACCATTAATGGGGAGCGTTTGGTGCCTGATAAATTATCTAATGGCGATCAAAACCCAATTTTAATCCATATTAGCAATTCTTACTTATTTCTTGTGTCCTTGCGATTGTTAGATGAACTGCCACATCAATTTCAAAAACGTGACTTTGAAATTCGAGCGAACCTAAAAAAAGGAGAACATAAAAAGTTTAAGTATCAACTAAGACCAACGGAACGTGGGGGGTATACCTTTGGAAATTTGAATGTATTTGTGTGTACGCCATTAGGACTACTTGCACGTAAATACACCTTTAATGCAGCTCATGAAGTACCGGTATATCCTTCTTTTCTTCAATTACGAAAATACGACTTGATGGCCTTTAGTAACAAGCTTTTTGATTTTGGGCTAAAAAAAATTCGTCGTATTGGTCATACCATGGAATTTGAACAAATAAAGGAGTATGTTCAAGGTGATGATATTAGGAATATCAATTGGAAAGCTACTGCAAAGAAAAGTCAACTTATGGTCAACCAGTTTCAGGATGAAAAATCACAGCCTATTTATTCTGTAATTGATAAGGGTAGAGTAATGAAAATGCCTTTCGACGCTCTAAGTTTGCTCGACTATGCCATAAATGCAACCTTAGTTCTTTCCAATATTGCAATCAAAAAACAAGATAAAGCAGGGATGTTCACTTTTAGTAATACTATAGAGAACAGAGTGGTAGCAGAACGTCGCAGTGCTCAAATGAATCTTATCTTAGAAACATTATATAACGTAAACACGAATTTTGCGGAGAGTGATTTTAGTCGTTTATATGTTGATATTAAGCGAAATATAAATCAACGAAGTTTAATTTTACTCTATACCAACTTCGAAACTTTGGATGCACTGCATCGACAACTCCCCTATTTGCAGGCTATTGCAAAATATCATTTATTGGTTGTGGTTTTCTTTCAAAATACCGAGCTACAGGAATTTGCAGCTCAAAAAGCCGCTAGCGCGCACCAAATATTTGAGCGTACCATTGCAGAAAAGTTTGTTTACGAAAAGAAATTGATCGTTAATGAGTTACGAAAGTACGGTATACAATCACTTTTAACCAAACCAGAAGATTTAACTATAAACACTATAAACCGTTATCTGGAAATTAAAGCACGTGGATTATTGTAAAAATATATGTTATATTTAATGACATATCATTTATACTGCAAACAAAATCCATTCCACCCACATGAAAACCATTCCATTTGTATTGGTTCTCTTTTTGATTTTTGCTGCTCAACAAATGCAAGCACAGGAATACTTCGAAGGAGAAATTGAATATACAACCACTTTTGAAGTCATCAATAAAAAAATTCCCTTAGCGCTTTTAATAACTGAAATGGGCGATGCGTTTACCGCCTATATAAAGGAGGATAAATATATTATTGAGGATAATAGCTCTGGAACCTTAGGTTGGACAAAACGAATAGTTCGCTTGGACGAAGGTTATTCCTATTATGAATATGAGAAATCGGATACCATATACAAATACGATTTAAGCATCGAAAAAGATAAACTTTTGAGACTAAAACGTATTTCAGATCAACCCAAAAAAGTGTTTAATGAAATGTGTGACTTTATCGTTTTAGATATTGAAACTTCCAATCCCAATACCTTTTACAAAACCGTTAGAGCCAAACACTATTTTAGCCCTAAATTTAAACTAAATCATAAAAAGTATAAAAATTTCAATAGCGGTTTTTGGAACCTCTATGTAAAAGAAGCTAAGGCTATTAGTATTAGAAATGAACACGTTTACGAAGGTTTTTTTAAATCCGTATCAGAGGCCACCAAAATTACAGAAAAAAAAATCTCGGAGACTATGTTTGAATTGAATCCCAAAAAGGTTGTGGTTGTCGGGGATAAATAGTCTTATGGATTGCTAGACTACATTTTAAAATACATATTCTTATCCGATACTAAACAAAAACACCTGCATTTAACACCCCAATAATTCTGAAGAAAGGGTATATAAATACAAGTGTTTTAACAACTGATATTTAAAAAGTAGTAGTAATTTTCTAGTTTAAAAAATTCTCGCGACATGCAATGGCTGCCTTATATTTTAAAGTCATCATTCGTTCCAATTGCGCCTGTTCCTTGAGTTTAACTGCTTCCATAGAATTTGCATCTTTAGTTAAAAGTAATTTTGCTTGATTTTCTAGTATCGAAGCCTTCACCAATTTATTTTCAATTATTTGATTAAAGGTGTTAATCTCTTCTAGTATAATCGTGGTGTCATCTGCAGTAGTAGTATTTTTAGAATCCATGGTGATTGGCGTAAATCCATAGCATGCAATAATTACAACCAACGCGAGTATACTTTTTTTCATAATTTTCAAGTTTTAGTTCTGTTCCTTTATTCGTTGCGATTAAATTACCATAACAATGTTAAACATAATTGTATTTCTTGTGATTCTATTGGACAATTTTCCAAAACCAAAATCAATTACAATTTTAACGAAAATAAAAATAAGATATCAGGTAGTTCTACGGTTGTAAGTTTTAATAGTATGCGTTAATTTCCTACTATTAAATAATACACGTACTATGGGTATTTCTGTAGAAAAGACAGCAGAAAAAGATATTCCATTATCTAAATCAAATCAGGGTACAGGCAAAGGAGATACCAAAATTAAAGACCACAGAACTGTGGCACTTGCACATAAAGAGTTGCAGCAAATGTCTAGTAAAAGTCCGCGGTCTGTACAATTAAAAAGTCTCCAAAGAAAAGCAGCTGATAGTGCTAAAAACAAACGTCTTCATATACAACCTCCTATTCAGAAAAAACAGAACAAGACAGGTTTGCCAGATTCACTTAAAACAGGTATCGAGAACCTTTCTGGTTATGCGATGGACGATGTAAAAGTGCATTTTAATTCTCCCAAACCAACACAATTGCAGGCACACGCTTATGCGCAGGGAACAAACATACATCTAGCTACGGGTCAAGAAAAATATTTACCCCATGAAGCTTGGCACGTAGTACAGCAAAAACAAGGGCGTGTCCAGCCTACCTTGCAAATGAAAGGGCAGGTTAATATTAACGATAGCCCTAGCTTAGAAAAAGAGGCAGATGTAATGGGAGCAAAAGCATTGCAGTACGTTAATAAAAAGAAGTTACATAAGCCTACTGATGATGTTCATGCTCCCTCGGATTCAATGCAAATGCAATCATTAGATTCCAATACTTTATCTAGAGATGGAGTCATACAACGGATGGAACTTCTTACCGCAGGATTAATTGTGGGAGGTGCCCTTCTTCTTGCAGGAGCTGGTTACGGATTATACCGATACCTAACCCGACGCAATGGTCTAAATCATGAAGAAGATCCATTGTTAAGAGGACGAGAAAGAGTACGAGTTCGCCCAGTAGATCGACCACGTGAAGCTCCTGTAGACTTTAATTGGGCTTGGAATGCAACACAACAAGATCCTATTGGTGAACGAACTCCTGCCGGAGAAGGGGATCGTGCATTGTTTATTTCAGAATCTCACAAAGCGGATGAACAAACAGGTAGCTTACATCCAGCAGCTGAAAAAACCCGAACATTTTACCCTGAGGAGTTCGCATTTAGGAAAAAACAACAAAGCGGAACATTAGAACCTGACTGGAAACCTTGGAATTGGACATCGGAAGATTTGGAAGATGCAGGTCGTGACTTTAATCTTATCGTAGCCCGAAGTATGGTTTGTGCTTGCGAAATGGAACATTTTGAAGGAGATCGTGGACCGCGTGGAAGTAGTACCGTTAAAGATACCTGTGGAGGAGTTGCTCCTGCGCAACGCATAGCCGTGCTGCAACGGGTAATCGCTCTACTTGCCGTGGGTGGGCGAGCGATCTTTACCGTATCGCTACAAGGTGCAATACATTCAGGTGAGCGAAGTCTTGCGCGAAGGGCAACAGAAGTCTATTGGAGTGAGGCTTTTGATCAATTACCCGAGCGAGGCACAGTAGATATAACTGTACTTCATTTTCCTGAAAATGACAAAGGTGAACCCGTTGAAGACTTCTTTGGTTTCGTACTGACGCGAAATCGATAGTTTTTCGTCTTAAGAATACTATCTTTTTTAACTTCACTTTCATTTTGACAAAGGTTGCCCCAAGAATTTCTTATATTTCGAAACATCATTAACTTTTCCTAACTATGTAATTCGTTATGGCAAACCTTCCTAATAGTCAGGCGCAAGTTGTGCTGCCTACTTCAGACTTAAATGCAGATATCTCTTTTTTTGAATCCCTTGGATTTCAATTGCATCAAATTTTCCCATCTGATGATCCTGAAGTGGCTATTCTCTTTGGTCATAGTTTATCTTTACGATTGGATAGAACAATGAAATGCCCAGCTCCTATTTTACAGCTATTAACAGATGAACCAGAAAAATTTGGCATTACAGACAAACAAGTGAAAGCACCAAATGGTACAATTTTACGGATCCTTCCAAAAACATATCAACTCCATCATCCTCATACGCAACATAAATTTGAAGTTAGACGTTTGCAGCACAACGATCCATGGGTGATTGGCCGTGCAGGAATGCTGTATCGTGATTTAATTCCTGATCGTTTGGGAGGAAGCATTATTGCCTCGCATATTCATATCCCAGAAGGTGGTCCTGTGCCTGATGTAGTTCATTATCATACCATTGGTTTTCAACTTATATTTTGTTATAAAGGGTGGGTAAAACTAGTATATGAAGATCAAGGACCTCCTTTTATTCTTAATGCAGGAGATTGTGTTACTCAACCTCCAGAAATTCGACATCGCGTTTTAGAAGCTTCCAATAATTTGGAAGTTATTGAAATCGGAGTTCCATCCGATCATATGACTACTATAGACCATAGTATGGAATTACCCAATAACACCTTTAATCCTGAACGTAGGTTTCAAGGGCAAAAATTTTGCCATCACCAAGCTTTAGAAGCTACATGGAATCCGTGGCATCTGCCTGGGTTTGAGTTTCGGGACACAGGAATCAGATCCGCCACTAACAACGTTGCTTCGGTTACTGTTATAAAGGTAAATGCAGAGAATACCGCAACGCACCATCTAAATCATGACGTTGATATTTTATTTACTTTTATTATGCAAGGGGAACTAACGTTACAAGCAGAAGGCCATGAATTACAGCTACTAGGTGCTGGAGATGCCTATGTAATTCCTCCTAAGCATAACTATCGGATGGTAAAAGCATCACAGGATTTGGAGCTTTTAGAAGTTGCATTATCTGGAAACTACAAAACTGCATTGGTATAATGGCTAACCAAAAAAATCAATATTCATCTCGTTTTGGTGCAGCGCTAACCATGATTGGAGTTGCGGTTGGTTTGGGAAATGTATGGCGTTTCCCTTATATGATGGGAACTTATGGAGGAAGTGCTTTTTTATTTATCTATTTAATTTTTACAATACTATTGGCATTTCCAGCTTTACTCACGGAAATGAGTTTGGGTAAAAAAGTAGGCGGTGGAACCATCATGGCTTATATTTCTATATTTGGAAATCGTTATGGAAAGCTACTAGGGCATCTCCTTATAGGAGTCGTTACCATTGCAGGCTCATATTATGCCGTAGTTGTTGCAAATGTATTTTTCAGCACGGCTTTTTCTATTCTAAAAGGGTTTTCTTCAGCAACAAGTAAAAATTACAATGAACTATTGAGCAATGGCTATCTTCAATATCTTATTACATCAATATTGATTGCTGCAGCTTTAATCATATCGCACAAAGGGTTGAAAAATGGAATTGAACGGATTTCTAAAATATTCATGCCCTTTTTTATTTTGGCTATACTCTATATGATAGTTCATGCTTGGCTACTTCCTGGAGCTATGCAAAGCGTGCAACAATTTCTTTCGCCAGATTTTAGTGCTATTGGCTCTACTGAAATTTTTGCTGCACTCGGGCAAGCCTTTTTTTCTATAGGTTTGGGAGGGACATTCGTAGTCGTTTATGCTGCATACATTTCTAAAAGTAAAGAGATTCCCCGAATTGCATTGTTTACTTGTTTTGGAGACTTAGGTTCTTCATTGTTGGTGAGTTTATTTTTGGTCCCAAGTATTTTGGTTCTAAACCTTCAATTAGATGCAGGACCATCGTTAATTTTCAATACCCTTCCAGAGTTATTTGCTGTGTTACCCGCAGGAAGGTGGGTTGGCTCCTTATTTTTATTTGCATTAAGTTTGGTTGCCTTTTTATCCTTAGTGGCTGCTTTTCAGGTACCCATAAGTAGTATTTCTGGTTTAAAAAAACCTAAAAAAAGACTACTTATAGTTTTTGGTTTAGTACAACTTATTTTGGCTTTCCCAAGTGCATTATACCCCCAAATCATAGGGACTTTGGATTTAGTATTTGGTTCTGGAATGCAAGTATTTGGGAGTTTAATGGCCCTACTTGGTATTTGGTGGGGAGTTAAACGCCGGGACTATATCAAATCTTGGTTTGTAAACACCGCTAGCATAAGTGCTAAAGTTTTTATATTCTGGTTTCGTTGGATTGTTCCTGGAACACTATTAGCAGTACTTATTGGGTACATTTACAGTAACATTACTTCCTGATTTTTCGTGATTTCTATGTACATTTAAACCTCAAGATATTCACGATGACAAAAGCTAAAACTGAAGGTATTCATTCCGTAAATCAAGAATTTAAAAAATATGAAGGGGTAAATAAGGCTCATGAATACAATCTTGTCGAAAACGAAAACAAAGATGAATTTGATGAAGATTTCGTAATACAAACTTGCGATATGCACGAATTTTTTGAGGGAGGAGCTGAAGGAAAAGCGTCTTTTTCTAAAAAATTAGGTCAAGCTCTTGAAGAAATAGGATTTGCTGTTTTATCGGGTCATGGGATGGATACCAATCTATATTCCAAGGCAGAAAATAAGGTGACTGAACTTTTTAAAAGTACCTCTTTGGCAGAACGTATGGCTTATGAAGCGCAAAGACATGGCTCTATCAATCAAGGTTATTTTCCAATTAAAGAAACTACAATCATACATCCTGATCTTGTAGAAGGGTGGGTATTTTGTAGACGCGCTTTTGATTTAAAAGAAAATCCAAATTATAAAGCTTCAGATTATTGGCCAAAACCAGGTTATGAACCTTTCTTTAGAACTATTATTCAATCTCATGAAACCTTAATTCTACCTATAATGCAAAGTATACTGCGTTATTTGGATTGTGATCCGCACTTATATGATGATAAATTAAAAGCTACTAATTTTGGGTTTCGACTGAATTATTACCCTGCAATTAGCAAAGAAGATGATGCCTCGGGCGCAGGACGTATGTTGGGGCATGAAGATGTTGATTTATTTACTTTACTCCCAGCTCAAAGTGTAGATGGATTGCAAGTATATAATCGCGCCAACGGAAAATGGATTCGTCTTAATCCAGATCCAGGAACTATTATTCTTAATACCGGAGATTATATGCAGCGTATTACAAATGATAGATTGCCTTCTACCACACATCGCGTAAGCAAACCTAAGGAATCCACCTTATTTACGAAAGCTCGAATTACCATTCCAATGGCAATTTATCTTAAAGAAGAAGAAATTTTAGAAGTATTACCTGGATTAACACCGGCAAAATATGAACCCATTTCAGCCATAAAATTTCATACTGGAATTACCAGTAAATATTATGGAGACAGTTATGCAGTTGATGAATAAGCAAATTAAAATAAAAAAAACGCGCTAAATTAAATATCTTGAAAACAAAAGTTTACCTCCTTGTTGTAATACTGTTAAGTACGTTTCTAAATACACTTCTGGCGCAAGATTTATACAAAAGTCATTGGGAAATTGAGGGTAAATCCACTATACAATGGGATTTAAACCAGGATTATAATCTTCCACATTCCGATAATATTGAAATGGCAGGTAGTCGTGTAGCAGGAATTGTAACTTACTCCATTGATTCTCTGCGTAATCTCTCACTACAACGTCAGGTTTTTTTTCCTCAACTACATCCTTTAATTAAGGAAACAGACCCAGCTTGGTTTATTTACAGGGCATACTTAAAAAATACTTTCGACGATAGTATTACCCCAAAACTCTTTATAAGAAATCATCAATTCGTACCTGGTAAAGTAGCCACTGTTCAAATAAATGGAACGTTAGTATTTACGCATGAAGCCTCAAGTTCCGGATTAGTTTTAGTTCGAAAATTATATCCTTCCATGGACGAAAGGTTATTTATTGAAGAGTGGAATATTACCAATTCAGCAGATACCTCCGTTGCCATAGAAATAGGCAATACGGAACTTAATTATGAGGATAAAGGAGCTAGCAATCGTTTCTATTATCGTTCTATAACAGATTTTCCTTCTAATATTACTTTAGCACCAGGAACTTCTTTTAAAGGAGCGATTAAAATTATGGCTCGAACGGAAGATGAACTTTATCCAACAAGTGCTTTAGAAACCATTTCGGATTCGCGAATGGATTTCCTGGAACAGCTGCAAGGATCTTTGAATTTAGAAACTCCCGAACCCGTTTTAAATACGTTATTCGAATTCTCGAAGGTGCGTGCATCGGAAAGTATTTTTGAGTCAAAATTAGGGCTTATTCATTCTCCTGGTGGAGGGCGTTACTATGTGGGTATTTGGGCAAATGATCAAGCTGAGTATATTAGTCCCTTCTTTCCCTATTTGGGTTATGAAAAAGGAAACCTTTCAGCAGACAATACGTATCAGGCATTTACAACCAAGATTAATCCAGAATATACACCTATACCCTATGCATTTGAAGTTGAAACTTACGAACCTCCATCTCCACTAGATCGCGGGGATGCAGCAATGATTGCTTACGGTGCTAGTCAGTATGCCTTAGCTTCTGGAAATAGACAAACGGCAAAGAAAATATGGCCTTTAATTGAGTGGTTACTAACATATTGTCACAAACAGCTTAATAAAGAAGGTGTTGTCCGTTCTCAATCTGATGAAATGGAAGGACGCATCGCTACAGGGACTGCAAACCTATCTACAGCCTCACTATATTATGGCGCATTAAACCTTAGTGCAGCTCTTGCCGAAGCCCTTGGCAAAACAAAAAATTCCAAACTATATTCAAAAAGAGCTCGTAAGCTGGGAATGGCCATTGAAAATTACTTCGGTACTAATATCGATGGATTGAATACCTACAAATATTATAAAGAACATCAAGATTTGCGTCATTGGATCTGTTTGCCATTGGTTGTAGGGATTCATAATAGAAAAGAAGATACGATAAAAGCCTTATTTGATCATTTATGGACTACCAATGGGGTGCACGTGGAAAAAAACAATGTGAATCCTGCAATTGCCAACATTTTCTGGGATCGAGGTACATTGTATGCCTTGCGTGGTACCTTTTTAGCAGGAGCAACGGATGTTTCTTTAGAGAAACTATTAGCATTTTCCAAAGAACGTCTTTTAGGTTCAAGAGTTCCTTATGTGGTTGAAGCCTTTCCAGAAGGAAATATGGCGCATCTTTCTGCCGAAAGCGGGTTATACTGTCGTGTATTCACTGAGGGTATGTTCGGTATTATCCCAACTGGTTTTAGTAGCTTCACCTTACAACCTCGGCTTCCGGAACACTGGAACAAAATGGCCTTACGAAACGTAAAGGCTTTTAATCAAAACTTTGATATTGAAGTGAAACGCAAGGGAAACAAAACTTTGGTGCAAATCACTGATGTTGTTACGGAGCAATTATTATTAAGAAAATATCTTGAAAAAGATGAACCGCTACATTTTAGATTTTAAAATTTTCAATCCATATAGGTTTTAGTTGTAAAGTTTATCTTTGCCGCCGCATTAAAAATTATTTTAAATCTAAGATTACCGCAATACGTGCAAACAAATACGGACTTACTTGACCTTGATACTTTAATTGCTGAAAAAGAAGCAAAAGTACAGGGGATTCGAACCAACAATCAAGCGAAGATCATTTGGGCTTCTGAATTTTTTGAAAAAAAAACTTCCATAGCCTTTGTTTACCTCCATGGGTTTGGAGCAAGTCATAGAGAAGGAGAACCCGTAATGAAACTCTTGTCTGAGAAATATAAAGCGCATGTATACATGGCAAGGCTTAAAGAGCATGGAATTGACAGGCCTAATAGTTTTGAATATTTAACCCCTAGTAATTATATCAATTCTGCAAGAGAGGCCTTGGAAATTGGGCGAACGCTAGGAGATAAGATAATTTTGGTAAGCACCTCTACTGGTGGTGCTTTAAGTCTTATTCTTGCGTCCGAAGTAAAAGATATTCTAGGTTTAGTGCTATATTCTCCCTTTATTGACTTAAAGGAACCTTCCCAAAAAATGCTTATAAAACCAGGTGGGAAAGCGCACTTTATTCGATCCATTGGCGGCGAGGTTCAAAAGGTGGACAGGCCTTTAGAAGAAGCAAAATATTGGTCTACAAATTATCATGTCAATGGATATATTGCTTTAATGCAAATGGTATTCTCACATATGGTTCCTTCTACTTTTGCTAAAGTGCAATGTCCCGTATTCTTAGGATATTATTATAAAAATGAGCAAGAACAGGATAATGTTGTCTCTGTTGCAGCCATGCATAAAATGTATCAGCATTTAAATACTCCGCAAATATTGAAAAAGGAAGTCGCCTTTCCTGAAAGTGGTAATCATGTAATTGCGTGTGATTTGAGATCTAAAGATTGGCAAGGTGTTTTCTCGGAAACCGTACTTTTTATAGATGAAATCATTCATAAATTAAAGTAAAATTTGGTAACATATTTTATCTTTAACGTATGCTATATACCGATCAGTTAGGAAGAACTATTACTATTACCAAACCTCTCAAACGAATTGTATCATTAGTTCCTTCGCAAACAGAATTACTTGTAGATCTTGGATTGGAGGAAAAAATAGTTGGTATAACCAAATTTTGTGTCCATCCATTACAATTACGGGAGCAAAAAACGGTGATCGGAGGAACCAAAACTGTATCGTATAAAAAAATTGCTTCCCTTGAACCAGACATCATTCTGTGTAATAAAGAAGAAAATACAGCGGAAATTGTTACCACTTTAGCCGCTGCATACATCGTTCATGTTTCTAATATTGAAAGTTTATCTGATGCCCTAGTTTTAATTGAAATGTATGGACAGTTATTTCATTGTAGATCCGAAGCCGAAGAGATGATTCAAAAAATTAAAAAAAAAGCCAAGAATCATGCGCTATTTATGGCACACAGGACAAAACTAAAAGCCATTTATTTTATTTGGAAAAACCCTTGGATGACGGTAGGAAAAGATACTTTTATTCATCATTTAATGGCTTTAAATGGATTTGATAACGTTTTTGCAGGTTCAAAACGTTATCCTGAGCTTACTTCAACTTCCCTAGCCAATATCACCGTAGACGTTGTTTTACTTTCTTCAGAACCTTTCCCCTTTAAAGAGAAACATATTCAAGAAGTGCAAACACTTTTACCTGATTCTAAAATTATATTGGTAGATGGGGAATATTTCTCTTGGTACGGTTCCAGACTAATTAAAGCTTTTAACTATTTCAGAGAAGTTCGAGAAAACTTATAGATTGTACATTTTCTTTTTGGCAATTTCAAACTCCTCAACCATTGAAGCTACAATAGCTGCAGCAGGTTTTATATCATGTATGAGTGCGGCTACCTGTCCTATTTCCAATTCTCCCTGTTCCATATCCCCTTCAAACATGCCGCGTTTAGCACGTGCTCTTCCCAATAAGGTTTTTAGTTCCTCTACACTTGCTCCTTGGGCATAGGCATGTTCTATAGCCGAATAAAACTTGTTCTTTATTAAGCGAACTGGCGCTAATTCTTTTAAAGTAAGCTGTGTATCGCCTTCTCCAGTAGCTACTACCTTTTCTTTAAATAATTGGTGTGAAGATGCTTCTTCACTAGCCACAAATCTGCTTCCTACTTGCACTCCATCAGCCCCTAAAATCATTGCTGCTAACATTGCTTCTCCTGTTGCTATGCCACCAGCAGCAATAAGTGGGATTGAAATTGCTGCTTTAACTGCAGGTATTAATGTTAAGCTTGTGGTTTCATCGCGACCATTATGTCCCCCTGCCTCAAAGCCTTCTGCTACTACAGCATCTACACCAGCCGCTTCTGCCTTTAATGCAAATTTTTCACTACTTACCACATGAACTACGGTAATTCCTTTGTCCTTGAGGTAGTTGGTCCAGGTCTTTGGATTTCCAGCAGAGGTAAATACAATTCTAACACCAAGAGTACATATAATTTCCATGAGTTCTTGAATATCTGGGTATAACATGGGAACATTAACTCCAAAAGGCTTTGTGGTAGCCTCCTGGCATTTAAGAATATGCTCGCGAAGCACCTCAGGATACATCGATCCAGCTCCAATAATACCTAGGCCTCCTGCATTGGAAACAGCAGCAGCCAAACGCCATCCACTTGTCCATATCATTCCGGCTTGAATTATTGGGTATTGAATATTAAACAATGAGGAGACTCTATTTTGCATGTATCTGTTTCTTAAATTTAATTTTTGCTTTGACTATCAAAATTTTCAGGATATTACTCCAGAACCAATAAGTTCATCATCGATATACCATGCAACAAACTGTCCTTCCGTTATTGCCGATTGTTTTTCCTTAAAATCAACATAAAGTCCTCCTGAAATTTGATATAAGGTAGCTTTTTGTAACGGTTGCCGATAGCGAATTCTAGCCATAACTTCCAAAGTTTCATCCGGTTTCAATGCTAAATCCTTTCTAACCCAATGCAATTCTTCTTGGGCGACAAATAAAGTTCTACGATAAAGACCTGGGTGCTGTTTTCCCTGACCTGTATATATTATATTTTCTGTAACATCAGTATCAATTACAAATAGTGGTTCTGGAGTACCACCTACATCCAGTCCCTTTCTTTGACCAATAGTAAAAAAATGTGCACCTTGATGTTCACCAACAATTTTACCATCCTCGAGTACATAATTCGGTTTCTCTGCAAAAAAAGCGAGTTCTTCTAGCTTATTTGTAAAATTGGGGATATCATGAACGTATTTTTTTGTTACAGAAGGAACCTCAACAATAACTCCTTTTTTAGGTTTCAATTTTTGTTGCAAAAACTCAGGCAATCTTACTTTACCAATAAAACATAATCCTTGCGAGTCTCTTTTATCTGCGGTAATTAAATCCTGTTCTGCAGCAATTGCCCTAACTTCAGGCTTCGTAAGTGATCCTATTGGAAAAAGTGTTTTTGCCAATTGTTCTTGAGATAATTGACATAGAAAATAAGACTGATCTTTATTGAGATCTACTCCGGCAAGAAGCTGATGTGTTTCAGAACCATCTTCATTCGTAATACTGGTCTTTCTGCAATAATGTCCTGTAGCCACATAATCGGCTCCTAATTGCAATGCAATTTTTAGGAAAACGTCAAACTTAATTTCCCGATTGCAAAGAATATCTGGATTAGGTGTGCGCCCTCTTTCATATTCGTCGAACATATAATCAACAATACGTTCCTTATATACCTCGCTTAGGTCAATAGTTTGAAAAGGAATTCCTAATTTCTCTGCTACTATCAAAGCATCATTACTATCTTCTATCCATGGGCATTCGTCTGATATGATCACTGAATCGTCGTGCCAATTCTTCATAAACAAACCAATAACCTCATAGCCTTGCTCTTTTAACAAGTAGGCCGTTACGCTTGAATCTACTCCTCCCGAAAGTCCTACAACTACTTTCTTCATCTCACCAATTTTAAGTTACAAAATTACAAAATATTATAGGAGTTTGTAAGGCAATTTAGCAGCTCGCGACTAGTTAAGCTGTAATGGCAGATGTTTTTATTTGTCGTTCTATTTTTTAGGTTTCCAAATCGTTAAGAAACCATCCCGCGATCCATCCTAATAAAGGGAATTTTTAAAGTTAATGTAACAAAGACTTAAATTAATTTTTGAGCGCTTTAACACATTAACACCTAATTTTCAACAACATTAATAAACCTAAAAATAAGGAAATGAAAAAGAATTCATGGATGAAGAATTTTATCTTTTTGATTGCATTAATCACTATTATTTTTTCCTGCAGACAAAATGATGATGACGTTACTACAGATGGTGATAGTACTGGCGGTAGTGATCCTCAATTATCTAATATTGTAGTATTAGCAGAATCTGTAGCCGTTTTAAGCGATCTAGTTGAAGCTCTGGAGCTTAGTGATCCTAGCTTAGCATCAGCTTTAGCCAATACGAATACGAATTTTACGGTATTTGCGCCTTCAAATGATGCTTTTGATGAATTATTAGAACAATTAGATGACTTTAATTCTTTAAGTGATTTTAATGATACCGAATCTTTAGCACTTTTAGCCGAGATCCTTAATTATCATGTGGTAGCTGACATTACTGCATTTTCCGACGATTTTTCTAATGGAACAAACTTAACAACACTTCAAGGGGAAACAATTTCCATAAATGTAGCTAACAATACCCTATTTGTGCAAGACCAAACTGATGAGTTGGCAGAAATTGTAGGTAGTGATAATGAAGCAATAAATGGTGTGGTGCATATCGTAGATAAAGTATTATTGCCTCAAAGTGTTATTGATGCTCTAATTCCGCTACCCTCTATTTTTGAATTAGTATCAGAAAATGATGAATTGTCTTTATTAGAAGAAGCAATTGTAGCCGCAGGATTAGAAGATGAGCTTAGCGGAGAAGATGCACTAACCCTATTTGCACCAGTAAATAATGCCTTTAATGGTTTATTTGAGGCCTTAGGGGAAGACTTTAATAGCTTTAGCGATTTTGATAACCCTTTAGAGGTAGCAATCTTAAGAAGTATTTTGGAGTTTCATTTAGTGGAAGGAGTGCTGAGTTCAGAAAACTTAGCTGAAGGAACAATTGCTACTATAGCCAATAATGAATCTATAGTGATTATCCCAGACGGAGACACTTTTGTAATTGGTGATGCTACGGCTATTAATGCCACAATACTTTCTACCGATGATTTTGCCAACAATGGCGTTGTACATACAATTGATAAAATTTTAATTCCTGCTGAAATTGCGGCCCTAATTGACACCTTAAACCCTACGCAGTCACAAACCATAAGTGAATTAGTTGTAGCTACGGAAAGTTTAGACTTTTTAGAACAGGCGTTAGAACTTACCGGTTTATTAGAAACGCTAGATGGCACTGGTCCTTTTACGGTTTTTGCACCTTCAAATGAAGCATTAACCAGTCTGTTGGCGCTTTTTGGAAGTAGATTTTCAGGAATAGAAGACTTTAATACTACCACAGAGATTGCACTGTTAAGAGCAGTGCTTGAATATCATGTGCTTCCCACAATGATTACTTCATCTAATTTAGCAGTAGGAAATGTAAACACACTTTTAACAAACAATAGTATTGAAATTGTTGATACTCCTAATGGCCTGGTATTACGAGATGCAACCAGTTTTAATGCAAATTTTGTACTTACGGATATTACAGCAAGTAATGGGGTCATTCATGTAATAGATAGAATTTTAGTACCTCAATTTATTATCGATGTTTTAGCAAATCAGGCGGAAAACTTTTTGTTAGACATTATTAGTTCTGTGGATGATTTAAATCTGAATGCCCTTATCTTAGCTCTAGTACGAGTGGATGACTTCCTTAAAGATAGCTTAGGACAGCGCATCCCCACAACATGCTTTACGCCAACAAATACCGCTTTCAGAGCGTTGTTCGACAATTTGGAGGGTATTGAAGAATTAGCAGATTTCGATACACCGGAGGAACTGCAGCTGTTAGCTCAGATATTAGCGCACCATATTATTGTTGGTGATGTGTTGTTAACATCTGATTTTAATGATGGACAGGTTATAAGCACTTTATTAGGGGAATCAATTATTATTAATGTAAATGATACTATTTCAATTAATGACCAAACTGATGAGCCCGCCAATATTTTACGTGAAGACATTAATGTGGGTAATACTATAATACATGTAATAGACAAAGTCTTGATCCCGCAAGCTGCAATAGGAGCTCTTGTACCTTAAAAAATTATGAAAAAGAATTTATAATTCGCTAGAAAGATCCAATCTCTTATTAAATGAGGTTGGATTTTTTCAGTTACAAGCCTTTTAAAGTGTTTTTAGTTCCCGTTTGTTGTGTTAAACTTATTATAAAAAAAATTAGATCATCTTCCAATTCCACAACGTTTATGCCTTTTGAATGCAAAAAAATGCGCTAAAACCATAAGATACAGGCTTTTCTATGATAGGAATTCACTTTAAAGCCTACTACTATAGTGTTCATAATTAACAAAAATATATTACAAAATGACACTTAAAAAAAACAGCATGAAAACAATTTTACATTCGTATAGATTAGCGGTCTTAGCATTTGCTATGGTATTTATAGCCGCTTGTTCTTCGGACAGCGATAATGATAATCCTTCAACTCCTCCCGATCCAACACCTCCAGTTGCCGGAACAAATTTGGTAGAGCTTGCACAGGAAACCGCAGATTTAAGCAGTTTAGTAGCTGCTTTGGAAGCAGCAGGAGGAAACTTGATAACTACCTTAAGTGGTACTGGACCGTTTACGATATTTGCACCTTCAAATACAGCATTTGAAACTTTTCTTGATGGCAGAGCTTTAACAGATATCCCTGCTGGAGAACTACAACAACTACTACTAAATCACGTGATCTCAGGAGAAAACAGATCAACAAATTTAAACACTGGTTACGTAAGTACGTTGAGTACAGCTGGTGTTGCTGGGAATAATCTAAGTTTATTGATTGACTTATCTTCTGGAGTAAGTTTAAATGGCATATCTACTGTTGAAACGCCAGATATGGATGCATCAAATGGAGTGATCCATATCGTAGATGCTGTGATAACGTTACCTACGATTACTACACATATTATGGGAAATCCAAATTTAGCGGAATTAGAAAACTCTATGGGAGCGGAGGTTACACCTGAAGCTGATTTTCTAGAAATTCTTGCAGGCGATGGTCCTTATACCTTGTTCGCTCCTAGTAATGCAGCTTCTAATAACTTTAATAATCCCGATGGTAATAATATTTCTAACGTAATATTTAATCATATTTTATTAAACAATGCTACCTTAACTAATGATTTTGTTACTTCTTATGATTTAACCACTGCAGCAACAAATGAAAATGGAGATAATTTAAGCTTATTTGTAAATACTTCAGATGGTATTGTTTTAAATGGCGTTAGCACAGGTAATTTAGACAATAAAGATATTATTGGCACAAATGGGATTATACACATTGTTGAAACGGTAATTGATCTACCAACATTAATTACTTTTGGAGAGGCAGATCCCAATTTGAGTCCATTAATTGATGCTTTAGATGCGGCATCTTCAGGAATAGATTTTAATGCGGTATTGTCTCAGGCGGGTCCGTTTACAGTTTTTGCACCATTAGACACCGCTTTTGACACATTACTTTCCGATTTAGGTGTTCAGAGTGTGAACGATATCGATAGTGCAACTCTTGGCGGCATTCTATTCCATCATGTCATAGAGGGAAATATAAGAGCAGAAGATTTAACAGATGGTATCGCACCGGTTACATTACAAGGAGATGCTATTACAATTAATTTACCAGGAACCGGTGATAATATTGCTAACATCACTGATGGCTCTGGAAATTCTGGAGTTGGCGTATTAACAGTAAATATTCAGGCAAATAACGGTGTTATCCATGTTATAGATAGCGTGTTATTGCCATCGAATTAGATACAAAGTCTATTCTTTATTAAGAAGCGTTGGTATATTCCAACGCTTTTTTTATGCAATAATTTGTTCCGCTATTCAAATTTTTGTGTTTTTAAAAGCAACGCTTTCGTAGTTTTTAAATCTCTTTATTAAAGTCAAAATCTTATATACAATTCATTTTCTTTAGTAACTTTGAGCACCTGTTCTGCAAATTAAAATCCTATGAAGAAGAATATCCTTTTCAAAACTGTAGTGGTCTTTTTAGCAATTATCACCGTGGTGTCTTCGTGCACTTCTATTGATGATGGTGATACAATAGCTACACCTAACCCTAATAATCTTGATATTTTGGCCTTAGCCCGAATTTCTACAGATCTTTCTCTTTTTGTTGCCGCTGTAGAGCAAGCGAATTTGGTTGACTTTTTTCAAAGTAGTAATGGAATTACAGTTTTTCCACCAATTAATGCTGCTTTTATTACTTATTTGGATAACAATGGCTTTTCTTCCTTAGAAGATATTCCCAATGACACCTTAGCTGAATTGCTGCGAAATCATGTAGTAAGAGGAACTATTTCATTCGAAAATTTGGAAACAGGTTATTTTACCAACGAATCCACATCAGGACCGGATGGAACGAACCTAAGTACTTTTGTAAACATATCTAATGGAATTATAATAAATGGAACATCTCGAGTAATATTGGGGGATGTTAACGCAACTAATGGCATATTGCATTTGGTAAATACTGTAATCGAATTGCCTGATGTTTTTACTTTTCTAAATGCAGATCCAAATTTTGCAAGTTTATCCAGCGCCATTGATATCAGTAATCCAACATCAAATCTCACTGAGCAATTGGCCATGTCTGAACCCTTTACCATATTTGTGCCCCAAAATATGGCATTTCAAGAAGCTCTTAGTTCCTTAGGAGTTGCGAGTATCAACGAAATTGATACTGCCTTACTAACTGATATTTTGTCACACCATATTGTATTGGGAAATACGCAATTGGAAGATTTAACAAACGGCGATATACTTAATACGCTCGAGGGAGATACAATTACCATAACCCTTCCTGGCACAGATATTAATAGGGCTGATCTTACGGATGGAAGTGGTACTAATGGAATTGGATTATTAACTGCCGATATACAGGCAACTGACGGAGTTCTTCACAGCTTAGATACCGTACTCATACCAGATACTTCAAATTAATTTTTAAGGTTTTATTTAATACTAAGTAGAATAGTGTCGCTTTAGCTATTAATTTTAAGAATTAATGTAAATCAATTACAATTATTTGTAGGTTTTTATATACATTTGTTATATATTGTTTAACATTATATCTTTTTCATTAAACAAAATGTCCTTCTCTTATAATTTTACAACCACTAAGCCTACGGATTACTATCAGTTTCAAATCTGAATTGTTCTAATTCTAGCCTACACGTGAATAATCATACTAATGAAACCTTATATTATTAGTATCAAAATAGAATACTAAGAGGAATTATCTTTCGTTAGTCATACGAAATAAAAAGATTGAGGGACCTTAATCTAGGACTATGTTATTTTGGTAGGTACATTTTCCGGAAAGAGGTCCTTTTTCTTAACAATTTCCAGAGTTACTTACACCAACTTATTTTCGTATAACTCTTATTATCAGTTAAATATGAAGGTTTTTTCTTACAATTTATTTTTAAAACATTTAAAGTCAAATCAACAAAAAAAAACAGACATCACACTCCCATTACTTTACATACAAAATGACTTTCTTGGCAACTATATTTTTTTTTAATAAATCTAATAGGTCATATTTGTCATATCCAAATGTTAGCAGAC
This sequence comes from uncultured Flavobacteriaceae bacterium, assembly GCA_947488435.1. Lineage (GTDB taxonomy): Bacteria > Bacteroidota > Bacteroidia > Flavobacteriales > Flavobacteriaceae > CANKZG01. The sequence continues at coordinate 2,285,260 of CANKZG010000001.1, read as the reverse complement.
TAAACCTACTTTATGCTAAAAAGCTCCCTTAGATAAGGGAGCTTTATTATTTTAAACTACTAACTATATTATATATATAAAAGTTACTTTTTACCAGTTTTTTTCTGAGCCTCCGCCTGCTCCATCATTTCTCTCATTTTACGCTGAAACTTGTTTTCCGTTTTTGGTTTCTTTTTGTTTTCCTGAATTTGAGCATGAATCTTTTTGTCATCCAGAATATAATTTTTAATTGCCAACATAATTAAAATAGTAATCAGATTGGAAACGAAATAATACAAACTCAAACCACTGGCATAATTATTAAAGAAAATCAGCATAATTAACGGAGACAAATACATGATAAATTTCATGTTAGGCATTCCTGGTTGTGTAGGCATGTTTTGTCCTGTGGTCATCATCATATAAAAGAATATTGCAATAGACGCCAAAATAGGAAACAAACTTACATGATTTCCATAAAAAGTAGAAATTAACGGTATGGAAGTAGTCCATTCAAAAATAGTATCATAAGACGATAAATCTTCCGCCCATAAAAATGGTTTTTGTCGTAAAGCAAATGACGTTGGGAAGAACATAAATAAGGCATAAAATATAGGAAGTTGAATCACAGCTGGAATACAACCGCTCATCGGACTTACTCCAGCTTTATTATACAAAGCCATAGTTTCCTTTTGTTTCTTCATTGCATTATCCTTATACTTCTCATTCAAGGCTGTTATCTCAGGCTTTAATACTTTCATTTTTGCCTGCGATAAATACGACTTATACGTGACTGGAGACATTGCTAAACGAACAAGAATGGTCATCACAATTATTGCCAGACCATACGGCAGAAAAGAGCTCAGTAATCCATAAAATGGTGTGAAAACATATCTGTTGATTATGCCAAAAATCCCCCATCCGAACGGAATAGAATCGGCCAATTCCAACTCTTTATACTTACTTAAAACCTCGATATCTGTTGGTCCATAATACCAGTTAAAATTCTGATTTAATTCTCCTCCCTCTATTTTTAAATCTGTTTTAGTAGTATAAACCTTAGTAAACTCGGCCGTTTTAGTTTCTTCTTCCACTAAATTTGTAGAGGTTAGATCTGCTGTTGCGAACGGTGTTTTCGTAACCAAAATAGAACTAAAAAAGTGTTGCCTATAAGATAACCATTCCACTCCCTCTTCTTTTTCGTCATCATCACTACCCTCAGAGAGTTTACTTAATTTTCCACCATCATGTTTATAGGTAAGTCGGGTGTATCGGTTTTCATATTTAATACTTTTACTATGTCTTCTTCCTTTCATCTCCCATAAAAGGTTGATCGGCTGTCCAGAACTAATAACATTACTCAAACCTTGTGTTCTGATTGTAAAATCTACCAAATATTCGTCCGGTTTCATTTCATATCGATATTCCAAGTATTGGTTTGTTGCCACTTTCGCTTTTAAAGAAAGTACTTGATTGCTCCCGTTTTCACTTAAAGTGGGTTCAAAGAATAGGGTTTTCGTATCTACAACTCGATTATTAGTAGTAGTAAATTGTAGTCCAAAATTTGCATTACCATCCTTTACCAGGTATAATGGAAGTGAATCATAAGTAACAAATTTTTTCATCTTAGCCTCAACGATCTGTCCACCTTTATTGTCGATTGATAAATACAATACTTCATTTTCTAGAGTGGTGACACCTTCTTGTGCCTGTGTAAATCCAAAAGCTCCTATCGAAGATTTATAGTTGGAAACGGCTGTTGAATCGGTAAGGTCTAAAGTTTGTTCCTTTTCTACTGCTGTAGTTTCTGAAGTATTTTCTTCCTCAGCCTTAGCCTCTATTGCTGCCTGTTCTGCCTTTTGTGCCTCTAACTCCTCTGGTGTTGGCTGATTTTGGTAAAACATGAAGATGAGAATTCCAAAGATCAGAACAAATCCGATGATGGAGTTTAAATCAAATTTCTTTTCTTCCATAAAATGTACTAGTTAAAATGCTAGGGGTTTGATTTTCAGAGAGCAAATATAGCCCCAATTGTGTAGTTTATGCCAAACTGGCATTAGTTTTGTTTTTTTTGTGCTTTAAGGCAGCTTGAATAAATCCAACAAACAGAGGATGCGGATTTGCAACTGTACTCTTATATTCGGGATGATATTGTACTCCAACAAACCAAGGATGGACTGGTAATTCTATAATTTCTACTAATCCCGTTTCTTCATTAATACCAGATGTTACCATCCCATGCATCTCTAATTGGGATTTATAGGCGTTATTAAATTCGTAACGATGCCGATGTCTCTCAGAAATATCCGTTGCTCCCAAATACGTTTTCTGTACCAAACTATTCATTTCCAATTTACAATCCCAAGCGCCTAAACGCATGGTACCTCCCATATTCGTAATGGTTTTTTGGGCTTCCATTAAACTAATCACTGGATGCGGTGTGTTTTCATTCATTTCCATAGAGTTGGCTCCCTCTAAACCTACAATATTGCGCGCAAATTCAATCACAGCCATTTGCATTCCCAAACAAATCCCCAAAAATGGAATTCCATTTTCACGGGCATATTGCACTGCTTTTATCTTCCCCTCAATACCTCGCTCCCCAAATCCTGGGGCAACCAAAATACCATCCAGTCCATTAAGTTCCCCGCTAATATTTGCAACTGATATATGTTCCGAATGAATGGATCTGACCTTTACTTTTACTTCGTTTGCAGCTCCTGCATGAATAAAAGATTCTAAAATAGATTTATAAGAATCCTGTAATTCCACATACTTTCCGATCAATCCAATTGTAACCGTATGCTTTGGATTTTTATGTCGAGTTAAAAACTCATTCCATAAATTTAAATCTGGAGCATTATCATTAGCAAGTTTTAAACGTTCCAAAACAACCGTATCCAAACCTTCTTCTTGCATTAATACGGGCACATCGTAAATGGTAGAAGCATCTATAGATTGAATAACCGCTTCCTTCCGCACATTACAAAAGAGGGCTAGTTTTTGTTTGATATCATTCGATATTTCATGTTCCGTTCTACATACCAAGATATCCGCTTTAATTCCACTTTCCATAAGCGTTTTAACGGAATGCTGTGTAGGTTTTGTTTTTAATTCTCCCGCTGCAGAGAGATAAGGTACCAATGTAAGATGTATTACAATAGCGTTATTTTCTCCAAGTTCCCATAACAATTGTCGTACAGCTTCAATATAGGGTAAGGATTCAATATCCCCCACGGTGCCTCCTATTTCTGTGATGACGATATCATATTCTCCACTTTTTCCAAGAATCTGAACACGTTCTTTAATCTCATTGGTAATATGCGGTACTACTTGAACTGTTTTACCGAGAAATTCACCTCTACGTTCTTTTTCTATAACGCTTTGGTATATTCTTCCTGTTGTAACATTATTTGCTTGAGAAGTTCGTACATTTAAGAAACGCTCATAATGTCCTAAATCCAAATCTGTTTCTGCTCCGTCATCGGTAACATAACATTCTCCATGTTCGTAAGGATTTAATGTACCAGGATCTACATTAATATAAGGGTCTAGTTTTTGTATTGTTGCTTTATACCCGCGCGCTTGAAGCAATTTGGCCAGAGAAGCGGCAATAATACCTTTTCCTAAAGAAGATGTAACTCCTCCGGTTACAAATATGTATTTGGTCTGTGACATGAAGCGTTCGATTGAATTCGTAACGCAAGCAAAAATACAAATTGCAATAACATTTAGGGCTTAATCCTGTGGAAATTCTTTCTGAATTTTATAAATCAAACCTTCCAATCCGTTTATTTTTATTTCCCAAGTCATATATAACATACGCCCCAACTTTCCTTCGGGAAAACCTTTATTGTAAAACCAGGTTAAATAAGCTTCTGGCAATTGCACCAAGTAACGTCCTTTATATTTGCCAAAAGGCATTTTATAATGTGCCAATTCTATAAGTAATGTCTTATCTGGTTTTAATTCCATATGGCTTATTAAAAACAATTATCTTTAAGATGTAAAAAATACGCTTACTATGAAACGAAGAACATTCATTGGAACGTCAGCTGCGGCAACAGCAGGGATATTATCTTGTAATACTGCAACGGCTTCATCTAAAAAGCAAGATAAAACCTTTTTGCTTAAAAATAATATTAATCATAGTGTATGTCAATGGTGTTTTGGAGATATTCCCCTTGAGGATTTTTTAAAAACACTTAAAAACCTAGGTATTAAAGCTATAGATCTAATTGGTCCAGAAAATTGGCCATTATTAAAGCAATATGACATTAACTGTTCTATGTGTAATGGAGCTGAGATAAGTCTCACAGAGGGATGGAATAATCCAAAATATCATAATACATTGATTAAAAATTATATGGATATTATTCCTCAAGTTGCTGCAGCAGGGTATACTAATCTTATTTGTTTTAGTGGAAATCGAAACGGAATGGACGATGAAACAGGACTTCAAAATTGCGTTACAGGTTTACAAAAAATTATGCCATTGGCTGAAAAATATGGGGTGGTTATTCAAATGGAACTATTTAATCAGATCGATCACCCTGATTATATGTGTGATTCCTCCGCCTGGGGTATTGCTTTATGTCAACAATTAGATTCTGAGAACTTTAAACTATTATATGACATCTATCACATGCAAATACAGGAAGGAGATATTATTCGTACCATTCAGAATAATCATCAGTATTTTGGCCATTATCATACAGCCGGCGTACCTGGACGACATGAAATTGATGAAAGTCAGGAGTTATATTATCCCGCTATAATGCGAGCAATTTTAGCAACTGGGTTTAGAGGATACGTAGCGCAAGAGTTTATTCCAACGAAAACCATAAAAATAAATGCTTTAAAGGAGAGCTTTGTAATTTGTGATGTCTAAAGGCACTTACTGCAATTTAGGGTAGGCTCTGTTAAGGTCTTTAGCTATTTTTTCTTCCCATAAAAGCTGACGTTCCATATTTCGTGAGAAGTTAGTTTCTGCATCGTAACGTTTTTGATACGCATTAAGCTCCGCAATAATATCCTTATAGATCGAAGCGATCTCAGACTTCACATTTTTTGTAAAGTGAGTCGTTTCCATTATTCTTCGCATTTTTCTAGCCAAAAGTTCAGCAATATCAAAATGTGCTTGTTCATGTGCTAAAATAGCAGGACTCGCTAAATCTTTTTGCACCCACGATTCATTCGGGTAAAATAAAGTGTCAATAGCATAATCAATTTCAATTTTATCCGTAGGACCCACGGTAGAAAACCAATAGCTAATACCACTTGCTGTAGTAGCTGCAGCATGTGCATTTTTCGGAGCATCTTTTTTAAAATCATTCCAATTCAACCTTCGCTCTATACTCCAAGCAATGGTCTCCTCATTTTGAGCGAAACCTAAATGGGTTAAACCAATAAAAAGTACAACTAAAAAAGCTTTCAACGATTCCAATTAAAAGTGATCTCTTTTATAATATCTGGATGTATACTCATCAACACAGGACAAGTATTAGCGGTTCGTTCTAGAATAATTTTATGCTTTTCGGTAACAGCACCGGGCAAATCTAACTGCACTTCTATTTTTGAAATACGTCTAGGGTCAGAAACCATATGCTTTGTTACCGAGGCCACAGAATTGGTAAGTTCTACTTCTAACGTTTTCGCCTTTATTCCCATTACTGTTAACATACAACTAGCAAGTGCTGTTGCCACAGTGTCTGTTGGAGAAAATGCTTGCCCTAATCCGTTATTATCTGTTGGAGCATCGGTTATAAATTCATTATTCGACTTCAGGTGAACACATATGGTTCTTAATTCGCCTGTATAAGTAACTCTAGATGTCATTTAATTAGTTTTTATCTCCTTAATTTCCATCGTATCATATTGCATCAAATAACACGCAGTATTAAAATAACCCAACGTACCATCTTTCTGATAACTAAACTTGTTTCCATTGTATTCGGTAAGTCCAATATATTGAGAGGCTTCAAAAAGATCATTTTTATAAGCTAATTTTAATAGCATGTCATACATTATATCAAATCCTCTAATAGCATACTTATCTGGCAGTGCTCCAAAACGTTGTTGATATGCTCTAGAAAAACTTGGAGACCCAACCGCCTTATTAGGCGATGGATATGTAAATTGAAGATTGGATAAATGGGTATTAGAAATCACGTCATTTTCAAATGCTCTATTCTTGTTTGTTGTAAACATTCTTACTTTAATGGTCTCTGAGATCGAAGAGTTTAAAATTGATGTTACGCTTGAGACCATTTTAAAATTATCGGTCTCCACAAAAACCCAGTTTTCATGTTCTTCAGAAAGCATGGCCCCAAACTCTTCAATATCAACAGAAAGGTTTTCTTTTAAGTCCACAGTCCTGGCCATTGGAAACATTTCTAAAATATGCTTTTCTATCGGTTTATGAATAGAATCGGCAATGATGATAATATTTTCTTCGATCCTTTTATTCTTTGCATAAGACAACATTTTATCTCGTTGTACACTATCTGTAGGGATTGTAAAAAATACATTGTTAAAGCTATAATCACTTTGTGAAGCATTGGGTGCTATTACAGGAATGTTATACCCTGATGCTTGAACAGCCACTTCACTCAAAGAATTCGTGTCTAACGGACCAAAAACTGCACTTAAATTTTGCAAATTCTCTTCTCGAAGAATTTGTTTTGTTCGTTCCAAATCCAATTGATTGTCTACCGTTCTTACATTTACTGAAATTCCAAGTGCTGCTATCGAATCTATTGCAGCCAAAGCTCCTGAATAATAACCTAGACTAAATTTAATAGCATTGCTGCGGTCTATAGCCTTTTTTGCAAGGTTTCGATCACTAAGATTCACTCGATTTAATCGAAAAGGAAGTACAAAAAGTACGGATGGAACATTAGCTGTCTGAATACTATCCAACAAATTGATCTTTGGCAATATTAACGCATTTCTTACCTCAAAATCAACTGCTCTCTCTTTGGGCAACTTCAATACCATTCCCGCTTTCAATCCATCTATAAGTGCTGGGTTTAATGCCAAAAGCTCTTTATACTCTATTTTTAAATTCTGAGTAATGCGAAATATATTTTCCTTTGGTTTTACCGAATAAAAAATATAATTCTCAGTATTTATTTCTTTCTCCGTTAATTTCTTTTTAGGCAAACGTAAGACCATTCCTTCTTGAAGGCCTCCACGTTCTAATATTTCAGGGTTTAATTCTATAATTTCTTTCGAAGTAATTCCATACTCCTGTTCCAATCTAAAGAATCCAATTTTTGCCGGAACCGTATACGACTCATATAATTCTACTTCTTGATCTTCGATACTACTTCCAAGCAATTTGGGTAATTTTAATGTTTGCCCTTCTTGTAAATAGTCAGTGTTTTTCGGAAGATTAGGATTTAGGATCAATAAACTATCAATGGTAATTCCATACTTATGCGATACACTCCATCGTGTTTCCTTAGGTTGCACAACATAATCTTCAAAATCAAGATCTTCTTCCTCTTCAACACGCGGAGTAGCATATTTTGGAATCTTGAGTCGCATACCTTTAGCCAAAGGATTGGCATATAAATCTGGGTTGTATTTTTTAATATCTTCCTCAGAAATATTATAGCGCTGTGAAATTCCAAATATTGTTTCTTTCTTTCGTACCTTATGCTTTGTAAAACCTATAGGTTCCTCCTGTTCTTCAACTATTTTTTCAGTTATACGATCTGTTAGAGACGCAATGGCTTCTCCATCTAAAGGAACAACGACAATTGTATTTGGTATTAGTGCCTGTCCTGGTTTAATTTCTTTATTAGCTTTTAAGATATTTAATGGGGTTACGCGATAAAGTTTGGCGATACTTTCTAAAGTTTCCCCTTCTTTCACTTTATGTGTTTCAAATTTCTGCCCCCATATTGTGGCACAGAACAAAAGTGCAATAAGAAGCGCGTAGTGTTTTAATCTGTTTATTTTCATAATCCTGTTATTCCCATTCTATAGTTGCCGGTGGTTTAGAACTAATATCATATACTACTCTATTAACGCCCGGCACTCTATTTATTATTTCATTGGATGTTTTTTGCAAGAATTCGTATGGCAAATTCACCCAATCCGCTGTCATCCCATCTGTACTTTCAACCGCACGTAAGGCAACACATTTTTCATAGGTTCGTTCATCTCCCATAACTCCTACACTATTTACGGGTAAAAGCATGGCTCCGGCCTGCCAAACCTTATCATAAAGTTTCCATTCTTTTAATCCATCGATGAATATCGCATCAACTTCTTGTAAGATAGTAACTTTTTCCGGAGTAATATCCCCCAGTATCCGAATAGCTAATCCTGGTCCAGGAAAGGGATGACGTCCTAAAATAGACGACGCTATTCCCAAACTCTTACCTACTCTTCGTACTTCATCTTTAAATAACATTTTTAAAGGCTCTACAACCTTTAACTTCATATAATCAGGCAACCCGCCAACATTATGGTGACTTTTAATGGTTGCTGAAGGGCCTCCAGTTGCGGAAACTGATTCTATTACATCTGGATAAATGGTTCCTTGTGCCAACCACTTTGCGTCTTTTACCTGTTGCGATTCATCATCAAAAACTTCGATAAAAACACGCCCAATTGTTTTTCTTTTCGCTTCAGGGTCGCTTTCTCCTGCTAAATTATCCAAAAAACGTGCCGAAGCATCAACTCCTTTTACATTCAGCCCCATACCTTCGTATTGCGCAAGTACACTATCATATTCATTTTTACGTAACAATCCGTTGTTAACAAAAATGCAATGAAGGTTTTTTCCAATAGCCTTATGCAACAATACTGCTGCAACAGAGGAATCTACACCACCAGATAATCCTAAAATCACACGATCATCCCCTAGGGTTTCTTTTAAACCGGCAACCGTACTTTCAACGAAAGAATCTGGCGTCCAATTCTGAGGCACCCCTGCTATAGTAACTAAAAAATTCTCCAGTAATTGCTTTCCATCAGAAGTATGATATACTTCAGGGTGAAATTGTATGGCATAAGTATCTTCATCCGCAACGCGAAACGCAGCATTTTCTACATCAGCTGTACTCGCTAAACGTATTGCATTTTCTGGTAATTTCTTGATCGTATCACTATGACTCATCCAGACCTGGCTTCCTTTGGAAATACCTGTTAAGAAAGAACTTTCATCAACAATTTCAGAAAGATTTGCTCTTCCATATTCTCTGGTATTTGAAGGTGCCACTTCTCCCCCACCAAAATGAGCCAGATATTGTGCACCATAACAAACCGCTAACAAGGGTTTTTTACCTTTAATTTGTGAAAGGTCTGGGTGCGGTGCATCCTCCGCTCTCACCGAAAAGGGAGAACCTGATAAGATCACGGCTTTGTAGCCTGAAAGATCTTCAGGTAGCTTATTGTATGGTTTTATTTCGCTGAAAATATTTAGCTCCCGAACACGTCTAGCAATAAGCTGTGTATATTGAGAACCAAAATCGAGAATTAGGACTTTGTTTTGCATGGGCAAAAATAGTAATTTGATCAATTTAGAAAAGTATCTTTTAGCTATATTTATAGAATACTTATTTAACACTTTTCAACATGAAACACTTAACCGCAATAATTTTTAGCTTAGCAATTGTTTTGGCCGCGTATTTTTTAGGGAATGCATATGTAAAAAGAGCTAGTCCGCCCAGAGTTATTTCTGTAACTGGGTTGGGAAATGAAAACTTTACCTCAGACCTAATTGTTTGGGAAGGTCAGTTTTCTTCCAATAATTTTGAATTAAAATTAGCTTTCGAACAATTAAATAGGGATAAGGATATTGTTAAAAATTATCTTGTCTCTAAAGGTATTTCTGAAGAAACAATTATTTTCAACTCTGTTCAGACAAATGAACTGAGGGACAATAAATATGAAAATGGAAATTACATCGGTAGCATTTTTAGAGGGTATCAACTCACACAATCTATTCAAATTGAATCTACAGATGTTGCACTTCTTGAAAAAGTATCGCGTGAAATTACAGAATTGCTAAATAAAGGGGTACAATTTAATTCCTCTCCCCCGCGATACTACTACACAAAAATTGCAGATTTAAAAGTAGAAATGATATCAAAAGCCACAGAGGATGCTAGAGTAAGAGCAGAACGTATCGCTGAAAATTCTGGAGGTAGATTGGGAAATTTAATTTCGGCTCGTATGGGCGTTTTTCAAATTACTGGACAAAACTCAGGGGAAGATTATTCTTGGGGAGGTGCTTACAATACTAGCGCTAAAAACAAAACCGCTTCTATCACTATGCGATTGGAATATAGTGCAAACTAAAATTCTAATCCCATTGATCGTTCCATTTATGAAATTATAATACTTTCTTTAATCCTGAATTTTGCTTCAAGGAATAAAAATATTTCATATATATTATAACTTTATTTAGAATATTTTAAAATATTGGTTATTAATATATTATCCCTGTTCCTACAAATTAGTTCACTATTAGGTTTGTCATTTAAAAAAACCTCCAACGCATAAGATATTCAAAAAACAAAAGCTCTGAGAACCACCTCAGAGCTTTTAATTTAACCAAAACCAAACTTAACCTAGTAATTATTTTACAATCATATTTTGTAGAAAGTCTTACATCTAAAAACTTTCTTTTACATAGCAACTTTATTTTAAAACAACTCAGATCAAAAAAACCCTACCTAGTTTTATCTTTATTTTTTTAATCACCTTTATATTTATACTATGGTACAAACTATTTTTAAAAAATTAAGCCAAGAATTGCGTAAAGGTGCGTCCGAATATGGACATCCATTTCGATACTTTGCTTTAGGCACTTTTTTGAATTCAGATATACGATTACGCACAGTTGTGCTTAGAGATGTGGACACACATTTAAACTGCACATTTTACACGGACCTACGTTCCAAAAAAATTACGCATATTCGTTCCAATTCAAAAGTTAGTTTGCTTCTATATCATCCACAAAGCTTCCTGCAATTGCATATTGAAGGTATTGCTAAAATCGAGGAGAATGTAGAGGTGTTGCAATACCATTGGAATAAAATCTCCAGCAAGGGGAGAAAAGAATACAGCACAACTTCTCCTCCTGGGGATATTCTAAAAGATTCTAGTGATCTTTCTTATTTTGAAGATTCCAGCAATTTTGCAATAATTACTGTACAACCAATTACCATAGAATATTTACAATTGCAACAACCCCATCACATCCGCGTCTTATACACTAGAACCACCAATGGTTGGGATGGAGATTTTTTAGTGCCTTAACCTCCTAAAGCGTTTCCATTTTTAAAATTGTAAAATCCTTAGACAACGGTTCTAAAGCCGTTACAACCGAAGGAATAAGTTTTTCTCCATATTCCAAATACAATTCAGAGAAATTTGTATTCCGTTCTTGTAACGATCCGCCTGGGAAAAGTGCTCTTTGTAGTTCTGATACTCGCGTAACCTCATCTTTTAATTTACGTTTTTGAGCCTTGAGCAACCTTTTTTCTAAATTCGCAAGTCCTTTTAATTGCTTAACCTCCTGTGCCTTAACAGCTCCAAAAAATGAGGCATCTGTCTGATTTGCGAGATCATACAACGCCTTGAATTGTGCTGTAAGATGAGATTTTTGATCAGAAAAATCGATATTTATATTCGAAATTTCACGAATTCTTTTGTTGATAAAACTGTTTGATTTTAAAAATAAATCTTCCGTTTCAATATTTAAATTTCGGAGTTTTCTATGTTGTTTTTCAGAAACGATAAGCCCAGAATTACGTAATAAAAGCATGGGAAACGGAACATTTTGCGCTTTAAACGAGGATCGTAACTGCAACCAATATGCGAGTTCACCCCCTCCTCCGATATAACACAAATTCGGAAGTATTACTTCCTGATATAACGGTCTGCAAATTACATTTGGAGAAAAACGCTCTGGAAAATTTTCCAATTCACTTATTAGCGCATCTTTTGAAAACTTCAGGTCCGTATTATTTACTAAAAATGTATCTCCTTCTTTTACAATACGCTCCCTAATACCAGAAGCTAAATAAAAATAATTAATGGCTCTTGGGTTTACCTGAATCTTATAGGAAGATTCTAAATCTTCCAGCGCAGTAATCGTTTCAGCTACCTTAGTTTGCGTTACATTATTAAAAATATCGTTTTTGACGTAGGGGATTAATTGCTTTTTTAGCAAAATATCATCTCCATCTACGATTACTAAACCATAAGCCCCAAAAAGGGTATTTACTAAGTTTCTTGTGGCATCGGTAAGATTGCTGTATTTTAAATAGCTTTCTTCAAATAAAGATCGTAATTGCGAAGCGTTGTTTCCCTTACCCAAGGTCTGAGCAAAAGTTTCAAACACAATATCCAATCCTTCCGTTTCAAGTTTTCCAACGGCTCCTCCAGTATAATTTTGCGGCCCCTTCCATTTGATTTTTTTCCCTTGAAAATTAAAATAATTAATCTCTTCAAAATCATGATCCTCAGTAGCCATCCAATATATTGGAACAAAATTATAATCGGGATATTTTAACTTTAAAGCTTCTGTAAGGTTAAGGGTAGCTACAATTTTATAGATGAAATAAAGTGGCCCTGTAAAAAGGTTGAGTTGATGGCCAGTTACTACGGTAAACGTATTGGTATCATTTAATCGTGCGATATTTGCTTTGGTCTCATCTGTCTGTTGAAATCTCTGATACTGCTGGTTTAGCGCTTCTACTAGTATATGTCGGTGTTCTTTATTAAATGTCTTTTCCTTTTCTTCAATTTGATCTTTGAAGCTATTCCAAGTGGGATATCTAGAGTAAAAAGGGGCTAAACTCTTTTTCTGATCCAAATAATCACATAATAAATTCGAAAAATAACCAGTTTGTTTAAAGGGTATACATTCAATCTCCATAGAAAGGCATAAAATCGCAGTAAAGATAAAATTCTAAGTGCTTTGATTTCCTAAAAATTCGTTAAGATGTTTTTACTTTATTCCCTATTTAAAAAAACATCAAATTTCAGTAATAATTGTTAGCTTTGGTTTTCTACAAACCGACAACCCTATGAATCGTTCTTTATTTTATGTCTTCTTATTATCTATGATAATTGTTACTGCTCAGGAAATTAAATCTCCTTCTGAGTTTCTAGGGTATGAATTAGGCACCCAATTTACAAGACATCATGAAGTTATTGATTACTATGAATACCTTGCCGAAATCGCTTCAGATCGTGTACAACTGCATCACTATGGAAAAACCAATGAAAGGCGTCCATTAGTATTGGCCTATGTATCCTCCGCCGCAAACATTAGTAATCTCGAGGCTATTCGAAAAGAGCATTTAAAGAGTACTACAGGCACTAGCAATGCAAGTAAGGCAATTGTATGGTTAAGTTATAATGTACATGGAAATGAAAGTGTAAGCACGGAAGCTTCGATGCAAACAATTTATGAACTATTAACACTAAAAAAAACGTATTTAGAAAATACTGTAGTTATCATTGATCCTTGTATTAATCCCGATGGAAGAGATCGTTATGTAAATTGGTATAATCAATATAAAAACACGCCATTTACCACAGATCCAAATAGTAAAGAGCACAACGAAGGATGGTGGTCTGGCCGATCCAATCACTATATGTTTGATCTAAATCGGGATTGGGCATGGTTAACACAAGTGGAAAGTCAAGGACGTTTAAAAATGTATAATCAATGGTTACCACATGTGCATGCCGATTTTCATGAACAAGGTGTCAACAATCCTTATTTTTTTGCTCCCGCGGCAGAACCATTTCATGAAGTAATTACCAATTTCCAAAGAGGTTTCCAGAATACCATAGGTAAAAATCATGCCAAGTACTTTGATGCGAATGGATGGTTTTATTTTACTAAAGAGGTTTATGATTTGTTTTATCCCAGCTACGGGGACACTTATCCAACCTACAATGGTGCTATTGGAATGACCTATGAACAAGGAGGTAGCGGACGCGCAGGTTTAGCAATTTCTACTAATATTGGAGATACTTTGACGCTAAATGACCGTATCGCACATCATCATACCACTGGGCTTTCTACAGTGGAGGTGGCTGCTACTAATGCAGAAAAATTAAACTCGGAATTCAAAAAATATTATACCAATAAAAATTACACCTATAAGAGTTATGTTTTAAATGGTAACCCTGATAAGCTTAGAGCGTTAACTAAGTTATTGGACCAGCACGAAATTAAATACGGAAAGGCTAACCCTGCCACCATTAAAGGATTCAACTACAATTCTCAGAAAAATGGAAGTCTTCGGAGTAATGCAAACAGTCTGGTAGTCTCTACAGATCAAATCAAAGGTACGCTAGTAAAAGTATTGTTTGAGCCTAATGCAAAATTAAGTGATTCGCTAACTTATGATATTACGGCATGGTCATTGCCATACGCCTATGGTCTAGATGCTATTGCATCCCAGAGCCTTGTTAATCAAACCATAGCAGATCTAAATGATTTCCCCCAAAATAAGGTAAATAGCAATACCTATGCGTATTTAACCGATTGGAATAGTTTGGACGATGCGCGTTTTTTGGCTGCTTTATTGCAAGCTAATATTCGGGTTCGATACACAAAAAAACCCTTTGTGATTGACGGTGAAAATTATGGGAGAGGGAGTTTAATTATTACAGCTTCGGACAACAAAAATGTTAAAGGTTTTTTACAAGCGTTAAAAACTATTGCGGATCAGTATCATAAACAGCTTACTCCTACCGGTACAGGTTTTGTAGATTCAGGGAAGGATTTTGGTTCCAGACATGTTCAGGTGGTTCCAAAAGTAAAAGTGGCCATGCTCTCAGGAGGTGGTATTTCTACCTTGCGCTTTGGAGAAATATGGCATTTTTTTGAGCAGCAACTGCACTATCCAGTAACCGTTATTGATCAAGAGTATTTAGGTTATACCGATCTCTCTTCGTACGACGTTCTTATATTACCCGGTGGTAATTATAACAACGCTTTTAAGAAAGATTACTTGGCAACTATTAAGGAGTGGGTACAAGATGGAGGGAAGCTTATCGCCATGGGACGCGCTATTAGGGGCATTCAAGGAGACAAAGGTTTTGGAATCACTTCAAAACAAATGGAAAGCGACAGCACCGAGGCTACTGTTGAAACATACGATACCACCCAAAGAGAAGGTATCAAAGAAGCAATCACTGGAGCTATTTTTAAAACGCGAGTCGATGCTACGCATCCCTTAGCTTTTGGTTACAACGACAGTTATTTTAGTCTAAAATTAGGTAGTTCGGCCTATGATTATTTGGAGAATGGAACTGTGGCTTATATTGAAAACAATACAAAACCTGCAGCAGGTTTTGCCGGGAGTGAAGCTATTAAGCGGATTCAAAAATCATTAGTTTTTGGTGTGGAGAATAGCGGACAGGGTGAAGTTATTTATATGGTAGATAATCCGTTGTTCAGAGGATTTTGGGAAAATGGGAAACTCTTTTTTGCAAATGCGTTATTTATGGTGAATTAATGGTCTTCGCTCAATTTTTCCTAAAATGTCTTTCATAATAGTCTTTAAGGATATGAATTAATTTTAAAAACATTTGTAATACTGTAACCACAATGATGGAGTATGGAAATTAATTATCTAGATTCGATACGAAAACAATTTGAGTACTATAAGCTACTAGGGGATCTTAGTTTTAAACAGCTTGATGATGAAGCATTATTTTGGCAGTATAACTCTGAAAGTAATAGCATTGCAATCCTTGTAAATCACCTCTCTGGTAATATGAAATCTAGATGGACCGATTTTTTAACATCAGATGGAGAAAAGACCTGGAGGAATAGAGATGCTGAATTTGAAGACCTAATTCGATCTAGGGTGCAACTTATTGAAAAATGGGAAGAAGGCTGGACCTGTTTATTTACAACACTAACCTCAATTACTCCAGCGCAATTATCTTCCGAAGTATACATTCGAAATTTAGGACATACGGTTATTGAAGCCATAAATAGACAATTGGCGCATTATGCATATCATATAGGGCAAATTGTATTTTTAGCAAAAATGATTAAAGGAGAAAATTGGGAAAGCCTTTCTATTCCCAAAGGCGATTCGCAACATTATAATTCAGAAAAATTTGCCAAACCAAAACATAGGGAGCATTTTACTAAGGAGTTTTTGGATGGATCTTTTTATAAAAAATCATGAATCTAAGGGTAGTGTTTCTTCTTGTTTTTTTATCTATTTCTTGTAGCAGAGATTATCAAGAAACGCGGGTTTCGTTTGAAGATTACGAAATTGAAAACGGTTTTGTTTTAAATGCGCTTGCTGCAGAACCTCTTATAGAGGCACCCGTCGCCTTGAGTTTTGACAGTAATGGAAGGCTTTGGGTATTAGAGATGTCGGGTTATATGCCCAATATCGCCGGTACTGATGAAACTAAGCCCGTAGGACGCATTCTTGTTTTAGAAGATAAAGACAAGGATGGACAAATGGATCATGCTAAAGTGTTTTTAGACAGCCTAGTTTTGGGAAGAGCAATGGCTCATGTTTATGGTGGCTTACTTTATGCCGAACCTCCAAACCTTTATTTTACAGAAATCAATAAAAATCTTAGTCCTGGCAACACAGTTTTAGTGGATTCAACATATACAATTGGTGGCAACGTAGAGCATCAACCCAACGGGTTATTAATGAATATAGACAATTGGATTTATAATGCTAAAGGGACTAAAAAATATCGATTTAAGAATGGGAAATGGGAAATCGAGACTACTTCTTTTAGAGGGCAGTGGGGAATAACACATGATAAAATTGGAAGATTAATTTACAATGATAATTCCAACCAAGTTCGTGGAGATTTTACCATACCAAATATTTTAAATCAAAACGCTATTTTTAAACCAAAAATAGGAATTGGAAGCAATTTAGTCCTTGATCAAAAAGTATATCCGCTTCAAGCCACGGCTGTTAATCGTGGGTATTTACCACATATGCTTCATGAGGACGGAAAACTTAAAAACTTTACAAGCGCATGCGGTCCCATTTACTTTCAGGGAACACATTTTCCCACTAATTATCAAGGCAATGTTTTTGTAAGTGGGCCTGAAGCAAATCTTG
Organism: uncultured Flavobacteriaceae bacterium; assembly: GCA_947488435.1. GTDB lineage: Bacteria > Bacteroidota > Bacteroidia > Flavobacteriales > Flavobacteriaceae > CANKZG01. The sequence goes on along the minus strand of CANKZG010000001.1, from coordinate 2,268,179 downwards.
TTAAAAGAAATATTTTAGAAGAAGATCAACTTCGGTTAAACGGTGCTCAAGCATTGGAAAATAAGGAATTTATAAGAAGCTCTGACCAGGCATTCCGGCCAGTTAACTTATACAATGGACCTGACGGCGCCTTATATATTGTAGATATGCATAGGGGTATTATTCAGCACAAAACCTATATGACTGGTTATTTACGTAAACAATACATAGCAAGAGGATTAGACACTATTAAAGGTATGGGGCGTATTATCCGAGTTACCCATAAAAATAATTCTTCCTTTACATCTATGAATTTATCACAACTTTCTCCTTCACATTGGGTAGATTCACTTACTTCTAAAAATGTTTGGGTCCGTGATAGAGCACAACAATTAATAATACAGGGAAGGCATATGGATCAAATTAGTAGGCTACAAAAATTAGTGAGGCTGCATCCTGAAGAGTCTACGAGAATTCATGCCCTATACACGCTAGAGGGACTAGATGCCTTAAATCAAGAACTTTTAAACGTTATTGATGCTACGGCGAACCCTGCCCTAACAGCGCACCGATTAATACTGTTAGCATCTAAAAAAAATACCCTTTCAAAGGAAAATATAAGCAATTTAATTTCAATAGAAAATGAGATGATTGACTATCATCTTGCTTTTTTTCTTGCTAAGAAACCTGATCAATTTCAAGGCTTTTATCTCAAACAATTATTGGAACGATATGATGAAGCTGATTGGTTTATGGAAGCAGTTTATGCCGGAATTGCAGGAGTGGAAAAAGAATTTATAAAACATAGTAAACCCACCCAAAAAACGGTTAAATTTTTAGACTCTCTGCTGGTAGCTACTGAAAATTCCTCCAAAAAAGACCGTATCAATTCGGATCAATTAACACGGGGCTTAGCACTTTTTAAGGCACATTGTGCAACATGTCACGGTCCTGACGGATACGGAATAGAAAATTTAGCACCCCCACTTTTAAATTCGGAATACGTTTCAGGATCAAAAGCCAGACTTATTGCCATTATGTTGTATGGTCTCTCAGGTCCATTGACTGTCAATAATAAAAACTACAATTTACCAGCCGCTATGCCCGGTATTGGTATCAACACTTCTGTTACTGATGAAGAAATTAGCGCCATTGGAAACTATATACGAAATGCCTTTACAACCTCCCCCCAAGATCTTAATCCAGAATTGGTTGATAGTTTAAGACAAACCTCAAGACCTTTAGATAAAATTTTTACTACAAAAGAACTCTATGAAACATTTCCTATTATTGATTAGTTGCATGTTGCTCTTGGGAGCAAATTCCTGTAAACCAAAAAAAAATGAACCTTGGATTTCATTATTTGATGGACAAACGTTAGACGGTTGGGAGCTTAAAAATGGTAATGCTCCTTATACCATAATAAATGAGGAAATTATTGGTACAACTGTTATGGATTCTCCTAATACTTTCTTGTGTACAACTGCACTGTATTCTGATTTTATTTTAGAGTTTGATGTTAAAGTTGATACTACTATAAATTCAGGAGTGCAGATTAGAAGTAATAGTTTTTCTGATTATAATGAGGGACAAGTGCATGGTTATCAAATAGAAATTGACCCGAGCAAGCGAGCATGGAGTGGCGGAGTTTATGATGAAGGAAGAAGGGGTTGGCTCTACAATTTAGAGGCAAATACTTCGGGAAGGTCAGCATTTAAAAATGGCGTATGGAATCATTATAGAGTTGAGGCAATTGAAGATAAATTTATGGTATGGGTAAATAATATAAATACTACCAACCTAAGGGATAACATGACTTCCAAAGGTTTTATAGGGTTACAAGTGCATAGTATTTCGGATAGTATTCATGCTGGCAAAGAAATACGATGGCGCAATATTAAAATTATCACAGATGATCCAAAGTCGTATTCTTGGGAACCTAACCTAACAGCAGCTTTAAAAGTTACTTCTTAAGGCCACCGATCTTATGAATTTCGTTAGAGATAATGAAATTTTATAAATCTTAAATTAATTTCCGTAGTATTTACATTTAATCGTAAATTAGTTACTTTGTAATTTTAAAGCTTCATGTTTTAATGTAGCAATCACTTCTACTAAAAATGGCGTTACCGGTTACTAATTTTAATTATGATTGGCTTGAAGATCCAACCGTATTTAATATCGGACAAGAACCTCCTTCGGCATCAAGGATACATGACTTTGAGGCCAAAGATCATATTTTGCTCAATGGCGATTGGCATTTCTTTTGGAGCGAAAATCGCAATAACCTTCCCGATAAATTTTGGCAAAAAAACTACGCCTATGAAACTTGGAATAAAATCCCAGTACCTGCAAATTGGGAATTGGAAGGCTATGGCACTCTCATTTATGTAAACGATCGCTATCCTTTTGAAAAAAACCCGCCTAAGGTTCCAAAAAATAATCCAACAGGGGTGTATAAGAAAAAAGTACAGATACCAAGCTCCTGGATTACTAAGCAAGTTTTTTTAACTATTGGGGCTGTTAAATCAGCAGCTTATTTTTGGGTAAACGGTTCTTTTTTAGGGTACAATCAAGATAGTAAAACAGAAGTAGTATTTGATGTTACGCCTTATTTAGATACTGAAATTGAAATCACTATTCAAGTCTTTCGTTGGTGCGATGGTAGTTATTTGGAATGTCAAGATTTCTGGAGAATTAGCGGTATTGAACGAGACGTCTTTTTAGAAGCAAGGAATCCGGTATTTATTGCCGATCATCATTATACTGCGGCCTTGTCTTCAAATTACAAAAACGGAAAACTGACCTTAAGTGCTACTATTCAAAATAAAACGCAAATCGCTTTTGAAGGAAATTTACGATTACAATTAGTTTTCAAAAATGGTAGGGTTGCATCAGACATAAAGAAAGTTTCATGTCCGCATTCAAATTACATTAAAGTAAATTTTTCAATTGAATTAAATGCCATCCGTTCTTGGTCTGGAGAGGATCCTAATCTTTATGATCTCCGATTACAACTTGAGTATGATTCGGAGTGTCTTGATCAAATTCAAAGCAAAGTAGGTTTTAGAACTGTTGAAATTCTAAAAAATCAACTGTGCATCAACGGAAAACCACTCACTATAAAAGGGGTAAATCGTCATGAACACGATCCAAAAAACGGGCACGTAATTACCACAAAAAGCATGTTAGAAGATATTTTATTGTTCAAAAAATATCATATTAACGCTGTTCGCAATAGCCATTATCCAAACCATCCGGAATGGTATCGTCTGTGTGATACGCATGGTATCTATATTGCAGATGAAGCCAACATCGAAAGTCACGGTATGGGTTATGGTGTTGAAAGTCTTGCTAAACTTAAAACATGGGAAGCTGCGCATTTTGATCGTATGCAACGCATGTTTCACAGAAGTAAAAATCACTGTTCCATATTGATTTGGTCTATGGGAAATGAAGCTGGTGACGGAATAACTTTTCAAAATTCTTATGTATGGTTAAAAAAGCAGGATCCATCGCGTTTAGTGCAGTACGAACAGGCTAAGGAACTAGCGCATACCGATATTGTATGCCCCATGTATCCCAACCATGAGCAAGTTGAAGATTATGCAAAAAATCGTGGAAATCGACCTTATATTATGTGCGAGTATTCACATGCCATGGGTAATAGTAATGGTGGACTTAAGGCGTATTGGGATCTGATCAACAATTTTGATTGCTTGCAAGGAGGATTTGTATGGGATTGGATGGATCAGGGTTTGCTAAAGAAAACTGACGCTGATCATTGTTTTTGGGCTTTTGGAGGAGATTTTGGAGATTCTTCGGTCCCTAGTGATGGTAATTTCTGCATTAACGGATTGCTATGGCCTGATAGAACCCCTAAACCCGCTTTGTATGAATTAAAAAAATGTTATCAACCCATAGGGTTTGAAGTATTAGATGTAGAAAATGGCATACTTCAATTGGAAAATTTATGGTCTTTTACGGCAATAAGAGATCATAATCTTCAATGGTCAGTTACAACAATAGATGGCTTAGTAGAGGAAGGAACAATACCCTTGTTTTTACTCCCTGAAAAAACCAAATCAATTACATTACCATACAACTCTGCTGATTTTTCCTCTTTAAAAAATTATTACCTCAACCTCGAGGTTATTTCTAAAACCGAAACGATAGCTAGTTATCAAAAAGTCCTGACAAAAGGAAGCAATAAAATAACAACACCTCAATTACCTAAAATAATAGCTAGTGCCAACAAAATAGTAGGACTTAAAAGTGAACGAACTGCATTAAGCATCGATCAAGAAAGTGGTTTACTTGCTTCTTTTATTTCTGAAGATATTGAGGTTTTAGCAGATGTGGTGCGTCCTATTTTTTGGCGTCCGCCAACAGATAACGATTTCGGTTGGGAAATGCCGAAAATTTGTGATTTTTGGAAAGAAGCTAGCCGTAACTCCAAATTAGTAAGTATACATGCTACAACTAATGCTATACAAAGTAAACTTCAGTTTGGTGCTAATGCTTGTGAAATGCTGTTAACTTATACATTGTTAGAAAATGGAAGTTTACAGATTACCTGTGAATTAATTCCTAATAAAGTATTGCCAATTTTACCACGGATAGGACTTCATTTTAAATTACCTAAATCGTATTCTAAAATAAATTGGTACGGAAGAGGCCCTCATGAGAATTATTGGGATCGAAAGTCCTCCGCTTCAATTAATCACTATACTTCAACTGTAAAGGAGCAATATACACCCTACATTTCCCCTCAAGAAAATGGCGCCAAACAAGATTGTGAAAGGATTCAACTCCGACATGAGAGTTTAAAAAATGGCATACAAATTTCTGGGAATACTCCTTTAAATTTTAGCGCCTTAAATTTTAGTCCATGGCAATTAACACGGACTCATCGAGATAAAAAAAAGTATCATGAATTGACCCCTGATGAAGTTATTCACCTTTGTGTAGATCATTTACATATGGGCTTAGGAGGTGTAGATTCCTGGTTATCTAAACCAATGAAAGAGCATCAAATCCCTTCAAAAAATTATAGTTTTTGTATTCAAATAGACCCTATATAAAAGTAATTTAAATTTAAATCTTATGGAAAGTCATATTTCAACAATAGATATCGCCATCGTAATCGGTTACTTTATTATAGTCTTAATGATTGGTTTTTGGATTTCACGAAAAACAAAAACCGGAGAAGATCTATTTTTAGGAGGAAGAACTTTTGGATGGGGATTAATCGGGCTTTCACTTTTTGCTTCTAATATCTCAGGATCAACCATTGTTGGCTTAGCGGGTGCCGCTTATACCACTGGAATTGTAAATTCGGTTTATGAATGGATGTCTGGTTTGCCTTTGATAATTGCGGCTTTAATTTTTATTCCCTTATACCTAGGAAGTAAAATCACCACCATTCCTGAATTTCTCGAAAAAAGATTCGATCGCAGATCGCAACTTTTCTTTTCGGCTGCAACCATCTTCAGTACTATCATGATTGAAACTGCAGGTGCTCTTTACGCAGGTAGTTTGGTATTACAAACTTTTATTCCAGGCTTGGTAATGTGGCAAACATCCTTAATTTTAGCAGTAGTGGCTGGCGTTTATACCGCAGGAGGGGGGCTTAAAGCTGTCGTCTATACAGATGCTATACAGGCAGTGATTTTAATTATTGGGTGTGGAATTATTACCTGGATACTATTTGGAAAAATGGATTATGACTGGTCAAAAGTACTCCAGTCTGCACCGGAAGGGCATTTTTCTGTGGTGAGACCTATAGATGATCCGGGTCTTCCTTGGCCGGGCTTGTTAATGGGAGTTCCTTTTTTAGGGTTTTGGTATTGGTCTACCAATCAATTTATCTTTCAACGAGTATTGGGTGCAAAGGATATAAAACAAGCAAGGTGGGGAGTTGTATTAGCTGGTTTTTTAAAAATTATTCCTCTTTTTATTATGGTTTTCCCAGGTGCGATGGCTATAAGCCTTTATCCAGACATTGCCAACGGCGATGCTGTATTTCCTACCTTGGTAACCAAAGTACTTCCCGTTGGTTTGGTTGGTTTGGTGCTTGCCGGTGTTATCTCTGCTATTATGTCAAGTGTAGATTCAGCTTTAAATTCGTCATCCACCTTAATGGTGATTGATTTTATAAAACCAAAGAAACCAGATATTACCGAAAAGCAAATCGTAAAGTACGGACGTATTACGACCTTAATACTAATGGTAATAGCGGCTTTATGGGCTCCTCAAATACAAAATTTTACGGGTCTTTGGGACTATCTACAACAGATGTTTTCCATTTTAGTCCCTCCTATCGCAGTAATTTTTCTAGTGGGCGTTTTTTATAAAAGAGGAAATGGTGCTGGAGCATTCTGGACACTGGTGCTTGGAACTCTTGCTGGGGTTATTTTATTTATTTTAGAGCAATTTGATCTGTGGCATCTTCATTATACCATGAACGTAGGTCTTTTGATACTGCTTTGTATAGTGATATTTGTTGTTGTTAGTCAACTTACTCCTGCTCCGGATGCAGAGAAAATAAAACTATTCACGTATAGGTCTGGACTTATAAAAGAAGGTTTTGATACAGTGCCATGGTACAAAAACTATTTGTACCAAACTGTACTTTTGGCGCTTACTATATTTAGTATTCTTATCTGGCTGTGGTAGTTAGAATCAAAAAAGATCGTTTTCATTTTCGAAATCAATGTTGTAATTTCAAATTTCTGAAAACTTGAACTTTCAGGTATTCCTGTGGAGTGTTAAAAAAAATTAAAACGCTCGTTTTTAATCATAGTTTTCCACGTACTTTGTCTCTTTTTAAGGGGTTCTTTCATTAATATGGTACTTAAATTTCAAATAAAAAGAAGATTAGATTAGTGTTATCCCATTAAAAATTAGTAACTTAGAAGGTATTTGAACACGTATTCGAATTATTTTCTTTTTTAAAAAAGCTCATGAGAAAAGATCAAACAAAAAAAACAAAAAAATCCTTAATTCAAGTACTGCTAGTGGTATTTGCAATTGGGGTATTTGGTAATGTTTCGGCATATGCCTATTTCCAACAAGATACAGAAACATCCTTTAATAGTTATAAAGGAGAAGTTATTGACAGCAAGTCGAAAAAGGCTTTAATCTTTGCTAGTTTGGCATTAAATGGTACAAACATCAGTACCGTTACCAATACTGAAGGAGAATTTTTATTAAAGGTTCCTAAAACAATTACCGAAGGAAAGGTAATGGTTTCCTTTTTAGGTTATAAGACCAGAATTATTGCCTTGGAAAATTTAAAAACAGATAAGAATAAAATTGCGTTGGATGAATCCGTGACAGAACTTAGTGGTGTAAACATTAGTGCACCTAGAAATGCAGAAAATTTAGTTCGTGAAACTTTAGCTCGCAAAGGGGAGAATTATTTTAACGATCCTACGCTTATGACTGCTTTTTACCGAGAAACGATCAAAAAAAGACGTAAAAACGTTTCTTTATCTGAAGCGGTGGTTAACATTTACAAAACGCCCTATAGTTCAACGCGCAGAGATGCAGTTCGCTTATATAAAGCACGAAAAAGCACGGATTACAGTAAGTTAGATACCCTTGCATTAAAATTACAAGGAGGTCCCTTCAATGCTCTTTTCGTGGATATCATGAAATATCCTGAATATATCTTTACTGAGTACACTTTAGATCAATATAGTTTTGGTTTTGATCGGTCTACTACAATTGATGGGCGACTTATTTTCGTTATCAATTTTACGCAAAAGCCAGATGTGGATGTTCCGCTTTATAGTGGTAAGCTATTTATAGATTCTGAAAACAAAACGCTTACCAGTGCTATTTATAAGTTAAATATTACGGATAGAGAAAAAGCAGCGCGATTATTTGTTCGTAAAAAACCTGCAAAGGCTAGTGTATGGCCAACAGAAGTGGCGTATCGTGTAGATTATAGAGAGAAGGATAATAAATGGTATTACAGCTATAGTAATGTGCTTTTGGAATTTAAGATAAACTGGGATAAAAAGTTGTTTAACTCGGTATACAGTATGACGGCTGAAATGGCAATCACAGATTGGGAAAAAAATATCAGTGGTGAAATTCCTAAATATAAAGAACGTATCAAATCTTCAATCATTTTAAGTGATGAAGCTATTGGGTTCTCAGATCCAGATTTTTGGGGAGAATATAATATCATTGAACCAGAGAAGTCTATTGAATCGGCAATTCGAAAAATACAAAAACAATTAAAAAGAGCCAATAATAGAGGTGCATCTAAACCAACACCATAAGGTTCTTTTTAATACTGATTTCATAAAAATAAAAAGAGCGTTTACTTAGTAAACGCTCTTTTCGTTGAGTTAGTAGTTAATGTGGTTGGGCATCTATGTTATTAATTTGCTACCTCACTGGTAAACTTAAGACGGTACAAACGTAATTCTTCGTCTTCGAATTCACCTTCAAATTCTTCAATTGCGGTTTCTATATCGTCAGTCTCTGCCTCTAAAAAATAATCGTGTATTTCTTCTTGTTGATCTTCATCTAAAACCTCATCGATCCAGTAGCTTAAATCCAATTTCGTTCCGCTAAAAACAATTTGTTCCATTTCTTTAATCAGTTCAGGTAATTCAATACCTTTAGCTGCTGCAATATCATCTAAGCGAAGTTTTCGATCAACATTTTGAATGATATATAGTTTTAACCCAGAATTAGCACCTGTACTTTTTACTACCAGGTCTTCCGGTCTGACGATATCATTTTCTTCGACATAGGTTGCGATAAAATTTATGAAAGGTTTCCCGTACTTTTTTGCCTTTCCCTCACCAACACCATGAATGTTTAAAAGTTCCTCCATGGTAATCGGGTATTTTAAGGCCATATCCTGTAGTGAAGGATCTTGAAAAACCACAAAAGGAGGTACTTCCAGTTTCTGTGCTTCTCGCTTTCGCAAATCTCGCAATTGTTTCAGGAGTTTTTCATCTGCTGCTGCCCCTCCCATCTTCGAAGCGGTAACTATGGCATCATTATTAGCTTCACTATAAATATGATCTTTAGTCATCATAAAAGAAGTTGGACTTTTCAAAAAAGCTTCTCCCGCCTTCGTCAATCGCAATATTCCGTATTGTTCAATTTCTTTCTTTATCAATCCCTGCACCAAGGTTTGCCTAATAAGTGCCATCCAATGGCCTGTAGTTTGATGAGAACCTATTCCAAAGAAAGGTTTTTCATTGGTTTTATGGGATGAAATCAAAGCATTTACCTTTCCTTCCAATGCATGGACAATCTCCTTAGCCTTAAACTTTTCTTTAGTACCTTGAATGACTTCAATAAGTTTAACTACATCATCCTTTGCTTCCTCTTTTGGCTTTGGGTTTTTGGCATTATCATCCATTAAAGCACCATCACCATTCACTTCATCGAAACGTTCTCCAAAGTAATGTAAAATAAATTTTCTTCTCGACATTGAGGTCTCTGCAAAAGCAACTACTTCTTGAAGCAACGCATTTCCAATCTCCTGCTCCGCAACAGGTTTTCCCGACATAAACTTCTCTAGCTTTTCAATGTCTTTATATGCATAGAACGCTAGGCAATGCCCCTCTCCTCCATCTCTACCTGCACGTCCGGTTTCCTGATAATAACTTTCAATGCTTTTTGGCATATCATGATGTATCACAAAACGCACATCGGGTTTATCAATACCCATTCCAAAGGCAATAGTTGCAACAACCACATCTACATCTTCCATTAAAAACATATCCTGATATTTCGAACGTGTTTTCCCATCAAAACCTGCGTGATATGGCACAGCACTTATACCATTTACTTGCAACACTTGCGCCAACTCCTCTACCCTCTTTCTACTCAAGCAATAAACTATACCAGACTTTCCTTGATTTTGCTTTACAAAACGAATAATATCGCTATCAACGTTTTGCGTTTTAGGTCGAATCTCATAAAAAAGATTAGGCCTATTAAAGGATGCTTTAAAGAGTTTTGCCTCTGGTATCCCCAAGTTTTTAACAATATCTTCCTGAACTTTAGGTGTTGCCGTAGCTGTTAACCCTATAATAGGAATATTATTTCCCAGACGATTTATAATTGTTTTCAAATTTCGATATTCGGGTCTAAAATCGTGTCCCCATTCCGAAATACAATGTGCCTCATCTACCGCAACAAAAGAAAGTTTTACAGATTGCAAAAAATCAACATATTCTTCTTTTGTAAGTGATTCCGGAGCTACATAAAGTAATTTAGTTATTCCATCAAGAATATCTGCTTTTACCTGTTTAACCTCAGTTTTAGTAAGTGAGGAATTCAATACATGAGCAATACCATTTTCAGAGGAAACACCGCGAATGGCATCTACTTGATTTTTCATCAAAGCAATTAACGGAGAAACAACAATAGCTGTGCCTTCTTGTAGCAAGGCTGGAAGTTGATAACACAACGATTTACCTCCCCCAGTAGGCATAATAACAAAAGTATTATTACCACAAACAACATTTCTTATAACATCTTCCTGAAGACCTTTGAATTGGGAGAACCCAAAATACTTTTTCAATGAGGCATGTAAATCAATCTCATTCAAATCCATACCATATGTTTACATTTATTTTTGTTTTAATCATCCAAATCACTATTTTGTTTTAATTACAAAGGCATTTTTAATTGGACTTAAAACCGTATAAACTTATTTATATCAAATAGAATACCAATACCATAAGTTTATGTAATTTTGTAATCTTAAATATATACATTCTTTTAGGAATTCAATAAATAAATTACAAATTACTTTGAACAATCTCAAAGGTATACTTACCATAGCACAACAAACTATAGATACCCAAAGCGAAGCTATAAAAAATTTAGGTTCTTTGCTAAATAAGGACTTTGCTTTGGCCATAAACATTATTTTAGAATCTAATGGGCGAGTAATTGTAACTGGTATTGGCAAAAGTGCTTTAATAGCGTCAAAGATTGTTGCAACGTTTAATTCTACCGGAACACCTGCTGTATTTATGCATGCCGCAGACGCAATCCATGGAGATTTAGGAACCATTCAAGACGAAGATGTTGTTATTTGCGTTTCTAAAAGTGGAAATACCCCTGAAATTAAATTATTAATACCGTTATTAAAACGAGGAAATAACAAATTAATCGGCATCACCGGAAATACCGATTCTTATCTTGCTCAACAGTCTGATGCCACTATAAATAGTTATGTTGAAAAGGAAGCCTGTCCAAACAATTTAGCCCCAACCACAAGCACAACAGCACAATTGGTGTTGGGAGATGCAATCGCCGTTTGCCTTTTAAAACTTAAAGGATTTAGCAGTGAAGATTTTGCCAACTATCACCCTGGGGGCTCCTTAGGAAAAAAATTGTACTTAAGAGTTGCTGATTTAGTGGCAAATAATGCCATTCCTGCAGTTCAGGAAAATTCTAAGGTAAAAGAAGTAATCGTAGAAATTTCTGAAAAAATGCTTGGAGCTACCGCAGTTCTTAATGGATCAAGTGTTGTTGGTGTTGTTACAGACGGTGATATACGAAGAATGTTGAATCTTCATGATAATATTGGGTTAGTTACTGCAAAAGACATCATGACAGCAACTCCTAAAACAATATCTTCGGAAGTATTGGCGGTTAAGGCCTTAGATGTTATGCAGACTAATGGCATCTCTCAGCTTTTAGTTGTTGATGGAGACGAATATAAAGGAATTGTACATCTACATAATTTAATAAAAGAAGGGATACTATAATGGCAAAAAATGTTAATCCAAACGAAATGTCATTTCTTGACCACCTGGAAGAACTACGTTGGCATTTAATACGATCCACAATCGCAGTTGTTATCATCGGTGCGGTCGCCTTTATTTTAAAAGATTTTATATTTAACACCGTACTCTTTGGACCCAAACAGGCAGATTTTCCTACCTATCAGCTTTTTTGTAATATTTCAAAATTTTTAGGTTTTAGTGACGCGTTCTGCATTGATCGCTTAAATTTTGAGGTACAAAGCAGGGTTATGGCGGGTCAGTTTTCAGCACATATTTGGACCTCTATATGGGCGGGTTTTATTCTTGGATTTCCATATATTCTATATGAATTATGGAAATTTATAAGTCCAGGATTGTACGAAAAAGAACGTAAAAATTCTAAAGGTTTTATCTTAATTGCCTCTTTTTTATTTTTCTTAGGGGTTTTATTTGGCTACTATGTTGTAGCTCCCCTTTCCATTCGTTTTTTAGCCAGTTACAGTGTAAGTCCTGAAATACATAACGATATTGATTTAAGCTCCTATATTTCGACAGTAAGAGCTGCTGTAATTGCGTGTGGATTAATATTTGAACTCCCTATTATAATATTTTTCCTCACAAAAGTCGGTTTAGTTACACCTGAAATTCTGAAAAAATATCGCAAAATTTCATTGGTTGTGGTATTAATTCTTTCAGCGGTTATCACACCACCCGATGTTGCAAGTCAAATTGTGGTCGCGCTACCCATTTTAATTTTATACCAAATAAGTATTTACATATCTAAAGTAGTTTTACGAAAAGAAGCTAAAAAAGCAAAGAAAAATGCAAAATCCAATTGAGGAATTCAATAGTTATCGTTCTAAAATGAACGACAAACTTCTAGCTGATAATAATAAAATAATAAAACGAATTTTTAACCTTGATACTAATGCCTTTCAGGAGGGTGCTTTGGATACAAAGACCAAAGAACTGTTAGGTTTGGTAGCTTCAACAGTTTTGCGCTGCGATGACTGTGTTAAGTATCATTTAGAAAGCTCCTATAATGCGGGGGTTTCTAAGGAAGAAATTATGGAAAGTTTAAGCATTGCCACACTTGTAGGAGGTACTATTGTTATTCCGCATTTAAGACGTGCTTACGAATATTGGGAGGCTTTAGAGGAGCAGGAGGGTTAAAAATTGTACAATTATTTTTGCGGCGTAATAATATCCATTAGATTTGGAGCACAACAATTGATAGATGAAGCTTAAAGCAGAAAATATCATGAAGTCCTATAGAGGGCGTCAAGTAGTAAAGGGCATTTCTCTTGAAGTAAATCAGGGAGAAATTGTGGGTTTACTTGGCCCTAATGGGGCTGGTAAAACGACTTCATTTTATATGATCGTTGGATTGGTAAAACCAAATGGAGGTACAATCCATCTGGATGATATGAATATTACTAAATTTCCGATGTATAAACGTGCTCAAAATGGCATTGGATATTTGGCGCAGGAAGCCTCGGTTTTCAGGAAGTTGAGTATTGAAAAAAATATTCTTAGTGTACTTCAACTCACCAAAATGACCAAAAAAGAGCAGCTCATGAAAATGGAATCTCTTATTGAAGAATTTGGTTTGGGTCATATTCGTAAAAATAGAGGAGACTTACTTTCTGGAGGGGAGCGCAGAAGGACCGAAATTGCCAGAGCCTTAGCTACAGATCCTAAATTTATTTTATTGGATGAACCCTTTGCCGGTGTTGACCCTGTAGCAGTAGAAGATATCCAACGCATTGTAGCACAGTTAAAGGATAAAAATATTGGGATTTTAATTACAGATCACAATGTGCAAGAAACGCTAGCTATTACTGAACGCTCTTATTTAATGTTTGAGGGAGGTATCCTTAAATCTGGAATTCCTGAGGATTTGGCTGCTGACGAAATGGTACGTAAGGTATATCTTGGACAGAATTTTGAACTCCGTAAGAAGAAACTCGATTTCTAAATTTATTTACTGATTAGCGAAGTAAAAATATACATTGCAATTATTGCCGGTATTGCCAAAAATTGCAACGTGATTATAAAAACTATACTTACAATAAGAAAGATATAACGGATACTGTTATCTTTAAAACTCCAGTTTTTAAACTTTAGCGCAAATAAGGGAATCTTAGCATTCAGCAAATAGGAACTTAGCAATGTTATTCCTATTAAAAACCACTGATTTAGGATAAGCTTATCCAAAAATGCGTTATTATGGTACCATAAAATCATGGGTAAAGAAAGTATCAATAACGTATTCGCAGGTGTTGGTAATCCTATGAAAGATGTTACCTGATTCTCATCAATATTAAATTTAGCTAAGCGATAGGCAGATGCTATGGTAATTAAAAATCCAAAAAAAGGAAGTAACTCTATCGTGTTTGTTGTCCAAAAAAAAGAGGTGTCTGACTGCCCACCTAAACTACTACTGGTCCAATGCGCTCCTTGTGACATGCTTAATAATTGAAACATCACAATACCGGGAACTAGTCCGCTTGTTACCATATCCGCCAAAGAATCTAATTGCACCCCTATTGCGCTTTGAACCTTAAGTAAGCGTGCGGCAAAACCATCGAAAAAATCAAAAACAATACCCAAAAGAACAAAAAGAGCCGTTAGTTCAAGATTGTTCCGCACTGCAAATATCGCAGCTATACATCCGCACAAAAGATTGAGTGACGTAATTAAGTTTGGGATATGTTTACGCATAAATTTGATTTCTGTAAAGTTATGATTTATAAAAAACTTGTTAAAATAAGTGCTTAATTTCTAGAATCCCTAGTTTCCTATTAAAACATTCCCTTATTTATTCGATATTTGCTGTTGGTGTTCTATTGCCATTTACGTCTATGAAATTTTCACAATTACTTTTTATAGTCTTTTTATTTATAGTGGTTTGCGGAACTGCTCAAGAATTACGATTATCTCCGGCTGCCCAAATAAGTGTTTTAACATGTGGTCCAGGAGAGGAATTGTATTCCACCTTTGGTCATAGTGCTATTCGGGTTCAAGATCCAACGCTTGGTATTGATCAAGTTTATAATTATGGTACTTTCGATTTTAATACACCAAACTTCTATTTAAAATTTACGAGAGGGAAATTACTTTATGCTTTAAGCACACAATCTTTCCCTCGATTTTTATACTCCTATCAATTGGAAAATCGATGGGTAAAAGAGCAACTTCTAGATCTTTCGATAGCTCAAAAACAGGAGTTGTTTAGGTTTTTAAGAACAAATAACTTACCTGAAAATCGCTTTTATAAATATGATTTCTTTTTTGACAATTGTTCTTCTCGAATTCGGGATGGGTTCAACGATATCTTTAAAGAAGACTTACAATTCAATGAAGATCACTTAAAAGAACAATACACCTTTAGAGAATTGATCCATCAAAATCTGATTACCAATTCCTGGTCCAGCTTTGGAATAGATTTAGCGTTAGGTGCTGTTATCGATCGAAAAGCCACGCAATCCGAACATATGTTCCTACCCTTTTATGTATTGCAGCAACTTGAGAATAGTACTTTATCGGGAAAACCATTAGTAATGCGTGAACGTACAATTCTAGAATCTCAAAAAATAAGTAGTGGCGTGTATTTTCTAGCAAGCCCTTTATTTTGGTTTCTGCTATTTTTACTATTTGTATTAACTATTACCTTCATTGATTTTAAGAATGGTTTACGCAATCGCTTTTTGGATCTTTTTCTTTTTTCAATAACTGGTATTGCTGGGTTTATTATTTTACTATTGTGGTTTGCTACCGATCATTCTGCAACCGCTTCTAATTTTAATGTCTTATGGTTATTTCCAACAAATCTAGTAGTTGCCTATTTTATGATGCGTAAAAAACAAGCTCCTGCTTGGATGGATAAATATTTACTATTTTGTCTTATAGGTTTGGGCATTACACTCATTTTTTGGATTTTTAGAATTCAAGTTTTCTCACCATTAATTATTCCGCTATTAGTATTATTAGGTGTTCGATATACTTTCTTATATCGTTGGTACAAACTATTAAAAGCTGCGTAAAACTGTAATACTATGAATTTAGTCACTGTAGAGAACATCTCTAAATCATATGGAGAGCTCGTATTATTTTCAGACCTATCTTTTGGCATAAATGCTAATCAGAAAATAGCGTTAATCGCAAAAAACGGTAGCGGAAAAACCTCTATTCTCAATATTTTAGCAGGTTTAGATGCACCAGATACAGGGCAAATAAATCAGCGCAAAGGTATTAAAATAGCATTTCTTTCCCAGGAACCTAGTCTTGATAGTGCATTAACCATAGAACAAACAATTTTCACTTCAGACAATGCAATTTTAAAGGTCATTGCAGCTTATGAAAAATCCCTTCTATATCCAGAAGATCAAGATGCCTACCAAAAAGCTTTCGACGCCATGGATCGTCACAATGCATGGGATTTTGAAACACAATACAAACAAATTTTATCTCAATTAAAATTAGATGACTTAGCAACCCCAGTTGGCTCCCTTTCAGGAGGACAAAAAAAACGATTAGCATTAGCGCATGCGCTATTAAACACTCCAGATGTTCTAATTTTAGATGAGCCTACAAACCATTTGGATTTGGAAATGATTGAATGGTTGGAGCATTATTTTTCCAAATCAGGAATGACTTTGTTTATGGTTACGCACGACCGTTATTTTCTGGAACGCGTATGTAATGAGATTATAGAGCTCGACCAAGGACAACTATATTCTTATAAAGGAAATTATTCCTATTATTTAGAAAAAAGAGAAGCTCGCATTGCCTTAGAGGAAGTAACCTTACACAAATCAAAAATTCTGTTTAAAAAAGAATTGGAGTGGATGCGAAGACAACCCAAGGCAAGAACTACTAAATCCAAATCAAGAATTGATGATTTTCAGGAAATAAAACAAAAAGCGCATCAAAGACGAAACGAACATGAAGTGCAACTGGAAATTCATATGGAACGTTTGGGAAGTAAAATCCTAGAGCTTCACAATGTTTCAAAAACGTATCCTGATAAGATCATTCTGGAAAAATTTAATTACAATTTTTTAAAGGGAGAACGTATTGGTATCATTGGCAAAAACGGAGCGGGAAAATCTACTTTTTTAAATATCATCACAGGTAGTGAAAAAATAGATTCAGGAAAAGTCATTACTGGAGATACTATTAAGTTTGGGTACTACACCCAAAATGGTATTACCCCCAAACCTGGACAAAAAGTAATCGATGTTATTCGGGATTTTGGAGATTTTATCCCGTTAAAAAAAGGAAAGCAAATCTCAGCACAGCAGCTTTTGGAACGGTTTTTATTTGATCGCAAAAAACAGTATGATTTTGTAGAAAAATTAAGTGGAGGAGAACGAAAAAGACTATACTTATGTACCGTTTTGATTCAAAATCCGAATTTCCTAATTCTCGATGAACCTACCAATGATTTAGATATCGTGACTTTAAATGTTCTGGAAAGCTTTTTATTGGATTTCCCCGGATGCCTTATTGTCGTTTCTCACGATCGCTATTTTATGGATAAAATTGTCGATCACCTATTTATTTTTCGTGGAAATGCTAAAATTGAAGACTTTCCAGGTAATTATTCAGATTTTAGAGCCTACGAAGAGAGTAAAATTCTTGAAGATCGTGCTCAGAAAGAACAAAATACTTCTAAACCTTTGAAAAAAAGTTGGAAAGAAGATAAGCATGTGAAAAAACTCTCTTACCAGGAACAAAAAGAATATAAAAGTTTAGAAAATCAAATCAAAAAATTGGAACTACAACAGGAAGAAATACAGAATCAATTCTTAGATTCCTCATTATCCGGTGATGCTATTGCCAAACTATCAACCCAATTGAAAGAAATTACAGACAGTATTGAGTTTAAAACGGAACGTTGGTTTGAACTGTCGATGCTTCTGGAAGCCTAGTTCTGAAAATTTTAAAGAAAAGCAACTCATACATGCTATATCGCCTTTTAGACTATTTAAAATTTTATATCACTGCAACCAATCAACACAGTATACACTCTCCTTTTGTATACAACTATATTACAAAATGTATCTATAAAAAATCATACCTCAACTACTCCAAAGCTCATCAAGTTTTACTAAAAAGTATTGCCTATTTTGATAGCAAAAATATAAAGATAGCAGATCAGACAACATACCATGTGTTGCTGCAAAATACTACGAATCTTAATTTGGACACCTATCCTATAGATCTTATTTATGAGGAAAGACTTAATAGCAACGAACTGCTTAGTTGTATTGAAGATCCTAATATGATGCATAACGATGCTTTATTATTTATTCCTAACATTCATACCGATAAAAAGAAAAGAGATCTATGGAAAACACTTAAAAACCATACTCGCATTACCGTTTCAATAGATTTTTATGTCATCGGAGTTTTGTTTATCCGAAAAGAACAGGTAAAAGAACATTTTAAGATTCGAATTTAATCGCTTACATTTAAAATAATATTGTTCATTATGGAATATATAGTATACATTCTTTTTGTTGTTCTTGGAATTATTTTTGTGGCCAGCTTTCTAAAAAAACGCAAGCAGGATAAACGCAGAAAATCCAGAAAATTCATGGATGGTTATAACAAACGAGATTCTTGAATCGAAAGAAGCTATAATTAATCCTAGTTTTAGTTAGTATAGTAATTATAAAAATTGCAACAAATCGCTATGAAAATTTATACAAAAACCGGAGATAAAGGAACAACAGCACTATTTGGTGGTAGCAGAGTTCCTAAGTATCACCTCAGAATCGATAGTTATGGTACTATAGATGAATTGAACTCTTGGATAGGGCTGTTACGCGATCAGGAAATTGATGGCAAATTACAAGACGTGCTAGCCAAAATTCAGGATCGCTTGTTTACCGTGGGCGCCATTTTAGCCACAGATCCCGAAAAGGCGGTTTTAAAAAATGGAAAGCAACGGCTAAATATCCCAAAAATACAGTCTTCGGACATTCTATTACTTGAAAATGAAATCGATTGGATGAATGAAGCTCTTCCTCCAATGACACACTTTATTCTTCCTGGCGGACATACAACTGTGTCATACTGTCATATTGCTCGGACAGTATGCAGGCGAGCAGAGCGATTAGCTGCTGAACTGCACCAAAATGAGCCTTTTCAAGAAAACGTTTTGTCATATATTAATCGACTTTCCGACTACCTTTTTGTACTGGCACGAAAGTTGTCTAAAGATCTACAGGCAAATGAAATAAAATGGATTCCTAAAAAGGAAGACTAATAATTTGATGATTTCTTCGTTATGAAAGTATTAAAATGAAAAAATTATGCCTACTATAGCCAAATTAGGTGCAAAAAAACTTGGCTGTATGAGTTAAAAATTTATTTTTGCAAAAAATTTAAAATCAAACTATTGCGATGTATTGGACGTTAGAATTGGCATCTTATTTAAGTGATGCTCCCTGGCCAGCAACTAAAGATGAATTAATAGATTATGCCATTAGAACTGGTGCTCCTCTTGAGGTTGTTGAAAATCTTCAATCTATGGAAGAAGAAGGTGGTGAAATATACGAATCTATTGAAGAAATCTGGCCGGATTATCCAACAGAAGAAGATTATCTTTGGAACGAAGATGAATATTAATAATATTAACGGAATTACAACAGAAAAGTCTCTTTAGAGGCTTTTTTTTTACGTAATTTTAAAGTTTATAACTTCTTTAAATCAGAACATTATTCACATCCCTTTTGATTAAAGCAAGTTTCAAATTATTTAACCTCCTTTCTTTTTTGTAAGCAAGGGAGACCCCGTTTAAAACAGAACACATATGAGTTTTTTAAATTCAATTTTAAAGACTTTTGTAGGCGATAAGGCAAAAAAAGATGTCAAAGAATTACAGCCTATAGTCAATCAAATACGATCCTTCGAAAAACAACTGGAAGCCCTTAGCCATGATGAGTTAAGAGCTAAGACCAGCTTCTTTAAATCAAAAATAAAGGAAGATTGTAAAGTTGTTAACGATAAAATTAAAGCATTACAAGAAGAAGTTGCTGCCTCTACAGATATTGATCGTAATGAGGATATTTATGCCGAGATAGATAAGTTACGGCAGGAAGCATATACTATTTCTGAAAATACCCTGAACGAAATTTTACCAGAAGCTTTTGCCGTGGTTAAGGAAACAGCGAAGCGTTTTGCGAATAATGAAACAATTACGGTTACTGCCTCAGAATATGATCGCACACTCTCCGGAGATAAAGATTATGTTTCCTTATCCGGAGACAATGCAGTTTGGAAAAACTCTTGGGATGCAGCTGGTAAAGAAGTTACCTGGGATATGGTTCATTATGATGTACAACTCATAGGCGGTATTGCCTTGCACAATGGTAAAATTGCTGAAATGCAGACTGGCGAGGGAAAAACCTTAGTCGCCACCTTACCATTGTATTTAAATGCGCTTACTGGTAATGGTACACATTTAGTAACGGTAAACGATTACCTTGCCAAAAGGGATAGTGCCTGGATGGCGCCTATTTTTCAATTTCATGGGCTTACCATTGACTGTATTGACAATCATAGACCCAATTCTGAAGGACGAAGAGCAGCATACAACTCCGACATAACTTATGGTACTAATAACGAATTTGGTTTTGATTACTTGAGAGATAATATGGCCCATACGCCTACAGATTTAGTCCAGCGTCCACATAACTATGCTATTGTTGATGAAGTAGATTCTGTATTGGTAGATGATGCACGTACTCCCCTTATTATTTCAGGTCCAATTCCTGAAGGAGACCGTCACGAATTTAATGAGCTAAAACCTAAAGTAAATGATATTGTACAAAAACAACGACAGTATCTTACCGGGGTTTTGGCAGAAGCAAAAAAGTTAATCACTTCAGGAGACACAAAAGAAGGTGGTTTCCTTTTACTTAGAGTACATCGTGGGTTACCTAAAAATAAAGCACTTATCAAGTTCTTAAGTGAAGAAGGCATAAAACAACTCTTACAGAAAACAGAGAACTTTTACATGCAAGATAACAATCGTGAGATGCCGAAAATTGACGAAGAGCTCTTATTTGTTATTGACGAAAAAAACAACCAAATTGAACTCACCGACAAAGGTGTAGATCATTTATCTGGAGATAAGGATAGAGATTTCTTTGTTATGCCAGATATTGGCGGAGAGATTGCTAAAATTGAGAACCAGGAACTTGAAATTGAAAAAGAAGCGGCACTTAAAGAAGAACTCTTTAAGGAGTTTGGAGTGAAAAGTGAACGTATTCACACCATGAATCAATTGTTGAAGGCTTACACCTTGTTTGAAAAAGATGTGGAGTATGTTGTTATGGACAATAAGGTAATGATTGTAGATGAGCAAACGGGCCGTATTATGGATGGCAGAAGGTATTCTGATGGTTTGCACCAGGCAATTGAAGCTAAGGAGAATGTAAAAATTGAAGCAGCTACCCAGACTTTTGCAACGGTTACATTGCAAAATTACTTTAGAATGTATCAAAAATTATCTGGAATGACGGGTACTGCTATTACAGAAGCTGGTGAGTTGTGGGAGATTTATAAGCTAGATGTGATGGAAATCCCTACCAATAGACCTATCGCAAGGGATGATCGCAACGACCTTATTTATAAAACCAAACGAGAAAAGTACAATGCTATAATTGATGAAGTAACCAAACTTTCACAAGCTGGAAGACCCACGTTAATTGGTACTACATCAGTAGAAATTTCCGAACTCCTTTCAAGAATGTTAACCATTCGTAAGGTGCCACATAATGTATTAAATGCAAAATTGCATAAAAAAGAGGCGGATATCGTGGCGGAAGCCGGAAATGGAGGAGTTGTAACCATTGCTACCAATATGGCAGGTCGTGGAACGGATATCAAATTAAGTAATGAAGTGAAAGAGGCTGGTGGTTTGGCAATTATTGGAACGGAGCGACATGACTCCAGACGAGTAGACAGACAGTTACGTGGACGTTCCGGTCGTCAGGGAGATCCAGGTTCATCGCAGTTTTATGTATCCCTTGAAGACAATTTAATGCGATTATTTGGTTCGGATCGCGTTGCAAAAATGATGGATAGAATGGGCTTGGAAGACGGAGAGGTTATTCAGCATTCTATGATGACAAAATCTATCGAGCGTGCACAGAAAAAAGTAGAAGAGAATAACTTTGGTATTCGAAAACGCTTATTGGAGTATGATGATGTTATGAATGCTCAACGTGAAGTGGTATATAAAAGAAGGCGCCATGCTTTGCAAGGAGAACGCCTTAAGGTAGATATCGCCAATATGATCTATGATACCAGTGAGGTAATCACAGATACCAATAAAAATGCCAGTGACTATAAAAACTTCGAGTTTGAGCTAATTAAATATTTCTCTATTGTTGCTCCGGTATCAGAGGCGGAGTTTTCTAAACTTAGCGTTCAAGAAATCGCGGTTAAAACTTATGAGGCGGCCTACAAGTTTTACCAAAATAAAATGAAACGAAGTGCTGAAACAGCATATCCGGTAATTAAACAAGTATATGAGGATACTTCCAATAAATTTGAACGCATTGTAATTCCATTTACGGATGGTATTAAATCGCTTGAAGTTGTTACCAATTTAAAAGATGCTTATGAGAGTAATGGGAATCAGCTGGTAACTGATTTTGAGAAAAACATTACACTAGCTATAATTGATGACTCATGGAAAACCCACTTACGCAAGATGGACGAGCTAAAACAGTCAGTTCAGTTAGCAGTTCATGAACAAAAAGATCCACTTTTAATTTATAAATTCGAAGCCTTTGAATTGTTTAAAAGCATGATTGAAAAAGTAAATAAAGAAGTGGTATCCTTTTTATTTAAAGGAGAATTACCTTCTGGAAACACCAATCAGGTTCAAGAAGCCAGAAATGCAAGGCGTCCAAAGGAAAATTTACAAACTACAAAAGAAGAGATTCCTAATAGTGACGAATTAGCAGCCAGAAATAGAGCTGTAAGTCAGAATCAAGGACAACGCCCACAAGTAACTGAAACCATAGTTCGTGAACGGCCAAAAATTGGTCGTAACGAAAGAGTTACCATTAAAAATGTAATGTCAGGCGAAAGTAAATCGGTAAAATACAAACAGGCAGAACCGCTCATTGCTAAGGGAGAATGGGTGCTTATCGACGAATAACCCTCGTTAAATCCTTGAAAATGTGCTGTTGCATCTGATTTAGATAGTTAAAATTAAAAACGGTAGTCAAAAAAAGGCTATCGTTTTTGATTTTATTATAAAACATAATTAGTTTTACATCGGATATAACGTATATTCACCCTTTATTAAAATGCATTTTATTTTTACAAAAAAACAAGCCTAGGGAACTAAAAACTACTGAAATGCAAAAACCGATTGTAAACGAAGAGCGCATAAAGGATAAGGTTAGTCTTGTTCGGAAAGTTAATTATATCTCTTCCATACTATCTTTAGGTTTTGCTCTGGTGTGCTACTTCGCTTTGAAAATTGAACAGATTCTTCCATATGTTTTCCTTGTTTTTGGTCTTTTAAATAGTTTGAATACATTTTTATACAAATACCATAAGAATATTGCAATTACTTATAATGTTTCTTCAATACTAGCGCTAATTGCTTCCTTGGGCATTACTGTATATAGTGGCGGGATAAATAGTCCTTTTATTTTCACTCTTGCGCTTATAGTTTTTGCGGGTTATGTAGGTACACGAAAGTACGGTCAGGTATATATTAATCTTATCTTTTTGCTTATCGTACTTATTTATTCTCAAAGCCTTCCCGATTTTAGTTTTACATCCAATATGGTTCCGGAAAATTCAAGAAATTTATATGCCTTTTTCTGCATAATGTTTACAGTTTACCTATTGGGAAGTGTATTTGGAAAGAATTTGCTTCGAACCCATCATAACTTATACAAAACAAAGCAAGAACTGAATAAAAAGGTGGTGGAAAAAGAAATGTTACTGAAAGAAATTCACCATCGTGTAAAAAACAATTTGCAAACCGTATCTAGTCTTCTCAATATGCAATCGAGAAGCGTAGAAGAACAAGAAATCAAAAATTTATTTAAAAGCAGTCAAAACAGAGTTATTTCTATGGCTATGGTTCATGAAATGCTTTACATGCGCGAAGATATTGTTAAAATTGAGTGTGAAGCTTACGTAAAACAACTTAGCGAATATCTATTACGTTCGGTAAAAGGAGCGGATACTAAAATAAAATTAAAAATAGACATCCCTAATATACAATTGGATATCAATACGGCAATTCCCTTAGGTCTCTTAATCAATGAAGCTATTACTAATGCATTAAAATACGGTATTCAAGATGAAGAAGATGGTGAGATTCATGTTTCCTTAAAAAAGGAAGATGAAAAACATTATGTGCTAAACATTGGAGATAATGGTGTTGGCTTCGCAGATAAAGTCAATCTTAAGAATACAAAAACGCTCGGACTCCGCCTTATACATAATCTAACACGACAATTGAAAGGTTCTATTTCTAAAGATGAGTCAAAAAAAGGAACCAATTACATTGTAAAATTTCAGGAAATTCATGAAGAATTTCACTCCATAGCATAAGTCAATTTTCGCAATCACCGTTTCAAACTTTGAGGCAAGTTTAGTCTACAACTATTTAGTCATATAATCACTATATTTAGACAAACGAACCTAAAACATAAAACCTTGAAAAAATTACTTCTCCTGCTGCTGTTATGGGGTACTTCACTTACGGCCCAAGACTATTTTTTTAAACAATTTCATCCCTTTGACACTAAAATCCCATCTCCAGAATCCTTTCTTGGTTATAGCATCGGCACACATCATACCAGACATGATTTAATAGTCGCGTATTTCGAAAAATTAGCTGAGCTTTCCGATCGCGCTTCAATTCAGTATTATGGTAAAACTCATGAGGGCAGAAAGTTGGTTATGCTTACCATAAGTTCTGCTCAAAACGTGTCCGACTTAGAAACAATAAAAGCAGCACATCTTGCTTTTACAGACCCAACACAATCAGTAACAAATTATGATGATGTTCCTATATTTATAAATTTGGGATATAATGTACATGGCAATGAACCCTCAAGTTCTGAGGCTGCTTTATTGGCTGCGTATACCTTTACCGCGTCAAACAATCCACAGATTCTAAATTATATCAACAATGCTGTAATTTTTATTGATCCTACTATTAATCCTGATGGAAGAGATAGACATACACAATGGGCAAATTCGTATCAAGGTAAACCATTGGTGTCAGATCCGCAAGATGCGGAGCACAATGAAAATTGGCCTGGTGGACGAACGAATCACTATTGGTTCGATTTGAACCGCGATTGGTTGCTGGGGATCAATCCAGAAAGTAGAGGCAAACTCAATTGGTATCATAAATGGTATCCTAATGTGGTAACGGATTTTCATGAAATGGGAACCAATAGTAGTTACTTTTTTGAACCCATGAAAGCTAACGGGTCTTTAAATCCAATAATGCCCAAAGAAAATTATGAAGATCTTAATAACCTCTTTGGGGATTACTTTGCTAAGGCTTTGGATAGTATTGGATCCTTATATTTTACCAGAGAGGTATTTGATGGCACATACCCTGGTTACGGTTCTTCCTATCCAGACTTACAAGGAGGCTTAGGGCTGCTTTTTGAACAAGCGAGTTCCCGAGGTCATAAACAAACTACAGCTTTTGGGGAAATTACATTTCCATTCACCATACGAAATCAGTATACAAGTAGTATTACCACCGTAAAGGCCGCAGTAGAAAATAAGGGACTATTGCGAAAGTATCAGCAAGATTTCTTCAAAAGTGCAATAAGCAACGCAAATAAAAGCAAAGTTCGATCTTATGTGTTTCACGACCGCTTCGATAAAAATAGAACGAAAGCTTTTATTGATAAGCTTTTGCTTCATAAAATTGATGTATACGCCGCTGACAACGATTCCTATATAGTTCCCACCGCACAGCCACAGTATAGAATGGTGCAAACCATGTTCGAAACTTATGAAAAATATAGAGACAGCGTTTATTATGATGCTTCTGCCTGGTCTCTAGCTAACTTTTATAATATAAAATATAAGACGAGCTCTTCTTCAAAATTAGGTTCAAAAATTACAACTACGTCATCTTTAACAACGCACCCCAAAGTTCAAAAATCTGATTACGCTTATATTATAGATGGGGACGACTATAATATGCCAGCTGCACTCTATTATTTACAATCCAAGGGCTTGGTGCTATCATCTACATTTAGACCTTTTAGTATGAACTTAGGAAACCGCACGCAACGCTTTAATTATGGATCCTTGGTTCTTCCTGTATCCTTACAAAAGAAATCCTCGGATGAAGTATATCAACTGTTACGAAAAGCACAAGAAACCTATCAAATTCCTGCTTATGCAGTAAATTCAGGATATACCATAAAAGGAATCGATTTAGGAAGTCGATTTATACAACCCGTAACACAACCCAAAGCTGCAATGCTTATTGGAAATGGTACCCGCTCTTATGAAGCAGGAGAGGTATGGCATTTATTAGACACTCGTGTACATATGCCTATTACTAAAATTCCTATTCGAAATTTCAATCGTATTAATTTCGATAAGTACAATACGCTTGTAATGGTTTCTGGATATTATTCCCTAAGTAAAAATCAGCAAGAAAAATTGAAGTCTTGGGTAGCGAAAGGAAACACGCTAATTACCATTGGAACGGCATCGAAGTGGGTTATCGACAAAAAGCTGGTAGATGAAAAACTAGTTAAATCCACTACAGATTCCACTGCAGTTACATCCAGAAGACCATATGCAGATGCTGGAGAACACTTGGGTAAAGAGAGTGTTGGTGGTGCCATTTTTAGCGTTGATTTGGATGTTACCCACCCCTTGGCTTTCGGGTATAGGGATACTACAATTCCTGTTTATAAAAACAATGCCGTATGGCTAGCCCCAAGTAAAAATGCTTATGCAACCGTTGCTAAATATGGTAAAAAACCTCATATCGATGGCTTTATTACCAATAAAAATAGGGACGAATACCTAAAAAAAGCTGCTTCTTTAGTAGTAAGTAAATTAGGTAGTGGCCGCGTGGTATTATTTGCCGATAACCCAAATTTTAGAGGTTCTTGGTATGGCACCAATCGACTTTTCTTAAATGCACTTTTTTTAGGAGATAAGATTAATGTGCCAGAATGAATTCTAAACTAAAACTATTATGAAAATTAAACCAACTTTACTATGGGGATTTATGTTGCTAACCATTTTCTGCAGTTTAGCTCAAAGTGCAGAAGGTGATGGTCCTTATACACAATTAATTATTCGAGGAGTAACACTTATTAATGGAAACGGAGCCCCTCCGCAAGGACCAATCGATATTGTAGTTGAAAATAACATTATCACCAAAATTCAGGTAGTTGGATACCCTGGAGTAGCTATTGATGCTACTAAACGACCTAAATTAAAATCTGGTGGCAAAGAATTAAATTGCGAAGGGATGTATCTCCTTCCTGGCTTTATTGATATGCATGGTCATATTGGCGGGGTTGCTCAAGGTGCGGATTACGATTATGTTTTTAAACTTTGGATGGCACATGGGGTGACTTCAGTTCGAGAACCAAGTGGAAGAGGTGTTGATTATGCGCTCGACTTAAAACGAAAAAGTGCTAAAAATGAAATTATAGCACCACGCATTTTTGCTTATACAGGTTTTGGACAAGGAAGTTCAGATGCCATTAGTACACCTGAAATGGCTCGCAAGTGGATACAGGATAATGCAAAGAAAGGAGCCGATGGTGTTAAATTTTTTGGAGCAACACCAGAAATCATGACAGCAGCTCTTGATGAAAACAAAAAATTAGGTCTTCGTTCTGCCTGTCATCATGCCCAATTAAATGTAGCTCGATGGAATGTGCTACATTCCGCCCGCGCAGGGTTAACTAGCATGGAGCATTGGTATGGTCTTCCTGAAGCATTATTTAAGGATAAAACAGTACAAAACTACCCTTTAGACTATAACTATCAAAACGAGCAAAATCGTTTTGAAGAGGCCGGAAAGTTATGGCAACAAGCGGCCAAACCCTATTCTGATCATTGGAACGCGGTAATGAACGAACTTCTAGATTTGGATTTCACGCTTGATCCTACCTTCAATATTTATGAAGCAAGTAGGGATTTGCAAAGAGCAAGACGAGCAGAATGGCATGAGGATTATACACTCCCTTCTTTATGGAAATTCTATCAACCTAGTAAAATTTCACATGGTTCGTATTGGCATTATTGGGGTACTGAACAGGAAGTTGCTTGGAAAGAAAACTTCAGGCTTTGGATGACTTTTATTAATGAATACAAAAATCGAGGTGGACGAGTTACTACAGGTTCCGATTCTGGATTCATCTTTCAATTATATGGCTTTGCTTATATCCGTGAGATGGAGTTATTAAGGGAAGCTGGTTTTCATCCACTAGAGGTTATAAGAGCAGCTACTCTTAATGGTGCTGAAGCCCTTGGAATGGCTGATAAGATTGGTTCAGTAACTGTAGGGAAATTGGCAGATTTTGCGATTGTTTCAGAAAATCCGCTGCAAAACCTAAAGGTGCTTTATGGAACCGGAGCTATAAAACTTACCGAAGCTAATGAGGTAGTTCGCGTAGGAGGTGTTAGCTACACTGTAAAGGATGGTATCATCTACGATGCCAAACAACTTTTAGCTGATGTAAAGCGACAGGTCGATAAAGCAAAGAAAGAAACGAACTATAGTATTAAGCAACCGGGAGTCAAAGATTAGCGATTACGAACCTTAATAGTTCTCAATTTCTTAGCTTCTTTAGGGAATACAAAAATTAAGTTTCCAAGGATTACAATTGGTAATAAAAGTAAAAATAGCGTCATAGCAATATATTTAATGGTTAAGTATCTATTTGGGTTATACTATAAGTAAAACGTATATATTCTTTTTTTATATCATCTAAATCGTTGAACGTATATATTTCTCGTTATGCTGTGCTATATACGTAACTACCTTGTTAAAAAGATTTCTTTATAGCATGTTTTCAATTTCTTTTACACTAATCTGATGAGAAATAAGTGCGCCTATAAAGGTGAGAATTGAATTAAGCTAATTTAGATTTGTTTCTTTTTGTTCTAAAGGATAAAGCTTTCTTTACACGAGAGTTTTTAAAACGATATAAACGGACAACCTTGTTTTCGTTTGTAGTTGTGATTTCTTCCTTAGCTACTTTTTCAGTAGTAAGTTCAATATTTTCAATTGAAGTAACTTCGATAGCAGATACAGTTCCTTTTGTATTTTGAGATTGAGCAGAAACGATTCCGAAAAAAAGAATGATAATTACAGTTAAAATAGCTTTCATGACTTGGGGTTTTGTTATATAAAGATAACCCCGAGTAGCGCCTTCACTGCGGTTTAAATCGCTCAAACACCCTTATTTTTCGGTATCTGACAAAAATTCGGACAAAGTGTATTAAAAGCTCGATAAGTGGATTTACCCCTAAAACCACTTTACCGATGCAATATGTTTTTTATCGGTATTTTAATCTTGATATTTTTGATAAGGCTTGAAATAAAATACCTTTTATGCCACTAAGTAGCAGGTAATTTTACCTCAAATTTCTATTTTTTCTACTTCGAACAGGAATAGGTTTTAATCCTATAGCCTTTTGCTTTGCAGAATTCCATATAAAGAATCCTGTAATTATAGTTATGACAGAAATTGTAAATGCAACCATACTTATGCTAATTTAGATTTGTTTCTTTTTGTTCTGAATGATAAAGCCTTCTTAACTCGAGAGTTTTTAAAACGGTACAAACGAGCAACACTGTTTTCTGTTGAATTGGTAACTTCTTTTTTAGCCGTTGTTTCAACAACAGTAACAGTAGCTTCAATATTAGCTGAAGCAGTAACCGTAGTATTTTGCGTTTGAGCAGAAACGAATCCGAAAAAAAGAATGATTATTACTGTTAAAATAGCTTTCATGACTTGGGGTTTTGTTATATAAAGATAACCCCCCGAAGTGCCTTTACTTTGGTTTAAATCGCTCAAATACCCTTATTTTTCGGTATCTGACAAAAATTCGGACGAAGTGTAAAAAAAGCTCGATAAGTGGATTTACAGTGTAAAACACTTTATCGATACAATCCGTTTTTTGACGAGAGTTTATAGTAATGTTTCCTTTTAAAGTTCTGAAGTTTGATTCTATTTATAGCTCTAAAAATGGTAACAAGTGTACTATTCCTTCGATTACATATACGATCCTGTCCATTATACCAATCTTCTAATAATTCTTGTCAAAAATCCGTAATTTAAGGTTCCCTTTTTGTCACAAATTTGATTGCATCAACAACCTAATAAGAAATACATCCATGAAACAGCAGCTTATCATCTACAGTCTAAGTATCTTTTTTTTAGCGTCTTGCAAGCTTTCAAAAGACACTCCAAAAAAATTACCGCGTATCGCCATTGCAGGAATTGCTATTGAATCCAGTACCTTCTCTCCAGCACAATCACATGAAGAAGCTTTTCATCCTAGAATTGGAGATGCAATTTTTAACGATTATCCTTTTTTTGCTGAAGGTTCGTCCCAGAGAAGTAGAGCAGAATGGATTCCCACAATCCGAGGACGTGCTTTACCAGGTGGTATCGTTACCAATGAAGCATATGAATCTATGGTAGGTAAGACACTTACCTTATTAAAAGAAAATGGGCCATACGATGGAATATTCTTTGACATCCATGGAGCGATGAGCGTTATTGGTATTGATGATGCTGAAGGCGATTTCATTGAGCGTATTCGGAAAGTTGTAGGCACCGAAGTACTCATTTCTACATCTATGGATTTACATGGAAATGTCTCTAAACGCCTGGCGCGTCATTCCGATTTAATTACGTGTTACCGAATGGCACCACACGAAGATGCTTTGGAGTCCAAACAACGTGCGGTAGATAATCTTTTAGATCGTTTGGAAAGCGGCAAAGGAAAACCGGCCTTTAAAGCTTGGATACCGGTACCGATACTTCTTCCTGGAGAAAAAACAAGCACGCGCATAGAACCTGGAAAAAGCTTATATGCCAAAGTAGATCCTATTACCAAGCAAGAAGGGGTTGTCGATGCTGCTATATGGGTGGGTTATGCTTGGGCAGATGAACCACGTAATCATGCCGTAGTAATGGTCACCGGCGATGATAAAGATCAAGTTACACAATCGGCGGAAGATTTAGCTAACAGTTTTTGGGATGCGCGATCTGAATTCGTATTTGTTGCTCCGGTAGCTACTTTAGATGAAAGCATTGCCATGGCACTTAAAAGTAAGAAACGCCCTTTTATGATTAGTGATATGGGAGATAATCCTACAGCTGGTGGCGCTGGGGATGTTACCTGGACATTGCAGGAAATTTTGGCATACGAAGCCTTTAAATCTGAAAAAGGGCCTTCATTAATTTATGCTTCCATTCCCGGTCCTAAACTCGTAGCTAAAGCGTTGGAAGTAGGAGTTGGTGGAAAAGTATCTGCTGAAGTTGGTGCCGCAATTGATGATCGTTATGCCCCTCCTATTACACTTAATGGTACAGTCACAGCTATTGTTAAAGGAGACCAACATGCAGAGATTGAAGTCGTTGTAAAAGTAGGAAGTGTTGCTGTTATTGTAACCAATAAACGAAAACCCTATCATAAAGAAATTGATTTTACACGGTTAGATCTAAATCCACGGGAAACGGATATTGTTATAGTAAAAATCGGATATTTGGTTCCAGAACTTTATGATATGCGTGGTGGATGGATTATGGCCTTAACCCCCGGTGGGGTGGATCAGGATTTGGAACGTTTAGGATATCAGCGAATTAAAAGACCTATGTTTCCTTTAGATAAAGACATGGAAAATCCAAACTTAAGTGCTCAATTAATTCCCCTTTCGCACGAAACATATTAAACCCCTAGCTAAAATAACTATGAAAATAATAATCATTGGAGGTAATGGTACCATAGGAAGTATTGTTTCCAATCATTTTGGAACTACACATGAAGTAATTGTTGCAGGCCGCACTGGAGGAGATGTATCCGTAGATATTTCCAATAGTAATTCGATAAAGCAACTATTTGAAGAAGTTGGTAAAGTTGACGCCATAATATGTATTGCTGGGGAAGCCAAATGGGCTAACTTTAATGAGTTAAGTGAACAGGATTATGCCATTGGCTTAAAAAGCAAATTGATGGGGCAAGTAAATCTGGTTCGTATTGGTCAGCATTACCTTAACTCCATGGGATCAATAACTTTGTCTACTGGTATTTTAGCAGATGATCCAGTAATTAAAACAGCTAGTGCGGCGATGGTAAATGGAGGAATCCATAGTTTTGTGCAGGCAGCGGCGTTAGAAATGAAACCCGGTATTCGATTAAATGTGGTATCCTTGGGAGTTGTTGAAGCAGCTTATGACAAGTATAAGGATTACTTTCCTGGACATCATCCCATTCCCTCTTCCAAAGTTATAAACGCCTATGTACGAAGTGTTCTGGGGAAAAGCAATGGAACGGTAATTCGAGAATACTAAGAATTTAGTGGGTTTTTATAAAACTAATAGTTGTAGTAACTACTTCTTGCAGCGCGTCTGGAAGTGTTGTTGCCTCCCAGGGGTGTTTCCCGCCAAATACGTGATTCGCATTTTCAATAGGGTATAAACTGCTTTTTGGATTCCATTGATGTAATTCCTCTGCGTTAGCATATGCTACGGATTCGTCTGTGGTTCCATGGATAATCAAATGTGGTAGTACCAATGCGCGCACTGCATTCGCAATAGTCAGACGTGATTCATTGGCGATAAAATTGGTATAGAATTGATAGTGATGTGGCATTTGTTCTTTCGTACGACCATTTAAAACATAACGTACGCCTTCTGTTTTCCATTTTTCCAAATCACTTCCGCGAACAAAACGACTCTTATAATCCGATACCGAGGCCCAAGTAATCACTTTCTTTATTCTAGTGTTTTCCGAAGCCGCAATGGCGACAATACCTCCGCCCCGGGAATGTCCTATTACCGAAATTTCATCTAGATCAGTTCTTTTCGGCAGGGCAATTTCTCTGGATATAGCGGCATCAATTATATCGTGAAGATCCTCCAATTCCAGAGTGTAATTATTTTCAGCAAACGCATTTAAATCTGGGAAATCAATAGGTTCTTCCATTGTTCCTCCATTGTGCGAAAAATTAAATTTTAAAAAGGTGAATCCTGATTTCGCAAAGGCTTCTGCTACTAAATCCCATGTACCCCAATCCTTAAACCCTTTATAACCATGACAAAAAATAACCAATGGTTTTGATACATCTGTATCTTCATAAAATAGGTCATAAAGTATAGGTTTCTTTCCTGGTCTTTTTAAAATCGTGTTTTTTAAAGTGTTCATATCCCTTGCAGTCCAAATTATAGAATGTAGATTAGTTTGTTTCCTTGCGCAATACCTCCAAAGGTGTACTCTTAAGTACACTTCTACTATTTCCCAATCCAATGGCCAATACCAAAAATGTAATTGCGGGAATAAGAACTAAAAAAGGAATTAATGATGGAACAAATGGCACTTCAAAAACCGAAATAGCTAATAATTTACTACTTAATAATGACATTAATACCCCAATACCGCTTCCTAAAAAGCCTAAATAAAGATATTCTAATGCCGTAATACGTAATATTTGCTTGCTTTTAGCTCCCAACGTTCGTAACAATACACTTTCCTTAATCCGTTGGTACTTACTGGTTCTTACAGATCCTATTAAAACAATAATACCCGTTAGGATACTGAAAAAGGCCATAAAATTAATAACCCAAGAAATCTTATTCAAGATATTCTCTATAAGCGATAATATTTGCCTTAAATCTAAAATAGAAACATTCGGAAATCTTTTCACTAAATCACGTTGCAGAAGCGCAGAACGAGTTTCATCTGGGGTATCCGTCGTTAACACATGAAATTGCGGGGCATTTTCAAGAATTCCTTTCGGAAAAACAATAGAAAAATTCAACTGCATTCTTCCCCAATCTACATCTCGAATACTGGCTACCTTGGTCTCCATTAAGACACCTTGAACATTAAATTTAATTGTATCTCCCACAGCTACACTTGCGCTTCGAGCTACATTTCTATCAATAGATATTTTTATAATCTCATTTGGAACGGCCTCTGTAACCCATTCCCCTTCAGCTAGTGTTTCTGAAGCAATTAAGCTGTCACGATAGGTAACTCTAAATTCATGATTCAAAACCCATTGATTTACTGTGGTTGTAGTATCCTTACGCAATTCGTTAACAGTTCTATCCTTAATGGTATGCATTCGCATGGTAACAATAGGAATGTTATCAATAACCGGCATTCCATTAGTTGTAATACTGTTTGCAAGTGCCTCTTTTTGGGCGCTTTGTACATCCAACAATATCATATTTGCGCTTTGAGCATCGGAATCAAATTGTACCCTAGCAAGCAGCATATCTTTAGTAAAATATAAGGTACTAATTAAAAATGCCCCTACCCCAATGGATAAAATCAACACCATTGTTTGATTATTGGGTCTAAATAAATTGAGTAAACTTTGTCTAGCTGTAAAACCTAAAGAAACAGGAAAAAAGCGTTTAATAGCTTTCATAAATAGGGTAGCTACTCCCGCAAGAATTGAAAAAGTTACCACAATAGTAATCACAAAACCCAGTGCATAAGGCCAGCTATTTAAAAGCCAAAAGGAAAACAAAAAAATAAATATCAAAATTCCCATTAACACAATGGCACCCACTAAGCGAGATCTAAAATTCCCATTCCCTTCCTGAATTCGAAGTACTGCCAGTGGCGAAACATACCAAGTACTTATTAAAGGGAGTAACGCAAATAATATAGACATAAATATTCCTAACAGCAATCCCATAATGATCGCTTGAGGCGCAATTGAAACCTGAACTTTAAAGGGTAAAAATTCCTGTAAAAGTGAAGGAAAAGATAGTTGCAATATAATCCCCAGAAGTGTTCCTATAAAGCCACCCAGTAGACCCATTCCTGCAATTTGAATTAGGTATATCAAAAAGGATTGTTTTCTGCTTGCTCCTAGGCATTTTAACACTGCAACTGCCTGTAGCTTTTCTTTAATATAAATATGCACGGAACTGGCAATACCAACGCAGCCTAGAAGAAGAGCGATAAAAGCAACAAGATTTAAAAATTTACCAATATTTCCATAACCACGCCCCATTTGTCTGCTCGTAGCGGTATGGGTATCTAAATCTGCATTTTCATCATCAAGTATTGGGTCTATGGTTTCATCCAACACTGCTAAATCCATAGTCGGATCAACAAAATAATATGTATATTCCTGTCTACTCCCCAATTGCAGCAGCTCTGTTTCTTCAATAAGGTGATATGGAACAAATACCGGTGGAGCCACTGATGTTCCTATGCCAGTACTCCCCGGTGCTGATTTTAAGGAACCAATAATCGGCAAACTCAACTCCCCTATCTTAATAGTATCGCCTGGCTTTAAGTTATACTGTAGCATTATTGTAGCATCCACTAATGCCCCTTGTTGTTCTTGATATATGCTCCCAGCTGTTTCAGGGACTGTTTCCAATTCCCCATAAAAAGGGTATTTCCCTGCAACACCCCTAATTTGCATGAGTTTGGCACCTTTATTTTTAGGAAATAAGGCCATTGAAGCAAAACTAACTTCTTTTCCATCTTCGCCTCCAAGAGAATCGATAATTCCCTGCACTCTTTCATTAGGAAGTTGTCTACTATCGATTAGATAGTCAGCTCCCATTAACGCTTTTGACTGCGTTTGAATATTATCTTCTAAATTTTTGCTAAAGGATTGTATAGAAACCACAGCTGCGATTCCCAAAATAATTGATGCCATAAATAGCAGTAAACGCCTGCTACTTGCCTTGCCATCACGCCAAGCCATTTTAAATAACCACTTCACGCCAGTTTTCGATACTTCTTTTGATGTTTTATTCACAGCTGAACCATACTTTCGTTAGCTATAATTTTTCCACCCTTTAAACGTAAAATATGTTGTGTTCGAGCAGCTAAGTCCAGATCATGTGTAACAATTACTAATGTCGTTCCTGCTTCTTTATTAAGATCAAAAAGTAATTGAATTACCTTTTCTCCAGTCTCTTCATCCAAATTTCCAGTAGGCTCATCTGCAAATAAAATGGAAGGAGTATTCGAGAATGCTCTTGCGAGCGCAACTCGCTGTTGTTCGCCCCCTGATAATTGCGATGGATAGTGATTGAAGCGACTATCAAGTCCTACCTTATCTAAAAGTTCTTTCCCCATTTTTCGAGCATTTTTTGCTCCTTGTAATTCTAAAGGAACACTTACATTTTCCAATGCGGTAAGAGTTGGAAGCAATTGAAAGTTTTGAAAAATGAATCCTACCTTACGATTTCGCAAAAAAGCGCGTTCATCTTCATTTAGCGCTTGTAGTTCTTCGCCACATAATTCTACCGTTCCTGCATTGGGTTTATCCAAACCAGCACATAGTCCCAACAATGTAGTTTTACCACTTCCTGAGGGACCCACGATAGAAAAGGTGTCTCCTTTGGCAATACTGAAGGTAATATTATCTAATACTGTTAATTTTTTTGAACCGCTCGTATAGCTTTTTTCTAAGTTATGAACGTTTAATATCTTTGACATCTAAATCATTTTGAAATTGCATTCCGTTCGTATTTCGAACAAGGAGCAAAATAAGCAAATGATTTGAATTCTTATACGTCAATACTATGCAGACCTTCTTAAAGTTTCGTTATTTTTTACTCTTTTCGCTTTTATTTTCATGTAAGGATGCCGCCGTGTCGAAAACAACTCCCGAGTCTATCTCCGAAAATGAAACAACTACCGTTCAACCAACTATAGAAAAAACCAAACGTATCCTTTTTTTTGGTGATAGTCTTACGGCAGGATATGGTTTAGAAAGCGAGGAAGATGCCTTTCCGGCACTTATTCAACAACGGTTAGATTCTCTTCAACTTGATTTTACGGTAGTAAATGCTGGTTTAAGTGGAGAAACGACAGCTAGTGGTAAAAATAGGCTTAATTGGGTATTGAATCAAAAAGTAGATTATTTCATCTTAGAACTAGGTGCAAATGACGGTCTTCGCGGGATTCCATTAGAAGAAACTCGAGCTAATCTTCAGGCCATTATTGATATGGTTCTCAAAAAAAATCCAGCTACAGTAGTGGTAATAGCAGGAATGCAAATCCCTCCCAATATGGGAACTGCTTACACTAAGGAATTTAGAAAAATATTTCCAGACCTTGCAGCGCAAAACAATGTTGAACTGATTCCGTTCTTGTTAGCTAACGTTGCAGGAATTCCAGATTTAAATCAGGCTGACGGTATTCATCCAACAACAGAAGCACAAAAGATTTTGGCGGACAATGTATGGGAAATTTTGAAAGAACTGGTAGAATCTTAAGCCTGCCTTAATTAAGTATATCGATAAAGGCGAGGCGAGTTAGCGCTTCTTTTAAAATTACATAAACCAAAGGTAGGTAATCGATTTATTTAGCGATAACATCACCCGCACTTCATCATGCTGTTCTAGTGTAGAATGGCATCCCATTAAATAAGTAAAACGGCTACTTTTTATTTCTTAAAATCAATTGTATTTGTTGGAGTTCTTGTTTGTAAAATTAAATCTCAAAATAGGTATACACCTCACTATACTCGCTCAAAGTGTTGGTTTTTTGGCTATAGAACAAAAAGAAGGGTAAAGCGTGAAAATTATGGGATGACTGTTTTATCTATAAAAAAGCATTGTCGTATTTAAGTGCATTTTATCGATTATACGACATTACATATTGAGTAAGATATTAGGGTTAGGGCAGTTTTCGCGGTAAAAATTTAAATCTTCCAGGGCGCAGACACCAGGATAATCTCCTTTATACCCTTGCAGATCCCATATCAATTGAAAATGTAAATGAGGAGCATAATTCACATTGATATCCGAAGTACCTAGTCTCGCTAGTGGTTCTCCCTTTCTAAACAGTTTTCCCGTATAAAGTTGTTCAATAGATTCCAGTGATAAATGACCATATAAGGAATACAGCAACTTATCTTTTATTTTATGTTCCAAAATAAGAGTTGGTCCGTAATTCCCTGAAGTATTATTGTTTCTAAAACTATGTATTTTACCATCTAAAGGGGTAGTCACAACGGTACCTGCAGTTGCCCAAAAGTCTATTCCAAGATGTATATTTCTTGGGGTTGTTGGTACTGCAGAAAAATGATTGTTATTTTTATAGAGATTTCTTTGTTCTAAGTATCCTCCATAAGCTACCTGAGCCTTATTTTTTTCCAAAAACTGATCGATATATGCTTGACAAATCTGAGGATTGGTAATATCGATATCAGCAAGAGCGCTATTGTCGACGCCAAGATTTAAAAGAGCATACTTTTCTATGGGTATCTCCTCATCTAAAATTGATAGGGGTACGTTTGAAATTGATGCTATTAATTGATCTCGTTCTCGCATTTGGTAAAGATAAGCAGTGGACCTTAAATACCAGAATCTTGCAAAACATTGTTTCCCAAAATATTGGTATTTAATTGTAAGTATTTATAGATTTGAGGTACTAATTTCAAAAATCTAGTTCTCATGAATATATTTAAAAATATACTTCTGGTCCTTTTTGTATTAACAGCAATAAGTTGTAAACCTAAACTTTCCGATACCCTTCAGACAGAAACTCCCGAAAGTAAGGCAACAGCAAAAGCCGAATTAAAACCTCACAAGGTTCAAGATTTGAGTAAATATGAGAAAGCATATTTTGCTAGTGGTTGCTTCTGGTGCGTTGAAGCCATTTATGAAAGTGTTAAAGGCGTTCATGAAGTAGTTTCTGGATATTCAGGAGGTTCTGAAACAAATCCAACATACCAGCAGGTGGCAAGAGGATTAACTTCTCATGCTGAGGCGGTTAAAGTGTATTACGATCCTAATGTTATTTCTTTTCAGACGTTAGTCCAGGTTTTTTTCAGTTCTCATGATCCTACCTCATTGAATAGACAAGGGCCTGATAGAGGACCACAGTACCGTTCTATTGCATTTTATAGTAATGAAAAAGAAAAGAAAATTATTTTAGACTATTTAGAGGTTCTAGAACAGAAAAGGGTTTATAGTTCTCCTATAGTTACTGAAGTCAAAGAGTTTAAAGTTTTTTATAACGCCGAAGAATATCACCAAGATTTTGAACGTAATAACCCCAACAACTCCTACATTAGAAATGTTTCTGTTCCAAGGTACAATAGATTCAAAGAGGTATTTCCGTCCATTCTTAAGGAAGATGCGCATTAATTAAAAGATCATTCCTCCGAAACTTATAATTAAAAGCGATCAATATGATCGCTTTTTTTGTCTATCATAATTAAATCTTATCTTTAGTATATCTATTTTACGTTCAATAGTTGTAAGAACTTTCGATCGTTTTAAAATAACCCCAATAAAATCTAAAATGAGAAACCTAAGCCCTTTTTTCTTTTTATTATTCCTAATGAGCTGTTCTACAACTCAAAAAGAAGATCATCAAATTATTGAAGTTTACAAAACAGAAATAGCCCCAAATTTAGATGGTAAAGCCCTAGAGGAATGCTGGAATACTGCCGTTTGGCATGCTCTAGATCAAAACTGGATTGGAGGCGCATTTACCCATGAAGATTTTAATGGTCGCTATAAACTGACTTGGCATGAAGATGCACTTTACATCCTGGTAGAAATTATGGATGACGTTCTCTTAGATCAAAACAAAGACCCTTTCGTGCAGTGGTGGAATGATGATTGTGTTGAAGTATTTGTAGATGAAGATAATTCAGGAGGAGATCATCGTTTTAATCATAACGCATTTGCCTACCATATTGCGCTTGATGGAAATGTTGTGGATTTAGGTTTGGATGAGAAACCACATCTATATAACGATCATGCAACGGCAAAATATATAACGGAAAATAAGGTAAGTACCTGGGAAATTGAAATTAAGGTATATGGTGATAATTATGTTGATGGAAAAGAAAACATTCCTCAAAAATTAGAAGCAAATAAAAAAGTGGGGTTTGCGGTTGCGTACTGTGATAATGATACTAGTGTGGAAAGAGAAAATTTTATTGGATCGGTGTTTGTACCGGGAGAAGATAAAAATCAAGGATGGGTAGATGCAAATATTTTTGGGACACTTGTTTTAATAGAATAATTATTCTAAAACAATTTTACTGTATTTGGAGTCAATAACA
The DNA here is from genome assembly GCA_947488435.1 of uncultured Flavobacteriaceae bacterium. Lineage (GTDB taxonomy): Bacteria > Bacteroidota > Bacteroidia > Flavobacteriales > Flavobacteriaceae > CANKZG01. The sequence continues at coordinate 2,228,135 of CANKZG010000001.1, read as the reverse complement.
ATTACACGATCTTCATTTTTTTGTTTGTTATATCCTACATGGAATTTTGTGGCATTACCTCCATCGACATTCATGGTAAGATAAACGGGATATTGAACTTTAGAGTTTTCATCGGTTACAAATACATTATACGCAGATTCTGGTAACTGACAATTTAAAGCTCCATTTTTTATTGCAAAATGTAAACCGTTGAACTCATTGGCTATCTGCCCTATAACCACATCTCCTAAATTACTTTCTAAGTAAACATCATTTAAAATACGATCAATTGTAATGGCAGAAGAAACGGAATTAAGTCTTAAATTTCGTACTTCCTTGAGCTTAATATTATCGGAATAATCTGTAGTTAGTTTTCCATATTTCCAATTTTGGATTGTAACAGGAGTGTAGGATGCCTTTATAAAAGTTCCATTACCATCAATAGTAGAACCAAGCAACCTTGCGTAAGACAAGGTTGCGTTAATATTTTTAGTGTTTTCAGCTAGTTTTACTTCTCCATGGCGAACATTCATTTTAAGTTTAGCTGATTTTGGCATTTTAATTTTAATGACCTTTTTTACCTTAAAATTTTTATCTTTTCCATCGGACGAATAATAATAGATATTAGGGCCTTTACCATTTTCTTTGATTCGAAAAATATTTTTATCTCGATTTAGCTTTCGCAATTTTTCGCGTTCAACCTTTTGTACTTTCGCTCTTACCTTACGAGCTTCATCTCTTACTTTACGGGCTTCATCTCTTTCTACACGACGTTCCTTAATACGTTTGGCTCTTTCTTTTACACGTTCTCCCCATTCTTCCAGTCGTTCTTTGTATTTCTCGTCAAAATTCTCATTAAACTCGTCTTTCCATTTATCCAAATAAGCATCTCCCTCTTTCTCATATTTGTCATAATCAAAGCTAAAATTTGGCAATGGAGGCATCGGTGGCAGCTCAGGGATTACCACAACATCAAGTGTCTCGGTGGCGTCATGAATAATGGCACTAATGTCAGGAATTACAAAATCAAAATCATGATCAAAGTCGAAGTCAAAATCTCCAGGATACGACCATGAAAAGTCACGGGAGTATTTGGAACCTGTACTAATTTCAATAGCACTGCTATTTCCAATCATTTTCACTGGCATCGATTTAAAATAAACCTCGGCCTCTTCCTTAGATGCTCCTTCTAAAGTGATAATAGCTTCGATACTCACTTCATTTTTGGACCAGGTTTCGAATTCGATATCGGCATGTGATGTATTGATATCTAACACCGCCTCATCACCAACTTTAAACGTTTCTGTATACGTTTTTGATTGCTTTTGTCCAAATGCTACGCTGGTCATACAGCACAGCAAGAGTAATACTGTTTTAAATGATATTTGTAACTGTTTCATTTTTTGATGATTTAAATTCGCTTAATTTTTCTCTTAATTTATACAATAACTCTAATCGCAATTGCAGGTTTTTGATTAGTGCGGTTATTGTGTCTTCATTGGGGCCAATATTGTTTAATTCGATATTTAATTTTTCGTACTCCTTGTTCAAGGCTCCTAACTGTTCCATATAACTATCTACCAAAGCTTTAGTGTCAGGTGATGTTTCTAGTTTGGATAACTCCAAATTGATATTAGCTACATAATAGCTTTCTACCTTCCTTAAATCCGGTGATAAGTCTCCTAAAGATATTCCTGTTTCTTCCACTACAGGGTTTGCTTCTTCAACAACGGCATTTTCTGGAATTGTCGACTTCGACTGCACAAAGAAATAGAGTCCCGCACTTATCAAAACCAGAATGCTAGCCGCAATTTTAAAATTCCAGTAATGCTTTCTTTTGTTTGTATTTGGTAGTGATTTTTCTAATGCTGATAAAAATCGTTCTTCATGTCCTTCTTTCATCGGAAAAACGGTATGTTTCCGTTCCTCTTCGAACAGCTTTTTAAGATCCTGTCCCATAATGTTGTTTTTTTAATAATTCTTTCAATTGCCCCTTTCCTCGCAACAAACGCGTTCTGCAGCTAGTCTCAGTGATTTCAAGTATTTCCGAAATTTCATTGTGATCATACCCTTCAACCAAATACAATTTAACAACGGTACTATATTTTTCAGGAAGTTCGTCCATTGCTTGTTTAACCACTTCTATACTTATCGTTTCATCAACAGTCCAATCCTCATCTTCGCTTACATGCATATAGGATTCATCAAGTTGTAAAAGGTTTTCTTTTTTCCCTTTTAAAAAGTCAATACTTCTATTAACTACTATCCGTTTCAACCAGGCGCCAAATGTAACTTCTCCTTTATATTGATCTATTTTCTGAAAAGCTTTGATAAAGGACTCCTGCAAAACATCCTCAGCATCATCGCTATTCTTCAAAAAACGCATAGCTACACAAAACATACCTTCACAATACTGTCTATATAATTTCAGTTGCGCTTTTCGGTCGTTGGATTTGCATCGCTCTACGAGATCTATTTGAAACATGTTGCTCGTTTCCAGATTGGTTGTGCTTGTTGATTGTCTTAAGGACGAGTGAAAAATAGTGATGTTGCAAAAAAGACTAATTTTAAGAAAATTTTAAACAATATCGCTTGAAGCAAGTTACTATAAAAAACCAATTTTTATCGTTGACAATCCTTGATTATGGAGCTATAATACAAAAGTTAATGTATACGGATGGTACGAGAGAAATTAGAAATTTAGTTGTAGGCTTTGAGAAACCGTTGGAATATTTAAATAACCCCAATTACCTAGGTGCTTGTATAGGGAGGTATGCGGGGCGTATTACCAATGGTAGTTTTAGTTTAGATCAAAAACAATACTTGTTAGCACAAAAAGAAGGGATACATCTTCATGGTGGTAATGAAGGTTTTGATCGTAAATATTGGAACATAGATAAAGTATCTCATAAGGAGAACCCCTTTATTCAACTAAGTTACGTTAGTCCGCATATGGAAGAAGGGTATCCCGGTACGCTTTCCATAACACTTAGGTACTCTCTAGAAGCGCATGGACTCCGCATTACGTATCATGCTGAGACCGATAAGCCAACCTTGGTAAACCTTACCAATCATTCTTATTTCAGACTAGATAATAGCAATAAGATTGACCATTATAATTTACATTTAAAATGTTCTGCTTATTTAGAAACCGCTCCCAATCTTTTACCAACAGGAAAGATTAAAAAGGTTGAAGGAACAGTTTACGATTTCTTAACTTCAAAAAAAATTAAGGACTTACGGCTAGATACTCCTTTTGTAACAGACACGACGAAAAACTTTATTGCTAGGGTAAGTTCTTCACTTTCCAGATTAAGCATGCAGGTTAGCAGCAACCAACCAGCAGTAGTTATATATACTCCAGAAAATTTCACGGGTATTTGTTTTGAAACTCAAAACTTTCCTGATGCCCCTAATCATTCAAATTTTCCATCCGCAATATTAAGACCTGAAGAAACTTATTATCATGAGACTTTATTTAATTTTGGTTTTGTATTTTAGAAGCAACACACCTAAAAAATAGTCTTATGAAATTTTTAAAATGGTTTTTAATTGTCGTTGTAGTTATTATGGCCTTGTTCTTTTTTGTAGTAGGTCCAATAATGAAATCTCAAACGAAAAAACACAGTCCTCAAAAAACTGCAGTTTATACACAAAATGATATGGATTTAAGCGTGTCTTATAGTAGTCCATTTAAAAAAGGACGTGATATTTTCGGAGCGCTGGTTCCATATGGACAGACATGGCGAACAGGAGCAAATGAACCAACAACTTTTGTTACGGGAAGTGATGTAAGTATTATGGGGCAATCGCTACCCTCTGGAACATATTCCATTTGGACAGTGCCTAACGCAGATACCTGGACCATTTATATCAATAGTAAAGTTCCCGATTGGGGAGTTTCGATGACCACCGATGGAATGAAACCAAGTCACAATGCAAAACACGATGCTGTTACTGTTTCGGTTCCTGTAGAAAGATTAGCATCACCATTGGAAAACTTCACGATCGACTTTGAAGAAAAAGAAACCGTACATCTTACACTTGCTTGGGATACTGTCAAAGTTAGTGTTCCAATTCGTAACTAGCATTGAGTAGATCCGAAAATATCGACCCTAAGGGCGTTGCTAAATTAAAAAAGTATCAGAAAAAGGTTTATTCAACCACAGCATTGGTAGGCGGTATACTTTCTCAAGATAAAACCGCTTTAGGTAAAGCCATTACTCTGGTAGAAAGTACGCACTCCAAACATCAAGAACAAGCCAAAGCTGTTATTGAACAATGTTTACAACAGAAAAAGAACAGTGTTCGTATTGGCATTACTGGAGTACCGGGAGTAGGTAAAAGTACTTTTATTGAAACCTTTGGTAAGGAACTTACTTCCCATGGTAAAAAAGTAGCCGTGCTAGCTGTTGACCCTACAAGTACTATAAGTAGCGGAAGTATTTTGGGGGATAAGACTAGGATGGAAGAACTTGCGAAAGATCCGAACGCCTTTATTAGACCCTCCCCATCTGGAAATTCGTTGGGTGGTGTGGCCAGAAAAACCCGTGAAACCGTTATCTTATGCGAAGCAGCAGGTTACGACAGTATTCTTATTGAAACGGTTGGGGTTGGACAAAGTGAAACTGCAGTTCACAGTATGGTTGATTTTTTTTTACTGTTAAAATTAGCTGGTGCAGGTGACGAATTGCAAGGTATTAAAAGGGGAATTGTAGAAATGGCAGATGCCATTGTAATTAATAAGGCAGATGGTGATAATCTAAATGCAGCTAAAACAGCGAAGGAAGAGTTTGCCAGAGCTTTACATTTATTTCCACCAAAGGACAATCATTGGATTCCCAAAACTCTTATATGCTCCGCCATAGAAAACAAGGGAATTTCCGAGGTTTGGAAAATGATCGAAGATTATGCAGAAGAAATGCGGAAAGACAATCGTTTTGAAACGAAGCGTATTGCGCAAAATAAATATTGGCTTTTACAATTTGTAGAAGATCAATTGAAACTACAGTTCTATCAAAATCCGGCTGTGAAAGAAAAACTTAAGGAATTACTATCTGAAGTTTCCGCCTTAAAGATATCTCCTTTTACCGCTGCTGAAAAACTCCTAGAACTTCGGTAAAAAGACTCCCATAAAAACCCTAAATTTGCCAAATCAATTCCAACACTATGCCTGTTCTTACCGAAGCGCTACTTTCTATTGTAATACCATTATATAATGAAAAAGAAAATGTAGTATTACTTACGCAAAAAATACATGAGAGCTTAGTAGGGTACAACTATCAAATCATCTATATCGACGACTTTTCTCAAGATGGTACGCGAAAGGTAGTTAATTCGATGAAGGATGATAAAGTACATTTAATCGCTTTAAAAAAGAACTATGGTCAAAGTTTAGCCCTGGCTGCTGGAATTGACTACGCAGCAGGAGATTATATCATTACCATGGATGGGGACTTACAAAATGATCCTAGCGATATCCCCCAAATGTTGGCATATGCGCTAGAGGGAGAATTTGATGTAGTTACAGGAATTCGCCAAAAACGTAAAGATTCTCTAGTAAAAAAAATACCCTCCAAGATTGCCAATTTTATGGTAAGACGGGTTACAAAATTAGATATAAAGGACAATGGTTGTGCACTGAAGGTCTTTAGTAAAGATATTGCTAAAGAGCTTAATCTTTATGGAGAAATGCATCGTTTTATTACGCTTTTAGCACATTTAGAAGGTGCACAAATAAAACAAGTACCTGTAAAACATCATGCAAGAAATGCAGGAGTATCTAAATATGGTTTAGAACGTGTTTTTAAGGTAGTTGCAGATATGATGTTGCTACTTTTTATTCGTAAATATTTTCAACGCCCTATACATCTTTTTGGAATTTTTGGGGTTCTACTTATTCTAGTGGGAGTTTTAATTAACTTTTACCTGCTTGTGGTAAAGTTTGCGCTTGGAGAAGATATCGGAACCCGCCCGTTACTTATTTTTGGTTTGATGTTTATTTTAGCTGGAATTCAATTATTTACAATCGGAATAGTAATGGAATTACTTATACGGACTTATTATGAATCTCAGAATAAACGTCCCTATAGAATTAAAAATATCGCTGTAGGTGGCACAAAAACATAAAAAATTATTCACCGTATTAAAAATTTTATTCAGTGCGGTGCTGCTATACTTTATTTTTACCAAGCTAAATCTTGAAGATTTGGGTGCGGTAATTGTCCAAATCAATCCCCTATTTTTAGTAGTTGCGCTTCTGTTTTTTACACTATCGAAATTTATTGCAGCTTATCGGTTAAACCTATATTTTCATTTGTTGAATGTAAGGCTTACGCATAAAAGCAACCTACAACTTTACTTACTAGGAATGTTCTATAATTTATTTCTTCCTGGGGGTATTGGCGGAGATGCTTATAAAGGGTATTTAATTCAAAATAAATTTGCAACAGGCACTAAGAAAGTTGTTTCGATATTGGTACTAGATCGTCTTAGTGGCCTATTGTTGCTGTTCATATATGCCTGTAGTATAGCCTTATGGTTACCGCAAAAGGGTTTTGAAACCTATCGTTTCTTATTCGGGCTTGCCATACCTACAAGTATTCTTGTTTTCTGGCTCCTTCAGAAAAGGTTTTTTGGTTTTGTGTTGCCCATATTTTTTAAATCATTGGTGTACTCTGCATTTGTGCAGTTAACACAGTTAGTTTGTATTTATTTCTTGTTGGCAGGCTTTGGAGTTACCGATAATATCTCGGGCTATTTGTTTATTTTTTTACTTTCTTCCATTGTAGCTGTTCTTCCGTTAACCTTAGGTGGAATAGGTAGTCGAGAAGTTACTTTTTATTACGGAGCTACCTGGTTAGCCCTAAATCAAAACACCTCTATTAGTGTAAGTATGTTGTTTTTTTTATGCACAGCCATTATTTCATTAATAGGGCTAATCTATCACCTAAAGAAACCTGTTCTAAAAATTTTATAAAACTAATAAATGTGCACTAAATGCATGCTATTTAATACCTTTCTTCGATCAGCAGGGTTTAAAAATCGCCCTTGTAAACGTGTAATCCGAAATTGATCTACTGTATATTGTCGATCCCAATCGAAACCATTTTCCATAAGCCGTCCAAGTTCTTCATCTGTTGCATAAATCCATATATCCTGCATTTCGGATAAATCAGCAAAAGAAGAGATTTGCACCGGTTGCTGGTTATAGAAATCTAATGCCCAAGTGTGCCGTTCGGATATCTTGTATATCTTATTTGTAGGAATATCATATTCTTCAACTAATTCGGCCATTGCCGAGCCGCCCTGGTATTCTAGAAGGCTGGGATAAAAGTGTAAATTTAATACTCCGTTTAATAATAAGGCACTATATACCGCCAAAGTAATGATACGCATAGAGTACTCTTCTCGCTTTAAACAGAAGTATATTATCAGCAGGAGTAGGCCTCCCAAGACAATATAATAGATGGTATGATCTAGTTTAAATACATAAAAACAAATTAGTACACAGGCTATATAAACTAACCCTAAAATGAAATATTGTACACCTAGTAAAAATCGCGTAACTTTTTGTTTGGCAAATTGGAACAAACTATATAAATAAGAAGCGGATAAAATAGCAAACAAGGGAATAACGATATTCAAATAATGAGGCAACTTAAACTGAGCGAAACTAATTAATATAAAAATTAAGGTGATACCGCCTAAGGTTAAAAATTCGTATTTAGGATTGAACCTAAATTTTAATTTTATCAAACTTTTAGCTCTACACCAATAGGCCATTATTCCTGCTACCGTCCATGGTAAAAATACCCATAAAAACGTATGAAAGAAAAAGAAGTAATCACTACTATTTTTACCAATATCTTTCCCACTCAATCGCTCAAAACTCTGCTCCCATAGGATAAAGAAAATTCCACTCCGATGAGACCTACCTCGGATCACTTTTTCGGGATGAAGATCGAATTGTAAATAATACGCGTATAAAATTGGCGTAATTGCAAGCACAAACACTATTAAAGCTACTAAAACTTTCCAATGGAACAAACGTTGCCATTTTCTGGTGTATGCCAAATGACACAATAACGGTAACCCTGCTACAACAATAGCAATTTGACCTTTGGTAGAAAATGCCATTCCGGCACTAAAGGCTCCCAATAGAATGGCTGTAAGCGATTTGGTTTCTATGTATTTGGTAAGTTGCCAAATGGCAAAAATTGTAAACCCTGTTAATACGGCATCTGTGCGTACATCAATATTACTCAAAACAATGGTTTGAGCGGTCATAAAAATGAGGGCCGCTAATTTTCCAATATTTTTATGATATAATAAATTACCAAGACCGTAGCAGCTATATGCACCTAGTAAAGTGGCTAAAATCCCTGGAATTCGATACGCCCAGTCTTGTAAACCAAAAACCTTAAATGAAAGTGCTGCCAGCCAATAATGTAAATGGGGCTTATCTAAATATTCTTCGGGACCCTTAAAGAGGTTTATGAAATCATTTTCTTGCACCATACGCATTGCCATTACAGCAAATTGTGCAGAATCATTCTCAAATAGTGTCACAAACATCCCAGCGATATAGACCAGAATAATCAAAAATAGTAAAAACCAGTACCTGGAATTAGAGATCATATTCGGTATTTGTGAAGCGCAAATATAAATAACTTTGCAAATAACCACCCAAATAAACTACCAATTACTATACCGGTTACTGTATCTAATGGAAAATGAACACCTAAATAAATACGACTGTAGGAGAACAGTGCTGCCCACAGTAGTAGTAATACACTAAAAAAACGGTACTTAGATTTCAATACTTGAACAAAAAAAAACGCTACTCCAAAAGAGTTTGCAGCATGTGCAGAAAAATATCCGAATTTACCTCCGCAATTGCTTTTTACCAATCGCATAAGTTCATTAACTGTAATATCATGACAGGGGCGTAATCGTTCGATTCCATCTTTAAAAAAATTTGCCAACTGATCTGTTGCCGTAAGTAGCAAAGCTATAGCCACTAATAATACTCCTAACTTTCGCAGTCCTAACTGTCGGTAGGCTAGGAATAGTAGAATAATATATACGGGTATCGATCCCCATTTATTGGTCATAAATAACCAAAAAGCATCCCAAGAATTATTCCCCATAGTATTGAGGTAAAGAAAAAGCTCTTTATCATATTGAATTAAGGTTTCCAACATAACTAGTTATTCATCGTAACGAGATACTTCTCTATCATAGAATGCCGTAGCTTCTGCAACTAGATTTTCGGCTTCGGTTTCTAATTCTTTTTGATCTTCGGGAGTAAAATCTTCAAACCATTCTACCTCATCATTTTCCAGATTAATAACAAATCTTGGGTATTGGGTATGAATAATATAAATAGCAGTTGGGTGATCTGTATTGTCACCCAATAAAAATTTTGGTAATTCCATAATGGTTGTTGTACACCTACAAGGGTAGGCGTTACAAAATTAGATATTGATCAGTTTTTTTGTTAAATAATGAAATCGAATATACAACATTATAGCCGATGCTGTTAGACCGGCTAGCAGTCCAAGCCAAATTCCAACACTTTTAAACTCAGTATACAAACCTAAGTAATAACTTATTGGGAATCCTATCCCCCAATATGCAATAAAGGTGATAAAAGTGGGGACTTTTACATCTTGTAATCCCCGAAGTGCTCCAAGTACCACTACCTGAATCCCATCTGATATCTGAAAAAAAGCGGCTACCAATAATAATTTTGCAGCAAGAAAAATCACTTCCGTATTGTCAACTTTATTGGCAACATCATCTACGTCCAAATAAATCGTAGGCAACCAGTTTTTCCCTAAGAGAAATCCTGTAGCGAATATTATTTCTAATAAAAAAGTTAGTGCAAAAATGGAAAAGGCAATTCGTCTTAACTCTGTAAAGTTCCCTAATCCTTTTTGATTACCAACACGCACCATGGCCGCCACACTCAGTCCCATACCCACCATAAACGTCATACTAGATAGGTTAAGAGCAATTTGATTTGCAGCCTGCGCGTTTTTACCTAATACTCCGCTTAGCCATATTGCTGCCGTAAAAATTGCGACTTCAAAAAACATTTGTAAGGCCGATGGAAAACCAAGGTTAATGATTTTTTCCATCACCTTCTTTTCTATTTTTTTAAAATTAAAACCGGTAACATAGGGTTTGAATTTTTTCTTTGTTTTTAATAATATCCATATAAACAAAACCATAATTACCCTCGAAACCAAGGTGCCAATCGCTGCTCCAATAATACCTAATTTAGGAAATCCAAAGGATCCAAAAATCAATAAATAATTCAAAATAATATTAATAACATTGGCCAACACCGTAGCATACATCGGGTATTTTGTTTCAGACAAACCTTCGGAGAACTGTTTAAAGGCTTGAAACATAACTAAAGGTACTAACGAAAAGGCTACCAAATCCAGATAAGGAAGCGCAAGTGTAACTACTTCTCTTGGCTGATCCATGTGATACATCAATGGTTTACTTAAAAGAATAATCCCAAATAAGGTGAGTCCTAGTATTGTGCATAACACCAATCCATGTTTCAGCGCTCGTTTTCCATTAGCTGCGTTTCCCGCACCATCTGCTTCTGCTACTAAAGGAGTTATTGCAGTGGAAAACCCAATTCCTAAAGACATCGCTATAAAAACAAAACTGTTGCCTAGAGATACTGCGGCTAGCTCTGCAGTGCCTAATTGTCCCACCATAATATTATCAGCAAAGGCAACAAAAGTATGCCCCAACATCCCAAGGATCACAGGAAAGGCAAGGTTTAAATTATATTGGAATTCTTTAGTGTATTTCTTAAACACTATGCGGTTATTTGATGACACAAAGATATGGTATCAAGATATCATCCATTCAGGGATATGAAGATTTTTTTACGCTCAACAGTATTTTTGGTTAGCTCAAATCACAACTGTTTGGCTTCTTCCCAATAAACATTCATTTCATCCAAGGTCATTTGATCTAAGCGTTTTCCTTTTGCTATGGTCTTACTTTCCAAATATTGAAAGCGCGAGATAAATTTTTTATTAGTGCGTTCCAGGGCATCTTCAGGATTTATATTTAAAAATCGAGCATAATTTACCATTGAAAAAATAACATCTCCTAACTCCCCTTCTATAGCATCTTTTTTTCCCATGTTCACCGCTTCCTGCAATTCCGTTAGCTCTTCTTGTACTTTTTCCCAAACTTGTTCGGGTTTCTCCCAATCAAAACCAACTCCAGCCACTTTATCTTGAATGCGACTCGCTTTTACTAAAGCGGGAAGGCTTTTTGGTACGCCTTCTAAAACGCTTTTCTTACCCTCTTTTAGTTTTATAGCCTCCCAATTCTGTTTTACCTCTTCCTCATCAGCTACGGTTATATCGCCATAAATATGAGGATGTCTATTGATTAGTTTTTCACAAATCTCATGAGCCACATCGGCAATATCAAAATCCTCGGTCTCAGACCCTATTTTAGCGTAAAAAACAATATGCAATAACAAATCTCCAAGCTCCTTTTTTACTTCATCCAGATCATTATCCAAAATTGCATCGCCGAGCTCGTATGTTTCTTCAATGGTTAAATGCCGTAATGACGCTAAGGTTTGTTTTTTATCCCAAGGACATTGTGCTCGCAATTCATCCATAATTGTCAGCAAACGATCAAAGGCTTCTAGTTGTTTGGCTCTTGAATTCATGATAAAGGTTTGCGCAAAAATACAAAGAGAATACTTGAAAAATAGCAGAAAATTTTGTATCTTATAAATATGGGTATTTCCCTGTTTTGTAAATTAAAATATCACATTATGAAAGAACACAATAATTATACTACCATATATACAGGATCTGAAATTTTAGTAACTAGACTTCAATATCTTTTGAAGGAAGCTGGCATATTGAGTATTGTAAAAAACGCATTAAATTCAGGTAGATTAGCTGGTTTTGGCGGTGGCACATTAAATAGTGTGCAACTTAAAATTAAGGAGAACGATTTTAATAGAGCGCAAAGTATTTTACAAGAGTTCTCTAAATAATAATTAAAGTAGCTTTGTGGGTTTCTGTTAAACCACTATAACCTAATCCTGCAACCATTTTTTAAACCATCCTTCTAATCGGGTATACATATCTACGCGGTTTTGCGGGTTTCGAAAACCGTGTGGTTCATTAGGATATGATTTATGTTCAAAAACCTTCCCTTTTTCTTTTAAAATTTTTATAGCCAATTCGTATTGCCGAAAGGGGGCACGAACATCCGCTTCTCCATGCATAATTAGTATGGGTGTTTGTACATTTTCTATTCTCGATAATGCATTGCTAACAGCATAAACTTCGGGACGTTCCTCCGGAGATCCTCCGTGACCAGTTTTTGTAAATATCTTTCCAATGCGATCGGCATTGGTATATGCATCACCAAAATCATAAATTCCTGCCATGGGTACAGCAGCATCAAAGGCATTAGGAACTCTGGTAATGGCTGCCATGGACGTAATTCCTCCATAACTGTAACCATAAATACCTACTTTATTGTTAGACCAACTTTGTTTTCGAATAAAGCTAGCTGCTTCGGCCGCATCTATAGCCTGGCCATTACCCCAGTCATTAATACTTAAATTTTGGAAGGGTCTCCCAAAACCAGAACCTCCGCGGTAATTAACGGCGATCACAACATACCCTTTTTGAGCCATGTATTGCTCATTCAAGCTTAATCTCCTGTAATACGTATTGGTACCTCCTCCATGTACATGTACCAGTGAAGGGTATTTTTTTTGAGGGTCAAAGTTTGGCGGATAATACACAAAACCTTGAATGTAAAGACCATCCCAGCTGCGATAACTGATTTCTTCTGGTTCTGATACTCCTTCCCAATTTGTAGCAAAATAGGAAATACGCTTAGGTGTTCCTCCACTAGCCTTAATATAATCCACATCATTCCCTCTTGTTGAAGTAGACCGCACAAAAGTAAAAGCATCCCCATTTGCCGTGCTATGGTAATTAAAAAAGGTACCTCCCATATTGGTTACGCGAGTTGCCACACCTCCCTTGGATGCTACGCGCCAAAGTTCCACTTCTGATCGTTCCTGATATGGAAAAAATATTTCCTTCCCATCCCCAGACCAACTCACGGTATGATTAAATAGTAAATCTGTAGCGTGAACTTGCATTTTTAATTTTTCATCAGTTCCTTTTATTGGATCTATAATATAGATATACGAAAGATCTTCATACCAATATTCATCTTTGGCATTTGCAAAAAGTGCTATCTTACTTCCATCTGGTGACCAAACCGGAGTTGACATTGCCATCAAATTTTTAGACACTTGTTTTTCTTCTCCCGTACTAACATCAACTACCCAAATATCATCTTCCCAATAATTTCTCTTAAAGGAATAATATGCAATTTTTTTACTGTCTGGGGACCAGGAAGGTGCAAAGCGATAATCATCCAATTCCATTGCTTTTTTTGTTAGTTGACTAGCTGGTTGAGAACCATCCGATGGTATCAACCAAATATCTTGATACCCCGATCGACCACTGTAAAAAGCAATATAATTTCCATCAGGTGAAGGCTTCGGAGCTCGTTCATCTTTATTGTCTGATGTTAATCGTTTAGGCATGCTTTCGCCAACTCCAATAGTCCATAAATCTCCTTTACTTGAAAAAACAATTTTCTGGTTATCCGAAAACCAAGCTACAGATCCTCCTGAAACCCAAAACTCAGGTGCTTTAGTACTGTTCAATTCCTTCAAAAATATTCCGCTTTGCGTTTCCGTTCGCGCAATAATTGCAATTTTGGTGCCATCAGGAGAAAGTACAGCTTGTCGTGCACCATAATTTTTAGTAAAAATATTTTCCCAATTCAGTGGAAGGTGTTTCTGTGAATAAGCACTGATGTTCATGCTTATACATAACAAAACACAAAATTGATATACAAAAGATTTTCGTAGTTGTACCATCATAGTAATTTTCAAACTCATTTCTTTTTAAAATAGGGCTTCCAAGCACTTGCAGGAGGAGGTTTGGTGCAAAAACTAAAAATAATATAACATAGTACACTAATTATAAAACCTGGTAATACCGGATAAATTAGTGGATCCCCGTAAGCTTTCCATAATCCTGTAGTTAAAACCCCGCCAATCATTGCCGCAATAGCACCTTGTTTGGTCGCTCGTTTCCATAAAATACCACCAACTACCGGGGTAAAAAAACCTGCGGCCATAATAGCAGTAAACAAAATCACAATAAACTGAATTAGCTCACCTTCAGCAAAACCTGCAATAATGGAAATTAATGGTACAATCCCTACGATAAAAATGCCTGCTCTGGCAATTAAAAGTTTACGCTTAGGTGTTATTTTTTTGTTGATCACATTTTGATAAATATCTTCTGAAAGTGCAGATCCTGCAACTAGTAATAAGGAATCAACAGTTGACATCATCGCTGAGGTAATTGCTGCAAGCATTATGGTTCCAACAAAGGTAGGTAACACTGCTTTTGCTATCATTGGCATTGCCAAATCGCCAGTAGGCAGGTTTGGAAATAAAACCATTGCCGCCAATCCTAAAATAAATACCAGAAGGTTTATCCCTGTAACCAAAATAACAGCCAACAAAACCCCGCGCCGAATCGTTTTCATGTCTTTCATTGCATATAGGCGTATTACCTTTTCAGGTGTAGCTACTGATCCCAGAAAAAAGGCCAGTCCTAGTGTAATTAATAATACCGTCGGAAAGCCACCCCATTCAAAAGTAAGCGGTTTTACATACTCAACTTTAGCAATTAATCCAGAAAGGCCGTCAAAATGCATCAATGCCAATGGTACCGAAACTACGGTACCTACAACCATGATAATCATCTGTAAAAAATCAGTATACACCACTGCCAACATCCCTCCCACTAAAGTATATAGTACTAAAATAATCGTAAAAATGATCATTCCGGTAAGCGGTTCAATTCCAAAAACAACGTTGGCTACAAGTCCTCCAGCTAATATCTGTGCTTGAATATAAACTACAGTTGCAATTAAAATAATTACACCGCCTATTCCCCTAGCCGTTTTGCTTTGATATCGACGTTGCAAAAAAGCTGGCAGTGTAAGCTCTTTAACACTTGTAAACCGAGGTGCAAGTACTGCTACCATAAACCAATATGCTAATGGGATAGTAATTAACACCCATCCAAAAGACCATCCGACGGCATAAATAACGCCTATAGTACCAATAAAGGTTCCTGCACTAGTATGCGTTGCTGCCATTGTTGCGCCTCCAATACCCCAGCCTAACTTACTGCCTGCAATCCAGTAATCTTCTTCAGATTTTGTCCATCGCATACTTAGCCATCCGATAAAGAAAACCAATAAAAAGTAACCTATAAATATTACCAATTGAATGTCTATCATTGTTCTTTATTTTTTTCAATCCAATACATCCAAATACAGTAGCCTAGAACAATTAATCCCAATACTAAAAACAAGCCCCAAAAGATAAATCTATCCATAAACCAACTGTTTTCTATTTACCCAAATTAAAAATCCTATACTTATAAAAATGCCAATGACCAGTATATCTATCACTTTGGCATAATCCAACCCTTTTTTCTTTTTTGTGAATACTGCCATTCTTAACAAGGAAGGTAAAGCAGGGACATGTAATGCTACTGTTTTAAACGTAGCTGTCTCGGTTGTCTCCGTATCAACCTTAGGAAAATGAATCCTATATTGTAATGTTAAGGGCATTTTAAATTGCGCCTTAAAAAAATCATCATTAGAGGCTGCAGCGGGAAAATTGGTAAAAAATAGTGGAAGGTAAAAATCTGAACGCTTCACTTTAATACGATACGATATGCTAATTTTGTCCGGAGTTTTGTCGTCTGGAAGTATAAGCTGGAGTACCTTTAACCCTTCCGAAATCGTAGTTTCGTATTCAAGAGTACGTTCGTTGGTTGTTACCATAATTTCTCCCAAGGAAGTACCTTCAAACAACAACACTTTTACCTGAATGCTAGTAATAGAATCATGAAGATCTAATGCTAAATCCTGTTGTATTTCTATGACTTCGCCGGTCATATCAACCTGAGTTAACACTCCTAACAACTTCCCCTGAGCTACAGAAGTAAGCATCCAGAATAAAGTTATGATATGAAGCAATTTTTTCATTTATACCCAAACTTCTTTTAAGAGTCTTAGCGTATTTTTTCCCATAATTTTAGCAATTTGCTCTTCTGAATAGTTGTGCTTCACCAACCATCTGATAATATTATAAGAACCTTCGGTAGGGTTTTCCAATCCATCCACATAAGGAACAGGTTCATATTCCATACCTGGTTTACCATGACCCTTAGATGCCTTTAAGGACAAAGCAGCTGTATAAGCGGTATGCAAACCAACATGATCTCCATATAAAGTGTCTGGGCCCAAGGTTACATGATCGATACCCACTAAATCTTTCACATATTCGAAATGTTCCATAACAGCATCCAAATTATGTTTTTTATGGGTAGGTGTCAAGGTTGTATGAGGGGCTGCTTCTATACCAATCACACCACCTTTATCTGCGCAAGCCTTAAACACTTCATCAGGTGCCATCCTATTCGTATTCCATAAAGCCTTTGCTCCAATATGACTTAAAACAATAGGTTTTGTACTGTGCCTTATGGTATCTAAGGCCGTTTGGTCGCCGGTATGCGAACAATCGATAAGTAAACCTACCTTATTCATACGTTCTACGGCGCGTTTACCAAACTGTGTCAATCCGCCATCTCTTGCCTCTTTTAATCCTGATCCCAGTGCGTTGGACTCACTATAGGTTATTCCTAACGAACGTAACCCAAATCCGTATAACAGATCTATACGATCCAATTCATTTTCAATCATCATAGCACCTTCCATCACCGCAACCCAGGCAACTTTTCCTTCTCTATGTGCTGTATAAATATCTTCTACCGATTTACAATGGATTACAAAATCTTGATGTGCAATATCACATAACCGCATACCTAAATCGTGAATTACCTCACTCCATTTCCACCCTCCTTTAGAGTGAATTTGACAAACCCCATCCATCAAATTATCAAATACACAATCCCAATACCCTTTCGATAATCCTTTAAAGGCCGTTGCCATGCGTCCTTCTTTTACATATGCAGGAGTCTGCATGATGTCTTTAGGAAATGTACCTAGATGTTCATGTACACTAATTAATACTTGTTCCTTTAAAATTTTTGTCACCAGTTCTTCCTGGGTGGCATTTAAAGGAACTTTTGTGGAAGGAACACGATCTATTTCATCAACTAATTCAAAATGTTTATAGTCCACATTCTTTTCTAAATACTGAAAGGACTCATATCCCTTATAGTTTTTTGTAAAACCCATCTTATCTATTTTGTTAATCTGCTTCTAAAATACCATAATTATATTGAAATTTTAGATATCAGTTTTTCACATATTTAACACGAAAAAAACCAGTTTAAATATTTCGCGAAATACATCAAATTGATCTTAAATACCTACAATTAAACCAAGTAGTACTACCCTTTTTCTTTGAAAAATTCATCCTTACCTTCATAACATCGTCTTATTTTCGCCATAACAATGAACGCACATGCAGACAAAACGGAGGATAACAAAAAAGCCACTGGTATAAATAGTTCATCTAAAAACACGCGGCAAACAAAAAAAATCTCCATTTTTGAAGACAACAGACCCGAAGTTATCGCCCTTAAAAAACTGCAGCAAAGTGCATCCAGACAATCAAAAGCAACACAGTTAAAACAATCAGGTGGGGAGGAAACAATTCCAGCAAAACAAGTCATTCAGAAAAAAACAAACAAAACGGGATTGCCTGATAACTTAAAAACAGGTATTGAAAATTTATCAGGTTATGCCATGGATGATGTAAGGGTACATTACAATTCCAATAAACCTTCACAACTACAAGCACATGCATATGCTCAAGGAACCGATATTCATATTGCTTCTGGTCAGGAAAAGCACTTGGCGCATGAAGCGTGGCATGTAGTACAACAAAAACAGGGGAGAGTTAAACCCACTCTACAATTAAAGGGAAACATAGGTGTTAATACCGACACCAACCTAGAACATGAAGCAGATGTAATGGGAGCTTTGGCCATGAAGGCATATAATAAGCAGGTAAACCCACATAAGAATACCTTATTCAATTCAAAAAATACGCTCCAAAAAGTAGCAGTAATCCAACGTATGGATTTTAACAAGCCCGATTGGAGTAAGGTGAAATCAGTTGAAGTAAAAGGTATGAATCCTGGCGTTGTAATCGTAACTTTTGAAGATAACGATGTTTTTGTACTTAAGGGAGAGCAATTAAATCCAGGACGTGAAGCCTTAGCGGGTAAATTAGCACTAGAAGTAGGTCTATCAGCCCCTGAACTGAGACGCGTGGAAATGGATGAAATTAAAGAAATTCTTACCAATGAAGCAATCAAAACTTATTTTGGAAGAATTCTTGGATTACCTCTAATGCTTATGAAGAGCTTACCTGGTTATGATCTTGGTAATATAGAAAATGAGAAAAAAGAATTTGATCCAAAAGAATTAGAGCATATGGCTGTTGAAATTGGAAAATGGTTAGCTTTTGATGTTTTTATTGGAGAATCTGATCGCTTTCAAAGTTTAGGAAAAGATGACCTAAAACTCAATGCAGGCAATTTAATATTTGATGATAAAACCAAGACTGTTTCCGGTATTGATCAGTCTGCTGCGACCCTTAAACCCCAGACTTTAGAAAAAGAAAGTAATACTATATTTCAACAAATTTTAAAACTGGATAAAAAACTAGCCTTCCAATTGGCTAAGGCAGTACTTGCAGTATTAGTTCCCAAACCAAAAGGAGAACTGGAGAAAGTGTTTCTAATACAGTTTGGAGAACAGCTCTTAAAAAGTGCCAATGAACAATTTGAACGAATGAAAAATATGAATCCTGAAAAAGTTAAAGCGATTGCTAAATCTGTTAAAACGGAACCAGACATGGGAGCTTTCGATCCTGCTGTTGAGGCAATATTAGCGAATATCAGTTTTCTAAATAAGAAATAATTTAAAACAGTCTTCTTTAAAATTTTATAGCAAGCAGGTTGGCCTCACTGAACTATAAGTAACTATGTCTTAAGAATTTTAGTATCTTTAAAATGAACCAACCTCTTCAATATGAAACCTTTCTTCTATAGCTGTATTATCTTGTTTTTATTTGCCTGCAAACAAGAAAAAAAAGAAGTTCAAAAGACGGAAATCGTTGGTCTCACGGATACGGTAGAGGTATTAAGGGATTCATGGGGAATTAATCATATTTATGCCAAAAATCAAAACGATTTGTTTTATGCACAAGGATACTTGGCGGCTAAAGACCGACTTTTTCAATTCGAAATTTGGCGTAGACAGGCAACGGGAACAGTGGCTGAAATACTAGGGGAACGCGAATTGAAACGAGACATTGGAACACGTCTATTTAAGTTTAGGGGAGATATAAAAAAGGAGATGGAACACTATCATGAGGATGGTATAGCAATTATTACCGCCTATACCGCTGGTGTAAATGCCTATATTGAGGAAGTTTTGCAAAACCCAGAAGACTTACCCATTACTTTTAAAGCGTTGGATATTTTACCTCAAAAGTGGACTCCTGAAGTTGTTATTTCTAGGCATCAGGGTTTATTAGGCAATATTAGCACAGAACTAAATATTGGACAACAAGTAGCACAATTAGGTGTAGACAAAGTAAAGGAATATAACTGGTTTCACCCCAAAGATCCTATTTTAGAACTTGATCCATCCATTGACAAAAACCTATTGCTGAATGATGAAATATTAGCATTATACCGAGCCTATAGAACACCAATACAATTTCAACCTGAAGATATTTTAGAAGCATATCGAACACAAACACCACAGACAGCAATTTTATTGGAAAATAAAAAACCGCAAATAGCTTCTGAAAAACTATGGTTTGGTAGCAACAATTGGGTAACCACTCCTAAATTAGCTGCAAACGGACACACCTATATGGCCAATGATCCTCATAGAAGATTAGCCATTCCTTCGTTGCGTTATTGGGTGCATCTTGTGGCTCCTGGATGGAACGTAATAGGCGGTGGAGAACCTGAAATTCCTGGAGTATCCATTGGACATAATGATCATGGAGCTTGGGGTTTAACCGTATTTAGAACAGACGGAGAAGATCTTTATGTTTATGACCTCAATCCTGAAAACTTAAATCAATATAAATATCAGAGCAGTTGGGAGGATATGAAGGTTATTAAAGAGTCGATTCCAGTAAAAAATAGTAAGGATGAAAATGTTGAACTTCGGTACACACGGCATGGTCCCGTTACTTATGTAGATTCGGTAAATTATAAGGCCTATGCAGTTCGAGCTGCTTGGTTAGAGTCAGGAGGTTCTCCGTACTTAGCTTCGCTTCGCATGGATCAAGCTAAAACTTGGGAGGAATTTAAAGCGGCATGTACCTATAGCCATATTCCTGGTGAGAATATGATTTGGGCCGATACTTTGGGTAACATTGGCTGGCAAGCAGTAGGTATCGCTCCTTTACGTAGAAATTTTAGCGGGATGGTTCCTGTACCTGGGGATGGTAGGTACGAATGGGATGGTTATCTTCCTATAGATCAAAAGCCCAATAGTTATAATCCGGAGAAAGGATTTATTGCAACCGCCAATCAGAACGTTGTTCCTGAAGATTATACAGAATGGGACGCTATTGGTTATAATTGGTCAGATCCCTATCGCGGGGATCGCATAAATGAAGTGTTGGCCTCAGGTAATCTTTCTCTAGAGGATATGATGCAACTTCAAACGGATTATTTATCCATTCCCGCGCGTACCTTAGTGCCTTTATTACAGCAATTAAAGATGAAAGATGCGCTTACAACTACCGCTCAAAAAAGACTGCTAGAATGGGATTTTATTTTAGATAAGCAATCTATCGAAGCAGGAATTTACGTTGCTTGGGAAAGAGAACTACAACAGCAGTTTTTTAGTTATTTTCCAGATCCTGAAGTGCAAAGAGTTATTCCCAACATCCAGATGTCTCGATTGATGCAATGGATATTACATCCAGAATCAAAGTTTGGAGCTAATCCAGAATCTAAAAGGAACTCTTTTTTAATTGGAACTTTGGGTAGTGCCGTACATCAGTTGTCTTTAAAATTTGGAACTGATGTAAGAAACTGGACTTACGGACAAACTAACTTTAAACATGTTGAAATTAAGCATCCTTTAGGGAATGTTGTAAATGCTGATTTGCAGCAGCAGTTAAATACGGTAATTGCACCAAGAGGAGGCAATCAATACACTCCCGGGGCAACGGGAAATAGCAATAATCAAACTAGCGGGGCTTCATTTCGTATCATTGTTGACCTCAACAACTGGGACAATACCTGGGGAACAAATGCCCCTGGACAGTCTGGGGACGTTAATAGCGATTTTTACAAAAATTTATATCATGACTGGGCTAATGATCACTATTTTCCAGTTTATTTTTCCAAAGCTAAGATAGATTCCATTGTTGTTGACAAAATACAACTTAATCCCAATTAACTTTTATCACAGATCCTTCTAATAATTATCACTGTTGTTACAAAAAATCAACGGGGATAAAAAACTAGTAGAATAACATCGGTCGATATCTCAATTGTTTATAATGAGATAGGTATATAAAAAATGAATGCTATCTTTCCTCTAAAATTGTAATTTAACCCTATGAAAAAAATAGCCCACCTTCTTTTAATAGTTTGTCTTTTTCTTTTTATCTCATGTTCTAGCGATAGTGAGGGCAGCTTATTTGAGGAAGACCCTACCGGTCAAAATGACCCTCCTGAAGAACCAAGCGAACCAGATAATAGTGGTCTAACGGCTTCTCAAGAATTAGCAATAGATTACTTTACTGAAATTGCACTTGGTTTTGAATTCGGCAACGCAAGTAGAGTTACGCGTAAGTGGTCCAACGATGTTGTTATCTTCATAGCGGGGACACCAACAGACTTATTATTGAACGAATTGGAAGTTGTTATTTCGGATCTTAACGCTCTTTTGCCTGAAGATAGCATTCAAATTAGTACTACTACAAATGAAGCAGAAGCAAACTTCACCCTATTTATGGGCACCGGAAATGCATATGCCAATTTTTTTCCGCCGGCAGCTAACTTTGTAGATGGTAATTTTGGATTATTTTTTGTTGGTTTTAATGCACAAAATCAGATTACAAATGCTAATATGTACGTGGATACTTCTAGGCCTACACCTCTAAAGCAGCGTCATTTATTACGTGAAGAATTAACTCAAGCTCTGGGCCTAGCAAGAGATTCTTCTCGATTCTCGGAAAGTATTTTCCAAAGTTCTTTCGATTTAGGATGTACCACTGGCTATTCAAATTTAGATGAAATTCTGATTCAGTTATTATATGATCGCAGGGTAACTACCAATTTAAATGAAGTAGACGTTCGCATTTTATTGCAAGAAATTATCCAGGAATTTATATAAACTATATTTCTAAATTACCCCCCTAATTAAATGTTTGTTTGGAACAATAGGATCTTTATCTCTTAAGCAATTCTTGTAGATGTATCTTTCCTCTTTTTCCGCAACATTAAATTATAATCAAATGCTCCTGTTCTTGTATTGTTACCAAAACTAAGGTGCTATAACTTATCATGGATTTGTTATCTTTAGCACTATCAATAAAACAATTTTAGGAAATAGTGAATTTGAATTACAACACATTAAAGCTTCTCCTTGTGTTATTAACTTTTACCTACAACACTATGGGGTATAGTCAGGAAATTATAATGTTACCACATCAAAAACAGGTGGGAATTGAATGGAATACTCCAGAAAAAGAATATTATTCTACCATTTGGGATAATCCCGTTGTTACCAATGTTTCTGTCCCAACTATGGAAGTTTTTAGAGCCGATCCAAAAATAGCAAACGGAACAGCTGTTATCGTTGCTCCTGGTGGTGGTTTGTATGCTTTAAGTATTGATAGTGAAGGAAATGATGTTGCTAAATGGTTGACAAAAAAAGGCATTACTGCTTTTGTATTAAAATATCGCTTAGTACCCACTGGAACCGATGGTGTTAAAGAGATTAGTGAATTGAGTACTACCAACCCTCAGGAAATCGGAAAACAAGTAACCCCTATATTACCTTTGGCCATTGCCGATGGTTTAGAAGCCATAAACTATGTACGAAGTAATGCCGCTAATTATGGAGTATCGGTTTCAAAAATAGGATTTATGGGTTTTTCTGCCGGTGGGACAGTTACCATGGGTGTAGCTTATAATTACACTAAAAAAAATAAACCTGATTTTTTAGTTCCTGTATATCCATGGACGACAATAATACCTATTCAAGAAGTGCCAAGCACTGCTCCTCCGATGTTAGTTATTTGTGCTTCAGATGATCCCTTGGGTCTGGCAAAAGGAAGTGTTTCCTTATACTCCTCATGGCTAGATGCTGGCAAGATTGCAGGATTACATATGTATGCAAAAGGTGGCCATGGTTTTGGTATGAAAACACAGAATCTACCTTCAGATCAGTGGATATCGCGTTTTTATGAATGGTCACTTGCAGAAGGTATCACCAATCCTAAAATTACAGAATAGAATTACAGTAAATTTGACCTAGACAACCCTATGAAATCACTTTGGATTTTTCTCTTTTTCTTAGCAACGACAGCAACAGCACAAGATAACCCTCCATTTTGGGAGGAGGTGCAGGATATTCAGAAAAAATATGCAGCGCCATTAGATGCTTCTAAGGAGACTGTTGTCTTTACAGGAAGCTCCAGTGTTCGTCTTTGGAAAGACCTTGCTGAACGTTTTCCTAAATATCAAATTGTAAATTCTGGTTTTGGAGGATCTCAAGCTGTGGATCTTTTACGTTATGTAGATCCTTTGATTTTGGATTTTAAACCTAAAAAAGTTTTTATTTATGAAGGTGACAATGATATTTTTTCCAAAAAAAAGGGCAAGGATATTCTTGAAACTTTTAACAACATAATTAAAAAAATTAAGACGCAAAACCCGAACACACAAATCGTCATCATTTCTCCAAAACCAAGTCTTTCGAGATGGAAATTTCGAGGAAAGTATAGACGATTAAATAAAAAATTGCAAAAACTAAGTGAAACGGATGTCACAATTGCCTATGCAGATGTTTGGCATATTATGTTGGATGGACGACGTCCTATTAAAGATATCTTTATAGAGGACGGGTTGCATATGAATGCTAAAGGATACGAGTTATGGTTTTCGGTAATTAAAAACTACTTAAATTGAACAAATTGTATAGATAAAGTACAATACACTATTAGTTGCGGATAGTAAAAATATTTATCTTGATCTCCGAAATTTAAAACCCTCTCCAATGGAAAAATCAATCGCAATACGAGCATTAGCTGTTCTTTTCATTTTAGCTATTATAGCCGCTTGTCAGGAGCAAAAACCGGTAATAACTTTTCCACCTACCGATTTGGCGGAAGTTCCAATGATTCCCAAACCTTTAAAAACAATTCCCACGCATACTGCCTTTGGTTTAGATAGCAGAACGGGAATCTATACCGCTGAAACTGCCTCAGGTTTTAAGGAGGTCGGACAATTTTTAGCGGATAAAATAAAAGCCAAAACACAATTACGTCTTTCAGTTAATGGAGGTAATGAAGAGGTAGATCGAATTATATATATCAACCAATCAGATAGTATTTCTCTTTCTTCAGAAGAGGCATATCAATTGTATATTACTGCAGATTCTGTGATTATTAATGCCAAAACTGCAGAAGGTGCCTTTAGAGCAGTACAAACCTTACGTCAGGTAATTCCTGAGGAGAGTAACGATACATTAGCACCTGAATCTATTTGGCCAATTCCTAGTGGTAAAATCATAGATAATCCCAATATGGAATATCGCGGAGCAATGCTTGATGTTGCAAGACATTTTTTTAGTGTTGAAGATGTTAAGAAGTATATTGATTTATTGGCCTACTATAAATTTAATGTTCTCCATTTACATTTAACGGACGATCAGGGGTGGCGCATAGAAATTAAATCATGGCCTAGACTTACAGAAGTTGGTGGAAGTACAGAAGTTGGTGGAGCTGAAGGAGGTTTTTACACGCAGGAAGATTATACTGATATTGTTAATTATGCGGCGAAACATTTTATTACCATTGTTCCGGAGGTAGATATGCCAGGACATACCAATGCAGCATCAGTTGCCTATCCCATTTTAAACGGTAACGGAAAAGTACCCCAATTGTATACTGGAACGCGTGTAGGGTTCAGCACTTTTGATGCAAACAAGGATACCGTATATAGTTTTATTGATGACGTAGTTCGCGAAATTTCAGAACTTACACCAGGACCTTATTTTCATATTGGGGGAGATGAAAGTCATGTTACCAAAAAGAAAGATTATATTCTTTTTGTGGAAAAGGTAGAAAAAATAGTGCAAAAGCATGGTAAACGCATGATTGGTTGGGACGAAATTACTCAAGCAAATATTGGAACAAACTCTATTGCGCAACATTGGGAAAATCCTGCCAATGGCATTGCTGCAGCTAAGAACGGGTCTCAAATTATTCTATCGCCGGCAAAAAAAGCGTATCTGGATATGCAATACGATACACTATCTAAATACGGATTACATTGGGCCGCATATATCCCTGTAGATTCTGCCTATATATGGACACCTGAAACCTATTTAGAAGGTGTTTCAATAGATCATATTCTTGGTATTGAGGCTCCATTATGGTCAGAAACAATAAGCAATATTGACGAATTGGAGTATTTGGCTTTCCCGAGAGTTATTGGCTACTCGGAATTAGGATGGAGTTCTGAAGCTAATAGAAGTTGGGAAAACTATAAAGTACGCTTAGCAAAGCAAGCACCTTTTTTAGATCGCATGGATGTAAAGTATTATCCTTCTAAGTTGATCGATTGGGAAAAAAGTAAGTACACCTATGAGGAAATACAGAAAGATTAAGTTAATATAGATTTGGGTTTTGCAAAAAATTAAGTATTTAAATGGACCCAATAGCTTTATTTAACGAATGGTACCAATTAGAGTTACAAGAAAGTAAGCTTGATATTCCTTCTGCATGTTGTTTGTCAACCATAGGTTTAGATGGCTATCCTAATGCTCGTTTTGTGTCTTTTCGGGAGGTAAAAAACAATCGTTTTGTATTTACAGGTTCATTGGCTTCACGAAAAGGTATTGAAGCTTCGACCAACACTAAAGTAGCCCTTACCTTTTGGTGGACAGCAACGGAATGCCAAATTCGTATTCAAGGAAACGCAATTAAAATATCAGAAACTGATGCCAAAACCTATTTTGGTTCAAGAAAAAGATCTGCTCAATTGGTTTCCTTAATAAGCCAGCAGGGTAAGACCATGGAAGATATTTCCAAACTAGAAAAGGAGTTTCATAAATTAGAAGTTAGCATGGATACTAGCAAAATTCCTACACCTAAAAATTGGGGCGGTTTTGCTATACAGCCAATTCGTATTGAGTTTTTGAAATTTAATTCAAATAGGTTTCACAATCGTGTGGTATTTCATAAACTCAAAAAGGGTTGGAAAAGAGAAAATTTACAACCCTGATTAACCTGATGCAATGGGAGAAAGGTTTGCCTATATTACAGACGTTCATTTGGATGAAGAATTTCCAATATCTAAAGGTATTAATGCACGTAAAAATTGGCTTCGTATTCTTGAAGACATCAAACAGAAGAATATTAATCATATCATTTTTGGAGGTGATATTGGGGAAGCAGCAGCAAATTCATGGTTTTTTAAAACCTTAAAAAAATTTGAGCTGCAAATTACACTGGGAAATCACGATACATATAACACGGTAAAAGCATTCTATAAGACCAAACACGAATCAAAACAAAATGAACTTTGTTACCATTTTTTGGATCATGATTTCAATTGGATTTTTCTCGATTCTTCTTCCAATATGATACAAGAAACGCAAATGCAATGGTTATCTGAAGTCTTGGCAACAGCCAAAGATACTTTATTGTTTATTCACCACCCCGTCCTGGCTGTTCCCACCGAGATAGATAAAAAGTATCCCTTAATAAATCGTGAAAATTTAACTCAATTATTAGCGCAACATGGGCATCCCATTACTGTTTTTTGTGGACATTATCATATGAATGACATGCAAGTTTATAAAAACATTACGCAGTTAGTAACCCATGCAGCTTCATTTCAGGTCAAAAAACTTCCAAACAGCATCGTGATAGATACATCTGCATTTGGTTATCGAATCATAAACCTTAACCGAACAGATGTTAAAACAGAATTGATTACTTTTTAGTCCACAGTTGAGCTAAAACGAAAGAGCCATTTTGCTATACGCAAAATGGCTCTAATGATTCAAGATTCAACTCCCTAATTTCTGATACCAGGAAGACCCTCCGGCTTTTTAGTTTGCCAGGGGAAATCTGGTGCTTCTTTCTCTTCAGGCCAGATTTCATTTAAGCTATCGGCCTTATACAATTTTCCATTTTTAACAACATGGCTAAGTGTATTTGTATTTCGAACATTGTCTAAAGGGTTCTTTTCCAATACTACGATATCTGCCAATTTCCCAACTTCGATAGAACCTAAATCTCCATCCAAACCTAAGGCTTCTGCTCCGATAATTGTAGCAACCTTCAAAGCATCATGGTTTTTCATTCCTCCACTGGCAACAGACCATAGCTCCCAATGATATCCTAATCCTTGAAGTTGGCCGTGACTCCCAATACCTGCCAAACCTCCAGCTTCAACCAGATCTTTCATAAACTCGGCGTGCTTTTTAAATATATGTTCTTCATCCATAAACCATCCTGGTCTTCGTCTAGATTTTCGAGCCAGATCTTCGTAAGGTGTAAAATATTGTAATTTTTGATCTCCCCAAACATTTTCACGAGAGTAGTAATAGTTTTCAGCCCAAGGCCCACCATAAGAGACCAAAAGTGTTGGTGTAACTGCCATTTTAGATTCAGCAACAGCTTTAATCACATCTTTGTAAATGGGATAAATTGGAAAAGAATGTTCATGTCCCGGATAACCATCTATTAACTGTGTCATATTTAATTTAAAATCCAATCCACCTTCTGTAGTAGGCATTAATTTAAGCTCTTTAGCTTCCATCATAATCCATTGGCGTTGTTGCCTATTTCCCACTAAATACATTTTAATGCTTTTAGTGTTGTAATACTCACTGTATTGTCTAAGAACATCTTTCGCATGATCTAAGTTCTCAATTTTATATGCCCAAAATCCCACCCCTGGACCAGTGCTATATACTCTTGGGCCATGCAGCATGCCCGCCTCTACCATATCGGCATAGGTAAGAACATCTGTCGTACCAGTTTGAGGATCTCTTGTAGTAGTTACGCCATATGCAAGATTCGCAGAATACACCCAAATTTGGTTTTTATGAACACCCCAATTTGGTCGTAAATGTGCATGGGTATCTATAAATCCTGGAGCAATTGTTTTTCCAGAAACATCTACAATTTTTGTGTTTTCTGGGACAGTCAGACTCCCTGTTGCACCTACAGCCTTAATTCGATTGTTTTCAATTAAAATATCTCCATTTTCAATTACTTCATCACCTTTCATTGTAATGATACGCCCACCTTGTAAAAGCAAGGTTCCTTTTGGGGTATCTTTTACATAACTAACCTTAATCTTAATTTCGTTTGCTTCAAAAACTGGAGGTTTCTTTTTATCTTTTTTTGCATCTGTTTTTGTCGAATCTGATGTCTTTTCTGCTTTTTTAAGGGCTTCTTCTTTCTTTTTAGCCGCAGTTAGGCTATCCTTAAATGCAATACCAGCTTCGAGATCATATATAAAATGACTTGCCCCTAAAGACCAATGCACTTTTTTACTATCTGAAGACCAGGCAGGGAACTCCCCTCCTATTTTGGTTAGTTTAACAGCCGGAAACGCCGCATTTCCAGCTTTTGCTAAGGAGATTTTTGGGGTTTTCCCAAACCTCGGAATAACAACTGTATAGATATCATTATTAATTTTAGCTAAAGCCGTTTTTCCATCAGGAGAAATCCTGATTTCAGCTGGTCTTGAAGCATTATTATTTTCTTCCGCATTTTGTGCTGCATTTGGAAGCAATGAGGGGTTAAAGCTTTGTTCGCTAAGCACATGTTCATCATTTTCATAAATGTCTTGCGAACCATACGTTGTTATTCCGGTTAAAGACAAATGCTCTTTTTCATCTGTTCCATCCCAACGAATAGACAATAAGCCTTTGCGATTGTTATGTAAATACACCCGATCATCTACTTTTGTGAAATGTGGTCGCGCTCTTCCTTTGGTTTTATCAATAAAATTAATACGACCTCCTGTTGTTGCAATCCAAACCAAATCTTCTTGTGATCTAGCGGCAAATGGGCCAATTGCATCATCATAAGATTGCGCTGTTCCTCTCTGAAAAGCAATTCGATCTGAATTATATGCCCATGCAGGATTTGTATAAATACCTGTTTGTTGTGTCAACTGCGTTAATCTGGAACGTCCAGAAACATTTACCTTATACAGATGACCTCCACCTGGTTCCCAAGTAGTAAAAACTAGGGTATTACCATCCGGAGACCACGCAGGATGCGCTTCCGTATAATTATGGGTGGTTAACCTTCTTGGTGTGCCATTGGGCAAGTCCATTACATACAACCGATTGAGCGCGGTAAATGCAAGCTTGGTACCGTCAGGTGAAGGTACCGCATCTCTAATTTGAGTCACTAGAGCTTCTTTTGTATCTTCAATCGGATATTTAAAGTCTAAAAGCGGTCCTAGATCTAGAGCAACATCAACTTCAAAAGGAATTTCGGTTGCCACATTGTTTGCCAACGAAATGGAATAAATTTTTCCTCCATAGGAAGCAATTAAATGCTTATTATCTGGCGTAAAAGACATTGCCGGTAATACTCCCAAAGGAGCTATAGATTCTTGTTCGTCGCGCTGCACTGGATATGCTAACCATCTTTCATTTCCAGTTTGAAGGTTTCTAAGTACTAAGCCCGTTTCATCCTCAAAGCGCGTTCCATAAACCATCCAATTTCCATCCTCTGATAATGTAGGGGTAAATGCAGATCCATATCGCGAAGTAATTACAGCGCGATCTCCATCTTCCATGTCATAAGTTCCAATTTGGTACTGTGGAAGTTGCGCATTGTAGTTCCAGGAATTTCTACGTTGCGAAAAATAAAGCAACTTCCCGTCAGATCCGAATGCAGGGTCTGTACTTTTTAAATTTTGAGGTTCGCCAAATAACTGACTTCCTCCGCCCCCATCTTTATGATAGATATGTAATTTAATATTCCGCCTTCCCTTAGCTCCAACTATATATTCCCCATCTCTGGTCCATTCGGCAGAAAAGAAGTTGTGTTTCTTTTCTTTTGTAATTTGTTTATCTTCTTTTGTCTCTAAATCTAATGTCCAAATATTATCCGACCCACTTTTGTCCGAAATAAAGGTTAATGATTTTCCATCTGGACTATATCTGGGATGAACATCGTATGCTAACCCTTCAGTAAGTCGTGTCGCCTTACCTCCTGTAATTGGCAAACTATAGATATCGCCCAAAAGATCAAATACTATTTCCTTTCCGTCGGGACTGACATCTAAAGAAATCCAAGTTCCATTGGTTGTAGTAAAAGAAACTTTACGATTGGGTTCTAAGGGGAGTTCTTTTGTGGCCTTTTTCTGTATAGTATCTTTTTCTTTCATTTCTTGTGCAGTTCCAGCGAATATGAAACAAAGAAGAAAAACACCAGATATAAAAAATGATGATCGTTTAAGCATTGTTTGTGTTTTTAGGTTGTATTTAAGTTGTCTCTAAAGATAATTAATTAACTTCAGTTAAGGCATAAAAAAAGCCTCCAGATCTGGAGGCTTTTTTATTGTTTTTAGCGTTCTTACTCTTCTTCATCAGTCGCTTCTGCGGCATCATCATCTTGTAAAAAGTCCGTTAAATTATGTTCTTGTAAAATATTATACCACTGAATAATTTTTTTGATATCACTTCCATATACCCTATCCTCGTCATAATTTGGTAGCACTTCAAAAAAATATTCTTCCAGTTTTATTTTTGGCTCTTTATGACCCACACTAGTTTTTCCACCGTTTTCCTTTTCCAAAATCTTTTGGAAGACCTCGCGAAGAGGAATTTCTTCTTCAAGGGTATAGATAGCTATTTCAGAAAGTAAATTCACATTATTTTGAAGACTCACCGTAATTTTCTTTCCATCTGCTAAGGATTCAGCAACAAAACCACTGCGCGTTTGGGTAACCAAACGGTACAAACCTGGTTTGCCTCCGATTGATAAAATCTTTTCTAAACTCATGTATTCTTTTTATTTTTTTTACAAATTATTTTGCTCTAACTTTTTATGTTTTAACGACCTTTTTTCATTTCAGGAAATCGCATGCGATATTCTACTTTTATTTTTCCTTTTGAAATATTTGAAAGCCTTCCTTTTATCAGTCGTTTTTTTAACGACGATAGTTTATCGGTAAATAAAACGCCTTGAATATGATCATATTCATGCTGAATTACCCTTGCCAAAAGGCCGTCATAGGTTTCTTGATGTACTTTAAAATTTTCATCACAATATCTTATGGTAAGCGTATCTTTTCTTGACACATCTTCACGCACATCTGGAATACTTAAACACCCTTCATTAAAGGTCCAATCCTCTCCTGTTTCTTCCAAAATTTTTGCATTAATAAATACTTTTTTAAAACCTTTTAAAAGTTCTTGTTCTTCTTTAGTCAAATCCTTATCATCAGCAAAAGGAGATGTATCTACCAAAAAAATACGAATCGGAAGACCTATTTGAGGTGCTGCAAGCCCTACTCCCGAGGCATTATACATGGTTTCCCACATATTTGCCAATAAGTTATTAAGGTTAGGGTAATCTTTGTCGATATCTTTTCCCACCTTTCGTAAAACGGGATCTCCATAGGCTACAATTGGTAATATCATTTTTTATTTTCTATTTAAGTAAGCTTGCAAAATTAGTGTTGCACTTATTTCATCTACAAGCGCTTTATTTCTACGTTTTTTTTTACTTAGACCACTATCTATCATGGTTTGGAAAGCCATTTTAGAGGTAAAGCGTTCGTCTTGTCGTTCTACAGGAATCTCAGGAAAAGTGTCTGATAGCTTTGTTAAAAAGACTTTAATGAAAGCTTCAGATTCTGATGGCGTGTTATTCATTTGTCGTGGTTCACCAACTACAAAGACAGACACGGTTTCTTCGCTTACATATTGCTTAAGGTACATTAAAAGTTCCTCGGTAGCAACGGTGGTAAGTCCAGACGCAATAAGCTGCAACTCATCGGTGACAGCTATTCCTGTTCTTCGGACACCATAATCTATTGCAACAACTCTTCCCACTTTAAATTTTTGGCAAAAATAAAGTATAAATTGTTATAAGTGTAAAATTGCAGGTTTAATTCCAGATGACAACTTATCTTTGCCCAAATTTTAATTGCAATGACAGAATTACGACAACTCATAGAAAAAGCTTGGGAAAATAGAGATCTCTTAAAAGATCAGGAAACACAGAAAGCGATTAGACATATTATTAGTCTTATCGATGAAGGAGAACTTCGTTGCGCTGAGCCAACAAAAGCTGGATGGCAGATTAATGAGTGGGTTAAAAAAGCAGTAGTATTATACTTTCCAATTCAAGAAATGGAAACTTTAGAAGTAGGTATTTTTGAATATCATGACAAAATTCCATTAAAGCGGGGATATAAAGCTAAAGGTATACGGGTAGTTCCGCATGCAGTTGCACGTCATGGCGCTTATATTTCTCCTGGAACTATTTTAATGCCAAGTTATGTAAATATTGGTGCTTATATTGATAAAGGCACCATGGTTGACACATGGGCAACCGTTGGTAGCTGTGCTCAAATTGGCAAAAACGTTCATTTAAGTGGTGGTGTAGGTATTGGTGGTGTATTGGAACCATTGCAAGCAGCTCCTGTAATTATTGAAGATAATGCCTTTGTAGGTTCGCGTTGTATCGTTGTAGAAGGTGTACGCGTAGAAAAGGAAGCTGTATTGGGTGCAAATGTAGTACTAACAGCATCTACTAAAATTATAGATGTTACCGGAGAAACACCAATAGAAAGAAAAGGAGTTGTCCCAGCGAGATCTGTAGTTATCCCTGGAAGTTATACCAAAAAATTTCCTGCAGGTGAATATCAGGTTCCTTGTGCGCTAATTATTGGAAAACGTAAAGAAAGTACAGATAAAAAGACCTCCTTAAACGATGCCCTAAGAGATCATAGCGTAGCAGTCTAAGATGTAAGAATTTTAGTTGAAAATATAATTTTTTGTACTTTTTTTTGTTATACTTTTGTAATAATCAAACAAAAGACCTCCAAAACGTACGATGAATACCCCAAATACTAAAATATCTGCACTTATTATAACCTATAATGAAATAGGATATATAGAACATTGCCTACAATCTGTTGATTTTGCAGACGAAATTGTGGTTGTAGATTCGTATAGTACTGACGGTACCTATGAATACCTTAAGCAACACCCAAAAGTAAAAGTAATTCAGAAGCCTTTTGAAAATTTTACCTTACAAAAATCATTTGCTCTTAAACAGGCTACTAATGATTGGGTGCTTTTTTTAGATGCTGATGAGATTATTACCCCCCCTTTAAAAAAAGAAATAAAAAATACTTTAGCCTCAGGAACGTCGCATAGTGCTTTCTGGTTTTACAGACAGTTTATGTTTCAAAAAGTTCCTTTGAACTATAGCGGTTGGCAAACCGATAAAAATTACCGCTTGTTTAGAAAAAGCATGGCTAAGTTTTCAGATAAGAAAATTGTACATGAGACTTTGGAAATAAATGGTACTTCTGGAATTCTGAAAGAAAAGATGACGCATTACTGCTATAAGGATTATGATAATTACAAGGCAAAGATGCTTCAATATGGACGATTAAAAGCAAAACAATTGTTCTATAAAGAGAAATCCTTCAATTATGTGCTATTAGCAGTGAAGCCTTTTTGGAAATTTTTCCATCATTACGTTATACGCTTGGGTATACTAGATGGTAAAAAAGGTATGATTGTAAGTTACTTAAATGCCTTAAGTGTTTTAGAACGCTATCGAGAACTCAAACGTCTCGAAAAGAAAAACGAGATGGCCTATTACTTAGTAATGCCATAATACGTCCACACAGCTTTCTCTTTTTTAACTTTTTTTCGAATTGCTACATTTTTTGCGATAGATTCTGGTGTTTTATAGCCTCTTTTGTGATCTAAATGCACACAAACAGCACTATAGCGTAATTGTTTAGATTTTATCCCAAAATTAAAAAGACGCTCGCCTAATTCTCTATCCTGCCCTCCATATTGCATGCGTTCATCAAAACCATTGACATTTACAATATCTTTTTTCCAACCAGAAGAATTGTGTCCATTCCAACTTGCATTGGTTGGCGTGATAGTGTTAAGGAATTTGGAAATTATACCGCTAGAGGTAAGTTTATTGTTTTTAAAAGTTTGCGGGATTCCTTGTTCTTTTAACCAATGGATATTAAAACAATTTTGTTTCTTAATATCTTCATAAGCTATCATTACCGATATATTCATAGGTAGCATATAATAGCCGCCTGAAATAAAATACCCTGCTTCTTTGTTGATATAATGAACCTCAACAAAATCTTCTCGGGGGATACAATCCCCATCCGTCATAATAATATATTCTGCTGAGCTAGCTACCACCGCCTTGTTCAGAATTCTTGATTTCTGAAAACCATCATCTTCCTGCCAAACATGAACAATAGGATAAAAAACTTCCTTTTGCATTTTTTCTAACAACTCCTTCGTTTCTGGACCAGAGCCATCATCGGCTATAACCACTTCAAAATCCTTAAAAGTTTGACAGTTAAATCCCCATAAAACTTTCTGCAGCCAAGCTTCGGAATTATACGTACTAATAATGATGGATATTTTGGGCACTTCCATTTTTTCAAACATTCGGACAAAAATATAAAACTATCATTGCATATCTTTGAATTGCAACAACAATCTTATAATCATTAGCTGTCTCTTGCGCATAAGGCATAAAATTAAAAACAAATGAAGGTAAAAGAAATTCCTGTTTCCCTTTTCCACAGTATTCATCTCTCCTTACTTTCAGCCGAAACGCTTCGAAAAAAAAAAGGAAATGAGCTTCCCTACATTGTTTCTTTAACTTCCATACCATCACGTTTAAATAGCCTACATCTGGTAATTCGTAGTCTTTTAAATCAGGACGTTCGACCAGAAAAAATTGTTTTATGGCTTAATACTGAACTCAAGAAAAAAATTCCAAAAAAAATATTGCAGCTTCAAGGAGAAATTTTTGAAATTCATTTTTCGGATTTATATTGTTCACATAGGAAGCTTATTCATTCCTTAACCTTGTTTCCGGAAAGAACCATTGTAACCTGTGACGATGATCTTATATATCGCAAGAATTGGCTTAGTGCATTTCATGCCGCGCACTTAAAACATCCTGAATTCATTTTAGCAAATCAAACTAGATACATTTCCTATGATGATGATCAGTCCCTACTTCCATATAAAAATTGGAACTACCCAAACAATAACACTTCTTTTAATAAGCAAGCGATCCTACCCATTGGTGCTGGGGGTGTACTCTATCCGCCTAATGCACTTCACAAAAAGGTTACCAATGTTGATTTGTTTATGAAATTAGCTCCTAAGGCCGATGATCTTTGGTTTAAGGCTATGGCACTTTTACAAAATACAGTGGCGATGCAAACCGAAAACACGCCTAAGTACCCTATCCCAATTATTGGCTCGCAGGTACAATCCCTAAAAAAAGAGAATATCAAGAAAGACAAAAATCGTGAGCAATGGAAGGCTCTTGTCGCTTATTTCAATATAAATATTACAAAAAAATAATAGGTATAATCCTTTAGAACCTTTTATTTTTGTGCCCAATAAGGCACGATTTTTATGCAACACGTAATTCAAAAAGCACTTAGCGTTTTAAAAGATGGAGGACTCATTTTATATCCCACAGATACCGTATGGGGCATTGGGTGTGATGCCACTAACTCTGAAGCAGTTGCGAAAGTGTATGATTTAAAACAAAGAGAAAACAGTAAAGCTTTGATTTGTTTGGTTGCTAATGATGCTATGCTAGAACGGCATTTAACTTCGGTTCCTGATATCGCTTATGATATTTTAGATATTGCAACAAAACCCACAACTATTGTATATGATCAACCTAAAGGAATTGCACCTAACTTAATAGCAACTGATAACTCCTTGGCCATTCGTGTAACAAAAAATAAGTTTTGTAGCTATCTAATTTCTGCCTTCAAAAAACCCATAGTATCTACATCTGCCAATATAGCTGGAGAACCTACACCCAGATCTTTTGATGAGATTAGTACTTCCATCAAAGATGGAGTCGATTACATTGCAATGTTAGAACAGGAGTCACCTAGCAATGCACCTTCGACAATTATAAAAATAGGAATGGACAGTACTGTAAAAATTATTCGGAAATAGCATGGAGGAAAAAGCATATAAAATAGCACTTTCAGATCCTATTTTTGAAGTAGTTACACAAGCTGCGGACGAGCTTGGAGTAGACTGTTATGCCATTGGCGGATATGTTCGTGATTTCTTTTTGCATCGCGGAAGTGCTAAGGATATAGATATTGTAGTTGTAGGAAGTGGTATTGAACTAGCCAAGCAGGTAGCGCAGCGGTTACCGGAAAAACCAAAAGTAGCTGTTTTTAAAAATTTTGGGACTGCTATGATTCGTACGGCAGCTATTGAACTCGAATTTGTTGGGGCTCGAAAAGAGAGTTATCAACGGAATAGCCGTAAACCCGTTGTAGAAAATGGAACTTTATCGGACGATCAGAAGCGGAGGGATTTTACCATTAACACATTGGCTTTATCACTTAACAAAAAGAACTTTGGGCAATTGTTAAATCCGTTTAATGGATTAGAAGATCTCCAAAAAAAGATCATTCGTACACCGCTTAATCCTGAAATCACATATTCTGACGATCCTTTGCGGATGATGCGTGCCATACGTTTTGCTGCACAATTGAGTTTTACTATTCATGCAAAATCTTTGAATGCTATTTCACAGCATAACGAGCGTATCAAAATTATTTCCAATGAGCGTATTGTAGATGAATTGCATAAAATTCTTGCCAGCAAAAAACCTTCAATAGGTTTGGCCTTGTTACATAAAACCAAATTACTTTCGCATATTTTGCCAGAACTAATGGCACTTCAGGGGATCGAAGAAATTGAAGGGCAACGCCATAAAGATAATTTCTGGCACACTTTAGAAGTTGTAGATAATATTGCTAAGACTACGGATAACTTATGGTTACGCTGGGCCGCCTTGTTACACGATATTGGAAAAGCACCTACCAAGCGCTTTGATAAAAAAATTGGATGGACTTTTCATGCACATGAATTTATTGGTGCAAAAATGGTGTATCAAATATTTAGAAGGCTCAATATGCCCTTGAATGACAAAATGAAGTTTGTTCAGAAAATGGTTTTAATGAGTTCACGACCCATTGTGTTATCTGAAGATCATGTTACCGATTCTGCCGTGCGTCGGCTTATTTTTGACGCTGGTGTTTATGTTGAAGATTTAATGACGTTATGTGAGGCAGATATTACTACTAAAAACCCAAGAAAACAGCAGAAATACAAGGCGAACTTTAAAATTGTGCGCAAGAAAATTATTGAGGTAGAAGAAAAAGACCATATCCGAAACTTTCAACCTCCTGTATCCGGTGAGGAAATTATGAAAACCTTTTCCTTGAAACCTTCAAAAGAAATTGGTATTCTTAAAGATGCTATAAAAGAAGCCATCCTAGATGGGGAAATTCCAAATGAATATCAAGCAGCTTTTGATTTCATGTTAAAGAAAGGACTTAAAATGGGGCTTACTGCAGCGCATTGATTTTAGTTATTTCTTTTCTATTTAAGATTTCTAAGAAAGAAGCTATTTTCAATTTTTTTACCAAAAAGAGTCTTAATTTTGTAATCCATTTGTACCTATCATCATTATGCAAAAAATCTTTTTGAATGTTGCTAAATCCGCTCTTATATTAGCCTATTTGGTAATAATTGCTGGTGCAGTTGTTCGGATGACAGGCAGTGGCATGGGGTGTCCGGATTGGCCCAAATGCTTTGGGTATTATATTCCTCCGACGGAGATTTCACAATTGGAATGGCAGGAAGACAGAGCTTTTAAAAAAGGACAAGTTATCATTAGAGAAGAATCACTTTGGGTAGCTAAGTCAGATTTTACCACTACAAACCAATACAATCCAAAGCAATGGGAAGCTTATACCCAACATGATTATGCTGCTTTTAATGTATGGCATACCTGGATTGAATATATCAATAGATTAGCAACAGTACTTCTGGGAATTCCTGTAATATTACTGATGTTTTTATCCTTTTGGTTGTATCGAAAGGATCCGTGGATAACATATCTTTCATTTTTAACTCTTCTGGCATTGGGGTTTCAAGCTTGGCTTGGTAAAACGGTAGTAGATTCGAATCTGTTACCACTTAAAATTACTACCCATTTGATTATGGCATTCGTTTTTGTTGCGCTATTATTATATCTCATTTTTAGAGTGCAACTAAAACACCTTGAATCATCACCAGCTCGCAAAAAAATGGGTAGCTTGTTTGTAATCTCTATACTGTTAACCATTATCCAAATTATCATGGGTACACAGGTAAGACAGTTTATAGATACACAAGTCATACAATTAGGGGAAGATGCCGCTAAATTCTGGTTGCAAGATCCTACCATTAATTTCTACCTTCATCGCTCTTTCTCCATAGTAATAGTGTTGTTTAATGGTTTTCTCTTTTATCGTATATCGAAATTAGCGCTTAAATTTCCTAAAATTAGCTGGGTGATGGTATTTATAGGCTTAGAATTGGCTACCGGAATAGCGATGAACTATTTCGACTTTCCCTTTGCAAGTCAGCCTTTGCATCTACTTTGGGCCTCATTACTCTTTGGAGTTCAATTCTATTTAGTTTTGGAGGCATTTAAATCGGGTTCAAGTCTTAAAACTTTGTAACTTTGCTTCTCCAAAATTATTGGGATGATATATAAGGTTAGGATAATTCTAGATGCAGAAGATGACATTTTTAGAGATCTAGAAATTGAAGCCACCAATTCGTTAGAAGATTTTCATAATGCCATTACGCAAGCCTTTGGTTTTCTAGGTAATGAAATGGCTTCTTTTTATACTTGCGATGAACGCTGGAATCAAGATGAAGAGATTGTATTATTTGATATGCATGGTGGTGGAGAACCAGTAAAATTAATGGGAGAAATGATTTTGGAAGAAGTGCTAACAGAGCAACATCCAAAATTAATCTACGTCTACGATTACTTTAATATGTGGACATTTTTTGTAGAATTAGCCGATATCACAGAAAAGGAAGATGGTAGAGCCTATCCAAACAATCTTTTTAGCTTTGGAGAATTACCCGATGCGCCGCCTGAAAAAAAGTTCGAAGCGGATCCAAGTATTGATATTGATGATACGCTTGAAAATTATGATGATCTAGACTTTGACGAAAATTGGAATTAATTTAAACACTATTAACTTCGAATAAAATTAATGATTAACCTGCACCCTGTTCAAATAGAGAGTTTATCGTTACACCGCGTGGGTAACAAAAATAAGAACGAAGCTGTTTTTTTATCTGCGGAACCCTACGCCTTAAATGACGAAACTACAGGTTTATTTAAAGAATACTTTTTTAAGCCGTTTCGAGAAAAAGAAGAAAACTATTTTAAGTTTGACCATGAGACAGATCTGGATTTTCATACGCTAAATACAGTGGCAAAAGCAATCTTTAAGGATCCTAGTAGCATACACGCAAATTCTAAGAAGATTGCTACGCATTTATTTGAGCAATCTAATCATCCGCATATTAAAGATGGAGAACTTTATGTGGCTTATTTATCTGATGTGCGATTGGACAATGAAAAGGTAGATGCCATAGGGATTTTCAAAAGTGAACTTAAACATGATTTTCTACAATTCGAAGAAAAGAGTGACAATTTAGACATTCATATTGAGCAAGGTGTTAACTTGAATCGTTTGGATAAGGGATGTCTTATCTTTAATACTGGTGCGGAAGAGGGGTATAAAATTCTTTCTGTTGACAGTAATAGGTATGATACGAAATATTGGTTGGAACATTTTTTAGAAGTAGTCCCTTTAGCCGATGAAACTTTTTACACTAAGAGTTATTTAAAGTTTTGCCAGAACTTTGCCAAAGATGTTGTTTTACCTTCAGAGGACAAACAACAAGAAGTTTTATTCATGAATAGAGCTGTAAATCACTTTGCCAAAAATGATGCCTTTGAAGAAACTCAGTTTTTAAATGAAGTGATGGACAATCCTGAGTTAATACCTGAATTTAAACACTATAAAGTAGAGAAAGGACCTAAATACAGTATTGAAGATGTTTCCAATTTTGACATTGCAAACAAAGCTGTATCTGATGCGCGAAAGAAAATTAAAAATGTTATTCAGCTAGATACAAATATTCAGATAAAGTTAGATTTTATTAACCCTGAATCTGCGGAGCGGTTTGTGGAAAAAGGATGGGATGAAGAACGTCAAATGTACTATTATCTAGTCTATTTTAATAAAGAGCAAAAAGGAAATTAATTAAGAATATTAATTGATCTTAATCCGATTTTCTATGATCTGTTTCATGCTTACATTTTCATAATTTCGCTTAACAAAATCTAGCGCAAGTGTCAGTATTTCTCCCATTGTGTGGCATTTCTTAAATTTAGTATCCAAAGTGAGATCATAAATTTGATGTTTTAAAGTTTTAATATTTTCCGGTAACGATATCGTATCGGATCTACAAATATCGATCAATTCTTCAATACGGTTTTCAGAACTTATAATACGCTTAGCTACAATAGAGCGCTCTTCTATTTTATATTGATCGATCGAGTTTGATTGTAATTTTTCTCGAACCAGTTCCACCATCAAATAATTTTCTTTAAAAAATTGTGGACGATATACTTTTAATTTCCCCTCAAAACATTGCTGATCGAAATCAATTGCTCGTATCTTATAAACCACATGATCGAAATCGTGTGTTGGGACAATAACGTAATTGTAAGATCGCATGTCTCCCAATAAGCGTATCATACATCGTTCATTAAACTTTACAAACTCTTTTGCTAACTGCGCCTTTTCAGAGGCTGTACATTTTGGTAGCATTTCTTTAATAAATACATCTCCAGGAATACCAGCGATATGTTCTTCTATTAAGGTGTCTTTATATACTAAAAAATTTAAATTATAAGGAGAAAGCATATGTTCCAATTCAAGTCCATATACTCTAGAGGCATCTGTTTTTTTTACGTAAAAATAAATGAAGTTATCATTTAAAATGTTTCTTACTTTTATTCGAAAAGGTTTCGAATTCCCAAAAGTACAGTAGTCAACAGCATCAATGTTCAAATAAGGTATAATAGTGTCACCCCCATCGGAATGTAATATTGAATAGACCTTTTTAAGACTTAGATCTATTTCCTTGCGTTCCAGATCGGAATAGTATACACGCACCCACAGCGTATCATTATCAGCTGCATCATAAACAACAACAGATCCTGAAAATCGTAATAAATCGTCATAAAAAATGGGAATTTCAATTTTTCTGCTGTAATGTTCCAAATAGGCATCTAGCTGATCATTAACAGCATAGGCAGGTTTTTTCTTAGACATTAATCGTTCAGACATACGTTCGAAGTTTAAGAATTAAAGAACTTTTGTAACAAAAGTGGAATTTAGACGTCAAGTTACTATAAACAACCTAAAAATCCCTTTTATTTTGGAAACCATTTTAACTGTTTCAAACCTTACCAAAAAGTTCGGGTACCTCACCGCTGTTAAAGATCTGTCTTTTACAATTGAAAAAGGAAATGTCTATGGCATTTTGGGACCTAACGGAAGTGGTAAATCCACAACGCTTGGAATTGTGCTGAATGTTGTAAATAAGACTAGCGGCCAATTTGGATGGTTTGATGGAAATACATCTACCCATGAGGCTTTAAAAAAAGTAGGCGCTATTATTGAACGACCTAACTTTTATCCTTATATGACAGCGATTCAGAATTTAAAGCTCGTAAGTAAGATTAAAGAAGTTGGGCAAGAAAAAATAGAGGAGAAATTAGAGTTAGTAGGGCTACTAGAAAGAAAGGACAGCAAGTTTAAAACCTATTCCCTGGGAATGAAACAACGTTTGGCCATTGCATCAGCATTATTAAATGATCCAGAAATCTTAATTTTAGATGAGCCTACAAATGGACTCGATCCTCAAGGAATTCATCAAATTCGACAAATCATTAAAAAAATTGCTGCTCAGGGGACCACAATTTTATTAGCATCGCATCTGTTGGACGAAGTAGAAAAAGTATGTAGTCATGTAGTCATATTAAGAAAGGGTGTAAAATTATATTCGGGCACTGTGGATGGCATGTTGGCCAGTCATGGCTTTTTCGAGCTAAAAACAGCGCATACAGAACAACTCCTTAAGATTTTAGCAGCACATGACGGGTTTGGAGAGATTAAAACTGAAAACAGTTTAATTACCGCCTTTCTCACTAAAGAAATGGATGCTTCTTTCCTAAATAAGATGCTTTTTGATGAAGGTATTCTACTTTCTCATCTGGTAAAGCGAAAAGAAAGCCTGGAAGAACAATTCCTAACATTAACAAAAAACCAACCCAACTAAAAATTTCAACTCCAAATGAAACGTTTACTACAAATAGAATTTATAAAACTCTGGAACAACAGAGCAAGTAAGGTGTTGATTATTTCATACTTTGTTTTACTCACGTTAATTTCTTTGGTCGCTGCTATAAAGTTCGATATTGGGCCTATAGAATTTCACTTGGCAGAGCTGGGAATATTTAATTTCCCATACATCTGGCACTTTAATACATTCATTGCGGCCTTTTTTAAACTGTTTCTCGCTGTAGTTATTGTTTCGATGATGGCTAACGAGTATAGCAATAAAACCATAAAACAAAATTTGATAGATGGATTAAGTAAATGGGAATTTGTGTATTCTAAGTTTCTTACCGTAGTTGCTTTTTCTGCCATTTCTACGCTTTTTATATTTGTGGTTTCTTTACTCTTAGGTCTGGGATATTCCGATTATAATGAGCTTAGTATTATATTTTCGGATTTAGAATTTGTGTTGGCATTTTTTGTAAAGCTCCTAGGCTTTTTCTCCTTCTGTCTTTTTCTTGGAATATTAGTAAAACGATCTGCTTTTGCTTTAGGTTTTTTAATATTATGGGGAATTCTGGAACAATTAGGTTTTGGTTTTATTGGATGGAAACTCACTACTTGGGACAATGCCAATATTATCAAAGGTATTTTTCCACTGCAATCCATGTCGAACCTCATTGATGAACCTTTTACTAGACTTTCTGCTGTTCAAAATTTAGGACAGCAAATAGGAGAAGATTTAAATTTTGACTATGCCGTGCATTGGTATGAAATCTTAATTGTTCTCGCTTGGACTGCTCTTTTTATCTATTCATCCTATGCATTATTGAAAAAA
Source organism: uncultured Flavobacteriaceae bacterium (assembly GCA_947488435.1). Taxonomy (GTDB): domain Bacteria; phylum Bacteroidota; class Bacteroidia; order Flavobacteriales; family Flavobacteriaceae; genus CANKZG01. The sequence continues at coordinate 2,184,413 of CANKZG010000001.1, read as the reverse complement.
AGAGATTTATAGTATATTGCTAGACTAAAGTCTAGTTTTTGAAAAGAATTTTACTTCTTCTAATTACAATATTTCTTTATTCATCTGCAGTTTGGTCGCAGAATGCGAATGATTGCGTAAATGCAATTGTAATATGCGGAAACAACAATATTGCCTCAAACTCTTCGGGTGTAGGTATTCGAGAATTAGAGGATTTGGGTGATAGCTGTTTTGTTTTTGAATCAAACAGTCTTTGGTTACAACTAACGATTGCCGAAAGTGGTACTTTTTCTTTTGTACTAACACCCGACAATACAGATATTAGTGTAGATTACGATTTTTATCTGTTTGGTCCTGATCAAACTTGTGGTAATTTCAATGACCCTATCCGATGTTCCACTACAAACCCTTCAAATGCTGGTTTGTCTAATAACCTTACTGGACTAAGAGATCAGGAAAATGACACTTCTGAAGGTCCCGGTGCAGATGGTAATAGCTTTGTTTCTTCGGTAGATGTTTTTCAGGGGGAAACGTATTTCTTATTACTAACTCGACCCATTGGAAATGGAGGTTTTAATTTAGCCTTTACCGGTACCGCAGATTTCTTTAACCCTCCACAAATAGATAACAACAGACCAGATGATATCTTACTTTGTACTATTGATGCAACGACTACAGTAGATCTTACCATAAAGGGAAGCGAAATAACCGTTGACCCTGATGCTACTGTTAGTTATTACGAATCTCTGGAAAATGCAATTGATGGCCTCAATGCAATTCCCAACCCGGAGTTATATGGAGTTACTGCTAATTTGGTTCCCATTTTTGCAAGAGTAGAAGGAAGAAATGGTTGTTTTGAGGTTATTGATTTTGATATACAGACTGCTTTGTTTTTAGATGGCCCAGCGAATTTAGCAGCAACCTCATGCAATTTGGGACCATCTCCAATCGGTACTTTTAACTTAGGTACAGTCGAAACCGCAATACTAGATCGCTTAGCAAATGCGTCAAATTTTTCGATTAGCTTTCACAATAACGAGGCGGAAGCTACGAATAATTTAAATGCAATTCCCGATGTTATATTTCAAACCGCACTCAATCAGATATACGCTCGAATAAGCCTAAATGCAGACCCTAGCTGTTTTGAAACAGAACCTATAGCTTTACAAATAGTTACCTTGCCATCCATTACTACCTTAGTACAATGCGATGTGGAAACCTCTAATTCTACGGATGGTATTACTTCTTTTAACTTAGAAGAAGCTTTTAGAACACTTCCAGATGCTGATCTTTTTGATTTCTCTTTTTTTGCTAGCCTTCAGGATCGTGATACCAATACGCCGATTACAAATTTAATTGGCTATCGCAACCAGACCCCCTTTTCACAAACTATCTTTTATAGTGCCATCAATAGCTCTCTAAATTGTGAAACTTTCGGATCTCTTGAACTTCAAGTACAACCTACAACAGTAAGTTTAAACCCGCAAAGTCCTTTTTTTAGTTGTGATGAGAACGCATTTGATGCAATTCAAGAAAGTACTTTTGATTTAGAAATGATTCGAAATATTAACTATCCAAATTTAGAAGTGAATTTTTATAATACCCTAGACGATTTAACTCTAGAATTAAATCCGTTGACAGGAAATTTCACTACAACGGACACCACTTTATTTGTACGAATAGAAAATTCTAATCAATGTCAAGGAGTAGAAGAAATTGAGCTACGTGTAAGTCCTGCGCCAGTTTTTGCGTTAGAAGATACGTATTTGCTATGCACAGATAATCCTCCCCTATTACTAAATAGCCCTTCAGGTTTTGACCAATATACATGGGTTTTAGAAGGTTCTCCTGATCAAATAATTTCTTCTCAACAATTGGTTTCAATTACCGAAATTGGTAACTATCGCCTAGAAGTAGGAAGTCAGCAACCTATAAATGCCGGTGGATTGTTATGCACAAGTAGTGTGAATTTTGAGGTACTTCCTTCTAATATTGCCATTATTCAAAATGTTATAATAGAAGATATAAGCAGCAACAATACCATTCAGATTGAAGTAACGGGAGATGGTGATTATGAATATTCTATTGATGGAATAAGCTTTCAAGACAGTCCGCTATTTGAAAATTTAAACGGAGGGTTTTTCACTGTTTTTGTACGTGATAAAAATGGATGCGGTATTCAAACTGAAGATGTGGCGATCATAGATTACCCACGTTTCTTTACCCCAAATGGAGATGGAGTCAATGATGTTTGGTCACTGCAAGGTGCCAATGCACTTTTTCAACCACAAACTTCGATAGCTATTTTCAATCGTTTTGGACAACTTTTAAGTGTTTTTTCTCCTACTGATATTGGTTGGGATGGAAACTTTAATAATAGACCTTTACCTGCTTCCGATTATTGGTTTAAGGTTTTGCTCGAAGATGGAAGGGAATTTAACGGACATTTTGCACTAAAAAGATAGGCATTTAGTATATTGTACTTCAGGCTTAGTAGCAAAATGAAAAAGAAAATTGCATACCTACTCTTTATGCTTGTGGGCATTATGAGCTATGCTCAGCGATGTCCGCAGCTTGTTTTCCCAACAAGCGGAGCTACTAATGTTCCTGTTGAATCTACCATCTCTTGGGAAGAGATTGTTGGAGTACCAGGTTATCGTATTGCATTGGGTTCCACACCGGGAGCAGATGATATTGTGCAGGAACAATCCGTGGGAAGTGCTACTTTTTTTACACCTCCTTTAGGACTCCCTGAAAATACTACGATTTATGTAACCATTACGCTTTTCTTTTTTACCGGACAAAGCAACATTGTTTGCGGAAGTATTCCTTTTACCACCGAGACCATTACCTCGCCTCCAGAGTGTACCACGCTTAGAACACCTCTCAACGGAACTACAAATGTAAATATTGCCACAAGTCTTCGATGGAACCCTGCGGCCAGAGCAACTGATTATATTATAAATGTAGGTACAGCACCTGGACTAGGAAATATTGTGAATCAAAATGCAGGAAATACTACTTTTTTCGATCTTCCGATGGACCTCGACACCGATACCGAATATTTTGTACAAATTACACCGATAAACCGAATTGGAACTGCAATCAATTGTACCATCGAACAATTTAGAACAGGCGCTATAGCACTATTACCAGGTTGCACAAGATTACTATCTCCTGTAAATGGAGCAACAGATGTTCCATTAACACCATTCTTGGAATGGGAAGAGGTTCCAGATGCTATTGGGTATCGGGTATCCATTGGCACTTCTCCTTTTATTAGGGACATTTTAAACGAAGGGATATTTTCAAATACATCTACTTTTGTGGTTGAGTTTTTATCCAACCGAACTTTTTTTGTAACCATTGTTCCGTTTAACGCTGCAGGAGAAGCGATTGGTTGTGGACAGGAGAGCTTCTCTACTGCAATAGGCTGTGGTCCCTTCTTTAATAGTATTACAGGAGAATTAATCACTTTATTTCCAGATCTTAATTTTCCAGATACCTTTTCCTTATGTGAAAGTGCATTACCAATAGTGCTTTCTACTGATGCTGTGGCTGAAACAATTCGATGGGTAAGAACAACTTCAGATGGTTTTGAACTCGAAGTACTTTCAGAAACCCAGGAAGTTTCGATTACTGAAGGTGGCTTCTATCGCGTGGAAGCGCTAAATTTTGCCGATCCAGATGGCAATAATATTCCTTGCCCCGCAGTTCAAGATTTTATGGTTGAAGTATTCGAAGGTCCTACTATAACCAATATTGATGTTTCAAGTCAAGGCGATACGCTTCGCTTTACTGTTGACATTAGTGGTACTGGGGATTTTGAATACGCTTTAAACGATCCTGATGGCCCATATCAAAACAGCAATGTATTCGACAATGTTCCTTTGGGCATAAACACGGTATATGTTAGGGATAGACGTGATAATAGCTGCATTGTTTCGCAAACCGTTGAACAAGATTTAATTGCAGACGGATTTCCAAATTTTTTTACACCAAATGGGGACGGAATCAATGATTTTTGGCAATTTATGCCACCTCCAAATGCTGCAGATATTAATTTGATCTCTATTTTTATTTTTAATCGATTTGGCCAATTGTTGGTTCAGTTAGATCCGTCATCCGTGGGCTGGAACGGAACATTTAACGGAAGACCTTTACCTTCTTCAGATTATTGGTTTAGAGCTTTAAGTGATACCAATCGAGAAATTAGAGGTCACTTTGCACTACGGCGTTAATCTTAAATAATTATTGTACAGTAACGGGAGTTATCCGCTCTCTGTTTTGTATTTTTATACCTTCAAATTCTCGATATCATTTCATGAAATTCAAGGTCGTTTCTCCTTTTAAACCCACTGGTGATCAGCCACAGGCCATCAAAGATTTGGTTGAAGGTATTGCAGCACAAGAACCACATCAAACCTTGTTAGGCGTTACCGGTTCTGGAAAAACATTTACCGTGGCGAATGTTGTACAGCAAGTTCAGAAACCAACTTTAGTTTTAGCCCATAATAAAACGCTCGCCGCTCAACTCTATTCAGAATTTAAGCAGTTTTTCCCTGAAAATGCAGTGGAATATTTTGTTTCTTATTACGATTACTATCAACCAGAAGCCTATATCCCCACTTCAGGAACTTATATTGAAAAGGATCTTTCTATTAATGAAGATATTGAAAAATTGCGATTGAGTACAACCTCTTCTCTATTATCTGGAAGACGAGATGTAATCGTAGTTGCATCCGTATCTTGCTTATATGGAATTGGAAACCCTGTAGAGTTTCAAAAGAATGTAATTTCTATAGCACGAGATCAGGTTATTTCGCGTACTAAATTTTTACATCAGTTGGTACAAAGTTTATATTCAAGAACAACGGCGGATTTTAGAAACGGAAATTTTAGGGTAAAAGGTGATGTTGTTGATGTATTTCCAGGTTATGCTGATTACGCTTTTCGAATTCATTTTTTTGGTGATGAGATTGAAGAAATTGAGGCTTTTGATCCCTTTAAGAATAAGGTGATTGAAGTATATGAAACATTAAATATATATCCTGCCAACATGTTTGTTACCTCGCCGGATATATTACAAAATGCCATTCGTCATATTCAAGATGATCTTGTTAACCAGGTATCTTATTTTAAAGATATTGCCAAACCTCTTGAAGCCAAGCGTTTAGAAGAACGCACAAACTTTGATTTGGAAATGATTCGTGAATTAGGATATTGTTCTGGTATTGAAAATTATTCAAGATATTTGGATGGTCGCGATCCGGGCACAAGACCTTTTTGCCTGTTGGATTACTTTCCAAACGATTATCTAATGGTTATTGATGAAAGCCATGTAACCATTCCACAGGTGCATGCCATGTATGGAGGAGATCGGTCTAGAAAAGAGAATTTAGTTGAATATGGTTTTCGTTTGCCTGCTGCAATGGACAACAGACCTCTAAAGTTTGAGGAGTTTGAAGCGCTTCAAAATCAGGTGATTTATGTAAGTGCAACTCCAGCTGATTATGAACTTCAATTAAGTCAAGGGGTTTATGTAGAACAGATAATTCGTCCAACTGGGCTGCTAGATCCAGAAATTGAAATTCGTCCAAGTCTTAATCAGATAGATGATTTGGTAGAAGAAATTCAATTGCGAGTTGAAAAAGATGAACGCGTTTTGGTAACCACTTTAACCAAAAGGATGGCCGAAGAACTAGCAAAATACCTTACCCGTATTCAGGTTCGATGTCGCTATATTCATAGTGATGTAGATACCCTAGAAAGGGTTGAAATTATGCAGGATTTAAGGAAAGGTATTTTTGATGTACTCATTGGGGTAAATTTACTTCGCGAAGGGTTAGATCTGCCTGAGGTTTCTTTGGTTGCTATTCTTGATGCAGATAAAGAAGGCTTTTTAAGGAGTAATCGTTCCTTGACTCAAACCGTCGGTAGAGCAGCTAGAAACCTTAATGGAAGAGCCATTATGTATGCAGATAAGATAACGGACAGCATGCAAAAAACAATGGACGAAACCGCTTATCGACGAGAAAAACAAATCGCATATAATACGGAGCATAACATTGTTCCAAAAGCGCTGAATAAAAGTCTGGATAATGCGCTAACGAAAAATTCGGTTTCGGCCTATCATTTTGAAAAAGAAGAAATGCGAGCGGCAGAACCGGATCTAGAATACCTTACCAAAGAACAGCGCGAAAAATTAATTCGAGATAAACGAAAAGCTATGGAAAAGGCAGCTAAAGATTTGGATTTTATGCAAGCAGCAAAACTGAGAGATGAAATAAAAATGTTACAATCTCAAGCTTAATATATACAAAAAGGATGCACCATTACAAAAATGATGCATCCCCTCAACTAACTAAACAAACCTAAATGAAAAAATACTTAGAAGTATCCCAAAACTTCTAAATTATATTTTTAATTCGAAGAAATTTCGATTGTTCTTTTGGGTTTTGGTAAAGCTTCTTCCCGCTTTGGCAATGCCAACAGTAAAATACCGTTCTCGTATGAAGCTTCAATATTATCTGTGGCAACGGTTTTAGGTAAACTAAATGCTCGTTCAAAATTGCTATAAGAGAATTCTTTTCTAGTATAACTTTGTTCTGAAGTCTCTTTAGTTTCTGCAACTTTTGCAGATATTGTTAAAACGTTCGCATTAATTTCTACTACCAAATCTTCTTTTTTTAATCCAGGTACAGCTAACTGCAATTCGTATCCATTATCTTTTTCTAAAATATTCACCGAAGGAACGGTTCCACTTGAAGCGGTTTCTAAACCTCCAAACCAATCGGGCTTAAAAATTTCATTCATTAAGGTTGGAAACAAGATGTTATTTCTTTTTACTAGACTCATAATTGTTATTTTATATTAAACATATTCAAACAACAAAAGACAAAAGTTATACCATTTAACAATTAATGACATTATGTCATTTAAGATTGTCAACATAATGACAAAGTGTCAATTTGATTGTGTTTAATCGTACTTTTAAAAACGAATTACTAGTATCGACAGTCAGGTAAGTGGAAAAAATGCAGGGATTTAATGCATAATATAGCGTAAGACGGGAGTCTTGTAGTTATAACGCACCTATTTTAATTGTAATGTGCTTTAAAAATATTAATTAGAAGTTCTGGAGATACCATCTTATTTGGAGATTGGTGCATTACATGTAAAACCTGCTCAATGGCTGAAGGAGGAAGTCCCATCGCCAATCCCAAATTATGAAGTTTACTCATCTCCTTCGCATCCCATTGCTGATCAATATTCATGAGCACTAAGAGTCTATGAAACTGCACGATACGATCTGCATGAGTTTTAGGAATTACATGCGTTGCTCTTTTATGAAATAGGGCATCAAACGCCTTCTTTTCCACTCCCAATTGAGAAGCAATGCTTAACAAAAAATCGTATTCAGTTACCTTAATAGATTTATCCACCCTTACAAAGGATATCATTTCTGATAGAATGCTTAATTTTTCATTATACGTACTCACCGAACTAAGTTTAAATCTATATAATAGGTTATTACATAACTAAAAAAACAATGATTTAGTATAAAAAAACCCTGAATTGCTTCAGGGTTTTAGTCTTTTTAAAGGTGTTTGCAATTTATGCAGTGATTCTTACAGGAACTCTATAATTTTCACCTTCTTGATACAAAATTCCTTCTAGCGTAACTTTCTTATAATTTAATCTGCTTTTCACAAAGGCCTCAACAGTGCGATTCTCTGTTTGTACAGAAAGTACCACAATTTCTTGGTTTTCATTTAAGGTGAATAACACAGACGCTAAAACTTCCTCTTCCTGATCGATAACTAATTGATTACGTTCCAACAGTGATTCTATTTGTGCCGAAAGCTCTTTAGGTTCGGGAACAGTATTTGCAGAAGCAGTTCCTACTGTAAATAACATTAGGGTGATCAAAAATAAACTTACTTTTTTCATTACTTTTTATTTGAATTACATTTTAATAGCTGTACTAGACGACTAAATCGTTTTGCAATTACATTTCATTTCAGAGTTTAACAAAAGTTTAATCTTTGCACTCAAGTCAGAGCATTAACGGACTAGTATTTAATTGGGCATCTGCCTCTTAACGAATAGGGTAAAAAACAAAAATCCTGAATTGCTTCAGGATTTTTGTAAAGGTTTAGGGATTGGTAATTATGCCTTGATCCGAACTGGGACTCTAAACATTTTTCCTTCACGGAAGTCATTTCCAGAAACCGTAACCTTTTGATAATTAAGTCTGCTTTTTACAAATGACTCTAATTTTTCGTCGTCAGTGTAAACTGAGATAACAACGATTTCTTTGTCATCATTTAATGTAAATAAAACTGAGGCAAAAGCTTCGCTATTTTCATCAACGATTAATTGATTCTTTTCTAAAAGTTGCCCAATTTGTGCGGATAAATCTTTGGATGGATTAACGTTGTCTACGTTGTTAGCAAAAAGACTTCCGGCAGATAGTAGCATTGCAGCTACTATAATAACACTGATTTTTTTCATGACTGTTTTGTTTAATTTTGATTAATGATTGATTGATGATATGTTAAAAAGACGCTTGAAATTTAGAAATGTTACATTGAAAATATCTTTTAACAAAAATTTAATTATTAGCTCCTTTATGTTTTACTACAAATTTAAATCGAAAACTCGATCTAAAAACTTTACTTATAGAGACTTAACGATTAATTAATTTGAATAATACTAAGTTTACCTTTTAAAAAGAAAAAATAATATTTTAATAGTTTTTAACTGGATTAGATACATAGATATTCAATTATATTGTTACTCACATTTTGGATATTGAATGCAAATTTCAGTATTAATCATAAAAAAAGGGTACTATTATAAACAGCACCCTTTGGATTGTTATTGTTTTAAAAACTCTTAATTCAATACTGCCTTTACCTTATCTGCAGCTTCCTGAAACTGTACTGCAGAATGTACGGCTAATCCTGAATTGTCGATAATCTCTTTGGCCAATTCTGCATTTGTTCCTTGTAAACGGACAATAATAGGAACCTTAATTGCATCTCCCATATTCTTATAAGCATCCACAACACCTTGTGCCACCCGGTCACAACGTACAATTCCGCCAAAAATATTAATCAAAATTGCTTTCACATTCGGATCTTTTAAAATTATCCGAAAAGCCTCCTCTACTCTTTTTGCGTCAGCAGTACCACCAACATCAAGGAAGTTAGCTGGTTCCCCACCTGCCATTTTTATCAAATCCATAGTAGCCATTGCTAGTCCTGCACCATTTACCATACAACCAACATTGCCATCCAAATCCACGTAATTAAGACCAACAGCTCTTGCTTCTACCTCAATTGCATTTTCTTCTCTTAAATCTCGCATCTCTGCATACTGCTTTCTTCGGTACAAGGCATTATCATCAATAGAAACCTTAGCATCCACTGCCATAATTTTATCGTCTGAGGTTTTTAATACCGGATTAATTTCAAACAGACTTGCATCACTTTCCTGATATGCTCTGTATAAGGCGGTAACAAACTTTGTCATCTCTTTAAAAGCTAATCCCGAAAGACCTAAATTAAAAGCAACTTTTCTGGCTTGAAAAGGCAGTAGACCTGTTGATGGGTCAATCTCTTCTGTAAAAATCAGATGTGGTGTCTCTTCAGCAACTTGTTCAATATCCATTCCGCCTTCCGTAGAATACATAATCATATTTCTTCCAGACGCTCTATTCAATAGCACGGACATATAGAATTCATTGGTCTCGCTATCACCTGGATAGTATACATCTTCAGCTACAAGTACCTGATGTACTTTTTTCCCCTCTGCCGAAGTTTGTGGGGTTACCAAATTCATTCCGATAATACTCCCTGCAATTTCTTCAACCTCTTTAATATTTTTTGCAAGTTTTACCCCGCCACCCTTGCCACGTCCTCCTGCATGTACCTGAGCTTTAATTACGTGCCAAGAAGTTCCGGTTTCTTGTGTAAGTTGTTTCGCAACATCTACCGCTTCCTTTGCGTTATGCGCTACAAGTCCTCGCTGTATGCGTACACCAAAACTTGCCAGTATTTCTTTTCCTTGATATTCGTGAAGATTCATATATACAAAACTATCTTTAGATTCGCTTGCAAAAATAGGAAACCCCATGGATTTACCCTAACAAAACGAAAGTGAAAATTTTATTGACCTTTAAGCCATTGTATTTGCAAAGAACAAATAAATAAATCTGTTTTAAATGATCCTATGCCCAAACGTTTTTTCTTAGTCGTTTAAATTTCAAAATCCTTGAACTCTAAGGGGTCAAAATTTTTAAAATGTCCGTTAAGCTCTATTGTTTTCTTTGTTCTGTTAATTTCTTCCAGAATTCTTATGGCAGAACGTAAATGAGACTCTATAAAGGATAACCGTTCATTTTCACTAACAATCTGAAGTAGCTCGTGTTCCTGCTCTAAGGAAAGCCCTATCTTATGGACCAATGCATAACTATTATACTCCTGAATAGGCATTCCGGCGAAAGGCACCCCCATAAGAACGTATAATTCTGTTATTAAATCCAAAATTACCGCCTTATGCGGATTTGAACCGTCGTTAATATTTTCTAAGAAAGTAACAATGCCTCCAGCATAGAGTTTGGTATCCATAGTATGATCAAAAACTAACAGCTTAAACACCCGAAGGGCTTTGCAAACTACATCCATTTCACCATTTGGATACGTTTTTACAATTTCTTCCAACTGCATTTCAGTACCAAAAAGTAGCTGACCGTTAAGATATACAGGAATTCCAAACGTAATGGCCTCTTCCCTGCAATCATTTATAAGTTCTTTGTACCGATCTTCAAATATATGCAACGGCACCGTTTCTCCCGGAAAGAACACCGATTGTAAAGGAAATAAGGGAATTTTCATTGCTATTTTTAATTGCCTCCTATTGTATTTAAGATATCGTTATAGACAACAGGTTATTTATACTTCTATTCTTTGATGAATCCTACTTTGGATTTAAAAATACAACAGCAGGAGCAGTCCTACAAGTTTTGTGATTCTTTCATTTTGTTATTTTTATAACAAAATGTTTTATTTTTAAATAATTCTGTTTTTATTTTTTGTGGCGTCAGGCAAAGTATATAGATTTGTTTTAAAATAGTACACCAATGAAGCATAATGATTTACTTAAAATTGCAAAAACTTATGGCGATCCCGTTTATGTATACGATTCTGAAAAGATTATATCGCAATACAAGCGCCTAACCAATGCATTTAAAAATGTTAATCAACTGCGTTTAAATTATGCTGTAAAAGCATTATCCAATATTAATATTCTCAAACTTATGAATAGCTTAGGAAGTGGTTTAGACACCGTTTCTATTCAGGAGGTTAAATTGGGATTGTTAGCAGGGTATAAACCTGAGTCTATCATTTTTACGCCAAATGGTGTTTCTTTGGAAGAAATTGAGGAAGCAGCTGCTTTAGGTGTAAATATCAATATTGACAATCTTTCTATTCTAGAGCAGTTTGGAGGGAAACATCCTGATATTCCTGTTTGTATTCGCATTAATCCTCATGTGATGGCAGGAGGAAACTCAAATATTTCGGTAGGCCATATCGATTCTAAATTTGGTATTAGTATTCATCAAATCCCACATCTACTCCGTATCGTGGAACTTACGAAAATGAATATCAATGGAATACACATGCATACAGGTAGTGATATTTTAGATATTGATGTTTTCCTGTACGCTTCGGAAATATTATTTGAAACGGCTAAAAACTTCAAAAATTTAGAGTTTATTGATTTTGGAAGTGGATTTAAGGTTCCGTATAAAACTGGAGATATTGAAACCAATATAGAAGAGCTAGGAAAGAAATTAGGCTCGCGTTTTACCGCATTTTGCAAGGAATATGGTAGAGATTTAACCTTAGCTTTCGAGCCTGGTAAATTCTTAGTAAGTGAAGCTGGGCATTTCTTGGCAAAAGTTAATGTAGTAAAGCAAACAACCTCTACCGTATTTGCTAGTGTAGATTCTGGCTTTAATCACTTGATTCGTCCTATGTTATATGGAGCTTCACATGAAATTGTTAACATTTCTAATACCGGCGGAAAGGAACGTTACTATTCTGTAGTGGGCTATATTTGTGAAACAGACACCTTTGCGAGTAATAGAAGAATAAATGAAATAGCAGAAGGGGATATCTTGTGTTTTAAAAATGCCGGTGCCTACTGTTTTACAATGGCCAGCAATTACAATTCTAGATTTAGGCCCGCAGAAGTACTTTGGCATGAGGGTCGTGCTATCTTGATAAGGGAACGTGAAACCTTCGATGATTTAATTCGAAACCAAGTAGATCTTAAAGATCTCTTCGTACCCAAAAAGGAAAAAGTACATCAAGATTAGCAAATAGTCAACTGCTTAACTATCCTATTCAATTGTAGTTTTTCCTTGATATTTGAGAGATTGGAATTGTAAACTTTTTTAAATTTTAAATAAGTTGAAATAATGCTGCCAAATTTTCGTTAGTTTTGGTACAGTTCTTGGACTTAATATCAGAAAAAATACCTGCTATGAATACGTATACGTTTCAAATTCGGAAAGTTTTAGTACTCCTTTGCATTGGACTCCTTACTCAATTTGCTGTTGCTCAGGAGAAAGCAACTATAGAGTGGTTAAGCTGGAATGAAGCTGTTGAGCGCTTAAATACAGATGAAAATCCTAAAAAACTATTCATAGACGTCTATACGGATTGGTGTGGATGGTGTAAAAAAATGGATAAGGACACCTTTCAGAACCCTAAAGTTGCTGCTTACATGGAAGCAAATTTCTATATGGTTAAATTTGATGGAGAGGGCAAAGAACCCATTGAATTTAAGGGAAAAACTTTTGGTTTTGTTCCTTCTGGAAGAAAGGGATATCATGAATTCGCAGCAGTCTTACTTCAAGGACGTTTGAGTTATCCTACAGTTGTATTTATGGACGAGAACTTACAGATGCTCTCTCCAGTACCTGGATACCACAAACCTACACCATTCCTGAAAATCGCAAAATATTTTGGAGACGACGTCTATAAAGAAAAGGATTGGAAAAAATATAGTGAGAGTAAATAGTATAATTTTATTCTGAATTACATTTTCTTTTTGTAGGGCATCTGTTATTGTTTATTCAAAATAGCTTTAGACATGTGCATAGTAACCAACATATTTGGCAAATCGACCACTTCAGCTATTTGAAGATCCCCAGCTAAAGAACAAAGCGCATATGCCTCCGCTACGCTTAATCCATGCTCTTTTTGTAGGTATTGTACCATATATAGAGTTGCTTTTTTGGCTGCATCGTCTATGGTTGGCGCAAAACCAGTAGTCGCATAATAATCTTTGGTTTCATATTGAGGTTCCTGAATCGTTTTCCCTTTGAGTAATTCAATTTTGTACACAATACGCAAGGGAGCTTCGATAGCCGTTCCGCATACCTCGCCAAGCCCTTGAGCGGCATGGCCATCTCCGATTGAAAAAAGCCCTCCTTCAACAAAAACAGGAAAGTATATACTTGTTCCCGCTACCATATTAGGATCATCCATATTTCCTCCGTTCGCTCTTGGTGGAATGGTACTAAGCATTTCCGTAGTAGCTGGTGCTACTCCCATTACACCAGGAAATGGTTTTAAGGGAATTGTAATATTCTCATTAAATTGTAAATGCTCCATATCTTTCGATAAGGCATAGGTGCGTAAGTACTTCACATCTAAAGAATCAGCAAGAAAACCAAAACCAGGAATAATGGCATTCCAACCCCACGAACCCAAATCAATGTCTAGTAATGTCACCTTTAATACATCTCCGGGAACCGCATTTTCAACATAAACTGGACCGGTCAACGGATGGATTGGTTCAAAATCTAAGGCATCTAATGCCTCCATTTCGGAATTCAAGTGGAACTGTTCATCGCTGGCATCTTCTGTAAACGCTTCTATAACCATTCCCGAAGAAACCCGAAGTATTGGCGGTATTGTACTACTAAACTTGTTATGCGTCTGATCTTTGGTAAGGGTATGATCTATTTGGTATTGAGAATCCTTAATTTCCTGAGTATTTATGAAAGTTTCAGGTGTTGCAACAACATTTTTGCAGCCAAAAAGACCTATGATTAAAATTAAAAAAAAACTTGAGTATAAGGCTAAATTTTTCATTGCAGTAGTATATACGTTTCCACGATGAAAATACGGATTTTTTAAAGATATCGGATTTAAGTCTTATCTATAACGTCACAGCTTATTAAAGCTGAAACTAGTTTAGCTAAACTAATATACAAGAACTATCTACTATAATTTGGTGACTCTTTGGTAATGGTAACGTCATGAGGGTGACTTTCATTAATACCACTAGCTGTAATTTTCACAAAACGCCCGTTTTCCTTTAAACCTTCAATATTTTTGGCGCCACAATACCCCATACCCGCTCGTAAACCTCCTACAAACTGATGAATACTCTCATAGAGTTCTCCTTTATAGGGTACGCGTCCAACGATACCTTCCGGGACTAATTTCTTGATATCATCTTCAACATCCTGAAAATAACGATCTTTACTTCCTTCTTTCATTGCTTCAACAGAACCCATTCCCCTATAGGATTTAAATTTTCGTCCTTCAAAAATAATGGTCTCCCCGGGAGATTCTTTTGTTCCAGCAAGTAAAGATCCTAGCATTACGGCGTCCGCACCTGCTGCTATCGCTTTGGGTATATCTCCAGTATATCGGATTCCTCCATCTGCAATAACAGGTACTCCACTACCCTTAATGGCTGCCGCTACTTCTAATACCGCAGAAAATTGAGGAAAACCAACTCCAGCCACCACTCTTGTAGTGCATATAGATCCTGGTCCGATTCCAACTTTCACAGCATCTGCTCCCGCCTCAACCAAATATTTGGCGGCGGCTCCAGTAGCAATATTCCCCACAACAACTTCCAACTTTGGAAATTTTTGTTTCACTTTTTTTAATACACTAACCACTCCTTTTGTATGCCCATGGGCGGTATCAATAATTACCGCATCTACGCCAGCGCTAACTAGCGCTTCAGCTCGCTCCACAGCATCAGGAGTTACCCCGATTGCTGCTGCAACTCGAAGTCTTCCGTATTTATCTTTATTTGCTATCGGTTTCTGCGTTAATTTGGTAATATCGCGAAAGGTAATTAATCCTACCAGGGTATTATTTTCATTCACTACAGGCAGCTTTTCTATTTTATTATCCTGTAAAATGTCTTCTGCTTCTGTAAGTGAAGTTCCTTCTGCAACTGTAACTAAATTTTCGGAAGTCATTACTTCTGAAATGGGTCGATTATTGTCTTTTTCGAAGCGTAAATCCCTATTGGTAACAATACCTAAAAGTTTCCCTTTATCATCAACAATGGGTATTCCACCAATGCTGTGTTCTTTCATATTAGCTTTAGCATCCTGAACTACGGAGTTTAATGGTAGTGTAACTGGATCTATAATCATTCCACTTTCCGCTCGTTTTACCTTGCGAACTTTTAGCGCCTGACGCTCAATAGTCATATTTTTATGAAGTACTCCGATTCCTCCTTCTTGAGCCATGGCAATTGCCATCTGCGATTCCGTAACGGTATCCATTGCGGCAGAAATAACAGGTACATTAATAGTAATATTTCGTGTGAACTTTGTTTGAATGTTTACTTCTCTTGGAAGTACTTCAGAATAGGCAGGTACAAGAAGGACATCGTCATAAGTAAGACCTTCGCCAACGATTTTATCAAGATGAGCTTGCATAGCAATTAGATATTAATTGCGTGCAAATATACCATTTTTACTAGAACAAAAAGCGGGATCTATATTTAATTAACAGGTTTTCCTTTTACGAGCTGATATAGAATACATAGGGAGGAAAAAGTAAAGGTTGCCGTCATGACCATTCCAGAAATCATTACGACATATTTCATCCATAAAAAGCCCATCCACATCAGGTAAATTCCCCCAAAAGTTAAAAGCACAGAAAGAAAAGGCTCTATCGTTAAAAATAATTTAAGTTTTCTTGGGAGTTTGGTAAGCCATAAAACTCCTCCCAACAGAAAGAAAATAAAAGACATTGAAAGAATATGCGTATGAACGATGGTTAGCATTTCTCTTTTTCCTTTTTTAAACTTTAAAACACGAATTTCTGTTTCTGAAGTTTCTTCTAACTCCTCCTCATTCCCCAAATAATTCTCCGCTATTCCAGAAGGAGAAGTTGTGCTAGTTTCGTTTACAAACAAGAGACCTGTATAAAACCCAATGGAAAGTACAACAATGAAAGCTCCTATAAAAAGTTTAATCTCTCTTGGAAAGGTATGTAAGAGCCCATTATAGTTCATTAAAGCAACTCGTTTTCCTGAAGCATTCCAATCGTTTGCAAAAGATTATCTATTGACTTGGTCATGGAACGTACTGAAATAGTTGCTCCTGAAATTGCATCAATATTTGTTTTACAATTAACGCGATCTGTACCTGTCTTTCCCAAGAACTGTTTCAGCCATCTCTTACTGCCGATTTCTCCTCCATATTCTTCCCTATAAATTAGCACTTTGGAATGAATAATTTTAAGATCAGCGTCAAAAACCACCAAATAATCGAAATCCGCAGTTTTACTAGGAGCCTTGTCTACAAAGGCATATCCTAGTACTTTGGACTGATGTGATAATTTAAAAAAATTATCTACAGTGATTTTGGTTGGCAATTCCGCATTTAAAGATTCTGAAACACTAACAGTATCCATAGAAAAATCATCTATTTCAAATAGTTTTACCACTTCCTTCTTCATTTTTTTTTGAACCAATTTCGGCAGTCCAAATCCAAAAAGGAGTAAAGTAGCAGCAAATACAGGCAATAAGATCCTTCTATTAACTCTCATAAGACAAATATATTAATTTAGACTTAATTTTAATAAGGATACTGTTAGCTTTTTATAAACAATATAATTTCTCTATTAAAACCAGACTCCTATTCCAAAATTCAATCGATCAGGAGCGCTATCACCACTCAACGCATTATCACGGAATTGATAGTCTCCTTTCAAGACTACCCCCGGTGCAATATGGTATGACAATCCTGTGGTAATGTCCACACGATCAAAGGCTGGATTTCGTGCTAAGTCTCCTGCAGTATCTGCATGAGTATCATAACTTTCATAGCGTGTAAAAGCTATTAATCTTTGACGATTACCTGTTGGCAATAAATTATAACCCGCCTCTAGATACCATCCTTGCAATTCGCTACCTAAATCTCTACTTGTAAGGGCATTATAAGCTTCGGTATCGGATAAAGAAGCATATACAAATTGTCCTCTAGCACTAAAACGTTGGTAAGCATAACGTGCATCCAACCCTACCATGGCAATGCCAATATTGGCGCCATCCAATTCTTCTACTTCATCTTCAGCCTGGGTGTCTCCAAAATAACCTGCCAATCCCAATCTAAGTCCTGGAATTCCATAATAATCAAGTTTAACAGATAATGTTGGACTATCTACGGTTGATTGAATTCCTCGTTGACGTCCACCTCTCAAACCATTTGAACCTCTTAAAAAACCAGAAACACCGCCTTCACCATCTGGAGCAACCGATCTAAAACCATTAAATATATAAGCTTGATAAGCCAAAGAAATATCATTAAATCGTCCGGTAACCCCTACTCCTAACTCACGCCAAGTTGTAGGTATTATAGCATTGTCAACTGCCGGGCGTTCTGTTCCATTAAAAGTAGTAGGTTCATGAAACTCATTAATTATTCCAAAAGGAACTAACATAAGTCCACCTCTTAAACTGACGTTGGCTCCAACGTTATAATTTACAAAGGCCTGTTCTACAAAGATTTCCGCTACATGTTCTACTTCAATTTCTGTTATAAACTGAGTACGGTCATCAAAACGATAACCAAAAAGTAATACTAAACGCTGTATATCTAATTCTCCGTTATCACCTTCCGGTTGATTATATAGAGCCTCGGCGTAAGCACTCACAGTAACGGCAGATGCATAATTACCAGATAAAAGCCGTTGTGCTGCATTTAATTGTTTTTGTGGATCGAAAGTAATGCTATCGGAAGCCTGCTGTGCGGAAATGGATAATATCACACCAAAAACTAAAGCCAGAGTAAGAGTAAATTTTTTCATTAAGTTTATTTGTTTTTATTTAGATTGAATATGAATAAGGTTGTTTTAGGGCGCAAATATATCCTTTGAAAAGGAATATTCAAAGTTTATTTAAATTAAATCTAAATAAAATTAAAGATTTAACATTAAGCTAAAATCAGTAGCTTATTAGTGATAGGTAGTAAACAAATCGGTGGCGTTATTATACCCTATTTTAAAGTGAGGTTGATCGATACCTGTTGGAATATCATTTTGACGAAAGTAGCTTAGCATTTGTTCCGTAGGCATATTTCCCGTAAGTTCATCTTTCGCCATGGGGCAACCTCCAAATCCCTGAATGGCACCATCAAACCTGCGACATCCTGCCTCATAAGCTGCCGCTACTTTTTCGTGCCATTTATCGGGTGTAGTATGTAAATGTGCTCCAAATTCGATTTCCGGGTATTTCGGAATAAGGTTTGCAAAAAGGTAATCAATAATTTCGGGTGTTGAAGATCCTACTGTATCTGAAAGCGACAAGATTTTTACACCCATAGCAGCTAACTTTTCAGTCCACTCTCCTACAATTTCTACGTTCCATGGGTCTCCATAGGGATTTCCAAATCCCATAGAAATATAGGTTACCACTTCCTTATTGGTTTTGTCTGCAATCGCTAAAATTTCTTGCAAGGTTTCCACCGATTCTGCAATTGTCTTGTGCGTATTTCGCATTTGAAAATTCTCAGAAATCGAAAAAGGGTATCCTAAAAAATCTATGGCCTTATGTACACTAGCATCTTGCGCACCTCTTACATTTGCTATTATCGCCAGTAATTTACTTGTAGTTTTAGTCAAATCCAATTGATTTAAAACAGCAGCGGTGTCTATCATTTGGGGAATAGCTTTTGGTGACACAAAGCTTCCAAAATCTATAGTGTCAAAACCACACGCCAAGAGGGATTGAATATAGGCCACCTTTTCTTCAGTAGGAATGAAGGTTTTTATTCCCTGCATAGCATCTCGAGGACATTCTATGATTTTTATTTGACTCATATTTTTTAACTACAACTCAAAATTAATGTTATTTGTTGGATAAAGTACAAGGAACACTTTTCAAATTGAAAGTTGTATGCACCATCTAAATCAGATTAACACAGCTTTTAATTCCGGGATAAAACTTTAGCTAAAGCAGGATAATTTACTATTCAAAAGTAAATATCTCATTAGATTTTATAACTTACCAAAAAAACACAAAATGAAATCAACTTTTTATGTATTCTTTTTGATCACAGCTTTACTTGCACCTAATTTAATGGAAGGACATGAAGCAAAATTTCTAAAAACACAACTGCATATGCAACAAAAAAAAGATAGCGTTCTGCGCCATGTTGTTTTATTTAAGTTCAAAGACGATGCTCCAAAAGAAAAAGTAAAAGGAATCGAGGATGCATTTTCTAAACTACCTTCTCAAATTCCTGAAATCGCAGATTATGAATGGGGATTAAATAATAGCCCTGAAGGTTTAGATAAAGGCTTTACGCATTGCTTTTTTGTAAGTTTTAAAAGTGAAGCGGATCGTGCAACCTACCTTCCACATCCCATACATAAGGCTTTTGTTGGGTTGTTAGAACCGTATTTAGATGATGTTTTGGTATTGGATTATTGGGTACAGTAAAACTAGCACTCAAATTATTCTTTTCGCTTAGCAGTTGGTAATGGCAGGTTAATGGTATTTTTAAGAATCTCTTTATTTATGCGTTTTGCTATGGAAGGTCCTTCATAAACAAAACCTGTCCATAGTTGAATAAGATCTGCTCCGGCTTCCAACTTTTCCAAAGCATCTTCAGGAGAATGTATGCCCCCAACTCCTATAATTGGGAAAGACTTGTTACTTTTTTCTGCTAAAAAGCGAATAACTTCTGTACTCCTAGCGGTAAGTGGTTTTCCACTTAAACCTCCTTTTTCTTCCACCAATAAGCACTCAGATTTTAAGTTTTCCCGAGCGATCGTTGTATTGGTCGCCACAACTCCATCTATTTTAGTGGTCTTCACTATTGAGATGATATCCAACAACTGACTATTGGTCAAGTCTGGTGCTATTTTTAAAAGTATCGGTTTTTCTTTTGTTCCGTCTGATTTTGAACCATATAGCCTATTTTGCTTTTTTAAGGCTAATAAAAGTGCTGTTAGCGGTTCTTTATCTTGCAATTCTCTTAGACCAGGAGTATTTGGGGAACTTACATTGACAACAAAATAATCTACATAATCAAAAAGTGCATCAAAACAGATCAAATAATCTTTTACTGCATCCGCATTTGCTGTTATTTTATTCTTTCCTATGTTTCCACCTATCAAAATATTTCTATCCTTTTTAAGGCGTTCAACAGCGTCGAAAACACCCCTATTATTAAATCCCATTCTATTAATTATAGCGGAATCTTTCTTTAAACGGAATAGTCTTTTTTTAGGGTTTCCGTCTTGTGGTTTTGGAGTTAAGGTTCCTATTTCCACAAAACCAAAACCAAAGTTTCCCAGTTCCTCATACAACTTAGCATCTTTATCAAAACCTGCAGCTAAACCTATCGGATTTTTAAATCGCAGTCCAAACACCTCTCGTTCTAACGCTTGATTCTCTATAACATACATGCTGCGCCATATGGACGCAAAACCAATTTTAGAAAAAAAGCGAATAAGTGTAAATGAAATATGATGAACCTGTTCTGGATCTAACTTAAAAAGCAGTGGACGGATCAGAAATTTATACATTAGGGATTGCGGAATTTGTAATGCAAAAATACAAACTACCAAAATCTTTATTTTACTATTTAAAGCATTTTATAAATAAGATTTTAACATTTTAAAAGTTATTCTCCAATCTCTTTTTTCGATATTGTATTCTTAGTAAAAGAAAATACATGCAAGAACTTATTGATCGATTTATCAGTTATGTCACCATTGACACTCAAAGTGATCCGAATTCGTCCAGTACACCAAGTACAGCAAAGCAATGGAATTTAGCCAATAAACTTGTGGAAGAGCTTAAAAACATGGGAATGCAAGAGGTAACTATCGATGATAATGCCTATGTCATGGCCTCATTACCAAGTAACGTACCTCAAGAAGTGCCTGTTATTGGTTTTATCGCTCATTTTGATACGACTCCCGATTTTAGTGGCACCAATGTTAAACCACAACTGATACCTAATTATGACGGTGAGGACATTGTTTTGAATGCAGCTCAGGGCATTGTATTATCTCCAGATTATTTTGAAGACCTGAAACAGTACAAAGGACAGACTTTAATCACTACAGATGGCACTACACTTTTAGGAGCTGATGATAAAGCCGGTATCACCGAAATTATGATTGCCATGGAGTATCTTATTGCACATCCGGAAATAAAACACGGTAAAATTAGGGTAGGCTTTACGCCAGATGAGGAAATTGGGAGAGGAGCACATAAATTTGATGTGGAAAAATTTGGTGCGGCATGGGCGTATACTATGGATGGAAGTCAGCTTGGAGAATTGGAATATGAAAATTTCAATGCTGCTGGTGCCGAAATTTCTATACAAGGCAAAAGTGTACATCCGGGTTATGCCAAAGGTAAGATGGTTAATGCGATTGGTGTGGCTCAAGAACTGATGTCACTTCTACCCGCTACAGAAGTTCCAGAACGTACTGCGGACAGAGCGGGGTTTTTTCATGTTTATCGTTTTGATGGAAAAATTGAAAATGCACAATTAGAACTTATTATTAGAGATCACGATCGTGCTAAATTTGAAGATAGAAAAGCACTATTAACTCGTATTGCCAAGGATTTAAATGAAAAATACGGTGATTGTATCACTCTACAAATCAAAGATCAATATTACAACATGAAAGAAAAGGTTACCCCTGTTTTTCATATTGTAAAACTTGCCAAGGAGGCAATGGAACAATTGGGCATTACACCAATTATTAAACCTATTCGCGGCGGCACTGATGGATCTCAATTGAGTTTTATGGGACTCCCCTGCCCTAACATTTTTGCAGGCGGACATAATTTTCACGGAAAATACGAATATGTACCTGTAGAAAGTATGCAAAAAGCAGTTGAAGTTATTGTCAAAATTTGCGAACTTACTGCTGATAAAAACGACTGACCCATGGATAAATCGGAAAAAATAACGAATTACTATGCTAAAGAACGACCATTTAAAAATGAAATAGCACAGCTAAGAGCAATCGTCAAGACCACACAATTAACAGAAGATTATAAATGGAGTTTTCCTGTTTATACGCTTAACAACAAAAATGTTATCGGTATTTGTGCCTTTAAAAAACATTTTGGTATCTGGTTTTTTAATGGTTCTTTTTTAACTGATCCGAAAAAGGTTTTGGAAAATGCACAAGAAGGCAAGACCCAGGCCATGCGCCATTGGAAATTTCATAATGCCGAAGCTATCGATAAAAAAGGTATTTTAATTTATATCGAAGAAGCAATTGCGAATCAAAAAAAGGGACTCAGTTTAGCTCGGACCAAATCGAAGCATAAAATAGTATATCAAATGCCTTCTATCCTTCAAGCGGTCTTAGACCAAAACTCAGAGTTGCAACTTGCTTTTAACCAGCTTACACCCTATAAGCAAAGAGAGTATTTTGAATATTTAGAAACCGCAAAACAAGAAAAAACCAAAATTTCCCGCTTATCAAAAATAGAACCGATGATTCTTAACGGTATGGGACTTAATGATAAGTATCGCTAGTAGTAATGAGGATATCCGTATATAAAACCTTTGTTTTTAACATTCATACGTTCCTGCTATCTAAATCATGACAAAAACTACACATACTTTCTGTCGTATCTGTGAATCTTTATGTGGATTAGAGGTTAGCGTTACGAATGGAAAGATTACAGAAATTATGCCCGATAAGGCCCATATTGCAACGGCCGGATATGCCTGCGTAAAAGGTTTAAAACAACACGAAATCTACAATTCTCCAGATCGTCTTAAGTATCCCTTAAAAAAAGTAAATGGTACTTTTCAGCGTATTTCATGGGATCAGGCGTTGCATGAAATTGGAGAAAAAGTTAAAGGCATTCAAAAGACATACAGCAAAGACTCTGTTGGACTCTATGTTGGTACTGCTGCTGGTTTTGGTGTACTTCACCCGGTTTTTGCCCAAGGTTTTATGACAGGGCTTGGCTCTAAGAGCATTTTTTCTTCCGCGTCACAAGATTGCAGTAATAAATTTGCAGTTTCACAACAATTATATGGCTTTCCATTTACACTTACTTTTCCGGATATTGAAAATACAGAATGCTTAATTATTGTAGGTGCAAATCCGGTTATTTCGAAATGGTCATTTTTGCAAGTAGTTAATCCGCTTAAGAAATTAAGGGCAATTGCAGACAGGGGAGGAAAAATATTTACCGTAGATCCTAGAAAAACAGAAACGGCTAAGGCTGCTGGAGAACATGTTTTTATTCGTCCTAATACCGATGTATTTTTCTATCTATCATTTCTTCATGAATTGCTTGCTATTAACGCAATTGATACGGACAAGATAAAGAACTATATGACCGGTTTTGAATCACTTGAAGCTCTTGTTGAAATATGGACTCCAGAAAAAACTGCGGCTGTTACAAAAATCCCTGCAATCAAGCTCAAGGCAATGGTTAAAGCCTATGCCAACGCTAAAGGGGCTGCGCTTTATTGCTCTACTGGGGTTAATATGGGGAGTAATGGTTCTTTGGCCTTTTGGCTTCAAGAAGTGATTAATGCCGTCTCTGGAAATCTAGATAAAAAGGGAGGTACCTTAGTCGGTAAAGGTGTAATGGATTTTGTGAAATTCGGAGTTAAAAATGGGGTCTTAATGAAGAATGATCGATCCAGAGTTGGAGATTTCAAGATGGTTAATGACACTTTACCCGGTGGTATTTTGGCCGATGAAATTCTTACGCCCGGTAAGGAACAAATACGAGCCATGTTTATTACCGGTGGCAACCCATTGCTTACCATGGCGAATTCTGAACGGTTAAAAACGGCCTTTAAAACACTAGACATACTCGTGTGTCTGGACATCTTCCCAGGAGAAACCTGCTCCATAGCGGATTACATACTTCCTTGCACAGATCCCATGCAGCGTCCTGATCTGCCCTTTATTTTTCCGTTGATGTTGGGTTTACAATCCAAACCCTATTTACAGGCTACCAAAGCTATGATTGCTCCGGATGGGGAACAACGTGATGAAGCTTCAATTTATTTAGATCTAGCAAGAGCCTGTAATACATCCATATTCGGTGCTGTACTTGCACAACGGTTTTTTGATTTTTTAAAACGAATACACAGTGTCCGCAAGGGAAAAAAGTTAGCTTCCTTACCACAGGAAACGTTGCTTAACGGTCTTTTGCGCCTAACTGGACAAAGGAGTTTTAATTATCTACTAAAACATCCGCACGGTTATCAACGTAAATCACATCAAGAAAACAGTTTTTTGGATAAACGAATAGTTACTTCTGATGGAAAAATGCACCTTGCTCCAGAGGTGCTCATCAAAGCATCCAAAGGTCTTCACGAAGCGTTTCAAAAGGAATTGGATGGAATGGATGTTTTAAAATTAATTACCAAAAGAGCAGTTACCACGCATAACTCTTGGACGCACAATTACGAACGTTTTGTGGCGGATAACTCCACTAACTATCTGTATATACACCCTAAAGATGCCCAAGCGAATGGTTTAAAAGATCGACAAATGGCGGATGTAAGTACAGCTATTGCAACGGTACGTTTACCTGTGAAATTTTTAAAAGATTTAATGCCAGGAACGGTAGCATTACCACACGGTTGGGGGCATCAACACTCTGAACTTAAAATAGCATCGAAAACCAAAGGGGTAAATGTAAACTTACTTGCCGCTGATGGGCCTGAAAATTTAGAAAGCGTATCCGGAATGGCCCAACTTACGGGAATTCCTGTAAAGGTAAAACCAGCAACCGGAAGTCAAAAATCAAGTTGGTCAGGGCTTTAGCGGCATACAATTCCGCTACCATTCATAGTTATATGAAAAGGCATAAAAAAACACCGATACTATCGGTGTTTTTTTTGTTTAGGGTATATTTCTAACTTATTTTTTTGCCGGAGCAGCTGGTGCATTTAGTTTCTTACTCATTTCCATTGAAATTGCCGAACGATCAAATTTTAAACGCCCAGCCATTGTTTCAATAACACAAGAAAGATCTTTATCGTTAAGTTCTACAACTTTACCATACAAGCCGCTTTTGGTAATAATTTTATCTCCTTTTTTTAAATCAGAAGCAAACTTCTTTTCGTCTTTTTGACGTTTCATCTGAGGACGAATCATAAAGAAATAAGCTACAACAAAAATTAAAAGAATTGGCAAAAAACCTTGAACACTCTCCATATATAATTAGCTTTTCTTTAAAGGAATAGAAGCTGTTTCTCCTTTTGGATTTACAAATGCTTTTATTCTAAGTAGTTCTGATCCTTTTTCCGTATTGGCAGTAACGGTAATTGTTTTTGTTACTTGATTTTGTCCAGAACCATTAAAGCGCACTTTTAACTCCCCTGTTTCTCCTGGTGCAACAGGGACATTTTTTGGATAATCAGGAACGGTGCAACCACAGCTACTTTTAGCATCTGTAATAATTAAAGGTGCAACACCTGTGTTTGTAAATTTGAAAATGGTTTCTTGAGGAGTACCAGCTTCAATAGTCCCAAAATCATGCTCCGATTTTTCAAAAGTCATAACAGGCAACTGTTTAGAAGCAACATCTCTTTCTGCAGCCACTTCAACATTTGCAGCATTTACTTTACTAGAAGCATTTTCCTTACAGGAAACAAAAGCTACAACCATAGCCAAGCTTAGAACGATAACTATTTTTTTCATGATAGATTTATGTTTAATTTTTGAGCAAAATTAAGGAATATTTGTTTACAAGAGTCCCCTTCCCGATTTTTTTAGTTTTCCGGAAACTTTGTATTCTTTTGCAAGTTTATCTAAAATACCATTTATAAAGATGCTACTCTTGGGCGTGGAATACTCCTTGGCAATCTCGAGATATTCATTTATAGTAACTTTTTCCGGTATGGAGCTGAAATGCAAAAATTCGCAGATTCCCATCTTAAGTAGTATGGCATCAATTTCTGCAATACGATCTTTATCCCAGTTAGGAGTTTTATCAACTACTTCCTGAATTAAAGTTTCGTCGTGCAATAAAGTCTTCGTAAGTAATTGATCTGCAAAGTTCATATCTTCCTTGTCTTTCAACAATCTTGGAAGAAAAAAAGCAGCATTATCTGTAGCTTTAACTTTTCGTAAAAGTTTTAATAAAAAAGTATTTACAATTGGAATGTCATCTACCCAGGTCAACCGATCATCCTCGAAATAATCGTAAATTTTTTCGTTTGGTGCGATGATTTTCTTGTATAGCTTTACTACCAATTCTTGATCTTCTTCATAACTACTATTCGCAGCCATCATATAATCTTTATAGATATCACTTTCAAGAATATTCGTGTAGATAATCTTTACGTATTCCTCATTTAAATACCAATGTTGTAGTTTGCGTTTAGAAAGCTCTTTTTTTAATTCTTCGTTCGCAGCTATTTGTTGTAGCACCCTATTCTTGACAAATTTATCCGAGTCAGAATACACCGCTTCGTCAGCTAAATATTTTGTCTTAGCCATGCGCTGCTGTACTACTGCACGTTGGTGAATTTCAACGAGGAGACTGAGCATTAAAAGATAAAGGTTGTATACATTTCCTATACTGTACTTTAGAAACTTTTGTTGTTTTTCTAAAGCATCATCTTTTGACTGTGTAAGGGCATAAACG
Organism: uncultured Flavobacteriaceae bacterium; assembly: GCA_947488435.1. Classification (GTDB taxonomy): domain Bacteria; phylum Bacteroidota; class Bacteroidia; order Flavobacteriales; family Flavobacteriaceae; genus CANKZG01. The sequence continues at coordinate 2,157,482 of CANKZG010000001.1, read as the reverse complement.
CATTGCATTACTTTCACCCTAATATGCCTTCGTGTTAGCATTTTTAAAGAACTTTAACCGAGATAATATTCTGTTTCGGTGGCAAAAGTAGTATTAATTTAAAGAGTAAACGATATTACATTTCAAATTTATGTTATCAGTTTTATAACATATCGTTTCGTACCAAACCCCTATCTTTATCCCGCTGTTAAAAATCCTGCTATTTTAACCACACCAAACCTATGAAGGAGCTCAAGTACATTAATAAGTTTTTCAAAAAATATTGGCTTAAATTATTAATTGGAATTGTGATTACGGTAATTGCTCGTGTATTTCAACTTGTCATGCCTTCCTATGTAAATAAGTCTATCAACGTTGTTGAAAACAAGTTTAGTGGTATCATTTCTGAAGAAATGGCTACATCTCAACTACTCGAATATATTTTAATAATTGTTGGAGCAGCTCTTATTTCAGGTTTCTTTACGTTTTTAATGCGGCAAACTATAATTAATGTATCGCGCTATATTGAATACGATCTCAAAAATGAAGTCTTTGATCATTACCAAAGATTGAGTTTGAATTTCTATAAGAAGAATAGAACTGGAGATCTTATGAATCGTATTAGTGAGGATGTAGGGCAAATTCGAATGTATGCAGGACCGGCAATCATGTATGGAGTAAATACGCTAACTCTTTTTGCCTGCCTTATTCCGCTAATGTTTATTAAAGCCCCTACTCTGGCTGCTTATACCCTGCTTCCCCTTCCTATTTTATCCATACTAATCTATCAGATAAGCAAAATTATACATAAACGTAGCACAGTAGTTCAGGAGTATCTATCCACACTTTCTACGTTTACACAGGAGGCCTTTTCTGGAATTTCGGTTATTAAGGCCTATGGTCTAGAGCCAAAAATCAATTCAGATTTGAGTGTTTTAGCTGTTGCAGGAAAGGATAAAAGTATGTCCCTAGCACGAGTCAATGCATGGTTTTTTCCGCTAATGATATTACTCATTGGAATTAGTAACATCTTTGTCATTTACATAGGAGGGAAGCAATATATCGATGGCGAAATTACCTCAGTCGGTATTATTGCAGAATTTGTTATTTATGTAAACATGCTCACCTGGCCCGTAGCCATTGTTGGTTGGTTAACATCTATAATTCAACGTGCTGAGGCTTCGCAAAAACGAATTAATGAATTTTTAAATGAAGTTCCCGAAATTAAAAATACAGTAACTGCAACAACCAATGTTTTAGGTAAAATTGCATTTAATAATGTTTCATTTACGTATGATGACACCAATATTACAGCACTAAAAAATATCTCCTTTACTATAAATTCTGGTGAAACCATTGCTATAATTGGTAAAACTGGATCTGGAAAATCCACTATTTTAGATTTAATTGCAAGGCTCTATGATGTAACGGCTGGAGAAATACGTATTGATGATGTTCCCATTCAAGATCTAAACGTAAATAGTTTAAGAAGTGCTATTGGTGCCGTTCCCCAAGATGCCTTTTTATTTTCCGACAGTATTACCAATAATATTAGGTTTGGAAAAGCAGACGCCACCGAAGAAGAGATACAAGCCGTAGCCAAAATGGCCGTAGTTCATGACAATATAATGGGATTCAGCAAACAGTACGACACCGTATTAGGCGAACGTGGTATTACCCTGAGTGGCGGACAAAAACAGCGCGTTTCAATCGCACGCGCCTTAATTAAAAACCCTACCATTTACTTATTTGATGATTGTCTCTCCGCAGTAGATACAGAAACCGAAGAAGAGATTTTAAATAATCTTAAAAAAGCTTCTCAAAACAGAACAACACTTATTGTTAGTCATAGAGTTTCCTCTGCTAAAAATGCTGATAAGATAATAGTTTTGGCCGATGGAAAAATTATTCAAGAAGGAATTCACGATGTTTTGGTGCAAGTAGATGGTTACTATAAAGATCTTTACCATGATCAACTTTCAGAGAAAGAAAACTAGAAAAATGTTGGCAGATTAGGTTTTTTTTTACATTTTTGATGGGAATTAACGATTAATTCAATACTAATATACTAGTTGAGATGAGTGAGAAAGATTTGATGGATCAGGAGGAAATTTACTCTAAGGTCTTACGTGCAGGAAGAAGAACCTATTTTTTTGATGTGCGCAGTACAAAAGCAGGGGACTACTATCTAACCATTACGGAAAGTAAAAAATTCACCCATGACGATGGCTCTTTCCACTACAAAAAGCACAAAATATATTTGTATAAAGAAGATTTTTCGGCTTTTAGGGAAATTATGGAGGAGATGATGGATTATATCATTGACGAAAAAGGCTTAGAGGTAATTTCAGAAAGACATCAACGCGATTTTAAAAAGGAAGATGATGAAACCAAAGAAAATGGTACTACGGACAAGCCTGATAATTTCACCGATGTAGATTTTGATGATATTTAATACAAAAAACTCTTAAATAAAACTTAACGACCCTTCTTTTAAAGGGTCGTTTTTTATTTTTATTCTCTGACTAATTCTACCAAAATGAAAAAATTACTCCTTTTTGCCCTATGTCTCGCATTTAGTAATATTTGGGCGCAAAACACTGTAGATCTTTCCTATTATTTACCACAAGGTGTTACCTATGATCCTAATATACCTACTCCCGAGTCTGTTATTGGGCATGAAGTAGGAGAATGGCATGTTACACATGATAAACTGATGTTTTACATGCAAACTTTAGCTGATGCGAGCGATCGTATAACTATAGAGAACCGCGGAGAAACTTTTGAAGGACGTCCGCTTCTTCTGCTTACCATAACTAGCCCGAAGAATCATGCTAATATTGATACCATTAGAGCTGAGCATCAAAAATTAACAGATGAAGGCACAAGTAACCTTAATGTTGCTGAAATGCCCTTAATAGTATATCAAGGTTTTTCTATACACGGGAACGAACCTAGCGGAGCAAATGCTGGATTGGCTTACGCTTATTATTTAGCCGCAGCTCAGGGTTCTGAGATCGAAACGGTTTTAAATGACTTGGTTATTTTAATGGATCCTTCATATAATCCTGATGGTTTGCAGCGTTTTGCGTATTGGGCCAATACGAATAGAAGTGAAAATCTAAATCCCGATGGCAACGAAAGGGAATATCATGAAGTATGGCCTGGAGGGCGAACCAACCACTATTGGTTTGATATGAATCGAGATTGGCTTCCGGTTCAACTTCCTGAAAGTAGAGCTCGTATCGCCTCATTTCACAAGTGGTTACCAAATATTTTAACGGATCATCATGAGATGGGCACCAATTCCACCTTCTTTTTTCAACCAGGAGAACCAACACGAGTGCATCCGTTAACGCCAAAATTGAATCAGGAATTGACTGAAGAAATTGGAAATTACCACGCTGAGGCCCTCAATCAAATAGGATCTTTATATTATTCTCAAGAACGTTATGATGACTATTATTATGGAAAAGGTTCTACTTTTCCGGATGTTAATGGGAGTATTGGAATTTTGTTTGAACAAGGAAGCTCTCGAGGACATATTCAAGAAAGTGAAAATGGCATCTTAACTTTTCCCTTTACCATACGCAATCAGTTTACCACGGCCGTATCAACAATTACTGCAGCCAAAAATATGCGAGAGAAAATTCTCAATTATCAAAATGACTTTTATCAAAAAGCGAAGGCCGAAGGTGCAAAGGATAGAACAAAAGCAATTGTCTTCGGGGATCCAAAAGATGCGGCTAAAACTGATCATTTGGCAGAAGTCTTACAACGCCATAAAATAAAGTTTCACGAACTTGCTAATGATGCAACGCTGGGAGGAAAAAATTATAAAAAAGGATATAGTTACGTGGTTCCTATGGCACAAAAAAACCATCGTTTAATTAAAGCCATTTTTGAAAAACGAACCACCTTTACAGACAGCTTATTTTATGACATTTCTGCATGGACCTTTCCACTGGCTTTTAATCTCAATTATACCGCTTTAAATACACTTGCTAATGCCGGTAATGAAGTAAGTTCGCTTACTCCGGCATCTACCGCAGTAGATAAAAAAAGTGACTATGCTTATTTATTCGAATGGCACGAGTATTATAGTCCTAAGGCTATGAATATGATTTTGGAAAAAGGACTTCGCGTGAAAGTTGCCAAATCTCCTTTTTCCGTTGAAGGAAACTCCTACGACTACGGAACTGTACTTGTTCCGGTGCAAAATCAAAAATTAGATGCTAATGCTTTATACACATTTTTAAACGATGTTGCTAAGGAAACACAACTTAAAATAACTGCTGTAGGAACTGGGTTAACCTCAGGAATTGATTTAGGTAGTAATGATTTTGACCCTATACGGAAACAAGAAGTAGCTATTTTAGTAGGAAGAAGTATTGCTCCTTATGATGCCGGTGAAATATGGCATCAGTTTGATCAACGGTACGATATGAAAATTACAAAAATCGATACGGAGTATTTCAGCGGGGTTAATTTAGAGCGGTATACCGCTCTCATTATACCGAACGCCTATGGTAGTCCTAGATTGAGCAAGGGAGCGATTGAAAAAATAAAGGATTGGGTTAAAAACGGAGGTACTTTAATAGGGTATCGCAATACCGCAAATTGGCTGAATACAAATAACTTCTTAAAATTAAAATTTCGAAGCGATACCTTAGTTGCCAAAAATGTTTCTTTTGAGCAAAGACAAGATTTTAGCGGAGCTCAAGTTACTGGAGGTGCAATTTTCGAAGCCAAATTAGATCGTTCTCACCCTATTAATTTTGGGTATACCAATAGTACACTTCCCATGTTTAGAAATACAAACGTATACCTAGAGCCTGATAAAAATAGTTATAACAATCCTATTCAATACACTAGTAATCCTTTGATGAGTGGTTATATTTCGGAGGAAAACTTGAACCTACTTAAGAATAGTGTTCCTTTTAAAGTTGGACGTATGGGACGGGGAAGAGTAATGGTATTTACCGACAACACCAATTTTAGGGCATTTTGGTATGGCACAAATAAACTATTGATGAATGCTATTTTCTTTAGCAAAATGATGTAAGCATGGCAAGAACTCCTAGTAATATGTTACCCTTAGGAACTAAAGCACCTGATTTCAGTTTGCTAGATACTGTTTCTAATACAACGCGTGAACTCGATACGCTCACAGGTCAAAACGGCACCGTAATATTATTTATTTGTAATCATTGTCCTTTTGTATTACATATAAATCAGGAACTTGCAAAATTGGGAAATGAGTATCAAAAAAAGGGTATTGGTTTTATCGCAATATCCAGTAATGATGTTGAACATTATCCTCAAGATGCTCCAGATTTGATGCAAACTACAGCACTACGGGAAGGTTATACTTTTCCATATTTATATGATGAAACACAAGAAGTTGCAAAAGCATATGATGCTGCCTGTACTCCAGACATTTATCTATTTAACGCTGATCTGCAATTGGTTTATCGCGGGCAGCTAGATGATTCCAGACCTGGAAATGGAATTCCGGTAACAGGAAACGATCTCAGAAAAGCAATGGATGCTCTCATAGAAGGAACAGCTATAGATGCTATTCAAAAGCCGAGTATTGGTTGTAATATTAAATGGTTTTCCTAACTAATAGGGAAAGGGCTAAAATTTCTGCAATGAAGATAAACCCAAAAGAAGCTTTACAAAAACTAGCAGCAGAAAGTGCACCTTTTGCAAAACTTTTCGCTCATGGTTCGCTTTCTGTAGAAATATATCAACCAAATAAAATAGACCTGCAACAACCGCATACGCGAGACGAGGTGTATGTAATTATTTCTGGGAAAGGAGAATTTATTAACGGAGCTAAAAGAATGACTTTTGCTCCTGGAGATTTTTTATTCGTACCTGCCGGAGTAACACATCGTTTTGAAAATTTTTCAGAAGATTTTGCAACTTGGGTCATTTTTTATGGTCCAGAGGGTGGTGAACAAACCAATATATAACTATTAAATCATCTTAGCTTATAACCAACCTTTATGCTTTAATGCATTTTCTATATGTGCATAATGGTGGGAACCATGCCATGCGTAGTGTCCGATATTGATGGTCAAAGGGGTTTCAATTTTGCCATCTGGATGTATAAATTTTCGTTCCAAATCGGTTCTAGATAACCCTTTTAAGAGATATACCAGCTTTGCATGAACCGCTTTCAAGTGATTTAAAGAAAGATCGATAGGTGCCATTTTTGCATCAAAAAGATTTGCCCATCCCTTCTCTAAATATGGCTTAATAACTGGTTGTTCTTCGGTTAGCGCCCATTTGAAACGAATATAGCTATGATGATGACTATCAGCAATATGATGTATTAATTGCCGAATAGTCCATCCCTCAGGTCGATACGGAGTTGCCAGTTGTTCAGGTGTTAAATCCTTTACCAATGTTTCCAATTTAGAGGGCAAATATTCTAATATTGCGATCCAATCTTTTAATAATTGGTCGGAAACATTTTGGGGTCTATTAAATTTACCAATAGGGTATCTTAGTTGTTCTAGTGTAGCTGAATCCATGGCATAAAAATAAGAAACTTTAATACACTTTTAACGGCTAATCAAAAGGTTTCTTCTCATTTATTTTTACTTTGTAGAATTATTATTTTTTTAAAATAAACAAACAATTTTTCAACCTTAAAAAATAAACAAATGGCAACAATTCGATTAGGAGATACTGCTCCTGACTTCACTGCTGAAACCTCCCAGGGCACCTTAAATTTTTACGATTATTTAGGCGATGGTTGGGGGATTTTATTTTCTCATCCGGCAGATTTTACCCCGGTATGCACCACAGAGCTAGGAACTGCGGCAAAATTTAAAGGTGAATTCGACAAACGCAACGTGAAAATGATTGCGATTAGCGTAGATGGGGTGTCCTCACATTCGGAATGGATTAAAGATATCAACGAAACACAGAATACCACTGTTAATTTTCCAATTATTGCAGATGAAGATAAGACCGTATCAAATCTATACGATATGATTCATCCAAATGCGGATAACAATTTAACTGTACGCTCCGTATTTATTATTGCGCCAGATCGTTCGGTGAAACTAATCTTAACGTATCCCGCATCAACTGGTCGTAATTTTCATGAATTGCTTCGGGTGATAGACTCATTGCAACTCACAGCATATCATAAGGTGGCAACACCTGCCAACTGGAAAAATGGAGAAGATGTGGTGGTAAGTCCTGCAATACCGACGGATCAAGCTAAAGAAATTTTCAGTAAAGGTGTCGAAGAAGTGAAACCTTATTTGAGGATGACTCCCGATCCAACGGCATAAATGTTTGCCAAGATTACAATAAACCGTTTAGAAAATCTAAGCGGTTTTTTTTTATCTCTTTTTTTAATCATTATTTCTTAAAAATTTACGTGTCGCTCTATCACAGTTTTTTCTTATATTGCTGTAGTAACTTTCCCCTAAACGATTATTAATTGCCCTTATAAGTTAAGGGCGAATTGAATCCTGCAAGTCGCTTAAAATATAGCGTTTACAGAGAATTCTGATACTCATAGTTATTTTGATATTGAATTAAAAAAATACAAACACCAAAAACCGCCAAAAATGTCTTTAGTCAATACTATTATTATTCCGTTAGATGATCCTGTTACCGCAGCGCAAGAATACTCTGCAGCGTTGCATAGCCAAAAAGTACTTTTGATTATCTTGGGAGACTCAGATTCCATACAAAGTGGTATTGAACTAGCAGATGAACTTGCCGACACTTCTCCTCTTGGTATACCCCGAGGTGTACTTTGGGTTGCGAACCATATAACTTTAAAAGATGAAATCGCACCAATTCTTGAGGCAGCTGGTATTATACAACATGATACTCCTTACGAAGAAATTAAGGCTTTTTGTTTAACTACACCGGACCGAGAAGCCAACTCTAGAGTCCACAAAAATGGGGTCTTGGATTTTGTACGTCTTGAACATCTTTTTGTAGAAGCCGAAGCAAACAGTAATTAAATTTAAGGACCTTTTAAAATACATCACCAAATGAAAAATTATACTTTAGTATTTCTTGCTATACTTTTTATTTCAACAACCGTTCAAGGTCAGATTTTAACAATTGAAGAGGTTAATGGCACTACTAAAAGGGCTATTCCATCAAGCGGAGCACAAATCGTAGATATTAATGGTAAGTTAGAAATAAGCATTGCAAAAGATGTGCTAATTCAACAAATTCGTAATGATTATCCACAATTTACAAATCAACTCACCTTACAAACGCGTATTAATGCGCTGGAGGAAGCTTTAGTAAATCAAGAAAATATTTTAAAAGGGCTAGAACAACAGACACTAAATACAGCAGATCGTGCTTCTTTTTATGCTTCGTTAACCTCTTTTTATAATTTTCTTTTAAGCGATGCTGCCCTCCGTGAAGAAGCCAACGGCATTTTTAATGAGTGGAGAACCTTGTATGGAAGACGAAGTAGCAATCCCAATTCCGGAATTACTAAGGAGTTTTATTTGCTAACAAACTTCAACAAGAATTTAATGCAAGCCAGAGAAGAGCTAAGTTCGTATAAGGAACAAACCTTCAATATCAGTATGTTGGCACATCTGAAAAGTAAATTGGGTAATAATCGCGTCCATATTAGAGGTTTTGACACCTATACAGAAAGTGACATTTATACTGTACCTCGATGGGTAACCAATTTATCTGCAGATCAAGTCGATCAGCTAAAAGAATTACAAAAAAAAGCAACAGATTACAACAAAAAAGCTTTTAACTATTTCAACAATTTTAAAGCAGAACTTCTGGAAAAGTTTCCTGATCTAAATTGTATCAATACATTAAAAACTGAAATTGAGACTTTTATAACTGATCCGAATATTGTTAGCAATCTAACGACAGCTGTGAAAGCAGAAGCCAATGCTATAATTGAATCGTATTCTGGTCTAACAGAATTGATCACTCTTGTAAAGCAGGAGGTTTCTAATTGGTCTATTACAGCTCCTTTTGAAGCTCTGGATAATGCTAAACGGTTGGTAAATAGTTTAAAAAATACATCCTTATCATTTGAGAAATTCACCGCGACTGCGAATAGTATCACTCAACTTAGAACTAAAGTGGGTGAACTAGCTGTTAACTTTGATAGTTGTTACGGTATTATAAGTAAAGGAGTTACGGCTTTAGCACAGGCTACAGGTATTCTTAAGGATCAACAAAATCGCTATAATTCAAACTTAGAAATCGGAACAGAGGTATTGCAATTTAGTTTAGATAATTTACCTGCTTCAGGAGTTATTGTTTTAGAAGGTGCAGGACCGCGACAAAACGGAGATACATTGGAAATTGACTTAGTGATTATAATTCCGCAAAAAGACCCTGCTAATCCTGAAACTACTACCAGTACCAATCATGTTTTGGAATCGCAATTCTTAAGAATGCAGCTTATTGGTTTACGTTCCGAAACAGTTGCAGGAATAATTTTAGCAGACTCGTTTAATGAAAATGGTTTTACTCCTGTTGAAGACCGTCGTTTTTTGTATGCCCCTGCAGTTTCATTATTACTTAAGGCGGGTTCCAGAAATTCTAACTTTTATAACGATTTTGTTGATTTCGGTTTTGGAATTGCTATCTCGTCTCCTGACTTTAATACTGACGGTACTCCAGAGTTTGGTGCAGGTTTAATGTTTACAGCCTTCAAGGATATATTGAGTATAGGAATCAATTATAATGTAACCCTAGATACACCCTACTGGTCATTTGGTATTAACTTACCGTTTAGCTTACCAGGAATTCCTATTAATGTTCCCAAATAAAATATAAGGTCGCTACTTAAGCGCTTATTATAGACATACCGTGAAAATCACTGCAGTTTAGCGATTAAGAATTGTTAAAAAATTATCATATTCTGTTAAAACCGTTATCACTCCTGTAATTTGTTTAAAAATAGTCCTACCAAACTATAAATTAAACAATATACACATGATAAATCCCAATATAATACATATCGAAAAAGAAGAAGTACAATTTTTAAAATTTCCGAAAGAAGATGTACTTTCCGATAAAACGGCACAAAAGCAACGTTGCCAATTACTCAAAACTGCAATGAAACTAGGGAACTTAGAACATCAAAAAGTACAAGTGCTTTTTCAGGATAATCAGGGTTTAAAACGGATTGAAACAACCATTTGGGGGGTTACGGATAAATCGGTAATTCTAAAGCAATCTATTATTTTACCTGTACAACGTATCCTGGCTGTTTCTTAAGTCAATCAACTTTAGCGGCACCTTGAAGGTGAAAATAGTAAAGGTTTTTAGTCGAAAAAAAACTGTTTTACAGAAAATAAATACATAAAATCTAAGCATTCTCACAGATAAATAGTACCTTTAGCACTTAATTTAATTTTTTATATTTAAGATGAGTAAAGGAACAGTAAAATTCTTCAATGATTCCAAAGGATATGGTTTCATCACTGAAGATGGTTCACAAACAGATCACTTTGTACATATTTCGGGCTTAGTCGATGAAATTCGCGAAGGAGATGTAGTTGAATTTGAACTACAACAAGGTAAAAAAGGATTAAACGCCGTAAACGTCAAAGTTATCGACTAATAAATCAACAACACCTTTAAGACTTAAAGCCTATCCTTTTTTGGATAGGCTTTTTTTATTCCAATAAATCAATTCGCGCAACTTTCTCACTTTTTTACTATCTTATTAAAGACGGCTAAACTGCATGACAAATGAAAAAGTTACTATTTATAATTATTACTTTAATTTTTAGTCTGGGATGCACAGAACAAGATACTAATTCGGCTAATCCAAGTAATGCACTTCTAGGAACTTGGCAATTAATTGCAGTTCTCGCTGATCCAGGTGATGGGAGCGGTACGTTTATTCCGGTTGATAGTGATGCCATAATTACATTTAATGCTGACGGGTCTTTTGTATCTTCCCATGCCTTATGCAATTCGATTACAACAGATAGCACTATAAATACAAGCGGCACTTACGATATCACCACCATGATCTTACTTCCCGACAATTGTTCACAATTAGGTGATGCCGCAGGTTTTAATATCTTTTTTAGTCTAACAGAAGGAGAACTTATTTTAAGTCTTCCCTGTATTGAACCTTGTGGGCAACGTTTCAAAAAAATTAGCTAAAATGATATAATGTAGAAAATAAAATCTATTAACATTCTAATGTTTATAAAATTTCAGATTTTTTTCACATATTAACGCAACCTTTCTTAAATTTGTCATCATATTATAAATAACTAATCAATACGCTTTGAAAAGCTATTTTTTGAATTAACTTTTTTTTGAACACTATTCCTTCCACTCCACATATATAGGGTTCTTAAAAGTTTTTCATATAAAAAGTAGGGTTTTTCTCAGGGCGGTTGTTATTTATATATAACATCAACGCGAAACATCAATAAACGACATCAAATGATAACATTTTTAAGTATTCTTTTTCTTTTACTACTAATTAATACTGTACTACTTGCTATAAGCGTAAATAGAACAAGATCTCGAAAGTAGCCAGAAATTTTAGAAAATAAACGCACCATTATAAAAAAAAGTAGGATTACGAATAATCCTACTTTTAAAAAATCTTTCTGAACTAGTGTTATTTGACTATTTTACGGCCATTAACTCTACATCAAATATTAAAGTAGCATTTGGAGGAATAACCCCTCCAGCTCCTCTACTACCATATCCCAGCTCAGATGGAATTACAAAGCGTGCTTTATCTCCAATTTGTAGTAAACTAATCCCTTCATCCCATCCAGCAATTACCTGACCTACTCCTAACGGAAACTCGATTGGTTCTTTTCGTTTGTAGGACGAATCAAACACTTGTCCATTAACCAAAGAACCCTCATAATGTACAGCTACAATTTTTCCTTTTTCAGCCTTTGCACCATCGCCTTTTTGAATAATTTTATATCGTAAACCAGTTGTTGTTTCTTCAAATCCTGCAGAAATTTTATCCAAAGCTGCAGCGGCAGCTGCCTTTTCGGCTTCCATCCGTTTTACCCTGGCGCCTTCAAAAGTTCGAAAAGCTTCAACCGCATTCCATCCCTGCGCAGCTTCCCCTATCCGTACAATTTCTACCTTATCTATTGCATCTCCCTGAGCAATACTATCTACCACTTCTTGACCCGAAGCAACATGTCCAAAAACAGTATGTTTATTATCCAACCATGGCGTAGGAACGTGTGTAATAAAAAATTGACTTCCATTAGTTCCAGGTCCTGCGTTAGCCATTGATAAAACTCCTGGCTCTGCATGATTTAATTCCGGATGAAATTCATCATCAAACTTATAGCCTGGATCACCTGTACCTGTACCCAAAGGACATCCTCCTTGAATCATGAAATCTGGAATTACTCGGTGAAAACTCAATCCATCGTAATAGCGATTCCCTTGGGGTTTCACTTTATTTTCCATGTTTCCTTCAGCTAATGCCACAAAATTCCCCACTGTTCCCGGGGTTTTATCATGGGTAAGCTTTACTAAAATTTCTCCCTTTGTTGTATTGAATTTTGCGTAGATACCGTCTTGCATAATTTGCTTTCTTTAATTGAGGCGCAAAGGTAGTATTTTGTTTTCGTTTGGGAAAGTAGTTTACCATTGGTAATTCTCCAAAAAATAAACAGACTAACGTTAAGACTAATCAACTTTCAGCACTGCATCTAGCCTTTTATCTTTTTTGGTGGAATAATTCCATACTTATCAAAAAGATACACTAAGCTAGCCATCGTAGCCGCACCCAATTCTAATTCGCGTTTATTCACATGTTCAAACGTATCATTCTCTGCATGATGGTGATCAAAATAACGTTGGGAATCTGGTCGAAGTCCAGCCAAAACCATGTCAGGGTTCTTAAGAGGGCCGATATCTGCACCTCCTCCACCTTTCACAAACATATGAATAAGATAAGGCTCAAAAAGACTTTTCCATTCCTGAACACGTTGAAAATTAGCCGCTGAGCAATCAAATGAAAAACCCCTTGGTGTAAACCCTCCAGAATCGCTTTCCAAGGCAAATACATGATTCTCATTTTTATTCTTCGCAACTTCCGCATATTTATTTCCACCCCGCAATCCATTTTCTTCATTCATAAATAAAACAACTCGAATGGTTCTTTGCGGTTTATATCCTGTTTCTTTTAACAAACGAAGTACATCCATACTTTGTACACATCCGGCACCATCGTCATGAGAACCATCCCCTAAATCCCAAGAATCCAAATGTCCTCCTACAACCATAATTTCGTCTGGATATGTACTTCCTGTGATTTCTCCAATAACATTATACGATTCAACATCTTTCAACTGTTGACAACTCTGTCTAAAGAAAAACTTTGTATCTGCATTCAATTTCAAGGTAGTACTTAATAATTCAGCACCATTTGTACTTATTGCAGCAGCAGGAATTCTCTCCCAGACATTTGTATCTCCGTAACTCATAGAACCCGTATGCGGAAAGTCGTCTAATCTTAAGTTCATGGAACGAACAATTACACCTACGGCTCCATATTTGCCTGCTGCTTCAGCTCCTGAGTAACGTTGATCCACACATCCCGAATACGATTGAAAAGTGTTTATTAACGTCGGGGACATGGGCCGGTTGAAAAAGACTATTTTTCCTTCAATCTTATCTCGTCCCAAAGTTTCCAGTTCCTCAATGGATTGTACTTCAAGGATGTTTGCTTTTATACCGCCCAGTTGTGTTTCAACCGATCCACCTAATGCACAGATAGGTACATTTGTAGTAACTCCAGGAGAAGTTTCGATATATGCAAATTCCGGAGCACCTCGTACCCATTTGGGTACCATCACCGGTTGCAACCAAACTTTATCTAGTCCTAAAGAATCCAATTGTTTTTTAGTATAATCTACAGCTTGCTGTGCTTGCACAGAACCTGAAAGACGCCCTCCAATCTGATTAGACAGGTGATTTAACCAATCATAGGCTTTGCCTTTGGTTAATGCTGCATCATAAATTGATCTAATCTGTTGCTCATCGGATGTTTGTGAAAAACCTAATGTAGCAATTAAAAAAATAAGAAATACCGCCTTTTTTATCATATTATTCTGACTCTAGTTGCTTTGTATAAACCTCTAAATTAGCTTTTATTTTATCATCCAACTCCGGTTCCTTAATATCTTTATATTTTTTTAACTCTTGCAACAAAATAGAAGCCACTATAAGTCGTGCCGTTTTTTTGTTATCCGCAGGAATTACATACCAAGGAGCATGTGATTTGGATGTTTTTTCAATCGCTTCCTGATAGCATTCTTGGTAAGAGTCCCATAGTAGTCGTTCTTTTAAATCTCCTGGCGAAAATTTCCAATGTTTTGCTCTTAATCGCAATCTTCTGAGCAAACGTTGCCGCTGTTCTTCTTTGGAAAGATGCAAATAAAATTTAAAAATCAGTGTTCCATTTTCTGCAATATGACGCTCAAAATTATTGATTTGTTCAAAACGTTTTTCCCAAAATTTTGGAGTAATATCTTCCACTTTATGAATACCAGGTATGTTTTCACTCAAAATATATTCTGGATGAACTCTGGTAACTAAAACATTTTCATAATGTGTTCTATTAAAAACAGCAAATTTACCTTTCGCTGGCAATGCGATATAATGCCGCCACAGATAATCGTGTTGGCGTTCCAGATCTGTAGGAACTTTAAAACTATGAACTACTACTCCGCGTGCATTAAAATCTTTAAATATTTCTCGGATAAGGCTATCCTTTCCTGCAGTATCCATCCCTTGTAAGCATACCAAAACTCCATATTTAGCATGTGCATAGAGTACATCTTGAAATGCGCCGAGTTCTTCCCGTACTTTTTCTAAGTTTTTTTTTAACGCTTTATCTGATTTATTAAAATCTTCGAAAGTATTTCGTTCCTCTAAACTTAGTTTACCACTTACTTTATACTGATCGCTCTGAAAATTGTCCATGGGTTGAAGATAAAATAATTTCCTTTATTTTTTTTCAAAAAATTGCAAATATGTGTAGTTCATCGATACAAAAAAGCACTTCGTCGATAAAAAATGTTAATAAAAGCAGTATTTCATCGAATAGTTAAAGAATACTAGCTTTTGCTCACTATATTTAGACCTATAATATTCCCCAATATTATGTACTAAAATCCTACATAATGAAAATATACTACTTAGCCCTATATAGTATGGCACTTTGTGGGCAAATTGCAATTGGTATGGCTTTTAACTGTGACTTTGCAGTACAACGCATTGCTCATATTAAAGAGCAAACAGAAAAGGCTATCCAAGCCGACAATATTAATACGGCCCGGTATTTTGCTTACAAAGCTCTTAATGCTATTGAAAAGTCAAAAAAGCAATGGCAATCTTGCGATTGTGAATATGCAGTAAGTGGCATTCAAGAAAGCCTTATCTACTTAAAGCAAGCAACAAAAGCTTTTTCATTAGGAGGCACGCGTATTCAGCTTAAAAGAGTTATGGATCATGTTTTAATTTCGGAAACTGCTATTGCCGAACACGGCAACCACGATGAAAGCAAGTATGCTGATGATGTATTAGAAATGAATACCAAAGAGATTACTTCCAAAGATCCTGTTGCGTCTAAATCACCACAAGGAAAACAACTGGAACGACGTATCGAAGCATCTTTAGTAAATTTCGAAAACTCCTTGGCAAAAGTTGTTGCCTCAGTGGATTGCCAAAATGCATTGGAGTTCGCCAACAAATTATACGAAAATTGTGAAAAAGAACTATTACGAGAAGATTTGACAGAAGCAAAAAAATACTTTAATCTTAAAACTAAAGAAATTGTCGCTGAGGCATTAGTTACACTTAATGGCTGTCCCAATTAAAACCCTATTTACTAGCGAACAGCTTTACATCTTCCTCTGTTACTTCTTCCGCACTTAAAATAATTAATCGTTCTACCACATTACGAAGTTCTCTAATATTCCCCGTCCAATCATAGCTTTTTAATAATCCAATAGCTTTTTCAGAAAACACTTTTGGAGAAGTTCCTTGTTCAGATGCTATTTTTTCCGAAAAATGATGTATTAACAAAGGAATATCATCACGTCGATCATTTAACGCAGGGACCTTAATTAAAATAACCGCAAGACGATGGTACAAATCTTCTCGAAAGCGAGATTCGGCTATTTCTTTTTTCAAATCCTTATTCGTTGCTGCTACCACCCGAACATCTACCTTAATATCTTTATCGGTGCCAACTCTTGAAATTTTATTTTCTTGAAGTGCCCGTAACACCTTTGCTTGAGCAGAAAGGCTCATATCTCCTATTTCATCCAGAAAAATCGTCCCCTTATTCGCAGCTTCAAATTTACCTGCTCTATCTTTTACTGCAGATGTAAAGGCTCCTTTAACATGACCAAACAACTCACTTTCTATTAGTTCTGAGGGAATTGCAGCGCAATTCACTTCAATAAAAGGTGCACTACTTCTTTGACTTTTCTCATGAACCCAATGTGCTACTAACTCCTTTCCTGTTCCATTAGAACCAGTAATCAATACTCTAGCATCTGTGGGTGCTACTTTTTCAATAATATCTTTAATCTGATTGATTCCATCACTTTCTCCAATCATTTGGTAGTTCTTACTAACTTTCTTTTTAAGTATTTTGTTCTCTACTACCAGTTCTTTTCTATCCAAAGCGTTGCGCACTGTGGTAAGCAATCTATTTAAGTCTGGGGGTTTAGATATGTAATCAAATGCACCAAGACGCATTGTGTTTACAGCTGTATCCAAATCTCCATGTCCAGAGATCATAATGAATGGTATTTCGGGTTTTACTTTGCGTGCAGCTTCCAAAACTTCAACTCCATCCATTTTAGGCATTTTAATATCGCATAAAATAAGGTCGAAGTCTTCCTTTTTTATCAACTCGAGTCCCTTTAAACCATCTTCTGCATCACTCACCTGATAGGTATCGCTTTCTTCGGATAGAATTTTCATTAAAACTCTTCGAATTGCCGCTTCATCTTCTATTACTAATATCTTAGACATGTATTGCTGTTTTATTAGGGTTTTATAATATGTATATCGCGTTGTGGAAAAGGGATGCTAATATGGTTTGCTCTAAACTTAGCATCAATTTTATAGCGAATTGAACTCTTAATTTTTGGATCCGTAAAACTGTCCGTAATGTAAAAATTTAAGCTAAACAGAAGTGCTGAATCCCCAAAGTCATCAAACAAAACAAAAGGTTTAGGATTTTTTAATACTCCTTTTTGTTCTTCCGCTACCTCTTCCAAAAGCTTGGTCACCAAATTTACGTCACTTCCATAAGCCACGCCAATCTTAATTGTTTCCCGGGTAGTTTTATGATTTTGGGTATAATTGTAAATGCTATCTGTTAAAAACTTATGGTTTGGTATTACAATTACCTTATCATCTCTCGTAAGAGCTCTAGTTGTTCTTAAACGAATCTCAAAAACGCGACCAACTTTACCCTCCACTTCAATAATATCTCCTACATGCAAAGATTGATCCAAAATAATAAGTATTCCCGAAATTATGTCCTGAAATAGGTACTGTAATGCAAATCCTAAACCTACAAATAACGCAGCAGAAGCAGTAAGCAGCACAGTAAGGTTAACGCCGGAACCATGAAGAATGGTGAGCACAACCAGGATATAAAAAAGGTATTTTAAAAAGCCAAAAATACTTTCGAACTTATTTTTATCCTCATCTGGAAGCTTGGAGGTAACAATACGTCTTACAAGTTTAAGTACGAAAGTAATAGCAATTATTGCAATAATAATAGTGAGCAAGGTTGCTATGGTTATATGAATTTGGTCGCTATCATATATTTTCTTTTGAAGCAAATCTTGTATACTTGAAAAAATATCTCGCAACTGTTCCATATCAATATCTTAACCACTTAAATAACTCTCGGTAACTGGGCTTTTTTCCATACATCAAAATACCAACACGATAAATCTTTGCCGCTAACCATACAATGGTAATAAAAGTACCGATAAGTATCAATATAGAAGCAACAAATTGCCATATTGGAACACCCCCTTCTCCAATACCGCCTGGTAATCGCATAAGCATTACAATAGGTGAGGTTAATGGAAATAACGAAAATCCAACGGCGATAGGGCCATGAGGGTTATTAAAAACTGAAAAGAACCCTACATATATGGCTAAAATTAAAGGTAGGATGATAGGAAATATAAACTGCTGGGTGTCTGTTTCATTATCAACAGCAGCACCGATAGCTGCATAAATAGAGCTATAAATTAAATAGCCTAACAAAAAATAAATGGTGAAAGAAATAATTAATAGCCCAAAAGGAATCTCATTAATCATATCAAACCCAGCTTGTATTCCACTTGCAATACTCGTTGAAGGACCTAAATTATTAACCGTGCCACCAGGCAGATCGGGCATAGTTTGTATTCCTGAAACATCGATATCGAAAAACAACCACACCAAAGACAACAGCAACGTGGCTGAAAAAATCCAAATTCCAAACTGTGTTAAGCCAGCTAAAGCCGTGCCAATAATCTTACCCAACATTAATTGAAAAGGCTTAACTGAAGAAATAATAACTTCAATAATCCGGCTTGTTTTTTCTTCAATTACACTTCGCATTACAAATCCACCATATATCACGATAAACATCATAATCAAATATCCGAAACTACCTCCAATTCCGGCCTTAACTAAATCAATCCCCTTAATATTTTGTTCTCCTTCGAAAGTCTCGGCATGAATTTCAAAATCCTGATCCATTTCCGCAAAATCTGCTGCGGAAAGTTTAAGATCTATAAGTTTTTGCTGACGTAATCGTTCTTCAAAAATACGTTCTAAACGTTCCAATATACCACTGTTGGGTGCATCTTTAGTATACAAATAACTATCTGCTGCAACGCTAACCACATCCGCTTTATCAGGAATAAATAGTAATCCGTAAAACCCCATGGTAAGCACAGAATCCTTCGCCTGTTGTAAGGATAAATTTTTTAGCTGAATGTAAGAAACATTTTCAGTTGGGTTAAAGTCATTTTCAAAATAATCACTCTCATTAAGCACTGCTAGTATTCTTTTCTCACTATCATTAATTTGTGTGAGGTATGCAATTAAGACCACTAAGCCTACCATTAGAATTGGGCTCAAAAAAGTCATGATCACAAAAGAGCGGTTCCGTACTTTTGCCAAATATTCTCTTTTAATAATTAGCGGTAGTTTATTCATTTACGCCTTGCTTTGAATCGTTTGTATAAAAATATCACTTGCCGAAGGAATGGTTTCTACAAATTGACTAATATTTCCTTTTGTTGCTAAATAATTTAAAAGCTCTTGAGTATTGCCAGAAGGTAGTTGTACCGTAAAGTTTAATTGCTCTTCTAGCGCATCATAAGCTGACGTTTTTACGGTAAAATGTTGTTTAAAATGCTCTAAAAATTCACTTTGGTTTGCCGTTTGTAATCCAATTTCAAAAATATTATTCTTATATGTTTTCTTTATCTCCGAAAGTTTTCCGTCCAGAATCAATTTAGATTTGTGAATTAAAGCAATATGCTCGCATAATTCTTCAACCGACTCCATGCGATGCGTAGAAAAAATTATGGATGTTCCATTTTTTTTTAACTCTAGAATCTCTTCTTTGATTATATTGGCATTGATAGGATCAAAACCGCTGAAAGGTTCATCAAAAATAAGGAGTTTTGGTTGGTGGAGTATTGTTACAATAAATTGTATTTTCTGCGCCATACCCTTTGATAGTTCCTGGATTTTTTTCCCCCACCAATCTCCAATTTCAAACTTATCAAACCAATATTTCAATCTTTTTTTCGCTTCTTGTTTAGACAGCCCTTTTAATTGTGCCAAATACAATGCCTGTTCTCCAACTTTCATGCTCTTGTATAATCCGCGTTCTTCTGGCAGGTAACCTATTAAGGAAATATGTTGTGGCTCTAAAGGTTTTCCATCGAAATAGACCGCTCCGCTATCGGGATAGGTGATTTGATTTATGATACGGATGAAAGTAGTTTTTCCTGCACCATTGGGCCCAAGTAGTCCGTAAATGCAATTATTAGGGATTTCAAGTGAAATATCTTGAAGTGCTGTATGATTCCCGAAACTTTTGGTAACCTTATCAGCAACCAGAATTTTATTCATGCATGCAATTTTTTCAAAGATATAGAAATAAGATTCAACAAACTTTTAGCTCGAAGCTTTTATGATATAAAAATTAAATTACAGGTTTTTCTGTTTCCAATCCTGGTATATTCCGATATAAAAACAAAACCCACCCTCAAATGAATTCAAGGATGGGAAAAAAATTGCTATGAAAAAGAAAATTAATATTGGTTTCCCAATATCATTTCAAATATACGTTTTTTATTTAAATGTAAAAGTTAATCCTATGAGAACATATCCTTAACCTTTTCAAAAAAAGATTTATCCGATTTTTCAGGTCTTGGTTGAAAATGCTCGTTCTCCTGCATTCGTTCAAAAAAATCACGCTGTTCTTTATTCAAAGTTTTTGGAGTCCAGACATTTACATGCACTAAAAGATCTCCGCTGCCATAACTATTCAGGCTGGATATACCTTTACCACGTAAACGAAGAATTTTTCCTGATTGAATTCCTTCTTCTAATTTTATTCTAACTTTTCCGTTAACGGTATCAATTTCTTTTGAAGTACCTAGTACTGCTTCCGATATACTTATGTATAAATCGTAGTGTAAATTATCTCCTTCTCTCTTAAGGGAATGATGTTCTTCGGTTTCTAGTGCCACCAAAAGATCTCCAGGAACGCCATTTCCAGGGGCATCATTTCCTTTTCCAGGAACTTTTAATTGCATTCCATCTTCCACTCCCGCCGGTATTTTTACGGCAACTGTTTCTTCAATTACTTTCAATCCTTGTCCATCTGCACCTTTTGGTCTGTTATCCATAAGTTGACCACTACCTCCACAAGTGCTACATGCTGCTGCGGTTTGCATACGACCAAGAATTGTATTGGTAATTTTTGTAACCTGACCTCTTCCATTACAGGTGGAACATGTTTTATAAGTTACCCCATCAGCTTGTACTTTCCTGCGAACTTTCACCTTTTTTTCAACTCCGTTAGCGACCTCTTCTAATGATAGTTTCACACGAATTCTTAAGTTGCTGCCTTTTGCACGCCTTCCTCCACCGCCGCCAAATCCGCTAAAACCTCCAAATCCACCACCACCAAAGGCGCTACCAAAGATATCACCGAATTGACTAAAGATATCGTCCATGTTCATACCTCCGCCGCCAAAACCACCACCTTCAAATGCAGCATGACCATATTGATCGTACTTGGCTTTTTTGTCAGGATCGCTCAATACCTCGTATGCTTCAGCTGCTTTTTTAAAATTTTCTTCAGCTTTACTGTCACCTGGATTTTTGTCTGGATGATATTCTATTGCTTTTTTGCGATAAGCTTTTTTTATTTCTGCTGCTGAAGCATTTTTACTTATCCCTAATATTTCATAAAAGTCTTCCTTCATATGCTACTTTTAGTTGCCCACAACCACTTTAGGATGTCGAACGATTTTTTCTCCTAGGGTAAAACCTTTTTCTATAATATCTACAATTTTACCTTTCAGTTTTTTACTAGGAGCAGGAATTTGAGTAATTGCATCGTGAACCTCAGCATCAAAACTATCTCCTTGTTTAACTTTAATCTCCGTTAACCCTTTATTTTTAAGGGTCTCTTTAAGCTTATTATGGATTAGCTCTACTCCTTTAAACATCTCCTTATCTTCTGATTTGGAAAGCTCTTTCAATGCTCTATCAAAATCATCCATAACAGGGAGTAAAGAAACAATGACTTCCTGTCCGGCAGTTTTAAACATTTCAACACGTTCTTTAGATGTTCTTTTCTTATAATTTTCGAATTCCGCAAAGAGTCTTAAAAATTTGTCTTTTTCTTTACTCAAATCTTCTTGAAGTTGCTGCTCCGGTGACAATGCTTCTTCCGCTTCAGGGGTTTCTTCAGTCGCATTTACATTTGCTTCTTCATTTTCCAACACAGTATCATTTTCAGAAAATGTTTCTTCCATTTCCTCGGTTTTATTTTTTTTACTCATGTAATCTACTTTTTAAGGCTATTTTCAAATGGCAAAAGTACTGCCAATTCTTTAAAAATGTCAAAATGTCACATCTATATCGTAAAAAAACATCTGTAGTAGATCGCGGTTTCTGGCACTTTGCTTTTCAAAAATCTTTAACTATACTCTTTGGTAAATGAATGCTTTGATAAGGTAGTATTAGGTTCTTTTAAATATATGTTTTCTAAAGCGTGATTGACATTAGTATATTTAAAAATAAAACCTGCTTTTTCAATTTTTCTACAACTCACGCGTTGGCTTCCAAACAAGAGATATGACATTTCTCCTAAAACAAGTTGCAGCATAATCTTAGGAATATTAGGCAGCAGCAATGGTCTTTTTAATAACTTGGCTATTTCTTTGATCAGTTTTTTATGTGTAATTGGATTTGGCGCTACAGCATTATACGTTCCTTCTAAATTATGATCTACCACAAATTTAAACAAGGCCGCAATGTCATGCACATGTATCCAAGATTGCCATTGTTCTCCTGTTCCTATTACTGCACCTACATAATTTTTAATAGGCTTTGCCATTTCTACTAAAGCTCCACCTTCGGACGACAAAACAATACCCACTCTAATTTTTGCGATGTTGAAATTAAAATCATTAAAAAGATCTATTTGCGTTTCCCAAGTTGCAGTAACGTCTCCTAAGAAGTCCGTGGCAATTTGCGGCGTTTCTTCATGATAATATTCGGTTAACGAATGTGGATAAATTCCTATCGCAGAAGCTGAAACAAATGAAGTGATTTTAGCTGCATCAACTTGCTTCAAGCCTTTATAAAGTGTTTCCAAACTGGAGATACGACTCTGAATTATTTCTTTTTTATATGCTACCGTCCAGCGTTTCGCGATAGATGCTCCTGCTAAATTTATAATCGCTGTTACATCATTAAAGCAGTTCAAATTTATTTCACCACTGCCCGGGTTCCAATAAAACCCTTTCAAGGAGGGGGTATCAACTAATTTTTGTTTTCGTGTAGTTAAAAAATTTACCGGGATATTTTTAGATAAAAAAAGTGAGGTAAGCTCTTTTCCAATGAGTCCAGTTGCTCCTGTTATTAATACTTTCATTACCTAAATTTTATACAAAAGTCCTTATTTTACTACTGACAACCAAAGCTTTAGGTTAGCTTTAACAGTATTGTTTAAGCCTTTTAAAACTGTAGTATGCACATCTTCCATTTTAACTTTTGTCGAGCACAGCTTTTAGGGTTTACTTGCTCGGAGCATTTCTCGCTTTCCAGGTGGGCCAGGCAAACGTTCTACAACAAAACCTACTGCTTCCATTGCTCTGCGCACACTTCCCTTTGCTGCATAGGTTACCAAAATACCCGAAGCCTTTAATGCCTTAAACATTTTTGCAAACATTTCCGTCGTCCACAAATGGGGTTGTACCCTTGCTCCAAAAGCATCGAAATATATAAGATTATATTTATTTTCATCATCAATTGTTTCAAAATCCTTTTGTTGCTTTTCTAAAATGAAATTAGTAGCGATTGGAATGGCCTGATTCCAAGTACTCTGGTGCATTTTTTCGAATCCATTTTTGTAAATCCCCGCATTTAGGATTTCACAATAATCTAGAGCTTTTAACTCTTCTTCATTTACAGGATATGCTTCTACTCCGGTATACTTTATTTTTAAGGTTAGGTTTTCAGCTTCAATCCAGGTAATTAACGCATTTAACCCGGTACCAAAACCTATTTCCAAAATTGAAACTTGAGTATTATGGAAACAATTTAAGCCGTGCTTAATAAACACATGATATGCTTCCTGCACGGCTCCATGTTTAGAATGATATTGTTCATCCCAATCTAAAATTTGAATGGTTTTAGAACCGTCGGAAGTTGTTATTATTTTTCGTTTCATGACGAACACCTGCTTTTTTGCGTGATATTTAGTCGTTTTATGGTAATCAAAAAGAGATCCTACTGCAAAATTGTATGGATAAAATGTTAAATCCTTTCAGATATGATAAAAATCACAAATCATTCGCAAATCTGATTATTTTTAAATGAAAAAAGAAACTTATACAATACGAATTTATTTAATTTTGTTTCACTAAAGCGGACATGGTAATGGAAACAACAATACATAAAATTGAAGTTGAACAAGCAAAAAAATCGAAAATAAATCAGGTAGATTTCGATAACCTCTCTTTTGGAGATGTTTTTACAGATCACATGATGGTTTGTGATTTTAGGAATGGGGTATGGGAAACTCCAAAAATTATTCCCTATCAACCCATTACTTTAGAACCTTCAGCACGTGTTTTTCATTACGGGCAAGCTATTTTTGAGGGAATGAAAGCCTATAAGGATGATCAGGATAAAGTATGGTTATTTAGACCTGAAGATAACTTTAAACGGCTAAATACTTCTTGTGTTCGGATGGCAATGCCTGAAGTTCCTGAAGGCTATTTTTTTGAAGGTTTAAAAACTTTATTGCAATTGGAAGATGCATGGATTAAACCTGGCTTAGGAAATTCCTTATACCTAAGACCTTTTGTTATTGCTTCTCAAGCGGGTATTATTGCATCTCCTGCAACGGAATATAAATTTATGATTATTTGTTCCCCAGCGCAAGCATATTATGGCGGAGAAGTGCGTGTAAAAATTGCTGAGAAATATAGCAGAGCTGCCGATGGCGGTTTTGGTTTTGCGAAGGCAGCAGGAAATTATGCAGGGCAGTTTTATCCTACACAATTGGCGCAAAAAGAAGGTTTCCAACAAGTTGTTTGGACAGATGCAAACACTCATGAATATATTGAAGAAGCTGGAACTATGAACGTATTTGTTCGGATTGATGATACCTTATATACTTCTCCTACCGGAGATCGCATATTGGATGGAGTCACTAGAAAAAGTGTTATAACCTTAGCTAAAGATCAGGGTATTACAGTAGTGGAACGTCCCGTTAAGGTTGCTGAACTTATAGATGCTCAACGAACTGGAGCTTTAAAGGAAATGTTTGGCAGTGGAACGGCGGCTGTAATAAGTCCAATTTCTGGTTTCGGTTATAAAGGTGAAAAATATGAGCTACCTAAATTGGAATCATCATATGCCAGTCGTTTAAAAAAGCAATTAACTGACATTCAATACAACGCCGCCGAAGATCGTTATGGATGGCGTTATGGAGTGTAATTCCATATTAAATAACATTAAAAAGGCATCCAATATGGATGCCTTTTTTTATTACTTTAGAATGGCCGCTATATTAGGTTTAAAATAGTTCGGCCCTTTTAGTACTTTTCCATCTTCTCTGTAAATGGGTTTTCCATCCTTTCCTAATTTACTCATATTACTGCGCTGTATTTCATTAAAAACCTCCTCTATTTTATACTGCATGCCATGTTCTAGTATCGTTCCACATAAAATGTAGAGCATATCACCTAGAGCATCGGCCACTTCTATCATATCATTAGCCTCTGCTGCTTCCAGATACTCTTTATTTTCTTCATCCATTAAATTGAAGCGCAATAGATTTTTTTTAGCGCCTAAATTTGCTTTCATTTCTTCAGATACTCCTAGCCCAAAGGATTTATGGAAGGTTTCAACGGCATGAAGTTTATTTTTCATAATTGGTATTTTTTAGATTAGTTTTGCGTAAAAGTATAAAATATGTTCAGCACCGGACAAATGATTTTTGCAGGTCTTTTTATTGTTGTTTTTTCAGCGATTATTATCCTCACCTATCGAAGAGACAAAAAATTACACTCCAAAGCATATAGTGGTGTTAAATGGATTGGAATTACCTTTATTATTTTCATAATAATTCTTTTTTTCATTAAATATTTACTCAAAAATTAACAGAATATTTACGTTCACCATAAAAATCATCACTTTCACAACATTATCCAAATTTCACTCGTATAGTATAAGAAATGACGTACTTTTGCGTTAGTATATTAGCCATCTAAATAACATACAACCAAATATGACAACTTTCTTTGGTATACTATTTATCCTTTTGAGCATTAATGCTATTCTTTTAGTTTTTAGCGTTAATAGAGCATCAAACAAATCGAAAAAGCCGGCGAGCAGTATTCCTACTCCGATGATTACCAAAATTTATCCATTGGATTTATCGGTATCCAAATACAAAAAAGCAATTTAGTTTTATACCTTTAAGGTATGAAACCATTTTTGCTTGTATTTCTTGGTGGAGGATTGGGAAGTGTACTTCGATATATTATTAGCAAAACTTTCAACTCTTATTTTCAAAATTTTTATCTAGGCACCTTTATTGTAAATATCGTAGGATGTTTATGTATTGGTTTCATTTTAGGACTCTCTTTAAAGAACGACTACCTTTCCAAACAACACCTGCTACTGCTTGTTACGGGCTTTTGTGGTGGTTTTACTACATTTTCTGCTTTTGCTTTTGAAGAATACTCCCTTTTAAAATCTGGTGCTTTATTTCATTTTTCGCTATACCTCATTGCAAGCGTGATTACGGGCATTCTAGCAGTTGTTGCAGGCGTTTGGGGATCTAAATTCCTATAACTTTAATTTAAAGTCTTCTCTTAAAGTAACTTTTCTTTTTTATACTCCAGTTCCAATCAATCTGGGTCATTAGCATGATCTTATACTTAATCGATACGATAGCTTATCAATTTTCTATAGATGAAGTGATCCCCTATATACAAATGATAAATTATTTAATTAATTACACTTAAAACATACATACCCATAAAAAAATGGGGTATAAATTAAAATAAGTGTAAAAATATGATCAATACCCCTATTATTTATAGGGTATTAATTTTATTCACATATATTTACCGCCGTAATTAATAAAACCATTATGAAAAAAGTTGAGGCAATTATTAGAAAATCAAAATTTGATGATGTCAAAAAGGCACTTCATGAAATTGAGGTTAACTTCTTCAGTTACTGGGATGTAACCGGAGTTGG
The DNA here is from genome assembly GCA_947488435.1 of uncultured Flavobacteriaceae bacterium. Classification (GTDB taxonomy): domain Bacteria; phylum Bacteroidota; class Bacteroidia; order Flavobacteriales; family Flavobacteriaceae; genus CANKZG01. The sequence goes on along the minus strand of CANKZG010000001.1, from coordinate 2,130,452 downwards.
AAATGAAAAGCAAGGACATGTATATAGAGGTATATCCTATAGCACTACCGATATCCAACGGCGATTCTTATCCATTATAATTAGCGATGAGTTTTTAGAAAGAACAGTAAATGCCATTCTAGAGGCTGCTTATACAGGAAATGTGGGAGATGGAAAAATTTTCGTGTCCGAGGTGATCGATGCTTATCGAATTCGAACCAAAGAAAACGGCCACGCCGGAATCAACTAAAAGACAATTTTATAACTAACTAACAAGATTTAAAATGGACGCAGGATTATTTACAGCAAACAACGTATGGATGATGGTTTGCACCGCCTTAGTATTCTTTATGCATATGGGCTTCTCTTTTTTAGAGATCGGATTAACTCGACAAAAAAACACTATCAATATTTTATTTAAAAATGTCTTTATTATATGTGTAGGGCTTCTTTTATACTATATCGGAGGATTTAATTTAATGTACCCTGGAGATTTCAATATCATTGGAGGAAACGGCTATCTTGGCTTTGCAGGGTTTGGTATCGCTGCACCTGAAAATGGTATGACTCCTGACTACGCAGATGGGGGCTATACTTGGTGGACAGATTTTCTTTTTCAAGGTATGTTTGCCGCAACAGCCGCTACGATAGTTTCTGGAGCTGTCGCTGAACGTATTAAGCTTATTCCTTTCATGATTTTTACGATTCTTTATGTTGGACTTATTTATCCAATTGTTGGCTCATGGCAATGGGGAGGTGGATTCTTATCTACTCTCGGTGGTGATGATGCAGGTTTCCACGACTTTGCAGGTTCTACACTTGTACATTCTGTTGGCGGTTGGGCAGCACTTGTAGCAGTATATCTTTTAGGATCTAGAATAGGAAAATTTGGAGAAGATGGGAAACCCAAAGCGATTCCAGGGCACAACATTCCATTAGCCGCCGGAGGCGTACTTATTCTTTGGTTAGGATGGTTTGGATTTAATGGTGGGTCTGTTCTCTCAGGTGATCCTGAAGGAACTTCATTGGTACTTGTAACTACCTGTTTGGCTGCTGCTGCTGGGGGTGTTGGTGCTTTTCTATTCTCGACGATACTCTATAAGAATTTTGATCTTACCATGTTCTTAAATGGTATTTTAGGGGGACTGGTAGGTATTACCGCAGGAGCCGATTTAATGTCTCCAAATGAAGCAGTAATAATAGGATTTTTAGCAGGTATTATTATTGTTTTAGGAGTAGCGCTTATTGATAAAATAAAACTTGACGATCCAGTTGGTGCTATCGCTGTACATTTGATTTGTGGCATTTGGGGAACGCTCGCAGTAGGTATTTTTGGAACCAAAGCAGGAGGAGATCAATTCTTATATCAACTTACGGGAGTAGGTGCAACAGCTGTAATGTGCTGCCTGTCTGCTTTTATCATTATTTTTACCATTAAGAAAATTTCAGGAATTCGTGTAAGCAAGGAAGAAGAACTGGAAGGTTTGGACATTCATGAACATGGTATGGATGCTTATCCAGATTTTCGTTTAAATCAGCATTAATTAAAATTAGGGATAAAAAGCAACGGAGCGTTTGGCAGAACGCTCCGTTAGTAACCCTTTCATAACTAAACTCAATTTAATCTTAACAATTAAACATCCCTGTACGGGATAATTAAATCATTGAAATATGAAAACGATTACAGTCACAAATTACATAAAAAAATTATTTTTATTAGTATTTCTAGGCTTTTCAGCAATAGCTATTGCCCAAGAGGAAACAGAAGAAAAGAAAAAATTCAGTTTTACAGGTTCGGTAGACGCTTATTATAGAACGAATATCAATGCTCCGAATGATGAAGCCGCTATTGCACCAGGGACTTCTTTTGCCAATCTGAATGGTTTTGCCTTAGGTTTTGCAAATTTAATTGGGGCTTACGAAGGAGAGAAGGTAGGATTTGTTGCGGATTTAGTATTTGGTCCAAGAGGAGAAGATGCAACTTTTCTATCTCCTTTTTTACGTCCAGGTGGAAATTCAAGTATTGTAAATCAGTTATACGTTTATTGGAATGTAAGTGAAAGTGTAAAGCTTACTTTTGGAAATTTCAACACCTTTTTGGGTTATGAAGTAATCTCGCCAGTAGGAAATTTCAATTATAGCACCTCTTATTTGTTTTCTTTTGGTCCTTTTTCTCATACCGGTTTAAAAGCTGATTTTACCTTATCAGAAGATTGGAGTTTAATGTTAGCGGTAATGAACCCAACCGATGCAACAGAGTTTAACCCTACAGGAGAATATGCTGTTGGAGCTCAGGTTGGATTTTATGATCAATTTGTAAATTTCTTATACAGTTCTGGTGGATTTGAATTGGACTACACGGGAGGATTTAATGTTACTGAAGATTTTTTCTTGGGCATTAATGCTGCTTTTTTTGATAATAGCGATGATGATGTTGATTTTGCTGGAGTAGCATTGTATCCACAATTGAAGACATCCGAAAATTTCACCATTGGTTTGAGAGGGGAATATTTTACCGAAACTAATTTAGGTGCAATCGGAGGTGCCGCGGAAGACGTTTTTGCAGTTACGCTAACAGGAAGCGCAACGATTGGAGACTTAATTATTAAGCCTGAATTGCGTTTAGATAGCGCTGATGAGGATGCTTTTTTGGACTCTGACGGGGAGCCAATTTCCAGTCTTTCTTCTTTTGTACTAGCTGCTATTTATCAATTCTAATACAATATATGTTTTTGTTTATCTAAGTTAGGTGATAACTCAATGAAATTTAATTTTATTGGGTTATCACTTTTTTGGATCAAACATTTTTACACCTGCCAAAATTCTTGTATCCAAACTATTTGTTCTTGGAACAATTGGGCAAGAATATTTTTTATTATATACGCAATATGGGTTATACGCCTTGTTAAAATCAATTTGAATGGAATCTCCTTCCGGTATCGTTAAATCAATGTAGCGCCCACCTCCATAAGTTTCTGTTCCATTAGTATTATCTAAGAAAGGCAAAAAAAGATAATCCTTAGGGATTTTAGTATTCGTTGTATCCAAACTTCTATACACTTCCAAAGAATAGTTGATCTCCTTTAGTTTAAATTGAGCTATCCCATAAACTACTTCCAAATTCTGTCTATCTGTTGTTGTAGGCATTAAAAATGGATCAGCTTCAGGAGTTCTCTTTAGTTTTGCCCATACCACATAGGAAGTATCGGCGTCAAAAAAATCTAAAGACTCGAAATTTTTACGATAGCGATCTGGTAATGGAGAAACCTCTGGGTCCTTAAAAGTGTTATTTAGCTCTTCTTGAAATGCTAAAATTGGTGCTATGGAAGCAGCAACCGCTACGGTATTTTTATTGTGGTATTTTCTCCCCTGGTTACACCCCAAACATAGCAATACTAGGACAACTAAAGTATATCTCATTATAAAATTTTATACCTCAAAAATACAACATACTTATTTTTTAAGTAGCTTTGTAGGAAACAAGATAGAAAAATGCAATTCGTATCAATTTTATGTACCGTAAAACAAAACTCCAAACAAAGGAGCCGGCATAGCTATTGGTAATATCGAATTTAATTTAACCATATAAAGCCCGGCAAATTGCCGGGCTTTTTTATTACATACAAATGAAAAAAATTTACATCTCCTATCTAGAATCTTTCAAAGGTTTGTCCAAAGAAATCTGGTGGCTGGCCTTGGTCACTTTAATCAACAGGGCTGGCACTATGGTAATTCCATTTCTATCTTTATACTTTAATGAAAACTTGGGTTTTAGTCTAGAAAACATCGGTATGCTGATGACAAGTTTTGGAATCGGTTCTTTAATGGGATCTTGGTTGGGCGGAAAACTAACAGACACCTATGGATATTACCGAGTTATGTACTTAAGTTTAATTGTATCGGGATTCTTATTCATTAGCTTCCAGTTTCTGGAAGATTTTTGGAATTTGGCCCTAGGTGTATTTTTACTCATGACTGTTGCCGAAGTTTTTAGACCAGCTTCTTTTGTAGCAATCAATGCTTATAGCAAACCAGAGAACAGAACCCGTTCGGTAACCCTAATCCGCTTGGCTATTAATTTAGGGTTTTCTATAGGCCCTGCCTTAGGAGGTTTGTTTATTTTATATATTGGGTATACGGGCTTGTTTTGGGCCGATGGATGTACGTGCATTATAGCTGGTATATTAATTTTGCTCATTTTAAACCCAAAAAAGATTAACATACAAAAGCCTTTTAACGTTAAAAACCCAAGGTCTGCATATAAAGACATTCCGTATTTAGTTTTTATCGGGTCAATGATTCTGTTAAGTTTTGCCTTTGTTCAGTACTTCTCTACGGTCCCTATTTACTATAGCGAAGCGTATCAACTAAGTGAATATCAAATAGGGTTACTATTGGCCATGAATGGTATTTTTATTTTCCTTTTTGAAATGCCCCTTATAAAATATATTGAATATCGCAAGATACCTCAAGTTACACTTATCCTGTTAGGACTATTGTTGATTGCACTTAGTTTTCTAATTTTCAACCTATTTGCATGGACTGGAATACTAGTTGTTGCGATGCTTTTTATGACCTGGGGAGAAATGATTGCTTTCCCTTTTTCTAATGCTTTTGCTATGGCTAGATCACAGACGGGAAACCCAGGAGAATATATGGCACTCTATAGTATCTCCTTTTCCATTTCTCATATTTTTGCTCATAATATGGGGATGCGTTCTGTTGCTTCTTTTGGATATGAATTTACTTGGTATGTAATGGTCGTTGCTTGTCTTTTAGGGATTTTGTTACTTTTACTACTTCAAAGCATGCTAAACAAAAAATATGAAAAACTCAAGTAGTAAACAGTTTCTTCTTTTTGTAATTGTAATAATCCTGGGCGCATGTCAGCGCACAGTGGTTCCTCCTGTAATTGTAGCAAGTGAAGAACGTGTTGTTCCTCAGTTGGCACCAGATCGTTATAACGTTGCATTTCTAATCATGGAAGGAACATACAATACTGAATTTACAGCGCCTTACGATATTTTTCAGCATACACAATATCGCAAAGGAATTAAAGCTATGAATACATTTACCGTAGCGAACACTCTTAAGCCGATTACCACTTTTGAAGGAGTGAGAATATTAGCTGATTTTGATTACACCACGGATACGCTTCCTCGAATAGACATTCTTGTCGTTCCTAGCGCCGAACATCATTTAGACAGTGATCTTAAAGATACGGTCATGCTCAATTTTGTCAAAAAAGTAGATGCCGAGGCTCTATTTATGACGTCGCACTGCGATGGTGCTTTTGTATTGGCTAAAACGGGTATTTTAGATCATGTGACCTCTACAACTTTTCCAAGTGATATCGACAAATACAAAGCGATGTTTCCAGAACTAAATGTTGCGGATAATGTGCTATTTGTTCATGATGGAAAATATATTACTTCCGCTGGAGGTGCAAAGAGTTTCGAAGCCGCATTATACTTATGTGAACTATTGTATGGAAAAGAAATTGCCCAATCCTTAGCCGGTGGTTTGGTTATCGATTGGGACGTCAGTACAGTCCCACACCTTATTCTTTAACCGTACTATATCGTGCCTCTTTTAGGTATTTTGCAATAATACTATTATACTCGGGCGTTATTCTGATCAACGAGGTATGTTCCAAACTATACAATTTATCCTGATCCGTATAGCCTTGTTTTAATAGTTCTTCCAAGTAAAATAGGGTGGTACCAAAATCTTCATATTTAGCGCCAAATGATATCATTTTAAGGTAGTAAATGGCATCTTCAGGATCTGTAATTGTTTTTAACATCCATAAAAAACTCAATGCTTCTTCATCGATCAATCTTTCACTTTCAATAAGCTCAATATTTTCTTTTACCAAAGCATTAACATATCCAAAAAGTCGCTTACCCATATACCGCTCCTGCTTATTCTCGCTTTTTATAAATTTTTGAAGTTCTTCCATTTGGTACGTCCACCAACCCAAATTATTAAAATTATAGGTTTCAACATCCTCTGTAAGGTAGAAAAAGTAATCTTCTCGAATCAATTTTTCTTTAAAAAGGATATTACTTTCATTTCTTTTTTGCGTTCTGAAAATCTTATCTTTTCGAAGTTCCTTTCTTTTCTCCTTTAAGGAATCCACATTTTTCAACAAGCGATACGTAGCGATCATCTCACGAAGAAACCCATTAGCCCGAAGCATCTTCTGTTCAGCAATTAGAGTATCTACTTTTAACAAATCTTCATTAAAACTCTCGACAATATAGGACTCATCTTTTACCACCATTCCTTTTGCCATAGCGGCAAGGGTTAAGAATTTTAAGGCTCGATTAAGTTCAGTTTCAGGTGGCCATTCTTCACCTCCTTCAAAAATCAAAATTTGATTTGGAAATTTTAATGAATTTAGTTGTGGTTTGGTCTCCAACATCGTTACACTATTGTAATCTTGATTGCCAGCAATTCCGATAAAATGAAACGGGTTTTTAGCACTAAAAATTTCCAGGTTTGCTATTGCAGCACCACAAGAAACAACACCTTCCACGTCCTTTAAAAAAGCAGGAATAATCGAAGCCAATCGAGCCCCGCTAGCAAAACCTGTAGTATAGGTTCTCCCCTTGTGAATTGGAAAAATACCAGACACTTCTTTTAACATTCTTTCCGTAATAAGAATATTTTGCGATATGGAAATGGAATCGTGTATCTTATTTGATGCTACCAATATATAGCCCTGCTTTTCTGCTACATTAACAAATTTACCAAGGGCTTTCTTACTATCACCTGCTACATCAAACACCATAAGCAATGGCCATTGTCCCTCATTTTTAAAGGCTCTGGGTAGATAAAGCGCAAAATCCTCTAATGGATCTGTATCTCGAATAGGAACGGACTCAATTATTGTTCCTTTTTGCAATCTTAATTCCTGGGCTACAAGCTGTGTATTAATTAAAACAACCGTAAGAAGTAGTAGTAAAAATTGTTTCATAAGATTAGGGTCATCAAAAATCTAGCCAAAATTTCAATTTTATAAACTTACAGATTATCTGATGTATTTCATTCTTTTTTAATAAAGATTTGATATTTAATTTTTTTGAGAAAAATTATATATGGTTGTTGCAATTCCGCTTTCAACAAAACTCTGGCTAACGTTTTAAGGCGAAATGTCCACGAAAAACTTTTTGCTGAGCGTCTCGTTCATAAACAATTCGAAACCAGTAATCACTTGAAGGCATATCTCTTCCTGAGAAAGTTCCATCCCAAAGTTCGTCTGGATCTAGTTGTTCCAACAAACGTCCAAATCTATCATATATGGTTACCTGAGGGTTTTCGAGTTCCGCTATTCCACCTATCCCCCATAAATCATTTGCTCCGTCTCCATTGGGCGTGAAAAATCTGGGATAATCTACTACTTCAAAACGCATCAAGACCGTACTGCATCCTTCTATATCCATAACTTCTGCAATATGCTCTCCTCCCAAAAGGTTTTCGAAACGGTTATTACTGGTAAAATTACCCCCATCCACACTAAAAAGATATTCACTATTTCCTTCTACGACAATTTGAACTACACTTGTTTCCACAAAAAAATCTGAAATTACTTCTACTTCAAACCTTGTCGGAGGAGCAACAGGAATAACCTCGGTTGTAAGTAAAAAGGAACATCCAAAAGCAATATTGGTAACCTCAGCAATATAAATTCCAGGACTATCTACTGTAATTTGATTTCCGGTTTCCCCAATAATCTGATTTACATTAGAAACGGCATCCCTAAACCATATAAAACGAAAATCAGTTTCGGAGAGGCTTGTATTTAGTACTGGCAAAGGACTTTGCGGTACGTCTAATGCATCCAAGCACAATATATAGGTTTCTTCTAAAGTACTATTCAGCACCAATCGCTCTGTTGTAATTTGAAATGTTGCTATCTCAAAACAGCTCTCCCCGGAAGATAGCCTTGCGTATATCGTTTCTGATGGAGCCGTATTCATAAATGCGGTAGGACGGGAAATTCTATTTTCAAAAGCTTCCGCATCTCTTTGTGTTAAAAAATAGGTGACCTGATAAATATCAGGGTCTAAACTCCCTAAAATCAAAGCTCCGTTTTCACTAAAATTGAAAGGCTCTTTGCCATCACCATCAATATCACAAAGCACCAAATCTTCCGGAGGAGTAGCGATGGAAGGGGGTGGTACAAACTCTAAGCGCACCGCACCTTGTACCACACAAATATCGGAAAATGCTACTTCTACCTCATAAAGCCCACTGTCCGTCGCAACAATATTAGTATCATTTCGAAACCCAGTTAATTCTATCCCATCTCGATACCAAGTATACTCTGTAGCCCCAGGAGAAGTTGCGTCTAAGGGAACGCTTTCTCCAATACATAGCGGATTTCCACCATCAACTGTTCTATTTTGCCCCAAGGAAATTGCTGTAGAAAAGCTTCCCGCTTCTAAGAATACGGCAGAATCCAATTGGGTATCCAGATTGTCGGCAATCACCAATTTTATGGTATACGTTTCTCCAGGATTTACGTCGGAAGAGGCTTGTAATCGCGTCGTTTGCCCTGTATACGCTATAGGCGATGCAATTCCATTAATACTTCCAAAAAACTCTTGATTTTCCGGGCCACAACTTCCTGGGACTCCGGGTCGCACAGAAGTCACTCGCACAGGATCATTTGTTCCAGGAATGATTGCTAAGTTACTGGAGTCTCCGCGCGAATCTGTTAAAATAAAGGCAAATACATCAGAAAACGAACATTGAAACCCATCTGAATACTCTTCGGATGCAAATAAAAAATTGAAACTTAATCTATTGGAAGTAGGAATAAAATCAAACTGAATAAAAGTGGCATTGAAAAGTGAAGACGTATTTGTGATATCTCTTAAATCCTCATCGGCACGCCAAAACTCTACTCCAGAGCTAACAATATCATCATTAGGACCTTCGGCATCTACAGCATTTCCTGTGGATAGCACAATTCCTTCTCTAAACAAAAAAGAAGAACTATTTGCATTGAAATAACCAATGCCATTAAAACCAAAATTGGTCCCTGTAAATGAACTATAATTTGAAGTTCTTGCACATTCACTATTCACCAAAACATCTTCGACCAATTCCTGAACGGTAAAGGTTGTATCCACAACAATTTGACCACAGGCACCAGACACATATAATAATGCTAGTATAAATAGTATCCTTTTCATTAGCGTTTACGGAAAAGTTTTCCGCAACACTAAATATAGTAGTTATTAATGAAATTCTTAGTATGATTCGGCAGAGAGCTCAAAATATTGAATGAAATGCAATAATTGGTATGATTTTTAAGTCATTTTGTTGAAAACGTAATGGGTTAATTTGATTTGTTAATTGCCTTTGTATACCGTTTCAATTCAATTTTCACCTTAGGAAGTAGTAAAAACAGGCCAATCATATTTGGAACCAGCATAGCAAAAATCATAGCATCGGAGAAATTAGTAACGGCTCCTAAGCTTGCTGCTGCCCCAATAATAACAAAAAGACAAAATATAGTTTTATAAACATATGCTGTTCTTTTACCTCTACCAAAAAGAAATGACCACGCCTGATACCCATAATAAGACCATGAAATCATAGAGGAAAAAGCAAACAGTACTGCGGCAAAAGACAGTAGATAAGGAAACCAAAATATCCCACTTTTTAGTGCATTAGACGTTAATACGACACCCTGTGCATCGGAAATTTCTGCTCCTACTTCTATTTGACCCGTAACTATCAACACCAAGGCTGTCATTGTACAGACCACTATAGTATCGATAAGAGGTTCTAACAATGCTACCAAACCTTCACTTGCAGCAAATTTTGTTTTAACTGCAGAATGCGCAATAGAGGCTGAACCAATGCCAGCCTCATTGGAAAAAGCTGCTCTTTTAAACCCTTGTATTAAAACTCCAATTGCACCACCTGTGACCCCCTCTGGTGTAAATGCACCAGAAAAAATAGCTTTAAACGCACCTGGTATAGCCTCATGATGAATGGATAATACAACAACAACAGCAGTCACATAAATAAAAACCATTGCAGGAACAATTTTATCAGTAACCTTTGCTATTTGTTTAATCCCGCCAATTATAACGACCCCTACTAAGATGGCCATAAGCAATCCAAAAAGCCATCCTTTTCCATGAATAAAACTCTCTTCTCCGCCAGTAACATATTCAAATAATTGAAAGGCTTGATTTACTTGAAACATGTTTCCTCCTCCAAAAGAGCCTCCAATGCACATCACCGCAAAAAGCACCGCTAATAATTTTCCTAGTTTTGAATATCCTTTTTCACCCAAACCCTTCTTTAGATAATACATTGGTCCCCCATAAACCGTTCCATCTGAATCAATTTCACGATATAATACACCTAAAGTACACTCTACAAATTTAGAAGCCATCCCCAAAAAGCCCACTAAAACCATCCATAGCGTAGCACCAGGACCGCCAATAGATAATGCTATAGCTACACCTCCGATATTACCTAGGCCAACTGTAGCAGATAATGCAGCAGTAAGCGCCTGAAAATGGCTTACCTCTCCATCTTCTTTTATAGACTTAGACGTATCGGAAACTGTTTCAATATTGCGTTCTAGATTGTCATATTTTCCACGGATAACGCTTATCGAAGTTCTTAAACCACGAATATTAATCCCTTTAAAATAGAGCGTAAAGTAACTTGCTCCTAAAATCAAGACAATCAACACCCAGGGAATACCAACCGTATCTGTAATTGGAATTTCGGCAAATATGATATCTACAAACCAACTTGTAGCGTCTTTAAAGCTTGTATTGATCGTATCATCTAAACTTTCATTATAAACTTTTAAAATGATTAGTGTAGTCTTTTGTAATGCCAATAAATATCCCATTGCTTACTTTCGTTTTTCAAAGCAAAAATGAAATATGTATTTGAAAATAAATGGGTTAAGTGTTATTGAAAATTCCCACTCAATAGGTTAAGCATATACGTAACCACAACTGATTTGTAAGCTCGTCATCGAGATCTAGATCTTTGAAATAGAAGCAAAATTGGTAATATCATTCTCCAATGCATAGCGGATAAGTTGCTTTTTACCATCAGCACCGCTAATATTTAATATTTTTTTGATCTGATGAATGTGGGTTTGAAAACCATCAAGACTTATATGCATTGCATCAGCAATTTCTGTATACGATTTTTCATTTCCCCATACGCCTAAGTTGCCCAATACTTCTTTTTGACGTTCAGAAAGCGTTGTAGTTGTTAATACCTTGAGTTCCTCCAGTTCCTTTTCAAGATGTGAAATGGTATCTAGATGACTCCGATTCGCTATTTCAAGTCTTGTATTTTGATCCGTCAATTGTTCCTTTTCTCGTAAAACAGTATCAATTTGTGCTTGCTGCACCTCCGTTTCCGACAAGAATTTCCAACTGTAAAGCAAAATTGAAAATAGCAGAATGAATAAAAATTTAAAGGAAATAGCAGTTATGGTACCTAATAAGGCCCAGGTTTCCAAAGTTATTTTTGCTGGGATCTGATCTTCTGGAAAAATTCGATGCGTAACTGCTATTAGTATCAGCACAAAGAGTGAAAAACTCGGCAAATACATAAAGCGCATATTTCTGGTATTAAATGCTTTATTTAATTCATTTAGTAAAGCAAAAGCAACAACTACAGATATCGGAATATCAATTAACCATATCAAGGAGTTATTTACTCCGCTACCAACATAAGTTGCAGCAATAAAGACAAAAGCCAACATCAACATAATTCCTCCAAACAAGATAAAAAATTCACGCTCTGAGAAACGCAGTAATAATCGTTTTATAATATTGTGCTTTTTCTTATGCTCAATAGAGGGTAATGAAAGTAAAATAAACAACGAATTAAGTAGGGATACCAATACACCTAAATACACCAATACTTTATGCGTGGATGACCAACCAAATCCACTAACCATTATCCAATTTAGAAGACTTCCGAAGCCCCAAACAAAAATTGCCCATCCGAACCACAGAATACCACGTACTCGAGCAGATGCGTTTATACGTTTTTTCTCTTTATTGTAAATACGTTGAATAACTACTGCAGTCACCAAGCAAACAAGGGATGTTACAGCATATTCTAAGGTGGTAAACATAGTTGTTTTTTAATTTTATAAGCTTGGTTAGTTTTTTTAAGATGATGCAGGTTTACTTTAAAGGTAGTAAAAATGCAATTGTATAGGGTCTCAGATAGGTTACACCCTATTTGTTATGGGCGCATTGGCCACCACATTAGATAAAATAATATGTGTTCTCGCTTCTCCGTAAATAATTAATTGATCTATAAATCGTTCTAAATGGAATTGATCTCTTAGCACTACTTCCATTATAATGTTTTCGTTTCCCGTAATCCTATAACAATTAATAACCTCATCGAAAGTACCTACCTTTTCTAAAAATGGTTTTAATTTCCCCATAAACGCCCTTAAGGTAATCATCGCTTTTAACTGATTTCCCGTAAGCGTATGTGAAACAACAGCCTTATACCCTTGAAGGATTTCCGCGTCTTCCATTTTTTTTATACGTTCTGCAACAGCAGGGGGAGTTAAACCCACTTTTCTACCAATTTCCGCAAAAGAAGCTCTTGCGTTTTCTTGTAAACTCATTAAAATTCCCCAATTCAAAGCATCTATCTTTACATTCAAAATATTTTATTGTTTAAAAGTTATGTTTATTAAGTAAAATTATCATTTGACTATGTTTTACAAAGATAACTCTAAAAATTTAGAAGTAATTTTATGGTATCGTTGTTGGAAAAGAAATGCCTTATAAAAATTTAAGAAAAATCCCGGTATACAAGAAAGCGCTAGAGCTCTGCAAAATGAGCAGGGAGATTGCTTCGTATGTATCTCACAATAAAGATTTATTGAAGTTATACCAATCCAATAGTTTACGGGATAATATTGCAGACTCTTTACTTACCGACGCTATTTTAATACCTCAAAAAATTGCACAGGCGGAATGTACAGAATCTTTTACAGTACGCATGCGAAGTGCTTTTTTTATTAATATTATGATTCGTAATATCCAATCGTATTGCAATGGATTGGAAAGAGATGGAGTACGTGAGAAAGAGTACTTAAATCTATTACGCTCAGAGTTACACAGTTTTAGAACGATTTATCTAAATTGGAGAAGTTCGTTACGTCTAGGTAACGGATAGTAAATACCTTGTTTTTAACAATCCATTTTTTAATACTAAAACAATTTTTAGCATTATTCTACTTACATATTTCTGCGATACTGTCCTCCAACTTCAAACAAGGCTGCCGTAATCTGCCCTAAAGAACAAAATTTGGTGACTTCCATTAATTTTTCGAACATATTGGCATTAGATATCGCTATATTTTGAAGCTCTGCTAGCGCCGTTTCCGATAACTGTTTATTGTTTTTTTGAAGGTTTTCCAAGGTAGTTATTTGTGCTAATTTCTCTTTTTCTGTTGCCCTAATAACTTCTGCAGGTAATACTGTTGGAGATCCTTTGGAGCTCAAAAAAGTATTAACCCCTACAATAGGATAGTCACCGGTATGCTTGAGGGTCTCATAATAGAGACTCTCCTCCTGAATTTTGGAACGCTGATACATGGTTTCCATTGCTCCTAATACTCCTCCACGCTCCGTAATACGATCAAACTCTATTAAAACTGCTTCCTCCACCAAATCTGTGAGTTCCTCGATAATAAAAGAGCCTTGCAAAGGGTTTTCGTTTTGGGTTAATCCCAATTCTTTATTTATGATAAGCTGAATAGCCATTGCTCTCCGAACGGATTCTTCTGTCGGTGTTGTAATCGCTTCATCGTAAGCATTGGTATGCAAAGAATTACAATTATCGTATATTGCATAAAGCGCTTGTAGCGTTGTTCTAATATCATTAAAATCAATTTCTTGTGCATGCAAACTACGTCCCGATGTTTGAATGTGATATTTTAGCATTTGTGCTCTAGCATCAGCACTATACTTTTCTTTTAAAGCTTTCGCCCATATTCTTCTAGCTACTCTGCCTATTACCGCATATTCAGGATCTACTCCATTGGAAAAGAAGAAAGACAAATTGGGTCCGAATTTATTAATATCCATTCCTCTACTCAAGTAATACTCTACATAGGTAAAACCATTGGAAAGTGTAAAAGCCAGTTGCGTAATTGGATTTGCTCCAGCTTCTGCAATATGATAGCCCGAAATGGATACCGAATAGAAATTTCGAACCTGATTTTGAATAAAGTATTCTTGCACATCTCCCATTAACCTTAGGGCAAATTCTGTTGAAAAGATACACGTATTTTGAGCCTGGTCTTCCTTCAAAATATCTGCTTGTACAGTCCCTCGAACTTGTTTTAACGTATCATTTTTAATCTCCTGATACACTGCTTCTGGTAATACTTGATCTCCAGTAACACCAAGAAGCATAAGACCTAAGCCATCATTTCCTTCAGGTAATTCTCCTAAATATTCTGGTCGTGCAACATCTTTCTTAGCATAAATCTTGGTGATTTTTGCCTGCACATCGTTTTCAATACCCTGCGCCTTGATGTATTTTTCACAATTCTGATCGATAGCAGCATTCATAAAAAATCCTAAAAGCATTGGTGCCGGGCCATTAATCGTCATACTTACCGAAGTCATTGGGTCACTTAAATCAAATCCGGAATATAACTTCTTGGCATCATCTAAACAGCAAATGGATACTCCAGCATTTCCAATTTTTCCATAAATATCAGGACGGTGATCAGGATCATTACCATATAAAGTTACGGAATCGAAGGCCGTAGACAATCTTTTGGCAGGCATTCCCAAACTTACATAATGAAAACGACGATTTGTGCGTTCTGGACCTCCTTCACCAGCAAACATTCGTGTTGGATCCTCCCCTGTTCGTTTAAAAGGATATAAACCAGAAGTATAGGGAAAGTTACCGGGCACATTCTCTTGAAGACTCCAACTTAAAATATCTCCCCAAGCTTCAAATCTCGGCAGCGCAATCTTGGGAATGTCTGTTTGAGATAAGGATTTTGTATGTGTTTCTATTTCAATGTTTTTATCTCTTACCTTGAAACTATAAATAGGGTCTTTGTATTTTTTAACAAGCGTATCCCACTGAATAATAGTTTCCCAGTTTCTGGCATCTAAATCCAGTTTAATACTCTCGAAATGCGCTATTAATTGTGCTATAAAGCTAGCATTGGGGTTGGTGTCAAGAATTTCATCCAGTTCAATACCATTTTTGGTTAGAACCGGAGTCTTCGCCATAACACTCTCCAAGGTTTTAAAAACACCATAAAGCCGCTGTGCAATAACAGCTTGTTTTTTCACCTTACTATCATATGCTCTATTACTTTCTGTTATTTCAGATAAGTATCGGGTTCGCGCAGGAGGAATTACAAATATTTTTTCGCTGGTTTCGTCATCAACGGTTAAATTCGACTGCAAAGCTTTATTCCCTAGAGCAACTAATTTTTCCATAATTGCCGCATACAACCTATTCATTCCAGGATCATTGAACTGAGAAGCAATTGTACCGAAAATAGGAAGATCATCTTGCGGGGTATCCCAAAGGTTATGATTTCGCATATATTGCTTTTTCACATCCCGCAAAGCATCTAAGGCCCCTCTTTTATCAAATTTGTTAATCGCCACTAGATCTGCAAAATCTAGCATATCAATTTTTTCCAATTGTGTGGCAGCTCCAAATTCAGGTGTCATCACATATAAAGAAGCATCGGAGTGTTCAATAATCTCCGTATCGGATTGACCAATCCCAGATGTTTCAAGTACAATAAGGTCAAATTCAGCGGCCTTTAAAACCTGAATGGCTTCAAAGACATATTTGGACAATGCCAAATTGGATTGTCTGGTTGCCAAAGATCGCATATATACCCTAGAATTGTTGATCGCATTCATTCGAATACGATCTCCAAGAAGTGCACCTCCTGTTTTTCGTTTGGAAGGGTCTACAGAAATAAGTCCAATTTTTTTCTCGGGAAAGTCAATAAGAAAACGGCGAACCAATTCATCAACCAAACTCGATTTTCCAGCACCTCCCGTTCCTGTAATACCCAAAACCGGAACCTCTTTTTTGGAGGGTTCTACAGTTGAAAAAGCAGTTACAAAATCATCATGCCTGTTTTCTGCCAAAGTAATTAATCGAGCAATGGCATTAACATCCTTATTTCGGATAGCTTTTGTCAGTTCTTTCCCATTAGGAATAGTCAAACTTGGCATTGCAAAATCACTTTTCGCAACGAGATCATTAATCATTCCTTGAAGCCCCATAGTACGTCCATCGTCAGGAGCATAAATTCTGGTAATTCCATGATTCATAAGATCCTTTATCTCCTTCGGAAGGATAACACCGCCCCCGCCACCAAATATTTTAATATGACCGGCTCCTTTCTCCTGCAAAAGATCGTACATATATTTAAAATATTCGTTATGCCCTCCTTGATAGGAAGTAAGTGCAATGGCATTAGCGTCCTCCTGAATAGCGCAATCGACCACTTCTGTAACACTTCTATCATGACCTAAATGAATTACTTCGACTCCAGTTGCCTGAATAATTCGTCTCATAATATTTATGGCCGCATCATGACCATCAAAAAGAGAAGCTGCCGTAACAATTCGTACTTTATGGCTTGGACTATAAGGAGATATTTGTTTCATTGATAATAAAAAGACGATTATAAGGGTGCAATTTACGAAAAATGCAAAGGTTTTTCGATTCTAATCAGAATTTTATAAAAACATAAACACTTTCAGCACTATTATTTTTTATGCCTTAATTTTGACCTTTCAAATGCGATACCTTTGAAAATAACAATCCGAATACATTGCCCTGATCAGCCTGGAATTATTAGTGCCGTCACCTCTTTTATTCAGTCTTATGGAGGGAATATCACCTACTTAGATCAACATGTGGATAGGGAAATTGGTGTGTTTTTTATGCGATTGGAAAGCGATTTCTCCAGTCCGATGGGTTCCTTAGATGATTTTAAAGAGCAGTTTCATAAAACCTTAGCCCAACCCTATGCTATGGAATGGAATCTTCATTCCGAAGACAAACCATTGCGGATGGCCATATTTGTCTCCAAGTATAATCATTGTTTATATGACCTATTAAGCAGATATAACGCCGGAGAACTTGCTGTAGACATTCCTTTTATTTGTAGCAATCACAACGATTTATCTATTGTTGCGCAGCAATTTGACATTCCATTCTATCATATCCCGATAACCAAAGACACCAAGGAAACTGGAGAAAAACAACAGGTGGAATTACTTAAAAAACATCAGGTGGATTTTATCGTTTTAGCTAGGTACATGCAAATTGTTACCGCTAAATTAATTTCTGCTTATCCTTCCAAAATCATTAACATTCATCATTCTTTTCTTCCTGCTTTTGCTGGTGCAAAACCTTATCACGCTGCCTTTAAAAGAGGTGTGAAAATTATCGGAGCTACTAGTCATTATGTTACCGAAGAACTTGATGCTGGACCGATAATTGAACAAGATGTGACCAGAGTTACCCATTCTCATACCATTAAGGATTTTATAACCAAAGGTCGAGATTTGGAAAAAATTGTACTTTCGAGAGCAGTAAAGCTTCATGTTCTGCGAAAGACTATGGTCTACAATAACAAAACAATCATTTTCTATTAATACCTACTATTGCTAGGTATAATTTGATTTTATTGTAATTTTACCATCCTACATAAACTCCATATCATGTTAAGAAAAGTATTTATCCTACTATTAATTGTATGCACTGTTTCTTGTGCTGAATTACAACAAGTCGTAAACCAAATTCCGCAAAGCGGTGGAATTCCTGGAAATACAGAAATTGCCCTAGGGCTTAAGGAAGCCTTAAACTTTGGTATTGAAAAACAGGTCAACAAACTCACCCAAAAAGATGGTTTTTTCAAGAATGAACTCGTAAAAATTCTATTACCACCCGAGCTTCAAAAACTGGATAAAACACTTAGAGATATTGGACTTAGCAATTTGGCAGATGAAGGTCTTCGTGTATTAAACCGAGCAGCTGAAGATGCAGTATCTTCTGCAACACCTATTTTTGTTGATGCTGTAAAAAATATAACTTTTACGGATGCTAAAAAAATCTTGTTGGGAAATCCGGATGCTGCTACGCAATATTTATCCGGTACAACTAGAGATGCCCTATATGCCAAATTTAGCCCTATTATACAGGAATCCTTTGAAAAGGTCGGTGCCGATGTGGTATGGACGAATTTGATAAATCGTTATAATGCGATACCCTTAACAAAAAAAGTTAGTCCCGATTTGACTGACTACGTAACTCAAGAAGCCTTAAATGGAGTTTATACAATGATTGCTGTTGAAGAAGGTGAAATAAGAAGTAAGGTTTCTTCTAGAACCACAACACTTTTGCAAAAGGTTTTTGCACTTCAAGATTGAAATTAGCATCTTTTATGATTTTATGGACTATTTCTTAATTTAATTTAAAAATCTAATACTTTTTATTAAAAAAGTTCATAGTTCTTATTTTTTTCACACAGTTGCACAATAAATCTAAATTCATGTCGTTTAACCAACATATAAGCTTTACGAAGTGATAAAGTTTATTTAAATGTACTAAGAAGGCTTTTAAAGACCTTTGAATAATATTCCATTTTGAATTATTAATTTTTTTGAGTTAGTTAGTCTAAAACCGGTGGGAGCACCGGTTTTTTTTATACTTCTATATTTTAGACTCTTTTGATTACCATATATTTAATAATCTCCCGTTATCCTTATTTAATCCGTAAAACTTCAACTTTTGTACTATCCAGTTTTTTAAGATTTAAAAGGTAAACTCTTATCGGGATTTACCTTTTTAAGAGTTTTTTAAGATTTAACATTTATTTATTAGTTAACTTAATACCAGGCTAATTCATCAATCAATGAAGCTTCTAGGAATAATTTACACATTGTTCTTATTTTGCCAATCTCCCGTGGAACAATCATCCTATGAGATTGTGGCACAGAGTGCGCCTACTTCAGATGTTTTTGATCAAAACCCTTTAATTCAAGCAAACGAATTATACCACGATAGACAATGGGAAGCCGCACTTGCAATCTATGAACAGTTAAAGGGCAACACCAGTATTCGCCAGGAAACCATACGGAAGCGAATAGCCTTATGCCATGCACAACTTGGGAATAGTGAAGCTGCAATCACTGCCATAAAAGATTATCTTGTACTTGATTTCGACACTTCCTTCCTTAAACACGATGGGTTTATGTTGATTAAAGACGTCTCTGAATTTCAGGAATTACAAACCAATTATGTTCCTAAAATTTCGGCGATGTCCATTTTTTATCTTTATATAGCTTTTGTAGGTTTTTTTATTGCCTTCATGATCAGCTTAAATAAAAACATTGAATTTGGGGCAAAATTTCTTATTGCAAGTTTCATTTTCATCCATTCATTTTTCGTTTTTCACATCAGTTTAAATTTAACTAACTACCACTTAGAATTTCCACATTCTTATTTAATGTCTACTGCGTTTTCATTTTTATATGGACCCCTTATTTTCCTTTATTTCAAGCGCATAACACAACAATACAAATTCAAAAAGAAAGATCTTTTACATCTTATTCCTACGCTTTTATTTCTGTTTTATATTCTGCCGATTTATAGCATGACTGCTAAGGAAAAGCTTAGTGTGATGCTGGGAAGATCTATTAGTGGTCATAATTCTCAAGACTCACAATATGTGGCGGTGATTGTTGGCCTAAAATTATTATCTCTAGTAGTATATGGCTATTTTTTACATAAACTATATCGCAAAGGATCTCTGAATAACGCTCTTAGTAAAACAGCAAGAATTTGGCAAAAGAATCTGTATCGCATTCATATTTTGTATATCATATTT
This sequence comes from uncultured Flavobacteriaceae bacterium, assembly GCA_947488435.1. Classification (GTDB taxonomy): domain Bacteria; phylum Bacteroidota; class Bacteroidia; order Flavobacteriales; family Flavobacteriaceae; genus CANKZG01. The sequence goes on along the minus strand of CANKZG010000001.1, from coordinate 2,110,537 downwards.
TATGCCATATATGGGATTCTTATAAGCAATCACATGGCTTCTGGATTTTTCTATAATATGCCGATCGTCGCCATGGCATTAATGATCGTTTATGCAGGATATTCTGCTTACGTACAACCAGATGTGTTTAATGGGGTTTACTCCTTAGACAATCAACTTTTCTTCAAGTACAAAAAGTCTGGACTTACCCCAAGTTTATCTAATGAGTTAAAAGAAAAGCTAATTTCGTTATTTCACGAAGATAAAATCTATAAACAAAATGATATTAGTCTCGAAATTGTAGCCGAAAAATTAAACACTAACCGACATAGTGCGTCACAAGTAATTAATGAACATTTTAAAATGAACTTTCATGAATTGGTAAACAAATATCGCATTCTGGAGGCCAAAAAAATTATAGCCAACGATTCTCAACGTAATTTAAATATTATTGATATTGCGTATGAGGTGGGTTATAACAATAAAGTTACTTTTAATAAAGCATTTAAAAAGGATACGCTTCAAACCCCAAGTGAGTATCAACGTATGTCGCTACAAACTGTAGTATAAATTGATTACTCCTTTATTTTTTTATAAAGACCATCAAAAGCAACCGTAACAACTTTAGTTCCGGAAAGCACCTCCCATAGCTGCCGTACGGTGCCATCTTCGTTTGATGTCCAAGTAATGCGATTAACATAAGAATTGCCATCCGCGCGTTTGAAAGGATCCGAAGTTAAAATCATCTGATTCTTAATTCGATTTCCTTTAAGCTTTAGCACAGACCCGCTATTATCTACCCATAATTGTTCCCAATTTCCAGTTTGACTATTGTAAAAGTTTAAACTTCTTCCAGTAACCTTACCGGTTGCATTAAGCCAATTCTCTTGCAATGCACAGCCTCCTTCGATTTTTTCTATCGTATTCGTTCCTACAACATTTCCATCAGGATTTTGAACCTCCCATGACCCTACCCAAAAATCGAAAGCCTGATGCTCAACCGAGCAACAGGGGCAAGATGTTGTTTGTGCGAACATAGATTGAGTTCCTAAAAAGCCTACAAATAGCGCAAGTATTATTTTTTTCATGACATCCTCATTTAATTATACCTTGGATAAATACGTAATTACTTTTTCGTTAAAAATCAATGGTTGTTCTACATTTACAACATGTCCGCAATTCTCAATCACAAGCAAATTTGAAGATCGGTGCTGTTTTACAATTTTCTTAATCGTTGGCAGAAATAGATAGTCTTCTTCTCCCATAACAAATAAAGTTGGAATAGTGAGTTCTGCTGATCGAAAAAGACGCAACAAAGGATTAATTTCGGAGGTTAACTTAAACCATCGTATAAACTCCGCTTGATATAACTTTTTTGCTTCTCGAACAAAAAGCAAACGTGATTCACGATGATTTTTGTTGGGCATAATAACAAAGGCAAAAAATTTGTACAGCCACAAGTATGGAATTATAGACTTAAATAACACTCCTAGCCGCATCAAAATTTGCGAACGTACATTTAATTTCATTATTGCACCACCCATAATCATACTCTCTACACGTTCTGGATATTTTTCGGCAAGATTTCGAATAAGAATGGTTCCTAAAGAAATCCCTACAAAATGCGACTTTTCTATTTTTAAACTATCAATAACTTCTATAATATCATTAGTGATAAAATCAAAAGTATATTGCTCCTGAAACGCATCTGCAATACTTGGTTTAGAGCTACCGTGACCTCTTAAATCTAGAAGAACAACATTGAAATATTTTTTAAATTCCCGAACTTGCTTATACCATATCGAGGAACTTCCTCCAGCTCCATGAACAAAAGTGACCCATTTCTGGGCAGCGGGGTGTATATATGTTGTATAGTGAAGCACGAGATGTAATTTTTATAAATGTACTTTAATTTTAGTAGAGATACGATTTATTTCATTTTCCACTCCTTTTACCAAAACCACCAGCATTTTAGATAATACTCACTGAAATTGTTAAAAATTAGACAAAATACCCAATTTTTAGTTGTATCTCAAGAGTGTCGACATCTAAAACCAAGGTTTCGACCGTATATTTGTAGAACAAAATCTTGACTATGAAAAATCAGTATTGCAAAGTTGGCAGTACAACGCCAATTACTAGTGGAAGCCATGCGGTAGCAATTTTAGAATACCGTTATCAAAACTTTATGGAAATGGCTACAAATGAAGAAAACATCGATGCAAAACTTGTAGAATTTTTTGAATCGAAAGCTTTACAAATCAAAAGAATTTTAGAAGATTTAATTCAATAATTTATTTTCTTTTCTCAAGTTCAAGCTGCATTTGTTGTTGTAAAACTCTTGCACGATCCCTTGCTATTTCAGCAAAATTTTCTTTATCGGAACCATATAATATACCTCTCGAGGAGTTGATTAGCAGGCCTACGTTTGCACTCATTCCATAGGTACATACTTCAGATAAATCCCCGCCTTGCGCACCTACTCCAGGGACTAAAAGAAAACTTTCTGGAACAATCTTACGTATCTCAGCTAAATAAGAAGCTTTGGTAGCTCCCACAACATACATCAGGTTTTGGCTATTCTTATAACCAATTGAGGTTTCTATTACCTGTTTATACAATTCTTTTTTTTCAGTTGTCAAAGTCTGAAAATCATAGGCTCCCGGATTCGAAGTAAGCGCTAGTAAAATAGTAAACTTGTTTTCAAATTCCAGAAATGGTTCTACAGAATCCTTTCCCATATATGGGGCTATTGTAAGCGAATCAAAACCTAAATTTTCAAAAAATGCCTTCGCGTAATGTGTAGATGTATTTCCAATATCCCCTCGTTTAGCATCGGCAATTGTAAAAACTTCTGGATAATTGGTGTTTAAATAATTAATTGTTTTTTCTAAGGCTCGCCATCCTTTAATACCGTAGGCCTCATAAAACGCAATATTGGGTTTATACGCCACACACAATTCATGCGTAGCATCAATAATTGCCTTATTAAAACTAAAAATAGGATCCTCCAATTCTAATAAATGGGGAGGGATTTTTTCTAAATCCACATCAAGTCCCACACATAAAAACGATGATTTAAGATGTATCTGATTAATTAGATGGTCTAGGGTCATATGCAACTACAACTTCAAAAATTAGGTGTTAAAAAATTTCTGATGCTTCTTTTAGTTTTTCGGTATTTTCAACAAGAATTAATTCATCTATAATCTTCTGCAGGTCACCATTTACGATATTTTGCAAATCGTAAAGTGTTAATCCTATTCTATGATCTGTAACTCTTCCTTGAGGATAGTTATAGGTTCTAATTTTTGCTGATCTATCTCCACTACTTACTTGAGAATTTCGCTTGGCCGCATCTTCCTGTTGCTTTTTTTCTAGTTCAAGGTCATACAATCGAGAGCGCAAGACCTTAAAAGCTTTTTCTTTATTCTTATGCTGTGATTTTTGATCCTGACACTGTGCCACTAAACCTGTTGGCGTGTGTGTAAGTCGTACTGCTGAATATGTGGTATTCACCGATTGCCCTCCAGGTCCTGAAGAACAGAAATAATCGATACGAACATCTTTTGGATCTATTTGAACATCAAACTCTTCAGCCTCAGGAAGCACCATTACCGTTGCAGCACTTGTATGCACTCGTCCTTGAGTTTCGGTCTGCGGAACTCGTTGAACGCGGTGAACCCCAGCCTCCAATTTTAAGGTTCCATAGACATCCTCTCCGGTTACTTCAAATTGAATTTCCTTAAAACCACCACTTGTTCCTTCACTAAAATCAACAGTGCTATGTTTCCAACCTTTACTTTCCACATATTTGGTATACATCCGATACAAATCCCCTGCAAAGATGCTGGCTTCATCTCCACCAGTTCCGGCGCGAATCTCCATTACCACATTTTTAGCATCTTCAGGGTTTTTAGGAATCAAAAGTAATTTTATCTCCTCTTCCAACTGCGGCAAACTGGCTTTAGCTTCATCCAACTGCATTTTAGCCATTTCCAGCATTTCCTCGTCGCTTCCATCCGCTATGATTTCTTCTGCTTCGCCAACGTTATTGACTAAGGTCATATAAAGCTCTCGTTTATCCATTAGCGCCTTAAGGTCCTTGTACTCTTTGTTCAGTTGAACGTATTTTTTTTGATCTGAGATAATATCAGGTTGAATAATCAAGTCCGATACCTCATCAAATCTTTGCTTTACAATATTTAATTTATCTATCATGATCTAACTCCACTTGTGTGCGAATTTACGATAAATTTGTACATCTAAATAAATACCAGATATTTGATACATACTATTTTCACTTTAAAAACATATCGCATATGTTTTGGCTTTTTTGAACAAATTCTGATGTTCATCCTTTAGCTTTCAACCTTGCCATTTATTTTCTAAAAAACGGATATTTAATCAAAATAAGAACGGACGCAAAAAAGTTATCGTAGTAAATAACACTTTCATTCGTTAATATTTACTGGTATTCCGTTGCTTTTATAAAGTTTGTTGTCAGTATCTAAGATTAAAACCTCCGCAGCGCCTATTAGATTTATTAAAGCAATTCCCCGATCTCGTCCCAAAACAAAAATAGCGGTCGCCAGTGCATCGCAATATTCTGCACTTTTCGCAAACACAGAAACACTTTTAATTCCGCTAGCGGGCTGCCCACTCCTCGGATCCAAAACATGCATGTATTTTTTTCCTTCAAACATTACATGTTTTCCGCTATCGTTCGTGGTCGCTGCAGACGATTCTACAATAGGCATCCAATGTGATATTTTGGCGGTATTTACAGATTTTGGAATCCCGATATACCATTTATCTCCATTAATTTTAGAACCCCATGTACTTACATCTCCATTTGCATTAATAGCTCCTGCACTTACTTGTTTTGACTGCAATAAGGCTTTTGCCTTGTCAATAGCAAACCCTTTTCCAATAGCTCCAAATGCTATTTTCATACCTTTTTCTTGCAAAAAAACAGTTTGTTGATTGCCATCTAGAATGATCTTTTTATAATCTACTTTTGCAAGCATATCATGAATCTCATTAGCAGTAGGCATGTATTGCATAGTCCCATTAAATTGCCAAATTGCATCCATTGCAGCATAACTTATATCAAAAGCTCCATCAGTAATTTCAGAAATATGTTTAGCTCTTTCTATAAGGCTAAAAAGTTCAAAATCTACCGGTACTGGTTTTATTCCAGCATTTTTATTTATGAGACTTGTTTGCGATTTTGGATTCCATGAAGAAATTAACTCCTCTACTCTCTTAATTTCTGCTACCGCCTCATTGATATAAATATATCCTATCTCTTGATTTGGTGCTATTACGGTGATCTTAAAGTTCGTCCCCATAAGCTCAAAGGATTGATCAACAGCAACTTCTTTTCTTTGTTGTCCAACCAAAATAACAGCATGGAAAAACAAAAGCAACAGTATCGTTCTTCCTAATTTAGAGGTATTAGTCCCATACGTAACAGAAGTTTCCATTAGTAGCAGAGTTTACCATCTATTTCTTTGGAAAGCAATAGAAATTTAATCCTTTTCATGTACATGTTTCTGATTACTTCAACAACGGTTTTTTCGTACAAATCGTATGTTATTCGTATACAAAAATTCCTTTGCTACTTTTTATGGTAAGTTGTTTTTTAGGGTTGGAAGTAACATGTCCAATGATTTGAGCTGCTACTCCAAAATTTTCAGCAATAGTAATGATTTCAGCAGCTATTTCAGGCTTAACATAGAGTTCCAATCGGTGTCCACAATTAAAAACCTGATACATTTCTTTCCAATCTGTACCGGACTGTTCTTGAATGAGTTGAAATAAAGGAGGAATGGCAAACATATTATCCTTTATTATATGTAAATCTTCTATAAAATGTAAAATCTTAGTCTGTGCTCCGCCGCTACAATGTATCATACCATGAACACTATCCGAAGTATATTTTTCTAAAATCTTTTTGACAATTGGCGCGTAGGTTCGTGTAGGAGATAGCACCAATTTACCTGCATCTAAAGGAGTATCTTGTACAACATCGGTTAATTTCATTTGTCCAGAATAAACCAAATCCTCTGGGACTTCCGCATCAAAACTCTCAGGAAACTTTTCAGCTAAATATTTAGAAAAAACATCATGTCGTGCAGAAGTAAGGCCATTACTTCCCATGCCACCATTATAAGCGTTTTCATAAGTTGCTTGTCCGAAAGAAGCTAAACCTACAATAACGTCCCCATCGGATATATTGGCATTATCAATTACATCACTTCTTTTCATTCTAGCCACTACCGTGGAGTCAACAATAATTGTGCGTACCAAGTCTCCAACATCTGCGGTTTCTCCGCCAGTACTATGAATATGCACTCCGTGTTCCTTTAGCTCTTTAATAAGTGCTTCTGTACCTTCGATAATGCTTGCAATAACTTCTCCTGGAATTTTATTCTTATTTCTTCCAATAGTAGAGGATAACATGATATTTTCTGTAGCTCCAACACAAATAAGATCATCAATATTCATAATTAAAGCATCCTGCGCAATACCTTTCCAAACCGAAATATCTCCGGTTTCTTTCCAATACATATAAGCTAGCGAAGATTTTGTTCCTGCCCCATCAGCATGCATCACCAAACAATGTTCCGGATCGTTCGTTAAATAGTCTGGGACTATTTTGCAAAAAGCATTTGGAAACAACCCTTTATCAATATTTTTTATGGCGTTGTGCACGTCCTCTTTGGAAGCCGAAACGCCACGTTGCTGATATCTTTTGCTATTTGATGAACTCATGGGTTGTAATTTGCCACAAAAATATAAGAATTGATAAAAAAAGCTTTCTTTTTAATCGCTTTTAAATTGAAAATTATTAAATGGAAATGAAATCAAGGTGTAACACCTCTTTCTGTTCATTTTATTTTAACAATAGCTTCATTTATAGCTATCATTTAATAAAAAGTAATTCCCTGTATTTGGTTAACGGCCATAATTGATTATCAATAAGACGTTCCAACCGATCACTATGATATCGTATGTCTTCGAAGTAAGGCCTTACATTACTGCTATAAGCAATAGCTTTTTTGGTAATATCTTTTAAGGTATTTGCATTTTTTCGAGCAGCCGTCATCGCATCTGTTTTTTTCTTTATTGCATTTACATGCTCCGCAATCTGTTCAATGATTCCCAGTTGTCCGTCAGTTAACTTTTGATGCGCAGCACCATAAATATCTTTTAGTCCTGCTACATTTTTCATTAACATATTCTGATATTCCAGTGCTGCAGGAATAATTTGACTATAGACCAACTCATTAAAGACTCTTCCTTCGATTTGTAAATGTAAGGTATAAGATTCCAGATCTACTTCCTGTCTAGCTTTTGCTTCCACCTCACTCATTACTTGCATTGATTTAAACAAGTCTAGGCTTTTTTCTGAAGTCAGTACTTGTAATGCATCTGGAGTGGTTTTATTATTGCTTAATTTTCTTCTTTCCGCATCCTTCTCCCAATCCATGCTATAACCATCACCATCGAATCGAATTCGTTTGGAGGTTTTGATATACTCCCGCAATACATTAAAAATTGCTTCGTCCTTTTTTAAACTTTTTTTATTTACCAAAGCATCAACTTCCTTCTTAAAATCCTTAAGTTGTTTCGCAACAATAGTATTCAAAATGGTCATTGGTTTTGCACAGTTCGTTTTTGAACCCACACCTCGCATTTCAAACTTATTTCCTGTAAAAGCAAAAGGAGAGGTCCTATTTCGATCGGTATTATCTAATAAAATTTCAGGAATTTTACCTACCACATTTAATTTTAATTCTGTTTTTTCCTCGGGAGATAATTTTCCTTTGGAAACTCCTTCAAGTTCATCCAGAACATTACTCAATTGCTCTCCAATAAAAATAGATAAGATTGCAGGAGGAGCTTCGTTAGCCCCTAATCGATGATCGTTGCTTGCAGAAGCAATCGATGAACGCAATAATTCTTCATAAGAATCTACTGCTTTTATGGTATTTATAAAAAAGGTCAAGAATTGCAAGTTCTTCATGGGTGTAGAACCAGGACTTAACAAGTTCACCCCGGTGTCTGTCGCTAAAGACCAATTGTTATGTTTCCCTGAACCATTAATTCCAGCAAATGGTTTTTCATGAAAAAGCACTTTTAGTTGATGTCTGTCTGCCACTTTTTCCATTACATCCATTAGCAATAAATTATGATCTACTGCTAGATTTGCTTCTTCAAATACTGGTGCCAATTCAAATTGATTAGGAGCTACTTCGTTATGTCTTGTCTTTACAGGTATTCCTAATTTCGTACATTCCTGCTCCAAATCACTCATAAAACTGAGTACTCGATTGGGTATCACTCCAAAATAATGATCATCTAATTGTTGTCCTTTTGCAGCGGCATCCCCCACCAGCGTTCTTCCGGTCATTGTGAGATCGGGTCTCGAATAGGCCAAGGCTTTATCAATTAAAAAATATTCCTGTTCCCAACCCAAGGTAGCATTAACTTTTCCAACATTTTTATCAAAATATTTAGCAACTGCAGTAGCAGCATGATCTACTGCTTGAAGAGCTCTAAGGAGAGGTGCTTTGTTGTCTAAAGCTTCTCCTGTATATGCTACAAATATCGTGGGTATACAAAGGGTAGTCCCATAAACAAATGCCGGAGAAGTGGGATCCCAAGCCGTATACCCTCTGGCTTCAAAAGTATTTCGAATACCCCCGCTTGGAAAACTAGAAGCATCGGGTTCTTGCTGAACAAGTTGATTTCCTCCAAATTTCTCCAATGCTCTTCCGTCCTCTAATAAATCAAAGAAAGCATCGTGCTTTTCCGCAGTGGCTCCAGTTAAAGGTTGAAACCAATGTGTATAATGTGTGGCTCCCATAGAAATTGCCCATGCCTTAATAGCTTCGGCAATCTGATCTGCCATTTTTCGATCTATTTTTGATGCAGAAAATATGGCATTTTTAACACTAGCAAAGGCATCTCTTGTTAAGTATTGCAACATTTTTTCCTCGTTAAAAACGTGGGTTGCAAATTGTTCAGAGCGTTTTCCCTTTTCCTCAATTCCGCCATATTTACGTTCCTGGCTTTTGGCAATTGCATCAAATCTTACTTTAGACATCATCGTATACTTAAACAGTTGCCACAAAATTACGGATTTAATAATTTAAAGTGAAAAAAAATAGATTTTCTATTGAAGAACCCCTAAAAAAATAGGGGTAACAAAAAAAATATTGATTTTTTAATTTTTTAACCCTATTAAATTTAATATGCTTACTAAAAAAACATATTTTTGTGGGTCTTAAAATTGTAAAAAATTAACTACCAAGATTATGAGTAAATCGAAATTAGAATACATTTGGTTAGATGGTTACAAACCAACTTCAAACCTAAGAAGTAAAACAAAGATTGAAGAAGATTTTAGTGGCAAATTGGAAGACTGTCCAATGTGGTCTTTTGATGGTAGTTCCACACAGCAAGCAGAAGGAGGATCTTCAGATTGTCTTTTAAAACCCGTAGCTATTTATCCAGATCCAGCTCGAAAAGATGGTTTTCTAGTTATGACTGAAGTTTTAAATGCTGATGGAACACCTCATGCATCTAATGCAAGAGCAACCATTGATGATGGGGATAATGATTTCTGGTTTGGTTTTGAGCAAGAGTATTTCATCATGGACGTTGAAACGCAGTTACCTCTTGGTTTCCCTATAGGTGGATATCCTGGTCCACAAGGGCTCTATTATTGTTCTGTAGGTGGAAAGAACACCTGGGGGCGAGATTTAGTAGAAGAACATGCGGATCAATGCATTGCCGCAGGACTTAATTTTGAAGGTATTAATCAGGAAGTTGCAGCAGGTCAATGGGAATTTCAATTATTCGCTAAAGGGGCCAAAAAAGCTGGTGATGAAATTTGGGTTGCGAGATACCTTTTAAATAGAATTACAGAAAGTTATGGATATTATATTGAACTACATCCAAAACCTGTGAAAGGAGATTGGAATGGTTCTGGTATGCATGCTAATTTTTCTAACACTACCTTAAGAACCTGTGGTTCGCAAGAGGTGTACGAAAAAATATGTGAAGCTTTCCGACCAGTTGCTAAAGAGCATATTGCTGTATATGGAGAGTTTAACGATCAACGTTTAACAGGTTTGCACGAAACTGCTTCGATTCATGATTTTAGCTATGGCGTTTCTGATCGTGGAGCTTCGATACGAATTCCAATTATGACCGTGGAAAAAGGATGGAAAGGATGGTTAGAAGATAGAAGACCAGCTTCAAATGGAGATCCTTATAAAATTGCAAGTAGAATTATAAAAACGGTAAAGTCTGCGGTTATCTAAATTAAGTTAATCAGTATAATTTACAAAAGCTGAAAACCGTCCTTAAAGATCTAAGGGCGGTTTTTTTATAGATATCATTTGTAAAATTCTAATTATAAACTTCCTTATTTTTTATAAGTGGGGTATTAATCCAATAATCTTCCAAGTTAGCAGGAGTAGCTATGGGTTGGTTTTTATATATCGGAAGCGTTTTTATCATGTATAAATTATCCTGAGGGGGCAATTTACTGCGATTAACTTCTTGCACAAAGAATTCCCTAAATTGACTCACAAAGGAAGAACTTTCCTCATTTAATTTATTTCCACTAATGGCTTGCATGCTTTTTACTGCCACCTTATAGTTACTATAGTCGATTCGCTTATCCAAGGCTAACTTCCTTGAATTGAAAAGATCATCCACATTTTTAGGGTATAAAAAGGCAATTTTTCCTTTAATTTCAACACGATCTATTTTTATTTTTTCGCCATCCCTTGTAATGGCATATTTCGAACTTTTAAGTGCTTTATTCGGTGCAGGGCTTTCCGTAAAATGAACTTCGTAGCATTGCTTACCTTCATTAACTACAAAGGTTTCTACATAAAATTTTGGTGGATCTTTTATTTGAAAGCTATTATTGAATGAAATGTAATTGAGGTACATTAAGTTATTTACTTTATTGTACGATACGTTTACATCAAAAATTAGTTTTTCTCGCTTAGGAACCGAAGTTGCCGTTGTTACGGTAACCTGTCTGCGACGTTCTTTTTCAAAATCTGTATATTCTTCATTTTGATAAACAGCATACTCCATTTTATGAATAGCATAAGTGGTGCTATCTATATATAAGCTACCGACAACTTCTGAAAGTTTATCTTTTCTCAAAAATTCTATAACATAAAGCAAATCATCATTTAAATATGTATTGGGTTTTCTCAAGAAATAATGCTGTTCTTTAAAGTCACGTTCCAAAGTATATACAAAAGAGAATGTATTTATTTTAAAGTTTCGTATCGCATCATGAATACGCAACAACATAAATTCATTTCCACCCTCATTTTGAAGGGTTGCATTCACTACAATCTTAGTTCCTTTCCTATAGTCATATGGTTTTGCGGCTATTGCATCTCTAGGAAAACTAAGGTTCTTCTCAAACCGATAGATTCTTGTTTTACTAGAGTTTATATCAATAGAATTAAATCCTCGATCAAATACTTCTAAAATACCTTCATTAAGATTTAAATAGTTTTCATTTTTAAGCTGATAATCCCGATAATAGCCCACATAGGAATAAGGTTTAATAGGATAGTTTCTTCGGATATTCTTAATCGCCAATGTAACGATTTCTTCGGCCGTTTTTTTTCTGATTTTGCCTTGGGAAGCTTTTACTACAACTTCATCCAAATTTTCTAATTGATTTGCTAATACTATGGTGTTTATTTTATTATTTATCAAGGTTTTAAGCAATACTTGTTTTGTTTTATATCCTAGAGAAGATATTACCAGTGTATCCCCACTACTCCTAAACTGGATTGGAATTTTAAATCCACCATCTTGATTAGATACAACCCCTTTTGCTTTATTCTTTAAATATATAGTAGCAAAAGGGACGGGGCTCCTCGTTTCGCCATCAATTATTTTTCCAGTTATAAACTCTTCCTGTTGCGAAAAACTAGGAGACCAGCCCAACAAAATAAATAGTAGCAAACCTCTCGTTATTATCTTTTGTTGAATTATTGCAAGAAATTCAACTCTAAATGTGTTTGTTCTCATTTCAACTCTAATTAACTCCTATATGTTACTCTCGTTTAAGCGGTGTATTCATCCAATAGTCTGTTGTATTTTTCGGAGCTACAATAGGTTGTCCACTATAGATTGGTCTAGTCTTAATCATATATAAATGATCCTGTGGTCCATGATCATTTAATTTTAGTTCTTGTACAAAAAACTCTCTAAATTGATTATGAGAAACAGCTTCAGATTTATGTACCATATTACCATATATATCCCTGACATCCTTAACTTCAATAGCAACGCCTTTGGTAGTTCGTTCTTTCAGAAGTTGAATCAATTGGGTGTCGAAAATTACTTTTTGGTTTGATGGGTATAATAGTACTTTATTCTTTTTAACTTCTACCCTATCCAATCTTAATTTTCTTTCTTGGTAATACAGTTTATATTTCCCTTTTTTAATCGCGTCTTCCGCTAAGGGAGGGTTATTAAAGACAAGTTCAAAACACTTTTTCTCAATATTTGTTTTTGCGCTTATGGGTTTAAATTTTGGAGGTTCTTGAACCTCAAACGCATTATTAAAAGATATGTAGTTAAGGTACATTTTATCGTCAACAGCTTGATATTCTACGATTATTTCGTAAAGTAGTCTTCCCAATTTTTTTTTAGGCTTTTCAGAGAGGTTAAGTTTTGCACGTTGTTCTTCTAGGTATTTGGAAGTACTTCCTTTTTCATATACCGCATATTCCATTTTATGCAATGCAAAGTTGCCTTTATTAATGTACATTTTCCCAATTACCGTTGCATTATCTTGTACATAGGATGCCTTTATTACATAAATTGGATTATCGTTTAAATATGTATCTTCTTGAAGACTCAGTTTATGATTTTTAATAAAATCCTGATCCAAACGATTCACAAAAGAATAAGTATTTATATTGTAATTACGAATCGCATTATGAAGCCTCAATATCGTATATTCATTTCCACCTTGACCATCTAGCGTAGCATGTGTTATAATTTTGCTACGATTTATATAATCGTATGGTTTAGCCGCTAAGGCATCTCTTAAAAAATCTGGATTTTCTTTATACCTGTAGATTCTCACCTTCGTACTTTTAAGATCCTCGAAACCAAACCCCTTATCAAATACCGCTAATACTGCTTCGTTTAAATTGAGATATGTTCCTTCCTTTAATTGATAATCTCTGTAATAACCTACATATGAAAACGGCTTGAAGGGGAAGTTTTGGGGTATTTTCTCAAGAGCTAAACGAACAATTTCTTTAGCCGAGCGTTTTGCACGATTTTTTGAAGCTGAAACTACTACTTCACTTAGCTCCTCAATAGCCTCCTTTAAATAGATAAGATTAACAGTATCCACAAGGAGGTCAGACATTACGATCGTTTTAGAAAAATACCCGAGGGAAGATATTTCCAAAGTATCGCCTATTTTTTGAAATTCGATAGGGATTTTAAATCCTCCATCAAAATTGGAAATAACTCCTTTAGATTTATTTTTTATACGAATCGTTGCGAATGGGATAGGCCCTTTTGTTTTTAAGTCCAATAATTTTCCTTCAACAAACGATCGCTGTTGACCAAAAACAAGATTCGTTTGAAGCATTGCAAATGCTAAAAACCCAAAAAGAGAAATTTTCGTTATGAACTGCATTAACCTCCATTTATAAGGGATAGGTAAGATAGCTAAAACCACCAAGAAGTTGAAATATAAGCCGAATTAATTAAGATTAGGATTCTACCGAATCCGTTAACCTAAGGTAACGTATAAAAAAGCAAGATATACGCCTATAAGCACTATACCATCACGCCACCCCAATCGCAGTCCCTTGGGAATAAAGACCAAAGGAAGTATTAAAAATGAAATTCCTAACATCCAGAAAATATCATTACTTAATAATCCTTCATCATTCACATTTATAGGGGTGATCATTGCCGTAATACCCAAAACCGCGAGAATATTAAATATGTTAGATCCAATTAAATTTCCCAACGAAATGGCCTTCTCCTTTTTGATTACTGCAATAAGTGAAGCCGCTAATTCCGGAATACTCGTACCTATGGAGACAACTGTGACACCAATAATCCGTTCGCTAACGCCATAGGTTGTAGCCAAACCTACAGCACCTTTAATTAATAATTCCGAACCTCCCCATAAGGCCACACCCCCAATTCCTAAAAACAAAATCGACTTGTATAAAGGTAAAGGAAGGTCATCAGCTTCGAAATCATCGACAACTGCAGGTTTTTGAAACCTCAGCAAATACACCAAAAAGAGGAATAGAAAGACAAACATGATAACTCCTTCATATCGCTGAATGGTGCCATCAAAATAGACAAATCCAAAAAACAATGCGGAGGCTATCATCATAACCGGCCAATCGGTAACATAAAAACTTCTTTTGATTTCCATGACCCCACACAATAAGGTAATGGCCAATACCAGACCTAAATTGGCAATATTAGATCCTACTACATTTCCCAAAGCCAAATCTGGAAAGCCATCTAAAGCCGCATTTACACTTACAATCAATTCAGGAGCTGAAGTAGCAAAAGAAACAACCGTCATCCCAATAACAATTTTAGGGATTTCAAGTCTAATTGATAATGCAACAGCTGCTTTCAAAAGCCAATTACCTCCTAAGATTAGAAGCACTAAGCCAGCTATTATAAAAAGTATGTTTTGCATGATCAATTTTTGGGTAAATATAAGTCAAGAAATTAACTTAAATCGTATTCTAAGATTTTGACTTTTTATAAGTTTCTATCGTTGAAAAAAGATGAAAACCTTAAAAAGGATCGGTTTTGACAAAAAAAATGCCTTGGAATAAAAAAATATCGCCAAAACACCCCTACAAAAGTTATATATCATAACTATAAATAATAATTTATATTACAAAAATTAACTTCATTGAAGAGATCAATTCAAATAATGTTATTTAATATATTTTTTTACTTACATTATCGTACGTAATTACATTAATTTTATTGAAATCGTTTGGAAATACAATTAGTACCGCCTTATCTTCAAAAAATATTAATCAAACAAACGAAGTACTAACCTTTAAATTTTAAATTATGATTACGCTTGCAAAACTCCTATTGACGCTTATATTATCTCTTATTTCAATAATGATGTAGGGTAATCATATGTTAATGAAAAGCTGATACGGATCTTTTATCACGATCCGTATCTTTTTTTTGAAGATATTGTTCTATTCTTCCCCTACCTTCTGTAAAAACTGAATGTCATTTTCTACTGTTAATAGCAGCAAACTGGTTGCGGTACAGAACACAGGACTGGTAATGCAGTGATGACCGTTCCAACTACCGTCTTTATTTTGGATCTTTACAATTCGGCCACTCATATCATCATACCATTTTTTCCAATCCGAATCTTGATTCACCACTAAGGATTCTCCTGTCTGTAAAAAGCTTAAAAACTCTTCACCTCCATTATTTCCAAAACCATCCATAACCTCATCTTGTTGTGCCGTTTGTTTAGCAGATTCATAAATCTCATATGAAGTAGTATAGGATACTGCTTCTTCTTCTGAGAAGCCAATCTCTTGTAAATTTTGAATAGTGACTTTAGCGTTTTTTTCTAGTTTTCCTTCTTGCTTTGCCTTTGCCACACTTTCTTTCGCTTTTCGTGCTTCTTTAGCACTTGCACGGACACTTCCACTAACTGCATACAATAATACACCTGCACCGTCTTTAGCATCTACAGCGCCAGTATTTTGGTTGTAGTTATCTTTCTGGTAGTTACGAGATCGATCCATCACCACTTCATCTACCGTTGCACCTACTACTTTCGCAGACTCCAATGCGCTATTGGCTAAACCACTTTGCAAAACACCGGCCCAGCCCGCACCCTGTTGTTTCCCGGTTTCATCTGTTGCTTTTTGGATACGAGCAACGCAAATATCTAAACATCGTGCAACACGCTTTCGATCTGTTGCTTTAAAATTGCGATCCAAAATATTAGTCAAGAATTGTGCTGTAAGCACTACATCAATATTTTCTCCTAGTTTTGATTGAATCTGGGTGTTGCGAACCTCAGTAATATAAGGATCATCCGTTTGAGTACTTTCTACTGTTTCAAGAAGGTAATTCAGTACACTTTTTAGTTGTTTGGCATATATCCCCTCTTCTAAAGTGGTACCACTTCTTAAAAAAGCCATCCCTACCATGGCTGAAGTTGCGGGGTCTGCCTTTACTGCATGAGGATCACGAATATGCTGTGCGCTATGCGATCCTGCACCATAACCCCCATTCGGCAATTGAGCTTTCGCCATCCATTGCAATCCATCATTTACTGCTAGGATAATATTATCATCTGTTTTGTACTTATTAAAATTTTCAGAAGATTGTTCTCCTGCCATGGTCATAAAAACACAACCATTTTCAGGAATTAAGTTTCGCTCTAACGCCAGATCACGATCTGTAGGCGCTAATTTTGCTGAGGGAGTTATTCCCCATACTATTGCTAAGAGTACTAGTAATGTTCCTGTTGCTATCAACTTCGTTTTCATATCTATTATTTTTAAGATGTTACTTCGAAACTACCACCAGGAATCTATTTTAAAAACGAGGACTACGTAAACCATTGCCTTCAATGAGTGAAGACACCTACACAATTAGGGAACTTCTGTAAGTTCCTTATATTTGTTAAAACTGCAGCATGAAACAGGTGTTTTTTCTTCTTCTAGCACGAATTAATAAGGCCATATTTCCTTCCTATTCTAAAAAAAGATTGGATTTATCCAAAGCGTCAAAACTACAGTTGGCTATTATTGGATGGCGATATTATGTCACCGCCAATGCTCTATCCTAATTTTAAAATAACTATTACGACATACTCCCTATTTAATAGTTTTATCTTTAGGATTTTAAATCAATTTAAATATCATTTAGTACCTTACATCCCCCGATATTAGCTCCAACATGTTGCATCAAACGATTTTTAGTTTCCTCTTCCTATTATTTTTCACTTCAAATCTCGTTGCACAGGAAGTATATGCCTCTCCCGAGGAGCTGAAAAGTGCTATTGTTGACATCAGATATAGCAACCCTGAAAAGGCATTTGAACTTGCTCAAGCGCTACTGGACTTTGGGATTAAAAATTCTGATCAGAAAGTAGTATGCGAAGCCTACCATCAGCTAGGTAAAATCAAGGGGATCATGGGGGAACATAGAGCGTCCTTACAGTATTATAACAACGGCCTTAATATTGCCAGGGGAATCAATTATACGGAATACCATGTGGAACTGCTAACCGTCATGGGGAATGCTTATTTAAATTTAAACGAAGACGAACAGGCATTAACCAATTATTTAAAAGCACTTGACATTTCAAAAACAAATCAATTCAAAGCTTACATTGAGATCATTAGATCTAACATTGCCCTCTTGAAACAACGATCTGGAAAATACGAAGAAGCTATTGAGTTATACAAGGAAAATTTAGCTTTTCATCAAGAAAATCCGGAGAAAAATAAGGTGATACAAGCAAACCTCATTTCACAAACTCTAATGTCTATTGGGGAAGTCTATTTATTAGAACAAAAATTAGATTCAGCACTATTTTATCATGAACTCGGTCTACAAAATAGCCTAACCAGCAATGATTTAGAAACTACGGGTAATTTTTTGAAATTTATAGGTATCGTACACTATTATAATACCAATTATAATATCGCATTGGAAAACTTATTTGAAGCGGAAAAAAAATTTAATACACTAGGCAATGAGTTGATTAAGGCAGAAATCTATTACCGCATAGGGCAGTGTTATCAACAACAACAAAAACCTAAAGCAAGCACGACATACTATCTCCAAGCAATTGAAATTATAGATCAGAATTCGGCTTCAAAACCGCTTTTTTATGCAGACACCTGTAAACAATTGGCTATTATTTTTAAAGAAACTGGAGATGCAGAAAATTCAATAGTGTACTATGAAAAGTATGTTACGGAAACCACAGACAATCAGGACCAGAAATTAAAGTTTATTGAAAAAATTTATGAGAACGATATTCAAGGTTTGGAAAACGAATTGAGCAATTTCTCCAAACTAACCTCCAAACAACAGACCTATATTGCGATCAGTTTCTCTTTGATTGTATTATTGGTAATCGTTTTATTGGTATACATTAAGGTGGTGCGTAAAAAGCATTTCAAAGATAAGAACATAACAAATCAACTTTTAGATCAATTCGAAAATGAGCAAAAAAGTGCAAATACGCTTAAGACACCCATAATTATTAAAGACCGTAAAATTGAAGAAATCATGAACCGTTTGCACGAATTAGAATTGGATTTCTTTTACCTAAATAAAGATTGCAACCTATATACTGTTTCGCAACAGTTAAATACCAATACTACCTATCTGTCTAAAATTATAAATACTTACAAGAAAAAAAAGTTCAACGCCTACATTAATGATCTTCGTATTAATTATGCTATCGACAAAATTAAAAACGACAAAAAATTTAGAGCCTACTCCGTAAAATCTATGGCTTTGGAACTAGGTTATAAAAGTGCCGATTCCTTCGCCAAATATTTTAAAATGAAGACCAATTTATTCCCTTCCAATTTTATTAAAAGTATTAATAGTATTGAAAAAAGCAGTTAAATCGCCCTAAATTTATAAAAATAGGGTATCTGATTTATAAAAGCCTTTTTACTTTGATTACATTTAGACAAGTACATTAATTAACCATTAAAAACATCCCATGAAGAAGAAAAAATCCACCTTGCTTCAATTAAAAAAGTCAAGAATCACAAATCTAGCCAATATCGAAGGTATTAGAGGAGGTAAGCGAAAAAACGATCAAATTGGTTGGAGAACTGGTAAATCAAAAACAGGTCCCTGAAATCCAAATTTTAAAGAGCTTTAGGTAACCTTATAATCCATTCTAATTTACGTTCAAGCCATCCCATATTTATAAATATGGGATGGCTTGTTTTTTTTAAGCCCTGGATAACTTCTAGTTTTAAGTAGAATTTAGCGGAAGCCGAAAAGCTATTTAGAGTAGGCATTACAACTAATACTTTATTTTATGAAAAACATTGAAAAGAAAGCGGAGCTTTTTCAAGTGGAAGAATTACAAGAGCGTTTAGAATTTGGAGGCTGGTCAGCTTCTGCATCTGGAGGATACGAATCTGAAGGTCGAGGAGCTTATGGAGAGGCAACCATCACTTACGAATGGGGAGGATAAAATTAGTTTATGTAGAAAGTGATGTGGTTGCATCACTTTCTACATTTTAAAAGACACCAATACTTTAGATTATGAAAGCACGTATAGCAGCACAAATCACAAGTTATAATACCTATATTTCTAAACTCGCCGTTCCGGGTCAATTCAAGGAATTATTAAAGGTAAACCCTAAACATACAGAAAGTCATGTTTATTTGATTTATCCGTATCTTTTTGAAAGTTGCTATACAATTACAGATACCAAAAAAATAAGCTTACTAAGTATTGCGGGATACCTTACTTTTTCTTCCATTAATTATCTCGATAAAATCACCGACAACCAAGTTAAACCCCAGGAGCGATCACAGTTTTTACAACTCAGCTTGTTGTGCCAAGAGGAAGCAATTAAAATTTTAACCACGCTCTTTCCAATAGATTCAAAATTCTGGAAGTTCTGGAACTTACGAAGAGGAGAGTATCTTTGGGCCCAAAAAAAAGAGAAAAAACACTTTGCTGATTTAAATACCTCTGAATATCATGAAATCTCAGATCAAAAAGCGGCATTCGGGAAAGTTGCGATTGATTCCCTTTCGCTTTTAGAAGAGAAGGTCAATCCGACACTATCATCTGATCAAAAAACAGAAACACTGTTGCAATCGCATCGTCATTTTTCTATTGGAAGGCAATTCTATGATGATATCATAGATGTGCAGGAGGACTTTGTCAATAATCAAGCCAATTACGCCCTTAAAAAATTAAAGATTTCCTGTATTAAAGCGGGAATCGATTTTGACAAATTATCCGTTGAGAGTTTAGAGAAATACCTATATGTGCTTGAGGTAGCAGAAGACATCTTGAGTGAAGCAATAACCCATTTTGATAAAGCCATACACTTAGCAGAAAAGCAACTGGCATCAGACGCCCTGTGGATTGCAACAATTCGTAAATTCAAGGAGATTTGTAAAACATTGCAATTAAAGCAATCCTCATACTTAAAAGAAATTACTGCTACTTTATCCCATTCAGCAACTAAAAAAAACCAATCGTATATGGATGCCTCTTATGAAAGTTCTATTGCTTCCGGCGTACGTTTTGTGATGAATAAGCTACAACCAGAAGGGTATTGGGAGGAATATTTAAATAGTGCAGGTGCTAGCTCTACCTGGGCTACATCATTCATATATAGTCAAATACATGCTATGGATGAAACGTGGGCAACCAAAAAGGTAAAGCATAAGATTCTAAGCTTTTTGGAACAACGTAAAAAGGACAGAATTTCTTACAATGAGATATCGCCGCGCGATGGAGACTCGCTAAGCTTTTTTATGACAGCCTCACATCTGTTGGGAAATACGATGAACGCTCCCCTAAAGGATTGGTTAAAATACATTCATAAAAATGGAGGTTTTTCTACCTATATTCAAGAAGACAGAAATGAATTGGAAATGTTGATGAAAATAGGACGTACCGACTATGGTACTTGGGAAGAACCACAACATTGTGTAAGTGCAGCCGCACTGTATACTTTTGCACTCATCCGAGATGATTACCCAGTAGATACATCGTTGGAAGCGCTTATTACTTATTTTTTAGATGCCCACAAAGAAGGACCACTTACTGCCTATTGGTGGACTAGCTCAATTTATACGTATTCTTATCTTTTAAAAGCTATTGTGCTGCTCAATGATGAACGACTCAATACGCTTTTAATGCCTGTGGCAAACAACATTATAGCACAGCAACAAAAGAATGGGGCGTATGGAGATACCAAAGAAAATAAAAGTGCTTTTTATACCGGTCTTGCGGTTACGGCATTATGTTCATCTGAAACCCTTTTTACCAACTTTAAGGAAAGTATAAAAAAGTCGATTGATTGGTTACTACTAAACCAATTCGACGATGGATCGTGGGAAGCTACCCATGCCATGCGGCTTCCTGAATTTAATTTTAAACCTACCACAAAAACACATCTGCAAGAATGGCCTATACGTCGGATGGGAATAAAAGTGAGAGCGGTAGAATTTAATCGATTGTTCAGTACTTCCACAGCATTAAACGCAATTCATACATATGAAAATGTTAGATCCTAATCATATAACTCCTTTTCTTAATGCTGATGTTGAACTGGTAACAATTTCTTCAGATCAGTTTGTGGTGCAACAGACGAAACTAAAACACCAAATTCGGATTAATAAGCTTACACATGCGCTTCTAAAAAAGTTGGATGGAAAAAAAACAATCGGAGAAATCACCACTGAATTAAATACTGACCTTGCCACAGATCTAATTGATGAAAAGACGGTGCACGACCTTCTCTATGAAAAACTATATCCTTTAGGAATAATTGATAATAACCATGAAGCTATTGCAAGAAAAGGAGCTAACTATCTCAATCTTCGGTTTCCAATGATTCCGAAGTCGCTGGTAGCAATTTTAAGTCAGATATTTAAAAACTTCTTTACGCAACCTGTCGCTTTTTTTTATGTTTTTGGAGCTCTATTCATTGTTCTTTTTAGCACCACACTACAAACTTTAATTAGTCAAGATATTTTTAACACCTTATTGATAACCAAAACCCATGGACTATTCATCTTTCTATTTGGTTTCGTGATCTGCCTATTCCATGAAATAGGACATACATCAGCCTTGGCATTTTCCAAACGCAAAGCTGGAGAAATTGGAGTTGGTTTTTATTTAATGTATCCCGTTTTTTATTGTGATGTTTCGGAAACATGGTTGCTTTCTAAAAAAAGACGCATGATGGTGAACCTCGGTGGATTATATTTCGAAACGCTGGTAGGTATACTTTTTTTAGTTCTTTATTTTGCAACCTATAATCCTTTTTTTATTTGGTTAAACACGATAATTTTATTTCGATTTATCGCTAATTTAAATCCCTTTTTGCGCAGAGACGGCTATTGGGTATTGTCCGATGCCATTAATATGCCCAATTTGCAGAAAGATGCCATACAATATGTACTACATGCCGCAAAAGCAATTTATAAAGGGACACCATATCAAAAAAATCATTTCTTATTGAGTTATGGACTGCTAGCCATATCTTTTGCATTCCTTTTCTTAGGACTTATTGTTTTATCTAATCCCTCTTCCATTCTATATTTTCCAATAAATGTATGGAATGAAATAAAGGAAATAACACATCAAGGTTTCGCCTTATTTAGTATTACCGAGTTATTAGAGCAATTTGCATTGCCCTTGCTGTTTTATTTGCTGTTTTTTAAACTTTCCATAAAATGGATCAAGGGGAAATTAAAGAAAAAATCGGATCTGAAACCTCAGAACCCAATCGTAAATCGTTCTTCAACATAAAGGCAAACCATGCAAACTTTTATGATCTGGAGCTAAAATTACCCCATTAGTAATGTATTACTGATTTTATGGAATAGTTGGTCAATTTGTCCCTTCCTTTTAAAAAGTCAAGTTCAATTAAAAAATTACATTGCACAATAACTCCGCCCAGTGATTCCACCAATTCGCAAACTGCTTTAGCCGTGCCCCCGGTAGCAAGTACATCATCATGAATTAACACCTGTTCTCCTGCTTGAATACTATCGGTATGTATTTCTAACGTATCCGATCCATACTCAAGTCCATAATGTCTGTTTATGGTTTCGGCTGGTAATTTCCCAGCTTTGCGCACTGGAACAAAACCGGCCTGAAGCTCGGTAGCAAGAATAGGAGCAAAAAAGAAGCCTCTACTTTCCATGCCTACTACTTTTTGAATGTCCAATCCGTTTAGTAGTTCTAACAGTGCCTCCGAAGCTTTTTTTAACGCAATTGGGTCTTGTAACAAGGGGGTTATGTCTTTAAATAAGATTCCTTTTTCTGGAAAATCTTGAATATCTCGGATATAATTTTTAAAATCCATATATTTTGGCACAGGTTATTTTGTGTTAAATTTAAAAAGAAATATATTTGCAGCCCTTTTAAAGGAAAAATTAACGGCCTCGTGGCGCAACTGAATAGCGCATCTGATTACGGCTCAGAAGGTTGCAGGTTTGAATCCTGCCGAGGTCACTGAGATTTATCAATTAAATTCAAAAAGTCTGTAAATCAATGATTTACGGACTTTTTCATTTTAACAAATATCGTTTGATATCATATAAAATCACCCTATCTGGTGAGTAATTCGGTGAGTAGTTTTCATATTCGCAAAAACACCGATAATAATATGTTAAAAAATTGATAGTCAGTTTTTTAAGCAAAAAGTTAATTGAAATTGAACAACTTAAAAGCTTAAAAAAATGAATGCTTCCTTCTCTATTTTATTCTATATCAGGAAAAATATGCCTGATAGAAATGGTCTGTGTCCCATCTTTCTCAGAATTACGGTAAGTGGAAAACGCTCCGAAATAAGTGCAAAACGTAAAGTGAAAGTTGATGACTGGAACTGTGCTTCCGGGCGTGCCAAAAACTCCAAGCCTTCCAATCGTGAATTGAACAAATATTTGGAAGATCTGCGTGCCCGATTATATCGAATTCAAGGAAAATACGAAGGGGACGGCAGGCCATACACGTCCCAAATGATAAAAAACTCTTTTCAAGGAAAAAGCTCTAGACATATAACACTATTGAACATCTATGAAGGTCATAACAAGGAAATATCCGAAATAGTCGGCAGGGAATTCTCATCAGGAGCTTACCAAAGACATCTCCGAACACTCAGACACCTAAAAGCTTTTATCGATAAGGAGTATAGCTACGAGGATATATATGTCAAGGAAGTTGATTTGAAGTTCATCAACCGTTTTGAACACTTTTTAAAAACGAATTTAAAAGCCTGTGGGCAGAATACGGTGACTAAATATGTAACCAACCTAAAAAAGATTATGCGCATATGCTATGCCAACGATTGGATAAGTAAGGATCCCTTTTACCATTGGAAGGCAAAATGGAAGAAAGTTGAGCGTGATATTTTAAATGAAAGAGAACTAAAAATTTTGATGGATACCGAAATGCCATTACAAAGATTAGAACAGGTCAGGGATATTTTTGTATTCTGTTGTTTTACCGGTTTGTCCTATATAGATGTTGAAAAACTATCCGGCAACCACATCGTTCTCAACATGAACGGTGAAAAATGGATAAAAATCAATCGTTCGAAAACCGATACAAAAAGCAGTGTTCCTTTGCTACCAGTAGCGGAGAAAATACTTAAAAAGTATCGTACTAATTTAGAAAACAATCAAAACAAGTTACTTCCTGTAATCAGTAATCAAAAATTAAATACTTACTTAAAAGAAATAGCTACAATTTGCAATATAGACAAGAAGCTAACATTTCATTTATCCAGGCACACTTTTGCGACAACCGTGACTTTGGCAAATGGAGTGCCAATAGAATCGGTGAGTAAAATGCTAGGGCATTCGTCTTTGAAGACTACTCAGATTTATGCCAAGGTGATTGACAGGAAATTAATGAATGATATGAAACTGATAGTGGGTAAATATTAAGTGGAAATTATAGTATAAAATCCAAACCCCAAATCTTACCTAAATACTTTGCGCAAGGTTCCTGTCCTGTTTTTGTAGTGTTCCGGTAGATAAGCGTTAAGCAAAAACAGGATAGGGCGCATACCTACTTTTGATTTGGAACACTGTCTTTCTTCTTAGTCCATTTTTTATAATCTTCATAAATAATAGGATGGTCTTCAAAATATCGTCTTGCAATTTCATTGCTTTGTTTTTGACCTCTTTTGAAAGCCGCTTTGTTCCTATTCTCAAAGTGGATGAAGTGATAGCCAAAATAACTCATTGAAAGAACTTGAATTGTTATTGTAATACAGAACAAGGTTGCAAGCCAATTCGGGGTTATTCTGGCTGATTTCATCTTTTGCTCTATTCCCGTTGTTTTCTCTTCGAATATCTCAATCACTTTCCTTTGCTCTTTTGTAAAGTCTTTTATTTGGTATTCGATACTTGAAGTGTCCGCCTTTATTTTCAAGTCCTTGAAATTCTTTGACAAGGCTTCCAACTTATTAATCGATTTATGGAACCCTTCGATTTCATCTGTCAAAAGTTCCATCATCTCTTCCATCTTTTTCATGCTTCTATTCTTTACGTTTATATTCCAATACCTCGGTCCAGCGTTCTTTTAATGACCTTTTTCAATACTCGTTTTGCAATACTTGTGGCTAGGTTCGTACTGAGTCCTAAAGTTCTTCCCAAGAGTGTAATAGTGTTCCCTTTTTTGAGAATCCCTTTTCTTGAATTGTCACCAATCTGAATGGCCAATTTGCTTCCCGACATCGAACGGTGTACTTCGCTTCCTTTTAGGTTTTGTCCTTTATATTCAAAGCGAAACCCCTGTAACTGGTTTTGCCTATTGATACTTGGTATGACCTTTATCCTGTTTTGTTTCATGTATTTGATATACTGGTCAAAATCCTTGGGCCTCTTTTCCGTCATTACCTTTTCATGGGTCTGTTTGATTTCCCTCCTTATCCTTTTCAGTTCACTGAGTTTTTCCTGTTGTACTTCTCTTGCCGTGGTAAGTCCCATTTCCTTGGCAACTTTTTCGGCTGCGTATTGGCTTCTCTTTCCGATAAAGTTGTCTTTATAGGCCGTACCATCGAAATTGATCCTATTGACATAAACATGTACATGGGTATGCTGTTTGTCCCTATGTACAAAACCGACTCCTTGATGTTCCGTGAGCTTCATTTCGGCAATGAATCTTTGGGTAAGTTCTCGAACCCGTTCGCTAGATAAATCCTTCCCATCTTCAATGGTCGGACTTAGTACAAAACTCAATGTATTGTTCTTGGTCCTTATGTTCTGCTCTTGGATTATCTTGAACTCATCGGTAATCTCCCTTGGGTTATCCCCTGCTAGATGTTGCTTGTAGACAACCTCTGCATTCTTCTCTTGGTTCCATCCATAGCCCAAAGATGCACCGGTATGCGATATTGATTTTCCCTTTCCTATCATTTTTTGAAATTGTACAGATGCATTCTTATTTCATTGGCGAGCTGTCGCACTTCCTTTGCCAAATGAGGCTTCCGCTTTTTGAACATATTGCCGATCCTTGTAAAGTTGTTCTTGTACTTGACCAGCATCGAATAGTTTTCAAGTTGCTCCGAAGTAAGCCTTTCTACGATGTCGTTTTCAAAAGCCGCACTCCTGCAATATTCGGATAGGGAGAGCCCTGCCTTTTTGGCCTTTAGCTTGAGCATTTTTTTCTCATAAATGCTGCAACGAAACTGTATGAACTCTCGCTTCACCTTTTTCTTTTTTCTTTTGCGACCTTCGGGAGAAAAAGCAAGATTGTCATGACAATGACACATCTTGAATTGCCGCTCAACTTCAAATTAACTGTTAGGCAATACAGGAACTGGAAGTACTTTAATTTTAACTTTGGAATTGAGGTTGTTTTGAAGAAAATCTAATATTTTACTTGAATCATTAGGATTATATGAAGTAGATTCTAACTAATACAAGAAAGGTAAGTAAATGCGCCCTATTTCGATTTTAATTCACGCTTACCTATCTGGACACTATAAAATCGAAACAGGTTCCGGCGCGGTCAAGTTATGGTAAGATTTGGGGATAAGATAAAAGTCTTAATGCACTAGAACAGTGTTGTAAATCAATTATGAAGACCACCAAAAATACCTGAGATGGAATACTCTGGCCAACGGTACTTTTTCTCTTCTTTATGATAATTTTGAATACGAATCTAGTTACCTCATGACGCAAAAACTTCATGATTGTTCTTAAAACTTTTAAACTCAATCATATAGTCATTAGGGTCGGTGATAAAAAAAGAAAGATGTTCGCCAATCTTATCTTCCATAAAAGTTACTTCAGTAGTCACTTCTTGATTAGATTGAAACAATTTGCTATAGAGTTTCCCCCATTCTTCAACAGTTATTATAACCCCAAAGTGAAAGGATGGTAAAATGGAATCACCGAGCTTATAACTCTTAAAGTCAAAGTTGAAATCACCAGCTTCGGTGAATGTTAATTGGTGATTGTAGAGATTAATATCAGACCATTTATCTGCTTGCCTACCTTTTGAAGCCCCTAGAATATCCACATAAAAATTTCTTGTGGTCTCTATGTTCTCACAAGGTAATGCCAAATGAAATTGTGCTTTCATTATACTATTGTTTTTGTTTTCTTTTTCAGGTGCTTGAAATATTTTTTAACTGCTTTTCTATCTTCTCCATCTAAATAGTCAAGCGTTTTTTTCCAATGCGTCCAATACACATCTTTAAACTTTTGAGTTTCTAAAACGCTAAAATCATTGGTTTTATCTTTCAATAAAAAATAATGCTTTGTAATTGCAGCTTTACCTTGTAAAGACGATGATAACATATGCCTGGTTCGTTCGGGAATTACAATCAATCCAATCTCTTCTGCCGTTTCTCTTACTAGACTTTCAATCAAGGTTTCCTTTTTCTTTTTAACTCCACCCGGCAAAGTGTATCTTCTAGATTCACCTATTTTTTCAATGACGAGCAATTGCTTTCCGTTTACGGCTAACAAACGTGTTTTATGTATCACTTTCATATTAAAAGTACTATTCTTCAGATAAAGGGTTATCAATTTCATCATCATAACTTACGTCATCACCATCATAATCTTCCATAGCGACTGCAAGACGTTTACTTACTTTTACCAAGTAAATAGTGTCTTCAGTTCTTACCTCTACACATTCAATGGTTTCATTGTGTTGATTCTTAAACGAAATGATATCAGTATCACCGAATCCGTCTGGATATTTTAAGACTAAGAAATCTAAGATTTCATTGTTTAATTTTTTATAATCAACAATGACTTTTTTCAAATTTTGACTGTTAGATTTTTTCATAATTACATATCTAATACATAGGCAAATAGTAATGGAGCTACAATGGTAGCGTCACTTTCAATAATAAACTTTGGAGTTCCAATATCTAGTTTACCCCATGTAATTTTTTCATTAGGTACTGCCCCACTATATGACCCATAACTTGTGGTTGAATCACTTATTTGACAGAAATAACTCCAGAAAGGCGTATCAGTATAATCCATATCTTGATATAACATAGGTACTACACAAATAGGAAAATCACCAGCAATACCACCCCCTATTTGAAAGAAACCAATGCCATTTTTTGAATTGTTGGAGTACCAATCTGCGAGGAAGGTCATATATTCTATTCCAGATTTCATAGTGCTCGCTTGCAGCTGTCCTTTAAGAACATAGCTTGCAAAAATATTCCCCATGGTACTGTCTTCCCAACCTGGACAGATAATGGGCAAATTCTTTTCAGCCGCCGCGTACATCCATGAGTCTTTTAAATCTATCTCGTAGTATTTTTCTAAAACCCCTGATAATAGCATTTTATACATGTATTCATGAGGTAAATAGCGCTCTCCTTTATCCTCTGCCTCTTGCCAAATTCTATAGATATGTTCTTGCAACCTTCTAAAAGCTTCTTCTTCTGGTATACAGGTGTCCGTAACCCGATTTAAACCCTGTTCTAATAAAGACCATTCTTCATCTGGGGTCAGGTCTCTATATTCAGGAATACGCTTATAATGAGAATGCGCTACTAAATTCATTATGTCTTCCTCTAAGTTTGCCCCTGTACACGAAATGATGTGTACTTTATCTTGCCGTATCATTTCGGCAAAAATCTTACCTAGTTCTGCAGTTGACATAGCTCCTGCAAGGGAAACCAGCATCTTGGCGCCATTATCAAGCTGTGCCTCATAACCTTTTGCAGCGTCTACTAAAGTAGCAGCATTGAAATGCAAATAATACTTCTCGATAAAATTAGAAATGCTTCCTTTAGTATTCATCTTCTTCGAATTTTGAGCTTGTCGAGCTCGGTTGATACGTGATATCATAGGTATTGTCATAATTCTCCTCGGCATCTTGCCCCATGAACTTATAACTCAACATTTTATAGTAAAGCTTAGCGGCGAGAAAGTCTGAGGACCTATCTACATTGTTCGGACATAACTCAACAATATCAAACCCAACCACATTCTTTTCTGTAAAAACTTGTTTTAAGAAATCTAAGGTTTCATACCAAAACAAACCTCCTGGTTCAGGAGTTCCAGTACTAGGTAATATAGAAGGGTCGAAAGCATCTAAATCGAATGTTATAAATACATTCTCCGTCATTTGGTCTATAGCAGCATCCATCCAAGTATCATCTATTGCCATCTCGTGAGCAAAAAAGGTTTTATCTAAATCCATTACCGATTTTTCTTTGGCATCCATAGAGCGAATTCCCAACTGAATTAAATTAGTGTTTTGACTAGCTTCATAAACTGCACAAGCATGATTGCACGCACTGCCTTCATAGCTTTTTCGTAAATCAGCATGTGCATCTATATGCAATACCGTTAGATTGGGAAACATTTCGTTAAAAGCTCTAATAGTCCCAATAGATATGGAATGTTCTCCTCCAAAAATGGTAACAAATTTGTTCTTTTTAATAAACCTTTTTGTTTCTTGATGTACAGCATCTACCATAGCCTCTGGTGTAGCATTCACGGTAACTGGTTCGGATAAAAAAACGCCATTTTTATACACTTCTGAATCTGTTTCTATATCATATAGTTCCATATTCTCGGAAGCTTCCAAAAAGGCTTCAGGCCCTTTATCTGCTCCTTTGCCCCATGTGCTTGTTCCGTCATAAGGGACAGGTATTAGAACTATTTTTGAGGTTTCTAAGGCGGCATAGTTTTCAGGAATACCGGCGTATGTTATATTAGTTTTCATAATAATTTTAGTAGGATGTTTTTAGTAATTCTGAAATTTCTGTTGCATTAGCTGAAAATTTCGAAAGTGACTTATTCGCTTCGTAATCATATCCTAAGATGGACAGTAATTGTTCAGATGTTTGTTGTTCTGCAAATACTGAGGTTGTTAATTCCCCATGTTCATTACGGTCTATTATAATATGTTTTGGCGCCGGAATTAAACAATGCTGTAAGCCGCCATAACCTCCTATACTTTCTTGATATGCTCCAGTATTGAAAAATCCGATGTATAATGGCTTCTCTTTATTAAATTTTGGCAGATAAATAGCATTCATATGCTGCTCGCTGTTATAATAGTCATCACTATCACAAGTGAGTCCGCCAAGAAGTACACGTTCGTATTCTTTGTTCCAACCGTTTATGGCAAGCATTACAAAACGTTTATTGATTGCCCATGTATCTGGCATGGTTGTAATGAAAGACGAATTAATCATGTTCCATTTTTCACGGTCGTTTTGTTGTTTCTGATACAAGATTTCATAAATGTTACCGCCACTTTCGCCTACGGTAAAGCTGCCGAATTCTGTAAAAATATTTGGAACCGCAACCTTGGCTTCATCACAAGTTTGCTTGATGAGCTGTATGATTTCATCTATCATATAGGCATAGTCGTAATCAAAAGCCAAAGAGTTTTTTATAGGGAAACCTCCTCCTATATTTAGACTGTCAAGACTAGGGCATATTTTTTTTAGGTCTGTATAGACCTTCATACATTTTTGCAGTTCATTCCAGTAGTAGGCATTGTCATTGATACCCGTATTGATAAAGAAGTGCAGCATCTTCAAATTAACTTTCGAATTATCTTTAATCTCTTTGTTATAAAAGGGTAAGATGTTTTTGTATCCAATACCTAATCTGGAGGTATAAAATTCAAACTTTGGTTCTTCTTCAGAAGCGATGCGAATACCAATGTTATAGGTATCATTGATAGCTTCGCTAAGCAGATTGATTTCTTCATAATTGTCAATAATGGTAATACAGTTTTTATGCCCATTATTGATAAGTCTAGCAATATTTTGAACATATTGGTCACGTTTAAAACCATTACTGATGACATAAATATCATCGCTAATCTTACCATGAGCTTTAAGGTTTTCAATAATATCAATATCAAAGGCAGATGAAGTTTCTATATGAATGTCATTCTTTATAGCTTCATCTAATACATGTTTAAAGTGAGAACTCTTTGTGCAATAGCAATAGTTATAACTGCCGTCGTACTTGTGTTTTTTTATTGCCTCTGTAAACCAAGATTTAGCTCGGTTGATATTATCAGATATTTTTGGTAAGTAAGTGAATTTAAGTGGCGCTCCATATTGCTCAACAAGGGCCATTAAGTCTATTCCATGGAAATGTAGTTCGTTGTTTTTTAGCGTGAACTCTTCCTGTGGAAAGTCAAAAGTTTGGTCGATAAGGTCGACGTATTTTGTTTTCATTCGTATGATGTAAAAAATTAGAAAATGTAAGATTTGCTCCAAGGAGCAGGAGAGATTAAATTTCTAATACATCAAATACGGAAAATAAAAGTGTTCGAGGGCACAAAATGATTGTGCTCCAATCGAAGTATAGTAGTAAGCGTTTCAGAAGTCAGCCTGAGCATTCGGTTCCCTATCCCTAGGGCAGCTTTTGGAGTAGACTTCTTTATCTTCCTAAGCCCGAACATGAAAAAAGATTTCATTGTTGTTATGGCAATGCGTTCATCTTACGAACTCATTATAGAATAAATGTACTAAAAATTTGGATTGAGATTATTTTTTGGAAAAAATTTCTGTTTTTTCCTTAATCACCTATAAAACCAATTCTAACTTGGAGGTCAATTAAACTTTCTAAAATAGTACTCTACACAAAATGGGGACTCCGGTTAAGCGAATCGCTTAAATGAAAGATAGTCTTAAAAAACGAATGATTTTCGGAAATTCATTTTAGTTTTGTTCCTTCAATTGGCCTTTTTTTCAGCACCTAAGGTACCGCAATCAGAATTTGAGGTAGTAATAACAGATTCAATTCAACATACGAAACTCCTTGGGCGAATGCCCAACTTTTTTCTTAAATAGTCTGCTGAAATGCTGCGGATATCTAAACCCAAGCTCGTACGCTATCTCACTAACCGATTTATTCAGGTCAAAAACTTTTTCTTTTGCCACGGCAATTAATTTCGCTTGTATATAATCTTGAGCAGATTTTCCTGTTTCTTTTTTGACGAGGTCGCCAAAGTAATTAGACGATAAATGCAATTCATTTGCAAAATACCCTACTGTAGGTGTTCCAAGAGTTTTAGGCTTATCCGATAGAAAATAGTCATTCAGCAATGCATCAAATTTCTCTAATGAATGTTGATGCGCAGTTTCACGGGTCAAGAACTGACGGTCATAAAATCGCAAGGAATAATCTAAAAACAATTCAATATTGGCAAGAATCAACTTTCTGCTATGCTTATCGATATTCTGTTCTAATTCAAAAAGGATTTTTTCTAACAGACTTATAATTACCCTGCGTTCTTTTGCTGATAAGTGCAAAGCCTCATACGTGGCATATGAGAAAAAGCTATAGCGCTTCATCTTTCTTAGTAAATCTGTACCTATAAGCAAGTCCGGGTGAAACAAGAGCGCATATCCCTTTGGGCGAAAATTAGGTTCATTGTAGGTCAAACCGACAACTTGTTCAGGACTGACAAATACCAAGGTTCCTTCATCATAATCGTATGATTTACCGCCGTATTTCAATTTACATCCCTTAGCATCTTTCAAGAAAATGGCATAGCAATTAAATTGCAGCGCGTCATAGTCAGAAATGGTTTTTGCTGATTCATCAACCTTCTCAAAATCAACGACACCTACCAAAGGGTGTAACACCTCTTGCATTCGCATATTCAAGTAGTCTCCTACAGCATTGATGGTATAGATATTTGTCATTACCTCACTAAGTTTGAACTAAAGATAGGATATTGATTACCAAGCTTTCAAGCTTACACATCAATATCCGTAAAAATGGTATAAGCAACCGTAATTTAGGTATGGCTAACAGCCCTATTAACCTCTATTTTTGAATCAAAAGAAAACTCTTGAATGGGAACGGCAAAACAAAATAGTTTAATTTAACTTCATATATCTAAAAGCAAAACCATGAGAACAATATACATCGCATTATTATTAATCGCATTTAGTGCGAATTCCTTCGCACAAGACACCACACTTAAACAAGAAATTACGGAGCTTTCTAAAGCAAAATGGGAATGGATGGCTGATAAGGATGTTGATAAACTTAGCACCTTGTTTCATGACAAATCAAGATTTGTACACATGAGCGGCTCTTGGAAAAAAGACCGAGAATTAGAAATCATCAAATCGGGAAGCATTTGGTACAAAAAAGCCGAAGTTCATGATGTGGTCGTTGAAGTTATTGCCGATGACACCGTATTACTTTGGAATCGAATTACGCTAACTGCTCATGTTCGTGGTAATGATGTGGCTAATGAATTTACCGTGACCGAGTTTTACCATAAAGAAGGAGAAGATTGGAAATTATTAGACCTGACTTTTAGCAAAGTAAGAGACACGCATGAGATTGCACACTAAAGTTTAATAACTAGAGGGAAATTCGTGTTTTAAAATTTCCTAACTTCATAGCATTCATATACTTATACAATAATCATGGCGAAATTTAATCTGAATATTAACGGAAAAGAACGTGAACTAGATGTTGACCCTACAACACCTATGTTATGGGTTTTAAGAGACCACATCAAACTAGTCGGTACTAAGTATGGATGTGGTATTGCCCAATGTGGGGCATGCACCGTACACTTAGATGGCAATGCAGTTCGTTCTTGTCAACTACCAATATCTTCAGTTGGTGACAAAGAAATCACAACCATCGAAGGTTTATCTGAAAAAGGAGACCACCCGGTTCAACAAGCATGGCTAGAAGTTGATGTTCCGCAATGCGGCTATTGTCAAGCAGGACAAATTATGACTGCTTCTGCTTTATTAGAAAAAAATCCGAATCCTTCAGATGAAGAAATCGAGACGGCCATGAACGGAAACATCTGCCGTTGTGGAACGTATACCCGTATCAAAAAAGCGGTTAAAATTGCTGCAAATTCAATCAACGCTTAAGTACTGAGCATTCCTAAAAACCTGATACTATGACACTCATAAAAACAAAAATAGGTAGACGCTCATTCATTCGAACATCCACTTTAGCAAGTGGCGGATTAGTGTTAGGCTTTAATTGGCTAGCCTCTTGCAAAAACAAAACAGAAGAAGAAATTTTAGCCATGCCTAAGGAATGGTTTGAAATGAATTCATATTTAAAAATCGGAGATAATGGCGTGGTTACGATTACCACACCGAATCCCGAATTTGGTCAAAACATTCGAACTTCAATGCCAATGATTGTTGCAGAAGAATTGGGTGTTGATTGGAAAAATGTTGTCGTTGACCAAGCACCTTACCATGCTGAAAAATACGGTATGCAATTTACAGGAGGTAGCCGTGGTATCATGACCCGATGGGAACCGCTTCGAATGGCAGGTGCTTCTGCACGCCATGTTTTGATTGCAGCAGCTGCCCAAGCATGGCAAGTTCCTGCAAATGAAATTACTACTGAAGATGGAGTGTTGTATCATAAAGCAACTGAAAAATCTGCTGGCTATGGAGAAATGGCATCCGCTGCAGCTCAAATTACCATCCCTGAAGATATTAGCTTAAAAGAAGTCAAAGACTTTAAAATAATTGGCACATCGCACAAAAATGTTGATGCGAAAAGTATCGTTACTGGAGAACCCATGTTTGGAATGGATTACCAAAAAGAAGGTATGTTGATTGCTATGATTGTACATCCACCAGCATTCGGAATGACATTAAAATCTATGGATGCTGAAGCCGCCAAAGCCATGTCTGGTATTAAGGATGTTGTAGCGATTAATAGTTTTAAAGATGATTATAAGAAAGGTGGTTTTGATGTCAATGCATTCCCCGAAATAGTTGCGGTTGTAGGAAATTCCACTTGGGAAGTATTACAAGCCAAAAAGAAATTAAACGTAGAATGGCAACCATTTGATTCGTACACAGAGACCATCAATGGGTTTAGAGGTACGCAAACCAAAAACGTTCCTGCCGGCCTCGAATCCTCTACAAGTCATGCCGCGAAAATGGCAGAACTTGCTGCAAAACCCGGAAAGATTGTCCGTACAGACGGTAACCCAAAAGCAGCATTTAAAAATGCCGCAAAAATTATAGAACGTTCGTATTCAGCTCCTTTTCTAGCGCATAATTGCATGGAGCCTTTGAACGCCTTTGCTCATGTAGAAGGAGATAAAGCGCAAATTGCAGCACCTGTTCAGATTCCGAGTTTAATACTACCAACGTTGGCTTCAAGTTTGGGCATTCCTGCAGAAAATATTGCCATGGAAATGCCTCGTATGGGTGGTGGATTTGGTCGCAAGGCTTATGCACATTATGTCGTAGAAGCAGCTATGATTTCGCAAAAAGTAAATGCCCCAGTGAAGTTGGTGTACACTCGTGAAGATGATATGACTAATGGAATTTATCGTCCTAGTTATCATGCCACCTATCGTGCTGCTCTAGATAAAAATAATAATTTAACTGCCTTGCATGTAAAAGCTGGAGGTATACCAGAGAGTCCCTTATTCGCAAATCGTTTTCCTGCGGGTGCCATCGATAATTATATGGCGGAAGAATGGGCTATTGATTCTAACATTACTATTGGAGCTTTTCGCGCACCACGTTCTAATTTTATGGCGGGTGCCGAGCAATCATTTTTAGATGAAATTGCTGAAGCTTCTGGCAAAGACCCTATTCAATTTCGTTTGGATTTACTAAAACGTGCGAAGGAAAATCCTGTGGGAGAAAGAAATGATTACGATGCCGAACGCTATGCAGGAGTTTTAGAATTACTTCGTGAAAAATCAGGTTGGAGTGCAACTCCGGCGAATATAAACCGAGGAATATCAGCCTATTTTTGTCATAATTCTTATGCTGCACATGTTTTAGATATTCGAATGGATGAAGGAAAACCTGTGGTTGAAAAAGTAGTTTGCGCTATCGATTGCGGTATTGTAGTGAATCCAGATGCTGCAGTAAATATGGCCGAAGGAGCAATTACAGATGGGATTGGAAATGCCTTTTTCGGAGAACTTCCTTTTAAAGATGGGATGCCTCAGAAAACGAATTTTCATGAATATCAGATGATACGCATGAGCGATGCCCCTAAAGAAATAGAAGTACATTTTGTTGAAAATGAAATTGCACCAACAGGTATGGGTGAACCACCGTTCCCTCCTATTTTTGGAGCTATTGCCAATGCATTGTACAAAGCAACGGGGCAACGGCATTACCGACAGCCTTTTGTAACTGAAAAACAAATTGTTGGGTAATTGATAAAACAAATTCGAGCATGACTCTTGTAAAAACAGCAATAGGCAGACGTTCTTTTATAAAAAGTTCGGCATTAGCTGGTGGCGGATTGATGCTCGGATTTAATTGGCTGGCTTCTTGTAAAATGACGCCAGAAGAAGTACAAAATTTACCCAAGGAATGGTTTGAAATCAACGGATATTTAAAGATTGCAGATAATGGTAAAGTGACCATCATGTCTCCAAATCCCGAAGGGGGTCAAAATGTTAAGACGGCCATGCCGATGCTAGTTGCTGAAGAATTAGACATTGATTGGAATGTGGTCATTGTAGAGCAAGCCCCTTTAAATACCGATTTATACAGTCGTCAATTTATCGGCGGTAGTCAAGCCATCCGAACCAGTTGGGAAGGCCTTCGTATGGCAGGTGCTTCAGCAAGACACATGCTACTAATGGCGGCAGCAGAAGCTTGGCAAGTACCCCTAAAAGAAATTAGCACCGAATCGGGAAAAATAAAACATACAGCAAGTGATAAATCGATTTCTTATGGCGCGATGGCATCAGCTGCGGCAAAAATTTCTGTTCCTGAAGAAGTAGTATTAAAGGAAAAGTCAGATTTTAAAATCATCGGTACATCCAAGAAAAATGTAGACGGACTCAAAATCGTAACCGGAAAACCTTTATTTGGGATTGACACGCAAAGTGAAGGTATGCTAACTGCTATGATTGTACACCCACCCGCATTTGGCATGAAACTCAAATCATTTGATGATTCAGTAGTCAAGACCATGCCGGGAATTCAAGCTGTTTTTTCTACAAAAGTGCTTGATGATACGTATACGAGACAACATTTTGACACTTGTACTTTTCTAGAAGTTGTAACTATCGTAGGAGATTCTACATGGGAAGTTATGAATGCGAAAAAAGCCATCGCTGTTGCATGGGAACCTTTTGAAACCTATACCGAAGAACGCAAACCCTATCGTGGACCGCAACAAACACTAACCATTCCGTCGGGATTGGAAAGTAGTAAAGATCATAGTGCAAAAATGGCTGAAATGGCCACCAAAAAAGCTACAATAGTTAGGAAGGATGGCAACCCAGAAAAAGCCTTTCGTAGTGCCACTAAAATAATTGAACGCACTTATACCGCTCCTTTTTTAGCCCATAATTGTATGGAGCCGATGAACTTTTTTGCTGACGTAAAAAATGACAGCGCCCAACTATCAGGTCCGCTTCAAAAAGCAGAACTTACTGAAAAGGCTGTTTCAACTCGGTTGGGAATGCCCGTAGAAAAAATAGATATCGAATTGACCCGCCTTGGTGGCGGTTATGGCCGACGCTCCTATGCCCATTGGGCCTTGGAGGCAGCTGTAATTTCCCAAAAAATGAAAGCTCCTGTCAAATTGGTGTACACACGTGAAGATGATATGACAGGTGGAGTATACCGGCCTATGTATCAAGTGCGTTATAAAGCTGCTTTAGATGCAAAAAATAACTTAACTGCACTTTTGGTAAATGCAGGTGGCATTCCTGAAAGTCCGCTATATGCAAACCGTTTTCCTGCTGGGGCAATTGACAACTACCAAGCAGAAAGTTGGACGATACCTACCAATATTACCATAGGTTCATTTCGAGCACCGCGCTCCAATTTTATGGCAAGTGCCGAACAGTCTTTTCTAGACGAAATTGCGGAAGCCGTTGGAAAAGACC
The DNA here is from genome assembly GCA_947488435.1 of uncultured Flavobacteriaceae bacterium. Taxonomy (GTDB): domain Bacteria; phylum Bacteroidota; class Bacteroidia; order Flavobacteriales; family Flavobacteriaceae; genus CANKZG01. The sequence continues at coordinate 2,072,415 of CANKZG010000001.1, read as the reverse complement.
CTATCGATTTTAGACTGGAGCTTTTAGACCGCGCGGCAAAAAACCCGGTTGGAGAAAAGAATGATTATGATGCCGAACGCTATGCTGGAGTATTAAAATTGGTCAAAGAAAAATCAAATTGGAACAACAACAATTCGAATAGCAAACAAGGCGTAGCAGCCTATTTCTGTCATAATTCATATGCCGCTCAAGTGGTGGATATGACTTGGGAAAATGACCAACCAAAAATTCAGAAAGTGACCTGTGCAATAGATTGTGGTATTGTTATCAATCCTGATGCTGCAAGCAATCTTTGTGAGGGTGGCATCGTAGATGGAATTGGGAATGCTCTATATGGAGAATTGACTTTTATGTATGGTGTTCCACAAAAAAGCAATTTTGACAGCTACCGAATGATTCGAATAAGTGAATCGCCTAAGGAAATCGATGTCCACTTTGTAAAAAATGATATTGACCCAACTGGTTTAGGAGAGCCGACTTTTCCTCCAGTTTTCGCTGCATTAGCAAATGCAATGTACAAAGCTACTGGTAAGCGATATTACAATCAACCATTTATTGGAGGAATGACTTAGTTTAAATAACTGATTTATTTTTCAAAATAAGGTCTTGAAAAAAAAGAAGGTTTTACGGAACTACACTTAAACTCTTTAAGTCTAAATATCATTTTCATCTTTATAGTTTTGTCTTTTTGTAGTTTTCCAAAAAAGTTGAGGGTACGCTTATTTTTTACCTTTTTAATTATTTGAATTAAAATAAAGATATTTTTTTGACTACTTTTAAATCTAATTGTGTTCCTTTAAAATTAAACAATAATCAGGTGAGTGAATCGGTGAGTACTTAAAAGAACATAACTCTAACTTTTTGAATATCAAGTGAATAAATCAAAAGTTCTGACCCTGTCGAGGTCACGGATAGATAGTTCAATACGGAAAAACGCCAAGTTTACTTGAGCGTTTTTTTGTTTGGACTATTTTCAAAGCGGAGCTTTGTCAGGTTGAGAAGCAACGCGAAACAATCCTGCTCAACGGGATGCCAACGCACCGTCTGACCCATCACTATAAAAGATCTACAAGACCTTTTAAAACCGTTCTGTCCTTGCCGAGGTACATCATAAAGCGCGAATCCTTTACGAAAATGCAGGGTTTTGAATTTCTAATGAACGCTGAAAGCCTTGCTTTCATAAGGGAATAAGAAATAGGAAACCACATTGTGCTAGCAATGTAGGTTTACATTTTCAGCAGGGAACACCAAGGAGGTTTGAAGCCAATCCTGCCGAAGATGCAAGTAAACTAACAAAAAGATGAATACTTCGCAGATAAAATCATAAAATTTGTCCTTTTTAATAGATTATTTCCTGTTAAACTAGAAACTTTATTAGAAACCAACTTAACAGTATTTGGAAGATGATATACCTAAATTGCTAAATCCCTAAAGTCCTATATATACTATTATTGGTAAGGTTTTGTGACAGAAAATTATTTATATAAAACTTTATTAGTTTTTAACCAAACAATGAACATCTCTCAATGTACTGATTGTAAGTTAGTTATAAAATCACTACTATTGTATTAAACAATAACTAACTTATAACTATTATGAATGGAAATGTATTAATTAGAATTGGTATTGGACTTATCTTCGTTTGGGGAGGGCTTGAAAAATTTATACCAGGTTTTTTAGGTGGTCCTGGTCTTGAAGGAGCTACTGGCTTTGTAGGAAGCGTTTTTGGAGTAACTGGAGTTATTGCTACCATATTAACCGTAGGTTTAGCGATTGCAGAATTAGCTGCTGGTATTTTAGTAATTATGGGTAAAAAATTATTTGAAGCCTATGCTGTATTAACTGTAATTCTACTTGTGGCTGTGATAATGGTATGGCTACCCGCGGGCTTTAAAGACATGAGTGGTAATAACAATGTAACCTGGGTTACTTTAATAACTCATATTGGTTTACTATTAACTTTAGCAGGCTTGACTTTAAGCAGTAGAAAATCTTAAAAAATACGATACAAAACCTGTTTGATTAAACAGGTTTTGTGTTTTGAAATTTTATAAATTGTCCTTTAATTATACTAGAGGTAGAAGGTAATTATCATGCAAATTTTAAAACGCGACAATTGTCTTTTTTTCCACCTTCTCGAAATCTAACTCCTTAACCCGCATTTCATAAATTTTATTCGAATCGTATTGCTTTCCATGCACTGAAATATTGGAGGGAAAAGAAATTCCATTTTTTTTAATAAAAGAATTATACTTTGCTGTACCAACAGCAAACTTAGCAAAGTCCCTTACCGTAAATTGAATAAATTCGATAAAATTAGTGTCTTTATTGATTGCAATACGATACTGATCAATATCTTTTTGAGGGGCTATCGTTTTCCAAGAAGCCATTACCAAATGATATGCTTTACCAGCTACTATAGTATCTCCTGCGTAAGCAATAACCGAAGCTTCCTGTATACGCAAAGGAAACTCTAAAAAATACTGGTGCGTTTTAATCCATCTATCTGCAATCTTATGATGCTCCTTTTCCTTTCCACTGGCTGACTTATAATAGGTTTTCCCTTCATCATAAAAATACTGATTCCCCTTCTTCCTTCCATTATTCACTATTACTTTTCCAATGAACTTGCGAGGTACAAAATCTATAGTCAATGCAACTGGGTTTACATTAAATTTATTAATCCACTTTCCAAGTCCATAATACTGTTCTTCATATGCTAAGGTGTAGGTTTTATAATTTGTCAATAGATCCATACCCATAGCACGATGAGCAGCTTCCAAAAGTCTTTTCCCTTTCTCGTCAGGGGTTTCTATAACCTTTGCTTCATTAGTCCTAATATCTGCTAATTTACAGGAGGTAATAAATAGGAAAAGTATACCTATGATCGACAGATAAGTGTATATTTTATTCATCATGATAGTTGTCTAGTTACATAGTCTTAAAAACAAATCATAAATTACGATAAAGATGGAAAAGGATTCTTTTCATTAGATAAAAGTTTGCTATCTTTCCCCCAATCTCTTCTTTAACAAGCACCACTATACGCATCATACTTTTGTTTTGATATGTCACTTAAAAACCGGAGTTCAATCCTAAATGCTATTCAACAGTTTGGAAATTTTTCTAATGATGAATTACACGCTTTCCAAAATAAATGTTTTGATCTCCAATTACAGAAAAACGATTTCTTACTTGAAGAGAACCAAGTTTCCCAAACCGTATATTTTATCGAAAATGGAACTTTCAGATCCTATTTTCTGAATAAAGAAAATGAAGAAAATACAACGGGTTTATTTATAGGCAAAGATTGGGTATTTGACATGCAAAGTTTCACTTCACAAAAACCTTCCAGAAACTTTATCCAAGCTACTGAAAACAGTTCGGTTATAGGTATACATATGGAATCAGTTCACGAACTCATTACCCAATCTCAGCAGTTCTTTGCCTTAGGAAAGATATTGGAGTTAAATGCTAGCGAAAACCTCTTCAATCCTCAAGGAACACCAGAAGAAAAATACAAATCCTTATTGCAAAAAAAACCTGCTTTAATTTTAAAATTTCCTTTAAAATTTATTGCCTCTTATTTAGGGATTACTCCTGAGACTTTAAGCAGGGTACGCAAACGAATTAATTGATTGGAATCAAGTGTATCCCCGATCGTCTAAAGTAATTTTGTAGTTGCAATTAAAAACGCAACGATGAAAAAACAATTCAAAAAAAGTAGCGGAATAGCATTAGTTTTAGGTGCAATTCTTATGATTTTAACCATGGTTTTACACCCGGTAGGAGGAGATTTTGAACATTTATTACAAATAGCATCTATGGGTATTATAGTGCATTCGATAGGAATTTTATCCATTCCTATAAGCGCATTTGGATATTGGGGTTTGCTAAAGCAAATAGAGTCTAAAAGTATTTTTTCTAGGGTTGGGTTCGTCTTCACCATAAGCAGTTTGTTTGCAGTGCTAATCGCAGCAGCGATAAATGGACTGGTATTACCTCTTTTTATTCAAGATTACCAAATGGCTACTTCTGAAGTAATTGATACCATACGACCTATACTAAGCTATAATTTTGCTATCAATCAAACCTTTGATTATATTTTCATTGGGTTTACGTTGCTATCGGTGTCCAGCTGGTCTATTGCTATTTTGCAAACTCGGGTGTTTCCAAAATGGTTGGGGTATTATGGAATAATATTAAGTATTATCGCCATTCTTTTGATCTCTTCGGGTTTCTTTTTCCTAGATGTTTTTGGGTTTCGCGTTTTTATTTTTGGTTTTGTTTCTTGGGTACTAATTATTGCGTATTTTCAGTTGTCAACTCCGATTTCTAATTGAAGAAATAGTATGTTTGAAATGGTCACATAATCAAAATCATTGCAATGATAATACAGCTAAAAAAAGGTATTGTTAAGCCTACGGTACTTGAGTGTATTAGGGAAGATGGATCTAGCACATGGTCAAAGTTACACCAGGGGACAGTCTCGCATGATATTGCCCATTATGCTGTAGAAACCGTTTTAGGGTTTACAAAAGCATTTTATAGCATTATAGCGAGTGGTTTTAATATTGATGACTTTGAACTTCCAAAAAATGAACGTCCTGAGGCATTAAAGCCTTCGCAACTGGATGCATCTGCACTTCAAACCGAACATATTGTGAATTTATTGCAGGTTGAATTTTTCAATAGTGGAGAAAATCAAGATTTCATCGCTGAATTAACCACTATTCTTAGTGAAAACCATATTCCATTCCCAGAAAACCTGAATTCGAAAACATTAAAATCAATAAGGACGCTTTTTTCAAATTTGCTTCAGCAATGGAATTCCTTAGATGAAGGAGAATTTTTAGAATTATCTTTTCCAGAATAAAAACAAACGCACATGAACGCTATTCAATTAATCACCTTAAACTTTTCCGAAACACGCCGAAGAAGCATTAAATTATGGACCGGAATTCCTAAGGAACACTATCATTGGAAACCGGATAAAGATGCGATGTCTCTTATAGAAACCATTCGCCACGTATTGGAAACAGAACACTTCTATCATATTATTATGCAACGAAGAGGAAATCTGAATGCCTATCAATCTCCTTGGCTTGACCAACCTTATACATCATTGGCGGCCGAATTGAAGTTTGCGGAACCGTATCGCAACTCCTTTCTTGAGATGATAGCGGCACTGAAAACTGAAGATCTTACCAATATCATTATCAACCGTACCGAAGTAAATCAAAAAAAACAACTGGGGGATTACCTAATGCGAACGGCTTATCATGAAGCGGTACATACCGGACAATTACTGGATTATTTGCGTACAGCCGGCATTGCAAGACCCATTGTTTGGGATTAATGCAATACCAAAGCCATGATACCTTTAATAACGGGCTTTCTTTCTTAACTTAAGTCAATGCATACAAAAAGGGCATCCATTAGTTTTGTTACAAACATTAAATGCATGGAAGCTCATAGAAAAACAGGAATACAGGTAGGAGCATTATTTATAGTTACAACATTAACCTATAGCATTGGGGATGGCATTTTACAGGAGATTTTTACCAAAACAAGCTTCTTAATCGAAGTTTCCACTGCTTCTTCCAAATTTGTTGCTGCTATTGTTCTTCAGTTATTATGTGGATTTGGTGTTGTAGGCATTGCAGTTCTAATGTATCCTTTATTTAAACCTTATAATGAAAAATTAGCACTGCTGTATATTGGCAATAGACTTATGGAATGTACTATTATTGCCGTAAGTGGTATTAGTCTTTTATCGCTATTAAGTTTAGGGAAAAATGCAGCGATGAGTGCTGATGTAAGCACAACAAACTACCCCATTTTAGGTACCTCCTTTTTGGCCGAATATCATGCTGCTTTTTTAATCTTATCACTTGTCTTGAGTTTTGGGGCTTTCGTTTTTTATTCACTGTTATTCTTATCAAAGCTTGTCCCTAGGTTTCTCTCGGTTTGGGGAATTGTTGCAGTGATACTTATGATTATTGGATTACTTTTAGATGCATTAGGATATGGCGCTCAAATTATACTTTATATCCCAATGGGTTTAAATGAATTATTTCTTGGAATATGGCTTATATTTAAGGGATTTAATTTAACTGCAATCCAAAAAGTAATCTATGAAGCACGAGAATGAATTGGTAACTTATATTTCTAAATACATTACTTTAAATGAAGAAGAAACTCAAGCTGTAATTGATGAGATTCCCATACGTACTTTTAAAAAAGGAACAATCCTTCTGAAAGCCGGGGAGTTTTCTACTGCTTGCTATTTTAATTTAAAAGGATTGGTTCGCCAATATCATATTATTGACGGAGAAGAAAAAACTACCTTTTTTTATGCGGAAGAACAAGGGATCGCTTCTCCTGATGACATTGATAAAAAAGTACCAAGTACTTATTACCTAATTTGTGAAGAGGATACCACTTTAACTATTGGAAATTATGAGGCCCAAGATGATTTCTTTAATAGATTTCCTAAATTCGAAACGCTGTGTCGTATTTTAACAAATGCGTATATGAGCACTTATCAGGAGCTATTAACCTCTTATATAATTAAATCTCCTGAAGAGCGTTACCTAGATTTATTAATGAACCGACCTAATCTTCCTGAACGTGTTCCCCAATATCAATTGGCAAGTTATCTCGGTATCAAACCAGAATCATTGAGCCGGATACGAAAACGAATCTTAGTGAAACGATAGTTTCTTTGCTATGTACTTTTGTTATTAATTTTCGGCGAAAACCTAACTCCTTTTACCAACAGCCAAAGGCAAAATAGTATTTCTATAAATCCTGAAAATAGGGCTCCCCATGAGGTGATAGCATCGTAATTCGGCCATAAAAACCCTGTAAGCATATGAATTGTGTATCCAAAGGTTGCTAACATCAATAAAATCCCTAAAAACCGAGGTAAAAAGCCAGACTGATAAACCAAATAACCCAATGGAAACAGCCATAATCCGAAGAAAATATGTGCGATGGCATATCCAATGTTATGAAATTCAAGAAAAAGACCCGCTAGAGCGTTTAACTGGTTCTCTTCTAACAATACCATATATTCTGGATTATTTAGCAGTAATAAAACAGCAAATTGATGCACCATATTAATCGCCGCAATAGGCACTCCTATAAGAGCTATAACCAGCATCGTCCTGGCATAATCCTTTTGAACAGATTTTAAAAGTTTATATAGGATAAGTACTAAAAATACAAAACAGCTAAGCTGAACAAGATCTGCAATAAACCCTATACGGAATAGAGATTCTGAAGCACGAATGTTTTGTACTGTTGCACTGCTATTATTTGGAATAATAAGTTGTAAACGTGACGCAAAGTGTGCAAAACCTCCAAATATTGCTACAATTAGGTACAACAATCCAGCTTTTCGTGCAGTTTTTGTCTGAGAATCCATTTTCAACGATTTGATAGATACCACAAAATTAAGTGAAGTTGAACTCAGAAATGGTTGACTTAAGTTAATAAAGCGCTACCATATATGCTATTAGAAATCCTTTATCAAGCGTATTACCTGATTCTCTGTTTCATTAGGCATCAATATAAACGCTTTGTCATAAGCCGGCCACGCACTATTTGCAATATAAAAGAGCCCTAAATTTTTGTAGTATTTGCCATTGGTAGGTTCCCCTTTATGATCTAAGGCATTGTCCAAAAGTTTAATTTCATTTACATTTCCTGAAGAATGTCTAATTTGAATCACTTTTTTAGGAGTTGTATTGTTTTGAATGGCGATTAATGTATTTGCATTTACGAAGTTTAAACCATCAATTCCTTTTAATAAGTAATCATTAGATGTTAACCATACTTGATCTTGGAGGTTTAACAAATCAACTTGAACAATACCTTTAATATAGTCGGCAATATATATCTTGTCTGTATTAGAATCCATAGTTATTCCCTGTAAATTAAACGCTCCTTTTACCTCGATACGCGCTTCTTCTTTTTTACTTTTAGTGTTTACAATTAAAATTTCCGGGCTTAATGAGTTGGTGGCATATATTTTTTCATTTTTATGCATAACCATACTTCCTACAACAGCTTTTTCGCTAAGAATAATCTCGGTAATTACATTACCTGTTACCGCATCAATTTCATAGATTTTTCCTTTATTATCTTCTTCTGACTTGTATTTGTAATACTGTGGTAACATTGCCGATGATACCCATAATCTTTTTTGAGATTCATCTACCAGAATTGCCATAGCTGCAGCCGATAAATCACACCATTCTTCAACATGATTTTTTTGAATATTGTAACGCAATACCTTTCCTTTTCGAATATCGGTTAGAAAGAAGTTATTCCCTAGTAAGGCAAGGTCTTCCAAATGATACGCTGAAGAAACTTCAAAATAAGGGTTACTTTGCGCTACTGGGGCTGTATAAGTGGTAATACTTGCTCGAAGTCTTGTGGCGGATTTTTTGTCATTCCAAATTTCCTCTAAGTCCTTTTCTTTATTCAGATCAATACCAACATTCCATGAAATTAACTTATGAAGTAGTTTATAGGCTTCCTGAGGTTCGTTGGTGAGCGCATGTGCTCTTGCAAGGTTCAGTAAAAATGTGGGTTGCGAGGGATGTATTTTAAGCGCTTCTATATTTAATTCCTTAAACTGCGTATAGTTTTGTTGCGCATAAGCTTCAATGCTTTTATCATAAATTTCTTTTAAGCTTTGCGAACAGCCGATATAGGAAATAAGAAAAAAAAATACTATAACAAACCTCATCTTTATTTGTTTGAATTATTCTAATAAATGTTTAATCTGCATTTTATACATTTTTCCAATAGGTATGATGTAATTGGCAATGGCAATTCTATTTCCTTCAATGCTACTAATATGTTTCATAGCAACGGCAAAAGATTTATGCACCTGCATGAAATCTTCACTTGGCAGTAAACTTAATAAATCTGATATTTTCTCACGCACCGTTATGGTCTCTATGGAGGTAATTACCTTGGTATAATTCCCTGCAGCTTCCATATAGCGAATGGTATCAATAGCAACCTGAATATATTTCTTGTTTTCGCGAAGAAAAATATGTTGGGTATGGATTTCGTTTGATTTTGAGCCAGAAGCTTGCGCTTTTGTAGTTGTACTTGCGGCTTTGTTTACTGCCTTTAACAAACGTTCAAAGCTAAAGGGTTTTAATAAATAATCTACTATATTTAATTCATAGCCTTCCAAAGCATACTCCTGATAAGCCGTTGTAACAATAATCTTAGGCGGTGATGTTAAGGTTTTAAGGAATTCAAAGCCTTTTAATTTAGGCATATTCAGATCCAAAAAAATCAAATCTACTTGATTTTTATTTAGGTAATCTAGCGCTTCCAAAGCATCGTAACAACTTTGCATTAGCTCTAAATTTGGTAATAAATCGCAATACCCTTTAATAATGTCGTGGGCAATATGTTCATCATCAACAATCAGGTATTTAATCATTCTAATTCTAAGGTTAATGTTGTTTTATATATGTTTTTAATGATTGAAAAAGATAGTGAATGCTGCTTTGGATATACCAATTCTAATCTTCGTCTTAGATTTTTTAAACCAATACCACCTTGATCAATAGCTTTGATTGTAGTATCAAAATTATTCTCAACCATAAACTGAATTCCTTTCTTTGCTGCTGTGATTGTAACAATAACATAGGCATTCTCTCTTAAGTTTTCAACGCCATGCTTAAAAGCGTTTTCAAGTAAAATAATAAACAATAAGGGCATTAATTTTATGCCATCATTTTCAATTACTGTATTAAATTTAATATCTATTTCTTTGTGATATCGCATTTTATGCAATTCAATGTAATTCTTTAGATATTCCACCTCCTCCCCTAGTGTTACCTCATTCTTTTGACCGTCATAAATACTATAACGCATCATATCTGATAATTTTAATATGAGTTCTTGCGCTTTTTTAGAATCCTTAGCTACCCATCCATATAAGTTATTAAGCATATTGAAAAAGAAATGAGGATTAACCTGACTTTGCAAATGCATTAACTCTATTTTTGCTTGTTCATTCTTTAATTTGATAATTGATTTTATTTGCCCAAATAACCAATAAACTCCAAGAAAGCATAGCATCATAAAAAAAATAGGTACTATGTATTCAATATACTCAATTTTTAATCGATAGGCATCTGCAATGAGCACCGTTATTATGATCGCAATGCCCGACAACCAAAAAAAACCTAGTCCAAAAATTCTCAATTTTACAATAAACCCGGCTTCCTTTTGATTCGTAAGCTTAGTTCTAAAATGTATGTAGGCATTTATAAGTACAAAAATCAGCAATTCAACTACAAAAAGATAGCCTACAATTTGGATTAGGAAGTCTTCATTATTCTCAAATAAAACAACTTCCTTCTTTCCGTTTAATTTAACTTCAATGGTATAGACAACAATAGACATTAAAGAAATGGCCAGTAAAATACCGCTAAAAACCCAAAGTACAGTATTAAAAAAAATTGGTTTACGTTCGCTAACTTCATTCCGATTTCGGTAATGCACGTACCCCATTAAAAATGTAAAAGCTAAAGAGGCGGCTAGGATAAGAGCCAAGGTCTCATTTCTAAAAAAACACTCTATAGCTCCTATGAGATATAATACTCCTATTAAACCAAATACATACCAATCCTGCTTGCGTTTCCATAAGAAAACATTCACATCCTTTTTTTTATTCCTGAATAAAAAAAGTACTACATATCCAAAAATAATACAGGAAGCAGCAATGAACAGTATTCCTGTAAAAGTGACATCCAGAGTTAGGATAAACATTCCGTTTATCAGAAAAAATAATGCGAGCGCCTGAGCGATTAATACCTTTCTATAGTTTGCTATAAACAACATCATAACGCAATAATAATTAGATAAAATCTCCCCTGCAAATAAGTTGTTGAATAGCTTTCTATAACATTTAAAAGTAATAGAAAATGGGATAAAGTCACTTAGTACTGCTCTTACGTCTTTACATCCCAGCCGCAATAACTGTAATCACATTTATTGAAATCATATTGTTCTTACCCATAGGTTTGTCCAAAAAGTAACAAACAAATAAAAGCAGTATGAAACTTATCATCAGTAATTTATCTAAAACTTATGCAAATGGAGTCAAAGCATTAAATAAAGTTTCTTTGGATATACCAACGGGCATGTTTGGATTATTGGGACCCAATGGTGCAGGAAAATCTTCTTTAATGCGAACTCTTGCCACATTACAAGAGGCCGATGAGGGAACTATTACCTTAGATAACCTAAATGTACTTACGCATAAAAATGAGGTGCGAAAAGTTTTGGGGTATTTACCGCAAGAGTTTGGTTTATATCCAAGAATTTCGGCTGAAATGCTATTGAATCATTTGGCTGTTTTAAAGGGTATCACGAAGAGAAATGAACGAAGAGAAATTGTAAAGGCACTGCTACATAAAACAAATTTATATCAGGCAAGAACGCAAAACTTAAAAGGGTTTTCTGGGGGGATGAAACAGCGATTTGGTATAGCGCAAGCGTTACTTAGCAATCCAAAATTGCTCATTGTAGATGAACCAACTGCCGGCTTAGATCCAGCAGAAAGAAATCGGTTCTATAACTTATTAAGTGAGCTTGGAGAAAATACTGTGGTAATTCTATCTACACATATTGTTGACGACATAAAAGAATTATGCACCAATATGGCCATTATAAATCAAGGAGAGGTTCTGCTAAAAGGAAATCCATTGGCAGTAATACAGCAAATTGAAGGTAAAGTATATGAAAAGGCAGTTCAAAAAAGTGAACTGGAAGATTACAAACAAAACTATAATGTAATAAGTGAAAAGCTCTTCTTAGGAAAGCCCATTCTACATATTCTCAGCGATAATAATCCTGGAAACGGTTTTAAACCAATTGAAGCTAGTTTGGAAGATCGGTACTTCTCAGAAATTTTTGGCAAGTCTCTTAATCCTATAAACGCATAATTATGTGGTATAACATATTTAAGTTCGAAATTAAATACAGAATAAAACGTCCGGACACCTACATCTTCTTTGTTTTTCTTTTTCTATTTGCCTTTATAGGTGTTGACTTCATTTTTCAAGGAATGGATTTTGAGATCATCAAAAGAAATGCACCTATAACCATAGCAAAATCCATGGCTGCCATTACTGGTATTTCCTTAGCAATTGCCTCCATGATTATGGGAGTTCCAATTTTACGAGATTTTGAATACAACATAGAAGCGCTAATGTTTGTCAACCCCATTCGGAAACGAGATTATTTATTAGGTCGTTTTTTAGGCTCTTACGCGGTTTTACTTTTTGCATTTAGCGGTATGCTATTAGGGTTTACCGTAGGAGAATTTATGCCCTGGCACAACCCCAATCATCTATTACCCTTCAGTTTTTTAAGATATTTAGAACCTTTTGTATTGATTGCTTTACCCATTGTTTTTTTTGGAGCGACAGTTTTTTTTGTTAGTGGTTTTTTAAGTAGAAAGCTAATCGTAGTCTATACGCAGGCTATTTTTATTTTTGTGTTATTTGTGCTTACCAAGTCTATTGAAAACGAATTTCTACAAGCAATTTTAGATCCTTTTTCGTTAACAACATTGACCGATATGACCGAGGGCTGGTCAGTTGCTGAACGTAATTTCCAGTTCATCCCCTTTAATGGTGTTTTATTATATAATAAATTGTTTTGGATTGCCATCGGTATTGTAGTTTCTATGATTGGTTATTCTAAATTCAATTTTAATGTGGTAGGTGATAAAACCTCAAAAAAAAGGCAACAAAAGCTATCCAATAAATCTGATTCTCTAGCGAATTTCAAAAGCAAAGTGCCTGTTTTCACAAGGCAACAAAATTTTAAAACACAAAGCATTCAACTGGCACAGCATACCATGTTCTACTTTAAGTCCATACTTAAAGAAACTTCGTTTTGGACCATTGTACTATGCGGTATAGTTATCATTATTATCAATTCTATTAGCTTAGGAACAGTTTACGATGTTGACAGTTACCCTAAAACGTATTTCATCGTTAAAGAACTGCAAGAAATGTCTGGTTTTTTCTTTGTTATTATCCTAGTTTTTTATTCTGGAGAACTCATTTGGAAGGAACGAACCACAAAATTAAACCTTATTTACGATGCTACTCCAATAACTAGTTTTATAAACTTATCAGGCAAGTTTATAGGGCTTATACTAATCTATTTTGTATTAATGCTAACGCTTGTCGCAGCAGGCGTTCTTTTTCAAACCGCAAACGGATACTATAATTATGAGCTGCAAGTTTATTTTAACGGTTTCATTTTAGAATTACTTCCCATTCTTGTACTATATACTTTTATGGCTTTTTTCTTTCAAGTATTGCTGAACCAAAAGTTTATCGGAGTTATTGCGATCCTATTTTTTCTTATTGGAAATGTGATTTTAGGGTTTATGGGAGTTGAGCACGATCTGCTCAGTTTTGGCGGAAGTACACTAACCTTCTATTCAGACATGAACGGTTATGGACACTTTTTACGTCCCTATCTATGGGTAAAAGCATATTGGTTCTTGTTTTGCGTTATCATATATATAGCAACCGTTGTTTTTTCGGTTAGAGGGACAGAAACCAGTTTAAAAAAAAGGTGGAAATTAAGCAAGTACAATTTCACCAAACGATTGCAAAGTGCCTCGATGTTAATTCTAATATTATTTCTATTAACTGGGAGCTATGTTTATTACAACACCAACATCTTAAACACCTATTGGACCAATGCAGAGGAGCAAGAATACCAACTGGGTTACGAACAAACGCTTAAGAAATTCGAACATCTCCCACAACCAAAAATAAGAGCTGTTAATTTAAACATAGAACTATACCCTAATACTAGAGCATATACCTCAGAAGGATATTACATCCTTAAAAATACAAGCAATGTTATTATCAAGGAGGTACACGTTCAAAAATTAATAGAATCCAATGTTACTTTAGACTACGTTACTTTTGAGGGAGGTGCAGCCGAGGATAGACAATATGATAAATATGATTATTTCATTTATAAATTAAAAAAAGCGCTACAGCCGGGAGATACGATTAAAATGCGTTTTAAACAAAGTTTCACTACTAAAGGCTTTGAAGTATCAGACTCCAACCCAAATATTGTAGAAAATGGAAGTTTTTTTACGAATAAAAATTTTCCAACATTAGGTTATAATAGAAAATATGAGCTTAGTGATAAAGACAAACGAGCTGCGTACAAATTACCAATAAGATCAAGCAAGGCATCATTGAAGGATACATTTGCATTGCAAAATGCGCGCTCAGGAAGCGATTCTGAAGGAATTCAACTTGAAATGATCATCGGTACAACCTTAGATCAAACGGCCATAGCCCCAGGAAAACTCATAAATCAATGGAAAAAAGAGGACCGCAATTATTTTCATTACAAAACCAGCCAACCCATTGTTGATTTTTATGCTATTGTTTCAGCACGATATGAACTGAAAGAAGATATATGGTTTCCACAATCAGATACCATAAAGCAAGCTGTGGCGTTGCAAATTTATTACCATAAAGGTCATGACTATAACTTAAATCGCATGATGCAGGCTATGAAAAAATCTTTGAATTATTTCAGTGCCAATTTTAGCCCCTATCAATACCAACATTTCCGAATTATGGAATTTCCGCGATATGCAGCATTTGCACAATCTTTTCCAGGTACCGTACCATTTTCCGAAGCCATTGGATTTGTTTTGGATATTGATGATGAAAAAGATGTAGATATGGCTTTTTATATCACTGCTCACGAATTGGCACATCAATGGTTTGGGATGCAGATAGAAGCAGCAAATGTACAAGGGCAACATTTTATTTTGGAAACCTTAGCTCAATATGCAGCAATAATGGTTTTAAAACAAAATTATCCTGAAGATAAAGTGAAACAATTCTTAGCATTACAGAAAGAAACCTATCTCGAAGGACAGCTTAGAGAAGCTTTGCAAGAACCCGCATTAGCATTGGTAGAAAATCAGGATTATGTATACTATGCCAAGGGAGTAATTAATATGTACGTCCTGCAAGAGCTTATTGGCGAAGCAAAGGTAAACTTAGCCTTAAAACGATTTCTTAATGATTGGAATTCTTTTAAGGGTCCTAAAAAAGTGAAAACCCGTAATTACGCTACTTCCGGAGATTTGTTACGTTACTTTAAGGAAGTTACACCAGATAGTTTGCAACATGTAATTAAAGACTTATTTGAAACAGTAACCCTATATAAAAACAGAACTACAGCGGCCTCTTATGAAAAAGTAGCTTCTAGTCAATACAACGTATATTTAGAAATAGAGACTTCAAAATATCGTATCGATGATCAAGGAAACGAAATTTCTGTCCCCATAAATGATTGGATTGATATTGGTATATATGGCAAGGATGTTGATGGAAATAAAAACCTTATTTATCTACAAAAACATTACATAAATAAGAAACAAACGTTATTAGAAATTGAGGTAGATCAGCAACCCACAAATGCTAGTATTGATCCACATAACCTGCTTATGGACCGAGATTTTGAAAACAACAGTGCTTATTTTGTAGAACACGATTAAATAAAATTGAAGTAAAAAAGAGCCCTGTATATACATACAAGGCTCTTTTGGTTTGTATATTCTTTAGCTTCACTAGGCAGTTTACCGAACATTATTTTTCTTTAAAAATTTCAAAATATAATCGGCTATCTCGGCTCCTTTTTCTTCTAAAGCAAAGTGTCCTGTATTTAATAAATGTAATTCTACATTTTTCAAATCACGCTTATACGGATAAGCCCCTAGTGGTGGAAAAATATAATCATTCTTACCCCATACAATTAAGGTTGGAGGCTGATGTTCTTTTAAAAGTTTCTGCCATATCGGATAGCGCTTTACATTATTTTGATAGTCATAAAACAAAGCCAATTGAATTTCGTTATTCTCCGGTCTAGTAAGGTGCTTTAAATCAATATTCCAATTATCTGGACTCACTTTAGTACTGTCCTGAACTCCAAAAAGATATTGCCATTTAAGTCCTCCTATTTTATGAAACTCCTCTAAAGGTTTTGTGTTTTCTTCTGTTCTATTCTTCCAAAATGGACGCAGGGTATCCCAGAACTCATCCAATCCTTCTTCATATGCATTTCCATTTTGAACAATTAAAGTCTGTAGTCTCTCAGGATGCTTTGCAAAAATGCGATAGCCCACAGGAGCACCGTAGTCCATAACATACATGCTATATTGTTTAATATCCAACACATCCAGTAATCCCTCAATAACATTAGCAAGATTATCAAAAGTATAATCGAAATTCTTCATTAAAGGCTGTGAACTTCTGCCGAAACCAGGGTAATCTGGCGCTATCAAGTGGTAGCTCGAAGAAAGATCATTGATCAAGTTTCTAAACATATGTGAAGAGGTTGGGTATCCATGCAATAGTAACAGTGTAGGTGCATTTTTAGGTCCTGCTTCGCGATAAAAAATATCAAGACCATCTACTTTAACAGTATGATAGGTTGTAGCATATTTCTTTTGAATAGTTTGCGCTTCGGAGAAAATAGCCGGTTTGGGTTGGTACTGACTATACGTAATTTCGGTATTAGCTAGGAGCACCAGCAATAGTGATAAAAAAAGATTAGTTTTCATGTCATTTTATATTTTAATCAACGAACATTCTGTTCACTGACTTTAGTTTTATGCTGCAAATATATTTATTTATAATTATTTACCAAACGTTCGGTAAATAATTAACTTTTGTTTAATAAACCAAGTATTTAGGTCGGCTTAATCTAAATACATCTATAAGCAAAACGTAAATCAGGAATGTCTTGGAAATGTTGCGGTTAAACTTCTAAAATACGCCTATTAAAAACGAGATATAATGATAAGTGCTAATCCGGTAATGAAAGACAAAAACATGAAAACAATCATAGGATTTGTACCCTTAGGAGCCTCTTTAAATTCTTTCCAGATAAATACACCCCAAGCAGCTGCCACCATCGTCGCTCCCTGCCCTAAACCATAGGATATCGCAAAACCAGCTTTCTCAGAGGCAATCATACTTAAAGCCATACCAATACCCCAAATGACTCCCCCTACAACTCCAATAAGATGTAATTTGGGAGTACCTTTTTCAAAGTAATCGCCATACTGTACTTTCTTTCCCTCTATGGGTTTGTACATAAAAATGGTGTTCCACAGAAAATTTGAACCAAAAATTCCGATTGCAAAAACGAATACTGCACTATACGGCGTAAACAATCCTGCTTCGGGAGATACAAAATCTATAGAAACGGAAGCTGCTACAAAACGAAAGAAAAAACCCATTAATACTCCTCCTGCTATTGATAGCAACAACCCTTTGCGCAAAGAGGAAGTTTTCGCTTTTGGAAGTCTCTTGTAAATAAGTGCATCAAGAATAATAGCAAGGGTTACCAGCGCTACTCCTAAAAACAACCATAGCGGGTTCCCTACGGGGTTTGCAGTATAATTCACAATTACTCCTAATACCAAAGCAATACCAATGCCAACCGGAAAAGCGACCGCCATGCCAGCGACCGAAATTGCTGCTACAATTAATAAGTTTGCAATATTAAAAATGATACCGCCAATAAACGCTGATAGATATGCGCTTTGACTTCCCTGGACTAAATCCGTAATAAACCCCCTTCCCGACGCTCCGGTACTTCCCAAAGTAAGACCAAAAACCAGTGAAAGAAGCAAAATACCAATAGTATAATCCCAATAAAAAAGTGGAAAAGCCCAAGATTTGGAGGTAAGTTTTTGAGTATTAGCCCAAGATCCCCAACAAAACATTGTGATTACACATAGAATAACTGCAACGAAATAAGTAGATGGTATAAACATAATTGATTAGTTTTTGGTGTATGCTTCAATATCAGATCGTAAGGGCGCTGAAACTTGTGCTCCTAAAATACCAACAGCATGGGCCGCAGCTTTATGCGCAAATAGCACCGCTTCTTTTAAAGAACTTCCCTCATTTAACGCTACGACTAATGCTCCATTAAAAGTGTCTCCCGCAGCTGTAGTATCTACAACTTTGGTCGGAATACCCGGAATTAATACTGCCATTTCATTGGAAAGTACGTAAGCCCCCTTCTCACCCATAGTGATAATTACAATATTTACTCCCTTCTGTCGCAATATTTTGGCTGCATTATAAGCCGATGCTTCATCATGGACCTTTACGCCACTCAATAATTCAGCCTCAATAGTATTGGGTGTAAGCATATATACGGAGCGCAACAGTGCATCAGGCAAATGTTGCGCCGGAGCCGGATTAAGTATCAATCGAAAATTAAATTCTTGAGATAATTCTGCCAAATAAGACACGGTAGGGATTGGAGTTTCTAATTGTGTCAGGACATAATTACTTGCTTCGAATATTCCTTTTGTAGCTTTTAGCGCACCTACATCCAGGTTAGCATTAGCACCTAAGGCCACAGAAATACTATTTTCGCCGCGTTCATCAACCATTATCAATGCAACTCCAGAAGCTGTATTTGAATCAACTGTTATAAACTGTGTGTCTATTCCATGTTCCTTAAATTCAGTGATCGCCTGTTTTCCAAATACGTCGTTACCTACTCTTGCTATAAAAATAACTTTCCCATTCAATCGCGCTGCAGCAACCGCCTGATTTGCTCCTTTACCTCCCGAATTCATTGTAAACCTATGCCCTATTACGGTTTCGCCAGGTAATGGTAAATTACTGGATTTCAATACCATATCAGTATTACTACTCCCTACAACTATTATTTTTTTTGCCATTATTTTAATAATTCAAATTAAATTGATAATATTGCACAATCGATTGCGCAAATTACTAAACTATTTCGATATTCCAAAAAGTTTGTTTAATAATCCTGTGATTGCGATAAAAAATATGCATAAAATGGAAAAAAAGGCAAGGACCATAAAAGAACTAGCAGATCTCTTAAGCATGTCTCCAACAACAGTTTCTAGGGTATTAAATGGTCAGGCCGAAAAATATCGTATTAGTCAAAAGACAGCCTTACTGGTTCAAGAAAAAGCAAAAACATACCAATTCGAACCCAATCAAATTGCACGTAATTTAAGATTGCAAAAAACCAATACTATTGGTCTTATGATTCCTGATATTTCCAATCCTTTTTTTGCTAACCTGGCAAGAGCTGTGGAAATTGAGTTGCGAAAAAAGGATAAAATGATCTTACTCTGCGACACTAACGATGAAACTACACTCGAAGAAAAAACACTATCACTTTTACTTGCCAGAAAAGTTGATGGCCTCCTAATTGCACCTATCGGCGAAAAATGGGAACACCTCTCCAAGGATCTAAAAGTACCCATGGTTCTCATAGATCGTTATTTTAAAGAGAATACGGCACCATATGTAGCCACAAATAACTTCGAGGGTGCATACAGAGCAACTTCTTATCTTATCCAAAAGGGGCATAAACAAATAGCATGTATTCAAGGTTTAACACATACCACCTCCAACAAAAACAGAGTTCTGGGATTTAGAGAGGCGAGTAAAGATCATAATCTACCTATTTCCAATATCTCCGTGTCAGGTTCTGACTATAGTATTGAAAATGGGTATACTGAAACCTTAAAATTGTTACAAAGCACACAGCGACCAACGGCCATATTTGCACTTAACAATCAAATAGCCATCGGTGTCATGAAAGCACTAAAACAATCTGGTCTAAAAATTCCTGAAGACATCTCTTTGGTATCATTTGATGAGCAACCCTTCTTTGAATTATTGTCTCCTCCCCTTACTTCCATACGTCAACCCATGGAAGAAATTGGAAAAGAAGCCGTACGTATGTTATTTCAAATCATGGAAAACAAGAAAGTGACCAGCAATTTATTAGCACCAGAATTTATAGAACGAGCATCTGTAAAACAATTAACCAACCCGTAAAAACATCGCAATGAAACTAATTCGAAACTTTATATTTTACATAATTCTAGCGAATACCTTGCTTGGTAGTGCCCAAACAAAGTTGATTTTTGATACTGATTTTGGAGGGGATGCAGATGATTTGGGTGCTCTGGCAATGCTCAATAATTTTCAAAATAAGGGGGAATGTGACCTGCTAGCTGTTATGTGCTGGAATACCGAAAAATATGCGGTAAGTGCTATAGATGCTGTAAATACCTTCTATGGAAATCCCGATATTCCAATTGGGCTGAGAAAAGGAGAAATTACGCAAATAGACTGGAATCATAGTAAGGTAATAGCCGATAATTTAGATCACGACAGTAACGTTTCAAATGCGCCAAATGCAACCCAATTGTATCGTAAATTACTTAGTGAAAGCGAAAACGAAAGCATTGTTATTGTAACCGTGGGACCTCTAATGAATATTAAAAACTTATTGGAATCTCAACCGGATCACTATTCTCCATTAAGCGGTATGGATCTCGTCCATGCTAAAGTAAAAGAATTTGTTATTATGGGGGGGCAGTTTCCGCAAGGTTCCAAGGAATGGAACTTTGATGGTGGGATGAAAGGAATTACACAATATGTATTAGAAAAAATTGAATGTCCCATAACTTTTTTAGGTTATGAGATTGGACTAAATATTAAAACCGGGGAAATTTTTAACGAATTACCTAAAGATTCCCCCTTATATCTGGGTTTCTTTCATTTTAGTAAAAATGCTCCTTGGCTAAAGCAAAATTTCAAAGGCAAAATTTTTGATAATGCCACATACGACCAAACAGCGGTTTTATATGCCATCAGGAATGGATTAGGGACTTATTGGCATCGGTCGGAAAAAGGAAGGTGTGTTCCAGATGAACAAGGTGGAAATGTATGGCAGAAAGATCCTTTAGGAAATCATACCTATCTAATTTTGGCCATGAAAAAAAGTAGTATCGAAGTAGAAATTGAAAATTTTATGATCAATGAATTCTAATAGCACAAATTATATTTATCTCTTTATTTTAAGTTTTACTTTTCAATTAGGGATCGCACAGCAGAAAGTAATTTTAGATACTGATCCAGGTTATGATCCCGATGATGTTGGATGTATGGCAATGTTGCACAGTATGGCCACTCAAGGTGAATGTGAGATTTTAGGTATTATCAACTCTACAGAATTTAAAGAGTCTTCACAAAGCATTAGTGCTATTAATTACTTTTACAATAGAAAAGCAATTCCTGTTGGGGATTATAGCGGGTATGAAAAAAAAATAAATGCTCCTAAAGATATGTACGCCTATCATTTGGCTGAAAATTATCCCAAAGAACTCAAAAATTGGAAACACGCAGTAGACGGAGTCTCTTTATATCGTGAAATTTTAGCCAGCGCTAAGGATACTAGTATTACTATTGTTATTATTGGTACGATGCATAACTTTTATGGGCTTTTAAAATCTTCATCTGATGATTTCAGCAACAAATCAGGAATTCAATTGGTTAAAGAAAAAGTAAAGCTTGTAGCCACTATGGGAGGAAACTTTATTGACGGTACAGGCTATGATAGAACCAATTGGGGAGGTGCCGATGCCTTATGTGAGTATACCAATTGGTCTTGCATAAACGAAGAACGAAACGCCATGTGCCGGTATGTTATCGATCATTGCCCTGCGCCATTTATGGCATCCGGATGGGAAGTTGGCTGTGGAGATTATCACAATGCCAACTATGGGAATGTAATGACGGGAGCGGGACTACGAAACTTAGAGGATTCACATATAGTCCGCAGTAGTTATGAGTACCATTTTAAATATCGAGAAGGTTCGGACGAAATAAGTCGTCATAGTAACGACCAATGTGCACTGCATTTCGCTATTCGAGGAGAACAAGATAATTATACAGCTTATCGGAATGGAGACATTACATTAACTAAAAGCGGCCTATGCAAGTGGGATTCAAAAATCAACAGACAACAGGGGTATATTCAGAAAAAAAAGGATAAAGATTTAATAGCTGCAGAAATTGAGGGTCTTATGATGGATACCGCACCTATTGCAGATGTAAGCCCTCCTTATCCTCCGAAAAACCTTAGCTATACCCCTCTTAAAAATAAAGTTGTGCTAAAGTGGAACCCATCAACTGATCCCACTAAGGGCAGTTGGGTTGTAGGATATAACATTTACCGTAATGGATCATATGTAAACATGGCATTAGGGACAAAATATACAACCAAAATTAACCCAAAGGCATCTTATGAAGTAAGGGCAGTAAATACTAATGGTATAGAAAGCGAACCGCTAACCATAATCGTAAAATAAACAGTCAAACCATGAATACTGCCAAAGTTCCATGTACTAAATCCATTTTATAGCTGGCATTTCCACACGGTACTGAACATACGTTCAGTACCATTTTTTGTTTTCAATAGAATTCTAATTATCGGCACTATTTCAAAAGTAAAACTCCCGAGGCTATCCCCTCAAAGACCAGCTATCATTTATTCCAAAGCAATGAACTTTTTCTAGATTTAATAATTAATAAGGGCGTAAGAACCAAAGATGGAAATAAAGTTATGCATTTAAAGATTCTAGGTATCTTTAACAAAATAATCTAATCCACGCTTGTAATGCTACTAGAAGAATTTATAAGAGGAATTCCTAAAGCCGAACTTCATTTACACATTGAAGGAACATTTGAACCTGAATTAATGTTTGAAATTGCCAAACGCAACGAAAAAAAAATCAACTATTCCAATGTTCAAGAACTTAAGAATGCTTATAAATTTAATAACCTTCAGGAGTTTTTAGATATCTATTATGCCGGAGCCAATGTGCTCATAGAAGAACAAGATTTTTATGATCTTACCTGGGCATATCTCAAAAAAATAAAAGCGCAGCATGTAATACATACCGAAATATTTTTCGATCCTCAAACGCATACCGATAGAGGTGTTTCTTTTGATACGGTGATACGGGGAGTACATCGTGCATTGGAAGATGGAAGTGAGCAGCTAGGTATAAGCTATAAACTTATCATGTCCTTTTTAAGACATTTAGATGAGGCTTCAGCCTTTAAAACTTTGGAGCAAGCAATGCCCTATAAAGATTGGATTGTTGGGGTAGGCTTAGATTCTTCAGAATTAGGAAATCCGCCTTCCAAATTCAAAAATGTATTTACTAAAGCTAGGGAAGAAGGTTTTTTACTTACAGCCCACGCCGGGGAAGAAGGCCCTGCTGAATATATTTGGGAAGCGTTAGATGTACTGAACGTTATTCGTATTGATCATGGGAATCGTTGTTTGGACGATACCGCTTTGGTGACAGAATTAGCAAAGCGTCAAATTCCTTTAACCCTCTGTCCTTTGTCTAATTTGGAATTACAGGTCATAAAAAATTTAAAGGATTATCCCCTTAAGAAAATGATGGAACATCATCTTTTAGTTACGTTAAATTCAGATGATCCAGCGTATTTCGGTGGCTATATGACCGAAAATTATGTACAGGTAGCCCGCGCATTAAATTTATCCAAAGCAGAAATTGTAATTCTCGTAAAAAATAGTTTTAAAGCGAGTTGGTTAACCGCTGAGGAAAAAGCTCAAAAGCTTGCTATTGTTGATAATTATGCTAATGTTAACTAAGGTTGTTTTCTGAAAATTACTGTTTATTGGCTACAAAATTTTCAAGCTTTAGGACGTTCCCAAACCACAGTATATTCCTTAAAATCTTTAGTTGAAGAAGGCAACGCATACACACTTATAACTTTCCAGCCAAATTTAGCTTTACCATTTAATTGTCTTGAAAAATCGCTAGCATAACGTATTGTATACTCATTAACTTCGTATTCGTAATTCATGATCGTGGTATTTCTATCTAAGATACAAAAACTTAAAAAGCGAAAATTCTAGAAGGCAAAGGTTCTTTGACGTTAATTAAACCTTAAAAAAGACTTAAAGTAGAATTCAATTTTAGACATAAACTGTATTTTCATAAAAACTAATCATCATACCGAACTCGAAATTAAAATATCTTATTCCCCTTGTCATCCTTTTATTGGTAGGTGGCATGATTTCTTTCATTCAAATATCTGAAAGAGCGACCGTTACTAATGCTCTAAGTGTAGCACTAGATTCTATTCCAACCCGACGACAATTACGAAGTAGTTTTTTTGAAAAAAGAGAAGTTTTAGTAGTTTATGGGAGTACCGTTTCAACAGTACAAAAGGAATATCAATTGCTTTTGGATAGTGTTGCTGTGCAAGCAGCAAAAAATACCAATCGACGCCGTAATATTAAAATAAAATTTAAAGAAGCAAGTGCTGTAACCGACGCGGAGTTAAATACCAATATTATAGTTTTTATAGGCACACCAGCAGCCAACCCCAGTCTTAGGGATTTTACACAACATATTCCCATAAAGTTCGAAAAAGGAGGCATACGTTTTAATACTAAATTGCTTTCCCAAAAAGAACATATTCTCACCCTTCAATTTTTCCCAAACCCAAAGAATCATGCGTTACCTTTTAGCTTTCTTACTGGGAATGATGAATATGAACTATTGCAGTTTGTAAAAAAGAAAGTACAGCAATTTGGAGAAGGTTTTTTATTTCAAAATATGGATTTTGAAATTTATGAAAGAGAAACCAAAATTCAGATGGGAAATTTTGATGCCAATTGGTTTCCAGATAAAACTGTATTTTTTGATTATTCTTATGGAAATGAAATTGTTCATTCAAGCACTTCTTTTGATTTTGTTAATCATCAAAATGCCATTCCAAAACCAGAGGTGTTGCAACTGGCAACCGAAATCGAACAAACAAAAAACCGCATAATAGCTTTTACCAATACTCAAAAGAAATTCCCTCGAATTGGTTATCATATATACAAAACAGCCGAAGACAAGGGATTAATTACCCAAAATTCTAATCAGGCTCATTTAGACTTTTCAGATAATACTGTACATACAATTATCAACGCCAAGTATAGCAATAATTATATCCAAAAAGAAAATGCGCTTGTAATAAACCTTCTCTTAGGAAAATCAAAATCCATAGCTCTAGAACGAGGTTTAGCTCTGTATTTTACTAAACAATGGCAACGTGAAGGTTTCTTGTATTGGTCGGCGCGTCTGGCAGAATCTGGAAATGCACTTACGCTATCAGAACTTTTTGATACAACGTTAATGCAACAAGACTCCCCATTGATCACAGATTGTATGGCAGGAGCATTAGTTACTTTTTTAATTGAAACCTTTGGGAAAGACGACTTTCTTAAACGCTATCGGCATTGGTCTCCATCCAAAACGGAACTAAGTCAACTTCAAGCATCTTGGGAGACTTATTTATCCGAACAGATTTTGGCGAATCCCAAAAAAGTAAGGGAAACTAAACCTTTAAGCTATCTCAAGGGATTTAATTTTGCGCATGAAGGTTATAGCATTTACAATGGGTACCTTTCTAGAAAAGCAACAGAAGCTTTGGTAAAACAAAAGGAAATGGGTGTAAATGCCACAGCCATTGTGCCTTACAGTTATATTCGTGAAGGTGCAGCTCCAAGTTATTTGCCCATTAGTTATAATGCAGGATCAGAAAACGACCAAGGCGTGGTTCACTCGGCATATGAAGCGCGTCAATTAGGGATGCAAACCGTCCTGAAACCTCAAATTTTTATTGGTAACAGCTGGCCTGGGGCATTGGATATGGGTACTGATGAGGATTGGGCTGCTTTTTTTAATTATTATTACCGTTGGATTAGACATTATGCCTTTCTGGCCGAAATTCATCAAATGGACGCGCTATGTATTGGTGTTGAATTTGCCATAGCAACGCTTACGCATGAAGAAGAATGGCGAAAAATGATTCGAAAAATTAGAGGTTTCTATCAAGGCAAACTTACTTATGCTGCAAATTGGGGTAAGGAGTTTGAACAACTTGCTTTTTGGGATGAGCTCGATTTTATTGGTCTAAACTCGTATTATCCATTAAGTAAAAATGAAAACCCAACAGATGAAGAACTTGCAGCCAATTTTGAGGTAGTTAAGGGTAAAATTGAAAAAGTATATCGAAAGTTTCAAAAACCTATAGTGTTTACAGAAATTGGATTTCGCAGTATCGATAAACCTTGGAAAAATCCGCATGCCGAAGGTGATGATAGTTTTAATGCAGTACATCAACAGCGTTGTTACGAAGTTATTTTTAGAGGTATTGAAAATGAACCCTGGTGTCACGGAATCCTTTGGTGGAAGTTTCCTACGTATTTAGAATATCGCGGTACAGAAAACAGTGCTTTTACACCAAACAACAAAATTACCGAAGAGACAGTAAAAAAATGGTTTGCCCATTAGGATTTTGAGGAAGATTTTAAATTATTTACATCTAAAAAATAAACCACTCGCAACGATACGGTATGCCGCACTGGTTGATCAAAAAGATTACTAAGGCTATTCGCATAATTTAGCTGGGAATCTGTACTTTCATTAAAAATTGAATTACGGTATAAAAAAGTAGCTTGACTTCCCGGGGCAAAACGCCAATTGAAACTTAGATCCAAATTCCAAATATTAAAATTTGTGTTTGGGTCATCCGCAGTAGTATCAAAATCAAATGAAGATCGCGTACCATCTTGATTCAGGATAAAAAAGATATCATCACTATAATCTGCCGTGCTCCAAAAATTACGAAAACGGAGGTTTATCGCTTTATAAGGATCAAAATTATAACTCGCCTGAACACTATTTTCAATACTGGTTACATCTCTTTGCCCCAAAAAAACATCTACACCATCTTCCGCTATAAAACCGAAATCATCATTGCGTTCCGAAAATTCGGAACTTAAAATCACGAGAAATTTATCCGAAAAACGGTAGCGAGGTGAAAAGAAAACGGTTAAGTTTTCTTCCGGATCTTCAAAAAATCTGCGATAATTTGCTCTTAGATCCAATGCAAACTTCTTTCTAAAATCTGTTGAGATAAAAAACCCACCCCCTGCATTCGAACTAAAGGTTACAAAACGACCATCGATACGCGGTTCAAAATAATCATCTCGATCTCCGCTATATTCCAAATCTACTCCAAAAGCAAAACGCTTTGGGGTAAAGAAAAAAGAATTGATTGACGTTCTATTCTCGGTTAAAACACTTGGAGTAAACAAGCGGCGATGCCGATGCCTTAACGCTATTCGATAGCGATTAAATTTTTTGGTAGGTTCAAAAATTTCATAAGATACCTCTCCTATAAAATTATTGAAGTTATTTCTAAATTGTAAGCCAAGATCATTACTATCATAATTATCATCTGCTAAGAAATGACTTAACCGCCACCTAAAGTTTCCTTGTATTTTTCTTAAATCAAAACGGGTACGCAATCCTGAGGTTGTATTTCCATTTTCCCGAACTCGACTGACTAACACTCCTCCAGAAGCATTATACGAATTCTTTTTATTGACCAAATCGGTTAGCAAAGCTGTTACATTGGCGTCTCTAAAATCTCCTGATCGCGTAACGTTTGTATTAATAAGAGTTATGGAGGAGTTTTGACCAAATTGTTGGTCTAAGGCAATTGCGTTGTAATTGCTAAAGGATTCCGTTACAACTTCTCTAGTTTCTCCGGTAATTGAATCTCTTATTACAGCCTCTGTTTGCGCTGTAATAGCATTTAAAAATGAGATCCCTAATTTATTTTTTGTACGTCCAGATATTTTTATGGCGTTAATTACATCAACATTGTCTGGGTTTTCAACAATCTCCTCATTGGCTTCGAGTTGCTCCGAAACATCTCCACTCCGTGTTGGCGCACTTCCTATTCTTCTGCTAAAAAACAATCCATTGGTATCAAACAAATCGGTACCCTCGATAAAGAATTGCCTGTTTTCATCAAAAACTTGCTCAAAAGGTCCCAGATTTAATTCTACTGCGTCAAACGCTGCCTGCCCAAAGTCCGGTATTAGCGTTGCATCTAAAGTAAAATTATCGGTAAGCCCATACTTTAAATCCAAACCTGCATTAAAATCACTTTCGGTATCTCCATCAAAAGTAGAAATTGTTCCTTGAGCAAAAGGAAATAATATTAATCTTAAAGGGGCATCAATATCACTCAGTCCAGTCACAAGACCACTGTATAGTGTACGATCTCCTACCTGACGATCAACATAATTCCAGGAATATGTTTCGTTAAGATGTCTTATTTGTCTAAAGAAATTAATACTCCAATCTTGTACTGCAACCTCTGGAAAACGAAGCGCGTTGTACGGAATTTTAAATTCTGCATACCATCCTTTTTCATCATAAGAAATATTACTTTGAAAAACTACGTCAAATTGAAAATCTTCATTTCCACTCTCTCCTCTAGAATCCCCAATCGTACCAGCACTCGTCACATAAAAATTGGTTTCGTTAATCTTATCATTTAAGGTATTGATATTTATGGAAAACCAATCAGCTTGCACAAATATTTGATCACGTTGGCTAAACTGTTTTAATATCTTATCAGGATCATCATCATACAGATATACGGCAAAATAAACGGCCTTATTATCATATGCCATTTTAACCTCTGTTTTATGTGTAATCCGTTCTTTTTCACCATTATTATTCGGTTGTAACATTAAAAAATCACCATAAACCGGAAGGTTTTTCCAAACCTCATCATCTAAGACACCATCAATTTTAGGGGTTGTGTTAATACGAGTAGCTCTAATTTCTTTCTGTTTAATCTGAGCCGTCAGGGAATATGAAATACTAAAAATAAGTAATAGAAAAAAACTCCGAAACATCAATAAAAACGTATTTTTTGTAGTCACTATATTAAGCCGGTCGAAGGTAAAAGTCCCCAAAAGATATTGCTCACAATTAATTGTTAAAAAAGAGAGCTCCTATTTTAGGAGATTAAATTTTGTGATTTTATTTAGAAATATACGCTTCAATATTTAAATATAAGGGAATTAAAAAGCGGCAATTTTTTACTAAAATAGAGGCTTAGCTATAAATTTACGCGTCAATTATTTTTACTTCTACCAAAAAAAGCATAATATTCGTATAAAATTTACTGTTATGAAATCGTTTAAAAAATTGTTCCCCTTCGCATTCGTATTTATGGTATTAGTATCCTGTGGCCTAGACGGCGATGAAGATGCCATTGCTCCTCCAAATTTTGATGTAGTTGCGCTTTATGATCTAGTTGAAATTAATGTTAGTGCCCCCTTGGATTTAAATAACGACGGTACTTCCTCTCTTAATATTGTAGACGAATTGGCATGTTTAGCAGAAAGTACTTTACTCATCAATGGGGACTTGACTTGGGTTCTTTCCCAGCCTAATTTAGAAGTAACATCTATCACTGGAGATCAATTTAATATAGATTGTATAGATACCCCGATTCAAACTGGCACTTGGTTTTCGGATGAATTACAGGTACTTTTAACCAGTGCAACAAATACCGGTCCTGCCACCTTGCGCATTAGCGGAGATCGATTAATTGCAGATATCGGATTAAATTTACCTGAATTTCAAAGTGTAGTATACCAAAGAAGGTAAATGAATCTTAAGAGCTTTCCCTATAGTTTCTTTGCAACATTAATTACATAACAATTGACAGATTCGTAATATCTTTGAAAAAAGCGTTATTATGAACTGGTTACTGCAACCTTGGCCGTGGTATATTTCAGGGCCACTTATTGCCACCGTACTTATCCTGTTGGTTTATTTTGGTAAGACTTTTGGCATGTCATCGAATTTGAGAACATTATGTGCAATTGGTGGCGCTGATCGATATGCCTCTTTTTTTAAATTTGATTGGAAAGCACAGCGTTGGAATTTAACCGTTGTTTTGGGTGCAATTTTGGGTGGTTTTTTGGCTTCACACTACTTGTCTGATGGCAGTGTAATGGCATTAAGCCCTGCAACGATATCTGATCTTGAAAGTCTAGGTTTTTCCAATATCGGGGAAGCTCTTTTACCTGCAGAACTTTTTGCAGCTGAAAATCTAGGGTCTTTAAAAAAACTAGGGTTATTAATAGGAGGAGGTTTTCTTGTAGGTTTTGGTACAAGATATGCTGGAGGTTGTACTTCAGGGCATGCTATTACTGGATTGAGTAACCTTCAAATCCCCTCACTTATAGCGGTAATCGGTTTCTTTATTGGAGGACTGTTAATGACACATTTTATTCTCCCATTACTATTCTAAATATGAAATATTTTAAGTTTTTGATTGTCGGTGTTTTTTTTGGTATCGTTTTGGTAAAATCTGAAGCAGTATCCTGGTATCGGATTTTTGAAATGTTCAAATTTCAATCGTTTCATATGTATGGAATTATATGCTCTGCCGTAGGAATAGGGATACTTTTTTTGCAGCTTACTAAGCGTCTAAAAATAAAGAACATCAAAGGAAACCCAATAGATCTGATTTCTAAAGAAAAAGGAATCACTCGTTATTTACTGGGTGGAAGTATTTTTGGCTTAGGCTGGGCGCTTGCTGGGGCTTGTCCAGGACCTATGTATGTTTTGCTAGGGACCGGTGTTTGGAGCATGATTCTTGTAATTGGGGCAGCTTTATTGGGTACTTTTGTTTATGGATTACTAAAAGATAAATTACCCCACTAGTTGTTTTGATATACTTTGATATAATCTACAATAAAATCTTGCGGAAATATCGTATCATCTACTTCTGGTCCACCAAAGTATCCTCCTACAGCTAAATTCAGAATAAAATAAAAAGATTGATCGAAAGGCCATGTTTCTGTCGTTTGTTTTGAAGGTGCAAAACTATAAACTCGAATACGATCTACAAAAAATTCAATTTTTTGAGATGACCAAATTGCGGAATACAAATGAAAACCTTCTTCGATACCTGGGATACTTGTTGTTTTTGTATTAGCTTTATTTCCAGACCCGGCCATGGTATGTAAACTAGTAAAAATTTCTCCGGGAGATTTCCCCACATATTCTAAAACATCAATTTCTCCGCATAAAGGCCACCCCACTTCTTCAATATTAGATCCCAACATCCAAAACGCAGGCCACAATCCTTTTCCCCTAGGAAGTTGGGCGCGAATTTCAATTTTGCCATACTGAAATTCAAATTTTTGCTTTGTTGTAATTCTGGCAGAAGTGTATCTATCTCCGCTCTTTTTTGCCGTAATATGCAGAAAACCATCTTTAAGCTGATGATTGGTTTTTGTATAGATTTGGCGTTCGTTATTTCCCCATCCACATAAATTTGGACAACCATCCCCTACTTCATAATTCCAATAGTCTTCATTTAAGGCAATATCACTGAAGTCTTCTACCCATATTTCTTTCCATTGATTATTTTGTTTCTGTCCATTGGCGGCATAACAAAATAGGATGAGAAAGTAGATTACATATTTCATTTGCTCAAAGTTAAAGGATTAAATGAAAAAAGAAAAAGCAAAATTACGGTTTAATACTTCAGATTTTCATGCTTATCCCAGAGCCCCCAATATGCGCCCACATCTCCTTCCGCTCCAACTTTCCAGGATTCATCAAACGATGAGAAATAAAATACCTCAATGTCATCTTTTGCTGACCAAACTTGGGTGTTTATAAAATATTTCATGGCGTTTACCTCTGAGGATATTGCGCCCTTTAAACTGCTCCCCTGACTTGGCCACCCTGTTTCTGTAATAATCACCTTTTTACCATTTGCTGCAGCAGTAGCTTGACCGAACATTTGTTGCATATGATTTAGGGAATACTCCATAGGACATCCCTCCCAATAGGGGTAGCAATTGGCTAAAACCACATCACAGATTTCTACAATTTCAGGATGAACTGAAAACTCATAATAGGCATCTACATAACCAACTTCAACATCAGGTAAGGCTTCTTTAACGCGTTTGAGGTACTGCAATAGTTGTTCTTTTGATAACTCGTTTCGGTATAAAACTTCATTACCAACCGCAGCTATATCAACACATCCTTCTTTTGCCAAAGTTATTAACGCTTCTATTTCTGTTTCATTCATTTCCAGATCATCACTCAACCAAGCACCTACCATGGTTTTAAGCCCATTTTGTTTTGCTATTCTAGGAATATGTTCATTACCTTCAATACACGAAAATGACCGTACCCATTTTGTATACGGTTTGATAATTTGTATTCTCCTTTCTACCTGCTCTTCGGTAATAATATCTCCGGGGTTTTGACCATCTTCATACATACTAAAGCAAAGGCCATGCATTCCGCTCTGAAGTGTTTCTAACCATAGTTCTTTTAATTCATCTTCAGAAACTTTACCAAAATCTACTCCGGCATGTCCCTTAAAATTATTCTTTGCTTGTGAAAAATGACGTCCTTCTCTGTATGACATAGTGCTTTCTTATGAATTGTACTTTAATTTTTCGTTTTTATCCCAAATTCCCCAACGTGCTCCCAACTCTCCTTCATAACGAACCTTCCAGGATTCATCAAACGATGAGAAATGAAATATTTCCACTCCTTCAGAATCTGCCCATTCTTGTGTTTGAATAAAATATTTCATCGCATTTAATTGAGAAGGATGTGCATCCATAATTTCTTGCCCCTGACTTGGCCAGCCTGTTTCTGATATTATTATTTTTTTACCATTTGCAACTTGCTTGGTAATCGCATGCATTTGTCTTAGGTATTTCAAAGAATCTTCTACATCAAAACCTTCCCAAAAAGGATAGCAATTCGCTAAAATTACATCACACGCCTCCACCAGTTTAGGTCGTCTATAATATTCGTAATAGGTATCTACGTAACTAACAGGAATATCAAATTCAGATAACGCTTCTTTTACTCTGTTGATATAGGTTAAAAGTTCTGCTTCCGATATCTCCTCGCGAAGTAACACTTCATTTCCGACTGCTGCTATTCCAACTTCTCCAGCTTTAGCAAGCGCAATTAGAGATTCAATTTCTTTTTCATTTCTGTCTTTATCACTACTAATCCATGCACCTACAATAGATTTTAATTTTTTTTCCTGAGCTACTCTTGGTATAATTTCATTCCCTTCGGTGCATGAAAAGGATCTTACCCATTTGGTATAAGGAGCAATAATCTCCATACGCTTACAAATTTGTGACTCTGATAAAATATCAGTTGTATCCTGGCCTTCAACATAAGGGCTAAAGCTAAGTCCATGCACCTGATTCTCTAGTTTTGCCATGAATAAAGCTTTTAACTCTGATAAGTTTTTTCCACTGAGGTTAACTTCAGTATAATTACCAAGTTTCAATTTATCTGCAGGGATTGAATTAAGGTATCCCGCACCATAGGCAGAAGAAACTTCGGTAACTTTCTTTTTTATTTTTCTGTTTTCTAAAGCTTCACTTATTTCATTAGCTCTTTCTTCTGTTAAATCATACTTCCACATTACATAAATTGCGATTAACGTACCAATAATGGGAAAACCAGAGTAAAAAGCTCTTAGTCCAAAAATTGCTCCGTCCGGTTGCACAGCTGCATTTGGATCAAATCCTACTACAGACATGATGGTACCTGTTAACAATCCTGCAATTGCGAATCCAAACTTTACCATCCACCAATAAATAGCACCGAAAACACCTTCTCGTCGTTCTCCCGTATTCAATTCATCTAAATCGATAACATCTGCGGTCATAGACATCATTAGCGTAAATAAACTTCCTATTCCAAAAGAGAAAAAAGGCAGTGCAAATAAGAACATGTAAGGTTTTCCAGGTATAAAAAGAAACCAAAGTAAAATATAACCTAAAATGGAAATGGCCTGAGAAATAATGAAAGCCTTCTTTTTTCCCATTTTTTTAGACATATTCGCTATGATAGGAATAACAATAAAGGTTGTTGCTAAAGCTCCCACACTTCCAAATAAGGTAGGCCAAATTCCGGCAGCGCCAGCATCACCCCCAAAAAGGTAGTAAACAACAATAAAAAAAGAGAAACTAGCAATGGTGTAAAAAGTATTGTATATAAAAAAGGTAGCAATACACAACTGTCTAAAGGGTCTTGACTTAAAAGCTTCTTTAAAACCCTCAAGTATTTTTTTCAAACTGCCTCCAATGGTTTTTATATTTAGTGGGGCATAGTCTGCATCAACGGTAGATTTACTTTTTATAAAAATCGCCGGAACCATTGCAAAAACCATACATGCTATGCCTACATATATGGCAAGCTCTCGCGTTGCCACGTCCGCAGATGTAAACCAATCCTGATCATACATAAAAACCCAGAACCATGGCGCAATTACCCAAGCCCATTGCCCTATCCATTGTGCAATAGCCATAATATCCGTACGCTCATGAAAATCATTACTCATTTCATAACCCATTGCTACATAAGGAACACTAAAAATGGTCAACCCTAGATAGAATGCAAAAGACCAAAGTAAAAAGTAGGTAAAGTTGTAATCTACTCCATTCTCTCTATACAATTGCCACATAATTACGAAAGAAATTCCCATAATTAGGGCACCTATAAAAACGTAATGTCTACGTCTCCCCCATTTTGATTTCGTATTATCGGAAATAAAACCCATAATAGGGTCTGTAATAGAGTCGAACACTCTAGGAAGAAAAAATAAGACGCCCCACATCCAACCCGGGAACCCCAAATCTTGAACTAAAACTACCATAAAGATACCTAGTATCGCCGGAAACATCTGATTGGCAAACATGCCAATTCCAAAGGCTACTTTTTGTCCGAATGGGACTTTATCTTTCACTGCTACATTTTGGTTTGACATATCATTAGGTTTTTAGTTAATTAATTTCTAAATATTCGGAATTACAATCGTTTGAATGGCCCGCTCACTCATTGGTATTGTTACCGCTTTATCATCTAATTGTAAGTTTAAATTTTGTGCATTTCCTTCTTCATTAAAAGCTATTACAACTATGGTATTATCAGGATTTTTTACCGCTGTAATCATTAACTTTTCGTCGGATGATGTTACTCCTATTTTAATGGCTCCAGGTCTAATATACTTGCTAAAGTGCGTCATTATATAGTAAAT
The DNA here is from genome assembly GCA_947488435.1 of uncultured Flavobacteriaceae bacterium. Classification (GTDB taxonomy): domain Bacteria; phylum Bacteroidota; class Bacteroidia; order Flavobacteriales; family Flavobacteriaceae; genus CANKZG01. Next base: position 2,037,490 of record CANKZG010000001.1, on the reverse strand, counting down.
AGGAGTAAAATATACCTCATCATTTTCCGCATCAACAATAACTGGGGCTACACACCAATTTTTAAACCAGTTTGGTCCTCCTTGCTTATCTAACACCATATTCCAATCTATCCAACCATCAACCCAATTATTAAGGCATCCAATAATATCTCTTGCATACCGATTTACAGGAGCATACTTTGGATGTAAATGTTTATCTTTTTCTGGTGCCCAATCCCATCCCCAATCAGTAGCTTCTTTTTTCCAATACCAAGCATCATCCTTCCATTTTGGAATTTCTGCATCAACGCAAGCTTCTGTTTGTATTAAGTATTTATTAGGGGCTTTGTGATGCGCATATTGTAAAGCTTCTGGAAAAACTTCGAAGGTGCTCGCATACCAGTGAATGGCAGTACCATCATAATACTTCGAAGTACTTTCGTTTTTATACATTGCATCTACCCATTCCTTTAAGTGCTCTCTATTTTGATCGTAGCCTAATATTTTGACATCGTGTCCATCCTTTTCCAATTGAGGACCTAAATAATGTTGAACAAAATTGGTCATCTCTTCAGCCGTAAAGTGCATGCTCTCCCAATTGTTATCATTTCCCAAGGGTTCATTTTCGACTGTAAATCCCCAAATATTAATCCCTTCAGCTTTATAGGCTTCAATATATTTTGAAAAAAACAGAGCCCAGGTGGTGTTGTATTCTGGTAAGAGCTTTCCCCCTCTCCAATCGTTATTATCCTTCATCCATGGTGGAGCTGTCCAGGGTGAAGTTAAAATTTTAAACCCGTCTTTCGACACGTTCATTGCATCTTTAATCATGGGGATAATATCATCACGATCTTCATCGATTGAAAAATGATCTAAGTTTATATCTCCTTCCACTGGAGCATATGAATAATTACTGAGTGAAAAATCACACGAATTCATATGTGTTCTTGTAAGCGAGTATTTTGCACCTTCATCGCTAAAATAGGCCGCTAAAACTTTTGCTCTATTCTCCTTTCCCAGTTGATTTAATAAATATGCCGATGATTCCGTAAATGATCCTCCAAAACCGGTAATGCTTTGGTATTCTTTATCTGGATTTAATTTTACGTCTATCTCATTATCAGCTTTAGAAAATGTAGTTATTTGTTTCAGTTTATTTCCATTTGCCGCTGTTTCATACACAACTACTTCCAATTCGTTTTCATTGTTCATACAACTACCAATTATAAGTGTTATGAATACCACAAGACTAAGCTTAATAGCTTTTAAATAACTATATCTTCTATTCAATTTTCGCATACTCATTGGTGATATGGTGGTGCTAAAACCTCTTTTATCAATGCACTTTTATCTCCATTATATGTTTTTGTAATGGGTTTACCATCTCGCGTCAGTCCATCAAAAACTCCTTCATCTACTAAACTCCAGATTGCAAATTTGGCTTGACTTTTTAGGTTTATTAATCCAAAATGATTCTCAGAACCTAGAGGATTAGCAGCGTCCTTCCATTGCTCGTCAAAACCTTCAAAATAGAAACACGATATTCCTTCAGCATTCGTCCAGTCGCGTAAATGTTTGTAGTATAATGCTTCTTTGTACTCATCTGTTGCTTTAGACCCATTGGGTCCATAATGACCGTTAGAAGTTGTTGCCCATCCCGTTTCACCAATATGTATGGGTTTATCGATACCTAAACTTTTCATATAAGTTCGTACACTATTGTATTGTGCCTGGGCATATGCTTTGGCGCGTAACATAGCAGCATCTATCTTTTCTAGATCTGACTTATCCTTTTCTGTTTCTCTGACTCCCCAAAAATCTGGATTGTAATGCGTATCATGCATAGGATAGGTATGCACCGATAAAAAATCAACTGCTGCAATCAACTCATTTAATTCGGTAACATGATATTCAGCATCTCCACCTCCCCATGAAGCAAAATTATCCGAACTCGTAATCCATAAATCCTCCGGAAGTTCTCCTGATTTTTTTAAGTCTTGAAGATGATTAACCCATTTTAAGATAACCCAGGGTTGCACATAATAACTGGCAGCCCATTTTACCATTGCTTCATTACCCACAGCTATTACCTTTACGATATCTGGATATTTTTTGGCTAATGTTACTGTGGTGGCAATTTCTACTGCATTTCTTTCACTTTCTTCATTATGATCCGGTTTCTGATCTGTCCAAGCATTTTTACAATCAATCCATGCTCCTAACATAACATACATTTCAAAACTTGGATCTTCTTTTTTTAATTCACTTATCGCTTGTAAGAGGTTAGTTGCCTGTGGCAAATGGACTTTATAGGTACGCAGCATTTTAACTCCCATTGCTGCTAATATTTTCATATCCTCTTTTAGTTCTTCTAAAGTGGGTTCAATATCATGATCAACATATCTATATCCACCATAAGACATAGCCAAATACTCAGGATTACCCAAAATATCTTTTGCACTTATATTTGATGTTTGCGTCACTGTAGTTGTATTATTTTCTGATTTGGTATTGTTTTTACATGAGAAAACTAGCAATACTAATGTTAAATAACCAATTGTTTTGAAATAGTTTTTCATGTTTCTTTTTTTTTGGTTCTGAATTTAATTTTTAATGGCAACTACAATTTGACGGATCTCTCCGGTTCTTTCAAAAAGTTTTCTGCTGGTTTCTGCATCCAAACTCAAGGTATCAGACTCGACAATCGAATTATCATTAAAAAATACTTTGAGCTTTTCACTATTGGATTGCTGATAAATCATTGGTACTTGACAATATGTAAAGCCTAGGGAATTCTTTTCAAGAGAAATTTTTTCCAAACCGCCATATAATTTAACATACTCAAATATCGATGGTTCTTTAAGAAATTCATCTTTACGCAACAAATACGGTTTAAATAGTAGCCTTCCTGCTGTTACAAAAACACCCAGTTCTCCGTATCTACTTAAAATATCTTCTTTTACCTGCCCCGTCATACCAGGTTGTTGTGCCCCTTTACCTGCAGGAGTATGTGAATACGGATCCGTAGGAAAAGCACCATATAATTCAGGAGATTTATGAACTCCTATGCCTTCATTTATTTCGTAATAATGTTCCAATAATCTACCTATTGTTTCTTCACTCTCATTTTCTTCAAATGCTCTAAAACAGGTTTCCTGAACTGCTAACAGCAATTTGGAAACCATATGCCAATAAATGGAACCTAAACCTTCATATCCAAAGAAAGTTCCGGATCTTCCTGTAAATGATTTATGATCAAAAATGTCTTCAAAAATGGATAATAATAAAATTCTATCCTTTTCAATCAATGCGCCATATTGTTCCTGCGATAATTCTGAAAGGGCACTTTTTAAGCTTTCGGCATTATTGAAAGCACCATTAAAATGATAATTGCCTTGAATATCTTTTTCTACAATGCTAGTATTCCCTTCAGTTAGTAGTTTTAGTACTAATTCTGATTGTTTGATCTTCTCTGTTGGAATATTGTTCTTAGCTACAAACTTTGGCAAGTTTTTATTGGGATATAGTAAATAACTATATTGATCAGGTCTAAACAATGCGCTATTTTTTAAACCATCTAACAAATCTAAAGCCGCTCTGCTAGATAAATAGCCTGAGCTCAATGCAGCTACCTGACCTTCTAACATCTCAGATAAATTGGAAATCGAAATTTTGTCAGTATTCTCAACTGTCATTAGATTATATGCATGATACAAGTTATCCTCTCGCTTATTTGCTTTAATACTATGATCCATATACTTTATAGCTATTGCTATAAATTGGAGGATATCCGCTTTAGTAACTACTTTCATTTGATTGCTAAAACCACTAGCATATATGGTATTTCGATACGTACTTCCAGCCTTACCTAAGCCATCCGTTATTCGTTTCCTATCCGCATTAGAAATGCTACCCGAAAGTATGGGTAGATTTTCGGTAAGCGTTACCCTAACTTGATTAAAAAAAGTAATCAACTCTTTCGATACTTCGTAATCTTTCTCAGGCGTTTCTTCAAGAACTCTTTCAAAGAAATTTAAAAATCTTCTTAAATAATTTAGCGTTACCATAGAAACACCATTCCCCACCAAAGCGTTGTTTGCATCATTCCATTCTGGTCTTTGTGTATTCATCCAAATACCTCCCTCAGGAATAAAATTAGAAACTTTAGCCAATACGGTGGCTAACAATTTCTCAAGCAAATTCACTTTATAAATGGATACGTCTGGGTTTTTCAACAATGCAGCATCTGCTCCCAGCTGCAACCGTTCTTTATGAATTAGGGTATCAAGCGCTTCATCAAACAGTATAGTGTCCTTAGGGTTTTCTAGAATGGCGGCATAATCCTTAATCTTATATGGCACATTGGCATAAACAAAGATTTTGTCCCCTAGGTAATTCGCCAGATTCCCCGGGTAATGGTTTTCACTAAACTCTAGAAATTTTAATAAGTATATAATCTGATGATCTCCCCAATATCCGATATAAGACCATGGATCATCGGGTTCAATTGTTTCCCAATCAAAACCATCTTTTGTTACACGATAGGGGTTGTAACCATCAAAAGTAGTAGCATTCAAAAACTTATGAATCATACTTTCAATAAACTCCGGAAACGAATGCACGAGTGCTTCCCAATTCTGAAATATATCGCGCCAATTTCCTTCATAATCCAATACTTTCTTTCCGTCTTCAGTGGTAGTATTGATAGAAAATCTATTCCAAGGTCTACTCGGGTCTCCATGTCTTCTGCTAAATTTCAACGGCAAATACTCTAAGCATAATCTCCCAAAATCTTTATCGGTATTTTCTTTTGCTATTGCCTTTAAACTCGTATGTGCAAACCTATCAGGCAAATTCTCCAAGAGATGTTTTTTGCGCTTAAAAACTTCGGTATTGGCTTTAGCGATGTATGTAATGAAGTCTGATTTTTCAATATTGTAATTATCATCAAATATTCCGCCGCGCATTATATTGAACATCACATTAGCATGATGCCGTATATTACTTCTCTTATCTGATGTCAGTTGCTTCCCATCTGAAGCGTTTATAAGTTGTAATAGATTCTTCGAACCTTTTTCGATATCCTCAAATACTTCACCCCAAAGTCTTTTGTTTGATTTAATTTCTTCAGAGATATTAATGACTTTTGCAGAGCTCTTATTTACATCTGCTATAAAAGCCCATTGTCTTTTCTCTTTAACTTCCAGGTGTACTTCTGCTACAGAAAAATAGGCGCCTTTTTCTGCTTTAATATCAATTTCTTCTTGTACTGGGTTTCCCGCTCGAAAATTATTTAGTTGTAAAGAGGACAATAAGGTTGTAGCATTTTCAAGTCCAATAGACCAAACTATATTTGCTTTTAACGCCTCACTAGGTTCAGCTTTATCTACAATAATTGCGCTCAACGCAAAAATACCTAGTTTAGAATCCTCAATAAGTTCGCTCCGTTTGTAGGCATCTACTAAATTACTGCTAGCCTGTTGGGTAGCTGCTCCAACTCCGTAAGGTATAATATTTTGAATTCCATCCAATACTTTTACTGTAAGAGGAGTATTCGCATTATTTATAAGTTTGCTCTTTTTTACAAAGCCAAAGCGATTACTTGAATTCCATTGATACTGAAAGGTAAGCTCAAGGTCATGATTAATTTCTTCAAAAATAACCTTGTTCCCGTAGTCATTTTTATAGAGATTTCTACTAAGACTATAACGGTCCGTATAGCGTTTGGAAAAAGGTTCCCAAATATACTTTTCATCCCTTTTAGTTACTTGAAAAATGGACTTGCTACCTGTTAAATCATAAGACTCGGTAATCTTATCGTCTGTATAATATGGGAATAATGCATTGTCTGAATTTTTTCTACCTGCAGATAAACCCCCGTTACTAGAAATAAACATCCAATGATTAGCATCACTAACTATACTCATAAAAAAGGGACGCATGATATCGCAATTGGAGATTTTATAGTAAGTTTCACCATTAAGTTCTATCAACTCACCTATTACCTTTTTTTCAGCATTAGCACTTCCCTTGTTCCCTTTGTAAATCGTATTCTTATTCATTCTATTTTATGAAATCTATTTTTTATCCAACTAAAATTTTAAACCTCTTTTCGACAAATTTTCCCGTTTACTATTTAATTTTTAATTATCAATACTTCTGCTTCCCTCAAGGTCTTTCTTTTTGTTTCAATTATATGGTTAAAAACAAGAAATATAGTCAATGGAAATTAAGATATATAAATAACAAATGTATATAACCTATTCATTTGAAGTACTTGATCACTAGCGTTCATGACTATATTCTATTGATTCAAATTTTAGTTTTGATGCCTTTATGAGGTTGGCAGGCAATATAATAATAGTATATTGAAACAGGTTGGCACGCAATTTTAATTTTATACCAACCCATTTCAAATTGAAGATTACATTTTTATCTATTCCAGAATAATATTATCGATATAATAAGTTTCTGAAGTAGTTGTTGGGTCGTTTCCTGGATCAAAATCAGGAATTATAACAATAGCATTATAAATACTTGGATTAAAACCTGGATCACCAGAGGTAATAGCATTAAAATCAAAAGTTAATTCTACCCATTCATTTGCATTTGTTACGGTTTGATCTATACTAAAATTCGGACCATTAGGTCGAGTTTGTAACTCAAACCGAACTACTACATTTGGTTTTGTTGAGTAAACTTGTACCCTAAACGTTCTTGTGGTAGTTAAATCTAGCGGCGTAGCAAAAACATTTTCCATTCCGCCAAAGAATTCTCCACCTGCAGGTTTATTAAACGTATAAACATTTGCAGAAGTGTTAATACCCCCCGATACTACATTTGCCGTAATTGAGCCATTAACATTTGCAGGCTCGAAGACTGCACTAAATTCTTCTCCATTTTCAAAATCTGCAGGTAAAGCAGATAGTGCAGTTACTCCTCCTCCACCGGAGCCACCATTATTATAGAAATAGATATTATCCACATAAACCGTTCCTACAACATCAACAACATCTAAAATCAACTGACTGAAATCTGCCGGAGTAGCAGTAAGTCCTGCTGCCTGTAAATCTGCTATGGTTACATCGATAGTAGTCCATTGTCCTGCCTGAAGGGTTTCGCGTACATCACCTCGAGTATCTGGGTTAGCACCACCAAAACCATCGCCACCAAAGTCTACAATTCCGGAAATGAAATCAAAACCTGTAGCTGTCCATACATCAATACTAAAATTCGTCATTGAAGTTAAATCAACTGCAGTTGAAATAGTTTCAACACCTGCAAAATCTAAATCCGCATAACGTAATACATCATCACCAGCTACTTGTTCGTTCGTTTGTCCTGCTCCTGCACTAAATCCTGCAAAGAAGGTATCTACCGTAATATTTGCATACGCATTACTGAAAAGCGAAATCACATCTGCAGCATCTCTCATAGGTGGTGTTGGTGCTGGCATAGAAGGCGTAGTTCCGCCACCACCTGCGCTACCGTCGTTGTAGAAATAAATGTTATCGATATAAACCGTTCCTACAACGTCAACAACATCTAAAATCAACTGACTGAAATCTGCCGGAGTAGCAGTAAGTCCTGCTGCCTGTAAATCTGCTATGGTTACATCGATAGTAGTCCATTGTCCTGCCTGAAGAGTTTCGCGTACATCGCCTCGAGTATCTGGGTTAGCACCACCAAAACCATCGCCGCCAAAGTCTACAATTCCGGAAATGAAATCAAAACCTGTAGCTGTCCATACATCAATACTAAAATTCGTCATTGAAGTTAAATCAACTGCAGTTGAAATAGTTTCAACACCTGCAAAATCTAAATCCGCATAACGTAAGACATCATCACCAGCTACTTGTTCGTTGGTTTGTCCTGCTCCTGCACTAAATCCTGCAAAGAAGGTATCTACCGTAATATTTGCATACGCATTACTGAAAAGCGAAATCACATCTGCAGCATCTCTCATAGGTGGTGTTGGTGCTGGCATAGAAGGGGTAGTTCCGCCACCACCTGCGCTACCGTCGTTGTAGAAATAAATGTTATCGATATAAACCGTTCCTACAACATCAACAACATCTAAAATCAATTGACTGAAATCTGCTGGAGTAGCGGTAAGCCCTGCTGCCTGTAAATCTGCTATAGTTACGTCAATAGTAGTCCATTGTCCTGCCTGAAGGGTTTCGCGTACATCGCCTCGAGTATCTGGGTTAGCACCACCAAAACCATCTCCACCAAAGTCTACAATTCCGGAAATGAAATCAAAACCTGTAGCTGTCCATACATCAATACTAAAATTCGTCATCATGGTTAAATCAACTGCAGTTGAAATAGTTTCAACACCTGCAAAATCTAAATCCGCATAACGTAAGACATCATCACCAGCTACCTGCTCTTCTGTTTGCCCTGCTCCGGCGCTAAATCCTGCGAAGAAGGTATCTACTGTAATATTTGCATATGCATTACTGAAAAGTGAAATCACATCTGCAGCGTCTCTTGTTGGAGGTGTTGGTGCTGCTTCAGTTGGCGTATCGCCTCCACCACCGGTGCTGCCGTCATTATAGAAATAAATATTATCGATATAAACCGTTCCTACAACGTCAACAACATCTAAGATCAATTGACTAAAATCTGCTGGAGTAGCGGTAAGCCCTGCTGCCTGTAAATCTGCTATAGTTACATCGATAGTAGTCCATTGTCCTGCCTGAAGGGTTTCGCGAGCATCACCTCGGGTATCATTTCCACCATCAAAACCATCACCTGCAAAGTCTACAATTCCTGTAATAAAATCAAATTCCGTAGCTGTCCAAACATCAATACTAAAGTTCGTCATTGAAGTTAAATCAACAGCAGTGTTTATCGTTTCAACACCTGCAAAATCTAAATCCGCATAACGTAAGACATCATCACCAGCTACCTGCTCTTCTGTTTGTCCTGCTCCTGCGCTAAATCCTGCGAAGAAGGTATCTACTGTAATATTTGAATATGCATTACTGAAAAGTGAAATCACATCTGCAGCGTCTCTTGTTGGAGGTGTTGGTGCTGCTTCAGTTGGCGTATCGCCTCCACCACCAGTGCCGGTATCATTGTAGAAATAAATATTATCGATATAAACTGTTCCTACAACGTCAACAACATCTAAGATCAACTGACTAAAATCTGCTGGAGTAGCGGTAAGTCCTGCTGCCTGTAAATCTGCTATGGTTACATCGATAGTAGTCCATTGTCCTGCCTGAAGGGTTTCGCGAGCATCACCTCGGGTATCATTTCCACCATCAAAACCATCACCTGCAAAGTCTACAATTCCTGCAATAAAATCAAATTCCGTAGCTGTCCAAACATCAATACTAAAGTTCGTCATTGAAGTTAAATCAACAGCAGTGTTTATCGTTTCAACACCTGCAAAATCTAAATCTGCATAGCGCAATACATCATCACCAGCTACCTGCTCTTCTGTTTGTCCTGCTCCTGCGCTAAATCCTGCGAAGAAAGTATCTACTGTAATATTTGCATATGCATTACTGAAAAGAGAAATTACGTCTGCAGCGTCTCTTGTTGGAGGTGTTGGTGCCGCTTCAGTTGGTGTATCGCCTCCGCCACCTGTGCCAGAGTCACTTCCATCTCCACCTACTACTAAGGAAACATTGTCTAAAACAACCGTTCCTACTGCTGCTCCCATGTCAAAAAGTACACGACTATTGGCTCCACCAAAATCACTTGCGGCCAGCTGAAGAGTAAATGTTTGTGTCTCTGTTGTAAGATTAATTTCTGGTGCTGTATTTGTAAAAGGGTCTTCATTTAAACCTATTCCTGCTAACATTGTTCTTGCTTGATCGGAAGATGCATCAAAGGTTAATATATAATTGGTACCCTGAGTGATTTCAACTACTTGACTAAGGTTCACGTCAAACGGATTTCCAGCCGTCTCGACATTAGCAAAATTAAAAGAGTTGCCTCCTTCGGTCTGTATATTTAGTGCATTTCCTATCCACGGAGCATCTCCATTCTCAAAATCACCATTGACAAGTAATCCCGAATCGAAAGTAGACATCATAATATCTATGGTGATCTCATCTTCAAAGGTATCAGAACCTCCGGCACCATTTGTTGCCGTTAGAGAAACCGTAAATGTTCCAGCTTCGTAAACGTTTGTCGGGTTTATTTCTGTGGACGTATTTCCATTGCCAAAATCCCATGTGAAATTTTGGGCCTCTTCAGAAGTATTTATAAAAGTAACCACTCCTGAGTTTTCAACTACGGTAAACGTAAAGCCCGCAGTAACTCGTGGTAAGTTAAAGTCATCTGCATCACATCCTAGCATTGATATAGCTAAAACGCATACAAAAATATACTTTGTTCTTTTTAGTAACTCTTTCATAATTTGGTTTTGTTAATTAATTTAGTTTGCATTCGTATTTTCATATACCCTTACATAATCGACCAACATGGTCTGAGGGAAAACTGTTTCGTCATTGGGGCTTCCAACAAAATCGCCACCTACGGCTAAATTCAAAAGAATATGAAATGGTCTTTCATTAAATACCCATTCACCACCCTCGGGAACGTCGTCGGGAGTAATTTGGTTGTACAATACATCGTCTACATAGTAATTGATGAAATTAGGACCCCATTCAATTCCAAAAACATGAAAACCAGTATCGAATCTATCCTCTTCTAAGAAAAAAGATTTTGTAATTGATTCTGCTCCTGCAAAACCAGGTCCATGAACACTTCCAAGAACTTCGGTTGGGTTCTGTCCTCGATACTCCATAATATCGATCTCCCCTCGTTGTGGCCAGATTATAGCACCATCTTCATCATCCCCTAACATCCAGAATGCTGGCCACATACCTTGACCAAAAGGCAATCTCATTCGGGCTTCAAATCGTCCAAACCTTTGTTCAAATTTTCCTTCCGTTTGAATTCTTGCCGATGTAAATTGAGACCCATTAAAATCTTCTCGCATTGCTGTAATGAGCAAAAAACCATTTTCTACCGTAATGTTTGACGGGCGATCGGTATAATATTGTAGTTCATTATTTCCCCATCCAGGGATACCTTGAGCTGTTCCATCACCAATATCGAAATTCCAAATTGCAGTATTCAATTCTCCATCAATATCGAATTCATCTTCGAAAATTAAATTGTTAAATGTGGCTACAGTTTGCGTTTCATCGGTTGAACAACTACCCATAACACCTATTGCTACTATAATAATAGCTTTCAGTACTAAGGCTGATATTATTTTTCTATTCATATTTTTCATCATTTTTTTTATTTTGAGGACGATACTACTCAGTGAAGAAATAAATATTGTCCAATATAAAGTTGGGACCACCTACCAATATTAAAGCTCCTAGATTATTTCTTTGTGTTGTTAGATCTCCTCCAAGTGGAATATCTATCGAGGTCCACTGACCAACGGTTAACCCTGTTAAATCAATTCTAAAATCAACATCATCTCCTATAGGAAATCCGTTGTTTACATCTGTTTCAATCATTTGATTGGCTCCAATATCTCTAATCTGAAGCCCTACCTGAGTTCCCGCATCTTGTACAAATACATCTACATGAAGGAAAGTCAAGCCAGAAGCATCCACCGTATTGTCAAAAATTATTCCTGTAAAGTTGTTATTGGTGTATGACAATATCTCATCTCCATTATTTGAAGTCAAGGTAGTTTCGGTTGTAGACCCCCCAAAACCTGGTGCAAAATTAATTGCGGTAGCATCTGGATAAGCATTACTAAATATAGAGCTTACGTTAGCTTCTGGTATTGTTGGGGTGGGAGCAAATGGTAAACCTCCACCCGATGTAACGGCTAAAGAACCTTGTGCCGCTACTCCACCAAGTAAAGCACTAATTGTTGCTGTACCAACACCTATAACAGAAACTTCTCCAAGTTCATTAACAATCGCCACCGAATTATCGGACGATGAAAAATCGAAATAAGCAGGTGCCGCCGTAGCGGTCTGATTGATTCCCGATGCCAAATTAAAGGTTTGCGTAAGACCGCTTATCACAAGGCTAGAACCTGTAAATACTTGTTCTGTAACATCTTGACCAGAAAAAATTGCTGGATTGGGTTGTGCTATTGTACCTAATCTTTCAAATTTAATTTCATCAAAAAATAGCGCGTAACCTCCTTCATCTCCTTCAAAGGATGCTCCTTCTGCCAACCAAAATAGTCCACTTTCATTAACTAACATCGTGGGATCTGGAATTGGTATTACATATTTTTCCCATCGTGTACTTACATCCAAATTGTTTACGGTAACTTGAAATCTGTTGTTTGTGCTCCCATCAATACCAAAACCTATGGCGTCAATACTGGCAGCTTGTGATGCTCTTGCATAAAATGTTAGCGCATCAAAACCAGAAAGGTCTCTATTTGCAGTTGTATTAAATGTAGCTCCTACGAATCCATTTCCAAATGAAGGAACGTCGAATCGCATTGCCGAAGACCCCGAGAAAACTTCATCTGTTACTACACTAAATGCTTCCGGATCTGCCCCTGCATCAACAAAGGGAAAGAAATCCAGTCCTGCTGAAAAGTTGTCGATAAAAACATCTCCATTTGCTGGGAATGTGGCAAACTCTACATCGTCTGAAAAACTTCTTTCACATCCTGAAAAAACAGTAATACCGAAGCTCAGAAGAAGTATATATAGTACGTTTATATATTTGTTATTTTTCATTTTTCAATCTTTTTTATTTCCCGATATTAATATGTATGTATGTCATAATTTCCCATTCACTACCATTACCAAATCCTACTGGACTTATAATGGGTTCATTCGAAAATTCAAGAGCTTCATTTGGTAAAAATCGTGGCGAGAACTGATCCAACGATCGCCATATACCACGTATACCTACTTGAGTACTTGGAAGTATAAACCAATCTGGCTTACCAAGTGTTGTAGATACATCTAGCATTAACTGCAGTGGAAAGGTTAAGTTAAAATCTCGATGATAATCAAAAGGACCCCAATCGTTTATCTTCACATGTGTTGCGAACTTAAAGTTCTTATACAAGGCTCTTACATCCCCACCAAAACGTCTAATTAAGCGATCACTATCACCATTAGCTTGTCCGTTCCCGTAATAAAAATTACCTATAAGACCTAAATCCGGAGTAAGTTTAGAAACCATTCTAGAATGCACTTCCCACAAGTCTTCCGCAGGAACAGAATTTGGGAAAGCAAAAAACTGTCTTGTTGCCAAGAATCCTACATGTGCGTCCTGCGTTGTAGGTAAATGACGGTACACAAAACCAAGGTTCATTGCAAATTTAGCATCTTCTGCCCTATCATTGTCCCATTCATACATCCAAGTACCTGGTGTAGGGTCAAAAGTTAATAATAATTCTCCTCCAGTAGTCTCCCTGTTTGCTCTTACAGCAAAGGGATCATCAATAACATTTCGTAAACGTCCAGGGCCCTGAACACCTTCTGGAATAGCATCAACAATTGGCTGTTGCCACAAGAAGTTAGGCGCAATCTGAAAATTACCAAAGCTATAGGTAAACCCGGTAAGAATATTGGTTTGATTCCCACTTCCAGAATCTTTTAGTTTCCAACCCGTAAATGTTAGGGTTTGGTCTGCACCTCCGTTGGCAACCAATCCCATGGCAGCGGCCTGACCATACCAATTGAATTTACCTCCTTCATAGGTGATCTTAACTTTTCCTCCCCAGTTATCTTTAGATTGAATTCTATCTTCAAAAACCACATAATTGCCCGGAGTACCTCTAACATCCTGAAACGTAGTACCATTTAAAGGATTTCCAGCCCAAATACCACCCACTTGCACTCCTACTTTTCCAAACTCTCGTTCTATCGCTAGTGTTGCTCGCTCTGTTGGAAATGGAGGAATTATACCACTGGCTACCTGATTTGCATCAAGAACACGAACCCCGTTTTCATCTAAGATAATATCGGTTTCAAAATCTCTCTGGTAAATTCCACTAACTCCAAACTTTCCTATATGGGTATTATACTTATAAAGCATTGTAGGGTTCGCTCCCCACCATACCTGTGGACCAATCGCGGCCTTTAAGCCTTTAAAAATTCCCTTACCGTCAATTTCAATTCCCAATGTTTCCCCATTGTAAATATCTAAATTAGGACCATAGTTCGCTTCTCGATATAGGTTAAAAAAGTCACCTTCATATGCCCAGTGGTAATGACCCGTTCTAAAAAAACCTCTCAGGTCGAACTCTTTTGCATTCCATTCAAACTCTGCTTGATATACGGCCACCCTATTGTTGTCTCCTAATATTATATCTCCATCTGGAGAGCTTACGGTAATCGGTCTTGCTCTATTTTCATAGAAAATCTCGTTAATTGGATTTAAGGCCACATTTCCTACAACATTTAAATTTACCTTAGCTCTCATATTTGGAGCAGGATTCCCCTCCACTCCTATAAAATAGGATTGCATATGATCAAAACCCAATTGATTTGGAAAGGTATTGGGATCATCTGGATCAGGATTATCTGGGGTTGTTATCAAACTACCTCCTGTGCTAAATGTTGCAAACTTTGCTTGTAGGTTACTTATACGCAGTAGTTTGCCTTGCTCACCAACCAATGCAGCTTTATCGCCACGTGCCCTAAGCACAGCATCAGCAAGTTGAATATTGTTGAAATGATTCTGAATAAAATCTAAATTAACCCCTTGTTCGTAGGGATTTAATTGATGCGCCTCCTTTAAGGCATAATATGCCGCACGTGGGTAGAGTTCATAAAGTCCTCTTGGATCTGTTGCTCCCTTGGCACATATCCCAAACCATTCTTCGTTCATATTATTGATTCCTTCTCCAGGCAAATCTCTGGCATATCCACCATTGGACCATGATGCATTATTATCATGAATCTCTGAATTCTTGCGATCATCAAAACCAAACTTCCACCATCCATCACTAAATTGAAATGTAAATCCTCCAATGGAATTCCCCGCTTTGCCTATTCCAGCGGCATTTTCATAAATCTCCTTCCAATTGCCAACCATATAATAAGCCTGCGAATATTGATCTTCTTTATTATTAATAGCATTAAAGGCATCAGCTCCAAATTCTGTGAACATTATAGGCATGTTCAGTTTTTCCTTAACCACTTGAAACATATCTCCAAAGGAAACTCCACGATAGGTGTTGGTACCATAGATATCGATATCTTTACATTCTTCCGCTACGATATCTATAAACAAGACATCTCCATTACAAATTGCGACGGGATGTGATCCGTCAATAGCCTTCATTTTTTTGGCAGCTTCGTTCATCAAACGATACATTGGTCTTCCCCTTTTTTCTCCAATGAACCTCTTTTCCTCTTCATCATCCGGAAAATCTTCAGTTTCGGCACCAGCCCAGAACAATCCATAGTTGTTTTCGTTTCCTAAAAGATACATTAGCAGCCCTGGAGTATCTTTATAGTCTTTCACTAACTGATCCATTTCTGCTAACAGTAAGGCCGCCGTCTTTTCATCATCATATATCGTAACTGGAGTCCATACTCCATCTATGGTTAAGCCATATCTTCCAAAAGAATGGTTTAGCATGGTGTAAATACCATAATTCTCATAGATATACTGAATCCACTTAGCTGGAACACCAGTATATTGACGTATAACGTTAACCCCCATATTCTTTAAAAGCGACATTTCTGTGTCTAAGCCAGCTCTAATAACGTCATCCGATTTTTTCCAAAAATTGGCATTAACTGTATTAGTACCGATTGGGATGTAATCCCAGTTCATTCCATTAATCATAAATTGCTCCCCATTTACGATCAATTGCATTCCTTTTTCATCGTTCACAACGGTTACTTTACTTGATTGTGCAAAGGCAAATGTTGTGATCAGGAAAAATGTTAGTTTAAGTAGTTTTTTCTGAAGTGTAGTCATAGAACTATTATTGATTGACTAAACTTATTGTAAATAATTACAGATCTCATAAAAATTACCTCCACAAAAAACATACATGATAATAAAAACAATAAAATATTGTGGATTTCGCACTACAAACAGCGCTAAGGAAAGCTATAATGGGTGTTTCGCTTAAATGTTAAAAAAACCAATTTTGCAAGATGAAACTTGCAAAATTGGTTTTTGTATAGGTGATGTTAAGGTTTAAACTAGGCGTGTTGAGGCAGCAAAATAGGGTGTTAAGTTGTTTATAACTCCAAAATGTAGTTTACCAAATTATCATGATGCTGTAAATTTAACTTTTTACGCAATCTATAACGTTTGATTTCGACACTTTTAGGTGAAATATTTAACAGTTTCGCAATCTCCTTTGAGGATAAATTAAGTCTTAAATACGCACACAATTTAAGATCATTTGGCGACAAAGAGGAGTGTAAAGTTTTTACATTCTTCAAAAACTCACTATCCGCATTATTGAAAGCTTCTTGGAAGAGTTCCCAATCATCATTTTGTCGAAGACTCTTATCAATTATTTTAATAACTGATCTTACAGTATTCTTATCCGAGACCGTATTCAATTCTTCTTTAATAGCAGTAAGCAATTCGTTTTTCTTAATAATACTCATAGTTGAAGCAGCTAATTCTTTGCTCTTACTTTTATTTTCTTGTTCCAACTGTTCATTTTGAATTTTGATGATCTCTTTCTCATTTTGAATTCGAGCAAGTTTTAATTCTTGTTTATTCTTCTCTATTAGTTTTAATCCTTGCTTTTTATAATATTGTTTGTAAATGTTATGTGTTAAAAAGATAAGTATAATGAATCCTAAGATATACAGAACAACCATAGTATTAGAAACATACCATGGTTTGCGAATTTCAAAAGAATATGAAGCAATGTTATCTGAAACTTTATTACCAATTTTTGCCCTTACGTTAAACAAATAATCCCCAAAAGGAAGGTTTTCGTAAAATACTTCAGCGCTTTCAGACCAATCACTCCAATCATCATACATTCCCTGAAGTTGATATTGATATTCCGTGCGTAAATACCTGTTATATTCTGGTACGTAAAAAGAAAAATTAAAATCGTTTCTATGATTTTCGAAACTACCAGCGATATTTTTATTGATCAAGGTATCGTTCGTTTTACGTGTTCCATTTCCAATATTTCCAATATGTACTTGGAAATCATCATTCCTATTATCATTAATATTAACGGCAATGTACCCTGAGGTTTTCCCCAGTAAATAAGTTCCGTTATCTCCAAGTTTTATGATATTCTCATATCCAAGAATACCATCTCTCATTTCTTTAGTTAGCGGTATACTTTTTATGGTAGAGTTGCTTGTTAATCCGGTCGGTGCAACAAAGTTTATTTTGGATTTAGTGAAAATCCAAAGTTTATCATCATCTGCATTGACAATTAATTTACCAGATTCATAGTCATTTTCATCATATACGCTGGTTAGGAGACTATCTTTAACAAAGCGATTACTAAGGCTGTCAAATTTAAAAATCCCTTGCTTATAGGAATACAACAAATCCTCATTATACCGCACAAGTCCAGAATTAGATCCTTGTATTGAAGTATCCTTAATTACGTTTTTTACTTTAGATAAGGAAGCGTCTACACTAAGTTTAAATACCCCATTGTATTCATGATTTACAAAAATCCAATTTCCGAACATTTCAAAGTAGCGCGATGAATTATTAAATTCTTGAATTTTATTGCGGAGCTTCCAAGAATTATTTGACCTTTCCAAAACATATAAACCATCGTAATTCCCTTGAAGCAGTAGGTTCGATTGCTTCACAACATTTGCAATATTCCAGGTACCTGGGACATCTGATATCTTTTGAATTCTATCATTATCTACTATAAACGTTCCCGAATGATGTCCGCAAAACAATACATTTTCAATTTCCTTTAGGCACCATACTTGTCCTTGCGTACCAGGAATAAGTGTAAAATCCTGATTATTCTTATTTGTAAAATCTTTATAAAACAAGCCTTGATTCGTTCCTACATACAATTTATCCTCATACAAAGCCGCGGTATATACACTTCCCAGAACTCCTTTGTAATCATTGAAAACTTCGTAAGGGGCATCTTTATTTACATAACTTATACCATGGTCTAGCCCAAGCCAAATATTTGTATCCATGTCTTCAAATAGCGCAAGAACGGTATTATTAGACAAGCCGTTGTTTTGATCTATACGAAAAATTAATGCTCCTGTTTCGCTTAAATGAATAATTCCGCTGGATATTGTACCTAAAACAAAACTTCCATCACGTAGTTGAATACCATCATACATACTAAAGTCTGACAAAAATGTATTTGGAAAAGCATCAAGTGGTTCCAAATTCCCTTCGCTTACAGCATAGAAACCATTACGTTTTGTAAGAACTAACAGACCTGTTTCTCTTTCAAAAATATTAATGACTTCATCATTTTTAACAATGTCGTCCGAGAAGACCAAAAAATCCTTTCCAGATTCAATTTTGAAAATTCCTTCGCCAATTCGCTGAAAATAAACCTTTTGACCAACTTTAAATATTTTGGTGATTGTCTTTTCAGAATTTATGGTATTTATCGACTCATCATTTACATTATAGATGTAAATTCGTTTTAGGGACTGAAAAACAATATAGTCATCTAGGTTTATAATATTCCAGAATTCCTCATCTTCCAATAAATCTATAGTTAGATGTTTGGACAGCGAGGTATAGTCCAAAGTTCCTAAGTCATTATTTTTCCAATACCCAAACTCCATAAAACAGCCGGTATATATTCGATCTTCAACCACTTTAACCGACCGCATGATAGTTTCATTTGGCGAAGGAAAAAGCTGCCAGGTAGCTCCATTATAGGCGAGCAACCCACTACTATTTGCGATATAAATGACTTTTTTTGAAGATTGAGAAATGGCCCAATTTTGGTTTTCACCATTATAATCACTGGGGTAGAAATTCTGAATAGGTGGTAATTCCTGAGCTATCCCAAAAAAGGAAATAAAACAGTATATCAGAAATATAGGTAATTTTATTTTTTGCATGAATTAGCTAAGACCCATTGTATTCATCTAAAGATAGGAAAAGAAAATTAGATGAATATGTAGTTCGAACTATACGATCTCTGCACTTAATCCTGCTTGTAGTAATTGACTACAACGTGGTTTTAGATCATTATATTCTCCTGTTTTTACAGTACACTTGCCATTATAATGCACAATAAGTGCACATTGTTCTGCCTGTTCTGCTGTATGATCACAGGCAGCAATAAGTGTCTGAATAACATGATCGAAGGTATTTACTTCATCATTAAACAAAACAATCTCGTATTGTTTAACTTGTTCTTTTTCTAAAAGAACTTCTTCCGAGCTTTGTTCTTTAGTGCTCATATGCAAGTTATTTTTTGACTAATATAATAAATATAAGATAGGTTGAATATGGTAATACCATTTTTTTAAACTAAAAAAAGTGCTCTTAAGAGCACTTTTACTATTGTGAGTACGGTTTTTGTGATACCAAATTAATATAAGTAATTCAATGCAATAATATCATTACTATTAAATTCTCCATCTTCATTGTTACTGAAACAAGCTAGCATTACAGAAGTAGGATCAAATCCAGCTGGTGTCCCTGGAATAGGATTAGCTCCAACCCCCGCAGTTCCTTCATTAATATTTTCTCCACAACTTTGTCTGCTGAACCAATCGGTATGTCTAAAACCAACTGAGTGCCCAATTTCATGGGTTATAACATGTTCATTTACGTCTGTTGAAAAATTATCTAGTCCATAAATTTGAACAAACTTATTCGGATTTCCATTACTTGGAAAACCAGCGCTACCTCCACTACCAGATTGGTTAGGGTTATGGTATACTACCATATCTCTACTTTGAAAATTGGTACCAAACGTTAGCGAAAAACGAATACTTAAATTCAATCGATTATAATTGTTTACAGCATATTGCAAAGCCGTTCTTTCTTTGGAAGATAATCCAAAACCACCACCACCGGTATATCCAATAATAGTAATAGTTCCAGGACTCACTAGGTTATTGGTATGATAGTTTCGATCGGTAGTACCTGTTAATTGCTGTAAACTTTCTATTTGGGCTGCAGAAAAAGTAATATCATCTTCAATTTGATACCGCTGTTCGGTTGTTCCATCTGGTAATTGAAAATCTATCACCGTTACTTCTCCAACATTAAAGAAATTACCTTTTAGTAGATCAACGATTTCTGCTGTTACTTCTAGGGAGACTTGTTCATTCAGGGTATTTTCTTGTTCAATTTCGAAGTCGCCTTCCTTCTGACAAGAAAAGAGTGTTACTAAGGCGGTAAGCGTAATGAGGGATGTTTTTAAGGTTTTCATTTTGTGTAGATTATTAGGTTAAAAATGTGTAAATGCACAAATTTTACTCACAATATTCTACAATGTAGGAAAATTATTATTAATTTATTGTTAAAAATTAAGATTATTTTAAGATATTTTGAATTTAGCAGCTATCCATTTCTTTTGTTCTAGGTGATTTATATACGTCAATCCTTCTTGCTTGCATCGCGCTATAATCTGGTCTAAATCCTCTTCATAAAAGCCACTCAAAAAAAGATGCCCTCCTGGTGTTAATGAGCTTGCATATATGGGAATATCTTTCAAAAGTATGTTACGATTTATATTAGCAAAAATCAGGTCAAAAGTACTGTTATTTAACAGTGTCGCATCTCCTTCACGAATATTAATATGTTCACATTTGTTCCGTTTAGCATTTTCTCTCGCATTTAGGTAACACCAATGGTCTATATCAATGGCATCAATTGTTCTTGCTCTTTTTAACGCTGTTAATATTGCTAAAACCCCCGTACCACTTCCCATATCGAGCACACTTCTACCGATCACTTCTTCTTTTAATATGTAGCGCAGCATCATAAAAGTAGTTTCGTGATGCCCCGTACCAAAGCTCATTTTGGGTTCAATAACAATATCAAATTCCGTATCATAAGTATCGTGAAAAGGCGCTCGTACCACACAACGATTATCAACAAGAATAGGTTCAAAATTAGATTCCCAAACGGCATTCCAATTCTGTTCCTTAATTTCTTTAAAAGTAGAGCTGATTGTAAAGTCAGGGTATTTAAGTGTTTCTATACTTGCGTGGTCCATGTTATCCCATACAGTTTTAACAACATAAGCCAATACGCCCGTTTCTGTTTCTACAAAGCTTTCAAAGCCTAACTCCCCTAAGGTTGCAATCAAAATATCGGTTGCCGGTTGTCTTGGAACAACTTTAAAATTATATTCAATATAGGCTTGAGACATTCTATATTGCTCGAATAATAGCTACGAAATCTTCAGCTACCAAGGATGCACCACCAATTAATCCTCCGTCTACATCAGGTTTGGAAAATATTTCCGCCGCGTTTCCAGGTTTTACGCTACCTCCATATAAAATAGATACCTCATTTGCAATTGTCTCGTTATAAGCTTTTGTAATGGTTTCACGAATAAAGGCATGCATCTCCTGTGCTTGTTCCGGCGAAGCAGTTTCTCCAGTGCCAATTGCCCAAACTGGTTCATAAGCCAATACAATACGCTGCCAGCTTTCCGCTTCCAATTCAAATAAGGCTTCCTTGAGTTGGTTTTCTACAATATTAAAATGATTTCCCGATTTGCGATCTTCCAATTCTTCTCCAAAACAAAACATTATGCGCATATTGTTTTCTAAGGCTGCAGCAACTTTCTTTTTTAAAATAGCATCAGTTTCTCCAAAATAAGCCCTGCGCTCTGAGTGTCCGATAATAACAGTTTCAACTCCTATATCCTGAAGCATATCCGCCGATATTTCCCCAGTATATGCACCATTTTTTGCAAAATGCATGTTTTGCGCAATAACTTCTATTGTTGAAGACTCTAATTCCTGCACCGCTCCTAGAAGATTTACATAAGTAGGTGCTACCATTACTTCAGCATGTGTATTTGGCAGTTTCGCCGAAAGCTCCGAAAGCAGTTTTTCTGTTTCCGCATGTGTTTTATTCATTTTCCAATTCCCTGCTACGATCTGATTTCTCATTGTGCTATCCTTAATTTATAGTGTTTATTTTTTTGATTCAATTTTTGCTAAAATTGTATTTACTTCTGCCATGTTTAAATGTTGATATTCAAAATTCTCTCCGAAAATTCGTTTTGCATTTTCTTCAATCGTATCCGAAAATCCCGCTTCTTTTCGTAACTGATTAACGTTATCCGGTTCCGCTACAGGCCAAATAAAAGATATTTCCTCAGGAGTATTCATAAAATAAGAACTTCCTTGAGTGCCATAGACTTGAGGCTTTTGCTGTGCCATTAAATGACGATCTAACATCATTCCATACAACCTATACGGCAGTTCTTTAGCCTCTGCAGCTTCCTTTATCATAGTTATATATTTCGGAATTCTATTGGAATGTTGAATTACATACCAGGCAGTTGATGCTGTTTTTCCACCCACCAAGCTTTTACCGGGATACCCATGTTTGTCTATTATTGCTGCAATATATTGCATATTGGAACTATCGATTTCCATTTGCTGTTTCCAGGTATCCATCGAAAAATTCGAACGGTATTTTTGATCTAAAACTAAAATACTATCTAAGCTTTTTTTAAGATCAAGATTTAATTCCTGAGCATAGTCGTTTGTCAATACCAAATCATCTAAGTCATTGTAATGCTTTTTTTGCTGAATAGTTCCTTTTTCTAAAACCAAAACTCCAGGGTTTGATCTCACAATGGTTTTGAGCGTTGTTTCATCTGTAAAATAGAAATTAAAATTGAGTTCATTTTCCAGAACCAATTGCTTGGAAAGTTCTTCTCCAGAAGCCGACATTCCAATTACCTTGTAATGTTTTCTTATAGCGTTATCAGTAACTTCTTTTATTTTTGGATAAACTTCTTTTTCAGTTTTTTGCAGATCATACGCTATTACCATTAGTAGTTTTTCTTCCTCCATCAATTTTTCCGTAAAATCCACGCCTTGTTGCTCGATACTAAAATCATGAATAGGAGGTTCATAACCTTTTTGAATTTCTTTTGTTTTTACATCTATAAATTCCCCATCTACCGTAGGATAATCTCCGTTAGTAACCGCTATCTTATCGCCATCGGTTGTTTTGAATCGCCAAGCATATTCAAAAATAGCCTTTGGGGCATTCTCAGGTACCGACATCCCTTCTATAATGTTAGTCCCAATCTTGTACGCCCTAAAATCTATTGAAGGAAGATGGTTTAGCACATGATATGCAAAAATGGCACAAGCCAAAATTGAACCGTAAACCACTCCATTTCCTATAATTTTACCAAATATCTTCTTAATGTGCTTTTGCCCCCAAACTAAGATCAGAATTAGTACTAGTAAAATCACATCTTTTGTAAAAGACTCCCAGGGTGTTAATTTTACCGCATCTCCAAAACAACCACAATCTGTAACCTTTCCAGTGCTGGCAGAGTATAATGTTAATCCAGTAAAAAATACAATTAAAGCCAAGAGACTCCATACCGTAAATTTTGTTTTGTATCCAACAAGGAGCATTACCCCAAGAACCACCTCTAAAATCACCACGAAAATCGATATGGCCAAAGCATAAGGCATGAAGAAAGGAAGATCTAGAACTGCCTGACTAAAGTATTCTTCGAGTTTAAAGGAAAAACCAACGGGATCGTTTAGCTTAATAAATCCACTAATAATAAAAAGAACTCCCACGAAAACCCTACTAATACCTACTATATACTTCATAAAATCAAAATTCTAAATCTTTATAAAAATTTAACGGGTTATAAACCTAGTGATCAATTTCAAAAAATTAGTGCTGATTAAGATGAATCATCGCAAAAATCGCATAGTTAATCATATCCTGATAATTTGCATCAATCCCTTCACTTACTAACGTTTTTCCTTTGTTATCCTCGATTTGCTTTACACGCAATAGTTTTTGTAAAATTAAGTCGGTAAACGAGCTTATTCGCATTTCTCGCCAAGCTTCTCCATAATCATGATTTTTATTCTCCATTAGAGATTTGGTAACGGAAATATGTTGATCATATAATAGAATAGCTTCTTTTACATCCAAATCGGGTTGCTCAACAATTCCTTTTTCCAATTGAATTAAGGCCATTACAGCGTAGTTTATAATACCAATAAACTCGGATCGCTCATCCTCATCAACCTTTCGAGTTTTGTTTTCTTGTAAACTTCGTATACGTTGCGCTTTGATATAAATTTGATCGGTAAGCGAGGGAAGTCTCAAGATTCGCCAGGCACTGCCATAATCTTTCATCTTCTTTTGAAATAAATCTCGGCAAGTTTTTACAACCGCATCATATTGTTCTGAGGTTTGCTGCATCTATTGTTTGTAATTTGCGTAAATTTCGCTTAAAATTTTCACCTGTTCAAAAATATTTGTTACTGCGCTTTTTTAAGAGGTAATTGTATGCTGTTGATCGGTGTTAAAACAACATTTTTTTAATGTTCTTGATTATATGAAATTACCATTAACAATTAATTGCAAAGGAAAGTTAGTTGATCTGTCCATCCCAAAAGTAATGGGAATATTAAATGTTACTCCAGATTCTTTTTATGACGGTGGGAAGTTCAGAAATATACATACGGTATTGCCTCAGGTAGAGCGCATGCTAAGAGAAGGAGCTACTTTTATTGATATTGGCGGGTATAGCTCTAGACCTAATGCCAATAATGTCTCTCAATATGAAGAGTTACAGCGTGTATTACCTATTACTGAATTAGTATTGAAAGAGTTTCCAGATGTTTTGCTATCCATAGATACTTTTAGAAGTGGTGTTGCTAAAGAATGTTTAGACACAGGAGTATCCATGATTAATGATATTTCTGCGGGAACACTTGACTCGGAAATGTTTAAAATCATTGCGCAGTATAATGTCCCTTATGTGGCAATGCATATGAAAGGTAATCCTCAAGAAATGCAATTGCATACAGATTATAAAGATCTATTAAAGGAAGTACGTTTCTATTTTTCTAAAAAAGTGGCTGAACTTCATGCCCTAGGTGTAAGTGATATTATTTTAGATCCCGGTTTTGGATTTGCTAAAACCTTAGAGCAGAATTACGAATTATTGAAACAGCTATCGCTTTTACAATCTTTTGAACTACCTATACTTGTTGGGGTAAGCAGAAAATCTATGATTTATAAATTTCTCAATACAAGTGCAAATGAAGCCCTAAACGGAACTACGGCCTTGCATATGTTTGCCTTACAACAAGGAGCACATTTGCTTCGAGTACATGATGTTCGTGAAGCCGTAGAGTGCATAAAACTATGGACGCAAATACGATAGTTTGTCGTTGCCTTATTTTTCCTAAATTTACAAAAACCACCAAGATTGGATTTTCTTAATTTTCTAGAGTTTAAGATCACAGATATCATCGATATTATTCTGGTTGCTGTGCTGCTTTATTACATCTACAAGTTAGTTAGAGGCACCGTAGCGATCAATATTTTTATTGGTATCGTTATCGTTTGGGCACTTTGGAAACTCACTGAACTTTTAGAGATGAAAATGATCAGTAGTATGGTCGGCGGATTTATGAATATTGGACTTATCGCCTTAATTATCGTTTTTCAACAAGAGATTCGAAAGTTTCTACTGATGATTGGCTCTACAAATTTTGCTAGTAAACGTAGTTTTGTTCGGCATTTTAAATTTTTAAAACAAGAAGGGCGAGTTACCAATACCAATATAAAAGCAATTCTAGATGCTTGTCAAAAAATGAGTCAAAGCAAAACTGGAGCAATTTTAATTCTAGAAAGAAACAACTCTTTAGATTTTATAAAGTCTACTGGGGATTCCATGAATATTGAGGTAACACAACCCATTATTGAAAGTATTTTTTATAAAAACAGTCCTTTGCATGATGGCGCGGCAGTAATTGAGAATAATTATATTGTTGCCACAAGAGTTATTCTTCCTGTCTCGAATGAGCGTACCATACCACTTCGCTTTGGTTTACGACATAGAGCAGCTGTTGGTATTACGGAAAAAACAGATGCGCTGGCTTTAGTTGTAAGTGAGGAAACCGGATTGATCTCGTATATCAAAAATGGAGAGTTTATAAAGTATAAAGATATTGAAGAACTGACCAATTTTATAAAAGAAGATCTTATCTAACGGACGGATAATGAATTGCAAAAATTGTAACGATCAGCTTGACTCAAAATTTAGTTTTTGCCCATCGTGTGGAGCAAGAGTTGTTTTAGGTAGAATTACATTGCTAGGACTTTTAAAGGAAGTACAGGAGAAGCTATTTAATATTGACAATAAACTCTTTAAAACCTTTATTGGTCTCTTTAAAAACCCTAAGGATGTTGTAATTGGCTATCTTGAGGGAACACGAAAAAAATATGTAGATCCAATATCTTATTTTACCATAGCACTAGCTGCAAATGGAGCTTATTTTTTTATTCAAAATAAGTTCTATCCCAATATGATTGATCAGATGTTAATGGCATCTGATCAATCTGAAGAATTTCAAAATGTTTTTACTGCTATGATGGAAAATATGTTTGAGTATTTTTCATTTTGGACTTTTTTAATGATTCCTGTTTTCGCACTAATTTCCAAACTTGTTTTTTTAAATTATAAAAAATACAATTTCGGAGAACACCTTATTTTAAACACCTATTGTTATTCACAGGTATCCATAGTTGTTGCCGCACTCTATATTCTTACGATTTTTCACCAACCCACCTATCGTATAATGTTGCTGTTTGCTATGCCCATACAAATTGCTTATTACATATATGCACTTGCTAAAATTTTTAAACTTAGTTTTAAGAAAATTATTCTTAAAACGCTGCTTTTCTTTGTGGTGATGCTAATTCTATATATAATACTATCCATCATTACAATGATCTTTTTATTTTTCTTTTCTGATGGATTCAAAGAAATTATTGAGAATGCAAAGGCAAAAAAGGCGGTAGCCTACATTGCCTCCTATACAAGTGTGATACGGTTATAGCATCTAAGTTTATATTTGCACTATATATATAATTAACTAAGTAAGTTTTACATGGCGCCAACAAACTGTAAAAATTGTGAAATTCAACTAGAACCTAGTGTAAATTACTGCTCGGATTGTGGAGCAAAAGTGATTCGAAACCGATTAACTATTAAGAATCTCTTTGACCACTTTGCAGAACAATTTTTCAATTATGACAACGCCCTTTTTATTACCATGGTGCATTTAATCACAAAACCTGAGGAGGTTATTGAAGGTTATATTAAAGGGATTCGAAAAAAATATATCAATCCTATTAGTTATTTAGGAATTGCTATTACCCTTACCGGTCTTGTTATTTATATTCTACAAAAATTCTACTTCGATACTGCTATTAACATGGATCCGTTTGGAACGGGATTAGAGCAAAAAGGAAGTGAGCAAATGGTAAATATTATTTTTGATTTTCAAGCGCTGGTATTCATCTTATTCATTCCCATAATGGCTATCGCAGGATGGCTAGCTTTCGATGTAAAAAAATATAATTTTGCCGAGCGTTCTGTTGTTTTCTCCTATGCAATGTCTCAGTACAGCATTTTTGCGTTTCCAATTAGTATATGCACGCTACTATTTAAATCTGATTGGTATATGAATCTGTCATTTGTAATGTTACCCATTATGTTAGGATATGTAATTTACGTGATACAACGTATTATAAAAGCTGATGCCCTGACCTTTTTAGCAAAAGCTTTTGTTTTTAGTATTCTTTTCTTTGTTCAGTACTTTGGAACGTTCCTTTTGATAGGGATTTTATCACTTATTTTTGGACAAAGTAGTTTGGCTGATTTTGGACCTACCGCTGTTGATTAAGCTACTTCTTCTGCTAAGAATTGTGCCTCATACAAGTTTCGATAATAGCCTCCCTTTTTTAGGAGTTCTTGATGCGTGCCCATTTCAATAATTTCACCAGCATCCATCACTAATATTTTATCTGCTTTTTTAATAGTTGCTAGGCGATGTGCAATAATAATAGAAGTTCTTCCCTCAGTTATCTTTTCTGTAGCACGCTGTATCAATTGTTCGGAGTAAGTGTCTACTGACGACGTTGCTTCATCTAGCACTAAAATACTTGGGTTACTTACGTAAGCCCTTAAAAAAGCGATAAGTTGTCTCTGTCCACTTGAAAGCATACTTCCCCGTTCTTTTACGTTGTATTGATAACCTTCTGGTAAACTACTTATAAAATCATGAACTCCTATTTGTTTTGCAGCTTCCTCCATACTTTCAATGCTAATCATTTCATTTTTCAATGAAATGTTGTTTGCAATTGTATCTGCAAATAAGAACACGTCCTGCAAAACCACCGCGATATGAGATCGCAAAACAGCTAAAGGATAATCGCTTATACTTACCCCATCGATACAAATAGTTCCACCGGAAATCTCATAAAACCGATTCAACAAATTCACTATAGTAGATTTTCCTGCACCTGTAGCTCCAACAATTGCGATAGTCTCCCCTTCTTTAACATCAAAAGAAATTCCGTGAAGTACCTCCTCATCGGCTAAATATCCAAATCGCACTTCTTTAAAGGCTATTGTACCTTTAATATCCGTTTGATTAACCTGTCCATTATCTTCAATATTACTCTCTGTATCGAGTATAGCAAAAACGCGATTGGCAGCCACCATTCCCATTTGCAACGTATTAAATTTATCTGCTATTTGTCTTAGCGGTCTAAATAGAATTTCAATCAGCAAAATAAAAGTAAACACCGTTCCATATTCCTCTGAGCTAATGTTTGCTACATTTTGTAAGCCTCCATACCAAACAATCAATCCAATAGCAATAGAGCCTACAATTTCTGCAATTGGAAAAAATATCGAGTTATACCAAACTGTTTTTAACCAAGCATTTTGATGTTTTTCATTAATTTTTCTAAAGTTTTCTTTTTCAATTTCTTCACGATGAAATAATTGAACAATTTTCATTCCTGTAATTCGCTCTTGAACAAAGGAGTTTAAATTTGAAACCTGAGCACGCACTTCAATAAAGGCTACTTTCATAGCCTGTTGAAACAATCGTGTTGCATATAGAATTATTGGAAGGACTGCAAAAACAATTAATGCTAATCGCCAATTTAGATATAGCATTATCCCGGCGGCAGCCATCATTTTTAGTAAATCGGCAACAATAACAAAAAACCCTTGACTGAAGATTTCACCAATACGCTGCATATCTGCTACTGCTCGCGTTACTAAAAGCCCAATAGAAGAGTTGTCAAAGTATTGCATTTGAAAGCCTATCATTTTTCGAAATAGTTTAATACGAACATCTTTTATAACAGATTCCCCTAACCAGTTGGCGTAGTAATTAAACAAAAGCTGAAAAGTAACCTGCCCAATAAGCAACCCCAGCATCACCATGGTAAGATAAAGGAGCTTTTCTGCATTCGTTTGCTTTATAGCCTCATCCACTACATTACCCACAACGAGTGGTGAGAGTACCGCAAAACTAGATAAAAGGATTGCAGCAAAAGCCACCCCATAAAAGGTTAAATTATAAGGTTTAGTATGCGCCATTACGCGTTTAAACAACCCAATATCAAATGCCTTTCCCGCTTCTTTCTCCATATGTTATTTAAAAATATTATTCGGGTATAAAACTTTAGTTAAATATAAACCTTTTGCCGGTACTGAGGCACCTGCTTTACTTCTATTTTTACTTTCAATAATCCGTGTCAAATCCTCAAGAGAAGTCTTTCCTATTCCGATATCTAATAGTGTTCCTACAACAGCTCTTACCATATTTCTTAAAAATCGATCTGCGGTAATGGTAAAAACAAGTTTGTTCTCCTTCTCCTCCCAATTAGCATATGAAATCTTGCACAAATAGGTTTTTACATCGGTATTTGATTTTGAAAAGCATTCAAAGTCCTCAAATTTCTGAAGTAGTTGTGCTCCTTTATTCATTTCTTTTATCTTAAGCGGATGCTTTACATAATGGGCAGTATTCATGTAAAAAGGATTTTTATATTGAGTAATCCAGTATTCATAGGTTCTAGAAACTGCGTCAAAACGCGCATGTGTTTCATTGGACACCATAACAATGCGATATACTGCAATATCCTTGGGCAGCAAGGCATTAAGACGAAATACTAGTTTTTCCGGAAAAATATCATCTGAAAAATCAAAATGCGCGACCATTTCCCTGGCATGAACTCCTGCATCCGTACGCCCAGCACCAACTAAAGCAATTGGTTGTCTCAATAAGGTCACAAATGCCTCCTCCAAAACTTCTTGAACACTGCGAGCATTAGGTTGTTTTTGCCAGCCGTGATAGGCCTGACCGAAATAAGAAAAAACCACAAAATATCTCAAGAGAATACGCTAATTTTGCACTTTGTAAAGATACCCTAATCTTCTTTAATCAAGACCAGAAACACACATATTTAAGCATATTTTAAGTTTTATGACTCGAATTTTACTCCTATCTGATACCCATAGTCATATGGACGATACTATCATAAAATATGCAAAAAAAGCTGATGAAATATGGCATGCAGGGGATATTGGAACCTTATCAGTAACTGATGAACTTTCGAGTTATAAGCCTGTACGCGGAGTTCATGGCAATATTGATGATCATATTATCCAAAAAGAATTTCCATTGGATAATCGATTTACTTGTGAAGGTGTCGAAGTATGGATGACGCATATCGGCGGGTATCCCCAAAAGTATAATATTCGAATTAGAGAAGAAATACAACAGAAACCTCCCAAACTATTCATATGTGGACACTCTCACATTTTAAAGGTGATGTGGGATAAAAAATTAGGCTTGCTTCATATGAACCCAGGAGCCTGTGGAAAACATGGTTTTCATCAAATACGCACAATGCTTCAATTTGTTATTGAAGGAACGGAAATCAAAAACTTAGAAATTATTGAGTTAGGTAAACGTGGATAATCGTATGCTATTTTTTACCTCTGAAGCGATTGTAAGAAAATAGCATAACTTCGTCTAATTCTTAAACATAATATACAAACACCATGAAAACACAAAAATTTATGGCGCTAATCCTTATGGGTTTAGGGCTTTTCGCCATTTCCTGTGCCGAAAAAAACAAAAAACAAGAAACAGAAGCCAAAATTGTTGAGGAAGTACAAGCTCCCATATATAACACGGCCGAACCTCAAACAGTTTTAGCTGCTATTGAACATGCCTCGGGCGGTTGGAGTGATCTTTGGAACAAAAAGGATGTTGAATATACCTATGATTATAGATATCCAGATGGGAAGGCAGATGTTTCCACAGAACGTTACATCTTCAACACCGAAGCGTCTTTCGGGAAATATACCCAACACGACATCAACGCTATGCCAGAAAAAGATGGAGAGGTAATGCAATATTTTGATGGAAAAACCACTATGGTTAAACTCAACGATGAAGTAATGGATGACCCTCAATTAATAGGAGGTGCAGAATTTTTAAGACGTGCTAATTATTTTTGGTTTACCATGCCCTATAAGTTAAATGATCATGGAACTATTGCTTCATATATGGGGCAAGAGACCTATAACGACATCAATTATGATAAGATCCATGTAACTTACGATCCAGCAATAACTGGTAAAGCTCAAAACGACACGTATATTCTTTATGTAAATCCTGAAACTAAGCTTATTGATCGGTTTTACTTTTCATTACCAATTTTAGGTGTTAACGACCCACTAATTATTGCCAACTATGAATATGAAGATATTGAAGGACAAAAAATAGCGACAAAACGTACCTATTTTATGCCTAGCCCTGACGGGTATGGTGAGCAACCTAACATTGTACAGACTATAAGCAATGTAAAATTTAATAGTGGCTTTACGGCGGAAACTATTTTGAACTAACATTAATAATGTAAAAACCCTGACGTTTCCGTCAGGGTTTTACACACTAATATTACTAAGATGTTAGGTTTAACGTAAGCGATCAACAGATTTTACAAGATCTTCATCCTTCTTAATAGCCCTATTAGCTAGCACTAAAAAAACGATAGAAAAAATCGGAATCAACATCCCAATACCCTTCTCAGAGATCGTAATCTCTCCGGATAAGTTTAGCGATCGGTAAACGAAAAATCCTAGTATAAAAAGATTTAATATCATATTCAATCTGTTTACAACAAATTGATTTTGTCTTTTTTTAAATAACCCAATAGCAACTAGTGCTAAAACCCCGGATCCATAAAAGGCAATTGCATATCCCAAAATATCATGTGCAAAAACCTGCTCTCTATTACTATTGGTCCATAATGCCAATAAAAAGGGCAATCCACCAGCCAAAAGCGCTACGATAATAAGATAAATGGTTTGAACTCGTTGGATCATTTTATAATATTGAGTTGCAAAAATAATAGTCTTTTTAAGATTTATTCACGAAATGTTCAAAATTATTTGTAATATTGCTTCAATATTAGTTTTTACTTACCAGTTCGGGGTCTCACCCCATATAATACCCAAATAAAAATACATACTTCAATTTTTAAGATATTTTAATTTATTTCATATTTAATGTTTGAGATTTCAGATTTAAAAGCCAAAAAGCTCCCAGAGTTACAAGAAATTGCCAAAGGACTTAAAGTTCCTAAATTCAAAACCCTAAAAAAATTGGATTTGGTATATCAAATACTTGATGTACAGGCAGCTAACCCAAAAGTGGTGGAAAAAGTAGTTGAAAAAGCTCCGGAATCCGCTCCAGTTGCAGCACCCAGAAAACCTAGAGCAAGAAAGGAAAGAATAGCCCCAGCTGCTAATGAAAAAGAAGCTAAAACTATTCCCTCAGTTGCCAAAGAAACTCCTAAAACTGCGGCTGCAGCAAAAGAAGTGAAAGAAACCAAAGAAGAAAGAAAACCGCATCAGCAGGGAAATCAAAACGGAAATAACAACAAAAAAGATTTTCAAAAAAACCAAGGGCAGCGAAATCAGAATAATCGAAAAGGAAATCATCATCAAAAAGGGGGTCACGATAAGAACAGTAATTTTGATAAAGATCTTAAAAACCGTTATAAAGAACCTGAATTTGAATTTGATAGCATCATTGAAAGTGAAGGTGTTTTAGATATTATGCAGGATGGATATGGTTTTCTGAGATCATCAGATTACAATTATCTTTCTTCACCAGATGATATTTATGTATCGCAGTCACAAATTCGATTGTTTGGTCTTAAAACAGGAGATACGGTACTTGGTAATGTTCGCCCTCCTAAGGAAGGAGAAAAATACTTTCCTTTAATTAAAGTAAATAAAATTAACGGTCTGGATCCTCAAGTGGTAAGAGATCGGGTTTCATTTGAGCATTTAACACCCTTATTTCCACAAGAACGTTTTAAACTAGCAGAAAGACAAAGCAACATTTCTACTCGAATAATTGATTTGTTTTCACCAATTGGGAAAGGGCAAAGAGGAATGATTGTAGCACAGCCTAAGACAGGTAAAACAATGCTATTAAAAGACATTGCTAATGGTATTGCTGCTAATCACCCTGAAGTATATCAAATTATTTTATTGATCGACGAACGCCCTGAAGAAGTAACGGATATGCAACGTAACGTTCGTGGAGAAGTTGTAGCTTCTACTTTTGATAAAGAAGCAACTGAACATGTTCGGGTGGCTAATATTGTTTTAGAAAAGGCAAAACGTTTGGTAGAATGTGGGCATGATGTTGTGATTTTATTAGACTCCATTACACGTCTAGCAAGAGCCTATAACACCGTTCAACCTGCATCTGGTAAAGTATTAAGTGGTGGGGTAGACGCCAATGCACTACATAAACCTAAGCGTTTCTTTGGTGCCGCTCGTAAAATTGAAAACGGCGGATCATTATCTATCATTGCAACAGCCCTTACCGAAACAGGCTCTAAGATGGATGAAGTGATTTTTGAGGAGTTTAAGGGAACGGGTAACATGGAATTACAATTGGATCGTAAAATCTCGAATCGAAGAATATTCCCTGCTATCGATCTTACTTCTTCAAGTACACGTAGGGACGACTTGTTATTGGAAGAAAATACAATTCAACGTATGTGGATCATGCGAAAATATCTTGCCGATATGAATCCTGTAGAAGCAATGGAATTTATTGAGCAACGGTTTAAACAG
Source organism: uncultured Flavobacteriaceae bacterium (assembly GCA_947488435.1). GTDB lineage: Bacteria > Bacteroidota > Bacteroidia > Flavobacteriales > Flavobacteriaceae > CANKZG01. The sequence continues at coordinate 2,003,418 of CANKZG010000001.1, read as the reverse complement.
ACACGAAGTAATGAAGAATTTTTAATGACGATGAACGATTAAAGTTACCATCAAAATAAAGATAAGCAGCCCCAACCATAGTAGGTTGGGGTTTTTTTGTTCTCTGTTATAAAAAACCATACCTTTAGTACAGTTAAAGTTCCCTTTTTTTAATCGTTAAATAACACCACTATGAAGTATTATTTGAAGGTCTTAACTGTATTAAGTGTTTTTTCTTTATGCATTAGTAGTTGTCAGCAACAACCAAGAAATGAAAATCGAAAAGAAGAAGTACCTCCAAAGGAAGTAACAGCACCAGAACAGATTATTTCTACTAAAGAAGCGCAAGCTTTATATCAAAATTATTCAAAAAATAGAGCTCCTTTAATTGAAGCCTACGAAGCAAAGCGAGTCCCTGAACAAAAGTTTGATGTTGCCAGATATACTACTTACGACTACAAGACTATTAAGCAATACCTTGCTTTTATTGAACAGGAGGCTGCGAAAGCGAATGTTGAAATTTCAAGTTTACGTTTTTATTTTGCCAACTATCCAGATCAAGTAAGTTTTGAAGATGGTAGTAAAATTCAACATCCAAGACAAAATTCGATCTTCATTGTTCCAACATTAAACAAAGATGGGCAAGATTTCGGGTTTTTCACAACTGCCGATGGTAATGGAAGGAAAGCTGTTCTATTAAGAGAAGTTACCCAACCTAATGCAAGTGGGTTAGGCCTATTACAACGGAAAACCAAAAAAACCTATGCAGGGTTTAATTTAAACTTTTCCATAGCACCAGCCATGTTTCAAGGAGATCAAAGTTTAATCATGAATAGAGGCGGCAGTGTACCCCCTCCACACACTCTAGGCGATTTTTAAATACACCTAAACGATAGTAATTTTGCGATTTATAGATATTTTAATTGAAGATTTCTATCTGGTATTATACGGGATAACTTTAATAGTAGCATTGTTAAACTATCGCAAATACTATGATACATCCTTAAAATATCTGCCAATACTTTTGGTATATACTTTTTTCAACGAACTTTTAGGTACGTTTATTCATAATTTTGAAGAATTTCAATTCGTTTCTGACAACAAACATGCCGATTATAACGTAATCATTTATAACATCTATGACGTTTTCTTTTTTCTATATTTCTACTATTTATATCGTAAACTTCTTCAAAAATCTAAGTATAAAAAATGGATCTGGTATGCTACCTTCGCATATATTATAAGTGTTCTGATCAATCCGTTTATTCAAGATCCCTTATTGCATATGCAAATTTACGCTTATGTCATTGGTGCATCCATATTGGTGGCTTGTATTATTCTTCACCTTACTACCATCCGTGTTAATTATGGACCTTTTGGTATTCATAACAACGCCATGCTTTGGTTTGATTTGGGCTTACTGCTTTTTCATTTAGGCTATATTCCTATAGCCATAATGACGCATGACTACTATTTCGAAAAATTTCAGGAATTTATCCATTTAAGAACCATTCATCTAGCCTTGATTGTTATAATGTATTGTAGTTTTATCGTTGGTTTTTTACTGATGCGCAAAAGAGCTTTTCGATAAAATACTAGGAGGTTTTAAAACCATTGATCTACACTTCTGAACCTTCTCATCTACAGCAATAGTAAGCTAGGCTATAAATAACCGCTCTCTTATCAATTTTATTAGAATTTTACTCTCGTAAATACCGACAATCAAATAGGTGTCTTAAAAAATATTTTTTGTAAGATATTATTTACACAACGGTTTTGTAAGGTTTTACAACAAAGCAATGCCGTTAAACGATAAAATATAACCTTTTGTAAGTTTTTTCGTTCATTTATATTAAAAAATAACTGTTTAAAAAATCAAAATGAAAAAAACCCAAATCTTTTCGTTACTAGTAATCATCCTAATGCAACTAACTTATGTTTCGTGCGTAAAGGATGGCTTCGAACCAACTGTACCTCCTGAGGTTTCCGAAGAGGAAGAAACACCTGACAATCCCGCTGCTGCCTTATTAGAACTTCAAATACCAGAAGGTTTTGATTTTACCACGCAACGTGATGTTCAAATATTAATCAATGATCCGACTCCAAATGTTCGTTATGATGTCTATGCTTATTCTTCTGAAGGAGAAACCAGTGAAGAATTCACCTATACCAATGAAGCAGGAGAAGAAGAAGTTGCTTATAAAATTGTAACCGATCAATTAAATAACCCCATTCTAAGCGGAGTTGCATTTAACGGAGTATTGGAGCAACAAGTGACGCTTCCAGGATATTTTGATAAACTTTACATAAGACGAAATGATGATTTTCGATACTCTTCTGCAATAATAGATGCAACCCAAGAAACTGCCACTTTCACCTATGAGACAGGTGCTACAGGCAAGGGTGGAATACGCCAGGACTTTTTTAATGATAACAATGTAATGATAGCTGATTTCCTTTATTGTGTTAATGGCGCAGGAAATCTTTTTCAAGTAGATCCATTAGATGGCGCATTTACTTTAATTTCACAAATGCCAGATGATCAAGGAAGTTTTACTGCAGCAATTGATCAACCTAACAAAGTACTTTATTCAATTGGTCGCTTTAATGGAAATCCATTGATGAAATATGATATTGAAAATGATACTTGGGAAAATATAGCTAACCTAGGTTTTGGAGGTCCGCGACTAGACTATAGAGCTGATGAAGGCCTACTTTATTTTTCTAATAATGATTTTATACGAAGTATTGACCCTACAAACGGAAACACTATTTCCAGTTGGAATATTAATGGATTAGATAGCACCCGCGGAGGAGATTTGGCTTTTGCAAATGATGGCACACTATTCGTTTGTACATTTTCTGGTCTCTATCGCTTGGATTTAAACAACCAAAATGAGTATGACGCCACCCGAATTAGTGGGGAAAATTTACCTTTTCAACCAACATCAATGACTTTTGATTCTAATGGAGAGTTATGGTTGGCACATAATGGCAATAATAGTAATCTTATTATTATGGATACGCAAACGGGTGGTTTTGAATACCGTTATGGACCAGACTCAGATTCAAATATCTCATATGACCGTGCTATTAATGATCTCACTACCTTTAGAATAGTTGACGAAACCTATGTGGATACAGATACCGATGGGGATGGTGTTGTAGACAGATTAGACACCTTTCCTGATGACGCGGAAAAAGCAGCCGAAGTATTCACACCAAGTAAATTTGGTTGGGGCACCATAGCTTTCGAAGATTTATGGCCGTTTTTAGGAGATTATGATTTTAATGATGTAGTGGTCAACTACCGTGTTGTAGCCATTGCAAATGCACAAAACGAAGCTGTTCAATTGGACTTTAATCTTGAAGTAACTGCCAACGGAGGTACCTTTACCAACGGTTTTGGTATTGCCTTAGATAATTTAACTCCATCTCAAATAGAATCTGTTTCAGGGCAGGTAATTACCGAGAATTACATTAGTCTTAATGCTAATGGTACAGAACAAGATCAGAGTACGGCTGTAATTATAACTCATGATAATAATGCGAATATGGTAGGGCAACCATTTGTGGTATCTGTAGCATTGAATGAACCTATTCCACTTTCAGCACTTGGATCTGCTCCTTTCAATCCCTTTATAATTGTTAATCGAAATCGAGCAATGGAAGTGCATCTTATAAATGAACAACCTACTGATTTAGGAGAAGCGGTGGTTAGTGTGGATGGTGTAAATCAAGATCCAGATGGCAATTATGCAACGGATAGCGGTTTGCCGTGGGGTATTAATATAATTCATAACTTCAGACCTCCAAGAGAAAGAGTTCCGATCAATCAAGCCTATAACTTCTTTGTAAATTGGGCAGAAACGGGAGGAATTCAGTTTAATGATTGGTATACTGACCGAGATGGCTATCGAAACAGCGATAAAATTAGAAACAATTAATACCTAAAGTTTTCCCAATACTTTAAACTAAGAACGCCCATCTTTCAATGGGCGTTCTTTTATTGCTATGCAAAACTATTTTAAAGAGCGGCTACTTGTCTAGTTAGCTTACCTTTTAAATTGGCAGCTTTGTTTGCATGAATTATGTTACGCTTTGCTAATTTATCTATCATACTAACAACAGTAGGTAACATCGTTTCCGCAGCTTTTTTATCCTCTTCACCACGTAACTTTCTTACTGCATTACGCATAGTTTTGTGCTGATATTTATTACGGACTCTTACCGCTTCGTTTCTTCTTATTCTCTTTAATGCTGACTTGTGATTTGCCATTTCTCTTTACTTATTTTTGTAGTCCGTAGGGGAATCGAACCCCTGTTACCAGGATGAAAACCTGGCGTCCTAACCCCTAGACGAACGGACCATTATACATTTCAATACAAAGTGCAAAATCTAAACTTGCCCTTTTTTAGTAGTCCGTAGGGGAATCGAACCCCTGTTACCAGGATGAAAACCTGGCGTCCTAACCCCTAGACGAACGGACCAAATATTTATATAATTGCGGATGCAAAAATACAACTATTTTTAACTATTGCAAGAGCAATAGTCTATTTTTTAAGTTCTTTTAATAGGCTTTGGCAAATAACACGCGATGTGGCGAAGGTTTACCAGTAACCATGCAACTTCCCGCTTCTGCCTCCACAGCAATTGGAATGCAACGTATAGTAGCTTTTGTTTCCTCTTTTATCTGTTCCTCTGTAGCCATAGTACCATCCCAATGGGCGGAAATAAAGCCTCCCTTTTCTTCCAAAACCATCTTAAATTCATCATAAGAATCTACTTCAGTGATCTTCTCTGATCGATAATCCAATGCTTTTTGATAGATGTTTTTCTGAATATCTTCCAATAAAAATTCCACCTTACTTACAACTTCAGTTGTTGCAATGGTTTCTTTTTCCAAAGTATCGCGTCGCGCCAATTCAAAAGTATCATTTTCCAGATCTCTCTTACCTATGGCAATTCGAACTGGAACTCCTTTTAATTCATATTCATTAAACTTAAATCCTGGTTTGTGTGTGTCTCTCTTATCATATTTAACCGAGATTCCTTTGCTTCGCAAATCCTTTACCAAGGGTGCTACTTTTTCCGAAATCAAATCCAATTGATCCAAACCTTTATAAATAGGAACGATAACTACCTGAATTGGTGCTAACTTTGGAGGCAAAACCAAACCATTATCATCACTATGCGTCATAATGAGCGCTCCCATGAGACGTGTAGAAACCCCCCAAGAGGTAGCCCATACATGTTCTTTTTTACCTTCTTTAGTTGCATAAGTAACATCAAAAGCTTTCGCAAAATTCTGACCTAAAAAATGAGAAGTACCTGCCTGTAACGCCTTTCCATCCTGCATAAGTGCCTCAATACAATACGTTTCTTCCGCTCCTGCAAAACGTTCGCTCTCCGTTTTCGTTCCGCGAATTACGGGCACGGCCATATGCTGTTCAGAAAATGTTGCATACACTTCCATCATTTGCTTAGCTTCTTCGATCGCTTCATCTTTCGTAGCATGCGCAGTATGCCCCTCTTGCCATAAAAATTCTGCCGTACGTAAAAACAAACGTGTACGCATCTCCCAACGCACTACATTTGCCCATTGATTAATAAGCAATGGTAGATCTCTATAGGATTGTATCCATCTTCTATACGTATCCCAAATTATAGTTTCTGAAGTGGGGCGAACAATGAGTTCTTCCTCCAATTTTGCATCTTCATCTACTACAATTCCACTACCATCATCCGCATTTTTAAGTCTGTAATGCGTTACCACAGCACATTCTTTTGCAAAACCTTCTACATGACTAGCTTCTTTACTTAAGTAGGATTTGGGTATAAATAAAGGGAAATACGCATTTTCATGTCCGGTTTCCTTAAACATTTTATCCAAAGCAGCCTGCATTTTTTCCCATATAGCAAAGCCGTAAGGCTTAATAACCATACAACCTCGTACACCAGAGTTTTCCGCTAAATCAGCTTTCACCACCAATTCGTTATACCATTTGGAATAATCTTCGCTTCTCTTTGTTAAATTTTTACCCATTATTTTTAGTTTGGCACAAAACTTGTGACTTATTCTCGTAAATAGTTCGGTAAAACTAACTATTTTTACTATGTTCAACAATAAAATTTACAACGATGATTGAATTCATACTCCGCCGAAAATTTTTATCCGCAACGCTCCCTATTCTATCAAGTATTTTACTGGTATCCTGTGGATCGTATCAGCAGGCATCATATTACGACGACGATGGTATATACTCCAGTCGTGGACAGCGAGTTAATGCTGGAGATCGCGTTGTAAAAAAGCAAGTTCCGCAACAGGAAAGTAATGCCTATAGCGAGTATTTTGGGGAAAAAGCTGAGGAGTATCAGGAAATATTAGATAGTGAAATCTTCACGGATGTAGATGATTATTATGGGGGAGCTGTTCAAGATAGCTTAGCCGTTGTCGATGATGAAAACTATTTTACTACGGAAAATGATTATAACGGCAATCCTGGGTGGGGAGATAACCCTACAGAGGTGAATATCAATTTTCGCAATTATGGCTATTGGGGCGGATTTGGTTACGATAGGTTTGGGTTTGGCGGATTTGGATTTGGATTCCCTTATTATGGAGGATTTGGGTTTGGATTTAACCGATTTGGATTTAGTGGTTTAGGATATGGTATTCCGTATTATGGCGGATTTGGTTTTGGGTTTAACCGTTTTGGTTTTGGATATAGTAGATTTGGCTATCCTTTTTATGGCTTCAATCGTTTCTACGGTCGTGGCTTTTATGGAGGCTTTAATAATAATCGCTTTGCTTTCAACAGGAGTAGAAGAGGTATTTATTCTCGAAACAATACTATCGCTGGGGTAAACTCGAGAGCTGGTTTTCGTGGAAGATCCAATTTAGGAAACCGTTCAACTAGAAGTACTATAGCAAGAAGTGGCAGATCTAATCTAGAAAACAGGCGAGCTACTGCAGCTAGAAGAAGTAGAACGCTGGCTGCCGGAAGAAGTGCAAATAGATTCCGATCTTCTGCTGATGTAAGAAGAAGTAACAGCACCGCTTCAATTGCAAGAAATAGATCTTTCAGATCCAGCAGAACTACAAGAACAGCTCCTAGCTTTAATAGAAGTACTCGATCAAATCAGTCATTTAGAAGTTCATCTCCTAGAACAAGTACCATCCGAAGAGGATCTTCTACTGGTGTACGAAGAAGCAGTGCTACAAGATCTAGAAGTAGTGCTCCAAGAAGTTCTACTTTTTCAAGGTCACGTTCTTCATCAAGAAGTTCAGGAAGTTTTAGAAGCAGTGGCTCTAGAAGTCGAAGCAGTAGTGCCAGAAGTTCGGGAAGAAGTAGCGGAAGCAGAAGCTCAGGAAGTTTTAGCAGAGGCTCAAGAAGTTCAAGATCTTCGGGAGGTCTACGATCTTCAAGTAGTAGTCGAGGAGGAAGAAGACAATAATCAGGTCTAACATTAATCAAAAACTTAGTTAATAAAACAATGAGAAATTATATCACATTTCTAATGGCATTCGTATGCCTAGTCGCTAGTGCACAGAACATTAATGATGTACTTCGATATAGCACTGAAAATGTACAGGGAACAGCAAGGTTTCAGGGGCTTGGAGGAGCCTTCGGAGCTCTGGGCGGTGATTTATCTGCCATTGCAATTAATCCAGCGGGTTCAGCAATTTTCAAAAACAATCTTATTACCGTTACCGGCACGAACTATAATACAGATAATGAAGCTAATTATTTTAATAGTTTTACCGCAGTTGATAATAATAACTTAGAATTTAATCAAGGAGGAGCTGCATTTGTTTTTAAAAATACCGATCCCGATGCAGATTGGAAAAAAATTGTTTTGGCAATAAACTATGATCTCGTTCAAAACTTTGATGAAACTATTGCCATTCGTGGAAATAGTACTCAGGGTATTGACAATTATTTCTTAAATATAGCACAGGGTCAGGAATTAGGACCTTTATTCCTAGATGATGGAGAATTTATTGAAGAAGCTTATTTGGACATTGGTGCTAATTTAGGTTTTGGAGCGCAACAAACTTTTTTAGGATATTTTGGGGGCATCATAGATCCTGTAGCCTTAACAGATGACAATACTTCCTATATCTCTAATGCGCAATACACTAGTTTGGATCAGAGTTTTGTAAAGAACACTTCTGGTTTTAATAGCAAATTCACCTTTAACCTAGCTTCACAATTTAGAGAAAGTCTATATTTAGGTGCCGCGCTTAATTTTCATACGGTAGTATACGATGAAATTACGCAATTAAGAGAAACAGGTTTTGATGCCGATTCGGAAATAAGTTTCGTCGATTTTGACAATTTACTGCATACCGAAGGAGTTGGATTTTCACTTGCTGTTGGTGCCATAGCAAAACTTAATGAAAATATAAGAATAGGTGGTAGTTATCAATCCCCAACATGGTATCGCCTAACCGATGATACTTCCCAACGCATTAATTCTGATTTAGCAGATAGTGATATTAACTTTATTGATTTTAATATTATTAACCTATTTGACTCATATCGTATAAAGACTCCTGGAAAATTAACAGGAAGTTTAGCACTTATTTTTGGAAAATATGGTTTATTGAGTTTTGATTATGATTACCAGGACTTTTCTGAAGCAGAATTACGCCCAACGGGAGATCCTAGTTTTGCCGCTGAAAATGTTTTAATTAACGATACTTTAGGAACATCTTCTTCATATCGAGTAGGAGGAGAAATACGTTTGCAGCAAGTTAGTTTAAGAGCTGGTTATCGTTTTCAAGAAAGTCCTTCATTAGATGGTCAGACTATTGGGGATTTGGAAGCCTACTCTGGAGGTATTGGTTACTCTTTTGGCGGAAGTCGCCTTGATTTAGCCTATAGCAGATCAGAACAAGATTTTCAGCAATTACTTTTTGATACTGGATTACCCACACCAGCAGCAATTAATCGCATACGAAACAATGTTTCACTTAGTTACACTTTTAGTTTTTAGGGAAAACTAGCAACGAAAATTGAAACATTAAAACCTCATAGCTTTGCTATGGGGTTTTTAAATTTAACATAATCTATATTACAGGAAAGTGTTGAAAAGAAAGGCAAGATTTTCACTAACGTTTTAGTGTGAAGTGAGCTCGTTTATTACGGGCAACAATAACGCCTCCTTCATCTCTAGCATAATCGAACTTAAACCAATAATCCGATGAAGGCAGTGGGCGTCCATTAAAAGTTCCATCCCAGCCTATTGTGCTTTCATCCAACTGTTTTAGTAATTTACCATAGCGATCAAAAATAAAAACTTCAGGATTGGTTAACGTTTCTATTCCTAATACGTTCCAGCTATCATGAATACCATCACCATTTGGTGTAAAAAATTTGGGATAGCCCACTACTAAAAACTCCAAAGGTTCTGTAGTACCACAGCCGTTTTTATCATTAATGATCACTGTATTTATTCCTGGAGGGACGTCTAAAAAAATAGGGTCATCCTGGAATTCACCTCCATTAATAGCATATTCATATTCTCCATCTCCGTCAACCACAATTTCTACACTATTAATATCAGTAGGGTCATCATCTACATTTGATTCTAAAATAACAACTTCCTCGAGTATTGGGGGACCAAAAAAAGTAATTAAAATACCTCCTGGATCTGTAAAAGTGACTCCAAATGTATCTATGACTTCAACAAAATATCTACCGGAGTTGGGGCTAGCAACCACTAATTCGGCGCCAAACGGTCCTGTACCCGTTAAAACAGTTTCTGGAACTCCATCACCATCTAAATCTGCAGACCAGCGCACATCACTAATATCAGCACCCGCAGGTGAATTTAATGCGCTTAAGGTAATATCAGGATCTCCTTCACAAGCAATAATATCTAATCCCAAAAATTCATCTCGTAACGTACAATCTAATGCGGTATCTTGATCTGCATCGACCGAACTCCCTGTAAATGTCAATGAAAAAGGTTCTGGATCTCCGTTAAAATTAATATTAAAATTATTGATAAGAATATAGTATATCTCTCCAGCCTGAACATCTAACCATTCATCATAGGTATTTTGACTTCCTACTAAAAAAGGAGCTCCTTGCTGTCCATTTTCGGGATTTACACCTATTCCGGTAAAGGAGGTTGTATTTACTTCGTAGTTACAACGAATAGGCTCTGCAGATCCGCTACTAATATCACCGCAATCTACGTCAGGACCAAAAACTGCAAAATCCCATTCCGCAGTTACGGATAACGCTTCTATATCAAAACCTATTTGACCATCGGTACCTGCTCTAAAAACATACCAAACTGTATTGTTCTCTATATTTGCTGAGCTTACACTTCCCTTCTCCAAACATCCAATTTGTGTAATTACATCCGGATCAAAATCGTCAATATCACCACTACCATCAGCTTCAGATACTATAGGAGTATCAGCACAAACAGGAATAGCACTTCTACAATCAGGTGAGGTTTGCGCAAGGGTAAAATACCCTGCAAAGAGGAAACAACATACAACGCAAGTCAGTGTTCGCATAGTTATGGGATAACGTTATACTTGATGATCATTATTTATAACTCTCCCAAAATAGGTTTAGTATATTTCAACGGAAAATTATGCACTTAATCGATGAACTGACGCTTTTTAGGTAGTTTTCTATTTTTTTTAGCGACGTAGCGCGAAATGATTTTGAAGGAATCGCGCGGTCATATTTTGACCATTGCCATCTATATAAGTGAGTTTAAACCAATAATCTGTAGCCGGCATCTCCTCCCCTCCAAAGGTTCCATCCCACCCTATCGAATCTTCTGTTAAATGGATAATTAATCTCCCAACCCGATCATACACAAAAACTTGAGGGTTTTCGAGTGTTGAAATTCCAATAATATGCCAACTATCATTAATTCCATCCCCATTCGGTGTAAAAAAATTAGGAGGTCCCACAACTACAATAGTTTCTGTAACCGAGCCGCATCCCCTAGTATCTATGAGCGTAACACTATGCATTCCTGCATCAACACTTTGAAATGTATTACTTATTTGCACAGCACCATCATCCAATTGATAATTTAAACCATCGCGATTGGTCTCAATAGTAATAGTATTGGAACTTTGGATACCGTCTACTTTAATTGCAGTAATTTCTGGAGTCTCTAAACTAATTACTTCTACGGTTCTAGAATTGGCACAGCCTTGATTTGTAGCAGTGAGCGTATAAGAACCTGCTTCAGAAACGGTTATGCTTGAAGTTGCTTGTCCAGAATCCCAGAAATATTGAAAACTGGAGTTTGGGTTCTCTTCTCCAATGGTAATACCTGGTATTCCCTCACACAAAAAAACCTGATCTGGAAAATCCAAAAAAGGAACTTCAACACCGTTAATTTCAAAATCTTGAGCAATATCAAAACAATTCGGGTTTGCCAATGGCGAAATTCGCACAAAAATGGTTTGGATTCCTATAACAACCGGGAGGTCTTTTGGTAAACTATTGCTTCCATCCACAGCGTCCGAAAGCGTTCTATGATAACTAACCATAAAGTCATTCGGGTTTTGTATTCCTAAAACCTCTATATCTTTCTGAGATAAATCGTAGTTATTGGTGGAAACACATAAAGTAACATCTGCTGCTGGAAAACTAGACGCGCTATCCGCAAACGCAACTTGAACATCACTTTGCAAAACATCTCCCAAGCTTGTTCGCACTTCAACACGATAAATCCCTGGGGTTGTAGGCTCCAAATATGCATCCGATTCTCCTAAGATTTCTTGAAACCCATTTCCATCTTCCAAATCTCTAAACCACATATAAGCTATTGCATTTGTAACCGTACCATCCAAAACAATGGCATCTCCTTCGCATGCAGCTATCGGCGGTCCTAATAGATTGGTTACAATAGTGCAATCCAGTGCATCAAATGGATTTGTTTCAAATAGCTGACCACTAAATTGTATAGAAAACCCCGAATTTGTCGCGCTGAAATTATTGATTAAAAGCAAGTATTCTTCTCCAGGTAAAACTTCTAACCAGTCTTCGTACTGTAAGGAATTTTGTATACCTGTTGGGTCCTGTCCTACTCCCATAAAAGAACGTTGTTGTGAATTGTCGAAAAAATTACATCGCAGCGGTTCCCCTAAATCACTACAATCCGAAGCTTTGTATAAGGCGAAATCCCAGTCTTCAGAATTATCAAAACCAATATTAAACCCCAATTGACCCGCCGCACCAGCTCTAAAACGATACCAGGCTGCATTAGATTCTATTGCCCCACTAGTGGTCGTTTCCAAACAACCCGTTCTAGAAGCACCATTAAAATCATCCATTCCAAAACCTGACGTACCAAAATTCAATGGTGTATTATCGCAAATAGAGATAGCAGTAGCACAGTCCGGAGAAACTTGAGCAACCGCACTGAAGACTCCAACAAACAACATTAAAAATAAAACAATAGGATATTGTTTCATAGGTAGTCTAAAGTTTTAATCTCTTAAAATTAACGTCGTCTTTCTCTTAACACTAATTTATGTTGTCAATAGCTAGGAATAGGGCATTAAATAGCAGATTATGTATATCTTTGCCATCTTAAACCGTAAGAGACTATGAAAACGGATAAAGCCATTGAAGATCAGTTTGAATCTTTAGGCGATGATCATGCAAGTTCAACTCAGGACACGCCTTTGCGCAAGGATGCTTTTATGCTAGATGATGATGAAAAAATAAATCGGATTCAGGATAATGTTAGAGAGATATTATTAACACTAGGCCTAGATTTAGAAGATGATAGTTTAAAAGGAACACCTAAGCGCGTAGCGAAGATGTTTGTGAATGAAATTTTTGGTGGACTACACCCTAAACGCAAGCCTAAATCTTCCACTTTTGATAATAAATACAAGTACGGCGAGATGTTGGTAGAAAAGAACATTACACTATATTCTACCTGTGAACATCATCTACTTCCAATTGTGGGTAAAGCTCATATTGCCTATATTTCTAATGGCACGGTAGTTGGACTTTCTAAAATGAATCGTATTGTAGATTATTATGCTAAACGACCTCAAGTACAAGAAAGACTTAATCTACAGATCGTTAAAGAGTTACAAAATGTTCTAAATACTGAGGATGTCGCTTGTGTTATTGATGCAAAGCATCTATGTGTAAATTCACGTGGAATACGAGATATTGATAGTAGTACTGTTACTGCGGAATACGGTGGAAAGTTCAAAGAAGAATCTTTTCGACGTGAATTTCTCGATTATATTAATTTAGATACCACTTTCTAATTGTTTTAAAACAATGCCTTTATATCAAGATCAGACCTTAAAAATTTACAATTCCCTAAGCGGTAAAAAAGAAATTTTCAAACCAATCAACGAAGGACATATTGGCATGTACGTATGTGGTCCTACCGTTTACAGTAATGTGCATTTAGGAAATTGTAGAACGTTTATGTCTTTTGATATGATTTTCAGGTATCTGAAACACTTGGAATATAAAGTTCGCTATGTTCGAAATATTACGGACGCGGGTCACTTGGAAAATGATGCGGATGAAGGAGAGGATAAGATTGCTAAAAAAGCAAGATTAGAACAGCTGGAACCCATGGAGGTAGTGCAGCGGTATACGGTAGATTTTCATCAAATTTCTGAGAAGTTCAATATGCTCCCGCCTAGTATCGAACCTACAGCTACGGGACATATTATTGAACAAATTGAGATCATTAAAGACATTATTTCGAAGGGATTCGCTTACGCTATAAATGGGTCGGTTTATTTTGATGTTGTAAAGTTTAATGAAAATCACAATTACGGCAAGCTGAGTGGAAGAAAGCTGGAAGATATGATTGCAAATACCCGTGCGCTTTCTGCTCAAGATGAGAAAAAAAATCCTCAAGATTTTGCACTTTGGAAAAAGGCCGAACCGCAACACATTATGCGATGGCCATCACCTTGGGGAGATGGATTTCCGGGATGGCATTTGGAATGTACCGCTATGAGTACCAAATATTTAGGTGAAAACTTTGATATTCATGGTGGTGGAATGGATTTGAAATTTCCTCATCATGAATGTGAAATAGCACAAGCCGAAGCAAGCACAGGGTGTACTCCAGTAAATTATTGGTTACATGCAAATATGCTTACTCTAAATGGACGTAAAATGTCTAAATCTACCGATAATAACTTGTTCCCTTATGAGATATTTACCGGAGATAATTCTATTTTAAGCAAAGCTTATACCCCAGCAGTAGTTCGTTTTTTTATGATGCAAGCGCATTATACAAGTATCCTGGATTTAAGCGACGATGCGCTCTTAGCATCTGAAAAAGGCTATTTTAAGCTTATGGAAGCCATGGAAGCGGTAAATAATTTGCCTGTTGCCGCCAATTCGGGTTTTGATGTATTGGGCTGGAAACAAAGTTGTTATGATGCAATGAATGATGATTTTAATTCTCCTATTCTAATTGCTCAGCTTTTTGATGCAGTAAAGCACATCAATCTGATTAAAGAGGGAAAAGAACAAATTTCAGAAACGGACAAAACCATTTTAAAACAAACACTAGAAGCCTTTGTTTTTGATGTCTTAGGTTTGGAAGCCAAAAATACTGTTAATGACAATTCAGATAAACTTACCGGCGTAGTAAACTTGCTTATTGAATTGCGTAATGAGGCTCGATTGAACAAAGATTTTGCTACTTCAGATAAAATTCGAGATCAATTATTAGCTATGGATATTCAATTGAAAGATGGTAAAGATGGTACCAGTTTTAGCTTGCAATAAATCCATATAATCATTTGAATGTTACTTATGGAATTTAAAAAAATGATTACTGTTCCTTTTACATTCTTAATTCGCTGCTATCAAAGCTATATCTCTCCCTTTACCCCTGCTTCATGTCGCTATACACCTACCTGTTCTCAATATTCGTTAGAGGCATTAAAAAAACATGGTTTATTCAAAGGTGGTTGGCTGGCTGTAAAACGCATTTTTAGTTGTCATCCATGGGGTGGAAAGGGATATGATCCCGTACCATAATAAAATTATGTACTACTTATATAGCTTTACCTTTTTCCCGGTTGCATTAGATTCTTTTATGCCTTGTCTTCAACAAACGCTTTTAATCGATCGAAAACAGATCCCCATCCATTCATAAAGCCCATTTGCTCTTGTTGCTTGCAGTACGCTTCGGTAGCATGAACCACACTAAATGTAAAGTTGGTTTTGTTCCCTACTTCTTCAAATAACGCCTGAATTTCAACACCTTCCGTCATGGGTTTGAAATCTGCAGATGATATTATTTTTTTGTGCTTAATAATTTCAGTATAAATTCCTTCAGCAATAAAAGCACTTCCATCGGGCATTTGCATGCTGTACTTCCAGGAACCACCCTCCTGAAAATCATGAGAAATTACATTGGTTTTCATTCCTTTTGGCCCCCACCACTGTGCAATATGCTCAGGTTCGGTCCAGGCTTCCCATACCAATGCAATTGGCGCATTAAATGTTCTTTCTAAAGTTAATGTACGATTGCTAGCATCATTAGTTTTACTCATTTTCTGTTTTTTTAGTTTGCAATTGCATTAGATAGTTTTCAAAGGAATCTAATTTATCCTCCCAAAGTTTTTGATATTGGCCTATCCATAGAAATGCTGGAATTAGGTTTTTGGGCTGTATTTCACAAAATCGCTCCCTTCCTTGCTTCCGTATAGCAATTATTTCACATTCTTTTAGAATTTTAAGATGTTTGGAAACGGCGGGACGACTTACTTTAAATTTTTCGGCTACTGCATTTACCGTAAGTGGCTCTTCTGCCAAAAGCGTAATGATATCTCTTCTAACTGGATCTGCAATAGCTTGAAAAACATCTCTTCGCATTTTTATGTAACTGTTTGGTTACAAATATAAACGAAACCATTCGGTTACACAAATTTTAATTGAGCAAATTGAATTGTTAAGAGTACTAGACTTTAACTAGTTCTAATTCGAATCTTCTGTCCTCTGCGACACACCACTCAGTATTTTAATATCATTAGACAACTCCAATAACATTTTCTAATCGATTCGGGTGATTTCTGCATCTAATTCTTCAACTAGTGATTCTCCTATTACCTGTAAACTTTTATACAATTCAAGCATATAGCTATCAATTCTTAAAGCCCATCTAATCGTTTGTTCAAACTCAAAATTATTGAATAACTGCTCGTAATTAAGCGGTTCTAAGCTATAGTTAGACAAATCAAAATGCTTCATTACCATAGGTTTCAAGTAATTAATAGCGTGTTCGTAATGTTGCCTTTCATTGGTTTGAATTTTTTCGTATTCAAAATCATAATACAGTGATATTTTCAATCGAAGATCATCATTATTAATTGTTTCTAGCCCTCTTGACTTTAATGTTTCATAAGGTCCTGTATTCGAAAGAAATGTAGTTATACCCTGTAAATAAGGCAGTTTCTTTTGCAAACCTTCATTCATTGGAAGATCCTCTTCTATGTGCTGTATGATTTGTTCGTATAGGGTTACTCTACTAGTAAACCCCAAAATATTTTCATTAATATCTCGTAAATCTTGTTGTATGGCACTCTTTATTTCTCGCATTGATTTAACCTCTATCTCCTCAGATTTTTGAGTTTCATTCCAGTTATTAAACCAAATAGCCATAGTAATACCTAGGAATATCAGTAATAGTTCTCCTAAGGCATAACGCCAATTAATTGTTTTAACCTTTTTTCCCACAACCTTGTTTGATGTTAATTTTTAAATGTATTTATAGCTGAATAACCTTGATTTTCATGGCTTATAACATTAGCTATCGAAGATACTTAATTATGACTAATTGATATATACTGAAAAAAAGACATGCTGTTTAAAACAGACAGATCGTGATAACTAGCACTATACTATGTGATCGATATACCATTAAACTATACGTCATCGGCATCAAATGTAATTTTAGCAAGGAGCTGTTCCTTATCTAATTTTCGCACAATCAATAAGCCCACCAATAGTAATGGGAAAAAGATAAGTAGTGGCCCTAATGCGCCAACAATCTGATCCATAAGCGAGGCGCTTGTCTCTTTCAAGTCCACAAACTCATCTTCCCTGAAAGCCGGCAATGAACCAAATAGAAAGAAAAAATTAATAAGTCCATGGGTTATTGCTATTGGTATTAGTTTATTCGTTTTTAGTAACAATGCACCAAAGAAATAACCAATAAAAACAGCATAGATAACTTGTCCTATTACTTGGGGTATATTATCGTTTACTGCTAGATTAAACAAATGAGACAGTCCAAAAAATAAAGCTGGAAAAAATACTGCTAAATAGATGCCATTTTTGTGATCGATATACTTCTTTATAAAGAGCGGTTGTAACGATCCTCGAAATACAAACTCTTCTCCAAAACCCACCATTAAACAGGCTCCAAGTAATAAAAGAACATTATCAATTTTTATCTGAGAAAAATCCTTAGTAATAAACCCTAATATTCCTAAAACAAAAAGATAAAAGGGTATGAGGTTTAAAAATTTATAAGACCATTTATAGGTGGTTGCTAGACCGGATAATGCCAACGTGCTCAGCTTTTTAATACTTCCCCAACCTATAAAGAAAATTAGCATCATTTTAATAAATAATATCACATATTCAACTTGAAAAACTGAAAAGTGAGCCGCAGTAATTAGTTCATCTAAAGGTAGAAGTAATATAAGTCCGATACTTAACAAAAGGAAGAAAGCGTAGGAAAAAGGGGAAACATCTTTAGTTTTATTCATTGTCTGTTTTTTAAAAAAAGTTATATTTTTTAATGATAGGTCAATGGATAAAAGCGTTCTCAAAAAGGACGAATGATCGCGATATATGTTACGTCAATTTCTAAAATTTAATTTTGATTAAGGCGTATTATCATATTATACCATAAACCATAAAGAAACATGATAATCTGGTTTAACTTTAGTATTCTTTACTAGCTTAACAAACTTCAATTTCGTTGAATTACGTATCTTAGTCGCTCTAAAAAAATACACATGCACTTCTTGAGTTTTATTTGGAATCCTAATGATACTTTATTTAAACTTGGCGCTGTTCCCATAAAGTACTATAATTTGCTTTGGCTTATTGCTTTTGCTTCAGGTTGGTATATCATGAAACGTATTTTTATGAATGAAAAGAAATCTATGGAACAATTGGATTCTCTTTTTATTTACACTTTTGTGGCCACTTTGTTGGGAGCTCGTTTGGGGCATGTATTTTTTTACGATTGGCCTTACTATAAAAATCATCTGTTGGAAATTTTGCTTCCTATTCGGGAACGCGCTGGGAGTGCTCTTTTCGGGTTTATTAATGGATATGAGTTTACAGGATTTGCTGGTTTAGCAAGCCATGGTGCAGCAATCGGAATTATTTTAGGGATGGTGCTGTATTGTCGTAAGAATCCTGAATTTAAACCACTTTGGATCTTGGATCGTGTTGTTATTCCCGTTGCCAGTGGAGGTATTTTTATTCGAATTGGAAATTTTTTCAATTCTGAAATCAATGGAAAAGAAGTGGATGAATCCTTTGCTTTTGCCACAAAATTTGTTCGAGATTCTGATGATATGTCTATCTCACAAGCAATGTCTATTACTGGTAAAAGAACTGTAAATGAGGCCTATCGTCTTCTGGAAACAGATTCGCAGTATGCGCAGTATTTAGAAACAATTCCCTTCAGGCATCCTGCACAATTGTACGAAGCAGGTTGTTATATTTTTGTTTTTATCGCCTTATATTATTTCTACTGGAAAACTGATAAGAAAGATAAAATTGGTTTTCTTTTCGGTTTCTTTCTGGTATCGCTATGGACTATTCGGTTTTTTGTAGAATTTGTTAAGAAAAGTCAGGGTGGTTTTGAAGAGTCTTTAGGGCTTCTTTCCACAGGACAATGGTTAAGTATTCCATTTGTTATTGCAGGACTGTATTTTATGTTCAGACCCACAAAAAAAACGATAGGCACTTCATAGCTCGGGTTATGGTAAAACGTGTATTATATTTGTTTGTGTTTTCTGTTTTTGCAGTACATATATTGGGCTGTAAGGAGGCTTCGACCAAAATAATAAAAACGGCAACTATTACTTTTACAAAAGAAGGAGAGCTTAGTATTCATAAATCGGCAACGGATGCTATTGTGGCGCAACTGGACATTGAAATAGCTGAAACGGATTATGAAACGCAAACAGGGTTAATGCATCGTGATGCAATGGAAGAAAAACAAGGAATGCTTTTTGTTTTTCCGGATGTAGCTATGCATTCATTTTATATGAAAAACACCTTAATTCCCTTAGATATTATTTATATCGATCAAGACCTCAAAATAGTAAGTTTCCAAAAGAATGCGATTCCTGGAGATGAAACATCATTATCGTCTAAAGTCCCTATACAATATGTGTTGGAGATAAATGCCGGTCTTACGGACACATGGGGTTTAGCAATAGGTGACTCTATTCGTTTCTCAAAAACCGACTCGAAATAATTTCATCAATATGAAGTATTTACTTGATGGTGAAGAAACCTCACGTTTACTTTTTAGACCGCTAAGACTTGATGATTTTGATGCGTGGTTACCATTTTATCAGAACCCCTTGAGTACACAACATTGGGTTGGAGGGTCGCAAATTCCTAAAACAGCTTGTTCAGAAGATTTTGAGCGTACTTTTTATCGCTATCAAAACAATTTGGGAGGCAAAAATGCACTTATTTCTAAAAAAACAGGGGAGCTTATCGGTCAATGTGGCTTGTTAAAACAAACCGTAGACGGTATCGAAGAGTTAGAAATCGGATATTCTATTCTTCCGGAATTTTGGAAAAGGGGGTACGCAACCGAAGCAGCACAGCATTGTAAATATTACGCTTTTAAACACCAATTAAGCGAATCACTAATTTCTATTATCAGTCTTGAAAATAAAGGATCTCAAAAAGTGGCTCTAAACAATGGAATGCATATCGATAAAACCACTACCTATAGCAATAATCCAGTATATATTTATAGGGTAACTGCATTATTTTAAGTAAAATCTTTAATAGGTAGCAAAAGCGACCACCATCATAATCACTAAGGATAAAGGCACAATAAAAGAGATATATACAAAACTCAAGATTCCGAGTTTCATAAAACTTACAAAATATCCTTGTTCATAAAATCGTTTAAGACTTATCCATAAGTATATAAAGGTCGAAAGTCCTATAAGCCAGTCAATCCAGTTGGGGATATCGATGATATAATTGATCAGTAACATTAAACTTAAAACGATAAATAGAAAGGTGAAATAATAAAAACTAAACACCATGCTATGTGCAAATTTCGTTCTCTTGAAGTACAATATTTTTAGGATCAAAGCAAAAATTGGTATTAAAAAAAACATGGAAATCGGAATGGTATCGTAAAAAGCATTCAAAATACCTTTTCCACTACTTTCGTATAATTTTAGTGCCTGTTTAGCCATAAATTTATTGAACATTCCAGTTTCTTCATTCACACCAAATATTGCTAATTTCTCTTCTTCAGGGGCTTCAATTTTAATTAAAGAATCTAACTTTCGAAGTTCATTTTGTCCTAAATTTACGCCATCTACGGTATTAAAGCTCGTATTAAAGTTTCCTCCACTATTTTTTAGCGAATCTAGTATCTTTCGATCTTCTTCATCCATTTTAAATTGGGCGTTCTCAATAGCTTCTATGGTTTTTGCAAACCCTATAGAATCCATTTTTTTTCCTTCTAAGGAATCCAATGAAAAATTACGAGAATTTTCCAAGCCTTTTTCCAATATATTATCGACATTCTCCGTATTCCTACGTGTACTTATAGAAAATAAAAAGAAAAAAATAACAGAAACAAAAAGGTAATACTGTGCAGGATGCAGGTATTTTAGTCGTCGCCCTTTTATAAATTCCCTAGCCACAAACCCTGGCTTAAGTACTAATGGGATAAAACTTTTTAAAAAACGAGCATCGTAAGAAAAGTAATTGCTAATCGTATTGTTAAACAACACCCCAAAAGTAAGATCTTCTGCCGCCTTTTGACCGCAATTGGGGCAATAAGCATACCGCTCTTCAAAGGGCAAATCACAATTTAGGCAATTGATTTCTGGTGCGGTGTTATCTTCTTTCACAATGTTCGGTTTGGCTCATTAAATGTATAAAAATAATTAAGACGGTACTCATTACTACGACAATAATACGGAGGATTAGGTAGAAAATAGGTAGTTTTGAGTATCAGTAAATATCCATTCATGCGTCCCAGAGAGCATCATGCTATATTCATTCCCAATACTATTGCAACGCATAAATTGGCACAAGACTTATTAGGGTGTAATCCTCCACAGGAGTTGAAACATCTGAAACAGTTAAAAGGAATGCTATTTTCCGAACTTCAGTTAAAATGGTTTCTTACTGAGGAAGATAGACACGATGATCGCGCAATCACGCAAGGAAAGATTCAATCTTTAAAATCCATGTCCAGTGGTGAGCAAAAGAAGGTATTGCTAGCACATCTACTTGCGCAACCCATGGATTATCTGATTTTAGATAATCCATTTGATCATTTAGATACAGCAACACAAGAGTACCTTAGGCAACAGTTCCATCAAATTTCCGAGCGACTATGCATTATTCAATTAATTAGTCGTAAATCTGATCTACTATCCTTCGCTACCCGATTTTACATTCTCAATAAAGCGTTCTTACAACCTTATGCCTCTTTAACTAACTTATATCAAGATTGGGACAAGATTGTTCTTCCCTTATCAAAACCCCTTCCATTATCTCCAAAACCATATATCTATGAGGGTACTCACCTTATTTCGCTGAATGATGTATCCGTCAGCTATGAAAACACTGCGATACTTAAAAATATAACTTGGGCTATAAAACCAGGGGAATTTTGGGAATTAATTGGAAAAAATGGCAGTGGAAAAACTACCATACTATCGATGATAACCGGGGAAAACAGTAAGGGGTATGGGCAGGAATTATACATTTTTGGTTACAAGAAAGGAAGTGGAGAGAGTGTTTGGGACCTCAAGAAAAAAATAGGATATTTTACACCTGCAATGACCGACACTTTTAGAGGCTATCATTCGGTTGAACATATGGTTATTTCCGGATTGTACGATTCTGTAGGCTTATATTTTAAGCCAGGAGACTTGCAAAAAAGACTAGCCAAACAATGGTTACAACTTATAGGAATGTGGCATTTAAAAGATTATTATTTTCATGAACTTTCCACAGGGCAACAACGCATGGTAATGACTATACGAGCTATGATAAAGCACCCGCTATTATTAATATTAGATGAACCCACAGCGGGTCTTGATGACCAAAGCGCTGCGGTTTTTATACATCTAGTCAATACCATAGCGGCTAATAGTAACACAGCCATCATCTTTGTTGCTCATCGAAAAGAGCCCAATTTAAAACCAGATTTCACTTACGAACTAATGCTTACATCAAATGGGTCTACTGGAAAAGTTAAATCCTCCTATTGAGTGTATTATCACATTTTTGGGTATAAAAAAAGGCCATTAAAAAATGACCTCCTTTTTTTGAATTAGTCAGTAATTTTTAAATTTATTCTTTTCTAGATAAAATTCTTTTCTTTAAGGTATCGAACATTACCGGAGTTGCAATAAACAATGAAGAGTAGGTACCTACAATAACCCCAATAATCATAGCAAACATAAATCCTCTTAGGGATTCTCCTCCAAAAATAAAGATGGCCAATAAAACAACAAGTGTCGTTAATGACGTATTTAAAGTCCTACTTAAAGTACTGTTTAGAGCTAGATTTACGTTTTCTCCAGCTTTCCAACCACGTTCTCCGATAATTTCTCGAATACGGTCAAAAACTACCACGGTATCATTCAAAGAATACCCAATTACCGTTAGTATTGCCGCGATAAATGCCTGATCAATTTCTAAGCTAAATGGTAATATCCCTGATTTCCCGAGTAACGAAAAGATTCCTAGTACAATAAGTACATCATGGAAAACCGCTGCTACTGCGCCTAAAGAAAATTGCCATTTTTTAAATCGCAATAGAATATAAAGGAATACTACAGCAAGAGAACCAAAAATAGCCCAAATTGCATTCTTTTTAATATCATCTGCTATTGTTGGACCCACCTTACGATACTTTAATACCCCTATATCATCATTAGTTCCTCCCGGGATAAAGTCTGATTTAGACGTTCCTTCTGGGAAGTATTTTTGTAAGGAAACATATAGCGAATCTAAAATTTCATTATCTACTTCAATCCCTTGCACATCGAATTTATAATTCGTGGTAACCATGATTTGATTATCCTCTCCAAAAGTTTTAGCACTCGCACTACCTAAACTTTCTTCAAGCGCATTTGTTATTTCTGTAGGATTCACAGGGGTCTCAAAACGAATTTGATAATTACGCCCTCCTACAAAATCCACACCGGGATCCAATCCTTGAGTTACTAGAGATACTAAACCTACAACTACTAAAATACCTGAGCAGATATAAGCTATTTTACGCTTACCAAGAAATCCTACTTTCATATTGGTAAATAGGTTTTTGGTAATTGAGGTAGAAAAATCCAAACGTCTTCCTTTTCCTGAAATATACCATTCTACCAACAATCGTGTAATAAATATTGCAGTAAATAAGGAGGTTAAAATACCTATAATTAAAGTAGTTGCAAAACCTTTTATAGGTCCAGAACCAAAGACATATAGTATTAAGGCCGTTAGACCTGTGGTAATATTTGCATCTAAAATTGAAGATAGTGCATTTCCAAAACCATCTGCAATGGCTTGTCCTTTTCCTTTCCCTTTAGCAAGTTCTTCCTTTATACGTTCAAAAATAAGCACGTTTGCATCTACAGACATCCCAATCGTTAAAACAATACCGGCAATACCAGGTAACGTAAGCACCGCACCTAAACTAGCAAGTACCCCAAAAATTAATACGATATTTAATACAAGAGCGATATCAGCAAAGATTCCTGCTTTACCATAGTAAAAGATCATCCATATAAGAACAAAAACCATCGCTATTACAAAGGATAGCAAGCCACTATCTATAGCTTCTTGCCCTAAGGATGGCCCTACAACAAAAGAATCTATAATCTCAGCAGATGCCGGTAATTTACCAGCTCGCAGCACGTTAGCAATATCTTTGGTTTCGTTTACCGTAAAATTAGGTCCTGAAATTTGAGTTCTTCCTCCCGAAATTGGTCCTTGACTCACTCCAGGTGCTGTATAAACAATATCATCTAAAACAACAGCAATACCCGTTCTGTTATCAAATGCATCTCCCGTAAGTTTTTCCCAGTCTTTAGAACCTTTGGTGTTCATATTAAGACTAATGGCTGGTTTCCCAAACTCATCAAACGTATCACTGGCATCACTTACCACATCTCCACTCATCCTAGGGTTACCTTGACGATTGGATTTTAAAGCAAATAATTTAAGTGTTTCAGAATCTTTTGCATCGGGGCGTTTCCATACAAATTTTACAAATTGAATATCTGCAGGTAAAAGACGTCTGATTTCGCGCATCTTTAAATATCCATTAATCGCTGCGGTATCTTTGATTGCAGCTTCTGCAAAAGCATAGCTCCCACCTACACCAAAGTTAAGCTTCCCTAGTAATGGGTTATTTTCTGGCGCTGTATTAGCGTCATCTTCAGCGATATCTGATAACAACGAATCTATTTCAGCTTCTGGTTTGGAAACTTCTTCTGTTTCCGTTGTCTCAGGCTTTAAGATTGTTTTTAATCTTTCATTAGCACTACTTATAAAGGTAAGTAAGCTTGTATTTTGAGGCTGATAGGTTTCCCAAAATTGTAATTCAGCCGTTCTCGAAACCAATTCTTGTGCTCTTGCGATATCACGTGCACCTGGCAATTCTACTACAATACGACCTGAATTTCCTTCGCGTTGAATATTAGGTTGCGTAACCCCAAATGCATCGATACGTTTTCGTAAGACTTCAAAAGCAGAAACTACTGCTTCATCAATCTTTCTTCGGATAATGGGTTTTACCTCATCATCTGTCATTTGAAAATTGATTTCGTCGCTTAAACCTTTGTTTGCAAAAATATCTGGAGAAGCCAACTTACTATCTCCTTTTATCGCATCAAATGCTCTAAAAAATAAATTCAAATAGGTATCCTGACTATCTGTAGAAGCTTTATCCGCATCGGCTAAAGCTCTGGCAAAAATTGGACTTGTTGTATTATTTGCAAGACCCTTTAAAATATCCTTAACGGATATCTGTAAAGTAACATTAATTCCTCCTTTAAGATCCAGACCTTTATTAAGTTCTTTTGTTTTTGCATCATTATAAGTAGTATAGCCAAAAACGGTATTGTTCCCAACGGAATCCAAATATCTAGTGATCTCTGCCTCACGTTTTGCTGGGAAATCTTTTTCTGAATCGGAAATATTCGCAATGGCAAACTTTTCTGCATCATTTTCAATCTTACCGGTAATAAAAGTATATGATAATTGGTATATACTTATGATACCAAACAAAAAAGCAAAAAGCTTTATAAGTCCTTTATTTTGCATTAGTTAAATGAATTTATTAGTTGCATCTGTAAACAGCGTGCAAATATATCATTTCCGTCAAGAACTGACAATATATTTGGAAGTTTTGTAAACAAGTACACCCGCTAATAGCGGGTGTACTTGTTAAAAATTGATGTCTTATTTATAAATCTAAAAGTCCGTTAGTCTTGGTAACTCCTGCGGCACTCTCTTCCATTTTTGCTTGTTCGGCAGCAGTAAGCTCCATTTGAACAACTTTTTCAATACCATTTTTACCTAATATAACTGGTACTCCAATACACAAATCCTTCAAACCATATTCTCCTTCTAGATAAGTGGAACAGGGAAACATTTTTTTCTGATCACAAGCTATGGCTTGCACAAGACCTGATACTGCAGCTCCCGGAGCATACCAAGCACTAGTACCTAACAGCTTTGTTAATGTAGCTCCCCCAACTTTAGTATCTTCTACAACCTGAGACATTCGTTCTTCGCTCAAAAATTCTGAAACTTTAAGGCTGTTTCTAGTTGCATGTCCAATAAGTGGCACCATTCCTTTATCACTATGTCCACCAATTACCATTCCATCAACATCGGATATTGGAGCGGCTAAAGCCTCTGCAAGACGGTATTTAAAGCGGGCGCTATCTAAAGCTCCTCCCATTCCTATAATTCTATTCTTAGGAATATCTAGTGTTTTATGAACCAAATAGGTCATTGTATCCATAGGGTTACTCACGATAATAAAAATTGTATCTGGAGAATGCTCCAATAAGCTACTGGATACCGTTTTCACAATACCCGCATTTATTCCTATCAATTCTTCGCGAGTCATTCCAGGTTTGCGAGGTATTCCAGAAGTAATTACTACAATATCACTTCCTGCAGTTTTACTATAATCATTCGTACTTCCTACTATTTTTGTATCAAAACCATTAAGTGAAGCAGTTTGCATAAGATCCATTGCCTTACCTTCGGCATAACCTTCTTTAATGTCTAATAAAACAACTTCTGAAGCAAAATTTTTAATGGCAATATACTCCGCGCAACTAGCACCTACTGCACCTGCCCCTACTACGGTAACTTTCATCTATTTAATTTGTTAAGGTTTAATTTCTCTTTGATCCAAAAATACGGTTTTTAGAACAAATAGGAGAAACAAAAAAAGTTTAAAACTGCATTTTTAGTCGGAGCAAATTACACCTTTCTTACATTAAAATAATGGATAATGTTAAAAAAAGTTGCACTTCAACGAAGAAAATGAAATTATTGTGTCGTACGTCGAATTTTAACAATACGACAAATAGGCTATCGTTATAATAATCCCAAATCTTAGTAAACCTACTTAAATGAAAAGGTATTTATTTTTCATTAGCGCTGGTGTATTGTTATGCACTACGAATTGTTCTGCTCCAGAGGAGAACAATGACCCTGTATTAGGTGTATGGGCTATAGAGGCCACAATTTCACCTGAAAGTGCCAGCAAGCAAACTGAGCGACAAGAATGGATTTTTAATGATGCTTTTCTTGGAAGATATCATACTTTTCAAAATAAGAACCTTGAAATTATTACTGATTTTGGATGGAAACGAGAAAATGAAATTTATACGATAACCTACCCAGGGACGAATTTTCCAGATGATATAGTAACCTTACAAGATACTCCAGAAGGCGTTATTTTAGAGGATATTAACGGTGTAACTCTGGCTATAAAAGAATAATTGCTATCGAAATATTTAAAATTTAAAACAACAGTGAATACCTACTATTCAAAGCTGTTATTTTAAGCCCCCAAATCAAAAAACTCGCACCAGTTGGCGCGAGTTTTTATTTTTATACGAGTGTTATATTTTAGGCGTTACGCATCAATGTTGGCATAGACTGCATTTTTCTCTATAAATTCTCTTCTTGGAGGAACCTCATCTCCCATTAGCATAGAGAAAATTCGATCGGATTCTGTAGCATTCTCAATCGTAATTTGTCGTAATGTTCTAAAATTAGGATTCATTGTGGTATCCCATAGTTGTTCCGCATTCATTTCTCCAAGACCTTTATATCGTTGAATACTTACGCCTCCTTTGTAACTTTCTGCGATCTCGTCCCTTTCCTTATCATCCCATGCATAACTTTTCTTCGCACCCTTTTTAACCAAATATAACGGTGGTGTTGCAATATATACATGACCATTTTCGATAAGCTCTCGCATATATCTAAAAAAGAAAGTCAAAATAAGCGTTTCGATATGGCTTCCATCTACATCGGCATCACACATTATTACAACTTTATGATAGCGTAGTTTTTCTAAATTAAGCGCTTTACTATCTTCCTCTGTTCCAATGGTAACCCCGAGCGCAGTATAAATATTTTTTATTTCTTCATTCTCAAAAACACGATGTTGCATCGCTTTTTCCACATTTAATATTTTACCTCGAAGTGGAAGTATTGCCTGAAAATTACGATCTCTTCCTTGTTTTGCCGTACCTCCTGCAGAATCTCCCTCAACTAAAAATACTTCGCATAAAGCAGGATCTTGTTCAGAACAATCCGATAATTTTCCTGGCAATCCACCGATACTCATCACGGTTTTACGCTGCACCATCTCTCTAGCCTTGGTCGCTGCATGCCGTGCTTGCGCCGCTAAAATCACTTTTTGAACAATCACTTTAGCATCATCCGGATGTTCTTCCAAATAATTGGTAAGCATCTCTGAAACGGACTGACTTACAGCTGAAGAGACTTCTCTATTTCCAAGTTTAGTTTTGGTTTGCCCTTCAAACTGCGGCTCTGCTACTTTAACTGAAATAATAGCAGTTAATCCTTCTCTAAAGTCATCTCCCTGTACCTCAAATTTCAGTTTATCGAGCATTCCAGAGGCATCCGCATACTTCTTTAACGTACCTGTTAAACCTCTTCGAAATCCAGATAAATGTGTACCACCTTCATGAGTATTGATATTATTCACATAGGAATGTAAATTCTCTGTATAGGATGTGTTATAGATCATAGCTACCTCTACAGGGATACCGTTTTTCTCACCCTCCATTGAAATAACATTCTGAATAAGTGATTCTCTATTCCCATCAAGAAACTTCACAAATTCCTTTAGTCCTTCGTCTGAATAAAACGTTTCACCTACATAGCCTGTTTCACTATCCTTATCTTTTTGGCGTTTATCCATAATACTTATGGTAACCCCTTTATTTAGAAATGAAAGTTCTCGCATACGATTTGAAAGCGTTTCATAGCTATACTCAATAGTCTGCGTAAATATGGTTGTATCTGGTAAAAAAGTAACTTCAGTTCCTCTGTCCTTAGAATCTCCAATACTTTTTACCGGGTAAAGTGCCTTACCTCTTTCATATTCTTGTTCCCATATTTTACCCTCTCTATAAACGGTTGCTTTTAGTGAACTTGAAAGTGCATTAACACAGGATACTCCAACTCCATGTAAACCTCCAGATACTTTATAAGAATCCTTATCGAATTTACCTCCGGCCCCAATTTTGGTCATTACAACCTCCAAGGCGGAAACACCTTCCTTCTTATGAAGGCCTATAGGAATACCTCTACCATTATCTCGAGTTGTAATTGAATTGTCTTCATTAATAGTAACTGAAATAGTATCACAATGACCTCCCATTGCTTCATCTATTGAGTTATCTACTACTTCATATACCAAGTGGTGTAATCCACGAACACCTACATCTCCAATATACATTGAGGGACGCATACGTACGTGCTCCATTCCCTCCAACGCCTGAATACTATCCGCAGAATAATTTGGTTTTTTTGCTTCTTCGCTCATAAAACTTTACCTTCTATTTTTAATATGTTGCAAATCCCACAAATATAAGCAATACATAGTAAAATAAGGGGGTGACACCATACATCACCTTTCAAGTTATCAACAATAATTGTGGAAAATGTTTTAGGTATAATTCGATAGAATTTATGAAAAATATTTCTTCAATATACTGGAAAACGCCACTTTAAGCATCATCAACCATAAACTCCATTTTTAGATTATTCATTTGAACGTTGTACAAACCAAAGAAGTGCTCTTTCGAGCACTTCTTAAGGACTAATTATAATTAAAAACTATTCCCAAAGTGTTGGGTAGAAGTATTAATTCACTGTTGAATAATCTGTTGATTTATCATAGGCATCTTCATGAACAAAAGCGACCGCTCTTCCCGAAGGGTCATTCATGTTTTTAAAGGCCTCATCCCATTCCAATGCTATTTTAGTACTGCAAGCTACTGAAGGTTCTTGAGGTACTGAAAGTGCTGCCGTATCTGAGGGGAAATGATTTTCAAATATTGAGCGATAATAAAATTCTTCTTTGGATGTAGGTGTTTGTACAGGGAATTTGTATTTTGCATTAGCAAGTTGTTCATCCGAAATTTCGCGTTCAACTAGTTCTTTCAAGGTATCAATCCAACTGTAACCAACACCATCAGAAAACTGTTCTTTTTGTCGCCAAGCTACACTCTTGGGTAAATAAGCCTCAAAAGCCTTGCGTACAACCCATTTCTCCATTCTTTCCCCATTGATCATCTTATCTTTTGGGTTGATACGCATCGCCACGTCCATAAACTCCTTATCCAAAAAAGGCACTCGGCCTTCTATCCCCCACGCGGCTAAAGACTTATTGGCCCTTAAACAATCATACATATGCAATTTATCTAATTTTCGCACAGTTTCTTCATGAAAATCCTTGGCGCTTGGAGCTTTATGGAAGTAAAGATATCCTCCGAAAAGTTCATCAGCACCTTCTCCAGATAATACCATTTTTATACCCATCGACTTAATAACTCTTGCCATCAAATACATGGGCGTTGACGCTCTGATAGTGGTAATATCATAGGTTTCTAAATTGTATATAACATCTTTAATTGCATCTAGCCCTTCTTGAATTGTAAATTTAATTTCATGATGTACTGTCCCGATATGATCGGCAACTTTTTGAGCGGCTGCTAAATCCGGAGAACCTTCAAGTCCTACTGAAAAAGAATGCAATTGTGGCCACCAGGCATCGGCGGTATCGCCGGATTCTACCCTCTTTTGAGCAAATTTTTTGGCTATTGCAGACGTTACAGAGGAATCGAGACCTCCGGATAATAACACGCCGTACGGAACATCAGACATTAACTGTCGATGCACTGCGGCTTCTAATGCTTCTTGAATTTCTTGAATACTTGTTTCATTTTCTTTTACTGCTTCGTAATCCATCCAATCTCGAGAATACCATCGTTTAGGTGTGCCTTCTTTGCTATGCAAATAATAACCTGGAGGAAACAATTCTATTTTGGTACAAGTCCCTTCTAATGCTTTCAGTTCTGATGCGACATAAAAAGTTCCGTTTTTATCCCAACCCATATATAATGGAATAATCCCCATATGATCTCTGGCAATAAAATATTCGTCCTTTTTAGTATCGTATATTGCAAATCCAAAAATTCCGTTTAAATCATCCAAGAAATCAACTCCTTTCTCCTGATACAAGGCTAAAATAACTTCGCAATCCGATTTGGTTTGAAATTGATATTTCCCTTCAAATTGTGCCCGAAGTTCCTGATGATTATATATTTCGCCATTTGCAGCTAAAACTAATCTACCATCATTACTGAGTAATGGTTGTTTCCCAGATACTGGATCGACAATTGCTAGGCGCTCATGAGCCATAACAGTTTTATCATCTGCATATATTCCACTCCAATCCGGGCCCCTATGACGTATTTTTTTAGACATTTCTAGTAATTGGGGTCTTAAGCTAGTTGTGCTCTCCTTTACATCAAATGCACATACAATTCCACACATAATCTTGTTCTTTGTTTTTAATTATAATACAAATATGATATTAAACTTTCATTTATAAAACAAAATATTTAAAATGCTTACATATTTAAACAATTATATTGAAATACATACATATAAGATATTATATCATCTTTTATATGTGTTCTAGGTAGTATTTTGTAAGTACTGTAAATTTTAACTTCTTTTTATCATAATTCCTTTAGAATACACAGTAGTTTTGAGGTTCACTAAAAAAAACACGATGAAAAAAATTATCACATTAACTACTATGGTTTTTGCTTTGGTTTTTACTGCCGAAGTAAGTGCTCAAGAATTTTCTGAGCTGGATCGAAGTCCGGCAGATATCGCCTCGTATCCATCTAGCGGTAGAGTTTCAGATAAAGCTCTAAAAGTTACTTATGGAAGACCACAATTAAAAGGACGTTCCTTATCTGAACTGGCGCCAGCTGGCAAGGTATGGCGTACTGGAGCTAATGAATCTGCTGAAGTTACTTTCTATAAAGACGTAACTTTTGGAGGTAAAAGTGTAAAAGCTGGTACTTACGCATTGTTTACTATTCCTGGAGAGTCTGAATGGACTGTTATTTTAAATAGCAATCTAAATCAATGGGGAGCGTATTCTTACGATCCAAGTGCAGACGTTGTTCGCGTTAGTGCTAAAGTAAGTCAAGGTAGTGCTTCGTTAGAGGCATTTTCAATTGCTTATAAAGAAGTTGATGGCGGGGTACATATGTTTATGGGTTGGGGCAACACTCGAGTAGCGTTACCTATTAATTTATAATACCCATTTTAAGGTATAAGGAAAGGCTAAAACCCATGGGTTTTAGCCTTTTTACTTTTGCTCAAACACCAACTCGCCAGCTATGTAGGTTTTCTCGGCTTTTAGCTCGGGAATTTGGTTTGCCGGCACCTCCATAATGTCATTACTTAATATTGTGAAATCTGCCCATTTACCAACTTCAATACTTCCTTTTTCAGTTTCTTCAAAGTTCGCATGTGCTGCCCAAATTGTCATTCCTTTTAGGGTTTCCTCTCTACTTAAAACATCTTGCATTTGATATCCTTCTTCCGGAAAGTTATTCAAATCTTTACGAACTGCTGCGGCATAAAATGTATAAAATGGACTTACATGTTCTACTGGAAAATCTGTTCCTAAAGCAATAGTTCCCGATTTATCTAATAGTGTTTTGAACGCGTATGCTCCCTTTACCCTATCAGCGCCTAAACGATCTTCAGCCCAATACATATCACTTGTAGCGTGCGTAGGCTGCACAGAGGGTATAATATTGGCAGAAAAATCTTCGAAGTCTTCTGGTGATATCACCTGGGCATGCTCAATTCTCCATCGACGATCTTCCGTTGCCTCCAGTACTTTCTTATAAGCACGCAGTACCACAATATTAGCGGAGTCTCCAATGGCATGTGTATTCATCTGATAATCAGAGGCCGCAATTCTAGCGGCTAAACTTTCAATAGCATCTACTGGAGTAATCATCGCACCATAGTGCCCCTCTTTATCCGAATAAGGGGTCCTTAGTGCTGCTCCACGAGAACCTAACGCACCATCACCGTACACCTTTACCGATCGTACATTAAGATGATCCGTTTTCACAATACCTTTTTCAAGATAATGATCTAGGTTTTCTTTGGTGTTACTTATCATTGCATAAACGCGAATGGAAAGTTCCCCTGCTTGTTGCAGACTATCAATTAACTCTATAGTTTCACGATTCAAACCAGCATCATCTACGGTTGTCAAACCCATTTCAACGCATAGTCTTTCCGCATCTTTCAGCGCCTGAATCTTAGTTAAAATAGTAGGCTCTGGAATAACAGCACTTATTAAACTCATGGGGTTATCTACCAATATTCCTGTTAGTTTTCCATCTTTCTTTACTATTTCCCCGCCACTAGTTTGGGTATTCGCCGTAATTCCAGCCAAGTCCAATGCCTTCTGATTTACCAAAAGCGCATGACCATCAACACGCCGAAGTGCTACCGGAGTATCTGGAAATAAGGCATCTAAAGCATCTTTATTGGGGAATTCTTTTACCTCCCAATCGTTTTGATCCCATCCTCTACCTTGAATAAAATTCTGAGGGTTTCTTTCTTGAAAATTCTTAACACGATTCAGGACATCTTCATAGCTACTAGTACCTACCAAGTCTACATTCTGTTGCCCTAATCCCAGACGATAAAAGTGGCAATGCGCATCAATAAGACCAGGTGTAATAGTACTTCCTCCCGCATCTAAGACATTAGTTGCATTGTATCTTTTTGTAATATCAACAGCTGTTCCAACAGCAACAAACTTTCCATCCTTTATTGCAAAAGCTTCCGCTTTACTAAAATTTGCATCTACCGTATAGGCATTTGCATTCGTAACAATTAAATCTACTTTTTCTTTTGTGGGCTCACAACTGATTAAAATTAATACGATAAAAAAAAGGATTTGTTTCATAGGAGTTTGATGGTTTACATCAAAAATAAGCATTTAACTCCATATGATAGTTCTTCTATGCACCGTTCTTTTATTGGCAATAAGAACTGTGTTTAACCTCTTTAAAATATTACTTAAGATTCAATTGCAATCCAGATTTCAGCCTCACCATCAGTCGGATTCGTTGCCTTTTCTCCATACACTTCAATATCAGTTGTAAAAGTTCGTTTCAAATCTGTTTTCCAAATTTTCTCCCAACATTCGTAAACCGCCATTTTTGTTAAATCGCCTTTGGCCGTAAATTTAACATATTTGTTTGCTGGAACGCTTTTTACCGTTAAATCCTCTGGAATATTAGCAGAACTCTGAACCGCATAACCTATTACAATAGTATAGGGTTGTGTATGATCTCCTTCGTAATCGGTATACAATGCATAAATGGTTTCATCTACTTTTGAAGGGATCTTGCTTTTAATATCATTAACCATAAAAGTATTCCATAATTGCGGAATATCTTTCATTGCCTTTCCATTTGAGTTTGTGGTTCTCACAGCGATTCCCGCTACCAATAATCCGTTTTGTCTAAAGTGATCCATGTTTCTTGTTTTTAGTTCAAACAAAAGTATTGTTGCTCTATGACAAGGGTATGTCAGGAGGGGGATGAAAATCTTGCGTCGCTATATCTTATAGAGGAGTTGTTAATATGGAAATCATTGTCTTAATACCATCTCTATAGTTCCCTAAGCGTATATTCTCATTGGGACTATGTTGATTGTTGTCTCGATTTACTGTTGGCACAGTTACTGCAGGAATTCCCAATGTGTTTACAAAAGGCGCTATGGGTATAGAACCTCCACTCATTCGAATTAAAATCGGATCTTCAGAAAAAGCATTTTTTAAAGCTTTCTGCAACCATACCCCTACCTCTGAGTTAAAACTTGTTCTAAAAGATTGATATGATATCTGTGAGGAAAAGGTAGCTGTTTTTTTATGTGCCATACGTTCTTCTTTTGAAGGAACATTAGCTGTAATCCAATAGCCTTGCTTTTCAATATGTTTTTTTATCAAACCTAAAAGTCGCTCTGGGTTCGATTCTAAAACCAATCGCACATCAATTTCGGCACGTGCCCATGCTGGTATTATGGTGCGCACTTTTTCGTCTATCCATCCGGATTGCATTCCTCTAATATTTAACGATGGATATTGAATTGCCTCTTGATAATATTCTCCTACTTTATCTATACTTCCGAGTTGTAAACGTTCTTGAATTTGATCTTCGTTATCAGGTACAGCTTTTAATATTTCTTGTGTAGCTGCATCTATACTAATATTATCGTAAAAACCAGGAATAACAACCCTACCCTCTTCATCTTTCATCGAAGCTAATAACTGTGCCAGTCGTAGCGCAGGATTGGGGGCATAATTTCCGAAATGACCACTATGTTGAGGAACAACAGGACCATAGGTAGTAAGTGTAATTGTAGCAATCCCTCTGGCCCCAAAGGTAAGTGTTGGTTTATTGGTAATATGTCTTGGACCGTCAAAAATAACTAGCATATCCGCTGCTAAAGTAGCTCTGTTTTCAATTACTGCTTTAGGCAGGTTTGGCGATCCTAATTCTTCTTCAAAATCTAAAATAACTTTTAGATTATAATTTGGAGTCGTCTTCTTTGAAGCTACGGCATCTAATGCCGCTAAAAACATCGCGACAGGGCCCTTTGCATCGGAGGCTGATCTCGCAAAAACGCGCCAATCTTCCTCATAATTATTAATGGAAGTCCAATCTATTTCCTCCCAGCTTCCATTTGCTTTTTTCCTTTTCAGCGCCGGAATATAGGGGCTTTTCTGATACCATTGGGTGGTATCAACTGGTTGCCCATCTATTTGAAGGTATACTAATACGGTTTTAGTTGCATTTTTATGTTCACGTTCTACCAATAATAAAGGTGCATTATCAGTTTTCAGTCTTTTGGTAGTAAAGTTTCGTTGCTTAAATGCCTGCTCACACCATTGCACATTTTTTTCAATATATTCGGGGTAAAATGCATCATTTGGGATACTAAGTAAATCATGTAATAACGGAAATGATTTAACAGTATATTCCTCAGTAAGCTCCTGTAAATCTTGCTTATTGAATTGTTGTCCGTGTAATGCTAATATTCCAAATAAAAACCACGCTACAACAAAACTTATTTTTTTTAATAATTTAAATCTATAACGGAGCATATAGCAAGAGTTATTAGTTATGTGTAGCTATCCAAGTATTAATTTTATCTTCCAGTAAAACCAAGGGTAAACTACCCGAATTTAATATTTGATTGTGAAATTCCTTAATGTTAAACGTTGAACCTAAAACAGTTTCAGCTTTCTCTCGCAGCGCTCTTATTTTTAGTTGTCCGATCTTATACGAAAGCGCTTGTCCTGGCGCAATCATATAACGTTCTATTTCTGCAATTATCGAAGCCTCAGACGCTGCTTCGTTATTTAACGAATACTCAATGGCTTCTTCACGAGTCCATCCTTTAGCATGTAATCCAGAATCTACTACCAATCGTATTGCGCGATGTATTTCCATACTTAACATTCCAAAGTATTGATAGGGGTCTTCGTATAATCCCAATTCTTTTCCGAGAGATTCGCAATAGAGCGCCCAACCTTCCACAAAAACACCCATTCCTTCTGCATGCAAAAATGTAGGCAATGCCTCATTTTCTTGCTGCAATGATAATTGGTAGTGGTGTCCCGGAATTGCCTCATGCAAAAACAGCGCCTCATCTGTAAACTTGTTGTAAGATGTAACATCAGGAATTGGCACATAAAACACTCCAGGTCTACTTCCATCTTTGGTTCCTGGAAAGTACTCCGCACTAGCAGAAGCTTCTCGAAACGCCTCTGTTCTTCGTACCTCAAAAGCTGCTCTTGGTTTTAGGTCGAACAGTTGTTTTAAATTTGTTTGCATTCGGTCATGAATTGCATTAAAATTTTCAATAACCTGGGTTGGATCTGTAAATGGTTTTTGTTCCGGGCTAGAGCGAACATGATCAAAAAAAGCTTTTAAGTCTCCCGTAAAATCTACGGCATTTTTAACCTTTTCCATTTCACCTTGTATTCTGGCTACTTCCTTTAATCCTAATTCATGGACCTCGTCAGGTGTCATGTTTGTAGAAGTGTGGTATTTTATTAAATATTGATACGTTTCAGGACCATTTGGTAAGGCTCCTAATCCTGATGTAGTTGTTCCAACGGGCAAATAGGTGTTCTCGAGAAAATTCACCATACTAGTGTATTGGGGAATTAATCGATCTTTTACAAGTTTGGCATAAGCCTCCTCTAAACGCAGTTGATCCTGAGGAGGAAAATCTTTAGGCATTTTTTTTATAGGTGCATAAAACAGATTATCTTTATAATCCGCTACTTTCAATCCTTTTAGTTGATCCAATGTTCGCTGAATAATTACTTTAGGCAGTACAACACCTGCGGCAATACCTTCTTTCATGTTAGTTTCAGCGGTTTTAAGCCAATCTATATAATCATTTAATCGTGCTAACCACTGCTCAAAATCTGTCTCCGTATTAAAGGGATGCGCTCCTTCTCCACTTCCTAAAACCGCTACTTCGAGATGAAAAGAAAATATTTGATTTAACGGCATTAACCTGAAGTTAGGCAAATCAAACATGGGCGAAGCAATACTGACCATTTCATTGGTAAGACCTTCCTTTTTTATAGCGCAATCCCATTGCAGTACTTTAGCACTAAGTGCTTGCTCCGGCGGAAGCGCTTTTAAGTCGTAATTATTCAAACGATCTTGGAAGTTGGTATAGGATTGCGTTAGGTCCTTAATATATGCTTCAGAAATATAATTGGCAATAGTATCATTATAAATCATATTCCCTTCTTTGGTCGCGCCAATAGGATTAATACGTTGTTTAAACTCAAAATAATCTTGAAAAAGGCTATCGATAGCTACTTCAGCTATAATTTTACTATTTTTTGAAGTTTCTTTACATCCTATAAAAAGAAATAGAAAACCCAGAAAGGCTAAAAAGGTTGATTTCATTAATTATTGCATTTGATTCAAAAATAGGAAATAATCAATCTCCTTGTTATTAAAAATGAGTATTTTAAGCAAAAAAGGAATGACAAAAAAAGCGGATAAATTTATACAACCCTCGCGCTGGTCTGTAATTAATTTTTACTTTGAAATTCTAGGTAAAAACGCAAAACGTTATTTCATTTTCAGATTGACAATAGCAATTTTGAGTTTTATTTTTCCATTAATACTCATTAATAATATCGTCGAAATAAAATGGCCCCTAGTAGCAAAGTTTACTATTTCTACCATTACTTTTAGCATAACTTCATTAGCTTTCATTAAACCTTTTTTAAAAAATAAAAGGATAAAAGTTAAGGCCTCTCAAAAAGTGAAAACACTTTTTAGCAACCAAATAGAAAGTGATCCTCAAAAAAAAGACAATTCTAATTATCAGGACACTGTTTTATTCCCTTCTAAATCGGAACAAAAGAATGGATACAAAAGGCTTCAAGTTCCTTATCGCAATGATTCCATTTTTATTTCTGATGAAGTAAATGATTTTTTAAGAACCGATGCCGCGAAGAACATCACACTAAAAGACGTGCCTAATACCAAATCTAGGCTACTTAAAAC
The DNA here is from genome assembly GCA_947488435.1 of uncultured Flavobacteriaceae bacterium. Classification (GTDB taxonomy): domain Bacteria; phylum Bacteroidota; class Bacteroidia; order Flavobacteriales; family Flavobacteriaceae; genus CANKZG01. The sequence goes on along the minus strand of CANKZG010000001.1, from coordinate 1,964,962 downwards.
TTTAAGACCTGAAGCTAACTTTTATAAAGATATTCTAATTTTCCAATTCAAGCATTCTAAAAGTAAAGGGAAAATGTTCTTTAATGACCGAAAAATCTCTTTACTCAGCACCTTAACTTCCGATACAACAAGTGTAGATGTCTTTGAAAGCTCTTACTACCTTTCATATCTAACAAATGACTTAGCTTCCAAGAAAGTGACTACAGAATTGGAGAAAGGAAGTTCTATGATCTTATGGAGTGCTATGAGCAAATTTCCCTTTGTTTACGATGTTTCTACCAAAAAAAATAGAATGAAATCATTAGAAGCTTCTAATTTTTCCAATCACATGGGTGGCAATACTATTGCATTTGCTGATAATGGGGAAATGATCTTATGGCAACAAAGCAAAAGTGCTCAACGTTCTGAAGATTTGATTGCACCAACAGGTTCGGGTTCTCTAGATTTTGAAGATTATATCAATCATCCAACTCATCTTTTTCCCATGGTTATTGAGGGTATGGAAAGAGAGTTATCTGAAGAAAGTACAACGGAAGGAGATGAACTCATAAATTTAGCTGAAAAAACAAAAATTATTGGTTTTTATAGATGGGTAAGCAAAGCTGGGTTACCAGGATTTTTAGGGGTAACTAAGTTTAAATCTGGGGTAAAACCTGTGCCAAATTCTAGTGAAGTAGAAGTTTTAAAATTTGAAGAACAAGGTATTGATCTATTTGTAGAGAATGCAGCACAACTTATTGAATTAATCGATGCTTTATTGCACTATGAAAGGGCAAACCTATCTGTACCTCTTTTTGCAAACCTAAAAGCACTAAGACGTGTTGCAGAGATCGACCCTGACGATATTCAATTTATCTTTTCTTGAAACTAGCTTTATTATGAAGGTTTATTCGCCTTGATAGAAGCAAGACTTAAAAATAGCAAAAAAGCCAAACCTAAATAACCCATAAATTGATAGGACGAAAATATAGAAAAAACAAGGCTGTAAGCACTAGGTGCCAAGGCACTGGCTAATACCAATATTCCCATTATTTTCCCAGTAATCGCACCCAAATGTTTTCTGCCGTAAAATCTGGGCCAGGCAATGGCATTAAGTACAGCAAAGAACCCACCTAAAATTCCTATTCCAGCTATAGCCAAAGGAATCCCAAAAGGTGTGGACAACAGAATCATTCCTAAAGAAGCTAATATCCCTCCAAAAATCATAAGGTATAAGTATAACTTAAGCGAAAAGGATTCACTAAAATAATTGAAAATTGTAGATACTACAACAGCTACAACGGAACAGGGTAAGAATATAGAGATTGCTTCAGTTTTCGAAAGTCCTTCACTCTCAAAAATAGATACCACATGAAAAGTCAATCCAGTTATAAAAAAACTATTAAAAGCTAGTATTAACCCATGCATCCAAAAGGCTCTAGTGCTTGCTGCTTCCTTTAAAGTAAACTGTTTTTTTGTCACTTTTTTTTCAGTTTTGGAAGTGGTTTCATCCTTTATACCATCAGGGGATAATCCATGATCTTCCGGACGGTCCCGATAAAACAGGTATATGAAAACACTAAATATCAAAAGCGCAATCCCCATAATTTCCCAAGCACCATCCCAAGCTACTTTTTCTATTAATCCATCTATCAAAAGTGGAGAGGAAGAAAAACCAAATGAAATTGCTATACTGATAAACATATTGACCTTCCCACGATTTTTATCAAACCAGATCATGATCATATTTCGAGAAGCCATGGTTAATACGCCCTGTCCAGAAAAACGAAGCATAAAAAACAACACAATCATTATTAAAAAAGAAATTATCCACGAATCCTGACCTAATATCGTTTTTACAAAATCACTAATTTGTAAAGACCATGAACATAACAAAAGTGTAATTCCAAGTAAAACTGCCGCCGCAAAGGCGACATATCGAGCTCCATAACGATCGAACCATTTCCCTGCCCTACCAATAAGTAAAGCACTGCAAATAGTACCAATCATATAGGCATTACTAAACTGATTTCTAGAAAGCCCTAAAGCATCTTTTACTGGATCTGTAAAAACGGATACGCCCACAGTTTGTCCTGGAACACTAAACCACACACCAATCGTACCGATAAAAAGTAAAATATATCCATAAAAAAAAGGGCTCTTCTCTGGAGTTATAAAGGAGCGTTTATTGGGTTTATTCATCACTATTTTTGCAAGAGGCAAAAATAGTTGTTTACAAAGTTAATCCGCATTCAAATATGAATTAAAAATCAAATTTGTATTGAGCCCCGGCTAAAATCTGAAATCCTTGTACAGGGAAATTTGCCCAACGTTGATATATATTATTGGTAAGGTTACTGGCTCTTACAAAAATCGAAAGTTGTTCATCAAAACGATAACCAGCATGTGCATTAGCATCAAAATATCCTTCTAAGGTAATAATTGCTGATGGAAAATCAGCCGGTAATACATTCTGCACTACCTGTTGATTCAGGTCTTCTCGTTCCCCCACATAAAAGAGGTTTGCACCTAAAAACCACTCCTTATTAATTTGATAATCCATAAATACAGATGCAGTAACATTTGGTAGGTTCCAAGCAGGATTATCGGTTTCCGTATCGTAATCGTAGATTGCAACATTAATACCTAGATCGAAATTTCGATTTACATCAACATTCAACTCCCCAAAAATTCCTAAGGTTTTAATATCGTCATAAAATACTTCAAAGGAGTTTGCAAAATTATAACCCTTTTCGTCGTTTCGAAACAAATTTTGAGGGTTTAATTTAAATAAAGGCACTCTATTTTCTGCGGTATAGGAACCTTTAATATTATAGCTTAAATTCGGAATCAATTTTCCTTTCAAACCTACATAGGCTTCATATTGTTGATCTGTAGGCTGGATGCTAAGCGTTGGAGAAACAAAAGGATTCGCATCTACAAAATCGTGATAGGAATTTTGTTTTAATTGCCCTTCAATACCTCCATAGGCGATTACTTGATCCGGCACCCATTGATAGGAAGCTGTGACCGCCGGAAAAATGAAAAAATTACTATCACTATTTTCTGTATCCACACCATATACCAAAGAAGCACCTAAGTTAATAGTTAAGTCATCTCTTAATATCTGTAAACTTGGAGTTATTCCTGCCTGAAAATGGCTATAATCTATTCCCTGAGTATTGGCAATACTATTAAGGTTTGTATTTTCAAAATTGCCACTGACATAATCTAGTTTGGTATTAAAAGTTACCAATTCGTCTGATATCGGTAGTTCAAAACTAGGTTCCAGCCGTATTCTATTCTCTCCTGAACTTACCTCATCCCAAAATCTACGCAATAAGATTTTCCCTCCTTTAAATGCATTATCTTCTAAATTTAAATAGGCACCAGCTTCGGCATTAAAATAATTTTGTGTAGCGTCGATACCAGCAGTGATTGCTGGGTCGAAGGCACCTTGCAGAATACCATACCAATTGTATAATTGATGTTGTACTCCTAAATTAACTCCCCAATCTAAATCCCGATCCCTTTTTGAGTAGGAAACATCTAATTTGGTGTTATAGAAATCGTTATCTAAAATTGTTTCGTCCAAGTCTCCTCGAGAGGAATGGTGATTAAAGCCAAAATCAATTCGTTCATCTCCCCTATTAATATCTCTACTCGTATAAAAGTCTATTAGTGCATTATTAAAATTCCCAAGTCCCACAGAAGCATACGAATTAAAGATTTTTTCTGGTTTCGCCTTTTCCACCCCTGCAGCTCTTCCTTTTGCGGGGGTAAAAGTAGATGCAACAGGTACGGAAAAAATGCTGTAGGTAATCTTTTTTTTCTTTAAAACGATGGAATCGTTAAGACTAGGTATTGCCTTTACTTTAAAAGCATCTGAAACTGTTGGTGAATACGGGCGTACTACGGTCACCGTCTCTGTTCCGATGTCTTTTTCATCTTTCTCTTGAGCAACAACACACATCACAAAACTTAGAAGTGTTAGTATACTACTTACAATGTGTTTATTAAAATGGCTTGGATTCAAAGTGATTTAATTTTCGTTTGGATTAATTGATGAATTACGTTCTGCTTCTTTTGACTTGATCAAGGCCTGCTCTCCTTCAGCTTCAGCTACTATTTCAGGGTACTCACTAAAATTAGCAATTACACTATCTAATATATATGTAGCTTGAAATGCATCCCCGAGTGCATAGAAATTTTTGGACATTATTAAAAGCCCTTTTCCTGCCCATTCTTTATAGCCTGAATAATCTTTCGCAAGTTTTTGTACGGAACTATTAGATCCTTCGTAATCAGCGGTTTTATTCTTAAAATATGCATCATAATACCACGCTTCTGCGGCCAGTGCACCAACCGCTATTTTTCGAACCTCCTTATAAGCTTCTTCAGCTCTGCCTTCATTATTGGTTTGTATTGCAGATCTAGCAATCATAACTTGAGCATCGCTCTTAATACGATTATCAATTTTAGCAGAGGTCAGCACTTTTTCTGCATAGGCAATTGTTTTATCATAATTTTTTTGCTCGTAGTACCCTTTCATTAGATTGGATTGGGCAAAGGTTATATTTTGTTGAATTTCCGCGCTAGTTTCTAAGCGTTCTAGAAAAGGAATGGCTACGGCATAAGCTTTGTTACTTACATAAATCTCACAAACGCGAGTCAATGCCTGTTCCTGATACTCACTAGCTCCCCTATCCGCTACATATTGATAATAAGGTAATGCCTCATCTTTACGATCTTCACCAAAATATAACTGTGCCAGATTAAAATTGGCTTTTAACGCATGTATTCCGTTTGGAAATTGCGTTACATAAGATTCTAATCCTTTTATTGCAGCTCTAGTATTACCTTCAACATATTGTTTATCGGCAGATTCAAAAGTTGCATTATCCAACTCGGTATCTGTTACCTCAACAAAATCTAATCCGCGCACCCACGTAGCATACTCATCCACTCTTCCGAGGTCTACATAAATAAGTTTGGCCGTTGCTACTGCCTGAATAGCTTCCTGAGAGCCCGCGTAATCTCGAGCCACAGTTTTAAACTTAGCTAGTGCTTGTTCATTTCGATTTCCATTATAGTGCACCAATCCTTGTCTTAATAGGGCACGAGGAACTAAGGTACTTCGGGCATATTCTGCAATTAAACGATCATAGGCCTGTAGTCCGCTACTTTCCGCATTCGCTTTTATATGTGAATTCCCTAGTTCGAAAAGTGCATCATCCCTAAAAGGAGATTTTGGAAAGTTGATCACAAATTTATCTAGTTCTTCAATTTTTTTTGCGCTTCTATCTACAAAGCCATAACTAAGTGCCTTTTGAAAACTTGCATAATCTCGTTCTGCTCCGTTTAATGCCAATGATTTATTATAGGCTTCAATGGCTGGCCAATATTTACTTGTTACAAACCTACTATCACCCAAACGCAGATAGCTGTCATTTAAACGGTCCAAATCCTCTGGGTTTTTATCAGCAAACTTCGTAAAATAAGCTACCGCATTATTGTAGTCTTTTAATTTAAAATAGGTATACCCCAAATTGTAGTCCAAATTCTGGTATTCAGGAATGGCAGACGCCTGAGGGTTTTGTTGAAATTGTACAAAACTTATCAAAGCATCGTCGTATTTATTTAACAGATATTCTGATTCGGCTTTCCAATACAATGCTCTACTCTTAAAAATAGCATCTTCATCATTAGCTAGAGACTTCTCAAAATGCGCCAACGCTTCAGAATAATCGGTATCGATAAACAATTCTACTCCTCTATAGAAAGCAACTTTTTGATAGGTTGTTTTACTTGCGTAATTTTTATTTTCATCGAGTAGTACTAATGCTCCTTCAAAATTTCTGGAAGTAATGTAGGAATCGACCAGCAATTCTTGTATCTCCTCCGTATAGTCGTCTTTTGGATAATTCTCCAGATAACCCGAAAGTACAGTCGGAACTGGTTCATAGGCATTCCCAATCTCATAACTTAATCTTGCATAGTTTAAATACGCATCTTTCTGAATCTCTGGACTAAAATTCATTTCAGACGCATTTCTAAAGGCATTTAAGGCTTCTTGCTTTTTATCAAGTTTAAGGTAACATTCTGCTAAATGATAATAAGCATTTTGAGATACACTATTATCTCCATCAACAATTTTATTAAACTGTTGAATTGCATTGGCATAATCTTGTTGCTGATAATAGCAATAACCCAACAAGTAATAATCGGTATTATTCCAACGACCTCTTCTTCCTTTATACTTTTCCAAGAAAGGAATAGCTTCAGCATACTGTTTCAGATTAAAATAACTCTCTCCAATAATTTTATTTAGTTCCGATATTTCTCTTCGATCCGATTTAGGTAATTGTTTTTTTGCAAGTGCTATGGCTTTTTCAAAATTGCCTAACTTAAAATTCATATCGGCTTGAAAGTAAGACAGCTTTTCATCCAAAACATCTTGATCTGTAATTTGATCAAAACGCTCGTTAGCTCCTTCATAATCATCATTTTGATAGGCAATATACCCTAGATAATACTTCGCCTGAGAACCATAAGTTTCTGAAGTAATAACTTTATTAAAATAACGCTCTGCATCGCGGGTTTTTCTCGCATTAAAAAGTGCATATCCGTTGTTGAAATTAAATCGTTCTTTTTCTTTTCTTGATAATGCACTCTGTTCTACTTTTTTATACCATTTTAAAGCATAGGGGTATCTTCCTGTCTCAAAATAATAATCTGCCACATCCAGAAAAGCAGAATTTCTCTTTGTAGATGTAGGATATGCGGTTACGAAATCTTCCATAAGTCGATCTGCTCCCAATTGATTAAGTCGAATAGCTGCATTTGCAACATAATACGTACTATTGGCTTTGGTCTCCTCGTCCGAAGTAGCTGATTTCACCTTTTCAAAAATAGTTTGCGCAGCCTGATATTGCTTGTTATTGTAGAGTGCTAAGGCTTGTTGATATTCTTTTTGATCGTGGGTATATATTCTTGTTTCCTGAGCGAATCCAGAAAATAAAATACCTATACCAAAAAGGAGTAGCGCGGTTTTTTTCTTTCGCATAATGTTCTCTAGCTGTTAAGAATTACCGATATTACATAGTATAACGTTAAATATGATAGCTAAGTATATCGGAACTTATTTATCCCATAGTTTTCCATAATATAAATATTTTTTCCGCAGCTTAGAGCGATTTCTTTCGGAACTTATTACTTTTATAATCACAATACGATTATGGCAGAAAATATCTTAGAATTAAAGGATGTTGCAATTTTTCAAAATGAAAATCTGGTCCTTAGTACCGTAAACTTAAAAGTAAAAAAAGGAGAATTTGTTTATTTGATAGGCAAAACTGGGAGCGGAAAAAGTAGTTTTATGAAAACACTTTATGGCGATTTACCCTTAAAACAAGGAACAGGACATATTGTTGATTTTAATCTAAAAACACTAAAGGAAAAAGACATTCCATTTCTACGCCGAAAACTAGGTATTGTTTTTCAAGATTTTAAATTACTACCCGATAGGACTATAAATAACAATTTACGCTTTGTTTTGAAGGCAACAGGATGGAAAGATCCCGAAAAAATGGCGTCCAAAGTTGAGGATGTTCTGGACAAAGTGGGTATGAAAACAAAGGGTTTTAAATTTCCGCATGAACTTTCAGGAGGGGAGCAACAGCGCATTGCTATTGCTAGAGCCCTATTGAATGATCCGGAATTAATTTTAGCAGATGAGCCAACTGGAAATCTTGATCCTCAAACCAGCGTTGAAGTCATGAAGGTGCTGCAGGAAATTAATAAAACTGGACGCACCATTCTAATGGCAACACACGATTACGCATTGCTGCTAAAATATCCCTCTAAAACCCTAAAATGTGACAACAACAAAGTATTTGAAGTAGTTCAAAAAGCAGTATGACCCATATTTCCTAAAAACATTCTTTATCGTAAATAATCAATCCTTTAACGGCTACATTTTTACTACGAAATCTTTTTCGTTACTTTGCCTGCAAAATTATAAAACTTCCTATGGAGATTCTTGGAATTGATGTTGGAGGCTCCGGTATGAAAGGAGCTTTAGTAGATGCTAAAACTGGTGAAATGCTTTCAGAACGTTTCCGAATTCCAACACCACCAAGTAGGAAACCAAAGGAAATGGCAAAGGTTATTGCGCAAATAGTCGCTCATTTTAATCATAAAGGTCCTATTGGTTGTGGATTTCCAACTGTTATAAAAAATGGTGTTTGCAAATCGCCAGGCAACCTTCACAAAAGTTGGCTAAATCTTAAAGTTGATGATTTATTTAGTGAAGCAACCGGTCTTCCGGTTACTGTAGTTAATGATGCAGATGCTGCTGGATACGCCGAGATGAAATACGGTTCAGGAAAAGGAAAGATGGGCTTTGTGATCATGATAACAATTGGAACGGGCCTTGGTAGTGGTGCCTTTTTTAATGGACAGTTAATACCTAATTTCGAGCTCGGTCAAATTCCATATAAGAAATATAAAAAGATAGAGCTCTGGGCGGCTGCTTCTGCCAAAGAGCGTGAAAATCTATCCTATGACAAATGGGGAAAACGCTTTGACAAGTTTTTAAATTATGTAGAATTACTTGTAGCGCCCGATTTGATTATTATTGGTGGTGGTACTTCCAAGGATTTTGATCAGTTTAAAGACGATATTTCTATAGATACACCACATATTCAGGCTACTTTCCGAAACAAGGCTGGGATTATTGGGGCAGCAGCAGCTTGCATCCCCAAATAATGCTTCTTTTAAATTTAGCTAAAACCTATACCATTGCTTTTCATTAACTAAGACTCGAATCAATCCCTGATTTGTATATTGCAATTGCATTCCCTCTTTTTCAAGTAATGCTGCCCAAAAATCAATATCTGTTAGTTTTACCAGAGTATTATCATTCCGCAACACCCTCCAAAAAGGAGCTTTAGAAATCTCTTGATTTTCACTCTTTTTTTTTGAAAGTTGTTTTAAATGATTTCCTGTTCGCATAGGGCAGGCAACATCAGCACTATAATCAAATGCCATTTTCTGTGTAAGCAAACGCATATTGGTCACCTTACCACTTGGAATCATTTTAAGTGTTTGTACTACCATATCCAAATCCGGGTGCAGCATGCTTCCAGTGCCATAATATTTGGTCATTGACGTAGGAATTTTAATAATCTTAACTTGTCTCATAGGGTATTTTTTTATTGATATTTATTAAATATTTTGAAAGCGATAAAACAGGCAATTACCATTTCTAACCAGCATAGTGGAAGAACTATTACAAGTATATCCCAATGAGAAAGCCCCATATTGGCGCAAGCAATCCAAAAAAGAACAAAAAGAAAACTCCATGAAAAGGTTGCCGCCAATACAATGCTTTTTCGATTGTTGCCAAGAATATTTATAAACAACCAACAAGTGAGTACTACCATGGTGGTAAGGAGCATGTCCCAAACCCCCCAGATGGAAAAAATAATCCAATCCATTGCGGCTATGCCTTCCTGATGATTAAAAAAACGCTGAATATTTGGCCTTACAATACTAAAATATCGAAATACTTCTGATATGTTAATCCAAATACTTGTCCATAAAATAACTCGCACTATTGCTTTAATTCTAAAAGGTTGCACGATCATTTATAAGAGGTTTATTGTTGTTTTTATTTGCGCTATAATGTTTTCCGGAGTAGAATAGTGTGGTGTTGATCTATAAATAGCAGTGGACTTTTCTAAAGTTGCTATTTTATTTATTAAGTCAATACTTCTATTGTTGAACTTTGCAAACCGCATGTTCTTGGGGTCAATAATTTTTTTATCAATTAGATAATCAATTTTTTTGGAACAACGACAGGGATTTTTAGGGTTTGCCAAGCCACATTTATGAGTAAGAAAGTTGCGTAATTTTTTTCTAGATCTGGATAGTTGTTTTCTAAAATTATCTGGGGTAATTTCTAAAATTTTTGCACCTTCAACACTATTAAAATCCAAGATATCTCCTAAAATATAAACCAATCTATTTGTTTCCGTAAGACACAATAACATTCCATGTGTACAGCTTACTTTCACTTCTTCTTCCAACAACAATTGCTCCCCTTTATTTTGAGTGTAATTAACACCTACCGAATGCCCGTTGTCTATTAACTTGCTATACTCCTCGAAAGACATTCCAAACCGCTTACTTTGCCTTCCTTTTTGTGTTAGTAGATAATTTGTAGCTATTCGATAAACCCAGGTTTCAAACTTACTTTGATACTGAAAAGTACTGAGATGCGTTACTATCTTAACCAGAATCTCTTGGGTGGCATCCTCAGCATCCATAGGAAATAAAAGCATTCGCAAAGAAAGGTTGTATACCAAATCTTTAATTTGCATAACAACTTCTTCAAGTGCTTTTTTATCCCCTTTATTTGCTTGAGCAACTAATGTTTCTATCTTTTCTTTCATCATCTCTTTTAATTAGACAATGTAAACAATGTAAGTGTGACAACACTATCAATATTTAACATGATGTTTAAAAATATAAAGGATTTATAGTAACTTGTTCGTTTAGCAGAATATAAAATATTATGAATCAACCATTGGCAAAGAGTATATATGCACTCATAGGTGGGTTATTTCTTTTTTTAGGATGCACTTCAGACAATCAAAAAGTTTTAGACGTCGCACAAAATTCCAGTATTGTACTTATTGGAAATAATCTTGGATCACGAATGCAAAATTTTGGTTTTTTTGAAACCGAATTACATCAACGCTATCCCCAAAAACAACTGGTTATTCGAAACATGTGTGATGGCGGAAATACCCCTGGATTTAGACCCCATTCTGGAAGAACTTCCCCCTGGGCTTTTCCCAATGCTAAGGATTATCAAATAGAATTAGCCAAAAATTCGGGTAGCGAAGGACATTTCGAAACTCCTGATGAATGGTTGACGCGTTTACGAACCGATATTATTATTGCTTTTTTTGGTTACAATGAGTCTTTTGAAGGGAAAGAAGGGCTACCCAGTTTTAAGAAGGAGCTCGTCGCATTTATTAAGCATACGCAAGCGCAAGATTACAATGGAGAATCTCCTCCGCAAATTGCACTAGTTTCCCCCATTGCCTTTGAGGATTTGAGTTACAACCAGGACCTTCCGAATGGTACCGTAGAAAATCAAAATTTATTACTATACACTCAAGCAATGCAGGAGATTGCGGAAACGCATAAGATTTTATTTCTCGATGCATTTACTCCCTCGCAGGAATGGTTTACTCAAAAAAAACAACTAACTATTGATGGTTCTCAATTAAACGAAGAAGGTTATCAACGTTTCGCAAAATTACTAGCAACTGCTTTTTTTCGAAAAAAAACGGTTGCAAGCACAAATAAAGCAGCGATTCTTGAGGCAGTGCAAGAGAAAAATTTCTTTTGGCACAACGATTTTAAAATTCCAAACGGAGTTCATGTATTTGGTAGACGTTATGATCCTTATGGTTCGGACAATTACCCCAATGAATTGAAAAAGATACGTGAATTGACTACAATCCGGGATTCTGCTATTTGGGCCATGGCAAGTGGAAAAAGTTATAATATTGTTGCCGCAGATAAAACTACCACTCCCTTAGCCGAAATACCTACGAATTATACCCCTAGTAATTCAAATGGAAATCAAAACTATCGCTATGGAAAGCAGGCAGAAATGTCATTAAAGGTACCTTCAGGCTATGAGGTACATCTTTTTGCCTCCGAAAAAGAGTTTCCTGATTTAGCTAATCCTGCACAGTTGTCTTTTGACAATAAAGGACGATTATGGGTTGCTACTTTGCCTTCGTATCCACATTACAAACCAGGTGATTCTAGGCCAAATGACAAAATTCTTATTCTGGAAGATACCGATGCCGATGGGAAAGCGGATAAACAAATTGTTTTTGCTGACAAATTGCATTTGCCTATTGGTTTTGAGTTTGCACCTGAAGGAGTTTACGTTTCTCAAGGAACTAATCTTAAGCTATATAAAGATACAGATGGAGATGATAAAGCAGACACCGTTGAAATTGTATTAAGTGGCTTTGATGATCACGATACGCATCATGCAATTTCGGCTTTTTGTGCCGATCCATCAGGAGCAATTTATATGGCCGAAGGGACTTTTCTGCACACCAACGTGGAAACTTCCTATGGAACCGTTCGTGGTACAGGAGGTGGGTTCTATCGCTACGCACCGCAGAGAAAACACTTGGAACGTATAGCGCAATTAGCAATTCCGAACCCATGGGGTATTGCCTTTGATTCCTGGGGGCAGGATTTTTTTGCAGAAACTTCAGGTCCTAAAGTGCATTGGATGATGCCAAGTACCTTAAAACCGCGTTACGGTGTTGTAAATCCAAAAACTAAAGACCTTATTGAGGAATCACATCGGGTACGTCCAACTTCTGGATTGGAATTTGTATCCAGTAGGCATTTTCCAGATGAAGTTCAAGGAGATTTGCTGATTTGCAACTCCATCGGATTTTTAGGGATGAAACAACATGAGGTACTTGAAGATGGTACAGGTTATTCCACCAAACACAGGCAAGATCTTCTAGCGGGAAATGATGGAAATTTTAGGCCTGTTGACATGGAGTTTGCACCAGATGGTTCCCTGTACGTAGTGGATTGGCACAATATTCTAATTGGCCATATGCAACATAATGCCAGAGATCCATTACGGGATCATGTACACGGAAGAATATATCGAATTACCTATCCGTCAAGACCTCTGGTAAAACCTGCCCAGATTGCAGGCGCTCCTATAGCAACTTTACTAGACAATTTAAAGCTGCCCGAATATCGCAGTCGCTATCGTACAAGGCGAGAGCTTAGAGGTAGATCTTCTAAGGTTGTAATGCCAGAGCTAAAAGCTTGGGTAACAGGTTTGGATAAGACTGATACAAACTTTGGGCATCACCTTTTAGAGGCATTGTGGGTTTCTTGGGGACTAAACAGCATCGATTCCACGCTCTTGCACCAAGCTATTTCCGCAAAAGATTACAGAGTTAGAGCTGCGGCTACTCGTGTTGCTCGCTACACAGGACATCAAATAAACAATCAGGTACTACTTACAAAAGCAGCTTCAGATGCACATCCAAGAGTGCGACTAGAGGCACTTGCAGCGGCTTCCTGGCTTCCCGAAAAAGAAGGAAAAGAAATTGTTTCCCTTATTGAAAAATATCCATTAGATGATTGGATGACACCGTCATTAAATTTTACCAAAGCACAACTAGAAAATAGCTGGACAGAAAAGGTGGAGGAAAAATTGGTTGCCTCACATTTAAAAGGAAAAGATTTAAAAATCTTTACGGCAGGAAAAGAGATTTATGAACGTGAAGGATTTTGTATTACCTGTCATCAAGAAAGTGGATCAGGCCTCGCAGCATCGGGGTTTCCTTCACTTCGAGGAATTGACTGGGTTGTTGGAAATGAAGATCGTCTTATTAAACTTACCTTAAATGGTCTTTATGGTCCTATACAAGTAATGGGAAAGGAATATTCAGGACAAGTGCCAATGATGGCCTTTGGAGATTTGCTTAGCGATACCGAAATTGCGGCGGTACTTACTTATGTTCGAAATGCATTTGGAAATAAAGCTTCGGTAATTCAACCCGAAACTGTTACTCGTATTCGAAAAGAAACCAGCACCAAAAAAGGGTTTTATACGGCAAGCGAATTGTTAGAAATCCATCCAAATTAACAGATTCAACTAAATAATACCTATGAAGTCTATACAGTATTTCAGTCTTATTTTGATTATTATAATTTTAAGCGCATGCCATACGCAATCAAAAAAAGCAACTCCCCTTACCAACGAAAATCAAGATCGTGTAAAAATTGTATTTGTTACTGGAGATGAAGAATATCGTTCTGAGGAATCGATGCCTATGTTAGCTAGTATTGCTGCACGAGAACTAGGTGCAACGGTTACCGTATGCTATGCACTGGATAGTTTGGGTTTTATAGCACCAAATAGATCGGATCATATTTCCGGCTTAGAAGCGCTGAAAGATGCCGATTTAATGGTTTTATTTACACGCTTTAGGGCCTTACCCAAGATGGAATTAAACTATATTACCGACTATGTAGAATCTGGGCGACCCATAGTTGGTTTTAGAACTGCTACACATGCTTTTTTATATGAAAATGACTCAAGTCTTGTGTCTATGAATAATGAGTGGCCTACAAAAGTTTTTGGGCAGCAATGGATTACACATCACGGCCATTTTGACGACGGCAAATATCCAGTGACAGAAATCTCCAAAATCACTGCAAGTCCAATTTTAAATGGTTTTGAAAAGTTTCATGCATATTCTTGGTTGTATCATGTAGCTGGTGGGAATTGGAAACTTTATGGCGATAGTTCTCCTATCTTAATGGGACATTCACTTAAGTCTAAACATGAAATGGATGGTAATCTAGAAAAATTTCCGTTGGACAATCCGGTTGCTTGGACCAAAAGTTATACCGGGAGTCAAGGAAAAAAAGCACGTGTTTTTTTTACAACACTAGGACATCCTTATGATTTTAAGTTACCCGTTATGCGTAAACTTTCACTGAATGGCATGCTTTGGGCTCTAGGTAGGGAAGACAAAATTCCAATTGAGGGAGTTAATGTAGACCTGGATACGCCCTATGAGCCAAACAATTCGGGCTTTGGTGCAAAGTACAAGATAAATCGTAGACCTATATTATTCGAATAGTACGGTGCAATTAAAAAGCCCATCTAGAATTTAGATGGGCTTTATTTATACTTACGATAACTACTTAATCGATCTTATTTCGTTTACGTTCCACCTCAGTCAAATAAATTTTTCGAAGTCTTAAGTGCTTTGGTGTTACCTCAACATACTCATCTTTCTGAATGTATTCCAAAGCTTCCTCGAGTGAGAATTTGATCGCAGGAACAATTTTCGCTTTATCATCCGCTCCAGCAGAACGAACATTAGAGAGTTTTTTTGTTTTGGTGATATTAATGGTCATATCATCACCACGAGAGTTTTCACCAATCACCTGTCCTTCATAAATATCTTCTCCTGGATCCACAAAGAATTTTCCACGATCTTGTAATTTATCTATAGAATAGGGAATTGCTTTTCCTTTTTCCATCGACACTAAGGAACCATTTTGCCGCTGCGGAATATCTCCTTTCATCGGTTGATATTCTAAAAAACGGTGTGCCATAATGGCTTCCCCTGCCGTTGCCGTTAGGAGTTGATTTCGCAAACCAATAATTCCTCTTGATGGAATTTGAAATTCGCAAAGCATACGATCTCCTTTTGCTTCCATACTCGTCATTTCTCCTTTACGAATCGATACCATTTCTACCGCCTTCCCAGATACTTCTTCAGGTAAATCAATGGTAAGATGTTCAACAGGCTCACATTTAATGCCATCAATCTGCTTAATAATAACCTGAGGCTGTCCAATTTGAATTTCATAACCTTCCCGTCGCATGGTTTCAATCAAGACAGAAAGGTGTAATACACCGCGACCAAAAACTAAAAACTTATCTGCACTATCTGTTTCATTTACACGTAAGGCTAGGTTTTTTTCTAACTCGCGTTCTAAACGTTCTTTAATATGGCGCGAGGTTACAAATTTACCATCCTGTCCAAAGAAAGGACTATCATTAATGGTAAATAACATACTCATTGTTGGTTCATCTATAGCAATTGTTTTCAGGCCTTCTGGCTGCTCTAAGTCTGCAACAGTATCACCAATTTCAAAACCTTCAACTCCTACAAGTGCACAAATATCACCTGTGGCAACCTCTTCTACTTTTTTACGACCAAGACCTTCAAAAGTAAAGAGTTCCTTAATTTTTGATTTTACAATACTTCCGTCTCTTTTAACCAACGAAATTTGTTGTCCCTCCTTTAATGTTCCTCTTTGTAAACGCCCTATAGCGATTCTTCCAGTAAAGGAAGAAAAATCCAAAGAAGTGATTAACATTTGTGTGTTTCCTTCTGTTGGTCTGAATGTTGGAATATGATCGATTACCATATCCAATAATGGTTCTATAGAATCAGTTTCTTTCTGCCAATCTTCACTCATCCAGTTATTCTTCGCAGAACCATATACAGTTGGGAAGTCTAATTGCCATTCTTCTGCACCCAATTCGAACATTAAATCAAATACTTTTTCATGTACTTCTTCTGGAGTACAATTTTCTTTATCTACCTTATTGATTACCACACAAGGTTTGAGACCTAAGTCTATGGCTTTTTGCAAAACAAATCGTGTCTGTGGCATAGGGCCTTCAAAAGCATCTACCAATAATAACACGCCATCCGCCATATTCAACACCCGTTCCACTTCTCCTCCAAAATCGGCGTGACCAGGAGTATCTATAATATTAATTTTAGTGTCTTTATATACAACGGAAACATTTTTGGAAGTAATCGTTATACCACGTTCTCTTTCCAAATCATTGTTATCCAGAATAAGATCTCCAGTATTTTGGTTTTCTCTAAAAAGACGACAATGGTACATAATCTTATCTACCAAGGTCGTTTTACCATGATCTACGTGAGCAATTATTGCTATATTCTTCGTGTTAGACATAAGGTGTATTTTAAGCGCGCAAAGGTAATGCTAATTTTCGCATCTTAAGATAAAGTTGTGTTATTTTTATCTTATTGATTTAGAGTAAGTTCATTATCGTCCTAAGCACCAACGCTTTTCACTGATTATCCAACCAATGCTTACGTTAAATACCGGATAGATACCACCTTCAAAGGCACCTAAATAATAAGCAGGCCCGGCATCGATAGAAAAACTAAAGCCAGAATCATAACTTCTTTGAATTCCATATACTATTCCGACATATCCAAAGGCTCCGTCATTATCATTATCTGCAAAAGATCTAGTACCAGGAGCTAACAAAGCGGCTGCAGGAGCTATAAAATTTCCAGAATTTCCATAGCTCTGTCTCCCATTTCTAAAACGTTTTTCAAAGTTGTGATAAAACCTAGTTTGTACCGTAAGTGCTGGAAAAAAATCGTAGTTTTCTATGGGGTCGGCAGTAAAAGGATCTAAACCCAATTGCCATGCTGCTCTAATATCTAGCGTACTATTAACGCCAAGACCTAACTCATACTCAAAGCCAGGGCTAATAAAATTAAACTTTAGCTGTCTAATTTCGCAGTTTTTACCAAATTGAGCACTGCCAATCACCGCAAAAAATAGCAGTAAAAGAGGTAATACATTTTTCATTCTAATTTCTTTTCTTCATAGCTATAGTACATAACATAGCTTCCCCTAAAAAAGTATATCCTTTTCGATGTAATGCATGGGAATTTCAATAAAACTAAAAAATTAGAAGCATTGGAAATACTATCTTTGCATAAATTTATGATATGGATTTAGGCAAAATTCCTCAATTAAAAAATACAAATTCAGATAACTTTTTTTTGTTATCGGGACCTTGCGCTATCGAAGGAGAAGAAATGGCAATGCGTATTGCAGAAAAAATCGTCTCAATAACGGATAAATTGCAAATTCCATATGTATTTAAAGGAAGTTTTAAAAAAGCAAATAGAAGCAGGGTAGATTCTTTTACTGGAATTGGAGATGAAAAAGCTTTAAAAATACTACGCAAGGTTTCGGAAACTTTTGGTGTGCCAACAGTTACGGATATTCATGAAGCTTCTGATGCGAATAAGGCAGCCACTTATGTTGATATATTACAAATACCCGCTTTTTTAGTTCGTCAAACAGATTTGGTGGTAGC
Organism: uncultured Flavobacteriaceae bacterium; assembly: GCA_947488435.1. GTDB lineage: Bacteria > Bacteroidota > Bacteroidia > Flavobacteriales > Flavobacteriaceae > CANKZG01. The sequence goes on along the minus strand of CANKZG010000001.1, from coordinate 1,947,225 downwards.
CGCCGCTAAAACTGGTAAAACAGTAAATTTAAAGAAAGGGCAATTTATGAGCCCGGAAAGTATGCAACATGCGGTAACCAAAGTGAAAGATTCTGGAAATACACAAGTAATGGTTACAGATAGAGGCACTATGTTTGGATATCAGGATATGGTGGTTGACTTTAGAGGGATTCCAACCATGAAAGCTTTTGCCCCTGTGGTGCTCGATGTAACACATTCACTACAACAACCCAATCAAGCCAGTGGGGTAACAGGAGGAAAACCAGAACTTATTGAAACTATCGCAAGGGCCGGAATAGCAACTGGAGTAGATGGTATTTTTATGGAGACACATTTCGATCCTGCCAATGCAAAAAGTGATGGTGCCAATATGTTACCGCTGGATCGCTTAGAAAAATTATTAACCAACTTGGTCGCAATTCGACAGACCATAACGCAGCTTTAACTAAACCATTTAATGCAGGGGTTTCCACATTCGGTACATCCCGCGCAGTGGTGCATGCATGATTTTAGAGTTAAAACTAAAAGTCCCTGATACTACGAACCCAATAGCCTTATAAAATCCTACCGCCGCTTGTTGTTGATCCATTGCTTCTAACCATATAATATCTTTACCGCTGTCTTTCGCTTTAATTTCCACCCAATTTAATAAGGTTTTGCCAAACCCTTTCCCTTGTGTTTTAGGATCAAGATATATACGATGTATTTTTGTGGCTTTCTTATCTGGAACATCAGACAACGGGGCATCTTTTAATACTCTCAGGATACCTATTACTTCATCATTATAATGCACAAAATAATAACATGCATTTAAGTCTTCAAGCTCTTTTTTTAAATTAATGCTATTGTAAAGGCTTTCGATATAACTTTTACCTTGATCTTCCCAGAAGTGCTTATAAACGGGCACATAAATACGGGTCATAAGATCAAAAAGCTGTTCTTGATCCCCTATTTTTATTTCTGTTAATCTTAAAATGTTGGAAACCTGTATCATTTAATCAAAACAAACCGTTTTCCAAAATTTAAATTGAAGACGCCACTTCCAGTTGATTTCCTTTTTCTTTTGCTTTTTTATCTAACATCGCTCCTACTGCCATACCAATGCACATACCAATAGGCAAACCTAAGCCTAGGAGTCCCATGTTACCCATAACCGATCCATAAACAACTCCAAGTGGCATACCGAAAACAGACATTCCTAATACCATCCAAAGCATCATATAATGATTTTTTTGAACGATCTTTAGTTTTTTCTCTAGTAGCTTTAATAAACGTGCTTTGGACTTTGATAATTCCCGCCATTCTTCCTTTTCTGTACCCGAAAAATTGTTGAATTTTTCCACCTCATCATTGATTAATTGCAACATTTCTACAGGGATATTTCTTTTGCGTAAGGCTTCAAGTATAGTTAAGTAGGTATTATGCGTAGTACGAAGTCTTTTACTCTGATATGTTTTCGAAAGGGGTCTCAATGGTATTACAGACATAATTCAATAATTTTAACCGCTACAGGTCTTTAAATTTCTTTGAACTACTAAGCTAGTTTTTTTTGAGCTACTTCAGCGTCTTATTTTGCTTAAAACAGTTATTTATTCCTTTTTACTAATTAAGTCTTTAAGTAAATTTCCGATCTGCCAATTCCGGTGCAGCTCAGAAAAATGTTCAGCTCCTGGACCATAACTTAAAATAGGAACAACTGCTGTTGAATGTTCTGTTGTAGACCAAATTAGCTGCATATCTGGATAATCATCATGTTTAGAAACTACTGCTAAACCTCCTGTTTCATGATCAGAAGTGAATACCAATAAAGTCTCTTCATTTTTGCTTGAAAAATCTAACAGTAACGTAAGGGTTTCTTCAATAGTCCTTAATCCCTTTAATACCCTTTCAGAATCGTTTTTATGAGATGCTGTATCAATTTCTTCACTTTCTACAAGCAATAGAAAAGGAGTTTCTTTTTTAGTTAAAATTGTAAGTGCTTCTGCTGTCATTTCTTTAAGATTTGGGGATGAATCTAAATCCTGAATTTGATCTTCCGAAAAAAGAGCCGCAATGGGCCTATTCGCAGTGTTTATTTCTCGAATGTTAAGAGAATCTTCAATCACATAAAATCTTTCCCTTAAAATATTTAATGTTTCGTCTTTATCAGGAACTTCGTCTTCACCCAAATCTTCAAGTTCCCCAAAAATAAGATCTAGCTTACTTGAAGCAATTTGGGTTAAGATATCTTTTGCATTTTTTCTGGAAGCTGTATGTGATGTGAAGGCAGCTGGAGTGGCATCCCAAATGTAGGAGTCTGTTACAATTCCGGTTGCATATTCTTGTTTAGAAGCGAATTCCATAATATTGCTAAGAATATTTCCTTTATAATCCAATCCAATTACACCATTTAAGGTAGGTTCACCAGTGGCCATAGCCGTAGCGGAAGCTCCAGAATCTGTTAATGGTCCATAAAAAGATCTAGCATCATGCCATCCCTGGGTATTAAATTTTTGCCATATCAAAGCTGCTTCTTTTGATTGTTCTGTGTGCATTGCTAAAGTAAGATGCGTAAACCCCATTCCATCTGCAATAAATAGGATGATATTTTTAGGTTTCTGACTTAGGTCATACGCTATATTTTTCTCCAAAGTCTCATGCGCACTAAACGGAATAGCAGCTGAGGAAGTAGTTACAACTTTATAATTGAGGACATATACCATAAATACCCATAAAAAACTAATTATTAATATCGCTAGTGCTATTGGTTTTGCTAACTTTTTCATCTTCTAATTTTAATTTTAGCGTTGAACTTTAAGCCCAAAAAGTGGTCTTATGAGTTTCCATCTGCGTATTCCTAATTCATAGACCAGCCAACTACCAATAAAAGTTCCTAGAATCATTAGGGCAAACTTGGGAAGAAAACTCCAATTTAAATCCATGATATAGTAACCAATGCATATTGTAATCGTCTGATGCAGGATATAAAAGGGATACACCGCTTCATTTGCATACGTTAATTCTTTACTTGGGTTGTTCAGGTATTTTACAGCAAATGCCAAGATTACTAAAATCCAACTCCAGTAATTAATTGGGATAATAGTCAATTCCAAAGCATATGAAAAGTAGGTGTCATCCATTATCCAGACCGAAATGTACAGTATGCTAAATGCTGCAAAAGCCATAATACCATAATGCCTATAATATTTTTTAAGATTTGTCCAAAAGGCATCTTTAACTTGCATTACCATAAAACCATAACCGAATAAGCAGCCAAATTTTGCAAGCAAATACCAATCTCCCACCAGTGCATGCGTTTTTGGAAAAAATGGTTCCAAGCAAAATTCTATTAAAATTAACGGTAAGCAAAACCAAAATATTCCAAGAGGTTTTTTAAGCTCCTTAGATAGCCAATCATTCAACTTATTTTTTGGAAACTTTTTTAACATTAAAAAAATGGGAAGCCAAAATAAAGAGAATATCAATAGATAAGGTAAAAACCAAAGGTGATGCCAGCTTAGATTACCTTGGGGGTATTCGCCAACAAAAGCATGTGAAGGCCAGAAATCAAAGTAGCTACCCAAAAAATCCCCTTCTACAACGCGTTCGATATACACCTGAGGAGGTACAATAATTAACATGCCGAAAACTAAAGGAATAAAAAGTCGAACAACTCTTTCTTTACTATACTCCCAACCACTTCTTCTATTTAAAGCAAAGGAAGCTCCCATTCCAGATAACACAAACAGAATAGGTAGTCGCCATCGATTTAGAAAATACATGGGAAGTTCTAACCATGAATAGGTAATGTTATTTTTAATATGAAAATCATCGGGTTCGAAAAACTTTGCGGTATGATAAAAAATCAGCAATCCAAAAACCAGTACTCGTATCCAATCAATATCGTGTCTGCGCATATTATTATTTGCATTTTCAGCAAATGTAATAGCGGTTATGTTGCATTAAAAAACAATGTGATAGAAAACAAAGCTTTGTGATGAATAACAACTTAGTTACGTAATAATTCCATTTTATTTCTGAAATCATCTACCATTTTTCGAGAAACTAGTGCATTAGCAAGATCCCTATGCACTTTAAGTTTAAAGCCCTGCGCGTTTCCTTCAATATCGTGAACATGCAGCAGATTTACAAGATAAGAACGATGTGTTCGATGAATATATGTAAATGGCGTCAACTGCATTTCCAATCTTTTTAATGGGATTCGAATCAGCTTCCTTTTTACTTTATCTCCTTGCAAAAAATTCACTTCTGTGTAATTCCCGTCAGATAACGCATACAGCAATTGAGCGGGGTCTAAATTAAAATCGTCCGTTTTAACCAAAGTTTGAATTAAAACATTCCCTTCTGAACTAGTTATAGGTAAGGTTTTAAAAGGTTTGAATTGTTTCAATTTTTTTTGATTTTGCTTTAGAAAACGATAGTGAATAATTGGGATAACAATTGCTAAAAAAAACGTTCCTACAAGAACGGTATTTTTAATTTCTTCAAAGAAATAACCCCAAGACCAGTTGTTAGGATTATTGTAAATAATATCTCGAATTAAAAATTGACCTATACCTATTAGAACGAGCGTAATAAAAATAAATCCAAACTCCTTTTTAATGGTCCACCCATCTGCAGATCTACGAAAAAAAAGAAATAGTATTGAGCTAATGAAAATGACAAAAAACGAAACAAAAGCATGTAACGCACTAATCCAAAAGAAATCTAGCTTATGCTCCTTCTGATTAATTTCAAATGGTTCAAAGAAATAATTAAAAAACAAAGTCAACACAAAAACTAGTACAGAAATATGAATTACATTACGCAAATCATAGAAGTATGGATACGGTTCTTTAAGATATTGTTTTAGTTCCGAAATATTCATTTAATATGTATTACTTCTATTCGGGTTTAGTTAGAGCTAGCTAGGCATGCTAATCAAGGTTTATTTGGTTCTTAATTTTTCAAAAGCTACTTTGCGTATACCATGATCGGTATCCCACTCCTTTACTAATTGAAACCCAAATTTGCGATATAATGCTCTAGCAGGGATATTGTCTGCTCCTGTCTCTACAGTAAAGACATTCGAGCCATAACAATCAAAAACATAGCCGATTAATTTTTTCGCAATTCCTTTTCTAAAAAAATCAGGAAGTACAACCAAACTTTGAATATGTGCTCGTTCTTGATCCCCTTTTGTTTCGATAACGGCAATCATAATTCCCTCCTTAAAATAACCATAGAAGATAGTTGTGCTTGCTATAAAGTCTGTTAAACCTCTTTTCAGAGGTGGAAAATCTATAGCGTTAAGTAGTTTGGCTTCCACCGCATATGACTCCTGAAAAATAAAGTGAATTCTTTTAGCTACCAATCTGTTTTTAGAGTCTATTTGTTTGATCATTCAGCAATACTTAAAGTTAGTTATTCCCGAACGATACTTGCTTTGGCAGCAGCTCAATTCCATCTTTTATTAACTTTGCTAATTTAGGGTGTTTTCCAATTATCTGTTTCAAATATCCAATTATTCCAGTTTGTAAATTTTCATCCTTGGTCAATTCCAACAATTCCAGAGCTAATAACCAATCCCCATTGTGAGCCTTTTGAATAGTCTCGAATATCCGTTTAAGGTGCACCTCATTATAAGGCTGATTGTTTCTAATATCACGTACTTCTTGATAAAGTGCTTCTAGTTGAAGCGTAATCCGCGATTTTCGTGGTTTTTTGGTAATGGTATCTGATTTGTGGTATAAGTTTGGAAAAGAGTTGTAATCTGCTGCTCCCGCAAAAGCCGAAATAATATCTTTACCTACTGCCATATCAAACATCCCATATTCCGGTTTGAACAACACTTCTTCCTTGTAGGTAACCGTGCAATCTTTTAGCTGTATCAACATTAATTTTCCCTTTACATTGCGAATTCCAGTAACGTTCAACCCTTCTACTCGAATCCCACTTTCGAATTGAAAAGAAAGTCTCTCCCCATCATAAAAATTATAAGCCTTTAGATCTACCGGTCCCATATTCTCAATGGCTAGATTAATATTTTTAAGTTTCCCTAAGGGGGAACTAAATCCGTCTGGATGTGTGCTTACACCATGACCAATAAGTTCTTTTTCTCTATATGCTAGGGCAGTCGGACCTTCAGTTTGAAAAAAGATAACTTCTCGATCTTCATTTATGATCATCCTTTTAAATTTTCCAGAAACTTGAAGACCTGTGCTAAGCTCAATGGTACCGACCATACCAGAATTGATTAACTTTTTAAGACCTGTATGCCCACCTTTCTGAATACTCATAGTGCTAGCAAATTCTTGAAGCACTTCCATCAAATACGAAAAATCTGGAGTCACATATAATTGTGGTTGTGGTTTTGTAATATCAAAGCCCATTTCCGTTGCGGCAATTGAATAGGGAAGTTTAGGTACTGTTTCTTGCATACAGGATTGACTTTCACCTATAGAAGATAATAATCCAGCGCCATATATTTTTGGAGCATCGGTAGTCCCTATTAATCCATATTCTACAGTCCACCATTGCAGGTTGCGAATTTGAGCCATTTCAGAAAATTCTACCTCCATTTCCTGCAATTGTTCTACTTCCTCATTTGCAACTTTAATTTCTGCGTCACTTGCCGTATCTGCCTCTTTTAAAATGGATAGTTTTCGCACTGCCTCGTATAATTTTATATCATACTCCGATAAAATGGCTTTGGCACCGATTTCACCCAATCTCCGCAGATACTCTGCGTAATCAGGGTTTGCAATTATAGGGGCATGACCTGCAGCTTCATGAATAATGTCGGGAGCAGGAGTGTATTCTATATTTTCTAATTGTCTAATGTCTGATGCAATTACCAAAACCTTATAGGCCTGAAATTCCATAAATGCATTTGGAGGAATAAAACCATCTACGGCAACTGCGGCCCAACCTATCTCTTTAAGAATGCGATTCATTCCATAAATATTAGGAACTTCATCGATCGAAATACCGGTTTGAGCTAAACCATCTACATAAGAACTATGCGCTACCTGAGCTAAATACTGCACATTTTTTCGCATTACATAACGCCATACTGCCTGATTTATAGGGCTATATTCTTCATATTGCTGCGGTTTAATAAATTGTTTTAAATGAGGAGGTAATTTAGCTATTAACTCATTTGATTCAATAGTATCCATCGTTGTAATTCAGGTTAGCAAAACTTTTGGTTAAAGTTAACGCCTTGTTCTTAAATATCAAATACGAAGAACGAACCGACTATATTTTGTGATTTATTTTTAGATCTTTACATTTTGCGTAACGAAGAATTTCTAAAGCTTTTAGTTCAAATCCTTGGATTTCTATACTATTTTCTTTTTTTTGTTGTTGATATATCAATCTTTTCTATCCCTTATGCAATTTAAATATAGCCTTCTCTTCGTTACCTTTTTTACTTTTACACTTGGACATGCGCAACGTGAAATCCCATTTGGGAAGATTAGTACCGAAGAACGTGAATTTATCACTTATGAAAAAGATTCTACTGCTAATGCGGTGGTGATGTATGAAAAAGGGAATAATTTTTTTGCAATTATCGCCGATCGTATTCGCTTGGTAAAAGAGTATCGGGTTAAGATTAAGATTTTAAAACAAGAAGGATATCGACACGGAACGATTAACATTCCCTACTATCATAATGATAAAGTTACCGAAACTGTTAAGAATATTAAAGCTGTAACTCATAATGGTGGCGCACAAACTTATCTTGCGGCAAAAGATATTTTTGATTCTGATATCACGGATCGATGGTCCGAAAAAAAATTCACCTTACCCAATATTAAAGTGGGCAGTATTTTAGAATATACCTATCGTATTGAGTCTCCCTTTATCTTTAATTTTAATGGTTGGTACTTCCAATCAGATATTCCTAAAATGTACAGTGAATTTAATGCCAAAATCCCAGCTAACTATAAGTACAATAGAACCTTAACAGGGACATTGCAATTAGCTGTTAACAATGCTACAATAAAAAAAGCTTGTTTTGATGTTCCGGGATATAACAATCCTGCCGATTGTGAAGTATTGAAATATGTAATGAAAGATATCCCGGCGTTTAAGACGGAAGAAGATTATATGTTGGCCGCATCAAACTATATTTCTCATTTAGATTTTGAAATGTCTGAACTTCACAACTTGGACGGCACTCGTGAACGGTACACCAAAACTTGGAAGGATGTGGATCACGAATTTAAAACGGATCGAGACATTGGACGTCAATTGACTAAAAAAGGATTTTTTGAAAAAAATGTTCCGCTTGCCCTCTTTGACAATAAGGACCCCTTTATAAAAGCGAAAAATATTTACGCTTTTGTAAAGGGACATTACAATTGGAATGGAAAATACAGTATCTATACCAACAATAGTGTTAAGGAGGCTTTTGAGAACAAGAGTGGTAATGTTGGAGAAATAAACATGTCGCTTATCAACCTCCTGAATGCCGCAAACGTTAAAACAAATCTTGTTTTACTTTCCACAAGAAAAAATGGTTTACCCAAACAAAATCATCCTGTAATGAGTGATTTCAATTACATTGTTGCAAAGGTTGAAATTGACGGCAAGGATTATCTTTTGGATGCTACAGATAAGTTCATGCCTTTTGGAATGTTACCTTTTCGTTGTTTAAACTATTATGGACGTGTTATGGACTTTAAAAATGAAAGTTCTTGGTATGACATAAAAGCATACGCAAAAAATCAGGTAATCACGGCGATAAAATTGGATTTCGATGAAACCACTGGAAAGGGCTTTGGAATTATTAGTGAAACAAGACTTGGTTATGATGCCCTTAGTCGTAGAAAAACTATTGCCGCCGTTTCCGAGGAAGAATATCTCACGAAAAAAGAGGAGCTTTTGGGAGATGCCTTTGTTTTAAACACTTATAAGTTCCAAACTTCAAAAAGTTCTGATGAGAAAACTTTGGAACGCTTTGAATTTGAAATAGCAGATTTGTTGGATCAGGAAACCATCTATCTGAATCCTTTTCTAATAAAATTTTTCCGCGAAAATCCCTTTGTGTTAAGCGAACGTAATTATCCTATTGACTTTGGTTACCAACGTGCTTATAAATACCGTATGACCATTGCGGTGCCTAAAAACTATGAGATAACACAAATACCCAAACAAAAGGCTATTAGTTTACCTGAAAATTCGGGACGCCTTATTTTTAGTTGCACTCAACAGCAGAATCAAATCGCACTAAATTTTAATCTATCGCTGAATCGAACGCAGTACCCTGCTCCTTTTTATGAAGGTCTTAAACAGTTGTTTAATGAAGTTGTAGAAGTTCAAAAAAACTCGATAATTGTACTAAAGAAAAAATAGTTTTAATAAAACTTCTTATGCTTTACAGCATAGGCATCTTTAAGTACTGCTATTAAAATAGCATTGTTTATTTCTTCTAAACTACGATAGCGAAGTGATTTCATTACTTTTCGCCCATCGCTAACCAAGTGTTCTGTATAAACGCTAAGGTGCGCGGCATTCCAAAACCCAACGTCCACATAGTTTTTAGTTTGATTGAGATAACAGTATGGTTTTCCGGAGAGGTAATAAAAAGGTATTTTATATTTAAATTTTAAATCTACTTCGGGAACGGTATGTTCTATCACCGATTGTAAATGTAAAAGTATCGCTCGATACGGTTCTGGTTTATTTAAAATGTAGGCTTCGGCAGGATTCACTTTTTAAAATTAAAAAAGAATGTTCGAAAAAGTTGCTTAATTTCAGAATATATATTTACTTTGTATTTCAAAGTACTTTAAATATGGAATCAAAAAAGTATCTCGAAGACATTTCTGAAATTAAAGATATGATGCGAAAATCCTCGCGTTTTATCTCCTTAAGTGGGTTATCTGGCGTTTTAGCTGGGATATATGCACTTATTGGTGCTTGGTTGGCGCACCGAAAATTACAGGAAATTATAGCTGTAGATTATACCGATGTTTTTGGAAGTAGCTCCGTGAAAATTGAAACAGATTATATATACAATCTGTTTTTAATAGCTATGGGCGTTATTCTGTTGGCTATTGCAACCGGTATTTTACTTTCTGCTAGAAAAGCAAAAAAAGTGGGTGATAAGATGTGGGACGACTCTAGTAAAAGATTGGTCATTAATTTTTTTATTCCGCTATTTGCGGGAGGTGTTTTTAGCATTGCCTTACTGCAGCAAGACATGTATGGCCTGGTAGCACCAGCAACCCTAATTTTCTATGGTTTAGCGTGTTTGAATGCCAGTAAATATACTTTGGGAGATGTTAGGTATTTGGGTATTTCCAATATTATTATCGGTCTAATTAGCACGCAGTTTATTGGATATGGTCTTTATTTTTGGGCACTAGGTTTCGGCATATTCCATATTTTTTATGGAGCTTTGATGTATTTTAAATACGATAGAGTGTAATAATCCATTTGAAGAAAGCAAGCATTGTACACATGAGTATTATAACGAACATAAATAAGGCTTTCGATCACCGCATTCGCTTGGGCATTATGTCGATACTCATGGTAAATGACTATGCCGATTTTAATCGGTTAAAAGAGCTCTTAGGAGCCACAGATGGAAATCTTGCCAGCCACGCAAAAGCCCTAGAAAAAGAAAATTATATCGTGGTGGAAAAACAATTTATTGGACGAAAGCCAAATACAAAATACAGCGCTACTCCACTGGGGAAAGCAGCATTTAAAAAACACATTGACGCTTTGGAAAAATTATTAAAACAGTAGTTTTTTATTTATCTATTTACTTTGAATTACAAAGTACTTTTAATATGAGAGATATCATTATGGAATACTTATACGAAGGGAGTAAGCTTCCTTATCAACGCTTTATAAAAAAAAGCGTCCCTTGGACGGTATCTGCATCCGAATTAATCACATACCCTAACACCAGTCTGGGTTTTCATTTGGGTTGTTTTTTACTAAAGTATCGTTTTGAGTTGCAACCTAAACTTGAAAATCATGATGTTTTTCATGTATTAACCGAAACTGGAATATCGGTTCCCGAAGAAATAGGCATGCAATACTATCTACTGGGAAATGGAAAACGAAGTATATACGGTTACGCAGTTATTTTACTAGGAACACTACTTTATCCCGATTACATCAGGTACTTCAGCAGCACTTTTAAAAAGGGAAAAAAAGCACTGCCCTTTCATCAATTGGATTTTTCAAAACTCTTACAACAATCAATTTCACGTTTTAAAACCACTTTTTTAATTCATTAATCATGAAAATATATCTACAATCTTTAATCGCAGCCATTATTTTTAGCATCCTTTTTTACGGACAACAGCTAGGACTTAATATTTTAATTATTGCTATACTTATTACCGTATTTCTAGCTTTTGAAAAAGCACGTCGCTCTTTTCCCCTTTCCTATCATTTTGCACATCTATTCACTGCATTTATGGTTTTTATGGAACCCTCAGTCTTAAACATCTTTATCTATTTCATAACTTTTTTAATTCTTGTGGGAAAATCTATTGCACCTAAAACCGCGATATATGTTTCTGGACTATTGGGCATACTAAATATGCTAACTGCTTCTTTTTCGCAATGGGTAGATCCTAACTATGTAAAAGAAAAACCCTCGAAAAAATACAATGCCAAATTTTTATTGTATGGCAAAGGAATCTTAATAAGTAGTCTTTTCGTGTTACTTTTTGTGCTCTTATACAACAATGCAAATCCTATCTTTCAAGATCTTATAACCCGAATCGATCTGAGTTTTATTCGCATTCCATGGTTGTTGTTTACGCTTTTAGGGTTTTTCATTTTTAAACACATTTTAAAACCTTATGCCATTAAGGAGCTTATTAATGCCGATTTAGCCATTGGGAATAAGCTTTCCGTACCAAAACTACCTTTTAACACTTTTCTATTAAAAAAACTTTCCAATGAACACACCGTAGGTACTATGATTTTTATGACACTCAATTTGGTCTTGATCTTTTTTCTGATCACCGATTTTCTATATTTATTAGATCCAAATATTACCGGCAATGCTTCTTATTCCAAATCCGTTCATAATGGTATTTATGCTTTGCTCTTCTCGATCATTTGTGCTATTAGCTTGGTGCTTTACTTTTTTAGAGGAAACCTCAATTTTTTCAAGGAAAATAAGAACCTAAGACGTCTTACCTATCTATGGATTGGATTAAACATTCTATTGATCATCTTCACTTACTATAAGAATTTTGTTTACGTAAATGCCTTGGGGCTTACGTACAAGCGCATAGGTGTTTTTATATATCTCATGCTCACGTTTATTGGTTTAATTACCACATATTGGAAGGTAACACAAATACGAAATATTTGGTATTTATGGCGAACCAATGCCCTTGCATTATTTAGTTTATTGGTACTTTGTAGTGCTGTTCCCTGGGATCGGTTTATTACCCATTACAATCTCAATTATATCCCTTCAGCGGACCTATCCTATCTTATTGACTTAGGGGATTCTAATAGTACACAGTTATACCAATATTTGCAACAAAATCCGAAATTTTTATCCCACCAACAGCAACAGGATATTCGGATAAAACACAATCGTTATCTCAAAAAAGCCGATACGCTCTTATGGCAGGAATATACCTACGCAAAACTTAAAGCTTCATTATAAAATGTTAGCGTTATTTAAGCATCGGATTAATCGAATAGCAGTTATCATTGCTGCGGTTTGTTTTAGCATTGGAACTTTATTATTTGTGGGGTATTGGTTGAAACCATTCGATTTTCTTTTGGGAATTGGTATTTGGTTTGTACTTCTCGCTTTTATGCTAAACAGTTTCATGTTATTGGTACTCCTTATCAATGGATTGTTGCATTATAAGGATTATAAGGAACATTTTTACACGCTATTTCTCATCATTCTTAACCTACCTATAACAGGGTTTTACCTTTATTTATTTGATTTATGAAAACTATATTTTACACACAAATCTACCCTTATCGGTTGCTGCTATTATCTTATGCTTTTGCATTATCATTATTTGTCACTCGGATCTATTTGACGAAAAGTTTATTTTTTAGTTTCTTAATCTGGAATTTATTCTTGGCTACTGTACCCTATATGTTTAGTCAATACCTTGTAAATGTTCCTCAATTACAAAAAAGACGCACTTTTTTTTATTGTATTTTGGCAAGTTGGTTGTTGTTTCTACCCAATAGCCCTTATATCATAACTGATCTGATACATCTGCATAATGGAAGATCCACAATACTATGGCTCGATCTATTCCTAGTATTTGTTTTTGCTTTAAATGGTCTTTTGGTAGGATTACTATCCTTATTAGATATTTATAGCATTATATGTGATAGATGGAATGATAAAATTGCCAATACTTTCCTATTTATAAGTTGTTTTTTAAGTGGTTATGGTATTTATTTAGGACGATTTTTACGCTTTAATTCTTGGGATGTTTTCACCAAACCGAATATAATACTAGTTCAATTTTGGGAAAGTATTTTTTATATGAAAACTTGGTTGGTGACTTTTGCCTTTGGCGGATTTCTTTGGATTATTGTAAGTATACTTTTAACTATACCTGTATTTCAATCCACTGGTATTAAAAAAGTTGAAAAATAATTTTAAGGAGGAGGGGACTACCGTATTCTAGATAGTTTTAAGGTATCATTAATCTCAGATTCAAATTCCAATCTAATTTTAGCAGCTAAAGACTCCGGGGTTTTATTTGAAATACGAATCTCCCTTGTTTTTATGTTTACATCAAAATAAAAATTAGAAAAATCTCCAGAACATTCCTGTTCCAAACGAGCCATTAAAAATCGAACGATTTTTGGACGCAATTCATATTCCAAATCCACACACATTTTGGTAATATTACCCCGTGCTTGATCGATAATCCAATTGAACTTCACTTGCCTTCAGTTAGAAATAGCAGTTCAAGATAAGTAATTTTTGAATAGTATAAAGGGACAGTTTGTAAATTCAGGTAAGTTGTTCAAAATTAACTATGAGCTGCCATTCCCTCCAGAAAAATATGCTATTTTCCAGACCTTCCTATCTTTATGGCTATGGGGGTTTTATTCAGTTTATTTGATAACATTCAATTCGTTATTCACTATATTTAATTTACAGAATTAACAATTATATAATATCACAAAGTCATATTTTAACATAATTACTTCTATAATCCTTTACATTTAGATCTTATTCTTTAAAAAATGCAAAAACTACGTTTCTTAATTTCTGCTCTTTTTTTGACCCAATTTGTTTTTGGACAGTTGCATTCGCACAAAGCTTCAAAAACGTTAAATTATCCTGACATTGACGGTTATATTACCTTAAAAACCGATTTACACCAACACAGTGTTTTTTCGGATGGAGATGTATGGCCAACCTTGCGAGTTCAAGAAGCATTACGGGATAATCTTGATGTTATTTCTTTAACTGAACACCTAGAGTATCAGCCACATAAAAAAGATATTCCTCATCCAGATCGAAACAGATCCTATGCCATTGCATTGAAAGAAGCTGCAGCGCATGATTTATTAATTATTCGCGGTGCAGAAATTACTCGAGCTGCACCGATTGGCCATAGTAATGCCGTATTTATTTCGGATGCTAATGCCTTAGTTGCTAAAGACGCTGTTACTTCTTTCGAAATGGCAAAAAAACAAGGTGCTTTTGTTTTTTGGAATCATCCTGCTTGGCATGCTCAGGCTCCGAAAGGAAATCCCATTTGGAGTGATTTTCAAGATGAGCGTATAAAAAATGGAGAATTACATGGTATTGAAGTTATAAACACCGGAGATTATGCCGAAGAATCTTTTGCCTTAGCATTAAAACACAACCTTACTATTATGGGTACCAGCGATATTCATGGACTTATCGATTGGGATTATAGCGAAAAAGGACATCAAAGGCCAATAACTTTGGTTTTTGCCAAAGAACGTACTAAAGAAAGTCTTAAAGAAGCCTTATTTAAGGGGAGAACTGTGGCTGTTTTCAATTCCCTTTTTATTGGAAAATCTGAATTCGTAAAACCCCTTATTCAAAGCGGTATTACTGTACAAAAAGTCAATTATATTGCTAATACAAGTATTTTGGAAATAACACTAAAGAATACTACAAGTAGTGATTTACTTTTTGAAAATGAGATGGATTATAACTTCTATCATCATCCACCAGTATTTGAAATTCCTGCTGAAACAACTCTAATTCTTCAAGTAAAAACTTTAAAGAAACTGGATGCCCTTGAACTCAAGTTAAAGGCGCTAGGTGCTTATATTGCTCCGAAAGAACACCCCATTATACATTGGGATATTAAGGTAAAGTAAACCATTCTATATACGTTATATTCATGTACGGTATCACGAAAATCTAATCGACCTCATCTACATAGTCTTGCAAGTATGCGTAACGTGGCGTAAGCTTCCCGTCTTTTGTCATTCGCGCACGTTTCAAAACCCCATGAGCGTCATCGTTAAAAAAAGCAGGGATTACATGACGCAAAAAAGAATCTCCGAAACCTACACTAGCATCTCTGGGTAACTCACAGGGAAGATTATCTACTGCCATTACCGCAATAGCCTTGTCATCTTTAAAATGTACTTCCTTTTCAGTTTTAGGGTCATAGCCATAAATGGGTTCGGCTATGGTAGAAGCTCGTAATGTGGTCGCTACCGGACCATCAATATCACAACTAACGTCAGCTACAACACTGATCTTAAAGTCAGGTTGTTTTACATCCTCTCGCGTATATAAATAAGGCGCCCCATCTCCATAAAAATGCCCTGCAATATAATAATCTGTTACTTTTGCGAAACGCATAAAGTTCGATTTGTATTCCGAAGGGTTCTTAAAGAAATCCTGCATATTTCCTTTTACACCATCCTTCCTTAGATTGTACGAAGAAACATCGACTTGACAGAATACAGGTACTTCAAAATCCGCAGCCAAATAGGTATCCTCGTCTACCTCTTTTAAACCCATACCTACCAACATTTCCCGTGCTCCATTCCCCACCCGTCCTTTTCCGGTAAGTAAAATTTTAATTGGTGGAAGTTTTACCTTTTTTAAGGTTGCAATCAAAGCTTGTTGATCAGTCAAAGTTTCCGCTTTGGGCAGTTCAAACAATTCATGCTTTAAGCCATACGCGCGAAAGCCGTTATACGCTCCTACGATTCCGGCATACCGACCAAAAGCAACTAAACGTTTGTTTTTAGGGTCGGTAATTACCTCATGATCGTACAGCTCTATTTGCAATTGTAATACGGCTTGTAACAATTCGCGGTTATAGGGTTGTTTTTTTATGGTATGCGAAAAGAAAAAATATTTTTTATAAGGAATCAAATCTTGAATGGGAACTTCCTTCACCCCCAAAAGCACATCACAGCTATCCATAAGCGAAGCTACAGGGATTCCTGCATCAATATATTCTGCATCAGGAAATACCCGTATATCGGAAGGCTCTACGACTAAGGTTGCCTTGGAGTGTTGCTTAAGGACTTTTTGACAGGCCTTTGGGGAAAGTACAACGCGTCTGTCCGGAGGGGTTTTGCGTTCTTTAATAATTCCAAATTTCATACTGTTTTAGGGGTTTAGCGGGTTTGGCAATTACCGTATATACCTTATTTTTTAAGCGATAAATTCGTAAAAAGTACTCTGGTATTAATTTTGATTTAAAAATAAGTGGAATTGGGGCGGTACGCAAGTTTTTGTTAGCTTTGCTCCCTTGCGCTTTACACTTTAGAAATTGTAAAGCGTTGTGTTAGGGATTGAGGGATTTGTTGGAGCTCTTGTAGATCACTACAAAGCGACTCCTGAAAGCCCGACCTGCTGCGATTATATCGAAGCGGAGAACACCCAAAAGATCATTGAAAAAAATCGTGATTTAATACTGTATTGAATCATTGAAGGGGCCGACTGGTTTTGACAGCGAGACCAATTGGAAGGTAAGCATGCCGAGCGCTGGGCTACAGCTCGTAAAACTCATTTTCCACACTTTTAATTGGCGATAATAACTACGCTCTTGCCGCTTAATCTGAATTATAGTAAGATTAGCCTCGTCCTTACTAGGTAGGGAAGCGAGATGTCTCTGGATAGCCCTTGTTGACGGCGATTCATAAAGAGGCACTATAAAAGTCAACACAAGGGTGGTATAGCTTTGGTACCATCACTAAAAACTTAAGAAGCTAAGTGTATAATAGGCGGTTTTCGGTCGGTTGTACATCGAAAATTGAACGGAAACTATGTATGTAGAAAGCTTTGCAATAGCTTGTTTGGACGAGGGTTCGACTCCCTCCGGCTCCACTTCTAACGCCACCTTATCGGTGGCGTTTTTCGTTATACCTCCAGTCGTCGAAGACCACCCTTCAGCTCGCTCCAACACTAAAAATGTCTACCAGACATTTTCTTAACAATTGGCTGTATTTAGCCATACATAACTCACTATTGCTATATCACAAACACATTCGTGAATGGCTCAGTTATAAGTAGATATATCAATGATCCCAGACTAAGTTAGGATCTGTTTGGTTTATCCAAAAATATAAATCATTTTTTTAACCTGCCGTGAAGAAGTTAAGGTTTTAGAATAAGTAATTAACTTTACTTTAGTCATTAAAAATCCAATATTTAAGATCAGAAAATAACTATCTAGTTATTGACATAGAGGCGGCGAACAGCCTTTTCAAACTCAACTGTTATGATTTCTAGGAATTCATGATCTATATTTTGCGTATTTTCTTCATAAATAAAATCTATATCTTTCTCTAATCCTTTTTTCCATTTTTTTATTTTATCTAAAGTAATTTGTAATTTGTCGCTTTCAATTTCTGTAAATAGTTTTTTAGTATTCAATTCTAATTGTGAAAAGCCATCAAAATTTGCCCACCTATATTCAAGGCTATCGTTAATAACTAATAGTTTTCTCAAACTTTCCTTTTCATTTCTAATGTCTATATTATTTTTTTCTTGATAATTTTGGAATTTAGATATTTCCGACTGTAATTTTTCTTCTTGTTCTAACATTATTTTTTTAAATTCCGGACGCCAAGTAGTATTTCTGATATCCGTTATAGTCTTTTCAAATTCTTTTAAGTTTCTAATCAGTTCTTTTCTGTATTCATTTCTAGATTCTAGGTTTTCTCTAGAAAACTCTATATAAGTTTTGTTATTTTCCAATGATCCATGAATATCAAGAATATTGTTATAGTTCCTCATTAAGTCCTTGAAAATTCCATCTATTCTGGCATAAGCGTCATTTGCCTTTTCTAGGTTTTTTCTTTTTTTTGATTCCAACGAAAAAGAAATCAATTTGTAAACAACTAAGATTATGAATAATATTTTGGAAATAGTGACCAGCCAAAATTTTATTTTTTGTTCTTTTTTAAGGCTCATCTATTCCTAATTACAATCGCATACATTCAGATAGGTGTTCCATTGCCAACGACTATAATTTTATTGCTTTTTACTCATAATTTTCAAGTACAATAATACTTTTAGTGAAATCTGAGCAAATTCTCGTATAAGACCATATAGAAGCGGTGTAAAATAGGTTGTCAATAATATCCCAATAAAAATACCAAAACCTGCTCCGTAGGAGTTAAACCCACCAATAAAAGCTGCAATTAGTCCCAATGGATATATTAAAACTATAATCGCATCAAATATGCTAATTAGCCATATATATAGGGGAAAATCTAATGAAAGATTACTTTCTTCTGAATCATCTGCATCAGTATTCGATAAAGCTCTAAGTGAGTTCTTATATATTTTTAGTGGTAATGTCAAAGGTCTGACTATTATCAATTCTAATATTTTAAGAATCACCTTTCCATAATCTATTTCCTTTAAAACCATAATCTTTAACTTAGTTTAGTTTTTAACTGTTTTAATTGCAATTTCCTAGCGCCTTGGCCAATGCTGATTGAAATTTTTGCTGATCCTCTATAGAAGTGTATTTTTTTTGTAGTTCGCTAGTTAACTTCGTTGCCTTTGCTAATAACTCTTTACTCTCTTCCATAGCTGTCGCATCTCCTGACATTGCACTTTGCGCCAATTCCTTAGCTTCACACTGCAAATTTGCTACTTTTGCAGCATCACTATCAATTGCATTTCCACAACTTAGTAGGGTTAAACTCATAAAGATTCCTACGATCCAAATTGATTTTTTCATTTTATTTAATTTTTAGTTCTTCCAAACTTAAAAACAACACTAAACAACACCTTACGGTTTTCCGTAACGATCTTTTTTGGAAAAAGACTTATTATTGTATATCTCATATACCAATCAATTACTAAAATGAAAAAAGTAACTCACTTTCTCTTTCTATTTCTACTATTATCTTCTAATTCAATTCTAGCGCAAGATTTCGACTCAGGTCTTGAAAAATTGGCTCAAAACATCGCTCAAAAAATAAAAGCTACTGGTAAAACTAAAATAGCGGTTTGGGGGTTTTTTACAGAAAACGGAGGACGTACAGCTTTAGGTAATTACCTCACCGAGGATTTTTCGGTGTACATCAC
Source organism: uncultured Flavobacteriaceae bacterium (assembly GCA_947488435.1). GTDB lineage: Bacteria > Bacteroidota > Bacteroidia > Flavobacteriales > Flavobacteriaceae > CANKZG01. The sequence continues at coordinate 1,927,712 of CANKZG010000001.1, read as the reverse complement.
CAATTTTGGCGATCAGTTTGAGGTTATAGATCGCAACCATTTAGACGTATTGCTAAAAGAGCATCAATTGAATGCCGAAGGTTATATTGATGAAAATACAGCTAAAGAATTGGGTAAAATAGTAGCAGTAGATGCCATTATTACAGGCACGTACACCGTTTTAAACTCAGTAATTAAGGTGAGAGCAAAGGTATTAGATACGGAAACAGCAAGGCAATTCGCAGCCAATATTGCAAGCTTACCGCTTGATGAGAATATTGCCTCTTATTTGGGGGTTAGTGTTAATGGAGGAAATTCACCCAATCGGGGTTTTAATGTACCTTTAGGATCTAATGAAACCGTTAATAATCCAGATACGGTAGACCCTTCCTGTAAAAAAAACTCTACTGGGGATTTTTGTTTTAGCAATGCACTAAATGAAAAGGTTATTCTAAGGATTGGTTATTTTGAAAATGAAGAAGATCGATACCCAAATACATATAGAACAATTATTTTGAATACTAGGGAAACCAAATGTGTTTATGCTATAACAAATAGGCCTTTCAACTATTTTATAGCCACATGGAAAGATTTTAATAGTGAAGAAAAATTTAACGGAAATGAGAGTAAATTGAATAATTCGGGATATTCAAAATTTCTTAAGGATAAAGGTGAACTTAAGGTAGAAGTCTGCCAATCCAAAACCTATACGATTAAATAATTATCAATGTATTTTTTTAACAGCCACTTCCTTTGCCTGTTCTTGTGAAAAACCAATGCCATAGTAAGTTTTAGAACCTGAAAGTTCTCTTATTTTATTTCTTGTTGCAGTCATATAGGTATCAAAGCTCAAAGTTAACTGACAAGTGATTTTTGTATCACTCTCTGTAAACTTATAAGACGTGGTGCCTATGCAAACAGTTTCGGTATTAAAATATCCAGGGATATCTCCCGCTAGAAGTTTCTCCTTATTAGGATTTGACACTATTGCCATAGCAATGTAATTCTGTAAAATAGTATTTTCCATATGTCGACTTACTTGAGCATCCAATCCGTTTTCATTAAAAATATAAATACCTATTGTACCAGGTAGCGGCTTTTCCTTTTCTATAGAGTCATCGGGCTCATTTGGCAAACCGTTAGGAAGTCTATTTACTTCTGTTGTTTCAGACTTTTGAACGTTTACAGGTGGTTTTTCTCCTTTCTTATCTATGATAGTATCCGTTTTCGTAATAAGATCACCTTCGGTAGCAATAGCATCATTAGATGTTTTTCGAGATTTTGTATAATCATATACCTTAAAAATTAAAAAACCAATGAAAATCATTTTCGCCAAACTGGTCAACCAAAACTTTATCTTACGTTCTGTACTTAAATTCATAGTATTTCATCTAAAAAATCTTCTTTTAGTATTCCTTGGTATTCATCCATAAAACCTTCAAGAATTTCAGTTTTAGTAATTTCATCATAGTCAATCGTAACAAAAAATAGTCCAAACATCCCAAAAAATCGATACACGAAATGCGCCCTTCTTCTTTTCTTCTCCAATTCTATTATTTTATCCTCTAACTGTGAAAGGAGGTCTTTTTTTAGCTCTAGTTCGGTAGTCATCTCCTTTTGCAATTCTTCAAAACGTTTATTTACTTCATCAGCAATAAACTCTTTTAGAGAATGTATTTTCAATTCTTGAATAAAATGGTTATGCGCATCTATCTGATTGTCCAAATGCTCCACTTTAGGGGGTCTTTTTTCAAACACTTTTTTAAGGGTATCCGGATTCGGAAGATTTGCTAAATAATGTTTTTGGATTATTTTATTATCTACATCAATCTGATTGTTATTGAGTACTAAATCCCTAAAAATAAAATCTTCACCATATAAGTATTTGGTGAGGGCATCTAAAGTTTTCTTTTTGGGAATATTAAATGTTTGTTCTGGCGAAATTGATTCCTTAAACAAGTTCCTAAAGGCAAAAGCTCTATTTAATGAATGCCAGCTAGTATCTATCTCCTTATCTCTGCACTCACGAGCAAGCTTTCCTATTTCTACGAAATCACTTTGACTAGCGTGAATTTCATCTATCAAAAAGATAAAATGGGGTAAAAGTTCCCGTGTCAGTTTGGTAACCACCATAAATCCAAAAATACATAAAAAGCTCTTACGAATTTTCACAAATTCAAACATGTCATGACCGTCATGACGGTCATGACTCAGCCTTATTCTATCATTAAACGAGTTTAGCAAAGTAATTACAGAGCTTATAACATGTATCGGACATGTCCAACGGCAGGGGCTGTCTGAAGAGCTGCCGATTTCATTGAATCCTTAAAACATTAAAATCATGAAATCGTTACTATTTATTATTGTATTAGCTTTTGCTTTTACTTTTACATCATGTACTAGTGAAAACTTGACGGATACTGAAGAGCTATTTGAAGTGCAAGCTACAGAGGGCAACACAGAGGAAGTAAAAAAGAAACCTGGTGACAACTAAGTCTTTAGAATTTCTAAAAGCCATACAAATTGTATGGCTTTTTTATTTATATTCAATTCCACAAAACCAAGTTCAATGTATCATAAATTTGCGGGTTTCATTTTCTTTTTTTTTGTTCTTGCTTCCTGCGATTTAACAAAAAGAAATTATCAAAAAATTGAAAATGAGAAGAGTATTCTCTATTATAAACTAAAAAATAGATCTATACCACTTGAAACTCGAATCAATCTTTCCGACAGTTTATATTCTACAATAAGTTCCACTAGTGTTGATTCTTTAGATCTCGCCATATTGCTACAAAAAAGTCTTTTACATTTTGAAGAAGGCGCCTATAACGACTTTCTTTATTACAATCAATTAATAACAAAGAAACCCTTTCAGAATTTAAATACTCATCACAGTTTTAAGGGGAAAGCATACTTCAACATCGGTTATTATTACGACGACCTAAGCCGTAAAATAGATAGTTCATATCATTATTATGAACTATCAAAAAACACATTTTTAAAAATTAAGGATAGTTCTGAAGCAGGAAGTATTTATATGAATATGGCTATGCTTCTAAGAACTAAAAATGATTTTTTTGGTGCAAAGGAATTGCTAACGGCTTCCTTGAAACTACTGGATACTGTAAAGGACAGGCGGTTTTTAGCATCAGTCTATGATCAACTTGGAGTTAATAATAGGAAACTTCTCAACTATCAAGATGCTATTTTATATCATAAAAAAGCAATAAACGTTTCGATTTCAGAAGAAGATATTTTATCCTATAAAAATAATCTTTCGGTAGTTTATCGAGAGCAAAAAGAGTATAAGAAAGCAATAGATTTATTGAATGAGGTGATTTCCAGTCCTCTCTTAAAAAAAAGTACATTTAAGTACGCTAGAATATTGCACAACTTAACCTATAGTCGTTGGAAGAATAATGAAAATAGAGTGCTCATAGACTTTTTAAAGGCATTACAAATACGGAAGAAAAAAAATGATTACAGAGGATTATTAGCCAGTTATACCGATTTAGGGGAATACTACACATATCATGATATTAATCGGGCTAAATTGTATCTAGATTCGCTGATTTTGCTCTCAAAACAGCTAAAAACACCTAAGGCAGAGATAGATGCGCTTTCATTTTTAATGGACATTAGCCCAAAAGATATTGGATATAAAGAACGTTATATATTTTTAAAAGACAGCTTATACAGACAGGAGTTGAAGGTGAAAACGCAATTCGCAAAAATGCGGTATGACGATCAATTAGAAAAAATTAAAATTCAACAACTCGAAATTGAATCAAATCAGCGAAGGGTAGAAATCTCAGAGCAGAAAAATCAAAAAATAGTAATTCTTTCATTAAGTGGCTTCCTAATTTTAAGTGGTGCCTCATTCTTCTTTTTTCTTAAACAGAAACATCGAAAAGAGCGATTACAAGAAATTTATCGTACCGAAAAAAGAATAAGTAAACAATTGCATGATGGTTTAGCAAATGATGTATTCAGCCTAATGACTCAGTTAGAGCACATAGCAAAAAAAAAGAACAAAGTTTTTTTAGATGGTTTAGAAAGTATATACCGACGCACTAGGGATATTTCACATGAAAATAACGCTATCATAACTGGGATGGAATATATTAACGAATTGAGATCGCTTTTAAAAACATATCAGGGAAAAGATGTCTCAATTGTTGCTAAGGGAATAGATAGCATAGCATGGCATAAATTAAAAGAACACATTTGCGTAGCTATCCATAGAACTTTAAAGGAGCTTATGGTTAATATGAAAAAGCATAGTGAAGCTTCCTTAGTAGTTCTCGACTTTAAAAAAGATCAGAAAAAAATCATCATACGTTATAAAGACAATGGAATTGGTTGTAAGTCCGATCAAAAATATGGTATGGGATTACAAAATACGGTTTCCCGTATCCAAAGTTGCAATGGTACTTTTATTTTTAAGGCTGAACCTAGGAAAGGAGTTAAAATTGATATTTCTATTCCGTGCTAATTCTGAAGAGAGTTATGTATAACAAAGTTATGGTGATCGAAGATTTGGATAGCATTAGCTATGGTATAGATGCTATGTTAAGAAATAAATTGAAAGTTGCACAAGTGGTACTATCTCAATATTGTGATGATGCCTATTTAAAATTCTTAAAGGCTGAAAGAGATCATCTTCCTTTTGATCTTATTATAACGGACCTGTGTTTTACAAAAGATCACAGAGATAGCCGTTTACCATCTGGAAATGAATTCATAAAAAAGGTAAGAGATATAGGTAGTAGGGTTCCCATAATTGTTTGTTCTGTTGAAGATAAACCAACCGTGGTTAAAAAATTGATGCATAGTAATCTTATATCAGGATACGTGCTTAAAGGAAGAAAAGGCCTTAAACATTTAATGGAAGCTATTCAGACGGTTAATAATGGTGAATCCTATTTATCTCAAGAATTAGCAGATTCGTTGAAACGTAAAGATATTTTTGAAATTGAAGATTATGATGTAAGATTGCTTTTACATTTATCCGAGGGTTGGACGCAGGATGAAATTTCAAAACACTTTCATGAAAATAATATCTCACCCAGTAGCTTGAGTTCTATTGAGAAAAAACTTAATCGCCTTAAAGACGAGCTCAAAGCAAAGAACACAATCCAGCTTGTAGCCACTGCTAAAGATCTGGGGCTAATTTAAATGTGTAATCTCATCGAATTTATCGGTTATTTAAACTAAAAAAAATATTAAAAACTACCATATGCGGAAAACCGTAAGGTTATTTTATTGGTCACTATTAGATTTGACTTCAATATTATAAATAAAAGATCATGAAAATATCAATACTATATACATCAGTTCTATTATTATTATTAACCCCTCAAAAGGGAACTTCTCAAAACAATAGCATAGGTGCATTATTTAATGAAAGTTGGAGCAAAATCACATATTTGGTAGACAAACAACCTGTTTTTGACGTTTCTAAAACCAAAAACATTATTATCTCAGAAATTGTTAATAATATAAAACAAGAAGATAGTCATACCGTCGATACCTACGACGAATTTGTTAATCAAATTACGAATATTGATGGCTTAACTCTTATTGACAGAGACAAGACCACATCATTATTAAAAGAACTCAACTTCCAGCGTAGCGGTTATGTAGATGATGACCAAATTAAGAAATTAGGGGATTTTCTTGGTTCTGGTCTCATTATTTTTGGAAGGATACAAACAGATAATTTTGCTCAAAATGCGGTGAAAGACAAATCGCTGTTAACCACAAACGGGTGTAATACAACATATCGACAAGTAGGAGTGTATAGTTTAGATGTGAATTTAAAGATTATTGATCTTCAAACGGCAGCGGTTCTTTTCTCTAGAACTATCAAATCTAAGATTGAGAAGACCAGCCCAAAATACGACTGTCAATATCCCCCTGATTTTGGTTCAACGGAATTCTATCAACTTGCAAAGGAAGATATAGGCATACAATTTGGAGAATTATTTACTGTTCATCAAAAAGAATATGAGATCGACTTTCAAACCCATCGAAAATTTAATAGTAAACTAAAAAAAGCTATTAACCTACTTGAAATTGACGACTTTGAAGGAGGCTATGCAATGATTAAACAAATTGCAAAAACCACAGCAGAAGGAAAAGCTAGATCATTTGCACTATATAATCTTGCCAAAATGCAATTATATAATGGGGAGTATGACAATAGTCTTAAAAATGCTAAAGAAGCTTATTTATTAAATCCTAAAAATGATGAATGTTTGGCTATTATCAATGAATTGAAGTAGATAAACTCAAAAAATACTAATCATGAGAACATTTATATTTAGTAGCAAATTTTTAATTGTTTTGTCTTTGACTCTTCCTCTCATGCTATGCTCCAGAGATGATGATAGTTCTTTTCAAGAACCACAGAGTTTTCAACCTATAACAATAGATTTATCGACCACAACTATAACCATTGAAGATACTGAATTCACGTTGCAAGGTTTTTCTTTTAGAGTTATTCGTGCGATTTCCACCGCCTTAGGTGGGGATGGTATATTGCTAGCTTCACCTGGAGAAAATGGCGAATTTAGCACTTTAGAAATGGATTTAGCCGCAACCAACGGGATAACCAAAATCACAATTTCCTTGTTTAATAATTGCAGTAGTTGCTTGGATATTCAACTAATTAATAATAATCAAATAATTACTGAAATTAAAGGCACATCACTTCAATCTGGAACAAATGAGGTAGAAATCGACGTTTCAGCGGAAATAGACACGCTAAGAATAGCATCTTTGGAGACAATTGTTAATACAATAAAGTTAGAATAAATGATTTTTAATAGTATAGACATGTTTCAAAAAACACTTTATAAAATTCTCTAAACCGGTTAGATTATTTTTAGGTGGAGTTTAAATATATCGTACGTGATTTTACTATTAAAAATCATACTTCTTCTCCAAAGCATAACGCAACAACTCCCCTGCACCACTTAATCCTAATTTTCGAATCATATTTTTTCGGTGCGTGTCTACGGTGCTTTTTCCTATAAAAAGTTGATCGGCAATTTCGTGCGAAGTTCTCCCTTTACCAATAAGTCCTAATATTTCCTTTTCTCTTGCTGACAATACACTTTTAGAACCATTCTTTTTTGCAGTAGGTTGGTGAATTTTTTTATCAAAATAGCGTTCTCCTTCCGCTACCGTTCGTATCGCTTCTAGAACTACTTGAAGCGAAGAGTTTTTTAAAATATACCCCACTGCTCCAGCATCTAACATCTGCTGTATCGCCTCTTCTTGATCAAACATGGTAAAGGCAATAATTTTAGTTTCTGGATATTGTTTTTTTAAGATTTTTGTAGCTGTAATTCCATCAATTTTCGGCATTCGGATGTCGCAAATGACCACGGATGGTTTTTTCCGTTCTACCAAACTTAAAAGCGCTTCCCCATCATTGGCGTAACCAATAATTTTAATCCCGTCTTTGTATTCCAAATACGATTGTATGCCATCAATAAGTGCTTGATGATCTTCTGCAATAACCACAGTTGTTTCTTTCATATCGGTATATCTATTATCATAGAAGTTCCTTTTCCTATGCTGCTATCGATAGTAAAATTACCTTCTAAATGTTCCACACGTTTCTCTATTGTTCGGAGTCCCATACCATTATCCAAATTTTTGATTTTATGCATAGCAAACCCTTTTCCATTATCTTCCACTAGTATATTTAAACTTGTTTCATGTTGTGTAAGTTGGACCCTTGCTTTCGTTGCTTCTGCATGTTTGATGATATTGGTAATTAATTCCTGAATCATACGAAACAGATTGAGTTCTAACGAATTCTCCATACGATGCTGAAGCCCAAAATCTTCCACTTCCACTTGCAACGCATTGGTTTCGGATATGGTTTTGGCCATTTTATGCAGTGTAGGCATTAGCCCTTGGCGAGCTAGTACGCCGGAATTTTTGGCATGTGCAATATTCCTAACCTTCTGATATGCCTCATTCAATAGCATTCTGGCTTTTTCCAGAGGAGTATCTTTCTCCTTTGTTTTGATATTTTCAAAATGCAACTGAATGGTCGCCATTAATCCGCCCAAATCATCATGCAATTCATTGGCGACATACTGACGTTCTTTTTCCTGTCCTGCGATCATGGCATCGATACTAAGCAACTCTTGCTCTTTTAAGAGATTTTCTGCCCGTTGACGTTGAATCTCCCGTCCTTGTTCGGCAAGTACTCTTTTTTTTGAAACATTATTATGAAGAAGAACAGCTATAGTAGTTCCTAGAAGCAATACAAGGCTTACTAGTAAAAGTAAATTACGATTGAACTTTGCTTTTTCGGTTTGTTCTTTTGCCCTTTGTCTCTCAATTAGAATTTGTTTTTCTTTTTCCGCTGTTTGATACTTAGTTTCAATATCCTGGATAGCAATACTAGTGGAAATTTGGTTAATTTCTTTCTGTAATTGATTCTTTAATTTCAAGTACTTTAAAGCACTATCTGGTTTTTTCATTGCTTCAAAATTACTATACCTCCAATGATTTAAGGATTGTAAATCCCTTATCTCCTGTTTAGGCAAGCTTATTTTAGAAGCTTTATTAAAAAAAAACTCGGCAGTGTAATTTTCACCCTTAAGATAAGATAGAGCTCCCATACTTAAAAGCGCATCAAATTTTCTGCTATTTACATATGCAAAATCATACTTATTAAACATATTATAGGCTTTCTTATACAACTTAAAGGCTTCTTCGGGTCGCTTTAAGTGCAAGTTATTGTTTAATGCAGACATAAATAAAAGGTCCGCCTCTAATACCTTATTTCCACATTTCTGTGCTATTTCTATTCCAACATTAATTTTATGAATATCCAAATGAAGTTTTGAGGTATCTTTTGGTTTTGAGGTTATTCCCTGCCTTATTTTATTAACAAGTTTACTAACAACTTGGGTTTCATAGGACAAGGTTCTATAAATTGCAATTGCTTTTTCGTTGTTACTATATGCAAATTTGAAATAAGTATTACCATATCTTTCTAAACTTTCTATGTTTCTAGAATACTTTGAACCATAAAAAAGTAATCGTTTTAAAGATTCACATATTAAAACTGAATCTTTTAGGGACTTTGACAACTCAAAAGAATATCTATACTTGGAAAATGCTGTACTGAACTTAGCCTCATCACTATTTAACAAATAATCACCTTGTTGTATTTCATATAAAATACGCTCCTTTGTGCTGTCTTTTTTTGGCTTATGAAGTTTAATCCAATTATTCAAACTAGGATTTATATTATTCTCTTCTAGAAGACCTAAATTCCATTTGATTATAGATTGGAATAGATCGTTAGAATTAACCTTTTTAGAATCTATCAAACTTCTTTTAACAGAATCAAATTGGTACTTATTAAGTTTTTCTATAATACTTCTCTCATAGTTTGATGTTTTTTGTGCTTTACAGACAAAAAAAATAAAAAAAATAATGATAACACTTATTTTATTTCTCAATTGAACTTACATTATTTTATTTTGATTACAGGGCCAGTTTCCATTATTAATTCCATTCACTGTGTCATCTTTACATGAAGTCGTATCAAACGAAATATGAAATTCCATTTTTTCTCCTTTACTAGTATTTACAACATCGTTTTTAGTATTGACGGTTTCAATATTCATATCTGGATATTTGCTCATTTTAAATTTAAGAAAAACTCTTGCGGGTTTGAGTCCTTTTTTTGGAGAATAATCTGTGCAGGCAATATTTACATATTTTTTATCTGAATTTAAATTATATAATCTTAATAAAATATTTTCTAATGTAAACCTATCAGGATTACCTAAAGGTATTATTTTAAAATGAGCCAAAACCAAGAATGCATTCTTCCCAGCTTCAAAAGCCAATACTGGCTGATAATCATTTTTTCGTAAATCAATGGTAAAGTTAATTAGTTTCATAATATGTTATTTTAGTTAATAAATTTCATTTTTTTTGACACCTCTTTTAACAGTACGTTTTGTTCTATTCTAGAAAGGAATTCAAAGCCATTAAAATCCTCAAGGACCTCCTTAAAACCAGAAGATAGTTGGGATTCCAGTAGAGCTTGTTTTTCAAACCTTAAAATATGAGAAGTTGTACTATAGATTACGTCCGAAATATTATTCAAAAAAGATCTTTTATTTGAATGGGAAAATAACAATCCCGTAGCATAATTAGTGTCTTTTTGAAATGCTATTGAGCCGGAATCTCCTAATTCGGTATTACCATTATTTTCAATTACTAATTGATTATATAATACATATTCTCTTTCCGAATCTATACCTACTAATTGTGCTTTTACAATGGCATCAGTACTACATATTCTTTTTGGCGAGGCCAATCCTCCGTTTAACTTTCTGCAAAAATTAATTATCATATTCTCCTTAGGGTAATGATCTGGATTATACTCAATTTCAAAGTTGCACGATGTTGACGTACTTATTTCTAGAGATTGACTTTCTATCAGCTTTCCCACTGCTAAATCTACATGATCATTTATACTTCCGCCTATAAAAAATCCAATATTTCGAGTGCCATTAAAAGTAAAATACTGCAAATCCATTACTCCCGGCATATCTATTCTTTTTCCAATATCATTTGTATCATATCTAAGAACGTGCTGACAGGTAATCAGATAATAGCAATTATTTAAATTTAAAATAGCACCTAAAGAACCTGTAGATTCGGTATTAGGATTTCCTATACTTTTGCCCGGTTGAACAATTAAAGTATTTGAACATCCTTTAACTACCGTTGTATTCTCAATCTTTTTATCTACCTTCAAAGTGTTATCTGGATCATTGTGGTCATTAACTATCATTTCTATACTCCTAAGTTTTACCAAAGATTGATTATAATCCGTAGATTCTTTATTAAGTCCAACAACAACCTCATATTCTTCACTATTGTTCTTCTTACAGGAAAACATATAACAAACATCTGCAATCTCTCCTATTACTTTTTTATGATAATTTTTTAACGCTTCTCTTGCTATAGTTTTAGTAATCATAGAAAATATTTCAAATTGAATGTTCTTAATAGAATTATAATAGTCTTTAATAATTACTTATCTGGGAAACACAACTTATTGAACAAAATTCAAAGAAACTAGATGATAAAACCATACCCATCCATAGGGATTTTTACAATAATTAAAAACTCTAGTAAGATATAAACAGGGGAAGTAGAAACTTAAGTGATTAAATTACAGTTTAATAAGCATAGAGTTTTACACAAAAACCATAGAGTTTTGATGGTTTTTGTGGAAAGTCAAGGTCTTTCTTTTTATTTGTAATTAAATTCTTATAGATATTGATGTACTAATCTTCAATAACGGTATTCCTAAAATAAAGGAGGTACTTTTTACATAGGTAAGGTGAAAGAATGAAACATAAGGCTATGCTTCACAACAATTTCAAAATACTTATTTGTAGCACTTCAACCCCTTTTAATTAGTGGTATTAAAACCTAACATAATCTTATTTTGCCGTTCTTTTTTGCTTACCTTCTTTTTCAAGGGTCTTAACACCTGTATTTAATTCGTTTAGCTTTGTGGTAATGTATTCTTCTGTATGCTTAAATTTTTCTATATCATTCACAGCGTTTTTTATGGCCGTCTTAATATGTTCTTTTGCTTTTTCTCCGTGACTTATATGCTCTTTTTTAGCCAAATGGGATAGCTGTGCTTTTCTCAAATAATACAGCGCTATTGTATCTTCAAACCTAAACTGCCAAAATTCATTATCACCCACAAATTTAGCCTTGGATCTTAAAAAACGATTAAAATACTTGGATAGCCCTTTAAAGCTATTGGCATCGGCCGCTCTTGTGGTATAGTAGATGTAGTTATTTAGCGCATATAGATATCTTTTATTGCGATACCCTTTTTTATGTTCCACCTTGTCTTTTTCATTAAACAACCATAAAACACCCTCCTTTAACAGCGTTTGCGCTTTATTAAAAAACCCCTTATGCTTAATTATCACAGTCATATCTCCTTCAGGAGTCATTGGAAAACCATCGTTCAATTCATCCCATAAATTGAAGTATATATAGCCCAAACCGATCTGTTTTTTGTATGGTTTTTCATTATAATCGGTACACTCTATTTGCCGTATCAGTTTCATTAACTTATCCTTGTTCACCAACATAGGTTTCAGCAAAGATGCCGCATGGATTAGTGGAAGTGCGATGTTGTTTCCCGAATCTCCCTTCAAGTGGTCCAAAATCCGGGTAATCAATTTAAACTCTTTATAAATCCATAAGGCAGCCATGATTTTTTCCAGTTCTTCCTTTGCACTATCTCCTTTTAACACTCTGAAAATTGTGGAAATAAATTGTCCTTGAAAATCTAGCAAGCGCTCTTCTTCATTAATACTTACAAAAACTGTCTCCGTAAAATAGGTTTTGATTTCCTCATCATCCGTAAAAGAAAAGCGGGTAAGTCCAAATTCGGTAAAAGGATTTACCACATCTAAATGCTTCTTTTTTTCTACGAAATCATCTGAGGCCTCCCAGGCTTTAGACATTAAGTCTAAGTAAGTAGCGTTTTCATTAAGTCTACTTAGAATTTCTTTTTTTTGTACTCTACGTTGTAATTTTATTTGTTCAACACTATCATCATCTGTTAATTTATCAAACTTCACAAAGTTCTTAATCGTCTCTGAAATTTTTTTATGTCCTCTTTTTTCAAACCAAAACTTTTCAAAAAACTGAAATTCAACATTTTCCAACGTATCCGAAAAAATTAATCTTTCGGTATCTTCGATGTTTACTTGCTCCTTAACCTCTAGCCTATTATAGGCTCTAAACTGATGATATAGTGGTTCGTTTTCTTTTCTAACGGTTTTAAATAAGGTATCTAAGAGGATAAATTGAGAGTCTTGTAAGATTAAAAAATCTTTTTCATTGATTTTAGTACCATCCGCATTTTCAACGGTAATTTTAGTTGTAAAAAGATCGCATATCTCCTTATTTTCCTTGATGTCCTTAATAACTTGTGTGGATGCAAAATAGATTGGTAGTTCTTCGCGATCTCCTTTTTCAAAAGACTTTAACATTTTGTAAATTAAATATAAAGAATGTGCATCTCGGAAATTATTTCTGCGCATTGTTTTCGACGGGCGCTCCTCTGAGAAATATTTATAGATCGCTTTAAATTCCTTTTTATTTGTAAAAGCAGCTTCCTGGGCATCCTTATTATCAAAATCCAAAATTTTTCGAAATAAATAATCTGCTCTATCCAACCAATTGGGACGATCTAATAAGAAGTTAAACTGAAATAAATACATTGATTGATGCCGCAATTTAAGCAAAGCTTCTTCCAATTCTTTTTCATTAAAATCATTTGACTTAAATTCCTTCAAGCCAACGGCATCGAAAGTTTTTCGGATAAAAGTCTTATCAAAATTATTTTCACTAATGGTAATTTTTGATTGAATTTTACGATAAACCTCTTCCAAATGTCCTGGCAAAAGTCCTATTCTATCACAATCTAACCAGCCAAAATAGGCCAAGGCACGTACCAAATTTTCCGGGTTATCGAAAAAGTGATTCCGAGGTTTTAAAAAAGAATCCCGTTCGTAACCTGTAAGTCCTTCTATCATTTTTATCACATCATAAGAATCGAAATAATATATAATTTGATTATTCGTAATCTTACGAAACTCATCCAGATTATGTTGTTTTAAATAATCGGATGCTGTGGTTTGTAAAGAATTAAGTATTTGTGCAAATGTCATTCTTCTTGTCTTTGAGTAATTCCACTAAAAACATCATTTATATTCACATTCTTCTTTGATACCGATTGACTATAAATTTCTGTAAAAATTAATTCAATGGGTAATCTTCTGGATTTAGTTCCAACAAAATTAAACACGCCAAAATCATAACTAAGCTTATGTGTTTCATAAATAAAGCTGCTAAATTCTTTCAAATGTGTTTTCGCAAATTTGTCTAAAAGTACAGACATATGTTCTCCTTGCTCTATGTCTAATATACTTCGCTTCGAAATAATCTTATTTAAAAAAGCCTCGGTAATAATACGCCAGTCATAGGTTGATTGATGTTCTAGATCTTGGATTTTATTTTGATCGATATAGTTTTTAAGTACCCTTTTATAAAAGTGTTTATATTTAATATCATAAACCTCTGCCCCTTTAGTAACATGCACCGGATTTGAATCTACTTGAATAAGGTGTTTAAATTTCGGGTTTTCATGAACTACTTTTGCGATGATCTCAGATTTCCAATCATCTATCCCATGAGATTTTAAAAGTTTCTTTTTTACATAATTAACATCTACCGTATTCTGATGTGTCCAATTTTCTATGACTGTTTCTATCATTATACCAAACATTTCCTTTAATTCGTCCTGATCTTTGTATTTAGTAAAATCAAACTCTCGAAACTCATCAAAAAAAACATCTGGATTTCTATTTTGTAATATTCCGAAATAATTCAAATAATATTGCGGATTTTCCCGGAGTTGCTTACTTGCTTTAAACAAATTATAGGTTTCTACAGGATCAATAGTTGTTAAAACATCAATGATATACTCTTCATTTTTTAGCGATAAATCACTTTTAATGTAAAAATGAATTAATTCTTCACTGATTAGACTCTCCTCTACTTCAGTTGCAAACCAGGAAATATTGAGTATTCGTTTTTCTAAAATTTCATTTTGTTCTTTTTCAAGTTCAACTATAGTATCTAAAAACAATTTAGTAATTACTTCCGCACTTAAATCCAAAGAACGTTTGGGAATACCTTGCAATTCCATAAAAAGGTGATCTGAAGCAGACAGATTTCTAGATTCGGGGAACATTAAAGGCAACGCATCATTCTCCTCCGAGAATAGTATTTTAAAAAACAAGTACAGCTTTGCTTTGGTAGCTGTATTAACCCAATCTAAAATTGTACCTCCTTGCAAAAGACATTGTTCAATAGCTAATAAAACTGATTCTTTGGAACTCATTATATGGATTCGAATTTAACTTTGTCTTTAAAATAAACCGTAGCCGCATCAACAACGCCTTCTGGTCTCCCCTTATTTGCCTGCTTTCCACTTGATATACCTGAAATGGGATAGGTATACCCATGAAATTCCGAAGCACTTACTCTAAAAAACTCGTTGTCACCAGCATCGCAAATTGTAGGTCGCAAAAGATTGGTTATTGTTGAAAAATTATAAGTTACTAAATATATCTTATCTTCCAAATAACGCTGGCTTAAACCCAATTGATCAATTATGTCTTTTCTTAAATCAAAAATCATTTTTCCTTTAGAATCATGGACAAAACCAAAAGGATTTTCTGCATCATCATAATCCCATGTGATCCATAAAAGATCTGTTTCCTTAACAACACCTTCTACCTTTTGTATTGCTTCTATCCCTTGGTCTAATTTTTTTAAATAGGAATCAAATATATTTTTGTTTTTCCGCAGTTTTGGATTTGCATTACGTAGTGCTTTTCGCAAGAAGTATCCGTTTGTTACCGTTCCTACATTTGTGATAAACTTCTCGAATCTTACTTTAGATCCCTTTAATCGATAGTACCAATACAAGGCATAGATCTTTTTTAGTGTTGCATCAAAATTATCGGACCGTAAACTTTTATTTATTTCAAGAAGTATGGTGTTGAAAATTTTAGGGTCCAAGTAACATTCATCTTTAAAATTATTTGATTGATGTAATTGCGATTTTTTTAGGTATTCAGAAGTTTTCCATTTCTTCAAAAAAGTTTGAAATCGCTTTATATCAAAATCAGGATGCTTCTCCATTTTTTTCAAACACTTTTGCAAAACTGTAGTACTGCTTTTTGCCATATTATTGCAAGATTAATTGTACCTACCGAATAGGTTATTAGCATCGTATCTGACCTGTGGCAAAATACATTGAAGCAATATTTTTTTATTCGCCATATTGTATAAATAAATTCATTACGCTCCTCTATAAAAATCACCATTAGCAGCATAAACACAGTTCTGGGGATTAGTACTACAATGAGCAATCTTAGAGAATAATAAAGGAAAGGGGATACTTATTGCTAAAAATAGAGATAAAACTCAAATTGAAATTGCACAAAAACCATAGAATTTTGATGGTTTTTGCACTAAAAAAGAAATTATTTAGGTTATGCGGTTAAATACTTACAAAGTACTGTCTTAAAAATTACAGTTCATGAAAAATTGAAATTTCTATTAGTCTTTAATCTAAGAGCTATTGCCGCCGTATTTTCATAAAATAACATCCCTTTAGTAAAAAAATGTTTATAAATTGCCATTGTTACGACCAATATATAAATGGTACTTCAGGTCCAAATAAAAATAGAAAGCGATGAAATTACGATATACACTTTTAGGAATAATGTTTATACTGGGAAGCATTGTGCTTTCTGCCCAGGCACCTACGCATCCAACAACAAAGAAAAGAACGTTTCCGGACTACTTATCCGCCAAGGAACTTAGTCTTGCAAAAATTTATGAAAAGGTAATTCCGACAGTAGTAACAATTTATACCACAACAAATTCTTTTACACAAAAAGGACCTGTGCAAAATCAAGGCCTAGGATCAGGCGTATTGATTTCACACGATTGCTATATTCTTACGGCGGCTCATGTAGTAGATGGATCCTCCAAAATTGTGGTAAAAACGCAAGATGGCAGAAAACGCGACGCCACGGTGCTATTCAGCGAAAAGTCAGCAGATATTGCCTTATTACAACTTGATGTTTTAGATTCTAATCTGGCACACGCCACTCTTGGAGATTCTGATGTAATGGCTGTTGGACAAAATATTTATGCTATTGGAAGTCCCTATGGTATGGAGAATTCTTTTTCTGCGGGAATTGTTTCCGCATTTAGAGGCTTCGATAAACTATATGACGGTACGGTAAGTATTGAATTTATTCAGACAGATGCTGCTATTAATTCTGGAAATAGCGGAGGACCACTATTTAATTCCAAGGGGGAGGTAGTAGGTATAGCATCAAGTATTTTAACGGTAAGTGGGGGGTTTCAAGGTATTGGAATGGCGGTTACGATAAATACAGCAAAAGAACTTTTAGCCTTTGAAGACCGACCTTGGATTGGTGTTGATGGTGTACTTTTACAAAGAGAAGAACTGGCAAAAGTTTTTAATCTCAATGTTCCCGGAGGCTTATTAGTTCAGAAAGTAGCCAAAGGTAGCCCAGCAAGTAAAGCAGGTCTTCGCGGAGGAAATATTACCGCAAATGTAAACGGACGATCTATCTTGTTTGGTGGTGATATTATTTTAGAAATTGGACCTCAAGCCGCCTGTCATGTAGAATGTTTAGAAAGTGCCAAACAAGAATTAAATAATAAAGACAAATTAAATATTCGATATTTAAGAGAAGGAAAAGAGTATACTGCGGTTGTAGATATTTCAGAAACGCGCAGGAACTTTTTAACGAAACCAAAGCCGTAACTTAAGCCCTATTAAGTTCTACTTATAAGCGGTACTAATTTGATCTTTAAGATCATACTGTTGGCATAAATCTTTCATTTTGTGGTAAAATGCGTTTTGATAAAACTTAGGCATTTCTGCACTTGTTTCAAAGTAGTTCATATAACGATTTATAAGCTGCGGATAGTGCTTTTTTATTGCCTGAAGCATCAGTGTTTTACTAGCGGCTTTTCCCTCTCCATAAAGGGTAATTGTTGCTGGCAGCACATACTTAACTTTGGCAGCCTTAAATGTGTTGAATAGGAGCTCTAAATGTGCCGTGGTATCCGAAATAAATGGCAACAATGGCATTAGGCTAACACCGGAGAAAAAACCATTCTTTAACGTCTGTTTTAATATGGTAAGGCGTTGAGAAGGCAACGGTGCCCCGGGTTCAAATATTGCACCCGCTTCATCATCAATGGTACTGAATGAAAAAGAAACAATTGCTCCTCGATTATAACGATGTTGCAAATCTGAGGGAACTATAGCATTTTTATCTATTTCATGCAAAATATCAAAGTCACGAGCTATTAGATCAGATTTCGTAATAATATGTACTGGAAACTTATATTTAGCAATAAGTTTTAATGCCTCGCGCGTTAACTCATACTTTTTTTCAATCTTTAAATATGGATCTGTTGCTGATGAAAGCACAATAAACCCATAAGATTCCTTCTTTGCCCGGTTATAGAGTTGGCGATCTAAAAGTTCAATGGCGTTGGTTTTGACAGAAAGACTTTGTGCTAGATTGGTCCCATATTTACTTCCTCTAATGTAACAATACAAGCAATTAAAGGCACAGCTGCTATACAGGTTAACTGTATAATCATCTAAAAACCACGAATCCCGCTGTTTTGTTTTGTTCAGTATAGACTTAACCGTTATTTCCTTGGGCATAGCGATTTCTATTAAGTCCAATTTCTATCTTTCTGCGAAACCAGTTAGAAACTCTGGTAGTATCTTCAATGCTTTCTGCAAATGCTTCGATAACTTCAGGATGAAATTTAGCCGTTGTTTTAGCAGCCCAACCAATGCCTTGACGTATTTCTTTATCTGTATTTGCAGCCTTCGTTAAGAGTAATTTAAAAATAGTCTTAACCTTGGTTTTGGGTAATCCTTTTTTAATGGCATAATGCATTCCAGCTCCCAACGAGCGAACCACCCAATTGCTTGGGTAATGAGATAAACGCTTTAATTCTGGAATAGTTTTATCCGGCCAATGCAATAATGCATAACCAAAAACTCGTTCTCCAATAATATCACAGACGTACCATACATCCGCTTGTGCTATATATTCTGTAGCTTTATGCAAAGATTCATCGAAATATTCTGGTAGTCTTTCTTGAAGCATTTTTCCCAAAATAACGTTTCCTCCTTCGGTACTTAGCTCCTGAATTTGATCACAAAAATCCAATTGATGTTCTTCCTGAATTGCTCGGTACAATTCACTTCCACAGAACTCTAATAGCGGAAAACGTACTTTTTTCATCAGTATCTTGCGTTTTGTTTCCTGAACACATTGGAGTACTCCTTCCTGTTTATAGATAGCAATACAGGGGTCTAGCAGTTTTTTAATTTCTGACTTTCTAGTAATAATATCCATAATAACTACAACAATACAAAGAATTATGTGTCTAGAGAGATAGTTCTGGTCTCAAGAGATACTATTTTCATTCGCTAAAATGTATAAATAAGCTTAACTTTAGAATCCCATCTAAATTTAAGCATAAAATTACGTGTATACTATCATAGATATTGAAACTACTGGAAATGGTATTAAAGGCAATAAGATTACCGAAATTGCTGCCTTTAAATACGATGGTTATACTATAATAGATGAATTTACCACACTGGTAAACCCTGAATGCGAAATTCCCTACTTTATTACTAGCCTTACCGGTATCGATGACACCATGGTTAGAGATGCTCCTTTGTTTGCTGAAATAGCAGATCGTCTTCAAGAGTTTACTAAAGAGTGCATATTTGTAGCACATAGTGTAAACTTTGATTATAATGTAATTAAAAATGAGTTTAAGACTATTGGACAGGAGTTTATTCGCAAGAAACTATGTACGGTTCGTTTATCGCGAAAACTAATTCCGGGATATCACTCGTATAGCTTGGGAAAACTTTGCAACGCATTAGAAATACCACTTACGGATAGACATAGGGCCCGCGGAGATGCCCATGCAACAGTACTTTTATTTACGAAGCTGCTACGTACTGACGGAGCTGACACTGTTTTTAAGAATTTTTTAAATGCCAGATCTCAAGAAGCTACACTTCCTCCTGGTTTATCAAAAGAAGTGTACGAAAAGCTCCCAACGATGCCCGGTATTTATTTTTTTAAAAATGAAAAAGGTAAAATTATCTATGTTGGTAAAGCAAAAAATATAAAAAAGAGAGTATTAAGTCATTTTTACGATAAGGCTACCAAAGAAGTTCGAATGTGTAGGGAAACCACACATATTGATTTTGAGAACTCTGGTAGTGAATTGATCGCTTTATTAATGGAATCGGCAGCTATAAAAAAGCATTTCCCTATTTACAATCGTGCACAAAAAAAAACCATAGTACCTTATGGTATTTTCACTTATGAAGATCGCAATGGAATAATGCATCTGGCGTACAACAAATTGCGTCTCACCCCTAATCCGTTGATTACATTGTACAATCCTACCGACTGCAGGAGTTATCTAAAAGAAATCTGTGAAACCTATCAATTATGTCCTAAATATTGCCATTTACAAGAGAATGTAAAGCAATGTTCTCATTATAGTATAACAGAATGCAAAGGCATTTGTCGTGGAGATGAAAGTGCAGTTGTCTATAACGACAGGGTTACGCAAGCCATACAACAATTATCATCTAAAAAAGACATGCTACTTCTTAAAGAACAGGGAAGAACGCCTGATGAAGATGGATTTGTAGTTGTAAAAGATTCCATTTATTTGGGTTATGGTTTTGTCGACAAATCTGTAGAAGTAAGCTCTTGGGAAGATCTTTCGGCATTTATTATTCGCGAAAAGGATACTTTAGAAGTGCAGCAAATTATTAAATCCTATTGCGCAAGAAACAACACAACTGCGATTTCCATGGTAACTTCAAATGCTATAATTTCCTGATTTTCGCGATTTTTAAAAAATTACTTCTTCATCCTCCGATACATTCGAATCACAAAAAGAAACCAGAGCACAACTATAATAACTACTAAAAGTGTATATATGTTGACTAAACTCATCTTAATTATTCAATTTGTTTATGAAGTAGTATTATGCTATAGTAGTAGTATTTTAAGGTTGTTTATTCTAAGTATTTTATTAATTATAATTCTTATCGCTATACAATACTTAAAAAAACGTATGATTAATACATAAATTCCTACTAAATATACACATAAAAAAGATCAAAACCTTGATTTAATTAAGATTTTTTTAACATCTTAAGCGTTAAACAAAAAAAGTGCTATTTATTACAAATACAATAACAAATAGCACTCTTTTCAGTAATAATGACATTCAACTGTTAAAAATGTTTAACCTATCACCTTTTCATTTTAGTGTAGTTGGGCAATTATAATCTGTAACAGGGACACCTGCATTTTTTAATGCCGAATACCCTCCGGCAATGTCAATTAAATTATGGATTCCTCTACTTTTTAATATTGACGCTGCTATTACGGAACGATATCCTCCAGCACAGTGGACATAAAAGGTGTCCTTTTCAGGAAAGTCACTCATATAATCATTTAAGAAATCTAGTGGTGTACTTTGAGCATTTTCAACATGTTCTGCTTTAAACTCATTGGGTTTTCGAACATCAAAAATCCAAGATTTTTTTGACGCCCACTCTTTTTCAGCATCAACACCCGAAATGGACGTGATCGTATCAATGGGTCTTCCACTCTTTTTCCAGTTCGCTATTCCCCCCTCCAAATAACCCAATGTTCCATCAAAACCTACTCTTGACAAACGCGTTATAGTTTCTTCTGCTCTTCCTTCAGGAATAACTAATAAAATAGGTTGTTTTACATCTGCAATTAATGCACCTACCCAGGGGGCAAAACTTCCATCCAATCCTATAAATATAGATCTAGGAATATGTTCAGAAATAAAATCACTTTGATGACGAACATCCAAAATTATCGCACCAGTATCATTTGCGATTGTTTCAAATTTTTCTGGCGAAAGTTTGGTTGTACCTCGATCTAAAACAAGTGCAATATCTTCGTAACCCTCTTTATTCATTTTAACATTTAATGGAAAATATTTAGGCGGAGGTTGCAGGCCATCGGTAACTTCCTTCACAAATTCCTCACGAGTCATATTTTCCCGTAACGCATAATTCATATGTTTTTGATTTCCCAGCGTATCTACAGTCTCCTTCATCATGTTTTTTCCACAGGCTGATCCTGCCCCATGAGCAGGGTACACCAATAGTTCATCGGCTAATGGCATTATTTTTTCACGCAAACTATCAAAAAGTAACCCCGCTAAATCTTCTTGCGTCATATCTGCAGCTTTTTGTGCCAAATCCGGTCTCCCTACATCTCCTAAAAAAAGAGTGTCTCCAGAAAAAATAGCGTGATCCTTCCCCATCTCATCTTTCAAAAGATAGGTAGTACTCTCCATAGTATGCCCAGGGGTGTGTAATACCTTAATTTGTAATTTTCCAACCGAAAACACTTGTTCATCTTCAGCCACGAGAACATCAAAACTCGGATCTGCCATGGGTCCATAAACAATCGTAGCTCCTGTTTCTTTTGCTAGGGTAACGTGACCACTTACAAAATCTGCATGAAAATGCGTTTCAAAAATGTATTTAATCTTCGCTTTATCTGTCTTAGCTCGTTTTAAATACGGTTCTATTTCTCTCAATGGATCAATAATAGCGACTTCTCCATCGCTATGGATGTAGTATGCGCCTTGTGCTAGGCACCCGGTATATATCTGTTCGATATCCATAATTTCTTTCTGTTTTTCTCCAATTTGTCAAAGGTACTATCTAATTTGTGATATCAACGTAACTCCAGTTACATCAGGATTGATTCTGATAAGCCACTTTCTCCTGTAGTATTGAGGTTTTACTAGGATCATCAAAGTAAGCGACCGCCTCTCCGGTGCGTACAAACAAATGTTCCTTTTGCAGTAAGTCTATAATACCACTACTAAAAATTATATCTCTCGTGGGGCCAATCGCACCAGCGATATAGAATTTCAAATTTCTTGAATGAAGTTCTCGAATTACCTGTTCCAATACCTTTGCCCCTGTCGAGTCAATGTAGTTCATGGCTTCTGCATTTAAAACAACGCCTTGCAACCCCGTTCCTTTTTGTTCTATATGTTTAAATAATTGAGTTTTAAAGAAGCCTACATTACCAAAATACAATTGTGCATCAAAACGTAAAATAAGGAGGTCTTCGCGTAAAATAACCTCATCGCTAAATCTATTGATATTTTTATAATATTCTGAGCCTTTAATATTCCCTAAAATCGCCAAATGGGGGTTAGAAGTACGGTATACCATTAACAACAACGAAAATAAAACACCAATTAATATACCTTCTTTAATCCCTACAAACAAGGTAATGAGAAAAGTAAGCATCAGCACTATAAATTCATCTTTTCGATATTTCCAAAGACGTTTTGGATACGTGAAATCAATTAATCCAAATACGGAAACCATGATAATTGATGCCAATACCGCATTTGGTAAATAATAAAAAAAGCGTGTTAAAAACAATAGGGTTAGCAACACCATAAGTGCGCTAAAAATAGATGCTATAGGCGTTTTAGCTCCTGACTCTACATTAATTGCGGATCTAGAAAAGCTTGCTGTTACCGGAAAGGATTGAAAAAATGAGCCAATCATATTAGATGTTCCTAAGGCAATCAATTCTCGATTGGGTCGCAGAGTTTCATTACCTGTTTTCTCCTGTACAGTTTTTCCAATAGAAATCGCTTCTAAATAACCTACTAAAGCCAAAGTTAATCCAATGGGTCCCATCTCTTTGATACTTTGCAGGTTAAATTTGGGTATACTAATGGTGGGCAAACCTTTTGGTATTTCACCTACCAAAGCCACACCAATATCCTCCAATTTCAATAGGTAAACCGCTAAAATTCCTAATAATACTACAATTACAATAGCCGGTATTTTCCTATTCCATTGCTTTAAACTCAAAATGATTACAATACCAATACATCCAACAACAAAGTCATACCAATTTGTATTAGGTAAAGCATAAAATGCGTTTTTAATAAGAACATGAAATTGGTTACTTCTCTCGATTTCTGTCCCCAAAAGGTGTTTTAATTGACTAAAAATTATTATTAACGCTGCACCAGAAGTAAAACCGCTAATCACAGGTTTGGATAGGAAATTTACTAAAAAACCCATTCGGAACACCCCTAATACAAGTTGTATCGCTCCGACGATAAATGACAATAAAATTGCCATGGCAATATAATTTTCAATACCTGTGATATTTAAAGCTCCTAAACCTGCGGCTACTAAAAGCGAATCCATAGCCACAGGTCCAATAGCTAATTGTCTAGATGTTCCTAGAAAAGCATATACTATTAAAGGCAATAGGGCTGCATAAAGCCCATAAACCGTAGGTAACCCAGCGATCATTGCATATGCCATTCCCTGCGGAATTAAAATAATACCAACCGTTATTCCTGCCAATACATCTTTGGGTAGACTGCTTTTTTTATAAAGTGGGAGCCACTGTAAAAAAGGTAAAAACCGTTGCATGAATCAAAAGTACTATTAAAAAAGGATATGTAGTGTTACCAAGGCTACACGCTATACTTAAACATCAAGCTCAATCGCTTAAAGCTTTTTGTAAAGCCTCCATACAGTTTGCGTCATGCGGATGAGCGCTGGTTGACACTAATTCTAGAGTTGTAAATGCGCCACCATAAATAGGCATAGTTGCACTTTTATCTGCTCCTTCTTGTACCAAAAATTGAATAATTTCCGGTAAGTTGTTTGGAATTTTTTGCCTCCATAATTCCACTCCGTTATTCCCAGCATAATGTAATAATGTTGCTTTATGGCCATATTGAGATCTAGCGGTAAGCAAACCTGGGTCAGCTTTTATTTTTTGATGTAACCCCGCGATATCACCCGATAAAAGATCATTTACAGCTGTTTCGAATGTTGAGTTATATGGCTCTGATAGTTCCATTACTGTACCCCAGTCGCCAAACCCATATTGATTGGCAATGGTATGTTTACAATCCTCTTCGGTTAAATTTGCATTTTTTAAAGCTGCTTTTGAATTTCCTAGGTAATTTGGATTGTAGTTGTTTATTTCTGTAAAAACCGCCCGATTTTCCAATTGAACACCTTCCCACATTCGCTTTGATAGTGCCTCCAGATGTTCATAAATGGTAAGGTAATGTTCTAATTTGAAGAACAAATTTCCATAAAATAACTCCAAATCTCTTACAACTTGCGGCCGGTATATATTCATATTGTCATGATCTAAATTATTTTAAAAATATAAAAACTATACCCTTACTCCATTACCGTCTGCTGTAATTTATATAATGCTTCGCTCTGTGGGTATTTTTGGTGTAGATATGCGATTCTTGCAATACTCTCATCACAATTAGACTGAGAAGCAAGACATCTATAATTATAGGCTACAGCTAGGCGATAGTTAGCATCATATGAGCTCGGAAATAGCTCAAGTGCTTTTTTGTATTGAAAAATTGCGTTGTGCCAGTGTTTTTTTTCTAGCCACTCATCGCCATCAGAAATATAAAATTCATATTGATCTAAAGTACGTATTCCTTGATCCTTTTCATAAGTAAGCTGTGCGTATTGCGATATTGGTTCATTTACATTTTGATTTTTTAATACGAAAAAACCTAGTGTTAGAAGTACAATTCCAAAAACAAGATAAACCTTCAGCAGTTCTCTTTTTTGATTTTTAAGTACTTTCTTTCGAATTAAGTGTAACTCTTCAGGTGTAGCTTGTTTTATATTTACTTTACCCTCAGCCGCTTTGTAATACTCCCTTTTTGTCCTTAAAAAACTACTTTCAGGTTTAAACATGCTTTTCTTACGCAGTAAACTTTTATTATAGCGCAGGAGGTTAATTGCCCGTGGAATACTTCTACTCAAATCTTATAGTATTAAGAACATTGTACTATATGTGTAGTAGAATTAACCTTTATGTTACAACTGTATTTATAAAGAGCTTTTATAAATATCTGAAAATCAGAATGACATTTTCACTTCCGTTGTGCCTTAATATATACATCGATAAGATCTGGACGATCATTTACATAATGCAGTTGTGTGAGCCCTTCTGGGCTCTGATTTATAATTGCAGGTATTGCATTCATTGTCAAAAACCAACCAGATGGCAACACAACTGTATTTCTATTTCTTCCAAAACTGCGATCCCAGATTAGCTCATCATTATGCAACAGATATCGATTCGCATCGGTATAGGTCTCTGTAATTCGTAATCGTTCAGAAGCCCCGGTTTTAACAGGATCAAACCAAATTGCAATTACCTCAGTTTTTGAAGTTATTGGGCTTCCCAAGGTAATTCCCCGTTCATTAATTTCATTTCCCTTTAAGGACTCAACCTTAAGCTGTTTTCCTGTATCTAAACTAATAGCAGATGGATTACTGGCTTTACTTCCAGCTCTTACAACGTTAAGGTATCTGTCCATTCCAGGTCTAGTTTCGGTATAATCATGGTATAACAAAAAGGAATGGGTTTCAGGCTGTTGCAAAAAATAAACAATTTCGCGATTTTGAAAAGAACGTTCTTCAAACTCCCATCCTATACGAACTTTAGCTTTGTTACGTCCTGTTCCAGAGCCATCATAAGTGTATGCTTCTTTGGTTTGCCGAATTCGAATTCCTGAAGGCAAAGGTTTTGCTTTTAATTCAAATGGGACAGCGGCTGCGCCTCTGTTTATAAAACTAACCTTTATCCTATTATTTTTAGTTAATTGGAGCTGCACAGGATAATTACAATGGGTAAGTTCATATCCCATAGGAAGCACCACACTGTTATGTTTAATTCCAAGTGTTCGTGAAAAAATTATACGACCATCTTTTGTAAAATAACTTAGGGGATCCTTATACGTTTTATCAATACGTATTCGAGCTTCACCATTGTTTGGTACGGGTCGAATTAATGCTATTTGAAGATAGTCTGTATCCTCGTTTGCCGCAGTGAGACCGTTCATCTTTGCGGTTTTCCCATCTACAACTTCCCAATTTAATTCCTTTCCCGAATATCGATCCCAGACCTCATTGATAATATGTTCACTTCCCTCTCGCAAGGTATTCCAATAATATTTTGCTTCAGCGCTAGTTGCACTTACATCATATATAATACGAAAAGACTGTTCGCTTGGTTTCAATAGCTCATATCTCGTATAACTATCTGTTTGTGTTTGTTGTGCCGTGGTGACAAACACCATTAAAACATAAGGTAACATCCTTAAAACTATAGTAATACTTTTTTGAAACAAACTGAAAGAGATACTCTTTAAGGCTCTAATCATGTTTAAATTTTTTACGTTTTCGAACTGATGTTTACTTTACAATTTAAAGTTACGCATCATTAGTGGGTTCTCAAAAATTTGGTTTTACCTATCGTCTTTTAAAGCTTCATTTCGTATATCTCTAAGAAGGTGAAAACTTGTAGTAACAACAAAAAATGTCTAATTTAAAGGATTGCCATTATTAATGCTAAATCAATACTATGCTGAACCTTTCCATACTTCTCGAAGATAGTGCTAAAAGATATCCCGAGAAGGCTGCGTTTATTTTCATGGAAACTACGCTGAACTATTCTGATATCAATGAAGCTTCAAATAAAGTAGCCAATGGTTTACGAAATATCGATATACACGCAGGTGATAAAATAGCACTGAGCTGTCTTAATCTACCTTACTTTCCTATCCTTTATTTTGCTATTCTAAAGGTTGGAGCTGTGGTAGTACCACTAAGTGTTTTGCTTAAAAAGGAAGAAATCGTTCATCATTTGAATGATTCTGACGCAAAGGCATATTTATGTTTTACTG
Organism: uncultured Flavobacteriaceae bacterium; assembly: GCA_947488435.1. Taxonomy (GTDB): domain Bacteria; phylum Bacteroidota; class Bacteroidia; order Flavobacteriales; family Flavobacteriaceae; genus CANKZG01. Next base: position 1,900,172 of record CANKZG010000001.1, on the reverse strand, counting down.
GTACTGCGGATCTACCTATGGGGAGAGAAGGTTATACAGGGTTTCAAAACGCTCCGCACTGTAAGCATTTTTATTTAATTACTCCTGATCCTAGTGACCCAAGTCCTATTAAAGGAATTCCCACTTTGGCTTCTTTAATGCATCAACAATCTTCAAAAGGGAGTTCGTTTCCAACAACAGCATCTGATACCGCAGTAATTGTATATACATCGGGTACTACTGGAAAACCAAAAGGCGCGGAACTTACGCACTCAAATTTGTTGCAAAATGCCATTGTATCTGCAGATATTTGTCAGGCAGTTCACCAAGATGTTTCGCTAATCGTACTTCCCCTATTTCATATTTTCGCAATGACATGCCTCATGAATTCGGGCATATATCGTGGAATTACGCAGGTATTGGTACCTCGATTTGAAGCAAAGTCAGTACTCGATCTTATGCAAAAGCATCAGGTTACCATTTTTGCTGGGGTTCCAACCATGTATTGGGCACTTTTAAATTTAGAATGTGATGCCAAACAACTCCAAAACATCTCCAAAATACTTCGCATGTGTGTTTCTGGTGGAGCTTCCCTACCTGTAGCCGTTTTAGAAGGTTTTGAGGAAAAGTTTAAGGTTCCTATATTAGAGGGTTATGGGATGTCCGAAGGGTCTCCAGTAGTGACTTTTAATCAAATTGATCTGGGAAGAAAGCCTGGAAGTATTGGAAAAGCTGTTTGGGGAGTAGAAGTAAAATTGGTAGATGAAAATGACATTGAAGTTCCCATCGGAACTAAAGGTGAGTTATTATATAGAGGTCACAATGTTATGAAAGGCTATTACAAACAGAATGAAGCTAATCTAAAAGCACTTCGCGGAGGTTGGATGCATTCTGGTGATGTGGCCATAAAGGACGAAGATGGGTTCTATTATATCGTAGATCGAACCAAAGATATGATTTTAAGAGGGGGACTTAACGTTTATCCACGTGAGGTAGAAGAAGTTATGATAACACATGAAGCTGTTTCTTTAGTTGCTGTTATTGGCGTTCCTCATGAAAAGTTGGGAGAGGAAGTTAAAGCCTTTGTAGTCTTAAAGGCTGGAGAAACCATAAACGAAACAAATCTAATTTCATGGATCAAAACAAAAATAGCAGCATATAAGTATCCCCGATATATACAATTTCTGGATGCACTGCCCATGAGCGCAACTGGAAAGATTTTAAAAAAAGAATTGCGGAAGATGTAGTAGTTCAGATAATAAAATCCCTTAATTACAGCGCTATTAATTTAATTTGATTACGCTGTAATCGTATCTTTCCTTCCTGTTCTAATTTTTTTAATAGTCTGGAAATCACAACTCGAGAAGTATGTAAATCATAAGCAATATCTTGATGTGTTGTTTGAATGACATCGTTATGAATAACTTTTGCTTTATCCTGTAGATGTTTTAGCAATCGTTCATCCATCCGCATAAAGGCTAAGGTATCTACGGTCTCAAGCAATTCTACAACTCTTGTATGATAACTTTCTAAAACAAATTTTTGCCAACTTTTATAGTTTGCCATCCATGAATCCAAATATTGAATTGGGATTAAAATTAAATTCGTGTCCGTTTCAGCTATAGCTCTAATTTCGCTTTTCTTGTTGCCAATGCAACAGGAAAATGTCATCGCGCAGGTATCTCCCTGCTCAATAAAATAAAGCAACAACTCATCTCCTTTTTCATCTTCCCTAAGAATTTTTATGGCGCCATCTAGAAGTAAGGGCATCACACTCATAGTATCCCCGATTTCTAGCAATTGTTCGCCTTGTTTAATTTCTTTTAAAATACCAACTCGCTCAATTTCAAGAAGTAATTCAGGTTCAAACAAATACCCGTAAAACAGTTCTAATTGATCTTTCATTTTAGTTTGAAATTGGACATAAAAACACTTTAAAAACCGGAGTTTTATCATTCAAATGCATAAACCCGTCATGTAAATTCGATTGCGGTACAGCGTAGGGGTAAAACGTTATCGGTTCTATACAAACCATATTATCAACTTCTGTCCATAGCATGAAATGGCCAAACCCCTCTGTTCTAATCTTAAGTTCCTGTTTATCTTGCAAGCGTATACTTTCGCAATTGGGAACCTGATAGGCTCGACTACCTACGGCTTTAATTGCAGCCAAACTTATTGCATTTTCCGTCTTTTCTGGAATTACGCTTACTCTTTGGGTATGTAATTTAAATGCTGGGTGATATCCCAACATAAAGGGCATACCCTCCTCTGCTGAAATTTCAAAAGTAATTTCCAATCCCTCTTCTTTAAGTTCATAATTCTTTTGGAATTCAAAGCTATAAGGCCATATCAAGTTCTCTGCGGAGGACTTATTTGGATATTTAGAATTTTTCACTGCAGTGTTTGCACTATATTTTTTGCTAAAAGATATCTTAGTTTCAGAACGCAACGCCTCTATATACGTTAACTCCCGAAGTAACCCATGTTGATCCTGAATTGCTGCTCCCTTAGGGGTTTTTACCTTAAAATTTGCCTCTGCTGTTGGACCGATTACAGGAAACATCTCTGTATCCGAACTGCGCCAACCAGGACTTCCTTTTTGATGAATAAATTCATGATCCCCTTTGCGGTAACTGATTAATTCACCTGCTGCTATTTCAGCACGCTGTCCAAAACCTACTAATTCTGCCATATTTATTGATTGATGAGTCTATAAATTAATACTGCCGTCCTTTTTGTTAGTGCTTCAAATGTCTTCAAATTTACAGTTTCCTGTGGAGTGTGTGCTCCTGTGCCCATAGTTCCTAAACCATCTAAACAAGCTACATAGTTTGCAACAAAAGAAGTATCTGCAGCTCCACGTTTTCCCGGATCATAACCCAACACTTCACCTTGTTTTAACGCTAAGCTTACCTGATTTAACTGCGTTAACAATTCCTTATTCCCTTCGGTAGGTTGCATTGCAGGATAACTATCTGTAAAACTAATAGTTGCCGAAGTATGCGGAAGGTTATTCGCTACAATCGTTCTCATTTTATTTCTTGCATTTTCTTTTTGCTCTTCAGAAATAAAACGCAATCCACCACTTACGGCTGCTGTTTGTGCAACCACATTACTTTTTCCAAAAGCAGTCCCTGAACTTTTAGCGGCATCAAAATCTACAAAAGTGCCTCCTAACAATACTCCCGGGTTAAAGGTTAAAAATTCCTCTCCTCGAACTTGCTCATAAAATTCATGTAATATTCGTGACATCTCAAATATGGCTCCTGCCCCTGTTCTTTCACTAAAAACACCGGAAGAGTGGGCGCGCTTGCCTTTTACCTCTACCTTCCATCCCGAAGCACCTCGTCTGGCAACAGTGGCATAATTAAAACCTGTGGATGTTTCAAAACCCAGCGCAATATCACTTCGTTTAGCGGCTTCAATAAGATCTTTTCTACTAAAACTTAATGGTTTTCCTGTACTTTCTTCATCACCGGTATATGCAACTATAATTTGTGCATCATTTAGGAGACCATTTTCATGTAAGGCCTTTAGCGCATAAAGTGCAATAACATCTCCCCCTTTCATATCATTTCCTCCCGGAGCATGAGCAATACTATCGTTCAATTTTTCGAAGGTTTGAAAAGGACTATCTTCTTCAAAAACAGTATCTAAATGTCCTATAATCAATATTTTTTTTCCAGATGTTCCTGAGGTTTCCGCAAATAAATGCCCAGCTCTGTTCATTTCCGTTGGCATTGGAATCCAGCTGGTATTAAAATTGATGGCATCAAAAGCTTCCTTAAAAACCATTCCTACTTCTTCAACACCCGCCTTGTTGAGGGTTCCACTATTGATATTCACAACTTTTTCTAAGAATTCTAATGCCTCCGTATTGTTTTGTTCAACGGTACGAACCAGTTTCTTTTCCGTGCTCGAAAGTTTTTGTGCTGCCAAAAAAAAAGGAAATAATGCAAGTAATGCAACTAACAAAAATTGTTTTAAGTTCATTTTTAACGGGTTTATACTGATTATTATACCGCTTCGAAGATATCAAAAATGAACTTAAAACTACTATAATACTTGTCTAACGCAGTCCACTAATTACGTCATACTTAGTGATAATATGGTGTTTGTCATCTCCTAAATGCACCAAAACGGCTTGTATATCCTTATTAATCAATTTTGCCACTTCTTCAATAGGGGTATTCCTGTCTACAATGGGATAAGCCTCTTGCATTACCTCCTTTATAGGTCTTGAAGTAATTTCACTATTCTCTAGAATAGCGCGGAATAAGGTGGTTTCATCAACTGCTCCTACAAAACCATTACTATCTTCAACTGGAATTTGCGAAATGTTATTTTTTTTCATTCGCTCTATAGCATGCATAACTAATTCCTCTGTTTTTACCGTTATTAACGGTAAATCAAGATGATTTTTAACCAGATCGATTGCCTTTGTGATTTCATCCTCTAAAAAACCTCTGCTGCGCATCCATTCATCATTAAACATCTTGCCTACATAGCGACTTCCATGATCATGAAAAAGGACAACCACTACATCATCTTTTGTAAAATGTTCCTGAAGTTGCAACAATCCTTTTACAGCTGCACCCGCAGAATTCCCCAAAAACATTCCTTCTTCCTTTGCTAAGCGTTGGGTGTAAACCGCGGCATCTTTATCAGTTACCTTGGTAAAACCATCAATGATGTCAAAATTTACGTTCTTCGGTAAAATATCTTCTCCAATTCCTTCGGTGATATATGGATAAATCTCATTTTCATCAAAAATTCCTGTTTCATGATATTTTTTGAAAACTGAGCCATAGGTGTCTATTCCCCAGATTTTAATATTTGGATTCTGTTCTTTTAAGAAAGATCCAACTCCAGATATTGTTCCCCCAGTTCCTACACCAACCACAAAATGAGTTACTTTACCTGCCGTTTGTTCCCAAATCTCTGGTCCTGTACTTAGGTAATGTGCTTTTGCATTTGAAGGGTTATCATACTGATTAACATACCAAGAATTAGGGATTTCTGTTGCTAATCGTTTTGCTGTAGAATAATAACTTCTAGGGTCTTCCGGAGCTACATCGGTTGGACAAACATGAACTTCACTACCTACTGCTTTAAGAATATCTATCTTTTCCTTAGATTGCTTATCGCTTATTACACAAATCATTTGGTATCCTTTAACCACAGCAGCCAATGCTAGTCCCATACCTGTATTCCCAGAAGTTCCCTCTATTATTGTTCCTCCTGGTTTTAAAATTCCGGAGGCCTCTGCATCTTCGATCATCTGCAGTGCCATTCGATCCTTAACAGAATTTCCCGGGTTAAAAGTTTCGTATTTGGCCAACACCAAACAGGGAAGCGTGGCGGTAAGTTTATTTAATTTTACCAACGGTGTGTTCCCGATTGTTTCTAAAATATTCTTTGCGTATTCCATTACCCGCAAAGATACAAGTTCCCTAAAGATTGCTATTATAACCTTCGTGAATATTTAATCCTGACAGTTTAGAAAAACCTTTAAGTGAGCTACAATTGCCAATAAGAAGGCGAGACTTATCATTCGAATTGAATCGCCTTAACTGGGGTTATTTTGGTAATAATGTATGATGGAATTAAAAGCATCACCAAACAAAGTAACATCACTCCAACATTAAGAAATAACACAGTAGGAAAATTGATATGAACAGGAATATATTCCATATAATACTCTTCCGGATTTGGAAACTTAAACCAACGAAATTTATATTGCAAACCTATAAGGCCCAGACCTAACACATTCCCCCAAAATAATCCCACTAAAATAAGGTAGCTCGCATTATATAAAAATACTTTACGAATACCCCAATTGGCTAAACCCAATGCTTTTAAAATTCCTATCATCTGAGTACGTTCCAAAATAAGTACAAGCAAAGCAGTTATCATGTTGATCCCTCCAACAATGATCATAATTCCAATGATGATTCCTATATTAAAATCAAATAGACCGAGCCATTCAAAAATATTGGTGTATTTGTCTTTTATGGTTTGGGTATCTAAAGTGGATAGGACAGCGCCATATATCTCTTTTCCTTTTGTATCTAACGTGTCAAAATCATCTAAAAAAACTTCAAAATTTCCTATCTGATCTTTTTCCCAGCGATACATTCGCTGAATATGGCGAATATCAACAAAAATATAAAGCTCGTCGAATTCTGAAAATCCGCTATCGAAAAAACCAACGACCTCAAAATTACGTTGATTTGGAATTTTAGAAACATCATTGTCTTTAAGAAAAAAAGTAGAAAAGCGATCTCCCAGTTCTAACTGTAATCTACTGGCTAAAGTTCTCGATATTAAAACTTCCGCGTTTAAGGCTTCCTTAAAATTTGGTAATCGTCCTGCTACCAAATATTCCTCAAAGAGTTTCCAATTATAATCAACACCTACACCCTTAGCCACAATACCTTCTAGGGTAGTCTCTGTGCGTATCATACCTCCTTTGGTCGCTACGGCTTGAACATGAGAAACCCCAGATACTTTAGTGAATTCTGGATAAAAGTCTTGCTCTAGAGATACTGGCGCAACCGATACTTCTGATCTATTGCTATCATAATTGTAAATTTGAACATGTCCATTAAAGGCTGCTACTTTTTCTCGAACCTTTAGTTTTAAACCCTCTCCGGTAGCTAAAGCAATCAACATCATAATAATCCCTAGAGCAATAGCAGCAATAGCTATTTTTATTATTGGCGCCGAAATACTAATTTTATGCTCCTTACCTTTAATAAGGCGTTTGGCTATAAAAAATTCTAAATTCAATTGATGACCATTTTATCCGGTACCAAAAATACTGTTTTCCTCTGGGTTTTATTGCTCTTAAGTTGTGGAAACTCTTCAAAAAGAGCTCCTGCGGTGGGTGAACTTATTAAAACAGCGGAAAAGGCGCAAACAATACCAAATATTATTGTAGCCGCCAATCGCACAAAAAAATACCTCTCTTTACTTCAAGATAAACAAGTAGGTATTGTAGCAAATCAAACTAGCGTTATTTTTAAAACTACGATAAACTCTCAGAAAACTTCCGATAATTATGTGCATCTGGTAGATTCATTATTAGCACATGGTGTTCATATAAAAAAAGTCTTTGCTCCTGAACACGGTTTTCGTGGGCAAGCTGATGCTGGGGAAACTATTGCTGATGGTATTGATACTAAAACAGGCCTGCCACTTATTTCGCTATACGGTAAAAACAAAAAACCAAGTTCCGAACAGTTAAAAGATATTGATATTGTGCTTTTTGACATTCAAGATGTCGGTGTTCGTTTTTACACTTATATAGCTACCCTGCAATTAGTAATGGAAGCTTGTGCGCTTAACAATATTCCCGTAATTGTACTAGACCGACCAAATCCAAATGGGAGATATATCGATGGACCTACGATGAAGTCTGAACATACTAGTTTTTTAGGAATGACGCCTATTCCCTTAGTTTATGGTTTAACCATTGGAGAATATGCAACCTTAATTAACGAAGAAGGCTGGTTACAAGATGGTTTAAAAGTTGATTTGACTATAATTCCATTAAAAAATTATACCCATCAAAGTACCTATAGTTTGGCGATACGACCTTCTCCTAATTTACCCAATGATCTTTCCATAGCCCTATATCCTAGTCTAGGTTTTTTTGAAGGAACCTATATCAATGCAGGAAGAGGAACTGAAAATCAATTTCAACGTTACGGCGCCTCTTTTTTAGATAGCACGGCTTATGGTTTTAGCTATACTCCAATGCCTAATTTTGGTGCTAAATATCCAAAGGAAAAAGGTAAAATATGTTATGGGGAGGATTTAAGTGCGCAAAAAAAACCAGATCGCATTCAATTGAAATGGTTGTTAGATGCATATGCGAATAGCATAGACCAAAGTCTTTTTTTTAATACTTCTTCCTTTACCAAACATGCAGGAACCGAAGAATTACAACAACAAATAGAAGCTGGAATGTCTGAGGAAGCTATTCGGAAGACTTGGCAAAAAGATCTCAATGCTTTTGAACAACTTCGTAAAAAGTATGCATTATACGATTAGTGAAAAAGTGATTGTACGTTACCTTTTACTTTTGTTCCGAAGCATCCAAAATACCTGTTGTGGGTTTTCGGTATTTATGAAAAGGTTGTTTTAAAAGTCCTTTAATACTACTATTTTCTTTTTCATCAGGAAAGGTATCAACACCGTATACAATAGCTTTTCTATCTAGTTTCATAAATGTACCAAAAATCCGATCCCATATTGAAAAAATATTCCCATAATTAGAGTCTGTATAGGGTAACACATAATGGTGATGAACTTTATGCATATCGGGAGACACCAATACCCAACTTAGTATTTCATCCACCCGTTTCGGCAATTTAATATTTGCATGATTAAATTGAGTAGAAACAAGAGAAAGAGACTGATACAGCATAACGATGGCTATGGGCGTTCCTATAATGAAAACCCCTAAAAGTGTAAAGGTAAAGCGAATAATGCTCTCCAGAGGATGATGCCTGTTGGCCGTAGTAGTATCAACATTATGATCCGTATGATGCACCAAATGCACCATCCAAAGTGGCTTTACCTTATGCTCTACATAATGTGGTAAGTAAGCTCCTATTAAATCTAAAAGTAACAACCCAATAACTACATAAAGCCATAAGGGAATACTCGGTAACAAGTTTAAAAGACCAAAATTATTAGCAACTACCCAATCGCTAGTCGAAAGTAGCAGAAATGCAAGTACAAAATTAATTACAATTGTGGTAAGGGTAAAAAAGATATTGGGAACTGCATGACGCCATTTTTTATACTCGAACTTAAACAAGGGCACCGCACCTTCCAACAACCAGAAAAAAGTAATTCCTGATACTAAAATAAGACTTCTATGCGATGACGGTATCGTTTCAAAATAGTTTAATATAGTTTCCATGGACTAAAGGTAATTATTTTCTAAAAGGAATAAAATACACTTGTTTTGAGAAGTTTATCGTTCCAAACGTTCTTGCATTGCTTCCACAATATTGAAAGCAGCAGGGCAAATAGTTACATTTTTTAAAGTTAACTCACTAATTTGATAAAACTTTTTACGATTGGTATGGGGAAATTCTTTACAAGCTTTTGGTCGAACTTTATAAATACTACAATAATTATCTGCTCCTAAAAAACTACAAGGCAATTGTTGTAAAACATGATCGTCATCTTCGTCCACTTTTAAATAGGTTTCTATAAATTTTTGCGGTTTCATTCGGAGGTGCTTGGCAATTCGTTCAATATCCGAATTTGTAAATAGAGGTCCTGTAGTTTTACAACAATTTGCACATTGAAGGCAATCTGTGCGTTCAAATTCTTCTTCGTGTAATTCTTGCATCAAATAATCGAGTTTTTTAGGAGGTTTTTGTTTAAGTTTTTTAAAAAACTTCTTATGCACCGTTTTTTTCTCCTTCGCCTTTGTTGAAAGTTCTTGCAAAACTTCTTCCATCTGTACCTTAGCTTTAATGTATTGAAACAACTTATATTCTTAATAAGGTGCAACAATACTTTAAAAGTCTCACATTTGTAAAGAATTTGCAAATAAATGGAAACAGATATTTTTGGAAAGGCAATACTTGATTATCAAAAGGGAAATTATAGCGAAGATATTTGCACACAATCTTCCTTAAACGAAGAAGATAAAATTCCTATTCCATACCTATTTAGAGCGTACGATGGTATGCCCAAATTGGAACAATTGGCATTGGGTTTGTGCAAAGGCAAGGTTTTAGATATTGGTGCAGGCGCGGGCAGTCATAGTTTGTATCTCCAACAACAAAAAATTACAGTTACCGCTCTCGACACGTCCCCAGGAGCTATTGAAACCTGTAAATTAAGAGGTGTTAAACACCTTATTTTAGGTGATATTTATAGTTATTCAGGACAAAAATACGACACTCTTTTGCTCTTGATGAATGGGATTGGATTAGCAAAAAAATTAAAAAATATAACGGCTTTTTTGATGCATTTAAAATCTCTTTTAAACCCTGGAGGTCAAATTTTGGTAGACTCTTCCGATATTATTTATATGTTTGAAGCTGATGAAGATGGAGGATATTGGATTCCCGATACACAAGATTACTATGGCGAAGTAGTTTTCAGCTTGCACTATAAGGGTGAAAAGAGCGCTGATTTTTCATGGTTATATCTAGATTTCAATACCTTAAACCGCGCAGCTGCAGGATGTGGTTTTTACTGCGAACTTGTAAGTAATGGAGAACATTACGACTATTTAGCAAGACTTGAGGTTAGTGAATAATGGAATCTCTTTTTTTGCGTTAGAATAATAAGAGAAAAGTATAGAATGATCCCTCGGGGCTCCAAAAAAAATGAAATGAAAAAATATACCCTATTATTTTATATTGTAGTTATAGTAATCTTAGCAGGTTGTTCCAGTGATTCAACGGACGAAGGAAATCCCATTCCACCAACTCCAAATGTAGATATCTCAGGAAACCTTTTAAATGTTGGGGATTCTGCAAATGATATTCTTTCCAATGATAATTTTGATCGGATTGTAGTGGAATTAGCCTTTGCCACAGGATTAGGACCGGATCAAGAAGCAGTGGATAAGTTCTTGGATTTTTTAAGACGACATACCTTTAAAGAAAATATAGAAATAAGAACAATAACCGTTGAACCTAGTGGAGAACCAGAATTAACATTAGATCAGATTGTGGAATTGGAAACCCAAAATCGAACTGTTTTCAACGATGGTAGAACATTAGGTATTTATATTTATTTTGCAGATGGACCCTCTGCTAATGATAATGAAGACGAAGGATCCGTTACTTTGGGAGCGGTATACCGCAATACTTCGATGGTTATTTACGAATCCACTATTAGAAGATTGACTAGAAATAGTAATGTTGTTACACCTGCCTTAGTGGAGGCCGCTACATTAACGCATGAATTTGGACATTTATTTGGACTAGTGAATTTAGGCACACCAGCAATTAATGATCATGAAGATCCAGATGCAGAAAATCACTGTAATGTTCCTGGTTGTTTAATGCGAGCAGAACTTGCCTTTGGCCCTGCAATGATGGATACCTTAGAAGAACTTATGGTAAACGGACTTGCACTACCACAATTAGATCCAGAGTGTGTTCTTGACATTCAAGCTAACGGGGCACGTTAATCACTAAGGAATATTTAAATACTTATGGGTTTGAAGTGAAATTTTCCATTGCGGATTTTGCATTACAAAATCAACAATAATGGGAATCATCTTTTCACGAACACTCCACTCAGGCTGTAGATATAATATACAATTAGAATGCACTAAGGCAGCTTGTTCTTGTGCAAAAATCAAATCGTGCTTATTGTATACAATAACTTTTAATTCGTGAGCTCTACTATAAATCTCTCCTTCGGGTAATTTATTTTTTTTAGGGGAAAGACAAATCCAATCCCATTTCCCTGTAAGAGGATATGCTCCAGAAGTTTCTATATGAATCTTGAGATTTTTAGCTTTTAAAGCAGTGGTCAAAGGACCCATATCCCATGTTAACGGCTCTCCTCCTGTAATTACTATAGTATCGGAATAGTGCGCCGCATTAGCAACAATACTTTCAATGGCTGTAGGTGGGTGTGTGGCTGCATCCCAGCTTTCTTTAACATCACACCAATGACAACCCACATCACAACCTCCGATTCGCACAAAATAGGCCGCCGTTCCCTTGTGAAAACCTTCGCCTTGAATTGTATAAAACTCTTCCATTAAAGGCAATAGCGTTCCCTTATTTACACCTGCTAATACTTCTTCCATTATCATGATGCAAAGATAGTGTTTAGTTCTTGTATGACTAATTAAGTTTAATTCGAGTCTTACAGAAATTAGCATTAAATGATGTTCAACGCAACAAGCTAAAATGTCCAGTTCGTCTATGCAATTTATTATTGGTATCGGTCAACATCAATACATACCAATAATCAGAAGATGGCAGTGGTATTCCTTGAAATGTCCCTTCCCAACCGGGTCCAAAAGCGCTAATCTGCGCTAAAAGCTTTCCAAATCGATCCATTACGAACAAATCAGCCTCGTTATAAAACTCTGGACTCACCCCTAAAACATTAAAAGTATCATTAATATTATCATTGTTTGGAGTCATAAAATTAGGTACACCCACTACTCCTATTTCGATTTGATCTAAGCCACATCCATTTTTATCTTGGGCATACAAGGTATGCAGGCCTGGGGCTACATTTTCAAAAAAAGGTTCATCCTGAAAAGGTCCAAAAGGATTATCTAAGGCATATTCATAATCTCCAGTTCCCAAATTATTATTTTCCTCTAAAATTGTTATGGTATTATTACTTCCTATGTCATCAACTATAATAAATTCAGGAGTTAAGTTAGGAGCACTAAATTCCGGTACTATTATCGTTTCTGGCAGGGATTGACAACCTTGATTAGAAATCCCAACAACGGTATAAACTCCACCCGTATTTATAGTAACGGAGGCCTGATTGCTAATAACAGTTCCGTTTTCACTGGTCCATTCATAATCGTAATCATCCTGGGCATTTAATACGGCGAGCGCTGTGGGAGCTCCAGAACAAACAATTGCATTTGTAGGAACATCAAAAATAACCAACGGATTTACCAAAAGGTTTAAATGCGGTCCTATTCCAAAACAATCTCCATTATCTTCACTCTCAACGCGAACATATAAAAGTTGCGAGAAAGCAGTCTCGTTTCTATAACTGCTAGCATTTTGTATGGGTTGTTGTTCCAGTTGTGCGTCTTCTAAATTTCTATAATACGCCACGCTTAAATTTTGACCAATAGGAAATTGAGCTAAAATAGTATTTGTAGCACTAGTAAGATCAAAACTAGATATACCATCTCTTTCATCTGTATCGCAGGTATCCAGTTCTAAAAGAAAATTATTTGGAAAAGAGGTTGTAGAAACCTGTAGATTGATCGTTGCCATTTCAAAACATCCAAATTCGTTTTCGGCTCTAGCAAATAATGTACCCGCTAGGCTGTTGTTAAAAGGCAAGGGATTTACCGCATTTTGATTAGAAGTTGCGTCTGCAAGGGATAAATGGTAGGTAACGGTTAAGTTAGTAGCACCTTGAATAATAAGCGGTGTAATTTCATTTAAATTGAAATCTGTAAATCCATCGGCCACACCATCTTCATCACAATTACTACTTGAAATGGCAGTATTGATTATTGGCATCGGGTTTACCGTTGCTTCCACAGCAATTCTGGTTCCTGTTAAACATCCGTTGACAGAAGCATAGGCATAAAACGTGGTACTCTGTGTAAGGGTAGGAGTTGTAAAATCAGAACCTGTACTAAGGATATTCCCACCATTTTCTGCATCAAACCAAACAACATCTCCTAGGGTTGCAGTTGCACTAAGGGTCAATGACCCATTCCCACAAATTGTTGCGTCTGTGGTGCTTGCTATACGTGGTGTTGTAATTTTAGAAGTTCCAGATAAATTTACAATAGGATCACCAGGTGTTCCTCCATATTCTACAATATATCCTTTAGGCTGGAAATCGCCAAACGCTTCACCCTCATTTCGTAAATCATTCCATGAACCAGGAATACCAACTGAGGGTGCGGTAACATGAGCATAGTCTTCTCCTATACCATTCACTCCATTTACGTTATTAGGTTCCCCAAGATTCCAAAAAGCAAAATTCGGAGAACTTCCGTTAACGCCTCCATTCCAAAAAACGGTACCATTTTCTGGTCCAGTGACCCACATCCAAACGCCTTCCGTTCCTCGATCCGTTCCTCCAATCCATCCTGCTCCGGCAGCTTGTTCCCCTGTCAATTGCGCTTCCTCCGGAGATGTTATGGTGGCCAAATAACCTTTGAGCCCGAAATAAGTTCTTGCGTCAGCCAATGCTAAGGCTTCATCCCAAGGAACCCCAATATCGGGTACATACTCATAATAATGCCCCGTAAGCGGCAAAAAATTAGCATCACCAACGGTTAATGAAAAAAACTTTTCTTCCGTAGGAAATTGTGATGTGGACTCAAAAACCACATCTCGAACCGCAGCTATAAGATCAGTATAATCGATCATATTTCCACCCACACCTCGCAAAGAAAGTCGTCCTTGAGTTACATCCCAAGAACTAACAATATTAGGGTGTGTTCCTTCTAATCGTAAAACATCTAGTGTTACTTGATAACCTGTGGATATTTGAATAAAAAAAGCATCTATTTCAGTATCATCCGGGTCTACAATATCAAAATCAGTAACAATGGGAATAGCAGTAAGTGGGCAATATACCTGATCTCCCACGGCCATTACCGAAGGTGCTATATTTGTTTGAGCTAAAGCAAAAAATTGAAAAAAGAACAGCGCAAATCCTAAAATTAACTTACCATACTTTTTCTTACTAAAAAGAAACATTTGAATTCGAGCTGCTATCATAGTTCTGCGATCATCGATTGCCTAACCTTCAAAAGTTGGTTTTTAAATCGAAAAAATCAAAAATAACCTGCTATCGGTAATTTTTCCTCGTTCAATCTGTTAATTTTTTAATGAAACATTAAAAAATAACACTAGTATGCAGAAAAAATCAATTCTTAACCGCTACAACTTCAATTTCAATTTTTGCATTCCGTGCTAATCCTTTTGCTGCAAATGTAGTCCGGGCTGGTTTTTTAGTAAAATATTTAGCATATACCTCATTAAAAGCCGAAAAATCATCTATGGTACTAAGTATAACGGTGCATTTTACCACATTATCCAGTTCCATACCATGATGTTGTAAAACTGCTTCTATATTCTTAATCACCTGTTTCGTTTCGGCTTGTATGCCCCCTGAAACCATTGTTCTTGTACGTTGATCCATCCCTATTTGTCCTGCCAAAAAGAAAAGGTTCCCTGCCTGTACGGCATCACTAAAAGGTGCACTTTGCTTTTTTGGTTCGTGAGATTTATGGAAGGTAATTTCATTGCTTTCCTGACCGAAAACGGTGGTATTATACACCAAGGCTACAAGTAAAAAGAGTAAATGTATTTTTTTCATAAGTATTCTTCGTTAATGTTGAAACCAGCTAAGTGGATTTTGAGTTTTTTTGTATTGATTAAAATTACCCTATTTTTATCAAAAAATAACCAAATGAGTACCAAAGATGCATTCTTTGCACATATTGAGGAAGGATACACTACCAAAGGTGATTTTATTACCATGGGAGCGGCCATGTTGGGCGAAGAAACCATTACTAATGCCCATGTAAAAGTTCCTTTAAAAACATTGAACAGGCATGGTTTAATCGCTGGAGCTACTGGAACTGGAAAAACAAAAACCCTGCAAGTAATTGCCGAAAATCTATCGGATAAAGGTATTCCTGTACTGCTGATGGATTTAAAGGGAGATTTAAGTGGAATTGCGCAACCCAGCCCTGGACATCCTAAAATTGATGAGCGTCATGAAAAAATTGGACTCCCCTTTGAAGCTAAAAATTTTCCAGTTGAAATTTTATCCTTATCGGAACAAGATGGCGTGAAATTGCGCGCTACGGTTTCTGAATTTGGTCCTATTTTACTTTCTAGAATATTAGATTTAACAGTAACTCAAGAAGGAATCGTTGCCGTTATTTTTAAATATTGTGACGATCATAAATTACCACTTCTAGACCTTAAAGATTTTAAAAAAGTATTGCAATACGCAACAGGGGAAGGAAAAAAAGAATTTGCAGAAAGTTATGGTAGAATATCTACCAGCTCTACCGGTACCATATTAAGAAAGGTTATTGAGTTGGAACAGCAAGGTGCGGATTTGTTTTTTGGAGAAAAGTCTTTTGAAGTGGACGATTTGGTCCGAATTGATAAAAATGGTCGCGGTTATATTAATATCATTCGACTTACAGACATTCAGGATAGACCTAAACTCTTTTCTACATTTATGTTAAGCCTTCTGGCCGAGATATACAGTACCTTTCCAGAACAAGGAGATAGCGATAGACCAGAGTTAATCTTATTTATTGATGAGGCGCATTTAATTTTCAAAGCTGCCTCTAAAGCACTTCTAGAACAGATAGAGAGTATTGTAAAGCTTATTCGATCTAAAGGTATTGGACTATATTTTGTCACACAAAATCCGACGGATGTACCTGATGCAGTTTTATCCCAATTGGGGCTAAAAGTGCAACACGCGCTACGAGCTTTTACGGCAAAAGATCGCAAAGCCATAAAATTAACTGCAGAAAATTATCCTATTTCTGAATATTATGACACCAAAGAAGTGCTTACATCCTTAGGGATTGGAGAAGCCTTGATTTCTGCTCTAGACGAAAAAGGAAGACCGACTCCTTTAGCTGCTACTATGCTGAGAGCGCCTATGAGTAGAATGGATGTGCTTACCAATAAGGAGTTAGACACCGTAATTACACAATCAAAGTTGGTGAAAAAATACAACGATGAGATTGATCGTGAAAGTGCCTATGAAATTCTGAATGCCAAAATTGAAAAAGCAGAAAAAGAAGCGGAGAAAGAAAAGGTTACTAAAACGTCGCGAAGAAAAAGCACAAGTAGCAGAAGAACCAGCACCCGCATGAATCCCGTTGTTAAAGTATTAACCAGTGCCACATTTATTAGGGGTGTTTTAGGTGTGTTAAAGAAAGTGATTCGATAATTTATGAATATCAAAAGATTAGGAGTACTCGTTGTGCTTGCGCTTTTATTGGCGCAATGTCAAGAAAAACCAAATACCGCCTTTTTAATTTCCGAAGCTCAGGTGGGCAAACTGCAGCGTACTGCTGTTATTGATGATATCAACACCTTATTTGCAAAGGATTCCGTTGTACAGGATACAACAGCATATCGGTTGGGCGCTCAGGTAAAAAAAATAAATATTTACGAAAAAGGAGGCAAACACCTTTTAACCGTTACCCCAAGTACAGATAGTATTCCTGAGGTAGAAACCATTCAAGTTTTTGATGCTAGATATCGTACTCCGGAAGGAGTAGGACTGCAAAGCACTTTTAAGGATATTAAGGAACATTATACAATTAAAAAGATTATTACGTCACTGAATAACATCGTAATCTTTCCAAAAGATAGTGATATCTATTTCACTATCGATAAAGAGGAACTCCCGGGCGGCCTGCGCTATTCAAGTACTAATGTAGAGGCGGTTCAAATTCCAGATGCTGCAAAAATTAAGTACCTAATGGTGGGTTGGGAATAACCTGGTTTTAAGCGCATTTAACATTTAAGTGTATTCTTATTTTATGAAAAAAACTTTCAAAAAATATACCGTACAAACTACTCCTTTCATTGTTCCAACAACAGATGGTAAAGTTATCGAGGAGCACTTTGGGAAAGCAACGAACGGAGATACACAACTGAGTATTGCCCATATGATTGCTCCTCCAGGTTGGAGTGAACCTTATCAAACTCCGGAATTTGATGAGTACACCTATATTATAAAGGGGAAAAAACAGTTTATTATTGAAGAAGAGCAAGTAATTCTGGAAGCAGGACAATCCATTAAAATTTCAAAAAACACCAGAATTCAATATTCAAATCCATTTGAGGAACCTTGTGAATATATTGCGGTTTGTTTACCTGCCTTTAGCATAGAAACTGTACATCGCGAAGAGTAATTCGTTAATACCTTCTTAATTTCATAGTTGTCTTTTTTAACTTTCCTTAACTTAACACCAACCTTATAACCTTACAACCTTATGAAAACGTATATTCATCTTTTATGCTTGCTGTTTTTGACGGTTTTTGCAAATGCGCAGTATGAAGTATCTGATAAAAATCCCTACGGACTTCCAAATCCTGATGCTCCCGAGCAAATTAAGGATTATGCGTCGCTAATTGGTGAATGTTCTTGTTTATCTATAACAAGAAATCCCGATCAAACTTGGCAAGATGGCGTTCCTATGAAATGGACTTTTAAATATATTATGAATGGCACGGCTGTGCAGGATGAAACAATAAAGGCTGATGGAAAACATTCCGGTAGTATTCGTCAGTTCCATAAGGACAGTTTGCGTTGGTACGTACATTATTATTCTTCTGGAGCTCCTAGCACCATATTACCTGTTTGGGAAGGAACTAAAAAGGATAACGAAATAACGCTATATCGAGAACAAAAAGCACCCAATGGAGCAGATGGCTATTTTAGACTTCGCTTTCATGATATTGATGAAAAAGGGTATAAATGGGTCGGAGAATGGACTTCCAAAGACGAAAAAACGGTATTTCCTACGTGGAAAATTATATGTACACGAGAAAGTGATTAATTTATTAGTCGTGCCTATTTAGCAAATTTAGAACGATTGGCTAAAATCGTTTCGGAATACTTTTGAACCCATTCTGTAAGATCTAGTAATTTCTGAAGATATGAATGTCCGAAATCGGTTAAGTTATACTCCACCCGAATAGGAACTTCTGGATACATTTTTCGAAGAATATAGCCGTCCGCTTCTAGGGTTTTAAGACGTTCGCTAAGTATTTTACTTGAAATTCCATACACCTTCTTTTTGAGTCTATTGAAGCGAAGAGTAGGAAAATACCCGAGGTACAATAAAATAAGAATACTCCATTTATCAGATGCTAAGGCCATAATATCCCGTATAGGACACATTTCCGGTGGGAGCTTTGGATCTATATGCCCAAACATTTTTTCTATTTTTTTTGCAACTCTAAGTTTCTGATTATCAGTAACAGTTTCAATTTCCATACCTACTACATCTTTTGAAACCCCTTTTTTTATAAAAGAGAATCTGTATTTTTGGTTTTTATTTAAAATCAAGTTACTTAAAGTAACTAAGCAAAAATATGAAAAAAATTTATACCGTTGTGCTTCCCTTTATCTTCGGAACGTATTTCAATCTACTGGCCTTATTCTCCAAAAAGAAGGCTGCTAAAAAAGCATTTTTGTTGTTTTGTACGCCTAGAAAAGGTAAAATAACTTCGAATCAAAAGAAATTTCTGGCTACCGCTAAAGATCGTTTTATTACAATTGGCAATCATTCCATAAAGGTTTATGAATGGTCAGGTACTGGTACTACAGTACTCTTGGCGCATGGTTGGGAAAGCAACAGTTGGCGTTGGCATAAATTAGTAGCAATTTTAAAGGAACAAAATTATCATATTGTTGCTTTTGACGCTCCGGCTCATGGAGATTCTAGTGGTGCTATTTTTAATGTTCCGTTATATGCAGATTGCATGGATCATATGATTAATACCTATCTTCCCAAATATGTTGTTGGTCATTCTATTGGAGGTATGACTGCTTTGTATCAACAACATAAATTTCCAAAGAACAGCGTTCAGAAATTAGTAACTATAGGAGCTCCTTCTGAACTATCTGTTTTTATGGAACAATATCAAGAAACCTTAAACCTAAGCAAAAGGGTGATGCTTGCTTTGGATGCCTACTTTGTTGAACATTTTGGTTTTCATATTGCAGATTTTAAAACCTTCTTATTTACAAAATCACTTGCAAAATCGGGTCTTATACTGCATGATGAAGAGGATTCGATTGCCCATATCAGTGCCTCAGAAAAAGTACATCAAAATTGGAAAAACAGTAATTTCATACGAACTCGAGGCTTGGGGCATTCTATGCATCAAGATCAGGTAAATCGAGAAATTTTAAAGTTTTTAAATTCTTAAAAATTAGGTATTTTTAAAACATGAAAAATATCGCACCTTTCCATATTGCAATTCCTGTCCATAACCTAACTGAATGCAGAACATTTTATCGCGACGTGATTGGCTGTAATGAGGGTAGAAGCAGTGATCATTGGGTTGATTTTGATCTTTTTGGACACCAACTTGTAATTCATTACAAACCCAAAACTACCACTTCAGATTTGCATACCAATGCGGTAGATGGCAAAAACGTGCCTGTTCCCCATTATGGTGTGGTACTGCCCTGGGATGAGTTCGAAAAATTTGCGTCGCTTTTAAAAAGTAAAAACGTAGCTTTTGTGATCGAACCTTATATTCGTTTTGCTGGTGATGTAGGAGAACAAGCCACAATGTTCTTTTTAGATCCCGCGGGTAATGCCTTAGAATTTAAGGCATTTAAAAATATAGATCAGCTGTTCGCTAAATAGTATTCAAGACTCTTATTTTTTCTTTAGCCCTAAATCAACCGTTACATGAATAGTTTCTGATATTTTTTTACTTACCACTTTTGGAATGTCAATATCAAATTCTTCCGGTTTTGCATCAAAAGATGTTTTCACATAAATCACATCACCTTTCATAGATACTTTGGCCGTTGTTTTTACCGCTTTTTCTTTTCCTCGCATAGTTACATTTCCATAGAGCAGAAATTCCTTTGGCGTTTCAGAAAGATCTTTTATAGAAAACTTCTCCAATTTACCTTTAAAGGTTGCCTTTGGATGTTTTTCAGATTCAATATAGTTTTCGTTAAAATGCTCTTCCATTAAAGCTACTTTAAAACGAAAACCACGCATAAGGGCTAAAGCAGCAATTTCGCCATTGGCCGTATTTAAAATTCCCGTCACACTTTCATGTTTTGCCTTTACAGGTTCAAATGCGGCAACAGAAGCTTCAAAATCTATTGCTCCTTTCTTTGTTAAATATTTGTCTTGAGCTGATGCAGATACTATTATCCCACAAGCAAACAAGAGTATTAAAGTAATTTTTTTCATAGCAGTGTTTTTTTGTTTTTATATGTTAATTTACTCTCTAAATCCATCGTCCACCCATTGTTGTATCAATTCCCGTGTAGCAACGGGTAACAATCCTGAAACAGGCATGGGCGCGGCTTCATTATTTATCCTTCCAATCAAATCCCTATCTAAAACTGAAAGACGTACCTCATCTAAATTGGTTAATGACTGAGGTGCTCCATTAGTAGTCGGATTTCCATGACATGGCATACAAGCCGTATTAATTATTGGTTCTATATCTGCTTCAAAAGAAACAAACTCTCCCGTTATGGGTTCATCTGGGATTAAATCACTTTCACTATCAGAGGTGCAAGATTGCATCCAACATAAAAGCAAAAATGCCATACATATGGCGCGTAGGTAATTTTTCATAGTTTCTTTTTTTGTATAAATTTATTAAAAATGTTAAGACAATATGTATTCTTTTTATCTTTAACCAAAAAAAATTGTATTATGTTAAACAGAAAAACATTACTAATTATTGCCTTAGGGCTTATAATTATAGGGTATTTTGGTTATCGCTATGCGTATCAATCGCATCGCGACATCGAATCTGAAAAAGCTGCTTTTTCCTTGCAAGCCAGTGATTTGATTGCAGAATTTAGTCAAAACTCTGAAGCTGCAACCCAAAAGTATGAGAACAAAACCATCCAAGTTTCAGGAACAATTACAGATCAAGACGGAAATGCACTTACGGTAGACGGAAGCATTTTTGCAGAATTTTCCAATGAAATAGGCTCCGTTAAAGGCGCCATTACTTTTAAAGGTCGGTGCGTTGGCTATGATGACCTTTTAGAAGAAATTAAATTTGATCAATGTTCACTTTCTAAATAATACCCTAAGATGATAAAAAAAATAGTATTTATCCTTTGTATCGCCTTACCTCTGCTCACTTTTGCGCAGGATGATCTTTTAGATGAATTGGAAGACGAAGTAGGTGATATTCAAAAAGGTACCGTGGCGGACGCTGCATTTAAGGGATTAAAAATCGTAAATTTTGAATCCACAAAGATTGCCAGTAAAGGGGATCTCTATTTTATTGTTTCGCATAGATTTGGTACCGTACAGAATGGTTTTGACGACTTTTTTGGATTAGACAACGCGGTTACCAAAATCGCTTTTCTTTATGGTTTTACCGATTGGTTAAATCTCGGTATTGCTAGAAGTACCAGAGAGGCCAGCTATGGTTTACATGCCAAGTATAGTATTGTACGACAAAAAAATGGTGGTTTTCCCTTTAATATTACGGGGTACAATCTTGTAACGATAAATTCTGATTTAGATCAGCAATTTTTACCTTTATTGGAGTTTGAAAATCGATTATCCTATACGAGTCAACTACTCATTTCACGGAAATTTAATGAGAGTATTTCATTTCAATTATCTCCATCATTAGTTCATGAAAACCTAGTTTCTTTTGAGGATCAAGATAATACGCAGTTTATTTTAGGTTTTGGAGGAAGAGTAAAAATTAGTAAAAGAGTGAGTTTCAACGCAGATTACGGTTGGCATCTAAATAGAGCCGATGATTCTCCTTTTACAAATTCACTTTCTGTAGGTTTTGATATCGAAACTGGAGGACATGTATTTCAAGTACATTTCACCAATGCACAGGGTTTATTGGAAAATGCTTTTTTGGTTAATGGAAATGGAGATTGGGGTGATGGAGTTTTCTTTTTTGGATTTAACTTAAACCGGGTTTTTTAGCTCCTGTATATATAACAAACAAAGGAGTATGTTCTTTTACAAGCATACTCCTTCCAAACATAAATAACCACCGTTATTTAAGCCCGACTTCCTTCATTTTTTTTTCTATTTTATCCTGAATCTCGTTAAAGCGTTTTTGATATTTAGGATTCATGGCGCAGCTAAGATCATTGGCCCAGTTTGAGGCCCATTCTACTCCTTCTAGCCCCACCTTGGTATACTCTGGATCTCCAATTAAGCCTGCTGGATTGTCTTTGTATTTTGCAATTAAATCAACGTAACCTTCCATCCAGTTTTCGTAATCTGCTATAAAATCATCACATTTTTTTTCACCTTCTTTATCCGTCTCTGTGGATGAAAGTGTTGTAGTTCCCAAGGAATCTTTCGCTTCAATTTTCGTTTTTTTCTTGCAAGATATTTGCATAAGCATTCCTAAACACAACATCAATAGTATTATCCTTTTCATTTTATATCTTATTTGTGACCTGATGGTTTATCTACGTTATCAAAAC
This sequence comes from uncultured Flavobacteriaceae bacterium, assembly GCA_947488435.1. Taxonomy (GTDB): domain Bacteria; phylum Bacteroidota; class Bacteroidia; order Flavobacteriales; family Flavobacteriaceae; genus CANKZG01. Next base: position 1,877,288 of record CANKZG010000001.1, on the reverse strand, counting down.
TTTCCCGAAGCTCCCTCATAATAATTTCTACCTGTAACCAGTTTTTTTCCAGGGCTTCACCATTAATTTGTTTATTTCGTTTTGAGGACGACACCGTTCCGGTTCCATTGAACCAACCTGGGTATTCTTCTCTTAATTTGTCCAGTTCTTTTCGTCTATTTGCTATACACTTTTCTGATGTTTTTAAAAGTTTATTTGCATCCAAATATTCTTTTAATGTAACCGACTCAGGATTTGCTTTCATTGCCTTCAGACTCTCCTCAACCTCTTGGAGCAGCACTTTACATTCTTGAATTTCTTCGAGCAAAGTCTCGACTCGTTCTGGACTGGGGTATTGATATGTCTGAGCTTTTAACATTCCTGCAAAAACAAAAATGAAAAGAAAAAGTGTAAGGGAATAGTATTTATTTTTTTTTGAACTCATATGTTTTTGACTTAAAAAGGTGAAGTGGAGAACCCCTGTCAAGTCAATTCGATTTGACAGGGTTACTTTCACAGGATTCTTTAGCAATGGTATTCTAATTCTTATTCAACACAAATTCTACTCTTCTATTTTGAGCCCAAGCTACCTCCGTATTAGAAGGATCTATCGGTTTAGCCTCTCCGTAGCCTTTACTCGATAATCGATATCTTTTAATACCGTTAGCCGCTAGGTAATTTTTTACAGCTTCTGCCCGTTTTTCTGATAAAATCTGATTGGCTTCTTCACTTCCATTTGCATCCGTATGGCCTTCTATAGTAACTTCCATATTTTCATGCTCTTTAAGCATCTTTACAATTTTGTCTAATGCTACATGCGAATTTGGCTTAATCTCGTATTTATCCGTATCAAAATAAATGTCTCGAACCACAATACGTCCGCTATTCACAATTCGCTCATATAAGGGTAGTCCTCCCTTCGAAATCATGATATAGTTGATTCTTGCTTTAGGATACCCATCGCCACGAGTAGATCCAGGAGAAAGTGTTTTTATAGCAACATAAGTACACTCTCTAACGTTGATATCTGGGCTGTTCACCAGGAGTTGTCCATTTACCATAACCTTTAAATTGCCCTTATTGAAAGAAATTTGAGAGGTATACCATCCCGGAGTCTGCTTGCCCGCCATATAAACAACATCAGAACCTGATGCTACGTTAGTACTTCTCAGCATAACAGTAAAGGCTGGGCTAACACCTTTGGCTCCGTAAACCTGAATAGAATAGGCTTCGTTACCTCGCTGCCAAAAGAAATTTTCCAACTCTATCTTAAAAGAATCCCCTAAATAATCGTCGGTATCAAAACTTGGCTTTATGGCACTACGGGTAGATACCATTTGCACTACACCTTCTCTTTTATTGTTGACTTCAAACTGTCCATTTTCCACCGTTCCATTTACTCTTTTCCACTTACTTGGAAACTCTCCCGGTGTTTCGGAATCAAAATCATCGTAAAAAATCAAATTACTTCGGTCAATAAAATTTCGATCAATTTTAAATCCATTTTCTGAACCTAAAATGACTCCTCCAACTCCTGCCTCCTCTTCCTCTCCGTTTTTCTTCTTCTTTTTCTTCTTCTTGCCATTTAGTTTTTCATCTAAAACATCAACAGCTTTGTCGTCTATTTTTTTCTTTATTCGTTTTCCTAATTTTTGGCTTTCTACGCTTGTAAATACAAAAAATATACATAATAGCGATACTAATTTCCATGGTTTAAAAGTGTTCATCTGAAAAAAATTTTAAATTAATTCTTCTCCAAATGTCTGGCTTTGAAGTATTTCGGTCAATACCTCGTAAGGGGTATTTCTGTAAACAAATAATATATTAGATCAGATTTTTTTTGATGGCCTTATAGATGGCCTCTGCTCTATTTTTTACGTGAAGCTTAGCGTAGATATTCTTAATATGAGTTTTTACCGTATGTGGGCTTAAAAAAAGATCCTCTGCCACATCTTTATAATTGAGTCCAAGACTTAACATTTTAAGAATCTCCGTTTCTCGATCTGAAAGTGGGTTTTCAATGATTCTGAAGGAGCTAATAATACGTCTAGCGATCTGACTGCTCATTGGCGCACCTCCTTTAAATACCTCTCGTATGTGCCCTAATAAAGCTACCGGACCTGTATCTTTTAAAAGATATCCAGACGCGCCGGCACATAGGGATTGAAAAATAGAATCGTCGTCACTTTGAACCGTAAGCATTATAAAATCCAGTTCCGGGTTTTTCGGTTTTAGCAATCGTGTCACCTCAATTCCAGATTTTCCCGGAAGATCTATATCCATTAATACGATGTCGATAGGTAAATTTCCTATAGATGCCAATGCTGATTCCCCATCGGGAAAGGCATATTTGCAGGAAAAACCCGGAGATCCGTCAATAATGAGGGTTAAGGTTTGTCTAATCTCATTATCATCTTCTACAATGGCAAGATGGATGGTTTCGTTGTTCATTTCCATATACCAAGTTACGTATCTTGTAAGGAATAACTATCGCTCGTATGGGGTATTCTATCCAATGTTATGGTAGTTCCCTTATCATTAGAAACAATTTCAAAATTAGCATTAATCTTTTTAGCACGGGCAGCCATGTTCTGAAGTCCCCTTCCCTTTGATTTTAATTGCACATCAAATCCTTTCCCATTATCGCTTAGGGTGATTTTTGAAAAACTTTCGTCTGAACTCAGATGCAGATTGGCCTTATTACAGGTGGCGTATTTTATACAATTGTTCATTGCTTCCTTAAAGATCATTACGACTTGCTTTTTCGTCTGAGGATCTAGGAAGTATTCGGTATATTCCATTTGATACCCTGATGTTCTAAAATCTACCTCATTGCTTTCAAAAAGCTCTTCCCCAAAATCTTTAAGTCTTAAAAAAGTGTCTCCTAAACTATCTTTTTTTGGATCTATTACCCATAACAGATCTCGAAACCCGCCAGAGAGGGATTTAATATTTTCATGTATCTTCTGAAACCAGGGTTGGGGATCTTCTTTTTCCAACAAACTGCGTTCGGCCAGGGTAAGAAAAAGAGAAATTTTGGTTACCTGGGAACCTAATTCATCATGAAAATCTGCAGCATTTTCCTGCCGTAACTGCTCTCGTTCTTTTAACAACGCTTTTTCGAGATGCGTTTCTTGTTCTAACTGTTGTACCTTTCTCCTTATGCGCAATAGGTAAAAAAAGCGCAGTAAACTTGCCAATAATATGATGTATAGAAAAATTGCCCATTTCGATTTCCAAAAAGGTGGTCGTATTACAAGTTGCAATCGTATGGGTGTTTCAGACCAGGTTCCAGCCGCATTGCTCCCATCCAAAATGAATTCATAGCTACCCGGTGCAAGATTATAATATGAAAGTTTAGAGCTACCATTAGTTTCAATCCATCGGTCATTTACGGGTAAAAATTTATGTCGATATTTATTATTTTCAGGGTTTATATAGTCCAATACCGCATAGTTTAATCGAATGGAATTTTCTTGATAAGAAAGCACGATTTTATTTTCTTGCAGTTTATTATGAACGGATGTAAATCCCATATCTTTTTTTTGGGTGCTGCTTACATCTGTAATCATCATTTCAAAATCACTAGTATCTGAATTCGTAGGTGAAACTCCCCTAAAGATGCTTATTCCTTCTCTACTACCCACAAAAACATTATCCATACTATCGATAAGTATTGCATTTCGATAAGGGATATTATCCGCCAAACCATCATTGGAGGTAAAATGTTTCACTGGAACGAGTTCGTTCGAACTCGAATTATAGATCGCTTTAAGCAGCCCATTAGTAGTACCAATCCATAAAAAACCCTTAGAATCTTGTTGAATTCCTAAGATATACTCGGAAGGTAAACCTTCTGAGTGACCAAATTGCCAAAATTGATTTTTAGTAGGATCATATAAGTTCAATCCTCTTTGTGTGGCTATCCAAATGTATCCTTTATTATCTTTAAATACTTTTTTAACCGCATCATTGCTCAATGTTTTACGATCTCCATAAGTACTATTATAGTTTTCGAATTTACCTGCTCCGGAAGGGTCTAAAAGTCTACTTAATCCACTAAAAGTACCCACCCAAATATTTCCATTACTATCCTCTTCAATATCCATGATCTGAGAATTGATCAATCTTCCTTCCTCATTTTTATCGGAAGTATATACCTCAAATTTTGGATTTTCCAACTGACCATCTGCTAATTCCATTTTTACCAAACCCGCATAATTACCTACCCAAAAGTGATTTTTACTAGTTTCATGGACCTCGTAACTCCAATTATGTGGCAATCCATCAGCTTTGGTGTATCGTCTAAAAACACCGGGGTTTTGATATGCATCCAGCTGCGTAACAAACAAACCGTCATCCCCTCCTATCCAGAGTCTATTGTTAGAATCAATGGATAAATTGCGAGCTAACTGCATTCCTTCTATCTCAAAAACCAAATAATCCTCAGGGCAATTACTTTCAAGAATATCTTCTTTTTTAACGCGATACAATTTCTTGGGCGTGGTGATCCATAAATTATTCGCTCTATCCTCAATAATTCCATAGATTCCATAGAGATCACTAAGACATTTTGATGCAAACCGATTTGGAAATGTGGTGATTTCACTATTGTCAATACTAAACTTATATAATCCGTTCGTATTTGCCATCCACATATTTCCTTGCACATCTTCGTAAATAGCATTCGTTGTTCCAGATAGACTTAAAAAACCATTTTTAGACACTACTTTTTCTTCCACTAGCCGTTCATCAAGAATACTGTATTTTTTAAAAAAGCTTTTTCGTGTAGCAACCCAAACACTTCCTTTACTATCTATAATAGAGTTTTGTACAGTGAAATTGTCTACTATATTTCCCTCTTCATTTAAAAATCTACTTACGAGTAATCCCGAAGTTCGTATTTTTCCCTTAAGCAATCCTTTATTTGAATCTATCAGCAGTAAACTATCATTGTATTGCTCTAGTTTGTAATACTTAATATTCTCATTTTGAAGTGGTTCTTCTAATTCAACACATATTTTTCGAAACTTAAGCGATTGGTTTTCATCTAATAGATATGGACCATCATTGGTTGCAATCCACATATTGCCCTGTATATCTTCAGAAACGTCCCAGACCACTTCTTTGGTAACCGCTGGACTATTTTCGTCTAAGAATTGAATTACTTCAGAAGATTGCTCTACTAGAAAAAGTCCTCCATAAGTACCTACCCAAAGATTTTGATTTCTGTCCTCAAACAAGTTTAAAATATATTCCTCTTCATCTGTAGGTTGATCTAAAAGCTTAAAATGGCGAATACTCCCTTTTTCTAAAATATGCAGCCCTTTTGGCGTTCCAATCCAAATTTTTCGATCGGAAGTCTGTACAATTGAAGTTATCTTATTGTCACGTAAACCTAAGGTGTCTTTGAGAGCTGCGAGATAAGGGCGAAATTCCTGTCCATCAAAACGATACAATCCATTATTTCCAGCAACCCAGATAAATCCAGTATCGTCTTGAATAATATCACGTATAATTCTGGAAGGTAAACCTGTATCATCCGCATAACGAGTTACATTGTAATATTGCCCATATGCGGGAAGTGCAAGAAGCACAAAACAAAACCACAATCCAATACTAATTTTTAGATTAGATACAGACATGTTGATCGTATTGAAAGCCCTAAATTTGATTTCCTTGAAGTTACAAAGAAAAAAGTACAAGCGGTTTAATGACCAAATTTAGAATACCAAAACAACAAACGCATCCCTCTTATGGGGGATTTTAAACCTTGTTTCTATGTCTTTCTCTGGCCAACAAAGTGTTTTTAAGGAGCATTGCTATTGTCATAGGACCCACTCCTCCCGGAACAGGGGTAATAAAGGAAGCTTTTTTACTCACGTTTTCGAAGTCTACGTCTCCTGTAATATAATAACCTTTTTCTTTGGTTTCATCAGGAACTCGCGTAATACCCACATCAATCACTACAGCATCATCTTTAACCATTTCTGCTTTAATAAAATTAGGTATCCCTAAGGCAGATATTACAATATCGGCTTGCGAAATAATTTGGGTGATATTTTTTGTACGACTATGGGCTTGAGTAACGGTACAGTTTCCCGGCCAGCCTTTGCGTCCCATTAAGATACTCATGGGGCGTCCTACAATATGACTACGACCAATGACAACGGTTCGTTTTCCTTGTGTCTCAATATTGTAGCGTTCTAACAATTCTAAAATACCAAAGGGCGTTGCAGGAATAAAGGTACTCATATCCAATGCCATTTTTCCAAAATTAGTGGGGTGAAATCCGTCAACATCCTTATCCGGATCTATGGCCATTATTACCTTTTGTGTATCAATTTGATCGGGTAAGGGAAGTTGTACAATAAAACCATCAATGGCATCGTCTTCATTCAATTCCTCGATCTTTTTAAGTAATTCTACTTCGCTTGTAGTGCTTGGTAGTTGAATTAATGTAGATTCAAAACCAATACGTTTACAGGATCTCACTTTACTTCCAACATAAGTAAGACTTGCTCCATCATTCCCTACAATTACCGCAGCCAAATGTGGAACTTTTTCACCACGTTCCTTAATTTTAGCAACTTCAACAGCAATCTCTTCTTTGATGTCGTTGGATATTTTTTTACCGTCTAATATTTTCATTCTGAGTCCTTTTAAAATTCTAATAACAACTATCGCATGTTCTGCATCATTTGCATCATCTTTTTACCCCCGCCGCCTTGCATCATTTTCATCATTTTGCTCATCTGATCAAATTGCTTTAAAAGCTGATTCACTTCTTGTATGGTTCTACCACTTCCTTTTGCGATACGTTTTTTTCTACTTGCATTTAGTTTTGCCGGTGTGGATCTTTCTTCGGGAGTCATCGAATGGATTATAGCTTCGACATGCTTAAAGGCATCATCATCGATATCCAGATCTTTTAATGCTTTTCCCGCACCAGGAATCATACCCATTAAATCTTTGATATTACCCATTTTTTTTATCTGCTGTATCTGACTTAGGAAATCATCAAAACCGAACTTGTTTTTTGCAATTTTCTTCTGAATCTTTCGAGCTTCAGCTTCATCGAATTGTTCCTGAGCACGTTCCACGAGGGAAATTACGTCTCCCATACCCAAAATACGATCTGCCATACGGGAAGGATGAAAAACATCAATCGCTTCCATCTTTTCACCAGTTCCTATAAATTTAATAGGTTTATTAACAACAGATTTAATAGAAATGGCAGCACCACCGCGGGTATCACCATCCAATTTGGTTAAAATAACCCCATCAAAATTTAAGATATCGTTAAAAGCTTTTGCTGTATTTACCGCATCCTGCCCTGTCATAGAATCTACTACAAATAAGGTTTCTTGAGGGCTAATTGCCGAATGAATATTGGCAATCTCATCCATCATTTCCGTATCTACTGCCAAACGACCAGCAGTATCGATAATTACTACATCACAACCTGAAGATTTAGCTTGAGCTATTCCGGCTTTTGCTATAGCAACGGGATTTTTGTTTTCACGATCCGAATATACTTCCGCCCCTATTTGTTCCCCAACGATATGCAGTTGATCAATCGCCGCAGGACGGTACACATCACAGGCAACTAACAAGGGAGTTTTACTTTTTTTGGTTTTAAGGAAGTTTGCAAGTTTCCCTGAAAAAGTTGTTTTACCAGAACCTTGTAAACCTGACATCAAAATCACAGCGGGTGTACCGGATAAATTGATCCCTTCAGAATCTCCTCCCATGAGTTCAGTCAGTTCATCTTTTACCAACTTCACCATTAATTGGCCCGGTTGAAGGGTTGTTAATACGTTTTGTCCTAAAGCCTTTTCTTTAACTCTTGCTGTAAACTCTTTAGCAATTTTAAAGTTCACATCGGCATCCAGCAAAGCTCGACGAACTTCTTTTAAGGTCTCTGCTACATTAATTTCAGTTATCTGGCCATGTCCTTTAAGAACATGTAATGCTTTATCTAGTTTTTCGCTTAAATTATCGAACATAATGATGTACTACTTTATGAGAAACGCAAATTTAAGCATAAGTATGGGAAGTGCGAAAGAAGCACTATACAAAATAATAGTTCTTTAAAAACAAAAGGATAGTCTTATGGGGAAGACTATCCTTTCTAACAAGATTAAGGGCAAAAAATTTATCTTTCCAAGACAAGAGTACTAATACTACCGTCTCCACTTACATCTTTTAATTCAATTCTATTTGCAGATATGGATACGAAATCCCAATCGTCTGTTAGTTCCCCAAATAGTGGCTCATCTCCAAAGTTTAAGAAAACTTTCAATCCTTCATCGCTGTCTCTAAGAATTCTCCATAGACCGGTTAAAAAAGGATCTGTACCTTCAGAAACTGTAACTGTATTTTCTGGCGAAAACGCAAAGCTATATCCGCCATAATTATCTGTTTCATCAACACCTTCATCTTCATACAAAGCAACAACCCAATCACCTCCCATTAGAACATTTCTAATCTCAGGAACATCGCCGTCATTTACACTATCATCGCATTCTCTTAGCAGTACCAATTCAAAACCTTCCACTTCAAATCGCAATCGCGTGTCGTCAAGGTCACGTAATGGCCATTCAAAAGAAACACCTGGTTCCTCACCAAAAGTAATAGCCAATACCAATATACCATCATTATTTTGTGCGATTTCCCATTGTCCGGTAGAAGTAAGTTCTTCATCACTTAAGGTAACAACCCCATCAGCTTCAAAATTAAATTCAAAACCTAATAAACGTCTTATTTCTTCTCCTTCAAACTTTACACGTTTTATAATCCATGAGCATTCTCGTAAAATTTCTCTCAAGGTATCAGGTCCATTATTTGGATCCATTTCACAGAATTGTCTTAAAATAATTCTGTTGCCATCTCCATTGAATAATTTGATTCGACCTTCACCGATATCGTAAATCATCCATTCCAAGTTAAACGCTGTCAATACATCAAAGGATAAAGTAACCAATGCACCATCATCTGTAACACGAGTCGACCACTCACCAATAAGGTTGTTTCCTTCTCTGTCTTTTACAACCACTTCACCATCTTCTTTGAAGTTCATCAAATACTCGAAAAACTGATCGGTTTGATCTTGATTGTCTCTTTTTACTTCACGTACTAACCAAGGACACTCTACCAATAGGTTATCTAAACGTTCTTTAGTAAAATCATCATCATTAAAGTCATCATCATCATCTTCATCGCAAATATCTTTAGCTCTTTCAATTGCATTTGCTAATTCCGCATTGCTATTTACTACTTCTGTAGTTCCATCAAAAAGCACTAAAGTCACTGGGAAGTCAATACTTACTAAGTCATCATCTTCCAATCCTGCTAAGAAACGTCTTAATTCTTTATCGCTTTCTACCGTAACTTCACCGGTACGTTCTTCATTAACGTTGAAGGTAAATAAGGTAATAGGATATACAAAATCAATACACTCAATATCATCATCACCTCCACCTTCAATACAAGCTTCGGCTAATTCACGTAAATCTTCTGGGCCGTTAATAACAACTTCGCTAAAATCAGCCAATGTAATGGTAATGGGGAAAAGGATTTCTAAAATATCTTCATCATCGTCAATAGCATCAAAAATTTCTTCTATTAAACGAAGATCTTCTTTAGAGTTAATGGTAATTTCTAATCCATTAACCTCAACGGTATATGGAAATCGAATATCAAAACAACTGGCACCGTCAACAATATTGTCAAAAGAACCGTCATTTGAAACGGTTTGCGTAATCAATTGAGCCGTTGAAGAACTCGCAGTAATTGGTTCTTCCTGTCCGCCCATACTTACTTCTTCAAATTCTTCTTGACAAGAAGTAAAATTTAATGCCACAAGAAACAAGCCGGCATACATCAGATAATTTAAAAACTTTTTCATAACGATTTGGATTTTATTAGTTCATACAATTCTAAAACAATCGAATCAAAAAAAACCCTACCTGAATTTTTATTTTTTTTAAGATATCTTTGTATCGAACTCATTTTTTAATCCCTTAAACATGGATAACGTATGTGAAGAAGAGGTCTTTAGCAGCATCTTCACCAATACTTCCAAAACGGTTTACAATTCGATATATTATAAATACGGCAATGCTGAAAAAGCATATGATGCTGTACAGGAGGCTTTTCTTAAGCTATGGGAAAACTGTAGTAAGGTTAGCCCAGAAAAAGCTAAGTCTTATGTATATACGGTAGCAAACAATTTATATTTAAATGTTTTGAAAGCAGAAAAAGTGCGTTTAAAGTATGCGGATCGACAACAAGATACTTCACATGAATCTCCAGAGTTTTTAATGGAAGAGGCACAGTATCGGGAAAAATATGAAAAAGCATTAGCCGCTTTACCTGAAAACCAACGTACTACTTTTTTATTGAATCGCATCGATGGAAAAAAGTACGCGGAAATTGCTGAAATGGAAGGAGTGAGTGTAAAGGCCATCGAAAAACGTATGCATTTGGCATTAAAAAGTTTACGGGAAAAGATAGCAGGCATATAATAATGTAAACACGAATTGAAATTAAAAGTAGGGTTTTTTATATTTCAATTGTTATTAAGGTATAAGGCTAGAAATCATGAAAGAGAATTATTTAGCAAAATGGTTGAACAACGAGCTGTCTGAGGCGGAACTCGAAGCGTTTAAAAAAACAGCTGAGTATGCAGATTATCAGCGTATTGTTGCTACCACAGACACTTTAGAAGCTCCAGATTTTGATATGGATGCCGCGTTACAAGAATTTAAGAATAAGCAGTTTCAAAAGCAACCTAAGGTAATTGCCATGAAACCTAGACGAAAGTGGTTACAAATTGCTGCAGCAATAGCCGTATTAATGGTGGTATCATTGTTTTATGTAAATTCTCTAGATACTTCAATAAGCACGGAATTTGCTGAACGAAGAGAAGTTACACTTCCAGATGCCTCGGAAGTGGTATTAAATGCGGATTCAAGATTATCTTTTAGCGAAAAAGCTTGGGATAAAGAACGTAATGTAACTCTTAAGGGGGAAGCCTTTTTTAAAGTAGCCAAAGGAAAACGTTTTACTGTTGCTACTGAGGCAGGAACAGTAAGTGTACTTGGAACAGAGTTTAATGTAGAAAACAGAAACGATTTCTTTGAAGTAACCTGTTATGAAGGTTTGGTAAGTGTTAACTTTAACGGTAAGGAAATTCAACTTCCAGCCGGATCTTCGTTTCAAGTAATACAAGGTACAATACAACCCATAACCGATCCAAAAACCGCATCCCCATCGTGGATAAATCATGAGAGCTCATTTAATAGCATTCCATTAGCTTATGTCTTGGACGAGTTTCAAAGACAATACAATGTGCGTATGGAAATCCAAAATGTAAATACCCAACAGCTGTTTACGGGTAGTTTTAGCAACACAAACATGGATTTAGCGTTACAAAGTATAAGTATCCCTTCGCAAATAGCATACAAACTAGAAGGTGATAAAGTGCTATTTTATGCAAAAGAGACCCCGTAAATACATTCGATGGTTATTCTTGTTTCTTTTCCTAATTGCCTTATATGGGCAAGCGCAGGATAGTAGAACAAAGCGTATTGCTTTGGCCAATTATCTTATGCAATTGGAACAGAAGTTTGATGTTAAATTTTCTTATGTAAATGAGGATATTGCAACTTTAGAAGTCGTCATCAATACCGACAAAAGTTTGGATGAAATCCTTTTGCTTATTCAACAACAAACGCAAGTTAAAATCACCAAGCTTAATGAACGCTATTATACTCTGGTAAAACGCAGCACAGTAGACATTTGTGGTGAGGTATTAGATAATTTTGCTTCTAATTCCCTAAACGGAGCTACGGTAGAAGTTCTAGGAACTAAGGTTACTACGGTTACTGACGCGAATGGGTTATTTACCTTGACCGATATTCCCAGAGAAAGTATGCTTCGTATTCGGTATTTGGGTTATAAATCTAAATTTGTTTCAGTTGAAGATTTACTTCGTTTTGACCCATGTAAAACTTTATTATTGGCAGAGAATTTCCAAGAACTGGAGGAGGTGATTGTTTCTAAATTTTTGACCAAAGGTTTGCTTCAGAATACAGATGCTAGTATTGAATTACGCACAGCAGATTTTGGGGTTTTACCTGGGCAGATTGAACCTGACGTCCTACAAACCATACAGGCACTGCCAGGAATAAAGAGTATTGATGAAACAGTATCTGACATTAATGTGCGGGGGGGCACAAATGATCAAAATCTTATCCTCTGGGATGGCATTAAAATGTATCAATCCGGACACTTTTTTGGCTTAATTTCTGCTTTTAATCCATTTTTGACAGAAAAAGTCACTCTCATCAAAAATGGTACTAATGCCCAGTACGGAGATGGTGTTAGTAGCGTTATCCATTTGGAAACTGAAGATGATATTGCTCCCAGGTTTTTTGGAGGTGCTGGAATTAACTTAGTAAGTGGAGATGTCTACGGTCAGATTCCTCTAAAACCGAATCTTGCTTTTCAATTTTCGGCAAGACGTTCGTATACCGATTTTTTGGGAACGCCCACTTTCAATCAATTTTCTGATCGCGTTTTTCAGGACACAGAGATTAGTATAAACAACCAAACGCAAAATCCAAACATTTCCAGAGATGAAAGTTTTTTCTTTTACGATTTTACCGGAAAGGTACTTTATGATATTAACGAAACGCAAAAATTGCGTTTCAGTCTTATTAATCTTAATAACAGTTTAGATTTTGAAGAAGTATCGCTAGATCAAAATCGAGGTACCCGAAGTGCCCTTGATCAAAGTAATATTTCATTTGGGGGGAATTTGCAGAGTAATTGGACCAGTCGTTTCTCTACCAACCTCAACATCTATTATACCCGATATAATCTAAATGCCATTAGTCTTTTCGGCAACGGTGTTCAGGAACTTACCCAAAACAATCGTGTGGAAGAAGAAGCTATTAAGTTTAATACTGCTCTGGAATTAGGGGCTACTATTAATTGGATTAATGGATACCAGTTTATAGAGGTAGGTATAAGCAATTTTACCGATATTACGCAGCCTCCCTTCGCGAGCAATATCAAAGGGGTTGTGCGCACTCATGCCCTATTTTCTGAATTGGCATATATTTCTCCCGATGGAAAATTAAACGCTCGAGGAGGTCTACGTCTCAATTATATTGAAAACTTAGATACCTTCCAGGAATTTATTCTAGAGCCCCGATTGAATATCACTTACAATTTTGCTAAAAACTTAATAGCTCAGGCTCAAGGAGAATTTAAGAGTCAGAGTACCAATCAGGTTATTGATCTGGAACAAAATTTTCTTGGTATTGAAAAGCGTCGTTGGATATTATCTGACAATGAAACTTTACCTATTACTGAAAGTAAGCAGGGAGCTCTTGGTGTGCGTTACGAAGCTAATACTTTGTATATTGGGGTTGAAGCTTTTTATAAAGAAGTTGATGGAATTAGTATTGCTACGCAGGGCTTTCAAAATCAAAATCAATTTAATGGGGAGATTGGCTCGTACGATATTAGCGGCATCGAATTTTTAATCAATAAAAAAACATCGCAGTATAGCACGTGGTTTAGTTACGCTTACAATGTTAACACCTATACGTTCGAAGATTTAACGCCAAGTCGCTTTCCTAACAATCTAGACATTACTCATACGCTAACTTTTGCCGGCACCTATAATTACAGCGGGTTTAAGATTGGGATGGGGTTAAATTACCGGACGGGAAAACCATTTACCGAACCATTAGCCGGAACCGCAGGACTTAATACCACTACCTTTCCTTTGAGTATTAATTTTGAGGCACCTAATAGCAGTAGATTATCGGATTTTATTCGTTTGGACGCTTCTGTACTTTATGATTTTCAGCTTACCAGAGGTGTAAAAGCAAGTTTAGGAGCGTCCGTACTAAACATATTAGACAGAAGAAATATTCTGGACACCTATTTTAGAGTTAATGATACGGATGAAATTGAACGCATAGAAAATATCTCCTTAGGACTTACTCCAAATTTTAGTTTCAGAGTTTTTTTTGACTAATGATTCCTCTGTAAAAACTCGTAGTTCAACATTTTTTTTAATGTGGCATACAACTCTGGAAATTCTCGCTGAAAAACGGTAGGGGTTTCCACATAATTTTCGGTTACCACTGCAAAAAACTCTTGTATGTTTGTTTTGCTGTATTCCCTAAAATAGGTAGTCTTCTCCATACGTATTTTAAAATCCGGTTGCGCAATAAGTTCATACATTCTGCGAAGACCCAATCTAAACTTACGCGCTTCCCAACTTCGCTTTCTTGATAGATCAAAACTTAAAGCATGTGCAAATTCATGTACGCCTAAATTTAAATTATCATCTGCAATTTCAAATCCTTTTTTTAAGTGATCGGCGGCAAAAATTAATGATTTCAACTTGGGGTTATATTCTCCAAAATGATGTCTTCTATTTATTCTAGAATAATATTGCGTGGGATAAACAATTATACGCAATAATGCTCTCGTCATTTTGTAATCTTTAAAACCCATGGTAAGCAAAACGGCAATCCCAGCTATAAGCAATTTTAGTTGTTCCTTGTCTGATTGTTTTCCGTAAAAAACAAACTTTTTGTATGTTCTAAACCAGGATAATCGTTCGTGAAATTTTTCCTTTTCCGCTGGCGTAAAGGAACTATATAAGGGGAGGCTATCTTGGAGAAAAATTATTTCATTAGGCGTAAGTGGTTTTAATCTTCGAAATGGATTCATTCCATATAAATCCAAGGCATATAAAACAATGTACAAAAACCAAGTTGCAAAAATTATGAGAATCCCAATTTTGATAATTTCTGAACTAGCGATAGGTAATTATTTAAGGTGATTATATCCGAATTACATTCGTTCCGGAACGTCGACGCCTAATAACGCAAACGCAGCTTGTATTACTTCTGCTACTTTTCCGGCCAATTGTACGCGTAATACTTTTTTAGCCATACTTGTCTCTCCTAAAATACTAACATTCTGATAAAAAGAATTAAATTCTTTAACTAAATCGTAGGTATAATTGGCAATAAGAGCTGGACTATATGCAGATGCGGCTGCCTGTATCGTTTCAGGAAATAGTTGCAATTGCTTTAAAAGTTCTTTTTCTTTCGGGTGTAATGCTTCAATTGCCTCCAGTGTTACAGCTTCGTTACAATCAAAATCCGCTTTTCTAAGAATCGATTGAATTCTCGCATAGGTGTATTGAATAAAAGGACCCGTATTTCCCTGAAAATCTACTGACTCTTCTGGATTAAATAGAATTCGCTTTTTAGGATCTACCTTTAAGATATAATATTTTAAAGCTCCTAAGCCTATGGTTTTATACAATTGCTGCTTTTCCGCATCAGAATAGCCGTCCAATTTCCCAAGATCCTCAGATATAGTAGCTGCAGTTTCACTCATAGCTAACATTAAATCATCCGCATCTACAACGGTACCCTCTCTACTCTTCATTTTTCCGCTAGGCAAATCTACCATACCATAACTTAAATGGTGCAGTTGTTCGGCCCAGTTAAATCCAAGTTTTTTAAGTATAAGAAATAATACCTTAAAGTGATAGTCTTGTTCGTTGCCCACCGTATAGACCATTCCTCCGACATCGGGAAAATCCTTTACGCGTTGAATTGCAGTACCAATATCTTGCGTCATATACACCGCAGTACCATCTGAACGGAGTACTATTTTTTCATCCAAACCCTCATCGGTAAGGTCTATCCAAACACTCCCATCTTCTTTGGTATAAAAAACACCCGTTTTAAGTCCTTCGGCCACAAAATCTTTTCCTAATAAATAGGTATTACTTTCGTAATATAAGGTATCAAAATCAACACCGAGATTTTTATAGGTGCTGTCAAATCCTTCGTAAACCCATCCATTCATTCGTTTCCAGAGTGCTACCACTTCTTCATCTCCGGCTTCCCATTTGCGTAGCATGGTTTGCGCTTCGAGGAGAATAGGAGCTTGTTTTTCCGCTTCTTTTTTATCCACCCCTTTGGCTACTAAATCGGAAATTTCTGCTTTATATAGTTTATCAAAAGCAACGTAGTAATTCCCGACGAGTTTATCTCCTTTTGTACCAGAACTTTCAGGAGTTTCACCTTTTCCAAATTTCTGCCAGGCTAACATACTTTTACAAATATGAATTCCGCGATCGTTTATAATTTGTGTCTTATAGACCTTCTTGCCCGAAGCTTTTAAAATTTCAGCTACTGCATACCCCAATAGGTTGTTTCGTATATGTCCCAAATGGAGTGGTTTATTGGTATTTGGCGAGGAATATTCTACCATAATTGCATCTGCATCTTTATCCTCCACAAAACCATAATTGGAAACCCCTTTTATGTTATTGAAAAAATTTAAATAGAATGCATCGCCTAAAACAATATTCAAAAACCCTTTTACGGTATTGTAATGCGAGACTTCAGGAACCGAACTCACCAGAAAATCGCCCAGCTGCTTTCCAATTTGTTCCGGATTACCTTTAATAAAACGCAGCATCGGAAATACTACAATGGTAATATCGCCCTCAAAATCTTTCCGAGTAGGTTGAAATTCTACAGATGGGATTTCTACATTAAAAATGGATCGAGCCGCTTCTTTTACTTGAAGCGTTAACATATTTTGGATCTCCATATAGCGCTAAGCGTTTAAGGGTGCAAAATTACATAAATTTTACACTTTTTTAACTGAAAAGGAAGGGATACTTCTGCAAACCTAATTTACATCATATAAAAGTAATGGGCATTTAAAAATATACCGTGATATGCGCATATAATTCTGATAAACATAGATGAGAGCTCATAAATACTGTTCTTTTTGTATCTTTCTTTTATAAAAGATATATAGTTAATAACTATATTCAATTGTTGCAGTCAATAAAAGAATTAGCAATGAAAGATATTCCAGGAATAGATGAAAACGGCAATCCGAAAAATGGACCTTTCAAAATGTACTTCAAAAACGGACTTGTATCTTGCGAAGGTGAGTTCAACAATGGAAAGAAGTCAGGAAAATGGACTTATTTTCTAAATAATGGGCAGATGCAATCCACGGGCAGTTACAAGGACAACAAGATTGCTGGCAAGTGGGTTTGGTACTTCAAGAATGGCGAACCAAGAGGGTTAGGTGGTTTTGATGATGAGGAACAGAAGCATGGTGTATGGAAACGATACCATTCCAACGGTCAACTCTGGGACGAAGGTCGCTTTGAGCATGGCAAAAAGAAAGGCATTTGGAAAGTTTTTGATGAGAACGGTGAACTTCTAAAGGAACAAAATTTTAAGTAGCAGAATAGGTTTAATTTCCTCTTTGAAACCGCAGACTCTATTGAAAACATTAAAAAATATAAAACTGGCTACAACAATGGCGATACAGCATAGGTTCAACCAATCAAACCGTTCCTACGCTTCATCACCTAACCGTTAGTTGCAAACTCCAAAAAGAGAATCGAATCAACATGCAAAGTTTACTCCAAGAAATAAGCAATAGATGTTTTATAAGTCCTGAAATACAACAATGCATCACAAATGATTTTGAAGAAATAGAAGTCCAAAAAGGAGAAAAAATATTAATTCAGGGCAACAGAGCCAACTATTTATATTTTACGAAAAAAGGAGTCTTGCATACTTATTATTATCACGACGGTAAACAAATATCCTCATGGTTCTATTCAGAAAATCATTTTATAACCTCTTGGCATAGTTTCTATGCACAAAAAGAAAGTTTTGAAGAAATCGAATGTTTGGAGAACTGTACATTATATAGAATCAGCTACAAAAATTATCAAAGATTAATAGCTGATTTCCCTGCTTTTGGAAACTTTGCCAGATTACTTGCAGAAGAGATGCTCACATTTTTAGACGAGTTCTCCAAAGGCTGGTCTTTCTTGACCGCAAAAGAGAAGTACGAAATACTATATACATATTTTCCCAACATAGAATTAAGGGTAAAACTAGGCTACATTGCTTCCTTTCTTGGAATTTCTCCAGAAACATTAAGTAGGATTAGAAAGTAGATTTTGATATAGGTCAAAAAGTATCGACTTAATCTGTCTCACCTTTGTAGAAAATACTTAAAAATGAAAAACACAACTTTAATATTCAGAAGCTTAGCCATAATAGTTTTCATAACAGGGATTGCACATTTCGCAAGTTCTGCATCCCAAAAAGAGGAGTTAAAATATAGCTATGAAGAATCGATAGATTCATACGAAGACAAGAAGTCTTCTAAAGATGAAAATCTAGGAAAAGGAACAAATGATAATCTTCGAACCGATTATATAGAAGGAATTTGGAAAGTCACTTATAACAGCGAAGATTTTAAAGGAGCTGTAGTTTATGAGATTAAAAAAGAAGGAAAAGTATTTAATGCCTACACCTATCAGTACCTAGATGAGAAGGGAAATGCCGAAAAAGCCGAAAACACTAAAATTTTGACTGTCAAAAACTTTGACGGCTATAAAGGCAAAGGCAATTATACTGTTGCATATGAACAGCAAGAATACCAAGTAGACTGTCAAATTGATATGGTAGATGAAAATACCCTTAAATTAAGCTATAACTATTATGGCTATAGTGATGTAGAAACCTGGAAAAGACAATAGTCATGATTGAATTCTTATCAAAAAAACTCGATTGGGTAGATGTGAATTATTGGTTTTATATTTTAAACGATTTAAGTTTAATTTATATAATCGTTCCATTTTTTATTTTGGAGTTGATTAGGTATGCCTATTTAAAAAGGTTGAACAAAGACTTAATTTTAGATAGCATAGCGAATATTATAACCTTTGGGGCATTCTTCTTGATAGAAATTGTTTTGGGGCTTTTGGCCATTACCAAAGTCTATTTTTGGATCTATAACAATTTTAGTCTACCACACCTAGAAATTAATTGGGTAACAATAATAACCTGCGTTTTACTTGCAGATTTCGCTTATTATTGGGAACATAGAATGATGCATAGAATAGGCATTGGTTGGGCAACACATACGGTGCATCATAGCTCTCCTCATTTCAATATGTCTGTAGCCTACAGGTTTGGACCTTTGGATGCTATCATGCCCATTCTATTTTCTTTACCAATAGTGATGTTAGGTTTTGACCCTATTTTAGTATTACTATCAGAAGTTTTTGTTCAAGTTTTTCAAACCTTGTTGCATACAGAAATCATAGGGAAGCTAATAAAACCGGTCGAATTCATTTTCAATACACCCTCCCACCATCGTGTACATCACGGTTCTAATCGACAATATTGGGACAAAAATTATGCAGGGATTTTGATAATTTGGGACAGAATGCTTGGTACATTTGAGCCCGAAGTGGAAAAAGTACATTACGGAATTTCAGAACCTTTGAATAGCAATAACCCAATAAAAGTGTTTTTTCATGGTATTTCACGCCTCTTCAAAAAACTAAAAAGCGTAAATGGGTTTAAAAACAAGCTATTGGTCTTTGTAAAACCACCGGATTGGATGCCAACAAATAATACAAGTCATCTGACCCACAAATAAAAGAATCCGTTAATGAATAACCCATTTTTTGCAGACATATCGACATATTCCCCTCAAAAAACCATGTCGTTTTATGAACATGTTTTTGGGTGGAAATTCTATAAGATTGATTATTATTATTCGGCATTTGTTGAAGACAAAGAAGTTACAGGCTTGTATGAAACTCCCGAAAAATTCAAACAAATGCGGATGCCTCATTTTTGGATGACGTATATTCGAGTGGATAACGTGGAAACTACAGTTAAAAAAGCCAGACAACTAGGAGGTATTATTGAGACGCAATATGGGATGGGGAGCCTTGGCAAAGTTGCTTTAATTCGAGACCCACAAGGTGCTGGCTTCACAATTTATGAAGGCAACCAATTAAAAAATACTCGAACAGAAAACACGAAAAATACGCTTATCTGGAACGAATTACACGTTTCTGAAGTAACAAAAATCATTCCTTTTTATCAAGGGATTTTTAATTGGGAGATTGTAAAAAATCAAAATGGAATGTATCAAGTCTTGAACAATGCGGGTGAATATATTGTTGACATCTTGGAGATACAAAACCAATACAAAGGAAAATACGAATATTGGGTGTGTATCTTCGGGGTTGAAAATTTGGTAGCATCTAAATCAACTATAATTGAAAACGGAGGAAATGTCATTAATGAGGAAAGTAATCGCATTTTGATGACAGACAATTCTGGTGAAGCGTTTTTTTATATCAAACAGGTTTAAAAATATACCAATGAGGGTCAGCAGCTAAAAACATATATAACACATTGCCAAAATTTGGCTAACTTTAAGCTCTCCCCTACTAGTAATCTTCAGTTTCGGCTGAATAAATAGAACTACCAATAGGGTAACGTTCCCTTTACAAAACCGTTGTGCTTCATTATAACTAACCGCTAACCAATGATAAAATTCTTTAGAAAAATTAGACAAAACTTGCTTTTAGAAAGAAAAACCGGAAAATATTTAAAATATGCTATAGGCGAAATTGTTCTTGTTGTCATTGGAATTTTAATTGCATTACAGATTAATAATTGGAATGAAAACAGAAAAAAAGAAACCTTAAAAAACGAATATGAAATAGCCTTAATTAATGATTACACAAAAGATACGATTCAAATTAATGCTAGGCTTTTGAGAAATAATCTCAGAATCAAAAGAATTAACTCAATTGGTGACAGTATTACAAATGGTCATTTTAATAATCTGGAAAGTTATTTTGAACTTTTCAATAATGAATTTATCGGAATTAGAGTAACCAATGTTTACAATACCAATAGTTTTAATTTACTCATATCTAGTGGAAAAATTGACTTGTTCGATAAAGACCTAAGAAAAGAACTTATGGAATTAAATCGACTTCAAACTTTTGAGAAAACCGTACAAGATGGTAATAAAGATTTACTTTTGAAATTTATACTAAACCTTGGAAGTAAATATCCAAACTTTGAAGAAACTTTAATTAAAAATACAACCCACCAACTCTTATGGGAAAATGTAAATGTAAACGATTTACCCAGAGATTTAGTGAATTATTTGGGCCAAGAACGTTACACCATTGCAAGATATATAGAACTAACAGAAAGTGTATTGCAACAAACCGAATTAGTTTTGAATCTTTTAGCTGCTAACAATAAATAACGAAAGCACAACAATGGCTATAATTCATAGTCGGGTCACTTAAGGGCTACCATGGAAATCCTAATGGGTTTCCTGAACTCAATCTCTTTTTGTTAACTTTAGGTTCTCGGTTATGAAATCATTGCCGAAACCGTTGTAGCACATATGATCAAATTATTGTAAAATGGGAAGAATACACCTATTTGAATTTGAAGACCAAAAATGGTTTCCGAATTTTTTAAGGAATTACGGAACGGACTTTCTACAGTTTTTGTCAAATAAAACAAAAATGTACAAACCGATTCTCCCAATAATTGAAAAAGGATTAAGAAAGAGCAAAACAAGTCAAATTATTGACCTTGGTTCAGGTGGTGGGGGTGGACTTATCTGGCTAAATTCCGAATTAAAGAAAAATATCACTGACTTAAAAATAATCTTAACTGACTTATATCCCAACATTTCGGCATTCAAATTTATAAAAGAGAAAGCGGACAATTTTGAGTATCTCGAAAAGCCTATTGATGCAAGAAATGTACCTGAGGGATTAAAAGGGCTGAGAACTCAGTTTTTATCTCTGCATCATTTTAAACCAAAAGACGCAAAACTAATCCTGCAAAATGCAATTGACACAAACAACTCAATAGCAATATTTGAAGGGCAAGAAAGAAGTGTTCCTAGTATTTTAGCAATGCTATTTTCACCAATAAGTGTTTTGTTGGTCACACCGCTCATAAGACCATTTAAAATTGGACGGATTATTTTTACTTATTTAATCCCAATTGTACCTCTTTTCGTAATGTGGGACGGAATAGTTTCCTCGTTACGGACTTATTCCATTAAAGAAATGCACGGACTTGTTGAAAGTTTGAACGGATCGGAAAATTTTAATTGGGAAATTGATAAAGTAAAGTCCGGACCTGGTATTGTTTTATATTTGTTAGGAACAAGAAAAGAATAAATAAGTGCTACAACAATGACTATAATTAATACGGAATTTGGTCTTTAATTCAAGGTCTAGTCCATTTTTATGAAGTCCGTCAAATTTTTTTGATTTAGTTTTTAAAATGAAAGTCAAGTCTATATTTAGTATGTTTCTATCAATTTTAATCGGACTCTACATCGCATTCCATTTTACGTTGTTTTCAGGAATGAATCCATTCTTAGGTAAAATTTTTGTAGCTACTATTATTACCATGCTGATAGGGAATTTGGTTCTAATATTTAAAGAACCAAATAAGAAAATGAAGTTAATTCAATTCTCCATATTGGTTTTGGTAATAATAGTTGGTCTCTATAAAGCAAAAGAATCTTTTGATTCACTCATTGGGTGAAAATCCAGAAATTTATTACTAAACCGCTACTGAATTAGAAAATTGAAGAAATATCACTAAGGACTTTAAATGGTAACTCAGATAGATGGACTTCACACGGTTGGAATAAGAACTAGAAGGAAAAGTTAAGTGCTTAAGCAAACGTGTCGTTATTGATTACAACATTGCCTATAATTCAGAGCTGCTCCCTTACTAAATTGAAAATTACTACTTTTAAGAAAACTGGATTTCTATAGTTCGAAATTATAGCTGAAACGTTTTACTTCATTACATACAAATCATAAAACCACTATGAATAACAAAGTTTTAAAATCACTGACCTTATTTCTTTTTCTGTGCTTAACAACTAATGCACAAGAACCTAATACAAAAGATTATCCATTAAAAGCAGATGTAGAGACTATAGATGGTATTATTAAAGCCTATTATGATGTTATATCTGGCCCAGCTGGACAGGTGAGAAATTGGGAAAGAGACCGATCTTTACACCACCCAAATGCATTAATATCAGTTACTGGAAAAGATAAAAGCAATAAACCCTATATCATATCACAGCATTTGTCTGATTATCATAAAAGTTTTGGGGTACCAAAAATTGGATTTTGGGAGTATGAGATCAAAAGAGAAACACAAACATTTGGGAATATCACTCACGTTTGGTCTACCTATGAAACAACAGAAGAAAAAAATGGACCTGTTACAGACAGAGGGATAAACAGTATTCAATTATACAATGATGGAAATAGATGGTGGATTCTTTCATGGATGTTTGATAGTGAAAGAACTGACAATCCAATACCAAAAAAGTTTAAGTAAACCATAATAGCTTGGTAGTCCTGTTCTACTTAACTAAAAAACGAAATGATTAAAGATCCAGCAATAAAACAATGGAAGACAAATGGGGTGTATATAAATGCGACAAAAGCTGGTGGAATTAAGGTCTTTACTCAAGAAATAGGAAATTCATCCGCATTACCTCATGCCACCTTACTCTTATTACATGGATTTCCTGAAAGCTCATTTTCATATCATTTAGTGGCAAGCGGGTTGTTAGAGCGTTTTGAAAGAATAATTCTGTTTGACTTTCCCGGTTATGGGTTAAGTGATAAGCCTAAAACCGGATATTCTTACTCTTTATTGAAACAAGCGGACGTTGCACTTGAAGTTTGGAAATATTTTGGAATAACTGGAGGACATTTATTAGCTCACGATATGGGAGATAGCGTAGCTACGGAATTGATTGCTAGAGAGGTAGAAAAATCGATTCCGAATTGGTTTACGATTGGATTTAAAAGTTATACACTAACCAATGGAAGTGTAATCCTTGAGTTGGCGGAATTAAGAATAATGCAAAAACTTTTATTGACCAGTTTTGGCAAGTTTCTGTCAATACTTTCCAACAAGTGGCTTTTTAAACATCAAATAAAGAGCGCACACGGCAACAGTACCTTAAGCGAAATGGAAATCTCAAGGCTATGGGAAATGAACATTCAAAATGAGGGTAGGGCTATTACATACCTTACCATTAAATACATTCTTGATAGAAAAAAATATGAGTCGGAACGTTGGTTACCTGCCCTAAAAAACACGAAAGTTCCTATTCATATTTGTTGGGGAAATAAAGATAAGGTAGCTAGCGTCGAAATGGCATATCGTCTTAAAAAAAAGATCTGCCCTAAGGCCAAACTAACCATTATGGAAGACGTTGGACACTTTTGTCAAATTGGTTCTCCCGAAACATGGCTTACTTCCATCCTGTCTTTCTTTGAATGATCTTAAAATGTTAAATAACACCTAACGATAACCTATATAACTCATACGACAGAATTTCCTAACAAGCCATAGAATTACAACTAGCAGTTAGATAACTCGCGGAAAAAGAATTCAAGGGTTTGATAAAACGTAGCCGCTAAGATTGACTATAAAACACAAACATCCTTCAGAAAAATGATGTATATCAAGAGTTGTTTGCCTATAAACCCTAAGGAATTTGTAAATTTATAATGCTCAAATGTAAATGAGAAAATTGGTCAAAATAGTTGGATTTCTATGCTCGTAAATGTCTCTTATACAAATAAAAAACTTAGTCAAAAAATAAACGAAGAAGTAGGCAAACCCTTTACGCTTAAGGAACGTTTTGCTTTAGGTGGCATTGGCTCTCCTAAATTGTTTGTTACCGCTACCAGTGTTGAAATACAGAACTTATTGATTTTAGATAATGCGACCAATTCGTGTAATATAGAACTACGTCCAAAGGGTATTATTCTACGTTTTAGATCCTTATTGGAAACTTATGCTTTAGTGATTCCTTTTTATAAACTCACTATTTACAAAGGTGATATTGGAATTTATTCAATTTTTAAGGATCATTATTATATCAAGGTTCGAGCAGACACCAAAGCTATTCAGAAATTTTTTAAAAAATTGTTAGATTATAAAGCCGATAATACACCTACATCTATTGAAGATTTATAATCTTAATTTTGAAATTCATACCTTACCCTTGCTTTATTTGAATCTTAAGTTACATGAGCCTTGATTGCTAAGTTTCGAAAAAATCCACTACTATCTATTTCCCTATCCGTGTTGCTACTTTTTACAATGGTAGTTATTCTGGATACTGCGGCTACCTATACCATAATTGAAAAAATTTCAATTTGGGTAAGAAATCACTTTGGGTTCTTTTACTTGTATTTAGGCTTGGCTTGCGTACTGCTATTATTGGGAATTGCATTTTCTCCGCTAGGCAAACGTCGATTGGGAAAAAATGAGGATCGCCCGGAGCATTCCTTATGGGCATGGATTGCAATGCTATACAGTGCTGGAATGGGAGCCGGAATCTTACTGCGAGCTGTGCAAGAACCTGTTTTTATGCAACAAAACCCTCCTTACAACTCACATCATACTCCTGAAGTTTTAGCCTTAGAATTTACCTTCTACCAATGGGGTTTTACGGCTTGGGCATTTTATGGAATTTTTGCTATGGTTGTAGGTTATGCCTTATTTGTTCAAAATAAAAAAGTGAGTGTTAGCGCAACCATTAGCAGTATTATCCCGAATAAACATGTACATACGGGAATCGATAGTACGACTATAATTACTACCGTTTTTGGATTAATCGCTGCAGTAGGTTTAGGAACTGCCCAAATCAATGGAGGGTTGAACCATATTTTTGAAGGAGCTTTTGGGGTTACTACCACAATTTTACTTGCCGTATTAATATCTAGTTTAGCTTTTATTTCGGTTTGGAAAGGGGTTAATAAAGGCATTAAATTGATTTCAAAATTCAATATTCTAATAACACTTCTACTGTTATTATTCGTATTCATTACCAGTGATATCGGAGGTATTCTAAATACTTTTGTAAAAGCACTCTTTGCCTATTTAGTGGATTTTATCCCTATGAGCCTTGCCTATGGCTCTTATAATCCCGGCATTACTTTTTTAACGGATTGGACCTTTTATTACTGGGCCTTTTGGCTAGCATGGGCTCCTTTTACAGGAATTTTTATTGCTCGAATTTCTAGAGGTAGGACATTACGTCAATTGTTGCTAGGGGTATTGTTAATTCCTTCGTTGGGAACCTTTTTTTGGTTTTCCGTATTTGGGAATTCAGCGTTCGTAATTATTGAAAATTGGGGAAGTTATCAGAATGAATTTGGAAATGTATTTTCTTCAATTTTTGTTTTCTTTGAAAACTATCCATTTGCAACTTTTTTAAATTTTGTGACGCTATTTTTACTTATTAGTTTTTTAGTCACTTCAGTAGATTCCGCAGTTTTTGTTTTAAGTATGTTTACAGATAGGGGAAAAAAAATACCACATAAAAAACACCGTTTACTATGGTCTGTTGTGGTACTTCTAGCCACCATCGCTTTAACTCTTTTAGGAAACGCACGATCGAACGTAAATGTATTGGAAGCAGTTCAGATCTTGTTAATTATCACCTCTCTCCCCTTCGCCTTTTTTATGGTTGTAATGACGCTCATTTTCTTTTGGGAACTAAAAAAAAAGAAATAACCGCGAAGTTTTAGTCATTTAACTACTATAATTCTTTGAAAATTCTTTTAAAACTTCTATTGCTTTCAAGGCTTCTTTTTCTGCAACAAAGATATGATCGTGATAATAACCAGCTACAACATTACACGAAATAGCATGTTTTGCCATGCAGTCTGAAAATAATGCAGTTAAACCAATTGCATCCAGAGAAGAATGAACTTTAAGTGTTATCCACGCCGCTTTATAATGGTACTTTAAATTGTAGTTATCTGCAACCCTCTGATCTAGAATTAAGGTTGTTCCTTCGGTTTCCCTGATCGAAGCAACAATCTGATCGAAAGGAACAATATTTGACGTTTTTGTAGTACAAAACACAAAAGTTCCGGCATTTAACACAGGCTCTAAACACCGAACGAGTACTTCTAAATCCTTTTCTCCTTTCATTATATGAATTAATTGGATATTGCTCTAGGTAAAAATACCTCAGCCATCATGCAGCGCGCACTGCCACCACCACAAGTTTCAATCATTTCTAAAGAGCTATGCACTATTTCGCAATACTTTTCAATAGTTTGTATTTGCCCGGGTGTTAACGAACGAAATGCCGCGGAGCTCATGATCAAGAATTTTTGTCCTTCACTTCCGATTACCTGCAACATATTTCCTGCAAAGCTTTGCATTTGCTTTTCCGTAATCGCAATAACTTCCTTAGCATCTTCCTTTAAATGCTTAACCACATTTTTTTGCTCCTTTTTATCATCGATACTCTCTAAGCAGATGACAGCAAAATTTTCGCCCAAACACATCATAACATTAGTATGATAAATAGGGAGTCTTTGGTCTCCAACATTTTGAAGCGCCGTGAATATTACAGGAGCATAATCAAAATCTTCACAAAATTCAATAAACAATTCTTCATCGGCCCTTGGAGAAAGTGCACAATAGGCTTTTTTATTGATTCGATCCATAATAATACTTCCTGTACCCTCCAAAAAATACCCTTCTTCCTCAGCACTGGAATAGTCTATGGTTTCTGTAATTAAAAATCCATTTTGCTCAAGAATATCCAAAACATCATCCCGTCGTTCCAGACGTCTGTTTTTTGCAAACATCGGATATACCGCAACCCTACCATCTTGATGGAAAGAAATCCAATTATTTGGAAAATGTGCATCTGGAGTATCCACACTTGCATCACCTTCAACTACTACAACCTCTATTCCCTTATTTCTCAGTACTGTTACAAAAGCATCAAACTCATTTCTTGCCTTAAACAATAAGGTATCTTCTGATGTGTTTTCTGGTGTTTTCTGATAATAATTATTAACTGCAGTTTCTTCGTTAGCTCTGAAAGTAGCAGGGCGAACCATTAAAATGGTGTTGGTTATCTGTTGCATTTTTAGTCTTAAAATTGACGATAAATGTAATCAATTCTTCACTAAATAACAGCACCAAAAAGAGCAACAAATGCAAAATTTAATAAAACTTTTGGGCTAAATCAAAACTCTTTATGATAGTGTTTTATGTCATAGGAAACCGCATATTTTTCCATTTCTTCAGGAATTACGGCTTTATTCCATGACGCTCCTGCGAACTTCTTTATAGCTGTCAAATTTTCCCATTTAGAAACCATGACATAAGTATTATCATTGATGTTTCGACCAATCTCTGCACTAATAAATCCATCATTAGATTTCACCAAATTAAGTGAAACAACTTTGTATTTTGCTTCAAATTCCTCTCGAAATTCTGGTACTATCTCAATAGTAAATATGCGAAGTATCATTTCTATTTTAAATTAGCTTCGAATTAGTGGCATTGTACTGCAACGCAATAACCCCTCTTGTTTGGCAATTTCACTGTAAGGTACTTCTTCTAC
This sequence comes from uncultured Flavobacteriaceae bacterium, assembly GCA_947488435.1. Lineage (GTDB taxonomy): Bacteria > Bacteroidota > Bacteroidia > Flavobacteriales > Flavobacteriaceae > CANKZG01. The sequence continues at coordinate 1,848,932 of CANKZG010000001.1, read as the reverse complement.
AACGAATCCTTTTTCTCGCAACCAAGTGTTTAGGCGATCAAATCTCTTTTCGGAAACAACGACATTGGGGCTTATTGAAAAAATATTGCTATTCATAGCATACATTTCCTCTTTTGTAATTTCAAAAATATTACGCTTTCCAAAAAAATCTACTAACCACTGGTATTCCTCTTCCACCAAAAAGCCATTTTTATGTAAAATGGCTTTATCAAGTCCAACAGGCTGAAAACAGCAATCCAAATGCAATGCATTTTCTTTTGCATTGGTATTCGATTTTCGAAGTTCAAATGATTTAACAATCTTATTTGGAAACATAGCTGTAATATAGGTTACCGCAGCTTTATTGGTTCGTGCCGTAATGTAATCTGGATAATCCGATTTCGTATAGGTACCAATAAAGATATAATCATTCCAAGGCATTACATCACCGCCTTCAACATGAACATCTTCAGGGGGAGTTAGAATTTTTTTAGGATCAATTTCATTTAATAGATGATCAATGGCTTCAAATTCCTTTTCTCTATCGGGAAGTATATTTGCCTTAATGAGCTTGTCTTCTATCACAAAAGAGATATCTCTCGAAAAAATCTGATTACAATCTTGCAGTACTTTAGGTCGATATACCTTGATCTTATACTTTTCAAAAACCTTTGCAAAGGCCTCCATTTCTGCAATCATAGCTGGTTCTTCAGGATATGTACCAGCTAAAATATGCTCCAAAGATTTTGGATCATAGGCTTCCTCCGGTTTAGGGGTTGGACCAGAACTTTTTGCCGTTCCCAGAAGTACCGCTTTGAGTGGCGCCGTTTCATTTTCGATATTAAGTTGAAGCATTCCTTATTTTTTGGCTAATATAGGGTAACTTATAAATGCAAAAAAATACCTCCTAACTTTAAGTTTAAGAGGTATCCCTTTATATTTATTTCTTTTTAAATTATCGTTTACTTACTGCTTTAAAAGCTCTACCATTCTCTCCAATATAAACTTGTCTTGGTCTTCCGATAGGTTCGTTACGTAATCGCATTTCTCTCCATTGTGCTATCCAACCTGGTAATCTTCCCAAAGCAAACATTACCGTAAACATTTCTGTAGGAATTCCTAGTGCTCTATAGATTATTCCTGAGTAGAAATCTACATTAGGATACAATTTACGATCTACAAAATAAGGGTCTTTCAAAGCTTCCTGTTCCAACCCTTTTGCAATCTCCAGAATTGGATCATTGATTCCTAAATTCCCCAGAACTTCATCTGCAGCTTTCTTAATTATTTTTGCTCTAGGATCGAAATTTTTATAGACTCTATGTCCAAAACCCATTAGTCTAAAAGGGTCGCTTTTATCTTTGGCTTTAGCCATATATTTTTTGGTATCACCTCCATCTTTTTCTATAGCCTCTAGCATTTCCAATACAGCCTGATTTGCCCCTCCGTGTAACGGTCCCCAAAGTGCCGAAATACCTGCAGATATCGAAGCAAATAAACCTGCATGTGAGGATCCCACAATTCGCACCGTAGAAGTAGAACAATTTTGTTCGTGATCCGCGTGTAAAATCAATAATTGATCTAAGGCATCAATAATTACTTTATCCTTAGAATACTCTTGGCTTGGTTTCTTGAACATCATTTTATGAATGTTCTCAACATAACCCAAAGTATCATCCCCATAATCTAGGGGTAAACCTTTCTTTTTACGAAGTGTCCACGCTACTAAGACCGGGAATTTTGCAAGCAATCTTACAATAGCTCCATACATTTCATCTTTTGAGGTAACGTTAACAGATACTGGATTAAAAGCAATTAATGCACTGGTCAATGAAGATAAAACACCCATTGGATGTGCAGATTTTGGAAAACCATCCAAAATTTTCTTCATCTCCTCATCTACATGAGATTCGTTTTTAATATCAATATGAAACGCCTTTAATTGCTCTTGATTTGGTAGTTCCCCAAAAATTAAGAGGTAGGCAACTTCTAAGAAGTCTGCTTTTTCTGCCAAATCTTCAATAGCATATCCGCGATAGCGTAATATTCCTTTTTCTCCATCTAAAAAAGTAATGGCGCTTTCACAAGCTCCCGTATTTTTATAACCAGGATCTATAGTGGTCATTCCCGTGGCACCGCGCAATGCTTTTATATCTATAGCTAATTCATCTTCTGTTCCTTTAATTACAGGAAACTCATATTTTTCCCCTTCGTATTCTAGCGTAGCTTTATTTGACATTTGTTTATTTTAATAAGGTTTATTGAATCATAAATTTAACGAAATCGAGACATATTAACAACTTCAGGCGTTGCTTTATCAAGAAATTGTATCGTACACGACATTAGTATCTTTTTTTTATGATTCCTAACATCAATTATGTAATGCGTACATTGCTGTATAATACTCATCTACGAATTTTTTCCAGGTAAATCTTACCTTTTTCGCATTCTGTTGTAGTGTTTTCCAGGTCTTTTTATCGTTTGAATAGATATCTAACGCTTCCTTTAATCCACTAATCATATTTTTAATTTTCTCATCGTACGTATCTCCATCAAATCCAAAGCCCGTTTTAAGATGTTCGACGGTATCTTTAAGTCCCCCAGTATGGTGCACAAGACAGGGGTGACCATTTCTCATGGCTAACATTTGACTTATTCCACATGGTTCAAACAAACTGGGCATAAAGTACAAATCTGATTCTAAATAAATTGAATCGATAACATCCTCGGATTGCCCATTAATAAAAATAAAGTTATGATGTTCATAACTGACTTTTCGGAATAACTCTTCGTATTCAGGCGCTCCTGTACCCAAAATCATTAGAATTCCATTAACGGCTTCTAACTCCTTTAAAATTGCAATCAAAGCATCAGGTGATCGCTTGAAGAAATAGAATTTTTGAACCGTCAATCTTGCAACACTAGAGCAAACGAATGCTGGGGGATTGTCCAAAAAAGGAAGTATTTTTTCTCCAGTATGAGCTAAAAAATCTGATTTATATTTCTTTGATTCTTCCTGTAGCCATTTAAAAATTGCGGTAAGCGTATTTTTATAAAGTACGTTTTTTTCAGCAACCCTAATGTTTTTATAGTTACAGCCGTTAAGAATACCGTGTAAACGTCCTTCATTATCTGCTGCGATTAGGTCTTTTTCCAAGCCTTCTCCTCCAATAAATTCAGGAGGTGTACTCGGAAGCAGCACATCTTCTTTATACGAGGGTGAAACCGTATGTACTGCATCTGCAAATCGAATCCCTACAGCCATAAGGTTTATACAATCTTGATAGCGGTAATCTTTTAATTTATCATAATCTAAGGCGAGCTCAGGAAACCAATTTCTAACCGACGAATAATTGCCTTCAAAGGGTCGTATCCCCTGAATGGCAAGGTTATGTATACTATATACAAAACGTGTCTGCTTAAGAGATTTATAGGTAGCATCATAATGCCGCAGCAATAACAACAGACTCGTATGCCAATCGTGCAGGTGAACAATATCTAATTTCCCAAAAGCACCTTTTTTAATACCTTCCGCTACCGCAGTGCAGAAAATAAAGTATTTTATCGCATCGGTATAAAAAGGTTCTGTGGGATCGTTGTGATAAATATGAGCAATATCTCCAGCTTCAATTTCCGGGTGATGTATGACATAATGGTGAATATTATTAAATTCCTTTTTAGGAATAACCTCATACAGCTCGGCAGTATACCGAATTCCTCGGAGCATAAAATTTAACCGGGTTCGAAAAGACCCATTATGGTGCAACCTAGAATATGAAGGAACTACTACATGTACTTTGTCACCTCTTTCCGCTATATGGCGAGGTACATCCCGGACTACATCTCCCATACCTCCCGCCTTGCAATTTGCCAAAGCATCATTTTCTGCGGCAACAAAAAGAAAATTGTTCATAGTAATTTATGCGATAATTATTGTTACAATATACTTCTTATGCATTAAAAAACTTTATAATTAAAACAAAAAAACCTTTTCTCTCAAAAGATAATTGAGAAAAAAGGTCGTTGTTTACATTTGCGCTTTGTTAATTAACTTTAAACGCTTTCTCTTTAGGGAAATAGGCTGTATTTCCAAGTTCTTCTTCAATTCTTAATAATTGATTGTATTTGGCCATACGATCCGAACGGGAAGCAGAACCTGTTTTTATTTGGCCTGTATTTAAGGCAACAGCCAAATCTGCAATCGTGTTATCTTCCGTTTCTCCTGAACGATGAGACATCACCGAAGTATATCCTGCATTTTTTGCCATATTTACCGCGGCAATAGTCTCCGTAAGAGTACCTATTTGATTTACTTTAATTAAGATAGAGTTGGCAATACCATTATCAATACCTTTTGATAATCTTTCGACGTTGGTAACAAATAAATCGTCTCCTACCAATTGTACTTTATTCCCAACTTTTTCAGTAAGCGCTTTCCAACCATCCCAATCATTCTCATCCATTCCATCTTCTACAGATATAATAGGATATTTTGCGCAAAGATCAGCTAAATACTGTGCCTGTTCTTCTGAAGTACGCACTGCTCCTTTATCTCCTTCAAATTTGGTGTAATCGTATTTTCCATCTACATAAAACTCTGCTGCAGCGCAGTCTAAGGCAATCATTACATCATCACCTAAGGAGTATCCTGCTTTTTCTACAGCAATACCTATCGTATCTAAAGCATCTTCGGTTCCATCTAAAGTGGGTGCAAAACCTCCTTCATCACCAACTGCGGTGCTTAAACCTCGGTCGTGTAGTACTTTCTTTAGATTATGGAAAATTTCCGTTCCCATTTGCATCGCATGAAAGAAGTTATTTGCCTTAACTGGCATTACCATAAATTCCTGAAATGCTATAGGTGCATCTGAATGCGATCCTCCATTAATAATATTCATCATGGGGACTGGTAATGTATTAGCACTAACCCCACCTACATAACGATACAAAGGCATTCCCAGCTCATTTGCAGCAGCTTTCGCTACAGCCAGAGAAACTCCCAAAATAGCATTTGCTCCTAATTTAGATTTATTGGGGGTACCATCCAAATCAATCATCGTTTGATCTATATCATTCTGCTCAAAAACAGACATACCAATAATTTCCTCAGCTATAGCAGTATTTACATTATCAACAGCTTTACCAACGCCTTTTCCCATAAATGTATCTCCACCATCTCGTAACTCAACTGCTTCATGTTCCCCAGTAGATGCTCCAGATGGCACGGCAGCCCTTCCCAAGATTCCACTTTCTGTTACCACATCTACTTCAACCGTAGGATTCCCTCTTGAATCTAAAATCTGTCTTGCATGTACATTAATTATGATACTCATATTAATTTTTCTTTTTATTTATGGTTTTTCATTAAGTGGGCAAATATACAAAAGCGCATTTGCATAAGCTTGATTACTAGACCCCTATTGTTATGAATATAACGTTTATTTAAACTTCGATACTTTTATTTGTTTTTGCACGTATCATTTCAAAGAATTCATCAAAAAGATAAGATGCATCATGTGGTCCTGGACTTGCTTCTGGATGGTATTGTACAGAAAAAACACTTTTATTCTTCATTCGAATACCTGCAACCGTATTATCATTAAGATGTTCATGCGTAATTTCTAAATCCGTATTTGCCTCCGTATCGTCGCGACTAATAGCGAATCCATGATTTTGAGAAGTAATTTCTCCTTTCCCTGTAATTAGGTTTTTTACGGGGTGATTTATACCGCGATGCCCATTGTGCATTTTATAAGTAGATATACCATTAGCAAGCGCAATAACCTGATGACCTAAACAAATTCCAAAGAGGCAATTATCACTGTCAATAATTTCTTTGGCCGTTTTAATTGCATCAACTAGAGGTTCGGGGTCTCCAGGTCCGTTAGAGATAAAATATCCATCGGGGTTCCATGCACGCATTTCCTCAAAAGTTGTGTTGTATGGAAAAACTTTAATAAAAGCATCTCTTTTCGCCAAATTTCTAAGGATGTTCTTTTTAATCCCAATGTCAATAGCGGCAATTTTATATTTGGCATTTTCTTCACCATAGAAATACGGTTCCTTCGTTGAAACCTTCGATGACAATTCTAAACCAACCATACTTGGCACCTTTTTTAAGTCTGCTTTTAGGCGTTCTAATTGATCAACTTCTGTTGAGATTACCGCATTCATAGCTCCATTATCTCTAATATAACTTACCAATGCCCTAGTATCCACATCTGATATTGCAAATAAATTATTCCGATTTAGGAAATCTTCCAAACTCAGGTGAGCATCTTCTCGAGAATAATTGTAGCTAAAGTTCTTACATATTAATCCCGCAATTTTAACGGAATCAGATTCTACTTCATTTTCATTTGCCCCATAATTTCCAATATGAGCATTTGTAGTCACCATTAACTGACCAAAATAAGAAGGATCTGTAAATATTTCTTGGTACCCGGTCATACCAGTATTAAAACAAACCTCTCCATAGGCCGTTCCTTCTTTTTCTCCAACGGCCTTTCCATAAAATATGGTACCGTCTGCCAATAACAGTAGTGCTTTCTTTTTAGTTTGATACTTCATGTGCGCTTTGAATGAATTTTAATTTCACAAAATAACATAAAAAAAGGATAGACTGTTAAGCCTATCCTTTCTCAATTATTATTATTTAATAACATTTTTATTCTTCCGAATCATCTGTCTGTGTTTCGGTGACTGCAACTGGTGCTGCAGTTGATTTTTTACCTCTTCTACTTCTTCTTGTAGATTTCTTAGCACTTGACTTTCCTGCATTGTAAATTTCATTGAAATCTACCAATTCGATCATTGCCATATCCGCATTATCACCTAGACGATTTCCTAATTTAATAATTCGGGTATATCCTCCAGCTCTTTCGCCCACCTTATCAGCTACTGCACTAAAAAGTTCAGTTACTGCATATTTATCGCGAAGGTGTTTGAAAACGATACGTCTATTATGACTTCCTTTTTCTTCAGTCTGATTATTTTCAGCCTTTGATTTTGTAATTAAAGGCTCAACAAATTGCTTTAACGCCTTGGCTTTGGCAACCGTTGTATTTATACGTTTATGCTCAATTAGGGAACATGCCATATTTGCAAGCATCGCCTTTCTATGTGCTGCTTTTCTCCCTAGATGATTAACTTTTTTACCGTGTCTCATTGTTCTATTCTATATTTCCTTACGGATGGGAATAACCTCCCTTACTATAAAGTGAAATTCTAACTTAATCCTTATCTAATTTATATTTAGAAAGATCCATTCCAAAACTTAAGCCTTTATTAATCACTAACTCTTCTAACTCTGTCAGGGATTTTTTTCCAAAGTTTCTAAACTTCATCAGGTCATTTTTGTTGAAAGAAACTAAATCACCTAAGGTATCTACCTCTGCTGCTTTTAAACAATTTAATGCTCTTACAGAAAGGTCCATATCAACCAATTTAGTTTTCAATAACTGACGCATGTGTAATGATTCTTCGTCATAAGTCTCTGTTTGAGCAATCTCATCAGCTTCCAACGTAATTCGCTCATCAGAAAACAACATGAAGTGGTGTATCAAAACTTTTGCAGCTTCCGTTAACGCATCTTTTGGGTGAATAGAACCGTCAGAAACGATTTCAAAAACCAATTTTTCATAATCCGTTTTTTGCTCAACCCTAAAGTTCTCGATGCTATATTTTACATTTTTGATAGGCGTAAAGATAGAATCAACTGCTATCGTCCCTAAAGGAACTCCCGACTTTTTATTTTCTTCAGCAGGAACATATCCTCTTCCTTTTTCAATAATCAATTCCATATTAATGCTCACTTTAGGATCCATATTACAGATCACTAAATCAGGGTTTAAAACCTGAAAGCCAGAAATAAATTTCTGAAAATCTCCTGCCGTCAACTGTTCTTTTCCACTTACAGAAATAGAAACAGCTTCATTATCGACATCCTCAATTTGTCTTTTAAAACGAACTTGTTTTAAATTCAAAATAATTTCAGTTACATCCTCTACAACACCAGGAATAACGGAAAATTCATGTTCTACTTTATCTATTCTCACCGAAGTGATTGCAAAACCTTCCAAAGCAGAAAGCAATACTCTACGTAATGCATTTCCAACGGTTAATCCGTAACCAGGCTCTAAAGGTCGAAATTCAAATTTCCCTTCAAAGTCTGAAGAATCAATCATTATTACTTTATCCGGCTTCTGAAAATTAAATAATGCCATACGAATCTGTGTTGTTTATTTAGAGTATAACTCGACGATTAATTGTTCTTTGATATTCTCAGGAATCTGAATACGCTCAGGAACGCTTACAAATGTTCCTTCTTTCTTTTCGGTATTCCAGGTTAACCACTCGTATACACTACTGTTTGATGCCAATGCATCGTTAATAACTACAAGTGATTTTGATTTTTCTCTAATTCCAATTACATCACCAGCTTTTAATGTGTATGAAGGAATATTAACTACCTCTCCATTTACAGTAATATGTCTGTGCGATACTAATTGACGTGCACCTCTTCTTGAATTTGAAGCTCCTAAACGGTATACTACATTATCCAATCGAGATTCACATAATTGCAATAATACTTCACCGGTAACGCCTTTGCTACTATTAGCTTTAGCGAATAAATTTCGGAACTGACGTTCTAAAATCCCATAAATGTATTTTGCTTTTTGCTTTTCCATTAACTGGATAGCATATTCTGATTTTTTTCCACGGCGTCTGTTTTGTCCGTGTTGTCCTGGAGGGTAACTTCTTTTATCAAAAGATTTGTCATCTCCAAAAATCGCTTCACCGAATTTACGGGCGATTTTAGTTTTAGGTCCTGTATATCTTGCCATTTGTTTTGAATAAAGAAGTGTGATTATGAATTAAGGCTTATCCTTCGATAATCGAAATTACACTTCCGTTACATCCGCTCTAGCGGACTATTGATTAATAAAATTATACTCTTCTTCTTTTTGGAGGTCTACAACCATTGTGTGGTAACGGAGTTACATCCACAATTTCGGTAACTTCTATACCTGCGTTGTGAATAGAGCGAATTGCTGACTCTCTACCATTACCTGGTCCTTTTACGTAAACTTTCACTTTTCTTAGACCCGCTTCATGTGCTACTCTTGCACAATCTTCAGAAGCAACCTGAGCTGCATATGGAGTGTTCTTTTTAGAACCTCTAAAGCCCATTTTACCTGCAGAAGACCAAGAAATTACGTCTCCCTTTTTATTGGTCAAAGAAATGATAATATTATTGAAAGATGCTGTTACGTGCGCTTCACCAACAGACTCCACAATAACCTTGCGTTTCTTTGCTGTCTTTGTACTTGTCTTTGCCATACCTTTTTAAGTAATGAGTAATTAATAGTAGTAATCAGCACATTTTAAGTGGTATACTTTATACCAAACTGCGCTATCTACGTCGTACTAACTATTATTATTTAGTTGCCTTTTTCTTGTTAGCAACGGTTTTTCTTTTTCCTTTACGTGTTCTGGAATTGTTTTTGGTACGTTGACCTCTTAATGGCAATCCAGATCTATGACGGATACCACGATAACATCCGATATCCATTAAACGTTTAATGTTTAATTGCGTCTCAGAACGTAATTCTCCTTCAATTGTATACGAAGAAACTGCATCACGAATTCGTCCAATTTCCTCATCGTTCCAGTCAGATACCTTTGTATCTTCACTAACTTTAGCTGAAGCTAAAATTTCCTTAGCTCTGCTTTGACCAATCCCATAAATATAGGTTAGGGCAATTGCTCCCCTTTTTTGTTTAGGTATATCTACACCTGCGATTCTTGCCATAATTACCCTTGTCTTTGTTTAAATCTAGGATTCTTTTTATTAATTACGTACAACCTGCCTTTTCTACGCACAATTTTGCACTCGGCACTTCTCTTTTTTACTGATGCTCTTACTTTCACAAGTCTGTATTTTTATCCTGTAACTAACTTTTAATATCTATATGTAATTCGTGCCTTACTCAAATCATAAGGACTCATTTCTAATTTTACCTTATCTCCTGGAAGTAACTTTATATAATGCATACGCATCTTTCCTGAGATATGTGCCGTAACCACATGACCGTTTTCCAGTTCTACCCGGAACATAGCATTTGACAATGCTTCAATTATGGTTCCGTCTTGCTCTATTGCTGCCTGTTTAGCCATAATTATGCTACTTTTCTATTTTTACCTGTTTTCATTAATCCGTCATAATGTCTATTTAACAAATACGAATTAACCTGTTGTACTGTATCGATAGCCACACCTACCATAATTAATAGTGATGTTCCTCCATAAAACAACGCCCAACCTCCCTGAACATCCAACAACTTTACTACCACTGCAGGTAAAACTGCTAATAATGCAAGAAATACAGATCCTGGCAAGGTAATTAAAGACATGATTTTATCCAGAAAATCCCCAGTCTCTTTACCTGGTCTAATTCCAGGAATAAACCCTCCGCTACGTTTTAAGTCATCAGCCATTTTATTCGTTGGAACCGTTATTGCCGTATAGAAATAGGTAAAGATTATAATTAAGAAAGCAAATAAAATATTATACGCTAACCCGAATGGATCTTGAAACTGTACTTGCATCCACGCTCCCCAGCCTGTTTCCTTAAATGTGCTTCCTATTAATCCTGGGGCAAACATTATTGCTTGAGCAAAGATAATTGGCATTACTCCAGAAGCATTTAATTTCAAAGGAATATACTGACGAGATCCCATGATGTTTTTTTCATATCCCCCAGATGCTGTTCTTCTTGCATATTGCACTGGAATTTGACGCGTAGCCATAACCAATAAAACACTTGCCAGAATAACCAAGAACCATAAAATAACTTCGATTAAAATAAACATTAATCCACCTGTGTTATTGGTTGTTCTTGAAATGAATTCTTGAACAAAAGATTGTGGCAAAGTAGCGATAATACCAATCATAATCAGTAATGAAATACCATTACCAATACCTTTATCCGTAATTTTTTCACCTAACCACATTGCAAAAATACATCCAGCTACTAGTATAATTACCGCAGGAACAATAAAATCCAATCCTTTACCTAAAACAAAGGCATCCGCAGGAACACCTAAGGCCTCTAATCCATATAAATATGCTGGAGCCTGAACCACACAAATACCAATGGTCAACCATCGTGTAATTTGGTTGATTGTTTTTCTTCCGCTTTCCCCTTCCTTCTGTAACTTCTGAAGATACGGAATAGCGATTCCCATTAACTGTACTACAATCGAAGCGGAGATATATGGCATAATTCCTAAAGCAAATACCGAAGCTTTTGCAAAAGCTCCTCCTGTAAATGCATTAAGAATACCCAGAATACCTTCATTGGCACCTGCCGTTAAATCTGCTAATCTTGAGGTATCTATACCCGGAAGGGCAATTTGTGCTCCAAAGCGATATACCAATAACAACCCTAAGGTTATCATGATTCTACCTCTTAGTTCCTCTATCTTCCAAATATTAGTGATTATCTCAAAAAACTTCTTCATAGTATCAAATGGTTGCTTATAAATTTATTGCTTCTCCCCCTGCTGCTTCAATAGCTGCTTTCGCAGTAGCTGTAAATTTATGTACTGATATTTTAAGAGATGCCTTTAATTCTCCATCTCCCAAAATCTTTACCAAATCATTTTTACCAGCCAATCGGTTAGCCACAAGAATTTCCAAAGTTACTACATCTTTTATAGTTCCGTTGTCTACTAACTCCTGAAGTTTCCCAATATTAATTCCAGTATATTCTTTTCGGTTAATATTTTTAAAACCAAATTTAGGAACACGTCTTTGTAAAGGCATTTGACCTCCCTCAAAACCGATTTTCTTAGAATAACCTGATCTTGATTTAGCTCCTTTATGACCTCTTGTAGCTGTACCGCCTTTTCCAGATCCTTGACCTCTACCTACAGTTTTTCCTGCTCTTTGAACAGACCCTCCTGCTGGTTTTAGATTACTTAAATTCATTATCCTGTTTCTTATATTAAGCTTCTACAGTAGAAACTAAATGTTTAACTTTATCTATCATACCAAGAATATTTGGTGTATCATCATGCTCAACAACCTGACCTATTCTTCGCAATCCAAGAGCTTCTAAAGTTCTCTTTTGATTTTGAGTTCTTTTAATGCTACTTTTTACTTGTTTTACCTTAATCTTTGCCATCTCTTTTCTGCTTTATCCTTTAAAAACTTTTTCTAAAGAGATTCCTCTTTGTTTTGCAACAGTTCCAGCACCTCTTAATTGTAATAATGCATCAAAAGTTGCTTTTACTACATTGTGAGGGTTAGAAGAACCTTGAGATTTAGATAGTACATCTTGTACTCCTACTGCTTCCAAAACAGATCGTACAGCTCCTCCAGCAATTACTCCTGTACCATGAGATGCAGGTTGTATATATACACGAGCTCCGCCGTATTTTCCTTTTTGCTCATGTGGAAGTGTTCCTTTAGTCAATGGAATACGAATTAAATTCTTTTTCGCATCTTCTATAGCTTTAGCAATAGCAGTAGCTACTTCTTTTGATTTTCCAAGACCATGTCCTACAACCCCATTTTCATCACCTACAACTACTATGGCAGAAAAACCGAAAGCTCTACCTCCTTTGGTAACCTTGGTAACTCTTTGAACGCCTACTAAGCGATCTTTTAATTCCAGCCCTCCCGGTTTTACCGTTTCAACATTTTTATATTTCTGGTACATAAAATATTTTTAGAATTTAAGTCCTGCTTCTCTTGCGCCTTCCGCTAATGATTTTACTCTTCCGTGATATAGATTTCCCCCACGATCAAAAGCTACATTCGTTATACCTGCCTTCATAGCTTTATCTGCTACAGCTTTCCCTACAAGAACAGCTAACTCTGATTTTGTGCCTTTGGTCGAAGCAAATTCTTTATCCCTAGATGACGCAGCAACTAATGTTACACCATTGCTATCATCAATTACTTGGGCATATATTTCTTTGTTACTTCTAAAAACTGACAACCTTGGTTTTGCCGCCGTTCCTAGAGAAACTTTCCGTATTCTTCTTCTAATTCTTAATCTTCTCTCCGTCTTAGATAATCCCATGATACTACTTATTATGCTGATTTACCTGCTTTTCTTCTTAATTGCTCTCCTACAAACTTGATACCTTTTCCTTTGTAAGGTTCAGGTTTTCTAAAAGAACGTATTTTGGCTGCAATATGTCCAACTAGTTGTTTGTCATGTGAAGTTAACTTCACAATAGGGTTTTTTCCTTTTTCTGAAGTAGTTTCTACCTTAACTTCTGGAGCAACTTCAAAAACAATGTTATGTGAAAAACCCAATGCCAATTCTAATTTTTGACCTTGATTAGAAGCTCTATAACCTACCCCTACCAATTCCAACTCTTTGGTCCATCCTTTAGAAACACCTTCGATCATATTATTTATCAATGATCTATATAGACCGTGTTTCGCTTTATGCTCCTTGGAATCTGATGGTCTTTTAACCCAAACCTGTCCATCTTCTACCTTAATCTCAACGGCAGAAAACTCTTGGGTAAGCTCTCCCAGCTTACCTTTTGCAGTGATTAAATTATCTTTAACCTCAACGCTTACGCCTTCTGAAATTGCTATCGGATTATTACCTATTCTAGACATTGCTTTAACTCTTTATTTCTATTAATAAACGTAACACAATACTTCACCACCAACGTTTTCTGTCTTCGCCTGCTTACTTGTCATCACACCGTGAGATGTTGAAACAATTGCAATTCCCAATCCGTTTAATACTCTTGGGAGCTCCGATGAATTCGTGTATTTACGAAGTCCTGGTTTACTAATTCTCTGTATCTTTCTAATTACCGGTTCTTTGGTCATTCGATCGTATTTCAAAGCAATTTTGATACTACCTTGAACTTTATCTTCTTCGAACTTATAACTTAAAATATATCCTTGATCGAATAAAATTTTAGTCATTTCCTTTTTCAAGTTAGAAGATGGAATCTCTACAACTCTATGACCAGCACTACTGGCATTTCTAATTCTTGTCAAATAATCTGCGATGGGATCTGTGAACATTTTCTTTACCTTTTAAAAGTTTACCAACTTGCTTTTTTAACCCCTGGAATTAATCCTTTATTGGCCATTTCTCTAAACATTACCCTTGAGATACCAAATGTTCTCATATACCCTTTTGGTCTCCCTGTAAGTTTACAGCGATTGTGCATACGCACTGGAGAAGCATTTTTAGGCAACTTTTGCAATGCTTCATAATCACCCGCCTCCTTTAAAGCCTTACGTTTTGCAGCATATTTTGCTACCGTTTTTGCTCTTTTCACCTCACGGGCTTTCATTGATTCTTTAGCCATACTAATTCTTTTTAAAAGGTAGTCCCATTTCAGTTAATAATGATTTTGCTTCCTTATCTGTTTCCGCAGAGGTTACAAAAGTAATATCCATTCCATTGATACGATTAATCTTATCGATATTAATTTCAGGAAAAATAATTTGCTCTGTAATACCCAAATTATAATTACCTCTACCATCAAAACCAGTTGCACGGATACCTTGAAAGTCTCTCACTCGTGGAAGTGCAGATGTAATTAATCGATCTAAAAACTCATACATTCTTTCTCCTCGTAAAGTAACTTTAGCCCCAATTGGCATTCCTTTACGAAGCTTAAACGCAGCGACATCTTTTTTAGAAATGGTAGCTATAGCCTTTTGCCCAGTAATACGACCCAATTCATCAACAGCGTGATCAATAAGTTTTTTATCGGCAACGGCAGCACCTACACCTCTACTTACCACTATTTTCTTAAGCTTAGGTACTTGCATTACATTTTTATACCCAAACTCTTCTGTAAGCGCTTTTACGATACGCGCTTTATATTCTTCTTTTAATCTTGGTACGTAAGCCATAATTAAATTACTTCATTAGATTTTTTAGAAAACCTCACTTTTTTCCCGTCTCTTACCTCATATCCTACTCTAGTAGTTTCACCAGACTTAGCATCTATAAGGGATAGATTAGAAATATGAATCGGAGCTTCTTTTTTCACAATTCCTCCTTGTGGATTTGTTGCACTTGGCTTTTCATGTTTAGACACTAGATTAGCACCTTCAACAATTGCCTTATTCTTCTCACGATCTACACGCAATATCTTACCTTCTGTACCTTTATGGTCACCGGCAATAATCTTTACGGTATCTCCTGTTTTTATTTTTAATTTCATCATCTTACCAATTATCTATTTAAAGCACCTCAGGAGCCAATGATATGATCTTCATAAATTGCTTATCACGTAATTCCCTAGCAACTGGTCCAAAAACACGTGTTCCTCTCATTTCACCTGTTGGGTTCAATAAAACACATGCATTATCATCAAAACGAATATAAGAACCGTCTGGTCTTCTTACTTCCTTAAGTGTTCGAACAACAACTGCTGTTGATACGGATCCTTTTTTGATTGCACCATTTGGAGCTGCCTCTTTAACGGTAACCACAATTTTATCTCCCACAGAAGCATATCTTCTTTTTGTACCACCCAAAACTCTGATGGTTAAAACTTCTTTTGCTCCTGTATTATCAGCTACTTTTAGCCTTGATTCTTGCTGTAACATAATTATTTAGCTCTTTCAATGATTTCAACTAACCTCCAGGATTTGGTTCTACTCAACGGGCGAGTTTCCATAATCTTTACGGTATCTCCTATATTGCAATCATTCTTTTCATCATGAGCAACATATTTTTTTGTCTTTAATACGAATTTACCGTACATAGGGTGTTTCACACGTTTTACCTCTGCAACCACGATGGATTTTTGCATCTTGTTACTAGTAACAACACCAATTCTTTCTTTTCTTAAATTTCTACTTTCCATAAAACAGAACCTATTGTTGGTTTTCCCTATTTGTTAACTCTGTCGCCAATCTTGCCGCAGCTCTTCTAACCTTTCTGATTTGAAGCGGATTTTCTAAAGCCGTAACGGAGTGTGCCATTTTTAAATCGGCTTGCTGTTTTTTAAATTCAGCTAGTTTTTCTTTTAATTCCTCAACTGAAAGTTCTTTTATCTCTGACTGTTTCATCTGTTCAATTGCTATTAAATTAAGCTGAATAATCTCTTGCAACAATAAACTTCGTTTTCACCGGTAACTTCTGAGCTGCTAAACGCAACGCTTCCTGAGCTATATCCTTACTCACTCCACCAATCTCAAACATTACTCTACCTGGCTTAACAACGGCTACAAAATATTCCGGAGCACCTTTACCTTTACCCATACGTACTTCTAATGGTTTCTTTGTAATAGGTTTATCTGGAAATATTTTAATCCATAATTGTCCTTCCCTTTTCATATATCGCGTTGCAGCAATACGTGCAGCTTCAATCTGACGGGAGGTTATAAAATGTGAATCCAAGGATTTAATACCGAACATACCGTTTGAAAGTTGATGACCCCTTGCGGAAAGTCCTTTCATACGCCCTTTCTGCATTTTACGAAACTTGGTTCTTTTTGGCTGTAACATCTTTTTACTTCTTTACAAAATTACTTTCTACGACGTTGTGGTTTCTTTCCACCGTCTTGCTTACCACCTTTACTTTGACCTTTAGACATGCCCACTAATGGAGAAAGTTCTCTTTTACCATAAACTTCTCCTTTCATGATCCATACTTTAATACCTAATCTTCCATAGGTAGTATGAGCTTCATGTAAAGCATAATCAATATCGGCTCTAAACGTAGATAATGGAATACGACCATCCTTATACGATTCTGAACGCGCCATTTCAGCACCATTTAAACGTCCTGAAATTTGTATTTTAATCCCTTCCGCATTCATTCGCATAGCAGCCGCAATAGCCATTTTAATAGCACGACGGTATGAAATTCTGCTTTCAATTTGTCTTGCAACACTTGCTGCAACCAAATTAGCATCTACTTCCGGTCTTTTAATTTCAAAAATATTGATCTGAACTTCTTTATCTGTAATCTTCTTAAGCTCCTCTTTTAACTTATCTACTTCCTGACCTCCTTTACCAATAATAATACCTGGTCTAGCCGTGGTTACGGTTACCGTAATAAGTTTAAGGGTTCTTTCAATTATTACCCTAGACACACTAGCTTTTGACAAGCGAGCATGAATATACTTTCTAATTTTATCGTCTTCGGCTAGTTTATCTCCATAATCATTTCCTCCGTACCAGTTAGATTCCCATCCTCTGATAATTCCTAGACGATTTCCGATTGGATTTGTTTTCTGTCCCATTCTAGCTTTCTGTATTATTGTTAGCGCCCAAAACCATAGTAACATGGTTAGAACGTTTTCTAATTCTATGTGCTCTTCCTTGCGGAGCTGGTCTTAAACGCTTAAGCATGCTTCCACTATCCACTCGAATCTCTTTTACAAAAAGCGCTGCATCTTCAACACTTGCATCCTCATTTTTAGCTTGCCAATTTGCAATAGCAGACAATAATAATTTTTCTAATCTTCGAGAAGCTTCTTTCTGATTAAATTTCAATATTGCCAAAGCGCGCTCTACTTCAACACCTCTTACCAAATCAGCAACAATGCGCATCTTTCTAGGTGAAGTAGGACAGTTATTTAATTTAGCAAAAGCTATTTGCTTTTTTTCTGCCTTAATTCTTTCGGCCATTTGTTTTTTTCGAACTCCCATAGCTTACTTCTTTCCTTTATTTTTTGCACCTGCATGACCTCTAAAGGAACGCGTTGGTGAAAATTCTCCCAGTTTGTGACCTACCATATTCTCTGTAACATATACAGGAACGAATTGTCTTCCATTATGTACCGCAATAGTTTGTCCAACAAACTCCGGTGTTATCATTGAAGCTCTAGACCATGTCTTAATCACTGATTTCTTACCAGATTCAACATTTACTTGAACTTTCTTCTCTAAACTATGGTGAACAAAAGGTCCTTTTTTAAGTGAACGTGCCATTTCTTTTTTCTTTTATTTCTTTCTACGTTCTATAATATATCTGTTTGTATTCTTGGTTTTAGAACGCGTTCTGAAACCTTTTGCAGGAATACCATTCTTAGATCTTGGATGACCTCCAGAAGCTCTTCCTTCACCACCTCCCATTGGGTGATCTACTGGGTTCATCGCTACTGGTCTTGTTCGAGGTCTTCTACCTAACCATCTACTTCGACCTGCTTTTCCGGAAACAAGAAGCTGGTGATCTGAATTAGAAACTGCTCCAATTGTTGCCAAGCAATTTGACAATACCAATCGGGTTTCTCCAGAAGGTAATTTTACGGTAGCAAACTTGCCATCTCTCGCCATTAACTGTGCAAAAGTACCGGCGCTACGTGCCATAACGGCTCCCTGACCAGGTCGTAATTCTATACACGAAATAATCGTACCTAAAGGAATATTATTTAGCGGCAATGCATTTCCAATTTCGGGATTTGCATTTTTACCAGAAGCTACTTCCTGACCTACTTGTAGACCATTTTGAGCTATGATATATCTTTTTTCACCATCCTTGTACTCTACAAGCGCGATAAAAGCTGTTCTGTTTGGATCGTATTGTATGGAGTTTACAGTAGCCGTAACATCCTGCTTATCTCTTTTAAAATCAATAATACGATACCTTCTCTTGTGACCTCCACCTCTATGGCGTATAGTCATTTTTCCTTGACTGTTTCTACCTCCGGACTTTTTTAACGGAGCGAGTAAACTCTTCTCCGGCTTATCAGTAGTAATCGCGTCAAATCCGTTTACTACTCTAAAACGCTGTCCTGGAGTGATTGGTTTTAATTTTCTAACTGACATTTCTTGTCTTTATAGATTACTGTAAAAATCAATACTATCTCCTTCAGCAATATCTACGATTGCCTTCTTATACACATTGGTCTGTCCGCGTTGAATACCTGTTTTAGTAAAACGGGTCTTACGCTTAGGTCCGTAATTCATAGTTCGAACTTTAGAAACAGATACCCCATAGGTAGCTTCAACAGCTTCTTTAATTTGAAGCTTATTCGCTGCAGTATCCACAACAAACCCATAGCGATTATACAATTCGCTATCTGCTGTCATTTTCTCCGTTATGATGGGTTTAATCAACACACTCATGATATCTATTTATTTAAGTTCGCTTCTATTCCTTCTAATGAACCTTCTAAAAGCACAATATTATTTGCATTTAATATTTTGTATGTACTTAATTCTGAGTTAGTTACAACTTCAGAACGCTCTAAATTGCGTGACGACAAATATACATTATTATTTGAATCGCCCAACACAATTAAAGATTTTTTGTTTTCTAACCCTAAAGACTTTAAAACGGCTATAAAATCTTTTGTTTTTGGTGCTTCAAAACTAAAGTCTTCCAAAACAATTATGGCCTTCTCTTTAGACTTGATACTGAATGCAGATTTACGTGCTAAACGTTTTACGTTTTTATTCATTTTGAGGGTATAATTTCTTGGTCTAGGACCAAAAATTCTACCTCCACCACGAAAAACTGGAGATTTAATACTACCAGCACGTGCTGTACCTGTACCTTTCTGTTTCTTTATCTTTCTAGTACTACCAGCTATTTCAGCTCTTTCTTTAGCCTTGTGCGTACCTTGTCTTTGATGTGCTAAATATTGTTTAACATCCAAATAGATAGCATGCTCATTTGGCTCTATCCCAAAAACAGCATCAGAAAGGTCTGCCTTTCTACCTGTTTCTTTTCCTTTAATATCTAAAACTGCTACCTTCATTATTTCTCAATCGTTACGTAAGCATTTTTATGACCCGGAACACACCCCTTAACAACAATAAGGTTCTTTTCGGGAACTATCTTTAAAACTCTTAGATTTTGAACAGTTACACGTTCACCTCCCATGCGTCCAGCCATTTTCATTCCTTTGAAAACTCTGGCAGGATATGAAGCAGCTCCAATAGAACCTGGCGCTCTTAACCTGTTATGCTGACCATGCGTAGCCTGACCAACCCCTGCAAATCCGTGTCTTTTTACAACACCTTGAAATCCTTTTCCTTTAGATGTTCCTGCCACGTCGACAAATTCACCCTCTACAAAAAGGTCAACACCTACGGTGTCACCTAATTTATGTTCTCCTTCAAAATCTCGGAATTCAATGACTCTTTTCTTAGGAGAAGTACCTGCTTTTTTTACATGACCTAATTCAGCCTTGCTTGCACGTTTTTCTGCCTTGTCATCGAAACCAAGCTGAAGAGCATTATACCCGTCAACCTCTAAGGTTCTGACTTGGGTAACTACACATGGGCCAGCTTCTATAACGGTACATGGAATGTTCTTTCCATTCTCGTCGAAGATACTGGTCATGCCAACTTTTTTTCCTATTAACCCAGACATATATAAATTATTAATTATTATTCTAAAAAAAATTCAGGGTCAAAATACATCAAACCTGAATTGATATTATTTTTTCCCGTTTTTCCTTTGCTTACAGCTCCGGACATGTTTTTGAAAAGGAACTCCTTTTCATATACTTAAGAAGAATAGTGCTTTCGCCATTAATTCAACTTAAGTGAATTACTTATACCTTAATCTCTACTTCAACACCACTTGGCAATTCCAGCTTCATTAATGCATCGATAGTTTTTGAAGACGAGCTATAAATATCCAAAAGTCTCTTGTACGAACTCAATTGAAATTGCTCTCTTGATTTCTTATTCACGTGAGGTGAACGTAAAACCGTAAAAATCTTCTTGTGCGTTGGTAAAGGAATAGGACCTGTAACTACTGCTCCGGTAGTCTTTACCGTTTTTACGATCTTCTCTGCAGACTTATCTACTAAATTATGATCGTACGATTTTAGTTTTATTCTAATTTTTTGACTCATTTTCCTTTAATTTAAGCAGTTACACCTTTAGCAGCTTTGATTACTTCTTCTGAAATATTTGAAGGAGTTTCTGCATAGTGCGAAAATTCCATAGTTGATGTAGCTCTACCGGAAGACAATGTTCTCAGCGAAGTTACATAACCAAACATCTCCGAAAGTGGAACATTAGCTTTTACAACCTTAGCTCCCGCTCTATCTCCCATATCATTAACCTGTCCTCTTCTTCTGTTAAGGTCACCAACAATATCACCCATGTTTTCTTCTGGCGTGATAACCTCCAACTTCATAATTGGTTCCATGATTACAGCTCTTGCTGCTTTTGCAGCAGCCTTATATCCAAGTTTTGCAGCAAGCTCAAAAGACAATTGATCAGAATCCACATCGTGATAAGACCCATCCTTAAGTGTTACTTTCATCGAATCCATTTCGTATCCGGCTAAAGGACCACTTTGCATTGCCATTTTAAAGCCTTTTTCGATGGATGGAATAAATTCTTTAGGAACGTTACCACCCTTAATTACTGAAACAAACTCTAACCCGCTCTTTCCTTCTTCGGCTGGCTCTATAGTAAATACAATATCTGCAAATTTACCACGACCACCACTTTGCTTTTTATATACCTCTCTGTGATCTGCAGAAGCAGTAATCGCTTCTTTATACTCCACTTGTGGTTGCCCTTGATTTACTTCAACCTTAAACTCTCGTCGTAATCGATCTACAATAATATCTAAGTGCAACTCTCCCATTCCAGAGATAATTGTCTGACCAGAAGCTTCATCTGTTTTTACCTGAAAGGTTGGATCTTCTTCCGCCAATTTAGCCAAAGACATTCCCAATTTATCAACATCAGCCTTAGTTTTAGGCTCAACTGCTATACCAATCACAGGATCGGGAAAATTCATACTTTCTAAAACAATAGGATGCTTTTCTGAAGACATGGTGTCTCCTGTTTTAATATCTTTAAATCCAACTGCCGCTCCAATATCTCCTGCTTCGATATAATCGATAGCATTTTGTTTATTGGAATGCATCTGATAGATTCTTGAAATACGCTCTTTTTTACCAGAACGATTATTTAAGATATATGATCCCGCATCTAAGCGACCAGAATATGTTCTAAAGAATGCCAAACGCCCAACAAAAGGATCTGTGGCAATTTTAAATGCTAAAGCCGAGAATGGCTCTTTAACATCCGGTTTACGAGAAATCTCTAAATCCGTATTAGGATCTGTACCCACAATAGCATCTTTATCTATTGGTGATGGTAAATATCTACAAACTGCATCCAATAAAAACTGAACCCCTTTGTTTTTAAATGAGGAACCACATATCATTGGAATGATTGCTCTATCCATAACCGCAGCTCTTAACGCAGCGTGCACTTCTTCTTCTGTAATAGAATCTTCATCTTCGAAGAATTTTTCCATCAACTCTTCATCGTACTCTGCAACAGCTTCTATTAAAGCAGCTCTATATTCTTTTACTTCATCTGCCATGTCTGCAGGGATATCTACAACATCAAAAGTTGACCCAAAGTTATCCTCATGCCATACAATAGCTCTGTTTTTTGCTAAGTCTACGATCCCTTTAAAGTCTGCTTCTTCTCCTATAGGTAATACAATAGGCACTGCATTAGACCCCAACATTTCTTTAACTTGTTTGCAAACATTTAAAAAATTAGAACCTTGACGATCCATTTTGTTCACAAAACCAATACGTGGCACCTTGTAATTGTCTGCCAATCTCCAGTTAGTTTCCGATTGAGGTTCTACACCGTCAACTGCACTAAACAAGAAAACAAGACCATCCAATACACGTAACGAACGATTTACTTCTACCGTAAAATCAACGTGACCCGGAGTATCTATTATATTAAAATGATACCCTT
The DNA here is from genome assembly GCA_947488435.1 of uncultured Flavobacteriaceae bacterium. Taxonomy (GTDB): domain Bacteria; phylum Bacteroidota; class Bacteroidia; order Flavobacteriales; family Flavobacteriaceae; genus CANKZG01. The sequence goes on along the minus strand of CANKZG010000001.1, from coordinate 1,826,239 downwards.
TAGTGGTATCTGTTGGTTTTCCGTTTTCAATTGGAAATTCCCAAGTACAAGTAGTCGCCGCAGAAGTAATTGTAATTCCACGCTCTTGTTCCTGCTCCATCCAATCCATAGTAGCTGCACCATCGTGCACCTCACCTATTTTATGACTTACACCCGTATAAAATAAAATACGTTCAGTAGTTGTAGTTTTTCCAGCATCGATATGTGCTGCAATACCAATGTTTCTAGTAAATTTTAAATCTCTTGCCATTTCTGATAATTAAAATCTAAAGTGAGAGAATGCTTTATTTGCTTCAGCCATTTTGTGCGTATCCACTCTTTTCTTAACAGCTGCACCTTCTTCTTTGGCTGCTGCCAAAATCTCTGCGGCTAATTTCTGAGGCATAGATTTCTCGTTTCGCTTTCTAGCGAAAGAAATCAACCATTTCATTGCTGTGGATATTTTACGATCTGGTCGTATTTGCATTGGGATTTGGAAAGTAGCCCCTCCAACCCTTCTACTTCTCACCTCTACGTGTGGCATAACGTTAGACAACGCATCTTTCCATAATTCTAATGCGGTCTTTTCTTCATCCGTTTTCTTTTCTTCTACAATGTCAATGGCATCATAAAATACTTTAAAGGCTACGGATTTTTTACCATCCCACATCATCATATTGACGAAACGGGTTACCAACTGATCGCTAAATCTAGGATCTGGTAAAATTGGTCTCTTCTTTGCCTGTCTTTTTCTCATCTCTTCGCTTTAAAAGTGTGCTTACTTTTTAGGTTGTTTTGCTCCGTATTTAGATCTTCGTTGCGTTCTCCCTGCAACACCTGCGGTATCCAAGGCACCTCTAACGATATGATATCTAACACCTGGCAAATCCTTTACTCTTCCACCTCTTACTAATACTATCGAGTGCTCCTGTAAATTGTGTCCTTCTCCAGGGATGTATGCATTCACTTCTTTACCATTGGTTAACCTTACCCTCGCTACCTTTCGCATAGCTGAGTTAGGTTTCTTTGGTGTAGTCGTGTAAACACGTGTACAAACCCCTCTTCTTTGAGGACACGAATCCAAAGCAGCCGATTTACTCTTCTTAGTAATTGTGACTCTTCCTTTTCGTACTAATTGTGAAATAGTTGGCATATATTATACGCTTTCAAATTAAAAAACCCTCTTTTTGAGGGCTGCAAAGGTAGAAATATTTTTTACCTATTCAAATGTTCGAGTATTAATTTTGCTTCTTTTTTTAAAAAACTTTTTTATCCATTCATTTAAATCAAGCAGATGTATAAAAAACACAGCAAAAAAAACATTAAAGCTAAATATTCAATACTCATGTATAATTAATGATTCTAATCGAAGGTCTGATTCATTTTTAAGCAAAACTACAATAAGACCACTTTCCTTTCCCAGAAATTTACCTTGCTTATTCTTTAGTATTTAAATATCCAAAATCTTCTAAATTCATACCAATTAAATCGCTTGTGATTTTATTTGAATCCTCAAATTTTCCTAAACACCAAAGTTGAATTTTCGCCTTCAAAGATGATTGAAAAGATTTTTCTAAATATTCAGGAATAAAATTGATCATCGTTTTCTTTATCAAAATTGCCAATATTCTTGTTAATTTTGTTCGCAAGCGTGAATGATTATTTAAGGAAGAAGCATGAATGAAAATATTAAGAAAACGAAGTTTATAGTTTACATAATAATCGCTTTTAACATTCCACTTATTCTTAAAATTTTTAGAAGGTATTATAACTGTTCTACCCAGAAAATCACTTAGCGTTTCAAAAAAGCATATTTTATCTTTTTTGAAATACTCATACGGAAGAACAAGCACATTTTCATCTCCAAATTTCTTTCGATATTCTTTTATTAATAGATGATAACAAATATTGTTGGGAGAGAAACCCGGTCTTTTTCCGTCATATTTAAGACTCAAATACTTCTCAATATTATGATTACCCCCATTAGATAGGTATTCAAAATAATTAGAAAACAACCAAGAGGATTGTTCACGTATTACAATTAAAATTTTTCCCTTAGGAAAAATTTTTTTGATCCTTTTTGCAACAATTGATGAATCAAAACCCGCACTGTTAGGATTACCAGACAATCGTTCATTGGACATCACCAAAATTTTATTCATAGTAGAGTCATAGTTAAACGACTCTTTTAAGCTTTTCAGATGCTTTTTAATTACCTCTTCATTATCATCAAACGAATTCAACAAATAGCCATCCTCACTATAAATAAAATGTCCCGCCAACGTGCTATGCCCACTATTATTTTTGGATAATGGTTGAAATACGTCACTTTCAGAAATAAACACCTCGTTTTGCAACCAGGTAGTTCCTGTTTTATGATAACCTATATGAATAAGCACATTGTCCAAGGCATACTTTAAAACATAAAACTACCAAAGTAATGTCAATTCACATAATGTGATACGATAATAATAAATTATACTTAAGAATATAACCTTAAAAAACCAAGGATTAGCTACCGCTCTTCCCTACAAAGCTCCGCTTTGAAAATAAAAAACTCGAAATTACAAATTCAAGCAAGCTTGATTTGCATTCGAGTTTTTTATTTATTCGTGACCCCGGAGGGATTCAAACCCCCAACCCTCAGAGCCGAAATCTGATGCGCTATTCAGTTGCGCCACGGAGCCATTTTGGGAGCGCAATTTACGCAAAAAGAAATTTTATATCCCAAGAAAATAACAGCTAAATGAAATTATTTTAAAGAATTTAAAGTTGCTAAGCCAATTTAGCACGAACCAAACTGGAAATTGTCTTCCCATCAGCCTGACCGGCAAGCTCTTTAGAAACAATCCCCATTACTTTTCCCATATCTTTCATTCCGGAAGCACCTACAGCATCTATGGTTTGTATGACTACCTTCTCAATTTCCTCCGTCGTCAACTGCTCTGGTAAAAATTGTTCGATGACTGCTACTTGAGCAAGTTCTGGAGCAGCCAAGTCTTCACGCCCTTGCTCCTTATATATAGCTGCGCTATCCCTACGCTGCTTCACCAGTTTCTGCACTAATTTTATTTCGGCTTCCTCAGAAAGTTCACCTCCGGCTCCTCCTTCAGTTTGCGCTAGAAGCAACGCTGATTTAATTGCTCTTAAAGATTCCAAAGCAACAGTATCTTTAGCTTTCATTGCTACTTTCATCTGATCCATTACTTGTTGTTGTAAACCCATTTTTTCTAAATTTTAGGATAGCGAAGATAAAAAATAAACCCGAAAATGTAGGGTATTTTCGGGTTTAACACTGTTTAGGGTGACTAATCCAATAGGGGCTAATCTACATTATCGTGCAAGAAAGAATTGTTAGATCGCAGTTGGATTTCATCATTACTATCCTCACTTAAACTTGTCCGTGAAACTTGATTGTCTCTAGGATTATCATTAAGATCTACGCCTTTACGTTTATATGCCGGTTCCTTCTCTATTTCGTCAATACGATTTACGCTATTTTTAAATTTATAATTGAAATCTTTTAGGTTTTTTCTGCGTTCATCTGCACGCTCCTTAAGTAATTCGGCAATTGGAGTATCCATTGGATCTAGAGACTTACTGTCTTCTTCTCCCGCTTCCGTTTCTTTAGGGTTTACTGTGATTTTTTCAAAAACCAATTCATCTTCCACAATTTTGGGTTCGAATTTTTCTGCTTTTGATTTAGCTCCTGTCAATTTATTTTCTAACTCCATATAATCATCAAGACTATATCTTGTTTCTCCTTCCTTATTATATTCTAAGACTGGAATAACTTCTATATGATCATTAACATCAATCTCTTTAACTTCATCGTCCAAATTAAAGGTAACTACATTCGGCTTTTCTTCTTCTTTATCAGCCGTCACAATCGGTAAGTCAAAACTAAAACTAAACTGGTCTTCCTCTTCCTCCTTATTACTAACAACTTCTGGGTCTACAACTTCAATATCGTTTAACGTCTGTTTAGCATCAATAATGATAAAATCATCTTCCACATTTTCCGCAATTACCTCCTCATAGAACACATTAAAATTCCGGATATAACTGGTGGTAGGAATCAATTCTAACTCCTCTTCAGGCTCTTCTTCTAAAACAAGATTATGCTTAATAACAGGTTCTTCTAGGACTTCTTCCTCCACCAACTTATGCACTACAGGTGCTGGTTGACTAGGTTGCACTTTAGCAGTAACACTTTCTTCTTCTAATTTATGAACAATTTTTTTTGTCTCCGTATTTACAATAGTATCCTGTTGGTCTGTATCAAATCCTGTTGCGATTACGGTAACGGCAATTGCATCTCCTAAAGATTCATCTTCTCCAACACCCATAATAATATTAGCTCCATGTCCAGCTTCAACCTGAATATGATCGTTAATCTCTCCTATTTCATCAATTGTGATTTCTTGTGCTCCAGATACAATAAGCAACAACACATTTTTTGCTCCGCTAATTTTGTTATCATTTAATAATGGAGAATCCAACGCTTTCATTATGGCTTCTTGAGCTCGCGAAGAACCTGATGCAGTAGCGGACCCCATTATTGCCGTTCCACTATCAGAAAGTACGGTTTTAGCATCTCTTAAATCAATGTTTTGCGTATAATGATGTGTAATTACTTCCGCAATACCTCTAGCAGCTGTTGCCAAAACTTCATCAGCCTTAGAGAAACCTGCTTTAAATCCTAAATTACCATAAACTTCTCTCAGTTTATTATTATTGATAACAATTAAGGAGTCTACATTATTCCTAAGTTTTTCTATTCCCTTATGAGCTTGCTCACAACGCATTTTACCTTCAAACTGAAATGGCATGGTAACTATTCCAACCGTAAGAATGTCCATTTCTTTAGCTTGTTTGGCAATCATTGGTGCCGCTCCCGTACCAGTACCTCCACCCATTCCAGCAGTAATAAACACCATTTTGGTCGTACGCTCCAACATTCCTTTGATATCTTCAACACTCTCAATAGCAGCTTGTTCCCCAACCTCAGGATTTGCTCCAGCTCCTAATCCTTCAGTAAGTGAAACTCCTAATTGTATTTTATTCGGAACAGCGCTATTTTGAAGCGCCTGCGCATCGGTATTACATATAACAAAATCAACTCCATTGATGCCTGCTAAAAACATGTGATTGATAGCATTACTGCCTCCACCACCAACACCAATGACTTTTATCACATTGCTTTGATTTTTTGGTAAGTCAAAATCTATACCTTCAAATTCAGTGTCCTTACTCATCCTTATTTTTTTAACTAATTAGTATCTGTTGTTGTTCGTATTTTAATTATTCTGCGTTGTCCAAAAAGTCTTTCAACTTATCTGACCATTTTTCAAAGATTGATTTACGTTCTCCTTTCGACTCCTGTCCTCGCATAGGTTCTCCACTCTCCGCATATACCAGTTCCGGTTCAAATTCCGTACTCTGGAGATCTGGTTTTTGCTTTGCATTATTCTCAATAGCATTCATTAGCAATCCTACCGCTGTTGCAAATAAAGGGCTTGCGATTTCTGTATCCGAGTCGCCAGCCAGATGCTCATTTGGAAATCCTATTCTTGTATCCATTCCGGTAATATACTCTACCAATTGTTTTAGGTGTTTTAGCTGACTTCCACCTCCGGTAAGAACAATTCCTGCTATCAATTTCTTTTTCTGTTCTTCGTGTCCGTAATTTTTAATCTCAACATAAACCTGTTCTATTATTTCCACCACTCTAGCGTGAATAATTTTAGAAAGATTTTTAAGCGTAATTTCTTTAGGTTCTCTTCCTCTTAAACCAGGGATTGATACAATTTCGTTGTCTTTATTTTCACCCGGCCATGCGGATCCAAATTTCATTTTAAGTAATTCAGCCTGTTTCTCAATAATAGAGCAACCTTCTTTGATGTCTTCCGTAATTACATTTCCGCCGAATGGGATTACTGCCGTATGACGAATAATGCCATCTTTGAAAATCGCTAAATCTGTCGTACCACCTCCAATATCAATCAAAGCAACTCCTGCTTCTTTTTCTTCTTGACTTAAAACTGCGTTTGCAGAGGCTAAAGGTTCTAGTGTAATACTACCTAAATCCAAGCCTGCACTTTTAATGCATCTACCGATATTTTTAATGGACGAAACCTGTCCTACTACAACATGAAAATTAGCTTCTAAACGCCCCCCATACATCCCAATGGGTTCTTTAATTTCTGCCTGACCATCAACCTTATATTCTTGTGGCAATACATGAATAATCTCTTCCCCCGGCAGCATCACAAGTTTATAAACCTGATTGCACAATTTGTCTAAATCATCTTCATCAATAACTTGTTCAGAATCTGACCTCGTTATGTAATCGCTATGATGTAAACTGCGAATATGCTGCCCCGCTATACCAACAACAACTTCATCTATTTTTAGTCCGGAATCTGCTTCAGCCTGCTCTATTGCCTGTTGAATAGAACCTATTGTTTGAGTTATGTTATTCACAACACCTCTGTGTACTCCCAAGCTCTTAGATCTACCGATACCCAGCACTTCTATTTTTCCATATTCGTTTTCCTTCCCGATAATGGCAACAATCTTTGTCGTTCCAATATCTAATCCGATTGAATAATTACCTTGTTCCATACTTTATTTTTTGGTGCACACCACTTTATTACTAAACTCTAAGCTTACTGAACTATATTTCCCCAATGTTCCATCTTTTCGCGCTTTTCCATAAAAAGCTTTGAAATTATTGAACTTGTTTTCCAATTTATCCGCTTCTCCTAAATCCACAAGAAAATCTTCCATGCGAAATTTTAAAGCATAATTTCCCGACTTATCATTGTGAATTCCAATAATATTTTTTTTCAAAAAATCATCGGTATTCGTATACTTCAATATTTCAAACACATCTGCTAATCGCTTATCTGTAATTTCTCCTGTTATAATAGGAACTCTAGCCGAATGATTTTTAGACAATGGCATATGCTTACCATCATCATCCAAGTAAAACTTCGTGACTCCTTCAACTCTCCCTATTGGTTTTCGCTGTACGATTTTCGATGTAAGTTCCCCATTTACAGTAAGATAAACCTGAGCACTTTTTATCATCTCATGAGCAGCTATGGCACGCTCTACCGTATTCAAAACTAAATTTTCTTTAGGCAGGTTTGTATAGCTTCCATAATTTTGTATTAACAATTTATTAACCATGCTTTCGGTTACATATAGATTCTGTTCTCCAACAAATTCTATCTTAGTTTTCGTAATTTTTCTTTGTTTATTTTTCTTACCTGTAAATGCATATAACCCTACAATTAATACTAGAAGGCTAAGTATTTTAAACGGTTTCCAATTAATTTTCATAGGCTAGTTCTTTTTTAATTTTTGATACTTCTTGTCCAATGTCACCTGCTCCCATTGTTATTAAAACTTCAGGGTTCCATGCTTTAATTTCTGCAATAAGATTTGACTTTTTGACTATCTTTTTGTCTGAATTTGCAACCTTATCCAATAACCATTTCGAATCTATTCCTGGTAATGGAGTCTCTCGGGCAGGGTAAATATCTAATAACAGTAGACCTTCGAATTTTGACAAGCTATTGGCAAAATCTTCGCCAAAGTCCCTGGTTCTAGAGTATAAATGTGGTTGAAAAACTGCTAAGGTTCGTTTATCAGGATGCATTGTAGATACCGCCTCAAATACTGCATCTATTTCGGTTGGATGATGCGCGTAATCATCAATAAAAATAAAGCTCTCCTTTTTTAACACATACGAAAATCGACGTTGCACTCCTTTAAATGTTTCTAATGCTTCCAATAAAACTTCACCAGAAACTTTCGTTTCCAACGCCATTGCAAAAGCTACCAAACCGTTAAGGAGATTATGTATTCCCGGCTTGTGAAATTTCGCATTTTTAAATAAACCTTTTGGGGTGCGAATATCAAAAACATAGGATCCGTTACTAACTTTTAGGTTTTCTATACAGTAATCAGCATCATCTGCTATTCCATATGTAATCCCCTTAAGCGGAAGACCATTGCGAACAAAAAGTTTTCCATCGGGCTCAATTCTTTCTACAAAATCCTGAAATGAAGTTTTTAAAGCCGAATGATCTCCATATATATCTAGGTGATCTGCATCCATAGAAGTGACACAGGCAACATTGGGTGATAGTTGTAAAAAGGATCTATCAAATTCATCTGCCTCAACCACAGAATATTCAGTTCCTTCCAATAAAAAATTACTATTAAAATCTTCCGATATTCCTCCCAAAAAAGCAATCAACGGTGTTTTGGTCTCCTTCAACAAGTGCGCTAAAATACTGCTGGTTGTAGTTTTACCATGAGTCCCAGCAACTGCAAAGCAAAAAGTGTCATTGGTAATAATTCCAAGAACTTCGGATCGTTTTTTTACTTCGAAACCTTGCTTCGTAAAATAGGTTAATTCTCCGTGGTCTTGGGATACCGCAGGGGTATAAACTACAAGGGTAGTTTTGGGGTTTAGAAACGCTCTTGGCACCACCGCGATATCATCTGTATAGTGTATATCAATATTTAGCGTTGTTAGCGTTTTCGTTAATGGTGTTTCCGTTTTATCATACCCTGCTACATTTTTTTGTACAAATTTGAAATACCGTGCTAATGCAGACATTCCAATGCCTCCAATACCAATAAAATACACGCTATTTATTTCTTTCAAATTCATAAAATGGGGTGTTCTTCCCGTATAACTTTAATTTTTAAGTAAATGTTCTATCTCATCAACAATGGTTGATGTAGCTTTTGGTTTTGCCATCTGCTTTATGGTTTCTCCTAATCTTTCTTGTTTTTCTTTTGATAAAAACAAATCTGAAAAAACCGACTCAAACTGCTGTTCTATATCTGCCTCTTTAATCATTAATGCTGCATCCTGTTTTACCAAAGCTTCGCCATTCTTTGTTTGATGATCCTCTGCTACATTTGGTGACGGAATAAAAATTACCGGTTTTCCAACTAAACAAAGCTCTGAAACTGAACTTGCTCCTGCTCTTGACACAATAAAGTCCGCTACAGTATACGCCAAATCCATGCGATCTAAATAAGCATGTACCTTTATTGTATCCGTGCTATATTTCTGGTATTCATCAACGTACAATTTGCCACACTGCCAAAGTACTTGAATACCCAAACGCTCGAAAAAAATTAACTTATCGGCTATTAATTTATTTATGCGTTTTGCACCTAAACTTCCCCCCAAAATTAAAAGGGTCATTTTATTCTCATCAAGATCAAAAAAAGAAGAAGCTTCCTTAATTTTATTTTGATTAACCGTCACCAAATCCTGACGCACTGGGTTTCCGGTTAGAACAATTTTTTCTTTAGGAAAAAATTGTTCCATATTCGTATAGGCGACACATATCTTCTCCACTTTTTTGGCAAGCAATTTGTTGGTAATCCCGGCGTAAGAATTTTGTTCCTGAATTAATGCAGGGATATTTTTTCCAGCTGCTCTATACAACAAAGGACCACTAGCAAACCCCCCAGTACCAATAACCGCATGAGGTTTAAATTTTGAAATAATGTTTCCTGCCTTTATCAAACTACTTATTAATTTTAATGGAAACAACATATTTTTAAATGTGAATTTTCGTTGCAATCCACTAATCCATAATCCTTGTATGTTGTACCCTGCTTGAGGTACTTTTTCCATTTCCATTCGATCCTTTGCGCCTACAAATAAAAACTCAGCTTTTGGATATCTTCTTTTTAATTCATTGGCTATTGCTATTGCCGGGTAAATATGTCCTCCTGTACCCCCTCCAGATAATATAAATCTATAGTTGTCCACTTAAAATTTCTAAAGGGTTCTCACCGTCCAACATCGTTTTATCCTCCGCTTTATTTGCTTTTCTGCTGGCACTAAGCACTACACCAATTGCCAAGCATGTCATCCAGGTAGAGGTACCACCACTGCTTATTAACGGTAAGGTTTGCCCTGTCACCGGAAATAATTCTACCGCTACCGCCATGTTTATTAATGCTTGAAAAACAATAGGTATTCCTACACCAACTACAACCAATTTGCCAAATACCGTTTCATTTCCATTAGCCACTACCACAATACGAAACAACAATAAGAGGTAAAAAAACATCAATACGAAACCACCAAGAAGTCCATATTCTTCTATAATAATGGCATATATAAAATCTGACGAGCTCTGCGGCAAAAAATTCTTCATAACGCTTTTTCCAGCACCATTACCCACTAACCCTCCTGTAGCGATTGCTATCTTTGCCTTTTCTATCTGATAATCTGCCTCCGTATCTTCTCCATTTAAAAAACTGGTGATTCGATTTTCCCAAGTATCAACTCGGTTTGAAAACAAATCGGGCGCAGCCTTCGCTACCAAAATGAATAGCGTTAAAGCTAAAATTCCTGATCCTACAATACCCAATAAATATTTGATGGGATACCCTCCTAAAAAGCACAAGACCAAAACCATAAAAAACAGAATTGCCGCTGTAGAAAAATTAGCCGGCAAAATCAATATGAGAATTAAAAAAACAGGTAGCCACAGTGGTAAAATACTTTCACTAAAGCGAATCGTTTTATCCTTAATTTTAGTCAGGTAACGTGCCACATAAATCATTAAAACAACCGCTGCTAAATTGGACGTTTGAAATGTAAACCCAACAAAAGGCAGGCGTATCCATCTACTGGCATTTGCTCCGTCAATTGTAGCTCCCTGAGCTAGGGTATACACTAATAATATAAGCACTACCGGCATTGCAATAATTGACAAACCTTTAAAAAAATGAGTAGGCACACTATGAATACCGTATATAATACCAAAACCAAGAATTAATAGTAAGGCATGTTTTATCAAATGACCAATAGTAGTGCCATTACCCACCACATAAACCAAGTTACTACTGGCGCTATATACTGGTAAAAATGAAAACAAAGCCAACAGAGCTACAACCCCCCATATAGCCTTATCTCCACTAATATTTCTAAAAAATCGAAGCACTGTTTATAACGTTTTTATGGCATTTTTAAATTGACTTCCTCTATCTTCGTAATTATCAAAAAGATCAAAGCTGGCACAGGCAGGGGATAGCAATACAGTGTCTCCACGTTCTGCAATTTTGTAAGCTACTTTTACCGCTTCATCCATAGCATACGTTTCAACCATGGGCTCAACAACATTTCCGAACATTTCTAGAAGTTTTTTGTTATCAAGTCCTAAACAAATAATTGCTTTTACTTTTTCTCTAACAAAAGGCATTAATGCACTATAATCATTTCCTTTATCTACTCCACCCGCAATCCACACAATCGGTGTTTTAATACTATCTAATGCGTAATAAGTAGCATTGACATTGGTGGCCTTTGAGTCATTTATATATTCTACATGATGAATCTTCAGCACCTTTTCCAGACGATGCTCTGCTCCTTGAAAGTTTTGAACACTATTGCGAATTGTATCTTTTCGAATATCTAGCAATCTAGCCACGGTGGTGGCGGCCATTGTATTTTTAAGATTGTGTTGCCCTTCTAATGTTAACATATCTGTTCTCATTGTCATACTTGTAGTTTCTGTCTTTACTGTAATTTTATCTTGTTCTATATATGCACCTTCTTCAAAGGTTTCGTTTAAAGAAAATGGCATCAATTTGGATTGAATCGGGTGGTTTTTTAACCATGACGTAAGCACCTCATCATCTGCGTCATAAATAAGATAATCGCTTTGGGTTTGATTTTCTGTTATTCGGAATTTGGATGCGATATAATTTTCAAACTTATAAGCGTATCGATCCAAATGATCCGGTGTAATATTGGTAATTACAGCAATATGCGGTCTAAAATCAACTATACCATCCAATTGAAAACTGCTAATTTCCAACACATAATAATCGAAATTATTTTCAGCAACCATTTTAGCAAAGCTATCTCCGATGTTTCCAGCCATACCCGCATTAAATTTGCCCTCGTTGAGGATATGATGCGTAAGCATTGTTGTTGTTGTTTTACCATTACTACCAGTGATCCCCACAATTATAGCATCAGTGTATTTAGCGGCAAATTCAATTTCTGAAACAACTGGTATTGCTTTAGACTCCAGTAATTTTACCAACGCGATAGTATCCGGAATACCAGGACTTTTCATCACTACATCCGCATTCAACAATTGGTGTTCTGTATGCTGCTCTTCTTCCCATTCAATCTCAAAATGTCTAAGAACTTTTTTGTACTTTTCTTTTATCTTTCCACTATCGGATACAAAAACCTCGTACCCCTTTTGTTTTCCTAAAATCGCGGCTCCAATACCACTTTCTCCTCCGCCTAAAATTGCCAAACGTTTCATTTAGCGTATTTTTAAAGTCACAATAGTCACAATGGCTAAAAGAATCCCAATAATCCAAAACCGTGTAACTATTTTACTTTCGTGATATCCTTTTTTTTGATAATGATGATGCAAAGGCGCCATTAAAAAAATACGCTTTCCTTCACCGCTTCGTTTCTTTGTATACTTGAAATAGCTCACTTGTAACATTACCGAAATGGTCTCTGCAAAGAAAATCCCACACAATAGTGGAATAAGCAATTCTTTTCGTACGATTATGGCTATTACTGCAATAACTCCCCCAATGGTAAGACTACCGGTATCGCCCATAAACACTTGAGCGGGAAAAGTGTTATACCATAAAAACCCAATTAAGGCACCGACAAAAGCTGCTATAAAAATGACCAATTCTCCTGCTCGTGGTATAAAAAAGATATCTAGGTAATTTGAAAAAACGATATTCCCCGAAACCCATGCAAAGATGCCGAGGGTAAGCACAATTATTGCGGAAGATCCTGCGGCCAAACCATCAATACCATCCGTTAAATTTGAGCCATTAGAAACCGCCGTAACGATAATAATTACTATCGGAATAAAAATTAGCCAGGTGTACTTTTCAGCACCATTCCCCATCCAAGAAATGAAAACACTATAGTCTAGTTCATTGTCTTTAAAAAAAGGAAGATTCGTTTTTGTGGATTTAATTTCCTCTCCTTGTCGTTGTTCTACCGTAAATTCTTGTGTTATAAGGGTACCATCTTTTTCTTTCATTGTGACCTCGGGATGAAAATACAATGTTGCTCCAACGATAAGACCTAATACCACTTGACCCATAATTTTAAACCTCCCTTTGAGCCCCTGCTTATCCTTTTTGAAAATCTTAATATAATCATCTATAAATCCTATAATACCCATCCAAATTGTGGTCACTATTAGTAAGATGATATAGATATTATCGAAACGAGCGAATAGCACCACGGGAATTAGGGTAGCCATAATAATAATTAAGCCGCCCATTGTTGGAGTTCCAGCCTTTTGTTCTTGTCCTTGAAGACCTAGATCTCTAATGGTTTCCCCAATCTGAGCACGTTTTAGAAAAAGTATAATTCGCTTTCCAAATGCTGTTGCAATAATTAAAGAAAATAAGACCGCCATGCCTGCTCGAAATGTTTGAAACTGGAATAACCCAGCTCCAGGGAGTTGGTATTTTTTTTCCAGATATTCAAATAAATAATACAACATAGTTTCTATTTCTTTTTAGACAAACTCTTATTTATCCATGCTGATTAATAATTCTTTTACAATTTTAAAATCGTCAAAATCAATCCGTTTTCCATTGGTTTCCTGATAGGTTTCATGTCCTTTCCCTGCAACTAGAATAATATCATTAGTAGTTGCGAGTTGGCATGCAGTTTTGATGGCCTGTTTTCTATTTTCAACTGCCAACGTTTTTTTAATATTTTGTGGTTCTACACCGGCTTCCATCTCCTCAATAATCACTGTTGGGGATTCTGATCTCGGATTATCAGAAGTAAAAATTGCTTTCGAGCTTAACTCTGATGCGATATGACCCATTACCGAACGCTTAGACTTGTCACGGTCACCACCACACCCCACTACGGTGATGACACTTTCATTTCCAGTCCTCAATGCGTTGATTGTTTTCAACACATTTTTTAAAGCGTCCGGTGTATGGGCATAATCAACAATTGCCGTTATTTTTTCATTGGATATATAATATTGAAATCTTCCATCTACGTTTTCTAATTCACTTAACAGACGTAACGTCTCGAATTTATCAAGGCCAAGTAAATCTGCTGTAGCATATATTGCCAGCATATTATAAGCATTGAAATTCCCGATTAGGCGTGTCCACAGTTCATTATTTTCTATTTTTAGTAATTGACCATGAAATTGATCTTCTAAAACTTGTGCTCTGTAATCCGCATAACTTTTTAGTGCATAGGTATACTTACGAGCTTTTGTATTTTGCACCATAACAAGGCCATTTTTGTCATCGATATTAGTGATGGCAAATGCATGCTTTTGTAAATGATCGAAAAAACTTTTCTTCGTATCTCTATAGGCTGCAAAAGTCTTGTGATAATCTAAATGGTCGTGTGATAAGTTTGTAAAAATTCCACCTTCGAAAACCAATCCTTCTGTTCGTTTCTGATCTATTCCATGAGAGCTCACTTCCATAAAACAAAACTCTACACCTTCATCGTTCATGAGTTTTAAATGCTCATTGATTTTAAGTGGATCAGGCGTTGTATGACTTGTAGGGTATTCTGTGCGATCTACCATAATTTTTATAGTAGACAATAGACCTACTTTATACCCCGCTTTCCTAAAAAGTTGATATAACAAACTACTTACCGTAGTTTTTCCATTAGTACCGGTAACACCTATTAGTTTTAGGTTTTTAGAAGGATTATCGTGGTAATTGGCTGCCATTATAGCTAATGCCGTATGACCATTACTTACTTCAACATAGGTAATCTCATTTACTAAAACGTCAGGAAGCACTTCGCACACAATTGCTTTAGCTCCTGAAGATATAGCCTTATCGATATAATCGTGCCCATCTACTACTGTCCCCCGAATCGCAACAAACACATCATCGATAGCAACAGCTCTAGAATCAAAGCATATGCTATTCACCATAACAGAAGTACTTCCACTAACTGCAGAAAGCCTGACTCCATATAATATGTCTTTTAGTAATTTCACGAAAGTTCTAAAATGATGGTTTGTACTTTAGCCAAAGATGTTCCTTTGGCTATCGATTGTTTTTTCACCTTTCCATTACCTTTAATTTCTACTTGTAATCCAAGGTTTTCTAGAATCGCTACCGCATCCATCCCGCTCATCCCCTTTACATCAGGCACGGTTTCGTAAGCCTTTTGCGCATGTGCGTAAAATTGAGTGTATGCCTTCTCTAAATCCTCATTGGGTACTGAATTAATATCTATTTGATCAATTAATGGCGAAGTCGTAAATATTTTTTGCGCGACCGATTTAAACACTGGCCCTGCCACATCTGCACCATAATACCCTATCTTTTCTTCTGGTTCATGAATCACCACAATACAAGAGTATTTAGGGTTCTCTGCCGGAAAATAGCCCGCAAAGGAAGAAACATGTTTCAATTTGGAAGCATCCTTATAAACGTAGTTTTTTTGACTTGTACCCGTCTTACCTGCCATTGAAAAATCAGCAGAATATAGTTTATGACCCGTTCCATGTTTCTTTTCAACTACATTTTGCAACAATTGCTGCACCTTACCAATAGTCTCCTTTGAACATATCGCCGGGTTAATGACTTCCTTATCAAATTTTTGAATTGTTTTATTCCATTCACGAACTTCTTTTATCAATCGGGGGCGTACCATTTCGCCATCATTTGCAATTGCATTATAAAAGGTCAAGGTTTGAAGCGGGGTAATTGCCACTTCATAACCGTGAGACATCCATGCGAGGGAAACACCTGACCATCCTTTATCTCCTGGATATCGAATTACCGGTTTCCCTTCTCCTTTAATAGGAAGGTTTAACTCACGGTGTAAATTCATTTTCATAAGCCTGTTTACATATTTTTCCGGATGCTCTTTGTAATTGTTATGAATAATTTTAGCAAAGGCAGTATTGGAAGAAACTTCAAAAGCTTCTGCCACAGATACTTTACCATATCCTCCCCATTTGGAATCACGAACAGTACGGTCATAAAGCTTCCAACGGCCTTTTTCTGTATCAATCACTGTACTTGTATCAATTACCTTATCTTCTAAGGCAACCACAAGAGACATTAATTTAAAAGTAGAACCTGGTTCTTGCGACTCGCCAACCGCATAATTCAGGCGTTCATAGTATTTTCCTTCTGAAGTACGACCTAGATTAGAAATAGCCTTAACTTCTCCAGTTTTGGTCTCCATCACTATAACGCAACCATGGTCCGCATTATAAGTTTCCAATTGTTTTAAAAGTGCATGGTGCGCAATGTCTTGAATATTAATGTCAATCGTAGATATTACATCATAACCATCTTGGGGTTCTATAATGTTATCTAATCCTATGGGTTTCCATTGTCCTTTTGCGATTTTTTGTTTCAGCCGTCTTCCTTCTATACCTCTTAAATATTCGCCAAAAGCACCTTCCAATCCTACTCTTGTATAATAACCGTTATCATCAACTCTCTCATACCCCACGCTTCGTTCTGCTATTTTACCCAAAGGGTGTTCTCGAGCCGTACGTTGTTCCACAATAAATCCTCCGCGATTAGGGCCTTTTCTAAAAAGAGGAAAGGTTCTTATACGCATATAATCAGAGTAATCCAGATTTCGAGCTATAAGTACATATCGATTTCTATTTTCCCTTGCTTTTCGCAAAAGCTTTCGGTAATAATCTGAAGGTTTACCCAGCATTATTGCTAAAGAATCTGATAAAGGTTTTATTTGTTCCTTAAAATCGATCTCCCTAACGGTAACTGCATCAAACCGAATATTGTAACGTGAAACTGAGGTAGCTAAAAGACTTCCATCATCAGAATATAAATTACCCCGCTTTGGAGCTATGGTAAACATTTTTTCTGTTCGATCCAAAGCTAGCTTTCGATACTCCTCTCCATTTATTTGTATCCCCACTAATTTTACCAAAACCGTTATTGCAAAGCAACATAGCAAGCCAGCAACTACGTACAATCTGGTTAATATTTTCTTTTCGGTAACTGGCATTATTTTTCGGACTTAACTCTTATTTTCTTTGGTGGTGTTTCTGATGGATATAATCCTAAATTTTCAGCCACTTCAACAATGTTTGACTCTAGTTTTAAACGTTGCACGTCGGAACGCACATCTACAAATTCACTTCTCAACTCCCGTACCTCCTCATTTAAAGCTGCAACCTTATGAACTTTTCCATCTGCGCTATGCGCACTGGCAATCATGATAGTTGCCAAAAAAGAAACAAATACAATAAACAGCCAGTTCTTGGGGGCGTCTCCACTCACCAAAAACTTTCCTTTTAAAATATCTAAAACTCCTTTTCTCATGATCTTATGTTACCGCTATAAGTTCTATATGCGTTCTGCAATTCTTAACTTAGCACTTCGTGCTCGATTGTTTGCAGTTATTTCTTTATCAGAAGGAATTACAAGCCCTCCAATTTTTTTAAATGGCACCGAACTATGCCCATAAATATCTTTTTCTGCTTCTCCTTCAAATCGTCCTGCTCGTATAAACCTTTTTACCAATCTATCCTCTAAAGAATGATAACTAATTAAACTAATCCTCCCTTGAGGTACTATCATATCTGGTAGCTGCATTAAAAAATCCTTCAATACCTCTAGCTCCTGATTTACTTCAATACGAATCGCCTGATAAACTTGAGCTAGTATTTTATGTGCTTTAGCTTTAGGTAAAAAACTTTTTAAACTATCTTTTAGTTGCTCCGTTGTTGCTATGGGCTCCGTTTCGCGCTTTGCCAATAGGACTTTTGCCATTTGATTGGCATTTCTTAAATCTCCGTAAGTGAAAAGCACCTTCCTCAAATCGTCATAACTATATGTATTCACCACGTCATATGCGGAAATACTATTTCTTTTGCTCATCCGCATATCTAAATCCCCTTCAAATCGCGTAGAAAACCCACGCTCTGCCTTATCAAATTGATGTGATGAAACACCAAAATCTCCCAAAACACCATCAACCTTCCGAATGCCATAGAACTTTAAAAACTGTTTGAGATACCTAAAATTCTCTTGAATCAACTGAAATCTAGTATCATCAATACGATTAGCAATAGCATCTTCATCCTGATCAAATGCAAACAACTTTCCTTCTGCTCCTAATTGCCTTAATATCTCCTTAGAGTGTCCTCCTCCTCCAAAGGTGACATCTACATAGATGCCATTTTCTTTAATATTTAAACCTGCTACTGACTCTGCCAGTAGCACCGGATTATGATAAGGCGTCGCTGTCATCTTCCTCTCCCATTACCTCTTCCGTAAGAGCTTCGAAATTCTCCGTAGTCTCTTCTATTACGCTTTCATAACTTTCTTTATCCCAGATCTCAATAATATTTATTGCTGAACTCAGCACCACTTCTTTAGTTATTCCTGCAATTGCAACGAGGTTTTTAGGAATCAACATTCTACCAGTAGCATCAATTTCAATAATCTTAACACCTGCAGTAAACCTTCGAATGAAATCGTTGTTCTTCTTTTTGAAACGGTTTTTAAGATTCACCTTTTTCATCATCGCATTATATTCCTCCATAGGATACAATTCCAAACAAGGTTGAAAAACAGAACGCTTTATTACAAAACCTTCTTTTAAGATAGGGGTCATCTGATTTTTCAAGGACACAGGCAACATTACCCGTCCTTTTGCATCGGCCTTACAATCGTATGTTCCTATAAAATTGATCACTTAAAAGTGGTTGGTTGTTCTTATACAACTCAAATATATAGAAATTATTACCACTATTTACCACAAAAACCCACTTTGTTAATAAATTTTAGCATTTTGAAGATTTTCAAGCCGTTACGGGCAAAAAAATAAAGACTTATTCGGTGTATGGAAAGTAATTTTCTTTAGACAAATCTGATGTTAATCTATAACATTATGGTTTCTTACAAAAGTATGGCTATTATATGGAAATGTCTATATTTGCCATCGAAGACCTCAAGGTATTCAAATGGAAGAACAACTAATTAAAGAAGGAAAATATCGTTACATAGAGGTTGGGGAAGGAACTCCAATAATTATACTGCATGGCCTCATGGGAGGATTGAGTAATTTCCATGGAGTAATGGAACATTTTCCTGAAAAAGGGTATAAAGTTTTGGTTCCCGAACTTCCTATTTATGATATGCCGCTAATTAAAACAAATGTAAAGAGCTTCGCTGTTTTTCTGGAACGTTTTATTGAATTTAAAGGTCTAAAAGATGTTATCTTATTAGGGAATTCCTTAGGTGGACATATTGGTCTTTTACACACCAAACTGTATCCTAAAATGGTAAAAGCATTGGTAATTACAGGTAGTTCAGGACTTTATGAAAGTGCTATGGGTGATGGTTATCCGAAACGTGGAGATTACGAATTTATTAAAAAGAAAGCTCAAGACGTTTTTTATGATCCCGAAGTCGCCACTAAAGAAATTGTAGATGAGGTTTTCGCCACGGTCAATGATCGTATGAAATTGGTAAAGACTTTAGCAATTGCCAAAAGTGCTATTCGCCATAATATGGCAAAGGATCTTCCTCACATGCAAACACCAACCTGTATTATTTGGGGAAAGAACGATAATGTTACCCCTCCCAATGTGGCTGAAGAGTTTCATGAATTACTTCCGGATTCCGAGCTTTTTTGGATAGAAAAGTGCGGTCATGCTCCCATGATGGAACACCCTGAAACATTCAATAAACTTTTAGACGCTTGGTTGAGTAAGCGCAATTTTTAGTACCAAAGAAGCTTATTTTCATATTGTCTTAATTCTATTTATATCGCATGCATATTAAATCTGCAAATTTTGTAATTAGTAATTCTGATGTAACAAAATGCCCTAAAGATCCTATTCCAGAATATGCTTTTATAGGTCGTTCTAATGTTGGAAAATCTTCCTTGATTAACATGCTTACTCAAAAAAAGGCGCTGGCTAAAACTTCTGGTAAGCCTGGAAAAACCCAACTGATTAATCATTTTAGAATTAACGACAATTGGTTTCTTGTAGACTTACCAGGTTATGGATATGCAAAAACATCAAAAAAAGACAAAAAAGCCTTTCAACGCTATATTACCTCTTACTTTAGGACAAGACAGCAATTAATATGTGCCTTTGTGCTGATAGACCTTCGGCATGAACCTCAAAAGATTGATCTTGAGTTTATGGAATGGCTAGGTGAAAATGGGGTTCCTTTTTGTATTATTTTCACTAAAGCAGATAAATTAAAACCAGCTCAAATATCCAAGCATGCAGATAATTACCTTGCTACCTTACGTGCAGGAGCATGGCTGGAAGCTCCTATTCACTTTATCACCTCTGCTTCTAATTTTATGGGGAGAACCGAAGTCTTAGCCTATATTGACGGACTTAATATCGATTTTTTTAAAGCAAATCGCTAGTGATTATGGATCAGCCGTTATTTCGGTAAATTCTTTTCATTCTCTTTTTGTTTAAAAGTTAAGGTATTGCTACCTTCACTATTGTTAGCAAGTATTCACGTAATGGTCAAATTTTTCAGTAAAATATTACTCTTCCTATGCTTTGCGATAAGCAGTTTTGGCTGGTCCCAAAAAGCAGAAATAGTCCACGAATCTGAAGCGTTAAAAATTAAAAGAATTGCACATAACAGTTTTGTTCACATTTCCAAACTTTATGTTCCGGAATATGGTTTAGTTGCATCTAATGGCTTAATTTATTTGAACAACCAGGAGGCCGCAGTATTTGACACCCCAGCAGATAGCAGTGCTGCAAGAGAACTAATTCATTGGATAACGGTAGAGAAAAAATCTAAGATTGTAGGCGTGGTAGTTAACCATTTCCATGAAGATTGCCTTAAAACACTATCCATTTTTCACGAACTTGACATTCCTTCTTTTGCTTACAACAAAACTATTCTTTTAGCTAATAAAGCCGGGAAAGAGGCACCTCAAATCGGCTTTGCGGATCGAATGGGACTTGAAGTAGGCCGGGTAAAAGTGTTTAATCGTTATTTTGGGGAAGCTCACACTTCCGATAATATCGTCAGTTATATTCCAACAGATAAAGTGCTCTTTGGCGGATGTATGGTGAAGTCTAGCGGGTCTGGAAAAGGAAATCTAAACGATGCCAATGTAGCTGAATGGAGTCTTACCATTGCAAACATAAAAGCAAGTTTTCCTCGGATAAGAGTTGTTGTTCCAGGACATGGATCGCATGGAGGCAAAGAATTATTAACCTATACTGCTCGTTTATTTGAACAACAAAAATAGCGGTGCTTAATAATAAGATTTCGACTTTATATATGAGTCAGTTTCAACTACATTATCACAACGTCCTGCAAGGGGATTTCAGGCTAAAAAAAATTAACTTTTTGCTGGTATTTCAAGTAAATTGCCCTGGATGTTTTTTGCATGCCATCCCCATATGCAATGCATTGATGGAAAATCCTAAAAATTCCAACATTCAATTTTTGGGTCTCTCTACTGCTTTTGAAGATTTCGAGTATAATACTGAAGCAAATACCAAGCGCCTGATTGAAACGAAAGAAGTTGTTGGTGAAACCCTAAAAGCAATGCGGCAACAGGGTTATGATAAATATCCAAATCCTATAAATTTTCCTGTAGCGATGGATTTAGCAGCCGATAAAGATTTTGATTTTAGTGAAAGTGCACTACTGATTTGTAAGGATCATCCCAGGTATGTAGCCTCAGATATTGAAACTAAAGATCTTATTTATAAAAACGTCCTGGGTTTTTTAAAAAAACAGCAATATATATCGCTTACATTTACACTCAACCAAATGAATGGCACCCCAAGCTTTATTGTATTTAATGATCAAATGAAAATACTAGCCCACTGGTTTGGACATAAACATGAAGAACAAATTCAACAATTATTGGATAAAATCAATCCGTAATTTCTACTTCTTATTCAACTCTAATTTTTCTGCAAAGTAATCACAAAAATCTTTCATTGTAGCGGTCATTTTTTCGTCTTGTGTCGCTTTCAGAAAAGTATTGGACAGCGCTACTAAGGTTTGATGAAAAAACACTTTCATCTCGTCAACAGGCATGTCCTTTGTCCATAAATCTATTTTTAAAGATTCTTGATTTTTACTATCCCAAACTGACAATAGCATGGCTTTTGCCGCTTCATTATTGATCCCTCCATCTTGAGCTGACCAATTTAATTTTTCGGGCACCCTATTCTCATCAAGGGTAACTTTTAAAGTGATTTCTGAAGTGTGCGTTGTCGCCATTTACTTTCGAGGTTTATAATTCGATGCCTTAAATATCTCTTCCGCCGGCATTCTCAATAACTGATTTAGCTGAATTTCGGGGTTTTCAGTTGCAAAAGCCCTTACAATTTGCCATCCTATATATCGACCAACACGACCTGGAGATTCCGAATCCAATTCCAATCTAAACTTTGAAAAAGGTGCAGGGTCTAAAAAACGTGCATCTAATCCATTATCGTTACTATATAAAAATTCGTTTTCAATAAAATTTCGCCAAATCTCTTCTTCATTTTCAATAGCCCAATTCAATTTCTTTGGACTATAACCAATTTTATCGGCATCGTCATAACTTGGCAATAACTTATCCAATACATATAGTTCTTTTCCATAATAAATCATTCGATCTAAAAAAGAACGATTTCTAGAGCGAGAAACAACTCCTTTTACAAAAGCACTCGCAACATTTGGTGCTATATAACGCTTATCAAGACCAAATGCAATATAACGTTGGATGTCTGAATAAAAATAATGCTCCGTACCCAAATAGTTATCCAGTCCTAATAATAAAAGTGAATCTGTTAATACAACTCTATTTATATAGTCTCTGTCCGAAATTAAAGTAACCACTTTTGGTGGTGTATAATTTGGAAAATAATATACGATATGCTTAAACAATGTTTCTAAAGCTTCCGTTTCTGATTTAAAATCAGGAAACACTTTTGTTACTTCTTCCACCAATTCCTGCTGAATAGTATCTTGCAATTTTGCCACCCATATACTATCGGGGTATTGTTCTGGAAACAGGTAAGGATATTTATTTTTCAACGCGGGAATCCCATCTAATGCCGCATTACCAAACTCCTGATCAAATCTAGAAACCGAAATATCTACATTAATTTTAGCTATGGCCGCAGCCGTTTTATCTTCGGTAGCACAACTAATACACATTAGCAAGCCTAAAATAGACATCAAAAGTATGCGCTGAAAAGAAAGAAATTTCGGGTAAGTTTTATTTTTAACCAACTACGCTTTATTTTTACGATGCAAAGTTAATTGTTTTCATTCTAATACTACTACTTCTATGCAAACGAATAAAGTTATTGATTACATTGTAGACTGGCTAAAAGATTATGCTACCAATGCAGGCATTAAAGGTTTTGTTATAGGTGTTTCAGGTGGAATAGACTCTGCCGTCACTTCAACACTTTGTGCTAAAACAGGTCTAGAACTCTTATGCTTAGAAATGCCTATCCATCAGGCAGAAAGTCAAGTAAGCAGAGCGGCTAATCACATTAACTGGTTGCAAGGTAATTTCAACAATGTGCATCGTGAATTGGTAAATCTCACTCCCGTTTTTGATAGTTTGATTGCAGCGCTCCCTGCTGTAGAAAATGAAGAAAGTAGATTCATGTCCTTGGCGAATACGAGAGCACGACTGCGGATGACGAGCTTATATTACTTTGCAGCCTTAAATGGTTACCTCGTTGCAGGTACTGGAAATAAAGTCGAAGATTTTGGAGTAGGCTTTTATACTAAGTATGGAGATGGTGGGGTAGATTTAAGTCCTATTGCTGACCTCTTGAAAACAGAAGTATATGAAATAGCGAAGGTTTTAGGAATAAATACCGAAATTATTGTTGCACCTCCAACAGATGGTCTTTGGGGCGATGATCGTACCGATGAAGATCAAATTGGAGCGTCTTATCCTGAACTGGAATGGGCCATGCAAATGGATGATGCTGGAAGTGTCGCTGAAGATTTTTCTGGAAGACAAAAGGAAGTTTTTCTTATTTATAAAAAGTTTAATTCGGCCAATAAACACAAAATGCTTCCCATACCTGTATGTGAAATTCCTAATAGTTTGAAATAGTATTTCATCTATAAATCAGTGTTTTAAAACGAATAAAACTTAAAAAAGTTTATAATTAAGGAAAAAAAATTAACCTTTGAGTAAGAAAATTAATAATTTAACCTTACATTGCGTGTCAGTATTTATTGATAGTAAATAGTGTAAGATAAAGGTTACAAAACCCTACCGAAATGATCAAAGTAATTATAGCAGACAATCATCCAATTGCCAGAGTGGGCATTAAACACGTTTTGGAAACTTCCAGAGATTTCGAAGTAATTGCAGATGTAGCTACCACAACACAGCTTTTTATTGCGTTGGAAAATGTTACTCCTGATGTTCTTATTTTAGAAATGGACATTCCTGAAATCAATGGAATTGCCACATTGCGAAAAATTAAACAAGATTTTCCTGGTGTTAAAGTTTTAATCTATAGTGCACAATCTGAAGATGTTTATGCATTAAGTACAATCAGAGCGGGAGCGTACGGATATCTATCTAAAACCGCTGAAGTTGATTATATTATTTCAGCAGTTCAAAAGGTAAGTCAAGGTAGTATGTTTATTACTAATGAGCTTGCACAACGCTTAGCTTTTGATGAAGGTACACAGAAACCTAGAAGATTTTTCAGAAAACTTTCCTCAAGAGAAGTAGAAGTTTTAAAACTGTTGGCTAGTGGTAAACGAAATAAAGATGTAGCGATAGGCTTAAATCTTAATGAAAAAACTGTAAGTACTTATAAAGCGCGATTAATGCGTAAACTAAATGTAGATAATTTAGTAGATCTATTACAGCAAGCTAAGGCGTTGGAGTTATATTAGAATAAAAGCAACCAAAATTTTTATAAAAACCCTTGTAAAAAGCAAGGGTTTTTTCTTTTTAAGACAATACCCGATTAAGTTTCTTACTCAACAATTTATTCAATTGCAAGTAATTCATAATTTCCTCCAAAGTTTCTGCATTCTCTGAACTTGGTTCCTGCGTATCTTCCTGTAGTACAAGAATTCTTTTTTTAATTAAAAAACAACGCAACGTAAGAATTGTTTCACTAACCAATTGTGCTACCCCACTATTTTTCTCTTTTGGAAAAATGTCTTTACGCTCCCAATTGTGCAAGGTATATTTTTCCTCTTCCATTAGGATTGAGGATATCTCATTGGCTAGTTGCTGATCGAGTTCTGAAATGAATTTGGAGATCGAGAAATCCTCGGTTTCATTTAAGGCTTCGATAAGACGATAATATATCGTTTTAAATTGCTCGTGCGTTAATTCTATTTCATCTTCCTGAAGATCGAGATATATTTTCTCATACACCTTGGTCTCCAAAAGTTCTGGTTCTAAAACCAAATCTCCTTCTTCATTTTCCTTTAAAATTAAATCTTCAAACTCCTGCATTACCGGACCATAGAGCAGTAAAATCTCTATAATTTTACGCTCCAATTCGTATTGCACGTCAACTTTTACCTGTGGCAATTCACTTTTAACAACCGCAAAGGCCTTCTGCTCTTTTCTTGTTTCCTTAGCACTGTCCGCTTTCTCCTTTTTGGTGATCTGAGCCAACGTATTAAACAAAACCGCTTCAGAAATATTCATTATCCCGGCACATTCCTGGATATAAATTTCACGCTTGATACGATCCGGTATTTTAGCTATGCTATTTACAATATCTCTAACCGTATCTGCCCTTTTAATAGGATCATTAGCTGTTTCTTTTGCTAGTAAAGATGTTTTGAATTGTATAAAATCCTTAGCATGTTCTTGCAAGTAGGCGATAACATCTTCGTACGCATTGTTTTTTGCAAAACTATCTGGATCTTCTCCTTCTGGAAAGGTACATACGCGCACATTCATACCCTGTTCTAAAATAAGATCGATACCGCGTAATGAAGCTCTAAGTCCGGCCGCATCTCCATCAAACAAAACAGTGATATTCGTAGTCAGTCTATTAATTAATCGTATTTGATCCGGGGTAAGTGCTGTTCCACTTGACGCTACAACATTTTCTATACCGCGCTGATTGAATTGTATGACATCGGTATATCCTTCAACCAAATAGCAATTATCTTCTTTCGCAATGGCTTGTTTTGCATAATAAATGCCATAGAGCACCTTACTTTTATGGTAAATATCACTCTCAGGAGAGTTTAGATATTTTGCCGCCTTTTTATCATTTGTAAGAATACGACCTCCAAATCCTAATACTCTTCCGCTCATCGAGTGGATGGGGAAAAGCACTCTTCCCTTAAAACGATCAAATTTCTTGCTTCCTTCAGGAACTCCTGTATTTTCCTTAACAATGGTTAAGCCGGTTTTTTCTAGGTATTTTAATTGATATCCATTTTTTAATGCGGTAGTTGTAAATGCATCCCATTGATCGAGTCCATAACCTAATCCAAATTTCTTTATGGTATCATCGGTAAATCCTCTTTCTTTAAAATAACTTAATCCAATAGCTTTCCCTAAATCCTCCTTCCACAAAACATCAGCAAAGTATTTCTGGGCGTATTCTGACACAAGGTACATGCTTTCTCTCTCATTTGCAGCTTCTTTTTGCTCGTCGGTTTGCTCCGTTTCCTCTACTTCAATATTATATTTCTTGGCTAAATACTTAATAGCCTCAGGATAGGAAAAATGTTCGTGTTCCATTAGAAATGCAACCACATTTCCGCCTTTACCGCTACTAAAGTCCTTCCAGATTTGTTTTACTGGAGAAACCATAAAACTTGGTGTTCGCTCATCTGAAAATGGACTTAACCCTTTAAAATTGGCTCCTGATTTCTTCAATTGAACAAAGTCTCCAATAACCTCCTCTAAGCGGGCAGTCTCATAAACACGATCTATGGTTGACTTATGTATCAAAATTTAAATTTGAAAGGGGTTAAAGTTAATAAAATAGGTCTGTATACCAAGTAAAATCTAAATATACGCATTATCCATTTTAACAATAGTTAGTGTATACTGATGCACTTAATAATATCCTTACAATATGCTTCCAAACAAAAAAGCACCTAACAATTTCTTGTAGGTGCTTTTTAGAGTTGGTTATGGTTATTGTTCTCCTATAACATTCAATTATTTAGAGATCAAACCGAAGGCCCAAAGCAATATTTCGTTGTTCAACAATAGCATTTCTAAACAGTGGGTTTAAATCATACCTTGCATATAGCAATATGCCATCTACGCCTATATATGCGCTTAATCCATAAATTAGATCGGTTGTATTAAAACTTCGTTTCTCTTTTTGCTTAACGCGTTCTCCATCTCGACTAAATTTCAATTTTTGACGAGTTCCCAAATTAAACCCTCCATATCCACCTATGCCGAAACGAAATTGATCGCGTATAGAATATCGAATGCTATGTTCCGTTTCCCGAACTCTGGAAGGTCCAAACTCTAAATGAACTGGAAATACAAGATTATCAACACGCAACTTAGATTTACGTAAATCGAATTCAAAATCCTGAAGAACTGTCTGATCGCCTTCTATCACAAATATTTGATTATCTGCTGGCACTAAACCATTGAATTGAAAGGAAAAACCATAATGAAAACGCATAAAATTGGTATGCTTAAATACCCTTGTTCTCCATTCCCATCCAAATTCAAAAAAACGACTACCTCCTATACTATATGGAGAGTCATCTAAAGGTTCTCCTTCAATAATTGCATTGTTTAATCCTACAGCGATTACAAATTCAGAATATGTTCTTCGATCGTATCGAATTCTTCTTTCCCAACCGTTGCGCTTAAAGAAAACTTTGGGTTTCCCATTAAAATCAATCCCCCACCACCACTTATCATCATCCAGCGAATCATTTTCCACTAATGCTAATGTTCTTCCATTGTTCCGTTCTAAAAGGGCAATTTCGTTATCCACAATCGCAATTCTATTTTCGATATTAAGCGCTCTTTTTTTTGCAGCAGCTTCTTTTAACTGCTGTGCTTCAACTTTAGTGATTTCATTATTTTTTAGGCGTTTATTAATGTCTTCTATTTCCACTTTTAACGCGTCTTTCTCCTGAACGGTAATCTTTTGTTTTTGTTCTTTAAGCGCTTCAATCTTCTTTGTATACGCTTCTTGCCCACATAAGTGCTGACTAATTAACAACATCAAAAAGGCTATTACATAATAACTTAAAATTCTCATATTTTTCTTTGATTGGTACTATCGTAGTGATAGCGGTTAATGATTGATGAATAAACTCCTTCCTCCTCCTCTTCATTAAAAGGAGTGTTTTTTTTAGTTTAAAGGTTGCTAAAAGTGTTTCTTAATTATTTCGATTTGCCACTGCAGTCTTTGCTTTGAAATATCCGCTTTTAAGGGCTTCAAAAATTTGATCTCTAAAGGAACGATCCAATTCTCTTTCTGCCTCTAAAAGAAGTGCTGATGCATCTACCGATTGATCTTCATTGAAGATTGTACTTGCTAAAATTTCACGTTGCGCACTTCGCAACAGCGAATCTACTTCCATATCGGTTGCTAATGCATTCCCTTCTTCTAACAGGCTAACCTCTGCGAGAACTTCAGTGATTTTTTCCTGAATGATCTTTTCCGTTTGTTTCGTCATTTCAATTTCAATGATCTTATCTTCAAGCATTGTATTGTTCTCAACCACAGCTTGTATTGGTGTTTCCTGAATCATCGTATGATCCAAAACTTCCTCTTTAGCATCAATTGTTTCTATTGCAACTGCACTCTTAGGTGTATCAGTATCTTGAAGTGTTACATTAGCATTGGTAACCTCATTTCCGATGTGCACATCATTACGTAAAGTTTTTGAGTTTTGCTGGTTTTCAATTTCGGTATTTACAGGTATTTCCACACTAGCATTTGGATCGTCAAACTGCCATTCTTCAGGTTTCGTTTGAAGAATAGACAACACAAGTATCCCAATAAAAGCAGCCGCCACACCATACCAAACAAAACCTCTTTTTTTTGATTTTTCGTTTGCTGATAATTGCGCACTTAACCGCTCCCATCCCTCCGGAGAGGGATCAATTTTACGTTGATCTAATTTATGTCTACTATGCTCTTCAAATTTTAGCGGTGCCATATTATTAATTTTCATTTACGCCCTAAGCTTGTTCGGATGCTTCTTGTTGTCGCAACTTTTCTTGCAACATCCTCCGAGCTTTAAAGAGTTGTGATTTTGATGTATTTACCGAAATTTCCAACATTTCGGCAATTTCCGTATGTTTATAACCTTCAATTGCATACAAAACAAATACAGTCTTATAACCTTCAGGCAAATCGTCTATTAGCACTTGTATATAGGCTACATCCAGTTCAGAATCCATCGAAACTTGTGACATCTCACAGGTTTCAAAAATGGTATCATCAAAAACAATGCGCCTTTGTTTTCGTAATTCCGTGATACATTCTCGAACCATTATTCGTCTTATCCAACCTTCAAAACTTCCTTCACTTTTAAAAGTGTGCAAATGCAAAAACACTTTCAAAAAACCTTTAATCATTACATCTTCTGCAAAATGCACATCCTTAATGTATTGCCTACAAACGCTTAACATTCGTGGTGCATGTTTATCATAAAGCCATTTCTGAGCTTCGCGATTCCCAGTTTTAGCTTTTTTGATGAGCAGCTTTTGATTTGTATAAATCGAAATGATTTTCACAAGTTTTGTTATTGTTCTCTATAAAGATAGACGATTCAGATACCAAAAACGTTGTCTCGGGTAGGTGTTTTTTTTGATAAATAATCTTAAGTTTATGATTATCAGTTACTTACTTTTTTCGATTTACTACATAATTCACCATTAAGATCAGTGAATCTTTATAAATAGAATCCGGATAGTGTCTTAGCAAGTCTAGCGCTTCCTTTTTATATTGCTGCATTTTTGCTTCTGCATATAAAAGGCCTTCATTATCTTTCACAAAGGCGATTACTTCTTTTACACGTTTTTTATTCCGGTTATGATTTTTTATCGAATTAATCAACCAACGTTTATCGGATGAAGAACAATTGTTAAGTACATGAATAAGAGGTAAGGTCATCTTTTGTTCTTTTATATCGATCCCAGTAGGTTTCCCTATTTTTTCATCACCATAATCAAACAAATCATCTTTTATCTGAAATGCCATCCCTATAAGTTCTCCAAACTTTCGAAATCGTTCAACTTCCGCAGTGTCTTTAACTACCGAACCAGCTCCAATAGCGCAACATGCGGCAATCAGTGTTGCTGTTTTTTGACGGATAATGTCGTAATAGATTTCCTCCGTAATATCCAGTCGTCTCGCCTTTTCCAATTGCATTAACTCTCCCTCACTCATCTCTTTAATCGCTGATGAAACGATATTCAGCAAGTCATAGTCTTCATATTCAACAGAGAGTAGCAAACTTTTCGAAAACATAAAATCTCCAACTAAAACTGCAATCTTATTTTTCCATAAGGCATTAATTGAAAAAAAGCCACGTCGTTTATAACTTTCATCCACAACATCGTCATGTACCAAAGAAGCGGTATGGATTAATTCGATCATGGAGGCCCCACGATAAGTGCGTTCATTTACCGTACCGTTTGTAACAATTTTGGCGGCCAAGAAAATAAACATGGGTCGCATTTGCTTCCCTTTTCGATTTACAATGTAGAAAGTAATTCTGTTTAATAGCGCAACTTTAGAAAGCATGGCGTCATGGAACTTTTTTTCAAAAAGCTCCATTTCTTCTGCAATGGGTTCTTTTATCTCTGCTACTATTTTCACCAGTAATACAACAAATTAATCAGCTGCGTTTTTCGATTCCGTAAAATTAATCAAAATAATATGGCTTACGTATGAAATTTGGTGAAGGTTCCTAAAAACGCGATGATTGTAGATTAAGCGACTTATTTAAGCACCGCTTTTATTAGCCAATTGTCCACAAGCGGCATCAATATCTTTACCTCTTGATCTCCGCACCGTTACCGTAATACCGTGCTTTTGCAAGCTGTTTACATAAGTTGTAATTGCGGTATCTGAAGCTTGTTGGAATACTCCTTCATCAATAGGGTTGTATTCGATCAGATTTACTTTTGCCGGTGCAAATTTGCAAAATTTAATAAGTGCATCAATGTCTTTTTGAGTATCATTAATTCCATCCCATACCACATACTCATAGGTAATTCTACTTTTTGTTTTTTGATACCAATATTGAAGTGATTCTCTTAAATCTTTAAGGGTGAATGTAGCATTAAAGGGCATAATATTTGTCCGTACCTCATCGATAGCAGAATGCAACGAAACTGCTAACTTAAACTTTACTCCTTCATCCGCCATTTTGCGAATGATTTTGGGGACACCAGAAGTAGAAACCGTTATTCGTTTTGGTGACATTCCTAAACCCTCTTTCGCGGTTATTTTTTCGATGGCTTTGAGTACATTGTTATAATTCATTAAGGGCTCACCCATTCCCATAAATACAATGTTGCTTAAAGGGCGATCGTAATACAATCTACTTTCATTATCTATAGCAACCACCTGATCGTATATTTCATCAGGATTTAAGTTACGCATTCGTTTTAATCGTGCTGTAGCACAAAACTTACAGTCCAAACTGCAACCAACCTGACTCGAAACGCAGGCTGTTGTTCGAGTATCGGTAGGAATAAGTACAGACTCTACAATTAATCCATCATGCAATCTGACCGCATTTTTAATAGTTCCATCAGTACTACGTTGTAATTGATCTACTTGAATATGATTAATAACAAAGTTTGCTTCCAACATTTCCCGGGTCTTCTTGGAAAGGTTAGTCATAGCATCAAAAGAATGTGCAGCTTTTTGCCATAACCACTCATACACCTGGTTTCCCCTAAAAGATTGATCGCCTTGTTTCTTAAAAAAATCTCTAAGCTGCTCCTTGGTTAACGCCCGTACATCCTTCTTCTTTATTTCCATGCGTTTAAAGATAGTTATTCCTGTAAAAAAAAGTCCTGTCCAACCTATGAAGCAATTTCAAGGAAAGACAGGACCTAAAAGGTATTTGATTACAATTATATGATTAGCATAGCATCACCGTAAGAGTAAAACTTATATTGTTCTAAAATCGCTTCTTTATAGGCCTTTTTCATCAAGTCATGACCAATAAATGCCGAAACCATCATCAACAATGTAGATTTTGGTAAATGGAAATTGGTAATCATGCAATTGGCAATACTAAAGTCATAAGGAGGAAAAATAAATTTATTAGTCCAACCGTCAAACGTATTTAATGTTCTTTCTGAAGACACAGCGCTTTCTAAAGCTCGCATTGCAGTAGTACCTACCGCACAAATTTTACGTTTGTTTGCTTTTGCATTGTTTACAATTTCTGTTGCTTTTTCATCAATAACCAACTCTTCACTATCCATTTTATGTTTGGAAAGATCTTCTACCTCTACTGGATTAAACGTTCCTAGACCAACATGTAACGTTACTTCGGCAAAATCAACACCTTTAATTTCTAAACGTTTTAATAAATGCTTCGAAAAATGGAGTCCAGCCGTAGGAGCCGCCACCGCACCTTCATATTTTGCATATATTGTTTGATAACGATCTTCATCTTCAGGTTCCACAGCGCGCTTAATATACTTAGGTAAAGGAGTTTCTCCTAAATCTCTTAGTTTTCTTCTAAAATCGGTATAGGAGCCATCGTATAAGAACCGTAGTGTTCTTCCCCGAGACGTCGTATTATCAATAACTTCAGCCACCAAATTTTCGTCATCACCAAAATACAGTTTATTTCCAATTCTAATTTTTCTGGCAGGGTCTACTAAAACATCCCAAAGTCGCTGTTCTTCATTAAGTTCTCGCAGCAAAAACACTTCTATCCTAGCACCAGTTTTTTCCTTATTTCCATATAATCTGGCAGGAAATACTTTGGTATTGTTCAATACCATTACATCGCTCTCGTCAAAATAGTTGATAACGTCCTTAAACATTTTATGCTCTATTTTTCCAGTTTCGCGATGGATAACCATTAATTTAGACTCATCTCTATTTTCTGCAGGATATTCTGCTAATAAGTCCTTAGAAAGTTCAAAATTAAAATGTGATAATTTCATTTAGATAGTTTTTGTTAGCCATTTTTGCGGCTGCAAATATACGATCCTCAACTAGGGGATGTCAAGTAAAAGCCACATTAAATAATTAGAAGTGCTCTTCAACATGAAATTCCAGACTTTTTAGATCATTCCAAAAATCTGGATAAGACTTGCTAACCACCTCGGCATCATCAATAATAACGGATGTTTTTAGCCCTAACGGAGCAAAGGCCATTGCCATTCGGTGATCGTTATACGTGGCAATGGTAATATCTTTTTTAATGGTATCCGTTGCTTCTAATTTTAGCGTACTATTTGTTACCGCAATGGTAGCTCCTAATTTAGAAAGCTCTTCCTTCAAAGCTTCCAGACGATCGGTTTCTTTTATCTTAAGCGTGTGCAATCCTGAAAGATAACATGACATTCCTAAACCAAAACAACTTACTGCTATCGTTTGCGCAATGTCAGGCGCATTTCTAAGATCGATAGAAATTCCATGTTCTGCCTCAGAAACTTTTTCTAAAAGCACCGTGTTTCCTTCAAAGGTGGTTTTAACTCCAAAGGCTTCATATATTTTAACTAAAACACTATCTCCTTGAAGACTATCTGCTTTATATGCACTAATTCTAAGGCTTGTACCGATTTTGCACAATGCTGTAATACTATAAAAATAAGAAGCTGAACTCCAATCAGATTCTACGGTCATCGTTCGGGTAGCAATCTTTGTTTTTGGTTCTATTCGAATAGAATTCCCTAGAAAACTATTGGTAATACCCAATTGCGTCAACAGCGCTAATGTCATTTTAATATAGGGCACCGATGTTATTTCTCCTACCAGTTCTAAACTGAGTCCTTCCTCTAAATGCGGTGCAATTAGCAAAAGCGCAGAGATATATTGACTGCTAATATTTGCAGGTAAACTCACCTGCTTTTTTACCAACTTGCGTCCTTTTATGCGAAGTGGCGGATATCCTTCATTTTGCACATAATCAATCTCAGCTCCCAGTTGACGTAGAGCATCTACCAAAACCTTGATGGGTCGTTCCGTCATGCGCTTTGAACCCGTAAGCGTTATTGTTTTTCCTTCCTGACTTGCAAAATATGCAGTTAAAAATCGCATTGCTGTGCCCGCATGATGAATATCCACAATACCTTGTGAAGTATTTAACCCCTTCTGCATTACCTGGGCATCATCAGAATTAGAAAGGTTTTTAATTTTAATATTCGGGTACAATGCTTGTAACAGCAGGAGTCTATTTGACTCACTTTTAGAGCCTGTAATTTTAATATCTGCTTGTAACTGAAGCGTTGGAGGACTAGTTGTTCTTAATTTCAAGTTGGATTAATTTTATCCAAAAAAATTTGGAGTAGTACGTTTTCTGCTAAAAGATAAGCTACAAATATACGTACTATTTCAATTTTTCGTTGTTTTGATGTCGATCGTGATCCCGCTTTGTTTTTAAGGCCAGTTTTGCATCAAACGATTCTTGTAAATTAATTCCAGTTTGATTTGCCAAACACAGCACCACAAAAAGGACATCAGCTAATTCTTCTCCCAAATCCTTGTCCTTATCAGACTCTTTTTCACTCTGTTCTCCATAGCGTCTTGCTATAATACGAGCTACTT
Organism: uncultured Flavobacteriaceae bacterium; assembly: GCA_947488435.1. GTDB lineage: Bacteria > Bacteroidota > Bacteroidia > Flavobacteriales > Flavobacteriaceae > CANKZG01. The sequence goes on along the minus strand of CANKZG010000001.1, from coordinate 1,791,512 downwards.
CACCTACCTCCTCCGTAAGTTGCGCCATATTCGTTAGTTCGTTAAAATAACGAACGCCATGATCCTTAATCCATTGGTCCACGGCGTCTTGAGCATTCTTTATATGCATGAGTCTAAATTTTAGACAAAACTACTTTTTCTGTTTCTTTTTCTACCATTTGACTGTAAAATTCTTTGAGAAAATCATAATGAGTAGATGCTATAACAGCAGTATTAATAGCAATTAAGGCATTTACGGTGATAGCACCTGCATTTTCTTGAATTTGGTATCTAAAGGTACCCATATTTTCAGGCAAAGAAACCAACGTACTTTGAGGTAAAGACTCTACCTTGTAGCCCTCCGGAATTTTAATGGTAATCATGTATTTGTCTTGCCAAGGGTATCCAAAATCTACAGGGTATTCGCGTTTATCAATTTTAAAGGGGTTCTCGCTACTCGCCATATGAAATAGTGGATTAAAGTATAGTTTATCACCGATCACATCGATCATATCTTCTTTAAAGAGTTCATACGATTGGGTAATTGGTTTGGAAACATCCTCGTTATCTTTAAGCACATAGTTCGATATTTCAATATCACTATTTTCCTTTTCCATTGTCTCTAAAAAACTATCCTCTGTGGTTTCGTTATACTTTGACCGAAAGTTCATCGCATAATGATTTGTATAGCGTTGTCTAAGTTTTCCATCGATAGATCCGTCGGTATTTATGACCACATTCATCATTGTAAGTTCTTCTGCTTTATGCTTTGGCATAAGGTCTATAGAGGTAGAGTTTCCATTTTCGGATATCATCCTACCGAACCAATTGAGCGTTCGTACCGGAAGCACATCAGGCATACTATAGGGATCTGTAGCATCTAACAGGATATAGTTCTCGTTTATCTTAGCTGCGGCTACTACATAATTAAACCCTTGAAGTGTTGGAAATAAAGGAATTCCGTTATCTCTTGTACTTGTTATTACAGGATAGGCTTTAATACCAGCATGTTCTAACATCGCAACCAACATAAGGTTCATATCTCCACTATTCCCAGATTTATTCTTAAAGGCCTTCTTAACTCCTTCCGCACAACTTACTCCACGAGAAGAGTTCCATTTTACTTTTTCTTTTACAAAGTCTAAAACAATTTGCATTCTTTGGGTTTTGTCCGAAGTACTGGATAATAATGCGTCCAATTCGTCCTCAAAATAATTTTTCTTTTTCATTTCCGCTCCAAAAGAATCACTCTCATAAATGGTTTCAACTACATCATCCCAAGTTTTTGAAAAGACCTCATAAACACCACTTTGCGGAATTTCCAAGGAAACAATTTCAAAACGAACACCCGATCTGTAATTATTAATATTAGATACATACCTTTCGGATTTTAGCTTGGGCATATTGGTAAGGCTATATTCAATTTTATTTACCTTGGCTCCTATATTTGAATCGTTGAATTTTGAAATTTTAGGGTTTAACATATAAAAACCTTTCTCGCGTTGATTGTACTCGAAGTATTCTAAAATACCCATAGAAGCTTCCAATTTACGAATTGGAATACGGCTTTGCATCACAAACTCATCAATAGACCAAACAAAAGGCGATGTGATTTTATACTTATATTCGATAACCGAACCAACCTTAACCTGGGGCATTGTTAGTTTTACTTCTTTTATATTTTTGGAATACTCAGATTTAAAAATGCCATCTTTTCCAAGTTTTATTTGCGCTACTTTTCCATCAACTTCATTAAAGGTATATCCCTTAAGGCCAGATATTTTTTCATCAGTGGATCCACTTTGATATAACTGAATGGTTTTGGTTGCATAGTCCAATCCATTTTTATCGTATATCTTGATCCTTTCTCGGATTTCCGTAATCAACATCAAACCACTTCCAGCCTGATTTTGATAATAAGAATTTCGTTCTTTATACAGATATGCAGCAGCTGCAGAAGAATCTTGAGCATATACAGTTTCTTTGAGTTCTTCGGGTGATACTTTTCCGAACTTGAGCTCTTGTGCTTGCATTTGTAATGCGATTAGCGCACATAACATAAAAACAATTTTTTTTAGCAACATGGTTGTTATTTTTTGGTCAATATTAATTTCAAATTATCTCCTTTGGAAACGGCTCTTCTAAAATTCCTATAGTCGTTATAAGCTTCCTTCGCATACCTACCTTTCTTTATCAACAATTGCCGCTGATACACCAATTCATTAGCTGCTTTACGCTCGATGCTTACTTTGTAACTCCCAAACTGATTCTCAACAGTAATCGCTTCTGGTAAGTTGTCTATTTCATAGGAGGCAGGTAAGGTTACTGTAAAAGTATCTTCGTCCAAATAGCCGCGAGCTATTTCTAAAGGTTGTTTTCTATTGCGATAGCGATTTGGCACAAAGTTTTTTGCATCAAAAGAATTTATAGCGAATAGTAATTCGTCTCCCACCTTATTTGCATAAGCAGGAGCTTCTACATTGATTACTTCTATAAATTGCACTTTCTCTTTGTTATTTAGAAGTTTTACATCTTTAATAGTAACCCCATTAATGTTACTCCAATACTCCTTATAATATTGATCTCTTCTTTTTTCTGAAAGCCCTGCGATACTATTGCGATTATCGTATTGAATACCATGACTATTAATTAGGACATTTCCAGTAAGCGTTCCGTTATCGTTAATGGCATATGCCGCTTTGGTAATCTTCTTGTTTTCTTCATTCAAATAGGCAGGCGTATGTTTTACAAGGCCTCCTTCAGGTGTTATTACCAAAACATCTCTGTCATCCGTAAAATCACTCAAAAACCCGAAAGGTATTTGCTGACTCGTGCATTCCAACCAAACGTCACCTTCTTCTCTGGGAATATTTAAAATAACATGATTGCCTTGCATTGAAGCGAAATCTGACTCCATACTTCGCTTGGTATCTCCAGACCAGACTACACTATAATACGATTCGATTCCCTGTGTTTTCAGTAATGCCTTAGTATAATTAGTTAGTCCTTTGCAGTCACCGTATTTAACCTCGTCTACCTCTTGAGCCGAAATCGGCATCCAACCGCCTATACCCAATTGCACACTGATATACCTCGTATTATCCTGTACATATTGGTATATTTTTTTGGCTTTCTCCAAAGGATCGTCAATACCTTTTACCAAAGCATCCATCTTAGCTTTGGTTGCTTCGGATAATTCATCTCTTTTTGCTATTAAACTATTGTATTGCCAAGCGCCAAAACTCTTCCAATCGGCTCCTGCACCATCAACTCCTGCCAAATGAAAATCATTTAATCCCACCATTAGGCTTGGCTCTATTTCAAAAAATGCAGGACTGAGCATTTCTGCTTTTTCAGCAGGTATATTTATAAGTTCGTAATGCAAGTTGTTTCCTGTTGATGTATTCCTAATAGGGTATCCCTCAAAATTCTTCTCCTTTTTGCGAAGTTCCATTCCTGTCGGATTATTCAATGTATAACTGCTTCTTTCGGTACTTACCATATATTCATCGATGGGCGACCAAACAGGAAGAAAAGCGGTATTTGAAGTTTCATAGGTATGGCTAAAAGCAATGGTGTAAGGATAGGCTACCGCGGAATATTCAAAATACTTAAGACGCGAATCTCCGTATAAAGTCCCACCACTTACCGCACTAATATCTTTAAAATCTTTTTTCTTGATTTTCTTTATTTCATTCCCTGAAGCATCATATATTTTTGCTTCTATATCTTTAATTTTTGTAACTAAATCATAATATGCATAAGGATTGATAGCGCGCTCTCCTGCAGATTTTAATACCGTAATAATTCGTTTTTCGGTAACTAACATTTTACTTTTGGAAACCAGTGTTACTTCCGTTTTATCTAAGCGGACCACGGCGTTAGCATTATCAGTTAAATTTTTACTTAAGGTATTTGCAGAAAGACTGGAGTTTTGGGCTAAAGCACTGTAGCTTAGCAAGAGAAATGCAAAAAAAAGACGCATAGATGGGATAAAAATTGGTTCGGGTATGGATTTTGTTAAAACAACGTTAAATTACTTTATTTCGTACCTAAAACCAAACAAACCCGATAAAATTAGCTATTCTTTCGCTTTTGTGTCAATTATAATCGTTACAGGCCCGTCGTTTAACAAATCTACTTTCATGTCCGCACCAAAAATTCCGGTGCCAACCTTTTTACCCAAACAACGCTCTAATTCTAATACAAATCGTTCGTACAAAGGAACTGCAACTGGCGGTTTAGAAGCTCGAATATAGGACGGCCGATTTCCTTTTTTAGTAGCAGCAAAAAGTGTAAACTGACTCACTACCAAAGCCTCACCCTGCACATCATTTACAGACAAGTTCATTAACCCTTCGGCATCATTAAAAATTCGAAGTTTCGCAACTTTCTGCGTCAACCACAGAATATCTTCTTCATTATCGTCATCTTCAATACCCAAAAGAAGTAGGAGACCTTTACCTATAGAAGCCACTGATACTCCGTCTACCCTAACACTGGCATGGCTCACACGCTGTACAACAACTCTCATCTATTTTGGATCATAGTTATTTACCCTATAATTTTCCTCATCGCCTTCTATCATTTGCACATAACTTCGATAGCGACTCCAAGGCAATTTATTCTCCTCTAATGCCATTTTGACGGCACATTTAGGTTCGTCCAAATGCAGACAATTGTTAAATTTACAATCCTGCTTTAAATTAAAAAATTCAGGGAAATAATCTCCTATTTCTTGACGCTCCATGTCTACAATACCAAAGCCTTTGATTCCAGGTGTGTCTACAATACGGGCATCAAAACTTAGATCGTACATTTCAGCAAAAGTAGTGGTATGCTGGCCTTGAAGATGTTGTTCTGATATTGCCGACGTTTTTAGTTCTAACTGCGGCTCTATAGCGTTAACAAGTGTAGATTTTCCCACCCCAGAATGTCCAGAAAACATACTCGTTTTACCAAGCATCATTGCCTTAACCTTAGCGACGTTATCGCCATTTTTAGCAGATAACTCCAAACAACGATATCCAATACTTTCATACAACGTCATGAGGTATTGGATATCTACTGACTGTTCAGCAGTATAGGTGTCCATTTTATTAAAAAGTAATATCACCGGAATTTCATAAGCTTCTGAAGTCACTAGAAATCGATCAATAAAACTAGTATAGGTCGTTGGGTTGTTTAACGTAACCAGCAAGAAAACCTGATCTAAATTTGCAGCTATTATATGGGTTTGCTTTGAAAGATTAACCGATTTCCGTATGATGTAATTTTTACGATCTTCTATTTCTGAAATAACACCAATGGTCTCGTCTCCTAACTGTTCAATTTTAAAACCAACCACATCACCTACAGCAATTGGGTTGGTACTTTTAATACCTTTAATGCGGAATTTACCTTTAATTCTACACGTATAGAATTTTCCGTCATCCGTTTTTACGGTATACCAACTACCGGTTGATTTATAAATCGTTCCTTTCATAAAGGGTTTCGTGCATTTTATACAAAGAAACAACAATCCTAAAACTCTATCTTATATCTTTACTAGAATCTGTACCACTAACATAACACCAAACTAACTTATGAAAGCATTTTTTATACCCTTACTTCTCTTTTTGATTATTATGACAGAAGGAAAAGCGCAGGAATACAAGGTTATTACCAGCGTTGAATCTATCGTTTCTAGTGGTCTTGGAAGGTCCAGATTGATAAGTGCAACCGAAGCTAAAGATTATAGAGCTTACACTAGTGAGCAAACGGATCAAGATAATACCCGCAACAAATCCAAAAGGTCAGACATTCGTGTCAAGAACTTCGAAGAAACTAAATTGTTGAATTTCTTCAACATTGGTGGTATTCGATTTCAAAATATTGCAGCGAATGATGCACTTATAAGTTCTAAAATTAATGCAATGGTTTCCGAAGGTTGGGAACTTGCTTTTGTAACAAGTGCTGTAGAAAGTGATTCCGGAAAAGGCGATGGAAGCGGGATTTTTATTACGCGTTACATTTTTAAAAGATAGTTGAATTCTTAGTACTTTGAGAGGTTTTACGCCATATTTCGAGTTTATACTTTCTTCAAAATTAAATTACCGTGAATTTCGCGACATTGCTGTAGAATAGCTTTTGTTTTATTGAGAAATATTATAATATTGAAACACAAACATAAATATACACCGAAATGAAAAAACTTAAATGTTTAACCACTCTTCTAGTATTGCTGATTTTTAATATTGCAATTGCGCAAGAAACCATAACCAACCAGGCAGTAATAGAAATGGTAGAATTGGGATTTGATGATTATCTGATCATCGATAAAATTAACACCTCAGACGTTAAATTTGAAACTTCGATTGCTGCACTTTCAAAACTTAAAAAAGCAGGTGTATCCTCAGAGATAATGTCTCTTATTCTTGAAAAGTCAAAGCAAAATACCAAATCAAAAACAGGCATCTATTACCTTAATGATGATGGAGAATCTAAATTGGTACAACCGACTGTTTTTTCAGGATCCAGTAATAACAAAGTAGCACAAAAATTAGTATCTGGTTTAATTAATTCAAAACAAAAGGCACGTTTACCTAAAACGAGATCCAATAATGTGATTAGTGGAAACGCAGAATTCACCTTTATTTTTGATCCATCAACTACTGAGGTTGACAATTTACAAACCGGACAAGGACAGCAGGCAGGTTTTTACAATTGGTGGTTTAGAACTGCAAGCAATCCTAATGAGTTTGTTCTAGTAAAACTAACGGTAAAGGAAAAAAAGAACTTAAGAGAAGTTATTACAGGAAAATCCAGTTGGGTTTCAAGCTCAGAAGGCATAGACCCTAAATATGCTTTAGAATTCTCGATTGAAGAAATAGAGGGAAATAAGTTTAAGGTGATCCCTGCAAATTTACCTCCTGGAGAGTATGCTTTTATTTATCAAGGGCAAGTACCACAAGGAAGATCCAACCAATCTGTATTTGATTTTTCCGTACGCTAACAAGAAGAGTTTTATACTGAAAAAGGGCTTATTACTAAAGTAATAAGCCCTTTTTACTATAATCCACTATATAACATTCCCCTTTTATTATCGTACGTAAACCCGCCCACCAGCAAAGGTGCTTTTATTCACTTCTTTAGGGTTTCCATACACATACACATCTCCTCCAGCTTTTACATTGATGTCTACTTTTTCTGTAGCATACACATCTGCCTCTCCTGCTGCCGTAATCTTTATTTTTGCCGTTTCTGTATGTAATTCCCGACCTTCAAAAATACCTCCGGTATTTAACACCACTTCTTGATTTGTAGCTAAACCTGCAGCATCTATAATTCCTCCGGTTACCGAACGTACTTCTAAATGATTTACATCCAAACCTATCTTAATCTGAGCGCCTTCTTGCGCTCTTAGGGCAATTGTATTTTGTTTTATTACCGCATTGGCTACAATTTTAGCTCCCTCATTGCCATCAATAACATCCAGATCGGTATAATGCACTTCCACAAAGGTATCTTCCCCTTGAAAAATTTTATCTACGCCCATGCGAACCTTAAGTACGCCATTTTTATTAACGATTTTAAGGTCATAGACATTTTCACCTTTTATCAGCACTTTGTTCTCCTCAGATTTAATGAGGTTTACTTCAATAAGATCAAATACTTTAATGGTATGGAAATCCCCCACATTTTTTTCAATGATATCCTGAGCAAATGTATGTACGGATATAAATAGGCAATAAAGTAATAGTATACGTTTCATAGGTTCTGTGTTTCTGTATATACAAAGAGACACCATAAAATGAATATTGTTACAGTTTGCAAAAAGAAAAACCCCAATTTTCATTGGGGTTTATATACTAACCTTTAATTATCTTCTCTTGATGATTGATCGATTCCTGGTGAATTGCCTTGAACATCCGCAACACAAATTCCTCACTTAGGCCTTTGGATTCTCCTTCCAGAATCATATTACCCAATATTGCATTCCATCTATTGGTCTGCAATACGGCTACATTACGTTCTTTTTTTAGGGCTCCAATTGTATCTGAAACTTTCATTCGTTTTCCTAAAGTTTCGATGAGCTGATTATCAATTACATCAATCTGAGCGCGAAGCGTACTCATTTTTGTATTGTAATCCAGCTCAACGTCCGTTTCTTTTCTAATTTTAAGGTCTTCCATAATTTGTACCAATCTTGAAGGGGTTACCTGTTGTGCCGCATCACTCCATGCATTATCTGGATCTGTATGCGTCTCGATCATTAAACCGTCAAAATTAAGATCTAAAGCGGTTTGCGATACATCAAAAATCATATCTCGTTTTCCAGTAATATGTGATGGATCATTAATTAAGGGCAAATCTGGGAAACGACTCTGCAATTCTATCGCCAATTGCCATTCTGGAATATTTCGATATTTGGTTTTTTCGTAGGTAGAAAATCCGCGGTGTATTACCCCTAATTTTTCAATATTGGCGGTATGCAGTCGCTCCACAGCACCCAACCATAGGGGTAAATCGGGGTTTACAGGGTTCTTAATTAGTACTACCTTATCCGTCCCCTCCAAAGCATCTGCAATCTCCTGAACAATAAATGGGCTAACGGTAGAACGCGCTCCAATCCATAGTAGATCTACATCGTGTTCCAAAGCTAGTTGCACATGTGCTCTATTGGCAACTTCTGTTGCCGTTTTCAATCCGGTTTCTTCTTTTACCTTCTGCAACCATTTTAAACCAATAGCACCAACCCCTTCAAAATTTCCCGGGCGCGTTCTGGGTTTCCATATACCGGCACGGTAATAGCTTACATCGGTATCTTTTAATTCGTGTGCTACTTTCAGTACTTGTTCTTCCGTTTCTGCACTACAAGGTCCCGCAATTACTAAGGGATGTTCCAATCCCATATCATCTAACCAGGTTCTTAATTTTTTCGAGTTCTCCACTAGTTCAATTTTTATCGTTATCTATTTTGTATTATTTTAATTGCTATCGTTTAAGATATTCCTTTTAAAATCTCTTTAATTCTATTTGTTTCTTCCATGGCATTATAAATTCCTGCATAATCATCCGTTTCCAACATTTGTTTAAAATGCTCTAAATTTTGAATATACTCTTCCAAGGTTTCCACTACGTTCTCTTTATTAAACTCAAAGATCGGAGTCCACATTGCCGGAGAGCTTTTCGCTAAGCGCACCGTACTTTCAAAACCACTTCCCGCCATATCGAAAATATCGCGTTCATTTTTTTCTTTTTCAATCACTGTTTTTCCCAACATAAAAGAACTGATATGCGATAAGTGCGATACATAGGCAATATGCTTGTCGTGTGCTTCTGGATTCATATACCGGATTCGCATACCCAATTTTTGAAAGATCTCTAGCGCTTTTTCTTGTAATCGAAACGCTGTTTTTTCTACCTCACAAATGATGTTGGTTTTTCCCTTGTACAAACCTTCAATGGCTGCGGTTGGTCCAGAAAACTCTGTTCCGGAAATAGGATGACTTGCCAAAAAATTTCTTCGCTTGGGGTGGGATGCAATATGCTCACATACCTGAAGTTTGGTAGAACCCACATCAAAAACAATAGCGGTTTCTTGTACGCCATCCAATATTTTTGGCAACTCTTTTAGAGTTGCGTCTACCGGAATACTTACAATAACTACATCTGCAACTGATAATTCTGCATAACTCGATTTTTTATCAATAAGCCCCAAGGAAAATGCTTCTTCCAAATGTGCTTCATTGGCGTCAATACCATAAACGGTAGTATCAGGATATGCAATTTTGATATCCTTTACCATAGAGCCTCCAATCAAACCAATTCCTATTACAAATACATTCATATGCTTATTCCAAAATATCCGAATTAAAGCTTCTTACTAACTTTCTTATAATCGATCTATTGCTTCCTTAATTTTTATTGCCGTTACACATAAAGAGAAACGAATATATCCTTCTCCATTACTTCCAAAAATACTTCCGGGAGTGATAAAAATGTCTTTATCATACAGTAACTTATCAATAAAAGTTTCGCAGGAAGCCGCATTCTCTGGTAGTTTTGCCCAAACAAACATGCCAACCGCATTTGTATCATAAGTACACCCTAGTTTATCTGCCATTGCAAATAGCAATGCTCTTCTTTCAGCATAAATCGCATTGAGCTCTTTATACCAGGTTTCATCACTTTTTAAGGCTGCTATTGCTCCTTTTTGGATTCCGTAAAACATTCCAGAGTCCATATTACTCTTCACTTTAAGTACCGCATTAATATGGGCTTCGCTCCCCAATAACATCCCCACACGCCAGCCAGCCATATTGAAGGTTTTACTCAACGAATTCAATTCCAATACAGTTTCCTTTGCCCCTGCTATTTTCAACAAACTCCTAGGTTCCGTATTTAGCACAAAACTATAGGGGTTATCATTAACCAACAGTATCTGGTGTTTTTTTGCAAAGGCAATAAGCTGCTGAAATTGTTGATGGTTTGCGGTTGCTCCCGTTGGCATATGCGGATAACTCACCCACATTAATTTCACCTTAGAAAGATCCTCTTTTTCCAAAGCATTAATATCCGGAAACCATCCCATCGTTTCCTTCAAATCGTAGTACTTGGGTTCGGCTTGCACTAGTTTAGTTACTGCACTATAAGTTGGATATCCCGGATTGGGAATCAGTACCTCGTCTCCCGGATTTAAAAAAGCCATGCTAATATGCATGATCCCTTCTTTAGAACCCATAAGGGGTAGAATTTCGCTTGCAGGATCCAATGTTACTGAAAATTTAGTGCGATAAAAATCAGCGATCGATTCCCGTAATTCCAGTAGTCCTTGATAGCTTTGGTATTGGTGTGCTCCGGCATCTTGCATGGCTGTTTCCAAAGCGGAAACCACGGCTGGAGCGGCAGGTAAATCCGGACTTCCGATCCCCATATTAATAATAGGTCGACCGGCACTTTGTAAGCCCCGAACTTCCCGTAATTTTTTAGAGAAGTAATATTCCTGTACCGTTTGTAACCGATCTGCCGTACTAATCATAAAAGTTCGTTTTTATATTCGCCCAATACTCTAAAGTCTTCCGCCATGATTTCCAACAACGCTTTTGCCTTAGCATAATGCTCATACGATTCAAAGGTTACATCTACAAAAAATGCATACTTCCAAGGAGTTTCAATAATAGGTAAAGACTGGATTTTTGTTAAACTAAGATTACAATCACTCATTACATTTAAAACGGCTGCCAAACTCCCACGTTTATGCTCTGTAACAAAGCGTAGCGAGGCTTTATCAATGACTTCCTTTGGGATTACTTTATTCGCTGTTTTAACTACAATAAAACGGGTGGCATTATTTTTTATGGTTTGAATTTCCGGTGCGATAATTTCCAAATTATAAAGTTTTGCTGCCACCTCTGGGGCTATCGCAGCAATGGTATCGAGTTGTTGCTCTTGAATGCGTTGTGCGGTCTCCGCCGTATCTACATCTTCTACTAATTTTATATCCGGATATTGCTTGAAAAAATCCTTGCATTGCAACAATGCCATAGGATGCGAATGTACCTCTTTCACGTCTTCTAGTTTCACTCCGTTTAAGGTCATTAAGTTATGGTGTATATTCAGGTAGTATTCACCAATAATATGCAGCTTGTTATGATAAACCAGCGCATAGTTGGGTATAATAGAACCGGCAATAGAGTTTTCGATAGCCATGATACCGATATCGGCCTTTTTTTGTAAAAGCCTAGCAACCAAAGCATCAAAGGACAAACATGGTACTAAATCGATGTCTTTTCCAAAATAACTCATCGCCACCTGATGGTGGTTTGAGCCTTTAATACCTTGTATCGCAATTTTCGAATTCACGTTGTACGCACTTTAAAATGGTCATAAAAAAAAAGTCCCGATTGGCTCGGGACTTTCATCTATATGGTATACAAATATTACCTAGAACAGTCCCGTACTTCTTTTAAAAAAGAAGTAAAAGTAAAAGCTGCTCCAGAAATAATTGCGCATTTTGTTTTGATTTAAGTGGCTAAGATACCTATTAAATTTAAAAATCATATTTAATCAGAACATTTTTTCAAATCTGCGGTTTTTTCAAATAATAGCTACATATAATTCACTAAAAAGACTGCTCTTTTACGAATGTCGAAATACTGCTGCTGCTGTATTTATTATTATTTTTACACAAAAAAGCATTCATGTCGATCACGGTCACCAACATCACCAAAACTTTTGGCACACAAAAAGCATTAAATAACGTAAGCTTTTCCATTAAGAAAGGAGAAATCGTAGGCTTTTTGGGGCCCAATGGTGCCGGGAAATCTACGATGATGAAGATTTTAACGACTTATAGTCGTGCCGATGACGGTGAGGCAGCCGTAAATACCTTTGATGTGGTGGATCAGAAAAATGAAGTGCAAAAATGCATTGGGTACCTACCGGAACACAATCCCTTATACTTAGATATGTATGTAAAAGAGTATTTGCATTTTAATGCTTCGGTATATGGGGTTCCCAAAGATCAGATTGCCCTGGTGATTGACAAAACTGGCCTTTCGCCAGAAGCGCATAAAAAAATAGGACAGCTTTCTAAGGGATACCGTCAACGTGTGGGTTTGGCTGCCGCATTACTGCACGATCCGGAGGTGCTTATTTTGGATGAACCTACTACCGGTTTGGATCCCAATCAACTGTTGGAAATTCGAAAACTTATTCTAGACATTGGAAAACAAAAAACCATTTTACTTTCTACCCATATCATGAAGGAAGTTGAGGCCGTTTGCGATCGTGTCATTATTATTAATAAAGGAGAACTGGTAGCCGATAAGAAACTTACCGAACTTCGCACTTCGGGTGAGCAAATTATTGAAGTGGAGTTTGATTATCGGGTGGAAGAAGCCTTGCTTCAAAAATTACCGCATGTAACCAAGGTTACTAATATCGGTGGTTTTGTTTACGAAATTCAATTTAGTACAGATCAGGATATGCGACCTGCCGTATTTGATTTTGCGCATGACAACGAACTTAAAACGCTACAATTAAGCCGTAAAAACAGAAACTTAGAAAGTTTGTTTACGGAACTTACCAGCTAATCTTCCTCTTTTTTTCCTGCTTTAGCCGTGAGCATAAATCCGTATGCTGCTAAAAAAACGCCTATAATTATTACTGTAAGATAGCCCATGGCTGAGCCTTTCAATACCATTAAAACAATTCCGGCAATGGTAAACAACCCTCCAATACCAGATAGTATACTGCCTTTATTTTCTTTTTTTTTATTCATGGTTGTTTAATTTATTAGATAAAAAAGCAAGGTAATTAGTACTATTAGTATTATTCCGAACACTATTAGTTCCCTCCGTTTTTCAGTTTTTGCTTTTATACGTATTTCTTCTTTTAGTATCTCCAATTCAGATTCCGAAAGTTTTGGAAAATCAAATTCAGTTGTAACATCGGAACCTTTGTAATCTATCTTATTTCGGTCAAATTTCCCTTGCGTTTTTTCTTTTCGAGCTTTTTTTCGAGCTAAAGTAGCTTTGAACTGCGATAAACTGCCATGAGCCATAGGTTACCTACTTTATGGTTATGCTAAAATTATGTTTTGTTCTTTTTAATTTCTTGAATTGCCCACAATGTCTCAGCTATGATTTCTTTTTATTTATTGGAATAGATACAAAGCATCTCCCATTCCAGGAGTAATAAATTTATCATTTAAGGTTTTAACAATAGTATTGACTTTAATTTTTTCAATTTCAATGTCAAATGGGTGACCATTTTCGTTTAAAATCTCTCCACCTAGTCTAGATTGAGCGTATTGTGTGGCTCTGTACATGGATTTTAGTACTTGGTCAGGAGCTATGGAACGTGGAATGTTAAAACCAAATATCAGGTCATCAGTTTGAACTCTTCCTACGGCAATTTCTTCAGGAAAAAAATAACCTGGATCAGTACTAGTCCAGACACTCATTAATTGGTCATCCCCATATTCAAAATCATTATTCCAATGAAATAGATCCATATCACCCCAATCCAAACCTAAAGACATCATAACATCCCATATTTCTTTTCCTTCAAATTCTTTTTCAGCCTTTAAAACGATTATAGCGTATTGATTATTTTTAGGTATATAGCCAGAAAGTTCTCTTGATTTTTTAGCAGCTTGCTCCGTCGTGTAGTTCTCAGAAATCTCATTAGATTTTAATTTTTTAGCAATCTTAGAGGTTGATATTTTATATTCTTTTAAAGTCTTCTCATTATAGATAATTGGGGGATCTTCTAACGGATCATAAAGTTTCCATCCCAACGCAACTTTTGTAAACTCATTGGATTTATTTTCACTTGAGTTAAGATAAGTCCATTTAGTTTCACCTCTCGGAATACAATAAAGCCATGGGTAATTGTATTTTTTCCTCCATTTATTATCGAAATACTTTGATACAGACTCTCGATTGAAATAGCTTCCGTTAGCCGATTTTAAAGTTAGAATCCAATCAAATTTCTCATTCGCGAAATAGTCTTTGTCGCCAGATTCTATAGAAAACTGGGTGCTTTTGAGGTCTAAGTTCAGAATGTTACTTACATCTTCCTTCCCTTCAAGAGGTAAAACACTCTTTGCTCGTTCTTCACTTTCATAAGAAGTCGATATTAAATATTCAGAATTCATATTCTTTTTCTTACTTGAAGTGTTGCAACTGAAAAGTATTAATGTTAAAATAAATATTATATACTTCATTTGTTTATTAATGAATTGTAACGGGCCAGTATAACTGTCTGTTACCTGTGAATATACATTAATTTTCGATTTGAAACTGAGCTTTACCTATGCTAAGCGAACTCAAACGCCGTCTGCCAAAACTTCAGGACGCTGTAATTGCGGTTTTTACTATTTTCTGCCATTCCATCGGTCATGATTAGGTTTTCGCTTATTCATTAAAAAATCATTTTTCTTTGCCTTTTTTATTGTGGTATTCGGATCATCACTTAAGTAAATTGGGGTGCCGTTGTTAGCCGTTATCGCCAAAACTTTTCCATATTTCTTGGGCAGTTCTAACTCGGTTGCATCTTTCCAAATTCCCTTTCCAAAAACGGCTATTTTTTCTTCATTCTCAAGAATCCCCTCTTTATAGCGAAGGGTTTTATTAAACCCTAAAAAATTTTCACTTTTATGCCCTCTAAGAGTTAGGAAATTTTCTAGCTCTAGTGTTGTGTCATTAAAAAATCCAGATGAAAAACTTCGGTCTTGAACAATATAGCTTTTAAGCTTATCATCATTTATAAACGCATAGTGATCTCCGTCTCTAATTAAAAATTTACTACTTACTTCTTCTTCAATAATCGTTTTCCAACGGGTACTCTTGCCTGATGAAACTTGCTGTTCAATATGAATGTAATAATATGCACATTTACGCTTAGCTAGCGGAGAAATAAGTGGTTTCTCCACAAACTCCACTTGTCCAACAATTTTTGCGACATCCCCATTTCTAAAATTGTCGATCCGTTTAAATTCTGCTTTTTTGAGTTTTCGTTTAATAACCGCCTTTTTACTAAAAAAATAGCTTACTATGAAAATAACAAGGATTAGGGCAACAAAAATTAAGAGTATCGGTTCGCGCATATGTGATTAATTATCTGTTTTCTTCTTGCTTTACTATTTTTTAAGGTATCGCTAACGGCCTGTTAAAATGCGTTTTAATACTTTACCTTGTCTTATACTTTTATAATCCTCTCCTAACTTCGAGAGATTCTTCATTTAAAAAGAGTTCTACTGGTGGTCCAGCAACATGAGGGTTCCATCCAATCTTTATTGAATCTCTAATTATGTTCTCAACGAGTTTAGGCGTAATTATTAATTTCTTTGAATCCCCAACCTCAATTGAATAACTCCCATTTTCAATTACAATATTTCTATCATCAGAAATCACTACTTCCAGTTTTTTTCCGTTTCCCGAATAATCTTGTACTACAAGAACCATATATCCTGAATCCTGAGAAGGGCTCCACCTGTAATTATGGCCATCTACTACAATCTTCCTAGATTTTCGTTTAGATATTCCCATTTTCTAATTTTATATAATCGTTCGCCCAGTAAATTGAGCCCATTTAGAGTTATTATTTTTTATCCGCGCTGGGAGGAAACAATGAATTATAACCATTATCGTGCGCAGTTTTATCTAATCCCCATTTCCCCTTAATAGTTTCCACTCGTTTGTCAATAACATATACGTAGTCTGTTATAAAATGAAATAGCTCATCCAACAGATCAACATCCCAAAAATCAACAGGATAGGAATCATGAGCAGAAACATTGCCTAGATGTCTAATTAATGTTGCCAATTCAGTCATTTTTTTCGGTAAAACTTCTCTTCGAGATAAATCTTTTATCATTACCGAAAGATTCGATCCTTTCGCCTTTTTATCTTTACAAATCTGTTCCAAACTTTTTCTGATTAAAATGGCAAATGAAACTGCAGATATATTTTGAACCTCTTTGGCTTCAAGATAATTCTTTTTAACCTCTTTCGGCAAGTAATATGAAGCATCTTTTATAACTGGGAATATCAAATCTAATTCAGAAATTTTTTCATCCACAGGGTTTGTAAAAAAATAAGCATAAATGGATATTCTATTACATGAAGAACAGGAGAAAAAATAGTAGCAATTATATCCAAAGGTAGCATATTCATTATCTTCATCAAATAAGTCCTCTTCAATCTCGTGTTCATGTTCAAGCCTAAGAGTTGTCAGGTTTCCACAACGTGGACATTTATGAAGTTGTTCTTTTTCCATAATCACACACAACAAGTATATATAGTTAATATCCCTCAATATCGGAATATATTAGTAACAATCATATGGTATTCTTACATTTTATTAGCAAGTTGTAGTAGAGAAGTTAATTTTAAATAAGAATCGAACAACTTACGCCTTACCGAATCCGATCCAGGTCGTTCAATTCTGGTGCCGCAGGAGCACTTTCTTCCTGCATAAAGTGTTGAAATTTATCGATATATTCATTAAAGATCAGGGTTTCCTGGTCAATCAGTGCGGTATCCTTATTACGTACCACCATATCAATATTTCTGCGGTAGGCTTGCATGTCTGAAAGGATGGTCTCAATCTGCTCGTATTGCTCATTTAAGGGAATCTCAGCATAATAACGTAAACGATCCTGGTAAATGGCAATGAGTTTTCGGTAAAGCTGCCTTGCCTTTTCCGTTTCTCCCACCTTATAATAACCATCTACAAAAGGCTCTGCAAAGGCATAAAAGGCAAAATGTTCCACCGGAAGGTTGTCCATTGCTATATCAATGACTTCTTTGGCTTTTTCCAGCTCGTTTTCGTTCAGCAAGGCTTCTACCAAACGGGCCATATTAGCACGAAAACTAATCCCCTGAATACGGGTTTGCGGGTCATGATAAATATCCGATCGCCCGGAGTTGCCCCATTCCCAATTTTTAACAATCGGGTACATCACTTCCGTATCGATGCGTCCCATAGCAAAGGCATCATCATTTTCTGTTTTTATGGGTACTAACTTATACACTAGTCCATCTAGCTGTAAATAGTCTTTTAACCAGAGGTATTCGGCATCATCAAAACTTCCGCCTGAGAAATAGAGCGGACGCTCCCAATCGTTATTGGCCAATACATCCAACATTAAAATACGATGTTTTGCCAATGCCGTTTCCGGCAAATCAATATCTATATAGTCCACAATGAGATGGGCATCTTCTTCCTTAACCAACCCCGACGCTAGCACGTTCTCCTTATTCACGGGAATCCGAATCTTATTGGTTGGGTAAAAAACAATATCCAAATTGCTTTCCGAATACTGACTCAAATCTGCCCCTTGTTTTTCCAGCAGGTGTTGAAATTTGGTTTGCGGCTTATCACTCCCCACCCAGTTCATAAAATCTTTAATATCCCAACGCTGATCGATGAGCTGTTGATAGTAAATGGCATCCCGGGTTCCATAACTGTACAAATCATGGGTTAATTGTGAGGGAATGGGATCACTCTCATAAGATTTGCGTTTCATCTGATCGATATACCAGTCCGTAACCAAATAGGTGGTTACAATCATACGTACATCGGTACGATAGCCCTCAATTTCCTGTGCATACCATAACGGA
The DNA here is from genome assembly GCA_947488435.1 of uncultured Flavobacteriaceae bacterium. GTDB lineage: Bacteria > Bacteroidota > Bacteroidia > Flavobacteriales > Flavobacteriaceae > CANKZG01. The sequence goes on along the minus strand of CANKZG010000001.1, from coordinate 1,773,417 downwards.
AAGGTATCGTTATCACCTATGGTAAATAAAATGGCCCCCATATCCTTTGCACAGGAGTCTAAATAGGCTTTTGCGGTAGAACGTGCGGTATACCGACCGGAACGGTCGTGATCATCCCAATTCTGATAGGCCATTAACAGCGGTACTGCAAATAAGCAAAGTACGAAGCTCATTACCGCACCTATTTTAGGGGTAACGATCTTCTTCAATTCAACAAATAAACCATAAACTCCAATACCAATCCACAAGGCAAACACATAAAAAGAACCCACCAGCGAATAGTCTCGTTCTCGGGGTTGAAAAACAAAGGGGTTTGTATAAAACTGAATGGCAATCCCGGTAAAAACAAAAAATACTAAAAACACCCAAAATTGTTTGGGGTTCCTGGAAATCTGAAAAACCAAGCCCAGAATCCCCAATACCAAGGGTAAAAAGAAATAGGTATTACGCGCTTTATTATCGGCCACATCGGCAGGCAGGTTTTTTTGACTTCCCAAGCGGTAGCTATCCAAAAAAGTGATCCCGCTTAGCCAATTACCATTGTTGTTAAACTTTCCTTGCATATCGTTTTGGCGCCCTACAAAATTCCACATAAAATACCGCCAGTACATATAGCCAAATTGGTAGTGAAACATAAATTTCACCTGCTTCCAAAGCGTAGGTGGTGCCACTTTTATGTAAGGAGCGAAATCCTTTAAAAACTTGTTGTAGCCTTCGCCATCAATTGCCCCCTCGGCGTAGCGTGCATTAAAGCCATTAATAGCAGCTTTTAATTCTGCATTTCCACGATATTCGGTACGGATTGTAAAATCTAAAGCTCCATAATATTGCATATAATTGGCAGCATGCTGCCCACTCCACATCCGTGGTAAAAACCCTCTATGATCAGGATTTGGTCCTTGCAAAGCGCCTTTGTATTTGTTTACAATACGGTATTTTCCCAATTTAAGATCCTTTTCGTATTTGGGTTTCTCATCGGTATCATCCCCAGCCGGGGCAAAACTATCGGAATAATAGGTGCCATAAAACGGACTGTCTACCCCAGGGTATTGCTCTCGGTTGTAATAGGCCAATAAGGAGCGGGCATCTTCGGGATTATTTTCATTAATCACCACCTTAGCGCTAGCACGAATAGGAAGCATTAACCATGACGAAAAACCCAGAAAAAGAAATAAGGTACAAAGCACCACCGTATGTAGTGTATAAAAGCCTCTTTTTTGCGTAAAACGTAAGGCCAGATAAAAGCCGATTGCAAAGAGGAATCCTACAAATAAGGATCCAGAATTAAACGGTAATCCCAAACTATTTACAAAAAATACTTCCCCCCAACCAAACAATTTTAACACATAGGTTAATGAAAATTTATACACCAGAAGCAGTAGGGCAATCACAGCTATATTGGCTACTAAAAAGTTTTTGAGTGTTGTAGTTTTGTAGGTCTTAAAGTAATACAGTAATCCTATAGAAGGGATGGCCAAAAAACCCATAAATTGAATGCCAAAAGTAAGTCCTACCACGAAGGCAATTAAAACAAGCCATTTGTTGCCTCGGGGTGTTCCCAAATTATCGGTCCATTTTAATCCCAACCAAAATAGGAGCGCCATTACCAAACTGGCCATAGCATATACTTCGGTTTCCACCGCATTAAACCAAAAACTGTCGGAAAAGGTAAAGGACAGTACGCCTATAAAAGCGCTTCCTAAAATGGCAATAGCACTATCATTGGTTAGCGTTTTTCGTTGCAGCAGTTTCCGAAGGACATTGGTAATGGTCCAAAACATAAAGAGAATGGTAAAGGCGCTTGCAACTGCCGACACATAGTTTACACAACGCGCAATCTGATCTGGTGCCAGCGCAAATAGGGCAAAGAAAGCACCCAACATTTGTTGCAGTGGAGCCCCCGGAGGATGCGCTACCTGCAATTTGGCGGAAGTAGCAATATATTCTCCGGCATCCCAAAAACTTCCCGTGGGTTCTAAAGTTAGGGTATAGACTATTAAGGCAATACCAAAGGCTACCCATCCCAGATAGGTATTGTACGTGTCAAATTTTTTGGCAAACATATGCTACGAAAACAATTTATAATTTCAGTTGATGCGAACAGCTCAACCAAGACTACAAATTTCGAAGAGAAAGTGCTTTATTACCGTAAATAGCGGTCGGATTTAGGTACTAGTACTGGTATAATTCCCCCATTTTTGAAGGAGTTCCTTACGATTAGCCACCTTTAGTTTGTGGTAAATGTGTGTTACATGCGTCTTTACGGTGCTCACACTAATAAAGAGTTCATTGGCAATTTCCTTATTGCTTTTTCCTGCTAATATCAGCTGCTGTATATTTTGTTCGCGCTGACTCAGATCTGAAAGCACTGCGGTATTTTTTCTTTTTCTAAACTGCAAAAGACCCAGTAAAGTAAGCACTAATAAGCCTCCTAAAACAATATTAATCCACCGACTATAGGTATATTTTTTTGCAACAGCCTGATGCTTTAAAAATGCCAGTTTGTTTTCTAAAAAAAGATATTCAGAAGGTCCCAATTCGCTTGCCTTTAATTCGGAAAGTAAGGACATATAATATTCTGGATTTACCAAAATATCTTTATCCAATAATTTTTTATCCTCCAGTTGTTTAATGCCCAGTAATTTCACCCATAGAATCTGCAAGGAATCTTTGGTATATTGTTTTACCTCACTCACGTAATTTTCTTCTACAGCTTCGGATTCACCCACATTTCGTTTAAAAAAATCCGCTTCAAATCGCCGCAGGCGCTGCCAATCTTTATCGGCAGCATTGGTACTGTAATACTCCCCAAAAATGGCGCTTCCTTTTCGAAAATGCAGACTGTCGGTATTGGAGAGTATAAATACTTTATCTACTTTATCGGTATGGTTTCTCTTATTTTTTAATTTTTTGATACGATTCACATACACTCTGTAGATGGTATTATGATCGGCCAATAGTTTGCGTTGAAAAGCGAAAGTACCATCTTCCTGAATAGGAGTCTTAGCAATAATTTTCCCTTGATCTAATTTTAAATCCTCCTTAACCGCAACCTCCATTAAATAGACCTGCTGCTCCCAAGTATCCTGCTCGTTTATATTCACATAACCGGAAATAGCCGTTTGCGCCTGCACTATAGTACAAACCAGTGCGAACATTATCCACAACTGTCTTTTTAATTGCTTCACAAGAGTAACGATTAACACTTCTAAATTAGTTGTTTTCCTTGAATAAGTCAACCCAAAAATTTCTCAAACAGCTTCTTTTTCCAATATGCTATGTCCTTTAGGTATTTTCCTTTACCCCTGCTTTAATGAGTTTATCAACTACAACATCCAGGTTATCCTGCACCTTAGGATCGGTACAATTTATAAGGATACTGATTACCATTTCTTCATTCGGGTATACAAAAAAATTAGAATACCCCCCTACTCCATTTCCAATATGGCCGTAATACGATCTTCCGCTGGCATCATTACTTACCTGCCAGCCCAAACCATAATAGGTAGAAGCATCATTAATAGTACGCGCACTTAAAAATTCCTTTATAATTTCTTCTGGCACTGCAATACGTTTATCCAAATATGCCTGTCCCAAAAGGGCTATATCTGAGGCGGTAGACACATAGCCTCCACCGGCCAATTTATAAAAATTATGGACCGGGACTGCCTTTCTAAAACCCAAATTTCCTTTGGAATAAAAAGTCGCCATTTCTGTTTCGATATCGGCTGCCTGTTCCGTACTAGTAGCTTTCATCTTTAGTGGTTCTAAAACTTTGTCAGCCACGTAGCTTTCAAAAGGAATACCACTAACCTCCTGCATCGCTAGGGAAATCAACACCCAATCAAAACTATTATAATGATAGCCTGTATCCGGAGGAAAAAGCAACTCATCTTCTTTAAAAACTGCAATGCTATCTTTGATTGAATACGGTATATTTAGTGCATATTCTTTACCTCTATACCCTCGAATTCCTGCAGTATGACTCGCCAATTGTCGCAGTGTGAAATCAAACTTCTTTTTAGGATAATAGGGCACATAATCATAAAAAGAAGCATCCAAATCAATACGCTTTTCTGCCACCATTATTGCTAAAGCTGTTGCCGCAATGGGCTTAGAAACACTTGCGATCCTAAAAATTGTTTGTTCCGGATCTACTGGGATTCTTTCTTCCATATTAGCATAACCATAGCCTTTCTGAAAAAAAGGTTTTCCCTTATGCCGTACACTAATTGCAAGTCCAGGAACTTTTTTATGGGTAATTAATGCCTGTAGTTCCCGGTCTGCACCCACCAGTCCTTCTAACTTTTCATCGGACAGTATTCGTTTGCTTGCAAAAAGATCCTTTAAATAACGTAGTATCGGTTTCATTGGTTATTCTTAATCCCTGAAAATTAAGCGTCCTCTAAAAATTTCTTCTACCTCCACTATTGGAGGTTCATTTACAGAAATAACATCCCCATTACCACGTATAACACCGCGTAAACTCTGTTGGGGGTTTACAAACATGGTATTAGATCCACGATGATTGAGCATCACATTTTGGGCAACAAGCGATTCAGCTTCAATTCTGGAATCCCCTGCAGCAATGGTGATATTTACATTTTCGACCGTACCGCGCAATTGAAAAAAGGCAATACCGTTTACCACGACCGAAAGATTTTCAGCGTCCAAATCCAAATCAAATTCCCCATCCGTAGTTTCTGCAGTTTCATCTATAAAACTTTCCGAAAGTAGGGTTAAATTGGAATACGAAAGTGTACCTTCACTTCGGATGGGGAACCCTGTACTACTTCTGATCTCGGTAATATTAGGGGCTGTTACAAAAATGGTAGTGAGCCCAAAGTCTCGGAATAAATTACACCCATTTTCATCCCGAAGCACCAATCGATCTCCATCTACTACGGCACTAACATCGCTCCGCAAAAATTCTCCTGTTTCTATCATCACCTCCGTCTCCGGGCCTTGGCGAAGCACCAATTGCACATTCTCAAAAACTGTAATTTGCGTAAAATCCGGCACTGCAACAATATCGCGCACCAAATCTCCCGAATTTTGAAAACAATCAAATCCGTCCTCGGTATTACAACCTAACACCAGCATGCCAATACAGTATAGTATAACTTTCTTCATAATCGAATTCCTATTCCAAATTCTACCGCTTCTGCTTTTGCTCCGTGAGATTTTAAGGTAACTGCTCCAAACCACTGATCGCCAAAATAACGTTTTAGCCCTACCCTGTTATACACCCGTCCTTCAAAATCAAAAGGGTAGTATACGTAATACCCTAATTGCGTTACCACAGATAGTTTATTTACAAATAATTCATGTCCAACAAACACCCCAACACGTTTAAAATCAGTTCCTTCTTCCACTTCTAATTCTGGAAAAGATACTGCTTGAAATTCTATCAGTTGTTTTAAAAAGTTCGAGAAAAAGATATCCGTTCCTAATTGGATTGCACTACGTCTTCCCAAGCGTTTATCGGCATAACCAGACAGAATATAAAATGGAAATTGCCCGGAACCAATAACATCACTTTCATTAATACCGGATCTAAAAATGGCATTAAAGTGTATGGGTTCCTGTTTTTTTTCCGGCTTTGGGGTTTTTATATACGTTGGATTTTTATCGTCTTGCATGGTGTAAACCAGGCCGGCATTAAACGCAAAAGTATTTGTAGATGTATTCGGAGCTCTTAGATTGGCATTGGAATAATGGACTACCGAAATCCCTGCCTTAAATCCAAGGCCATTTATAATATTCTCTTTTTGATAGTTGAGCAACAGATAGGTAGAACTTAGAATCCGAGAACCATAGGCATTATTTCTAAAATTTGTTTCGGCATCATAGGGATTTGTACTATAGGCCAAACCTTGTCCCAATCGGAACTGCAGGTTGCGGTTTAGAAAATAAAAATTGTAATGCGCATAGAGTCCAATATTTCGACCCAAAATACTATTATTAAGATCTTGATAGATGGCTGAATACCCCACATCTGGGTAGCCAAAATCCTGTTCCCATTGCTTTTCTCCAAAGGTTTTTTTGTTGTACGATACAATCAAACCTGCCGGATGCGACGTTAGGAGGTGTGAGATATCAGGGTTGTGGCGTAAGATTGACCCATAAAACTGACTTACATCTAGGGTATAGGCAAAAGGAGCTTTTTCTTCCTGTGCATAGCAAAAAACACCTAAAAAAATAAGGCTACAAAAAAATCTGAGGCTCATGGGGCATAAAAGTAGGGAATTCTTTCAGCTTTTTTGTTAATTCCGCTATCCAGATCGCTAATTCTAAATTGGAAATCTACCGAAACTTCATTTTTTTCGCTTGTACATTAATTACAATTGCACCAATAAAAGATGTTATTATTCCGGATAGTGCAACTACCCACCAAAATTCTCTCATATTTCCTACAAAACGTACCCCTACTTCTGCCCAAAAAGCACAATACAATCCAACTACCGACCAACTCATAAAATAAAAATGACGACGAAACCAATTTTTCGAGCGTAAAATTGCGGGTACAATACCAGCAATAAGTGTCAACAAACTTACGATAGCAAAAAAGTGAAAGATGCTAAAACCATTAAAATTAACGATAAAAAAAGCGCTACTATTTAAGGCTAGCATGGCAAAACAATAGGCATAACCTGTTCGTTTATGGGTTAAGGTTCCTTTTTTTCGCAAGAGTACAACCGTACCCAGAATAACCGCTAAAATTGCCGTAAGGGTATGAAATAACCCTATAGTACTATGAATAATATTGTTAAACATTTTAAATAACATTGGTTCAGGAACCAATGTACAACCAAGCTAACGCTAGTGGTAAAATTTATGCCCGAACTGTCAATGCTAGTGTATGAACTGTGATGTAGTTGCTATCACCTATTAAAAAACACCTTTGGCAATAGCCTTAATATTACTCGATTTGCCCATGGAGTAGTAATGTAATACCGGAACGCCGGCTTCTCGTAACTCCTTAGATTGCGTAATTGCCCATTCTATCCCAACTTGGCGTACATCTTTATTGGTTTTACACCCTTCTACCGCATCTACCAAATCTTGAGGTAAATCCACACGAAATACCTGTGGTAATAGTTGTAAATGCTTTTTAATAGCTATAGGTTTTATGCCTGGAATAATAGGTACCGTTATCCCCATTTCGCGAGCAGCTTTTACAAATTCAAAATACTTTTTATTGTCAAAAAACATTTGTGTAACCACATAATCTGCTCCCGCATCTACTTTTTGCTTCAAACGCCTTAAGTCAGATTTTAACGATGGTGCTTCCATATGCTTTTCGGGATAACCAGCAACCCCAATACAAAAATCTGAGCAATTATCGGTTTCGATAACTTCGTGCAAATAGGTACCGCAATTTAACTCCTGAATTTGTTTCACTAAATCCAAAGCATAGGGATGTCCGCCAGAAGTGGGTTCAAAATACTTTTCCTCCTGCAAAGCATCTCCCCGCAAAGCCATAATATTATCTATTCCCAAATAATGGCAATCTACCAATAGGTATTCTGTTTCTTCTTTGGTGAATCCACCGCATAAAACATGAGGTACCGTATCCACATTGTATTTGTGTTTTATAGAAGCGCAAATCCCTACGGTTCCCGGACGCATTCGAGTCAGTTTTTTATCCAATAAACCATCTCGATCTATGTACACATACTCCTCTCTAGAAGTGGTAACATCTATAAATGGAGGATTAAATTCCATTAGGGGATCTATATTGTTATACAATTCTTGTATACTTCGCCCTTTTATCGGCGGTATAATTTCAAAAGAAAATAAGGTTTTTCCGTTTGCTTTTTTAATATGATCTGTTACCTTCATTCGTTCTAATTCCTATTGCTTCTTGTACAAAGCGTTTCTTTAGTATTCTTATAGCACTTCCCTATCGGGTCGGGTTTTTCGTTATATCCCTGCAAGCAGGGGATGCCACTGCAACCCCTAGTGCCACTTTATTCGTCTGCCAAATTAGGAGCCAACCACTTATGTGCTTTCTCCTTCGATATTCCTTTGCGTTTTGCAAAATCATTTACCTGATCCTCTTTTATTTTTCCCAATCCAAAATAGCGGGCTTCCGGATTTCCAAAATAATACCCACTAACACTAGCTGCCGGCCACATGGCTAAACTTTCTGTAAGCGTTACGCCTATGCGCTCTTTCACTTGCAGTAATTCCCAAATGCTTAATTTCTCTAAATGATCAGGGCAAGCAGGGTACCCTGGTGCCGGTCGTATTCCCTTGTAACTTTCCTTAATCAATTCTGCATTGCTTAAATTTTCATCCACAGCATATCCCCAATGTTCCGTGCGTACTTCCCAGTGCAAATATTCTGCAAAGGCTTCAGCCAAACGATCGGCAAGGGCTTTTATCATTATAGCATTATAATCATCCAACGCGGCTTCATATTCTTCAGCCAGTTCAGCAGTTCCAAAACCTGTAGTTACGCAAAAACAACCCATATAATCTTGAACTCCACTTTCTACAGGGGCTATAAAATCTGCCAATGCTATATTAGGTGTGGAGCCATATTTTTTGGACTGCTGTCTCAAGGTTCTGAAAATTGTCTGTTGTTCTCCATTTATAAGCTCAATATCATCACCAATAGTATTTGCCGGAAAAAGACCAAAAACTGCTTTCGCTTTCAACAATTTCTTTGCAAGCACTTTCTTTAGTAACACCTGAGCATCCGCAAATACCTCTTTAGCCTGCTTGCCTACTACCTCATCCTCTAGAATATCAGGGAATTTACCATGCAAATCCCAACTCCTAAAAAAGGGACTCCAATCAATAAAATCTACCAATTTGGTCAAATCAAAGCTTTCAATTACCTGAATTCCTAAAGTTTTTGGTGGTTCAATTTTCGCACTACTCCAATCGATTTTAAACTTATTCTCTCGTGCGGCTTCAAGCGATAGATATTCTTTTTGCTTTGTTCGTTTTAAAAATTTATCTCTAAAACTTTCATAGTCCAATTTCAAAGCTTTTTTATAGCCTTCCGATTTTTCTTTTTGCAGCAAATCTCCCACCACAGTTACTGCTCGAGAAGCATCATTAACGTGCACTACAGCACTTTTATATTGCGGATCAATTTTTACCGCGGTATGCGCCTTACTGGTTGTTGCTCCTCCAATTAATAGCGGTACTTTAAACTTTTGACGCTCCATTTCTTTGGCTAAAAAAACCATCTCGTCTAAGGAGGGTGTAATTAATCCACTCAATCCAATAACGTCTACATTTTCTGCTTTAGCAGCATCAATAATTTTTTCAGGAGGTACCATTACTCCCAAATCTACAATCTCATAGTTGTTGCAAGCCAAAACAACACTCACAATATTTTTTCCGATATCATGTACATCTCCTTTTACCGTAGCCATTAGTATTTTGCCCGCAGCACCGGAACTTTTGTCTTTAGAAGCTTCTATAAAAGGAGTTAAATGCGCTACTGCTTTCTTCATGACCCGAGCAGATTTTACCACCTGAGGCAGGAACATTTTACCGCTACCAAAGAGATCTCCAACCACATTCATTCCCGTCATCAAGTGGCCTTCAATAACTTCAATAGGTTTAGCAGCTGCTAACCTTGCTTCTTCAACATCTTCCACAATATATTGATCAATGCCTTTTACCAAAGCTCTGGTAATTCTATGTTGCAACGGTTCTTTCCTCCAAGATAGGTCCACAGTTCGCGCTTTGCTTTTCCCAACCACGGTTTCCGCCAAATCTAGAAGGCGTTCGGTAGCGTCCTCTCTACGATTAAGGATAACATCTTCTACATGTTCAAGAAGGTCTTTAGGAATATCATCATAAACTTCCAACATGGCCGGGTTTACAATACCCATATTCATTCCCGCTTTTATGGCATGGTACAAGAACACAGAGTGCATTGCTTCTCGCACTGGATTGTTTCCTCTAAAACTGAACGAAACATTACTTACTCCTCCACTTACATTACAATGCGGCAGGTTTTCGCGTACCCATTGGGTGCCTTCAATAAAATCCAGAGCATTGCGTTTGTGCTCATCCATGCCCGTAGCTACTGGAAAAATATTTAGATCGAAAATGATATCTTCAGGAGCAAATTTTACTTTATCAACTAAAATATCGTATGAGCGTTTTGCTATTTCAATTCTACGTTGGTAATTATCTGCTTGCCCAACCTCATCAAAAGCCATTACAATAACTGCCGCCCCATAACGCTTAATTAATTTAGCTTGCCGAATAAATTCTGCCTCTCCTTCCTTTAAGCTAATAGAATTTACAACGCATTTACCTTGTACTACCTGAAGTCCTGCTTCAATAATGTCCCATTTAGAGCTATCAATCATAATAGGGACTCTGGCAATATCAGGTTCCGCAACAATAAGATTTAAAAATGCCACCATAGCAGCTTTTCCATCAATAAGACCATCATCCATATTGATGTCAATAATTTGAGCCCCTCCTTCTACCTGATGTCGCGCTACTTCTAAAGCTTCCTCAAATTTTTCTTCTTTAATTAATCGAAGAAACTTCTTGGAGCCTGCAACATTCGTTCGTTCTCCTACATTAATAAAATTACTATCAGCGGTCACCACAAGTGGTTCCAAACCGCTTAGCTTAAGAAACCTTTGGGCTTTGGTTGCTTGTTGATTGGTATCAGTTAATGGTATTTTGGAGTTGTTTGTATGCATCAATTACAATTTTCTAGTGTTGTAATTCTTCGTCAAATCAGCAATGGCTTTAATATGCTCTGGAGTTGTACCGCAACATCCCCCTACTATATTCACCAGTCCTTTTTCTAAATATTCCTTAATCTGAGTTGCCATTTGCTCCGGAGTTTCATCATAGGCACCAAAGGCGTTGGGCAAACCTGCATTTGGGTGTGCCGAGACTGCCATTGTTGTTTTCGCCGATAATACTTCCAAATGCGGCACCAGCTGGTTAGCGCCCAAGGCACAATTAAAACCTACAGATAATAAAGGAATATGTGAAATGGAAATTAAAAAAGCCTCTGCGGTCTGTCCGGAAAGAGTACGTCCCGAAGCATCGGTTATAGTACCACTCACCATAACAGGAATCGTTATTTTTCGTTCTTCTTTTACCTCTTCAATAGCAAATAAGGCGGCTTTAGCATTTAAAGTGTCAAAAACGGTTTCTACCAGCAGTAAATCTGCTCCTCCATCAATTAACGCTTCTACCTGTTCCTTATACGCAACTTTTAATTCTTCAAAAGATACGGCTCTAAACCCCGGATCGTTTACATCTGGAGACATGCTCGCGGTTTTATTGGTAGGGCCAATGCTACCAGCAACAAACCGTGGCTTATGCGGTTCTTTTTCGGTAAACTCTTGTGCTACTTGTTTTGCTATTTTGGCCGATTCGTAGTTTAATTCATAGACCAAGTCCTCCATATGATAGTCAGCCATGGCAATTGAAGTTCCGGAAAATGTATTGGTTTCTACAATATCTGCTCCCGCTTCAAAATATTTACGGTGCACAGCTGCGATGGCTTCCGGTTGCGTTAGCGACAATAGATCGTTATTTCCCTGCAAAGGTTGTTCCCAGTTTGCAAAACGATTCCCTCGAAAATCTGCTTCGGTAAACTTATACTGTTGCAGCATGGTACCCATAGCACCATCTAAAACTAAAATTCTTTCTTTGAGTATCTCTAAAATATCACTCATACATATAACTTCTTCCGCTACCTAAAGTAGCATTGGCATTTTTTATATCGTATCAATGAAATGGAGCGAAAGATCAACTTTCTATAATCTTGTTATCTATTCTGCTATAGTAGCAGATAGAATGTAGCACCTTCTTTAGAAGTAAAGGGTTGCTAAGGTTTCATAGGGTCTAATCCCTCCACCTTTCTTGATAACGATTGCATTAAATAATGAACAGATTACAAAGTAACAGCACAGGAAATTTAAAACCAAGTAAAGTGGCTTTTTTTTAAGCTCTCACTTTTTAAATTTTATAAATTTCTTAGGAATATAATAGAAATCAGCTAGGACGAAGTCATTGTGTCGCAACCAAGCAGTGTAAAGTTCTCAACTTCGTCCCCAACGGAACCTGTAAAGAAGCCGTGCTGATTATCTATTTATTATGCTAAAATACTTTGAACAACTTCTTTTTTAGCTTCTTTCTTAGTACCATCGAACCCTTCTACACCTCCTACAGTGGTATATTTCATGACAAAGCGCTTATTAGGGTTAATGATTTTGTATGCGTACTGACACATTACGGCTGCCTCATGAAAACCAGAAAGTATCAGTTTTAATTTTCCTTCATACGTATTTACATCGCCTATAGCAAAAACACCGGGAATATTGGTTTGATAGTCTTTGGCATTATTTACTTTAATAGCATTCTTTTCAATTTCTAAACCCCAATTTCCAATAGGGCCGAGTTTTGGTGAAAGTCCAAATAAGGGAATAAAATGATCGGTTTCTACATAACTTTCTCCTTTCTCCGCATCGCTGTGCTTGATTACTACAGCTTCAAGGTTTTCTGATCCATGAAGTTCGGTTACTTCCGCTTTTGTATAAAGTTGAATCTTTCCAAGTTTTGCCAACTCCGCTGCTTTTTCAACAGAATCTAAGGCACCTCTAAACTCATTACGTCGGTGTACCAAAGCTACTTCGGACGCCACATCGGCTAGATAGATAGCCCAATCTAAGGCAGAATCTCCTCCCCCTGAAATTACTACACGCTTATTTCGATACACTTCCGGATCTTTAATCATGTAAGCAACTCCCTTGTCTTCAAAATCTTTGAGGTTTGGAATTAATGGTTTACGTGGTTCAAAAGATCCTAAGCCTCCTGCAATTACCACAACAGGGGCATGGTGTTTTGTTCCTTTATTTGTAGTTACTATAAAGGAACCATCTTCCTGCTTATCTAGGGTTTCTGCACGCTCACCTAGGGTAAATCCAGCTTCAAAAGGCTTTATTTGTTCCATGAGGTTATTTACCAAGTCTCCAGCCAAAATTTCTGGAAATGCCGGAATATCATAAATCGGTTTTTTAGGGTAAATTTCAGAACACTGCCCACCAGGTTGCGGCAATGCATCTATAAGGTGCGTTTTTAACTTGAGTAAACCGGCCTCAAAAACGGTAAACAAACCTGTAGGACCTGCTCCTATTATTATTATATCTGTCTTTATCATTTTTTTATATATTGCAAATTTCCTACTCGATCACACGCGTCGGAATATTCTGTTTTATGCTACTTTCGATAGTATAGTTTTGTGCAATTTCATTCAGTTTTGCACGATGATTAACGACCTCTCCAATAATAATTATGGCCGGGTTTGTTAATTGTTGTTTTCTTACTTCTTCGCCAATTGTTGCAATAGTCCCAACACCTACTTTTTGATCTTCTCGCGTGCCATTTTGTATAACAGCAACGGGCATCTTTGCTTTTCCTTCTGCTTCAAATAAAGTTACAATAGCATTGAGTTTACTCATTCCCATCAATATAATTACGGTTGCATTGGATTTTGCAGCCAAGGCCACATCACCAGATAATTGATGGTTTTTCGTAGTACCTGTTATTACCCAAAAGCTCTCTGCCGCTCCTCTCTTGGTCACTGGTATTCCAGATGCAGCGGGTACAGCTACCGAAGATGATATCCCTGGTACTACCGCTGTTTCAAGCCCATAAGATGCCGCATATTCTATTTCTTCTGCACCTCTACCAAAAACAAACGGATCTCCCCCCTTTAAGCGTACAACATGACCATGAGTTTTTGCTCTGGCCACAATCAGTTCATTGATTTGTTCTTGTTGATAGGCATAACATCCTCTTCGTTTTCCCACAAATATCCGTTCAGCACTAGGTGCAAATTCTAAGATATCCGGATGAACCAAAGCATCGTAAAGTACCACATCAGCACTTTTTAAGGCTTTAATTGCTTTTAAAGTAAGAAGATCTATATCGCCTGGACCAGCTCCTACTACCGTTAATTTTGGTTGTTTACGCATGTTGTAATTCTAATTGTCTATAAGCTGCTACACGCCCTAAAAAAACTTCAGCATCTTCTAAATACCTTTTGGCAAAGGCAGCTGTTGGCCGATTCGTTTTTAATTGCAAAGCCAAGATTTCAAACGATGTTTCCAAGGCTATTTTTCCTTCAGCAACAAAGTACGTATCAAAATCTCTGATAATACCTGCATGGGTATTGGTTTTTTTATCTTCAGCAGTTAATAATGCCTTTGCTGTGTTAATCATTGAAGTATATGAATAGTAGATACTTGCTGCCCACTTTTCAGCTTCAAATGTTTCTTTGGCGGTAGCTATTTTTTCTTCACTTTCAAATAATAAGGTGGCAATTAAATCAATAACCACTCCTGCACATTCTCCAATACCAATCTCTTTCTTATAGATTTCGGTATTTCCCCAATCTATAAAATCCTCTTGGGTAAGGTTATCTATATTTCCCAATGGCTTTAAGAAGTCATAAAAGTAGTGCTCTCCTTTTTCTTCATAATAGTCTACAAAACTAGCACCGTTGCCATTAGCTTCAAAATCGTCCAATATCCAACGTAATGCTTCAGGACCTCTTTTACTTGGAATTTTAATTACTTTATCTGCAAAGCGTCCATTTCCATTTCCAAAATTTCCTCCTCCTAATAAAACCTGTAATGCTGGAGCAACTAGTTTATCTTTTGTTCTTACCGACATTCCCTGGAAGCCAATATTAGCCATATTATGCTGCCCACAGGCATTCATACAACCGCTAATTTTAATAACCACATCTGCATTATTTATATACTGTGGATATTCTTCGCTAATAACCCGTTCCAATTCATCTGCGATTCCAGTGCTACTTGCAATTCCTAAGTTACAAGTATCTGTCCCAGGACATGCTGTAATGTCTAAGGCTTTGTTATAACCAGCTTCTACAAACCCTAATTTTTCCAATTCTTGATAAAAGAAAGGAACAAGTGCTTCTTTCACATAAGGAATTAAAATATTCTGACGCAGTGATAAGCGAATTTCACTTGCCGCGTAATTGTCTACTAAGTCCGCTAGTAAACGTGCTTTATCGGTAAAGAAATCACCTAGTTTTACTTTAATCCCTATCGCTACATAACCTTCTTGCTTTTGAGGGATAATGTTGGTTTTCTTCCATTGCGTAAAGGCTTTCTTATCAGCAATTTTTACTTTGGGTGTGGGAACTTCGGCAATAAGTGGACGTGGATATTCACTAGCATTTATTGGGAATTTCTCAAAAGGAATTGCTTTTTCTTCTTCTGTTAAAAGGGTTTTAAAGCCTTCTAGTCCTATCTCTTTAATTAGGAATTTCATTCGAGCTTTTGCTCTACTTTTTCGTTCTCCATAGCGATCAAAAATCCGAATAACACCTTCCATGAGCGGTACTATCTTATCTGCTGCTAAGAAACTATACAATTCATCAGCATGTCTGGGCTGAGATCCTAGACCACCTCCTAACATTACTTTAAAACCTCTAACACCATCTTCTATTTTTGCTATAAATCCGAGGTCATGCATGTAAGAAAGTCCGGTATCCGCATCACTTGCGGAAAAGGATACTTTAAACTTTCTTCCCAATTCCTGACCTATAGGATTTCTTAAAAAGTACTGAAATACGGCATGCGCATAAGGAGATACATCAAAAGGTTCATCTACATCAATACCAGCAGTTTCACTAGCGGTAACATTACGCACTGCATTACCACAGGCTTCTCTTAATGTAATATCGTCTTTTTCTAATTGTGCCCAAAGCTCTGGAGTACGTTCTAGTGCTACATAGTGAATTTGAATATCTTGACGGGTTGTAATATGCAAACGCCCCGTGGAATATTCATCCGAAACATCACAAATTCGATGCAATTGACTGGAAGATACTTTTCCATAAGGCAATTTAATACGGATCATCTGAACCCCTTCCTGTCTTTGACCATATACCCCTCTTGCCAAACGAAGACTACGGAATTTCTCTTCATCCAACTTCCCATTTTTAAACTGCCTTATTTTGGCGTCTAATTCAATAATGTCTTTGGCAACTACTGGATTTTCTATTTCGGTTCTAAAGCTTTGCATATTAATTTGTTTTCCTTGTTATCCTATTCGTTTTGTAGGGTAATAAAATACACTACATTAAATTTCTTCACTTTCAATACTCTTCGTCGCTCTTAATTGATAAACCCTACACCTGCAGTTGCATTTGTTTGTGCATCAATTAATATAAAGGCTCCATTTGATTTATTTTCTTGGTAGGAATCAAAATAAATAGGCTTGCTTAATTTAATACTAACTTCTCCTATTTCGTTCAATTTCAGTTTATTATCAGCACTAACCGTACCGTTGTAATCTGTTGTAACTACATTATTGATTCCTGCAATCTTAGACAGTACTTTATTGGTATTGTGCTGTACAATATACTTAGTTCCTGTCTGTAATTGTTTACTATCCATCCAACATACCGTTGCATTGATTTCTTTTTCAATTTTTGGTATTTCATTTTGCTTTACCAACATATCTCCTCGGGTGACATTGATATCATCCTCTAATGTGATATTTACTGCACTTCCTGCAGCAGCCTGTTCGTACTTTTTATCAAAAAAGTAAATCTCTTTAATTTTTGATGCCGTAAGTGAGGGTAATACCGTTACAGCATCGCCTACCTTTAAACTTCCGCCATAAATCTTACCTGCATAACCTCTAAAATCATGAAAATCTGCCGTCTTAGGTCGTATTACGGTTTGCACAGGAAAACGAACTTGACCCGATTGATAAACATCTTCAGCCTTTAAATTTTCTAGATGATCTAAAATGGTATCTCCCTGATACCAGGGCATAGCATTCGCACTAGAAACCACATTATCTCCCTTTAAGGCACTTACCGGGATATAGGTTAACCGCTGATCATTAAACGTACTTCGTGCATTTAACGCTTCGAAATCTCTTTTAATATTTTCAAAAACCGCTTCGTCATACCCTACTAAATCCATTTTATTGATTGCTACAATTACCTCTTTAACTCTTAAAAGGTTATTGATAAAAAAGTGGCGATAGGTTTGCTCAATCACTCCTTTTCTAGCATCAATCAAAATTATAGCCACCTGCGAAGTCGATGCTCCGGTAACCATATTTCTCGTATACTCCACATGACCTGGCGTATCTGCAATAATGTAACTTTTTTTTGCCGTAGAAAAATAAATATGCGCTACATCAATTGTAATTCCCTGTTCTCTCTCCGCTACCAACCCATCTGTGGCTAAGGAAAAATCCAGATAATCATATCCGCGTTGCTCACTACTTTTCTTTATAGCTTCTAATTTATCTTCGGTCAATGATTTGGTGTCGTAAAGCAACCTACCTATCAAGGTACTCTTTCCGTCATCTACACTTCCCGCTGTTGCTATTTTTAAAACTTCCATACTTTTGTTATTGGTTGTTGAATCACGGTTTTTGGTGTATCACGCTTCCCTTAAAAATTCAACAACTTATTTTTCTATTCTTTTGAATATTTACATGTTGATCATTACTAATAACCAGTAACTAACAACTATTAACCATTTTAAAAATATCCTTGTTGTTTTCTTTTTTCCATTGCAGCTTCGGAGCGCTTATCATCTATCCGAGCCCCTCTTTCTGAGATTTGTGATTCTCGTATTTCTGCAACGACTTTTTCTATACTATCTGCATACGATAACACGGCAGCAGTACAGGACATATCACCAACTGTTCGAAAGCGAACCATACGTTCTTCTACGACCTCATCTTCTGCCCTAAACACAACATCATCTTCCGCAGACCAGATTAAACCATCTCTCACAAATATATTTCGTTTGTGCGCAAAATATATCGAGGGAATTTCAATACCCTCGCTTTCGATATAGCTCCAAACGTCAAGTTCTGTCCAATTGCTAATAGGGAACACTCTTACATTCTGTCCTATTTCTATCGCTCCATTAAGCATATCAAATAACTCTGGACGTTGGTTTTTCTCATCCCATTGTCCAAAATCATCACGTACAGAGAAGATGCGTTCTTTGGCTCTCGCTTTTTCCTCATCTCTTCGCGCCCCTCCAATACAAGCATCAAACTTAAATTCTTCAATTGCATCTAACAGTGTGGTTGTTTGCAACATATTTCTACTTGCATACTTTCCGGTTTCTTCAACTACCTTGCCTTGATCAATAGAATCCTGAACTTTACGTACAATAAGTTCTACTCCCAATTCCTCTACCAGTTTATCTCTAAATGCAATAGTTTCTGGAAAATTATGTCCTGTATCAATATGCATTAAGGGGAAGGGTATTTTAGATGGATAAAAAGCCTTCTGCGCAAGACGCACTAAAGTTATTGAATCCTTACCACCAGAAAATAACAATACAGGCTTCTCGAATTGTGCTACAACTTCTCTAAAAATATAAATTGCCTCACTTTCCAGCGCATCAGGTTGCAAAGAAACAGTTTCAGTTATCGTAGTCAATGGTTCTAATTCTGCAGTTATCGTATTCAAAACAGTTATTTTTTAATAAGATTCAAAGGCTTGTTATTTTTCACTCTTGTTTTCTAAAGGCAAAAGAGGATGTATTTACACATGTAATCCACATTCTCTATTTTCCAAAACTTTTGTTGGATCAAAGTATTTATGTTCGTTAGGTAATTTGTGGTTCTTTAAGTATGCGTCCAGTTCTACATCATTCCAATGATAAAACGGACTCACTTTTAAAACTCCATCTCTACTCAAACTAAAAATATCTAAAGCATCACGCAATGCGGTTTGTCCCTTTCTTAAATTTGTAAACCAAACATCTGGCAAATACGAAGCCATCGCTCTTCTAAAGGGCTCTAGTTTTACTTGTTCGGTAAATTCGGCATGTTTAGGATCATCAATTCCTGGAATACCCATAACCGCATCTCTATGTGCCGCCGTCTGTTGAGGAACAAATAACTTTAAGTTCAAAGTCAAGTCAGAAATAAGTGTTTCCGCATGTTTATAGGTATTAGGCGTATTGTAACCAGTATCGCACCAAAGTACCGGGATATCTGCCCATACTTCAGTGATCGCATGCAGTATAGCAACTTCATAAGGTCTAAAATTTGTTGTAACAACAGCGTTTTTAGCATTCTTAATTGCCCAAGATATAATCTTATCTGGAGATGCATCTCTAAATTGAATATTTAACTGTTCTATTTGTTCTATCGTAAAACTCATGACTTATTTATTGTCTTATTATTATTTTCCCCAACTAATTTTATTCCATAATCTTTCATGAAAAAAATACAGGATCATTTTCGTAAAAAGCTCTACCGCTCCAATGGAGAATGCTAACGTAAGTTTTCCTGTAATAATCCAAGAAATTAAGATCGTATCTAAGGTTCCAATAACGCGCCAGGAAACAGATTTAACGATACTTCTAATCGGTTTTTCCATTTTCACATCTTCGGCATAACTTTCCGTTCTCTGTTTTTTTCCTACTATAAATTGGTCAGCAATCATGAAAAATATTTTAATATTACCCTATAGATTTAATAGGATAATCAAAACTAAGATTTATTTCGGATATAAGACGTTAAAAGTTCATTAATATTACATATACTCTATAGTTTTAATAGATTATTAATAAAACAAGCAAATATTGTGAAATATTTAGTAGATTTTACAGTGCATTAGCGATTGTAAAAAACCAGATGGTAACAAATCGCCAATATTAACGTGTTTAAATAAGATCCGCAAGGGTATTGTTTCGGTATATCTCTAGGGCACTATCACGAACTTTGAGCATTAATTTATTCACTGCACAGACATCCTCATTGGGACAATCATCACATTTCTCATAAAAGTTAAGACTTACGCAAGGTACCATAGCAATTGGACCTTCCAAAACACGCATAACAGTAGTCATAGGAATATCGGAAGGGTCTTTGATTAAATAATACCCGCCTCCTTTACCTTTTTTAGATCCCAAGATGCCGGTTCTACGAAGGGTAAGTAAGATACTTTCCAGGAACTTTTGTGAAATATTTTCGTGCTTCGCTATTTCCGAAATTTGAACGGGCTCACGATCCTTTTGATTTGCCAAAAAAGTCAATGCTTTTAAGCCGTATTTTGTTTTTTTGGAGAGCATATTACGAATATAGTTAAAATACTTCTATACCAATAATTACCCCCTATTTGATACTATAATCCGGTGTCTATTTTCGCATTAAATCGATATTCCATTTTAATATTGCTGCGTTCGTACGGTGGGTTTTCTTCCATTGGGATCTCCTTAAAACCATATTTTTTATAAATATATATGGCGTTTTCCAGCATACGATTGGAATATAGGATTAGATTTTTCCAATTTTTACTTTCAGCAAAATCCAGACAATGTCGCATCAATTGCTGGCCTATTTTTAAACCTTGATTCTTCGGAGATACAGCCATTTTCCCCAGTTCATAACCTCCATTGGGCATTTGAATTAATGCAGCGGTTCCTACGATGTCATTCTCAAGTTTTGCGCAAAAGATATACCCGTTCTTATTAATAATTGTTTCCTCACAACGTTCCAATAGTTCTGCATCATGCGGTTCTACTTCAAAATATTTTTCCAACCATTCTACATTAAGTCTTGCAAAATCCTTAGCATATTCTGGTTTAAAGTTTTCAATCGTTACATTTTGCATAGCAATTTGTGTTGTTTTCTGATGGTAAGCTAAGATTCGTTCCTTTAAAGATTTTTGCGCTAAGCGTTGTTCAAAATCAAAAATATGTTGCGTCAAGCTGGAAGCAGAAAAATGAGTAAGTTCTTTCACACAGTTATCCATACTCTTCCATAGGGGTTTCATTTTAAGATGTAGTGCTTTTCCCTTTGCTGTAATAGCAAAAATTTTCTTTCGTTTATCGCTTTTATCCATTTCGAAAGCAACCAACCCTTTATCTTCCAATTTTTTTAATCCCTGTGTTATGGCGGGTTGTGTATACTGAAGTCCGTCCTGAATAGCCGTTGTCGTAGTCTTTTCGGCATCAATAATCATTTTAAAAATGGGAAACAAAAAAGGATCAAAATCAATATCAAAATGCTCGTATACTGCGCGAATATCTTTCATCATATGCACACTTAAGCGATTTAGTCTGGATCCTAAACCCAGTTCCTGCAAGCGTTGTAATTCATCTTTCATAAGTATTTATATAAGTACTTATGTAAATTTATAAATAATTTAATTATTACGCAATTCAGCATTCAATTTTTATCGCAAAGCCTGATCAATATCTGCAATAATATCTTCGATATGCTCCAAGCCAACAGATACTCTTACCATTCCATCCGTAATGCCTACCTCATTTCTATCTGCCACCGAGAGTTTACTATGTGTGGTAGATGCCGGGTGCGTAACTATACTTTTTGCATCTCCTAAATTGGCCGAGAGTGATAGTAACTTAATCGCGTCAAAAAACTTTTTACCTGCTGTCAAACCTCCTTGTATTTCAAAGGCAACAACACATCCTCCAGCTTTCATCTGTTTTTTGGCTAAAGCATATTGCGGATGGGATTTTAAAAACGGATATTTTACCCAATTAATCTTGGGGTGTTCTTCTAAAAATGTTGCCAATGCCAAAGCATTTGCACAGTGTCGATCTACCCTAAGTGCTAAAGTTTCTAGGCTTTTAGATAAGATCCATGCATTAAAAGGAGATAACGCAGGTCCTGTAATCCTAGAAAAACGATAGACCTTATCTACCAGAGCGGCACCACCAACAGTAATTCCAGCCAAAACTCTTCCTTGTCCATCCATAAGCTTTGTTCCCGAATGGATGACTAAATCTGCTCCAAATTGAATGGGTTTTTGCAGGTAAGGAGTTGCAAAACAATTATCGATGATAAAAATTAAGTTATGCGCTTTAGCGATCTTCCCCAAAGCCTCCAAATCTAAAATGTCCACTCCGGGGTTCGTTGGAGATTCTGCATATATAATTTTGGTTTTGGGAGTGATTAGTTCCGACACCTTGTCTAATGCATTAATATTAAAATACGAAGTTTCAATATTCCATTTCGGTAAAAATTGGGTAAACAAGGTATGTGTAGATCCAAAAATATTTCGAGCAGATATAATATGATCTCCACTTTCTAGAAGTGCAGCAAAGGTGGAGAATACTGCTGCCATTCCTGAAGCGAAAGCAAAACCGGCTTCTGCTCCCTCCATTTTACATACTTTTTCTATAAACTCCGAGGAATTGGGGTTCGAATAACGTGAATAGATGTTACGTTCTTTTTCTTCCGCAAAAGAAGCTCTCATATCCTCCGTATCTTCAAAAACAAAACTGGAGGTTAAATACATAGGACTCGAATGTTCCAAGAAGTTAGAACGTTCCAGCTGTGTTCGCACGGCTTCGGTTTCAAAATTGTATTTCACGTCTCTTTTTTTAACTGTTATACTAATGACTTTCGTCTTTCTATTATTTACTACTAGGTAGTAACGACTACCCCATTTCTGCTATTCTAAGGATATCTCCAAAAACACCCCTTGCTGTAACTGCCGCCCCAGCTCCAGCCCCCTGAATAACCAAAGGTTGCTCTCCATACGATTCCGTATAAATTTCAATAATGGAGTCCGATCCTTTGATTTGACCCAATGCACTTTCTTTGGGAACTGAAATTAATTTCACCTCCAATGTGCCAAGATCCTGTTGTAAGTCCCCGGATAATTCTCCCACATAACGCAATACATGATTTGGCGCCTGCGTCTCTTTAATCTTTTCAAATTGGGTATCCAAACTTTCTATTTGCTCCATAAAATTCAGAGCACTACCTTTTCGTAGATCTTCAGGTATTAAATTTTCAATGGTAATATCAAAAAATTCATTTTTAAGATCTAACTCCCTAGCCAAAATTAGGAGCTTTCGTCCTACATCATTCCCAGAAAGGTCTTCTCTCGGATCTGGTTCTGTATATCCCTTTTGCTTTGCTTCTTTTACAATACTGGAAAAGGGCCTATCTTCATCTGAAAAAACATTAAAAATATAACTCAACGAACCGGAAAAAACACCTTTTATTCGGGTAATATTCTCTCCGGAAAGATGCAGTAACTTTATAGTGTCAATTAAAGGTAATCCAGCGCCAACATTAGTTTCATAACGGTATTGCTTCTGGTTTTTAATTAGATTTTCGCGTAATAATTCATAAAAATTATAATCTAAGGTATTGGCTATTTTATTTGATGATACCAAATCAAAACCATTACCAACAAAATCAAAATAACTGCTTACAAATTCCTCACTGGCCGTATTATCAACAACAATTAAGTTCTCCAAATGGTTTTCTTTTGCATAGTCAAAAACGGTATCCAAGGTATATGGAATTCCGCGTTCTTCCAATGCAGCTTTCCACTTTTTCGGGACTCCAGTCTTCCGGAACAAAATGTTTTTAGAATTCGCAATGGCAAAAATGTTAAGTGCTATTCCTTTTCTGCTTTCAATACTACGGGCAGATTTCAATATCTGATCGATTAATGTTCCCCCCACATTACCATGACCAAAAACAGCTAGGTTTACTTTTTTGTTTACTCCAAAGATTTGTCCATGTACAACATTTAAGGCTTTTAGTAAATCCGTCTTTTTTACTACTAAACTCACATTCTTCCCGGTAACCGTATTGTTGAACAACAGTGGAAAAACTTGATTCTTAATTAAGGCATTGTATGGTTTGTGAAATGTACTTAGATCCTGCCCTACAATTGAAATGATAGAAACTTCCTTAGTAACCGTAATGGTATTGATATCTTGAGAACGAAAATCCTCAGCAAATTCCTGTTCTAAAGCATCTTTAGCCTCTATGGCGCGGTCTAAATCTACTACCAATCCTATACCACGTTCTGAAGAACCTTGGGAAATAATTCCCACGCTAATATCACGATCACTTAAGGCCTTAAAAATCCTAGCATCAACACCCACCTTTCCTAAAAGACCTCTTCCTTCTAAATGCACAAGGGCGACATTCTCAATGACCGAAAGGGATTTTATACCTTGTTTACTAGATTTTGCACTAACCAAAGTACCTTCATTATCCCCATTAAACGTATTTAAAATTCGTAATGGAATGTTTTTCTCGATTAAAGGAATTATTGTTTTTGCATGTAAAATATTTGCGCCAAAACTTGCCATTTCATTTGCTTCACTATACGAAATATTGGCAATACGCTGTGCGTCCTTTACCAAATCTGGATTGGCTGTGAAAATACCATCTACATGGGTATAATTTTGTAATTCGGAGGCGTTTAGATAATTGGCCAAAAGAGCGGCGGTATAATTGCTTCCATTCCTCCCTAGTGTTGTAGTTTCATTGGTTAGCGTCGATGCAATAAAACCTGTCATAACAGGCACCGCATTTTTATCCCAATTTTCAAAAGTGAGTCCCATTTGTTTTTTGGTAGCTTCTTCCAAAACCTGTGCATTTCCAAAACTAGCATTTGTTTTAATACAATTTCTTGCATCCACGTATACAGCTTTGATCCCTCTGCCCACCAGTAGTTTAGTGATTAATTTGGCCGCTATTAGTTCCCCAAAGGCTAAAACCTGATCTTTCACCTTTGGATTATAACTTCCTATTAAGGAAACCCCCTCCAGAAGTTTAGCCAATTCCCTAAATTCTTCGGCAAAGTTGATATTCTTAAAGGTATGCTTTTGATAGGCTTCAAAAATTTCAAAATCCTTCTTGTAGTTTTTTCCACTAAATGCTTTTTCTAGCATCGTCTCTAACTGATCTGTTGCCTTTTCTCTGGCAGATAATACCACAGCAATTGCTTCTCCATTGTTAGCTTTTGTACTTATAATATCTAACGCTCGCGTAATTCCCTCCCCATTAGATAGGGATTTACCGCCAAATTTTAAAACCTTAAACTGCTGCTCCTTCTCTATTGGATTAAAAATGCCCTTTAGCAGCTGTTCCATTTGCTGAAACTCGATCAAAAAAGCATCATGCCCATGCAACGAGCTAATTTCCCCATAGGTGACATTCTTGTTGGATTGTGCCAACTGCTTAAAAGTTTCCTTGTTTTCTTTTGCCGTAAAGAAGAGGTCAGAATCTACCCCAATAATGTGGATATTGGTGCCACTTTGTTGTATTTGTTCAAAAGCATTATTTCCTTCTCGCGTAATATCAATCGTCTTTAGCAACTGATTCATTAATTTATAGGCGGATAATTGAAAACGTTCTTGCAGTTTTGCACCGTGATGCAACAACCAACTTTCCACATTAAAAACATTTAAATCAGGGTTGGTACTACGCTGAAAACGTGCTTTAAAAGATTCTGGAGTTCTATAACAAAGCATGGCATGCATGCGTGCATCATGCACTGGTTGTTTTGAATTTACTAAAAATTGTTCTTGAATTTGACAATTCGCAATGAGCCAATCGGTAGATTTCCAATCGGATGCTACCGGGATTAGATGTGTTGTTAAGTTTGGACGTAAGGCTGCCATTTCCCAGGCAATTCCACCTCCCAAAGAACCTCCAATAATTGCAAATACCCGCGCTATGTTTAATTGTTCCAACCCTATTAAAAAGATGTTCGCAATATCTCTGGCCACAAAATCTTTATAATTATCAATCACAAAGCCGTCATATCCATTCCCAGGAATATTAAAACAGAGAATCGTATACTTTTTAGTATCGATACATTTGTTATCTCCAATTAAAGATGCCCACCAGCCCTTTTCTCCCGCCACTGCAGAATTCCCAGTAAGTGCATGATTTACCAGTACAATAGGTGCTTCATACAAGGGTTGTCCAAAGCATTCGTACGACAAGGAAATATCTTGCCTCAATTTACTGGCGGTAACAAAATTTGGTATTCTAATTTTATACAACATTTTAGCTAATCTTCATCTTTACATCAAAAATGTACGATGTAGTTCCAATTTTGGAACAACATAAAAAGCTAAAAAGAAAAGTGAGAATTACGAAAAATGTAATTTCTAATGTTATCTATTCCTATTACGGATAGAATTTAGCACCTTCTTTATATGGAACAAAGGGTTGCTAAGGTTTCATTGGGTCTAATCCCTCCACCTTTCTTGATAACTTACAATACGTGTTTGAACGTTATGAGTGCAAATATAAGGACGGAATTTTTGTATTTCCTATTATTTTTTGGAAAAATTTGATTTTATAACAGATAAATAAGATGTCGTTGTATTTAAAATCAGGTTTAGATTGGTTTAAGTTCATTTTTTTGCGCAAAAAAACGAACCAAAAAACGCTAGGCTTACGAAACCATATCTAAATGTATCGTTCAGTATCTAAATTTTTGGACAGACTTCCCACAGACCATTTACAATTGTTTGTGTTATGCAAAATCTTTTTCAAAAGAATAGGGAAGGCAAAGCTCTGAGATTCAGCACCGCAAGAGCGGGGCGCAGAGCTTGCCGAATGGTTTTCAGCAACAGCAGAAAAATTCCTATGAAAAAGCATCCTTTTCTTTGATTCGTTTAGTTCACTACATATCTATTTTAGCTAAGGAGTTCATGAATCTTCGATTTCTTTTGGATGAGCAAAAGAAATGAATAATTTCAAATCTCTTTTATGCTGTTCATTTTTTTCATTGCCAAAAAACGAACCAAAAAACGCTAGGCTGACGAAACCATATCTAAATATATCGTTCGGCATCTAAATTTTAGGAACTCGCTGCTATAACACTTCTAACCTTTACATAAAATTCAGCTCAAACAGCCTAAAATTTTTCGATGCCTTCACTTCTAATTTTACGATATCGTTTCGATAGGCCGCTAAAAGCACTAAACTATCTACAATCCAAAAGCAGTTTTCACTTCGGCGACAGCGTCTAATTTTTCCCAGGTAAACAATTCTACCTCTTTTTCAATTTTTCCATTATAGGGAGATTCAAAAACCTTGGTTACTGTTTGCGGTGTTTTTCCCATATGACCATAAGCTGCAGACTCCAAATAAATAGGGTTTCGGAGTTTTAAACGCTCTTCTATAGCAAATGGACGCATATCGAATAAGGCTGCTACTTTTTCAGCAATTTCCCCATCGTTAAGATTTACTTTGGCTGTTCCATAGGTATCTACAAAAATGGAAGTAGGTTCCACTACCCCAATCGCATAACTTACCTGTACCAAAATTTCATCGGCAACACCTGCTGCAACCAAATTTTTGGCTGCGTGACGCGCCGCATAGGCCGCACTTCGGTCTACTTTACTAGGGTCTTTTCCGCTAAACGCTCCACCTCCATGGGCTCCTTTACCACCATAGGTATCCACAATAATTTTACGTCCCGTGAGTCCGGTATCGCCATGTGGCCCTCCAATTACAAATTTTCCGGTAGGATTGATGTGGTAGGTGATATTAGCATCAAACAATGCCTGAATCGATTCGGGAAGTTGTTTTTTTACTCTGGGTATAAGAATAGCAATGATGTCTTCCTTAATTTTAGCTAACATCACCGCATCATCGGTATCAAAATCGTCGTGTTGGGTAGATACAACGATGGTATCTATACGCTGCGGTACATTGTCATCGGAATATTCAATGGTCACCTGTGCTTTGGCATCGGGACGTAAATACGGAATTTGAGTCCCTTCTCTACGCAATTCTGCCAAAACCTGAAGTATTTTATGCGATATATCTAAGGCTAAAGGCATATAGTTTTCCGTTTCCTTAGTGGCATAACCAAACATCATTCCCTGATCCCCAGCACCTTGCTCTTCTTTGTTTCCGCGATCTACACCTTGATTAATATCTTGTGATTGTTCGTGAATTAACGAGATTACCCCGCAAGAATCCCCGCTAAACTGATATTCTCCTTTGGTATATCCGATGTCATTAATCACTTTACGGGCGATATCCTGTACATCTAAGTAAGTGGCACTTTTCACTTCTCCCGCCAATACGACCTGTCCCGTGGTCACCAATGTTTCACAGGCTACTTTGCTTTCAGGGTCAAAGGCTAAAAAATTATCTAATAAAGCGTCACTAATTTGATCTGATATCTTATCTGGATGTCCCTCACTTACCGATTCGGAAGTAAATAAATATGCCATGTCTTTCTTAAATTTTCCTAGAGAATTTGACGAAAACTAGTAAAGTAGCATACACTGCTTTAGCATTTTTATCCATACCAAGTTGTTTTCAGCATGGGAGGTTGCAATCAGTCAAATCCTTCCTCTATAATATTAGGTTGACAAAAGTATGGGAAATAGATCGCATTCCAAAATGCAATAACTCATAAGTTTTTCTTAAACGTTTATAGATTGTGTTTAACGCTAAAAAGAAAATACCGTGGCTGCACAAAATAGCTTTGCGTACTTATAAGACTATTACTAAAAGAATCTTGGCGAATTTCTGTGGTATCTAGTAAATTTAATCCCGATAATTTAAATTCCCATTTGCTTCCTTCCTTTTGATAATACAAATTGGCATTTAAAAAATCATAGGTACTTTCGGCATTTCCATCACGGCTAAAGTAATCGTTGTATTCATAATCTGCAGTTAGGGTAAAATTCTTTAAAAAAGAAACTTCAAGGTTTGCAAAGGGTTTGTTGGTAACAAAGGTGCTTTCGCTATTGTTTCCCTGATAATTGTTGATCACTTTTTCAAACCCTAATTCAAAATTTACGCCTCCCTTAAAATTAGATTCCAAAGATCCCTTATAGTTTTGGGTAAAAGACTCATTGTTATTCTCAAAAGCGTCAATAAAATTCACATAAGTGGCATAACTCAGTCGTGTTTCCGCTTTTATTTTTAATAGCGAAAAGCGTTTTTGATAATTTCCATACCCTGATAGTGTCTCATTTACAGCATCTACATTAATTGGTGATAAGGTGCGATTGATACCCTGAAAATTGAGATTATTAATCACCTCATCGAGTTTTCGTTGGTAATTTAATCCTGCACTGATATTGGTGAAATTAAAGGTGCTGAACTCGTAAAAATTAATATTCACGCGATGAAACCAGCTATTCTCTAGGCCTCGATTTCCACTAAACAAAGAATTATAAGATCTGATGATCGTTCCTAATGCTCGGGGTTGAATATCTGGAAATTGTGCTTCAATCCCATAGTCTAAGGTTAACGAAGCACTACTTTTAATTTTATAACGTGCATTGAATTTAGGCAATAACAATGTTTTTTGCTGTTCGTTTCGAATCCCCAATTGCGTATCTACCAAGTCATAGAAATGCAAATTCAGGGCAGGGCTCAGTGTTATTTTTCCTAATTTGGATCGAAACTCAAGACCGACAAAACTGTCTAAAAAATCATAAGTTACCAAGTTATTAAAGATAGGATCTGTTAAGGAAGTGGTATTCCCATTTCCAGAACCCTGTGCTATTCCCGAAGTTTGATTTTGATGCAAATAATTAGCACCTAAAGCGAAATTAATATGATTCTTCTTGTTGAGCACATAATAGTAGTTTAAAACAGCATTCGCTTTATTCGAAAAAACGCGATTGTCTTGAAATAATTGAAAAGGACTCCCTGCGTTAACATCTGCGATCCCTTCAAAAGGAACCTCGGTGGTTTGTAAATTGTACTGGGGATCCTGGTCCTTATAGAGGTAGTTTGCTTCAAACGAAAAAATATTATTCTCATTGGGGGTATAAAAGGCACTAAGACGTTGTTCTACAGAAAAAGGACTTTGAATAAAATCAGAATCGATGGTATTTGCTACTCCTTCAAAATCAGAGATACTTAGGGAATTCTGATCCAAGTCCGCTGCTCTTACATAGCTTTGAAAAGAAATGTGCAAATCGCTATTTGGAGTATAGGTGGATGTGAATTTTAGCAGCCCTGTAGCGTTATCTTGAAATGTTTCTGAGTTTAGGTTTTCTTCCAAATTCCCCAATTCTCTTAAATACGTTCGAAAAGCATTGGAACGCAAATCGGTTTCTATTCCCGATGCAATAGCAAAACCACTCAAACTCCATTTTTTATTGGGGTTATAGCTAAAGTTGAGCGCTCCCAATTTGGTATTAATATTTTGAGCTCTGTTATTTTGAAGTAACGAAATTCCAATATCATCTGATGTTAGGCGGGTAGAAGATCCTGAACGGTTGGCCAAATTTTGTAGGCCGCCATTAAATCGAAAGTAATCTTGCAAGGTAAAGGCTTGTTGTCCGATGTTATTTAAGTCCCCAATAAAGTTAACGCTAGCCTTTGGAGAGTAATAGAATAAGTTGGGGTGTACCAAATTACGATCATCTGGACCATAACCAGCTTCTACATCCCCAAAAAGCAAATTTTTCTTTCCTTCTTTTAACTTCACATTTAATGCAATGGCATCGCTATTGTTTACGCTGCGCAAGGGACTTACATCGTTAAAATTTCGCAATACCTGCACTTTATCCACAGCATTGGCAGGAATATTTTGGGTTGCTAATTTACTATCTCCATCAAAAAACTCCTTCCCTTCTACCAGCACTTTACTAACGCTTTTTCCTTGCACTTTTACTTGTCCATTATCATCTATTTCAAACCCCGGAAGGTTCTCCAGTACATCTTCCAGTTTTCGTTCTCGACCTGTGTTAAAAGCATCGGTTTTATAGGTAATCGTATCCCCAGAAACACTTATAGGGAGTTCCTGCACCAATTCAACACCATCCAATTGATTTGGTGCGGCTTTCATAATAATTTCAAGGGATTCATCGTCCCCTTTCTTAAAACTTATGGTTTTCTCCCAATCTGCATACCCAAGATAGCTGGCTCTAATGGTATAGATGCTGTCTGTCTGGAGTTTTAATCGAAAACGGCCATCGCTATCGGTAATTCCATAAGAACTTATACCCTTACTATCTTTCAAAATTGCAATCACATTTGCCAACTCCAAGGCACTACCAGTGCTATCTTTTACTGTGCCTTGAATGGTTATTGCTTGTCCATTGAGTTTTACACAGAAAAAGCCTAGCCCCAATAGGAGAATTATATAAAATCTGTTCATTTTTTGATTGTTGAGATGTTAGACTTCCCAGATGAAAGGAGTCTGGATTAGGTCCATTTTACAAATAGCGTTTCCTTATTTTTAGTTGGGTTATCCGCCTATGCGAAATTGAATGCCACTTTCGCCCTTTTTACGACCGTTGCTATAAATAGATTGCATTTCCTCTGCTTTTTCCTGAACGATAGCCTGATACTCTTCGCTATTTACCTTTTTTCCTTTACTGGGAATTTCAATAACAACAGCTTCCTCTGGATTAAGCACTATTTTACTGCAGATCATTACACGATTTCCATCATTCAATTCTAAAATTAAGCCGGGAAGTCCGTAATAATCATCTGGACCATGACTTACCGGGATTTGGGGTGTATACCATGCGATTACTTCTTGAGTGATTTTTTCTTCTTGTTTTCCTTTTTCTTCTTCAGCTACATCTCCAAAACTAAAACGCACTTGCGTTGTTTCGTTCTTGTAAATAGCTTTATAACAGGTGTATTGGCCAATTTGTTTGGTTTCCGTGGTCAACTCCCAGTCATATTCGGGCAGTGAATCTTTAACTAAAAATGGTTTTCCAAAAACATCGGCCTCTTCAATAAATTGCTTGTCCTTTATATTTTTGTAAAGGGTTCCTCCATTGAATCCCGAACCTACTCCTACAAATCTTACTTGCACCGAACTATTCCCTTGGGCAGCTTTGTCTAAAGATTCAATGACTTTCCAGTTCGACGCTTCTTTGGTAAACTTTAGTTCGTATTCTTTTTGCATGGATTGTCTTAGCATTTTATTGATGAGTTCCTGCTGTCCATCCGTGGTCTTAGTACTATCTAAGGAAATTTTAATACTTGAACTTGTTTTATAGGTGGCAATTCCTTTAAAGTCTTGGGCATGTATTTGAATTGCAAAAAGCACTAATACTAAAAAAGATACTGTTCTCATGGGTAATTGTTTTTTGTTTATATAGATTACAAAATTGAGATACCCTTACTAAAAATACCGTTAACCAATGTTAACGAGTGTTAACCGATGCGCTATTACTTGACTTTAGTATGTACTTTTGGCGTATGCATCGTCAAAGTCACAATTTTCTTATTTATATTATTACTACGATCATAGTTGCTACGATTGGGATTCAATTGTATTGGAACATACAGAACTATAAGATAAATAAACAGCGATTAATTAATGAAGTTCAGATTAGTTTGGACAATAGCGTAGAAAACTATTATTCGGATTTGGCAAAGACTGATTTTTTCACCTATGTTGATACCTCAAAAGACAGTATTTACCGTAATCATAAGGAGACCAAATCCTTTTGGAATGATATTCTGCCAGATTCTTCTTTCATACTTAAGGCCGATAGCATTCATATTAAGACTGGAACTGGAAGTTTTATACATACTATAGACACACTTCAAACAGCTCGTCAAGTAAATGCTACTAAGATTACATCAATAGCCGTAGCAAGTGATTATAAAAACTCCCTAGATTCAAGTGTTACTAATTTTGCAAAGAAAATTTTTATTTCTTTCGCCAGAGATACGCTAGATTTCAAAAAATTGGATACGCTAGTAAAGAACGAATTGGGGCGAAAAAACGTAAGGATTACCTACGCGCTTAAACATCTTAGAAACGATTCCGTAGTAAAACAATTGAGTGCAAAGAATAAAAAACGGACATTAAGTACATTTTCCAAATCTACTTATTTACCTGTGAATGAGAAACTGCAATTGCAATTTTCGAATCCAACTTTGGCTATATTAAAAAGAGGAGCTACAAGCATTCTACTTTCTTTTCTATTATCTGCTGGAATAATTTCCTGTCTACTATACCTACTGCAAATTATTAAAAAACAAAAACAACTAGCAGAAATTAAAAATGACCTTATAAGCAATATTACACACGAGTTTAAGACCCCGATAGCTACGGTTGCCACTGCTATTGAAGGAATTCAGAATTTTAATACCGCTAATGATCCAGAGAAGACAAAAAAGTATTTGGCCATTTCTAATCAACAATTGAAAAAGCTGCATCAAATGGTCGAAAAATTATTGGAAACCGCCGCTTTGGATTCGGATAAATTAATTCTCAATAAAGAAACTATAGATCTTCCCGTATTACTCAGGACCATAGCTGATAAGTATCGCTTAGTTGCGGGGAATAAGGAAATTTTGTTTACCGCTAATATTACAGATTTAGAGATTACCGTAGATCCCTTTCATTTTGAAAATGCTATTGCTAATTTGGTTGACAATGCCATCAAGTACGGAGGAAATACGGTTGAAATAAATTTAAATGTTATTCTAGATGCTATTGAAATCACCGTTGCTGATAATGGAAGCGGTATTGACAAACAAGTTGTAGATAAAATATTTGATAAATTTTATCGCGTTCCTACTGGAAATCAGCATGATGTTAAGGGGTTTGGAATAGGTTTGTTTTACACCAAAAAAATTATTGAAAAACACGAAGGAGTTATTGCATTGATCTCCAATGCAACACATACTATTTTTAAAATCACACTATGAGTCAGTTGTTAAAAATAGTTTTAGCGGAAGATGAAACTGCATTGGGTACGATTATCAAAGAAAGTTTAGAAACCCGAAATTTCAAGGTCTTCTTTTGTGAAAATGGGGAGGAAGCCTTTAAAGCTTATCGAAATGAAAAGCCCGATCTCCTAGTTCTAGATGTTATGATGCCTAAAAAAGATGGCTTTACGCTGGCAAAAGAAATACGACAAGAAAATAAACAGATCCCTATTATCTTCTTAACTGCTAAATCACAAACTAAGGACGTCATTGAAGGCTTTGGACACGGGGGAAATGACTATCTAAAAAAACCCTTTAGCATGGAAGAACTTATTGTTCGTATACATGCCTTACTAGATCGCACAAAACTGCAACAATCACATGATCAAATTGCAATTGGGCAATTTAATTTCAATTATACCAAACAGTTATTAGTACATGGTAAGATGGAGCAACTCTTAACCCATCGTGAAGCTGAATTGCTGTTTCATCTGGCACAAAAACGCAACGAGATCTTGGATCGTTCTCATATTTTAAAGAAAATTTGGGGAGATGATGACTTTTTCAATGCACGCAGTATGGATGTATTTATCAGTAAACTCCGCAAGAAATTACGTCGCGATGCCAATATTCAAATCGTTAATATTCGTGGATATGGCTATAAGTTAATTTGTTGATTTTTTCCTACCGCCCAAGAAATCGCTAGTTCCTGAAATTAATTAAGACATTAATTTTATTAAGGAACTTTATTACTAAAAATTACTACAATTCATATTTTACTTGAAGAATAACATATCTTGGTTGCACTATATAGGAAGACGTACTAAAAAATAGATCATTAAAGGTGTCATTATTCAGTTGTTCATTATTGGTTAAATTAGTAGCCTTAAGCGTATATTCCCATTTACTATCCTTTTTTTGATAGGACAAGCTTGCATTCAAAAAACCATATTCGTTTTCAATGGTTCGTGCACGATCTCTATAAAAGTAATAGTCATAGTCTGCTAAAAAAATAAAATGTTTCAAAAAAGCAGCATCAAATTTCAAAAAGGGTTGTGAAGTTAAAAAAGTGGATGCAGTTCCTCCCGTTGTATAATCGTTAATATTATAACGAAAACCAAGTTCTAAATTGGGCGCATCCCGAAAACTACTTCCTACAGAAACCCTGTAATTTTGGTTCAATGATGTAGAATTTCTTACTGCATCGTTTACAATATTATTCGTATTAGAATATGCCAACGTTGCCCTAGTATTTAGTTTGATCTTACCGTAAGTACGCTGAAAACTACCTGAACCACTTAAAGTTTCATCGGGTAGATTTGAGTTTATAGTAGTCCTTGCTTGATTAATTCCTTCTATGAACGTATTGGTCTTAAAAGGGTCAATTCTTCTGCTATAACTTGCATTAGCAAAAATGTTTTGCAAGTTGAACATATTAAAGCTAAAAAAGTTTACCGAAACATTGTGAAAAAGAGCACTCTCCAGATCCCGATTACCCTGATAAAGCGCATTATAATTATTGAAAACATAGCCTTGTGCAAAATTATTGATGTCAGAAAAATTACGTCGTATATTGTAATTTAATCGTATACTTTCCGATTGTTTAAATTGATAATTCACAAAGAGATCAGGGACTACATTAAAAAAATCATCCTTTATTTCCGTACCTAATTGTTCATTTGTTGCGGCATAGCTATGTACAATAAATCCTGGGTTTATGGTAAATTTACCTGCAATAATTTTGTAATGAAGTCCCATAAAAACATCTGAAAAGTTGAAGCCTACATCATTATTAAGTTCTGCTTCTTCAAAATTAAGTTCCGCATCGCCATCCAAAATTTGAAAAATTCGGGAATCGAAATTTTGACTGCTTTGAGTAGTACCAAGTGCAATATTCAAATTACTTTTAGGACCTAACACCCAGAAATAATCTAGCTTCGCATCTAGCCGATTTGTCAATACCTGTTGCTCTTGGTTAATATTAAAAAAGTTTTGGGTGATATTAAAAGGAACGATATCTTCAAAAGGTTGCACAGAACGAATGGCATTGTAAAACGGATCTTCATTTGAGTGTACATATTGCGTCTCCAACGCAAATATATGTTTCTCATTTAACGTATAGTAAATGTTGGCATTTTGTGTTATACTTAGCGGTTTTTGTTCTTTGTTTTCCTCAATCTCATCTGTTACATCAGAAACGGATAGTGTATTTACATTCTCATTTTCGTCTGACAATTTTAAAACTACATCATAATCCCACTGAAAACTTGCTGAAGGTTTATAATTTATAGCAAATTTAGCCAAACCTAATTCTGAAATCTGATCGGTATTTGTATTGGTAGATTCGATTTGGTTGCTAGTGATAAAGGTTCTTACTGCTTCTGTTTCCAACAAAACGTCGGTATACGAGTATATTCCAAACCCGCTAAAGCGCCAATCATCTGATGGTTTATAACTAAAATTCACTGCTCCAAACCTCGAATTAATATCTTTTGCACGATTGTTTTGCAAATTAGAAAGGCCCAAGTTATTAGATCCTGTGCTAAAAGTAGTTCCATTATTTGCACGTGTGGCGCCACGTAAACCACCTACAAAATTGCGAAAATCACGTGCTGTATAGGGTAGTTCTCCAATGTTGTTCAAATCGGTCAAAATATTGATGCTAATTTTAGGACTGTAGTAAAATAATTTTGGATGGGCTACAAAGCGCTCGTCTAAGCCTATACCTCCAGTGATTTCTCCAAACCAAAATTTCTTTTTCCCTTCTTTTAGTTTAATATTTATAGCAACATTATCTTGATTATTAGTAACTCCACTCAATTGTGAGACTTCGCTGTAATTGCGAAGCACCTCAACCTTACTCAAAGCATTTGCAGGAATATTCTTTGCAGCCAATTTGGAATCCCCATCAAAAAAATCTTCTCCTTCAACCATAACCTTAGTGACTGCTTTTCCCTCTACTTCTATCTCCCCATCATCATTAACCTCGACTCCAGGAAGTTTTTCAAGTACGTCTGCTAATTTTTTTTCAGTACCTGAGACAAAAGAATCTGTATTGTAAACTATGGTATCCCCTTTTATGGTAATTGGAATTTCATACACTACCTCAACTTCATCCAAATTTTCGGCTTGCGGCAATAAAATGATATCTTTAGTAATATCTTCTGTGGTAGTTACAATTTGGATTTCTTTTGTTTTAAACCCTAAATAACTAACTTTAAGCACATAAGTACTATTTGATTTTACTTTTATTCGATAAAACCCTTCTGGATTTGTAATACCAAACCCGTCTAAGCTTTGATTCACCTGATTGATGGCTACTACATTAGCAACATCTAATGGCTTTTGTAAAGAATCTCGAACGGTTCCTGAAATAGTAATATTTTGTGCTGATGCCGCGGTTACAACAAGTAACAGTGCGGCAAATAATCCCTTTTTAATTTGTCGCATTAACCTCTAATTCTTGGACCATTTCCACTTCTCCTATTACCATTTCTAAAGCGTTCTGACATTTCTTTCATTTTTTCAGCCAAGATTTTGTCGTATTCCTCTTGGTTAACTTTTTTACCTTTTGATGGTGCCTTTATTTCTTCTTTTTCCGTTGAGTTTAAGACAATTTTGTTGCACAGAATGGCAGTTCGCCCATCATTTACTTCAAGAATTAAACCGGGTAACCCCCAATACGGGCCAGGTCCTTGGTTAATTGGGATTTCAGGAGCATACCAAGCAGTAATCGTTCGATCCTTGGGGGCTTCAATTCGAGATAAAAGTGAGTTACTCTTTGTAGAATCTCTTTGAATGGTATCATTTCTTCTAGCCTGGCGTTCGGGCCTGTTGTTTCCTCGAAATCGTCGAAAATTGGCAAAACTTATGGTATCTGCTTTTCTTACCGCAGTGGCTTTATAACAAACATAGTCCCCGATCTTTTTTGTCTCAGAACCCAGTTTCCATTCCCAATTAATCAAACTATCTTTAATCAGAAACTGCTTCCCAAACAGTTCAGATTCATTTACATAGTTTTGGTTTTGCACATTTTTGTAATACTTCCCGTTTCCTCCCCCAGCAAATGCAAAACGAAATCCACCTCTACCATTAGGTCCAGCCGAGGGTGCATCTAATTTTTGTTCTCTAACATATAGTGAAGCAGTGCGATCAAAACTAAGTTCAAAACTCTGCTCTGTGGCATTTTTTACACGTTCTAGAATACGCTGCTTTTGTTCTTCGGGTATTTGCCGACCATCTAAATTAAGGTCTGTTGTAGTCTTACTTTGATAGATTACTTTGCCCTGAAAATCCTGTGCTTCAACAACTTTTATACAACCAATTACCGCCAGTAATAATAGTGCTGTTTTTTTCATCGTGTTTTTGTTTATGCTTTTTAGACTAAAATAATTGCTTTTGGTTTAAGCGGTAAATTGAAAAAATAAAACTTTAACAGTTTTATAAAAACCGTGTCAAAAAACATTATTCCAAGATTAAATTTATCTTAGGTATTTCATCCTTTATTTTTTTGCGAACCCGTTATACTTTGTATATTGTACTCCCCCTAAAAAAAATTAACCAACTCAAACGATAAGTAAAGTATGCATATTGCAGTTGCCGGGAATATTGGTGCAGGAAAAACAACGCTTACACGATTACTTTCCAAACATTATAAATGGGAGGCTCATTTTGAAGATGTAGTTGACAATCCGTATTTAGACGATTTCTATACCCAAATGGAACGTTGGAGTTTTAACTTACAGATTTACTTTTTAAATAGTAGGTTTCGACAAATTTTACAAATTCGACAAAGCGGTAAAAACATCATTCAGGATAGAACCATTTATGAAGACGCACATATATTTGCACCCAACCTTCATGCAATGGGGCTAATGACAAATCGAGATTTTAAAAACTATTCCAGTCTTTTTGATCTTATGGAAAGTTTAGTGCAGCCTCCTGATTTACTTATTTATTTAAGAAGTTCGATTCCAAATTTAGTCGGGCAAATTCATAAAAGAGGTCGGGAATATGAAAACACGATTTCAATTGACTATCTCAGTCGTTTGAACGAGCGATATGAAGCTTGGATTGAAGGATATGAGCGAGGGAAGCTTCTAGTCATTAATGTTGACAATCTAAATTTCGTAGATAATCCTGAAGATTTAGGGCAAGTGATACACAAAATAGATGCTGAAATTAACGGACTATTCTAATACACTTATACTAGAGGTGTAGCATCTATTTTACCGCTCTAAACCTATTAAATCCATAAAACTAAAAAAGGCTAAACCAGATGGTATCAGCCTTTTTTAGTATTCAATGATATATTAAAAACTATTTACTGTTATCTAATATCTACTTTTTCTATGGTTTTAAGAACTTCTCCATTTGCATCTTTAGTAGTTGCCTCAAATGCTTTTAATTCAGCTTCTACTTCTTCTTTAGCCCCTGAAAATGTAATTTCTTTGGTTTCCGCAACTCCATTAACCGTTGTCGTGTAAACTACTGTGGCTTGAGCAATATCATCCGAAGACACGTTCATTTCGACCTTAATTTCATCCTTTGTTACCGCTACTCCAGATTCTGTATGACCCCCTAAAATTGGCGCTATCACTAACCCGATTAAACAAGTAAGCTTAATTAAGATATTCATAGAAGGTCCAGAAGTATCTTTAAATGGATCTCCAACGGTATCTCCAGTAACAGCTGCTTTATGGGCATCAGAACCTTTATAGGTCATTTCTCCATTAATCATTACCCCAGCTTCAAAAGATTTCTTAGCATTGTCCCAGGCACCTCCAGCGTTGTTTTGGAAAATAGCCCATAACACACCACTTACGGTAACTCCTGCCATATATCCTCCCAGCATTTCTGCTATAGCTTGGTTGTTCATTCCAATAAGCATTGGAACAAAGGTAATTAACAGTGGAAATCCGATAGTGAGTAATCCAGGAAGCATCATTTCTTTCAACGAAGCCTGCGTAGATATAGCAACGCACTTATCATATTCTGGTTTCCCAGTACCTTCCATAATTCCTGCTATTTCCTTAAACTGACGGCGTACTTCCTGTACCATTTCCATGGCAGCTTTACCTACCGCATTCATAGCCAAGGCCGAAAATACCACTGGTATCATACCTCCTACAAATAACATGGCTAAAACCGGAGCCTTAAATATGTTAATACCATCTATTCCTGTAAAAGTTACATAGGCTGCAAATAATGCTAAGGATGTAAGTGCTGCAGATGCAATGGCAAATCCTTTTCCTGTAGCTGCAGTGGTATTTCCTACGGAATCTAAAATATCAGTACGTTCACGTACCACTGGTTCTTGCTCACTCATTTCAGCAATACCACCGGCATTGTCAGATATGGGTCCGAAAGCATCAATAGCCAATTGCATTGCTGTTGTAGCCATCATTGCCGATGCTGCTAACGCTACTCCGTAAAATCCTGCAAAGGCGTAAGACGCCCAAATTGCTCCTGCAAATAATAATACGGATGGAAATGTAGATATCATTCCTGTAGCTAAACCAGCAATGATGTTGGTTCCTGCACCCGTACTTGATTGTTGAACAATTTTTAAGATTGGTTTTTTACCTAATCCAGTATAATACTCGGTAACTGATGATATAAATCCACCAACTATAAGTCCAATAATAGTAGCTGCAAAAACACGAAGGGAAGATATTTCCTGAATTCCTTCACCAAAGAATTCCATTTGCATCGTTTCAGGAAGCATCCACTTAACCAATGCAAAACAAGATACCGCTACTAAGGCAATAGATACCCAGTTACCTATGTTTAAAGCACCCATTACTTGTGCTTCTTTAGCATCATTATTTTTAATTTTAACCAGCATGGTACCAATTACTGAAATAATAATTCCAGCACCTGCAATGGCCATTGGTAATAAAATAGGACCGATACCTCCAAACGCATCATCAATAGCGCCACCCATATCCTTAATAACATAGTTTCCTAATACCATTGCGGCTAAAACCGTCGCTACATACGAACCAAACAAGTCCGCTCCCATTCCTGCAACATCGCCCACATTATCACCTACATTATCTGCAATCGTAGCAGGGTTTCTTGGATCATCTTCCGGAATACCCGCTTCTACTTTCCCCACCAAATCGGCTCCTACATCTGCTGCCTTGGTATAAATACCTCCACCAACACGTGCAAATAAAGCGATTGATTCTGCTCCTAAAGAAAAGCCTGCTAAGGTTTCTAAAACAATAGTCATATCATCTGTAGAAGACCAACTACCGTTCATAAAAAAGTGGAAGAATAATATAAAAAATGCCGTTAATCCTAATACTGCCAAACCAGCTACTCCCAGTCCCATAACGGTACCTCCACCAAATGAGATCTTTAAAGCTTGCGGTAAACTTGTGCGTGCAGCTTGTGTAGTTCTAACGTTAGTTTTTGTTGCTATTTTCATACCCATATTTCCAGCTAAAGCTGAGAAAAATGCACCAAAAATAAAGGCAACAACTATAAGCCAGTGCGTTGTTGGCACAATCACAGATACTGCTGCTAAGGCAATACTTACGATAAGAACAAAAATTGCAAGTAATCTGTATTCTGCGTTTAAGAATGCTAAGGCACCTTCATAGATATGATCTGAAATCTCTTTCATTTTTCCATCTCCGGCATCTTGTTTCATTACCCAAGATTTCTTGATTACCATATAAAGTAAACCTAACACTGCCATTACTATTGGCATATAAATCATCATTGATCCCATTTGTTTGCTTGTTAAATATTTAGCTGGGCAAAAGTAATGAAAACCCATAGAATAAAAAAAGCAATATCGAGGTATGATATTGCTTTTTTTATCCTTTCGGCTAAAGATTTTATTATCACTTAATACTTACTTCCTTTGTAGGGACATCACTATCAACAAAACGCTGTATGCATTTTTTCACAATTTCTTTGGCTTCATCAACATTACCCCAACCTCCTACATCTACTTTTTTCTTTTCCAAAT
Organism: uncultured Flavobacteriaceae bacterium; assembly: GCA_947488435.1. Taxonomy (GTDB): domain Bacteria; phylum Bacteroidota; class Bacteroidia; order Flavobacteriales; family Flavobacteriaceae; genus CANKZG01. Next base: position 1,731,995 of record CANKZG010000001.1, on the reverse strand, counting down.
CCTTATATACCTTAAAGAAATGTTCTATTTCCTTAATCAAATGTGGATTCAATTCGCTTAAATCATTAAGTCTATTCCAGATCGGATCTGATACCGGAACGCAAATTACTTTTTCATCTGGTCCCTTCTCATCTGTCATGTGAAACACACCGATCGGTTTTACTTCCATAACACAACCTGGAAAAGTAGGTTCCGTAACCAATACTAGAACATCCAACGGATCCCCATCTAAAGCTAAAGTTTCAGGAACAAAACCATAATCTGCCGGATACATCATCGATGAGAATATCATGCGATCATACCGAACTTTTTTTAATTCAAAATCGTATTCGTATTTATTTCTACTTCCCTTTGGTATTTCAATCAATACATCAAAAGAGCTTATTTCTTCGTTGCTCATGGTCTTGTTCTTTAGGTTAAATATAGTTGAAAATGTAATAATTAATGATACGAAGACTGCTAAAAGAAAAAGCCAAAGGTTCCGGTAACACTAAAAGGTCGTGCATTTGGACTATCTAAGTAATTTCCTCGAAAGTTGAAATCGATTCTAAATATTTTGAAAATATTTCCAATTCCAAAAGAGTATTCGTAATAAATCTGTTCATCGGGGGCCTGCAGAATTATATTCGTTGGGCTATTTAAAGCGATATTTTCATCAGACAAACTACCCCAAGCCCCTCTCAAGCCAACAATTTCTCTAAGATTTAATTTTCGCAATACAGGAATCCTTGAAAAAATTCGTCCATTAAAATTATGTTCAAAATGCACAGAGACATAAGTATCTGTTACAAATTCATAGAAGTCGAGATTTGGAAAGGTGTTATATATTGAAAACAGGGTCTGATTCCCAGGAATTACATTTAATAAAGACAGTGGAACTTCACCAAAAGTTCTTCCAACCTCAACTGTACTTAGCAACCTTCCAAAGCCTCCTAACTGCCATGGTTGCGTGTATGAAAATTGCAATCGTTGATAATCAAAATCACTTTCCAAGATTCCTTCTATTCCCGTTGTGAAGTTTAATAAGAGTGTACTGAAATTTGTGTTGATATTTCTAGGTTCCACTCCTTGACCAATGACTCGCCTCCCGGGTTGATAAATTAACTGCGTACTTAAATCAAATTGTTTCACCCGCGATGATATTCCCGTCGGAGAAGATGTATCCACATAATCTAAACTAAATACTTCTGGCAAGGCGGAGCTCAAGGTTCTAAGGGAGCTTCCCAATCGCACACGGAAATTCTTAACCGGTTCCAACTCTATATTAAACGTAGTGAGGTTAATATTCGTTAAACGATCATTGGACCCTACGGTTAACACTGAGGAGGAGGCCACACTCCTTCCTAAAACATCGTTTGTTGAAGTAAGGCTAAGTCCCAATTGTTCTACATCACGACGGTTTCCTCCAGAGATAATTAAACGACTTTTTTTATCGATCAACCATTTTCCTGAAATCCCATATTTAAACTTTTTATCGCTAAATCCATAGGCGGTATACCCTTCTAATCGCCACGGATCGTTGGGTCCAAAAAAGGTTCGAGCACCTGCCCTAAGCCGCACGCCTTCCGCATCATTAAACCCAAAAGTGCTAAAAACATCACCAATATCTACATTCCACTTATCAATTTCATAGTATCCCGAAGCCAGCACACTGGCTAATTTAAAATAGGTGTTAAATTTTGGCACTGTTTTTAGGGTATCGATAAGTTGAAATATTCCTTCCTCATCTTTATTTAACTTTTCCAACCGATTTGCCTTCCAAAACTCCTCTCCTTTGGCAAAAACCTGTGGATCAAAAGGATTCAATGCTTTTCCATAAAACTTTTTTGGTTTAGGCTCATCAAACTTGTACCGATCATATACTGTAGTTCGCTTTCCATATACACCTTTAGATTTTTCTTTTTTACTAAAAGCGAAATCACTCAACATATAATCCCTTTTAATTAAAAAGACCGAATCGTTAAGCACATCAAAGTCCTGCTCTATATAGATCTCTTTCACCCAATTAATATTGGCACTTTTTGTCACCTCCATATTAATTTTTTTGATGGCAAAAGTGGTGTCATTTACCCAAAAGTCCCCTTTAAACGTAAGTTCGTTTTTTCGTCGTGGATAATAGATAATATTGTAGCACCATTTATTATCAATATAGGTACTATCGTTAAGCACATAACTATACACATCAATCCCTGTGCGAGATAATGGACTGGTAAAACTTTTATCGAAGAATTTTAAATAATTACTGTAAATATCATAATCCGAATATAGATCTTCAATAAAGGCAGTAATAGCCTGATTCCCACTATAACCCGAATTATTTACGCCGATAATATCTTCTTTTTCCTGATCCAAAAGGTTATCGCCATATACTTTTGAAAAAGTTTCATTTAAAAATACCGGAAGGTAAGTTTTACCAGTAATCCTTGAGGTATCCAAATCGTCAAACACAAACTCTAGACCTCTAAAAATTTTACTTTTAATAAGTGCACTATCAATTGTATTTAAATCAAATTCTATTTTTTCGTACTTATCATACGTGTATTGCTTAAATTTTTTAAGCCCATTAACCCTTTTCTTGGCCCAGATTTTTCGTAAAATATCGATTGCAGGATTGTTCTTTTTAGACTGTTTTCCGGTATAAACCACTACTTCATCGAGTTGCTCACTCCCTTCAATCAGCACAAATTCCATATTATAATTCACTTTTGCCGTAAGCGAAATTTCTTTGGTTTCGTATCCTATAAAGGAAATTACAAGTGTTTGATAAGTGTTATCAGATTCTATATAAAATCGTCCATTATCATTAGTGATTGTTCCTTCCGAAGAACCTTTGAATAAAACGTTGGCAAATGCTACCGGAGAACCCGATTCATCAACAACTATACCTCCGACCTTGGTTTGAGAAAAAACAAAAATGAAAGTGAAAAAGAAAAAAAGAGATAGTAATTTTTTCATGTAATTTACGAAGCATGCTACCGCTGGTTTTAATGCCAACTGCAAGCACAATTATGGTTTATTTAAATTTTAAGTAGAATTATTATCAAATACCATTCCTTTTTTAGAAACAAAAACTCCGTCGATCAAGGATCAACGGAGCTAAGATACTTGTCCCTTACGGTTTTTCTTATCGATATAACACTTTCTTAACAGCCTTAATTACATCTTCATGATTTGGCAACCATTCTTCTAATAATACCGGGGAATACGGTGCCGGAGTATCCGCAGTATTTATTTTTTCGATAGGTGCATCTAGGTAATCAAAAGCTTTTGATTGTATGTGATAGGTGATTTCAGTTGCTACATTTCCAAATGGCCATGCTTCTTCCAAAACAACCAAACGATTTGTCTTCTTTACAGAGGTAAGAACAGCATCATAATCCAATGGTTTTACCGTTCGTAAGTCTATAATTTCGCAATTGATATCTTCCTTAGCCAATTCATCTGCCGCCGTATAAGCCTCCTTAATTATCTTGCCAAAAGAAACGATGGTCACATCTGTTCCTTCTCTTTTAATTTCCGCTACGCCTAAAGGAATGGTATATTCTCCTTCCGGAACCTCTCCTTTATCCCCATACATTTGCTCTGATTCCATAAAAATAACAGGATCATCATCACGTATTGCAGATTTTAATAATCCTTTTGCATCATTAGGGTTAGAAGGAACTACAACCTTTAATCCTGGGCAATTTGCAAACCAACTTTCAAAGGCTTGCGAATGCGTAGCTGCCAATTGTCCTGCTGAGGCTGTTGGTCCTCTAAAGACTATTGGACAGTTAAATTGCCCTCCTGACATTTGACGGATTTTAGCTGCATTATTTATAATTTGATCAATTCCCACTAACGAAAAATTGAATGTCATAAATTCCACAATCGGTCGATTTCCATTCATTGCGGAACCAATAGCAATTCCCGAAAATCCTAATTCAGAAATGGGGGTATCTAAAACACGCTCAGGACCAAACTCATCTAACATTCCTTTAGAAGCTTTGTATGCTCCATTATATTCTGCAACCTCTTCTCCCATCAAATAAATATTCTCATCCCTCCGCATCTCCTCGGACATTGCTTCTGCAATTGCCTGTCTAAACTGTAGTGTCTTCATGTATATGGCGTATTTTAAATATTTTCTTTACGATAAAAACGCTAGCAAAAATAGGAAATTATATATCAAAAGTGCAGCACATGTGGGTAAAAAAAGTGATAAATTTATTATGCACGCATAATAAATTTGAAAATTATTGATTATCTTCGCGACTTAGTATTCAAGACAAAAAAATTACAATTTCAATTATGAAAATACTTGTTTGCATAAGTAATGTTCCAGACACAACGTCTAAGATAAATTTTACCGAGGGTGATACTAAGTTTGACACTAATGGTGTACAATTTGTAATCAATCCTAATGATGAATTCGGATTAACCCGGGCTATGTGGTTTAAAGAAAAACAAGGTGCAACTGTACATGTAGCTACGGTAGGTAATGCCTCGGTTGAACCTACCATAAGAAAGGCGTTAGCCATAGGTGCGGATGAAGCTTTTCGAATTAATGCAGAACCAACGGATGGTTTTTTTGTAGCACAGCAATTGGCTGAAATCGTTAAAAGTGGAGGTTATGATTTAGTAATCGCTGGAAGAGAATCTATTGATTATAATGGAGGTATGGTTCCTGGTATCTTAGCCACACTTTTAGATATGAACTTCGTAAACACCTGTATTGGATTGGAAGTTGAAGGAACTGTTGCTACTGCACACAGGGAAATTGACGGAGGAAAAGAAAAAATAGCGACAAGCCTTCCTCTTGTGATAGGAGGACAAAAAGGGTTGGTTGAGGAAAGTGATCTTCGTATTCCGAATATGCGAGGAATCATGATGGCTCGACAAAAGAAGCTTAATGTTTTGGAGCCCATAGCAAGTGCCAATACTACAGTAGACACTAAATTTGAAAAACCAGCAGCAAAAGGAGCAGTTAAACTTGTTGATGCTGAAAATATTGATGAATTAATTGATCTATTGCACAACGAGGCCAAAGTAATTTAATTCCAAAACAGAATGAAACGCTACTCATGATTTGATCATTGTAAACCTAGCGTTTGAACTTAAAAAAAATAATATGTCAGTTTTAGTATATACAGAATCCGAAAACGGAAAATTTAAGAAAAATGCTTTGGAAGTTGCTTCTTATGCCTATGCTGTTGCACAGCAACTTGGGACATCAGTTACTGCCATAACATTTAATGCGTCTGATAGTAATAGCTTAGCAGCGTATGGTGTTTCTAAAATATTAGAAGTAAACAATGATGAATTTAACACATTTAATGCCAAGGCTTATGCTAATAGTATTGCACAGGCGGCAGAACGCGAACAGGCACAAGTAGTTGTATTGAGTTCTAGTGCAGATACTAAGTTTTTAGCACCAATTGTAAGTGCCAAGTTGCAAGCGGGTTATGTTCCGAATGTGGTTGCAGCCCCACAGAGTGTTAATCCATTTGTAGTAAAAAGAACTGCTTTCAGTAATAAAGGGTTTGCTTTTACGCAAATTAATTCTGAAACAAAGGTTATTGGAGTTTCTAATAACGCTTTTGGTGCAGTGGAAAATGCTGTTGACAGCACAGTTGATAGTTTTGAACCTGCAATAGGTGCTAACGATTTCTCTACGAAATCAGTTGAAGTTGATAAAGTGGTTGGTAAAGCAACGATTGCCGATGCAGATATTGTAGTATCTGGTGGTAGAGGATTAAAAGGTCCCGAAAACTGGGGAATGATTGAAGAATTAGCAGGTATTTTAGGTGCAGCTACTGCATGCTCGAAACCTGTTTCAGATTTAGGATGGCGCTCTCACGGGGAACATGTAGGACAAACAGGAAAACCAGTTGCAAGTAATTTGTACATAGCAATTGGAATATCTGGAGCGATCCAGCATTTAGCCGGAGTAAGTTCCTCTAAAGTAAAAGTGGTAATCAATTCAGACCCAGATGCACCTTTTTTCAAGGCTGCAGATTATGGTGTTGTGGGTGATGCCTTTGAAGTGGTACCTAAACTCATCGAAAAATTAAAGGAATTTAAGGCACAGAACGCCTAATTTTTGTTAAATTGTGCCCCTTATAGGGCTGTTTAAATGTAATGGACAATCCTTTTATTTAAACAGTCCTTTTTTTGTATAGAAAAATATGAGTTTAGTCCGATTAAAAATAAAAGGGATATCCTATAGCCAAACCCAGAACGGCGCCTATGCCCTTATATTAAATGAAGTTGAAGGAGATCGTAAATTACCTATCGTTATTGGCGCCTTTGAAGCACAATCTATAGCCATAGCTTTAGAAAAAGAGATAAAACCACCACGCCCGTTGACGCATGATCTTTTTAAGAATTTTGCAGATCGTTTTGATATTGTTGTAAAACAAGTAATCATACATAAGTTAGTAGACGGCGTATTTTATTCTAGCATTATCTGCGAACGAGATAAAATAGAAGAAATTATTGATGCGAGAACCAGTGATGCCATTGCCTTGGCACTGCGATTTAATGCACCAATCTTTACGTATAAAACCATTTTAGATAAGGCAGGCATTTTTCTTAAATTCTCTTCCAAGGACAAAGAAGAGGAAGATAATGATGATAGCATTGTTGTAAACGAAATTTTACAAGAAAGTGAAACCGTAGAAATTGATACGGGCGCTACAGATGGATATCAAGAGCTATCGTTGGAAGAACTGCATAAGGAATTAGATAAGGCTGTTACTAATGAAGACTATGAAAAAGCGGCCAAACTCAGAGATGAAATTTCCAAACGCAACTAACGAACCCTTTCTTATATGAAATATTCTGCTGTTTTTCTTTTCTTGTGCCTTCTTTTAATTAGCAACTTTGCACTATCCCAAGAAATTTCAAATACAGCATTCACCAATAATCATGGGGATCTTGCCGTACTTAGTAGCATTGAATTACAAGGTACAAGTCAATTAAAATCTACAGAAATAATCCCCAATCAGGGGTTTTCTATTCACAGTTTATGGAGGGGTATTTTGGGTATGAGTGTTCTAATTCTTATCGCTTTTGCATTTAGTTCAAATAGAAAAGCAATTAATTGGAAAACTGTAGGTATTGGTTTAGCACTACAATTAATTATAGCAATTGGTGTTCTTAAAATTCCTATAATACAAGCTCTCTTTGAAAAAATAGGGGAAATTTTTGTTGAAATATTAGAATTCACTAGAGCCGGAGCTAAGTTTTTATTTGAAGGATTAGTTGTAGATATGGATACCTTTGGATTTATTTTTGCCTTTCAGGTACTGCCAACAATTATCTTCTTCTCTGCCCTCACTTCCGTGTTATTTTACTTAGGATTGATTCAAAAAGTTGTAAAAGCGTTGGCTTGGTTGCTCACAAAATTTTTAGGCATATCCGGAGCTGAAAGCTTATCCGTTGCAGGTAATATTTTTCTAGGACAAACAGAAGCGCCCTTGCTAATAAAAGCCTATTTGGAAAAAATGAATCGTTCCGAAATACTACTGGTTATGATTGGTGGAATGGCCACGGTAGCAGGAGCAGTTTTAGCAGCATATATTGGTTTTTTTAGGAGGCGACGACCCAGTGCTACGGGTTTATTTTGCAAAACATCTGTTGGCGGCATCTGTCATGGCAGCACCAGGAGCTATTGTAATATCAAAAATACTTTGTCCACAGACCGAAGCCATAAACACAGATGTTAAAGTATCTTCAGAAAAAATAGGCGCTAATTTCCTAGATGCCATTGCCAATGGCACTACCGAAGGCCTAAAACTAGCAGTAAATGTAGGTGCCATGCTTTTAGTTTTTATTGCATTTATTGCTATGATTAATGGATTATTAGGATGGGTCGGGGATGTCACTTTTTTAAATGGGGTTATTTCTGCGAATTCTTCCTATGAGAAGTTTTCCTTAGAAGCGATATTAGGAACCGTGTTTGCGCCTTTAATGTGGTTAATTGGGATAGCAAAAGAAGATATTTTGCTTATGGGACAGCTGTTAGGAATTAAATTAGCCGCCAGTGAATTTATAGGATACATTCAATTGGCCGAACTCAAAAATCTTGCAAACCCAACACACTTTACCTTTAATAAGTCGGTTATAATGGCCACTTATATGCTTTGCGGTTTTGCCAATTTTGCCTCTATAGGTATACAAATTGGAGGTATTGGTTCTTTAGCGCCTGGACAACGTAAGGTTTTATCCGAATTTGGTATGAAAGCAGTTTTAGGTGGTTCTTTGGCCTCATTGCTATCAGCTACTATTGCTGGGATGATTTTAGGTTAATTCTGCGGAATTTTTCTTCCCGAGAAGATCCATTCTTTTTAAATATCCGTTAATAAGTTTTTAAAACTACCGGTGGTTTTAAAAATGAAAATGAATTCGTATTTCTTAATTTCGTGAGGCTATTAAAATTACTATGAAACAATACCACGATTTATTAAAACATGTATTGGAAGTTGGTAACCAAAAAGGGGATCGTACTGGCACAGGTACGGTAAGTGTTTTTGGGTATCAAATGCGTTTTGACCTCAGCGAAGGCTTCCCTATGGTAACCACAAAAAAATTGCATTTAAAATCCATTATTTACGAATTATTATGGTTTTTAAAAGGGGACACCAATATTGATTATTTAAAAGAAAATGGGGTGCGTATTTGGAATGAATGGGCCGATGAAAATGGAGATCTTGGTCCTGTATATGGCCATCAATGGCGCAATTGGAATAGTGAAGGAATTGACCAAATAAAAGAAGTAATCCACACGCTAAAACACAATCCAAATAGCAGAAGAATGCTAGTTTCTGCTTGGAATCCAAGCGTTTTACCAGATACCTCTATTTCATTTTCTGATAATGTTGCAAAGGGCAAAGCCGCTTTACCGCCATGTCATGCTTTTTTTCAATTTTATGTTTCGGACGGGAAACTCTCCTGTCAGCTCTATCAGCGTAGTGCAGATATTTTTCTTGGGGTTCCGTTTAACATTGCCTCCTACGCACTTTTTACTTTAATGATGGCCCAAGTTTGTGGTTATGCCCCGGGGGATTTCATTCATACCTTTGGTGATGCACATATTTATGACAATCATAGAGCGCAAGTTGCACTTCAATTGAGTAGAACGCCTCGTCCTTTACCAAAAATGGTATTGAACCCGGAGATTACCGATATTTTGGATTTTAAATTTGACGATTTTACACTTGTTGATTATAATCCACATCCACATATAAAAGGAGTTGTTGCGGTTTAAAGAATTTTGTGGTCTTTGTTGTTTCAACACCATGTATGTCACGGTAAGTTTTTATTATTTTCAGATCACATTTTAACATCTGCTTAACTTCCTTGATTTAAGAACATCTATAAAATCTGTATCTTTATGGTACAAATTAATTTATGATACTTACCGCTTCGCTTTTGGATTTCTTTCTGGAAACCCGAAAACATTCTGAAAACTTATGTACGCCTCTTGAAATAGAAGATTATGTAGTTCAACCTGTTGTTGATGTGTCCCCTCCAAAATGGCATTTGGGACATACAACATGGTTTTTTGAAGAGTTTATTTTAAAGCCACATGCTAAAGACTATACAGTTTTTAATGAGGATTTTTCCTTTGTTTTTAATAGTTATTATGAAACTGTAGGCAAACGTGTTGTGCGATCTGATCGTGGAAATCTCTCTCGGCCTTCTGTACAAAAAGTATACGATTACAGACACTACGTTACCGAAGCTATAAATCTGTTATTTACCGAGAATCAATCGACAGCTTTACACAATTTATTGGAGATTGGCATTCATCACGAAAAACAACATCAGGAACTATTATTAACCGATATTAAATATATTTTAGGCAATAATCCATTGCTTCCTAGCTATTCTAAAAGTTTTGTAGAACACCCTGTAGAAACACATCCACAAGATTGGATCACTATTCCTGAAAACACCTATACTATTGGTCATAATACCGATGATTTTTGCTATGATAATGAATTGGGAGTCCATAAGGTTTACTTAAACGAATATAAGATCTCGAACAAACTTGTTACGAATAGAGAATTTATTGAATTTATTTCAGACAAAGGTTACCAAAAGTTTGATCTCTGGCATGCTGAAGGATGGGATTGGGTAAATCAACATACCATTACCAATCCGCTTTATTGGCATTGTGTTGATGGAAATTGGCATCACTATACCTTAAATGGGCTTCAAAAGGTTCATTTAGATGCACCTGTTACTCATATTTCTTATTATGAGGCTTTTGCCTTTGCACAATGGAAAGGTCACAGGCTTCCTACAGAATTCGAATGGGAAAGTGCCCAGCAGTATTTTCCCTGGGGAAAACGTTGGGAATGGACTGAAAGTGCCTATCTAGCCTATCCTAATTTTAAAAAGGCCGCTGGAGCTTTGGGAGAATATAATGGGAAATTTATGGTAAACCAAAAAGTGCTGCGGGGAGGCTCAGTAGCTACTCCAGAAAAACATACGCGACCTACCTATCGCAATTTCTTTCAAACATCTTTACGCTGGCAATATACAGGTTTAAGACTTGTTAAATAATTTCGACTACAATCTTATGCAACAAAAAACAACTGCTGTTTTTGAATCTCAATTTGAAGAGGAAGTTTATGAAGGATTAACCGCCTTCCCTAAACACCTTTCATCCAAATACTTTTATGATGCCAAGGGAGATGCGCTCTTTCAGGACATCATGAATATGCCTGAATATTATCTCACCAATAGCGAGTATGAAGTCCTAGCAACTCATACCGAAGCCATATGTGATTTGTTCTCAAGAGGTGTGGATAAATTTAACCTTATAGAGTTAGGGGCTGGTGATGGTAAAAAGACAAAAATTTTACTTAAACATCTTTCTCAAAAAGGAGAAAATTTCACTTATTTCCCAATTGATATCAGTCAGAATGTATTGAATCAATTAGAACAGTCCATTCAAAAAGAAATTCCAGAGGTCTCTGTTGAACCACTTCAAGGCACTTATTTTGAAACACTAAAGACCATTGAAACATTGAATGGAGTGCGTAAGGTTATTTTATTTCTGGGATCAAATATTGGAAATCTGCTACATCCGCAGGCCATAGCTTTTCTTAAAAATATTGAAGAATCTTTAGCAGAAGATGATATTTTGTTTATGGGTTTTGATCAAAAAAAACATCCCCAAACCATTTTAGATGCTTATAACGATAAGACAGGAATTACTGCTGCATTTAACAAAAATATTTTAACCCGGATCAATAGAGAATTAGGAGGAGATTTTAATCTGGATCTTTTCCTGCATTGGGAAGTTTACGATCCTGAAACTGGCACTGCAAAAAGCTATCTTGTTGCTAAGGAACCACAAACAGTTACCATTGAAAAATTGGATTTACAAATTGATTTTAATGCCTGGGAAACCATTCATACAGAAATATCGCAAAAGTATGACGACAATGTAGTTTCTTGGCTAGCAAAAGAAGCAGGGCTTAGAATGATAACCGAGTTCAGTGACACAAAAAAAAGATATAAGAATTACGTATTCAAAAAAGACAATTCAAATCAAGTATAATAATTAAAACAGCATTTATGAAAGCAATTTGGAACAACACAGTTATTGCCGAAAGTGACAATACCGTTGTAGTGGAAAACAATCATTATTTTCCTGCCGATAGTATAAAAAAGGAGTTTTTTAAACCTAGTAATTCACATACAACTTGCCCTTGGAAAGGTGTTGCTTCTTATTATACCATATCAGTTAATGGAGAAGAGAATCCCGATGCTGCATGGTATTACCCTGAAGTGAGTCCTTTGGCAAAATCTATTAAGGGTAGTGTAGCTTTTTGGAAAGGTGTTACCATAGAGGAATAACCCTATGGCAACACACCTTTTACTTAATTTATACGGTTAATAGTGCATTTTCTGCACCCGCATAATCATTCCATTGATATCCGTCAGCTTCTGACTCGTTTACGTAATCTCCATCAATAAGATAACGGAATTCGAATGTGTTTTCCTTAGGTAAATTAAACGTTCCTTTAAAGGTTCCGTTTTTAAGTTTTTTCAATATACTTTCCTCGGTATTCCAATCATTAAAATCCCCAACAACAGCAACTTTTTCAGCTTCCTCTGCTGGCACTGTAAAGGTAACTTTACAAACTGGTTTGGTCTTAAGATATTGTTTTGTAATTCCCATGGTAATCAGATTTAAGTTTATCCTGCAAAGCAATACATAAAACTGCTTATACACAATAAGTTAGCACAGATTTATCATTTTAGCAAAATCTTGTTCATATACAGTTTACTTTCACAAAAAAAGAGGTTACTTTTTTTCAACTAATAAAATATTAGGAGTTGTTTTTAAGGATATGAATGATGCGATCTATATCATTTTGAGAATTATAAAAGTGAAAACTAAAACGAATACCTGTTCCCCGTTGCGAGCAACTTATTTTTGCTTCTTTTAATCGTGAAAATAAGGTCTCATTTCCTCTAATATTAAATATAGTACTGTGTTGTGTTCTTAAAATCACTGACTCTTCTAAGAGGTTTAGCTCGATGAATTCCTGTCTGGCATAGGTTGATAATCGCTGCAAATGTTTTTCGATTTTGGACAATCCTATTTTTTGTAAAAATTGTAATGAAAAATTTAAACTTCCAAAATTGAAAGCGTCCAAGTGACCTGGTTCCAAATGTTTTATAAATGGAATATCATGTTCTTTTTCCAACTCTCCATTGGCTGCATTAAAACCTGTTGTTTTCATGGAAAATCTTTTCTGTACCGCTTGCTTTATCAAAAAAAAACCACACCCATAACCGCTAAGTAGCCATTTATAGGCACTTGCTCCCAAAACATCAATTCCAGATGTATCAAAATTAAAATTTGTAGTCCCGCAAAATTGAGTGCCATCTGCTATAATAAGTAGTTCCGGATATTGTTTTTTAAGTGTCTTTAAAAAACCCATATCTACACGAATACCATTAACCCATTGCACTGCGCTTAAGGCCAAAATCGTAATCTTATATTTATCAATGGCAGCTGCGATATTATGCTCTAAGTTCTCATTGATTTTTGCGTAATAAATGGAAAAGTCCCTAGATCGAAAAGGCCAATTTACGGAGGGGTAATCTTCTGATAATAGCAATATATTTTGATCTACAGATAGCCCCTCTAATAATAAGTTTAATCCCATAGAAAAACTTGTGGTCAAAGCTACATTGTGCCAATGTGTAGTAAAAAAGTTCGCTACAGTTCTCTTTGTTTCAGAAATAATATTGTATCGTTCTGCTTTTTTTTCACTACCCCCAACAAAAAATGCTTCGTCATAGGAATGGCGCCAGTCCAATAGCTCATTGTAAGCTAAACCACTAGATGCAGTATCGGCATATACCGCAATGCCAGGTTGTTTAAACTGTGTTTCAAACTTCTCCATATAGTTTTAAAAAATTTAGGGTATTAATGTATCTTTGATTAAAGGTACTTAAACTATGTTTTCTAAAAAACCTGTAACACCTGAAATTGACGCGCAACAACACGAACTTTTGGAGTATGCTCAAAAACGTCTGACTCAGAAAAAAAGGTTATATATTCATTTTGTTATTTTTTTAATAGGAAGTGTATTTTTGATTCTAATTAATAAAATTTTAAAATACGGAGATAATTACAATTGGTTTATTTGGGGAATTACCTTTTGGGCTTTTTTATTCGCATTACACGCTTTTAATGTCTTTATAACTCAAAAATTTATGGGAAAGGATTGGGAGCGCAAGCAACGTGAAAAATTAGTTTTAAAACAAAAACAACGTATTGCAGCGCTTCAAAAAGAAATAGAAACTGAATTTCCTGTTACCCAAATCAATAAAAAAAAAGATTAATGCATACCATTACCATAATCGCAGCGGCAGCTGAAAATAATGCCTTAGGTAAAGACAACGACCTTCTTTGGCGACTACCAGACGATTTTAAGCGTTTTAAATCGCTTACCCAAGGACATAAGATAATAACGGGAAGAAGAACCTTCGAAAGCCTTCCAGGTCCGCTTCCCAATAGAACTCATATTATTATAACCCGAGATAAAAATTATCGAAATACTTTCTCGGAATGTAAAGTTGTGCATTCTATTGAAGAAGCTATTGCCCTAGTTAAAGATGAAAAATTGTCTTATATCATAGGAGGAGGTGAAATTTATAGGTTAGGGATGAAATTCGCTACCAAAATAGAATTAACAAGAGTACATGGTAGTTTTGAGGCGGATACTTTTTTTCCAAAAATAAACTTGAATGATTGGAAACTTGTTTCAGAAGTATATCATCCTAAAGATGAGCGGCATCAATATGCTTTTTCATACTTAACGTATGAGCGCAAATAGGAACCAACCTATTGTTTTTCTAATGCCAACTCTTTGTAAGTTGTTAGTCCATTGGGATCGTAATGTTTTCGGAAACAAAAACTCCGCTTTTTGTAATTCCTTCTACAAACAATTTTACGTTTGCTAGGCCAGGGTTTCGTACTTTAAAACCAATAGTATTTTCATTATCTGTTTTTAAATTTGGAAACCATCCTAAAACGCCATATTTCTCATAGAACTCGCTTGAATACGATATGTATTTTGGCACATAATACTTCTGAGGTTTCTTAAAAGTCAGTGGAATTTCAAATTCCGAATAAATAGGTACACGATATCTGGCGTTTCTGGTATAATCTGTACGTGTATAAATGCGAATAACTCCTCCGGAACCATTCAGCCCTTCGCCAATTCCAGTTCTATTCACTTCAACATAAGCGATATTAAATAAATCTAAATTTATCAATGGATCTAATCTAGTATCTGTTGAGGCACCTCCTATTCCTGCAACAGGTCCACTACCTCTAGGGTTTAAAGGCACTCCATCCAAATACACCGTTGGAGCTCCCAATAACGGAATACGATTAATAATGGAAAAATTACCTACTCCTCCTGATACCGCAAAACCTTTTAACTGAATATATTGGGCAAAAGTTCTAAACCTCCATCTTGTATCATCATCAATTTTTTCTACTGTTCCATGCGTAAACGCTTGTAATTCCTGCAATTTGGTGTCTTTTATTTCTTTAACCACTACCACTTCATCCAGCTCCTGTATATTACCACTTATAAAGGGTTCTAATTGCTCATCAAAGATTTCAAGATTACTACTTCTTTTATAATTCAAAAAAACCGAAGGTAAATTGAGCATTGGAGCTTTATTAGGTTTAAACGCTAATTCCAATTTCCCTTCTCTTACCAATCCTTTTCTTCCAATTTCACCAATTTTAAGCTGCTGTTCTTCATATGGGATCAATCCATTTTTTTCATAGCTACTTTCATTTTCAGCAAAAGATATCACCTCCGCATCAATACCAGCAAAAGGATGCAGCAAAAACTGTTTTTCTTTTTGATCTTTTCGCATGATCGTAAACCCTATTCCATTTTCAAAATCATATTCATAATCAGGAGCATCATTAAAAATACTACCCCAATCATAGCTACTCCATCCTTGGGTTAAAAGTAAAAGATCCAAATCTTTCTTTTTCTCTGTATCAATTCCCTGAAAATAACTACTTCCGTTTTCTATCGCTCCTTTAACATAAGGTTGCAGTAAGGTATATGATGCTATTGAATGATGTTGCTGATAGGCATTGGTAGCTGCAGGTAATACCGAAATACTCACATGATCCAAACTATCTAGTAATTTATATTGCAATTGGATGGCTAAAGAATCCCCTTCTGAGACGACACTATTTCTTACGGAGTGATCAAAGGAAAGTCCATTGTAATTAAAATATAGTCGCTCAAGTATTGGCTTGTTGGAAGCATCAAATATGGTAAAAACATTAATTCCTGGAAATAATAGTTCATTTGGAATGTTTTGCCTTGCACTATAACCTTTAAATTTTGGTAAAGCTATAACTTTAGCTGCTCCTCCATTATGTATTGCCAAGTAATATGGTGTATTAGTTATTTGAGGTAAGGAAGCCATATTGGTTCGTAATCTAAGTGCAGCACCTACAGCTGTGCTTTCTATTTGTAATGCCAATCCCAGAGCTTTTATATCTTTCAAGGCGGTAGAAAACTCTTGTCCATTAAAATTAACTTTAGCAATATATTCCTTATTGGGTTCTGGAATAAACGTAAACTTCCCAAGCCCTAATTGATTTACAGAAAATTTAGAAACTAACTCCCCATAATTATCGCGAAGTTCGCCGTCAAGTAGCGGCACACCAAAACCAAAGTTGTCTTTAATTACTACTCCAACAGTATTCTCAACACCTATTAAAAATTGACCTCCTTCTGGTAAAAACTGCAAATCCAAATCAGCTTCTACAGTTTGTCTTTTAAATGCTTCTTTATCAACCATAGGGTCAAGCACTTCAATGGATTGAATGAAAAAATTTTGTTCCTTAAAATTTTTCATCCAATTGGTAAAAGCCTTAAGTGTATATGTTCCTGAAGTGAACAAACTATCAATTGCAAAAACTCCATCTGCTTTCCCATCAGCCGCTTTAAAAAGTCCTTGCTTTACCAATTCTCCATTCTGATCAGATAAGGTTATATATAAGTTTGTAGTTTTTGAAGAAGGCTTTTTAAAATCTTTATCCAGAACATAGGCCGAAAAACCCAGTTGCTCCCCTTTGATATAGGTAGTTTTATTGGTATGTACAAAAACTACTTCTCGAGGAAGTTTGGCATAAGACTCATAGGCATCAATGATATTTTGATAGCCTTCATTTTGCTGTGCTGTTGCCAACACACATAGGCAAAATAAGAGAATAGTAAAGAAGCTTCTTTTCATTACATCGTTATTTCCATTCTAACATCACATGGTTTAAATTAACGCATATAATCTACAAAATCAATTTTTTAACTTCATCTTCACCATTAAATACTAGTTATAATACAATTTGTACATGAAATTGTATTAATTTGAATCAATATTGTTTACTATCGATTACGCTAATTATTGAAAATCAATTATTGGGTTTAAAAATCCAGATAGGAAACAATAGCCTTCTCCCCTTCAATAGTGCTAAAGGATTTTAATATAGCTACATCTGAGTTTGTATAAAACTCCCGATTTCCCGGTTGCGAAGTATTGTTTACCAAATGTTGCTGCTTTAAAATTGTTTTGGTTTGTTTAGCAACTGCTTCTCCGGAATCGATAATTTTGACTTCTGGAGGCAAAAGCTCCCTTAAAATTGGTTTTAAATAAGGGTAGTGTGTACATCCCAACACCAGATAATCGATCTTAGCATCAAGCATTGGGCGAAGATATGTTTTAAGCAAAGCTTTTGTTTCTGGGGTATTCATTTTCCCTTTTTCAATCAAAGAGACTAATCCTGTTCCTTGCTGCTCAATTATAGTAATTCCAGAAGCATGATTTTTAGCTGTAGTATGGAATAAACCACTACTCAGTGTACCTTTAGTAGCCAGTACACCCACCGTTTTGGAGCGAGACTGCAAGGCAGCTGGTTTAATAGCTGGTTCTATCCCAATAAAAGGTATGGTATAATTATTTCTTAAGTAGGTAATAGCATTCGTAGTTGCGGTGTTACAGGCGACTACTATTATTTTACATCCTTTTTTTAATAAGAGTTCCGTGTTTTTAATACTTAAATCGAGAATAGTTTTTTGGGATTTACCTCCATAAGGTGCATTTTTACTATCTGCCAAATAAATAGTATGTTCATTTGGAAGTAGTATGTTGATTTCTTTACAAATAGAAGTTCCTCCAACTCCAGAATCAAATATACCAATAGGCTTTGTACTCATTTTAACTAAACACGTGAAATTAGTTACGCATCAAATATTCAAAAAAAAGCGATATAAAAACAAAAAACCACTTTCTCTTTTAAAATTTTGAGAAAGTGGTTCTTATAGGTTTTTGCGATTTTAAACTAGAATCCTAATTCTTTTTTAACCTCAGCCATAATATCTTTTCCCTGAGCTACAATTACAACACCTAAGCCTGGTCCTGAATCCAACACATAGTCATATCCTAGAGCGGCAGCAACTTTATCAATCGCTTGCTTCGCTTTTTCAGTGATCGGAGCAAATAACTCTTGTTGTTTTTTCTGTAATTCTTGTTGCGCAGCTACTTGAGCATCATCAATATTCTTTTTGAAAACTTGAAGCTCTTCAGCACGTTTCTTGTTTTCCTCATCCGATTTAGTAGCAGCTTCGTTAGCATACTGTGTATACTTATTCTGCAAATCTTTTAATGAACCTTCTATATCTGCTTGATAGGTAGATTGAAGTTTTTTCAATTCTTCCTGAGCCGATTTCATTTCCGACATTTCTGACAAAAGCTGTTGCACATTGATATGTGCTGTTTTGCTTTGTGCATTTACAAAACTGCTAGCAGCAAAAAACAATACCACCACTACAGTCATTCTCTTAAGATATTTCATGATTTTGAATTAATTAATATATGTGTACTAAATTTTGAGTTATTCTTTTGTTTCCGACTCTTTTTCGTCGTCTTTTGATTTTTTACGATCGTCTAATTTTGCTTTTCGTTTCGCTTCCCGCTCTTCTAAAAGTTTCTTCCGTCTTGCTTCATAAGCCTTTTTACGTTCTTCGCGCAATTTTAATTGTTCTGCACGCTTCTCATCTGCTGATTTCGCTCTAGCCGCTGATGCCTGCTTTGCTTTATCTTTTCGTTCCTTCAAGGCATCACTAATTTCCTCAAGGGGTTCCTCTGCCTCAAATTCTTTTAGTCTGTTTTGCGCTTTTGTTTTATTCGGTTTACTAATTTTTCTTGTTCTGGCAATACCTCTTAAAACCTGTTCGCTTATATCGTGCCTTTTTTCGGAGTACAACATTACAACATCTGCCGATTTATCAAAAATAAAATCGTACTTTTTATTGCCTCCTATTTTTTGTACTTCGTTGAAAACCTGATCTTGAATAGGCTGAATTAGCCTTTGTTTTTGTAAAACCAAATCTCCTTGAGGCCCAAATCGATCTTGTTGATACTCTAACATTTCTTTTTCAAGTATCTGTATTTCCTCTTCTCTTTCAGAAATCAACTCATCTGTTAATAGTACTTTTTCCGCTGCGAGATCATCTCGCATTTGCTGAATAGCACTTAATTTTTGTTCAATCTCAATTTTCCACTTCTGAGCTTTAGCTTCAAGTTGTTCACTTGCTGTTCTGTACTCCTCTACATTCTCCAAAATATATTCCATATCAACATAAGCAATTCGCACACCGCGTTGCGCCGTGCTACTTAGGGTCCATATCGAAGCTATTATAAATAAAAGAACTTTTGTTTTCATTCAATTTCGTTTATGCTATAGAAAATATCGTGCCAAAATAAATAAATAATTTAAAATGAAGGAGTTAACTCCTTTCATTTTTTAATACCCTTCCATTATTTCGTGAAAACCGCCCCATATCTATTTTAAAAAAATTGGGGTATACATCGTAATTCGGTTATACCAAATAATAGTAAAATGTCAAAAAAACTATATTTAAAACTGTTGACCAATAATGAAGTGTGTTTGCCATCCACTTGGTCCAACAGATCCGGGTCTGGCATCAGTATCAAACCCATATCCAAAATCGATTCCAAGTAGACCAAAAGCTGGCATAAATATTCGAAGCCCCACTCCAGCCGATCGTTTTATTTCAAACGGATTAAATTCATTAAAATTGTTGAAAGCATTACCTCCTTCTAAAAATGCAAGTCCATATATGGAAGCAGCTGGCTTTAAGGTAAGTGGGTATCGCAATTCCAAAGAGAATTTATTATATACAATTCCTCCTTCTTGCTGTCCAGTAAGTGGGTCTACTGGAGTAAGGGATTGGTTTTCGTAACCTCGCAGTTGAATTACTTCTCTCCCGTCTAGATTAAAGTTTCCTAGGCCATCTCCACCAACGAAGAATCGTTCAAAAGGTACATCTCCGATATCGTTATTATAGCTACCTAAAAAACCAAACTCTACATTGGTACGCAGCACCAACTTTTCTACTAAGGTAGAATACCAGTCTCCCTTAAAATTTATTTTATAAAACTCCAATAAGTTAAACCGCTCCTCATTAAGTTCTTCCAATCTTGCATTTTGCGCTGGTGTAAGCACTCCATTATTTGCGGTTCGTTCTGAAATTAAATCTTCACTTTCTAAACGAATATCTTTAAAATCAGTATTACTAAACAAGGACCATGGTGGTGTAGCTCGTAAGCGAACTTCGAAGTTAGATCCACCTCTAGGGAAAATCCGTCCGCCTTGCGTAGAACTTCGTGAAATTCCGATGGTATAAGATAAAGAGTTAGACTTTCCATTTCCAAAATTGAAAAGACCTGTATTAAAATCTTGAAAATTAAATAATTGATAACTCAATGAATGTGATATCGTGAAAAAATCATCCGGCCATTGCACACGTTTAGCTATCCCTAATGACACTCCAGTTATTGAGAATTGTC
Organism: uncultured Flavobacteriaceae bacterium; assembly: GCA_947488435.1. Classification (GTDB taxonomy): domain Bacteria; phylum Bacteroidota; class Bacteroidia; order Flavobacteriales; family Flavobacteriaceae; genus CANKZG01. Next base: position 1,711,565 of record CANKZG010000001.1, on the reverse strand, counting down.
TGCTTCTGTCTACCTGAATTCTACCGTTATTCCCAAAAGAGGTTCCGAACTGCTGCGTTCTTGACAAAGACATATTAAAACGTACCGGTTTCTTACCTCCTAACCAAGGTTCTGAGAAGTTAAGACTATACACTCTGAATGTTCTACTGGCTTGAAGTCGTAGCGCAAAGTTTTGACCATCTCCTAAAGGCACTGGTTTATATGCTTCCCCGTTAAAAATATTCTTTAAAGAAAAGTTGCTAAAAGAAAGTCCGAGCGTACCTATAAATCCACCACCCCCAAAACCACCTTGCAGTTCGATTTGACTGGATCCAGATTCAACTAAATTGTATTCAATGTCTACTAAACCTTCATTAGGTTTAACATTCTTTACATCGGGACTTATCTGTTCTGCATCAAAAAATCCTAATTGACCCAATTCACGAATACTTCGAATGATATCTGCTTTGCTATACTTTTGACCTGGACGGGTTCGCAATTCCCGATATACTACGTGATCATTTGTTTTATCGTTTCCTTTTACTGTAACATGATTTAAAAAGGTTTCTTTACCTTCGATAATACGTATTTCAAAATCTATGGTATCATTCTCTGCGGATACTTCTACTGGATTAATACTAGAAAATAAATACCCGTTATTTTGATAAAGACTAGTTACGTCATTAGGATCGGGCTTTGAGTTATCTGCAATACGTTCTTTTAATAGAACTCCGTTATACGTATCCCCTTTTTCTATACCTAATACCCGTCTTAAAAACTCATCGGTATATACCGTATTCCCTACAAAGTCTATGTCTCCAAAGTAGTACTTACGACCTTCTTCAACTTTAATTTTAAGATCTATATTGGTTTCATCTACTTTTACAAGTGTATCAGAAATAACACGAGCGTCTCGATAACCATTCTCTGCATATTTATCAATTAAGCTCCCAAGGTCTTCCTTATAATCGTCCTCAATATATTTAGACTTTTTCCAGAAACGGTATAGTTTTTTCTTCTTTGTATTCTTCAATGACTTTCGAAGCTTTTTTGTTTTTAACTTCTCATTTCCTTCGAAAACAATATTCCTGATTTTTACCTTATCTCCTTTTTTAACATTGACAACCATTTTTTGGGAATTGGAACCTACCGTATCTGCTGCCGTGGCTATGGTTACCTTTGTATTTAAATAACCTTGTTTTTTGTATTTGTTTTCGAGAAAGTTTTTGGTGTTGGCAATTAAACTCTCCGTGATTTTTTTACCTTTCTTAAGGTCCGTATCCTCAATAATATCAGCTACTTTTCTTTCTTTTATACCATATACCGTTACTTCAGATAGCGTAGGACGTTCTAATATAATCAGTTCTAAAAAAATTTTATTATCCTGAATATCAACAATATCAAAACGAATATCGGTAAACAGCTCCAAGCCCCATAACTTCTTAATAATACCGGCTATTTCCTCTCCTGGAATTGTAATGGGTTGTCCAACACGAAGTCCTGTATATGTTTTTACCGTTTGCTCATTATAGCTTTGAAGTCCTTTTACATCCAGTCCCCCAAGGATATACTTTTTCCCTTCCTCATAAGAAGAACTTTGAGCGGAAACCGCAGTAGTAAAAAGTAGGAATAAAATTGTTGCAAAAAGTCCAAAGGATACGGCTCTATTCATATCCTTATTTGAGTTGTTCACTAGTCTTTCCAAATCGTCGTTCTCTGTTTTGGTAATTCGTAATTGCTTCTACCAAATGAAGCTCACTAAAATCGGGCCAAAATACATTCACAAAATATAATTCAGCATATGCAATCTGCCAAAGTAAAAAATTGCTTATTCTATGCTCTCCACTAGTTCGTATAAGCAGGTCCACATCTGGCATATCATGCGTGTAAAGATGAGTATTAATAATGGTTTCATCAATATTTTCAGGAGAAATTATATTATTTTTAACTTTGACCGCAATCTGCTGTATTGCATTTTTAATTTCTTCTCTCGCCCCATAACTCAATGCTAGAGTCAAGGTCATTCCTGTATTTTCTTTTGTTTTGGAAATAACTTCGTTTAATTCTCGATGTGCTTTTTTAGGTAAGGAACTAATATTACCTATAGCGTTTAATCTGATATTATTTTTAGTTAACGTTTTAAGTTCTTTTTTAAGAGAAGAGACCAAAAGTCGCATAAGTGTTTCGACTTCTATCTTGGGTCTATTCCAGTTTTCAGTTGAAAAAGCGTAGAGGGTAAGAAACTTAATTTGCAGCTTAGCACAGTTCTCTACAGTTTGCCGAACTGCAGTTACTCCGTTTTCATGACCAAAAACTCTAAGCTTTCCTTTTTCCTTAGCCCATCTTCCATTGCCATCCATAATAATGGCTAGGTGTTTGGGTAGGTTTTCTTTGTTAATAGTATCTATAGTGTTCATTCTCGTTTTACTCAAAACAATCTTGGCAAGGTGTTCTTCCAAAAGTATAGGTCAACGTTACTCCTGAAAAAACATACCAATCATCGCTAAAGATATTACCAAAAGCGAATTGTTCAAAATTAGACCCTTCCGGATTACTAGCATCTAAGTTATCCGTAAAAGTATAACGTGCTCCTATTTCAGCTCCAGCGATTAAATACTGACTCAATCGGTATTTAAAACCTACTGTCATAGGAATAGCAAAGGACCCTTCTGTTTGATTAATATCTTGCACTTGTCCTGCATCTATATAGTTAAAATCATACCTAAAGTAGGTTATTCCGGTATACAAATATGGTGTAAAGGCCGGCCCTAACTTATGTAAATTATATTCAACAAAATTAAATTCCAATCCAGCAGAAGCTTCTATAATAGAATTATCCACCACAAAACCTCTTTCTGTTCGAGATTCTAAATTAGATCTCAAATCATTAGCAGTAAAATCTCCATAAATTATACTTCCCCTCCATGCATACCGTTTACTTTTATTCCATTTAAACAGTCCCCCAAAAGCGGGTCCTGAAGGTAAAATAAAATTGGTCTTCCCTACATCTCCTATATTATTTGTTCCTCCTGCAAAAAGTCCTATTTCATAAGTTTGGGCGCTTACCGCACAACTCATACCTAAGAGTATTACCACAATTAATTTGCGCATAAATTCTAAAAGTTTGCAAATATAACAATTTCAGCATCTTATCCGAATACCTTGTTATATTCTTGTTCTCCCTTTGATAAACAACTTTTAGGAGTATTTATTGTTGCGAGAAGGTCAATTACGGCGGTCTTCACCCCACAGTAATTTATTACGTAAAGTCTGCAAAAAGCTTTGGGAAGTATATTCTACCATTTTTATTGAAAACGCAGCTTTTTTAATACTAATTTCCTGTCCGTTATCAAAGGTTGCTATTCTTGAATCTAAAGAAACTAAGTGCGAATCTTCTCGCCCGGACACTCTCAAGCGTATCGTCGTATCATCAGATATTACTAAGGGTCTTGCATTTAAATTATGTGGAGCTATGGGAGTAATCACTAGTGACTTGGCCGTTGGCGTAATAACGGGGCCACCGCAACTAAGAGAATATCCTGTGGAACCTGTAGGGGTAGAAATAATAAGCCCATCAGCCCAATAAGAAGTTAAATACTGATCATTGAGATGCGTTTCCACCCGTATCATCGAGGTAGTATCTTTTCTTGCCACGGTAATCTCATTAAGCGCAAAATTTAATGTTTTAAATTCCGGTATATTAAATTCAGTATGCACTTCCACAAGACTGCGCTCTACTATGGAATATGCTCCGAGTTGAAATTCTTGAATCACTTTTCGCACTTCTTCCTTTTTAAAAGTAGCCAAGAATCCAAGTCTTCCCGTATTAACGCCTACCACTGGAATTCCTAAATCTTTAATATAGGTTATCGCTCTTAAAATGGTTCCATCCCCACCAAAACTAACAAACATATCGAAAGAACTGTCTAACCCTTCTTCTTGAGTAAAGGTTGGATAGGTCTGTAAATCAAAATTTGCGGATAATAAGGTATAAAAATTCGCTTCAAAGTGTGTCTGTGCCCCTATGGTTGTAAGTTCATCCAAAAGCTCCATAACATAATCAAGCGTATTATCTTGATCTGTAAGTCCGTAGATTGCTACTTTCATAGGTAATTTAGACATTTAAATATTTATCCAAATAATCTGATCGTTCTTTAAGATCTTCTAAAAATTGATCATCGTTGTTTCCAAACAATACATTATAATTGTATCGCCTGAACGTTTGAAGTATTTCGTTTAGGTTTGTAGTTCCTACTTTTAATGTAATTTGAACCACATCATTTCGCATCCCAGAAATAAACCCTCCTATTAACTTTGTATTGTTCCCTTCTATAATCTGTGCTATCTCACTAAAAGAATAATCTTTAATACCGGAAGCAATTACAATAATACCTCCAGGTTCTGTAAAAAATGGGGTGTCAATAAATTCCCCTATGATAGCCGTTAACTCGTAGTATCCTAATATTATTTCATGTTCTCCGATCACAGGAACAACATTAGCTTCATTTCGTGCGAATATTTCCAGCACATCTAACCATGAAGTATCTTTCGTTACAAAGAAAGATTCAAGATTATACCTATAATCTCCAATAACACCGTCAACCTCAAAGGATTCCAAATCATTTTCGGAAAGCAGTCCTAAAAGCCGTCCTTCTTCTCGAATCGCAATATGAGAGAAGCTTGTTTCTTGAAAGAATTGTATCACGGTCTTAAGCTTATCTTTTGTCGAAAAGATAGGTAAAGTGGTATTAATATGTGACTGAATATTCATGATTAAAATTTCAATGTGCAAATTACTAATTTTAAATCGCAAAAAGCGTGCCTTATTTGTATTTTTACCGCCTCAACATTAGACACGATATACATGACAAAATTAAGTGTAAACATCAATAAAATTGCAACATTACGTAACTCTCGTGGCGGAAACACCCCTAACCTAGTTGAAGTTGCAAAGGATATTGAAGCCTTTGGAGCAAATGGTATTACCATACATCCAAGACCCGATGAACGCCATATACGCTATCAAGACGCTTATGATCTAAAAAAAGTAGTTACCACCGAATTTAATATTGAAGGAAACCCCATTCCTAAGTTCGTTGATCTAGTATTAGCCGTTAAACCCACGCAGGTAACACTAGTTCCTGATGCAGAAGATGCGATTACTTCTAATGCCGGTTGGGATACCAACAAACATAGGTCGTTTTTAACCGAAATCATCAGCACCTTTAAAAATGAAGGCATTCGCACCTCAATTTTTGTAGATCCTAATGTTGCAATGATAGAAGGTGCAGCTAAGACAGGCACCGATCGCGTTGAGTTATATACGGAGGCATATGCAAAAGATAATTCGGTCATCTCGTCTTTTATTGCCACTGCAAATGCGGCAAATGATTTTAATTTAGGGATTAATGCAGGTCACGATTTGAATTTGGAGAATATTGCTTTTTTCAAACAAAATATTCCTAAGCTTTTGGAAGTTTCTATTGGACATGCATTGATAAGTGAATCGCTCTATTTAGGCTTAGAAAATGTTGTTAATATGTATTTAAATCGATTGAAATAATGGAAATTTTACATGCTAAAGTTTTAGGAGAAGGATTCCCTTTGATTATTCTTCATGGTTTTCTAGGCATGTCGGACAATTGGAAAACCCTGGGCAATCAATATGCCAATTTGGGGTTTCAGGTACATTTAATAGATCAACGTAATCATGGAAAAAGCTTCCATTCGGAGGATTTTGATTACGAATACCTTGCCGACGACATTCGCACTTATATGGATCATTACCAACTTTCTGTCGCAAATGTTTTAGGACATTCTATGGGGGGTAAAACAGCAATGCAATTTGGTTTAACCTACCCCGAACGGGTACAAAAATTACTGGTCGCTGATATTGCGCCAAAATATTACCCTCCGCATCATCAAGATATCATTAATGCATTAAACGCATTAAATCTAGAGCATATCCAGTCAAGAAATGAAGCTAATACGGCTTTAGGTCGGTATATTACTGAGGTTGGGATTCGTCAGTTTCTACTAAAAAACCTGTATTGGGAAACGAAAGACAGATTGGGGTTTCGATTTAATTTAGATGTGCTATCCGAACGAATGAATGAGATTGGAGAGGCAATAACGCCTGCATTAAGTTTTGTAAAACCTACGCTTTTTTTGCGTGGAGATAGATCCGAGTACATTTTACCTCAGGATTTTTCGGACATTAAAAAACAGTTCCCAAATGCAAAACTCCAGAGCATTTCGAAAGCGGGGCATTGGCTACATGCAGAGAATCCTAGACAATTCTTTGAATTTACTAGCAAATTTTTAATTTCCTAAAAAAGCACCTTATTTATTATGCATGCATAATTTTTTTACTCATTTTATTGTGAGTCTCATAATTTTAATTAATTTTGAAAACCTCCTATTAACATTAGGTTGAAGATAAATTAACTCAAAATTGTAAACATGAAAAAGTTCTTAGCACTACTTGCAATTTCAGGATTGTTTTTAGCAAGTTGTAGTGACGACGACGACACTACTACAAGTGCAGTTACCCCTCCTCCGCCAGTTGAAATTACAAGTGGTACTGCTAATTTCACTACCTATGTTGCGGTAGGAAATTCTTTAACTGCTGGTTTTTCCGATGCCGCACTTTTTGTAGATGGACAAACTGCTTCTTATCCTAATATGTTAGCTTCCAATTTTGCCTTAGCAGGAGGCGGAGCTTTTAACATTCCTTTTATGGCTGATAATTTCGGAGGTGCTACTTTTGCCGGAAATCCGATTTTAGGCAACCGATTAATTTTATCTTTTGAATCTGGTTCTCCTGCGCCTGTACCCGTAGCTGGAGCTGGCACTACGGAGATCACTAATGTTTTATCTGGACCTTTTAACAATATGGGAGTGCCCGGTGCCACAAGTTTTCAGTTGTTAGCCCCAGGTTTTGGTAATTTAGAAGGCGTTCCAATAGGTCAGGCTAATCCGTATTTTGCTCGTTTCGCATCTGGACCTGCGGCTTCCGTTATACAAGATGCCACTAATCAAAATCCAACATTCTTTTCCTTGTGGATTGGAAACAACGATATATTAGGTTATGCTACTTCAGGAGGTGCTGGAGAAGATCATAACCTTACTGGAATCACTGATCCTGCCATGTATGGTGGTAGTGACATCACTAACAATGATGTCTTTGCAAGTGTTTACCAAACTTTATTGCAAGCCTTAACGGCTAATGGTGCCGATGGTGTAGTTGCAAATATTCCGGATGTAACAACAATTCCATTTTTTACCACTGTACCATTTGCACCTTTGGATCCTACAAATCCCGCATTTGGGCCACAGATACCCACACTTAATGCAACTTTTGCAGGTTTGAATAATGTTTTTACAGCGCTAGGAGTTCCAGAACGATCTATCCAATTCGCTGCTGATGCGGCTAGTCCAGTTATTATTTCGGACGAATCATTGCCGAATCTTTCTGCTCAAATTACTGGTGCTTTGTTAGCTGGAGGAGCGGATCCTGGTACAGCTGCAGTTTTTGGTTTCTTATATGGCCAATCCAGACCGGCTACGCCAGAGGATTTACTGGTATTAACGAGTTCTGGCATTATCGCAACTTTAAACGAAACAGCACTAGCTACCTTAGTAGGTTTAGGATTACCTCCTGAAACCGCAGGACAATTGGCGGTAAATGGTGTTACTTTTCCTTTAGAAGATCAGTGGGTGCTTACGCCTTCTGAACAAGAATCGGTACGAAATGCTACAACATCATACAATCTAACTATTGAAGCTTTAGCGGCGCAATTTGGCCTTGCTTTTGTAGATGCGAACGGGTTTTTAAGCGAGTTTGCCGAATCTGGATTTCCACTTCCTGATGGTAGTGTAGCCAGCGCAACTTTTGGTACTGGAGGAGGCTTTTCTTTAGATGGCGTACACCCATCACCTAGAGGGTATGCGTTATTGGCAAATCTATTTGTAGAGTCTATCAATCAAACTTACGGATCTAATCTACCAGGAGTTAATCCATTAGATTTTACCGGATTGTATCTCAATTAATCCGATCAAGAAAAAAATATGTAATTTAGGGTGTCCCATGAGGACACCCTTTTTTATTGTTCGCTTATGAAATTAATTCTGCGTATTCTACTAAGTGCATTTGCCGTATTGCTCTTGGCACATTTTCTTCCTGGCGTTACCGTAGCTTCTTATACTACTGCAATTATCGTTGCCATTGTACTTAGTCTTCTGAATTTTATAGTAAAACCTATTCTTACTATTCTAACACTGCCCGTTACCGTTCTTACCTTAGGTCTTTTTTTACTGGTTATCAATGGTATTATCATTTTAATTGCCGACCATTTCATAAACGGTTTTACGGTGCAAAGCATAGGTTGGGCCATTATTTTTAGTTTGCTACTCTCTGTATTGCAATCCATCTTTTTTTCGCTCTTAAAAGAAGATAAAAAAGGGAAATAGATCGTTTGAAATTCAGGAATTTAAAAGTTGTTGAACTTCATAAAAAGTTCTACTTTTGCATCCCGTTTATGGATGCAAAATAAGGAACAGGAATGAACATTACGAAAGAGCAGATAGATAATTTAAATGCAGTTGTAAAAGTTGCAATTACGAAAGACGATTATCAAGACAAAGTAGACACCATTTTAAAAGACTATAGAAAACAGGCAAATATCCCTGGTTTTCGTAAGGGGCACGTACCTATGGGTCTTATAAAAAAGCAGTATGGAAAAGCCGTTTTAGTAGATGAGGTTAATAAGTTAATTCAAGATAGCCTTGGAAAATACCTTACCGAAGAAAAGCTAGACGTTCTTGGAAATCCACTACCTAAACAACAAGATAATTTTGATTGGGATGCTGAAAATTTTGATTTCGAATTCGAATTAGGTTTGGCACCGGATTTTGAGGTTGTATTGAACCCTAAGAAAGCAGTTACTCAATATCGCATTGTAGCGGATAAAAAAATGGTAGATGAGCAAATAGAACGTATTCAAAAACAATACGGAAAGCTTGTCAATAAAAATGAGGTAGCAAAGCTGGATGAAATAAACGGCACGTTCACCAATGAAGCGGAAGAAATAACTCATAAATCAACTATTGAGTTAGATAAAATAAAAAGCAAAAAAGCACTTACTAGTCTTGTTGGCAAGAAGGTTGGCGATGTTGTTTCACTTAAAACAAAAGGGTTATTCAAGGAAGATTACTTACTTTCTGCAGCCTTGGGAATTGAAAGAGAAAAAGCCGAGAATTTAGACATTGAAGTGAGTTTGGCCATAGAAGAGATTAATGAAAGAGAGCCAGCTGCACTAGACCAAGAATTGTTTGACAAGTTATTTGGCAAGGATACAATTACTTCAGAAGAGGCACTTAAAGCGCGTATAAAAGAGGATTCTGAAAAGCAGTTTGAGCAACAAGCCGATCAAAAATTGCTAAACGACATGACGGAATATTTGATTGAAAGTACCAAATTTGATCTTCCAACTGACTTTTTGAAAAAATGGATTCAAGTATCCGGAGAACAGCAACTTACAGATGAAGAAGCTGCGGAAGAATACACAAAATCAGAGAAAGGGTTGCGCTATCAATTGATTGAAGGCAAAATCATGAAGGAAAATGATTTGCAAGTGCAATTTGATGAATTAAAAGAGTTTGCTAAGGGATTTATTAAGTCGCAAATGGCACAGTTTGGGCAAATGAATCCCCAGGAAGAGGAATTGGAGAATATTGCTACTCGAGTGCTATCCAATCAAGAAGAGGTAAAACGTTTATCAGAACAATTAATGAGTCAAAAGCTACTTACTTTTTACAAGGAAAAAGCAAACCTTAAAACCAAGGAGGTAACCTATGAGAATTTCGTGAAAGATGTTTACGGAAAGGAAAAGTAAACCGATACGGTTATTGCAAAAATCCTACACACATATTAAGTAGGGTTTCACTAATAAAATAATTATCTTTACAGAGCCGAAAACTTATTTTCGGCTCCTTTTTTTAAAACAATCAGTAGCTCAAAACAATGGATTACGGAAAAGAATTCAAAAATTTCGCAATAAAAGACCAAGGCATTAGCAGCACCTACTATGATAAAATCATGAGTAGTATGTATCCTGTAAATATGACTCCAAATATCATTGAAGAAAGACAGCTTAACGCAATTGCGATGGATGTCTTTTCTCGTTTGATGATGGATCGTATTATTTTCTTAGGAACAGGTATAAATGATCAGGTCGCCAATATTGTGCAGGCACAATTGCTCTTCTTAGAAAGTGCAGATGCGTCAAAGGACATTCAAATTTATATCAACTCCCCTGGCGGAAGTGTCTATGCCGGACTTGGAATATATGACACCATGCAGTTTATAAAACCAGACGTTGCTACCATATGTACCGGAATAGCGGCTTCTATGGGTGCCGTTTTACTTTGTGCAGGTGAAAAAGGAAAACGTAGCGGTCTTACACATTCTCGTGTAATGATACACCAACCTATGGGCGGAGCGCAAGGACAGGCAAGCGATATTGAGATTACAGCACGAGAAATTCTTAAATTGAAAGAAGAATTGTACCAGATAATTTCTGATCATTCGGGTCAAAGCATTAAAAAAGTACATGACGACAGTGATAGGGATTATTGGATGAAAGCTGCCGAGGCTAGAGATTATGGTATGATTGATGAAATACTGGTAAGGGAAAAATCTTAATTTCGACGAATTAACTAGATATTTTCAAAAAGGTAAGGGAACAAAATTAGGTTTCGTTCGTTACTATTATTGAATGTAAGTTATCATTTATGGCAAAGGAAAATTTAGAATGCTCATTTTGTGGAAGAAAAAAACCAGAAACCAATCTTCTGATTGCTGGTTTGGATGCACATATATGTGATCGCTGTATTGAACAAGCTCATGGTATTGTAGCAGAAGAATCACGACAATCTAAAAATCAAGATCTTTCTAGCGAATTGGTATTAAAAAAGCCAATGGAAATCAAGAGTTTTCTAGATACTTTTATTATTGGTCAGGAGCGCACTAAAAAAGTAATGTCCGTTGCGGTATACAATCACTACAAAAGATTATTACAACCTACTTCAAAAGGCGAAGATGTAGAAATACAAAAAAGTAATATCGTTATGGTGGGGCAAACTGGCACAGGAAAAACCTTGATGGCTAAAACTGTTGCCCGTATGCTAAATGTTCCCTTGGCAATCGTAGATGCCACCGTGCTTACAGAAGCAGGATATGTGGGTGAAGATGTAGAAAGTATTTTAACCCGTTTGTTGCAAGCCGCAGATTACAATTTGGAAAAAGCAGAACGCGGTATTGTTTTTATTGATGAAATTGATAAAATTGCACGTAAAAGCGACAACCCTTCTATCACCAGAGATGTATCAGGAGAAGGTGTACAACAAGGTTTATTAAAGCTATTAGAAGGAACGGTTGTAAATGTTCCTCCCAAAGGTGGAAGAAAACATCCAGACCAAAAATTTATTGAAGTTAATACGGAAAATATTTTGTTCATAGCAGGGGGCGCATTTGATGGTATTGAGCGTATCATTACCAAACGTCTTAACATGCAAGCTGTGGGTTATAGTGCCTCTAAAGCTGAGGACAATCTAGACAATGAGAATATCTTACAATATATTATTCCGAGGGATCTTAAAGAATTTGGTCTAATTCCTGAAATTATAGGTCGCTTACCTGTTCTAACACACATGAATCCTTTGGATGAAAAAACCCTTCGCGCTATTCTTACGGAGCCTAAAAATGCCATTATTAAACAATATGAAAAATTGTTTGGTATGGATGATATCAGCTTTAAAATTACCGAACAAGCTCTGGACTATATTGTAGAAAAAGCCATAGAATACAAACTTGGCGCTAGAGGACTACGTTCGCTATGTGAAGCTATTTTTACAGACGCAATGTTTGAACTCCCTAGTAGTGAGGACAAAGAATTTAAGGTTACAAAACCTTATGCTGAAGAAAAGCTTTCGCGTGAAACTATTAAAAAGTTAAAAGCAGTTTCTTAAACCTGAACCCTTTTTGTAGTTACGCTTTCGATAAGTTCTTGGCATACTTTTCCGATAATTTTTTCATCAGTATATAACTCATGACCAAAATTAGGAATTAGTTCCATTGGTGTGTTTAAATCCAATGCCCAGGAATCTGAAGGTCGGTAAGCATCATTCGCTCCATACAACAAAGTTGTTTTATTATTTGGGCAGTCCAATTCAAACCGAATTCTTGTTGCAGAAATTGCATATAGCGATTTCATCGGAATTCCCTTTAAAGCTGCTTTCCAAGCGATAGTACCACCGGTACTAAAGGCTAAATAATGACTGGGTATTGTTTTTTCTTTTTTTACTAAATGCGCAACAGCAGTATCAATACCACCACTAACAAACTCATTATGCAGATTTTCTCCAGAGTTTACCGTAAGACTAATATTTGCTAACTGTTGACAGTCATAAAAAACAATATCAAAATATTGTTGCAAATAGCCCAAATAGGATGTAATCCATTGGCCTTTTTTAACTCCCCACATATCGGATAAAACAACTAAACGTTCTGCCATAAATAAAATGTTTTTCTAGTATAAGGTTAAGATTTCCATATAAAGATTAACATTTAACGCAAAAAAATAGTATTTATTGGTTCATGCGAAGTAATTCTTCGATGTATTCCCTTTTATTAGATAAACGAGGTATTTTATGTTGGCCACCTAACTTATTTTTGCATTTCAGCCAGTCATAAAATAGCTTTTTACGGGCAATATGAACTTTTGGCCTTTCTAAAGTGATACTATTATAACGTTTTGCTTCATAGTCCGAGTTTAAGGATTTTAATGCATTATCTAAGAATTCTGTAAAATAATCAATTGCTTCCGGAGGTTTTCTAAACTCAATAATCCACTCATGTGCGCCTTTCTCTTTTCCCGACATAAAAATTGGACCTACTGTATAATCCCTGATCTCTGCACCTGTCTTCTTACACACTGCCTTCAGTGCTTCCTCTGTATTTTCAATAATCAATTCCTCTCCAAAAACATTAATATGATGCTTTGTTCTCCCCGTAATTTTAATACGATATGGGTTAGTTGAAGTAAAACGCACGGTATCTCCAATCTTATACCGCCATAAACCGGCATTTGTGGTGATTACAATAGCATAATTCTTATTTTTTTTCACTTCCCAAAGCGGAATTGCCATTTGATTGCCACTACCATAGATTTCCATGGGAATGAATTCATAAAAAATACCATAATCCAACATCAACAATAAATCATCAGCATCATTACGATCCTGAATGGCGAAAAAACCTTCTGAAGCATTATAAATTTCATAGTACTTGAAACTTTTTCGCGGTAAAATACGCTTGTATTGATCGTGATAAGGTGCAAAATTAACCCCTCCATGAAAATAAACTTCTAAGTTCTCCCATACCTCAAATAAGTGTTCTTTTCCAGTATCTTCCAAAACTTCATGCAATAATGCTAACATCCATGATGGCACTCCTGCTAAACTGGTAACATTTTCTTGAGCGCTCTCTTTTATAATGGCTTTTAATTTAGATTCCCATTCGCTCATCAAAGAAATTTTACTGCTAGGGGTACTGCTCAGTTCTGCCCAAAAAGGCATATTATCGATCAATATTGCTGATAAATCCCCAAAAAAAGTTCCATTATCTTCATAGAGTTCCTTGCTACCTCCTAAACGCAGGCTCTTTCCCGTAAAAAGTTGTGAGTTTTCGTTATTATTAAGATAAAGACATAATAAATCTTTCCCTGATTTATAATGACAGTCTTCTAAAGCTTCATTACTAACCGGAATAAACTTACTCTTCGCATTAGTAGTGCCACTACTTTTTGCAAACCATTTAATACTGGTGGGCCAAAAAATATTTTGCTCTCCACGGCGCGTGCGTTCAATACTAGGTTCTATTTCTTCATAGGAAACAATAGGGAGTCGTTCCCTAAAGGTATTGTAATTTGTAATTTCATTGAATTTATATTCCTTTCCAATTGCCGTATCCTTGGCGATATTAAGTAATTGATACAACACTTCTTCTTGTACCTCACTAGGGTATTTTAAAAAAAGTTCTATCTGATGATATCGCTTTTTTAGGAGCCAGGATGCGATGGAGTTGAATAAAGGTATTGGCATTTTAGGTATCTTTACAAAAAAGTGAAATTTGGTTGAAGCTTTCTCTTTTCTTTGCTAAAAGTAGCTTTTAAAGATATCATTTTCAAATCGATTTTTAAGAAAAACAATACATGCAATACGAAGGGGTTTTACAAAAAATGCAAACCGAAATTGGGTCACCTATACAATACTATTTAGTTTTTGAAGAGGATTTTATTCATATGAATTTACTTCTTGACCGTAAAATAACGCTTCGTTTTATAAAATATCAATGTTTAAATTGTCGCGAAAACAGACCCATTTATCGTCAAGGCTTTTGCAAACGATGTTTTTTTGACATCCCATCAGCAGGAGATTGGATTATGCGTCCGGAATTAAGTACAGCTCACTTAGATAAGGAAGATCGAGATTTGGAGTATGAAAAAAAGGTGCAGTTACAACCCCATATCGTTTACCTTGCCAATTCAAGTAATGTAAAGGTAGGTGTTACCAGAAAATCGCAAGTTCCCACACGATGGATCGATCAAGGGGCTCATGAAGCTATTGAGCTAGTTGAAGTTCCCAATAGGTATTTAGCTGGAATCACCGAAGTTGCGTTAAAAGCACATGTTTCTGACAAAACCAACTGGCGCAAAATGCTGACCAATGACATTGAAGATGTGGATTTGAGTGCTTGGAGTCAAAAATTAAAAGCCCACATTCCTGAAGAAGCGGCTCCTTATTTTTTAAATCAAACTTCGGAAACGCAGTTGCATTTTCCAGTGCTAACTTATCCAAAAAAAGTAAAGAGTCTTAATTTAGAAAAAGCATCAGAATACCAAGGTGTGCTAAAAGGTATTAAGGGCCAATATTTGGTTTTTGAAGATAATACTGTTTTTAATATTCGAGGTAATGAAGGGCTTTATGTTGCTATAGATCTCAATTAACAGAATCTTTCTTTTGCACTGCTGAGTCTTTTTTCTTTTTCTTTTTTAGTAATCCTCCTAATATATTGGAGGCAGCTTTTTTTACCGGATCGTCTTTTTTGGCAACTGAGTCTGAAAGGGAAACGGTAGAATCTTTCTTTTTGTTCCCCAATAAATTCCCTAAAACTTCCCCTACAGCATCTTTATTTTTTGCTGCGGTATCTGTTTCTTTTTTATTTGAATTTAAGATATCACCCAAAAGATCCGTTGCCTTGTCTTTTCCCTGATTGAGTAATTTTTGCTTTTGCAAGTCCACCAACTTCGTAGTAAGATCTGAAATTGCACTGGTTAAATCGGTAGAAACGGCAGGACTTGTATAATCTCCAGATACATTAGCAGTTACAGGAATGGTAAGTTTTTCTAACTCCTTATCATCAATTTTAGCAATCAAATCATTTACAGATGTTCCTAAGTATTTTACTGGAACATCGAAGGTAATCCCATAGTTCATTTTTTTATCGAAAGTGTGATTTCCCTCAATAGCAATAGCAATATCTTTATAGTTCAAGTTAACTGGTTTTACATTAACCTTGCCATCTACAAAAGACAACAGTGCTTCCAAGTCTTGCGCATCAATCGCACTAAAGTCTACAAAACTAAGGTTCGTATCCAGTGTCGAAAGCAATTGAGATTGGTTTGGATTTACTTTAGCCGTCAATAGTTTTGTAAAAACATCGCCGGATATTGAAGCTAGATCAGGGATAAAATCCTTGGTGAGATTCCCCGAAATTTCGATATCAGAATTTAATCTTCCTTCTAACGCATTTGCAATGGGAGCTAATACTTTAAAAAGGTCTAACGCCTTAAAAGTTTCTCCAATTTTAAAATTGTTCATCCCTAGCTTCATAGCAAATTCGGGTACGGTTGACTTTGTAGACACTTCTCCTCCAAAAGCAAGTTCTCCATCAAAAATTGAAGAAGTCATATTGGTCAACGTAGCCTTCTCATCCTTTATCGTTAGATCCCCTTTTACATTTTGCAATTTTAGATCATCGTAAATAACGGTTGCCGCAGAAACCTTGATATTACAATCCAGAAATGCAGGAATTTTGATCGCTGAAACTTCTTCCGTTTCCGGTTGCTTCGTCGTTACTTCATCTTTTTCACTCGATGTATCAGCAACCATAAAATCATTTACTGAAAATGTATCAGAGTCTACGATAAAATCCCCCTTAATATCCTCATGATTAAAAACAAATCCCAACAAGTTATCTACCGTTCCCGAAGCCTTAAAATCTGATGCTCCTAAGGTTCCATCAAAACTAGTTAAGCTTACTGTTTTAGGATTAAAAGTAAGTGCTGTTTCACGAATTTGTAACGGTGCTGAAAGTTCATCCGAAACATATTCAAACCCTTTAAGGTTAAAATTTCCATTCGCTTGAGTACGTTCGTATTGTTTTTGTTCTAAAGACGCCATATCAAAAGCCGCATTTATATCAGCGGTAAGCATCCCTTTTAAATCCAGATCGGCTGGCATGGGATATGCCTTGGCAATATTACCTAAGTTCATACGCCCTTTTACTGCTGTAACCACCTTGGTGTTATCTAATATATCGGTAATATTAGCAGCTATTGCGAAGGTATCTTCATCAATACTAAAAGTAAGATTTTCAATATCAATATAGGTGTCTGCCGCCTTTCCGGTGTCATTGGCGATCACTGTGCTTATCACAACATCTTTAACTGTTTTTGGCAAATCGGGGTATTTAAACGATGCGTTTTCGGAGTTTACCTGAATTAAAAACTTTGGAATATGAAGATCGTCAACTTTTCCCATAAACTTTCCATCAACCATAAAGTTACCGGTTGTAGTTACCTCCTCTATATTTTGAGAATAGGCTTCGGGAATAACCGCTAAAAAATTTTTAAAATCTGTCGATGGGGTTTCAAAATGAATAGCAACATCGGTATAGGCATCAAACAACTGCACATAACCATCAAATACTAACGGGAGTTGATTTATGACTGCTGAATTTTCAAGAAAACTATAGGTATTCGTTGCCAAATCAATCCCTATAAGTGCATCTAACTGTAGTTTATTTCGATTCAAATAATTTGTACTGTCAATAGCAAAGGAAACCAATGCCGTTGTTTTTGTGGCCAATTGAGAAGTAGTCAATGATAAATCTCCATTCCCTGTATGTTGTACATCGGTTAACATCAGTTCTATTCCTGAACTTTTATCGGCATACGCGATTACAGCGTCTTCTATGGTATAAGACGGGAGTGAAAAAACAAAATTATTTTCTGTACTTTCTGCAGTGCTTTCTGTTCCGGTATCCGTTTTTGTAATATCATAATTAGCGCGTCCCAAACGATCCACTTCAATACGTAAAAAAGGGCGTTCTAGTATAAAATCTTTAATAGCAATGGGATCCGAAGCGCCTTTAAATAATTGACTCACCGGAAGTTCTAAAAACACCCGATCCGCTGCAAAAAGCGTATCTCCTTCAAAAGGCGCTTCGTTAATAATGGTAATTGCGGTAAGCGTAACTTTCGCATTTGGAAATCCCGCAAAAAGACTTAAATCGGCGGTCTCAAAATCAAACTTAGCTTCAATGCTATTATTAACTTTGTTTTTGATAAGATCTGCAAGAGTATCCTTAAAAAGATATGGTGCTGCAAATAAGGTTCCGACGATCAAAACAACGATAATCGCGGTGATTTTAAGGGCTTTTTTTTTCATAGTATGAGCTTCTATAAAAGAGAACTTTTAACGCTATAATTTATTATGCTTCCAGATCAATTTCCTGACCTATAGCAAGATTAAAGCGTCTTCTCAGGATATATACGAAAAAATAGAGCAAAGGGGTGTCGAGAAATGCTATTAAAATCTTAAAAATAAAACCACTGATCACCAATCCATAAAATAAACTCCAGGGCAACACTTTAAAAAGACATAAAAGTAGCACTACAGTAAAAGTATCTATAAATTGAGACAGAAAGGTCGAGAAGTTGTTTCTTAACCAGAGATGTCTGCCTTGAGTGAGTCTTTTCCAAAAATGATAAATAGCTATATCTACATATTGCGCCAATAAATATGCAATCATAGACGCTAGCACAGCAATTGGTGAAAGTGCAAACACCTGACTAAAAGTAGCATTATCTACAGGAGACTTTGGGATAGCTGGTGCTAAATTAGCCACTAAGATAATACTCATCGAAAAGAAGGACGCAAAAATACCTGCAGTTACAATTTGATTTGCTCTTTTTTTACCATAGATCTCGGAAATAAGATCGGTAATTAAAAAGGTAATGGGATAGGGCAGTATACCTACGGATACTTCAAAAAGAGAGGCTCCAAAAATTTGAAAGTCCCCAAAAGGTTTCCAATAAAAAAACTTTTGAAAAATAAGGTTAGATACCACTAAGGATGTGATAAAAAGAGCTCCCAAATACAAGTAAATGGTATACGCCAGTTTTTTATCTTTTGTATTCATCCTAATACTACTACTTAATATTCAGCACAAAAGGCAGTCTTGCTTGAACTCCTTTTTGTTGCATAACCGATTTTACTTGTTTTAAAATAGTGTAGGCTTCAACACCTATTTCTTCTGCAATTAATGCTTCTTTGGATTTAAGACTCGCCCCTTCTAATTGCTCCATTACCTGTTCAAAACCAGATTTATATTTGGGATATTTTCGAATACCAAAGGTTTCTAATTCTGCTAATTTTGCCGCTTCATTAATCGCGTCCTCTAAACTTCCAAGTTCATCTATAAGTCCATTAGCTTTAGCATCTACTCCACTCCATACACGACCTTGGGCTAAGCTGTCTGCCTCTGCTATTGTTATTTTTCTACCCTCAGAAACTCGTTCTAGGAAAGTTTCATAGGTATCTTCAATCCCTTCCTGAATAAGATTTCTGAAATTTGAATCTAAAGGTTCAAAAAGCGAGTAATCTATGGCATTCTTGTTGGTTCCTACCTGTTCTGCATTAATACCGATATTTTTTGCCAATTCACTAATATTGGGGATGGTACCAAATACTCCTATAGAACCAGTAATGGTAGTTGGTTCGGCAAAAATTTTATCAGCTCCCACAGCAATATAATAACCTCCAGAAGCCGCTACATTCCCCATAGAAACAACAACAGGCTTTTCTTTTTTTGCCAATTCCATTTCACGCCAGATAATATCCGAAGTAAGTGCGCTTCCACCGGGAGAATTTACGCGTAAAACTATTGCTTTTACGGATTCCGATTCTCGGGCTCTTTTTAAGGCTCTATTAATAATTCCTTGCCCAATAACATTTTGATTTCCTTCTCCGTATAAAATTTCGCCTTGCGCATAAATAACAGCAATTTTGTCCGATCCAGATTGTAATTTTTTACCAGAAGCATAATCCATATAATCGCCAAAAGAAACATAGTCAATAGAATCTTCTGTATCCATGCCAAGCGCATTTTTAAGAAAACCCTCGTATTCGTCATAATGCACCGCTCCATCAACCAGTCCAGAAAAACTGGCAAACTTAGGTGTTCTACCTCCTAAAGTATCTGCAATTACATTCAAATTGGCAGGGCTTATATTTCTAGAAACAGCAATATCATCAATCATTTCATCCCATAGAGAGCTTATTAGTTCCTGCAATTGCGTTCTATTGGCTTTGCTCATGGTATTAGACAAGTAGGGTTCTACCGCACTTTTGTATTTTCCGTGTCTAATCACTTCCATTTTAACCCCAGTCTTTTCTTGTAAGTCTTTAAAAAATAGCACTTCAGTAGACAACCCTTTAAAGTCCATTCCTCCAACAGGATTCAAATAAATTTCGTCTGCTACACTAGCCAAATAATAATCTCGCTGCGTAAAAATATCGCCATAGGCGTAGATAAATTTTCCAGAATCTTTAAAGTCAACAAGGGCATCTCTAATTGCCTGAGTTTGTGCTATTCCTGCAATTAAAAAATTATTACTAATACTAATTCCCTTAATCTTACGATCATCTTTGGCAATGGCGATAGCGTGAAGAATATCATCCAACCCTTGTTCCGGTTCATCAAAAATTCCTCCAAAAGGATCTGCATCGTTGCTCCCTACATAATCTACAACAGGTTGTTGAATTTGAAGTTTTAAAATAGAGTTTTGGTTAATAACAACTGCTTCTTCAGAACTGCTAACCAAGCTTACAAAAAGTATAAATATTAAAAATAGAATTCCAAATGCTATAAGTGAGCCTAATATGGCTGCTAATAAATTTCCAAGAAATCTCATGACAATTTTTACAAATTAAACCTCAAAGATAACTATTGTTGTGGTTACTAAATAGATTTCGCGTCAGCTTTTAGCAGATAGCCGCTGAAGAGCCTTTTTTTAAAATCTACAACAAAGATCAAAATCCCCATCTTAGGAAACTTTTTTTTGCTAAATCGTAGGTTTGTGTAGTCATAAATTCAATACATATCAGTTTCTTTTGTTTACTTTGCTCATACAACTATGAAACACACCAAAACCGTATATTTTTCTCTAGGGAGTAATCTAGGGAATCGTATTTTGCAATTGCAGAAAGCTATTTTTGAAATTGCAAAGAACGTGGGTCCGGTAACGCAAATTTCTAAAGTATATCAAAGTCCTTCCTGGGGGTTTGAAGGCGACAATTTTTTAAACATATGTATCGCAGTTACTACAGCATTAAATCCTCAGAAATTGTTGGATACCGTTTTAGCTATAGAAATATCCCTAGGACGTGTTCGCACTGCTGAAAAGGGCTATCAATCCCGAAGTATTGATATTGATATTCTTTATTACGATCAAGAAATTATAAACACGGAGCAGCTAGAAATACCGCATCCACAATTGCATCTCCGGAAGTTTGTTTTAGCACCTTTAGCTGATATTGCACCACAATTCTATCATCCAAAATTGCAAAAAGACAGTAGAAATTTACTGCAAGAATGTAGAGACAAAGGTATAATCACCCCTACAAACTATACCTTATACAGTACTCCAGAATCTTTTTTTGGACAACTACAATTTATAGCAATTGAAGGGAATATTGGTGCTGGAAAAACCACTTTAGCTCGTAAGATTTCGCAAGATTTTAATGGAAAACTCATTTTAGAACGTTTTGCAGACAACCCTTTCCTTCCTAAATTTTACGAAGATCAAGCGCGCTATGCCTTCCCTTTAGAAATGTCTTTTTTAGCTGATCGCTACCAACAGTTTACGGATGACACGCAACAATTTGATCTTTTTAAAAATTTTATGGTTAGTGATTACGACATTTACAAGTCGTTAATTTTTGCTAAAATAACTTTACAAGAAGAAGAATTTTCTTTGTACCGCAAGGTGTTTAACTTCATGTATAAAGAAGTGAAAAAGCCAGACGTATATGTTTATTTGTATCAGCATACGCCGCGATTATTGGACAACATCAAAAAAAGAGGGCGAGATTACGAACAAAAAATCCCTTCGGACTACTTAGATAAGATAAATCGAGGGTATTTGGATTTTATTAAAAGTACGCCAGACACCAATAGCCTTATTATTGAAGTGAGCGATCTGGACTTTGTAGCGCACAAAGAAGACTATCAAGAAATTTTACAGCAAATTATAGCCTTTATGCTTACAAAAAAAAGAAAGCTGTAAACTACTATTTTTCAACATTTAAGCTCTCTTTAGTTCGTTTAAAAGTGTTTTAAATTAACATTTAATTTACATTTTACTTGCACAAACCAAAACCATTTCCGTAATTGCACGTCCATTTAAGGAGAACTAACTAACTCAAACTATATATTTCGGACCCAGCAGTGCTGGGTCTTTTTTTTGTGCTAGTTCAAAAAACTTGCTTATTATGGAGTTATTTTAGTCCAAAAATCCCAAACAACAACACCTACACTTACCGAAATATTTAAGGAATGCTTTGTACCGTATTGTGGTATCTCGATTACGGAGTTACAAGCCGAAACAACATCTTGCGCAACTCCTTTTACCTCATTTCCAAATACTAAGGCATACTTACGATTGGTTTTAGCCTCAAAATGTTGCAGCATAGTAGCATTTTCAGCCTGCTCAACGGCAATAGTCACAAAATTCAGATCCTCTAACGATTGAATTAACGCTAAAGTACTTTCACAATATTCCCAAGCCACACTCTCGGTAGCGCCCAATGCGGTTTTATGAATGTCTTTATGTGGGGGTTTCGCCGTTATTCCGCAGAGGTATACTTTTTCGATTAAAAAGGCATCAGCAGTTCTAAAAACCGAACCAATATTGTTAAGACTTCTAATGTTATCCAATACAATAATAATAGGTGTTTTGGTTGTTTTTTTAAAGTCACTGGGGCTTAATCTATTCAGCTCACTATTTTCTAGTTTTCGCATGGCTACAATGGATCTTCTTTTTGTTATGAGATATCAACAAAGGTTTCAGATGCTCGAGGAAAATACTACTTTCGTTGGTATCAATTTTAAGCAAAAATAAAGTAATATCGTCGCTTTTGGCTAAAACAGAGAAGACAAAAAAGGTAACTCCTTTAATGAAGCAATACAATGCAATAAAAACCAAGCATCCAGATGCTTTGTTATTGTTTCGTGTGGGAGATTTTTATGAGACATTTGGAGAAGACGCGGTAAAGGCTTCCAAAATATTAGGAATTATTTTAACCCATAGAAATAATGGTGGGGACCGAACAGAACTTGCAGGTTTTCCCCATCATTCCTTAAATACTTATCTCCCCAAATTGGTAAAAGCAGGGCAGCGTGTCGCAATCTGTGATCAGCTTGAAGATCCAAAACAAACCAAAACCATTGTAAAACGCGGAGTTACCGAATTGGTTACTCCGGGTGTTGCACTAAACGACGATATTCTGCATGCAAAAAGCAACAACTTTTTATGTGCCGTACATTTTGGAAAAACGCAATTGGGTGTTGCCTTTTTAGATATTTCCACCGGGGAATTTCTTACTGCAGAGGGGAATGCTGAGCAAATAGATAAATTATTACAGAATTTTAGTCCCAATGAAGTTTTAGTTTCCAAGGCGCACAAAAAAGAATTTGCAACGCTGTTTAAAACGCAATTCCATACATTTTATGTAGAAGATTGGGTTTTTCAAGAAGATTACACACAGGAATCGCTAACCAATCATTTTAAAACCAATACCATGAAAGGTTTTGGTGTAGCCGGTTTAAAGCGAGGCTTAATCGCATCTGGCGTCATCTTGCATTATCTTTCAGAAACGCAGCACCGCCAATTGCAACACATAAGTACGCTAAAGCCTATTGCAGACGAAGCTTATGTTTGGATGGATCGTTTTACGATCAAAAACTTGGAATTGTATTTCTCTCCGCACCAACATGCCGTTACTTTGATTGATATTATCGATCGCACCTTATCTCCAATGGGAGGGCGATTGTTAAAACGGTGGCTGGCTTTACCTTTACGCCAGTTAGCACCCATTACGCAACGCCATCAAGTGATTTCGTATATTTTAAAAGAAGAGGGCTTTCTGGATAAATTGCAGCATTGGATAAAACCTATTGGAGATTTAGAACGTCTTATTTCTAAAGTCGCAACAGGCAAGATACACCCCAAGGAGGTGATTCAGCTTAAAAATTCCTTGGAAGCTATAGTCCCAATTCAAGCGTTAATTGAGCAATGTGATAGTACTGCGCTGCAAGAAATGGGAAATCAGCTACAGGATTGCACTCCACTCAGAAACCGAATTAAAGAGATGCTGAATGAGGCCGCTCCTGCAGCAATTGCAAAAGGAAATGTTATTGCCGCGGGGTATTCTGAAGAATTAGACGAACTTCGCGATCTAGCATTTAGTGGTAAAGATTATCTTGATAAGATGCTGGAACGAGAAACCTTAAGCACAGGAATCTCGTCTTTAAAAATAGCTTCGAACAACGTTTTTGGATATTATATTGAAGTACGTAACACGCATAAAGATAAGGTACCAGAAGGATGGATTCGCAAACAAACTTTAGTAAATGCTGAACGTTATATCACCGAAGAACTCAAAGAATATGAAGCTAAAATTTTAGGTGCTGAAGAACGCATTTTAAACCTGGAACAACAATTGTTTTCACAATTGGTGGTATGGATGCAGGAATATATTATTCCTGTGCAGCAAAATGCGCATCAGATTGCACAATTGGATTGCTTGTGTGGTTTTACACAATTGGCGCAGGAAAATAATTATGTACTACCGGTAATGGATGAAGGCACAAGCATTACCATTAAAAATGGAAGGCATCCAGTAATTGAGAAACAACTTCCACCGGGCGACACCTATATTGCCAACGATGTTATTTTAAATCGGGAGGAGCAACAAATTATTATGATTACGGGGCCTAATATGAGTGGAAAGTCGGCCATCTTACGGCAGACTGCTTTAATTGTTTTACTAGCTCAGATGGGAAGTTTTGTGCCAGCGGAAGCTGCTACCATCGGAATTGTAGACAAAATCTTTACCCGGGTGGGTGCAAGCGATAATATCTCTATGGGGGAATCTACCTTTATGGTAGAGATGAATGAAACCGCATCGATTCTAAATAATTTATCGGAACGCAGTTTGGTACTTTTGGATGAAATTGGAAGAGGTACCAGCACTTATGACGGTATTTCTATTGCGTGGGCAATCTCAGAATACCTGCATGAACATCCAGCTCGTGCAAAAACACTTTTTGCTACCCATTACCATGAGCTTAATGAGATGGCAACCACCTTTGAGCGTATTAAAAATTACAATGTTTCGGTAAAAGAATTGAAAGATACCGTACTGTTTTTACGGAAACTTACCCCTGGTGGCAGTGAGCATAGTTTTGGTATTCATGTAGCTAAAATGGCGGGAATGCCCCAGCAGGTGATTCAGAAAGCCAACAAAATTTTGAAAAAGCTGGAAAAATCGCATTCCAGTGAGGAACTTACCGACAAATTACAAAGCGTTGGAAATGAAATGCAGTTGAGTTTCTTTAATCTAGACGATCCGCTTTTGGAACAGATTAAAGAGGAAATTTTAGATTTAGATATTGATACGCTTACTCCTGTTGAAGCTTTAATGAAACTCAATGAAATTAAGCGATTGCTGCATAAAAAGAAAAAAGCAACTTCTTAAGGTATTGACAGTCATAAGCTTTAGCTCAATTCTACTGTTTTTCTTTCTTTTTGCTTAAAATTTCTTTGCCTTTTCTAGAATTGTTTTAAATTTGCACCCGCATCAATACAGATGCTATATGTTCTTTTAGGTATGCGAAAGTAGCTCAGGGGTAGAGCATCACCTTGCCAAGGTGAGGGTCGCGGGTTCGAATCCCGTTTTTCGCTCGACTACCTGCGATGCTCGAGTGGTGGAATTGGTAGACACGTTGGACTTAAAATCCAATGGACATTAGTCCGTATGGGTTCAAGTCCCATCTCGAGTACAAAAGCGAAAGCCAAGGTTTATAACCTTGGCTTTTTGTTTTTAGCGCAAATATTGATTTTTTCAACATTCAATATTTTTGATTTACACTATTTAGCATTCTTTAGGTTCCGCATCATATAATCTTGCCCAATGACCAGAACATATTTATTTAAAGATTCTCGAGGAAATACGTATAGCGGGACAAGTGTATTGAATATTGTTGATGCCGCAGCAAAAAAAGCTGGTATTTTACGAAAAGTAACTCCTCATATGTTAAGACATAGTTTTGCAACGCATCTTTTGGAGAACGGAACTGATATTAGACATATTCAATTACTTCTAGGGCATAGTTCTACCAAAACCACTGAAATTTATACGCATGTAGCAGACCGATCCTTTATGGGCATCAAAGATTTATTATCTTAGTGTACACATAAGCAGGATAGCATCAATGATGCTATCCAATTGTTAGGCACAAGCTGAAAAAAAAGAAAACATGGAAGATTTTATAACTGAAATAAAAGTTAATCACTCAAGAAATGTTACCGACTTAACTATCCCTCTGTCAACTGAAAAACGACAGCACCTAATTTTAACAGGTAAAAACGGTAGTGGAAAAACTAGTTTGCTTCTGGAACTAAATAAATATCTGTCACAGATTGATAATGGAAATTTTCAGAGTTATTCATCTATGAAAAATAATTTGAAAGTTTTTCAAAACAGTTATGAAAAAGAAACGAAAACCAATGAAAAACTTACTGCCGAAAATAATATCAAGTTGGCAGAAGACTGGCTAGCGAATTTTGGAGGGACCGAAATAGTTTTTTCCACAGCACCTATGACTGTTTTTAACAAATGTCAAAAAGGTTCTTTTCTGTTAGCCTTTTTTGATGCAAAAAGGCAAACTAGTTTAACGGTTCCAACAGGTATTCAAAAAGTAAAACTTAAAAAGAAATACTCTTTATCAGAAAAGGCAAGTCCTAATTTTCTTCAATATATCGTTAATTTAAAAGCAGATAGGTCATTTGCTAGGGACGATAACGAAAGTGAAACTGTAAAAAAAATAGATGATTGGTTTAATAAATTTGAAACAAGATTAAAATCTATCTTTAGCGATGAAAAATTAAAATTAAAATTTGACCGAAAAGATTACAATTTTAACATTGTTCCTGAAAAAGGTGAACCGTTAAATTTCAACACCTTGCCTGATGGTTATTCTTCCATTATTAGCATTGTATCGGAATTACTTTTGCGAATGGAAGCTCATAGCAGTAAGTCTTATGATTTAGAGGGCATCGTAATAATTGACGAAATTGAAACTCACCTCCATGTTGATTTACAAAAAAAGATTTTACCTTTTCTTACAGACTTTTTTCCTCGTATTCAATTCATTATCACAACTCATTCACCTTTTGTTTTACAATCTATTTCAAATGCAACTATCTGTGATTTAGAAACTAAAACTATAACTACTGATTTAACCAGTTATTCTTATGATGCATTAATCGAAAGTTATTTTAAAACAGATAAATATTCAGATGAAGTAAAGGAAAAGATTAAAGAATTTGAAAAACTTGTAGATAAGACCAAACAGACTGGAAAAGATAGAGACAGACTAAGAGATTTGAGAAAATACTTTTCACATTCTCCAAAGTACTTGTCTAGTGAGTTATTATTTAAACTTCAAGAAATTGAACTAAAAGAAATTACAAAGGAAAAAAAATAATAGGCTATGATTTATATTGAAAAGTCGCAGCCTGCGCCAGAATGTTTAGTTTCAGAACAAGCAAAAGCTAGCGGTGATTACAAATGCGGAGATACTTTAGACCGTATAAAAGATGATTTTAAGAATAAGTGTTACATCTGTGAATATAAAGAACCAGTAACCATTAACGTCGAACATTTTAAACCGCACAGAGGTAATCGTAATTTAATGTTTTCATGGGAGAATCTCTTTTGGTCTTGTGGGCATTGCAATAACATTAAACTTGACGGGTATACAGACATAATAAATTGTACTGATTCAAATGAAAATATCGAAACAAGAATCAAAATTTCGATAAAAGCATTTCCGATGGAACAAGTCAATGTCGAACCCTTAGACACCAATCCCTCAACTTTATCAACCGTTGAATTATTAAATTCGGTTTATAATGGTACAACCAAATTAAAAACAATAGAATCAAATAATTTGAGGACAAAAATACAAACCGACATTGCAGACTTTCGTAAGTATTTGTTTGATTATTTTGATGATGATTTAGATGGAAGAGATAAAAGGTATTGCTTATTACAAATAAAAAAGCACCTCAGAAGGTCGTCAAATTTCACATTATTCAAACGTGTAATCGTAAGGGAAAATCCTGTTTTGAGGAATGAATTTGAAAAATACTTTGACTAAAAAAAGCCGGTGCCTAACACAACCTATAAACAATACGGGCTTCGGGTTTAATCGATGGGCTTGTATATTTTTATGAAGTCCGCAAAATCTTTGGGATTTTGCTTTGGATAGGAAAAGAAAAAACAAAACAAAAAGATTTCGCTATGTGCGTGGCGGAAAGCAAACGCTAGTTTGCCCCCGTACTGTTCATAGCTCAACCGTTGTACCTAATACTGAGAAACTGAATGGGAAGAAAGAAAATACATAAGAACGTTGGCATCAATTTAAAAATGAGTGAGAATACAATAAATAATTATCCAAATGCTTGGAATTTCTACAATGGAAATGAACAATTAATCTCCCATGACAAGAAGAACAAACTCGAATACGACAACCTAATTGAGTTTGGAATGTCTTCACCATTAAGCGGGACTTGCTATTGGGTAAATAATGATGGTAAGAAAGCATTAATTAATAATCGTTGTGCTGGACCACCAATCTGGAATACCGCTGGAACTAGGGCAGCAATACCTATATGGACTTACAAATTTTTCAAAGGAACAGTTCAGCGACTATTTGTACTTGACACGGAATCACGAGAATTGACTGGATTTAAAAAGATTTTCAAAGTGTTGGATTTAAGGACTTTTGAAGGAGACCAAATTTGTGGTTACGATAGTCCGATGTTAAATCCCAAATCGTTTTGTATTGATCTTAAAAATGAGGAGGCTTTGAAAACACGAAGAATATAAAAACTGATGCCAACAAAACCTATAAGCAATACGAGTCTCGGGCTTTACCAAAGGTTTGCGTATTTTTATGAGGTCGCGAAATCTTTAGGATTTCGCTTTGACACGAAAAAAGAAAAAACAAAACCAAAAGATTTCACTATGTGAATGACGGAAAGCTAACACCAGTTTGCTTATGTACTGTTCATAGCTAAACCGTTGTGCACAAGTTGCAAAAACTGAATGAAAGCCAAAATCGAGAAATTTAAAGTAAACGGAAAGGTTTACGCTTGGACTTACAAAGATAACCAACGGAATTATCCTGGTTGGAATTTTACTTTGGACAAAAATGCCTGCAAAAGTCTGACTGAATTACTTGATTTAATGAACACTTGTGAATGGTCAAGTAAAAAATCATTTGGACTGGAAATACCAAACGAATTACAAATTTCTTTACCAAATAATCAAAATGGAAATGCAGCGTGGAAAACTGTTTCCAAATTGACTTTTAATCATAGAAAAAACGAATCAGAAAATCATTGGTTGATTAAAAAATCTGAAAACGGAATTGAAATTCAATTCGGAATTAATAAACTGACCGAATTGCAAAACGCAATAAAGGGAATACCGAAAGGAGAAGGCGATTTTGCTATCTCGAGTGAAAACGATGAGAACATACTTTATTTCTGGTGGAATTTGGAAAAATAAAAACCTGTGCACAACACTGGCTATAATTCATAACTGCACTAGTTGGTTAACACAAAGAACTTTTATTACCTTTAAAAATGCTTGATTTCTGCAGTTCGAAATTCTAACGAATTTCTCGCTACGAAATCATAGTCTAACCGTTACCAAACATCATAAAAACTTAAATGATGGGTTTTCATTTTATTTAGTTTCATTTGGGGTCAAATTGATTCAATAAAAAGATGCTCTCATGGTGTCACTTTCCTGTTTCTGTAACTGATAGCTAGAAAATCCTATGATCTGTAATCATTTATAGTAAATTACTACCAATTTGAAAGTAAGATTTAGTCTCAAGGCCAACATTACGTTTAAAGACTTTCATAGATTTTTTTTTATAAGCAAATAATAATTAATCAAATTTGTTGTGTAAATTATATTTATAATGTTAAATGAATAAAACCTATCAAAAAGTTTTAAGGTATGAACCCCTTATACACATCCTTTTCTGGAGTATAATTCTTATATATCCTAGAATGCTATCCCTAACAATGGGATTTGAATATAAAGATAGTATTTGGCACGATATAGCTGAACTTATTTTTAATATGACACCAGCATATATACTATATCTGTGGTTTTTTAAAATTAAACAAAAATGGTATCATTTTATTCTCCTTTCCTTATTGGTGGTATTCAATATAATTCTTTACATGTATATAGATAACTTTTTTCATCCAGAAAATGCTTTTTCCTTAGATAAAAGGACTATCATTAAGAGTGCAACTCGATTTATTAGTGATGGAGTATTTGGGCTGGTATTTTTTGCATTATTTTCTATAAAACAGTTGTATAAAAAACAGCAAGAGATTAACGAAATATCAGGTAAGGAACAAAAGGCTCAATTGAGATTGCTAAAAGGGCAAATTAATCCGCACTTTTTATTTAATACGTTAAATACCATTTATGCTAGTGCTTTAGATAAAGAGGAGAAAACACCTGAGTTGATTTTAAAGCTAGCTGATAATTTTAGATATGTTTTAAACGAAGGACAAAAAAATAAAGTTCCTTTAGAAAAAGAAGTACGTCATTTAAAAGACTATATCAATCTTCAGCAAGAGCGATTGTCTAATAAAGTAAATGTAAATTGGAAAGAAAGTATAGACAATTATGATCAATTAATACCACCTCTTTTACTTATTTCTTTTGTTGAGAATGCCTTCAAATATTCAAGCATGATGACCGGGATAAATCATAATTTAAATATAAAAATAAGGCTTTTAAAGAATGATTTTATATTTAATTGTGAAAATCCTTATTTAGAAAATACTGATAAAGAAATAGATTCGGATTGGGTAGAAAGCGGAATTGGTATTAAGAATACAAAAAAACGATTAGAATTACTATTTCCAAAAAGCCATCAATTAATAATTGATCATTCAAATAATAAATTTAAGATAGATTTACATATTAAATTATGATTAAATGTATTGTTTTAGAAGATGAGAAACCGGCTCAACGGGTTTTGCAAAAATATATAGAAAAAACACCGTTTCTTTCATCTAAAGGTGTGTATGAAAGTGGGCTGCATATTCCATTGTCATCACTTCAAAATACAGATTTATTATTCTTAGACATTCAATTACCAGAATTAAGTGGACTTGCATTTTTGAAAACACTTAAAAACCCTCCCAAGGTAATTATAACCACCGCATATCCTAATTACGCAATAGAGGCCTTTGAAGAAGCTGTCACTGACTATTTAGTCAAACCGTTTTCGTACGAACGCTTCTTTAAAGCAGTAGATAGAATCAGAAATCAAACAGCCCTAGAAAGAAATGAATCAAAAAAGAATGTGTTTGTCTACACCGATAAAACATTCTTTAATATTCAAATTGAAGATATATTGTTCATAAAAGGCGAAGGCGATTATATTAATATTGCTACAAATGAAAGAGAATATCTCATCTTGGATTCATTAAGAAACTGGAATGAGAAATTAAAAGGGTTTAATTTTTTACAACCACATAGATCATACATTGTCAATATAAATGAGATCAAAAAAGTATATGGCAATCTTATTTATTTAAGTGACGAATTAAAAATCCCTATTGGCAAAACGCTCAAAGCATATGTCCTAGATTCCTTAAAAGGATAACTAAGTTTTACTTTCATAGATCAACAATACACCTTCATAGATTAAAATTTAGTTACTGCCCATATAGTTTCATTTTTAAAATATAAAATGATAGTAAAATCGTTCTACAACAGAATAAGGTGAAATTAAATGCATTAACGAAAACAGAAAACATGAAAACAACGAAATTATTAATATTGACATGTGCTTTATCGCTAAACACTGTCTTTGCTCAAGAAAATAAGGTAAACGATGATACACAAAAGGCATATGAAATGCCCAGAACTCAGGTCATTCAGATCAGTAATTCTGAAACAGATACACTAAATACACTTTACATAAAACTACCGAAAGGATATGAAAAAAACACAGATTTAGAATACCCTGTAATCTATTTTACTTTTCCGAAAGAATATATCGAGATATTATCTGCGGCCACTGAAATTCTGATAGAAGATGTTATTATAGTTGGGCTTACCTGGTCAAAAGGAATAAACTATGGGAATTTGGACAGTTATGTGAACTTTCTTCGTAATGATGCCTTTAAGGTGATAGAAAACAACTACCGGGCAGATGCTGACGGACGTACCTATTTTGGATATTCTGCCGCTGCTTTAGTTGGTGCTTACATATTATCGAAACACCCCAATACCTTTAAAAATTTCATTCTTGGTAGTCCAGCTCTTGGAGTTGATCATGAAATCATACAGAAAATTTATGAAATTGAGTCTACTACGGCTGAAGAGCGAAAAAAACTGAACGCAAATGTTTTTATGTCATATGGCATATTGGAGGAGAAAGCTACCCCTCATTTCGAAAAATTTATTACCATGCTTAAAAGCATAAACGATGAGAGTTTAACCCTACAACATATTGTGGTTGAGGGCGATCATCAAACATCATCTCCTATGACTGCAATACGTAGTATCTATTGGTTATCAGACTTGATAAAAGAATAACGAATCTAAAACACAATATGTTTTATTTTGATCATTTTTTATAAGTAGAAATTGACTGAAACTTAAAATCATGAAACCAATAAATCGAATAATATTAACCAATATATAACGAGAGTAATTATAGCTATACGTTCTCAATAATTAAAAAAGTTTAAATAATGAAAAAACCGTATTTTATTTTAATACTTGTATTTGTAATGTTTTTAAATGCTTGCAATACTAAAAAACAGAACTCAAAAGACGGTGATTTACCAATTACAAGAGACTCCTATTTTGGACAAAAAACCCCAGGCTTAATTCCAGAAATTTTTGCGCCTGGTATTGTTTCAATCAATGGAAGAGGTGAAGGTAGTATTTCGTTTTCTCCTGATTTGGATGAACTATATTTCGGAGTATTTGAAGAAGGTGGAGATCCAAGTGTATATTTTTCAAAACTCGAAGACAAAAAATGGACAAATCCTAAAAAAATAAATTTTACAAAAGACAAAAAAGCTGGAGAATTGCATCCTTTTGTCAGTCCTAATGGTAAAAAGATTTATTTCACCGCTTACGATTCTAATTTTGAGAACGGTAAAATTTGGTATGTAAACCGTTTCGAGAATTCCTGGAGCAATGCAATACAACTTGATTCACCAATAAATGATGATGATGTTTTTTATCCGAATCATGCCAAAAATGGAGATCTTTTTTATTATAATATTTCAAAACGAAAAACGTATAATGCTCCCAATAAAAATGGTAAATTCCCCGAAGTACATGAAGTTGGTATCGGAGGTGCTCACGCTTTTATTTCCCCAACTCAAGATTATATAGTGGTAAATGCTAGAAACAAGGAAGATGATCAAAGAAATGACAGCGAAATTTATGTCTATTTTAAGAAGAAAGACGGAACATTATCAAAAGCAATTAACCTTGGAAATGAAGTAAATTCTAATTTTCGCGAAACAAGCCCGAGTATCACTCCAGATGGTAAATATTTATTTTTTAGTCGATATAACGAAGAAGGTGGACTACCAAACTTTTATTGGGTGAGCACAGAAATTATCCATAAGTTAAAAACGGCTTATTTTAAGAAGGAACAATAAATTTAGTACTCATAATTTTTAAACTAATTGTACATACGTTTGGTAACAAGGTGTATAATTCATTGCTAGTTAGAGCCTACTTACGAAAATCCGCGAGGATTTTCTATTCGGTTTGTATTTGCTAAATTAGTTACTGAAACACGCATCGAAATCATACACAAACACGTTGTAGCCAATTACAAGGAACATATTCTAATTACAATGACAAAATTCAGAATTCTCATAGTATTTCTAATATTCTTAATGTCTTGCAAGCAAAAAGCTATAAATAAAGATATTGGAGAAAATGTATCTGCAAATGAAAAAGCTGAAAGACTCGATGCTTTATTTACGAAAGAATTTAGTGGTGCTGTCTTAATTGCAGAAAATGGTAAGGAAGTTTTTACTAAAACAGCTGGTTTTTCAAATGAAAGCACTAAAGAAAAAATAACTTTAGAGACTGTTTTTGAATTAGCATCCGTATCCAAACAATTTACCGCGATGGGAATTGTACAACTTCAAAAGGAAGGTAAATTGTCTTTCGATGACGAAATGAGGGAATATATTCCTGAATTAACGCATTATAAAGGAATTACAATACAACACCTTTTAGCTCATACTAGTGGACTCCCCGACTATATGTCTTTATTGGATAATGAATGGGACAAAACCAAAATTGCTACAAATGAGGATGTAATTACACTTTTCCAGAAAATAAAGCCAAAAACTTACTATCAACCCAATGAAGTTTTTGAATATAGTAATACTGGATATGTTTTTTTAGCCTCCATTATTGAAAGATTAAGTGGACAAAGTTTTAAGAACTATTTACAAAGTAAAATTTTCTATCCGTTAAATATGAACAATACCCATATTTACGGAAGGTTTTACGATGAACCTATAGAGAATTATGCGTTAGGGTATATTTATTCTGGTAGCTCGCAACAAAAAGTACTTCCAGAAGAGATTAATAAGAACCATAGAGCGATATATCTTGATGGTATTCTAGGTGATGGTTCCGTAGATTCCAATGTAATTGACTTACTAAAATGGGATAGGGCATTGTATAAGGATATTTTAGTATCAAATGAAGACAAAAAACTCATTTTCAATTCACATACAACTAATGACGGTAAAGAAATTGATAAAGGATTTGGATGGAATATTTGGGTTGATAGTCCATATGGTAAAATAGTATCGCACCCTGGTAGCTGGCTAGGATATTTAACATATATAGAACGACATATGGATAGCGATAAAACCATTATTATATTGATGAACAATCAAGATTTTCGCAATAAAATCCCACAAACTCTAAAAGAGATTAGAAAAATTCTATACACAAAGTAATAAAAGTCCTTAAAAATAACTGGCTACAACGACATGTATAGTTCATTGCGGAAGTCTCATATGTCCTAATCGGAAAATTCTCTGAATTTTCCTCAGGTTCGTTCCCTTTTGCTAATTTAGTGCCAATCCCAACGAAACCGTACACAAACACGTTGTAAACAAGCTAAACTAACATATGAACTTCATCAAAAAACTTTTCGGATTAAACAAAAAAGAGGAAGAAGAATACTCTGGAAATTTTATTGTCGCAACTCTAAATGATAAAGTAATGCCAATCGATAGAGGGGAAATTTATGAAGACCCATTGGATGAATTTCTTCAAGCAAATGGAATTGGAGAAGTTACAGGCGGAGGAACAATGCAATTAGAATCTGGAGAATTGGAGTACTGCGATGTAGAAATCCAACTAAATTCTGATGAGATTAATGAAAATCATATCAAATCAATCATTGAGAAACTTGAAGAGCTTGGGGCACCAAAAGGTTCTAAACTGACAATTGAGAAAACGGAACAGAAAATTGAATTTGGAAATAAAGAAGGCTTAGGAATTTATCTTGACGGAATAAATCTGTCCGATGAAGTTTATAAAAATTCTGATTCTGAAGCTTTGGCTATAGAAATTAGACGATTAGCTAATATAAAAGACGATGTTCTTCGATATTGGCAAGGAAATACAGAAACTGGATTATATTTTTATGGAGAATCATTTGAGAAAATCAATGAATCGATTGCTGACTTTGTAAAAACTCATCCTGAATGTGAAAATTGCCGAATTGAAAGAGTCGCATAAAAGCCCGTTTACAACAACGTATATAGCACATTGCCAAAATTTGGCTAACTTTAAACTCTCCCCTACCAATAAAATTCATGGATTATTATGCAACCGACATTTTATATAAATTATACTAAGAGAGAGTACTACTTTGTCTTTCTTTCAATTGTATTAATAATATTTTTAAGTGCGTGCAACACAAAAAAAGATAAACAAGAAAGTAGTGATTCACCGACTGAAGAAAGCGTTTATCTTGGTCAAAAACCACCTGGTTTAACTCCTGAATTGTTTGCTCCTGGTATGGTTTCAACAAAAAACTTTGAAAGAAGCCCGCTATTCGATCCCATAACACAAGAATTCTATTTTTTGAGACAACAAAAAGGCGAAGCATCTAAAACATATGTTATTCGATTTAGAAATGGAGCATGGCAAAAACCCGTTTTAAAAGATGGGATGAAAGGATATGGCATGAAGAGTTTTATATCTACCGATGGCAACAAACTTTATTTTGCAAATGAATTTAAAGAACGAACTGCTTCTGGCTGGTCCGAAAAGATAAGTTTAGGCCCCCCATACGATCAAATTCCTATTATGCGTCTTACTACTTCTGATTTAGAAACCTATGTTTTTGATGAAAGAGATTCTATTGGTACTATTCGATATTCTGCAATGAAAGATGGCGTACGTGAAAGACCAAAGGCATTCGGTAAAGAAATAAATACAGGAAAATGGACTGCACATCCCTTTATTGCATCTGATGAATCTTATTTGATCTGGGATAGTGAGCGAGAAGGCGGTTACGGAGATTCGGACTTATATATAAGTTTCCGTCAGGAGGATGAATCTTGGGGTCCTGCAATAAACATGGGATCAGAAATAAATACGGAATATGAAGAAAATCGTGGCATGGTCTCCCATGATGGAAAGTATTTCTTTTTTAATAGAATACACCATGGTGAAACTTTTGAGGAATCTGAAGTGAATATATTTTGGGTAAATGCCCAGATTATTGAGAATCTCAAAAAGAACTAAAAATAGTTATTAAACAAATGTCTATCACTAACATAGTGTATAAGTAATAGTAGTTTAAGTGATAAAACGATAGTATAAACATCAAACAAAGGTCAGTGTAAAACCGAAAGGTTTGTGAATAGAAATCCGCTACTACTCATACACAAGTCCGTTGTGCATAATTTGAAAAAATATGAGTCAATATTATAAAGTCGCTAATCTGGACAAAAAACAGTTCTTTTCACCTGTCATTTTCAATGATGGAGTGAAATTAGGAGCTGTAATGAATGGAATACATCCATACGTACTTGGACGACTTTTGCTGGCTGACTTCGACGTTGACAAACCTATTAAAAAGTTCAAATTTGGATATTGGTCTGGTGACAAAATCGCTATTGTTGGTGATGAGAGTGGAAATGAATTTACTGACCAACAAGAGAAATTTGAAAATGTTGGGGCAGAACTATTTTTCTCTTTTATCAATGATGAGAATTTTCAAGAATTGATTTTAAACCAACTTAAAACTGACAACCAATATTACGCTCGAATTGGATTTTTGGTGCATCAATACACTGATAAAGCTGAGGGATTGAAAAGGTTTCTCATTAGGAATTTTGGCAACAATTGGGAAAAAAAGGCAAAAGAAGTTTGGGAAGATAAAAAAACAACCTTTATCGAACTGAATTTTTAAAAAACTTCGCACAACAATGTATAACCGCAAATACAGCGGATTCGACTACTTCCGAATCCACTCAGAATTGCTAAAGCTTGTGCTTAGCTGAAAAGTATGCGTGTATTAACCCGTAACTATCGGTTATATGAGACGGTTGTGTGTAATTATAAAATCTTCTGAAAAAATATGAAAATTGGAGATGTTCTTAAATTCTCAAATGGACTTGTCCGAATATTTATGTTCGACGATAAGGAGGTGTTTTATCAAACGGTTGATGAAAATTATGTTTTAGTTTATTCAAAGTACAAAACCATAAGTTATTATCGAACTTCCATTGATTATTTCAAGAAAAATTCAAGTTTTATTAAATCCATTGACTTTTCGGAAAAGGAACTAGAAATTCATAGACCAGATTTACCCTTGAAACTAAACTGTTTTTCAGGATTGTTTTGGACAAATAAGTCATTTAAAAAAAAACCGGATTTTCTTAATTTTCTTGAATCAGCTGGAATAGACGAATCAAAACTAAGAGGTCTCGAAAGTTCAAAAATTGTTATCTACCCAACCAGTCAACAACAATCACCTAAAAAATCTACCTTATTAGAAAACAAGAACGGGTCATTTTCTGGACAAGAGTTATTGATTCAATGTTTTAAGATTCAAAGTAATTACGTGAAGATGGAAAAACCATACTTTTCTCGCTTTCGATTCATCCCAAATGGACGCGAAGAGAAAAGACTTTCTGGAATCGGAATGTATAGGAATGGAATTAAAGGAAATGTTCCTTCATATTATCTGGGTGGAGAAATAAGTATGATGGAGTTAGAATCGCAAGAAAGCTATATTGTGCAAAAATAACTACACACAACACAACCTAAACTTAATGCGGACTTTAGGGCTAAATCGAAAGGTCTGTGTATATTTATAAAGTCGCTAAATCTTATGGATTTAGCTTTGGACAGGAAAAAATAAAACCAAACAATAAGCTTTAGCTTAGTGCGCAGACGGAAACGAAAAGTTTCCTTACTACCGCACTACCCTTAGCCGAGGCCGCTGTGCTTCATTATGACAAACCGCTAACCAATGATAAAATTCTTTAGAT
Source organism: uncultured Flavobacteriaceae bacterium (assembly GCA_947488435.1). GTDB lineage: Bacteria > Bacteroidota > Bacteroidia > Flavobacteriales > Flavobacteriaceae > CANKZG01. The sequence continues at coordinate 1,673,274 of CANKZG010000001.1, read as the reverse complement.
TATCGAAACAAAATTTTGCAAAGCAAAATCAAAGGTCTAGTAGACATTTGGTTGAGATAGCCGCTTGCGGAAAAAGTAAAAACACTAACCATGATTAAGTTCTTCCGTAAAATACGCCAACGACTTCTCTCGGAAAATAAATTCAGCAAGTATCTGATTTACGCAATTGGTGAAATCATTCTTGTGGTTATCGGAATTTTGATTGCACTTCAAATTAATAATTGGAATGAAGGAATAAAAAAGGATGAACTTGTAAAGAGTTATTTGGTTACCATAAAAGATAATTTAAATCAAGACTTAGAAGGTTTTGAAAAACAAATTCAAATTCTAAAAACTCAGAAAAAAGAAATAGATAGTATTGTAAAAATTCTAAATTTAGAAAGTTCTAATCTTATAACTATGAATGAGATAATTGTTCAAAATCAGAATGTTTTAATGTTCCGTGAAAAAGAAACTATAAATAATAGTAGTTTCCTTTCAATAATAAATTCTGGAAGCTTAAACTTGTTCTCAAAAAACACCCAAAATAATCTATTAGAATTAGCTCAAGCTCAAAACCAATATATTACAGGTGTTCAAACAATGAAATTGGCCTCAAATACGATTTTAAGTGATCTGTTTTCGCAATTACCATTCTTCATTGGCTCTAAGAGTGCTCGGGTTAGCTTTAGTCATCAATTAAATGAACAATTATTAGAATCGGTAAATTGGAAAATTGTCCGTATAAAATTTGTTACTGCACTCGTTCAAGCGAGGAGTCGAGTTCGTTCAGCAGAAATTAGAAGCCAAATAATTTTTGATAAAACGAAAAAGTTAAAACAATTAATAACGAGTGAACTCGAAAAATAGTGAGATAAAATTATATAACGAAAACACTACAACGTGTATAATTCATTGCTAGTACTCGCCTACTTACGAAAATCCTTGCGGATTTCCTATTAGGTTTGTATTTGCTAAATTAGTTGCTGAAACACGCAACGAAATCATAGCCTAACCTATGGTAGCAAGCTAACGGAAAGTTACTTACATTAAAAAATTATGAGATTTACTCTATCCTTGATCATTTTTTTATTGATTTACTCAAATACTGAAGCACAAAATACTGAAACCAAATGGTATAGTGAATCGAATAACAATGGCATAATCCTTCAGAATAGTTTTCCAAAAGGAGGTCTATATGAAGGATCTAAAAAAAGACATTTTAATTACAGCTGTCTTGTATTCTTTAGCCGAATAATTAATCAAACCAAAAAACCATTTGAATTGACAGTTGATTTTCCGGCTGATAAAATCGGTATTCCTGATTCTCCCAACACCTTTGTCAAGTTATTTCTATCTTCTGATAAGATGACTCTTGAGAAACAAAGTTTATTTAACTATGGATTGACTGATTTTGATTCTCTGGATGATTCAACAATAATTCAAAAAACCCTAGAACCTAATGAAGAACACCTATTTTATGTGGTAGCAGTATTCTACCAAACTAGGAATGATGTTCAAAACGAAAATAGAGGAGGAAATCGGACTGAACTTGTCTTGGAAGGAGAAAATCTATTCTACAGAATGCTTCCACAAATTGACTTAATGTATTGCGGAAAAATAAATTTTAAAGATTAAACTAATAAGTGACTATTTGATTATTTAGCCAGCAACCATCAAGGTGTATAATTAATTGCGGTTCGATTTGCCTAACAGAAAATCTTCACAATTAACTATCTTTAGGGTAAGCCGAAAAATCACATGTGATTTTTCGCAACTAATCATAACCTAAACCGTTGGCAACAATTATAAAAATGAATAGAAGACAAATTTGGTTTTTTAGCTCTTTAATTGTGACTTTTTCCACGATTATACTTTTAGCTACAGGCTCTACATTTATGATGATAGCATTGGATAACGCTAATTCTATTCCTCTTGGAAGCTTTATAACTTGGTCTGGAATGATTTCACTTCCATTATCAATATATTGGGGAATAAAAGAGTTGAGAAAGCCATCGAGCAAACTGAACAGGATTCTCTCTGGATTGCTTAAAATCATTATCGTTTTAGGAATTCTTTGGGTACCAATATCCTATTTACTTGCAGGTAATCTTTCATTCTCATTTACCGAAAAAGAAACATTTCAGGGCGGACAAGATGCAATGAGATGGTTTTGGCGATTAAGCTATGGAATTGGAATTGGAGCAATTTTGATAATATTTACATATTGGATTTCATTATTATTTAAAAAAAATAAAACTGTTGCCAACAATGTATAAACGCAATTACGGCGGATTCGACTACGTCCGAATCCACTCGAAATTACCTAAGTCAGTGTCCAACCGAAAATAATCGCTAATTTAACCCGTAACTGACGCTTATACTAGACGTTGGCAAGCATAAAACTCTCGACTAGAAAGAAATATATAAACTTAAAGAAAATGAAAAAATCAATTTTGGCTTTGTTAATTTTAGCTTCTACATCTGTATTTTCTCAAAACTCTGATTACAAGATATCTTCCTATCTAACAGAGGGAACAAAAGCACCAAACACCCATTATATAGGCGAAGCTTGGTTGAATGCCATTATTCATGATGATGAGGAATTGGGTTATAATATTACAAAAGCAACTTTTAAAGCCAACTCAACCTTGGACTGGCATAAACATAATTCTGTTCAAGTTTTAATAATTGTAGAGGGAGCTGCTTATTATCAGGAGAAAGGAAATGAGCCTGTAATTTTGAAAAAAGGTGATGTAATTAGATGTGAGAAAGACATCGAACATTGGCATTCTTCTACCAAGTTTAGTGATGTAACATATTTGGCTTTATATGGTGGTGGACAACCAACTTCTTGGACTGAAGTAGTCACACAGGAGTATTATGATGAAGTAGCCGAAAAACTAAAAATTAATTGAAATAACACATTCAGACGGAAATGCCAGCGTACAACAAAACCTATAAACAATATGGGCTTAGGTTTTAAACGCTATGGTCCGTGTATATTTATAATGTCGCAAAATCTTTGGGGTTTCGCTTTGACACAAAAAAAGAAAAAACAAAACCAAAAGATCTCGCTATGTGCAAAACGGAAAGCAAACGCTAATCAGTTTCCGTACTGTTCTTAGCCTAACCATTGTAAAACATTTAAAAAAAACCAGATGAAATATTTAATAACTTGGATTTGTATAATGACCTCTTTATTTTGTTTTTCTCAAACAGAAGAGAAAAATTTTGATGAAGTTGCTTCCGAATTCCAGTCGAAATATAATCAATCGAACTATGAGGATATTCATGGTATGCTAGATGACATAATGAAGAGTCTCATACCTAAGGAAAAAATGACTGATTTTTTAAATACAGTTAGGTCTAATTTTGGCATAATAAAAACTATGGAGTTTTATGACGTAAATAATTCGGCTCATGTATACAGAACTGCTTTTGAAAAGGCAATTGTGGATATTTCATTTTCCCTAAATAAAAAGAATCAAATTATAGCCTTGTTTATACCCAGAAATAGCTTTGAGAATTCTTCGGTATTAAAAAGAAATGCTACCAAAATGATTTTCCCGTTTAAAGAAGAATCCTTTGTCTATTGGGGGGGAGAAACCGTAGAAATAAATTATCATATGGCAGATTTGAGTCAGCAATATGCCTTTGATGTAGTAATGGTCGCAAATGGCGCACCCTATAAAGGAGACCCAACAAAAAATGAAAGCTATTTTATTTTCGGAAAAGATATTATTGCTCCTTGTGACGCAAAAGTTGTAAAAGTAATTGATGGAATTAAGGACAATGTTCCTGGCGAATTAAATAGAGTTGAGATAACTGGAAATACGATAATTCTAGAAACAGAGAGAAAGGAATATTTGTTATTTGCACATATTAAGGCAAACTCAATTTTACTCAAAGAAGGAGATTTGGTTAAACAAGGTCAGGTAATTGCTCAATGTGGAAATTCTGGAAACACTACTCAAGCTCATTTGCATTTTCATCTTCAAAATACAGATGATTTGTTCAATACTATTGGAGCAAAAATTTATTTTGATGAGTTGATTGTAAATGGACAAATTGAGAAAGATTACATGCCTAAGAAAGAGGATTTTGTACGTAATAAAAAAAGACGTGCCGATTACTAAAAAAATTTCACAACACAACCTATAAACAATACGGGCTTCAGGCTTAACCGAAATGTTTGTGTATTTTTATGAAGCCTGCCGCAAGCAGGTCCGCAAAATCTTTGGGGTTTTGCTTTAAACAAGGAAAAGAAAAAAGAAAACCAGAAGCTTTTACTATGCGCGTAACTGGAAGTTCGATGGATTTCTGTGCCGCACTAATAATAATCTAACCGTTGGGCTTCATTATGACAAACTGCTAACCAATGATAAAATTCTTTAGATTATCGAAACAAAATTTTGTAAAGCAAAATCAAAGGTCTAGTAGACATTTGGTTGAGATAGCCGCTTGCGGAAAAAGTAAAAACACTAACCATGATTAAGTTCTTCCGTAAAATACGCCAACGACTTCTCTCTGAAAGTAAATTCAGTAAGTATCTGATTTACGCCATAGGAGAAATATTACTTGTGGTTATCGGAATTTTAATCGCTCTTCAGATTAATAATTGGAACGAACAGAATAAAGCTGATAGAGTGGAAAGTGTTTTCTTGAAGCGCCTATTAGTAGATTTAAAAAAAGACAAGGTTTATCTGGAAAATATTCATTCTAGAAGGCAAAGCCAGATAAGAGCAGCAAAAGCCATTATTAACTTTTCTATAGAAACCAATCAAGATTCAATTATATATCAATTACCTAATATGCTAACTATTTCGAGTTGGCAAGAAACAACTTCAAATCAAAATACATTCTTCGAATTGATTAGTAGTGGGAATTTTAATAGTATTAAAAGTGATTCTATAAAAGACGGACTATTGCGTTTAGACAGGTCTTACAAAGCTCTAATAAATGATGATAAGATTAACAAGGAACCGTATGTCTCGAATTTATGGCCCGCTGTTGACCTTATAAATCCATACAACTATTTAGTTCTTGAACCTGATTTAAACCAAGAATTTCGAATAAGTGAGCGATTGAAAACCAATGAGATAGAAAATATGATAATGGAGCTAAAACAAGATTTTAAAAAAGTGCTGGACTCAAAAAAGTTTCGAAGTGGATTAATGAATGCTATGGATTCATATGATCGGTCATTGCCGGTAATCGAAGGTATGATTAAACAAGTTGCAAATCTTATATCTAAAATTGAAATAGAATTAAAAAAATAACGAAAGTACAACAACCGCTATAAATCATTGTGGTATTGTGTCACACCAAATTAAAAGTATAATCCAATAGATAATTCTGCAACGAAATCATAGCCGAGACCGTTTGCGGTAATACCAAAAGACAAATAAAGTAAATGATTAATTACAAAATTGATGAACCTCTTTTTAAAATAAATTTTAATAAATGGGGGCTTCTGAAAGATCCTGAAACAGGACTGTTAGTCGAACCTGTTTCTATTGAAGATTTTGATAGGTTTGAATATTGGAAAGATCAATTTAATAAACCTGTAAGACAAGTTATTTGTAAAAATAAACCTTGCTATTATGCCGATTATCTCAATTTAAATACTGCAACTCTGCAACGAGTCGTAAAATCAACACTTGGATGGAGTGCATACGATGATGAGATTAGTAAAGAACAATATGAAGAGTTGTGCCAGACAGTTCTGCTTAAAGATCGTTTTAAAAAACTAATTAACTGTGATGTTTTGATCCCCTTTCAATCTTTAGCCTTAACCTATTTTATTTGGAATGAAAGATTTTTCGTAGGAAAAACAATCTCTATATACGAAGTCAATTTTGGAAAACTAAAATTGGAAAAAACCAACTTATCGCAAGAAAACATAGTTAGCCTTAAAAAAGTCCGTGAATATGAATTCTATTATGGGGTTTTCAATGTTTTGATTGAAAATTTCGATCTTAAATTATCTTGAATCGAATATGAGCGCTACGCCAACAATGGCGCTAATTCATTGTGATAACTCGTTAACCAAAAGAACTTTTCTTACGTTTAAAAATACTTGTGCTCTACAGTTCGAAATCACAACCGAGACCTTAGACATTCATTAAACGTAAATACGTTACAAAATAAAAATTTTGGACGTAAACCAAATTGAATATTATGATGAAAAATAGTTTCAAAATTTCGAGAATACAAGGAAAGGATGTTGAACGATTTACTGAACTTGTAGAACTATTGAATGAGGTTTTCGAAACATCTAATCAGATCGCAACAAAAAACCAATTAAAAAAACTATTGAATAAATCGGATTTTCATGCAATTGTCATAAGCAAAGAAAATAAAATTATTGGAGGATTGACAGCATATCAACTAGAGCAATATTATACGGATAAGAGTGAATTATATATTTATGATATCGCGGTTAAAAAAGAACTTCATAACCAAGGAATTGGAAAAGAATTAATTAACTTCTTAAAAGACTATTCAGCGAAAAATGGAATTGAAACAATTTTTGTTCAAGCGCACTCCAATGATGAACAAGCAGTTAAATTTTACGAATCTACCTTTGGCAATGGAGAAAAGGTTGACCATTTTAATTTTGAAATAAAACCTACTCACAACAATACATAATCGCAACTATGACGAATGCAACCACGTCCAAATCCACTCGGAATTACTATAGTCTGTGCTAAACCAAAAATTATCCCTAATTTAACCCATAACTGATGGTTATAGGAAACCGTTAGCTTACACCGATGATAATTGGATGTAACCAAAGTTTGCGAGACAAAAAAAATCTCAGCGATTAACTGAATTTTATAGCATAACTTTATAAATTATTTTTGTTAATCTCATTGCTGTTGTTCATTGATCACAGTTTATTTGAACAACAACTAAATTCAAACGTATACGAACAAATGGAAATTGCACCAAAAACTGGCTTTAAGGGATTAATTGAAAATTGGCAAAGTGATTTGATTGCTGCGGTGAGCGTCTCACTTATTGCTTTACCACTCTCATTAGGTATTGCTTTGGCAGCAGGCGCACCAGCAATGTCAGGTATTCTTTCCGCCGTTGTTGGTGGTATTGTAACAACCCTTTATAGAGGAGGTCATATATCAGTCAACGGACCGGCTAAAGGTGTCATTGCGGTCATACTTTTAGGTATCGCTTTAATGGATGATGGCTCGGGGCAGGCCTTTAATTACGTACTGGCAGCAGTGGTTGTTTCAGGCGCAATTCAGGTATTGTTGGGACTATTGAAATTGGGTCGACTAGCAGATATCTTTCATTCTTCTGTAATTCATGGTATTTTAGCAGCTATCGGGATTATCATTTTTGCCAAACAAATTCACGTTGCCCTTGGTACACATTCGGACAGTCCCAGCATCGTACAAAACTTAATCGATGCCCTTGTGTACTTACCTCAAGCGAATCCTTTTGTTGTGATTATTGCTTTGGCTGGTTTACTTTTATTATTGTTTCATTCCAAAATTAGCTATCGATTTTTCCATATTTTACCTGCACCCATGTGGGTCATTGCACTTTCAATTCCTTTTGCTTACGCTTTCAATTTCTTTGATCCACATACACTTTCCTTTTTTGGAAAGGCATATGAGGTGGGGCCTGAGCTGTTGTTGAACATTCCCGATAACATTATGGATTCGATAATGCATCCTAATTTTAGTAAAATTGATACTATTGAATTCTGGACAACGGTATTGTCCATTTTGATCATAACAAGTATTGAATCGTTAGCGATAGCAAAAGCCGTGGATAAAATTGATCCTTACAAACGAAAAACGAACTTGAATAAAGATTTAACAGGTATTGGATTGAGTACGATGGCTGCCGGTTTAATTGGAGGATTACCAATTATTGCTGTAATTATACGAAGTACCGTTAACATCCATAATGGTGCCAAGACCAAGTGGTCTAATATGTATCAAGGACTTCTATTGTTGATTTTTATTGTGGTATTGAGCCCAATAATGAGACAAGTTCCGTTATGTGCTTTTGCTATTTTACTTGTTTATACGGGTTTTAAATTAGCTTCACCTTCGGTCTTTAAACAAGTTTATAGTCAAGGAACCGAGCAATTAATATTTTTTGTTGGTACAATGATTTTAACCCTTTACACCAATTTATTGATTGGACTCCTTGGTGGATTATTGTTAGCCCTTATTAGCCATATGCTATTGGCGAGAGTGTCTATACCCCGATTTTTTAAAATGGTTTATAACTCGGGTTCAAATTTGATTGAGAAACCCGATGGCAGCTACGATTTAAGGATTAAGGGAGTTGCGAACTTTTTAGGGATTTTAAAAATTGATAAATTGGTCTCACAAATTCCATCTGGAGCGGATGTCAATATTGATTTATCGGAAACGAGATTGGTGGGCATGACCTATATGGATTACATTGTAGACTATCTAAAAATTCAAAAAGACACCGGCGGTAAAGTCATTATAAAAGGATTAGATTCGCATGTCTCATCATCCAGTCATAACAGAGCATTAAAAATTTCTTTAAACAGTTCTGCTGCTAAATTATCCCCCAGGCAAACTCGATTACAGAATCTAGCAAATGAAAAAGATTACCAATATGCGAATCAAGTAAATTGGAATACAACTTACCTCAAGAATTTTCACTTTTTCGAAATTAGGCCTATCGAACGTAAATCAAATTGTCTCAAGGGAACCTATAAAGGTTTGGAAGCATCTTGGGAAATTGCAGATGTAACCTTCAGTGAAGGTGCAGCTTTTACTGCAGAGACCTTTAATACAACACTAATGGTCTTAAAATTAAACAAAAAAATACCCGTTTTTACAATGGAAAAAGAAAGGGTATTCGAAAAATTATTTGACCGAGTTATGGCATATACAGGCTATAAAGATATTGATTTTGAGATGTATCCGGATTTTTCCAAAAAATTTCTGATTACCGGAAATAAGGAATCCGAGATTCGGTCTTTTTTCACAGATGAAATCATTCGTTTTTTCGAAAATCATCAGATTTATCATTTAGAAAGCAATGGGGAAGCGCTAGTGATATTTGATAAAATTAAATTGGCGAGGACAGATGAAACCATTGCATTCATAGATTATGGGAAAGAATTGGCCACACTTTTAGATTGAAAAACAAATGCAGCAGTATCAACATAAATTGCGGCAAGCCCTATATCTAGCATTTACCGCAGTTGCGCTTGTAATTTTAGTTGATTTTATTGCCCCTGGTAGACTAATAAATGATACCATCACTGCTGTTAAAAGAGAACGGCAGCAATATTACAATGCAGCAAGAAACTATCATTATACCTACAAAGTAATCACGAGTCAACATAAGTTTTTGGTGAAAGAGGATTTTGTAGCGTTAGATTTGGTAAATAAAGAAATCGAGTACTCCGTTTCTCGAATATTTAAAGAAGTAAATTGGTATAGGTTGCTTTCATCTGAAAACAAGTCGTTTTATTCTTTACGCATTGCATCAGGGCTCGTTCTTCCATTGCTGACGATTGTTTCATTCTTTTTGATTTTTCGATACAACAAAAAAATAAATACTCTGGTTTTAATACTTCGGATACTATTAGTGGCGGATCTTATATTTTTAATAACCTAGTTAAAGGTAGTTGTCGGCAACACCTAAACTAAACTTGGATTGACATGCTAAACATTAATTTTCCTAACTTTTAAAAAGATGACATATTACGCCCTAATTTTTCTTATGCAAGACCCCTGCGCACAGGACAAGAACGATATCTCAATTCATAAAAATTCCCTATGCTTTTGAACTATATACATTGGAATCTTGACCCAGAAATAGTTGTTTTTTTTGGATTTCCATTGAGATATTACAGTTTACTTTTTGTAACTGGATTGCTATTAACGGTATTTACGTTACGTTGGATTTTTAAAAAGGAAGGGCTTTCCCATGAAAATTTGGACAAACTTATAACGTATGGATTAATAGGAATGGTGTTGGGGATGCGACTTGGACATTGCTTGTTTTATGAACCTTCTTATTACTTGGCAAATCCACTTGAAATCATTCTTCCAGTTAAATTTTTGGAGGGGGGAGGTATTGAATTTATCGGATTTCAAGGTTTGGCAAGTCATGGTGGTGTACTGGGTTTTCTGATCGCCATGTACCTATATTCCAGAAAAACAAGGCAATCCATGCTCAACACTTTGGACTTAATAGCTGTTTCTGCCAGTTTGTTAGGTTTTTTTATTCGACTTGGAAACTTTATGAATTCTGAAATTATAGGTATATCAACCACAAAACCTTGGGGGGTGATTTTTGAACGCGTTGATAACCTACCAAGACATCCTGCCCAATTGTATGAAGCAATTTCTTATCTCATAATCTTTGGCATTATGATGTTTTTATATATAAAAATGAGAGCTACTTTTAAACATGGATTTTTCTTTGGATTAGTTCTGATTTTAATATTCGTCGCCAGATTTTTTATTGAGTATGTAAAGGAAAATCAGGTCGGATTTGAGGATGGTATGGCTTTCAATATGGGGCAACTTTTAAGTGTACCATATATCGTACTAGGACTTGGATTTGTACTATTTGGATACTTGAAAACAAAAAAACAAAGCGCACAACAGGGTATCTAAAAAACTATATGGGTCAATTTGAATTCAATGAACAAAGTTTTATTTATTATAATCGGAACCTTAATTATTTCGCATGCAGCAGCTCAGGACGGTTCAAATATTAGCTACCATGAACCAAATAATCTTGATCACTCATTAATTGGAAAATACTGTCACATAGATTTTGGAAAAGAATCATTTCGAGGGCAAGCAATTGATACAATTGAAATCAATGTAAATGGTCAAGACATGAAATTCTATGAACATAGAACAGACAATGGGTTTAACAATTGGTTCAATAGACAATATTTAATTCGAATAGGAGATAAAAATCATTTATCCACCCGCCTGCAGAATTCTTTAATTGATAGTTTAACACCTAATAGAATATATGTAACAAGCACCTTGAGTTATTACACTAATGAAGCACCTATTGACTCCATTACTGTTTTTCAGCATTGGTACGACAGAAAGAAAATTTCCAAAGTGCTGATAAAAAATTAAAATAAAAACGGATACAAACCTCGAGTCCAGTAGGTATCAAAGAAAAAGTATTGGAATGCAGCATATTTGGTATCACAAAAAAATACAACACACAACTTATAACTACGCACGACATCCTAAAACTTTGGGAGACTGGATCAACAACTTAAATGAAATCGCTAAAATTAACGCTATAGCAAAAAAATAGCCTTTAGCTTTTAAGTAAAAATTGTGTGAAACCTTTGGAAGCAATCTTTGGCTCAGATTGTAACAATACAAAAACTTGTATGTCTTTACTTTAAGATTAAACCTTCAATCTTATCTGGAAATTGAGAACAAATTGAATATCATAATTAGAAAAATGAAGCGAATCGTTATAGTAACAATACTATTTTGGATTTCAAGCAATTTAAATGCACAAAGTACGAGACAAATTTTAGACTTTGAATTTGAGGACGTTGTATTGAATGGTGTATTGAATCTTCCGAAAAATCAAAAACCCAAAGGGCTTGTGCTTATAATCCATGGATCAGGAAAAACGAATGCTGTTGCCCAGGATTGGTATTCCGATATTAGAGAAACAATTGTAAAAACAGGTTACGCTACTTATATGTGGGACAAAATGGGGTGCGGAAAAAGCGGTGGAATGTTTGACATCAATCAACCCGTTCAACATAGCGCATCCGAAGCTATCGCAGCGATCAATACTTTGAAAAATAAACAAATACCCGGAGCAGCTAATATTGGTTTGTATGGGGGAAGCCGGGCTAGTTGGATAAATCCAATCGTTATAAATCAATACAAAGACATTGCATTTTGGATTTCGGTAAGCGGTGTGGATGATAAAGAAAATTTTAAGTACCTCCTTGAGCAAAATTTACGAATTGAGGGGTTACCTAAAGATGCTATAGATTTACTGGTAAGTGAGTGGTTGGCAGCGGTGAAAATCCATCATTCAGGAGGAAGTTTTGAAAGCGCTCAGAATGCTACTATAAATTTAAGAAAGAATGCTTTTATGTTACGATTTAATGGTGGTGAAATTACTGAAGAGGGATATTACAAGTATCAACGTACTTTTATGAAAGAAGAACTCGATGAGGAAACTGGCCTACCCGTGATTGTTCGAAATTTTGAATCTATGTTATCCAATATAAATTGCCCCGTTTTGGCCTTATTTGGTGAAACAGATATGAATGTAGATTGGAAAAAAACCAAATCATTATATGAACGCACATTAGCACAAAATACAGATTTTACAGTGAAATCGTTTCCAAACTGCAACCATAACATATTTGAATGCAAGACCGGAGGCTTTTATGAATTTCAAGATAATAACTTACCATATAAACGGTGTGATGGCTTTCTCGATGCGATTGAAAACTGGTTAAATAAAAGGTGATATACCACTATGTTTATAATTTATTGCTGCGGAATTTCCTTTACCGATACAAGGCTTCGGGCTACAACATCTTAAATTAGTGAGCATTAATTATCTTAGCAAATGGTGAAATGTTTCTCATAAATCATTTCGCAACTAATCATACTTAAATCGTTAGGTCCAAATAAACCGCAAGAATGAAATTACTTATTCAAATACTATTCATAATCGCAATTGGAACTAGAGCAATGGAAGCTCAGGTTAAAGAAGAACAATGGGATTCTTATATTGCTTTCTACGAAAATGGAGCCCCGGGCTCTACAACACTGCGAATGGACTTGATTGGAGAGACTCCATTTGATCATTTACCATATGTATTAGTTACAGGAATTAAATATGAAACTTCAAGAGATGATGGCTTTCCAGAGAACGAAACATTTCCAATCCTTCATAAAATTGGAGATGAATTAATTGAATTAATTTCTAAAGAAACCGAATCAGTTTTGGTAGGCTCATTTATGTACAACAAGGAGAGGTTGGAATATTTTTACATAAAAGAGGACAGTGGATTGAAAGAAAAATTGGAGGAATTTTATACTAATAATTATTCTGACTACACATTTTATGTAAACATAAAAGAAGATAAAGAATGGAGCTATTACAGAGAATTTCTTTACCCAAACGAAGAAACTCTAAATTATATGGCCGATCAATCAGTTCTTAGAAATTTACAGGAAGCTGGAGATCCATTGACGAAAGCAAGAAGAATTGATCATTGGCTATATTTTTCATCGGAATCGGACATGAATAAGTGTAAAGAAGAACTTAAAAAACAAAACTACTCCATTCAGTTTTCCGGAACGAACAAAGAAACTTCTTTACCATTCGAACTTCAAATTTGGAGAATTGACAAAATTGATATTGATTCAGTAAATCCTATAACTTCAGAATTAAGGAAAACTGCAAAAAAATTTAATGGCGAATATGATGGATGGGAAACATCAATTGAAAAAGAATAAAATGAATAACAAACCCTTTCTAAACTACCTTAAAAAATATATTGCATTAACATCCGAAGAAGAAACGTTGCTACTCGCTAAAATAAAACCTCGTGTTTATTTAAAAAATCAATATATCATTCAACAAGGTGATGTTTGTAAAAGTGTTAATTTCATTATTTCTGGTTGTACTAAAACATTTTATATGGATGTGGAGGGGCAAGAACACATCGTTATGTTCTCTATAGATGATTGGTGGACATCTGATTTAGGCAGTTTTATAACTCAAACACCAGCAGATTTTAACGTGCAATGTTTAGAAAACACCCAATTGGTACAATTTAGTTATGAAAACCTTGAGGAGTTATATACTGAAATTCCAAAACTGGAGCGACTATTCAGAAAAATTGTGGAACGCGCGTTTGTAGCATCTCAAAAGCGAATCATCCGAAATTTTAGTTTGGATGCAAAGGAACGATATACCATTTTTAAGCAAACCTATCCCAAAATAGAGCAACGGGTACCGCAGTACATGATTGCTTCTTACTTAGGTATCACCAAAGAATTTTTAAGTAAAATAAAGAGTCAGCTCATACAAGAACAATAAAATATTAATCTAGTTTAACTTCATTTTATATTCTAGTTCATTTTTTAGGCTTTCCCTGTTTCGGAGATTTGTATCATAACATTAAAACATAAAAAGATGGATACATTATTAGAAAAAATCAGCACAATTAATGACATGATTCTTCAAGGAAAAGCCTTAGATGCTTTTGACCAATTTTATCATGATGATGTGGTAATGCAGGAAAATGACAATCCACAAATAGTTGGAAAGGTCGCTAACAGAAAGCGAGAAGAAGATTTCTTTGGTGCTATTACAGAATTTAGAGGGGCACAACCGCTTAATGTTGCCGTTGGTGAAAATACGACCATGGTTGAATGGCATTTTGATTATACTCATAAAGATTGGGGTGTAAAAAATTATACGCAAGTTGCTCTTCAAGAATGGAAAGATGGTAAAATCATCAAAGAAAAATTTTATTACGGAGCTTAAATCAAAGACTATTGCTTTTTTGGTAGGATAGAAATTCTACATCTTGGTTGTATTGAAAAGATCAATGTTTAACAACACAGATAAAAATAAGTACGATAAGCGTAAACAATGTAGTTTGCGCTTTTCTATTATTTATTGTCAATGGAGAACTAATTTACTTCCCTATATTCACGCATTGGTCGTTAGCAAAAAATTATTTAGAACATTGCGCTACAACGTAATCTCCCCAATCTGCAATGGATTTGATTACAGGAGTTAACGTTTTTCCGAAATCTGTCAATGAATATTCTACTTTTAAAGGTGGCTTTGAGGTATAAACTTTTCTTTTAATTAAACCATCCTGCTCCAATGCCTTTAATTGCAAACTTAACGTTCTTTCGGTAACCGTTGGCATTTCCTTTCTTAACTCATTATATCGTAGCGTTCTACCGTTTAAATGGTATAGAATTACTGTTTTCCATTTACCGCCAATAATTCCCATGGTTAAACTAGCGCAACAAGGATATTCATTACCTCTAAATTTTAGTACTTTAGTTTGCTTTACTTCCATAAAAGTATACTATCATTTTTGACCGTTATTGCAAAGGTAAAAAACTATATTTAAGTTTGTAACTATAATAATTATAGTATAAAAAATAAATCAATGAGTAGACCTGATTTTGATAAAAAGGATATTTTAAAAGCTTTTCAGTTTAGACATGCGTGTAAAGAATTTGATGTCACTAAAACAGTATCTGACGAAAACATCAATTACATTCTTCAAACCGCTAATTTATCCCCGAGTTCTTTTGGATTTGAACCATGGCACTTTGTAGTTGTTCAAAATAAAACATTAAGAGAATTATTAAAACCTGTAGCTTGGGGAGCACCATTAAAGTTAGATACCGCAAGTCATTTTATTTTAGGTTTGAGCATGAAAGCACCCCTAACAAAATGGAATTCTGAATACATTATGCATATGATGAAGGATGTAAAACAATTTCCTGACGATGTGATTAAAATGTACTCAAAATTCTATAGAGAATTTCAGGAAAGTGATTTCAATTTAGATACCGATAAAAAACTTTTTGATTGGGCTTCAAAGCAAACCTATATAGCATTAGCAAATATGATGACTTCTGCAGCTTTAATAGGAATAGACTCTTGCCCTATTGAAGGGTTTCATGAAGAAAAAGCAGAAGCTCTTTTAAAGAAAAAGTTTGATATTGACACAGATAAATATGGTTTATCGTATATGGTTGCCTTTGGATATAGAAAAGGAGAGCCAGCTCGCCCAAAATCTAGAAGAGATTTAAAAGATATCGTAAGTTGGAAATAAATCTAGCTGCGCATTTAGTGCGCTATTTCCTTTAGAACTTGAATCACTTCTTTGCAAATAATCGCTGCATTCTCTTTTTTAGTGAAAATAGAAATATGATTTCCAAAGATTTCAATACTTTTTCCATTTGTAGATAACTCAGCATATTCTTTGTGCTTTCCATATAACTTAATCCGTTCATGAACTTTTTTATCGTACTCCCTTCTCCATTCCGTATCTGGTGATATAGCATGGAAAGTTCTTATAGGTAATGTTCCAAAATTTTCCATCTTAGCTGAGCGCTCCAAAGTAGTGTAGTAACATTCGGTTTCCTTTTTGTAGGCTCTGAACGTTTTTCCGATTTGAAATTGTTCTTTTATGCGTTGGTTCATTTCATCAGGGAGACCTTCACCAAAATAAGGGGTTCCGAAAAGCGTATCGAACAATGAAAAAACACCAAGATCGCATAAAATAGCTTGCAATTCTATCGTGGCCAAATACCCCTTGTATTTAAAGGAATTTTTTTTAGGTGCGTTATAGCGAACAACATGATCTGGATGCGTAGCATCTACAAAAAACATAGCCTTTACTTCGTTAGGAAATAACTCCGTAAACACTCTGATTTGAGGCCCACCGGTTGAATGCCCCATCATAACATACGGTGGGGATTCTCCAGCATTTCGTAACAATGTATGTAACCTCCGGGCAACAGTCTCAGGATCGCGAGGGGCGGTAATTTCGTCGCTGTGATTTATTCCAATTCTGTCGTAACGAACAACTCGCATGCTATCTTTAAGGCCTTCACTTAGCCAGTGATAAAATTCTGTAGTCAACCCTCCACCACTTTCAATCACCAAAGTAGGTTTATTACTTTTTTCACCAGCACTAACTATATGCAGTTGATAGTTGCCCATATCTACCATTTTTCCTAAGGGCTGCAGCGGTTCCGGCATAAGTAAGCGATAAACCAATCCAGAAATTGTAATCAACAAGAGTAGCGACATAAAGGATATTCCCGTCCATTTTAGTATTTTCTTCAGTGATTTCATTCAATTATTTTTTTAGATGGATTAACCGTATTTTGTTTCGATAAATCGGACTGCAATTCTTCTGAGAGTTGAATTATTGATTTACAGATGATAGTGGCATTTTCTTTTTTGGTGAATATGGTTAGATGATCACCATCTAACATTGTTATCTTTCCATTGGTAGAAAGCTCGGTTAGTTCTTTTTGCATTTTCATACTTTCTCCCTGCTGCTCTCGAAGATCTATGCCTCTATTGAGGTATTTGTTATAAGCGTCATCTGGAATTTTACGTAGGGCATTCGTAAATACTCTAATGGGTAAACTCCCAAAGTCATTTACCCGTCCTGCACGTTCTAAAGTGGTATGATATTGTTCTAATTCTTTTCCTATAGCGCGAACGTATTTCCCGTTATTTAAAAAAGCTACGGTATTTCGGTTAATTTCATCCGGCAACCCTTCCATTTCCCGATGTAGTATGGGGCCCATAAGCTTATCGTATAGCATTAGAATTCCAAGGTCTCCCAACACCGATTGAAAATCATACATCCAAACCATTGATTTGAACTTTAGGGAAGATTTTGAAGGGATCGATTTTATCCGTTCAGCACGATCAGGATGTGTAGTGTCCAATAAAAATAAAGCAACTACTTCGTCAGGATAGAGTTCTGTAAATACCCGAACATAAGGTCCTCCTAACGAGTGTCCCGCCAAAATATATGGTGGGGATTCTCCTGCCTGTTCTAATAGTGCATGCAACTCGTGAGCTATAGTTTCGGGATCTCGTGACGTATTACTAACATCACTATATCCTATTCCAGCTCTGTCATAACGTACAACTCTCATGTGATCTTTGAGCTCCTCACTCAACCAGTGATAGTATTCACTAGCCATGCCATTTCCTCCTTCAATAACTAAGGTTGGCAGTTTATTTTTTTCTCCAGTACTATTGATGTGTAATTTAAAACCCCCAATATCAACAAGTTCTCCTGGAGGTTGTGGTGTGGAACTAAATAGTCGAAATATTAAACCCGTCACAATGATGATTACCAATAGTAATCCGATCGACAAACCGATCCATTTTAAAAATTTTATGATAGTGCTCATAATAATTCGCATTTGATTTGTTACCGCAAACCTAATGGCGACTGAAAGGATCCAAAATTAATTTTGATAAACCTTTAGAAAACTAACACACATTCTTAAGAATTGAAAGACAATGCGATTCGACAAAAAAAAGGACAAGTTTGACTCAAAAGTCTTAGTGTATATCAAAAAGCTGGGAACTAGGTACAAGGAATTTTATCTTTGCTTCATGAATTCTTTTTGTCATCGCTCTTATAATAACCAAATTCAAAGTGGATTGCTTACCATTGCTTTGGCTTTAGTATTTATGCAAACGGGTTTAATTATTAAAGATTCAACAGTTGGTTTTGCACCACTCTTTATCGTCTTAAATTTGCTAAGTTTTATAGGTTGTTGGTTGATCTTTTCATTTTTAATAGCTCGATTTACTTTTTATAAAATAGCTGTTTTAACAACACTATTGCTTGCTTCAGCACTTGCAGATCACTATATTAAAATCACAAACAACCCTATTACGGTGCCATTGCTTATTCTATTTTGGCTAGGTATTGTGCAGCTCATTGTTCCACAATTTTTTAAAAAGTATAAAGTTGGAATTCTTTCGGTATATGGATTAGTAATATCGTACTACCTCTTTCTTTTTTTAACAACTCCAGATTATGGATTGGAAGACCGTGGAAGTTTTGCAAACTTTATGCTAGTTCCAATTCCCGTTTTTGCAGTTCTATGGGTATACGAACAATGGCGCTGGTTGAAAACATTAAAAATAGATAAAGGAAAGGCTGAATTGGCATTGCTTAAAAGTCAAATTAATCCACATTTTTTCTTTAATACCCTAAATAATTTATACGGTTTGGTAGTAGAAAAATCGGATGACGCCCCTGAAGTAGTTTTAAAATTATCTGATATGATGCGGTATACGATTTATGAAGGAAAAGAAGATACCGTTCAATTAAAAGATGAAGTTAATTATCTAGAAAACTATATCGAACTGCATAAAATTCGTTATCAAAAGAAAGTTGAAATTGAATTTCTTCATGATATAAAAGCAAATATGAGAATTGCGCCTTTGCTATTTATAATTTTATTGGAGAACGCTTTTAAACATGGAGTTGAAAAAATGCGTAAGAATGCTTTTATTCGTCTTCAAATGAAATCTGAAGGCAATCAACTCTGTTTTAATATTGAAAATAGCTTTAATCAACTAGCGGTACATGAATCAAATGGGATTGGTCTTGAAAACCTAAAAAAGAGATTAGAGCATCTGTATCCTAGAAAATATACATTGAAGATTGAAAAGAAAGCCACTACTTATAAAGTTCAACTTAACCTTAAATTAGCATGAAGTATTGTATCATTGATGATGAACCCATAGCCCATCGTATTCTGGAGGGATATTGTGAAAAATTACCGTTTTTACAAAAAGTGGGGAACTGTTATGATGCGGTTGAAGCGATACCCTTTTTAACGCATAATCATGTTGACTTAGTCTTTCTGGATATTAACATGCCAACGCTCTCAGGTTTTGAATTGTTGAGAACCATGCAGCAATCGCCTAAAGTAATTGTGACTTCGGCGCATAAAGAATTTGCATTGGAAGGTTATGAGTTAAATGTGCTGGATTATTTATTAAAACCTTTTTCACTTCAACGCTTTTTAAAAGCCATGAATACCGTTGTTAATTATCAAAACTCAGCTTTGATTGCTACATCTGTAGAAAAGAAGTCCCGTTTTTTTTTAAAAGGAGATAAAAAAATACATCAATTACACACAGATGATATTTTATTTATTGAAGCGTATGGAAATTACACCAAAGTGTTTTTAGCAAATGAAGTCGTTATAAGTCATGAAAAAATATCTGCCTTAGAAAAGTTACTTCCCGAATCAGCGTTTTTACGGGTTCATAAATCTTTTATCATTAATTGCGATAAAATAAAAACAATAGAGGGAAATCGTATTACTATCACAGAACATATGGTTCCCATTGGACAAACCTACAAGCATAATTTGAAGAAACTTTTTTCGGAATGAGTATTTTCTTTTTTTTTTGCAATAATCTTGAAAGGCTTTAAACTATCAAGGAGTTTGGGCTTTGGAGGAAGATTAATTAAAGGATAACATATATTAATATTCATGAAGTTCTATAACAAACAATGGGCAGCAAATTCTGCTAAAACCTTTACTTCTCCACTACCAAATATTCCAAATACCGAATTGTGGTGGCTAGCAAATTTGTGCGATTTTTAGCTTTAGATTCAAAAGTAGTTAACACCTCCCGGTCTAATTTCCTTCCTTTTACAAATACCATTTCTGGTTTCTTTAAGGTTGCTAAATCTTCCAAAGGATTATTCAATGTCAATACAAGGTTTGCCTGCTTCCCAGACTCCACAGTTCCCAAGTTATGCATGGCTTTATGAACTTTGGAAGCATTCACCGTAGCGGTTTTAAGAATTTCATAGTTCGATAAGCCAGCTTCTTTATAAAATGCAAACTCTTTATGTATAGCATAGCCGGGAACAGTAATACCTATTCCTGCGTCTGTACTACTAACAATCTTGGCATTATTTCTATGCAATTTTCCGATGATCTTTAGGTGAAAGTCATGTTGTTTTTTAATCTTCGCTACAATGGCATTATTTTTTTGCTTGGCATTTTGCCAACGCTCAAACTGTCCTTTACTATCTGTTTTCTGCATTAAAGGATTCATGAACTGAACTTCATCCGAAGTCAATACCTTATCATCAACAAGCATACGGTAGATATCATGATACACTGTAAGCGTGGGGCTGTGCGAACTATTGGGAGTATTTCCATAGGTTTCAACTACCCTATCCAATTTAGTAGTGTCTAGCTTAAAGTTTAGCGGTTGTTGTACAATATCTTCGGTATGTTCAATGGATACTATTTCGGGTCTAAAATGATAGGAATACGGTACTTCTGCACTTGGATGCGCAGCAATTTCCATCATATCTATTTTGGATTGCTCTAGAATTGCATCATACAATTCTCTGGTTAGTCCGTTATAAGTTTTAATAAAGTCATAGCCTCTGTTTTTATAGGCAGTAACTTTTCCTCTGGCTTCTTCAGGATCTTGCAATTGAATATTATCATCTCCCAAATAATTAGGTCCTGTAAGTTTAGGCCCTGCTGTTAAAAAAGTAGGAGCCAGAATTTCTTCATTATTAATCTCCTTCTTCATGCGCAAATGCATCGGCATACCCCATAGATTTCGAATTGTGGTTACGCCATTGGCAAGGTATAATCCTAACTCATACTTATCCCAAACGTGTACGTGCATATCCATCAATCCAGGAGAAAGATACCGATTCTCCCCATCGACAACGGTTACATTTTTTTCATCAATAGTATCCGAAATAGCATGAATAACACCTTTCTTAATTAATACCATTTTATTCCTTAACACCGTATCTTGCGTCATTGGAATAATATTTACATGAGTAATAAGGTAGGAGTTATTTGCGAATTCTGAACCCTTTTCAATATCCAGAAAATCTGTTTTTCTATTATCAATAAATAAGATCAAAACAACCGAAATTACCAGTACTAAAAGCAAGATAAGTAACAGCTTGAGGATTCTTTTTACTATTTTCATAAAGGCAATCCAATAATTTTAGTTTTTTGTCTTTGTCTCCAGCTAAAGATAATTAATTATCATGTTACCGTTTCTTGGCACAGAAATTTGGATTAAAATCATTAGCGTTTAACCGCACGAATACACATAAAAGCCGGAAATTCGTTGAGTTCCTTATAATGTTTAGGGTCTAAGTTCTCGAACTCTGGTTCCGGTTTAGGTTCTACCAATTCATCAATATAAAATCCATTTGCCGTTAGTGGTTGTATGCAGTCTTGAAGGGATCTTCGATAACTATGAACTTCAATGGGTGAACCAAAGCCCCTCCATGTACAACTTACAGCTTCCTTCTTGAAATATGCATTGGATTTATAATAATTATATTCAAAAAAAGGATGTTCAATAGATATCACCAATCGTCCATTTTTTTTAAGTACCCTACAAAATTCTTGAATAGCAGTAGAACAATCTTCCAAATAATGTAACGCCAATGCACATATTACAATATCGAAAGATTGGTCTTTAAACATATGCAACGGCTGTTCCAGATCGTGCACAAAAAATGTCCCTTGATTACCATTTCTTTTCTTTGCATAAGTTATCATTTCTGAACTTAAATCAAACCCACTTACATGTGCTCCGTTTGAAAGTAATATTTCTGCATATTTCCCAGGTCCACAGGCCGCATCTAATATGAATTTTCCTTTTACCTCTCCAAGTAATCGTAACATATTTGGCCGGTCGTAATAGGCATTATGAGGCTTATGGTCAATTAATTTATTATAGTTTTTGGCCAGTTTATTATAGGCATGTTTAACTTTGTCTTTAATCATATAAATCCTATTTTAGGTATTAAGGGCTTAAATGTCCAAGGATAATAAGGAAACTACACTTGATTCAAATCAAGAAATGCTTTTAAACATTTTTATTTCCTAAATTGGTTGTTCAATCATAATCAATTGCCAATATAATCGTATAAATTATTCCAAAAAATGAAGAACCTGAATCGCATAGGGCTAGATAACGAAAAAAGTAAGGATTTAGCTGTTTTATTAAACGATTTGCTAGCCAATTATTCCACACTATATCAAAATACAAGAGGGTATCATTGGAATGTGCAGGGTGAAAAATTCTTTGAATTGCATTTAAAATTTGAAGAACTCTACAATGACCTATTTTTAAAAATTGATGAAATTGCTGAACGTATTTTAACTTTAGGCCATACGCCAAATCACAAATTTTCTTCCTACCTAAGCAGTTCTTCCATTCCTGAAAGTAATGAGGTTACCGATGGAGAAAATTCGCTGAGAGAAATACTTTCCGCATTTAAAGTTCTTCTAACCAAGCAACGACATATTTTAGAGTTATCAGGGGAAATTGATGATGAGGGAACAAACGCTCAAATGAGCGATTATGTGCGAGAACAAGAAAAACTTGTTTGGATGTATTCTGCTTATTTAAAAGAATGAAATATAAACACTATTCATTTTAACACACCAATAGCCACCGCTTTTATTCGTTAAAGTATGCGAACACTAATTATTGTTGCCTTAAGCTGTTTTTTACTCTCAGGTTGCTCTCTCGAAAAAGAAGAAGAACGCCCACCCAATATTATTTATTTTCTTGCCGATGATCTCGGTTATGGAGATATAGGTGTTTATGGGCAATCTAAGATCAAAACACCTAATATTGATGCGCTTGCCAGAAGTGGCATGTTATTTACACAACATTATTCAGGAGCACCTGTTTGTGCTCCTGCTCGCTACATTTTTTTAACAGGAAAGCATGCTGGCCATGCCTATATAAGAGGAAACGACGAATGGAACGAAAGAGGTGATGTTTGGGATTACGAAAAAGCTTTTTCAGATCCTTCTCTTGAAGGGCAACGACCTATTCCAGAGAACACGATAACATTGGGTCATCAGTTAAAAAAAGCGGGATATACTACCGGTATTATAGGGAAATGGGGATTAGGTGCACCGGAAACTACCGGTATTCCAAATCGTCAAGGATTCGATTTTTTTTACGGTTATAATTGTCAACGACAGGCCCATAACCTCTATCCTTCACATCTTTGGGAAAATTCGGAAAAAATATTGTTAAATAATGAACTTGTGCCGCCAAATACAAAATTGACTTCAGGTGTCGATCCGCAGAAAGAAGAGAGTTATGCAAAGTTTAATCAAAACGAATATGCGCCTCAAAAGATGCAACAAAAAGCGCTTTCTTTTATCACAGCGCATAAGGATGCGCCATTCTTCATGTATTACGCTTCTCCCCTGCCACATTTACCTTTACAAGCCCCTAAAGCATACGTGGAAAAATACCGAGAAATACTCGGGGAAGAAGAACCTTATATTGGAGATGACAGTTATTTTCCGAATAGATATCCAAAAGCAACCTATGCTGCGATGATTACCTATTTAGATGATCAACTTGGTGAAATTGTTGCGCTGCTTAAGGCAAAGGGAATTTACGAAAACACCCTTATCATATTTTCTAGTGACAATGGCCCCACTTACCTTGGTGGTGTGGATTTTGATTATTTTGAAAGCTCCAAACCTTTCTCAAATGGCTATGGCCGAACCAAAGGATTCGTTTATGAAGGTGGAATCCGTGTCCCCTTGATAGCAAGTTGGCCAAACCATATCGAACCAAATACAAAAAGTGATCACATTTCTGCCTTTTACGATTTAATGCCTACCCTATGCGATATTGTAGACATAGCTCCTCCGGATGAGATCGATGGAGTTAGTTTTAAAGCAACTTTATTGGGAGAGCAACAAAAGGCACATGATTTCCTGTATTGGGAATTTCCAAGCTATAAGGGGCAGCAGGCTGTTAGATTAGGAAATTGGAAAGGTGTTCGAAAAAATATTTTTGATGGGAACTTGGAGATTGAATTGTACAATTTAGACACCGATATTAAGGAAGAGATAGATGTTTCTGGTCAATATCCCAAAATTGTGGAAAGGATTAAAACAATTATGGAACAAGAGCACGAACCCGCTACAAATGCTAAATTTAAATTTAAAGAATTAGGAGATTTATAGCCTCGATACTATTGTATTGTCTTTTCTGTCTGGCGCATCTCACAACATAACTTTTTCTTAAGCTCTCTGTATTTTTTACAAAACAATTCAACCCTTATTTACTACAATTCAAAAGTAATAGCTGCATACTATGAAGCTAATTTGTAAGCTTTGTGGTCAGACTTTAAATCAACCAATCATGAAATCAAAAAATTTATGTCTTATAGGATTACTGCTTTTTATAGCCAGTTATGTCATGTTTTCTCAAGGTTCTCAATTCTCGCATGCTCAAAAACCCATTGATTATGCACATTGGTCCAATCTAATAGGTGCTGTTTTATTACTTTCCTTTAATTATGTTTTTTCAAAAAATAAGCTGCATACTATTGCCTCTGTGGTAACCGCTATAGGTGTTATAGCACATATTGGTCTTTGCACCATAGATTTTATTATGTGGAGTTTTGGAAGTGATGATGTTTCAAGAACTGCCTTACTAAATCATTTATATAGCACCCCATCAATTGTATATCCTTTTATAATCATTGGTCCTTCCATGCTTTTTGTGGGCTTATCATTACATGCATGGAATTTTATTAAAAAACATACACTACCCGCACTCATGGTTATTCTCGGTGCTCCTGCGGTTGGTATTTCGTATTTTATTTTAAACAATGGAAATTTAATGTTACTGAGTTGTTTTATTTTTTGTCTTGGGCTTGGGTTGTTACTCTATCGTAACACAAATACCAAGGTTTTAATGTAAAAGAGGTAACTTTAAAAAAGTATTATACTACCCTCAAAAACACAATACTAATGCGCAATGTAGAAAATCAGTTTGAAATCGATTTCTTAGATCATGTAGCCATTCGGGTGAAAAACTTGGAGATTTCTGCGGAATGGTACCAAAATGTATTAGGGTTAAAACGCTATAAAACCATCAAATGGGGAGCATATCCTATTTTTATGTTAGGGGGTAAATCTGGAATTGCTTTATTCCCAGCTACTGTCGAAGATCCAATACTTGATAACACTTCAAAAAATGTAGGAATAGATCATTTTGCATTCAATGTAAACCTTGAAAATTTTGAAAAAGCCCTAAAAAAATATGCAGAACTTAATCTTGTTTTTACTATTAAAGATCATCATTATTTCAAATCTGTGTATACTCAAGATCCCGATGGACACACGGTAGAATTAACTACAATTATGGTTGCCGAAGATTCATTTTATCAGCAATAAGCGTTTTTAAAATTTTGTACCTTGTTTCAAAGACCAAGATGATCATGAAACAGTTGTTATTTTTAACCTTCCTATGTTTATTAAGTTGTGATTCACAAACTAAAGCTTCAAAAAGCACAATACCGCTTTACGATTATGATGTGGAGAAAAAAGTAGCGGCTTTGGGGATTGTACTAAAACCCATTGAGCTTCCACCTGGATTAAACATAGAAACGGCTACTAGAACAGGTAATTTGCTGTATCTCTCAGGAAATGGCCCTATTGCTGCAAATGGAGACCGTATTATTGGAAAAGTTGGTGTTGATTTAACTATAGATCAGGGTTATAATGCTGCAAGATTAACAGCAATAAATCACCTATCCATTCTTAAGGAGGAAATTGGTGACCTCAATAAAGTAGTACGGATTGTAAAAGTGTTAGGTATGGTAAATACAGATGCTGCATTTACAACACATCCACAAGTTATAAATGGCTATTCTGATTTGATGGTTGAAATATTTGGAGAAAGAGGAAAACATTCTCGTTCTGCAGTAGGAATGACTTCTTTGCCCTGGAACCTGGCTTGCGAGGTTGAAGCCATTGTGGAGATACAGGAGTAAGCATATTTTGTCAATCTCTTTTTGTTAATTTAGTAGTTATAAGCAATCCCAAAAACAATACAACAATATGAAATTAGGAGCATTTTCAGTAAGCCTTAGTGTTAAAGATATTAGGGCTTCAAAATTATTTTATGAAAATTTAGGGTTTACCGTTTTCGCAGGGGATTTGGAGAAAAATTATCTCATAATGAAGAATGAAAATTCGTTGATCGGGTTATTCCAAGGAATGTTCGAAAACAATATTTTAACTTTTAATCCTGGTTGGGATACCAATGCAAAAACCCTTGAAAATTTTGATGATGTACGAACCATTCAAAAACACTTAAAGAAAAAAGGCGTCGCTCTACAAGGTGAAGCTGATGAGACCACCACAGGTCCTGCAAGTTTTATGGTTACCGATCCTGATGGGAATTCTATTTTAATAGATCAACATGTATAATGTAAATAGGAATGCATAGTTATATTGATGCTTTAGAAAAAGAATTTAAAGCAAAAGCAGATCTTCAAATTGCTATGCAGCAAAAAGCCTATTTACAAAACCAGTTTGAATGTTATGGTTTAAAAACTGACATAAGGCGTGACGTTCAAAAACCTTTTCTTGCAAAAGAGTTTCTTCCTCCAAAAAAAGAAGTATCAGAGATTGTTATGAATCTTTGGAAAAGACAAAAGCGAGAATATCACTATTTTGGTCAGGAGCTTATTTATAAGTACATAAAACAACTAGAGCAAAAAGATATCGCGCTTTTCGAATATATGATAACACACAATTCGTGGTGGGATACCGTTGATTTTATAGCAAATAAGCTAGTGGGAACTTATTTTAAATCTTACCCAGAGCATAGAGATGTTTATGTTCAAAAATGGTTGCAATCTAAAAACATTTGGCTACAGCGCTCTGCTCTATTGTTTCAGTTAAAATATAAGGAACATTTAGATGAGGTATTATTAGCGAATAGCATTAATGCTCTTTTGGGGTCTAAGGAGTTTTTTATAAATAAGGCCATCGGTTGGGTTTTAAGAGAACATAGTAAAACAAATCCTAAATGGGTATTGGCATTTGTAGCTAAAACACCGTTAGATGCACTTAGTAAAAAAGAAGCCTTACGATTAATAAAATAGCTGATGAACGCCTATTTTTACATCTAAAATTATGAAAATGAAGAAAGTAATACTCTTAATAAGCTTCTGTATTTTATCAAGCTGTATCTCAAAACAGGAAAATTCAAATCAAATAATTGAACCAGCGCCAGCTTCAATTTTCGCGGGTGAAATCGTGGATTTAACACATGAATTCTCCGAAGAAACTGTGTATTGGGTTACGGCAAAAGAATTTGAGTTAGATGTGGTAGCCAAGGGAGACACAGATAAAGGTTTTTTTTACGCTGCTAATAATTTTGCCTCTGCAGAACACGGCGGAACGCATATTGATGCTCCCATTCATTTTGCCAAAAACGGACAAGCGGTAAATGAAATACCCCTGAAAAAACTTATGGGAAGTGCCATAAAAGTCGATGTTACACAGAAAGTTATAGATCACCCCGATTACCTCATCAGCATTGAAGATCTTACCGATTGGGAAAAAGAACAGCAACAACAAATTCAGGAAGGAAGTATTGTTTTATTACAAACGGGTTTTTCAAAATTTTACCCCGATAAGAAGAAGTATTTAGGCACTGATCAACGTGGAGATGAAGCCGTTGCTCAACTTCATTTTCCAGGACTTTCTCCAGAAGCAGCACAATGGTTGGTTGAAAATAGAACCATTCATGCCATAGGTATTGACACACCCAGTATTGATTATGGGCAATCCGAATACTTTAAAAGTCATGTTATCTTGTTAGGGGAAGATATTCCGGCTTTCGAAAATTTAACCAATTTGGAACAATTGCCTAAAGCAAATTTTAATATTATTGCGCTGCCCATGAAAATAAAAGAAGGTAGTGGCGGTCCGCTGCGAATAGTCGCACTAATACCCAATTAAATAGATATATAAAGATCAACAGAAATTACCTGAAACCATCTAAACTTTAACAATTTCCCTGAAAGGCGGTATTTGAAATCCCGACATAAAATTGAATCCTAGTATTATATCATAATTTTATTCTATGAAAAAGCTCTTAATTCTTCTAGCCTTCACAGTAGCAACTTCGTTAAACGCCCAAGGAGGGGATTACAATACCAAAGGCGGATATGCCGCAGAAGGTTACGATGTGGTTAGTTATTTTAACAATAAAGCCCTTAAAGGGAATAGCAAATACGCAACCACTTACGATAATGTAAAATACAAGTTTGCTACACAAGCCAACCTAGATACCTTTAAAGCAGATCCACAAAAATATATGCCCGCTTATGGAGGATATTGTGCTTATGCCGTTGCTGTTTCCGCAAAAAAAGTTTCTGTCGATCCTGAAACCTTTGAGATCAGAAATGGAAGGCTGTATTTATTTTACAACTCTTGGGGAAACAATACCTTAAAATCATGGTTGAAAGAGAAACCTACAGAACTGGTAAAAACAGCAGACCGCAATTGGGAAAAGATTACCAATTAAAACGATAAATATCTTTAAAAGACAAGAATGAATCCCCTTGACTCTTTTAAGAATAGGGAGGTTCTAGTTTTCTTCGCTTTGATTTTTATTTCTTTTGGAAACGGTATTTGCAATTTCAATTGCAGCAGTAGAACCGAAATAAAAAGAGACCGTTACCATTAGTAAATTGGATAGTGTAGGCATTATGGTAATGGCAAAGGTTTCAGTAGCGCTATCTTGAGCATCCTTAGCAACATAATCTAAATAAGCTACGCTGCCAAAGTATACCAAATATACCACCATAAGGCTTCCTGCAATCGCAAATCGTATTCGAGACTCCTTTATTGTCCCGTCTGGAGCTATTCCCCCAGGTAGTGCCAAAATTGCAAAAAAAGCAATAGTTGAAGCCCCTATTAACATTAATGCCCAAAAATTAAGAGCTCCATAATACTTGGCAAGAGAGGTAAATAAAATTACCCACACTAAAATCACAATACAAGTGAGAATTAATTTGGACTTAATAGTATATATATCTTTCATAAGTAATTGTATTTAATTTTTTCTGTGCTAAAAAAAGCAAGCCTGCAAATCTAGATTGCTGACTTGCTTTACAATTAATTTTTAAAGCTTAGCAGTACTTGGGTTTGATATTTGGAAATTGTTCAATTGCTATTTCCAATATCGGAAGTGCGTCTTCATTACCCTCAATGGTAACAAAAGCGTTCCTACTGCGATGCTTAACAGCTCCATCATAAATTTCTATCGCTTTTCCCTCGTTTCCATCATTGGTTATACTATAGTCTTCTTTCAATCTTATTTTATTCCGACCAATATTTTTTGGATTTGAGTGATCTTGCGTAATACGCCCAAATGTCTTTCCATTTCTAAAGTAAACCGTTGGATTTTCATCTAAAGCTCCTGTATAACCAATTATATTTTCTTTCCGATAAAACTCATCTTCATAACCCGGCATATTCCTTTTTTTTTTAGAAAAAATCTATGATTCTTTATTTAAACACGGTGTCTTGGCATCAGCATTCATCTTTGGTTTGGTTGTGAACTTAGAAAGCCAAGCTTCCGTTGATACTTTAGTCTCCTCAGCAAATTCTTCGCGCACCATATCCCATTGACCAGGGGTAAGTTGGTAGACAGCTTGCAATACATCATATTGCGAACTAAATTTAATTGTACCTTTTCTTTCCGTACTTTCTATTTGAAATTGACAATAATATAAGTGAAATATAACATTACCTTCCGCGTCCACCTCTAAGATATTTTGTGCAAAATTGGAATAACGTTCCACTTGATTGGAATAAGAAAGTGCAGCACTTGCAAGATTCGTTACAGCACTTACAATTGCTTCCTTGTTTTCCTCTCCAATTCCGTTAAATGCATCGGCAAAAGAATTGATCAATTTATCCGATTGACGACTTTTTGATTTTACATATATGGTATGGGAACGAAGTAACGATAGAACGGTTGAATCATTTAGATGTTGGGTGAATGTTAAAAAATTCTCCTTGTTTCCTTTACCTTCAGGATCTAATGGGTCAAAATCAGCTGACGTCCTTGCTATATTAGCAATCGTTTGCATACCTTCAAAAATACTTTCTGGGGCTGTACCTGTGCTGGCTGTCTCTGCCGCCATTGTATGATAATCTTCAGTTGCCATAGAGTTTGTAGGATTTTGAATGTCCATCAGTGGTACACCTGATAAGTCTAGGGGACTTTCTATATTTTTTGCGTTATCTTCTGTTGATACTCCAGTTACTCTTGGCATAGTTTTAAAATTTTAATTTTTCCTACTCTTTTAATGTTAGGTTTTCGGATTCCCCTGATTCTGATATAATTTTAGCACTTTACAACCACTGTTTTGTGATAACATTTTATACTAAAGACATTTGTTGAATGGTTGATAGCACTAAACTATGGCCTTAATCATCTTGAATAAAAATAGATGAGTGAACGATATATATTAGTTAGTAAGCAATTATTATTTGCGAGTTAATACATATAATTACGTAGGAAAAACTTTGTTATTATAATTATATAATAATGACTATATGTAAGTAAATTCTGTTATTTTTGAAGATATCGAATTCGTTCTATTTTAAAATCAAACACTTAAAACCATTACAAATGAGAATAAAAATTGGCCTTACTATTACCGAAACTATCGACTATTACATTCCATTAGCTCTTAAAGATTTAGAAATTGCCTTAAATGAAAGTTATTTAGGCTTGGGAACTCCTTATCAGCCAATTCCTGTAATTGATTTTATTACGTTAACCAAATCAAAACTTCCTGAGATAACCGCTAGTACCAAAATCACCATTGCATTAATTGAAGATGATGATGAAGATTATTTGAAAGTAAATCCTAAAATCATATGTTGCAAAGCCAATGAGGTTGGTAAAAAACTAAATAACCTACCAGAGATACCAAAGGATCATTGGAGTGAAATTGTAGATTTTAAGAACAAAAACCTTATAAGCGCACCTGATGGAACATTGTTTATAGCGCCGAATTCTAAAAATATCTGTGAGGTTAACACGATGCCAGGCTTATCAGATGCGTACATTTCTTATAGCCTTATATTTTCTATCTCGACTTCTGACCAGAATGGTTATAGACGCGCTTATTATCTTATATTAGATCCGTTGTTAAGAATACGATCTAATCCTCCCAAATAAGTAATGAAAAAAACAGGAACATTTATACGTAATAGCGCTCTGATACTTCTTACTACTTTGATGTTTGCCAAAGGTTTTACACAAGACAGAAAAA
Organism: uncultured Flavobacteriaceae bacterium; assembly: GCA_947488435.1. Classification (GTDB taxonomy): domain Bacteria; phylum Bacteroidota; class Bacteroidia; order Flavobacteriales; family Flavobacteriaceae; genus CANKZG01. Next base: position 1,641,566 of record CANKZG010000001.1, on the reverse strand, counting down.
AATCAGATAGCCTAATACACCTATTATCAGAAAACGATTTATCAATACGATCAAAAGCAGCAACCTTGCGTTTGTTGGCCATTTATCATCCTTCTATAGATACTGCCCTATTTTCAGCAAAGAGATCACTAGAATTAGCCATTCAAATAGATGATCCGTTATTACAGGCGGAGGCTCTAGAAGAAATTAGTGGTTTAGAATACAGGTTAGGAAATAACACACAATCCTTAGAAGCAACATTAAAAGGATTACGTATCTATGAAACTTTAGGTTTGGAGGAGCGTCAGGCAGCATCTTACGCTCAACTTGCCAGTAATCACTTAGGCAATAATGCATTTGACACGGCAATTTCTTTTTTAAAAAAAGCAGAACGTATTTACCGCAATTCGGAAGAACCCATAAATCTTGTTAGTACCGTCCATAATCTAGGTGAGGCCTATCGATTAGCGGGTTATTTGGATAGCGCAACCCTATCTTTTGAAAAAACCTTAGCGCTAAATAAAAAAATAAAAAATGAATTTATTGAAAGTTACACCTTGGGAAATCTTGGGATGGTATTTTCTGCTCAAAACAAACTGGCCGTAGCCAAGAATTATCTCAATAAAGCAATCGACATATTAAATTCATTGGAAGATACCTACTCCGTTGCGATTTATTCAGCAGAATTAGGAACTGTTTATAAAAAAGAAGGGGCTTTTAGTAGCGCAGAAGAAAAATATCTTGAAGCCTTAGATCTTGCTCAAAAGATAAACATAAAAGAACCTATTCGGGATTTTAACTTAATGTTATCTGAATTTTATGCATTCCAAGAAAAATACGATAAAGCCCTCTTTCATCAGAAACAATATCAAGTATATCAAGATAGTTTGATTAATAAACAAAACATTCAAAAAATAGAGCAACTAACAGCAGGTTACGAAATTGATAAACGAGAATCCGAAATTGATGTACTACAGGCGATTACCACGAATCAAAAAAAGTGGATGCTTATATTAGGCATTTGCACCCTTGTTATACTCTTATTTGTATACCTCTTATACCGAGGGAATCGTAAAATACAAAAGATCAATAAAAGTTTATCGCAACAAAAAGCTATCATAAGCAATCGGGAGCAGGAGAAGGTAATTCTTTTAAAAGAACTCAATCATCGTGTAAAAAATAACTTGCAAATGATTTCTAGTCTGCTTAATCTTCAAAGTCGAGAACTTTCGGGACATCAAGCACAAGAGGCAATAATTGCAGGCAAAAACAGGGTTGAAGCTTTATCTCTTGTGCATCGTAAACTCTATCAAGATGGTATAGAAACTCGTATTCAATTAAAAGAATATATGGAAGAACTCGTACTTGGTCTTTTTCATGCATATGATGCAAAATTTAAACCTGATTTTAAAATCACTGCGATAAGTATAGGTATCGATCAGGCGATCCCTTTAGCATTAATTGTAAACGAAATGGTTATCAATGCGCTAAAATATGCCTATGAAGACATCTCAAATCCCATTTTAAACATTCAAATCAAAGAAAAAGACAGTGACTTAGAAGTTGAAGTGATTGACAATGGCACAGGCTTTAGCCTGGAAAATTCTAAAAAAGAAAATTCCTTTGGCATTAAACTAATTCATTCTTTAGTTACACAATTAAATGGCGTTATAGAAAAGTCAACAAATAATGGAACGCACTGGAAAATGAGTATTAAAACAACATGACTAAGTGGTAATTTCAATACAATATGTCAAATGAAAAAGTAAAACTTCTCGTTGTAGAAGACGATATTTTAGTAGCACAAGACATTTCGAGTCGCCTGATAGATAAAAATTATGCCGTTGTTGGTATTGCTGCAACTGCAGGTGAAGCTTTACAGTTTCTTGCTAACAACACTGTTGATCTTATACTCTTAGATATTATTTTAAAAGGAAGTCGAGACGGTATTGAATTGGCCAGAATCATCAATAAAGATTTTAAAATTCCTTTTATTTTTTTAACCTCCCATGCCGACAGCTATTTTATTGAACGTGCCAAAAGTGTAAAACCTCACGCCTATATTTTAAAGCCATTTAATGATCGTCAGCTTATGGTAGCTATTGAGCTGGCGCTATTAAATTTTGCTGAAAAAAAATCCGAACAACATCTGTTAAAAACCAGTACGTTCCCCGCTAGTGAGAATCAGGTTTTGCATATAAAGGATAGCTTATTTCTAAAAAAAAATCACCATTTTGAGCGTGTTCCCTTAGAAGATATTCTTTTTCTTAAGGCAGAAAATAATTATACTTCCATTCATACTAAGTCTAAAAAGTTTATGTATTCTGTAGTGCTAAAAAAAATTGAGGCACAGCTTCCAAAACATTTATTTACACGGATTCATAGAACATTTGTAGTCAACATACAATTGGTAAGTGGTTTTGAAGGGAATACCCTGTTTATACAGGGGCAAAAATTACCCGTTAGCAAATCTCACAAAGATCAGGTATTTCAGTTGTTCCGTACCATTTAAAATTTTTCGTCGTTTTCAGTAGGCCTCAGTTTTAAAACTTCTTCAAAAAAAGCAGTTGTTTCGTTACGGACACTGGCTAAATCTTTGGATGTAATTGAACAGGCTAACACATGATCATTAACTTCCGAAAAGGCCACTTTACGTTTTAAAGCAGGAGCTGTCCCTAAAGCATTATACATCTCCAAAACAGCAGGCACAGAAATAACTTTATCCTGTATGGAGTCATTTTTATAAAAATAACCTACAAAGGTAGGTTGTATAACTTCATTAAAGACTTCCTTTTTCATGGTGTAATCAACCAAAGCTTGAAGGTGGGTTAAGGCTTCAACTCTATACTTGGTAGTCCAATACTTTTGCTTTTCCTGGTTGGCTTGAAACTCATGAAAGTTTCCTTTTTTTACCATTTTTGCCAATTGTAAACCCCATGGTCCTGCCAATAATTTTGCATTCTTATCATAGATTTCAATATTTGGGGAGTATAGCACCAAAGCTGCAATATCCCGATCACCTCCTGCAAGATGCAAAGCCAATGTTCCTCCTGTTGAAGTTGCCATTATGATGACTTTATCTCCCAGTTGCTTGGCTACAGCAATCGCCTCCTTTGCCGACACTAAAATATCCGATGCCGTTAACTCTAGCATCAAATCTTCTCCTGCAATTCCATGTCCAGCCAATCGAGGCAGGTACAAATTACATCCAAAACGTTTAGCTATTTCCCTATGGATCGGATCTCCTTCTTTACGGCTTGCAGACCACCCATGTAAATAAACAATGCTATACGGGGTCTTTGCTGGAACACTATCAAACCAAACAATCCTTGCCTCATTATCTGGTTTCAATCCTTTTGTGCGTGATTCCTTGCTTTCAATCCATTCATTCAATTCTATGAGATTAGAACTTACCTCTGGAAGGACCTTAGTCAAATCCGGTTTTTCGACTTTTGGACCAAGAAAGTATGCGACAACCAAAATAACAACAAGAACGGAAAGTGCCTTTCCTAATTTTAGAAATAATTTCATTATGAAAACAATATTAGGGATATTATTTAAACATAATTAAAAACACTTTACAATACACACCTCTTTTAAAAATTTCTTTGTTTTCTGATTAAAATTCTTCTTACTTTGATTCAAATGTTATCTGAAGAATGTCGATTAGAAGGAATAGGACCCGATACTTTTTAATTATTTTATTTACAATTATACTGGGGCTAAGCTCAAGAACTGCAATTGTACCCCAGTTTATTTACCCCTACTTAGGTGACTTTTTTTATGCGTTAATGATTTATTTTATAATGGGTTTCTTATTTCCAAAGAAACGATTACTAGGTATTGCAGCACTTAGTATTTTAATTTGTTTTTCCATAGAGTTTTTACAACTGTACCAGGCGCAGTGGATCATAAACCTTAGGGCAACTACCCTGGGAAAACTGGTTTTAGGAAGTGGTTTTTTGAAGAGTGATTTGATCAGTTATCTTCTTGGTGTATTTTTGGGGTTTATTATGGAACTTTGGTTTTATAAAAGAAATTGAACTATGAAAATTAGAATTAAAGGAAATTCCATTCGTTATCGACTCACAAGATCTGAAGTGGCCGCAGTATGTCAAATCGGATATGTTTCTGATTTTGTAGCATTTCCAAAGCAATCGTTAACCTATAATTTGATTGTCCAGGAACAACCCCAACCCCTAACTGCAACATTTGAGGATGATGTGATTACTTTATCACTCGCTAAGCAATTGAGTCTTGACTGGGACACTAATCAAACCGTTGGCTTTAGCCATGCTATGTTGTTACCAAATGATAAAAAACTTATGCTTTTAGTGGAAAAAGATTTTACCTGCCTAGATGACACTTCAGAAGATCAATCGGATAATTATCCAAACCCAAAACTCGAGTTAAAATAACTACTTTGTTACCTCAGCAGCATGTTTTAACACCATATATCTAAGGGTACTCTGCGCCATTTCAGGCAAGAAACTTACGGTGTTACTATCCAACACATCTACATTGGTCTTTCCTTTCAAATAAGGAGTTATATCTCCCAAATCTTTAGGTTTATCTGAGGCACCTTCCAATTCAGGAATACGATAGTGCATTGGTATCGCCACTGTAGGGTTTAAATTCTTTAAAACTTCTTGGAGTTCTTTAGCTTTTAAAATATGGTATTGACTATCGATAGGAACCATAAGCACATCTATATTTGCAATTCCCTCTTTTAAAGCTTTGTAATTTTCATTTGTTAAAGGACCATTATCTCCCAGATGTACAATGGTAAATGATCCCATAGTGATTACCCAAATTGTATTTTTTTGCCCAAATTCTTTTCCATAGGGATCACAGTGCTTTCCTTGAATACCTTTAATAGTAATTTCACCTATTTGGTAACTACCGGGATCGGTATAAAATGGGATTTTATCTTTCCAAGATGGCGTTTTCCCCAAAAATAGCCCTCCGTCGTGGTCGTAATGAGGATGTGTACTAAAAATAGCATCTGCCTGTATTTCTTTTGGAAAATTATACCCCAACCATATCTTATCCGCATAGGGATCTATTAAAATTGTTTTCCCTTTATACGAAACTTTAAAACTTGCATGAGCGATATATGTTATTTCGACTAAGGGCTCCAATGCTGTTTTAACGACTATTGGTTTATCCAGATTTTGTATTTCCTGCATAGACGGTATCCACGATGTACAGATCATCAACAGCAAAACTCCAATACTGTAAATTAATCTATCCCTCATATGCATTATTATTTTTGCTAAGCTCCCAATATCAAACGTATTAGCTGAATACTTCCTAATACCAGTACAATTGCTCCAATAACCTTATTAATAATTTTAGTAAGGTGTTTCGCTTTTTTCTCTATTTTTTTGCTTAGTTGTAGATAGGCCCAAAGGGTAAATATCTTTCCAAGGAATACGCCTGCAAAAAATATTAAGGTTAATTGAAGAAGTCCTATACGAACCATGACTGAAGTATTTGACGCCAAATACGCAAATGCTAAAAGCCAAAAGACTAAAACAGGAGGGTTTATTACAGACAACAACAACCCTTTAATAAAGGCATTATTTTTTTTCTTCTTTTCTACTTCTTGTTTTGGTTTCTTTTTCCATAACATCAGGACTCCCACAAAAATTAAAAGTATCGCTATTACATACTGAATAAAAATATTGTTCTGGATATAATCCTCAACAAACATCGTACAATGCAATGCAAAAAAAGATAATAAGATTTCGCCAATCGCAGCCGCCAAAATAATAGGAAGAGCCTTTCTAGCTCCTTTATTTAAGGTAGTATAAACTACGGATAAGTTAACAGCTCCAGGGGGCAAAGCTCCTAAAGCGGAAGCCGCGAAACCAGAAAAGGCATATAAAGCTAATTCCATGTTATCTCCATTTAATACCGGCTAAAGTAAAATATTCATCCATATTATTATAGTGATATGGAATTAAATAAGGGAAGTTTTACGCTTTTCATAAAGGGTTTCCCCAATTCCGACCTAAGCGATTATAAAAACTTCATAATTTCTTGTAAGCTTTTCCTTGTACTAAACGACTTATGATTAAAATTTGGACGACATGAAAACAACTATTATCACCATAGCGCTATTATTTACGGGTTTATTCGTAAGTCAGGCGCAAACTATAAACCCTGTACCAACAGGTACAGCTCGTCAGTTACCTAATGGATGGCATAAATATATAGATCAAGGTACTACATTTGATGTAGAAGTTCTTAACGGTGCTTTGGTCCAAGGAAATATTAAATGGTTTGATGGAAGCACCTATTCGGGAGCTCTTTCTTATAACGGTATTTCTGGAAAAGGAACATATACCTGGCCTGATGGACAACGTTATGAAGGGGCATTTAAAAATAATGCACGTCATGGCAAAGGAACAATGTATAGTTTAGATGGCACCAAATATGGTGGCAAGTGGAAAAACGACAAAAAAAATGGTAAAGGAACGGTTTTTAGTTCCGAAGGAGACATCGTTCAAAAAGGAGTTTGGGAAGCCAATGAATTTTTGGGAGATAAAAAGAAACGTTAATAAGATATATTTATAACGTTTGAATTAGCTATTCGGAAGGACAGATAACAATCTGTCCTTTTTCATTTTTAATACTTAAATAGTACCAAAACTCCCTTTCAATCTTCAGCGTATTCCAGTGAATTAATTTCTTCCATTTTTATAGTTCAGATAGAAACAACTATCATTTATACAATTTTGTGTTTTTCTTTCAAAATCTTCACTTTTTAACAAAAATCCAACACCGAGTAACTTTTAAATTTCTATGTTTATCCCATGCGAAAGAAATTTTTCTATTTTTTGTTGTTAGTGTTTGTGATACCTTTGATTGCCATAGTTTTAAGCAATTACACCATAAGCAACGCCGCCAATGGAAAAACATATAATAGCGTTACTAAAATCCCTAAACAAAAAGTAGGCATAGTTTTAGGGACTTCACAAAAATTAGCTAACGGGCAAGCTAATCCTTTTTATACCTATCGCATTAACGCAACAATACAGCTTTACGCAGCCGGTAAAATAGCGTTTGTTTTAGTTAGTGGCGATAACGGAACCAAATACTATAACGAACCAAATGTATTTAAGAAAGATCTAATTGCTGGTGGAATCCCTGAAGAAAAGATTTTCCTAGACTTTGCTGGTTTTAGAACATTAGATTCTATGGTGCGGGCTAAAGTAGTTTTTGGTTTGGATAGTGCTACTGTTATCTCTCAGAAATTTCACAACGAAAGAGCCATTTATCTGGCACAAAAAAAAGGTCTTGCTGCTATTGCTTTTAATGCTGATGATGTTACCGGAAAACAAGGGTTTAAAGTACACTCGCGAGAATATCTTGCTCGCGTTAAGGTTTTTATAGATCTGCTTTTAAATACACAGCCCAAATTTTTAGGGGATACCATAGAGATTAAATAACAGTTGAAACCATTTCGATAAAAAAACTTACTTTTAGGAATATCAACCTAAATACATCGAATGCTTAAAATTAAAACGGTCATTAAAAATTTAGGACCCGGATTGTTATTTGCCAGTATGGCTATTGGGACCTCTCATTTAGTACTTTCAACAAAAGCAGGTGCCCAATATGGATGGATTATGGTTATCCCTATAATTTTAGCAAATGTTTTAAAATACCCGTTTTTTGAGTTTGGGATTCGCTATACTAATGTTACTGGAAAAAGTCTCATCGAAGGTTATTTAAATCGCGGTAAAGGCTATCTATGGATATATGCACTTATTACGCTAATTACAACTTTTACAATTTTAGCCGCCCTATACGTTGTTACCGCCGGCTTATTCATAAATTTATTTAATACCCCAAACATATCTGTTAGCATTGTTGCTCTTGGTCTTTTTATCTTTATTAGCGCCTTATTAATCATTGGGCGTTATAAATTTTTAGAAGTATCACTCAAGTTTGTCGTCACTATCTTGTTCGTTGCCTTATTAGTTACAACGGCCCTTGTAGTTTTCAATGGAAAAGTAGCTCCTGTGGAAGGCTTTCAGCCCCCACCTATCTTTAATGAGGTAGGAATTCTATTTCTTATAGGATTGGTAGGTTGGATGCCTACAGCGGTGGAAGCCTCAAGTTGGGTAAGTCTATGGAGTATTGAAAAGTACAAAATCACCAATCGCAAGCTCTCACTAAAAGATGCCCTCCAAGAATTTAATACAGGCTACGTACTCACGGCTTTATTTGCTGTCTTCTTTTTAGTTATCGGTTGGATGACACTTTATGGAACCGGAACAGAAATTAGTGGAAATGCTGTTATTTTTGCTGATCAACTGGTGCGTTTATTCACTTCCAATATTGGCACCTGGGCTTATATTTTTATTGCTGTATCCGCATTTGCCACTATGTTTAGTACCTGTATGACTGCTCATGACGCTGTGGCAAGAGTTAGTATTGATATTCTGGACTTGCTTTTTCCTAAAAAACTCAAACATAACAAAAGAGTTTATTTTAGCATTGGAGTCATTGTTTTAGCCATAATCAACTTCATTGTAATTAGCGCTTTTGGTGCTAACATGGGTCAATTAGTGGCGTTAGCTACCTTTATTTCCTTTGTTCTAGCACCAGTTGTAGGCTATATGAACCTCAAAAATGTAATGAGTACCGATGTCCCTGAAAATTCTCGTCCCAAACCAAGACTGCAATGGCTTACCTATTTGGGCATCATTTTCCTTTCCTTATTTGCGATTTATTACTGCTGGGTTTTATTACTTTAGGGCTTCCTTTATAATACTTTCCACTACCTCTGGATTTAAAAGCGTACTTATATCTCCTAAGTTTTCAGTATCATTACAAGCTATTTTCCGTAAGATACGTCTCATAATTTTTCCACTTCGGGTTTTGGGTAAACCGACTACAAACTGAATCTTATCTAATTTTGCTATAGGACCGATTTGTTCGGTGATTTGTTGGTTAATTTCTTTTCGCAGATTATCTCGATCTCTCTTTTGACCGGTTTCCTTTAAAATAACAAAGCCATAAAGTGCATTTCCCTTAATATCATGAGGAAAACCAACAATTGCAGATTCGGCAATTGCAGGATGTTCATTTATCGCATCTTCAATAGGAGCTGTTCCTAAATTATGACCGGAAACGATAATTACATCATCTACTCGTCCCGTAATACGATAGTATCCTACCTCATCACGCATGGCGCCATCTCCAGTAAAGTATTTGTTTTTATATGCAGAAAAATATGTGTCTCGATAGCGATCATGATTTCCCCAAATGGTTCGTGCCATCGATGGCCAAGGAAATTTAATACACAAACGTCCTTCCACCTGATTGCCTGCGATTTCTTTTTCATTTTCATCCATTAAAGTGGGTTGAATCCCAATAAAAGGAAGCGTAGCGTAGGTCGGGGTGGTTGGTGTTACATACGGGATAGGGGAAATTAAAATCCCACCGGTTTCTGTTTGCCACCAAGTATCTACAATAGGGCTCTTTTTTTTACCCACATTATTATTGTACCAATGCCAGGCTTCTTCATTAATAGGTTCTCCAACAGAGCCTAATACTTTAAGCGATGATAGATCGTATTTTTCAACAAAACTTAAATTTTCTTTAGCCAAAGCTCTTATGGCTGTGGGAGCCGTATAAAACTGGTTCACCTTATGTTTTTCTACAATTTCCCAAAAACGACCAAAATCTGGATATGAAGGTACACCTTCAAACATTACTGTAGTAGCTCCATTTGCCAAGGGACCATACAAAATATATGAATGTCCTGTGATCCAACCAACATCCGCAGTGCACCAATACACATCGTTTTCTCTATATTGGAAAATATTCTTAAACGTATAAGCCGTATATACCATATAGCCTGCACAAGTGTGTACCATCCCTTTCGGTTTTCCTGTAGATCCTGATGTATATAAAATAAACAAGGGATCTTCCGCATCCATAACCTCAACTGGGCAATCGGCGTGAGCTTCATCTAATAAAGGTTGTAGCCATTTATCACGACCTTCTTTCATCTCTACTTTGACTCCTGTTCGCTTTACAACTAAGGTTGTTTCAATACCAGGACAATCTTCTAGGGCGACATCTACGATGCCTTTCAGGTCAATAGTTTTAGCGCCCCGATATGAGCCATCGGACGTAATTACCATTTTACAGTCACAATCATTAATTCGTGTAGATAAGGCTATCGAAGAAAACCCTGCAAATACAACGGAATGAATCGCTCCAATTCTGGCGCAGGCTAAAACAGCAACAGCCAATTCAGGGATCATTGGCAGATAAATACAGATGCGATCTCCTTTTTTTATCCCGTGTTCTTTAAGCACATTTGCCATTTTACTCACCCGTTCATGCAACTGAAAATAGGTAATATGCTGCGCTTCTTCTTCTGGGTTATTTGGTTCAAAAAGAATAGCTGTTTTATCCCCACGAATCGATAAATGTCTATCCAAGCAATTTTCGGTGATATTCAATTGCGCATTCTCAAACCACTTTACTTCCGGTTTTGTAAAATCCCATTGTAAAACTTTATCCCATCTTTTGCGCCAAACAAAATGTTCCTCTGCTATTTCTTCCCAGAAAACTTCGGGGTTTCGAACTGATTTGCGATATACTTGAAAATATTCTTCTAAATTTTTAATGTGATAGTTACTCATGCAAATGGAATTAGGTCGTATTTTTAATGTTTATTAATGTGATTTTGCTTCTCCCACTCCCTTTGGAATACGAATATCTTCCACAATTTCTTGTACTTCCTTAGGTGTATTTGGTGTAAAACGAGAAATCAAAATAGCAACACTAAAGTTAAGCAACATTGCAATAGTGCCAAAACCTTCCGGAGATATTCCATACCACCAATCGATCTTACCTCCTCCTCCAAACATATCGAACTTAAATTTTAACATATAAAACAACATGCTTAAGATTCCGACAATCATTCCAGCTATGGCGCCTTCTTTGTTCATCTTTTTGTAAAAAATCCCTAATATTATCGCGGGAAAAAAGGAAGCTGCCGCAAGTCCAAATGCCAAAGCAACTGTTGCTGCCACAAAATCTGGGGGATTGATCCCAAAATATCCGGCAATACAAACCGCTACCACAGCGGCCAATCGTGCTGCTATAAGCTCTCCTTTATCGGATATGTCAGGTTTCCATTGTTTTTTTATAAGATCATGAGAAATTGAAGTAGAAATTACCAGAAGTAAACCTGCCGCTGTAGATAATGCCGCTGCAAGGCCTCCAGCTGCTACAAGCGCTATTACCCAATTGGGTAAATTGGCTATTTCGGGATTGGCGAGTACCATAATATCGGCATCAACCGTAAGTTCGTTCTTTTGGGTATCAGCTACATATTGAATAATTCCATCCTTATTCTTATCCTCAAACTTTATTAATTTAGTTTTTTCCCATTTTGAAAACCAGGGAGGCATCTCCTCATAAGGCTTATTGCTTACTGTTTCTATGAGATTTGTCCTTGCAAATACTGCTATAGCAGGGGCTGTAGTATATAAAATAGCGATAAACAACAAGGCATAACCCGCAGATTTTCGAGCATCCTTAACTTTTGGAACGGTAAAAAAGCGAACAATTACATGAGGGAGTCCCGCGGTACCTACCATTAAAGCTGCGGTAATACAAAAAATATCTATTACGGATTTAGAACCATTAGTATATTGAGCAAAACCCAGATCTGTAGATAATCCATCCAATTTATCCAATAAGGAAATACTTTCCCCTACAACACTGCCTCCCATTCCCAGTTGCGGAATTGGATTTCCTGTCATCTGTATGGAAATAAAAATTGCAGGGACCATGAATGCAAAGATGAGCACACAATATTGCGCTACTTGGGTATAAGTAATTCCCTTCATACCCCCCAGTACAGCATAGAAAAGAACGATAATCATTCCAATAATTACTCCAGTATTTACTGGAACTTCTAAAAATCGTGAGAATACCAAGCCTACACCTCGCATTTGTCCTGCGATATAGGTAAAAGAAACAAGCACAGCACAAATTACAGCCACGGTTCTTGCGACATTCGAATAATACCGATCCCCAATAAAATCGGGGACTGTAAATTTTCCAAATTTCCGTAAATAAGGTGCTAATAAAAGTGCCAGAAGTACATATCCTCCAGTCCAGCCCATGAGATATACTGAACCGTCATAACCGTTAAAAGAAATAAGACCTGCCATGCCCAGAAACGAAGCTGCAGACATCCAATCAGCAGCTGTAGCCAAGCCATTTGCCAAAGGAGAAACACCTCCCCCAGCTACATAAAATTCTTTGGTAGAACCGGCTCTAGACCAAATTGCAATCCCGATGTATAATAAAAATGTAAGTGCAACTAGAATATAAGTCCAAGTTTGTACGGTCATTATAAACTTACTTAAAGGATTATAAATTTATTCATCATAACCAAATTTCTTGTCCAAACGATTCATGAGACGAACATAAACAAATATCAAGATTACAAAAACAAATATGGATCCTTGTTGTGCAAACCAAAAACCAAGTTTAAAGCCACCTAAAGTAATATGATCTATAGAAGTTTTAAAAAGAATACCAAGTCCGAAAGAAACTATAAACCAAATGGTTAATAACACTCCCAAATATTTTAAATTTTCTTTCCAATATTTTGTAGCAGTATTACTTTGGCCCATTACTATTTATTTTTTCTAAATATAACTAATCCTAGATCGTAAAGGCTTAGAAATTTTCAAAAAGCACATTATAATTCAAAATTACGATAAGCGATCTTTCATTCTGTTTGTGTAAAACATCTACACAATACACCCCATTTTTGCAATTGTTTTGAATTTTATCTTCTCCATACCCTAAACTATTAAGAATAGCACTTGGAGGAACTCCTTTTCCTAGTAAATAGTTTTTAATTGCATCAGATCTTCGCTGCGAAATTCTAAGGTTTGTACTGCTGCCTCCACGACTATCGGTATGACTTTCAATTCCCAGTTGTACCTCTGGAAACATTTGAACGGTTTTTACCACCTTATCCAATTCGGTTTCAATTTCCGGCGTTATCGTCCACCCTCCTCTATTAAAAAAGAATTTGCGAAGTTTTATTATGGTTTGTGCTTCTTTTCTCTCTACTAAATCATCTAGTTTTGTAAGTCCAATATCAAACTTAACATCTTGAATTTTGGCGAGTGCATCTTCCGAATAAGTGTTGTAAATTCTGGAAAATCGCTCTTTTACAACTTCTATATTTATAGTCTTGCGATCTGGTACTTCTATCTGATAAAAACCATTATCATCGCTATACACTTCTTTAATAAGATTGTTTGACTCGTCATAAATGCGTATCGCCGCTTTGGATACATTTTGATTGGTTTTTAAATTTCGTATCTCACCGCGCAATACGATGGTTTTTAAACCAGGTTTTTCAGCTACCTGAAACCCATAAATATCATCATTTCCTTTTCCTCCAGCTCTATTGGATGAAAAGTAACCCAAAAACCCTTTTGAGTTGTTATTCTTTATAATAAATCCAAAATCATCGGCAGAACTATTCACTCCTGCGCCAAGGTTCACCGGAATGCTAAAGGAATCTTCATCTTGAATATTTGTTTTATAAATATCCATTCCTCCTAGTCCATAAAAAACATCGGAGGCAAAATACAAACTGTTTTCAAAAACAAACGGGGCTATTTCATTGGCTGGAGAATTAATTTTAGGACCTAGATTTACCGGTGCAGACATAATCTGCCCCTGATTTGTATAAACAAAATAAATATCTGTACCCCCGTAGCTATCTTCAAAATTAGCAGCAAAGTATAATTTGCCCGTAGCTTCTTCATAAAAAGGATAATAAAAAGAGGTACTTAAATCTCTCAATAGAAATTGAAAGGAATCGTTACTTCCAGTCATTCCTATCCCCAAGGCATTTTTTCCATTACTATCAAAGGCCAATTCTCCATTTTCCGTATTGGAACGAATATAAAACACCTTATCTAAAGACTTTGAATAAAAAGGGGTTCCTTCATGAAAATCCCCTACAGGAATCTGAGTAAAAGGAGTTGCAGTTAAAACATCTCCATCTGCCCGTAATAATCCAATATAAATATCTAAATAAGACTCGCCCGATGGCCCATATACTTTTTTAGCTTTCGCTGCACGGGCTGTGGTAAACAACAATTTATCTTTATAAAAGCTAGGTGAAAAGTCTGATTGAGGACTATTGCCACTAATATTAAATGTATTAAAATCTTGCTCCGATTGATTGTCAGAAGCTAATAATTCATAATTGAAGTTTGCATTTTCTAAAAGTTCATTAGATAGTACATTGGACTTAGTAGCCAAAAAAGCTTTGACTCGATCCTTTCCAGAATCTTTTGAAAAGCTTTGCAACATTTTATTAAAATGATGCGTAGACATGGTACTGTCTTTCTTATAAACTTCTAAATACACTTTAGCAGCATTTTTATATGCTTGTGTTTTAAAATAGGCATCCGCCAGATTTAATTGCTGCTGATTAGTCAGCGGTTTTTTTTGAGCTTCTTTTTGGTATTCTGTTATTGCAGCCTGATAAGCGTATTCAAAAAACAAAATGTCTCCTTTCGATTTTTTTTGTGCTAAAGCGACCGATGCAAATCCACAAAAAAACAGTATTATTAACCTTAACTTCATGCTATATATCATTTAGAAAAAACGAGGAGTATCTATTTGTTTCGGTTTTCCTTTGGTATTTCGTGTACTTTTTTCTTTGTTTTTTGCACCTCCTTTACCTACATAAAACTTTAAAATCACTTCATGGGATCCATTATTAAAATCAGATAAATTATTTGTACTATAATCGTATGAATAACCGATAAAAGTACCCGGAGAAATTTGAAACCCTGCCAAACCACTTACAGCATTATCTAAACGATACGATGCTCCTGCCGTAAATACATTTCCAAAAAGAAAATTAGCAGAAAGATCTAAATTTAAAGGTAATCCATCTACATAATTCACTAAAAATGCAGGTTTAAACTTTAGATTTTCTCCTAGATCGAAAACATACCCTCCAATAAAATTAAATTGTATTTGATCTTCAACAATTGTAGCTACCTCATCATTGTACAAATCACTTGTGAGAAAATTTGGAACCGACAATCCTAAATATCCAGTATCTCCATATAAAAAAACACCGGCTCCAACTACTGGAAAAAAGGAATTAATCATTTGTGATCCTAACAAAGGTTCATTTGGATTTTCGAAGCTTCCTTCGGAAAAATCTACATTCAATATAGATCCCCCTGCGTCAATTCCAAATGATAATTTTGTTACCTCACTAAGTTTTATTTGAAAAGAATAGGCCACATCAAAAAAGGTTTGAGAAGACGGACCAATTGCGTCATTCACAACATTGAAACCCAATCCATTTTTATCATTGGCCAAAGGAATATTAAGTCCGAATCGGATAATCCTTGGAGCTCCTGGAAAACCAATAAACTGATCCCTATATGCCCCTACAATTTCAAAATTTTCAACGGTTGCTGCATAAGCCGGATTAAAGCTCCCAATATTATACATGTACTGTGTATATTGTGGTTCTCGCTGACCATAGTTACTCTCAATTCCGATGATAAGGAAAAGTAAAAAAAGAACTATATGTAATCTACTTTTTTTATTCATGCAATACCGTCCTTATTATCGTATAATTTGTATCCATCCTCTTGCAACTTCAGAACCGTCACCTAGATCTAACACATAAAAATAGGTGCCTTTGGGCAAAGTGCCATTATCTCCTTCCCCGTTAAAACTGTTATTATAGTTTTGCATGGCAAATACCTCATTCCCATACCTATCGAATACTTGAAAACTGTTACCTGGAAAATCCAAAATACAGTTAATGTTTAAAAAGTCATTTATACCATCTCCATTGGGTGAAATTTGGTTGAATACGAAACCACAATCTTCAGAGGGTCTTGAACCTACATTTAGGATGACGGTATCAGCATTATTTAATACGTTTCCATCGTTCGGTAAAGAACTCACAAGTGTGGCCGTATTCTGATAACTTCCGCTATCTAGGATTTCTACTGTTATTTCTAAAGTATGAATCGCCTCAGGTTGCACTTCCGCAATACTCCAAATACCAGTACTATCATCATAATCCCCAATAGATACTACATCTGAAATGTACTGGAATCCCGAATCGTCACCCAAGAAATCGTTCACTTGTATGTCAATAATACGATCTAGGGTTAAATTGCTAAGGGTAATTGTAAAGGTTATCTCATCGCCGACAAGCGGGGCGATAACATCCACTGTTTTTTCTATAGCTATGTCAATATCTTCTGGATTACAATCAGGTGTTAAATTCGGATCACATGCATCTAAAGGATCAGATCCATTCAATACTTCATCACCGTCATTGATCCCATCATCATCAGAATCAGGATCATTTGGGTTCGTACCTAAATCTCCTTCTTCTCCATCTGTTAATCCATCATTGTCCGTATCAACAATACAATCATTTACAGTTACACTAATTGTTACAGATTCGTTAGTACAAGGAAGCATCGCCATAGTTGTAGTGAATGTGAATGTGTAAACTCCATCGGCTAAGCCTTCAAAATTTACCAAATTTTCACTATCAATTACAACCGCTCCTGAGGGATCTGTGGTAATACTCCATAGTCCAGCATCAGCACCGGTCAAACTATTGTCTAAATCTATTATAGTAGGCCCTCCATTCCCAGCGACGTTACACGCTACGAGATCCATTGCTGTTCCTACAGAAGGCTGATCATTTACCGTTGCAGTTACCGCAATTCTTTCCGACACGCAGCCATTTGCAATAGCCTCAACATAAAAATCTGTGGTTTCTGTAATTACTGGGGTGAAAAAAGTAGTTCCTGTACCAATGATAATAGTACTTGTTGGAGAATCGAACCAATTAATAGTAGCTCCTAAACTCGCCGTTGCCTGTAACATGGCCATGCCTGGGCCACATATAGTATCTGGCGTGGTGCTATCTAATGTTGGTGTGGAATTAAGCACTAAGGATACTTCAACTGTTGGACTTGCGCACATATTTACCGCATCAAAGAAAAATCCAAAATATGTACCTGGCGCGAAAACTTGACTATTAATATGTGCATTTACAATCAAAGGATTAGGATTAGTACTCCAGATTAACTCAGCTCCAGCGGGAGCAGAGCTATTTGTAAATTCATCCAGATCTTGATCTAACACATCACAAAAGTTAGTTGGAACGCTAGTATCTAATACCGGAGCAGTATTCCCTGCATCACAGGGTAGCACACAATCCGTAATGCTGATTGTTAACATCGTAGATTGGTTCATACAAGGAGCAACAGCATCAGTAGTAGTATAAGTAAACACATAATTTCCGTCCGCTAAGCCTGAAAAATCAACAACATTTCCTGCACCAATAGTAGCACTTCCTCCAGAAGGATCCGTTGAAATACTCCAAGACCCTGCATCCGCTCCAATAAGTTGATCATCTAAATCCACCGAAGAAGGCCCATTAGCTACAATACTACAGGCTGAAATATTGGTAGCGGTTCCTGAGGAAGGGGTATCATTTTGTATTAATGTAACAGTTATAGTTGGACTTGCACAAACATTTATTGCATCAAAAAAGAAACCGTAGTAGGTACCCGCTACGGACACAATAGTATTAGACAAATGAGCACTTACAACTAAAGGATCATTGTTCGTACTCCAGATAAGTGAGGCCCCTGACGGAATTGCACTATTCGTATACGCATTTAAATCTTGGACAAAAGCATCGCAAAAATCCGTTGGAACTGAGCCTTCTAAACTAGGACCTATTGTACCTGCAGCACAACTATCATCATCGATAAAACTACTTGTACCTATGTTATCTGCATTTAGCGTTCCATTGATCGGATTGCTAAGGGTCACCGATATTATCTCATCTGTTTCAATAAGTACATCTCCATCTGTAGTGACATTAATATTTTGAGAAAGATTTGTTGTCCCCGTAGGAAATGTAAGCACATTGTTATCTCCATCTTCATTCCCCCCACTTATGCTATAGCTGACGCTAATTGGATTGATGGGGTCTGCCTCACTAATACTAACTTCAAACATCAAGGTAGCAGTACCCGTATTTCCTTCAGTAACAGGTGTTGGATCATTTATGGAAATCACGGCTACATCGTCATTAGTAAAACTACTTGTACCTATGTTATCTGCTGCTAAAATTGCATTTAAACTCTCGCGGCCTAAGGTTACAACTATAGCTTCATCTTCTTCAACCATGGTATCGCCGTTTGTTGTTACCACTATAGATTGAATTAGTGTTACCGTATTAGCAGGGAAAGTTACCGTGCCAGTATCTCCATCTTCATTGCCTCCCATAATTGTAAAATCGACCGTGATTGGGTTATTTGGATCAGATTGATCGATACTGACATCAAAACTTAATGAGGTAATCCCTGTATTTCCTTCTGGAACAGCTGCAGGGTCGTTTATAGAGATTAAAGCAGTATCATCGTTAGTAAAACTACTTGCTCCTATATTATCTACCGCAATTGCTGCATTAGCACTTGGGTTACTTAAGGTAACCGTAATTGACTCATCTGCCTCTATAACAGTATCTCCTGTAGTGGTAACATTTACAGTCTGGGACAACACTCCCGTATTGGCAGGGAAAGTTAAAGTACCAGTATTGCCGTTTTCATTGCCTCCTGAGATTGCAAAATCTACCGTTACCGGATTGTTCGGATCGGATTGATCGATACTAACCGTAAAACTTAAGTTAGCAGGTCCCGAATCTCCTTCTGCAACTGGAGCAGGATCATTGATACTTATCGTTGCACCATCATCATCAGTAAAACTACTTGTTCCTATATTATCTACCGCAATTGCTGCATTAGCACTTGGGTTACTTAAGGTAACCGTAATTGCCTCATCTGCCTCTATAACGGTATCTCCTGTAGTGGTAACATTTACAGTCTGGGATAACACTCCCGTATTGGCAGGGAAAGTTAAAGTACCAGTATTGCCGTTTTCATTGCCTCCTGAGATTACAAAATCTACCGTTATTGGATTACTCGGATCGGATTGATCGATACTAACCGTAAAACTTAAGTTAGCAGGTCCCGAATCTCCTTCTGCAACTGGAGCAGGATCATTGATACTTATCGTTGCACCATCATCATCAGTAAAACTACTTGTTCCTATATTATCTACCGCAATTGCTGCATTCGCACTTGGGTTACTTAAGGTAACCGTAATTGCCTCATCTGCCTCTATAACGGTATCTCCCGTAGTGGTAACATTTACAGTCTGGGATAACACTCCCGTATTGGCAGGGAAAGTTAAAGTACCGGTATTGCCATTTTCATTGCCTCCTGAGATTGCAAAATCTACCGTTATTGGATTACTTGGATCGGATTGATCGATACTAACCGTAAAACTTAAGTTAGCAGGTCCCGAATCTCCTTCTGCAACTGGAGCAGGATCATTGATACTTATCGTTGCACCATCATCATCAGTAAAACTACTTGTTCCTATATTATCTACCGCAATTGCTGCATTAGCACTTGGGTTACTTAAGGTAACCGTAATTGCCTCATCTGCCTCTATAACGGTATCTCCTGTAGTGGTAACATTTACAGTCTGGGATAACACTCCCGTATTGGCAGGGAAAGTTAAAGTACCGGTATTGCCATTTTCATTGCCTCCTGAGATTGCAAAATCTACCGTTACTGGATTACTCGGATCGGATTGATCGATACTAACCGTAAAACTTAAGTTAGCAGGTCCCGAATCTCCTTCTGCAACTGGAGCAGGATCGTTGATACTTATCGTTGCACCATCATCATCAGTAAAACTACTTGTTCCTATATTATCTACCGCAATTGCTGCATTCGTACTTGGGTTACTTAAGGTAACCGTAATTGCCTCATCTGCCTCTATAACGGTATCTCCCGTAGTGGTAACATTTACAGTCTGGGACAACACTCCCGTATTGGCAGGGAAAGTTAAAGTACCAGTATTGCCATTTTCATTGCCTCCTGAGATTGCAAAATCTACCGTTATTGGATTACTTGGATCGGATCGATCGATACTAACCGTAAAACTTAAGTTGGCAGGACCAGAATCTCCTTCTGCAACAGGTGCAGGATCGTTAATACTGATATTTACAATATCATCATCCTGAATAATTCCAGTAGCCTGTCCAGTACCCACAATACTCACACCCGCCAAGGATGGGGTTCCCAGTTGTACCGTGAAATCTTCATCGCCTTCAATAAAATTATCATCAATAACTGAGACACTTATTTCCTGAGTTTCATTGGCAGTACCCACAAAGTTTATAGTATCATCTTGATTATCATAATCAGTATTCCCTCCTATCGCACTTCCGTCAACAAAACTATAATCCACAGATACCCCTCCTTGAACGTTATTGTCTAATGTAACAACAAAAGATATACCTGAGGTACTTTCTAAAGCAGAAGCATTAGCAATGGATAAGGTTGCGCTATCATCGTTTAAAATTGTTCCAATGGCTTCTCCTCCATCAGCAAGCTCTGCACTATTTGTTGGAGTATCCAATTGTACCATAAATGTTTCATCGGCTTCAACAATACCATCATTAGTAATAGGGACAATAATATCTTGAGTTTCATTGGCATTTCCTGCAAAATTTAAGGTTCCTCCTGTATTATCATAGTCACTTCCACCAGTTGCAGTATCATCTGAAAAAGTATAAGAAATGTCTGTTCCTCCTGGAACTGCTTGATCTAGCGTTACCGTAAATACCAAATTTCCTCCTGCTATATTTTCTATAACTTGGGCATCTCCAATAGTTACTTCGGAATTATCATCATTTTCAATAGTAAGTATGGCCGTGCTAGTGTCAAAAAAAAGAAAAGTAGTTGATCCGGAAATATTTGTGATTTGACCAATAATAGTTTCATCTTCTTCAACTATACCGTCTACAGTGGCCGTAATCTCAATAGGAAAATCGGCATCTCCGCCAGAGTCCAACTGAACTGGATAGGTTCGCAATACCGCAGGGTAATCATCTCCTTCGGTAGCCGTACCTGATATTGCAATAGTTACACTGATCTCTTCGTCGGGGGTACCTCCTCTAATTGCCAATTCCCATTGTAAAGCAATACCATCATCTTCAAGGGCACTATCTTGTCCTCCAACCGCATTAATATTTGCAGTTTGAGCCTGTATTAGATATCCAAATAAAAACAACAATAGACATAATAATTGTTGTTTTGGAAATAATTTAAAAAAACGGTTTAAGCCCATAACATGGTTTTGGATTCCATTTTACCTTATGGTTATTTGGTCATGAAATCGGGGATACTCAATATTACTAAAAAAAACGTCTACCCCCCTAATATTTAGGTGTTAAATACCTTTTTTTCGGTTGAATTACAATTAAAAAACAAAACTTATTCTGAGATACTCACCCCTTTAGATTCAATTGTAGCATCTATTTTACGTATAAGTCCCTGCAGTACCTTTCCCGGTCCAACTTCGGTAAAGGCAATCGCTCCATCAGCAATCATCTGCTGAACACTTTGGGTCCATTTTACAGGCGCTGTTAATTGTGAAATTAGATTTTCTTTAATTGCACTTGCATCTGTTACTGCAGACGCTGTAACATTTTGATAAATTGGACATTCGGGTACATTGAATTGCGTTGTTTCAATGGCTGAGGCTAATTCTTCTCGTGCTGGTTCCATTAATGGTGAGTGAAATGCACCCCCTACAGGTAGCACCATAGCTCTTCTTGCTCCCGCTTCTTTCAATTTTTCGCAGGCATCATTAATCCCATTAATTTCTCCAGAAATCACCAATTGTCCAGGACAATTGTAATTAGCAGGAACCACTATTCCAGCGGTTTCGTTACAGATATTTTCTACCACTTCATCTTCCAATGCCAATACCGCAGCCATTGTTCCAGATTGTAATTCGCAAGCCTTCTGCATCGCTTCAGCACGTTTAGAAACCAATTTCAAAGCGTCTTCAAAATGAAGTGTCCCATTAGCCACTAAAGCAGAGAACTCTCCTAGGGAATGTCCTGCTACCATATCTGGTTTTATGGTTCCGTCAGCAACTTTACTTAAAATCACAGAATGTAAAAAAATTGCAGGCTGGGTGACTCTAGTTTGTTGTAAATCTTCCTTGCTTCCTTCAAACATAATATCCGTAATTGAAAAGCCTAGAATATCATTGGCATTTTCAAAAAGTTCTTGAGCTAGAGGAAATTTTTCATAAAGATCCAAACCCATCCCTGGGAATTGAGATCCTTGTCCGGGAAATACATATGCATTCATCTTTTTGGTTTTTGGTGGCGTAAAAATAGGAATTATTCGGCTTTAAACCATCCTGAATATGTTACATAGTTATCTGCAATTCTATCGATCTCCCCTTTACTAAGTTCTGGGCTAACCTCCTTTATTTGTTTTGCTGGCATTCCAGCAAAAATAGTTCCCGATGGAACGTAGGTCCCTTTAGTCAAAACGGCTCCAGCCGCTATAATACTATTACTTTCAACTACACAATCATCCATTACAATACTTCCCATACCAATTAATACATTGTCTTTAATAGTACACCCATGGACAATTGCGTTATGACCAATAGACACATTATTTCCTATGGTAGTAGGAGATTTTTTATACGTACAGTGTACTACCGCTCCATCCTGAACATTCACCTTATTTCCCATTTTTATATAATGTACATCTCCTCGTAATACTGCATTGTACCATATACTGCATTGATCTCCCATATGTACTTCACCTACAATAACTGCATTTTCCGCAATAAAGCAATCTTGTCCTAACTGCGGTGTTTTACCATTAATTGTTCTTTTAATCATTTTTTAATTTTCTATATTTTGTTGCCCTATAAAGGTAATTTTAAATCATTCAAAATACGAAAGGAAGTCTCTTTTCTTAGATGCTGAAACCAACAACTCTTTTCCATTAGATACTAATACGCTTCCACCTTTTCCCTTGCGGTACTTAACAACCTCGTTTACATTTACTAAGTACGATTTATGTATACGTGCAAAGGGGAAATTAGCCAAAGCGGTCTCAAAGTACTTCAGTGTTTTACTGACTACTATACGTTTATTTTCAAGGTATATTTCTGTATAGTTATCATCGGCTTTACAGTATAAAATATCAGAAACATTAAGCACCTGAAAACCATCTTGTTGAGGCAAGGTAATCTTCCCTTCAACACCATTTAGTTTTGTTGTAAGTACTCTTCCATGCAATGCGTTTTCTTTTTCTCTTATTTGTTTTACATAATCAACTGACTTTACCAATTCATCGATATTAATAGGTTTCATCAAATAGTAAGCGGCATGCTGATTTAAGGCATCCATAGCATATTGATTATAAGCAGTAACAAAAACAGTTTCAAAATTTCGATCTTTAACTCTATCCAAAAGATCAAAAGCATTTCCATAGGGCATTTCTACATCTAAAAAAACAAGGTCTAAGTTATTATTTGCAATAAGTTCAAGTCCTTCATTTATATTTTCTCCTTCACCTACTAACACAACATCTTTACAATATTTTGAAATGTAATTTCGTAAAATCTCTCGGCTGTTTGCCTCGTCTTCTACTAGAATGGCTTTTAGTTTCATGCGTTTCTTTTTAAGTTCAATACTACTTTGGTTCCTGTCCCATCTGCATTCAAATCCGTAATACTAACGTCTAGCTTATCTTTGTACATGCTATTTAAGATTGCAATTCTTTTTTTGATATTCCCCATTCCTTTGGACTTCTGCTTCTTCTGATTTTGTGTTTTTAAAACAGCAGATCTTTTTCTGCCAATGCCATCGTCGATTATGGTAATTACTATATTTTCATGATTCCCTAATTGCAAATTAACATTCAATTTCCCTTTTTCTTCTTTATAACGAAGTCCATGCCAAACGGCATTTTCAATATAAGGTTGCAATAACATGGGAGGGATTTTAAACGCCTCAATATCAATATGTTCATCCAAATGAATTTGATAATCAAACTTTTCGGGAAAACGAGAGTGCTCTAATTTTAAATACAGTTCTAACAATTGTAATTCTTTGGCTAAGGGAATAAAGTCTTGTTCAGAATTTTCTAAAACTGCTCGCATAAGGGTAGAAAAATCACTCAGATAACGGTTTGCACTGCGCTCATCACTTTTGGCAATATAATTATTGACAGAATTGAGTGCATTAAAAATAAAATGAGGATTCATCTGGGTTCGTAATGATTTTAAGGCGAGTAAATTGTTGTTTAACTTCTGTTGTTTGTTATTTCGATAAAAGAAAAATATAGTCAATCCCATGAGCAACAACCCTAAGATTAAAGAATAGATGATCCATTTTTGGCGTTTATTCGTTTCTTGAATCAATTGTTGTTCCGTAAGTGCCAAATCATACTTGCTTTGAGATAATTCTCTTTCCTGCTCTAAACCAGAAATTCTATTTTGTGTAGCAACAATATCTCGATTAAAACGAGCAGCCCTTGAAATTTCTTGCTCTTTTCTAATGTATAAGGTATCAACTAAAGTCACATACTTTTGATAGGTTTCTAATGCTTTGGTAAAATCTCCTTTATATTTAAAAACTTCAGAAAGTTTTCGCGTAGCATCTTTCTGAACAATTAAATCGTCATCTGCATCAGCTTCCTTAATACTTTCTTCCAAAAAGGGAATAGCTTCATCCAATTTCTCTTGTGCGATATAGGCATTCGCAATCTTATAATTAATTCGTTGTGCAGTAATAGAGTCTTGCTCATTGATACTATTTGGTGCTTCCAAAATAGGTTCTGAAAGTTGTTCCAATTCATTCAAACTATTCTTGCGCAGTTCTATTTCCTCATCGAATAAATTTGTTTGACTATAAAAATCAGCCACTTTTTCTTTTTCCTGAATGGCGCGTGCCGGGGCTTCTTTTTTAGCCAACTGTAATGAGTTGGCAAAGTAACCCTGGGCTTCTTGCAATCGATTGTCCTTCACATAAGCCTGAGCAATTTTAGAATTCATATCCGTAATCTTGCTTTGTATCTCATTTTTTTGAGCAATAACCAAACCCTTATTGTAGCTATCTATAGCCTTTTGAATTGTATTAACTCCAATATAAGCATCTCCCAACCCTTCATAAATATCAATCTGGATTTCCGGTGGCGATGCTTTATCGACAAGCTTTAAAAAAAGTGTCGTTGCTTTCTCAAAATTCTTGTTTAATACATATGTATTTGCCAAAAACAGTTGGGTATCTAGCGTTTCTTTGGCTTTAAGGGATTCTTGAAAGTTCGTAATTGCGAGGTCGTATTGCCTATGATATTGATATATCTCTCCTAACTTCGAAAGCGATTTTGCTAATTCCGTCTTATTTCCTCTTTGTCCTAACTGTGCTATTGACTGAGCGATAAAATCTATACTTTTTTCAATATCCGTTTCTTTATAAAGCACGGCAGAATCTAAAAGCGTTTGGTGCCGTATTGGGATAGATTTTGATCGTTTATTAAGTTTACTCGAAGTTTTTTTATCCTCCTCATAATCTTCAACCAAAACTTCAATATCCTGACGATCTTTAATCTGATATCTAACCGTATTGAATTCATGACTTTGAATAATAAGCATATCACCAAAACGTACTTGAATTCTAAATTCCCCCAGACCATCAGTAATCGTTTGCGCGTTTTCTGTAAATACCTGAACTCCTGAGATTGGAGCATTATTGTTATTAGATTTTACCGATCCTTTAATTTCAAAAACATCACTGTTATCCAATTCGAACTGCTGCGAAAATGCAAAAAGGCAACAAAAAAACAAGCAAAAAAATACTGCTGTTTGTTTTATATGTTTTGTACTATTCATAGGATAAACTTACTGGTTTTCCATGGCATTAAAAAATGGCTAAAATTCAATTTACCTGTATTTACCTATCATTTTATACCCTTCACGCATTCAAAGTACCCTTTTACGAATCAAAAGGACTACTTGACCCATTTCACTTTTTTTAAAAAAAACTTTGCGGTTAGCTTTAGCCTTAAAATTATAACCCCTTAAATTAAAAACATGAAAAAAATAAAGCAGATACTCGGACTGGTTACCTTTCTTTTTTACGTCACAGTAGGATGGGGAATTCCAGTAAATAAATCAGAATTACGCAGCAAACCCACACATCTATTGACCGCTGATCCTATAAATGAAGGGGATAAGCACACAGTTAAAATAGCATTGTTGCTTGACACAAGCAATAGCATGGATGGGTTAATACATCAGGCCAAAGCGCAACTATGGGATATTGTAAATCAATTTACATACGCCAAATGCGGCACGCATAATCATTTAAAAAGAACTGTTCCCAAATTAGAAATCGCGCTCTACGAATATGGTAATGACAATTTATCTTCTAAAGAAGGCTATATACGACAAGTTATAGGATTCAGTAGTGACTTGGATGAAATCTCGGAAAAGTTATTCTCCTTAACCACAAATGGTGGGGAGGAATTTTGTGGTGCGGTTATAGCAACATCCCTGAATCAATTGGAATGGGGTAAAAATCCAGATAATCTAAAAATGATTTTCATTGCAGGTAATGAACCTTTTACACAAGGTAAATTGAATTATAAAGATGCAGTAACCAATGCTAAAGAAAAGAACATCGTAGTTAACACTATTTTCTGTGGAAATTACGATCAGGGCATTTCGAGTCATTGGAAAGACGGTGCTGTTTTATCTGGCGGTGAATATATTTCCATAGATCACAACAGACAAGTTGTTCATATTTACACCCCTTATGACGATATTATAATTCAATTAAATTCCAAATTAAACAAAACTTATATTTCCTACGGTCAATCAGGGCGACGAAAATTAGAATTGCAACGGACACAAGATTCAAATGCTCAAGAATTGGAAGAAGCGGTTATTGTGAAAAGAGCGGTAAGTAAATCCTCAAAATTATACAATAATGCAACTTGGGATTTGGTAGATGCAGCAGATGACAAAGAATTTGATTTAGACGCGATTAAAAAAGAGGAACTCCCTAAAGATCTTCAAAACAAATCTAAGGAAGCATTAAAAAAATACATCGATACTAAAAAAACGGAACGCAGCAATATTCAAAAAGAGATTCAAGAACTAAACCGCAAAAGAGAGGCGTATATCCAAAAGCATCAAAAAGAAGATTCCAAAGGAGAACTGGAAAATGCGATGCTACGCGCTATCAAAAAACAAGCTGCTTTAAAAAATTACACTTGGGAGTAATTGAAGTGTAGTATTGTTGAATGGAGAAAAGCTTACCGTATGGTAGGCTTTTTTTAATAATTAACGGCAGGACATTTACAATCGTAGCGTTTCTCTGTATCCTGACCAAAATCGTATCCTAGGGTTATCTGATGGAAGCCTCCATTATCAATTCGTATATCCCCAGATTGGTACGAATAGTTATATGAGAAAAGCCATTTTTTATAGTTCACGCCAAAAATCGGGGTGAACAATTGCAAACGCTGTTCCCCAAAAGCTCCATTTGCCAAAAACTGAGCTCCATCAAAGCTCCTTCGGTAGGATAAACCGGCCCATACCGTTCCAAAATCAACTTCACGATATACTTTGGCGTTAAAATCTACAGTTTCTTCTTCTGTAAACTCTGTCAATTGAAATAATACAGATGGCTCAAATTGCCATTTTCCTTTTCCAAAAACATAACCCACTGATAACAGATATCTTCGTAAATTATCAAATTCAATCGCTGTATATAAATCTCGCCCACTTCCTAAAACATTCTGAGCCGTAAAATGCGCGAAAAATTCCAGAAAATTATAAGATGCACCAATGTCTACATTAAAATAACCCACGCTATTTCGGGTTCCCGTAATAATGGGGTCAGGAATAACAGATCTGAATTCAGTTTCATCTAGGCTACTTTGAATAGCCCCCACACTTAATCCAAAAGACAATTGATTAAGATTTCGGATATCTCTTGAAAATCTTAAATGGTGTGCGTAGGTTAATTTAATTCCTGTTTGGGAATGAAAACCATTTGCGTCGTTAAATAAGATAGCTCCTACTCCACTTTGTTCATTTAATCTGTAGTGTCCATTTACTGTTTGAAGATTAGGCGCTTCATCTATGCTAAACCATTGTTGTCGCGCCGTAGCTCTAATCTTTCCTCCTTCACCTATTCCGGCAGTGGCAGGATGTACCAAATATAAATTATCTGCTAAGTAATCAAAATAGACCGGCAAGCCTTCCTGAGCGGTACCCTTATTAAAAAAGGCTACCAATAAAAGTACTGGGAGTAAAATATTTTTCATTCGGGAAATGAGGCTACGTGTTTCTATATCATTCAAATATAAAGTATAACGGGGGAATCTCAACATTATTATGTAGCAACAATCTTGAAAATCCTTTGTATTTTTGCAGAAAATAACGCAATGAACGAATATACGATAACAGTTGTAGCTACAAACAACCCCGCAATTCTAAAATTTGAGACGAATCATTTTATCTTAAAAAACAATCATTATCAATATAACAATATTGATGAAGCTAAGAATTCACCTTTAGCACAACAGTTATTTTACCTCCCTTTTATCAAAACTGTCTATATTTCTAGCAATTTCGTTGCCTTAGAACGTTTTGATATAGTTTCCTGGGATGATGTAAAGGATGAAGTAGCCCAACAGTTAGTAGAATATTTAAATTCTGAGGAAGCGGTTGTAATTGAAACGGAAAGCAACAAGAAAGTTCCGGTAAGCTTATATGCAGAAAGTACTCCAAATCCATCGGTAATGAAATTTGTGGCAAATACCATTTTGGTTCCAATGACTTTTGAATTTAAAAGCATCGATGAAGCTAAAGATTCGGCATTAGCTATGGAACTCTTTCACTTACCTTTTGTAAAAGAAGTGTTTTTAGATGAAAACTATGTTTCTGTTACAAAATACGAGGTGGTGGAATGGGATGAAATTACGATGCAGTTACGAGAACATATTCGAGATTTTCTAGCAGCAGGAAAAGAAGTTATTGCTGCAAAGAGTATTCAACAAAAAAAGCAAGATACTCCTAAAGCACAGCTTCAAAATGAAAACTTGGACGATACTTCAAAGCAGATTATAGATATCTTGGAAGAATATGTAAAACCTGCGGTTGCCAGTGATGGAGGTAATATACTTTTTAAATCCTATGAAGCAGATAGCAAAACGGTAAATGTAGTTTTACAAGGAGCATGCAGTGGCTGTCCATCTTCGACGTTTACTTTAAAAAATGGCATCGAAAACATGCTTAAAAATATGATGGGTGACAAAATAAATGAAGTTGTTGCGTTAAACGGTTAATTTTAATTTCTTAACTTTAAAAAATTCATTAAACACAATCATTATGGCAAT
Source organism: uncultured Flavobacteriaceae bacterium (assembly GCA_947488435.1). Lineage (GTDB taxonomy): Bacteria > Bacteroidota > Bacteroidia > Flavobacteriales > Flavobacteriaceae > CANKZG01. The sequence goes on along the minus strand of CANKZG010000001.1, from coordinate 1,612,194 downwards.
TTTAAAAGTTATTGAAGTATTAGCAAATTCTGAAAAAAGTTGGGAAGACGCTACTAAAAAAGCTGTTGCACACGCTTCTAAAAGTGTAAAAAATATTCGTTCTGTTTTTGTAAACTCTCAAAGTGCAGTAGTTAATGATAACGGAGACGTAACGGAATTTCGGGTAAATGTTAAGATTACCTTTGAGGTAAAATAAACCTGATTTAACTCAAGAAATTAGCGCCTTATTTAGGCGCTTTTTTTATTCTCGAAAAATCGAAAACCAAGCTTAAAATAATAAGTGTTTTTTACGCATTATATATTTGAAAATTAGTACATTTTATTTTGCTTTGTACTCTTAAATACAGCACCCATGGAACAACTTACGGATTACCAAAGTCATCTTCAAAACGCAATTGATTGGTTATGGAATTTAACACCTAACCTTATACTCGCCGTACTTATTTTAATTATTGGTTTGTGGGTTATTCGTTTTCTGAATCGAATGGTTCGAAAGTTTTTTGAAAAGAAAGACTATGACCTTGCACTAGAAAGCTTTTTACAAAGTTTTATCAGTATCGCATTAAAGGTATTACTCTTTGTATTGATCGTTACTCAGTTGGGCGTAAAATCTTCCTCCTTGGTGGCAATTGTAGGTGCTGCTGGACTTGCGATTGGCTTAGCATTACAAGGTTCTCTGGCTAATTTTGCAGGAGGCGTTCTTATTTTGACTTTTAAACCCTTCAAAATCGGAGATTTTATTTCGGCGCAAGGTTTAGACGGCACGGTAAAGGAGATTAACATATTTACAACCAAACTCAATACTTTTGGCAACCAACTGGCAATTATCCCCAATGGCCAACTCTCAAACAATAGTATCGTTAATTACAGCGCAGAAAAAATGCGTAGAGATAATATTAAGGTTGGTATAGGATACAGCTCCGATATTAAAAAAGCGAAAGATATCCTGTTAGCTATTTGTGCTAAAAATGAAAACGTGCTTCAAGATCCAGCACCTGAAGTTTATGTAGATAGTTTAGGAGATAGTAGTGTAGATTTATCCCTACGTTATTGGGCGATGAATGATGATTTTTGGGCGGCTCATTTTCATATTTTAGAGACGCTGAAATATCAATTCGATGCGGCTGGAATAGAAATACCATTTCCGCAACGTGTTGTGCATCAAACAAAATCAACCGCTTTATAAACTAAACTATTTTTTAGTTTTTCCTTGCAACATAAAATCCTTTAAATAATAGGGTTCAAAATAGGCGACATCTTCAAATGCCTTCTGGGTAAATTTGGTATAAGAAAGAGACGCCATTTCCCGTGCAGATGGAATTATGGAAGTATCAAAGTGAAAATTGGAGTGCTTAAGTAGTGCTTTACATTTTTCGGCACCATTTCCAATAAGGTGTACTTTGTAGTCTCCTACAAACTCCTGAAAGGAGGTTTCTGTAACGATTTCCGCTCTAGTCTCTCTGATAACATTAAGTTGATGATCCAGCACCAAGGCGTATACTTCCATGCGTCTGGCATCCAACATCGGAATAATACGTGCTTCTGAATCAATTTTTAACTGTGAAGCCATACTTACCAAAGTGGGAATAGCGATCAAGGGGATCTCCAATGCAAAACAAAGTCCTTTAGCCGCAGACACCCCGATACGGAGGCCAGTATACGAGCCTGGACCCATACTAACGGCAATAGCTGCGATATCCTTAAAAGATAAGGAAGCCTCTTTCAAGGCTTCCTTTATAAAAAGATGTAATTGTTCTGAATGGGAATACGAAGCGCTATTATGTTCTTTTAAAACCAGTACTTCTCCATCTTTAGCAATGCTAACAGAACAATTGGTTGTTGCTGTTTCTAAGTTCAGAATATACCCCATAGGAATGCAAAGATATGCTTCCTAACCATTGCTTACAATCGAATTGGAATACCAAAAAAGAATTCTAGTATTTTTAATCTAAAAATATACTCGTATTTGGTTCGTACCACATCAGCTTCCGCATTATCTAAACGCGATTGTGCTTGACTAAAATCAAAGGCATTCATTAAACCTACATCAAAACGTTCTTTGGCATAATCGTAGGCCAAACGTCGTGCCGCAGCCGTCTTTTCCGCCGCCTCATACGACTTATAGAAGGTTGTGACATCAACATACCGTTGATTAACCGTAGTTTCTAAAGTCAGTTTTTCTTGTTCCAATTGAATACGTGATATATCGACATTGATCTTAGCTCGTTTAACACCATTTCGAGCACTCCATCCATTAAAAATCGGCACATTCAATTGCGCTCCATAATTAATACCATCAAAAATATACAGCTGGTCGAAAAACCCTCCTAACGCATTATTTTGATCTGAAAACCGTGTAGTATATCCAAAAAATCCTGTTAATGTAGGATAGCGCGCGCCCTTTGCAATTTTTAAATCCTGCAAAGCTAAATCCACATTAGAACTAGCAAACTTGATATCATTTCTAAAACTTAACGCCTTGTCAAAAATTACTTTAGCCGAGTTATCTAAAATATCAGATGGTGGGATATCGAAGGATTCATCAGCAATATCAAAGTTCTCATAATCCGTTATCTGTAGTAATTGCGCGAGATTAATTCTTGAAATCAGCACCGCACTTTCTCCATTTACCACTTGTTGTTCTTGATTGGCGGCAGTAGCTTCAATCTCTAATAAATCTCCCCGCGGAACAACCCCAGAATCTACCAATTCCTTGGTACGGATTAAATCCTGTTCTGTAACCGCATATTGCGCTCTAAACACTTTTAATTGCTCCTTGTTTGATAGTACTTGTAAGTAGGAATTAGCTACATTCAAGCGAATATCATCTTTAAGGTCGTCTAACCGATATTGGTTGGCAATAGCATTTAGTTTTGCACGTTGAATTCTGTTGTAATTACGCAATCCATCAAATAAAGTAATGTTTGATGAAAACCCTCCATTTACATTAAGTTGTGTTGCATTTGTGGGTTCGTTGGTAGTAGGGTTAAACGAAAGACCTGTACTAGAGGTAATCCTTGCACTACCATTAAAATCTGGTAATAATGCCCCAATAGCATCAGATTTATCAATCTTTGCATTCTCTAAATCCAGCTCAAATTGTTCTATTGTTAGGTTATTATCTACGGCATACGTTACACATTCTTCTAAAGTCCATTTTCGCTGTTGTGCGGAGGCAAAAACCACAGCACCAAGCATAAAAAGTACAGCTATTTTAAAATTTCTCATTCGATTTTTGATTTTGTGATTTGTAATTCTAGGTTCGTTTTGATTATGAATCTTCGTCGTCATCGTCGCTTCTTCTTTCAAGTTTGTTCCAAACCTTAATTTTAGCTTCTTCATCAATACCTGAAACGACTTCCACATCTATTCCATCACTTACACCTAATTCCAAATCTTTACGCTCAAACTCATTTTCACCGATCTCTATTTCTACATAAGGTTTTTCGGTTTCCTTATCAAATTGCAATAAAGCTTCTTTTATGGCTAAAACATCTTTTTTCTCATCAAGAACAATAGATGCATTAGCACTATAACCCGCTCGGATATAAGAACTCTCGTCTAAGACTAAATCTCCTTCAATTTTAAATTGAACCGCACCTTCCTCTTCCACTCCTTTAGGAGCTATAAATTTTAATTTCGCTTCGAACTTATTATCTTCCAAGGCACCTAAACTAATATCAAGTGGCATTCCCACACTTAATTTACCTACTTCCGCTTCATCAACTTCGCCTTCAAAAATCATACGCGTCATATCAGCAATGGTAGCTATGGTAGTACCATCATTAAAGTTATTACTCTGAATCACCTGATCTCCCTCTTCTACTGGAATTTCAAGAATTGTTCCCGATACCGTAGCTCTAATATTGGTATTAGCACTGGCTGATCCTCCTGCAGAACCACGACGGATAATCTGATAATCTGCCTTTGAATTTTTCAATTCCTGTGTAGCTTGGTCATACTGTAATTTCAAGGTATTGAAGTCTTGACTAGAAACTACACCTTTATCAAACAAGGTTTTGTTTCTATCATATTCAATCTTTGAATTACTTAAAGCGATTTCTGCATTACGCACTCGACCTTGCGCTTGATTTAAGGACTGCTCATTAGGTACTACTTTGATCACTGCAATCAAATCTCCAGCCTTAACTTGGTCCCCCTCTTCTAAGTATACCTTGTCAATAATTCCAGAAATTTGTGGTTTGATATTAATTTCATCTTCTGGGATAACTTTCCCCGTAACGATTACTTTATTTACAATATCTTTTCGTTCTAACGATTCCGTTTGGTACAAGGTAGCTGGTGTGCTATTTTGTTTTAGGAAATGGACTATTGCGTATAGTATTCCAATACATACAACTCCAATTAATCCGTATTTTACGTACTTATTCATTATGCTCTATTTGATTGTTATTTATAATTTTGATTATTCTTCTCGTAATGCCTCAATAGGTTTCACTTTTATCGCTCTATTTGCCGGAAGCAAGCCAATTAATACACTTAAGGTGACCATTAATAAAAAGGATATCGTGAACTGAGGGATACTAACCATAGGATTCACAAAAGGGAAATCATCTCCACTACCCCAAAGCGAATTAAGCACTGCCAGTATTCCTACTGAAATTGAAAATCCAATTAATCCTGCAAAAGCAGTTAATACGATGGCTTCAACTACAATTTGTCGTTTTACGACCTTAGGTGTAGCCCCAAGCGCCCGCCGAATACCAATTTCTTTGGTACGCTCTTTCACAGTAATCAACAGAATATTACTAATGGCAATTACTCCCGCTAACAAGGTGAAAATGCCTACGAAAAAGGAGAATCCTTTAAGCACATTAGTAAAAGCAGTGATTCCATTAAAAATTTCAGACATATCAAAACTGCCAATAGCTCTTTCATCGTCCGGATGAATATCATACTTGTTTTTTAATATATCCTTTATCTTCTTTTCTACGGTTTTGACTTCTGTTGTAGGTTCCACAGCAATGGCCATCCACCCCATGCGATCTCCAGAATTAAAGGCTTTTTGAAAGGTAGTAAAGGGAATAAAGACTGCATTTTCTCCATCAATATTAATATTATTATTGGGTTTAAAAATTCCCACTACGGTAAAAAATATCCCATTGATACGAATATCTTTTCCAACTGCTGTTTCTCCTTTATCGAATAACAGTTTATAGGTCTCTTCTCCAATTACACAAACCTTTTTAGAGTTGTCAATGTCTGTATTATTAAGGAAGCGCCCAGCTACTAATTTCTTTTTGGTAATGTTATCAATTTCTGGAAAATCTCCATAAACCGCCGAACCGCTGGTTCGTCCATTTCTATAGACAGAAACTATACCTCTATGGTTACCCAATTCTATTCGCGGTGCCAGCACCTCAATCTCGGGGATTTGTTTTTTTATTATTTCGGCATCTTCAATTTTATATCGAATTCTTCGCCCTCTTTCAAATCCCTTGTAAGGTTCCGATGTTCGCTGTCCCCATACAAAAAGACTGTTTGAAGCAGTACCTGCAAAAACCTTATCAAAACCATTACTCATACCATTTGCAGAACCCAATAAGAGTACTAAAATGATCATCGCAAAAATAACGCCTAACATGGTCAAAAATGTTCGAAACATATTTTTCCCTAGGGTATGAAAAATCTCTATCCACAAATCTTTATCAAATAACCACATAACTATTTATCGTTTAATGCTACAATTGGTTTTACATTCGCAGCCTTAATTGCTGGTAATAGTCCGGCCAAAACTCCAGCTATAATTAAAATTATAGTAGCTGTTATTACGGTAGACAGGCTCACTGAAGGATTACTAAAAGCAGGTGTTTTTATCGCAGGACCTATTAAAGAAAGTATAATCCATGCGAATATCAACCCTACAAATCCTGATATGGTTGTAATGAATGTAGCCTCTAGTAATACCAGATTAATAATCTGGCTTGGTTTAGCCCCTAAGGCTTTGCGAACCCCTATTTCTTTGGTACGTTCTTTAATCGTAAAAATCATAATGTTTCCAATACCCACAATACCTGCTATTAAAATCAAAAAGGCTACGGCAATACTTACGGTACTTAAAACTGCAGAAAAACTGCTGATATTATCGAAGGCTTCCGCATAGTTCCAGATATTAATTCCTGATTGATCTTCAGGTGAAACTTTATGTCTTCTTTTCATTAGGATCTCTAAACGATCTGAAAACTCTAAGGCTTTAGCCAAATCGTATCTTGGATTATAAGTTAGCGCTACCTGATTGATGTTGTCGGTATTTCCATAAATCCGTTGATAGGTACTTAAAGGAGCGTACAATCTTCGCTCTGCGTTATCATCGCCATCGTCTGTAAATATTCCGATAATCTTAAACGACAATCCATTCAGTTCTACAAACTTCCCAATAGGATCTTCTTTTTTGAAGAGATCTTCTCTTACTTTACGTCCTATAACGGCTACTTTAGCTGCATTCGCAACATCTGCATCATTAAAATAACGTCCTTTGGTAATGATTGTTTTTTCGATAATTTGGAACTCAGGATCTACCGCTTGAACGGGATAAGAACCTGTTTCACTTTTATAACGTGCACTGGTATTGGTAAAATAACGTCCGCTGATGTATTCGATATCGTTAGGAAAGCTTTCCCTGATATAAGCGACATCATCATTTTTAAGTTGAATTCTACGTCCTTCTTCAAAACCAGCATATGCCTTAGTTGTAGTTCCTGGGCGTACAAAGATAGAATTGGTAGCATCGTCATTGAACTGTCCCGTAAATCCATTTTGCATACCATTTACAGATGCTAAAAGCATCACCAAAATGAAAATCGCCCATCCCACCGAAAACCCGGTTAAAAAAGTTCGGAGTTTGTTACTTTTTAGCGTGAAAAATATTTCTTGCCAAACGTCTCTATCAAACATAAGCTGAAGCTCTTACTTGTTCTATTTTTTTATCCTCAACGATAACACCATCTTTTAGGTGTACAATACGTTTGCACATATCTGCAATATCTGGTTCGTGTGTAACGATTAAGATGGTATTTCCATCGTCGTTAATTTTCTGAATCAGATCCATCACTTCATAAGATGTTGTACTATCTAAGGCTCCTGTAGGCTCATCCGCCAGAAGCACTTTAGGCTCTGCGGCCATAGCTCTTGCAATAGCGACCCGTTGCTTTTGTCCCCCGGAAAGTTCACTAGGCAAATGCGAAGCCCATTCCTTAAGCCCTACTTGCTCTAAGTATTTTAACGCCTTTTTCTGACGTTCTTTTCGGTTAACCTTTTGGTAGTATAAGGGTAGTGCAACATTTTCCATTGCACTTTTGTAATTGATCAAGTTGAAGGATTGAAATACGAAGCCCAAAAACTTATTTCGATATTTTGCGGCTTTGGTTTCATTTAGGTCCTTAATTGGGACATTATCCAAGGTATAGTCTCCCGTATCCGCAACATCAAGCATTCCTAAGATGTTTAGTAATGTTGATTTACCGGAACCCGAAGATCCCATAATTGCTACCAACTCTCCTTCTGCTATTGAGATATTGATACCTTTTAAAACGTGAAGGGAATTGCTGCCCATTTTATAGGACTTGTGTAGTTCTTTTATTTCTATCATGGTCAGTTGTATTAGCCTTTATTAAGACAAAGAATCCAACCATTAGACTTGTAAGTTTTGAAATTGTTACAGCTTAAATCTAAAAAAAGTGTTAAAATAATCGAAGTGTTGTTCTTTATACCAAACAGCGGCCAAACCAGGTCCGTATTTTACTGAAATAGTGTCAAAAAACTATGATCGATTTTTTAAGAATTAAAAGAAGAATTGTCGCAACGCGATTATCTTAAAATTGATTTTTTGGAAGACTTGAGTTTTATTAACCAATTGTAGCATGTTACTTTTAACGTAAACTAAAGGGTTCTTCGTTTGACTTAGCAGTACAAATCCGGCAATAAGAAATGCCATAATTAGTAATTCGTACCAATGCAGGAGTTCAAAAATAGAAGTAGTATCCGCTCCTAATTGTAGTTTATCAATTGCCAGTAAAAATAGAGGTTTGGTAGGGTGTGTCATCATCAATTTGGTTTAAACTATGTGCTTTACGTTTCTTTTGGCTAAAGCTTTCACTAGTATTAGTGTCTTCAGCATTACTTATGTTACCTCACCTACCATATGAACCGCAAATTCTGTGCCTTTATTGTCTTTTTAACAAGAAATATCTTCCTTTTAAAAAATTAAAGAAAATAGGGTTCATAAAAGTTTACAAACCCCATTTCCAACTAACCAACATACACTTAAAAGTATCTTTTATTAACCATCAACAATCCCTAAACTGCTAAAAGAAAAACTGTTTTAGGGCATACACCTTAAAATGTATTCGCTTTATCCATCGAAACTTTAAACTATGATTTAGGGTTTCCATAAAAAACAACAATTGTTCTTTGTACCTGCGGGTCAAAAACAAGAGTAGGGATAAGAAAAACAGTAGCAGAAATTCTTTCCAGTAGGAGATTTCAAGAATAGATTGCGGTTGTTTTCCCAATTGCAACTTGTCGATTATAAGAAAGCATATTGTTTTTAGAAGGTGTATCATCGTAGGTTTTGGATTTAGCTGATAGTAGATCTTACGATCCCATTTGTTATACTTATGTAAGAAAGTACGTAATAACATATTTTGATGTCTGTACTTCCATTACGAGTATAAAACTAGAAGCTAAAAATCATAAAATCAAACGATTACAGCCTTAATTCGTGAATTACGAGTCGATTTTCATGAATTAAGACTGGACAATTGTCATTAAAGAATTGAAAATGAATCGGATAATTTAAACAAAGTGCTATTTTTAGTATTTCCGATCTTTTGACTCTAAAAAAGGAAGAAACTTAAACCAAAGAACCTAATATTCTCAGTTTTGTATGTTTTTAAAAAAAAACAAGCATTTTTATGCTTCGCTCCTTATCCTATTTTTTTCATCTTTTTTTTTGAATGTAAATGCTCAAGATACAGGCGCATCTAAAGATTCGCTAGAAAATAAGAGCTATTTAGAACTATATAGTTTAATAGGGCGTAATTGGGAAGATACTAATACGGCCATTCGATTGAGTAATTATTATTTGGAGAAATCCAAAAGTAATAAGGATTCATTTAACATCATGGAAGCCTATCACTTTTTATCATTACTTAACTATGATCAAAATATTCCTAAAGCAATAAAATATTCGGATAGTACGATTCTAACGTCTATTAATCATAGGTATGTTGATTCAAATTATCCTTATGTACCTTATATGTATAGAGGGGATTTACACTTTAATTTGCGAAATTTCAAAGAAAGTCTTAAAGATTATTTAAGTGCTCAAAAGTATCTAAATGACAATTCAAATTCTATTACAAATCAGGCAGATTTTAATCATGCGATCGGGCTTCTAAAAAGCAGGCTTGGATATTATGAAGAAAGTTTAGTTCATTTCAAAAAAACTATTGACTTCTATCTATCTCAAGAAGAAGATAAGATTGACAAAGGTTTATATTTAATGTACCTTTTTGCATTATCAGATGGTTATTTACGAAGTGATCATAGAGATTCTACCTCTATAATAAATCAAATTGGAATAAGTGAGAGTATTAAAGGTAATCTTATAAGTTATAAAGGTTATTTTACACTTAATGAGGGAATAAATGACTTTAAAAAAGGAAACTACAATTTAGTTCTTGATAGTTTAAAAACGGTTATTCCTTTTTTTAAAAACGAGTATGATCTAGCTAATCTTGCTGAGACTTATTTTTATATAGGAAAATCAAATCTCCAGATAGGAAATGAGGATTTAGCAATTGATTATTTCAAAAAAGTAGATTCCATTTTTATTAAAACCAAAGATTTACACCCTACACTTAGAAATACTTATGAAGAATTAATCTCTTATTATAAATCTAAGAGGGATAACTTATCTCAGCTAATCTATTTAAATAGAATTTTAAAATTTGACAGTATTATAGGTGATAACTATCAATATTTAAACAAAAAGATATTAAGAGAATATGATACTGCCTTTTTATTGGAAGAAAAAGAAAAGTTAATTGGAAAAGCGGAGGGAAATAATAATCTGAAATCAAGAATTATATTCTTGTTAATTCTAGTTCTTACTTCCATTTCCATTTTAACTTTTTACTTTCATCTTAAAAGAGTTCAATACAAAAAACGTTTTAATGCAATTTTAGAAAACAAATTTCCGGAAAAAGAAAAAAATCAAAAAAAAGAAAAAAAGAAACTTACAATTCCCCAAAATATAGTTTCCGATATTCGGGTTAAACTAGAAAATTTTGAACGAGAAAATCACTTTTTAGACCGTTCAATCTCTTTGAATAAGCTTGCCACAATTTTCGGCACCAACAGCAACTATCTATCCAAAATTATAAATCATCATAAAGACCAAAACTTCAGCTCTTATCTTAATCAATTACGAATTCAATATGCAATTCAAAAATTAAAGGAAGATTCGCAATTTCGAAAATATGATATTAAATCTATAGCTCAGGAAGTAGGTTTTAATAGTGCAGAATCTTTTTCCAAGGCATTTTATAAACAAACAGGGATTTATCCTTCTTATTTTATTAAAAAGTTAGATACAACTATAAGTTCTAAATAATGATAATTACCTCTTATAAACATCCTAAACTACTTATTATTTTGGTATTCATTTGTTATTCCAATATTATCAAAAGTCAGTCAAAAAAAACCGATTCTTTGATTTATAAAGATTATCCCAAATTTGACAGTTTAATTACAAAAAATTGGTCTAATATAGATATTTCGATCCAATTGAGTCATGCTTACTTAGAAGAAGCAAAGACAAATAAGGATTCGCTAAATATGATGGAAGCATATTTTTATTTATCATCTCTCTACTATCAAAAAAACCCTCTTATGGCCTTAGAGTATTCAGATAGTACTCTTCAAATATGTATTAATTCTAAATTCGTAGACTATAATTATCCATTCTCAATCTATAGATGGAGAGGGGATATATATTATGATATGCGAAATTTCAAAAAAAGCCTTGATAATTTTTTAAGCGCTCAAAAATACCTGAACGATGATTTAGATTTTGGTGAAAATCACGCTGATCTTAATATTAGAATAGGGCTTTTAAAAAGTAGACTTGGAAACTATGATGAAGCTCTAATTCATTCAAAAAAAGCTTATCTTTTTTTTTCTAGTAAAGGAAGAAACAAAATTAGCGCAGAATACTATCTAGCATGCCTTTTTGCCTTATCTGATGGATATTTAAGAACAAATCAGAGTGATTCAACATCGATTATTAATAAAATAGGTATTCAAGAATCTAGTAAATATAAATTAGACAATGACAAAGCTTACTTTATTTTGTATGAAGGAATTAACCATTTTAAAAAAGGAAATTTTTTAACTTCTATTGACAGTTTAGAAAATACTATCCTAAGGTTTAAAAGGTTAAAAGATTTGCCTAATCTAGCAGAAGCCTATTTTTATCTAGCAAAATCAAATCTTGAAATTGGAAAAGAAGCTTTGGCTATTGATTATTTTAAAAAAGTAGATTCCGTTTTTATTCAAACACAAGATCTGCATCCCACTTTAAGAAGTACTTATGAGGAATTAATATCCTTTTACAATTCTAAAAAAGACACTTTATCACAACTAATATATCTAAACCGCCTTTTAAAATTTGATAGTATTATAAATGGCAACTATCAACATTTAAGCACAAAAATTATTAAAGAATACGATACCCCAATTATATTAGAAGAAAAACAAAAACTAATACAAAAAATAGAAGGAACCAATAATCTAAAATCAAGAATCATATTCTGGCTAATTGTAATTCTGATCGTTGTTTCCGTTTTAACTTTTTACTTTTATCGTAAAAGAATTCATTATAAAAAACGTTTTGAGGCCATTTTAGAAAATAAATCACTTGAAAAAGATGCAGATCAAAAAAAAGAAAAAAGAAAATTATTAATTTCCCAAAACATAGTTTCCAATGTTCAGGTTAAATTGGAAAGTTTTGAACAAGAAGATCAATTTTTAGATCGTTCAATTTCGTTGAATAAGCTTGCCATAATTTTCGGCACCAACAGCAACTACCTATCGAAAATTATAAATCATCATAAAAACAAAAACTTCAGCTCTTATCTTAATCAATTGCGAATTCAATATGCTGTTCAAAAATTAAAAGAAGACACCCAATTCCGAAAATATGATATCAAATCTATAGCTCAGGAAGTAGGTTTTAATAGTGCAGAATCTTTTTCCAAAGCATTTTATAAACAAACAGGTATTTATCCGTCGTATTTTATTAAAAAACTCAATAAATCTAGTTAAGTTCCTTTTAAATTATGCGATCAGCAAAACTCAAAATAATAAAGTACCTGGGCTTAATCTTTGTTCTCAACATAGCTTATTCTCAAAAGGAAATTTCAATACCTAAAGATTCACTGAAAAATAAGACTTATGATTATTTGTTTGAAAGAATAGTAACATTTTATGATAATGATAAACAAAAAACTAAGCTCTATCTATCAGCATATTTACATAAATCGAAAAAAGATAAGGACAGTTTAAAAATGTTAAGAAGTTATTATTTATTAGCCGACTTAGCAGATTATAAAAAATCTCTAAAAATTATTGATACGGCATTAAAAATTAATAAACTTCAGAACCAAAAAGAAGATGCTTATTGGAATGTAAGATTGTATATTTTACAAGGAGGAAAACATTATATAAAAGGTAAATATAACATTTCGGTTGATAGTTATTTAAAGGCTAAAGATAACATTGATAAAAACACCAACGCTTATTTTATTCTATCAATAAATAGCAATATTGGTGTTCTTAAATGGTGTCTCGGGGATTATGCCAAATCTATAAAGTTTCATCAATCAACATATGATAAACTCAAGAAAAATAATTTACGTTCTGTCCATTCAGACATTCATTTAGAAAATTTAATGTCTCTAACTATAGGTCATAGACATCTTAAACAAATGGATTCCGCCACGTACTATGCAGGGTTAACAATTACAGAATCAAAAAAACAAAAGAGTTTTCAACATTTATATAAAGCTAAAATCAATTTAGCCCAAATCAATTTTGAAAAAAAGAAGTATCAAAAATCTTTGGATACACTATTAAAATATGCCCCGAAAGTTAATGACACTATAGATTTAGCCATTACTCGTATGTTTACTGGAAAGGCATATTTAGCATTAAATAAAACTAAAAACGCAATATCAGAATTTAAAAAAGTAGATACATTACTTTCTTTAAGCGAAAATTACCCGTTACAAGTTCGGGGAAATTACAGTTTATTATATTCTATTTACAAAAAACAAAAAGTTTTAGACACACAACTATTATATTTGGAAAAGTTAATAAACTTCGATAGCATTTTATATAGTAATAATACATATGTAAACACTACTCTATTAAACGAATATGAAATCCCAAATTTAATTAACGAAAAGGAATCTTTAATCAAAAAACTAAAGTATAACGATAATAAAAAATCTAAACAAGTATCCTATTTAATTATCCTTCTTGTTAGTGTCTCTTCTTTGACAGTTTTTTTTTACTACAAACGATTCCAATACAAAAAACGTTTTAATGCAATTTTAGAAAAGAAATTTCCAGAAAAAGAAATAGATCAAAAAAAAGAAAGAAAGAAGCTTACTGTTCCTCAAAACATAGTCTCCGACATTCGGGTAAAACTGGAAAAATTTGAGCAAGAAAATGAATTTTTAGATCGTTCTATTTCGCTGAATAAGCTCGCCATAATTGTCGGCACTAACAGCAACTACCTATCAAAAATTATAAATCATTATAAAAACCAAAACTTCAGCTCTTATCTTAATCAACTGCGAATTCAATATGCAATTCAAAAAATAAAGGAAGACACTCAATTTCGAAAATATGATATCAAATCTATAGCTCAGGAAGTCGGTTTTAATAGCGCTGAATCCTTTTCCAAGGCATTTTATAAACAAACAGGGATTTATCCATCCTATTTTATAAAACAGCTCAATAAATCTAGTTAAGTTCTTTTTATATTATGCGATTAACTAAACTCAAAATAACAAAATGTTTATACCTAATCTTTATGCTTAATATAGCCTATTCTCAAAAAGAAGTTTCAATACCTAAAGATTCACTAGAGAATAAGAGTTATGATTATTTATTAGATAGGCTTGACACACTTTATTATAGTAATAAAAAAATTGCAAATGTTTATTTATCCGCTTATTTAAACAAAGCCAAAAAAGAAAGAGATACCACTAGCATGATTAAAGGGTATTATCTTATAGCGGGCATCAGTGCTTATAAAAAATCACTTGATTTAATCAATCTGGCATTATCAATAAACAAGCATAGAAGAGAACCCAATAATTATCTCAATATATTATTATATATACTACAGGGAACAAATTATTATATGGATGGTAAATATAATATTGCAGTTGACAGTTTTTTAAAAGCAAAAAAATATCTTAATCAAGATACAAATCCATATTTTAAATTAACAATAGATTACAGTATTGGAGTTCTTAAATGGTGTTTAGGAGATTATCAAAATTCTTTGAAAATACATCAGTTATCCTTTCGGGAAATCCAAAAGAATAAATCCGATTCACTGTATTCATCTATTTATCTAGACAATATTATGTCTTTATGCATAGTTAATAGACATCTGAAAAAATTGGATTCTTCTATTTATTACGCTAAACAATGTATTATGGAATCGCGCAGACTCAATAATACAAGCCGAATTAATAAAGCAAAAATTAATATCGCAATGGTTAATTATGAACGAAATAATTATCAACAAGCTTTAGATACACTATTAAAATATATTCCCACTGTTCCTGACACTATTGACTTAGCCATTACTAGAATGTTCACTGGAAAAACTTACTTGAAATTGAATAGGATTGAACAGGCACTTATTCAATTAAAAAAAGTAGACTCCTTGGTATCAAAAACTAACAATTATCCTTTGCAGATTCGAGAAAACTATAGCCTATTATATTCCATTTATAAAAAACAAAAAGTTTTAGACACACAACTATTATATTTGGAAAAGTTAATAAACTTCGATAGCATTTTATATAGTAATAATACATATGTAAACACTACTCTATTAAACGAATATGAAATCCCAAATTTAATTAACGAAAAGGAATCTTTAATCAAAAAACTAAAGTATAACGATAATAAAAAATCTAAACAAGTATTCTATTTAATTATCCTTCTTGTTTGTATTTCCTCTTTGACAAGTTATTTTTATTACAAACGGACCCAATACAAAAAACGCTTTAATGTAATTTTAGAAAACAAATTTCCTGAAGAACAAACAAATCAAAAAAAAGAAAGAAAGAAGCTTACTGTTCCTCAAAACATAGTTTCCGATATTCAGGTTAAACTGGAAAGTTTTGAACAAGAAAATCAATTTTTAGACCGCTCAATTTCGTTGAATAGTCTGGCTATAATTTTTAAAACCAATAGTAACTACCTTTCTAAAATCATAAATTACCATAAAAATCAAAACTTTAGCTCTTATCTTAGTCAATTGCGCATTCAACATGCCATTCAAAAATTAAAAGAAGATACCCAATTTCGAAAATATGATATCAAGTCTATAGCTCAGGAAGTCGGTTTTAATAGTGCCGAATCTTTTTCCAAAGCATTTTATAAGCAAACAGGGATTTATCCGTCTTATTTTATTAAAGAAATTAATAAAGTTAGTTAGACTCCTTTCAAATTGTGCGATCAACAAAACTCAAAATGATAAAGTGTATATTCCTAATCTTTAAGAGTAAAAATATTAAGAAAATATGACACACTCATTTTGCTTTAATAAAAAGAAAAGCTAATTAGAAAAAAACGCTAATTTAAAATCAAGAATTATACTTTCGATAAATCAATCACTTTATTTCATCCCAATAAATTCCATTTGAGTTAAAAAACTATAGCAAGCAAAAAACTTAAGGAGATTTATTAAAAAATGTATAGTTAAAATATTTAACAGTACCTATAATATAATAATACAATGGACTAAAAATTAATGTAGTCTTAAAAACTATTGATTTTAATAAAAAGAACTTTATTTACAAATTAATCAATGATTCATGGAATTTCAGATTAAACCAATTTTTCATGTTAAAAGCTATATCATCAAAATCCTTTTCTTTGGATTGTCATTCTTCTTTATAACCTGTCTTAATGGTCAAGAACAAGATTCACTGGTACTAAAAGACTATGAATTTCTGAAGAATAAAATTATAGATTTGGAAAATGACTCAACTCTGATAAATGTCTATGCTATGGCGTTTCTAAAGAAAGCAAAAATTGAGTCTAACGAATTTAAAATTTTAGATGGCTATTATTACTTATCGTTGTATAATGATTTTGAAACTTCTCTAGCCTATACTGATAGTATTATTGAGGGTAGCTTGAATAAAGATTATTTAGATTACCCAGTTCTTGGCTATATGCAAAAGGGTGATCTTTATTATGAAAAAAATGATTTTAAAAATGCTATTGAGAATTTTGCAAATGGAGCTGATTACATTGATAAAAAGACTGATTCGGAACTCTACTTTATAACAAGGAATAATATTGCAATAATTAAAAAGCTAATAGGTGAAAATGAAGATGCATTGGAACTTTATAAAGACAATTATAAATTTGCAAATGCCAATAAAACTATTAAGGAAGATTTAGATTATTACTTGACAAGCATAAGTTCTTTAGCTATTTCATTTCGAGAAAATGGAAAGCTGGATTCAGCTGCAACCTATACTTCACTTGGCATCAATATCGCTTTGAATAATAATAAAATAGATTATTATGCACCCTTTCTTGTTATTGAAGGTATAAATCTCTATAATATGCAAAACTATGCCAAGTCTAACGATAGTCTTACTAAATCTATTCCGTTACTTATAGAAATTAATGATAGTTTAAACTTGGCATACGCATACCTTTACAAAGGTAAAATTTTAAATAAAAAAAAATACTTTTCTAAAGCTGTAGATTATTTTAAACAAGTAGATTCAATAATAACAGTAAAGGAGCATATCAGTCCTGACTTTGCTGAAACCTATGAGTTACTAAATAATTACTTCAAAAAAACAGACAATATAAATCAGCAGCTTTTTTATTTAGAAAAAAGAATCGCATATAATGATCAGCTTAGGTTAAACCTTAAAGGTGTTCAGAAAACGATTTCCAATAAATTCGATCAACCTCAACTCTTATTAGAGAAAGAATCTTTAATCCAAATCCTAAAGTCAAAAAACATAATATTTTCAAAAGGTCTCTATTTGTTATTTGCTCTGCTAGGACTTTCTGTCATCTTAACCTTTTACTACGCAAGAAAGCGGGTTTTGTATAAAAAAAGATATGAAAAACTATTAAATGATGATATCTCCAACGATAAAATCGTTAAAAAAACATCGACTATACTTTCTAAAAAACTGGTGAAAGAACTAGTTTCAAAAATAGAGTTATTCGAAATTGAAAAAGAATTTCTAGACAATTCAATCTCTCTCAGTAAAATGTCTAAAATGTTAAACACTAACAGTAACTACCTATCAAAAATTATAAATCATCTTAAAAACCAAAATTTCAGTTCTTACATCAATGAACTCCGAGTTCAATATGCCATTCAAAAATTAAAAGAAGATACCCAATTTCGAAAATATGATATCAAATCTATTGCTCATGAGGTGGGTTTTAATAGTGCAGAATCCTTTTCCAAAGCATTTTATAAACAAACAGGGATTTATCCGTCTTATTTTATAAAACAGCTCAACAAAAAAGAGGCTTAAATCAACAACCTAAGTAATATGAGTATATAATTTATTCAACGTCCTGGTTTGTTTAAGAGGCATACAAAACCTCATTATTTATTTCTTTCCAATAATCGGAATAGAAGTTCGTTGTTTGCATTAATACTTCATGATTTCCTTTAGCTGAAATTTTTCCTTCTTCTAAAATAAGTATTTCATCTGCAAGATTTTTTAGTGACTGCAAACGGTGAGAAATTAAGAAGATAGCTAAATCCCCCTTTAGTTCCTGTAAGAGTTCCAAAATAAACTTTTCTGTATTTCGATCTAAAGCGGCAGTAGCTTCATCCAATATTAATATCTGAGGTTTCCGGTATAAAGCTCTTATAAAAGCAATTATTTGCTTTTGTCCTCCCGAAAGATTTATTCCTTCCTCCCCTACTATAGTAGCATATCCTTGAGGAAGTTGCTCAATAAACCTTTCAAAACCTTGATCACGACAAAACTTTACTACATCCTCAATTTTATCCTCTTGGCCTAATAATATATTATCCAAAATAGTTCCATTAAAAATATTCACTTCTTGAGGTATAACACCAATAATATTTCGCCAATCTTCTAAGTGAACTTCATTTAAAGGAATTTTGGAGTTAACTAATATACTACCGTCTTCATAACCGTACAGTCGCTGTATAATTTGTCCTAAGGTACTTTTACCAGCACCACTTTCTCCAACAACAGCTATACACTCTCCTTTACGCAAACTGAAATCAACATTTTCTAATATTTTTTTTCGACCTGGAAATCTAAATGATAATCGCTCTACTTTTAAGGAATAAAAATCGGAAACCTGTCGACTTCCGCTAGTTTCTTTTTTTGCAGAAGCAAATTCGAACATTCTATTGAAAGCGACTTTAGCTTCGTTTATTGGAATAGTTATCAACGCTAAATTAGCAATTGCAGGTAATAAACTACCGGCTATTCCCAATATTGCCATTAGCTCACCCAACTGAAGTTTCCCATGAAATACAGATAGGGTGTTAAAAATAAGAATCGTTATCAAAAACAATACGCCAAATGTTCCGGAAATTAAAGACAAGCGAACATTTATGGTTCCCAATTCAAAGGCCTTTTCTTGAAAGGCACCATATATAAGCTGATTAAGTTGCTGAAAAACACCTTGTTTGTTTGTATTCTTGATAGCGGAGATACCTTGCATTGTTGAAATAAAATTGCTTTCACTATAAGCATAACCTTGCATGGTTTCTCTTTGCGCCTTTATAATCTTGTTATTAAAACGATATAATACATAAAAATAGAAAGGTAAACTGATTAACGCTATAATTCCCGTTTTCCAGGAATAGAAGAATAAAAACCCGAAAGATATAAGCACCACAAGAGCATCAATAACAATATCTCCTGCTACCGTTCTAATAACACGCTGAATACGTTGAGTATCATTTAGACGCGCTACTAATTCTCCGATTTTTCGAGTATCAAAAAAGGATTTGGGAAGTCGTAACAACGATCCAAAAAAACTATCAATTATGCGATTATTAAAGTCTTTTGTTTGTCGCAATAAAAAATATTCTCTCAGGTTTCCAAGACCAACTCTAACTATTAATAAAAAACCTACCAAAACGATTCCGGTTGCTAGCTTCGATAAATTATTAGAAGGCAATATATCATCTATTAATTTTTGCGAAAATATCGCCATGACCATTCCTAATGTAGCAATAATTAAACCCAAAACAACACTGTATACCAGTAAAAGTTTATCCTCTCTTATTAAATTTAGAAACCACTTTTTTTTATTCAATGTAACTTCTTCGGCCTGAATAAAACTTTCATTAGGCTCTAACGTAAGACATGTTTTACTTTTCCACACTTTATTTAACTCTTCTTCTGTATAGGTTGTCAAACCTTTTGCGGGATCTCCGATATAAAACACTTTTTTTATAGCATCATGCCCAAAACATACCACATAGTGTTGTAAATTATTGGGTAAAATTACATGTAAGATAACAGGACGCTTATGTTCAATTAGCGCCTGAATATCGGCTTCACATCCTTCGGCTGTTAAACCTAATTTATTTGCTGCCTGATATAGCCCTAATAATGTAGTGCCCTCTTTATTGGTTCCACTTAACTCTCTTAGCTTCTCTATTGAATTTACACCTCCATAGTATTGAATCAGAGTAAGTAGACAGGCTACTCCACAATCGGTTTGATCTAATTGAAGTACTAACTTCTTTTCTAATGCTTGCTTATTTTTCATCATTTAAAATGGCTAATAAAGTTTTTGTTTTTACCAATCCTTGCAATTTTTGCAGTAGCTGTTCTTCCTTGTCATAAATTAATACAGAAGGAATTGTTGCTAAATCTATTGTCTTCGCAAAACTACCAGTACTGTCCTGAAGAAATTTTACATTCCGCCAATTCAAAAGCTTATAGTTTGCTGCAAAATTCTTGATTTGCTCTTTTTTTTCAGCAGAGATAAACAATAGTTGTGCTTCCTCAAACTTTTCAATATTTGTTGTGATTTCTCTTGCCTCATCTTGGCAGAAATGACACTCACTATTAAAATATAATATAATAGTATTTTTGGCCGGTTCTAAATTCTTTTTAGCAAAATACCTTCCTTCGACATCTAACAGCTTAAAATTTGGTAAACTACTTATTCGATCCGCCACATCCTTTTTCTTTTCTATTTTAACGAAGACCCCATATCCTATAAAGATAATTAACGCCAATGGTATCCATAAAAGTCCTATCTTAACTGTTTTTCTCATATTTAGCTTATGTTTAGCGTAAAGAACATTATCGATACTACCCATATTAGTAATGCTGGTCCATAACTTGCTGCTACTATTTTAATACCAGGATTTCCCTTTTCCGCCTTAAGCGCCTTATCTAATAAAAAGGCTAAGACAATCCAATAAACCAGTTCGAATACGTTGATAACCTGCAAAGGATATTGAAACCACGGATCTAAATTTTCTGAACCTAATATGCTTAGTAAGGATAAAGGGTAAAAAATTTGAATATTAGTAAGCGAATAATCGGGAACAAAAAAATGTATAAAAATGGGTTTAATAATGATTACAAAGACAAAAATGAATTCTGCCTTTAGCACTATATTCCACAATTTGCGGTATGCAACTTTACGATTAAATAAAAAGGTTCCTAAGCTTAAAATTCCTGCGATTAAATTGGTCTTTAAATATAGAAGAAGAGGTATTAAAATATAACCTATGTATTGCCATTTTCTTGTTTCGGCAAACAATTCGTTTACTCTATCTTCTGATAAACCATAAATCAAGTCATTATATATCAGCTGATTAATATCTAATATAGCTATTGATATTTCGGAAAACAGAAAAGCTATCACGCATAGTATCAAGAATAATTTATAATTTTTATCGAACATATTATTTGTATTTATACCTAAGTTTAAAATAATAATTGAAAGTATTTTCATAGCCACTACCTCATATGTTAATGCTCTAATTTATTGTATCCGTAATTTTAGCAAATAAGACAAAGCATTATTTATTTTTGAATTCTTCTTCAAAGAAACCTAAAAATAGAAGCAAAATTATTAGAAGAAAAGGTATCAATTTTGAATCTAAATTTGGAAAAAAAAGAGTTTTTACTCCTAAAAAAATCACTAATAAACCAGACGAAAAAAGAAGATATTTCTTAAGAAGGTTGTATTTCGATTTCATATCAATTTTTTAAAATTTTAAATAAAGTGTATATTAAATAATATACACTTTATCATTAATCATCAGATTAGGCTTGGGAAATTGCCCAAATTCCACAACTTACTAGAGCCAAGCCCGTTACAACGTTTAGCCCTGGAACGGTAGCACCTAATGCTAAAGCTATTGCAGCTCCTCCGCGAACTACGGCCAAACCTCCACAAAGTCCACCCCAAAATCCTCCTCCGGATATTTCTTCTAATTTTTCTATTTCTATTGTTTTCATAATTATTTTAATTAAAGTTTACTGAAAATTTCGATTTCTACAATTTCCTACTGATAAAATACTCCCTCCTCCAAAAGAGAAAATAGCGCCAATCGCCAAACCAACACCTCCAGTAGCTACTGCTAAAATGGTTAATCCAACAGTTATTCCAACAGCAGCACCTACACCGCCGCCACATGAAACTCCCCCATTGGTAACTTCCATTACTTCTAATTCTATTGTTTTCATAAATTTAATTTAACATTGCCTACTCTATTCCCATAAGCTTTTCGGCTTCCGCTTTCATATAGTAAAGTATTGCGCACCTACTTTATTATTACCGCTAAACTAACCCAGCTCACTGCAAAAACCTTGCAGGGAATCATTTTCCTAAAAATATTCTAGTCGTAAAACAAATTGCTTTTTTATAAAATTTCTAGACCTACTATTTTGAAGGTTGTATGCTGTAATCGTATTAAATGCGCTTGTGAAAAATGGACAGAATTTTTGTTTTAATCATATAGATGAAGCAGCATAGTTGCCATGATTTTCACTAAACTTTGTTTAATGAAACTTTCGAGCATGCAAAATTGTTAGATTGCTCTTCTACTTTACACCTTCAATGCTTAAAGTACATTTGAATTATTATGGTAATCAAAACCGCACACAAGATGAATATCCAAGACAAGTTTAGCTGAATTTTTAAAAACTCATAAAAATTTATATCCGTAATAATAAGGAAAGAAAGAATCGTATTCATTACAATAATCCCCAACAAATTGAAAATACTACTTTTGATAAACTCCTTTAATTTCATGAAATATTAAGCACTTCTAAGATTGTTTTCAATTCTTTTAATCTTACTTTTTTGATTCGAACAATTTGCCTTAATTATTTCAGTGGTTGTCTCATCATTTGTAATAGAAATAGAAATATTAATGTTAAGATCAAAAGAGTTCCGATACACATATGTTTTCCTACTTCTATCATATTCAATATTTGCATTAAAATCCTTTAATTGTTCTATCAAGAGATGTACTAGTCTTGTACTTATGTACATTCGTTCTGCTAATTCGCAAGGACTACCTGTACATTCCTGCTGAATTAAGATATGTAACTTTTGTAATCGTTCGAGACTTTTAATAGATGGCATAATAAAATGTTTTATTTAGATTATTTTTACAATTCTTATGAGGTAAAACTATACTCCCAGCTCATCAAATTCAAACAGTTATTTCCGTGATTCGTAAATATAGAGTCTTTATTTACGAATCAAGAGTCTTCATTTTTTAAAAAAAATTATAGTAAATATGTAGAATAGTTTTATTTTAGGAGACTATTTTTAACTTCTGTCTTTAGAAGACATGTCCGGAGATTTTCATCTATGAGAAAATTTATATTTCTCTTTATCTTTTTCTTAGTCCAAATAATATTTGGTCAGGAAACACTATCAAAAAAAGATTCATTAGTGACTTTATCTTATGATGAATTGCTGATCAATATCAATGATTCATGGATTGATAGCGTACGTATTTCATATGGCGAAGCATATTTAAAAAAAGCTAGGTTAAATAAAGACACGCTTAATATTGTAACCGGTTATGAAATTCTTTCCATTCTAAACACAGGAAAACATGCCTCTCTTTTTTTTAATGATAGTATTGTTATGCTTACCGCCAAAAAACCAGATGCTTTTAATCCTGGAAATGCTCATTTGCGCATCGGCAGTCAATATTACTTAGAGCGTTCTTTTAAGAAAGCCCTGGATCACTATTTAAAGGCTAATGAATATGGTAACAACTTTGATAATCTGGAGCTTGTTTATGACAGTAGCCATGGTATCGGGGTTCTAAAAAACAGAATTGGAGATTACCGGGAATCTATCGACATTCATTTGGATAATATAACTTTTTATAGAAACAATATTAATAACCTGGGGAACAAATATTACCTTAATTCTCTTTTTTCCATAGCTACCGCCTACACGGGTTTAATGAAATTAGATTCGGCTTACTATTACAATCATTTGGGAATCAACTTGTCTTTAGCTGAAAAGCATGACGAAATGATGAATTTGTTTCGTTTAAATCAGGGAGTTGTTGAGTTTTTAAAGAAGAATTACACCGTTTCCAAAGATAGTATAGAAAAATCTCTTCCCTATTTCATTGAGAATAATGAAAAAAGAGATTTAGCAATCTGCTATTACTATTTAGGGGAGCTTGCCTTTCAAGATAAAAAACCTGCAGTTGGAATTCAATATTTAAAAAAAGTAGATACCATATTCACGGAAACCAAAGACATTCATCCTGAAGCAAGAGGAGCTTATTTATTACTTAAGGATTACTACAAAAAGTTAGGAGATTCAAAGACACAACTTTTATATTTAGAAAAACTCATCCATGTGGATAGTGTTTTAAACGCAAATCAAGTCTATTTGAGTAAACATATTACCCACAAGTACGACACTCCTAAATTAATAGAAGACAAAGAAATATTAATTGATTCACTTAGAAATGAAAAACTTCGCCTCAATCAAATTTTTACCATAATAACTGCCGTTGCGCTTGTATTTATTGGTTTTATTGTAAATAAGGAAAGGCGTTTAAAAAAGAAGTTTCAAAAACTTTTAGATGAACAAAAAAATCCTAAAAAAATAAAGCACAAACAATTAAGCAACTCCAATCAGGAGGTTCCGGAAAAAATTGCCACTGAAATTCTAAAAAACTTAGAACATTTTGAAGAAAACCACCATTATACTAATGGAGAAATATCCTTAAATAGTCTTGCAAAAAAATTTAAAACCAACACCAATTATTTATCTAAAACTATTAAATATTACCGTAGTAAAAGTTTTACAACCTATATTAATGAATTGCGTGTAGACTTTGCTACAAAAAAAATAACAGAAGATAAACTTTTTAGAAAATTTACAATTAATGCCATCGCAAGAGAAGTAGGATTTAAAAGTGCTGAAACGTTTTCAAAATTTTTTCACAAAAAACATGGTATTTACCCTTCCTATTTCATGAAACAATTGAATAAACTGGATTAATGATGTCGAAATTCGTAAATGAAGAGAAAAATTATTTTTTTTCTTCTAATCGTATAAGTACATTGTTCCAAATTTAAAACTCACAATATGAAAAAGCTAAAAAAACTATCACTTCACAAATCAAAAATTGCCAAACTTCAACAATCGAATAAACTAATGGGAGGCAATTACTTTTATAGCGAATTGCTATATAATAATGGGGATGGAACAGATAGCAGAAGCGATAGTCCTCAAATCTGTATACAAACTTCAAAACGGAAGATACGATTATAAAAACTTCTAAATTCCTTTCAAAATTGCAGTTTTGAAAGGAATTTTAATATATGGATTTATGTATCAAAGCCTTTTAGGAAACAAATGTTACATATTTGTTGTTTGTGTTTATTTTTTTTTATCCAGTTGCACTGGAGAAAAAATTCAAAAGCCTATTCCTAACTCCTTAGTTACCGTTCTAAAAAAGCAAGACTTAACCACCAAAGAACTTGAAAACTGGCACACCATGGATTATGAGAAAGATACAATTCCAGGCACCAGTTTAGATAGAACCTTTAAAAAATTAATCAATCAGAGACAAGGTAACAGCATAGTTATAGCGCTGCTTGATATGCCCATAAATATTCAGCACAAGCATTTAAAGCATAAAATTTGGCAAAATAAAAATGAGATTCCTAACAATAGCATTGACGACGATGGAAATGGATATATTGATGATTTTAATGGTTGGAATTTTTTGGGAGGAACAGATAAGAATAAAAATTCCTCATTTGTAAATTATGAATACACAAGAATTCTCAAAAAACACTCTTCTACAGAACAACAAAAAAGGTTATCAGAGCAAGAAAGATATATTTATCAAAAGGCAAAAAAAGCTCACGAACAACGACTAAAATCAACGAAACTTGAAATTGAAAATTTCGAAAGTTTTTATCGTTATTATCAGTCCGTTGCAAGCTCATTAGCACCCTTCTTTGAAAATCAAGAATTTGAAATTTACAAGTTAGACAGTTTAAATGAAGTTTATTCTCAGGACACGAGCATTACACATTCAATAGCTATTATAAAAGAATTAGTCCATCAAAATTTCACTAAAAAACTACTTGAGGAACGAAAACTAAAATTAAACGAACGATTCAACAAACTTCTTAATACTCAATATAACGACAGAACAATTATAGGCGATAATCCTGATGATATTTTTGACTCAATATATGGTAATAACCTTGTTGATTTCAATACCAATCTATTAGATCATGGGACATTGACTGCGGGAATACTAGGGACATCCCAAATAAACAATATTAAAATCATGCCTATTTGCGTTTCTGCCTATGGTGATGAGCATGATAAAGATATTGCATTGGCTATTCGATATGCGGTTAACAATGGAGCTAGAGTCATAAACATTAGTTTTGGCAAGTCTTTTTCACTACATCCGGAATGGGTTCTTGATGCCATAAAATATGCAGATCAAAAAGATGTTTTAATTGTTACCTCTTCGGGAAATAATGGACTTAATTTGGATCAAAAAGATAACTACAACTATCCAAATGATTCGGTTTCAACTTACCAGGAAGTTTCAAATAATTTTCTAAAAGTTGCTAGTTCCGGTTACAAGTTAGATAGCACTTTTGTTCATCCAGCTACTAATTATGGAAAAGAACAAGTAGACATTTTTGCTCCAGGAGAAAAAATATTTACCTATTCTGCTAAAAAAGAAGGTAATTCCGAATATACAAGTGGTACTTCGGCTGCCTCGGCAATAGTATCGAAAATAGCAGCACTTCTTCGTTTATATTACCCTGAACTATCTGCGCCAGAGGTAAAACAAATTTTAATGAAATCGGGGGTTTCTTATGATATCATGGTAAATATTTCCAAAGATCCAGAAAATGAAGAATTAGTACCATTTTCTTCCTTATCTAAATCAGGAAAAGTTGTTAATGCTTATAATGCCCTTTTAATGGCTGAACAGGTTTCCAAAGGAAAACTAATTCTTTAAGTAGTCTAACTTTCTAAATCAACAACCGTAAACGATCTTCCTTGCTATCCATAGCAGAGATCACCACACTCTCTTTTACCTCTTCCCAGTGGGTTACCAACAAGCCCGTCACAGCTACAGTTCCCATCACCAAAAAGATTTTAGCGCTTAATTGCAATTTTTGAATTGCTTTTAGTAAACGTTCCGTAGTTTTCATTCGATTAGTTTTGCGCAAATTCATCTGGTTCTACCTCGTTCCAAACCTTAATTTTGGTATCGGCATCGATACCCGATTTTACCTCTACAAAAATACCGTCGCTAATACCAAGTTCTATATCACGGCGTTCAAAACTTTGCTCTCCCGTTTCTATTTCTAAAAAGGGCTTTTTGGTCTTATCGTCAAATTGTACCAAAGCCTCTTTTATGGCCAATACGCTATCAGCACGTGCCAAAATAATAGAAGCATTTGCACTTAAGCCAGCTCTAATAAATACGGTATCCTGCTTTTTAAGGGTTCCCTTTATTTCAAACTGGATGGCTCCATTTTCTTCCTTCCCTTTTGGGGCGATATAATCCAGTACTGCATCAAATACTTGATTCTCAATAGCACCAACGGTAATTTCTAAGGGCAGGTTTTCAGTAATCTTCCCTACTTCAGATTCATCTACCTTCCCTTCAAAAATCATTTTTTCTACATCGGCTACCGCAGCAATCGTGGTTCCCTCATTAAAATTATTACTTTCGATTACTTGATTTCCAACTTCTACAGGTACTTCAAGTACCATTCCGCTTACGGTAGATCGGATTAGGGTATTTGCTGCGTTTCCAAACCCCTTTGCCGTTCCCGTTTTTACAATATCGTAGCGTTTTAAGGCTGCATTATAGCCTTGTTTTGCCTGATCGTAGGTAACCTGAGCCCGCTCTAAGTCAGCCTTAGAAACAACTCCCTTATCAAATAGTCCCTTTTGGCGTTGGTAGTTACGCACCTGATCGTCCAAAGTAATTTTAGCATTGTCAATAGCATCTCTGGCATCGTTTAAAGCCGCCAAATTGGGAACTACTTTAATTTTCGCTAAAAGATCTCCGGTATTTACAAAATCGCCTCCTTCTACATAAACCTCTTCGATAACTCCTGAAATATTAGGTTTGATCAGTACTTCCTCTAAAGGTAAAATACTTCCCGTAGCAACGGTTTTCTTAATAATAGTCTGCTTAGAAGCTTGCTCTATTTCGTATACAACAGGGTCCTGGGCATTTTTTTGATATAGGTAATACATAGCTCCTCCGAAGATAACAACGATAAGAAGCAGGATAATAATGGTTACTGTTTTTTTCATGGCTCGGTGATTGAATTTTTATAGTTTGATTGATGTGTTTTTAGTTCAATTATTTTTGTGGGATTTATTCGGTACGCAACGCCTCAATAGGTCGTACTCTAATAGCACTTTGGGCAGGAATAAATCCTGCCAAGAGACCTGAGAATACCAATATTAATAGGGCGACTATTACAACTCCCAGACTCACGCTGGGGTTTAAAAACATGTCCACGGGTCCTACTGCATCTAACAAGGAATTGATCCCAAAAATAAAGAGAGCCCCAAAGATAATACCGGTCATTCCCGACATGATGGTTAAAAAAATAGATTCCATCAATACTTGTTTGCGAATTGATCCCGGTTGTTCTCCCAAGGCCCTGCGAATTCCAATCTCTTTGGTACGCTCTTTAATTACAATGAGCATAATATTACTTACTCCAATAATTCCAGAAAGTAATACCATAATACCTACGATATAGGCTACTGCTCTTAGCGCACCAAAAAGGCTTTCTACCCGATTGTATTGTTCGTAAAGATCGAAGTATCCTATAGCGCGTTGGTCTTCCGGATGTACTTTATGGATTTTCTTTACCACATTTACAATATCGTTTTTAATGGCACTTATGGACGTACCATTATGGGCGGTAATTGCCATCCAACCCACTTTATTGCCCTGATTAAAGGCCTGAGAAAATGCCGTAAATGGTACAAATATTTCCTTCTGCCCTTCTTCACCGTCTCCGTCATTACTATTTTTCTTATAGGTGCCAACCACCATAAAATTCACCCCTTGTATTTTAATGTAACTTCCGAGTACTTCCTCCTCTTTATCATACAGTTCGTTTTTTACCGCGCTGCCAATAACTGCAATTTTGCGTTTCTCCTGAATATCGTTATGGTTTAAAAATCGACCTGAAGTAATGGTCATAGGTTCCTGTTTAATAATTTCAGGATAATCCCCATAAATATTATAGGCTCCGGTATTGATCCCCCGAACTACATTGTTACCGCCACCGAAACCTCCCAGTTGGTTGCGAGGAGATACAAAGCGTAAGTTGGGAACATTATCACGAATGGCCTGAACGTCTTCTATCTTAAAGCGGAAATTTCTGCCTTTGGGTAATCCTTCATAAGGTTTTGTCGTCGCTCGTGTCCACATAAACATGGTATTGGTAGCGATATCTCCAAAATCTTGTTTGATTCCATTTTCAAGACCCTTACCCGCCGCTAGTAGAATAATTAAAATAAAGATCCCCCAACATACGCCAAAAGCGGTTAATATGGTTCTCCCCACATTACTTGTGAGCACTTCTACAATTTCTTTCCAGCGATCTCGGTTAAACACAATTTTTTGTTTCTAGTTTGTCTTTTTATTCGTCTCGTAATGCATCAATAACATGAATGTTCGCAGCTCTCCATGCAGGAATAAATCCTGCTACAGCACCCGCAAATATGAGTAGCAATACCGTTGCAAAGGCAACATTAAAATTTACAGAGGGATTGGCTACATAATCGATCTCTACATGAGGACCTATAATTTCCAATAAACTCATACTCACAATGAGGCCAGTAAAACCTGAAATTGCCGTTACAAAAACAGATTCATGTAAAATCATCCCTACTACTGCCCAAGGTTTAGCTCCTAAAGCTTTTCGAATACCAATCTCTCTCGTGCGTTCTTTTACTACAATAAGCATAATATTACTTACCCCAACTACTCCGGCAACTATAGTACATATCCCCACAAACCAGAAAAAGAGTTTAATATTCCCAGTAAGTCCATAATAACGTTTTGCTTCTTCCATGGCACTCCAAACTTGAATTGCACCTGTATCTTCCGGAGCAACCGTGTGTGCCTGTTGCAAATAGGTCTGTAGATCCTCTTTAAAGGCTATGGACTGTGCCACGGCCTCTTCAAAATTTTCAACCGCAGGCATGGTAAATGACATATTGTTCAACTTATCCGCTCCATTAAAAACCCGTTGCGCTGTGGTGATTGGAATATAAATACGCTCTTCTTCACGTTCTTCCTGCTCTCCATAGATCCCTACAATCTTAAAAGGGATACCAGAGATATCTATAAATTCCCCGATGGGTGTTTCTACCTCTTTAAAAACGTCGCGTTTAATCTTATTTCCTATGATGGCCACTTTCGCCGTATTCGTTTCGTCTTGATAGTTGATAAAACGACCCTCAGACATATTGGCATTTTCAATTTGTTGAAATTGAGAAGAAACCCCTTGTACGCTATAAATTAAAGCTTCTTTGCCATAGTTTACCGATATACCACGAACAAAAATTCTTGGGGATTTATACTCCACAACATCGCTAAAAAGATTTACGGAAGTATCGTAATTCTCATTACGCAATTGAATACGCCGTCCGGGATTAAGTCCTTTAAACTCTTTGGTGGTAACGCCAGGCCATACCCAAACGCTAGTGGAAGCATCTTGTTCAAATTCTTTGGCAATACCATTACGCATTCCCTGCCCGAAACCCAGTAAAAAAACAAGTATAAATATTCCGGAGGCAACAGACAGCCCTGTAAGAAACGTACGCAACTTATTTTTGCGGATCGTGTCGAAGATTTCTTGCCATCTTTCGAGATCGAACATGATTATAGTAGTTAGTTTTTTGATTGATGTACTACCATAAGACTATGGATAAAAGATTATGTTACAGTTAAACTTAAAAAAAGATGTTAAAATTCTTAAAATTTTATCCTTTCATCTTCTTATAAATAAAAAAGAACAACCCCGCAACTAAGATATAAGGAATAGCCATCAGGTACACGATCCCATTATTTATACCTTCTGCTGCAGCTCCATTTTCCTCACTCTCCAGAACAGCTCTGCACATGGCACACTGTGCTTCGGAAAGCTGAGGAAGTAATAACAGTGTAAACAGTATGAGTATAACCGATACTTTTTTCATAATATAATTCTCGAAAGTATTATTTCGAGTCGGTATTAATGTACGTAATAAGGTGCAATCATTAGATAAACCACAACTCCAGTAACCGCCACATACAGCCAAATTGGAAAAGTGATTTTAGCCAATTTACGATGCGCTTCAAATTTACCCAAGTAGGCTCTGGCATATGTTTTTAACACCAAAGGAATTACAACTATAGATAAAATGATATGACTAATTAATATAAAATAATAGAAATAACGTATATCTCCCGTCCCACCAAATGTTGTTGAATCAGAAGTCATATGATATGCAACATACATCACTAAAAAAGCTAGTGACAAACCAATACAGGTGGTCATTAACTTTTGATGTAGTTTTTTATTTCCCTGTTTTATGGCCACAACAGCTCCAATTAGCATTACTGCAGTAATGCCGTTAATACTAGCATAAATAGGAGGCAAAAAAGCTAAGGGTTTTGAATTGGGAATTTTAATTCCAAACAATACGGCAACCACTACTGGAATTACAATTGAAACGATAGTAATTAACCTATTAAACTTTTTTTCTTTTGCCGATATTTCCATTCCTATTCTTCCAATAATTTTCTGATATCCTCTTTTAAAATGGTAATCTGCTGTGTTTCTCCTTCGGCATTTGCACCTTCTGTCTCGGTGATTGTTCCTCGGTAATAGATAATGGGATTGCCAAAATCGTCAACTCTAGAGCGGATATAACCCTTCTTATCCACCAAGGCAAATAATCCCGAATGTTCAAAACCTCCAGGCGCATCTGGCACTTCCGCTGCAAAAATATTAAAGCCATTGTTAGCAAGATCATGGATTACTTCTCGATCTCCGGTCATTAAATTCCAATCCAGATCGGTAATCCCGTATTGCTCTGCATATTCTTTTAGAACTCTTGAGGTGTCAAAATGGGGGGTTATGGAGAAGGAAGCAATCCCAAAATCTCTTTCATCTGAAAGCGTATTTTGAATGTCTACTAAATTTCGTGTCATTATAGGGCAAATACTAGGACATCGAGTAAAGAAAAACTCTACAACATATACCTTTCCTTCATAATCTCTATTTGAGATTAACAAGCTGTCTTGATTTTGCAACGTGAACTCAGGGACTCTTCTTTTTTTTCCTTCCAAGGTTACATAAGCCAAAGCACCCGAATTATCTTTACGATGCATACGATCATTTTCAATCACTGTACCTTCCTGAATACGTGTTACTATTTTAGGAATAAAAATGATTCCAAAAATCAAAATAATTAAGGAAACCCAAACGTAGGTGTAGTTATTTTTTTTCATGGATTAGAGCGATCTGCATTGTTCTTTTTTAAGGCGGAGCGGTATTCTGCCAGAATGATTTTTACGTCGTCTTCCATTTTATTATTCAACTCAGCAACGGAAGTCGTGTTAAAACCATATTTCGTTCCCTCATCTTCATCATCCGTCCGACCCCTAAGACTCATATCTTTATCGATAATAAATACATAGGGTGTTGCCATTGTATCGTCAAGTGAAAGATCGGTTTGTAAACCGTTGAAAAAAGTTTGTATCTCCGCATTCGTTCCGAACGCAAATTTCCAATTGCGAATATCAACTAAGTTGCCTAACTCTTTTTTTAATTCCGCTACCTTTGATTCGTTACCCAACGGCACAATCATTACAATTTGAAACTCTTTAAATTCGAAAAAAGGCTTGTATATTTTTTGATTGAGATTGAAAGCATTGCCCTTTTTAAACTCCACATCACTTCCCAAAAAACCAAGGATAGTTATTTTACGATCCAAGGTAATTTCGGAATCTCCAAAAGAAATATCCTCAAGGTTTTCAGTAAGCACCGGAAGTCTTCCAAAGTTGTTTATTCCTGAAGCAAAAAAAAGGTATGCCACGATAGGCAAAATAAAAAGAACTACCAGTACAAAAGCCTTTTTCATAATGGAATTTAAGATGATACAAAAATAAAAAAGACGGTTATAAAACCGCCTTTAGAGAGTGTTAATTCTTTTTTAGAAATGCCATGCAACAAAGCCTTCCTTCATAATATTATAAATATAATCTGCTTCAAAAAGCAGTATAAATACCAAATAACAAACTAGGAAAATTGGAGTCCAAACAATGGCTCTTCGCAACGAACTTTTCTCATCTCTAAGGTGCATAAAATCCCAAGCAATATAATAGGCTTTTACTAAGGTTAGGATAATAAAAATCCAATTTAACAATTTCATTCCCAAAACGTAGGTTCCTGTTAAAGACTCCGGTTTTGTAATCCCTAATCCTACTTCAATAGCAGTAATAAAAGTTAAAAATGCCAATACACCCCAAATTTTTGCGGTATTGGATTTAAACTTCACTAGTCCTCTAAAAATTGCTAATTTATGCTCGTGTGCCATATTGCTAATCTATACTTA
Source organism: uncultured Flavobacteriaceae bacterium (assembly GCA_947488435.1). Lineage (GTDB taxonomy): Bacteria > Bacteroidota > Bacteroidia > Flavobacteriales > Flavobacteriaceae > CANKZG01. The sequence continues at coordinate 1,578,732 of CANKZG010000001.1, read as the reverse complement.
TACTTTTTTTAAATCGAACTGGAATTTGATTACACCAAATAAAAGAAGGTAAATACGAATACCCATACTAAATCTACAAAGTGCCAATACAATCCTACTTTTTCAACCATCTCATAATGCCCTCTTTTTTCGTAGGTGCCTAAAATGACATTAAAGAATATAATAAGGTTGATCAATACTCCTGAAAATACGTGGAATCCATGAAATCCTGTAATAAAGAAGAAAAAGTCTGCGAATAATCGGTTTCCATATTCATTATGTACCAAATTAGCTCCTTCTACAACCGCGACAGCCTCTTTTAATTTCTTTAGTGACTGTTCTCTATTTAATAAGGTTTTTTCTCCATTTTCGTCGAGAACCTCTGTGCGTATCAGAATATTTGGATTGGACTTAAATCCTTCCATAACTTCATTTAAAGAAAAGCTTGTTTTATATCCTTCGCTATCAAACCAAACCCCATTTTTTCTTTTATGCACTATACGCTCTTCTGGTAAGGTCACTGCAAAATCCGCTAGTGCTGCTCTTGAATTTTCATCGGCTTTTACAAATTGTAAAATACGTCCTCCTCGGGTTTCTACAGCACCATAATCTCCTTTAATAAAAGTAGCCCATTCCCAAGCCTGCGACCCTACGAAAATTGCACCTCCAATAATAGTAAGAAACATATACCAGATTACGGCATTCTTTTTCATTTTATGCCCTGCATCTACAGCCAATACCATAGTCACGGAAGACATGATCAAAATAAAGGTCATGAAAGCCACATAATACATTGGGAAATTTCCATGAAAAAAGGGAACGTGCGTAAACACTTCATCCGCAATTGGCCATGATTCAATGAACTTAAATCTTGAAAAGCCATAGGAAGCAAGGAAGCCAGAAAAAGTAAGTGCATCAGAAACCAGAAAGAACCACATCATTAGTTTTCCATAACTAGCGTTCAAAGGTTTATTGCCTCCACCCCAAACACTTTCTTCTGTACCCGTTGTCACTGTAGAATCCATATAAGTTTATCCTTTTATTAAAATTTTCACAAATTTACATTTTTTTCGGTGATTCAAAATTTTTTACTGTTCAAAATAATCGAAAAAATGTTGCTTTTATTTGAACCGCAAATATAACTACAAAGCTTTGCGGAAAATTGTATGAAATTGTATCTTTTTTAAGCTATTTGATTTACTTATGACTTTTGCGAAATCGCGTAGCCTCACCATTCATTTATTGTTAATTTAGGGAGGCGCCTTAATTAACAAAAGTCATAAATAATATTAGGTAAATCCATAATATATCTAAGAAATGCCAAAAGGAAGCGCCCATTTCAAGTCCCAAATACTCATTTGCGCTGTATTTTCTTGTTAAGTGATTGAAAATTACCACGACTAGAGATATAATTCCAGCAGCAACGTGAGCTATATGCAATGCTGCTATTGCAAATGTATATGATGTTCTAACGTTACTCGTGGGACCCGTAAAATAGTGCCCTTCTCCTATCATCTGAGAAAACCCAACAAACTGTAATGCTATAAAGGCTATTCCCAAGCCTAAAGTAAGTAACAACCAAACGCTAGTTTGTCCAATTTGATTTTTCTTGATGTTATACTTTGCCAATATATAGGTAACACTACTTATAAGCAGTATTACTGTGCTTAGGTAAAAAGCAGAAGGGAGTTCTAGGTTTTGCAACCAATCATCTCTTTTACTACTAACAATATAAGCACTGGTTAAGGCAGCAAAAGCCATAATTAGGCTCACTATTCCAAACCACAATAGCATTTTTCTGGAACGATCTCTCTTCTGCTTGGCAGTTCCTTGTGTTAAATCCATGGTATTATTAAGAATTTATCAGCAACATATACCACTTGCATTAGAGTGATATAACTTACGCTGGCCAGCATAAGCTGTCTGGCCGATTTATTATCTCTTTTTTCAAATAATTTAAATGCAAAAATCAGCATTACCATCCCCATTAAAAATACTATTATCGCCGCTGGAATGGATAATTGCAACCTTCCTGTAAAACCAAATACTGGGATAACGGAGATAATTAGCATCCAGATGGTATACATAATTATTTGCAGTGCGGTGCCTTTATCTTTTTTTCCAGTAGGCAACATTTTAAAGCCTCCTTTTTTATAATCCTCATCCAGCATCCATCCTAAGGCCCAAAAATGGGGGAATTGCCAAAAAAATTGAATCATAAATAAAGTTCCCGGTTCAATTCCAAAATCATCTGTGGCAGCTACCCATCCTAACATAAAAGGAATGGCACCAGGAAAAGCTCCTACAAATACTGCTAATGGTGTTTTGGTTTTTAAAGGGGTGTAGCAACTGGTGTATAGGAAAATAGAAATTGCCCCAAACATCGCAGTTTTAGGGTTTAATATATATAAGGTGATAATACCTAGAAGCGTTAGAACTACGGCAATAAACATTGCCTTATTGACCGACATTCTTCCTGAAGGAATTGGTCTGTTCCGCGTTCTGTTCATCAACGCGTCTAAATCTCTTTCTATAACCTGATTGTAGGCATTGGAAGCTCCTACCATACAATATCCTCCAAACGCGAGTAATACTATTGCAGAAAGTTCAACCTCCCATGCTCCTAAAAAATACCCCGCCAAAGAAGAAAATACTACACTAATAGCCAACCTTGCCTTTGTGATTTCTTTAAAATCGGCAAAAATTAAAGACCAAGAAGTATTTTTAGCTGTGCTTACCGCAGTCTTCATTAAGAGTTTTTTTAGCGTGCGCAAAGATACGCCCCGAATGCTGTTTTTGCAATGAAAACGTAATGTTTATACTTTTTTAACGATTAACTCCACAGACAGCTAAAAACACTACAAATGAAAAAATTTATCCATCCTCTAATTCTAACCCTACTTTTTACTGGTTTTACCACTCTAAATGCGCAAAACAGAGAAGTGGTAATTACCGTTGATACTTTATCCAATCAGGTATATATGTTAACCGGTCAAGGTGGAAATATTGGGATTTACGTAGGGGAAAAACAAGTTTTTATGATTGACGATCAGTTTGATCGTTTAAGTGAAAAACTCATGAAAACTATTGCAACTCTTACAGATAAACCTATCTCTTTTCTATTCAATACGCACATGCACGGAGACCATAGTGGAGGAAATGCAAAATTTAATGGAGATAAAACCACTTTAGTAGCTCATGATAATGTAAGAACACGTATTGCTACCAATATGCAAAAGCTTTTGGAAGAAAAAAAGATCGATGAGGCCTATTACCAATTAATGCTTCCGGAAATTACTTTTTCTGATGATCTTACTTTATATGAGGGTAAGGAAACCATTATGACCATTCATGTTCACAATGCTCATACCGATGGAGACGCTATTATTTATTTCGCAGCTAATAATGTACTTCATATGGGAGACACTTATTTTTCGGGAAGGTATCCTTATATTGATCTAAATAATGGAGGTAGTGTTGATGGACTTATAGAGGCTCAGAAAAAGGCGTTGCTTGTAATTAATGACGATACCAAAGTTATTCCCGGACATGGTAGACCGTCTAACAAAAAAGAAATGAGGCTTTACCTTGCGATGTTGGAAGATCTTCGGACTAAAGTTAAAGCAGAAATCGACGCTGGAAAAACTTTAGCAGAAGTCAAAGCCAATAGTTCACTCACCCGTGCGTACGATGCTACTTTTGGAGTTGGATTTATAAAACCAGAACGTATGCGCGAAACCTTGTATAAAAGTCTCTCGAAATAATACCAAAAAAGAAAAATCAACCCGGTAATCATTCTGTTTTTGGGTTGATTTTTCTATATACTAAAGTTTTATTCTAAAATAAAATTTATGGGAATACTATAGGATACTCGTACTGGCTTTCCATTATTCTTCCCTGGGGTCATTTGCGGCAATTTATGAATAATACGACTAGCCTCTTTCTCTAACATTTTTGCCGGTCCTCTTACCTCAACATCTTCGATTTCTCCATTTAAGCCAATTTTAAATATCGCATAAACCTTACCTTGTTGTCGTAATGTTATGGCCGACTCAGGAAATCTAAAGTTTCGCCGGACATGTCTGTTCATCTTCTTGTTAAAACAATTAAATCGTTCTGACGTTTTCACCTTCTCGCATCCAGGAAATATAGGCGCTTCTTGTACTGCTGCAATTGGGATAACCTCATCCTTATCAGGTTCTTCATATGGAATATTATTGGGATCTAGATTTCCATCATCCGGCGGTATCGGAGCAATAAAGCTTGGTGTTTCTTTCTTTCCTGAATCATTCTTTTCGATTCTAATTTTATCAGGATTGGTTACCGCCTTAGGAAGAACTACAACTTCTTGTTGGGGCTGCTCTGCTCTCCATTTAGGAATATCAGGTTCAATAAGCACTAGGTCTGGAGGGATTGGTTCTGAAATTGTAGTGGTCGGTTGCAATACCTTAAATGAAGCTTCCAAACCAAAATACGCCATAAGCAAGGCAAGAATCAAACCAATTTGAAAACGAAAAAACCCATTTTTTCGTAGATTTACCCAGTATTCCTTCTTTTTAGCAGGGATACCATTGGTGGCTGTGCTACTATTCTCATTGCCGTGAGAATCAGTAGCTCTTGTACTGTTTTTTTTCATAATAGTTTTGTTTAAGTCCCAAATATTGGGATGTTACTATTATGTTAAAATACAAGAAGTGTACCAAAAAAAATCCCGAGCCTAGGCTCGGGATTTCAATATCCTTAAAAGTAGTTTTACTACTGTAATTTAAATGTAATTGGAATACTAAATGGAACTCTTACTGGTCTTCCACGCTGCTTTCCTGGGGTCATTTTTGGTAACTTCCCAATAATTCTAGCTGCTTCTTTTTCTAAGTTCTTATCCGGACCTCTCATTCGCACATTTCCTATAGAACCATCTTTTTGAATGGTAAATACAACACTAACTCTTCCTTGTATTCCCAATTCCTGAGCAATTTCCGGATAGCGGAAATTTTTACGAATATGTTTTTGCATACTTTTATTAAAACAATCTCTCATTGCTTTAGCGCCTTTTCCTTTTTCTTTTTCACATCCCGGAAAAATTGGCACATCTTCAATAACTGCAAATGGAACATCTACATCTTCAAAATCTTCCTCTACCGCTACATCTTCAATTTCTATAATTTCTTCTTCCTGACTGGTTTCGGTAGATTCAATAACTGTTTCTTCTACTTCCTCTTCATCTTCAACAACTTCAATAACCTCAGGAGCTGCTGGAGGTGGAGGTGGAGGTGGTGTTTTAATTTGTTCTGTCATTGGAACTTCTTCATCCAAATCATCTTCAACATTTAAACTAATATCATAATCGTTGGCCTTATCATAAGTCTTCCACTCTAAGGCTGCATACGTAAACAACATTACCAATGCTAATCCTATAACAAAATAAAGACTGCTATTTTTTGTCAAGTCAGCTTTTGGATTCTTTTTTGGTTCCATAAGTACTAATTTTAGTGTTTGCTAATTTATATATTTATTTTATCGATTCAAAATTTTTAATCCTACTGATACTGAGGCTTATATAAAATTTAACATCCCTATAAAGGTATAGATAAAGATACTTTAATTTTAATTTTCTACTTGAGCCACCCCTTTGGTACAAAAAAAAGTTTCAGCAATAAAAATGCTATTAATGCCCCAGCGCTGTTTGCTAATGCATCCCATACACTTCCATCTCGACCTGTATCTAAAGCATACTGTAATACCTCAATAATCGTACCATAAACAATCGCAAAAAAGGTCGCTCCTTTCACTACTTCCAAAATGTCCCATCCTTTTTTGAAGCGCTCGCGGACAAAAAAACTACCTAGAATCGCAACTACGAAGTAGAATCCAAAATGCACAATTTTATCAAAATTCGGGATATTAAAAAAGTTTTTATCAGTTATAGGAAAATCAAAACTAAATAAGCTGAATAGTGTTATGAGCACCATCCAGCTTATAAAAAAAATTGTATACCAATAGCCTTTAAGCACCTACGAGTTCTTTGTACGCCTCATCACTTAAAAGTCCATCAATTTCAGTATGATCATTGAGTTTTATTTTTATCATCCATCCTTTGCCATAAGGATCAGAATTCACATTTTCAGGTTCGTCTTCGAGCTCTTCATTAAATTCGATAATTTCACCGCTTAGAGGCAAAAACAGGTCAGAAACAGTTTTAACGGCCTCTACCGTGCCAAAAACTTCATCTTTATCCAGCGTCTCGTCTACCGTTTCAACTTCTACATAAACGATATCTCCCAATTCACTTTGGGCAAAATCTGTTATTCCCACAGTGGCGACATCTCCGTCTATTTTAACCCATTCGTGGTCTTTAGTGTACTTTAATTCAGATGGCGTATTCATGCTTTGAATGTTTGTTTTATTAGCGTAACAAATGTAACAGAATATCTGAGCTATTCAAAAAAAGTATCTCGATAAATTCTAAAGCATATTAACTTTTTTCTCTCCGGAAATAATACCGTAAATCAGGATTTAATTTCCAAAGTTATATCGGATTGTAAATCCAGCATTTATTGTGGTTTGCGGAAAGGCGGTAGACACTGCAAATTGCGAAAAAGAATGATCGTAAAAGAATAGTGCATTTAAGTTTTTAGTAAGCGCATAATCTGCAGTAAACTTGATTGACAATAAGTTTTGTCCTGAGGTAACTTGATTATTATCAATATCTAAGTTTCTAATAATTGTAATATTATCTCTTAAACTTACATCTGCCTTAAGGTTTAAATCGCCCTTTAATCGTTGTTTTTGACCTCCAATATTGGTTACCAATTTTACATCTTTAAAACGATATCCTAAACCAAGCGTGTATTCTTTTCCATCAATTTCCGTTAGTAAGTTGTTATCAAAACTTAGGGAAAGAATGCGATCTGTTCGCACTTCTGCCAAAACACTCAACGAGTTCTGCATTTCAAAATCTACACGTACTAAAGGATTGAATCGATCCGCCAATACCACATTATTGATTATATTTTCAGGAAGAAAATCTTGTGTTTCCGGATCTATAGGGGTATTTTGGAGTTCTAAATTTGTCTGGAAAGAGTTGATACTATAAGATCCCTGATATCCATGACTTAGTGAAAAACGTTTGAATTTTTTCTTAAACCATTTATTTCGAATAAGACCTGTATACTTAATATTCCAATTTGGAATTGGAATTTTTCGAAAAGCATCGAGATTTACGCGTTCCACATCCTGTCCAGTGTACGCCGCAAAAAATGCCGGTAATAAAACATCTTGGTTTGTTTTTCCATAACGCTGTGGAAAACCATCGGCATCTAAAGGACCAACATCTTGACCTCTATCCGCAACAAGTCTATTCGCTATGGTAATTCTATTCGCTCTAAATTCATCAAAAGTAGCAGAAGTAATTTCATCACTTTTCTTAAATGCGGTTCCTATTAAAACTGCAGATATACTAAAATTACCAAAATTATTCCCTAAAAGGCTCTCAAATTCTAAATCCCCATTGTTCAATTCATTTACTCTAAAATTCTCCTGAAAACTTCTAGAGAACTGCCGATCGGCTACCAAATCTATAGTAAGATCCCGAATGGGCTGAGCAGTTGCAGTAATATTTAATTGAGTGTTGGTTCGTTGTATAAACTGATCATTAAATTCAGGAAAAGTTGTTAGAAATCCATTTCTAGCCGCTTCAAAACGTACATCGGCTTGACTTCCAAAAACGAAGCCAAACGTTGGTCTTGCTGTACCAATAAAACCAACCGACTGTGTGTACCCAGGCAGTACCTTTCCGTTGTTTTCGTTATAGTTGATATTAATACGCTTTACCATGGTTAGTATATCCACAGCAGTATTGAACAATTTGCTGGTTTTTTTCTGTGTTTTTTCTCCAGTAGCACTAGGATTTCCTGCTTTATCTCTTCGCACCGGAACTCTACTAGCCACGGTTTTTCCTGTTCTTTTCTTTAAACCCAAATAATCATATAAACGTTGCATACTTAATGCTGCCGTAAGGTTATAAGTGTTGGCATTTTGTACTGTATTAATATCCTCTCCGGCTACTTCGCGTATCGCGTCACCTCCGCGTTGCCAATCAAAATTACTGGTATAGGTGAATTGTGCATTAATAAAGTCTAAGGTAGGGATCTTACTAAAAGGCAATTCATAATTTAATTGTAGCGCTTGCGAATGACGATTGGGTTCACCGAAATCAAAAAAGCCATCCCATATATCTAGATCTTGATTAATTCCTGAATCGGGGTTTCCTGCTTCGTTAAAATAATTTCGAACAATGTTGTTGTTGGAAGCGGTAAGATTAACACGTAACGATTTCGTTAGACTATAATTTAATGCATATTGCCAGCTAAATAAATAATTCCGTTGCTGCAATAGTGGTAAATCTAAAGCTTCAACACCTGGTTCCAAAACATCTCTAAATCGTTGCTGATTAAACGCTCTATTAAAATTGGAGTTTACCGATATACTCGTTGGCAACAGATTTAAATTTAATTCCTTGAGCCATTGCCAATATTTTCCGGTAAAAAGAGAATCTTTTTTCGCGAAAGGTGCTACCGTAGCAGGTTTAAAATTATGGTTATATACAAAACCTGTAGTAATATTTTGATCTCTTAGGTTCGCTACTTCAAAATCTCTATGATCAGTTTCATTGTAAGAGTAATTGAAGGTGAAATTCTCAACGTCATAAAAATTAGCATCGGCCTCTTCGGATCGATCCTTACGAACGCCAATTAAATTAATACTCGTTCTTTTGGTATAATCTTCAGCTTGTTTTTTGATTGTTTCTGCTTCAGCAGGAGTATCTGCAGCCGCAATACGATCGTCCAGTTTTAAATCATCAAAAACCGGATCAAACTCAGGGGTGATCACCTGCTCCCCAATACCGTAATTGAATGGGATTTGAAGTCCCCATTTTTTAGGAAATAGTTGCCCAACGTTTACATTGGTTACTACATCATAGGCAATAGCATCTTCTCGCAATCGCTCATTTGGTGTTTGATCAATAGATCCAAAACCAGAAGTACTTCGATTTCCGGTGGCAGAGACGTTCGCAAAGTCTGCAATATTCGCATCCAACGATGCTACTGCAGCCCATCCTCCATTATTATCTAAACCTGCTAATCGCAGTTCATTGAACCATACTTCCCCTCTTGCCGTACCGCGATCTATATTCTTAATCCCTACCATCATACTTCGGATACTTCCTAAAGAAGGATTTCCTCGTATTCCAATTCGAGCTTGACCGACGGTTCTTGGAGCAAACTCATCCACTTCGGTAAGTTCCCCATCTATAATTTCATAAAAAGTAATCTCATTTAAGGTCTGATTGGAGATACCTTCAGATTTTATACGATTTAAATCACTTAAAGCCAAATCAATCTCATTAACCTCCGGCCAAATATCTTCAGCAGAAGTAGCACTAAAAGGTGTAAACTGTAAAGGGATTTCAACTTGATAAAAATTATCTACAAAATCTGTTCCTATTCTTAAAAAGCCTACAAGTGGAGTCTCACCATCAATAAAATCGCTTTCCAAAACCTCTTCGGCATGCATAAACATTTTAATACGTTCGTATTGTCGGATATCAATGTTTACATTTTTAAATACTCCTCTAGAATCCTCGCTTTCTAACCCTTCCACCTTTAAGGAAAGTGCTTGTTCGTTTTGACGAATAATGGTGTTGTTATTATTAAGTTGTTCTCTAACAACTCCGGGAGGTAATACATAGGGAATAGGAAGCCTTGTACTATTCTCTTCAATGTTTACTGTATTTACATCTAAAGAAGTACCATCATTAGACGGGTCATTATCAACGTCAGGTTGCAAGGATCGCGTAAAAGTACGCCAATCTCCGCGCACCAAATCCAAGGTAGCAAAACGTAGCACTACATCATCTGTAAAACCAGTAAGGTACATTCGCATAAAACTAACGGATCTAAAATCAGTTATTCCTCCTACGGCATCTGTAAATTCACTCAAAGGAATTTTGAACTGTATCCATCGTCGATTAAGTTGGGTTCCATTTGGCAAGTTCGGTGTTAAACCTTCGGTGATATCTGAGACAAATTCATCGTTGATACTGATTCCCGGGCGAATAGGAATTCGGTATTCGAAATAACTATTTATTGTATTCGTAGTAAGGTCTCGATCTATATCTTCAACATCTGGTAGTGTTGTAGATCCACGATCTGTATTGGTAACATTAACCGGAGAGTTGCCCTGCGTATTATTAAAATCTAAATAACGTTCCAGAATTCCTCCTTCACGATTTAAATAGTAGATGTAATTATCTAAGGCAGGATCTGGACCTGTATTATTCGTATATATCGCAGATTCTCGAACATCGTCTAATCCATCTAGTCCAATATCCTGAAGAGTTCTATTGGCTTCATCAGCATCAAAGGCATACACCAAAGATTGCGTTGAAGGAACTTCTCCCCAAGAGGTTGGTGCTACTAAATCATTACTATTTACTCCTGGTAGTCCATTTTCATACTGTTTCCTTCCATCCTTTAAAATATCTTCCGAAATATTACCTAAATTAATTACCAGCTCCCCATTACTCGTGGCATCTCCATCAACAAAAGGATCTAAGACCCAAAATTGTACAAATTCTACATTGGATTGCTCAAAATTCGTACTACTTAAAGATCGCATAATTCCTCCCCATTTATCCTGGGGCTGCTCACCTTCAAAATTTGGATTGTTGTTATAGGGCCCTTTAGCATTTGGGTAATAAGCGATATCTAAGGTGTTCTGCACTGTAGTTTGTCCTTGCGCAATATCTATTTGTGGGAATATTTCATCAATAAAAACCCGACGGGTAGCATTGGTAGATACATCATTATCACTTAGCGCAGCCGGTCTTTGATTTGTAAAGAAAATTGGATCTATGGTATACCAAGCTACTTTAGCTCGCCCGAAACCATTTTCTAAATTTGCAGGATCCTCGGGTGAGTTTCCCGTCAATTGACCCCCTGGTGCAAACTCCAAAGGAGTACTTGCCAAGCTCCAGCCCAAAGAGGAACGAATATCTATTAAAGCTTGTGCACCTTCAAAATCATCTACAAAAGACGTGGTCTCCCCTTCAAAATCTGCATTTCTAGGCGAGTTAGGTTTTAAAACCGCTATCTCTCCGCGTATCGAAAGATTGGAAGGCACATCGGTATCGATATTTGGTAATTTATTTACTAAGCGTGTCAGAAACGGTATCTCCGTGGAGAAATTTCCATTAAATCCATAAACCGTATTGTTAACTGGTTCGACACCAAAATTGGATTTTTGAGTTAACGGACGCTCATTTAAATTTAACAGTGTTCCTCCAATCACAAAATTTTCGTTGATTTTGTGTTCTACATTAACTCCTGTAAATCTTCTTGTCTGTTGACCAAAAATAGCATTGTTTTCTACGGATATATTTATCGGAGTATTGGAAGCTTCTAAACTTGGATCTAAAAGCTGAACGGTTCCAGCTGCATAGTTCACTGTAAAATCAATTCCTTCCTGTAATTGCCTTGCTCCTGCAGTTACACGAACAGATCCTCTAGGAACATTAAATGCCCCAATCGGAATTCCGCTACTACCCTCAGATTTATACCGACCACGAATTTGAAACCTATTTTTCTCCGCGTCTTCTAAAGATGATGCCTTAGTAAAGGCATACATATTTCGAAATACATATTGTACCTGATTCGCATTATAACCTACATCGTTATCTACATCGTAGATTCCACCTCCTAATAAATCAAATAGAGATTCTCCGAAAGGTTCAACCTGCGTAAAAATAATGAGTCCAGACTGAGAATCGATAGTTATTCCAGGCAGAAAATCAAAGAACCCGTCTCCTCCACTTTGCACGTCATTATATACATTTAGGCGATCTAAATTAAAAACATCTAATAATATTCGATCTTCCAAACCATCTGGAAAACCTACGTCATCAACTGGAGTAAGATAGTTTCTTGGTGTTGGGTCTGAATATAAAATATTAAGCTTAAAATCTTCCTGACTTAACTGAAATGCACCGGTAGCATAAATATTTTTCATCATCAAATCCCAAATAGGATCCTGCACATTTGTAATGTTACTCTTAAGTAATTTAAGAATAAGTGTATTGTTGTTAATTATTGGGGATTCTACACCTGGGGCAACGGTAGTAGCATCTATTCCTCCATTGGCAAATTCTCCTACCTGAAATACCTGTCCATTGAAGGTATATTGATAAGCAACGGCTAAAACTTCATCATTACTTAAGCGTTGGTTTAAGGAAATATACCCCAATTGATCACTTAATTTATAATCTCTTCCTTCTTCTAATTTTCGTGCATTTTCTAAAATAGCATAATCAAAACCTTGATTTACTGTGAAACCAGGAATATTAAAACCTGCTTGAACCGTAGCAATATCTCGAATAGAATTTGTTAACACCCCTCCATTATTTATAAGGTCGGGATCAAAATCGTTTGCATTATTCCTTGGGAGATTTCCCGCTTCGCCGGAAAAATTAAAGAATCCTGCGGGAGCTCCGTTTAAGTTTCCAATTCTGGTTTGATCTTCAACGGCTTCCCCTAAATCCTGAATACCTACAATATTTCTAACGTTTAAAGTTTGTTGACTTCTGTTGGTTACCCATACTTCCAAACGTGTTATTCTAACTTGTGTATTTAAATAAGGATAATTTCGTAAAGCGTTGTCATACTGATCTCTAAAGAATTGTGCTAAAAAAAAGTGCTTATCCTCATCATAATCCAGCGCTGTAAGAGAAAAATCATTTAATGTTCCTCCCCCTTGTGCTACTACAGTGTTGTTTTGCGAACGCTGTTCAGAAAATACGGTAGTAACTTTTGTTTTACCAAATTGTAATTCGGTTTTTACACCAAATAAACTTTGCGCTCCCGTAATTAACGAACTATTGAGTGGCATGCTCACATTACCGATCTCTATTTTTTGCAAAATATCATCCTCGGTAGGTGTATAATCCAGTTTTACTAAGTTTTGAAAATCAAAAGTCGCTTCAGTATCGTAATTCGCTGTGACTTGGAGTCTCTCCCCAATCTTACCAAGTAAGCTCAAACTAATTCTTTGATCAAAATTGAACGATAAGTTGGTTCTATTTCTTGGTGACAATGCCGGATTATCATTCCGTTGCCATATCAATCCTAAATCCATTGCAACGGAACCCTGTGGTATAACCTCTATCGTATTTCCGCCAAAAATAGATTCGAAAAAACTATTGTTTACGTAAAAATTGGGCAATAAATTTTTACGAGCCTCATCGCTTCCTTCTTTTTTACCGGTAAAGGCATCTATTTTTTCTTTAAAATAAGATTTAATCCCTTCTTTTCGAACCAATTCAAGATATTCTGCTGGTGTAAGGATAAGCGGGTAATTAATATCAAATTCTCCTATTTTTTGGGTATATACATAACTATCTAAACGCGGATCGTAGGTGTATTTAGAAATGATACTATTGGGGTCTTTTAATTTAAGTTTTCCTAGCGCAAATCCTGTTTTAACGGAATCTGTCTGAACGGAATCTTGCTGCGCATTGTTATCTTGCGCTGAAGTCATTTGGATTGATCCAAAAAATCCGCTCAAAATAAATAAAACCCTAAATGTATAAGATTTAAGAAATAATCTCGCCCCTTTTTTCAAACTTATTACAAATTTTTAAGCGCCAGTTTTATTATCTCCTCTGCGCTTAGTGAAGCGTTCTGACTTAAAATTTTGTCCACCACCTTCTCAGATTGTTTCCGAACAAAACCCAGAACCTCTAAAGCAGATAACGCTTCTTCTTTATTTGTATTGTTTGAAATTGTTGAAACTTGATCAATATCGTAAATTTTAATAATCTTGTCTTTCAAATCTAAAATAACCCGTTGCGCCGTTTTGGCTCCAATCCCTTTAATAGCCTGTATTACGGGAACATCACCTGAAGCAATAGCATCTCTAATTTGTAAAGGAGATAATGAAGAAAGCATCGTCCTTGCCGTACTAGATCCGATCCCAGAAACGGATAATAGTAATCTGAAAATTTCTCGTTCCGATTTTTCGGCAAAACCAAACAAAGTATGTGCATCTTCTTTAACTTGAAGATGTGTATATAATCTTATATTTTCTTCGTCTGATAATTGCGAAAAAGTATGCAGCGATATATTTACAAAATAGCCTATACCAGCACATTCTATTACTACGTAAGTTGGGTTTTTCTCCAGCAATCTCCCGTTTAAATGGGTTATCATCTTTAATTATTTAGTGTTGATTTTTTATTTAGGTATAACCTAATTTAGCCAGTTTTCTTTTTTCCCGTTCTTGTGCATCAATAGAAGCTACTGCTGCCATATTAACCATTTCGTCTACACTAGCACCCAATTGTAAGATATGCACCGCCTTGCGGAGTCCAACCATAATTGGACCAATAGAATCTGCCTTATTTAACTCCTTCAGCAATTTGTAGGTAATGTTTGCGGACTCTAAATTTGGAAAAATCAAGATGTTTACCTTTTTCCCTGCTAGTTTTGAAAATGGAAACTTATCTTGATGAAACTCTCGATTTAATGCAAAATCTATCTGCACTTCTCCATCAACAATAAGTTCCGGGTTCTTTTCATGTAAAATTTTAACCGCTTCTCTGACTTTACTCGCATTAGGATGGGTTGATGATCCAAAATTTGCATAGGATAAGAGTGCCATAACGGGTTCAAACCCAAATGTTGAAGCAACGTTTGCTGTCATTTGCGCAATTTCGGCCAATTCCTCGGCATTCGGATTTATGTTTATGGAGGTGTCTGCTAAAAATATAGGACCTCTATCGGTGGTCATAATATTCACCGTTGATACTTTTTTTACGTTTGCAGCTCTTCCCAACACTTCGAAAACAGGTTTTACTACCGTAGGATATGCTCTTGAATAACCAGAAATCATTCCATCCGCATCTCCTTGCATTACCATCATTGACCCGAAGTAATTGCGACGTTTCATATTAATTCGAGCTCCATAAAGCGTTACTCCACTTCTTTTTCTGCTTTCCCAATATTTGGTTGCATATTCGTTTCGCTTTTCTAAAGTATCTTTATTCTGAGGATCTAGAATTAGTACCTCAGCATCAAACTCCAACTCTTCTTTGAGTTCTAATATAGCCGTTTTATTCCCCAAAAGAATAGGAATTGCAATACCTTCTTCGTAGACAATTTGAGCCGCTTTTAGGACATCTAATTGCTCGGCCTCCGCAAAAACAATTTTTTTACTACCCGCTCTTGCCCTATCATGAAGTAACCGAACCGTTTTATTATCACTCCCTAATCGTTGTAGCAGATGTTCTTTATAAGCTTCCCAATCGGATATTGGCGCTTTTGCCACCCCACTATCTATAGCTGCTTTGGCTACTGCAGGAGGAATTTCGCTGATCAATCTTGGATCGAAAGGTTTTGGTATAATATAGTCCTTACCAAAAGTTAAACGTGTTTTTCCATAAGCTATATTTACCTGTTCTGGAACCGGTTCTTTGGCTAAAGCAGCTATAGCCTTTACCGCTGCCATTTTCATAGCCTCATTAATTTTTGTGGCACGCACATCTAGAGCTCCTCTAAAAATAAAAGGAAAACCAAGTACATTATTAACCTGATTGGGATAATCTGAGCGCCCTGTTGCCATAATTAAATCCGAACGTGTACCACAGGCTATTTTATAATCGATTTCTGGATCTGGATTTGCCATAGCAAATACAATCGGATTGTTCCCCATAGTCGTAAGCATGTCTCCTGATACGATATTGGCTTTTGATAGACCTATAAAAACATCGGCATCTTTCATAGCCTCTTCTAGAGTATCAATAGTTCTAGCTGTTGCAAACTCAGCTTTTTCTTCAGATAGATTAATTCTATCTTTCCGTATTACCCCTTTGCTATCCAACATTACTATATTTTCATCCTTAGCTCCAAAGGCCTTATACAAACGAGTACAAGAAATAGCTGCAGCACCTGCACCACTCACAACAATGCGGATTTCATCTATTTTTTTATTCGCTATTTCCAATGCATTTAATAAGGCGGCAGCAGAAATTATCGCTGTTCCATGTTGATCATCATGCATTACAGGAATATCCAATTCTTCCTTTAAACGTGTTTCAATTTCAAAGGCTTCTGGGGCCTTAATATCCTCTAAATTTATACCACCAAAAGTAGGCGCAATTGTTTTTACCGTTTCAATAAATTTGTCTACATCTTTCGTATCCAACTCAATATCAACCCCATCTATATCAGCAAAAATTTTAAACAGCAAACTTTTCCCTTCCATTACCGGTTTTGAAGCTTCTGGACCAATATCACCTAAACCTAATACCGCTGTCCCATTCGTAATAACAGCAACCAAGTTTCCCTTAGCCGTATATTTATAAGCGTCATCTACGTTTGCCGCTATTTCCAAACAGGGCTCTGCAACCCCAGGAGAATAAGCCAACGCCAAATCCCGTTGCGTAGCATATGGTTTTGTGGGGACAATCTTAATTTTACCAGGCTGTGGTTCTTGATGATATATAAGAGCTTCACTCCTTTTTTTCGGTTTATCCATTTTCTAGAGATTTAAAACAAATTTAAAGGTATTCTTGGGATTTGAATGGGTGTTGTTGTTAATAAAAAAGCATTGATAGTTATATCAATGCTTTTAGAACACTAGTTAATTCTATAATTAATATTATTCTTTCTCTTCAGGTACTTTTAATCGAAGTGCTAATAGTCCTGCTATCATAAAGAATACACCGCCAAAAAGAATGGCGCTGATAGCATCATTATCAAGAAAATGCTCAATCACCGGACCAAAGGAAACTGTCTGGATTAACATGGGTATCACAATCATCATGTTTACAATTCCCATATATACACCTCTTCTATCTTCTGGAATAACTTTTGACACCATTGCATAAGGTATGCCCATCATAGCTGCCCAACCAATACCAAATAATACCATAGGAGCCAATAACAAATATTCATGTTTAATAAATGGCATTGAAAGCATTGCTATTCCTGTCAAAAATAAACTGATCACATAAACCCATTTAGAACTATACTTTTTTGCAATTGGCACAAGGGCCAGCGCAACCAGCATGGTAACAAAATTATAGGTGCCATTCATAAGACCTACTTGAGCTAATGCCTCATCAGCATTGAAATGCGTTAATGATGATTTAATCATAGGCGCTATAAACTGCCAATAAACAAAAAGGGCATACCATTGAAAAAAGTATACAGCAGCAAGTTTCCACATAAATTTCGGCATGTCTTTAATTGCTTCTGAAGCTTCCATCAATGGCATTAACAAATCCCCAAATTTTTTAGTAGCCGTATTTTCGGGGTTATTCTTTATTATTTTATAAAGTATAAAAAGCCATATAAAAGCAATTATTAGCATTACAACAACAAGTAAATTGTAATTTTCATACAAGTAAGGGAAAAGCTCTCCAAGGCCAAGTCCTGACAACACCGGTATGGAAAGAACAGCTACCAAAGCTCCAAGTACTTGAATTAATGGATGTGGTTTTCCATCGTTAAAACTTTTTATTTCTTCCAACTCTTCTGCTGTCGGAGGGATTTCAGGTGTTTTCCATACCGACCACAAAACTGTTGCAATAGAAGCAAATGCACCTAAAAAGAAAGAATAATATACCCATTCCGGAATAGCATTAACCGTTTCTGCTATGTCACTGGGGGTACTAAACCAATCTTGAAAGAGAAACAAAGAAAAGTTAGCAATTGTTATTCCTGCTCCCACAAATAAGCTCTGCATCTGATATCCGAAAGTTAATTGACTGTCGGGTAGTTTATCGCCCACAAAGGCGCGATATGGTTCCATCGCTGTATTATTGGCCGCATCTAAAATCCAAAGCAAACCTACCGCAAACCATAGCCCGGGGCTAAGTGGAAACGCGAATAGACATAAGCTGGCAAGAATAGCACCAATTAAAAAGAAGGGTTTTCTTCTACCTCCCCATTTTGGCGACCATGTTTTATCACTTATCGCTCCTATAATAGGTTGAATAAGCAATCCCGTAACCGGACCTGCCAAATTTAAAAGCGGCAATTCATTATGATGCGCTCCTAAATATTCGAAAATGGGGTTAATGGCTGTCTGCTGTAATCCAAAACTAAATTGGATTCCAAAAAACCCAACGTTCATATTCCAAATCTGCCAAAAACTTAAACTGGGCTTAGTAAATTTCATTGATGTAGCGGTTTAATTGAAAAATATGCTTAACAATATAGCATTTTATCCGTCTTCTTATCTTAAACTTCCGAGTAAATAGCGTTTAAAATGCAACGAAATCGTTGTAGTTTCATATTCTTTAAACCAAAGTATTGCATCAGGGTATCATAGCAATCGACTATCACTCTTTTAAAAAACGAATATTACGTTGAAGTCCTGAAAACTTTGTCCGTTTTACGGCGGATTTTTGAAATACTTTCTGAAAAACATCCGTAGTAACTTCCTCCCATTCTTTTTTAGTCATTGCTAAAAGTTCTGGTTTAGGATTAAACAAAGGTTCATTATGGGGTTTCGAAAATCGATTCCAAGGACATACATCTTGACAAATATCACAACCAAACATCCAATCCTTAAATTGCCCTTGATAATCCTGTGGAATCTCATTCTTAAGTTCAATTGTAAAGTATGAAATACACTTACTCCCATCCACAACATAAGGGTCAACAATTGCATCCGTAGGACATGCATCGATGCATGCCGTACAAGTTCCACAATGATCTGTTGCTGGAAGATCATATTCTAAATCCAGATCTACAATTAGCTCAGCAATGAAATAAAAAGATCCCACCTGTTGTGTTAGCAGATTACTATGTTTGCCTATCCAACCTAAACCACTTTTAGCAGCCCAAGCCTTATCTAAAACTGGAGCAGAATCTACAAACGCTCTTCCACTTACTGCACCTATTTTTGATGTAATAAATTCTTGAAGGAGTCTTAGTTTTGATTTTATAACGTGGTGATAATCCTGACCATAGGCATATTTAGATATCTTATATGAATTTTCATCTTGCTTTTGCTCTGGGTAGTAGTTAAGTAATAAGGAGATTACCGATCTAGCTCCCTCCACTAATAATCTAGGATCTAAACGTTTATCAAAATGATTCTCCATATACTGCATTTCTCCATGCATGTTGTTGTTTAACCACTTTTCTAAACGTGGAGCTTCTTCTTCTAGAAAATTTGCCTTTGAAATGCCACACGATAAAAATCCAAGACGCTTAGCTTCTTCTTTGATTTGTTTGGTATATTCCTCTTTTGAGCTCAAATGCTATTAAATTTTCTGAAATTTTAAAGGAACCGTTTCAGGTTTTAATGAAATTAATGGATTTACAGCTATTGCTTCTAAATCTGTTGCAATCTTATACTTTTTTAAAATAACGGCTATAGTGAGTATCATCTCATACATCGCAAAGTTATTGCCAATACACATTCTAGGGCCTCCCCCAAAAGGATAGTAGTAATCTGATTTTTGTTTCTTTACGTCTGTTTGAAAACGCTCGGGTTTAAATTCTTCAGGTGACTCCCAAATTGCTTCTAAACGATGTAATTCGTATATTGATAATAACACAAAGGTTCCTTTTGGTAAATTATAATCAGCAAACGAATCATCTTCAGTTACAACTCTATCAATAATATATGCTGGTGGGTACAAACGCATAGCTTCTTCTATGCATTGTCGCGTATAGATTAGCTTTCCCAATTGTTCCATGATATCTCCTTCATGTAAATGTATATCTTTCAGCTCTGTTTGTAATTTTTCCTGAACATCAGGGTTTTTTGCAATTAAAAACAGGGCAAAACTCAAGGCATTAGCACTGGTTTCATGGCCCGCAATAAACAAAATAAGAACCTCATCAATAAGTTGTTGCATCTGCATCTTGGAACCATCTTCGTATCTGGCACGAAGCAACATATCCAATAAGTCATCCCGCTCTGAATGATCTTTTTGGCGCTCTTTTATAATTTCCTGAAGTAAATCTTGCGCTTCTTTTGCGTACTTCAAATGTTTTTTAATCTTTCCACTCCAACGAAACCACCAATTCAAATACGGTTGACGCATTTCCCGAATAAGCATTCGTTGATTTGTCTGGGTAATATCTTGTAAACGGGACATTTGTTCCCTAAGGTTAGAACCGCTAAAAAGTGACTTAGCTACGACTTGAAATGCCAAATCATGCATCAACGGAAAAATATCTTGTGTACCATTCCCATCAATACGTTTTACCTCATCTTCAATAACAGTTAACATGATATGTAATAAACCCTGCAACTTTTTTTTATGAAATGCTGGTTGAATCATTCTGCGATGCGCACGCCACGATTCCCCGTTTGAGGTTAACAAACCGTGTCCTACATATTTGGCCAAATCCACGGTTTGCAATCGCGATTTGTAATACCGTTTGTGCTGTGTTTGCAAAACATGTTTGGTAAGTTTGGCATCTCTTGTGAAAATCACCCGTTCCTTTTTACTTAAGGGTATTACGAAAGTATCTCCATACTTCTCATAATTTTTACGATGAAATGGTAATGGGTTTTTTAATATTTTAAGTGTATTTCTATATACTTGAAATTTAGAAATTGTGGGGAGTTTGTGCATTGTAATCCTCTAAGACTTAAAACAATCCTTCTTGTCCATTATTCTTAATGCGACCTAAATGTTTATATGCCAATTCCGTTACTTCTCGACCTCTTGGAGTGCGCATAATAAATCCTTGTTGAATTAAAAAAGGTTCATACACTTCTTCAATAGTTTCAGCGTTCTCGGATACTGCTGTTGCTAAGGTAGTTATTCCTACTGGGCCTCCCTTAAACTTATCAATAATGGTACTAAGAATTTTATTGTCCATTTCGTCCAACCCGTGAGCATCCACATTTAATGCCCTAAGTCCAAATTTAGAAATTTCAATATCAATATTTCCATTCCCCTTTATTTGCGCAAAGTCACGAACACGTCGCAGTAAGGCATTACTTATTCGGGGTGTACCTCTACTCCGGCCGGCAATTTCAATTGCAGCTTCATGCGTAATGGGAACGTTAATAATTTGGGCACTCCGATCTACTATTGTCGACAACAGCTCTGTGGAGTAATATTGTAATCTACTTTGAATTCCAAAACGCGCGCGCATGGGTGCCGTAAGTAATCCAGAACGGGTAGTAGCCCCTATTAAGGTAAAAGGATTTAAGTTAATTTGTACTGTTCGTGCATTTGGACCAGATTCGATCATAATATCAATTTTATAATCTTCCATCGCAGAATACAAATATTCCTCTACAATCGGACTCAATCTATGAATCTCATCAATAAATAAAACATCTCTCTCTTCTAAATTGGTAAGTAAGCCTGCTAAATCTCCAGGTTTATCCAATACCGGTCCCGAGGTTATTTTTATACCAACACCCAATTCATTTGCCAAAATATGAGCAAGTGTCGTTTTGCCGAGGCCCGGGGGGCCATGAAATAAAGTGTGATCTAACGCCTCTCCTCTTAAATTAGCTGCTTGTACAAAAACTTTAAGATTTTCAAGAACCTGTTCCTGCCCTGTAAAATCATCAAAATTTATAGGACGCAAGGCTCTTTCTATATCCAGCTCTTCCTCTGAAAAATGCTCGCTAGTGGGATCTAAATGCTCATTCATATCCTAACAAAGATAGTAGAAAAAGCTGCTACTTTTCTCCGGCAAGCGTATTAAAATCATCGATTTTATCACAAAAATCAAATGATTTAAAAATTGTAAAAGCGTAATTGAAATTTACTATTTTCGACTTATAATTAAATTATTTCTTAAAATAGTATAGAAATCTAAATATAGTGTCATGCAAGTTCACAATTACTCAACAGGTGTTATTCCTTATATTCCTTTTTTTTATGTGATATGGTCAGATGATCTTTTATCTGCTTCAGAGGTTGCAGTAATACAACAGGCTGTGCAGCAGGACACTGTATTAACTAAAGATGATAAAATATTTCTTAATGATTGGTTGGATAAGGAGAATCCACCGTCTGAAGAAACCTTTAAATCATGGAAAAACATTATTAGCTCCTCGGGAATTAAGTTAATTGAAAGTGATACCTATCCGCTTACTTCGCTAAGTCAGCGATTGGGAGGGCAACATTGCACAGAATGTGCGTTCAACGAAAACTTAAAGCATATCGAAATAAATTTAGGCATTCAACCAAATCATTACAGTCATCTTTTTGAAGTTGAGGTTGTTCATGCTAAAACATCAAATTACTTTAGTTCAACTACTATTGACACTATTTTAAAAGGAGATCACGCTGAAAAGATTAACATCTTTCGAGAGTTTCTAAAGCATGATTCTTTTCAATGGGAAATTCTCCGTAATAAAGAAAGTTTTAGAACTAAAGTTTTAGAACAGGTAAAGAAACTAGCTGATTCAGGCTATGGAGCTATGGCTTTCCCTGAAGCGTATGGGGGTATTAATGATATGTCTACCTATGCAGCTATTTTTGAGCATCTCATGTATGTTGATGGTAGTCTTACCATAAAGTTTGGAGTACAATTTGGACTGTTCGGCGGTAGTATTCAAAAATTAGGGACTAAAAAACACCATGATCAATATCTTACAGATGCGGGTAAAGCTAAGCTATTAGGTTGTTTCGCAATGACAGAAACCGGGCATGGATCTAACGTACGTGGCATAAAAACAACGGCTACTTATGAAAAAGAAACAGATGCTATAATTATTCATACCCCTGGAAAAATTGATAATAAAGAGTATATTGGAAACGCCTTGCATTCTACTATGGCCTCCGTATTTGCACAACTTATTGTAAATGGCAAAAATGAAGGGGTTCATGCCATTTTGGTTCCTTTGCGAAATGAGGCTCATGAACTCATGAAGGGTGTTGTAGTGGAAGATAATGGTTATAAATTAGGATTGAATGGTGTTGATAATGGTAAAATATGGTTCAATCAGGTACGCGTCCCCCGAGAAAACTTATTAAACAAATATGGAGACATCAAGGGGGACGGTTCATACCACTCTCCTATTAAAAATCCAAACAAGCGCTTCTTTACCATGTTGGGTACTTTGGTTGGTGGTAGAATATGTGTTGCCAGAGCTGGGTTGGGCGGAGCAAAAATGGCTTTAGCTATTGCCATAAAGCACGCACTAAATAGAAGACAATTTAATGACAGTGTAAAGATTCAGGAAGATTTATTGATGGATTATCCAACGCATCAATTGCGACTAACACCATCCGTTGCGGCTACTTATGTATATCAGATCACTTTAGATGAGATGATGCGTGTTTATAGCGATGAAAGTAATCCAGATAAACGCAAAGTAGAAACTCAGGCGGCAGGCTTAAAATCTATTATCACATGGTTTGCCAATGCCACTATTCAAGAATGCCGTGAAGCATGTGGTGGCAAGGGATATTTGTTAGAAAATAGGATCGCCAATCTGAAGGGAGATGTTGATATTTTTACCACTTTTGAAGGAGATAATAATGTGCTCTTGCAATTGGCTGCAAAAGGTGTTCTTTCCGATTTTAAGGCAGAATTTAATAGTGCTGGTTTTGTATCTGTATTAAAGGTTTTAGGAAAACAACTCAATGATAAATTGAGTAATATTAACCCCATTTATTCAAACAAAGTAGATGTTGAACATCTCTACGATCCAAAATTCCACAAGCATGCGTTTTCTTATCGAACACGAAGACTCACCTATACTTTAGCCATGCGTATACGTGCCTATATTAAAAAGGGAATACCTTCATATCAGGCATTTTTAAAAGTACAAACGCATTTACTTGCCTTAGGTAAAGCTTATAGTGTTGAGTTGGCCCATACTACTTTTACTGCATTTACTTCAAAAATAGTGGATGAGAAACATCGGTTGTTATTTGAAAAACTAGGCAACTTATATGCGTTGCATGAAATTCGTCAAGATGCATCTTGGTATTTGGAACATGGTTATATCGGCGCTACCAAATCCAAAGCCATTCGGCAACGTGTAGAACGACTTTGTACTGAACTACGTCCCCATATAGAAGTATTGGTGGATGGATGGGGAATCCCGGAACATTTGATTACTGCACCTATAACGAAGACATAATGGATAAACGATTTCGGCTTTGATATTGGATAGGAAGAATAACTACTATTCAAAGCATAATATTCGTAAATATCTAATTTAGATAATTGATCCAAAATATTAGGCTCAAATATAGCCAGAGTCCACTGAAAATCAAATGTATTACAGTCTCAAAAGATTTTCCTTTCCATAGTTTGGTTGAGTATACGAAGAATTGGACATAAAGTCTAATAGTCCAAAAAATTCCAAATCCAAGTGAAACAGTTTTACCCAATTCTGTTTCTATTAATTCCATTGTTAATGTAAAACAAAGTAATCCCATAAGAAAAACAATTAGTGCAATAAAAAACGTATGTACCATCATCATTTGTTTGTTTATCAAACTAATCAATTTAAGATCTTCTTTCCAGTCAAAATACCTAGGAAAAATCGCATGAATAATAGCAAGTATCATTAACAAAACCCCTACTACTTTAAAGTGCATCTCCATTCTTTACTAGTATGAAAGTGGTTATAAATGGTGTTATTTTGAATTCGCGCTGAACTTTAAAATTTGATTTTTCAAAAGTTTTTAGCCAAGTCCATTTGGAATGAAAATGAAAAGCTCCAACCGTATATGCAACAAAATTCTTCCAATCTCTTAAATGTTCCGTAACAAATACCCGTCCTGTTGATTTCGTTACTCGATGAAGTTCTCTAAAGAAAGTTACTCGCTCCTCCTCATCTCTTATTTCATGAGCCGATAAAACTGCTAAGGAGTAATCAAAAAAATTGCTAGTAAATGGAAGTTTATTTGTTGTAACTTGAATAGTATTTTTAAATGGAGGATAAGCTTTTCGTGCTCTTTTAATTGATATTTCCGTATGCTTTAATGGATTGTAAAAGTCGCAAACTTTTAAATCACAATTATACAATCTGCTATTAATTATTTTGCTCGTTTCATCAAAACCTGCATTGATATTCAAAACACTTTTCCGCTCTAATTTTGGAAGCCATTTGATCTGATATAGTTTAGAAAGATCATAAATATAAAAGGAAACAACTAATGAAAAAACAAGTGTTGCCGTTGTCACCAAGGCAAACCAAAAAATGAATGGTTGTATTTGTTCATTTAAATATCCCTTTAAATAAAGTCCAGAAATAATGACTAAACTTGCTGCCAAATAAAAGTGCCAATTAAATCGAATAATATTGAATACTCCCTGAAAAGGTTTTCTTTTTAGTTCCATTCTTCCATTTTTCCTTTTTTCCAATAGTATGGAATTCTAGTTATCTCAAAAGCATTTGCCAAAATAATATTTTTAAGATCTAGCTTATTTAAAAAATCGAAGTGATACTTTTTTATCTTAATAGGTTGAGGTTTCCAGTTTTGACGAACACCTTCAATAATTAAGACAGTTTTATCCCTATCGTTATAAGTAAAAGTATAAGGAAGAGGTCCTGCGAATCTCCTTGCCTCCTTCCAACTTGTGAATGGTGAACCATTTGGTATGCTAATTTCATCACCTGTTTGTTCTATGACCAATTTAAACTTCGATTTTTTTGAATTTATACTTCTCAAACTTCCAATCGTACTTTCCTTAATATCAGTGGTTGTATAATTGTAATGTGTGAAAATATTTCCCATAAATTCCATTTTCCTTTTATCAGTTTCAGATTTAATAATATATAACCCTCTCAAACGCTTACCTGCATTGTTGTTATAACGAACAAAAATTCGATATCCAACAAGAAAGAAATCATTTCCCATAAATCTAGGAAAACCTTTTGGTCTCAAATCCTTGGTTTGGACCATTGCAATTGCAATAAAAGCCCATTTTTCTTGAAAAACATCTAGTTCTAAACATTTAGGAATAAGGTTTTCAATATGTTCCTTAGGTACGGCAAACGTCAGAACAAGAGAACTTTCAAAAAAAGCTTCAACAGCAAATGGGTGGTTTTTTAAAAACTTCATTGTTGAACTTGAAGTTTTAGTTTTTTATTCAAAACGAACTCGTTGTAATAAATAAGAGAAATAAATAATAAAGCAAAAATTGAATTTAATTTACCCCATAGTAAAAGGTCTGGAACCAAAATAAATTCTAAGATATTCATTACTCCAACTACTATCATTTGAATAATTGCACTAAGTTTAGATTTATATTTAGTCAAAATCCATATTGCCATTATTATTTCTGAAAGTCCAATTAATATAGTAAGAGGTTTTGAGTAATCTTCACCTAAAATTCTCGAAACAATTTGTTCGTGCCTTGGCACCAAGTTTAGCACTTTACAAACAAGCCCGTTTATAAGCCATACAATTGCAATAAAGATTGTCAAAATTTTATAGAGCGCTTTATTAATCAATATCAATTCTGTTTAGCTTTCAATGCATCTGTAGGTTTAGGTACATAATGTCCTTTTCCTCCAGCTCGATCATCATCAAAAGTAGTTGGCACTGTCCCTGCAATAGTTCTTTCATCCCAAGTACTATGTTGGGTCCCATCATCACGTTTTTCCATGGTAATACAATCTTCTACCGGACAAACCAGTGAACACAAATTACATCCAACGCAATTTTCTTCGATAATACTGGGAATGCGAATCGTGCGGTCTTCCGATAAAGCAATAGCCTGGTGTGCGCCATCATCACATGCAATATAACATAACTCGCAACCCACGCATTTATCCGCGTTAATTTCTGCGACCACCTTATGCTTTAAGTTGAGATGTTTCCATTCCGTAACATTAGGCAATGCTTTCCCTGCAAAATCATAGATAGTGTTATATCCCTTATCATCCATAAACTGTCGTAACCCTGCCTCCATCTCTCTTACAATTCCGAAACCATAATGCATTACTGCTGTACACACTTGCACCGAGGTGGCACCGAGTAAAATAAATTCCACCACATCTCTCCAAGTTTCAATACCTCCAATACCCGAGATAGGAATTTTGGAAATTTCGGGATGCTGTGCTAAATCCTTTATCATATTCATCGCGATAGGCTTCACGGCCGGCCCACAATATCCTCCATTGGTTCCTTTACCATCTACAATAGGCAAAGGTGCATAGGTGTCTAAATCAATACCAACAATACTTTTTATAGTATTAATAAGAGAAATTGCATCTGAACCGCCTTGATAAGCAGCTAATCCAGGGTCTACAATTTCAGAAATATTAGGGGTAAGTTTCGTAATTACAGGAATTGTTGCAGCAGCACTAACCCATTCAACGATCGTTTTTAAAACCTCTGGTTCCTGCCCAACTGCTGAACCCATCCCTCGTTCACACATCCCATGAGGGCATCCAAAATTAAGTTCAATCCCATCAGCGCCAGCATTTTCAACATCTTTAATAATCTGTTCCCATTCCGCTTTGCTTTCTACCATTAAGGAAGCAATAATGGCATGATCCGGGAAATATTTTTTTACTTCTTCGATTTCCCTAAGGTTATCTGCAAGAGGTCGATCTGTTATCAATTCAATATTATTGAAACCCATCATTCTAGAGTCTCTATAATTTACAGCCCCATAACGACTGGATACATTAATAACAGGAACTCCTAGTGTTTTCCATACAGCACCACCCCAACCAGCTTCGAACGCTTTCATAATTTGATATCCTGAATTGGTAGGAGGAGCAGAAGCAAGCCAAAATGGATTTGGAGCTTTTATCCCTGCAAAATTTATTGATAAATCGGCCATATTTAGTTTTCCTTATACATTTAGTGTTGAAAAATCAACAGAAATTTTTAGTTACTTTTTTAACCACTTACAAATCCCTTGCGCAGCAATTTTACCTTCAAAAGCAGCATTAACTACTTCTGCACCGCCATTTACTGCATCGCCGCCAGCAAAATATTTAGGATTCGAAGTTTGATAATTTTCGGAATTGATTAATATTCTAGTTTTAGCGTCAATTTCAAGGTCTTTTATAAGCTTATAAAAATCTCCTTGTTTTGCCTGACCTGTAGCTTTAATTACCATTGTACACGGAACATCAAATTCACTGTCTGCTACAGGTTTTAATGTCCCATCAATAGTTTCTGTACGCACAAATCTTACTCCGCTTACCTGTTCATCTCCTAAAATAGCTATGGGATTGGCATTAAATAAACCATCTACTCCTGCACTGAGTGCTAAATCATATTCAAAACCATAAGCTCCCATGGCGTTTTTATCACGTCGATAAGCTAAGGTAACTTTGTTCGCCCCTAATCGTGCAGCTTCCGAAGCCGCATCCATTGCTGTATTTCCGCCTCCAATCACAACCACCTCATCGGGCACAGTAACTTTATGCTGTTTCATCCGAAGTTCTTCAATAAACTCCACGGCACCCACAACACCTGTTTTATCTTCCCCTTTTAGCCGCAATTCGGCCGTTTTTCCAAGACCCACTCCTAAAAAAATAGCGTCATACATCTCTTCTATACGTTGTAATTCGGCTTCTGAAGTTATAGGGCTATTGTATTCAATATCAAATCCCAATTGTTTTTGCAAATACGTTACCTCCAATAAAACTTCCTCATTGGTGATTTTATACGGTGCTATTCCATAAACAGTAAGTCCCGAAGGTTTGGCTTTTGCCTCAAAAATAGTTACTTCTACCCCCAAAATACGTAATTCACAGGCACAGGCTATACCAGCCGGACCTGCTCCGATAATTGCTACTTTTTTTCCAATACTTTTTCCAGGAACAAACAATTCTTTTTTGTTATGAATCGTTGTATTGGTGGCATAATTTTGCAAACGACCTATTTGAATTGGAGGTACATCTTGATGATTATAAACACAAGCGCCTTCGCAAAGTACACCGGTCGGGCATACAATACCGCAAGCATTTCCCAACCAATTGGAATCGAAAATAGTTCTAGCCGCCCCCGTAACATTGTCTGTATGAATCTGCTTTATGAACAATGGAATATCTATTCCTGTAGGACATGCTTGAATGCACGGTGCATCATAACAAAACAGACATCGCGAACTTTCATAATAAGCCTCTGTAGGGTTCATTAATTGCTTTTTCTGCTTGAAATTTTCTTTAAATTCCGCTTCCGAAATAGGTCTGTTGTATTCTGACATTCAACCGTATCTAATGATTAATTTTTATTTCACTTTGGATTGTTAATGCTAACCATCCAATTTTCATTCAGATGTTTCTTCTTAAAGTTCTGTGAGCTTCCCGTAGGTCTCAGGTCGTCGATCTCTAAAAAATTGCCATGTAGATCGTACTTCATCGATAAGATCCAAATCAAACTCAGCTACCAATAATTCATCATCATCACGTGATGCTTCTGCAAAAATTTGACCTCGAGGATCAACAAAGTAGGACTGACCGTAAAACTTACCTAAGTTCCAAGGTTTCTCTTCTCCTACTCTATTTATACATCCCATAAAATATCCGTTAGCGGCTGCGTGGGCAGGCTGCTCCAATTTCCATAAATACTCACTTAATCCAGCTACAGTAGCAGAAGGATTATACACAATTTCAGCACCATTAAGTCCTAGGGCACGAGCTCCATCCGGGAAATGACGGTCATAGCAGATGTACAGTCCTACTTTTGCATATTTTGTCTGGAACACAGGGTATCCCAGATTCCCAGGTTTGAAGAAAAATTTCTCCCAAAAACCAGTGGTATGCGGAATGTGATTTTTTCTATATTTCCCAAGATACGTGCCATCAGCATCAATTATTGCCGCGGTATTATACAATACACCTGCTTGTTCTTTTTCATAGACGGGAACAATAATAACCATATTGTATTTCTTGGCATACACCTGCATTTTTTCGGTAGTAGGGCCCGGCACAGACTCTGCCGATGCATACCATTTTCTATCCTGACCTGGACAGAAATATGGGGTATTAAAAATTTCTTGTAAACACAAAATTTGAACACCCTGCTTTCCCGCCTCTTCGATATAAGGAATGTGTTTGTCATACATGGCATTCATAATTTCTTGAATGGTACCTTCCCCTTCAGTCATGGGAAGACTCATTTGTATAAGTCCTGATTTTATTTTTCTTGGCATTTTTTCTTCGTTAAATGTTTAATGCTACTATAAAAGTTTTACTAGTTGCCCTATTATATTACAGTTTTTGAGGTTTTTCCTCTTTTCACAAATTGGCCATACCCCGGTGCTAGTGCACACGCTCCATTTTGTATGGCGATTTGTCCTCTTAAAATTACGGTTTCTACTTTACCCACAACTTCCTGACCTTCATAAGCTGAATAGTCACAATTCATATGATGGGTATTCACCGATATGGTATGTTTTTTATTTGGATCAAAAATAACAAGATCTGCATCTGATCCAATAGCGATAGTTCCCTTTTTAGGATACATTCCAAAAATTTTAGCTGCATTGGTTGCACTAATTTCAACATACTTAGTTAGCGAAATTTTACCTCCATGAACTCCTTCTGAATACAACAATTCCATGCGATGTTCTATTGCTGGGTGTCCATTTGGAATTTTAGAAAAATCATCTTTTCCCATTTTCTTTTGCTCCCATAAAAAGGGACAATGATCCGTTCCCACTACCTGTACTAAACCTTGATTAATTCCTGACCACAATGCCTCTTGGTCTTTCTTTTCTCTTAGCGGAGGGCTCATAACCCATTTCGCACCTTCAAAATCTTTTTCGTAAAGTGAAGCATCAAGAACAAGATACTGCGTACAAGTTTCCACAAATACTTTTTGATTGCGTTGTGTTGCATTACGAACAGCATTTAATGCTCCTTCACAGGTCATATGCACAATATAACCCGGACAGTTGGTATAGGCTAACATATCTGCAAAACGGGCAGAAGCTTCTGCTTCCGTAACCTCCGGCTGTGATAAATAATGATATAATGGTGAAAGCTTCCCTTCTGCTCTATTTTTTGCAATTAAGGAATCTATCATATCGCCATTCGTTGCATGAACCGTCACTAAACCTCCATTTTTTTCAACGATCTTCATCAACTGCACCATCTGGCCATCATCGATCATTAAAGCTCCTTTATATGCCATAAATGTCTTAAAAGAAGTTATTCCCTCTTCTTCGATAAAGTGCACCACTTCTTTAGCAACCTCATCATTAAAATCCGTTACTGCCATATGATAGGAGTAGTCTCCAACCGCCTTTCCTTGCGATTTTTTTTGCCATGTTTTAAGTGCATTTGCCAAGGTGTCGCCCTGCGTTTGCAATATAAAATCAATGACCATTGTAGTTCCTCCATGCAATGCGGCTCTCGTACCTGTTTCATAGTCATCACTAGAATACGTTCCCATAAACGGCATATCGAGATGTACATGCGGGTCGATACCACCAGGGAAAACTAATCGATCTGTAGCGTCAATAATTTGATCAGCACTAAATTTCAGATCCTTACCAATAGCATTTATCTTCTCATCTTCAATGTAAACATCTGCGATATAACTTTCGGAGGCCGTAACAACACGACCATTTTTTATTAGTATTGACATTTTATTTTTTTCTCATTAATAAATAATACAATAGTGATGAAATTAAAAATCCAGTAAACCAGGACAAAGAATATAAAAAACTGAGTTCGGGTACCCAATATCCAATTAAAGCTAAAAACACCCCTACAGATAAGGAAATCATGGCTGCTGGATTTACACCCCATCGACCATAACTATAGCTTCCATTTTCTTTATATAGCTCGGGCAATTCTAAATTTTTCTTACGAATCACATAATAGTCAACAATTAATACGCCCAAAACAGGGCCTAGCAAACCACTAACAAAAATTAGAAATCCAGATATCTCGTTCAAAAGCCACCATGGAGCAATTACTATCCCGATAATTCCTGTTATTAGGCCTCCTACTCTAAAACTGATCTTTCGAGGGAAGACATTTGAAAAAGCATTCGCCGGAGCAATTACATTAGCAGCAATATTTGTACTCAAAGTAGCAATCAACAAGAAAATTTGTGCTATTACTACTACTACAGGGTTTTCAAAATTTGCGATTAAAGAAACCGGGTCCCAAGGTGCATCATCTGCAATTAATACTCCATCAAAATTGATAACGGCAGCGCAGGTAACAAATATCCCAACAAAGGAGTATAGCATCATTGTACCGGGAAGGCCGATAAATTGTCCTGCCACTTGATCTTTTTGCGTTTTGGCATATCGTGTGATATCTGCTATGCTAATAGACATCGTTGCCCAGAAGCCCACCATAGCCGTAAGCCAAAGAAGGTATCCCCATAATTTTGAACCCGTACTAGTGGTTTCCAGAGATTGTAGTTTTGCAGAAACTACACTAGAATATACCGTATTTTCTGTTACCGTATTTCTATATTGTACCTTAAGTGTTCCTTCTTCAGTTAGCAATTTTTCTCCTGAAACACCAAAGCTCGATAGTGTTAATTTACCATCAGGGATCTGTTTCCAATCACTTTCACCAGTATTCCAGAATACTTTAAATTCATTTGCCTTGGAAACTCCCTCTCTATCTTTTAGCGCATTTAATTGCAGATAATAACCATTGTTTTCTTGCAAAATAGAAGCTGCTGGTTTTTCTAGTTGCTCACTTTGTTGAAGAACGATCGAGAATCCATTAGCTTGAGTGTATCCCCAACCAATCAATGCCAAACCCATGATAATAAGAATGGGTGCGGAATACGCTTCTAACCATTTAATACTTTCTGTGCCCTTCCATATGAAATAGATATTAATACACCAGAAAATAGCAAACCCAACAAACTTTCCAATAGAAAGCCCCAGTTCTCCTTCGGTACCGGTAACCGCATTAAAAATAGCATAGATTGCTAAACCTCCAATCCAAGTTTGTACGCCAAACCATCCACAGGCAATAATTCCTCTGGTAACCGAAGCAATGTGCACGCCCTTAATACCAAATACAGCACGACCAATTACGGGAAAGGGGATTCCATATTTTACGCCAGCATGCCCATTAAGCACCATAGGAACTGTAATTATAAGGTTAGCCACTCCTATAATTATGAGCGCTTCATACCAGTTTAGCCCAGTCTTAATCATATAAGAAGCCAATAAATAAGTAGGTATACATACAGCCATTCCTACCCAAATAGCTGCTAAATGCCATTTGCTCCATGTTCGCTTTTCCGAAGATACCGGTGCAAGATCCGGACTATATAATTCGGATTTGGAAACGTCTTCTTGAAGCTCTACAATATCTTTATTCATTTTTAATTACAGTATTGATCCGCTATTTCCATAGTTTTAGAAATAATTTCCAAACCTTCATCAACTTCCTCAATGCTAACATTCAAAGGTGGTGCTACAAAAATCCAGTTCCATCGTACGAAGGTAAACATTCCTAAAGCTCTAATTTTTGCCGCCATTTTTACTGTGGCTTCCATCTCATTAGGTTTAGCATTCCAAGGTGTAGTGGGTTCTTTTGAAATCTTATTTTTCACAAGTTCAATACAACCCAATAATCCTGTATTTCTAAAATCTCCTAATGATGGGTGTTTTTCTTTTAATTTCGAAATTTGCATTTCGATATATTGTCCGGTTTGTGCTGCTTTGGTTACTAAATTTTCTTCTTGAATAATTTTAATATTTTCAAGCGCAGCGGCACAAGCTGTAGGGTGCGCAGAATAGGTAAGCCCTAAAGTCATTGGTGTATCATTAAAATGATTTGCTATCGTATCTGTAACAACCATAGCTCCTAAAGGAAGATATCCTGAAGTTAAGCCCTTAGCCATACACATCACATCTGGAACTACCTTATGATGATCCACTCCAAACATTTTACCTGTTCTACCAAAGCCACTCATTGTCTCATCTGCGATAAACAAAATTCCATATTTATCGCAAATTTTTCGTACTCTTTCCAAGTACATTGGCGGGTATTTTATACATCCTGAAGAACCTGATTCTCCTTCAAATACAATAGCCGCTATGGCATCTGGATTTTCAAATTTAATAACCCGCTCCAGATGCGCTGCAGCGCGTTCACCACATTCCTCTTCAGAGGAGGAGTTCCATGGACACCTATAAAAATAAGGGTTTTCCACATGTACGAATCCACCAACTGCTTGCGCGTCAATCGGAAATTTTCGAGGGTCACCGCCTACAGACATTGCCCCATAAGTAGCTCCATGATACGAGCGATAATGACCAATAATTTTATGGCGTTTGGTATAAATTCTAGCTAATTTTATGGCATTTTCAATAGCTTCGGCACCTCCAAGTGTAAAGAATGTTTTGGTTAAATTTCCAGGTGTAATTTCCGCAAGTTTTTTCCCCAAAAGACCGCGAACTTCCGTTGCCATTCCTGGGTACACATAACTTAATTCTCGCATTTGATTTGCTACTGCTTCGGTAATACGTTGGTTTCCGTGACCAATATTTACATTCATTAATTGGGAAGAAAAATCAAGATATTTTTTCCCTTCCCTATCATAAACGTAAGATCCTTTGGCATAATGTGCATTAATCGGATTAAGTCCGCTTTGTTTTCCCCAAGAGAATAGCGTAAAATCTAAGTTGTTTTCTATAATTGGGTTATTCATCTATTTGGTTTTGTGAAAATCAAACTTTAACACTTTTAACTCATCCAATTTACCTGAGCTTCCGGATTCCATTTTGTAGTGGTTTTTTTGTTTTGTGTCCAAAACTCTATAGAACTTCTGCCTGTAATATCGCCAACACCAAATTTAGATTCGTTCCAACCTCCAAAAGAAAAAGGTTCTCTAGGTACCGGTACGCCGATGTTAACACCAATCATTCCTGCGCTAGCTTTTTCCATTACTTGTTTTGCCAATCCTCCACTTTGTGTAAACACAGCAGCGGCATTTCCATAATTAGATCCATTTTCAATAGCTAGAGCTTCATCCAAATTTTTGGCTCTAATGATTGAAATTACAGGACCAAAAATCTCTTCGCGCGCTACAGACATGTCTGTAGTTACATAATCAATGATGGTAGGTCCTACATAAAAACCGCCTTCTTTCCCTGAGACTGTTGTATTTCTTCCATCCACAAGTACCTTAGCACCGTTATTTTCAGCTTCAGTGATATAATCTTCGATACGTTTTTTAGCCTCTGCACTTATTACTGATCCAAGGTTCTCTCCAGGAACAATAGCTTTGGTTTCCTCAACCATACGATCAATAATTCCTTGTACTTGATCTACCCCAACCATAACAGATGCAGCCATACAACGTTGCCCAGCACAGCCTGACATAGAAGCAACCACATTCGAAGCTGTCATTTCAGGATTTGCATCTGGGAGCACTAACAAGTGATTTTTTGCTCCCCCCAATGCCACACACCGCTTTAGTGAACCAGCAGCACGTTGATATACAATTTTAGCAACTTTTGTAGAGCCCACAAAAGAAATCGCCTCAATTTTTGGATGGTCGCAAAGGGACTCTACTACTTCTTTACCCCCATTTACAATATTAAAAACACCATCTGGCAATCCTGCTTCTTTCAATAGTTCTGCCATTCGCATTGTACTTAATGGCACCAATTCTGATGGTTTCATTACCATTGTATTCCCCAATACCAGTGCATTAGGCATTGTCCAATGTGGCACCATGTTTGGAAAATTAAAAGGTGTTATACTAGCCACTACACCAAGAGGTTTTCTTTCTATTCTACATTCCACACCTTTACTTACTTCTTGAATTTCATTTACTACTATTTGGGGCATCGATACAGCAAACTCACACAATTCTATACTTTTTTCAACCTCTGCTTTGGCTTCTCCATACGTTTTACCATTTTCCAATTGCACCAATTGCGTAAGTTCATCACAATACTTCTCTAATAATGTCCTATACTTAAAAAATATTTGAACTCGCTCTTTTAGCGTTAGTGCCGACCACTCTGGAAATGCTTTTAAAGCACTTTGAACTGCCTTGTCAACATCTAGATTTGTAGATAGTGGCAAGGAAGATATTACACTACCATCAACAGGACTAATAACATCCATGGCAGCATGACCGTTTCGTTCAAAGCTCCCATCTATAAAATTCTGTACTTGCGGTTGTTCCTTAATATCTTTCATTTGCTTAAATTTTATCGTTATAAGTCAGGTGTAGTTCGCTGCGAAATATCTTCACTGGCATCCGCTTCATTGTCATGGCTCATTTCAAAATAGTTCTATTATAGGAGTAGTATTATAAAATTACAATAATTTATTAAAGCCCTGCTGTTTTTAGACAAACTAAATAACATGAAAAGCGCAACCTTTTAATTCCAATTTATATGTAATTTATAGCAATAAAATTTTGATGTAACAACATTCAGTATATCTAGTCCTATATACAATGAAAGCAATGACCTATAGCATATATGGATCTTCAGAAGTACTTCAACTACAGGAGTTAGAAAAGCCTGTTCCTAAAGCAAATGAAGTGTTGGTCAAAATCCATGCAGTTTCGATAAACTCCTCAGATCGGGAACTACTCAATGGAAAACCCTTATTTGC
Organism: uncultured Flavobacteriaceae bacterium; assembly: GCA_947488435.1. Classification (GTDB taxonomy): domain Bacteria; phylum Bacteroidota; class Bacteroidia; order Flavobacteriales; family Flavobacteriaceae; genus CANKZG01. The sequence goes on along the minus strand of CANKZG010000001.1, from coordinate 1,542,213 downwards.
CAGATTATGGGGGTTTTTTAAACCCAGATTCCACATTTTGGGATCTGATATTGCGGGAACAGTTGTGGATATGGGGGAAAATGTTGTGCAATTTAAACCAGGAGATACCGTGTTTGGAGATATATTTCTGAAATGGGGAGGTTTTGCGGAGTATGTATGCGTACCGCAATCTTTACTTTATAACAAACCTGACAGTTTTTCTTTTGAAGAAATTGCTGCGCTACCTCAAGCCGGGGTTGTTGCCTTGCAAGGAATTCAATATAATGGTATACCCACGAAGGCCCAAGAGGTTTTAATAATTGGCGCAGGTGGAGGTGCTGGATCTTATGCAATTCAATTAGCAAAAATGAAAGGAGCAAAAGTTACTGGTGTGGATAGTGAGCAAAAACTCGATTTAATGCGCAGATTGGGAGCTGATCATGTTATTGATTATAAAAAGGAAGACTTTAGCAAAAATAAGCAACGCTATGATTTAATTTTTGATATTGTTGGAAGTCATTCAATTTTGAAGATGAAAAGCATTTTAAAATCAAAAGGGGCATATGTAATTGCAGGTGGTTCGACCAAACGTGTTTTGCAAGCCCTGTTCTTAGGACCTTTATTCTCATTATTAACCAGAAAAAAAATGGGTCTTTTAATGCATAAACAAAATAAAGCTGATCTAGATTATATGATTGCCCTAAAAGAAAGCGGAAAAGTTGCACCCGTAATTGATAAGTTTTTTGCGCTAACCGATCTTAAAGCTGCCTTTGAATACTTTGGTAAAGGACTAGCCTTAGGAAAAATAGTAATAACCATGGACGAAACAAATGGGTGTAACTAAAAACTTTCCATTAATTACCACCAAACGTTTGATTATAGAACGGATTCATACAACCGATGCAAATTTTTTACTAGCGCTTTTTAATAGTGATACATGGAAAAAATACATTGGAGATCGGCATGTAAATTCAAAAAAAGCAGCGGTAACTTATATAAAGGAAAACTTCTTAAGCTCTTATAGGAAGTATGGTTATGGACTTTATAAAATAAGTTTAAAGAACTCGAACACGCCTATCGGTATTTGTGGTTTTGTGAAACGAGTGTATTTGGATCATCCTGATCTAGGTTTTGCAATCTTACCAGAATTTGAGGGCCAGGGATATGTTTCAGAAGCAACGGCAGCTGTTTTATCCTATGGCAAATCAGCACTTGCACTTGAAATTATACTTGCAATTACGATTCCAAGTAATACGAAATCTCAAGATCTTTTAACAAAACTAGAGTTTATAGAGATTGATCGTATTTTTCGAGATACGGAAGAACTTATCCTGCTTTCTAAAACACTATAACATCAATCTTCTTCCTTTCGCAATAAAGATTTTTCTAGAAACGCATTAATTACAAGTTTAGGATTACCGTACAAGTAGGTTTTTGAAGAACCTTTTGCAGAGAGTTCAAACGTTTTATAAGAGTAAACTCTTGCTACACCTGAAGCCTCTACTGTAGCATTTACATAGGCTGCCTCAAATTTCTGAGCTTTAAGGTTTGCATTCTCTAAAACCTCCACTTGCAAAGTATCTGTGGTTCCTTCCATACGTACAGATGCATTTTTGTGCAAAACAACTGTGTTTTTTTGACTTGCGGTATACAAATCTAAATCTGCTCTATCCTTAACATCAACATGAAGCGAATCTACATCTAAATATAGTTTCCCATTGCTGGTTCCTTCCATGAAAACATCCATAACGGGCGCATTCGCATTTAATTCCAATCGAGCGTTATCTAATGTATTCACATATATTTTATCTGATATAATCGGTTCTTTTGCAATTACCTTCCCTTTTTTAACCACCAAAGATTCTATATTTTCATAATTCACTTCAATTTCTAATTTCTTCTTGGCTGTAATTATGTAAAATGAACTTATGATAAGGGTACCATCTTCTACTTTAAATTTAAGTACGTCAATCAAATTATCATCAGCGGTAATTTGGTAACCAGAACTCCCCTTTTTCAATACTATTTCGAGGTTATCTCTTAGTTCTATAGCGTTGAAATCTGGGAGCGTTTCTGCAATCTCTATCACACTTTTATTTCCTTTTATTTTTGGTTTTCGCTGCGCATAATTGAAACTGAATGAGAAAAGTAATAGGAGTATTATACTATTTTTTATTTGTGTTGATGTCATAACTTATATTTCTACCCTAAAGATATCAAACATTTTGCCATTCTTTAAACTAGTAATAAAAACAGTCTTTTTTTAGTATCGCCGACACGGTATACACGTTTCATTACTATCTAATTTTAAACCAAAAACTATGCGCAAATAGTTACTATATAAAGTTTTAACTGAAATTCCTACAACTTATTTAAGAGCAATAATAAGCAGTGTATCCCGTTAAAAAAATAATAGTTAGTATATTCTATGAAACATTTCTCCCGATATATTGTATGTTGTAGCCTTTTTGTTTTGTCTTGTGACACCGAGCCTTTTGGGCCTTTTCGAACTGACGAAGAAGCATCAAATGAATTAATTTTTCAGGATCAATACTACACTGGTGGAGATTGCACTGGTGGTTCCCCAGATTATTTTGTTGGATCGGACATTCTTGAAGGGCAAGAAATTCCAAATACCCTACCACAAAATTTCGATCTATCTAACTTTTTGCCTCCCGTGGGTAATCAGGGACAACAAGGTTCGTGTGTTTCATGGGCTGTAGGCTATTACATGAAATCAATGCAAGAGAAGATAGAACACGGTCATGCCTATACTAGTGAAACAATTATGAGTCCCGCTTATACTTACAATCAAATTACTAGGGGTAACTGTACCGGAACATCAGTAGTAGCTACCTTATCCATTTTACAAGAAAAGGGAATAAGTTCGCTAAGTACTTTTCCTTATAACGAAAATGATTGTGCTACCCAACCAGGTATGGAACAAGATGAAGATGCCGAAAAGGCAAGAATTGGAAGTTATAAAGGTTTAAGCGGCTCAAATATGGTTGCAGAAATGAAGTCTTTACTATTAGAACAGACGCCTATCATAATATCAACCACCTTAGACAATGAATTTGGTGTTGTTGACGCTACTAATTTAACGGCGTATAGACCACACAATGTTGTTTACGCCAATTCAAGATGTCATGTCATGTTAGTAGTTGGCTATTCAGACACCAATACTGCGTTTAAGGTTGTAAACTCTTGGGGTACAGATTGGGGAGATAACGGTTTTGTGTGGATAGATTATGAAGCATTTGAAAATGTCACCTCTAATGATGCTGCATTTCGAATTATTAATGGAGCCTATGTTGCATATGATTTGTAGCAAAAACTTTAGAAATAAAAAAAGCCCATCTTAAAAAGATGGGCTTTTTTTATTGTTCTTTATTAGTGATTTAGTTCTTCCTCATCATCTTGAAGTGGAATATGCTGTGGAACATAATCTTGTCCAGGTATTACATATTCCCCATTCTTATCTGTTTTACTATAATCATAAGCCCAACGATGTACGTGAGGGATCTCTCCATGCCAGTTTCCATGGAAATGTTCTTGTGGAGCAGTCCACTCTAAAGTATTTGATTTCCAAGGATTTTGAGGCCCTTTCTTTCCGTAGAATATACTGCTTATAAAGTTGTATAAGAATACCAACTGAGCTAAACCAGCTATAAGTGCAAATATGGTAATTAGTACATTAACATCAGTTAACTCATCGAACATTGGGAATGCCGTATTTTCATAATAGCGCCTTGGAACTCCAGCCATACCAACAAAGTGCATCGGGAAAAATACTCCATACGCACAAACCGCAGTTACCCAAAAATGTACATATCCCAGATTTTTATTCATCATTTTCCCTTCAAACATCTTAGGGAACCAATGGTATACCCCAGCGAATAATCCATATAAGGCCGATATTCCCATAACCAAATGGAAGTGAGCTACCACAAAATAAGTGTCATGAACATTAATATCTAACGTACTATCTCCTAGAATAATACCTGTTAAACCTCCAGAAATAAATGTTGAAACCAAGCCAATTGAGAATAGCATCCCCGGGTTGAGTTGAAGATTACCTTTCCATAAGGTGGTTATATAATTAAAAGCCTTTACCGCTGATGGTATTGCAATTAATAGTGTTGTAAATGTAAATACTGAACCTAAAAACGGATTCATTCCTGAAATAAACATATGATGCCCCCATACTATGGTTGACAAAAAGGCTATTGCTAAAATGGAAGCCACCATAGCGCGATATCCAAAAATTGGTTTACGTGCATTGGTTGACATTACTTCTGAAGTAATTCCTAGTGCTGGTAATAAAACGATATATACTTCAGGGTGCCCTAAAAACCAAAACAAGTGCTCATACAGTACTGGGGAACCTCCCTGATAATGCAATACTTCTCCTTGAATAAAAATATCGGAAAGGAAAAACGAAGTTCCGAAACTTCTATCCATTATCAGTAATAAAGCTGCAGAAAACAATACTGGAAACGAAATAACACCAATAATAGCGGTAACCAAAAATGCCCAAATAGTTAAAGGCAAACGTGTCATCGACATTCCTTTGGTTCTAAGGTTGATCACTGTTACAATATAATTTAGGGATCCTAATAGCGATGAAGCAATAAATATTGCCATAGACACCAACCATAAGGTCATTCCCATTCCTGAACCTCCCTGAGCTTGTGGCAATGCACTTAAAGGCGGATAAATTGTCCATCCTGCAGAAGCTGGTCCAGCTTCAACAAATAGCGATATCACCATAATAACACTTGATAAGAAAAACAACCAGTAAGACACCATGTTTAAAAATCCAGAGGCCATATCACGTGCTCCAATCTGCAATGGAATAAGCAGGTTACTGAACGTACCACTGAGTCCGGCAGTAAGCACAAAGAACACCATTATGGTACCATGGATAGTAACTAACGCCAAATATACATCGGCATCCATAACCCCACCTGGAGCCCACTTACCTAGTAAGGCTTCAAAAATTGGGAATGATTCTCCTGGCCATGCTAATTGCATACGAAACATAAGGGACATTGCTATCCCAATAATACCCATAATCAAACCAGTAATTAAATACTGCTTTGAGATCATCTTATGATCCTGGCTAAAGATATATTTGGTTACAAATGTTTCTTTATGGTGGTGGTGCTCATCGTGAGCGTGATCATCTATGTGCGCATGTGCTGTTGCCGACATAATCTATATTTTTTCGTATTTATCTTTTCTAAGGCTTAATCAAATTATGGTGCAGGTTGCATAGTCTCCTTAAAGGTTTTTTGCTCTGCCATCCACTTATCGTACTCCTCCTGAGTCTCAACTATAATCTTCATTTGCATGTTATAATGCGATTTACCACATATTTTATTACAAAGCAAAATATAATCGAACTCCCATGGATCTGAATTATCTTCACCATTTGCAGCTCTTTGCGCTCTAAGTTTATTGGTACGTTTTACTTTGTCAACAACATCAGGATTTCTACGCATTTCTTCTGTTGTTGTAATTGGTGTAAAGGAAAATTGTGTAATCATTCCAGGAACACAATTCATTTGAGCTCTAAAGTGCGGCATATATGCAGAGTGCAATACATCTTGTGAACGCATTTTAAAATTAACCTTTCTTCCTACCGGAAGATGTAGCTCTTTTACAATAATATCGTCAGAAGCATTTGGATCTGCCTCGTCCAAACCTAAGACATTAGCTTTATCGATATCGATCATACGCACACTTGCATCTCCCAAAACATTATCATCACCTCCATATCTTGCGGTCCAATTAAACTGCTGTGCATACAACTCTACAATAAGTGGATCATCTTCATCATTAATATCCATAATGTTGGTCCAAGTATATAACCCCCACAGAATTAAACCTGCAAGAACAATGACTGGAATTATCGTCCAAACCGCCTCTAACATATTGTTATCAGCAAAGAAAAGTGCTTTCTTCCCTTCAACTCCGCGATACTTATATCCAAAATAATGTAATAACGCCTGCGTAATCGTTTGCACTATAAAAATGATGACAAAAGAAATCAACATTAAATAATCGTATCCTCCTCCATGTTCTGAGGCCGCTTCTGGCAATAAAAACTTGGTGTATTTCCAGAAACTAAAGATTGTGATTCCGTAAATAAAAATTAAAAACGCAAACAAGAGATAACCGTTATTCTTGTTATCTGTATCATTCGCGATTTGCGAATTCATTGTCCTAACTTGTGACAATTCAAATATTTTGGTCATTTGCCAAATAGCAATTGCCACTAATACTAAAACAATTATTGTTAATAATGCAGTCATCGTATACTTTGATATTATGCTTTAAAACTTACTAATAATGAAAATGCCTACTCTCTTCGATAAATGGATTACGTTTGGGTTGCAAGGGTGCTTTGGTAAGCGCTCTAAAAACCCAGAAAATAAATAATCCAGCAAAAAATAATACCGCACTTATTTCAGGTAGGCCAATAAACCATTGATCTCCTACTGTTGCAGGCATAATCATATTAAATATATCGATATAATGTCCAGCCAAGATTACTATTCCTCCCATAACTACAAACCAATTTAATCGCTTATAATCACTATTCATTAATAACAATACTGGGAATAGGAAATTCATAGCTACCATGCCAAAAAATGGCAATCTGTAATCTTCAATTCTAGTCACAAAATAGGTTACTTCTTCAGGAATATTAGAATACCAGATTAGCATAAACTGTGAGAACCATAAGTAGGTCCAGAAAATACTAATTCCAAACATGAATTTTGCCAAATCATGAATATGGCTGTCGTTTACTTCTTTTAAATACCCTCTTGATTTTAGATATATCGTTACCATAGCGATAACCGTAATTCCGGAAACAAACATGCTAGCAAAAACATACCAGCCAAATAAGGTACTAAACCAGTGTGGATCAACACTCATGATCCAATCCCAAGACATCATCGACTCTGTAACTAAATAGAAAACCAAAAATCCTGCAGAAATCCTGAAGTTCTTTTTAAAGTTACTATTATCAGAAGCCTCATCTTGGGCCAACGAGAATTTTCTAGAAAACTCACGATATAAAATCCACCCACCTAGGAAAATTATGGCTCGTGCAATAAAGAAAGGTCCATTTAAGTAACCTACTTTACCTTGAATCAATTCATCATGTGCTACTACTTCTGGATCCATCCAAACAAAAAGGTGATTCATATGAGCAACAGAACAAATTAAAATTACTACAACAATAATTCCACCCGGAACCAAATAAGCTGTTATTCCTTCCATTACTCTAAATAATAATGGAGACCATCCTGCTTGCGCGGCACGTTGGATAGCATAAAACGCTAGTACGCCCAAAGCTATCATCATAAAGAAAAAAGCTGCTACATATAGGGCTGCCCAAGGCTTATTTTGAAGTTGATGCAATAAATGTTCATCATGCGATGCATCGTGTCCTTCTCCATGAGTTTCTTCAGTGCCATGATCATTAGATGCTGTTCCGTGAGAAGCCTCTTCTCCATGCCCAGCAGCTTGACTCTCCCCATGTCCTTCTCCATGACCATCACCGTGACTTGCTACAATAGCTTTTGCATCCTCAACCGTATGTGGCATGCTTGCAAAACCAATTGCTATCCCAACAACGCCAACAGCCATAAGAATGTAAGAAGCAATTTTTAATTTATTTGAAAACGTGTACATATTCCTAGTTCTATGTATTATTTTGTTAAGTCTCCCTTTAATTTCATAACGTAGTTCGCCACCTGCCAACGTTCTTTATGGTTTAACTGACCTGCATAAGAGCCCATTGAGTTTAAACCATAATAGATGGTATGATAGGTACTACCAACAGTAATATTACGTCCTAAATCATCATAACTAGGAACCCCTAATATTTTCTCTCTTTTCACTAAATTGCCCTGACCTTTACCTTTATTACCATGGCAAATACCACAATAAATATCATACAATTCCTTACCAGTAGCTAAATCTTCTTCCACTATTAAAGAATCAAGCGGACTTGGCTCTAGTCTAGCTTGCTCTTTACCTTCTATTGTATTATCATATTTATAGGGCATCCAACCTCTTGGAATAGTGTTCGGTACTGGCGACATTGCTTCCATACCATTAGACAAAAATTCCACTTCCCCATAGGTTTCATAACTCACGGGAACATACATGTTAGGCATATACTGGTAATTGGGCTCGCTTTTGCTTGCACAAGCTGTTACTAGCAGCACTAGTACTATTCCGATTCCTATTTTCTTAAAATTGTTCATAATACTACGAGTTCTTTTCTGAAACACTTAGTTCTACAGCTCCCGTTTCCAGTAATAACTGTTTTAATTCTTCTTCATTGTCATGGATTTCAATCTCCATTAAGAAGTGATCATCCGTTGTTCTCACATCAGGATTTTCTGCTTCTTTAAAAGGCCACAATCTACTCCTTAAATAGAACGTGATCACCATCAAATGTGCCGCAAAAAAAACGGTAAGTTCAAACATAATTGGCACAAATGCCGGCATGTTTTCAATATAGCTAAAACTTGGTTTTCCTCCGATGTCTTGAGGCCAATCACTGATCATAATGTAATTCATCATCACTATTGCCACAGTTAAACCCAAACAACCATACATAAAAGAGGTTATAGCAAGACGTGTTGGCGCTAAGCCCATTGCTTTGTCCAATCCATGTACAGGAAAAGGACAATATACTTCTTCGATATGATGCTTTGCTGCTTTGACTTTTTTTACTGCATGCATCAGCACATCATCATCGTCGTAGAATGCATGTATTACTTTTGATGCCATATTACTTCTTATTATTTAAGTCTTTTGCTTGTCCTGCCCAGTCATCACGTTGCGCTCTTCCTGGGAAAGATCCTGTAATTGAATCCAATAGATTATACTCCTTGTCTGTCATTTTACTAACCTGAGCAAAACTATATATACCTATTTGGTTTAGTGTTTTTTCCATTTGAGGGCCAATACCTTTAACCTTTTTAAGATCGTCTGGCGTATCAGTTGAAGGGTCAAAAGCACCCAAAGCATCGAGTAAGTTTGAGACTTTCTCTTCTGAGGCTTCCTCAGTTACATCAGGAGTTTCTTTAACTACTGCAGAGGCAGCTTTTGTACTTCCTGAAACTTTAATTTGATACAATGGTTTCCCTGCATCTCTTAATTTTTTATAGCGTTCTCCCGAAGATTTCAATATTGATTTTACCTCTGCCTGCGCTATTACTGGGAACGTTCTTGAGTACAATAAGAAAAGTACAAAGAAGAAACCTATCGTTCCAATAAAAATACCGATATCTACAAAGGTTGGAGAAAACATCGTCCAAGAGGATGGCAAGTAATCTCTATGCAAGGAGGTAACAATAATTACAAAACGTTCGAACCACATTCCTATGTTTACCACAATAGAAATAAAGAAAGAGAACATGATGCTCGTTCTTAATTTTTTAAACCACATAAATTGTGGAGAAAACACATTACAAATCATCATTGACCAATACGCCCACCAGTAAGGTCCTGTTGCTCTATTTAAAAATGCATACTGTTCGTATTCAACTCCAGAATACCATGCTATAAATAACTCTGTTATATAAGCACATCCAACAATAGAACCAGTAATCATAATTACAATGTTCATCAATTCAATATGCTGTACGGTTATATAAGCCTCTAAGCGACATACCTTACGCATAATAATCAACAAGGTATTTACCATAGCAAAACCTGAAAAGATCGCTCCGGCAACAAAATAAGGAGGGAATATTGTAGTATGCCATCCAGGGATAACAGAAGTAGCAAAGTCAAATGATACAATCGTATGTACAGAAAGTACTAAAGGAGTAGCCAATCCAGCTAAAACCAAAGACACCTCTTCAAACCGCTGCCAATCTTTAGCTCTTCCACTCCATCCAAAACTTAATAAACTATATATTTTCTTCTGGAAAGGTTTTACAGCTCTATCCCGAATCATGGCAAAATCTGGCAATAATCCTGTCCACCAGAACACCAGTGACACAGAAAGATATGTAGAAATCGCAAATACATCCCAAAGCAGTGGAGAGTTAAAGTTTACCCATAACGAACCAAATTGGTTTGGTACTGGTAACACCCAATATGCTAACCAAGGTCTTCCCATGTGAATTATTGGAAAAAGACCCGCTTGTATTACCGAAAAGATTGTCATCGCTTCCGCAGATCGGTTAATTGCCATTCTCCATTTTTGACGGAAAAGTAATAGTACAGCAGAAATTAAGGTTCCCGCGTGTCCAATACCTACCCACCAAACAAAATTGGTAATATCCCAGGCCCAGCCTACAGTTTTATTTAATCCCCAGGTACCAATACCTGTTGAAATCGTATAAATAATACAACCCACACCCCAAAGGAATGCTACCAATGCAATAGTAAAAACAATCCACCATTGTTTATTGGCTCTCCCTTCAACAGGAGCTGCAATATCAACAGTAACATCGTGATATCCTTTATCTCCAAGAACTAGGGGTTTTCGTATAGGTGCTTCGTAATGCGACGCCATAATATCTAGTATAGTTACGTTCCTTTATTTATTATCCTTCGTTGGTGTTTCTAACTTTCACATGATAGAAAACATTGGGTTTTGTCCCTACAGCTTCTAAAAGATGGTACATACGATCACTTTCTTTTAAATGTGATACTTCGCTTTCCTTGTCATTAACATCACCAAAAATCATAGCACCACTGCCACAAGCTGCAGAACATGCTGTTTGGAATTCTCCATCTTTTATTACTCTTCCATCTCGTTTAGCATCTAAAATGGTCTTTTGTGTCATTTGAATACACATCGAACATTTCTCCATAACTCCACGAGAACGAACATTTACATCTGGATTTAGGACCATTTTTCCTAAATCGTTATTCATATGATAGTCAAACTCATCATTATTATTGTACAAGAACCAATTAAAACGACGCACTTTGTACGGACAGTTATTTGCGCAATAACGTGTACCCACACATCTGTTATATGCCATATGATTCTGTCCCTGACGACTATGCGAAGTAGCAGCAACTGGACAAACCGTTTCACATGGTGCATGATTACAATGCTGACACATTACAGGTTGAAAAGCTACCTGCGGATTAGCTGAAGGATCTTCCATACGATTAAATCCAGATAAGGATCCATTACCTTGGCGATCACCAAAAATATAATTTCCTAATCCTAATCCATCTAAACCTTCTTTCTGATCATCATCTTTACTAAACGTATCTTCAGAAGAGTAATACCTATCTATACGCAACCAATGCATATCTCTAGATTTACGCACTTCTTCTTTCCCAACCACGGGAACATTATTCTCTGCATGACACGCAATCACACATGCTCCACATCCTGTACAAGCATTTAAATCAATAGACAAGTTAAAATGATGCCCTATGGAACGATCAAAGCTATCCCATAAATCTACAGAAGTAGCTGGAACTTCCTGATGATTCAAAGAAACTTCAGGAACAGGATTCCAATCGTGAGCATCTTTGGTATTAAAGATTTCTAAAGTTGTTTCTTTAATAATATCACCTCTACCCATTAAGGTATTGTGCAATTGCACACAGGCAAATTCGTGATTCCCGCTCGTTTTTTCTATCGTAGCTTCTTGAACATTAGAGAAGTTTTCGTACAGGGTAAACGCATTCACACCTGTTTGAAGCTCAGACTTCATTCCAGTAATTTTACCATATCCAAAAGAAAGTCCAACCGTACCTACAGCCTGACCTGGTTGAATAATAACTGGAATATTATCAAGCGTTGTTCCATTAACGGTAAGTTTAGCATAACTACCGTCCAAGCCTCCATTAGCTACATTTTCATTTTTTAGTCCTAAATTCTCTGCATCTACCTTCGATACCGTCATATAGTTATCCCAAGACACTCTCGTAATAGGATCTGGGAATTCTTGCAACCAAGGATTACTTGCTTGCTGACCATCACCCATTCCAATCTTAGAATACAACATCAACTCCATTCCCGACGATTGGGTATTTGCTAAAGCTCTTACTGCAGCATCAATTGCAACAGCAGATACTACTGTTTCTTCAGTCGACGGTTCTGCAGATGTTTCATTAACAATAGGGTTTACCGAAGCAGCAAACACACCATCATGCAATGCCTTATTCCAATCGCTTCCACCTAGAATTTGACCACCCCAAGTCTCACGAATGAAATCATAATACGTTTTATCAGATCCCATCCATTGCAATAGAGAATCCTGAAACTGACGGGTATCAAACAATTCTTTAATTACTGGTTGAGTAAGGCTATAATGCCCTTTTTTCATTTCTAAATCTCCCCATGATTCCAAATAATGTGGCGCTGCAGCGACATAAGACGCAACTGCAGTAGTATCATTTACATTGGCTGAAAAAGCAACTGATAAATCAACATTTTCAATTGCACTTTTAAAAGCTTCTGCATTGGGTAAGGTATACATTGGATTTACGCCATCCATAAACAAAGCACCTATACGACCAGCTTCCATATCTGTTATCAGCTGATTTACCGCTCGAGTATTTCCCTGTCTTGTATATCGGGGCGATGCAGCATCAAATGCTTTACTTCCTAACAATTCATTTATAGCCAAAGTAACGGCCTGTGCATCTTTATCCTCTATTCCACAAACTACAACGGCATTACTTCCAGCTTTTCGGATGTGTTTTACCAATTCTTCTACAACTGCATCAATAGACGAATCTCCGCCACCTACAGTACTATTGTTTAACTTTCCATACAACTTAGCCAAGGCAACTTTTAGCTGTGACGGTTTTAAAGGGATACGATTATCTGCATTTGCACCAGTTAAAGACATATTCGACTCTAACTGCACATGTTTAGACATTTTTCCATGCTTTGGTACGCGACCTTTAGCATATCCACCGTCATATCCACCACCTTGCCAATCTCCTAGAAAATCTGCTGCAAAAGAAACAATAAGTTCTGCTTTCTCGAAATCATAATCCGCCATGGCTCGCTCTCCATACTTTGCTTCGAAAGCACTAAGCGCAGCATCTTCCGCGATGGCATCATATGTTACATGCGCTACATTCTCATAAGCTGCAGCAAACTCAGCGATAAGACGTTTCGCTGAGGGGCTTGCGTAGGTCTGCGTTAATAAGGCTATTTTTTTTGACCCACCTTTTAAGGCATTCAATTTGGCCTTTACTGTAGCATCTAACACTTTCCATTCTATCGCGTTCCCACCAGCGGTAGGTCCTTGAACTCTAGTGCTATCGTATAAGGAGAGTACAGAAGCCTGCACTCTAGCATTTGCTGTCCCATTTACCTTTGCCTCCGTATTGTTTTCAACTTTAATAGGACGACCTTCTCTGGTTTTCACCAAGATGCTTGCAAAATCAAAACCGTTAGCAATGGAGGTAGCGTAATAATTTGCCACTCCAGGTATTATTTGCTCGGGTTGCACCACATAGGGAATCGATTTAATTACCGGACCTTCACATGCTGCCAAGGAAGCTGCCGCGGTACTAAACCCTACATACTTCAAGAAATCCCTTCTATTGGTAGTGCTGGCTGACAATGTTTCTTTATCACCCAGAAAATCCTCCACAGGAATTTCTGATGCAAATTCATTTTGTCTTAGCGTCTCAATAATGGAATCATTCGGATTTAACTCCGCTTCACTTTTCCAATATTTTTTGTTTGAAGCCATACGATATTTCTGAAATTAGCTACTTTAATTTTTAATAATGGCATTTACCACATTCCAATCCACCCATTTGGGCTGCCGTAAGTTGTTCCACTCCGTATTTTTTTGAAAGCTCTGCATGTATTTTTTCGTAATACGCATTTCCTTCCACCTGCACATTTGTTTCTCTATGACAGTTTACACACCACCCCATAGTTAAGGGTGCATATTGATACATAACTTCCATCTCTTCTACAGGACCATGACAGGTTTGACATTCTACTCCTGCAACAGAAACGTGTTGTGAGTGATTAAAATAGGCGAAGTCCGGAAGGTTGTGCACGCGCACCCATTCTACAGGACTACTTTCACCTGTATATTGCTGCGTAGCTTCATCCCAACCTACTGCCTTGTATAATTTCTTGATTTCTTTAGTATAGAATTCATTAGTGTACCCATTTGCCAAATCTTCAGCACTTGGCCCCTCAGGATTCCCTGTGTACTCATTAATGTTTTTATGACAGTTCATACAAACATTCAAAGCCGGAATTCCAGAATGTTTAGATACACGCGCAGAAGAGTGACAATATTTACACTCAATCTTGTTATCACCAGCATGTATTTTGTGTGAATAATGTATTGGCTGAATAGGTTCATAACCTTGATCAATACCAACTTGCATCATCCAACCGTAAGCAAAATACGCACTTCCTAATAACAATAAAATTACGGTTACTAGCACCAAAAATTGGTTTTGAGCAAAAGCCTTCCAGATTGGAATGCGTTTTTCAGCCTTATCTTTTTCAATATCCAAACCATTTGCAGCTGCAATACGTCTTAAGGTATTGTTTACCATAAAGAGCATTAACACCAGCATTCCAAAAACTAAGGCTAAAGCCCCCAGAATTATGTTGTTAGAAATTCCAGAAGTTTCTACAGGAGTAGTCTTACCATCTCCTCCTCCATTAACTACGATCTTTTTTGGCGGAGCTGCGGTGTACGCCAAAATATCATCAATATCTCCATTCGACAGCGTAGGAAATGCCGTCATGGCCGTTTTGTTGTATTCGTTGTATATTTTGTTGGCATAACTATCGCCAGAAGCAATTACCCCTGCACTGTTTTTAACCCAAGCATAAATCCATTCTCGATCCAAACCTTCTTCATCGGCCAAACGTGACTCAACATTAGCCAAAGCAGGACCTGTAGCCGGGCCATTTAATTTATGACAAGCGGCACAATTTTGATTAAATAGTTGTTTCCCTTTTACAGGATCTCCCGTACCTGCATCCGCAGCTACTTCAGTATCTGACGCAACAGCTGGTTCTTGAGAAAAAAGAGATGAAGAGAAAAGCAGAGCGGCTGCTAAAAAGAAACCTAAAACTCCAGAAAATTGATTGCGGTTTGGAACCTTTTTCATATTTAAAGTATTTCTATCGAAATCTTGGCACGATAATTTCAATTATCAAAAAGAAATGTTAATTACCGCCGTTTAAACTGGCACAAAAATAAGACATAGACTTTATTTGGGAAATGCTCTGGGATTTATAATTTATAATTTATATTGATTCTAAATAAAATAGAATTTCTTTTGTTTAAAACGAAAAAAGTACTTTTGTAATAGGTCTAATTTTACACCTCAAAAAAATGAAGAAAAGGCTAGTTTACCTGCTGATAATAAGCTGCTTTACGCATATGGGATTTTCCCAAGAAGGAAACATAGTGATTCAGCAAGATGAGGAAATCACCAAACTATTGGAAGTCTACAAAGACTATAATTCAACCACAGAATTCTACCAAATTCAACTTGGCTTTGGCTCTTATCAACGTGCGCAACGCTTAAAAGCAGAAGTTGAAGCCGATTTTCCAGAGTTACGTCCTAAAATAGAATTCGAATCTCCAAGTTATCGTGTGCGTGGAGGCAAGTTCAGAACAAAAATTCAAGCGGAACGCAAATTTATAGAAGTTCGAAAAAAATACGCAGAAGCTTTAATTTTAATTCCAAAAAAATAGCACATGTTAAAAATTAAATACTGCTGGAATTAATACAATCTTTTACGGATTTATATATAAAAAGGGCAATCAACTTTGATTGCCCTTTTTATATTATTTTATGTAGTAGTTTTTACTTTAACTTTTTCTTGACTGCAACTTCTTGGAAGGCCTCTACGATATCCAACTCTTTAATATCATTATATCCTTTTATTTGAAGTCCACAATCATATCCTTTCGCCACTTCCTTTACATCATCTTTGAAACGTTTTAAAGAAGATAACAATCCTGTATAGATAACAACACCGTCACGAATCAGGCGAATATTAGAATTTCTAAAAATCTTACCACTTGTCACCATACATCCGGCAATAGTACCCACTTTGGAAATCTTGAAGGTCTCCCGTATTTCTGCTGTACCCGTAATTTCCTCTTTCATCTCTGGAGACAACATACCTTCCATGGCATCCTTCAGCTCATTAATCGCATCATAAATGATAGAATACATACGGATATCGATCTCTTCTTTTTCAGCTACCGTTCGTGCATTACCCATAGGACGTACATTAAATCCTATAATAATAGCATCAGAAGCCGAAGCTAAAAGCACATCAGATTCTGTAATAGCTCCTACTCCTTTATGTATAATATTTACTTGGATTTCGTCTGTAGATAATTTTTGGAACGAATCTGTCAATGCTTCAACAGAACCATCAACATCTCCCTTAAGGATAATATTAAGCTCTTTGAAATCTCCAAGCGCAATACGTCTTCCAATTTCATCTAGTGTAATATGACGTTGTGTACGCACACTTTGCTCTCGTTGTAATTGTGATCGTTTTGAAGCTATTTGTTTCGCTTCTCTTTCATCTTCAAGAACGTTAAATTTATCACCAGCTTGTGGGGCTCCGTCTAGACCTAAGATAGAAATAGGCGTAGATGGTCCAACTGTTTTAACTTCTTTCCCACGTTCATCTTGCATCGCCTTTATTTTCCCGCTGCATGTACCTGCTAAAACATAATCTCCTATTTTAAGCGTTCCTGCTTGCACTAAAATTGTTGATACATAACCACGCCCTTTGTCCAAAAATGCTTCAACAACAGTACCATTTGCCAGACGATCTGGATTTGCTTTTAACTCTAAAAGCTCTGCTTCCAACAACACTTTCTCTAAAAGTTCATTAATCCCTTGTCCCGTTTTTGCCGAGATATCATGGGATTGTATTTTACCTCCCCAATCTTCTACTAACAGATTCATAGCAGCAAGACCTTCCTTAATTTTATCAGGATTCGCGGTTGGTCTATCAATCTTATTTATTGCAAATACTATTGGAACTCCAGCTGCCTGAGCATGGCTGATAGCTTCCTTAGTTTGCGGCATAATATCATCATCCGCAGCAACTACGATAATTGCAATATCTGTAACTTGAGCTCCACGAGCACGCATCGCTGTAAAAGCTTCGTGACCTGGAGTATCTAAGAAAGAAATCCGCTGTCCTCCTTCTAAAGTTACTGCATATGCACCTATATGTTGTGTTATTCCACCGCTTTCACCTGCGATTACATTTTCTTTTCTAATATAATCTAAAAGCGATGTTTTACCGTGATCGACATGACCCATTACCGTAACAATCGGCGCTCTCGATTTTAGATCTTCTTCTTTATCAACTTCTTCAACTATTGCTTCCTCAATATCAACAGTTACAAACTCCACTTCATAGCCAAATTCATCCGCTACAATGGATAACGTTTCTGCATCCAATCGCTGATTCATGGTCACCATTATTCCCAAAGACATACAAGCAGAAATAATCTGTGTTATTTGTACATCCATCATAGTTGCAACTTCACTCACCGTAACAAACTCCGTTACTTTAAGTATTTTACTTTCAAGTTCTTGCTGCTCTAAATCTTTCTCGGTTTGCTGGCGATGTTGATCTCTTTTATCTCTTCGATATTTTGCTCCTTTTCCTTTCTTCGATTTACCCTGTAATTTCTCGAGTGTCTCTCGAACTTGTTTTTGTACATCTTCTTCAGACGGCTCTACCTTTGCAACTGGTGTAAAACGTGGATTCTGGCCTTTTCTAGCACCTCCGGGACCTCTCCGTCCTGGACCGTTTCCATTGTTTCCGGTATTACTGACAATTCTTTTACGCCTTTTCTTTCTATCCGTATTATCTCCCGATTTAGCAGCTTCTTTTGGAGCTTCTTTCTTTTTCTTAGGTTTTTGAAACTTAGATAAATCTATTTTATCTCCTGTAATTTTAGGACCTGTGAGTTTTTGATATTTGGTAGTTATAGATCCGTTTTCTGCAGGTTTTTCTTCTTCTTTAGCTTCTTCAGCAGATTCTACTACTTTTTCAGGAGTTTCCACAGATGTCTTAGCTACTGTTTCTTCTACCTTCTTAGGCTCCGCTTTTTTTGCAACTGTTTTTTTAGCAGTTTCTTTTTTATCCTCTACTTTTTCTTCTACAACTGCCTCAACCGTTTCAACGATTTTTTCAGGTTCCGAAGTTTCGACTTCTTTAACTGGCTCTTCAACCGGAGGCTCTTCCTTCTTCTTTCCTCCCAGGTCTATCTTTCCAATTGTTTTTGGACCTGAAAGTTCTGCCTTAGCTCTAACCACAGTTTGTTCCGAAGCGATTCGTTTTTCACGCGCTAAACGTCGTTCTTCCTGTTCTTGTTCTAATTGCAGTCTGAGGGCTTCTTTTTCCTTTCGTTTTTCTTCTCCCACCTCCAATGATGCAACTTTTTTGCTCATATCGGTCTGGAACTCATCCAACAACTCCTGATAAATCTCCTGCGAGATTTTCGTGGTAGGTCGAGCTTCTACATCATGTCCCTTTGCGGATAGAAAATCCACCGCTCGGTCCAATGAAATATTAAGTTCTCTTAGGACTTTATTCAGCCTTATTGTTGCACTTCCTGTCATAAAAACTATTCCTCAGTTCGTGTTATTATACCGCTAATATATAGCTTAATCTTCAAATTCTAATTTAAGTATACGAACAACTTCTAAAACCGTCTCTTCTTCTAGATCCGTTCTTTTTATGAGGTCATCAGTATCTTGTTCCAGCACACTTCGTGCTGTATCTAATCCTATTTTCTTGAATTCTTCAATAATCCACGCTTCAATTTCATCAGAGAATTCTGTTAGTTCCACATCTTCTTCAACACCTTCACGGAACACATCAATTTCATATCCTGTTAATTGTCCAGCCAATCTAATATTATGTCCACCTCTTCCAATAGCTTTGGAAACTTCTTCTGGTCTTAAATACACCTGAGCGGTCATTTTTTCGTCGTTCAACTTTACCGAAGACACTCTTGCAGGACTCAAAGCACGTGTTACTAATAACTGTGGATTCCCAGTCCAATTGATAACATCAATATTTTCATTTCCCAATTCACGCACAATTCCATGAATACGAGACCCTTTCATACCAACACAAGCTCCTACCGGATCAATACGATCATCATAAGAATCCACCGCTACTTTAGCTTTTTCACCAGGAATACGTACTGCTTTTTTGATAGAAATTAAACCGTCAAACACTTCAGGTATTTCCTGAAAGAACAATTGCTCTAAGAAAAGTGGAGATGTTCTTGACATGATAATCATTGGTTTATTTCCCTTAAGCTCTACTCCTTCTATAATACCCCGAACATTATCTCCTTTACGGAAGAAGTCAGACGGAATCTGTTTATCCTTTGGCAGAATAATTTCATTTCCTTCATCATCCAAAAGGATAATCGCTTTATGGCGTATATGATGAACCTCTGCGGTATATATTTCTCCTTCTAAATCTTTAAATTGTTTGTAGATAGTGGTGTTATCGTGCTCATGGATTTTTGAAATTAAATTTTGACGCAACGCCAAAATCGCTCTTCTACCTAAATCCTTAAGTTTTACCTCTTCAGATACATCTTCTCCTACTTCAAAATCCGGTTCAATTTTTTGAGCTTCAGAAAGTGAAATCTCTTCATTGGGTTCTTCTACTTCACCATCTTCCACTACGATTCTATTTCTCCATATCTCTAAATCGCCTTTATCCGGATTTATAATGATATCAAAATTATCATCAGAACCAAATTTCTTTTTTAGCGCATTTCTAAAGACATCCTCTAAAATCGCCATTAATGTTACTCTGTCAATAAATTTATCGTCCTTGAATTCCGAAAAAGATTCGATCAGTGCAATATTTTCCATCTTGATCTACAATTAAAATTTTAGTACAACTTTAGCTTCTTTAATATCAGAAATTGCAATTTCCTGTCGTTTCTGAACTGTAATTTTCCCTTTTCCAACTGGTTTGGGTTCTCTGGCTTTCCATTCCAAAACAATGCGATCTTCTGCAGCTTCGGTAAGTACACCTTCGATATTTTCCCCTGTTGTTTTCACCTCTAATTTTTTACCCAAATTCTTTTTATACTGTCTGGGCAGTACTAAAGGCGATGTTGCTCCTGCAGAAGCTACTTCTAGCGCAAAATCTTCTTCTTCTCGATCTAAATTATGCTCTATAGCTCTGCTAATCGCCATACAATCTTTCAAAGTAACACCCGCGTCTCCATCTAAGACCACTTTGATTTTATTATCTAAAGTGATTGAAAAATCAATTAAAAACAGTGAGTCGTTTTCTTGAAGCGCTTTGTTTAAAAGCTCGGTTACTTTATCCTTCAACATAAGTTTAAGTAATAAAAGAGGGGACAATTTCGTCCCCTCATGAATACTTTATATCCTTTCAGCGCTGCAAAGATACAATTATTTCAGTAATTTTAAAATCCTATTGCACCAATGTTAAACCTTCTGCTTTCCAAGCTGTAATTCCACCCTTTAAATCTACTAAATTAACAAAGCCTAAGGTTTGTAATTTTTGTGAAGCTCTCCGCGATCTTCCTCCGATATGACAATATACAAACACTGGTTTTTCTTTATCTAATATGGCCATTTGATCCAAAAAATCATCGTCGTAATAATTAATATTAATAGATCCTTCCAAATGCCCCCCTTTAAACTCTTTGGGAGTTCTTATGTCTATTAATTGCACTTCCGGATCCTGCATCTCTTCATTAAAGACAATGGGCGCTACTAATCGATACGAGCTTTCTTGAGTGCTTTTTATTGTATTACAAGCGGAATATAGGGTTATAATTAAACCAAGAAATGTTTTATAGCTCATTTTTTAATTTTTAACTCCTAGGAGATCTAATAAAGCTAAGCTACTAATTACTTGGCAATATTGTAAAATAAAAAACCCAATACAATTAAAGTATTGGGTTTTTATGTTGGCCTACTAGGACTCGAACCTAGAACGACTGGACCAAAACCAGCTGTGTTGCCAATTACACCATAGGCCACTACTGCGTAAGAGCGTGCAAATTTAAAACAAACTTTCATTTCAACAAACATTTTCAACACAAAAAGAAAAAACGCTATCAAAAAGCTGTTAAAGGTTTATCAAAAATTTGATTCCGTATCTAGATTAATTAGTAAATTCGCCCCAACCAGAAAATTTGGGTGTTTATGTTTTCAAAAGACTTTGATAAATGGAACAAAATCTTAGGGTGGGCAGTTTTTTTTATTGCCTTAATTACCTATGGTTTAACCGTAGAACCTACCGGTAGTTTTTGGGATGCTGGAGAGTACATTACTACTTCTGCCAAATTACAAGTAGGACATCCACCGGGAGCTCCATTGTTACAGATGTTCGGCGCCTTTTTTGCCATGTTTGCATTAGATCCAAGTCAGATTGCATTAATGGTAAATTACCTCTCTGGGGTTTCCAGCGCTTTTACTATACTTTTCATGTTCTGGACCATCACAAATCTAGTTCGCAAATTAGTTAAGAAGGGAGCTGTTCTAAACAATGCCAAAGCATTAGCTATACTTGGTAGCGGATTAGTTGGTTCTTTAGCATTTGCTTTTTCAGATAGTTTTTGGTTTAATGCGGTAGAAACGGAGGTATATGCCATGGCTAGTTTAATTATGGCTCTGCAGTTATGGTTAGGTTTAAAATGGGTAGACGATATTGATAACCCAAGGGGAAATCGCTGGATTATTCTTATCTCCTTTGTAATTGGATTGACCTTTGGTATACAATTTATGGGCTTTTTGGCCATCCCTACTATTGGTTTACTTTTCTATTTTAAACGCTACAAAACTACCACCATTAAAAACTTTTTATTAGCGAATATTGTAGTTGTGGGATTGTTAATGTTGGTTTATAAATTTTCACTCACTTATGTTCTAAAAATATTTGGATGGGGCGAAGTATTTTTTGTCAATAATATAGGTCTTCCGTTCAATTCCGGAACCATTATCATAGGTTTATTGTTCGCAGCTCTGTTTTATTTTGGATTGCGATATACGAGAACGAATGGTTATAAAACAGCAAATACCATTGTATTGTCAACGCTGTTTCTTTTTCTTGGTTTTTCCTCTTGGTTAATGCTTCCCATACGCGCCAATGCTAATGTCGTGGTAAATGAAAACAACCCTTCTGATGCCAGATCACTTTTAGCATATTACAACAGAGAACAGTACCCTGGTGTCGACAGCCCAGTATATGGCGCCTATTTTTCGGATACTTTTGCACCTTCCGGAGAAGATAGGGACGAACCTCCTAAATATGAAAAGGATTTAAAAACGGGTAAATATGTTATCGTTAACTTTTATGAAGATGCCATTCCTGGTCCTAATGAAAAACACATTGGTGTTTTACCGAGAATGTGGAGTGATCAGCATGCAGAAAATTATATGCGGTATTTTGGAACCTTGGAGTTTAAAATTAAGTCGAAAGAGCTTGCAAATACTGAATTGCGAAATGTTGTAAATCAGTTCAAGCAGAGCCATGCTAATGGTGAAGTAGATATAGAGCAATATATGGGTTTCTTGCGTAATTTCAGTGAATATATCGATGTAAGTCCTCCTACTTTAGGACAAAACCTAAATTATATGTTTCAATTCCAATTTGGATACATGTACTGGCGTTATTTTATGTGGAATTTTGTGGGGAAACAAAATGATCGTCAAGGCAAGTATGATGATGAAAATGGGAATTGGCTCAGCGGAATTGGTTTTGTAGACAACATACATATTGGGAGTCAAAAAAACCTACCAAGTGATGTGAAAAATAATAAAGGCCGAAATACGTATTTCTTTTTACCTCTAATTTTAGGGGTTATTGGACTTATTTTTCAGGTCTCAAAAAACCCAAAACAATTTTGGGCACTTTTGGTATTTTTCCTTTTTACCGGACTCGCTATTCAATTTTACACCAACCCTTATATTTTTCAACCGCGTGAACGGGATTATTCGTTAGTTGGTTCCTTTTATATTTTTGCCTTATGGATTGGAATAGGAGTTTATGGTTTGTTTGATGAATTTCGAAAGTTAGTTGCCCCAAAACTACTGAGTCCAATTATCACTTTAATCTGTTTATTGGCGGTCCCAGGGGTTATGGCCTACCAAAATTGGGATGACCATGATCGTTCTAATCGCTATACTGCCCGCTCTACCGCAAAAGCATATTTAGATTCCTGCAAGGAAGATGCCGGCGCTATTTTATTTACTATTGGTGACAATGATACTTTTCCGCTTTGGTACGCTCAAGAGATAGAAGGGCATAGAACTGATGTTCGCGTAGTAAATACCAGTCTTTTTGCTACAGATTGGTATATTGATCAAATGAAACGCAAGGCTTATGAAAGCGATCCTGTTCCCTCACAGCTTACACATGATAAATATCGCTATGGATCTCGGGATGCTATTTATTTTCAACAATTGACAGATCAGCGTTGGGATATTAAAGATTTTATGAATTGGGTTGCCAGTGATAAGCCACAGACTAAGTTTAAACATTTACTTCAAAAACAGGGGGCCGACCTCTCGCAATATTCAGAAAGTAATCTTGATATTGTTTTTTACCCAACGAATAAAGTTCGTATCCCAGTAAATAAGAAAAATGTTCTGGAAAGTGGTTTGGTAAAACTTAAAGACTCTGCCTTAATTGTAGATTATATTGACATTGAACTACCGCAAAGCGCTTTGCCCAAAAATCGGATTTTAATGCTCGATGTTATTGCCAATAATGATTGGAAAAGACCTATATATTTTTCCGGGGGTAGTTTTGATAATGCAGAATATATCTGGATGAAAGAATATTTGCAGTTGGATGGGTTAGTATATAAATTAGTTCCTATTCGTACCGAAAATCGCAGTTCTTTTGATCTGGGACGAGTAGATTCTGAATTGATGTTTGATATTGTAAAAAAATGGGATTGGGGAAATTCTGGCAGCTCCGATATATACCATGATCCACAAACGCGGGTTCAAGGGTTATCTTATAGAGGAAACCTAGCACGACTTACAGAAACTTTGCTTAATGAAGATGAGATTGAAAAAGCAAAAGAAGTTATTGATATTGCTATGGATAACATCCCCGTGGAACACTTTGGATTTTATGCCTTTGTGGAACCATTTTTAGATGGCTATTACAAAGTTGGCGAAACTGAAAAAGCTAGAGCGCTGTTTGAAAAATTAAAAACCATATACCAGGAACGCTTAGATTATTACGCAGGTATTCCTAGGGATCAACAATATGATAAGATAGATGATATTTTGGGTGATATGGAAGGGTATCGACGTAATATCGATATTTTAATCGCCAATCAAGATTTAGAAATAAGTGAAAAAGAGACCTTGATATTCAATGAGTATATTGATAAATTTAGCTATTTCGTGCAAGGCGATGACAGCTTGTTTGAGGAAGAGTCCATTCCCGATAATCCTGATTTAAGAGACACCCAACAATTGGAAGATTCTCTTACTGATGAAGTTGATACCCTGAACTAATAAAGAAGAACCATCTAGAAAACCCTTCAAGCATATGGTACCTTTTTAGCTCATATTATGTGAAGAAAATTGGTTTTTCTTAAATTCCGAAAATACGTACTTGGTTTTGCCCTATCGAAAACTAAAAAGCAATACCTAGGAAAGTCACTATACATATTCATTGAGAATACCAATTAAGGTATTCGCATCCTGTTCGCCGCTCTGTCGCCACACCATTTCACCTTTTTTGTAGATCATTAAGGTGGGGAGGCCTTTCACTCGTAACGCATCTGACAGCTCTCGATTTTTATCGACATCAATTTTTATAACCTTACCTTTATCTCCAAGTGCAGCAGCAACATCCCGCAACACTGGATGCATGGAAGTAGATTGTTCATTCCATTCCGCGTAAAAATCCAATAGCACTGGAATCTGTAGATCTATAAGTTCACCAAATTTAGACATATGAAAATCCTTGTGTTACCAGCCAAAAGTAAGAAAAAATGTTAAAAAACAGTACATCCCGTAGCATTTGTACTATTTGTTAAAGTTAAATTTAGGTTAAAGCCTTCTTTTTTAGGGTTATCACTGTGATTTCTGGCCATATTCCTACCCTACCAGGGTACCCAATAAAACCAAACCCCCGATTTACGTTTATATATTGTCCTAGCTCTTTATAGATACCAGCCCAATATTTATATCGCCATTTTACAGGACTCCATTTAAACCATCCCGGAATTTCAATTCCAAATTGCATCCCATGGGTATGTCCGCTAAGCGTTAAATGATAGTGATAGGCATCTTTAATGACCTCTAATTCCCAATGTGATGGATCGTGACTCAATAATATTTTAAAATCATTTTCTTTTATTTCAGAAGCCGCTTTTTTAAGATCTCCTGCTTTCTTAAAGCCTCCACCCCAGTTTTCTACACCAACGAGTGCTATTTTATCTGTTCCCTTTTGCAAGTATCTACTATCATTTAATAAGAGATCGAAACCCATATGCTGCTGCATACGTTTCAATTCTTCAAGGTTTTCCTTCTTTAAAGCGTCTGATTCCCAACTTACATAATCCCCGTAATCATGATTTCCAAGAATTGAAAATTTACCATCCTTGGCCTCTAATTTTGAAAAAAGATCCATCCAAGGCCTCATTTCTTCAGCTTTATTGTTTACCATATCTCCGGTAAAAAAAATCACATCACTTTTTTGGGCATTAATGAGATCGATTCCATACGCTATCTTTTCGCGATTATCAAAACTGCCACTATGGATATCTGAAATTTGAGTTATTTGATATCCATCAAAACTATCGGGTAAATCGTCAAATTCTAGGCTATACTTTAGTACTTTATAATTATATTTTCCCTTATACATTCCATAGAGTAGAGATGCAAATGGAATACTAGCGATTCCTAAAGCAATACCGCTAATAAATTTGCGCCGCGCTGGGTAATAACTCCCAGTCGATTTCTCTTTTCCAACCATTTCCAAATAAAACCATTCAAACAAGCGCGCAATATCTTCAAGAAGCATAAAAATCCCTAGAAGAAACGCTAGAATGAAAAATGAAAAGAAAATACCGCCGGAAATTGCCTTAATGGAACTTAGACCATTACTCCTATCAAAATTGAAAAACTGAAAGTATAAATTAACAAGAACAGCAAAGAAAATAAGACCGTATGCAACCTGTGCCCATGGATTTTTAAATAGTGTTTTAAAAGCTTGAAAACCATAAAAGGATAGAATTATGTAGATAACTCCAAGAATTATTAAAAATCGAGACATAAAAAATTGTTCTAGGGCTTCAAAAATACCTTACTTATAGGATTTGAATTCCAATTTAAGTTAAAATTAACGCGTCATCATTTATTTCAATCTAGCTACGAGCGCCTGTATATTTTTTTTTGATGTTAAAGCAACACTGCCTTCCTCTAAGTGAGATATTGCGTTCATCGACACCTTTTGTGCTACATCCATTGTCTTTTCTTTTATGGTTCCTGATAAGTGCACTGCGGAGAATCCAGCATTTTTAAATTGGCTAACATTTAATGCGTTAACACCACCCCCAACGAGTATGGTAGTCCGTTTAGATTTTTCTTTAAGTTCCTTTAATAGCGGCAATCCCAATAGTGCATTTTGTTGTTGTCCAGAAGTTAATATGGTATCCACTCCAATTTCTTCTAACTCCTCAAGGGACTTCATAGGATCAGTAATCCAATCAAAAGCGCGATGAAAGGTAAACGATTTACTCCCTACATATTTTTTTAAAATAGCTGTTCTCCCCTTATCTAAGGTAAAATCTTTGTGTAACACACCAGACACTATTCCATCGAAACCCATTGCAAGACAGTGTTCAATATCAGATAGCATTACTTCAAACTCCAGATCACTATAAGTAAAATCTCCTCCTCGAGGTCTAATTAAAACATGAACAGGAATATGTATCTTACTTTTAATTTTCTGTAATAGTCCTGCGGAAGGAGTTAATCCACCTATCCCTAAGGCGCTGCACAACTCAATTCTTCCGGCACCAGCTTCTTGAGCATTCAACGCAGATTCTAAAGAATTAGCACAAACTTCTACTAGCATTTTTCGTATCTTTAACTGTTTAAAAATACGCAACCTCAACGAATGAAGAGAAGAAAATTCCTTAAAAATTCAGCTGCTGGTTCTGCTGGATTGATTTCAGCTTCACTAGTGGTCTCTTGCAAGCAAGAATCCAATATTTTACCTACTAATCAGAAAAATTTAAAAAGCATTAAACCTATTGTGATTTGCACTTGGGATTTTCATAATGCCTCAGCAAAAGCTTGGGAGGTTTTAAAAGATGGAGGGTCATCTTTAGATGCTGTAGAACAGGGTGTTCGCATAGAAGAAGCAGATATAAACAATCAAACTGTTGGCATTGGTGGACGACCAGATAGAGATGGTAATGTCACCTTAGATGCCTGCATTATGGACAAAGATGGGAATTGTGGCGCTGTGCTTTGTATGCAAAATATTGCTCACCCAGTTACTGTTGCTCGAAAAGTTATGGAAGATACACCTCATGTTATGTTAGCAGGAAAGGGAGCCGAACATTTCGCCTATGAAAAAGGCTTTAAGAAAACGAATTTGTTAACAGAGAAATCTAAAGCAGAATGGCAGGAATGGAAAAAAACTTCGCAATACAAACCAATTATCAATATTGAAAATCACGATACTATTGGCATGTTGGCAATCGATAGCAATGGTGATATTTCTGGAGCATGTACCACTAGCGGCATGGCCTACAAAATTGGAGGTCGCGTGGGCGACTCTCCAATTATTGGGGCTGGCCTTTTTGTAGACAATGAAGTGGGAGGAGCTACCGCAACGGGAGTAGGCGAAGAAGTTGTTCGCACCGTTGGCAGCTTTTTAATTGTGGAATTAATGCGGCAAGGGAAATCGCCTCAGGAAGCCTGCGAGGAGGGTGTAAAACGGATCATAGAAAAAAATAAAGACAAAGTTGACTTTCAAATCGGGTTCATAGCAGTGAATAAACAAGGTGAAACAGGCGGTTATTGTATTCATCCAGGGTTCAGCTATCGTGTTTATTCTGAAAATGGGCATATTAATCACCCCTCAGCGGCATATATTAAGACATAGTTTT
The DNA here is from genome assembly GCA_947488435.1 of uncultured Flavobacteriaceae bacterium. GTDB lineage: Bacteria > Bacteroidota > Bacteroidia > Flavobacteriales > Flavobacteriaceae > CANKZG01. The sequence goes on along the minus strand of CANKZG010000001.1, from coordinate 1,514,074 downwards.
ATGCTATAGTCGTTCATCTTTGTAACTTTGAAAACTTCCAAGAAAATTTAATATGGCAGACCAAAAAAGACTTTTTTTACTCGATGCATTTGCCCTAATATTTAGAGGTTATTATGCGTTAATTAAAAATCCAAGGATTAACTCCAAGGGAATGGACACCTCGGCCATTATGGGTTTTATGAATTCCTTGCTGGATGTAATTCGACGCGAAAAACCCGATCATATAGCAGTTTGTTTTGATAAAGGTGGTAGTGCAGAGCGTACAGAATTATTTCCGGAATATAAGGCAAATCGGGACGAGACTCCTGACGCGATCCGCATTGCAGTACCTTATATTCAAAATATTTTAAAAGCAATGCATATTCCTGTGGTAGAATTGGAAGGCTGGGAAGCTGATGATATTATTGGCACTCTTGCCAAACAAGCGGAAAAGGAAGATTACAAAGTGTTCATGGTAACCCCAGATAAGGATTTTGGGCAATTAGTCTCAGAAAATATTTTTATGTACCGGCCAGCTCGAATGGGGAATGGTATTGAAATTTGGGGAATACCTGAAGTTCAGAAAAGATTTAGTGTTGAACGGCCTGAGCAGGTTATTGACTATTTGGGAATGATGGGTGATGCTAGTGATAATATCCCTGGATTACCTGGTGTTGGTGACAAAACTGCGCGTAAGTTCATTGCCGATTTTGGATCGATGGAAGGTTTATTGGCAAATACTGATAAGCTCAAAGGCAAAATGAAAGAGAAAGTAGAGGCAAATGCGGAATTGGGACTGCTTTCTAAAAAACTTGCTACAATCTGTTTGGATTGTGCAGTCACTTTTAATGCTGAGGATTACGAAATGTCGGCCCCTGATGCAGAAAAGGTGCAACTAATTTTTGAAGAACTTGAATTTAGAAGACTAAAAGATCAATTTATTAAACTCTTTAATCCAGAGCCTTCTTCTGAAGTCCAGGATGCTAAGGTTACTACTTCTTCCGAACCACCTAAAGAAGCAGGTGGTGGTCAGTTCTCTTTATTTGAAGGAGGGGCTGAAAATGGATCTGCAACGATAACGGAAGTGTCTAGTAGAAAAAGTGCAAAAAATGTGTCTCATTTGTATCAAACAGTTACAGCTGGTTTAAGCATGAAGCTTTTTATACAAAATCTTATGAAGCAAAGCTCGGTTTGTTTTGATACGGAAACTACTTCTATAAACCCATTAGAAGCAACGTTGGTGGGTATTGCTTTTAGTTGGGAAACTGGAAAGGGCTTTTATATTCCTTTTCCAGAAGACAAAAACGAATCTCAGGAGTTGATTAATCAGTTACAACCTTTCTTTGAAGCAACACATATCGAGAAAATAGGTCAAAACCTGAAATATGATGTAAAAGTGCTTCATAAGTATGGCGTACGGATTAAAGGAGCTTATTTTGACACCATGCTAGCTCATTATCTAATTAATCCTGATATGCGGCATAATATGGATGTACTTGCAGAAACCTATCTTAACTACACCCCTATTTCTATAACAGAATTGATTGGCAAGAAAGGTAAAAATCAACTTTCTATGCGACAAGTACCCATAGAACAACAGACAGAATATGCTGTTGAAGATGCTGATATAACCTTTCAGCTTGCTCAGCATTTTAGACCAGAATTGATAGAGGCAAAAACCGAAGAACTTTTCAAAACGATTGAGGTTCCGCTGTTAAGTGTATTAGCCGACATGGAATTGGAAGGCATTAATTTGGATAAGGAGTTTTTAGAGAATTTATCAGGAGATCTGGATAATGATATTAAATCTCTTGAAACAGATATTTATGAAAAAGCAGGAGAAACTTTTAACATTGCTTCGCCAAAACAATTGGGAGAAATTTTGTTCGATAAATTGAAATTGGTAGATAAGCCGAAAAAAACAAAAACGGGCCAATATTCCACCGCTGAGGATGTACTGTCCTATCTAGCAAAGGATCATCAAATTATTCAAGATGTCCTAGATTATCGCGGGCTTTCAAAGTTAAAAAGCACCTATGTGGATGCTCTTCCTGAGCAAGTAGCTCCTAGTACTGGACGTGTGCATACCGATTATATGCAAACCGTAGCCGCTACAGGTCGTTTAAGTAGTAATAATCCTAATTTACAGAATATCCCAATTCGTACAGAACGGGGACGACAGGTACGAAAAGCCTTTGTTCCAAGGGACAGTGATCATATTTTATTAGCAGCCGATTATTCGCAAATAGAGCTTCGAATTATAGCTGCATTAAGCGATGAAACTACCATGATCGAAGCATTTAAAAATGGTGAAGATATTCATGCCTCAACGGCTTCTAAAGTGTTTAATGTTCCTATTAGTGATGTGACTAGGGAACAACGAAGCAATGCAAAAACCGTTAACTTTGGGATTATTTATGGAGTTTCTGCCTTTGGACTTAGCAACCAGACTGATTTAAGCAGATCAGAAGCTAAAGAACTTATTGAAACCTACTATAAAACCTATCCAAAATTGCGAAATTTTATGGGCGAACAGGTTGATTTTGCCAGAGACAATGGTTATGTTCAAACGGTCTTAGGTCGCAGACGTTATTTAAAAAATATTAATGCGGGCAACGCAATTGTTCGAGGAGCAGCGGAACGAAATGCCGTAAATGCACCTATCCAAGGTAGCGCCGCTGATATTATAAAAATTGCCATGATTAATATCCATAAAAAACTAACGGAAGGAAATTACACTTCAAAAATGCTGCTGCAAGTGCATGATGAATTGGTATTTGATATTTATAAGCCTGAATTGGATACCCTAAAACCCTTAATTAAAGCAGAAATGGAGAATGCATATGCGTTAGCTGTTCCCTTGGATGTAGAATTAGGTCTGGGTGAGAACTGGCTGGAAGCACATTAACATCGTAAGTAACACTTTAGAAAACGACAGAATAAAAAAATAAAATTGTCCGGATTTATGAAAAAAACTACTTTATTTACCCTAATCTTAGTCTTAGGAACTTTTATTGGTCAAGCTCAGAAAAAAAAGGACTTACTTTTTGAAATTGACGAATTGAAGTTGAAATTAGATACCATACAAACTGCGCTTGCCTCAGCAAGAAAAGGCGAAAAAGTAAGTCTAGCTCGTATGGAAGTTGCCGAAGCAGAACTACAAGAAGTTCGAAAAACGAATGCTACCTTACTTGAAAATTTAAAAAGCTTCTCAGAAGTTTCAAGCAAAAATTCTGAAAACGTAGAAAAGGCCCTAGCCAGTTTGCGCGAAAAGGAAAATCAGTTAAAAATTGTAAAAGATGCGTTAAGCAGTAATGACTCTATCACCTTAGTTGTCCTTACAGCATTTAAAGGCGCTCTGCAAGGTGAAGCAAAAACAAGTATCAGAAATGGGGAAGTAATCCTTACCATACCTAATTTAACTTTATTCGGTGAAGACGACAAAAACTTCAATATTGAAGAAACTGCGAAACCTCTATTGCAGAAAATTGCTACAGTTTTGAATACTAATCCTGATTTAAAATTCAGCATTGAGGGTAACAGCAATGCCTTATCCTTTAAGGAAACAGATAAAAGCATAGACAATTGGGATTTAAGTTCGAGGCAAGCAGCTGCCATTGCTCGAATTTTGCAAACATCTTACACCGTAGATCCCAAACGGATAACAGCTATTGGAAGAAGTGAATATGGTTCTGAAGCGGTTGTGGAAACTGTTACAGAAATTGTGATCGAGGCTAATTTTCAATCCTTTTATAATACCATTAAGGAAGAAATGAAGAATAAGCAATAATTTATAAATCAATTTATTTCGAAAATTCGTCTTATTGTTGCACACGGTTTCCATTCCAACCGTTGCTCCAAGTTGTTCCTCCTTTACTACGCCATTTACCCGTAAAAGAAGATCCATCAGCTGAAAATGTGAAAATAAAATCTCCTGAAGAGTTGCTTTGCGTCCATGTCCCGGTAAGAACAAGTCCCCTAAGTGTACCCGTAACTTTCCCGTTATAGTACTTATATGTACCGCTGATGTTATTTCCGGAATGCCGAAGTGTCATTTTATTCCAAGGCGTATTAAATACACCACTAGCAGAAAAAGGAGGTACTTCGCATGGTGTAAGTTTATAAATACCGTCTGGTTCATCTTCAAAATAGCGTCCAAAGGTTCGAAGTAAATTAGACGCTTCGCTGTATGTCAGGCCAGTACCGACACTTCCCATTGTTCCATAACCAAGGTTCGCGACAATATTGGGATCAGTCATTAAAGCGACAGTATAGGTAACTTGACATGGATCCATTCCCGATTTTAACGGCTCTCCCACTCCAGAAGCATATACACCCCAAATAGGACTTGCAGGATCTTGTGCGTTCATATTTTGATAACAAAAAAGTAGAATAATAGCAACCGTTGTTTTTTGTATAAGATTTTTCATAATTCGATCTTCTTATGGTTTTTAGTACTGTTCTATGCATTAAGATTAACAGTCTCCTTTAGCATCCTATTTACAGTAATTCTAGCCTCATAATAAATGTCTCTTAACATCTATCTAGGGCTTTATAGATCGTCTATATTAAGGGTTCCTGTAACGGTAACACTTATTGTTAATCGAACACCTACAATTACCGGATTATGCGATGTAAGTCCATCATATCCAACTGCAAATACTGTTGTTGTTTCTAGTACTTCGTTTATCGGTGAATAATCGCCGTTTAAATTAAATCGATCTCCAAGTAAATCTGCTTCTGCAGCGTTAACTGGCTCTGTGGGATAAAAGACTTCAGTATTTGGTGAGCCGCCAAAGAAATTAAAAGAACCACTTAATACCGCATCTACATTTCCACTGAAATTACGATACTCGTATTGCACATTAGTTATACGAATGCTTTGAATTTGCTCTGGAGTTCCAAATCGATCCGATACTTCAGCAATGTTTAAAACATCAATTGCATTGGGAACCGCGAAAAAACTTGTAGGTGTGTTTGGAGCTTCGGCGTTCTCTGGCACAATAATATCCAAATCAAGCACAAAAGTAACGGGAACATCTATATCCTGTTCTACAATATCTTCAATAACATCACATGCCATTAGTGTAAATAACATTAAACCTAGTAACACATATTTTGATTGATTTCTCATTTTAAATTAGTTATGGTTTTACAGGTCCAAACTACAGGTAACCAGAAGTAAAAAAAATACCTAATATTAGGTATATGCCTCTGCAATTATCAGACTTAAGTTTGGATAATCCTTAAAAACTAATAGTACTTTGAAAAATATAAAACAGTTCGCATCTCGCCTTTTCCCATTACTTGGTGTCTTTATTTGTATCATGAGCACTTCATCTTTGGCTGCAAATAATTCAATTGTTATTTATGGCAAAAAAAAAGTGTCGGTCAGTACTTCTGAACAAGATGCAGACATATACGTAAATGGTCAACTCATTGGAAAAGGTAACGCTTCAGTTACCATACCTAAGAATAGTTGTGTTAATGTAAGAGTAGTCAAGGTGGGGTTTCTGCGATATGAAATTGAGTTTTGCAATAAAAAAAACATCTCTAATCCACCTAAAAGTTATTTTGTAAAAATGCAGCCTGACGATGCATTTGATGCATCGATTCAAACAGACATTGCTAATGTAGATATTGAAGTACGAACTAAGTTAGGAAAAGATAGAGCTTGGCGCCTTATAAATCAAATTGTACTTTCCTATTTGGATGTCATTGAATTAACGGATAAGGAGACCGGTTATATCCGTACTGCCTGGCAATTGCAAACATTTAAACAAAATACCATCAGAACGCGAATCATTGTGAAACAATCTTCGGAAAACCCACTAGCGTTTAAAATAAAAATGGTGAGCGAAGAATCTCGTATTGCACTTACAAGTGCAAAATCCGATGAACTTTTTCGAGAGTGGGATCGCGTTTTACGAAAGTACAAAGACATCATTTCCGAGGTACAATCCAGATTATAAACAACAGTTATCCAGTTTTTTATTAAACGAAAAAAAGACTGATTTTACCTTCCAAAGGTACTACCAAACATATTCTGTATATTTAAGAAATTGATTTAAAGTATGTTACGATATATCCTTATTCCCATTTTGCTATTTTCATTTTGTTTCAGCCTCATGGCACAAGAGACTAAAATTGATAGTTTAAAACAACTACTTAACACTTCCACTACCGACGAAGAAGCTACCAAGATACATCTACAACTTGCCAAAGCCTTAGAAAGAATTAATCTTTCTCAAGCTAAAGTTCACGGATTAAAAGCATTGCAAACTCAAAACGATTCTATAAAGAGTGAAGCTCACAATCAATTAGGGCGCGGCTACTTCTACACTAACCAACTAGATTCGGCAGAATATCAGTTTAAAAAATCTATTGCATCATTGAAAGATGCAAATGCTGCTGATAAGACTGCTGCAGTTCAAATAAGCTTAGGAGCGGTACAATTGCGCAAAGGGAGCTATAAAAATGCTGTTCAAACGCTCATCACTAGTGCATCTTTTTTTGAAAAAGTTGGCGATAGTATAAACATGGGTAAGTGTTACAACAATATTTCTTCTGCATTTGGAGAGTTACAGGATGTTTCTCAGGCTATTGTCTACGGGAAAAAAGCTTTGCATATTTTCAAAACTCATAAAATGGTTCCCTTTCAAGCCATAACATTACCAAATTTAGCAGTTCTTTCCTTAAAGTCTGGAGATACCATACAAGCAAAATCGTATTTCTTGGAAGCTGAAAATATTGCAAAAGCAAGAAACGACAAGTTTTCTCTGGCAAGGATATACAATAATTTGGGGAATATTTATTTAGAGTCAGATTATGCGCTTTCAGATAAATACCTATCACACGCATTGGCTATTCGAAAAGAAATAAAAAATAATGATGGGATAGGTACACTATACAATAATCTAGGTTATCTGAATTTGAATAAAAAAAACTATTCCAACGCTTTACAATATTTAGATAAGGCCCTTCCCTATTCCAAAGGGTCAAATAGAGTTGTAGTTCTCAATAATTTATCGCAAACCAATCACGCCATGGGAAATACCGAAAAAGGCATACGGTATTCAAGAGCGATGTCTGCTTTAAATGATAGTATTCATAAAGCAGAAATTCAGGATGCTGTTGCCAAAATATCCATTCAATATGAAACTGCTCAGAAAGAAAAAGAAATCCTTAACCTACAAAATATGAATCTTATAACAGATACCAAACGGATTCAAAACAGAAATCTATTTTTAGGAGTCCTGAGTTTGTTGGGTCTAACCATAATACTTGGATATCTTTGGTTAAAGAATGTTAGAAAAAAGAAAGTAATTGCCGAACAAGCACAAGAACTGGAAAAACAAAAAGTAGATCGGTTATTAAAAGATCAGGAACTTATTGGATTGGAGGCAATGATAGAAGGACAAGAGAATGAACGGCAACGAATTGCAGGAGAGCTTCACGATAGTCTTGGCGGTAAACTTTCTGCTTTAAAGTTATTTGTAGAAGAAATAAAAGACATCGATGCATCATTGCATAAAAGGTTGAAAAATGTATTGGATGAATCTTATGAAGATGTTAGGAACATTGCTTACGAAAAAAATTCTAGTGTAATGGTAGATAAAGGACTTATTCCTGCCGTCAAAAAAGTAGCGCAACGTATTAAAAGTTCGAAGCAACTAGAAATTGACGTGATTAATATTGATTTGAAACAAAAAATTAAAGGAATGATCGCATTACAATTGTTCCGGATTATCCAAGAGCTTTTGACCAATACTATTAAACATGCCAAAGCCAAAACCGTAAACATTCAATTTTCTGAAGATAATAATATTCTTAATGTTCTTTTTGAAGATGATGGTGTTGGCTATGATCTATCGAAGACAAAAAATGGATTAGGATTGACTTCGGTAGAAAATAGACTTCAAAAAATCAATGGTTCTTTTGTTGTTGATTCTACTCCTGGCAATGGAATTTCAGTAATTATAAATGCACCTATATGAGGATACGAGTAATTCTTGTTGATGATCATATCTTATTCCTAGAAGGACTTGCATCCATTCTTTCCAAAGAACTGGGGATAGAGATTATAGGTACCGCAAAGAATGGAATAGAACTTTTTAATTTGGTTACGCAGGAAGAAAAGCCGCATGTTGTTCTTTCGGATATTCGGATGCCTATTATGGATGGCATTACAATTACAAAACTTATGAAAAAAGAGTATCCAACCATTGCCATAATTGCGCTCAGTATGTTAGATCAGGAGTCTGAGGTTATGGAAATGTTAGATGCTGGTGCAAAAGGTTATATTGTTAAAAACGCTGAAAAAAAAGAACTTGTTCAGGCAATACATAGCGTGGTTAGTGGTAACATTTATGTGAGCCAAAAGTTTCAGTCTATTTATAAACGATGGCTCTCTAAAGAAACCATTAAAGATGAATTAAAAATTACACGCCGCGAGCAACAAATATTAATTCTTATTGCGCAAGGAAAGAGTAGTTTACAAATAGCTGAAGAATTGCATCTTAGCCGTTTTACGGTCGATACCCACCGAAAAAACATACATAAAAAATTAGGAATTAAAAGCAATGTAGGTTTAGCTCGATACGCTCAAAAATGGTTGAATGTGCCTAATTAAAAAAATAATCTAATTAATATAGCATCAGGTTTTCTTTTTCACAAGCTCTTGCAGTTTCAACTTTTCTACCATTGCAACAAAAAACATTTTTTTTTGTAAGTTACTCGCTTTAAGATAAACTAAGTTGGTTCGTATAACTCTCTATTTACTTTTTATTGCTACATTTAAGCAAAAAAGAAATTGAAATGAAGATTCTGAATGCTACTTTCGGGGATTTTTTATATGCCCCTAATTCCCTTTTTTTCAAGGATATTATTTGGAGACTGACGTTTTATTTTCCTCTAAATATTTCAATAAAAAATATCTTTAAAATGCCAAAAGCGAAAGAAAAGAGTAGTTTGTCCAAATTGTATATTTCAGCTTATATCACTAAAAAAAATTGGCGATTTTAAACATGAAATTACTACACACCTTCTTGTACTTTGCAATTTTCAAATATCCCTTGACTAAGGAAGAAGCGCTTAAGTTTTCGCAATATAAAACTGCTTCTGTTATCGAGTCACTCGAGTTACTTGTTAAGAAAAAAAAGATATTTAAGATTGGAGAATATTACCTTCCTAAAGAAGATCCTTCATGGGTAACGCGCCGTCAAAAAGGAAGTGCTCTCGCAAAAAAGAAAATGTTCAAAGCCAAACGGATGTCTAAGATATTGAATGCATTCCCTTTGGTACGTTCAGTAATGATCTCCGGTTCACTTTCTAAGGGCTATATGGACGAGGAATCTGATATTGATTTTTTTGTAATAATGAAACCTGGTAATATTGCCATCTCAAAATTTTTAATAGGTTCTTTTAGAAGGCTATTTGCCAGAAACAGCCTTTGTGTAAATTTTCTTATTGACTATAACCATCTGAGTATCGAGAGTAGGAATCTATATACAGCAATGGAAATCGTAACCTTGATTCCACTATCAGGAGGCAATTTATACAACGATTTTATAAAAGAAAATTTAGATTGGGTTTATGAATACTTGCCTAATATTTCAATAGAAAAGAGTGATGTGGCTAATCCGAAACAAACGCGGATTAAGAATTTATTGGAATATATTTTATCTTTACCCATAGCCAATTGGTTAAATAACCGACTTCTTCGTATCTATTTAAAAACACAGAGTTCTGGGAGTTCTGTAAGAGAAGAATCTCACAAAAATGGGGAATTGGTTATACACAAAGGAGTTTTTAAAGGACATCGCAACTTGTTTCAGAAAAAGATATTAACGATTTACAAAAACTCGCAACAACAAGTTATAGAAAAGCAGGATTTGGAACTAAAAGAATACTTTTATGAGTAATATTCTTTTTTCTCATTCTTATTATTATCCGTTGGATGCCAAACAATGGAAAAACAAGACACCTTACCCTCCATTGGGTACCATTTATGCAGCTGCTTTAATGCGTAAAAAAGGGTATACTGTAGATTTGTTTGACACCAATTTGTTGGACAATCCTTATAGTATTACGAAGAAACTCGAACAACAGAAACCAAAATATTTGGTATTGTATGATGACGGGTTTAATTATCTCACTAAAATGTGCTTAACCACGATGCGAGAAGCCGCTTTTGAGATGCTTAAAATTGGCAAAGAACATCAATGCACCACCATTGTTTGCAGTTCAGATTCTACAGATCACTATGAGAAATACTTAGCAAATCATGCTGATTATATCATTCAAGGAGAAGGAGAGATAACACTCCACGATTTAATTGACGCTCTAGAAACTGGCGAGGAGGCAAGTAATCTAAAGGGCGTGGTAAGCAAAAAAAATGGAGAAATCGTCAAAAACCCCAAAAGACCAGTGCTGCAGCATTTGGACGAGCTTCCTCTTCCGGCCTGGGATTTAATTCAAATGGACGCGTACAAAACCATTTGGAAACAAGGAGGAAAAGAATTTACACTTAATTTAGCAACAACTCGCGGATGCCCTTATAAATGTAACTGGTGTGCCAAGCCTATTTATGGGAACCGATACAATTCACATTCGCCAAAGTATATTGTAAATCATATTCAATATCTACAGGAGCACTATAAGGTGAAGCGATTCTGGATGTGTGATGACATTTTCGGCCTTAAACCACAATGGGTGCAGTCGTTTAGGGATGAATTGAAAGCTAAAGAAGTTTCCATACGTTATTATATTCAGAGTAGAGTGGATCTTTTGCTAAAAGAAGATACCATAGAAGCACTTGCCGATTCGGGTCTTGAAGAGGTTTGGGTAGGAGCAGAAAGTGGTTCTCAAAAAATTCTAGATGGTATGGATAAGGGTACCAAGGTGGAACAAATTTATGAAGCTACACAATTGCTAAAACTAAAAGACATTCGGGTTGCCTTTTTTATTCAATTCGGTTATTTGGACGAAACTAAAAGTGACATTCAAAAGACCATTCAAATGATTAAAGATCTAGTTCCGGATAATTTAGGAATTTCAGTTTCTTATCCGCTTCCTGGAACTAAATTTTACGAAAAAGTAAAAGATGATCTGAAATTAAAAGCAAATTGGACAGATTCCAATGATCTTGCTATGATGTTTAGTGGGACATTCAATTCCAAATTTTATCGAAAGCTTCATAAATATGTGCACAAAGAGTATCGAAAAAGTTTAGGAATTAAAAATGCTAAAACTCTTATAAAACATCCGTTTAAGATCACTTTTGAAAAAATTCGTTCAATAGTGCTATACGCCTATTATGCGCCAATGGCTGCCTTATATGCTGCACAACTTAAAGGAATGCGGCATGTTAACAACTAATGATTTTGACGCAGCAGCAACAATTTATGACACAACTTTTACGCATACCCAAATTGGTAAGTTACAACGAAATCGTGTTTATTATTACTTAAAAAAATCCCTAAAAAATATAGGAAATCCTAGTCACTCTAAAATTTTAGAAGTCAATTGTGGTACTGGAGAGGATGCCATTTGGTTTTCAAAACAAGGCTATGATGTATTGGCTACGGACATTTCGTTAAAAATGCTGGAAAAAGCTACTGCAAAGGCTAAACCGTCCTACGCAGTCACTTTCAAACAAGTAGATGTCGCTCATATAGATGAGTCCCTATTTGAACATCAATTCGATATGATATTTTCGAATTTTGGAGGTCTAAACTGTATTGACACTAAGAGCTTAAAACACTTTTTCCATACAACGGATTTAATTTTAAAAGAAAATGGAACACTTGCACTGGTATTAATGCCAAAAAAGTGTCTATGGGAACGATGTTATTTTAGTAGTAAAGGAGATCTCAAAAAAGCTTTTCGAAGAAATACAAGTGCTAGCGTTTCTGCCCATGTAGATGGCACGATTGTACCCACATGGTATTACGACCCCAAACAGATTATAGAAATGACGAAAGGTAAATACACCGTCGAAATGGTAAAACCTATTGGTTTTATGATTCCTCCCTCGTATTTAGAACCCTTTTTCAGAAACAAAGGGCGTATACTTTCTTTTCTGGGGTGGCTTGATCAAAAATTAACATATTTTAGTTGGTTAAGCTCATATGCCGATCATTTTATAATTATATTGAAAAAGAAATGAGCTTGTTACTTACCCACGCATATTATCTTTTAGAAGATACAAAGGAGCAACAAATTATGAAGCCCTATCCTCCGCTTGGGCTTTTATATATCTCTGCTTACCTTAAAGAGCAAGGTATTTCGAATGACGTTTTTGATTCTACTTTTGCCACACGCGAGGAGCAACTCAACTATATTGCTAAAAAAAAACCCAGTGTCATTGCCATTTACACCAATCTAATGACAAAGATAAAGGTGGTGCAGCTCATTCAAGAGTTAAAATCTAATAAGCGCTATGGATTTCCAAAAATTATATTAGGAGGCCCCGATATTACTTATAACACAGAAAATTATTTACAAAAAGCGGCAGCTCATTTTCTTATTTTAGGAGAAGGAGAAGAAACATTGTTTGAATTATATACTGCGATTCAACATCAAAAAGACGTTCGTGCAATTAATGGCATCGCGTACTTAGCGAATGGAAAGATATGTAAAACTCCTGCACGCGTAAAAATGAAAGATCTATCGCAACTACCTCTGCCTAATAGAGAGGCCATTGCAATGGAAAAATATTTAGATACCTGGAAAACGCACCATGGAACAAGCTCGATGACTGTAAGTACTCAAAGAGGCTGTCCGTACACTTGCAAATGGTGTAGTACTGCGGTATATGGACAGAGCTATCGAAGAAGACCTGCAAATAAAGTCGTAGAAGAACTTCAAATGCTAAAAACACGTTATAATCCAGATGCTATTTGGTTTGTAGATGATGTTTTTACGGTAAGTCATAAATGGATACGTAGCTTTCATGAAGAAGTCATGAGGAGTAAGACCATTATCCCTTTTGAATGTATTACACGAGCGGAACGTCTTACTGATGAAATATTACAACTACTCAAAGAAGCTGGTTGTTACAGAATATGGATAGGTGCGGAAAGTGGTTCGCAAAAAATAATTGATGCTATGGACAGGCGTGTCGATGTAAATGTGGTGAAAGAAGCTATCCAAAAAACCAATCGCTTGGGAATGGAAACCGGCACTTTTATTATGTTGGGGTATCCAGGAGAAAATGAAGCCGATATTAACACTACAATCCAATATCTTAAGGAAGCCAATCCTACACACTATACCATTACAGTTGCTTATCCAATTAAGGGGACTTCTTTATACAGCGAAATAGAAGATAAAATTACAACACTGCCCGATTGGAAAACCTCCACGGATCGCGAAATTGATTTTAAACGCACTTATCCCAGAAAATTTTACGATTTCGCTGTAAAACGAGTGGTAAGCGAGGTTAACTACCACAAAGAACTTCTTAAAGGAGGCAAAAGAAGTCTTCCAATAACTTTAAAATTAAAAGTAAAATCAATAGCAGCTCACTGGGGAATGAAATTATCTAAAAGTTCACTACGATGATGAAATTTAATTTTCTCCACACCAAAAATAACATTGGATATCTAACAACTCCTCAAACGGAATTCTCTGATATATACGTAGATGTGAGAGAAAAAGAAGGGCGTATTCTCTCCGATGAACAAGTTGAGAGTCTACCCTATATTTCAACTTCAAACCCCCATTTCAACGAGTGGAGAGTAAGGCAACGCTCCACCGAACGTTTTTTAAACCATCTAAGTACTAAAACAAATCCTTTGCATATCTTAGATATTGGATGTGGTAACGGTTGGTTTACCCATAAAATGGCTACTCTTTCAAACCACCTAACTGTTGTAGGTTTAGATGTAAATCCACCCGAATTAGAACAGGCTCATACGGTTTTTAAAGCGGAAAACTTGCAATACGTTTACGCAGATATTTTTGAAGGACAGGAACATTTTAAACAACAATATGATTTAATTACTTTAAATGCTTGTGTTCAGTATTTTGAGGATTTTAAGGCATTATTTTCAGTGTTAAAGTCCTTTATGAAACCAAAAGGAGAAATTCATATTCTCGACAGTTTTTTTTATCCAGAAAACGAAATTGCTAATGCTAAAAAACGAACATTCCAGTATTATGAAAGTTTGGGATTTCCCGAAATGGCTTCAAATTACTTTCACCATTCTTTGAATTCTATTGCGGATTTCGATGTACTATATCGTCCTAAAAATGGAATCTTTCAAAAACTATTTCGAAAAAAAGACACCCCATTTATGTGGCTACAATATATTCTAACTGAGACCAAAAATGACTAAGTTATTGATAAAACAACTGGAGTTATTTAAAAAAATACGTCGGATTATCCCTCTGGAGTTTCGACAAAAATCTTTAGTTTATACCCTGGTTTCCTTAGCAAACGTTGTTCTTGATCTTTTTTCGGTTGCTTATTTTATTCCGCTCTTTATTTTTATATTGGACAAGGATCAAATGCCTTCTATTTTAAAAGACATTACTTTTCTTCAGGAGGATAATATGCTATTCTGGATAACAGGGGTAGTACTTATATTTATTCTTAAAAACATAATTCAATTACGAATCATTAAATTTCAGTCCTTCCTAGTTTTTGATATTGCAACGGTTTTATCTACATCAATGACCAAAGTTTTTTTATCGAGCCCTTTGGAGCATGTTCAAAAAATGGATAAAGGAAAAGAAATTCAAAAAATACAGATGTCCGGAACCGATTTTGCAAATCGGATTTTACTCTCTATCAATACCCTTTTTACAGAAGCTATAGTTATTGCAAGTATTAGCATAACAAGTCTTGTATTGTATCCTAAATTTTCACTTATCATTTTCGCGATTACCAGTTTGAGTTTTTTTGCCATGTACATGGGACGTAAACGAAAGGTTTCAGCACTTGGAAGTGCTATTCGAGAATCGTACTCAACCGCTACTTCTCACCTCATAAACATAATTGATGGGTTTCTTGAAATTAAAAGTTTGGGTAAAGAAGTTTTTTTTCAAGATCAGTTTCGAAAGACACTTCAGGTTTTTAATGCCAACTTTGCACGTTTAAAACAACATCAGAGTTCCAATACCAAATACCTTGAAATCATAGTCATTTTGGGTCTTTGCATTTTCCTTTTTTATATAAACAGAAGTTTCGATATTACCTCGGAAAAAGTGCTTTTAATTTCCTACGTTGCTGGTATTTCTTTGAAACTATTCCCCTCATTAAATAGCTTGATATTAGCCTATACTAATTTTAAGTCGTATGCCTATAGCGTTGATATCCTGGAAGCTACCACCAAAGTAATACTTCCAAAGGAAAAGGCGCTTGTTTTAAAGGAAACATTATCACTTCATGATATTTCATTTTCTTATTCCAACAAAATCAACATACTTGAACAAGTTTCGCTAACATTACAACGAGGAAAAATGATTGGTATCAAAGGGGTTTCAGGAAGCGGCAAAACCACCTTACTACATATATTTATGGGTCTCCTAACACCTAAGGAGGGGTATTTATCCGTAGACAAAACTCCTATATCTTCGTGTAATGACATATTCCCTTTTGTATGTTATGTACCGCAACACCCCTTCTTTTTTAATGGTAGTTTACTAGATAATATTATTATCCATCAGGAAGCTGAAGCAATTGATATGCAACGTATCAATCAACTTATAGAAGCGTTATCGCTAACTTCCTTTGTTTCCAATCTGAAAGATGGGCTGCAAACAATGTTTACTCATGACAGCAGACAAATTTCTGGAGGGCAAAAACAACGAATTGCGCTTTTACGGGCTTTGTACGCTCAGCCCCATCTTCTTATTTTGGACGAAATAACCAATCAATTGGATGAAGCATTGGCCTTCCAAGTATTATTATTTCTTCAAGAATACTGCAAACAACATCATATCGCTATTTTACTAGCATCACATGCTCCCATAGTTGCTAAAATTTGCAATGAAACATACATTATAGAGAAAAGCACTTTAAAAGATGTTACTCATGCCTAAAGCAACACCCTATGGAATTGTTATTGGCGCCCATAAAAGTGGAACATCTTGGCTTGCAAGTTGCTTGCATGAACATCCCGAACTGCGCACTAAAGAAGACATCGATTACTTTTATACGCCGCGAAAATTGGCTATGGGGCAATCATGGTATACCGATCATTTTAAGGACTTATCAGCTTATAAAACTATCGACATCTCTAGGGTTTACTTATTTTCAGAAGCATCTGCCGTAAATATTCACGCTTTTAATCCCAATATTAAATTGGTTGTAATGCTTCGAAACCCCATCGAACGCGCATATACGCATTACCTACAGAATATTAAAGTAGGACATATTTCAGCTCAACTAAGTTTTAAGGAAGCTATAGCCAATAATAAAAACATCTTATTATGGGGTCGTTATAAGATGCATATGAAACATTATTTAGAACATTTCACTTCCGATCAAATACATATCATAGTATTTGACGATTTAAAATCAAACCCTGAAATGCTTTTAAAAGGGGTATATCAGTTTTTGGAAATCGACGCTACTTTCACACCTACTTCGCTTCATAAACGAATCAATGCCGCTCGTATCCCCAGGTTTGGGATATTTGACCGGTGGATACGACTAATAACTAGGCGCTTGCGCAAAACCCAATGGGGAACTAAAATCTGGTGGAACTTTAAAAATTTAGCTATTTTGAAATACTATTATCAATTGAATAGTAATGATAGGCAACCACAACATCATTTTCCTTTAGATGTTCGAGAAGAACTAACCAACTATTTTGAAGAAGATATTAATTATATAAAAAAGCTTTTAGACCGTCCCAATTTGGATTGGTCATAAATATATGCTATGGATCAAAATTAAATATCGTTTAACATTACTTTGTAACAAACTGCTCTTTGGTTTAGGTTTTGAAAAATATCTACTTCGAAATCGCTACGGAGAACGCATTCTTGTTTTTCATGGTGTAGATAGCGATGGAAATACAGCATACAACAGCCGTTTTATATCTAAAGCATATTTTGAAGAGCTCATTGTATTTTTTATAGAACACTATAATATTCTATCAGTATCGGATTTTTATGAGAAAAAATTTAAACCTAATACCCTAAATATTGCACTTACTTTTGACGACGGGTATTTGAACAATTACACGTATGTGATTCCCATTCTTGAAAAATATAAGGTTCCCGCATCGTTCTATATTACTACCATACAGGGTCAAAAAGAATTTTTATGGGCAGATTTTATTGATCTTAGCACTTACTATTCGTCTAAAAAAGAAGTAGTTTTTGAAGAAAAAATATATTCTAAAAACAGAACAAACGAATTTCAACATGCAGGATTAACGTTAAAGAATAGATGCAAGCAGATTCCGTATACACATATTGAAACTGTCTATCCAGTTTTTGAAGAGGAATGGGAATTTGTTAAACAACTCCATATTGAAGATTATTGGAAGCTCATGCCATTGTCACTTTTAGCAGAAATTGATAAAAACCCCTTATTTACTATTGGATGTCATGCCTTAACGCACGCCAATTTAGTTGCAATTGATTTTGAAACAGCTAAAAGAGAAATTGATCGAAGTAAGCAAATACTAGAAGAAAATGGTATTACTGAAGTCTTGGAGTTCGCATTTCCCTTTGGCTATTACACCAACGCATTAATCTCTTATTGCAAAATATTAGGGTTTAAACGAATACTATTAGTAGATTACAATCAAAAAACAGATCATATAGAAACAACAACGCGAAATCGATTTGTAGTAAATCCGTATATTTCGAAGAATCATTTACTTGCCAGTTTGTTAAAAGGATCCTATTTTTAATCATGCGATTTGAAATTGTTCCATTCACTAAAGATCATCTTAAAAACCTTACGCAACTTCACAATGAAGTATTTGGAAGTAATGTTACATTGAACTATATAAAATCAAAATACGACACTTCCTTTCTAGGTCAAAGTTATTTGGGGTTTATGGCTTACCACAATCACAAATTAGTTGCATTTTATGGAGTAATTCCTGTTCTGATGTGTTATCAAAGACATAAGGAACTTGCTGTTCAATCTGTTGATTCTATGACCTTATTAGAATATTCAGGAAAGGGATTATTTACCAAGCTTAGCACACTCACTTTTAAAACATTAAAAAAACAAGGAATAGCCTTTGTATGGGGGTTACCAAATCAAAATTCGGAATATGCTTTCATAAAAAAGTTGGGTTGGAATTATAAAGAGCGTATGGAAGGTTTTAAAATACCTATTTCCAAATTTCCGATAGAAAGAATTACATCAAAGATTGAATTTACCCAAAATTGGTATACAAAAAAAGCAAACAAAACATTTGAACCGTATCGGGTAAACCATTATTTTGCCGGTAGTCTTAACGAGGATATTAATATTGTATCTGTTGAAAGAAACCCTGCCTATTATAAGTATAAATCTATTTCAAATAGCTTTGTTATTCAGTTAGAGGGTTGTCTTTTTTGGATCAAAATAAAGTCAGGGCTCCATATTGGTGATATCGAAGTAAGTTCAGCAACAAATTTTTTTAAGGCATTGGATATACTAAAGGAATTATCCCAAAAACTCCATATTGATAATATTATATTTCAGGCCTCTCCGGATACACTTATTTCCAAACTAATGAAAAAAACAACTTGTAATTTGTTTCAATCTTGGGTAATTGGTTTTCAAAACTTCAACTCTAAATTTCCTCTAGAAAAGCTAAAGCTCACCTATGGAGACTTAGATACATTTTAGGTTTAGGTGACTTTTAGTTGTGAAAGACACCCACACTTTACTTTATTGGTCAATTAACTTTCTAAATAAAGAATATTCCTCATTATATTTTGAAGTACTCTTCTTAGGCTTCTCCATATTTTTTATTACCGTTCCCTTTTTTATATTCTTATCAGGATCTCCGTGAATACCCGTAAAGTCGAAAAGCTCATATTTGGATCGCAGCGGAGTGGAAAGTTGTAAGAATCGAGAAATTTCTGATAAAGTTGACTCTGTATTTTCAACAAGGTCCTCGGAATTTAATATCATATAACGATTAGGGGGTAAGGACTCCTTCAATTCAATTAAGTATTGAATACGGTTCTTGTAGTAATCAGTAGCCTTCTTAACATCCCATGGTTTGTAAAAATCTTTAGTAAGTTTTAGGAGACTTCGAATAGTAGCATCAGGGCTTCTAACCAGAATAATAATTTTAAGCGATTTTTTTAGTAATATTTTGGCGTTTGGAGTCTTGCTATTATGATTAATCTGATCTGTATATATGAAACTTTTAAAAAAGAATACTTTTTGTTTTAGTAATGTTTTTATTTTCATGTATAATAGTTTAATAGTCCCTGTATACATGGCATTACTTTCTCCTAATCCCACTATTTCTGGGTTGGAAATTAAAATATGATTCAATAGCGAGGATCTACTCCTCATATGCCCCATAACGAATAAAAAGGCAGGTTTTTTATAATGCCTTCTTTTTAATTTATTCATATCATATATTCATTAATCTTATTTCTATTCGTAATTCTACATAAACTCAAAGGTATGGAAATAGAGATGACAGGTCTGGTATTATAAAACATTGTTGATATTAAAAATATTTAAATAAAATTTGAAGTAAAACGTATTTTTTCCTCTGAAATGCGTAAACTTCGTACCAAATATTAGATGCCATTATTTTTTGAATACAGTTGTACCACATATTGTCCTTATAACTCCAGGGTTTCCTAAAGACGAATACGATTCCGTTACCATTCCTGCATTACAAGATTATTTAATTACATTCAAAAAAAAATACCCAGAGTTTAAACTAACAGTTATAGCAACGCAATACCCTTTTGCTAAGCAAAATTATTTATGGCATGGAATATCCGTTATGGCTCTTAATGGAGGAAACTCGAAGTTCTTAAAATTACGAACATGGAATAGTGCATTTAAAACGTTAAAAGTTGTTCATCAGAAAACACCTATTACCACTGTTCACAGTTTTTGGGCTGGAGAATGTTTATTTATAGCACACAGATTTGCTAATAAAAACAAAGTGAAACACATAAATACCTTAATGGGCCAAGATATTGGTTCAAATAATAAGTATATAAAACATAGTGCTAATTCTTATACGAAAAGAATTACTCTTTCTTTAAATCAACAACAGCTATTAGCAAAAAACCATCAATTGAATGCAGAAATAATTCCTTGGAGTTTAGACCATAGTTTGTTTCCAGAGTTGGAAGACAACATCGTAGATATTTTGGGTGTAGGATCGTTTATTGAAGTTAAAAATTACACACAATTTATCAACATTATTGCTGCTATAAGGAACAATAATCCCCTAATTAAAGTAAAACTAATTGGGGGTGGTTATCAAAAGGAAAAACTTCAAAATATAATTACTTCCCACCATTTGGAAAAAACTATTACCCTAATGGAGCAGGTTTCTAGAGATGAAATTCTGAAGGAAATGTCGAGATCTCATATTTTCTTACATACGAGTAATTATGAATCTTTTGGACATGTTTTTGCCGAGGCTTTGTATTCAGGCATGCATGTAGTATCTTTCAATGTAGGCACTGCACGTCCATCTTCTAAATGGTCTGTCTGTTATAGTATGGAAGAAATGATGCAAACCTGTAATGATATACTTAAAACAGCTCCTGAACAAAAATGTCGTTATATACTTCACCCTGAAGATAAAACTGCGGATAGTTATTATAACTTATATATTGAGTAACTCCTATTAATGGAGTATTCCTCTATTTCAAGTTAGTTCTATAGTATTCTGAAGTGTAAACTCAGGATGGTATTTTTTTATTTCTTCAAATAGTTTTTTTACCTGAAACTTAATGTACTTCGTTGAATTGTTAATCTTTATTTTTTCAAATTTGGATGGATTCGTAAAAGGAGCAATTTTATCCAAATTAGCTTCATCAAAAAAAATGACATCTCCAGATTTTATAATAAGTAAAATATCTTTGCTATTTATGCCAAAAAAAGCATCCCAAGTTTTGTTTTTTTTCTTTTTAGCTATAACAACATCCGCAATCTTTCCTCCACCCAAACATCCTTTATCTAACCATTTAAATAATTCTGCAGGAGTTTTTGTAATAGTATTAAAAAGTTCTTCATCATTTAAGAAGTTCATTGCTCTGGCCTGACGTAAATGCTTAAAAATATTCCAATCAGAACTTACTGTAGAATCAGTACCAAGTAAAATTGGAACAGAGGATTTTATTGGAGTGATATTAGCAGTAGTTCCATAAAGATGCATGTTAGAGTTTGGGCACCAAATAAACCCCCCGAATTTAGTTACATCAATAGGGTCCATCGCTATTCCATGAATAGTAATAATTTGTTTTGGATTTACGGTCCATCGCAATAACTGCTTTGGCTCCTTTTTTGCTAAATCACTTGTACCTTCACCCAAATGGATCATTTTCTTCTTGGCGGATGGCACTAAAATTTTAAACCTCCATTTTGAATCATAATGCAAAGAATGAATTACTTTAAATGACGTGATAACATCTACTAACTCACTTTTAAAATTTGATATCGCCTTATCATGTTGAATTACCGTAGTAAATCCATGAAGCATATTTTTAAGAATGCTCCATTGGTATCTTAGAATTAAAGGTATATTATTAATTTCTTGGATTTTTCCCTCAAAGTTATCCGATGCCCAATCAACATAATCTTCATATACTCTATTCTTGTGCAAATCATGTGTGTTGAGCCCTAAATGGTCATGTGAATTAATCAATCCCGAAAATGCAATGACTTCCTCATCGAAAAAAATACTTTGGTTAGAAACCGTTTTGATATGTTCTGAAACCGAGGTGATTTTGTTTGTGTCAATCTTTATATCTTTCTTATTTTCATTTTTATCTCCTACGATATAAACTGACTTTAAAATCATACTTCATCTAAATTTTATAAAAAAAACAAAAATAATCTTTCTAAAATATAGAATTCTTGTATCATTATGGTCTATGAGTTTTAAAGAAAAAAAACAATAATGTCTTTATATAGTAAAATTGCCCGTGCTTGTATTCGATTCTTACCTACATTTTTAAGAAAAAGAACTAAGTTAAACATTAACGTTGTAGATGGTTATGACAAATGGGCAGATATATATGATAAGGAAATTGAAATTGGCAATGTTACCGTCTTTTATAATGATATTCTTGTGGATTCTCTTTTAAAGCAAGTAAAACTTCCTATTCAATATGCCTGTGATTTTGGTGCAGGAACTGGCAGACATTACCAAAAAATTATCGATTTACAACCTAAACGTTGGGTAGGTTGTGATGTGTCGCCAGGAATGTTAAAAAAACTACATTTGAACATTCCTGAAGCTGAAACCCATGTTTTAGCCGATCACAATTTATATTTTGCCAAGGATGCGGAAATAGATTTTATCTTTTCATCCTTAACCTTAGGGCATATAAAAAATGTTGAGCAAGTTTTTATAGAATGGAATAGAGTATTGAGAAACAAGGGGAAAATATTGTTAACTCTCTTTCATCCTAATTTAGCTCATCTTAAAACTGCTAGAAGTTTTAAAAATACTAAAGGAGAAATATATAATATTGAACACTATCAACACCTAGTACCAAATTTGGAAGTTTTTTTTAAGGATTTAAATTGGAAGGTCTTGGCTTTTGAAGAACAGGTAATTGACGAACGGGTAAAACCAGTACTAGCAAAAAATAATCTAACAGAAGCCTATGCTAATATCCAAGGAAAAGCTATTGTTTGTGGGTTTTTTCTAGAAAAAGTCAGTTAATCCCAATTTCCAAGTTTTTTTTAATAATAGAATCAATTCCTTTTGCCAAAGCCTCAAAACTCAGGTTGTTTTGAAAATGTTCTATTATACTGTTTCTTAAACTAAGAATATCCAAAGCCTCCAAACTCTCCAATTTATTTAGCAAATCTTTTGAATCACCAGGAGTAAATAACAAGCCATATTTACCATTTTCAGTCATTTTTCTATTGGCAGCTATATCTGTCACAATAGGAATACAACCACATCCCATTGCCTCTACAAGTGAAATAGAGCCACCTTCATAATGCGACCCTAAAAGAAAAAATGTACTTGTTTGATACCATTTTTCTAAGCTTTCTCGAGAGACTCTTCCTTTCAAAAAAATGGTTTTTTCCAGCCCGTATTTAGCAATGATATTTCTTAATTCATCTAACAAGGAGTTTTCATGATAAAACATCACCAATTTTGCCTGTTTATGTTTTTTTTGATAGGCTATAAAGGCATTAACAACAGTAATTGGGTCTTTATTAACATCTAACCTTCCCACCCATAAAAAAAGTTCTTTATCTTTTGGTATAGTGATATTATATTTAAAATTTGTAGATAACTCAGGTTGTTCATAAACCTTGTTCATTGCTGCCAATATTCCAGCGTCAAACCATTCTTGTGCCATCTCTTTTGACGTAAATATATATGCGTCTACTAAAACATCTATTTGGCTTAATATTTTTCTCTTCCACCATGACCTGGGCAACATCTCCGCATGATGCTGCACTATAAGCAATGGGCGCTTCTTTAAACTCCAAAGAAGCAGCGTAACAAAATGTAGATAAATAAAACTTTGTACATAAATTATATCGGGAGAGAGTTTATTTATAAAACGATGTAGCTTCCATGGAATTACGAACTTATTATTACTTTTCTTTTTAAAAAAATGGTAAGAAATACCATCCTCTTCTAAAACGTGATCTTCTCCAATATGGTCGATCATTTCAACATTGTAATTATCTTTTAAAAAATGTAAAAATTGAAATGTTATTCCAAGATCCTGCATTTTTTGTCGAGGATGCGTATAATGTGATAAAGTGTGATAATTAAGATAGAGGAAGGTTTTTTTCATACACTTTTTAGGTTCCTGATTCTTGTTATAAAATCAATTTTCCAATATTAAATGTAAAATAAGTCTTTTATTTATGTTATTTTTAAAAAAAAAACGACTATCATCATCACCGCTTTTAACAGATAGTTAAAAACATTGCTTTGTTAGAATATTATTTAAGCCATATTAACAAAAAAATGGCACCTAGTCATTTTTTATTTTCTCCTAAATGGATTGTTTTAGGAGTTAATAACGTATGCAATTTACATTGTAAAATGTGTGACGTAGGAACCAAAAATATGGATAGTAATTTTGCCCAAAACCTGGTCGGAACACATCCGTTAAATATGCCTTTAGAGCTTATAAAAAAGGTGGTTGATCAAACTGCTGCTTTTTTTCCAAAATCTAAACTAGGCTATGCTTTTACAGAGCCTTTAGTGTACCCCCACTTAATAGAGTCTTTAGAATACGCTAATGCGAAGAACATCTATACAACAGTAACAACAAACGCTTTAACGCTCAGGAATAAAGCAGATGCACTTGTAGATGCTGGACTTAATGAAATATTTATTTCCTTGGACGGACCTCAAGATATTCATAACGAAATTCGGGGTAATAAAAAGTCATTTCAAAAAGCCATTGAAGGAATAGAAATGCTTAAACAACGATCAAATAGTCCAAAAATCACTGTTATTTGTGCTATCACTGAGTGGAACATTGGACATTTAAAGGAGTTATTGGATGTATTTCGCAGTTATGAAATCAAAGAATTCGCGCTAATGCATACACAGTTTATTACAAAAGACATGGCGGAACTTCATAATGCCTCTAAATGGGGGAAAAAGTATCCTGCGTATGATTCTAATGTAGACCTTATCGATTTTGGTAAAATGGATTTAGATCTTTTACATAAAGAAATAGCAGAAATTAAAAAAGATGATTACCCTTTTCGAATTTTCTTTTCTCCAGAACTCAACTCATTGGAGCAGCTAAAAAGATATTATTTAGAACCCAATGAAATTATGGGGGATCATTGTAATGCCGTATTCACAAATATTATGGTAAAATCTGATGGATCAGTAATTCCCGCCCATGGTAGATGTTATAATTTGGATATTGGAAATGTATACAAAGACGATATAAAATCTATCTGGAAATCAGCAAAGCTAAACAAATTAAGAGCTGACCTAATGTCTTCCGGTGGTCTTTTTCCGGGATGCAGCAGGTGTTGCAGTGCTGTTTAATATTTAAAATCACAATGACTTCAAAAAAACTGGTAATATTCAATCCAAGAAGTTCTAATGCCAAGCATAGAATTCCTAATTCCATTCTTCAAGTTGCTGCTTCAATTCATGGCGTTCACGATTATGTTTTTGTAGATGGTAATATGGAAAAAGATCCTTGGTCTACTATTAACGCCTATTTTAAAACAGGGGAATTCAAATACTTTTGTTCAACGGTGATGCCTGGCCCACAACTAAAACAGGCTATTCCATTTTCAAAGAAAATTAAAGAGAAATACCCAGATTGTATTGTTATTTGGGGTGGGTATTTTGCATCTAATCAATATAAGGTTTCTATTACATCTCGTTATGTAGATTATATCGTAAACGGACCAGGAGATACAGCATTTCCAAGTCTCGTAGATGCTTTAGAAGAAGGTGATTTTAACAAATTACCCCTTATTAAAAACCTTGTTTATATTGATCAGAAAGGAAAAATTGTACAAACAGCTAAAGAAGCACTTCAAAATCAGGATAATCTCCCTCCCTTACCGTACCAATATTTAAACACTTTCTATGACCTAGAAAATTATTTAGCCAAAACCTTTCTAGGCAATAAAACATTAGCCTATCATTCTAGTTTGGGATGTCCTTTCACCTGTTCCTTCTGTGCAGTTGTCCCCATATATAATGCTAAATGGAAGGCAAAATCAGGAGTTAACGTATATAACGATCTTCTTTTTTTTAAAAAGAAATATGATATTGATGCCGTTGAATTTCATGACAATAATTTTTTTACATCTAGAAAACGAGTTTTGGAATTTTCTAAACTTGTTATGGATGATAATATTAGCTGGTGGGGAGAAGGAAGAATTGACACACTAAATAAGTATACCGATGATGATTTAAGGTATATGCGGAAGGCAGGATGTAAAATGATCTTTCTTGGAGCCGAAACAGGAAATGATGAAGTCCTAAAACAGATGAACAAAGGGGGTACGCAAAGTGGAAAAATGATTGAAGAATTTGTACTTCGAATGAAAAATGTAGGTATCATTCCTGAACTCTCATTTGTTCTAGGCTTACCAGGGGAAAACGAAAAAAAGGTATACGAGCAGATCATTTGGGATATTAATTTTATAAAAAAAATAAAAAAGATTAATCCAGATGCAGAAATCATTATTTATCTCTATAGTCCTGTTCCGACGGAAGGATCGGAATTATATCAACAAATAATTGATGCAGGGTTTTCGTTTCCGGAAAACCTGGAGGAATGGGTGTCACCAAGTTGGGAAAAATTTGATCTTCGAAAAAATCCATTAACACCCTGGTTAACTCCGAAGATGGTTGACACTATTAAAAATTTTGAAACAGTTCTTAATGGATATTACCCCACAGCATCTGATTTCAGAATTAAAGGATACAAAAAACAAATGCTAAAGCTTGTTTCAGGTTATCGATTTAGTTTAGGATGGTATAAGTTTCCTTATGAGATTAAAGCGCTTCATAAAATCTGGAAATATAGGCAGCCCGAGATTGAGGGATTTTATTCAGAATAATTTTTATTTTGTTTCATTGTAAGAAGAATAAAAAAATATTTTAGTACGTACTGAAAAATACACTGCTAATAATACTTCTCTCGAAAATATTCTTGATTTTTTTCTTTCAATACCGACCTTCAGCGTTTCAATAAAAAGTAGTTCTAATCGCAAGTGTCACAGGTAAAGGGTATTGCTAATATTCCATCAAAGCCTTAAGATCTTCTCGTAAACACTACCTGTGTTTCGCCCAGCTCTTCTTCATCAACCACATCCCCAAGAACATTTACAAAAGCACCTGCTAAAAGTGCGGTATCCCCAGCTATATCAATTACAACTGTTGTCGTAGTTCCATCTTCAAAAGTAATTGTAAGCTCGTTTCCTAACACGCTCCAAGTGGTTTCATCAACAATAATGGATTCTGGACAATCAATGGATAATCCTGCAGCACTTAAATCCCCAAAATCTCCTCTTCCAATTAAGAGGGTTCCGTCTTCATTAAAAGTAAGCGTCAAAATCTCACAACTATCTTCAAGCAGTGATTCTAATACTAGTGTTAATAAAGTAAGTTGTGTTCCTGCTGTATCGTCATCCAAATCTATTCCTGTAAGATCCCATACACCTAAAAGGTTTATAGACATCTCATCCGTATTCTCATCTTCAGAATCTTCTTCGCTATTATCTTGATCTTCGTCATTTGCAACTTCATCCGTATTAGTATCGGAATTTTCGGTATTTGGAATATTAAAATTATCATCTCCATCCGAACTACAGGTGTATAGCATACCAACAAATGCAAACAACAATACTAAGGTTCTCTTTTTCATAATAGTTTTTAATTCTGGTTAGATTAAAAGCAGGGAGTAATCAATAACAAGTGGTCTTATAGTCCCGTTCATTAGGGAATCCTTACATTTTCGTCATATTAAAACAGATCAGGTTGTAGCGACAACTGAAACAAAAAAAAGACCCCTTTGAAAATTTCAAAGAGGTCCTATTCTATTTTATACTTGTTTATTTAGCGTCTTGTAAAAACAGCTTCTGCCTCAGCAAGATTATCTTCATCAACAAATTCTCCTCCTATAGTAAGCATATCACCATTCAAACTTATAGTTGCTGTTTCTTGGGTTTCATCCTGAAAAGTAATTGTTAGCGTATTGCCATTGAGCTCATAAGTAACCGTTTCTGTATTACTTTCTGCCGGACATGGTATATCCAAACCTCCTCCTGAAGGATCTAAATTAATTTCAATATCTCCAAAATCTCTATCCACTAGTATTGCAGTATTATCAGCATTAAAGGTAATACTTAGTAGATTACAGTTCTGTGCCAAAAGTACATCTACAATACCTTGAGCAAAAACTAAATCATCATTTGCGGTTGCCTCATCAACAGCTATTCCAGAGAGATCCCAAGTTCCTATAAGATTGCTGGCTGTATCTCCTCCTCCAGGCCCATCATCACTATCCGATGAACAAGAATAGGTAAGCGCAACTGCGATAAAAAGAAATAAAAAAATTCGTTTCATGTTTAAATTGTTTTCTTGGGTTAACTAACAGCTAAACGAAGAAAATACAATAATATTTTATATCGGTTAAAGCACAAAACGATATGTTGCTTTTATCAAAAAAATATTTTGAGGTCTATCCCCATTAAAAATATTGTTATTTAATCCGTTCAATAAACTTTCGCTGGGGTCTCCAGACTGCGAAACATCTTGTGACCACACTAAAAAAATCTCCGAACCTGGAATATATTCCCATCGAACAACCAAGTTTGAACGAAATTGAACAAAAGAAAAATCTGGGTTACCAAAATTAAAATCCGTTGTACCATCTAGATTTTGATCTACAGCATAGGTGCCATCTGAAAAAGACAATTGATCATCTGAAAACTGAACAAATCGATCATCAAATTGGGACGCAATAGGATTTGTAACATTTTTGAAATTAGAATACCTTCCTGTAGAGATAAATGGCTGCCCCCAATATTGTATTGTTAAATTAGGGTTTATGGTATAATTTAATCGAAAAGACATACTCAGTGTGCGCTGTTGTATTTCTCCATTCAAATAAATCGGATTCCCATCAACTTCTAAATTATCAATAAACTGAAGTTTGTCGTTATTAATACTATACTCCGGAAAAGCTGAAATCCGCAATGCATTAAAAGGTTGATATACTGCTCCCGCTTCCACCCTATAGGAATAGTACGAGTTTTCTCCTCCCCACCTTCCATTGTGAAAAGCATTGAATCTTAATTTTTTACGATTATCGGTATTGATTCCATTCCAGAAACCTATTTCCCGAGATTGCCGCAGGCTAGGCCCACCACGAAGTGCAAAATTAGAATACTGTATAGGCGCATAATTTAATCCTGCATTTACAAACCAGTTATTTTTAAAGTTAGCCCAGGCATTTGTATTAAAACGAAGGTTATTGTGATTGCCTCCAAAATCCCATACACTCCAATGGTTGTAATTTAATCCTACCCGTCTAAAAGTACTATCTGGTTTTAAGGTACGATATCCCACCCAAGTATAGTGACGAATATCATCAGCCTGTCGTTGAAAACCAATATCATTCAATTCCAATTCCGGGGATCGCCATGTTGCTCCAGACTCAAAGCGCCAGTGCCCATTACCCACTTTCCCCAGTTGCAGATTTCCGCTAGTACCTGTAAGTGACGTTTGATTAGGATCTACCGACACATGGTCTGCTCCTACACGCTGAAATAAGTGCGTTATAGATTCCTGAGTTCCTTGGATGGCTTCTTCAGATCCTTCAACATGACTAACAATAAAGTTTCCTCCCAAATACCAATCCCGGTCATTCCATTGATGCTTAAAATCTAATCCTCCTGAGTATGCCTTATTATGCAAAAAATCAATATTTTCAGTAAGTTCATCTCTATTTGTTGCGGTAAAAATGCCTCCAATAAAGGTATTTCTTTCATTAAAATCCTTTTGTAAGCGTCCCACAAAATAGTTGGTAAGTGGCTCTACAATTTCTTTGCGCCGCTCTCCCTCATTGTCTATCGTTGCGAACTTACGCGCCGTTATGCTCTCTAAAACACCAATAGACCATCCGCTATCGGTTTTTCCACTAAACTTCGCTGCTCCTAAAATTTCAGTGTTTTCCGGTTGCTCTACATATTCATTTTCCTCGGTATTTGGAAACCCCTGAGGGCTTCTTCCGATCCTTCTTGAATAAAATACGTTATCAAATCCAAAAGTATTCCCCGCCTGAGATGCCGAAACTCGGTAATCAAAAATGTTTTTATTTTCAACAAAAAAGGGCCGTCGTTCCTGAAAAAATATTTGAAAACCATCCAAAGCAATTGCGGAAGGATCTGCTTCCACCTGCCCAAAATCTGGATTTATGGTAAGGTCCAAAGTAAGATCATTAGTAATTCCAATTTTTGCATCCAACCCTACGGTAACATCATCTTCGCTTCCATCTCTAAATGGGTTTCCAGCTTCCGGTTCAAAAGTTTCCAGGTTGGTTACCGTATACGGCTGTATTTCCAGCTGCTTTTGAGGTTCTAGATTTTTTAATCCGTGTAACTCTCCAAATTGACTCACCCATCCTGCAGCATCTTGGGGCCTACGTTGCCATAAGGAACGTTCTTCTTCCCTAAAGAAACGACGTGTAGACTGCAATCCCCATACTTGATTTTTTGACTTTCCAAACTTCAATTGGCTTAAAGGTATTTTGAGCTCTGCAGTCCATCCTTCCGAATCAATATTCGTTTTTGTGTACCAGATTGGATTCCAGCTTCCATCCCAATTATCACCATTATTTGAAATAAATTCATCTCCTTTCACTCCAGCAGCCGTAATTGTGAATGAAAACGCAGTTCGTAAATCGTGATAACTATCAATATTAAATTCGACCCAATCACCTTCAAAACCATCTCTTCTACTTAATCGTTCTACAATTTTATCAGGTTCGCCATCATAGCACCGAACACCTATGTAGAGGAATTTTTGGTCGTAAACTATCTTGAATTTTGTTTGATAACTTGGAGGTGTATTCTCGTCGGGCTGGTTTTCTATATAATCCCCAGTCCAATCTACCATATTCCATGCTGCATCTTCTAATATGCCATCGATAGCGGGAGGTTCTTCCGAGCCCAAAGCTTTAGTCAAATAGATTCGTTTCGGAACTATTGCTGTCGAATCTTGTGCATTCGTGAAAAAAGTAGTCAATAGAGCAAAAAAGCCTAGTACCGTTGTAGCGCCTCGTAACATGTTCGTTTTTTGATTGATTGATACTGTAAAGACCACACGAATTACAGATCGTTACACTTCAA
The DNA here is from genome assembly GCA_947488435.1 of uncultured Flavobacteriaceae bacterium. Lineage (GTDB taxonomy): Bacteria > Bacteroidota > Bacteroidia > Flavobacteriales > Flavobacteriaceae > CANKZG01. The sequence continues at coordinate 1,483,098 of CANKZG010000001.1, read as the reverse complement.
TTTTTTTTTAGTCATTTTTTAACATTTTACATCATATTTAGGCTATTTTTGCCCTTCCTTTTACCATAAAAAAGGATGCTATAAAATTTCCGGAAAATAATCGGATTTAAGCATTTGTATTTCAAGTTAATAATTGTACATTTGCACCCCGTTTATCGGGATCGAAAGGTTTAATCATTAAAAACAGTACTGTGGATACATTAAGCTACAAGACTATTTCAGCTAATAAAGCAACTGTAAACAAACAGTGGTTGCTTGTGGATGCAGAAGGCGAAACATTAGGACGCATGGCTTCCAAAGTTGCCAAATTATTAAGAGGAAAACACAAACCCAATTATACCCCTCACGTTGATTGTGGAGATAATGTTATTGTTATCAATGCAGAAAAAATTCAACTTAGCGGCAATAAATGGCAGGACAAAAAATACCTTCGATATACAGGATATCCTGGAGGTCAACGTTCACAATCAGTTATGGAGCTAATGGATAAAAATCCAGCCCGAATTGTGGAGAAGTCGGTAAAAGGAATGCTTCCAAAAAATAAACTAGGTGCGGAATTGTTCAGAAACTTGAGAGTATATAAAGGCTCAGAACATGATCAAGAAGCTCAAAAACCAACTGTATTTAACTTAAAAGAATTTAAGTAATGGAGACTATTCATAAAATAGGTAGAAGAAAGACTGCGGTTGCTCGCGTATATCTTTCTGAAGGTAAAGGAGATATTACTATCAATAAGAAACCCTTAAACGAATATTTCACCACAGCAACTTTACAATATAAAGTAAAACAGCCTTTTTCATTAACAGATACCGAAGGTAGCTATGATGTAAAGGTAAATGTTTATGGTGGTGGTATTACAGGACAGGCAGAAGCTGTGCGTTTAGCACTTTCCAGAATAATGTGTGAAGTAGATGAGGAAAATAGAGCTATTCTTAAACCAGAAGGCCTTTTAACAAGAGACCCTAGAATGGTTGAACGTAAGAAATTTGGTCAAAAGAAAGCGCGTAAGAAATTCCAGTTCTCTAAACGTTAATATTATCGAATGTCCTAATCATAGGACATTCATATTTTATTTATAATTAAAGTTCCTAAAAAAGTTAGGAAATATAACTCTAAGTTCCTTGAAACGCCTTGCAAAAGGCAACTTTAAATTCCTGATATTATTCCATTAATTGAAGGATACCCTAAACTGAATTTAGTTTGGGTGAAAATTAGTTTAGCATCTAAATGTTGGAGGCTGCGTAAATACGTACCACTTCAACATTGCTAATTCAAAAGAACGTAAACTAAATATTAAAAATGGCAAAAGCTGAAGTAAAAGACCTCTTAGAGGCAGGTGTACATTTTGGTCACCTCACTAGAAAATGGAATCCAAACATGGCGCCTTACATCTACATGGAGCGTAATGGGATTCACGTAATCAACTTATACAAAACAGTTGCAAAATTAGACGAAGCGAATGAGGCTTTGAAGAAAATTGCAGCTTCGGGAAGAAAAATTTTATTTGTGGCTACCAAAAAACAAGCTAAGGATATTGTCTCTGATAAAGTAGCTAAGGTAAATATGCCTTACATCACAGAAAGATGGCCAGGTGGAATGTTAACAAACTTTGTTACGATTAGAAAAGCTGTCAAAAAAATGGCTTCAATCGATCGTATGAAAAAAGATGGAACGTTCAACACACTTTCTAAGAAAGAACGTCTTCAAGTGGATCGTTTAAGAGCAAAACTAGAAAAGAACTTAGGGTCTATTTCTGAAATGACACGCTTACCAGGCGCGCTTTTTGTTGTTGATACGATGCGTGAGCATATTGCCGTAAAAGAAGCTCAGAAGTTAAATATCCCCATTTTTGCGATGGTAGATACAAATTCTGATCCAAGACCTATTCAGTACGTAATTCCTTCGAATGATGATGCTTCAAAATCAATTGAAGCAATTTTAACAGAGGTAACAGGTGCTATTTCAGAAGGATTATCGGAACGTAAAGCTGAAAAGTCTAAAGATGCGGCACCAGCAAAGGAAGCTCCTGCAAAAACAGAAGCAGCTGCTAAAACTGAAGATGCTCCGGCAAAAGCTAAACCAGCTAAAAAAGAAGCGCCAGCAAAAGCAGAAGAAACTCCAGCAGTTGAGGCTAAGCCAGCTAAGAAAGAAGCTCCCGCTGAAGTTGTTGCAGATAACCTTACCAAGGTAGAGGGTATAGGACCGAAAATATCAGAATTACTACAAGCGGCAGGGATTACTACTTTTGCGCTTCTTGCAGATAAATCTGAGGAGGATTTAAAAACTATTTTGACCGAAGCTGGCTCTACTTTTGCTTCTAAAAACCCTGCATCATGGCCAAAACAAGCAAAAATGGCTGCCGAAGGGAAATGGGATGAGCTTAAGACATGGCAAGATAGCGTAAGTGGAGGGGTTGAGTAAACCTTCCAAACAAATAGTATTTATTAAAATTGTATATTAATTTAAACTATTACACTAGAAATCAAGTAAATAAACATGATATTAGTGTAATTCAATAACAGAAATCAAGATGGTAAAGATTACCGCCGCTGAGGTAAATAAATTAAGAAAAACAACGGGTGCCGGGATGATGGATTGTAAAAAGGCATTGGTTGAAGCAGAAGGAAATTTTGAAAAAGCTATTGAAATTCTTCGTAAAAAAGGACAAAAAGTAGCTGCTAAAAGAGCTGACAGAGATTCTTCTGAAGGTGCTGTAATAGCGAAAGTAAATGCTGAAAACAATAGTGGAGTTATTATCTCTTTAAATTGTGAAACAGACTTTGTTGCTAAGAATGATACTTTTGTAACTTTAGCTAAGGATCTAGCTGGTTTAGCATTAGATTTTGATACTAAAGACAATTTTTTAGCTGCGGATTTTAATGGAATGTCTGTTCAGGATAAGCTAACAGAACAAACTGGAGTTATCGGTGAGAAAATTGAAATTGGTGGTTTCAAAAAATTAAACGCTTCTTTTGTTGGATCTTATATTCATGCAGGTAACAAAATTGCCACTTTGGTAGGACTATCCAATGCTGTTGATGGTGCCGCTACAGTTGCTAAAGATGTTGCAATGCAGGCTGCTGCTATGAACCCAGTTGCTTTAAACGAAGATGGTGTGGATCAAGCAACTATCGAAAAGGAGATTGAAATTGCAAAAGATCAGTTACGTCAAGAAGGAAAACCTGAGGCAATGTTAGATAATATCGCTAAAGGAAAAATCAAGCGTTTCTTTAAAGACAATACCTTAGTAAATCAGGATTTTATTAAAAATAATAAGCAAAGTGTTGCTCAATACGTAAAATCTATTGATGCTGATTTAGAAGTTACTGCTTTTGAAAGAGTTGCCTTAGGGTAATCTCTAAAGAAAACAATCGAAAAAGCCACTATTCTAATGAATGGTGGCTTTTTAGTTTTTTAAGAAGCAATGGTTCAATTAATTTTCTATTTGGATCGGATTAAAATATCGCCATTAAAAGTTTTGAAAATCATCTCGGGTCCGCCTCCATTAATTTTACCTTGAACCCATTGCTCTATTTTTACTTTGTAAGTGTTTGAGGAATTGTCCGTTTCAACCTGCGGTTTTTGATCCGCAACTACCATATCAAAATCTGTAAAAATATCTCCCATATCGGATTTTGCTTTAACATTAGCTTTTAGGCTATTAGGAAAAGTAATGTCCAAATCTCCATTTAAACTACTAAATGCCATATTAGCATTGTTTGAGATTGATTTAAAGGTTACTTTCACATCTCCATTTACAGTATCTGCAGAAGCGGAACCACCAACATCATTCATAGTGATTTCCCCATTAACATTGCTTATTTCCAAATCTCCGTTAACATTATCCACCTGAATATTTCCCTCATTAATCGTACCTAATTTTAGAGAAAAATTATAGGGTACTTTTACCTCTATGTTGGTCACAGCATTAAAACGTTCATTAACAATTTGAACTACATTGTCCTTTTCTTCTGCTTGAATTTTTAGTGGGGTACTCTTAATTCGTTTCAAACCATCCCTAGTATCTTCATCCTTATAGTGTCCTTTATTATTCCCAAAAGACGCTTTAACAATAATTTCTTTCCCATCATATCCCGATACTGTAATAGATCCAGAAATCTGTTCTATTATTAATTTACCCGTATTGCCAGGTTTACTTAATGGGACACTAAATAATTCTACACTTTTCTGCGCAGTTCCAACAAAACCAACTACTAAAGCAATTCCTAATATTATTATATTTTTCATTATGATTGTTTTATATTTTTTTAATAATTACATCTCCATTCAAAGTTTCAAAATCAAAATCAACACCTCCATTACCAATTTCCACTATAGGTTTTGACTCATATTTATATTTTACTTGTTGTCCCTTTCCAGAGGAATTTTTGGAGGTTTTTGCGTATTGTTTCGCCACCTTAAAGTCTGTGTATAACTCACCGTTCATACTGGTAAAACTAATTGCAGCGGATAAGTTTTTTTGATATGTAATATTAATATCCCCGTTTAACGAATAATACGACGATGTCTCCTTTGGGTTTGAGGCATAACTAATACTAACTTCACCATTTATGGCATGCACTTCTGTTTTTCCGGTTATATTTTTTAAGGCTATTCCTCCGTTAATATTATTTGCCTTAACATAATTACCTCGTGTGTTTTTAACTTCTATTTCACCATCGTTAACCGTACTAACCTTCAATCCGCTATTTCTAGGCATTTTAACTTTGAATTCTAACTTATGATCATAAGCCGGCGAGTCTTCGTCATTACACCAATTATACTTTAACCTGCCATCTTTATAACTAACAAAAGGAGCATCAGGATAGACAATAAGATTACGTCCTTCTTTCAGAATTTTTAAACCTATCTCCTTTTTTCCTTGAGTTAAATCCTCTTCATTAGCCGCACTTATTTGCTTGATCACTTCAAGCTTTACTGTAGAACCATCATAACCTTCCACAGTTATTGATCCAAAAATATTATGGATATTCAACATATTGTCAGATGAATTGGTTTGAAAAGAAAGCTCTTTTTTGATCACCTCCTCAAACTCTTTTTTCTGCGCTTGGGTTACTCCACACAGCAAAAGGATGAGTACTGTTGTAATTAAATTTTTCATGATTTTAGTTTTTAATTGTTCGAAATTTGATTTTTTGCCAAATGGCAGATTGATGAATAAACACTTGCTTTTTTTTATATAATTGCTTTGATAGAATGTTCTATTTTCTGTTTCACAGTTGTATCCAATTTTTGAGTTTTTAATAGTTCTTTAAAAGGTTCTACAGACTTTTTTTCCTGAAGTATCTCCATAAGGTTAGCCAGTGTAATTTGCACGATTGGAGATTCTTGTTGTGTTATAGATTTCACCAACCCTTCCCTAACTTGAGGGTGCTCTACAAATTGAGTAAGGGAGGCTATCGCTGCTAAGCGCACATTAACATTTGCATCATTGTTTAGTGTTTTCAGAAGTGCTTGTATGACTTTTTCTTCCACATTTTTGAGCTTATTAGCCTCATTAACACCCTCGAGTCTTTTCTTTGCAGAAGGTTGTTCCAAAAGTGTAAGCACTAATTTTTCTCGCACCAAACTTGCTTCATCCGCACTATTTTCAACATTCGTATTTATCTCGGCTACAGTAGTTGTATTCGAATCAGTCGAATTAAAAAAATATCCCAATCCAACACCTGCTAATAGTAATAACATTCCATAAGCCATCTGTGGTTTAATAAGAGCCATAAACTGAGATATTAGATTTTCAAACCATCCACTTTTAGCTGTATTTACCTGTTCCTTTTTAATAGTATCCGACAACATCTCATAAAATGCATCATCCATTGCTAGGGAAGTTTCAGGAGCTTCTAATTCGTTTAATACTCCCCATGTATTATCGAATTCTTTCAATTTATCTTGATATTCCGGATGGTCTTTAAGAAACCTATCAAAAAGCTTACGTGTTTCTATATCCATATTCCCAGATAGATAATCCATACTCCATTCCTCAAATTTTTCAATATCCATATGTTATTTTTTTTGTTGTAAGAACATTTTTCTTAAATCTTGTATTGCTCGATGCGCTTTTACTTTAGCGGCTCCTTCACTACAATTGAGAATTTCTCCTATTTCCTTGAACTTTAATTCCCTGTACTTACTTAGGATTATAATTTCCTTTTTTTCTGGGCTCAACTTATTTAATGCCCATTGCAGTTGTTTAATTTGATCTTGTTTATCTCCTTCACTTTCAAAACTTTCAGAATCTGAAAGCTTGTAATTTATTTCGTCTAAATCTGCTCGTTTATTTAGACTACCATGCTTTCTAAAGTGATCATAGCTTACATTTCGTGCCATTCGAAACAACCAAGCCGCAAATGATCCATCTCCCGTAAATGTATGCCTGTATTTCATTATCCTTACAAATACATTTTGCACCAAATCTTCACTTAATGCTGCATTACTATTCATATGATAAAAAAAGCCAAATAGCTGTTTTTTATAGCGTTCGTATAATAAGCCCAATTTGTCTAATTGACCGGACTTAACTTGCAACATTAATGCATTATCGGTTAGTGCTTGCATTTACTTTTATGGTTAATTAAAAGGATAAACTCAAGAATTTATAAATGGTTACAAAAAATAGGGAATTTATTTTGAGCAATGATCAAAAAAAAGGGTCGCATCATTCAAATGCGACCCTTTAACTCATTATTTGAAAAGCAATTAGCTTTTTAACCAAGCTTTACGAAGTATTTTATGTGTATCGCTAGATTGTTCATCAGGAACAATTACTTCTACATCTAGCGAAGGTATTCCAACTTTCCCCTCTAAGGTAATTTCTTCATCCCCCCGTTGCACAATCATAGTAATTTCTGTTTCTGGGGTCCACCCAAAACTCTGTCCTATTATTGGACGAATACTTTCTAAAGTAATTGCAGTGCCATTAATAGATTTAATAACATCTCCGCCCTGTGCTCCTAGGTTTGTAAAAAAGCTATTTAAGCTTATCCCATTTCGTATAAAAATAGCTTCATTACCATCACTTTGATCTACATCTATAAATGGCACTTCTCCATTAAGAAAATATCCTGTTTGTATAGGCTCCACTTTAGCAGTAAGTCCCATTTTACCGAAATATTTATTGTAATCAATTGGGGTATCTCCTATTACATGCGTATCAAAAAAAGTTCGAACCTCCGGATATGTCATTGCAACAATCTCATCAATTAATTTAGCATCTTGAAAAGGTGTAGATTCATCATACTTTTTTGATAGTTCTTTCATCAACCATAAAACTCCCTTTTCTCCACTGCTTAGCTCTCGTAAAGTAATATCTAACGCCATATTTATTAGCGCTCCTTTCTCATACACATTATTATAGTTGCTTTTGTATGGTTCTACCAGAACATTTGCACTCATTTCCGTAAAGGATTGATCATCATCATATGCCTTAGCATTATTTACCTTATCTATAATTCGTTTATAAAACTCCGTTTCGTCTATAAGTCCTTGTTGAATTTGAAATAGATTTGCAAAATATTCTGTGGTTCCTTCATACATCCATAAATGAGCAGACATCTTAGGATCATTAAAATCAAAAAACTGTATCTCTTCTGAGTGTACATTTAGTGGTGTTACAATATGAAAAAATTCATGCGAAACTACATCCACCATCGCCTGTTCTAAACGTTCTTTTCCAATCTGCTCTGGTAAAACAACCACAGTTGAAGTATGATGTTCCAAGGCTCCAAAACCTGAAGCATCCGTAGGTTCTAGCGTTGACAAATGCAATAATATATTGTAATTTTTAGTGCTATTTATCTCTCCTAAAAATGCCTTTTGTGCACCCATCATTTTCTCCATCCTTGCCTTTAGGCTTGATGCACTGTATACATTATTTGGAGAATATACACTTAGTGTTACTGTAATGTCATTTATTTTAAAAGATTCTTTGCTCCCATTGGCATAGAGAATTGGGTTGTCTATCACCTCAAAGTATCGATTTGCGATAAAGGTATCTACACCTGGAGTAGCTGCTGATTCAGATCGTTTTGGTAATGATGTAGTTGCATCCAACGTTTCTGGCGCAGTAATATGCAGGGCATACGGTACTTCTTTAAAATCATTAAAATAGCCCACAAAACCGTGAAGGTTTAACATAAAGGTTTCATCCTTTAAGATATTGGTCCCTGCTGGAGAAAAAACGGCCTCTTCCTGTTCTCCTTCAGTATCATACGTATCATTTACATAATACTGTATGCGATCCAAATTTTTTCCAGCACCAATCACCCAACTATTTTCATCAGGATGCGAAACATCCAACACGTTCCCTTTATAATCATATGCCTTAAAGCCTTCGATATATTTCCCATAGTTATCTGTACTATAAGTTCCTGGCACCGTTTTAGGAATATAAAAAGACACTTGATCTGTAGTAAATGCTCCAGGGTTAACTGTTACCAAAACCTTGTCATCTTTTACATTTACCAAATCTATGGTTACATCAACAAGCGTTTTATCTGCCGTTGCTGTAGCTTTTGTAGCTCCACATCCATAAAGTAACATTCCCAAAAAACCAATCAAAAGTACTTTCTTCATCTTATTACACTTTATATATTTTTTACAAAAGATCCGATTTACAATAGGTTACAAGAATATTAAATTTATTGAAACCAAGCATTACTATTTTGAAATAATTAAGGAACTATTGATCCTTATTTCAAATCGTCATCATTATTTTTTTGATTATTTTTGCTACCATTATAAAACCAATGCTACATGCAATACAAACGAATCCTGTTAAAATTAAGTGGTGAAGCGCTCATGGGCGATCAGCAATACGGTATTGACCCAAAACGAATTGCCGAGTATGCCAAGGATATTAAAGAAGTTGTTGCTACTGGAGTAGAAATGGCTATTGTAATTGGTGGTGGCAATATTTTTCGAGGTCTTTCTGGTGCTAGTAGCGGAATGGATAGAGTACAGGGAGATCACATGGGAATGTTGGCAACGGTAATAAATGGTTTAGCACTTCAGAGTGCTTTAGAAATACAAGGCGTGGAAACAAGGTTGCAATCTGCGATAAAAATTAATGAAGTTGCAGAGCCTTTTATTCGAAGAAGAGCAATGCGTCATTTAGAGAAAAAAAGAGTGGTGATTTTTGGGGGTGGAACAGGGAATCCCTATTTCACAACAGATTCTGCTGCTGTGTTAAGAGCAATTGAAATTGAAGCTGATGTTATCCTAAAAGGAACTCGAGTTGATGGTATATATACCTCTGATCCTGAAAAAGATAAAACCGCAACCAAGTTCGACACTATTTCCTTTAAAGATGTATTAACCAAAGGGTTAAAGGTCATGGACACAACAGCGTTCACGCTTAGCCAAGAAAATGAACTTCCTATTGTAGTCTTTGACATGAACAAAAAAGGAAACTTATTAAAAATTGTATCTGGTGAGAATATCGGAACAACTGTTAATTTATAATCTCTGATTAGAGATAGTATTGTATTCTTGAAATATATATGATATGAACGAAGAAATTGAATTTATCTTAGATACCACAAAAGAAAGTATGCAACAAGCTATTGGTCATCTAGAAAAAGCGTTGGTCAAAATTCGTGCAGGAAAAGCTAGTCCTGTAATGCTTTCAAGTGTAATGGTAGATTATTATGGCTCTCAAACTCCTTTATCTCAAGTTGCAAATGTAAACACTCCTGATGCACGAACAATTTCAGTACAACCTTGGGAAAAGAATATGATTGCTGAAATCGAGAAAGCTATCATGGTTGCAAATTTGGGCTTCAATCCTATGAATAATGGGGAGTCTGTTATTATAAGTGTCCCCCCCCTTACGGAAGAACGTCGTAGAGATTTGGTTAAACAAGCCAAAGCGGAAGCAGAGGATGCTAAAGTAAGTATTCGGAATGCGAGACAAGATGCTAATAAAGAAATCCGAGGGCTAGAAGCTTCTGACGATTTGAAAAAAAATGCAGAACAAGACGTTCAGGATCTTACCAACACTTTTAGTGCTAATGTTGATCGTATTTTTGAAGTTAAGGAGGTAGAAATTATGAAAGTATAATACCTGCGATTTCTGGATTTGAAGAGGCTAATATGAAAAAACACCATTATGAAATTAAAACCTCTTGGACTGGAAATTTAGGTAATGGCACTAAAAACTATAGAGCATACGAAAGAGATCATGAGATTTCAGCGGCACATAAAACTTCAACAATATTAGGATCATCAGATCCTTCTTTTCGCGGAGATTCGAAACGTTATAATCCAGAGGAGTTATTTATTGCGTCTATATCGTCCTGCCATATGCTATGGTATTTACATTTATGTTCAACACATGAAATTAGTGTGCTAGCTTATGTCGATACCGCAACTGGCTCAATGATTGAAACAAAGAATGGTAGTGGTAAGTTTGAAGAGGTAATCTTATATCCAGAAGTAGTTATTCGAAATAAAGATCAAATAAAACTTGCTACAGAATTGCATCACAAAGCGCATGAATTCTGTTTTATTGCAAATTCATGTAATTTTGAAATTAATCATCGACCAAAAATTACAGTACAACAATAAGTGCATTTACGTTATAAAATTTAACTGTTTCCCATTTAGAGACATCGTGAAGATAAAGGTTCTTTTGTTTTTTTTATTTGTTACCACGATATCTTGGGGACAAACGATATCCGGCATTGTTACCGATATTGAATCTGGTCAACCCTTACCTTTTGCTACGATATCCTATGTTGATGATCAGGGTATAATTACGGATATTGATGGTCTTTTCGAGCTAGACGTCCCGCCAGAAACAACCACATTAAGAATAAGTTATATAGGCTATACGACTAAAATTATCCCGCTAATTTCTGGGCAAAACTTTTACTCAATTACATTAACACCGGAAATAGAACAGCTTAATGAAGTAGTACTTGTTGCAGATGAAAATCCTGTTCTTGGAATTATTAGAAATGCTATTGCGAATAAAAAAATGAATAATCCTGAAAAAGCCTTAGAGAGTTATTCTTTTAAAGCCTATAAGAAATTGGTAATCACTGCAAATCCAAATACTATACGTCCCATAATTGATTCTGTTTTTATTCGAAAAGAAGGGAAGTTAATTTTCAAAGAATTAGATTCGAGCAATTACAAACTAAAAAAACGTCTCGATCGATCTCATATTTATCTTTCTGAAAAAGCATCTAGTTTCCTTTTCACCAAAGAAAAAGGCAGACAGGAAGTTATAGAAGCTTCGCGAATGGCAGGTTTTAAACAACCCTTATATGAAGTTTTAGCTTTAAAATTACAATCCTTTTCTTTTTACAACTCGACCTATACGCTTTTTGGAACTTCCTATACAAATCCGCTAACACCCACAGGATTAAAAAAGTATCGTTTTAGAATTTTGGATACGCTAAAATCTAAGGAAAGATCAGCCTATATGATTCATTATTTTCCAAGAAATAAAGGAAAACAAACTGAATTAGAAGGAGTGCTTTATATTGATACCCAATCTTTTGCGCTTCAAAAAATCGTGGCACAATTGAAAGCAATTGTAGACATTAAAGCTACACAATCTTATGAATATTATCCCAAAGCGCAAATTTGGTTTCCTGGCGAGCGAGAAATAAAACTAAAAAGAGGTGAAAATGAAGATCGCCTAAACTTGTTTGGAGGATTGATACGCTTACAACAAGGTGAAAAAGATAGCAGTATTGTTCATACCAACCAACAAAAAGGCGAACAATTGCTGTATCTATTAGCTACAGAAAAAAACTTTGATGTGGTACTCAACGAACCTCTACAATTTAAAAAAAGAGGCTTTGAGGTTAGCTTAGAAGATGACGCTACACAGCGGAGTGAGTCATTTTGGAATACCTTTAGAACTGATAGTATCACAGATAGAGAAAGAGAAACATATGCTGTAGTTGATAGCATTACTGAAGCAGAACGAGTAGAACGAAAGTTATTTCTGGGGCGTAAATTTTTAGAGGGTTATTATCCTATTGGTTTTTTAGATTTCGATTTAAGGCGACTATTTAAATACAATGGTTTTGAAGGATTTCGAAACGGAATCGGCGTAATTACAAATTCTAAATTCTCGAATAAATATTCTTTAAATGCTTATGGCGTATATGGAACAAAAGATCAGGTCATTAAATTTGGTTTTGGTGGAGCTGCACGCTTGAATAAAGATACCGGAACATGGATCGGAGTGCAGTATCTTGATGATTTAATAGAATCGGGAAGTCAAGAACATATTACCGATAAAAGAATGTTTTCGCTATTCGAACCGCGCCTTTTCAACATTACCTTATATCATGCAACAAAGCGCTTTAGCACGTATTTAGATCATGATATCTCCTCAAAAATTAACACCCGTTTACAACTTTCTGTTAGCAATATAGATCCAAGGTTCGATTTTACTTTTATTAATAATGGAGAAAATTTTACAAGATATAATCTCAGTGAAATTACTCTAGGAGTTCAATGGGATCCTTTTTCGGAACATATTCAAACTCCAGAAGGAAAGAAAATCACAAAAAATGCATTTCCTCAATTTAGTTTTCAAGCTTCACAAAGTATTGCAAATATTTTTAGAGGAGATTTTAATTTTACACAGTTCAACTTTAGGGTTAGACATCGTATCTATCATAAAAACGAAAATGTTACCCAATTCTTAGTGAAGGCAGGTTTAGCATTTGGAGATATTCCGTTAACACATCTTTTCAATACATCTCCCAACCAACCCAGTCGTGAAGCAATTATCCAACGTTTTTCTGTTACTGGAAGGGAAAGTTTTGAAACTATGTTTTTTAATGAGTTCTTTTCGGATCGCTATATTTCTGGACAAATAAAGCATACACTTAAGCCTTTTAAAATTAGTAATCGTATTAATCCAAGTCTATCTTTAATTTCTCGAGCTGTTATTGGAGATGTTTCTAACCAAGATCAACAAATTGGTTTAGACTTCAATTCTTTGAATCAAGGTTTTTTTGAAAGTGGCTTTGAATTCAATCGTATTTTTGCAGGTTTCGGCCTCAGTTTTTTTTATCGCTATGGCGCTTATACGCTTCCTAATTTTGAAGATAATGTTTCTTTCAAGTTCACTTATTATTTCGGCCTAGGTTTTTAGGATCGCTTGCAATGATTTTCTACCTTTGGCACCGTTAAAAAGGGCAATGGTTGCAAAAATAACACAAGGCTTTTGGGCCAAAACAGCGCGAATCATATTACGAAATAGGGTTCTAATCCTTTTATTGGTCGCTGCATTCACCGTTTTCCTGGCTTTGCAATGGAAAAACATGCGTTTTTCCAGTTCTGAAGCTAACCTATTGCCTGATAATCATCCAACTAATATCGAATACCTTGCTTTTTTAAATCAGTTTGGAGAAGAAGGGAATGTTGTGGTACTCGCCGTAAGAGATAGCAATCTTTTTGTTCCTAAAAAATTCAATCTATGGAACAAGTTAAGCAAACAACTTGAAGCCTTTCCTGAAGTAGATTTTGTACTATCTACCGATAATCTAAAAGAGCTAATAAAGGATAATGATAAACAAGAATTTGTTTTAAAGCCTTTTATAACAGATCCGCCTACGTCCAAAACACAAATTGACACCCTAATACAACATCTTTTCGATGATGTTCCCTTTTACGACAATTTGATATACAATAAAAATAGCAGTACAATACGCACTATTGTCTATCTGGATAAGGATTTGGTAAATACTTCGGTTCGAAAAGATTTTATCTTACGTGATTTTACCACACTTATTGAAAATTTTGAAAATGAAACTGATCTGGATGTGCGTGTTTCTGGAATGCCCTATGTTCGCACCAAAAATTCGCAGAACATCATTGATGAAATTGGAAAATTCATCGTCGCAGCACTCGGGGTTACTTCCCTTATTTTCTTCTTTTTCTTCAGAAGTTTTCGTGCTACTTTTATTTCCATGTGCGTTGTTATTATTGGAGTAATGTGGGCTTTTGGGATTCTAGGGTTATTGCAATATGAAATTACTGTGCTCACCGCACTTATTCCTCCATTGATCATAGTAATTGGTATTCCAAACTGTATTTTCCTGATTAACAAATATCAACAAGAAGTTAAAAAACATGGTAATCAAGCCTTGTCACTGCAGCGTGTGATTTCAAAAATTGGAAACGCTACGTTAATGACCAATGTAACTACCGCTTCAGGTTTTGCAACATTTATTATTACAGATAGTAAGTTACTTACGGAATTTGGAATAGTTGCCTCTATTAATATTATTGGAATTTTTATTTTGTCACTGCTAATTATTCCGATAGTATATAGCTTTATGTCGCTTCCTAAGACAAAACATTTGAAACATCTTAATAAAAGGTGGATTGATAGTTTTGTTAATTGGATGGAACACATTGTTCGCACTCGAAGAATAACGGTTTATGTAACTTCCGTAATTTTACTTATCTGCAGTATTATAGGAATATACCAAATTAATATTTCTGGGAGTCCTATTGAAGACATGCCGAAGGCGGCAGCATTTTTTAAAGATATTCGTTTCTTTGAAGAGGAGTTTGATGGTATTATGCCTTTAGAAATCGTTGTTGATACCAAGCGAAAAAATGGCGTGCTAAAACCAGCAACCTTAAAACGCATGAATGAGTTTGGGAATCTTATCGAAGAAATACCTGAACTTTCCAAACCTATTTCTGTGGTAAACTTGGTGAAATATTCCAAGCAAGCATTTTATAGTGGTATTCCTAAATATTACCAACTACCTACATCTCAGGAAAACACTTTCATAATGGATGTAGCTCGAAAATCCACTGGAAATGGAGATTTACTTAAAAGTTTTGTAGATACTACAGGCCAAATAGCGCGTATTACCACCTACATGCAGGATATTAAGACGGAGCGTATGGAGGAAATTGAAAACGAACTCAACGAAAGTCTAGTTAAAATTTTCCCTGAAGAAAGGTACGATACGTATTTAACAGGAAAGGCACTTCTGTTTTTAAAGGGGACCAAATATTTAGTTAAGAACCTAGTGCTATCGCTAGCACTTGCCATAGGCCTTATTGCATTATTTATGGCTTATCTCTTTCGCTCCTTTAGGATGATCATTATTTCATTAATCCCCAACCTGCTTCCCTTGGTTATTACTGCGGGTGTAATGGGGTTTGCAGGTGTTCCGATTAAACCATCAACGATTCTAGTGTTCAGTATTGCATTTGGGATTTCGGTAGATGATACCATTCATTTTTTGGCAAAATATCGTCAAGAATTAATTGCTAATCGATGGCGTATACAGAAATCCGTTTATGCCGCACTTCGAGAAACTGGGGTTAGTATGTTTTATACATCGATAGTGTTATTTTTCGGTTTTTCCGTTTTTACCATCTCTAATTTTGGAGGTACTGTCGCATTAGGTGCTTTGGTTTCGGCAACCCTTATGTTCGCTATGTTAGCAAATTTAATTCTACTTCCTTCCCTGCTGTTATCTTTAGAGCGAAATATAGCCAACAAGCAGACCTTAAAGGAGCCTCAAATAGATATTTTGCCAAAAGAAGAAAAAACCAATACAGC
Organism: uncultured Flavobacteriaceae bacterium; assembly: GCA_947488435.1. GTDB lineage: Bacteria > Bacteroidota > Bacteroidia > Flavobacteriales > Flavobacteriaceae > CANKZG01. The sequence continues at coordinate 1,467,521 of CANKZG010000001.1, read as the reverse complement.
AAATTCGCAGCCCGAATAAGTATTAATTTTTTGCGCTTAATATTTTATCTATTTCTAATCGCCTAGTAGACTTCCTTTTTTTAGCAAAAAAGCTATCTTTGCGCCTTAATTTAGAAGCTATTTCAATGAGCACATACAGTGTAAAAGAACTATTATCAACTGATAATTTACAACAGGAAGTTACGATAAGCGGATGGGTAAAAACATTTAGAAGCAATCGATTTATTGCTTTAAATGATGGTTCTACAATTCATAATTTACAATGTGTTGTTGATTTCGAACAGATTGATAGTACTATTTTAAAAGAAGTAGCTACTGGTGCAGCCTTAACCATTACCGGAACTCTTGTCGAAAGTCAAGGAAAAGGACAGCAGGTAGAAATAATGGTCGATACAATAACGGTTCTTGGTTCTGCTGATCCTGAGCAATACCCTATTCAACCTAAAAAACATTCCTTAGAATTTTTACGTGAAAAAGCACATTTGCGTGTTCGCACCAACACCTTTAGTGCGATTATGCGTGTTCGATCTGCTTTGTCTTTTGCTGTACATCAGTATTTTCAGAAAAATGGATTTTATTATGTTCATACACCAATCATAACCGGGTCTGATGCCGAAGGTGCTGGAGAAATGTTTCGGGTTTCTACCTTAGATCCGAAAGCCCCCCCTTTGGATGATTCGGGAGAAGTAAATTATAAAGAAGATTTTTTTGGAAAGGAAACAAACCTTACAGTTTCAGGACAATTGGAAGCAGAAACATTTGCAATGGGACTTGGGAAAGTATATACCTTTGGTCCCACTTTTAGAGCTGAAAATTCTAACACTTCTAGGCATTTAGCTGAGTTTTGGATGATAGAACCCGAGGTAGCTTTTAACGATCTTGCTGCAAATATGGATTTAGCAGAAGATTTCATTAAGGGCGTATTGAACTATGTTTTGGAAAATTGTACTGACGATCTCACTTTTTTAGAGAAACGCTTGTTAGATGAAGAAAAGACAAAACCGCAAGCAGAGCGAAGCGAAATGCCACTTATTGAAAAACTAAAATTTGTTGCTAATAATGAATTCAAACGTGTTTCATATACAGAGGCTATCGCTATTTTGAAGAACAGCAAACCAAATAAAAAGAAAAAATTTCAGTATCTTATTGAAGAATGGGGTGCAGATTTACAAAGTGAACACGAAAGATTTTTGGTTGAGAAACATTTCAAATGTCCCGTAATTCTATTTGATTACCCTGCTAAGATTAAGGCCTTTTATATGCGCTTGAATGAAGATGGCAAGACTGTGCGGGCTATGGATGTATTGTTCCCAGGTATCGGTGAAATTGTAGGAGGTTCGCAGCGTGAAGAACGTTTGGATGTTTTACAAGATAAAATTAAAGAACTTGGCATCGACGAAAAGGAACTTTGGTGGTATCTTGATCTTCGAAGATTTGGAACCGCCGAACATAGCGGGTTTGGTTTAGGTTTTGAACGTTTGGTACTTTTTGTCACCGGAATGGGAAATATTAGAGATGTGATTCCTTTTCCTAGGTCACCTCAAAATGCGGAATTTTAAGCAGAAATTAATAACTTTAATTCAGTGCAGCGAAATCGTTCTATATGTTAAAACAACATTTACAGTTTAAATTATCACAGAAGTTATCGCCTCAGCAAATTCAATTAATGAAGTTGATTCAATTGCCTACACAGGCATTTGAACAAAGAATTAAGCAAGAATTGGAAGAGAACCCTGCTTTAGAGACAGGTAAGGCGGAGAATGATGCTGGAGAAGATAATTTTGACGATGCCTATGAAGGAGATTCTGAAGGGGAGAGTATAGCTGCAGAAGATATTAATATTGATGAGTATTTGAGCGATGATGAAGTTCCGGAGTATAGAACACAGGCCAATAACTACAGCGCCGATGATGATGAAAAAAGTATTCCTTATGCTGCAGGAACTTCTTTTAATCAGTACCTTATAAACCAGTTAAATACAGTTTATCTTAACGATCAGGAGTGGGCTATAGCTGAATTTTTAGTAGGGAGCGTTGATGAAAGTGGGTACATTCGTAGGCCTTTAGTAGATATGATGGATGATCTTGCCTTCACACAAAATATTTATGTTGAAGAAGAAACACTTCAGAGAATTCTTAAAATTGTTCAGGAATTAGATCCTCCGGGGGTTGCAGCCAGATCGTTGGAAGAATGTCTTATTATTCAGCTAAATCGAAAAGAGCGCACGGAGAGTATTGAGCTTGCAATTACTATTTTGGAGAGATCTTTCGAGCACTTTACGAAAAAGCATTTTAAAAAACTTCTTCAAAGGCATTCTATTTCCGAAGAAGAGCTTAAAGAAGCTATTCTTGAAATTGAAAAATTAAACCCAAAGCCGGGAGGTTCATATGCAGGTAGTAATAAAATTATAGAGCATATTGTTCCGGATTTTTCTATACGTATTGTAGAAGGTGTATTAGAATTAAACCTAAATGGTAGGAATGCTCCTGAACTTCATGTCTCCAGACAGTACAACAATATGCTGGAAGGGTATAAAAATTCAAAAGAGAAAACAAAATCTCAAAAGGATACTGTTCTTTTTATCAAACAAAAATTAGATGCAGCCAAATGGTTTATAGACGCAATTAAACAACGTCAGCAAACCTTATTCATAACCATGAATGCCATCATGGAATATCAAAAAGAGTATTTTCTAACGGGTGATGAACGCAAGTTGCGCCCTATGATCTTAAAAGATGTAGCTGATACAATTAATATGGATGTTTCTACCGTATCTCGGGTCGCAAATAGCAAGTATGTAGATACCCCATACGGAACAAAACTTATTAAAGAATATTTTTCCGAAGCCATGAAGAATGAACATGGTGAGGATGTTTCAACACGAGAAATAAAAAAAATCCTCGAAACCGTTATACGCGATGAAGAGAAGAAAAAACCGCTAACGGATGATAAGTTAGCAGCTATTTTAAAAGAAAAAGGGTATCCAATAGCACGAAGAACTGTTGCGAAATATCGAGAACAACTCGGTATATCAGTGGCCCGATTACGAAAACAAATTTAAAACGGATGCTTATTCAACTGAATTTGTTTGTATGAAACTATTTTTAACAGCAATCTCTTATATTTTTCATCCATTATTTATTCCTGTTGCAGGAACCTTAACCTATTTTGCCATCACCCCAAAGTACAGTCCTTTAGAATTACAAAGCGGCAATATTTTACCGATTTTCATACTCACCATTATAATTCCTATTATCAGTTTTTTAATTCTTAAAAATTTAGGATTGATTCAGTCGATATTTGCAGAGAACATAAAAGAGCGTAAATACCCCTTGTATATTAGTATTGCACTTTTATTAATGGTTTTTTTTAAGGTAATCCCCAACAACTTCACCTTAGAATTATTTTATTATTTTCTAGGACTTATTGCCGCTTCTTTTGCCTGTCTATTTCTTCTATTTGTGAGTTTTAAAAGTAGTCTTCACATGATGGGAATGGGAAGTCTACTTATGTTTTTAATTGGTTTAAGTATACATTTTGAAATTAACATTACTTTGGCCATCGGAGGATTAGTTCTTTTAACTGGGCTTGTTGCTTCTTCTCGACTATACCTCAAGGCACACACAAGGGCAGAAGTTTTTATTGGCTTGTTAATTGGGATTGTCTCTCAATTGTTAACCTTAAAATTTTGGCTGTAACCTGAGCTTGTCTAACTTATTCTAAGTTAAGAAATGCGTTGCCCTCATAAGTGGTGTAATTAATTTTAAGCGCATTAATTTGTCGTAGTTCCTGTTTCAAATCCGATACTAAGCCCATATTTGCATTTTTATCAACTTTAAGAGATATGGTCGTAAATGCTCTTAAGTGTTCCGGCATTTTAGCAATTTCTAAACTTACATAATCCCCAATTTCTTTTACAGAAACAAACTTATCATTTAACTGAATTTTCGATTCATCTCCCAAACGCTCAACATATTTGGCCGTTGGCTTTCCGATATATATGGTAACCACGCGATCTTTTTTTTCCAATTTTTTAATTTCCGAAGCGTTGGGAAGTGTATTTTCAACTTTAAGTGCAGTATCTTTCATTACAGTTACCGTCATAAAAAAGAACAGCAACATAAATACAATATCGGGTAATGAGGCTGTAGATACATTAGGTGTATCTGTAGTTTTCTTTGCGTTAAATTTAGACATCCTGTTTTGTTTTAATGTTCTTATTTTAGCGTTGCATCAGAAATATTCAGCGGATATTTCCCTTGAATCACTAACACTTTTTCTTTTAATATTTCCTTTTGTTCTTTCTCAGTTTCTGGATTCAGAAAGGCGCTTTCTATGGTAGTAAAATCTTGTCCATATAACTTTTGCGATTCTCTATTGCGCAATTCGGTATAAGCACTAACCAGTTCATTCTGTACTGTTATATAGGCTCCGTAGCTAGTTTCTCTATTATTATTTACAGAAATGATTGCGTTGTTTGGATTATCTGAAGATTTTGGATTACCATTACCTTTACAATAATTACAATAAGCTGGATCTCCGGCAGGTGCACCTCCATTATCTATAAAATCTATTGCTATAGCTTTCAGCTCGTTTATTTCAATCGGTCTTTCCTGAACTAACAATTGACCCTTAGCATCGATAAAAATGGGTAAAACATTCTTCTTTTTTCTATCCACTATAATTTGATCTGGGTTTATACGCGGTAATAATCTATTCAACCCTGCATCAGATTCAATAACTGTAGTTACCAAGAAAAAAATTAATAATAGAAATGCAATATCAGCCATAGAACCAGCATTCACTTCAGGAGCTCCTTTATTCATCATAATAAAATATCTTTTGTGTTAGTGGTATTACCAGAGGTTGGCAATTGGTTGTGATAAAACTTGTCGTATTTTTTCTTAACATCACACCGATAAGCTGTTGTTTACAGTGACAAAAACACAAATACTATACCAAAATGAACTATTTTAAGCAAAAAAAATTATTATATAGAATTTAATTGAAATATATTTCTTTAAAGTATATAAAATATAATTCCGATTTTGAGTGGACTAATTTGCAAAGACTCTCCTTGGTTTATGGTAACTCCATCCCTAAACAAACCACTTAAAGAATAGTAGGTCTGTATATTGAAAGTATTGTAGCCAAAATTAAGTGTTAATCCGTATTGAAAGTCTTCGATATCAGGATTTGAAAAAGAAAAGCGTTCGGTATCTGAAACAAATTTAGATCGGCCACTAAAAATATATGCCAATTTTATTCCACCATATACACGCCAAAACTTATATGTTGCTGGTGTAGACGTACGCCATCTAAATTCAATTGGAACTTCTATCTGATGCGTTCCAATCTTTGTTCGTCTAAAATCACTTCCTGGCAAGGTGGTGTAAACAATTCCGTTGTTCGTTTCTATTGCTTGTATATTACTAAAATAAGAATCTGTAGCATATCCAAGTCCCAAACCAAAGCCTAGATTTCGAGCTGAATTTATTGGGATATCTTTAATAAAACCCAATTGAATGCCGTAGGGTAGATTATTTTGATTTACTGCTTCGGGTGTATCAAGCAATAAATTATAACTAACACCAAAATAGAATTGATCTTCCAAATAGCGGTTATCGTCTTCCGATTGTGTTGGAGATTGACCGTATAAGGGTGCAAATGTGCATACCAAAGAAATTAAAATATAACGCTTCAGCAACATAAACATGTTCGTTTACTTGATGTTTATAAACAATAGTGTTCTATAAAAAAACGCTTCAAATAGGATTTGAAGCGTTTTAATCAATATTCTTTAACTAAACTATTGGAGATTATTAAATGCATCTCCTTCGTAGGTTGTATAATTAACTTTAAGGGCATTTACCTTCCTAAGCTCTTGTTTAATATCTGATATTAATCCCATATTGGCATTTTTATCCACTTTAAGTGCTGTAGTAAGTACATTCTGAAGTTCCTCTGACTTTTTAGCACGTTCTGCTAAAATATAATCCCCAACTGCCTTCACATCCGCGAATTTATCATTTAGCTGAATTTTAGATTCTGTACCATAAACGTTCTCATATTCTTTTGTTGGTTTTCCAACAAAAATATAAATAACACGATCCTTCTTCTCAAGCTTCTTAATTTCTGTTGCATTGGGCAACACATTTTCCACTTTTATCGTACTATCTTTCATAACCGTAACCGTCATAAAGAAAAACAGTAACATAAATACAATATCTGGTAGCGATGCTGTGGAAACAGCTGGCAACTCCCCGTCTTTTTTCTTTTTGAACTTAGACATCTATTTTCTCTTTTAAGTTACTTATTAATTATTTGACGATGTTTCCGCTTCAGATAGCTTTTGCGGAAATAACCCTTGAATTCGCTGTACTTTTTCCTTCAATTCCTCCTTATCCGTTTCTGGAGTTTCTGGATTAAGATAAGCTGCCTCCAAATCTGTAAAATCCTGTTTATATAAACGCTGTGCTTCTCTATTTCTTAGGTCATTATAGGCTCCTACCAATTCGTTCTGAACCGTTATATATATGCTATATTTAGTTTCCCTATCGTTCTTAAGAGAGATAATCGCTTTAGTTGGATTATCCGAAGATTCTGCATCACGTTTACCTTTACAGTAATTACAATACTCTGGAGATCCCGAAGCTGCACCACCGTTGTCTAAAAAATCCATTGCCTTAGCTCTTAAATCTTTTAATTCGGTTAATTCATCTTCGACAAGCAATTGTCCATTTTTATTGATATTTACCGTAAAAATATTCTTTTGCTTAATTACTACATCTTCCTCTGGCGGTTCCATTGGAGGTAGCATACGATCCAATCCTGCATCTGTTTCAATAGTAGTAGTTACTAAGAAAAAGATAAGTAGCAAGAATGCAATATCTGCCATAGATCCTGCATTTACTTCTGGTGCTCCGTTTCTTCTTGCCATAATTAAGGTTTAGATTTATTTACTGAATAATTTCTTAATTCCAGGTAAAACCATAGAGACCACTGCTATAATGGTCAAAATAAAGAACACATTTAAACCTGCCCCTATATTTTTTATAGTTCCTTCAGATGTTTCAATTCCTTTATCTGCCATGTCTTGAATGCTTACATCCGTGCCACTGGCCAATCCATAAGATATTGCAACAATCAATAATAAACCACCTACAGCAAACAACGCCTTTTTTAATGTTTGCGGTGTTGAAAACAAGTTCTTAAGACTATAAAAAAGTACAAAAAGAACTGCGATGGCTAAAAGTAAATATGTAATAATAAACATAAAATTCATCGCCCCACTCTCTACGGCCTCTGATGGCGGTGCGTCTTTTGAAGGAAGTTGAGTCCATAATACGGCACCCACTAATCCTAGTACTACTAACGCTATTTTTAAAATTTTGTGCATGATGCTACTGTATTAAGTCCGACTTATTTTTTGTGATCAACCAACATATCAATCAGTGAGATTGATGAATCTTCCATATCATTTACAATACTATCTATCTTAGCGATAATATAGTTATAGAAGATTTGTAGGATAATCGCTGTAATAAGACCAAATACCGTTGTTAGCAGGGCTACCTGAATATCTCCCGCAATTAAAGAAGCACTTAAGTTACCTACTGCAGCAATTTTCTGGAAGGCTTGAATCATACCGATTACCGTTCCCATGAAACCAAGCATTGGAGCAATAGCTATAAATAAAGATAACCAAGAAACATTCTTCTCTAGTTGTCCCATTTGAACTCCTCCATAAGAAACAACAGCCTTTTCAGCAGATTCTACACTTTCACCAGCTCTATCTAAGCCTTGGTAAAAAATAGACGCTACTGGTCCTTTTGTATTTCTACATACCTCTTTCGCTGCCTCTACACCGCCTGAAGCTAATGCATCTTCAACTTGTTGCTTCAATTTCGTAGTGTTTGTACTAGCAAGATTTAAAAAGATAATTCTTTCTATTGCAACTGCTAAACCAAGAATTAAACACAACAATACAATCCCCATGAAGCCAGCGCCCCCTTGGATAAATTGTTCCTTTAAAACTTGTGTAAAACCTACTGGTGCATCAGCATCTCCAGCTTGAACAAACATTGCTATTGAAGCTGTTTTTGCGCTTACGGTATTTGTACCTAAAATAAATAACCCAGCTGTAGCTAGGATTGAGAATAATTTTTTCATTTTTTACGAACTTAAATTTAGTTAGTTAAAGGGTTAAAGATAAAAAAAAAATGCAATTAAAAAATTAAAACTTAATCGCAGAGAGGAAGGGATTCGAACCCTCGATACACTTTTGGTGTATACACACTTTCCAGGCGTGCGCCTTCGACCACTCGGCCACCTCTCTATTGACCAAATATAGGGCGAGCAATAAACAAAAAAAATATTAGTTTATAAAATTTGAGAAGTTAATTTATTGCATTTCTCCTCTTAGCGAAGTCTCAAATACGGTTTTAAAAAGTTTAGAAGAAATGTTATTCCCTAAAAGGTACATCAACTTAGTTATTGCCGCCTCAGTCGTAATATCCTTACCATTAATGATTTGCAAATCTAATAACTGCTTACTTGTCTCATATTGCCCCATAATAACACTTCCTCCGGAACATTGTGTTACGTTTACAATATGTAATCCTCGCTCTATTGATTTTTTAAGTGCATTTACGACCCAAGGGTCAGTAGGAGCGTTTCCAGCACCATAGGTTTCAAGCACCAAAGCTTTAAGTTCCGGTATTTGTAACACACTTTCCAATACATTTTTTGTGATTCCCGGAAATAATTTCAAAATAGCTACATTTCCATCTAACTTTTTATGTACCACAAATTTCTTTTTTGATTTCTGTTTTAAACAATATTCGTGACATACCTTTAAATGTACTCCAGATTCAACCAATTCAGGATAATTTAGGGAGGCGAAGGCTTCAAAATGCTCCGCATTTATTTTGGTAGTTCTGTTTGCTCGATACAATTTATATTCAAAGTATAGGCCAACTTCCGAAATAGCTGGTTTACCTTTTATTCGCAACGCAGCGATCTGAATAGATGTAATTAAATTCTCTTTAGCATCAGTTCGCAAATCTCCGATAGGTAATTGCGATCCCGTAAAGATTACGGGTTTCTGCAAATTTTCTAACATATAACTCAAGGCCGAAGCGGTATAACTCATTGTATCACTACCATGCAAAACAACAAAACCATCGTACTCATTATAATGTTGTTCAATCATCGAAGCCAATTCTACCCAATGGTCTATATTCATATTCGAAGAATCGATAGGAGTATCAAACGAAATACTGTCAATCTCGCAATCCAATTGTCCTAACTCGGGTATATTCTCACTAAGTTTCTCAAAATCAAATGGCACCAAAGCATCTGTCGTATAGTCTTTAACCATACCAATTGTTCCGCCTGTGTATATTAATAAAATCTTGGTTCGATTAATTTTCAAATTCTTTAATTTAAGGTGTTCTTATTAAACTCCAAATACATCCATTGAGTTTTGTGTTGTTATCTTAGCTATTTCAGCTTTGTTTTTACCATAAATGTGAGCTAATTTATCTGCTATCTGTATTAAATATGCACTTTCATTTCTTTTTCCTCTATAGGGAACTGGAGCTAAATAAGGTGCATCTGTTTCTAATACTATATGTTTTAGCGCAATTTGTTTGAGAAAGGTATCTATTTTTCCGTTTTTAAAGGTCAAAACGCCACCAATTCCCAATTTCATTCCAAGAGAAATTGCCTTTTCAGCTTGCGCTAAGGTTCCTGTAAAACAATGGAAAATACCATATAAATCTGTTCCTTTATGATCTTCCAAAATTTCAAAAATTTCATCAAAAGCCTCTCTGCAATGTATCACAATTGGCAACTTATACTGCTTTGCCAAATTTATCTGAATCCTAAAAGCTTCTTGTTGCTGCTTCAAAAATAGCTTATCCCAATATAAATCAATTCCTATTTCACCAACGGCATAAAATTTCCGTTGCGCCAACATTTCAGAAACATGCTCCAGTTCATCCAAGTAATTTTCTTTTACATGAGTGGGATGCAAACCCATCATCAAAAACATTTTTTCTGGATAAGCTTGCTCTAAATCCAGCATTGCTTTTGTATAACTAGAGTCTATCGCAGGTATAAAAAAACGCTCAACACCAATATCAATGGCTCTTGAAATAATTTTATCTCTATCCGCATCGAAAGCTTCGCTGTACAAATGCGTATGTGTATCGGTAAGTATCATCCTGCAAAAATAGCCTTATCTTTGACAAAAAAATACATGAAAAGCTTGAAAAAGTTTTTAAAAGTAAAGAATTACGTACGTATACCTTTGGTACTATCCACTACAAATCACTTTGAAATAGTTGCAGAAATCAATGGAGTAAACGGTAGATTCTTATTAGATACTGGAGCTTCCAATACTTGTATTGGTTTGGATAGAATTGATACATTCAACTTGATTACCAAAGCATCTAAAGTAAAAGCGGCAGGCGCAGGTGCAACAGATATGGAAACACAAGTTTCAAAAAAGAATACGATCAAAATTGGACAATGGTATAACAAGAAAACCAAAATTGTACTTTTTGACCTTGTACATGTAAATGAAGCTCTAACCAGTTATAAAGTGCTGCCTGTAGATGGTATTATTGGCGCCGATATCTTAAAAAAAGGAAAGGCTATTATTGACTATAAAAAGAACTGTGTTTATCTTAAATTAAAAAGCTCAAAGTAAATACTTCGAGCTTTCTATATCCTCATGATATCTTTACAATTCTTATAATTCTAATGCTTTGGAAATGTCGTTATCCATTAGTAGTTCCGTTGGGTTTTCCAAAGCTTCTTTTATAGCCACTAAAAATCCTACAGATTCTTTTCCATCAATAATTCTATGATCATAGGATAAGGCAACATACATTATTGGAGCAATAACCACCGCTCCATCCTTAGCTATTGGTCGTTCAACAATATTATGCATCCCCAAAATAGCACTTTGTGGAGGGTTTATAATTGGAGTAGATAACATAGAACCGAAAACACCTCCATTAGTGATAGTAAAGGTACCTCCAGTCATTTCATCAACAGTTATCTCTCCTTCTCTAGCTCTTATTGCTAAGCGTTTAACCTCAGCCTCAACACCTCTAAAAGTTAAGTTCTCCGCATTTCGAATTACCGGTACCATTAAACCTTTGGGTCCAGAGACGGCAATACTGATATCACAAAAATCATAGGTAATCATCTCTTTTCCATCAATCATAGAGTTTACCGCAGGATATAACTTTAACGCTCTAACCACTGCTTTGGTAAAAAAGGACATAAACCCTAAGCTTACCCCGTGTTTCCCTTTAAAGTTTTCTTTGTGTTGCTTTCTTAATTCAAAAATGGGAGACATATCTACTTCATTAAAAGTAGTCAACATTGCAGTCTCGTTCTTAGCTGAAACTAGTCTTTCTGCTACTTTACGACGCAGCATAGAAAGTTTAGTTCTTGCCTCTCCTCTACTCCCACCAGTTGGAGTACCCATTGAAGGAACGGCCTTTATTGCATCTTCCTTTGTAATTCTACCATCTCTTCCGGTACCACTTACTGTTGCTGGAGATATTTCTTTTTCTGCCAGAATCTTTTTAGCAGCAGGAGACGCCGTTCCAGAAGCGTAAGTCTCTTTCTTTTCAGGAGTTTCAACTTTTTCAACCACCTTCTTGGGAGGTTCAACAGCGGTTGTATCTTTCTTTACCGCAGTTCCTTCAGGTTTTGCAGCTTCTGTATCAATTAAGCATACTACTTCACCAACAGCCACAGCATCACCTTCTTCTGCTTTTAATGTAATTACTCCACTTTCTTCTGCAGGAAGTTCTAAGGTAGCTTTATCTGAATCTACCTCAGCAATTGCTTGATCTTTTTCTACATAATCTCCATCACTAACCAACCATTCTGCAATTTCAACTTCTGTAATAGATTCCCCTGGCGAAGGGACTTTCATTTCTAAAATCATTATGCTGTTTTTTTCTTTATACTATTTTGTTTTATGTATTACCATATTGTCTTTGCTCTTATCAAAAACATAATCTATAACTTGCTGATGACGACGTTTAGAGCGCACTGAGCTACCTGCAGCAGGGGATGCATAGAATCTTCGAGAGGCAACCCTAAATTTATGTACATCACTCAAATGCATTAACAGATGACTCCAGGCTCCCATATTTCTGGGTTCTTCTTGCGCCCACACAATATCTTCTGCATTTTTATATTTTAAAATAATCTTCTTAATTTGATCGGACGGCAATGGAAATAACTGCTCAATACGAACCAAAGCAACATCATCACGCTTTAGTTCTTCCTTAGCAGCTAATAAATCATAATAAAATTTACCTGTACAAAATACCAAACTTTTTACTTTAGTAACTTTCGCATCGGCATCATCAATTATTTCTTGAAATTTCCCTGAAGCAAAATCATCAACTGATGAAACCGCTTTCGGATGTCTTAACAAGCTTTTAGGCGTAATTACGATTAAAGGTTTTCTAAACTTTACCTTCATTTGTCGCCTAAATAAATGAAATAGGTTTGCCGGCGTTGTACAATCGGCAACATACATATTGTCTTTTGCACATAATTGCAAGTAGCGTTCCATACGTGAAGAAGAATGTTCTGCTCCCTGACCCTCATAACCATGAGGTAATAGCATTACCAAGCCATTTTGTAATTTCCATTTATCTTCTGCAGCAGAGATATATTGATCTATCATAATTTGAGCTCCATTACTGAAATCTCCAAATTGTGCTTCCCATATAGTTAGTGTATTTGGACTTGCCATAGCATATCCATAGTCAAAACCTACCACACCATATTCTGACAATAAAGAATTATATATTTGAAATTTTCCTTGTTGCTTTTTTAAATTATTGAGCAATAGAATCTCTTCCTCACTTTCTTCTACTTTTACTACCGCATGACGGTGAGAAAAAGTACCGCGTTCTACGTCTTGTCCTGAAATCCGAACATCATGACCTTCTTCAAGAAGAGTCCCGTAAGCTAATAGTTCCCCCATAGCCCAATCGAGTTGATCTCTTTCAAAAAACATTTTTTGACGATCGGCGATTAATCGCTCTACCTTTCTTAAGAATTTTTTATCGGAAGGAAGTGCTGTAATTACCTTAGCTATTTCCGTCAACTTATCTTTAGGATAAGTAGTATCTACAGCCCGCATCATTTCACTCTCTTGCACGCTTTTATAGCCACTCCATTCATCTGCCATAAAAGGTGTGATCACTGTCTTATCTTCCTTTCGAGAATCTTCTAATTCTTCTTCTAAAGAAGATTTATATTCGATTTCTAAATTTTTAACATGTCCCTCATCGATAACTCCTTCAGCCAATAGCTTTTCTGCATAAATATCTCTTGGATTTTTATGTTTAGCAATTGTCTTATACAACTTTGGTTGCGTAAAGCGAGGTTCATCCCCTTCATTATGCCCATACTTACGATAGCCCAGCAAATCAATAAAGACATCTCTATTGAAACGCATTCGATATTCAAGTGCGAAGAGAGACGCGTGCACCACTGCTTCCGCATCGTCCGCATTGACATGTAATACCGGACTTAAAGTAACTTTCCCAACATCAGTACAATAGGTAGATGATCTAGCGTCTAAATAATTTGTGGTAAAACCAATCTGATTATTAACTACGATATGAATGGTACCATTCGTTTTATATCCATCAAGGGTTGCCATTTGAACTACTTCATAAACCAATCCTTGTCCGGCTATTGCTGCATCACCATGTACTACAATAGGCAAGACCTTAGAAAAATCATCTGGGTAATGCGAATCTTGTTTAGCTCTTGTAATACCTTCGACTACGGCACCTACCGTTTCCAAATGCGAAGGATTAGGAGCAATATTCATTTTAATTTTATTTCCACTATCCGTTTTTCGATCGGATGTCCATCCCAAATGGTATTTTACGTCTCCATCAAAAATCGCTTCTTCGTAATCCTTCCCGTCAAACTCGCTAAATATATCTTTTGGAGATTTGCCAAAAATATTGGTCAATACATTAAGTCGTCCTCTATGAGCCATTCCCATAACAAACTGCTCTACTCCTAAATCTGCCGCTTTTTCTACTATGGCATCTAACGCAGGGATTAGAGACTCATTTCCTTCCAGAGAAAATCGTTTTTGACCTACATATTTTGTATGTAAAAAGGATTCAAAGGAAACCGCTTGATTTAACTTTTTTAAAATATGCTTTTTACGTTCTGCAGTATAGTTTCCATGATTATCATTAACATTCAGCCAACTTTGTATCCATTCTAAACGTTCAGGGTTTCGAATATACATATACTCGATACCAATAGCATCACGATAAATCCGCTGTAAGTGGGCTACAATATTTTTAAGGGAGCTAGGCCCAATTCCAATAATATCACCTGCATTAAAGACAGTATCCAAATCAGCATTTGAAAGTCCAAAATTTTCCAAATCCAAGGTTGGCAAATACTTTCGTCTTTCGCGAACCGGATTGGTTTTGGTGAAGAGATGTCCACGACTTCGATAACCATCAATAAGTTTTACGACCTGAAACTCTTTTTGTAAAGCCTGCGGAACTTTAATGCTTTCTCCGTTAGAAAGCGCCATTGATTTGCCAGAATCCTGAATATCCATTCCATCGAACCCATTCTCGGCACCAAAATCGAAACCTTGAAAAAAGGCACGCCAACTTGGTTCAACACTATCTGGATTGGTTAGATATTTTTCATATAGTTCTGCGAAAAACGACGTATGCGCAGCATTTAAAAAGGAATATTTATCCATGAACGATTTCTATCTCTTTTGAATAATACTTTGTCAAAAATACACATTTAACATTTCTGAGCCTAAATTCAGTCGGTATTGTTCCCTCAAATTAACGATATGTCAACAAATAAATATTTATTCTGTTATTACCTCATTTACACGTAATACAAAATTTCATCTTTTTGCAGAAGAAGCACATAGCTCTAGCAAAAAAAATCAAGTATTGTATTTCTTTTTGAGTCGCACTTTTTGTAATTCTCGTTTAAAAATAAAAAAACTGACCTGTTTAGAAATCGCAACTACATCTGTTGTTTCAATTTCTTTAAATACATTTTCGGGAACGTCAATTATATACAGTAGATTAAGATATTCCTGAAACTTTTCTAAAATAAGAACGTAAATTTTTTCCTGCAATAAGTTGCAAATCACTTTGGCAGACGGTTGTTTTGAAAATTCAAAAGAAATATTAGCTAACACAAAGTCCTTTTGCAACTGCAAAAGCAGCTTATCATATAAGCCTTCTGTTTTGGCTTCAGCTAATAGTGTTAAGCTAGCATTAGCGATAGGAGACATTTCAAAAACTTAAAGGTATGGTTACTTCTTATGAATTTTTCCATTTTTCATTACAAAAACAACCTTTTCAAGTGTTTTCACATTATTCATTGGATTTTCATCTACGGCAATAATATCCGCTAAAAACCCAGCTTTTATTTCCCCCAAACTATCTTCCATTCCAAGCAATTTCGCATTTGTTAACGTTGCGGAGGCGATGGCTTCAGCTGCAGGCATTCCAGCTTCTACCATGTATCCAAACTCAATAGCATTTAAACCATGAGGAAAAACCCCAGCATCAGTCCCAAAAGCTATCGGCACACCCTTTTTATAAGCTCTACTAAATGTGTCCTGAATTAGAGGTCCTATTTCTAACGCTTTTTTTGCAACCACTTCAGGAAAAAATCCAGGTTGTTTTGCTTTTTCCGCTACTTGTTTTCCTGCTGAAATAGTGGGAACCATATAGCTGTTATGTGTTTTCATTAACTCCATTGTTTCCTCACTCATATAAGTGCCGTGTTCAATAGTTTTTATGCCTCCTTTAACTGCCCGTTGCATCCCGTCATCACCATGCGCATGCGCCGCAGTAAGCATTCCGTAATCTTTAGCTGTATCGGTTATCGCCTTTATTTCTTCAATCGTAAATTGTGCATTCTGTCCATTCTTTGCTACACTAAGAACGCCTCCGGTTGCTGTTATTTTTATAACATCTGAACCATCCTTGTATCGCTGTCTTACTGCTTTTCGGCTATCGGCTGGTGAGTTTACAACACCTTCTTTTGGCCCAGGATCTCCCATCAATTCTTTTCTCATTCCGTTAGTAGGATCTGCATGCCCTCCGGTAGTACCAATAGCTTTTCCGGCAGTGAAAATTCTTGGACCATCTACAACCCCTCTATTTATTGCATTTCGCAATGCAATGTTCACCCCTGTTCCCCCAAGATCTCGAACTGTAGTAAATCCAGCCATCAAGGTGCGTTTTGCATAAACTGTAGCTTGCAATGCTACATCTGCTTCATTATTAATAAATCGTCCGATGTAGGTACCTGGATTAAATTCTTCTTC
This sequence comes from uncultured Flavobacteriaceae bacterium, assembly GCA_947488435.1. Lineage (GTDB taxonomy): Bacteria > Bacteroidota > Bacteroidia > Flavobacteriales > Flavobacteriaceae > CANKZG01. The sequence continues at coordinate 1,451,125 of CANKZG010000001.1, read as the reverse complement.
CATGTGTACATGCAAGTCAATCAAACCTGGTAAAACTGTCTTATTTTTTAAATCGACAACCTGATCTTTTTTTGAACCGTTAACAAAACCATTTTTAATTTCTTTAATCTTACTTCCAGATACAACAATAGTTTTTTCTTTCTCTAATCGACCTGAGGTAACGTCCATGAGGTATCCACATTGAAGATATATGTCTTGCGCAGATACCGTAAAAGTTCCTAGTAACATCCCTAAAAAGAGTAATTTTTTCATGATATTATGTTCTTGGTTAGTTTCTAATTTTTTGTTCCCATGCCCAAGCCGCCTTTATGGCGTCATCCAAATCATACTTGGCTATCCAACCGAGCTCTTTATTTGCCTTTTCCGTATCAGCATAGGCAATTGTAACATCTCCTGATCTCGGATCTACTATTTTATAGTTTAGCGAACTCCCAGATACTTTTTCAAAACTTTTAATTACTTCCAAAACAGAACTCCCCTTTCCAGTTCCCAAATTAAAAACTTCGTAATTATCAGTATTCTTATTTTCCAGAAGACGTTGTACAGCAACTACATGTGCCTTTGCAACATCAACTACATGTATGTAATCTCTAACGCAGGTACCATCATCTGTAGGGTAGTTATCTCCAAAAACTGATAATTGCTCGCGAATACCTGCTGCGGTTTGCGTAATAAATGGCACTAAATTTAGTGGAACGCCAAGAGGTAATTCTCCTATGTGGGTTGTAGGGTGAGCTCCTATAGGATTAAAATAACGTAAAGCAATTGCCTGTAAAGAAGGTGTTATTTTGCACGTATCTTTTATAATTTCTTCCCCTATTTGTTTTGTGTTACCATAAGGTGACTCCGCCTGTTTCACTGGTGCATTCTCCGTAATTGGCATTTCATCAGCTTGGCCATAAACCGTGCAGGAGGAGCTAAAAATAAAATTGGCTCTTGCTTTTTTGGAGAGTTCTTGCAATAAATAAACAAGTGTGTTTAGATTGTTTTCATAGTAGAGCAATGGATTATCAACACTTTCACCTACTGCCTTTGAAGCCGCAAAGTGAATGACCCCTTCTACATCGGTATACTTTTCAAAAAACCCTTGAACTTCATTTTTATTTCGGAGATCTAGCTTTTCAAATAATGGTCGCTGTCCAGTAATAGCAGCAATTCCATCCAAAACCTTTTCCGAGGAGTTAGAAAGGTTATCAATAACAACCACTTCAAAACCTTCATTTTGCAGTTCTACCACGGTATGAGAACCAATAAATCCTAATCCACCTGTAACTAGTATTTTCATTCGTTTGTTTGTATAAATTGAATAACGGTTTCGGTAATAAAAGTGATTTGTTCCCCATCTAACTCCGTGTGCATAGGCAAAGAAATTACTTCTTCCGAAAGCATATTGGTTATTGGGAAGTTTGCCTCCTTATAGCGTTCGTCTGCATACGCTTTTTGCCGATGCAATGGTATAGGGTAATAAACACCACATGGTATTCCCTTACTATTTAAGTGTGCTACCAAAGCATCTCGTTTTCCGTTTATAATACGTAAAGTATATTGATGAAAAACATGACAATCGCAATTTTCACAAATTGTTGAACATCCTTTCACCGTTTTCGGCACGATAATATCTTTAATACCTTCAAATGCTGTTGAGTATGCACGAGCAGCACTTCTGCGTTTTTTGTTGTACTCGTCTAGCAGTGGTAGCTTGGCGCGAAGCACGGCAGCTTGAATTGAATCTAATCTAGAGTTCACCCCTACAACATCATGATGGTAACGCACATACATCCCATGGTTTACAATTCCTCGTATGGCATGTGCTAAATCATCATCATTCGTGAAAATAGCTCCTCCATCGCCATAACAGCCTAAATTTTTAGAAGGGAAAAAGGAAGTTGATGCTATATGCCCTATAGTTCCTGCTTTTTGACTCTTTCCATTGGCAAAAGTATGATCTGCTCCAATGGCCTGCGCATTATCTTCAATAACATACAATTCATGTTTGGCCGCGATTTCCATAATACGATCCATATTGGCACATTGCCCAAACAAATGCACAGGTACTATAGCCTTTGTTTTTGATGTTATCGCATTTTCAATAGCTGCTGGATCAATATTAAAGGTATCCGGCTCAACGTCAACCAAAACAGGGGTTAACTGCAATAAAGCAATTACTTCAGCAGTGGCGGCAAAAGTAAAATCAGCAGTTATTACCTCATCTCCTGGTTTTAATCCAAGACCCATCATTGCAATCTGGAGGGCATCGGTTCCATTGGCACATGGAATTACATGTTTTACGCCAAGATAGTGCTCCAATTCTTCCTGGAATCTATGGACTTCTGGACCATTGATAAACGCTGCCGTATCTAAAACTTGGGAAATTGAGGAATTAACTTGCTCTTTAATGAATTGGTATTGCCCCGTAAGGTCTACCATTTGAATTTTCTTCATTTACGCATATTATTCCTACAATATTACAAAATTAAGGAACGGTAGTCAATGAATTTATCCAAAGAAATGTATTTTAGCATGAAATGATTTCCTGTGCATTTAATCTATAATTTACTTACACATATCACCTCTTTTGTCTTGGTGTTGATTGGGTTTTTTAACAAAAAAATTCATCGATTTGTACAGGGCAGAAAGACCACGTTTGACTCCTTAAAAAATAGTCTAGTTGATACCGACAAAGTTATTTGGGTACACGCCGCTTCTTTAGGAGAATATGAACAAGGGTTGCCGATTTTGGAACGTATGAAAAACACATATCCTAAATCCAAAATTTTACTTACTTTTTTTTCACCTTCGGGCTATGACGTAAAAAAAAATACCCCAGCTGCAGATGTTGTTACCTATCTTCCGTTGGATACTATTGCGAATGCAAAAAAGTTTGTTTCATATGTAAGGCCTCAATTAGTGATTTTTATTAAATACGAAATCTGGCCCAATTATCTTAAGGCGCTCCAAAAAGAAAAAATTCCAACACTTCTAATATCCTCTTTGTTTCGAAAACAGCAATCTTTTTTCAAATGGTATGGAAGTTTCATGCGGAAATCTCTCAGCACGTTTTCGCATTTTTTTGTCCAAGATCAGGGTTCAATAGATTTACTTAAAACTATTGGTTATACCAATGTTTCTTTAAGCGGTGATACTCGTTTTGATCGGGTTTCTGAAATTTTAAAACAAGATAATAAGCTTTCATTTATGGATCGTTTTAAAAGGGATCATTTTTGTTTCGTAGCTGGCAGCACATGGCCCGAAGACGAAGCAATATTAACTAGTTTCATCAATCAGACTAACGAGGTTTTAAAATTTGTAATTGCACCCCACAATATTAACGAGACTCATTGCAAAGCCTTGCAACAGTCAATATCGAAAAAGGTTATTCGTTATTCCCAAATTGATTCCAACACTGTTTTAGATTACGATGTTCTTATTTTAGATACTATCGGAATTTTAACCAAAGTATATAGCTATGCTACCGTCGCTTATGTAGGTGGGGGATTTGCAACAGGGCTTCACAATACTTTAGAACCAGCAGTTTTTGGGATTCCAGTCATTATAGGACCAAAGTTCGACACTTTTAAGGAAGCTAGGGATCTTGTGGCACAAAATGGAGTATTGCCCATTGCAAATCATGCTGAGTTTCATAAGATCATTACGCAATGCATAGCATCTGTGGGTTTTCGAGAAAAAACAGGAGAAATTAATCATAATTATATCCTAAAAAACACTGGGGCTAGCATCCAAATTATGGAGCATATTTGTACGTTATTGTAGAATATTTTTGCTCATGAAATACCTCAGTCGCATTTGTTATCTTTCCTTATTTCTTATGCTCGTTGCCAGTTGTGCTATGGAGCCTAAGCCAAAGTCAATCCCAGAACAAAAAGAAAAGCAAGAATTACCCACCGAAAAGTCAAAACATATTAAACCTACAAATAGTTCGCCTTCCAAATTGGAAAAACCGAAAATCAAAAAAGAAAGTTTTAAGAAAAAAAAGAGGTCAAACCGAGAAATAGACTCTTTAAAACCAAAAACTGCGCGCTAAATTATTGACCTTGATCGCTTTCATATTTTTAGTAGTTTTACCCAAACCACCAAAATAACTAACATGAATATCAAGATCTTCAAAATTTCATTAATTGTTGCGCTCGCCGGATTTCTCTTTGGTTTCGACACTGTAGTTATTTCAGGAGCAGACAAAAAATTACAAGCGCTTTGGAGTTCTTCTGATGGTTTTCATGGTATTGTGGTAATGGGAATGGCTCTATGGGGGACAGTAATAGGGGCTATTTTTGGTGGTATTCCAACGAACAAAATTGGACGTAAAAACACATTGATATGGATAGGGGTTTTATATTCGGTATCCGCCATCGGTTCTGCTTTTTCAAATGATCCGTTCACTTTTGCTTTTTTTAGATTCTTGGGCGGCTTAGGTGTTGGAGCTTCAACCATAGCAGCACCAGCTTATATTTCAGAAATTGCACCTGCAAAAAATCGTGGAAAACTCGTTGGTTTGTATCAGTTCATGTTAGTTTTTGGAATTTTGATTGCTTTCGTTTCCAATTATCTTTTAAGTGGTATTGGAGAAAACGATTGGCGTTGGATGGTTGGTATTGAGGCTTTCCCGGCATTAATTTATGCTGCATTAATTTTTGTTGTTCCCAAAAGTCCGCGATGGTTGATCACTAAAAATAGAGTTGACGAGGCGAATGATGTACTAGCAACTTTACAAACCGATCTTACCGTTAATGAAATTCTTAAGGATATTGAAGACAATAAGCATGCTAATGCTTCGGAACATATTTTTCTAAAAAAATATCGTTTTCCACTGCTACTTGCATTTTTGATTGCGTTCTTCAATCAATTCTCAGGCATAAACGCCTTTTTATATTATGCCCCAAGAATATTTGAAGAAGCAGGTCTTGGTGAAAGTACTGCCTTGTTAAGTAGTATCGGTATAGGACTAACAAATCTAATTTTCACTTTTTTTGGTGTTTTCTTAATTGATCGTTTGGGTAGAAGGCAGCTAATGTACTTTGGTTCTGTGGGATATATTATTTCACTAACGCTGGTTGCAATGGCTTTTTTCTTTGGATGGAAAGGTATGGCTGTGCCACTATTTTTATTTCTCTTTATTGCGTCTCATGCAATTGGTCAAGGTGCTGTTATATGGGTATTTATCTCTGAAGTCTTCCCGAATCATCTAAGAGGCTCTGGGCAAGCCTTTGGCTGTTCTACGCACTGGATATTAGCGGCAATTATACCTTCCTTGGTACCCCTCTTATTTACAAGTATTGGAGCCGCTCCAGTATTTGCCTTTTTTGCGATAATGATGGTGCTTCAGTTACTCTTTGTAATTTTTATGATGCCAGAAACCAAGGGAGTATCCTTGGAGGATCTCACGAAAAAATTAGCAAAAAGTCGCAAATAGCCATCTTTTCAGTTAGACCCTTGAGCGAAGAAATCATTTATTAGGTCGATTTAAACCTATTTTGGTATACAGTTGAACGAATTCTATACCTGAATACGAGTCATTTATACTATTTTTCCTATCTTAATAACAAATTAAATGATCATGGAAGAAGGAACATTAGGAACGAAAGTGTTGAATGGTTTTCTTGGTTTAATGGTAATTGTACTAATCGGAATTTTAATTACCGTAGTCGTTTGTCTTATCCTTGCCGCGGTGGGCGTCTTTTAGACGCTATATTTCTCTCCCAATCTTACATTTTGAACAATAAAGACGGTAGTTCTGCTGCGAAGGATATTCGTAAGGATAGTAATATATTTTCAAATCTCCTTATATTAAGAATATGAGGTGTTTTACCGTATTCCTTTTTTTGCAAACACTAAAATAAAAGTCCACTTAAACTTTTTACAAACAACCTTCTGCAATGGGGGTTGTTTTCATTTTATCAATTCTTATTATTACATTATTTCTATAACTAAATACCATTCTTAAAATTTAATTTCATCTTACTTCATTAAAGAAATCGTTTTTTAAGGTAACATTAATAGTTGTATTGGAACACTCTTCTGCAAACTGGTATTCATCAGAATTATGTTCCCATTTTTTGCAGCACATTTATCTTCGATTCATTATCTTTCCAGAGAAGAAAGTCGATAAAATACATTTATTATTAATACGTTGAAATTTAATGAGCAGCTCGAGAAATCCTTACTTTTTTTTTAACAACTTCGTTCTTAGATCACCTTTACTAGATTTTAAGTTTTATCAAAAATTAACTTCAATAGATAGCATTGCGGATGATACGCTCATTAAAATATACCAGAATGATGCAATTAAAGAGGCTCTTTTTTTAGCATCTCCTTCTTTATATTTCCAAATGGAAAAATGGATTAATGGGGACCTGGAAGGTAAAAAGCAAAAAAAACTTAAGTTTTCTATGCTAAAATATCTTACTAGAATGTCCAGTAGATGCACTCCATTTGGTCTTTTTGCTGGATGTGCATTAGGGTCTTTTAGTGATTCTACTGAAATAAAATTGCAGGAATTATCTAAAAATAAAAGGCATACGCGATTAGATATGAATTATTTAGTAGCCTTGTCACAAGATTTAGCTAAGAAAGAGACGATCAAAAATCAGCTTTTATTTTATCCCAATTCAAGTATTTATCGCTCCGGAGATCAGTTTAGATATATCGAATATTTTTACGTTAATGGAAAACGTCAACATCAGATTATTCAGGTCACTTATTCCGTTTATTTGGAAAGAATATTAAACCATGCTAGAAATGGAGCTTACATTAAGGATCTAGCAGTGCTTTTAGTGGATGACGATATTACGGAGGAAGAAGCTTTACACTTTATTGAAGAATTACTAGACAGTCAATTATTGGTGAGTGAACTAGAGCCTTCTGTATCTGGACCAGAATTTATGGAGCATATTCAAAAAGTGATTCAAAAACTGCAAAACAGTAGCACTGAATCTCACTTTCTTCAACAAATAGCATTGCAACTTGCCAAATTGGATACCACTATTGGGAACGATCCTGTGAAGTACATTGATTTAAGCGAAACACTCAAGGCACAACCTTCCGCTTTTGAATTAAAATACCTTTTTCAAACGGATATGGAATTGGTACCAAAAACGAATACAATATCCCGAGAAGTACTTCAATCTTTAAAAAAAGGAATGTTGTTATTAAATAAAATTTCTGCTAAACCAGAAGAAAGCAATTTAATGAAGTTCAAAAATGCTTTTTCCGCGCGTTATGAAGAGCGGGAAATGAAGCTTTCTACCGTTTTGGATGTTGAAACTGGAATCGGATATTTGCAGGACTCAGGTAGCGGTGATATCAATCCCTTGGTAGATGATATTGTACTACCATATCCTAAAAGCAACAGCTTACAAAGCACAAAAATTGGTTGGAATAAAGTTCATCAAATTTTGCATAAAAAACTTGTTACTTGTGATCGTGAAGGAACACAACGCATTGTTTTAACTGATGATGATTTTAAAGATCTAAATCCAAATTGGGATGACCTCCCGGATACGATGTCTGCCATGATCAGTATTGTAAAAGAAGATCAAGCCCATAAAATAGTATTTTCAGGAATTGGGGGTTCGAGTGCAGCTAATTTATTAGGACGCTTTTGTCATGGAGATCAGCATTTGAATACCTATACAAAAAGCATTGCCGATTTGGAACGGCAAATGAACCCTGACAAAATTTTAGCAGAGATAGTTCATTTACCTGAAGCAAGGGTTGGTAATATATTGATGCGTCCTAAATTCAGAGCCTATGAAATCCCCTATTTAGGTCGTTCCGTTTTACCTTCAAAAAACCAAATTCCGATTGACGATTTATATATTTCAGTTCGGGGAGATCGTATCGTTTTACGATCAAAATCGCTGAATAAAGAGGTAGTCCCACATTTAACTAATGCTCATAATTTTTCATATAATGCAGTTCCTGTGTATCATTTTTTATGCGATATGCAAGCCCAAAATTTAAGGAGCGGATTGTATTTTAATTTTGGTTTTTTCTCTGAAACCAGAGACTTCCTTCCTAGAGTTGAATACGGGGATTTAATTCTTCATGAAGCGAAATGGAAGATTAAAAAGGAAGACATTTCTTCGCTTATCGCTCATCAGGAAAATCTCGAAACTTTTAAAGAAAGTCTTTCTTTATTTTGCGACAAGCATCGACTCCCGCAGCATTGTTTACTCGTTGATGGGGATAACGAACTCTTAATCAACTTTAAAAATGCAACTAGCGTTCAAATGCTAATTGATTTAGTAAAAAATAGAACTTCTTTTAGTTTAAGTGAATTTTTATTTGCCAATGACGGTTTGGTAAAAACAGAAGAAGGGCACACTACACATCAGCTTGTAGTTTCTGTCTACAATGAAAATAAATTAATCTCATCAAAATTGTCTTCGTAATGAATAAGTCGCCGCAAAGAAACTTTATTATCGGAAGTGAATGGCTGTATTACAAACTCTACACGGGACATAAAACAGCAGATCAAATATTAGTTCAAATAATAAAACCCATAACGGAAGTACTTCATAAAAGTAAGTGTATTGATAAGTGGTTTTTTATTCGCTATGCTGACCCAAAAAACCATCTTAGAGTTCGTTTTCATTGGAAAGAGGGCACAGCGAATGAACTAAGTACCATCATCTCCTTATTGCATCAATATTTGGATCCGTACATCAAACAAGATCTTATATGGAAAACGCAAATAGATACATATCAAAGAGAATTGGAACGTTATGGAAGTTCATCAATGGTTCTTTCCGAATCTCTTTTTCATTTGGATAGTATTGCAACCGTACAATTTTTAGATCTTATCGAAGGAGACGAAGGGGAAACATTACGATGGCTTTTCGGACTGCGATCTATGGATTATTTCTTGAAGGCATTTGATTATACACTTGCTGAAAAACTAAATTTGATGGACAGCCTTAAAACTGGTTTCGGTATAGAATTTGGGATGAGTAGGCCTTTAAAAAAGCAGTTGGATAATAAGTATCGAAAAGAACGAGAAAACATACATCATTTTCTAAGTTATACTTCGGAGAGTGAACCTGAATATGCTGCTATTTTAGATGTTTTGGAAGATCGAGAAAAAAATATGATCCCAATTGCAAAACAACTTTTAGATTTAAAAGACAAAAATCGATTGGAACTGGATTTAAACAATCTAATGGGAAGTTATATGCATATGCTTATGAATCGCTTATTTACCTCCAAAAACAGGCTTAATGAAATGGTATGCTATGATTTTTTATATAGACACTATAAATCTCTACAAGCACGCCAAAGACGTAAGTAGTATAGCTTGGTATATTTTTAAGCTCTATTGAAAATTTTGCGTATTTGATAAAAAATACGTTCCAGAATGGTAAGTTCTTCTATTACAATTTCTGCTGTACCCTGCATTTCTTGTTTAAAATCTACTTGCTTTCCATACGACGTTGATAACCCCTTAAGCTTTATAAAAAGTGTATAAAAGGCTTCTTCTCCTTGCTTAGGGACTTCCGAAATATTGGCCACTTCTCCTTCTAAACTGCCCCATTCTTCAAAGGGATAATTGGCCAATTTAACAATAACCTTTTGCCCTACTTTTACCTTTCCAGAATTACGAATAGGGAGACTTACTTTCCCTATAATTTCTTCCAGATTAATTGGGATGACTGTGAACAGTGTTTCACCAACTGCTACATTTTGATATTGATTCCAAATATCAAACACCGTAACTTTCCCTGCTATAGGAGCCATGATTAAGAATTGTTGTTCCCAAAGCAGTAAATCGTTCTTTAAACCTTGAAAAGCGCGCTCCAGTTGTTGTTTATTTGAGTTTTCAAATTCTACTCCCTGAATGTTAGATTTCGTTAGTAAGTTGTTGAAATTGGCAATCGCAATTTGAGTACTTGAAATACTCGTTAAAAAACCTTCATAGCGTTGTTTATCGGAAAGATAATCTCGGGAAGCTGCATCAAATTCCGCAGCAGAGATAACTCCTTTTTCAAACAATGTTTTATTTCTGTCATAGCTGCCTTTAGAGAATTCCAAATCCTCTTTAAAAATATCGAGTTGGTTTTGCTGTTTTCTTAAAAATTTCTGCTGTTCCCGCAGTTGCTGTCCAATTACAGCCGATTCTCGTTCGTTTGGAGAAAGCGAATTGAACAATATAAAATTTTGATACTGCGTTAAAAACTCGGCATAAGAAGTCTGTATAGAACCCAAGTTTAAATCTGAAGGAAAAGTAGTTCGTAGCGTATCTAAAGAATTTATTGAAGCTTTGAAACCCTGGAGCTTTTCTTTTAGCGTTATTACATGATCCAAAGTTGCAGTGTTTTCGACCTCGGCAAGTATGGCACCCTTCTCAACCTCCTGATTAGGCGTTACAAAAATATGCGTTAGTCTTCCCGACGCATTTGCTTTTATATAAATTGGAGGGTTTTTGCTGGTGATTGTGATTTCGGCAGGTATGATATCATTATAGCTTACAATTGATGCCCCAATAATTAACGCTACAACAATAATAAAAACTACAGTAATACCAGATCGAATTACCCAATTTGGAGCCTTTCCTAAAATCTCCTTCACCTCATCGGAGCGTTGCTCCATAACGTCAAGTTGTTCTCTCAATTTTGATGATTGCTCTTTCATGCGTTTAATTCCCCAATTCTAACTGATTTTTCACTAACTCATAATAAAGTCCTTTTTTGGACGTCAATTCTTTGTGATTTCCTTTTTCCATAATATTCCCACGATCCAAAACTATAATCTGGTCTGCGTTTTTTACGGTACTTAATCGATGCGCAATAACAACTACCGTCTTACCCTTATAAAACTCTTCTAAATTATTCATAATAATCTTCTCGTTGTTCGCATCCAATGCGCTTGTAGCTTCGTCAAAGAAAATAAAATTAGGATTTTTATAAACCGATCTTGCTATTAAAATTCTTTGCTTCTGCCCACCACTAATATTAGTGCCACTACTTCCGATCTTTGTATTGAATCCAGAAGGTAATCCTTCTATAAAATCTTCAATGTTTGCAACATTAACCGCATGTAATAATCTATTTTTATCGATGAGACCGTCGGAATCTGATTCTGTAATATTTCTTGAAATAGTATCTCCGAATAAAAAACCATCTTGCATTACACTTCCGCAATTTTTCCTCCAAAAATTAGAACCAAGGCTTCCAAGTTTTGTTTTTCCAACTAAGATATTTCCTTCCGAAGGATCATAAAATTTTAGCAATAATTTTATTAAGGTGGTTTTTCCACTACCACTGGCCCCAACAATAGCCGTGACCTTCCCTTCGGGTATTTCAAAGTTTAAATCATTCAATACCAAAGGAGAGGATTTTCCTCCATATCTAAAACTTAGGTTTTGAATATGGATACTTTTATTTTTTGGAAGTTCCTTAATCAGTTCTTCATCATTCTCTTCTTCATCTTCCTTGGAATGAATTTCTGCCAATCTCTCTAGACTAATTTTAGCATCTTGACCCGCCTGAATAAACGTGATAAAATTATTGATTGGCAAATTAAGCTGACCAATAATATATTGCACAGAAAGCATAGTTCCCAAGGTTAAGCTACCATCTATCACAGATTTCGCAGCAATAAAAGTGATCAAAATATTCTTTAATTCATTAAAAAATTGCCCTCCTGTATTTTGGGTTTGCGACAAGGCCAAACTTTTAATGGAAACCTTAAATAATTTTACTTGTATAGCCTCCCATTCCCAGCGTCTGCGCCGTTCGGACCCGTTGAGCTTAATTTCTTGCATTCCTGTAATAAGCTGATAAACGCTGCTCTGATTATCTGCAGCCTGATCAAAACGTTTGTAGTCCAGTTCCTCTCGTTTTTTCAAGAATAGAAGTGTCCAGCCAATATATATAAAAGAACCAATAAAGAAAATTGTGAAAATAGCCAGATTATAATAGGCCAAAACGAAGCCAAAAACCACAAGGTTAAATGCCGAGAATAGCGTGTTTAGCGTTGTACTAGACAAGAAATCTTGAATCCGATCATGATCGTAAATTCGTTGAATGATATCTCCAACATTTTTAGAATCAAAAAAAGAAATTGGTAAGCGCATTAGTTTAATTAAAAAATCGGAAATTAAACTAATATTAATTCTGCTTGTCATATGAAGCAGAATCCAGCCTCGAATCAAATCTACAGTAGTTTGGGAAATAAAAAGTGTTAACTGCGCAATTAGGATGATATAAATAAAATTCAGATTTTGATAGTTTATTCCATAGTCAACAACTGCTTGTGTCAAGAAAGGGAAGATTAGCTGCAACAAACTTCCTACCAACAGCCCCAAAACTAATTGCGCAATGTACTTTTTAAATGGTCTGAAATACCAGAAAAGAAACTTAAACCCGTACTTCTTTTTATCCTCTAATTTATTTTCAAAAAAAGCAGGTGTTGTTTCCAACAACAGTAAATAGCCTTCAGAAGATTCATCAGCGTTTTTTCCAATCCATCCATTCAAGAAGTCCCTTTTGGAATACTTAACCAAACCATGAGCAGGATCGGCCACATACACAACGTCTTTCTTGATTTTATGAACAACAACAAAATGCCTTTGCCTCCAGTGCGCAATGCAGGGCAATGGAACTTCATCAACCAAAGTATTAAAGTCCAAACTAACGGCCAAGGTGTGAAAGCCAATGGCTTCTGCAGCTTCTGCTATTCCACCTAACGATACACCTTCACGCGTAATATTTGCCTTTTTGCGTAAATATTCTGTAGTATATGTTTTCCCATAATGTTTTGCAACCATGCGCAAACAGGTAGGCCCGCAATCCATTTGATCAAGTTGTCTGTAGAAAGGAAAACGTTGTAAAGACATGGGAAAAATAATCCTTTAATTAATTGGGTAATTTAATATTTATTTCTGTGTTTAACTCGCAAAAAGAGTTTTAATATGTAAACTCTTACGTTTAGTTCTCAAAAATCTAAAATATTACCCATCTTATGGCATTTTATAGAGAAAATTAACAGCTTTCAAAAAAATAAACGATGTTTGAGTCTTACCTGCTTATTTATTTAAGGTAAAACAGGCAAATTAGAGGTGTTTTATATTTTTTATTCTAATTTGGACTTTTAAAGTGCACTTATGTTAGGAAGTAAGAAAATGATGGAGCAAACCATGCGTTGGTTCGGCCCAAAAGACTCCGTTACACTTCTTGATATTAAACAAGCAGGAGCAACGGGAATTGTAACCGCCTTGCATGAGTATCCCAATGGAGAAGTTTGGGACACTACAGCTATTAGAGCAAGAAAAAAACTTATTGCAGCGCAAGGATTGGAATGGAAAGTTGTAGAAAGTGTTCCAGTACATGAAGCTATAAAAACACATAGTGGAAATTATAGAACCTATATCGAGAATTACAAAACTACGCTTGTCAATTTAGCAAACGAAGGAATTTTCACCGTTTGTTATAATTTTATGCCCCTTTTAGATTGGACGCGAACAGATTTGAATTTTGCACTACCTAACGGCGCTAAAGCTTTGCGTTTTGAACCTCTGGCTCTTGCTGCTTTTGATTGTTTTATTTTAGACAGAGTATCAGCCAAGGAAAGTTATTCGGCTGCTACGATTATGAAAGCGAAGACCTATTTCGAAAATCTGGACTTCGCTGCTAAAAAAACGCTAACAGACACTATTCTTGCAGGTTTGCCTGGTGCTGAAGAAGGGTATGGAATAAATGAATTTAAAGAAGTACTAAAAACCTATGCTACAATAGATGCCCGACAATTAGCACAACACCTTCGACTTTTCTTAAGTGATATTCTTCCAACTGCAGAAGCTGCTGGAGTCCAGCTGGCAATTCATCCTGATGATCCTCCATTTTCGATTTTTGGCCTGCCTAGAGTAGTGAGCACTTATCAGGATATTGCTCGTATTCTCAAAGAGAATCCAAGTTCAAATAATGGTATCACATTTTGCACCGGTTCTTTAGGTGTATTACCAACGAATGATCTACTGAAAATTGCAAATGATTTTGGCAATAACATTCATTTTGCACATTTAAGGAGTACAAAACGAGATATGAAAGGTAATTTTCATGAAGCAAATCACTTGGACGGTGATGTTCCTATGTACCAAGTTGTAAAGTCATTACTGCGAACACAAAAACGTACCGGAAAAATTATCCCTATGAGACCCGATCACGGCCATCAACTTTTGGATGATCTCTCTAAAAAAACTAATCCCGGATATACTGCTATTGGCAGACTTAAAGGACTAGCCGAAATTAGAGGTTTAATGCATGGTATTTTACATGAACAATAATAAAACCAAAAGGGTAATCATTATCTAAACAAGATACAAACTGGGTTTGGAGCTGCTATCTCCGCCACAAATTTTAACAACCCATCTTCCTTATTACGACGATAAGATACTAGGGTGTTGGTATGCTGATTTGCGGCAACTACAAACTCCCCATCTGGGGAGAGTGCAAAATTTCGGGGAACTTCTCCTCGAGTACTTTCATAACCGACAGTAGTAAGTTTCCCTGTTTGCGTATCTACTTTAAAAATGGCAATACTATTGTGCCCTCTGTTTGAAGCATACACAAAACTTCCATCAGGAGAGATGTGGATATCTGCACAAAAACTAGCTTCTGTATGGTCTTCTGGAAGGGTAGTTACAGTATCTATTATTTCATACCCTTCTTCATTGTAGTGTATTAAGCTTACTGAGCTGCGCAATTCATTAATAACATAAAGCCAAGGTTTGGTAGGGTGAAACACCAAATGCCGTGGACCTATTCCTTGAGGCATTTTAAGTTTTGCTGGATTAGATGGTAAAAACCGACTAGAATCTGCATCTATTTTAGAAAACCAGAGTTCGTTCGTTCCTAAATCCACAGATACAATACCGGGTTTGTTGGGTAAAAAGGAAGCAAAATGTGCATGTGGTCCTTCCTGACGTTCTGTACCCCCTGAACCTTCATGTTGCTCTACAGCAAGTAATTCTGATAATTTCCCATTGGGGCCTAACTTTAACAAACCCAAATTTCCGCCTGTATAATTTGCGATTAAAACGTCACCTGTTTCATTAATTGTAACATGACAAGGGTGCGCACCTCCAGAAGAACTTCGACTTAGCAATTGCAAACTATCATTTTCAATCAAAAACGATTCTACAAAACCTGCTCCATTTTCATCAACTTCATTTACGGCTAAAAGAAATTCTCCTCCCTTACTTTGGGCAAGAAATGAGGGGTTGTCTGAGTTAGCTGCCAAGCCATTCGATACAAACGTGCCATCCTGCTCTAGCGTGTAGCTATATATTCCTTTACTCTCGAGATTGGTATAGGTTCCTACAAAAAAGGGATAATTCTTGTCTTCATTTGATGTTGTTTCTTTCTTCATTTTATCTTGTTTACATGCCGTAAATAACAGCGATGCCAAGACACAACCAAACCAAAGGTGTCTTTTATTTATTTTGATCATATCTATCTTATCTTAATTTAAGAAATGTATTTGTATGGTATATGCTAAACAAAAATGTCTAAGATTAAAACTCCTATTAATCCCATTACGCCTACCGTAGTTTCCATAACTGTCCAGGTTCGAAAAGTGTCTTTTACCGACAAATTAAAATACTCTTTAAAAAGCCAAAAACCACTATCGTTAACATGAGACAACATTAAACTTCCGGATCCTATAGCTAAGACCATTAGCTCTGGACTCGTTCCACTTTGACCGATTAAGGGGAGTGCAATTCCTGCTGTTGTTAACCCCGCAACAGTTGCAGAACCTACACAAACACGCAATACTGTTGCAATCAACCATGCTAAAATTAATGGTGAAAGGCTTGAGTTTGTGGCTAAAGATCCTATATAATCACTTGCACCACTATCAATCAATACTTGTTTAAGTGCACCGGCCCCGGAAATTACGAGCAACACCATAGTAATACTAGCCACAGAATTCCCTAGAGAAGACATAACTTCGGTCATCTTTTTTCCGCGTGCAACACCCAAAGCGTAAATCGCTACCAAAACCGATATCAGCATTGCAATAACCGGGTTTCCGAGAAAAACTAACACCTTTTTAATGGCATACGATTCCGACATAAATTGATCGGTAAGCGTTGCCATGATAATTAGTATCACAGGTAAAAGGGCGGTCACCAAACTCACCCACGTACGTGGCATTTCTTTTTCCTCTAAAACCACGGGATTATAAAATTCTTTCAAAGGAGTCGCCTCAATATTTTTAAGTGTGCGAGAAAAAATAGGTCCTGCAAGAATTATAGCCGGAATAGCTACAATTATTCCATAAATCAACGTTTTCCCAATATTTGCATCAAACATAGATGCTATAGCTGTCGGTGCTGGATGCGGGGGTAAATATCCATGCGTTACTGAAAGGGAGGCAAGCATGGGTAAACCTACATATAAAAGCGGGAGTTTTGTAGAAACTGCAATGGTAAAAACTAATGGAATCATCATAACAAAACCTACCGAATAAAACATTGGAATACCAACAATAAAACCAGTAAGCACTACTGCCCATTGAATATTTTTAATGCCAAACCTTGCCACCAATTTTGAAGTAATACGCTGAGCTGCACCGCTTTCGGCGATTAATTTTCCTAGCATCGCCCCAAGCCCAAGAATCAGAATCAGGAAACCAAGCGTATTTCCAATACCATTTTGAATCGACTTCACTACACCTTCCAATTCCATTCCAAGTGTAATCCCTACAAATAGTGATACGATAATAAAGGAGATAAAGGCGTTTAATTTAAACTTTATGGTAAGAAGCAATAGGATCAGAATTCCGATAACAATGATAAAAATTGGCATATTGGTCTTTTGGTTTGATTACAAATTACACTACAATATAGGGTATGGGTAAAAGTAAAGGAATAAAATTGATTTGAAATAAACTTTATTATCGATTAGCACACCAATTTTATCAAAAATAAAAGCGCAATAGTAACTATACCAAATAAAAAAGGGGATACATTGATGAAGTGTATCCCCTTTTTTTCAGTTTATTACTGAATACTATTGAAGGCAAAATGATGGTTCCGTACGACGAAATCGTCTACTATTTCTAAGTTTTGCAAGAAACAGCAGCCTTCTGGATTTCGCTGGAAATTGATTGATGCTAGTTTTCATTATTTTGTTCGTTTAAGGATTGAGGTACTACAAATCGTGATTAGCGATTAAAGTTTCGGTACTGCGCCCATAGCGCTCGTTTACTAGTTCTAAAAGAAGAAAAATACTGTCCTGTTTTAGATTCTGTTGCTGTTTTTGTGATTGATGCTTTCATGTTTTTTTGTTTTATTTAATGGTTATTGTTATTTCTAATTTTTAATCGTTTTTCTGTTCTTTATTTTTAAATCATACAGTCTATCTGTATTCCAACCAAATCCGATTCTAAAATGAATTCGTGGGCGTTGTAAATATTGTGGTAATGTTTCCATGTTGTTGTTGTTTGATGTTGATGATTAATTACGACACAAAGATGTTAGTGTTTTTAGGAATTTAAAAATTGATTTTCCCCAACCGTAGTTTTTAAGGATTCAATTGTTATCATCTCTTATCTAATTGATTTTTAGCGATTGTAATTTCTGTATTGTGCCCATTGCGCTCTTTTGCTATTTCTAAAGGAAGAAAAATACTGTCCTGTTTTAGATTCTGTTGCCGTTTTTGTGATTGATGCTTTCATAATTTCTATATTTTAAATGTTGTTTTTTAATTGACTTACAACTACTAGACGAGGGAAAATTAATTTTGTTACAGTACTATGTATAAAAAGGTACTGTTTTATGGATAATTTAACATATCCAAGAACTCAAGAATACTTAAACATCAAACAATCAATGCTTTATGCAAATCATTTGTTCATAAAAAAATAAAGCGTCGACTGAAAACAGTCGACGCTTTATGGCGTTCATCACTACAAATAAAAAAACAACCCTCTATTAATAACTCAATTACGCGGGGCTTACCATACAAAATCTCTTATTATCAATCGGTGTTAATTAGGCATGCATTTAATCTTTAACAATAATTTTCCCTTTCATTACCACATGAAGTGTACAAAAGTAATCTTCGGTTTTTGAAATCACCTTTGCCCAAGATTCCCCCTGCTGTAGTGGGGAAGACTGCCATGATTTATCTTTAAACTTAGCCACATCATGCGGAAAAAAATCTTTATTTATCCATACAATCGTATCTCCTTTTTGCACCGTAATCTCTGCTGGTATGAATTTTAATTTTTTAATCTCAACCACATGTTTAACTGGTGTTCTTTGAGCATATGATAAACTTATGCCTAAAAACACCAGTATCAACGCTACCAGTATTCGTTTTTTCCTCATACAATCTTACTTCTATAGCATTTTTCAGTATGAATGCAGTCCTTTTTGAACCATTTCTGCATGCCCAAGGTGAGCCTCTAATGCTGGTAAAACTGCTTCTAAAAGGCTTTTCAACTCTTTATTATCTGATTCTGGAATTAAAAGCCCTTTGACGGCTCCAATCACTGCTTTATGGTAAGCCACTTCATTATCGATATACAATTTATCAAACTTCTTTTTCCCGGCCTTTCGTAGTTTTTTTCTAGTATTTTCTGCTTCTTCTAATAACGAACTTCCAACAGCATTTTCTTTTGGAGTAACACTTAACTTTGTAACCAAATCTACCGCTTGCTTAATTACAGCATTATGGTCGGTGACCATTCGATTTGCAAATTCAAGAATTTCTTTGTTCTTTGATTTTTTCAATGCTATTTCTGCATAACTAATATCTATTTGATTGGCTATTACCGCTACCGAAGCTACCTCAGGATCTGTTAGACTTGGGGCTTCTTGGGCAAAACTAATCGTTGCGTAAACCATGAGGATTCCGACTGCAAAAAGTTTTTTAATTGAATGTGTTGCTACTTTCATCTTTATTTTTTTAGCGTTTGTAGGTCTTAGATGAAATGAAACAAAAAAGGTTACAAAAATGTTTTAAGCAAATGAATCTTTTCTAAAATTAGAACATCAATACGGTATCGTCTGTACATATTCTCCATAACGTTAGGTCGTTTCTATTCATATAAAATAATGCGTATTATGTTGACTAATGTTAATCAAGAGATTGTTTATCACTAGAAAATCATTTTCTTTTCCATATTTCCCTATCTTTCATAAAGTCCTAAAACCACTTCGCATTAAGCCTGTTAACCAATTATTGCCTATCTAATGTTTGGTCATGGACCGAAGGTCTATTTAGACAAACAATATAGAACCCTAATTACCAATGCTATCAAGTGGAGTTCAAGTAAAGCAGCAATAGATTGGACCATACAATCAAATCTAAAATTTAATAGTTGTTATTTATAAAACATCGTTAATAATATCTGAAAAATATAAAACGCCCTTCTGAAGTCTATTATTCTTTGTAATTTGAACCTAATTTTTAAAAAACCGTTTTTAACGGAATTAACAATCGCCTAATTTAGCTATGTCAAATCAAAACATTGCGCTTCTTGTCTTTGCTTTTTCTTCCGAAGAACAAGTAAAACACAAATCTTTTTTAGCGCAAGGTACTTTGGCTAAATCTTTAAACGTACACACCAAAAAAATTGCGGATAAAAGCGAACTTCCTGTTTATTATTTTGACGAAACAAATCAAGTAGGAAATAGTTTTGGAAGTCGTTATTCCAATGCACTACAAAGTATTTACAGTAAAGGGTACGATGCGATAATTTCTATAGGAAATGACTGTCCAAATCTTAGTGTCAACCATATTTTGCAGGCAAAAGAGGTATTGGAGAATGGAGGCACTGCACTTGGGCCTACCAATGACGGCGGTTTCTATCTCATAGGACTCCCTAAACAACAATTCGATCTTAAGCGTTTTGCTAGCTTTTCTTGGAATACCAAGAATCTACTTGATCAAGTATATGCAGATCTTTTAAGGAATAACGCTAATTGTACTGCTTTACAAAAACTGCAGGATGTCAATTATTTTTTCGATCTACGAAGGATTGAAATAAACACCATAAGTAATTCAAGCTTAAAAAAAGTGATTCAATCGCTGTTGGGTTGGATCACAATAAACTGCATTCATAGGTTACTCAACAAGTTTGAAATATCACAATACATTATCTTCAATAAGGGTTCCCCATTTTCTTTTTTTTCATCAACAACATCATAGTTCTCAGCTCCTAAAAAAGAGCTTCTAGCCCCTTAAATGTAATTCACTTAGCAATTATAGTTGCACAACATCGAACATATTCTGTTGTGTTTTCAAGTTGCTCCAATTTATTAAGAATGAAAAAAAGTTTAGTCCTATTACTATTGGCTATTTTCAGTCATATTGTGGTTGCTCAAGAAACCACGGGTAATCTTCAAGGATTCTTAAAAAGCAATACGAATACCCCAATAGCGTTTGCCAATATCGTACTAACCGATGTAGAAACTAATTTTGTCTATGGCACAATATCACAAGAAAATGGATTTTATCGACTTAACAACATTCCCCCAGGAACAACATATAAGATTACCATCTCTTTTTTAGGTTATAAGACCATTGTCGAAAACAATTTAATCATAAACCTTGGCAGCACTACAATAAAAGATTATAAGCTGCAAGAAGAAAGTACCGCGCTATTAGAAGTCGTTATCACAGCTGAATCCATAGCAAAAAAAAGCGGCAATGAGACTTTGCTTAGTCGTAAAACTATTAAAGCGACACCTACTATTAATAGAAGTATTCAGGATTTGACTAAGAATTTACCAGAAAATAATTTGAATTCCTTTGGAGGAGCTAGCAATCGTTTTAATAATTTAAACATTGATGGTATTGCAAATAATGATATTATCGGTTTTCAAGAACCAGCTAGTGGTGCCTCTGGCTCATCGGCCAATGGGACACCTGGAGGGCTATCTAGAAGCCAGCCTATAGGTCTTGGCGCTGTAAAACAAGTAAGTATTAAAAGCGCTCCGTTTGATGTAAGTATTGGTAATTTTAATGGTGCGAGCATCAATTTAGTTACTAAAAATGGAACAAACGTGACTAAAGCCGAAGTTTACGGATATGGAAATAACCAAAACCTGATAGGTCGTTTCTCAGATGGCAATGAACAAGAGGTGCAATCCTTTTATGATGTGCAATTCGGTGGAGGCGTAGGAGGTGCATTGATAAAGGATAAACTGTTTTACTATGTGAATTTTGAACAAGCATTGTCCAATACTCCTCTTTTAAATGCTCCAGGGAGTGCATCTTCAGATATTTCCTTAGCTGATGTCACAGCAATACGTGATCAATTATTAAATGATTTTAATTACGATCCAGGAGCTTTTCAAAATGCCGATTTACAAACCGCTAGCACCAAGTTATTTACTCGTTTAGATTATAATATTTCAAAAACGCATAAACTTACTTTGCGTAACAACTATGTAAATAGTTTTGCTGATAACTTAGAATGGAACAGCACTTTTTTTAATTTTGGGAACCAAGGGTATCGACATAATAGTGTTGCCAATAGTTTGGCTTTGGAGTTGAAATCTAATTTTGAAAATGGCAGTACCAATAAATTCTCAATTGGCTTGAATATTGTAAAAGAGGATCGAGATTTTGAGGGCAGGGTATTTCCGCATATCCAAATAGCAACCTCCTCTGCTGGACGCATATTCGCCGGGACTTATCGAGAAGCTTCTGTGTACAACACAGATTTTTCAACCTTACAGTTTTCAGACACCTATACCTTCAATTCAGGAGAGCATCACTTTAGTGCAGGTGTATTTGGGCAATTGCACGATGTAGATTACGGTTTTCTTTCGGCTTGGAACGGACGATGGGAATACCGCTCTGTAGATGATTTTATAAATGACAGACCTTCACGTATTAGAGGAGTCTACAACATTAATAATAATGACTTCGATTTTGTAAGTAGTCGTCCCTCTGGCACAATTGGAGTTTTTGAGGGAGCAGCTTTTTTTCAAGATAATTTTCGTATTGGAGAAAAGCTTGAAATTACCGCAGGAATACGTTTAGATGGGCAGTATCTTACACAGCCAATCCCTACTAGTCAAGAAGTACGGAATACGCCAGAATTCGCCAGATTTGACAACACCATTTCCAAAGCGCCACAGTTAAATCCAAGGTTTGGATTCAATTATAAAATTGATCATGAAGGTAAATATAGTCTTCGTGGAGGAACGGGGCTTTTTTCTGGGCGTATCCCCTATTTATGGTTCGCATACGCAGAATATATTTCAGGTACAGAATATTTTAATATTGATTTGAGACCAGACGGCACGGTACCACTTGCAGAAAATTTAGAAGATCTGCGAAGTGTACAGCCTAATCTAGCAGAAATTAATCTTTTGGATCCTGATTTTAGTTTACCAAGAGATTGGAAAACAAATATTGCCTTTAAAGCGAACTTACCAAAAAAATGGACCATAAATCTGGAAGGAACTTATACTGAAGTGGTAAATGGTATTTTCTTTCAATCGATAAATCGTCAGGACAATTTAGGTGATTTTGAAGGCGCAGACAACCGTCCTTATTTTCTAGAAACAGGGGATGCAATTAAAATTAATCCGAATTTTACCAATGTATTTTTACTTACCAATACCGATCAAGGGTATCGCTATAATTTAACGCTAGGAATTAGTAAACAGATAAGAAATTATAGTGGTTACCTGGGCTATACCAATGGTAAAAGTAAAGATATTTCAAGTACGGTGCGCAGTTCACCAGCAGCAAATTTTGAATGGAACCAAGCTGTATTTGGAAATGACCCTTCTTTATCATTTTCAAATTTTGACCTTAGGCATAAGTTTGTAAGTAGTCATTCCTATCAATTCAATGTTACGCAAAACAGTACCGGCTTTGTTTCTTTTTTATACAATGGAAGAGCGGGTAGTCCATTTAGTTATGTTTACCGAGGAGATTTAAATCGCGATGGTTCTTCAAGAAATGACGTGATTTATGTTCCTAGAGATGCATCAGAAATCAACTTAATAGATATTACGGATGCTTCTGGAAACATTACCGTTTCCGCATCAGAACAATGGCAACGATTAAATGCCTTTATTACTAATGATCCTTATTTAAGTTCTCGCCGTGGGCAGATTGCCGAACGAAATGGTGCACGCACTCCATGGAATCACGAATTGGATATGAAATTGGAGTACGCTTTAACTTTAAAAAATGGGGATTTGATATCGTTCTCTTTTGATATGCTAAATGTTTTGAATTTTTTGAATAATGATTGGGGGCGTTTGGTATTTGTTCCCAATGTGGTAAACTCTAGTTTTAGTCTTCTTGATTTTAGAGGTATTGCAAATAATCAACCACAATTTCAGTTTAATATCCCCGAAGGTACAACGCCGTATGTAACGGACTTATTCAATTCCCGATGGCGCGCGCAATTTGGAGTAAAATATAGTTTTTGATTTCAATTTTGTTGTGTTACAACTGCCGTTAACTAAAAAAACCGCTCTATATTGAGCGGTTTTTGTCTTCGTTTGTGTAACGTCGAAAGTACAGGCGGAGAGACTCGAACTCTCACACCTTGCGGCACTAGATCCTAAGTCTAGCGTGTCTACCAATTCCACCACGCCTGCATACCCAAATCAAATTGGGATGCAAATATAAACCAAAATTTGTATTTAAAAATACTTCAACTCCAAAAAGTTCTTTTTTGTAAATTTAGCCCAGATAGAAACCACACAAATGGAAAATATAAAGCGTTATATTGATCAACATAAGGAGCGATTTATTAATGAATTAATCGCACTATTAAAAATACCTTCTGTAAGTGCAGATCCAGCCTATGCACAAGACGTATTGGATACCGCTACTGCGGTAGAAAAGTCCCTTTTAGTAGCTGGATGCGATAGTGTAGAAGTCTGTGAAACCGAGGGGTACCCTATTGTTTATGGAGCAAAAATAATACATCCAAACTTGCCAACGGTTTTGGTATACGGTCATTATGATGTGCAACCCCCTGATCCAATGGATTTATGGGATTCCCCTCCGTTTGAGCCTCAAATTAAAAGTACGCCTACGCATCCTGAAGGAGCTATTTTTGCTCGAGGAGCTTGCGATGACAAAGGACAAATGTATATGCATGTGAAGGCCTTTGAATTTATGGTGAAACAGAATCAATTGCCTTGTAATGTTAAATTCATGATTGAAGGCGAAGAAGAGGTGGGTAGCGAAAACCTTGCCGTATTTGTTGCAGAGCATAAGGAGCGATTGAACTGCGATGTTATTTTAATTTCTGATACTGGAATGATTGCACAGGATACTCCTTCTATCACCACTGGACTTCGCGGGTTAAGTTATGTGGAAGTTACGGTAACTGGTCCGAATCGGGATTTGCACTCCGGACTCTATGGCGGTGCCGTAGCTAATCCTATCAATATTCTGAGTAAAATGATCGCTTCCCTACATGATGAAAACAACCATATTACCATTCCAGGTTTCTATGACAAGGTAGAGGAATTATCAGCCGCTGAACGTGCCGAAATGGCCAAAGCACCTTTTAATTTAGAAGCATATGAAAGTGCTCTGGATATAGCAAGTGTATATGGCGAAAAAGGGTATACCACCAATGAAAGAAATTCGATAAGACCAACGCTAGACGTTAATGGCATTTGGGGAGGGTATACCGGAGAAGGTGCCAAAACGGTTATAGCCAGTAAAGCCCACGCTAAAATTTCAATGCGTTTAGTTCCACATCAGGATTGGCATGAAATTACCGAATTATTTAAAGCTCATTTTGAACGATTAGCACCTAGTGGCGTAACCGTTGCAGTAACCCCACATCATGGTGGACAGGGTTATGTTACCCCAATAGATAGTATTGGCTACAGAGCCGCCTCTAAAGCTTATGAAACCACTTTTGGAAAAACCCCTATTCCGCAACGCAGCGGCGGAAGTATACCTATTGTTTCGCTATTCGAAAAGGAATTAAAAAGCAAAACTATTCTTATGGGGTTTGGTTTGGATAGTGATGCCATTCATTCCCCTAATGAACATTTTGGAGTATGGAATTATTTAAAAGGTATTGAAACCATTCCCCATTTTTATAAGTACTTTACAGAGTTGTCAAAATAAATACGTCCAGCTAGCTAATTGCAACTTAGTTATAGTAGTACAATTAAACATCAGTCAATCTAAATTCATGATACTCACACAAGAATTTCGCGAAAATTGGTCCTTATCCAGTAAAATTTGCTTTCGGTTTCTATTTCTATTTTTTATTAGTTTTTTGGTTTTAACCTTTAGCAGTTGGTTTATTGAACCTTTCTTGGCATGGGTAGGTAGGGAAATTCTAAATATTGAAGGAGAATTGTCGGTGGTATCGACTGGAAGTTCTGATCGAACACTGAATTATGTGATTCTTTTTATTCAGGTTGTACTCAGTATTTTCGGAACGGCTCTCTGGTCTGTTTTAGATTCGAAAAGAAGTTCGTACAATAAGCTTTTCTATTGGTTTATTGTGGTACTGCGGATATTTTTAGTGATCACCATGATCATTTATGGTATGGTAAAGGTTTTTAAATTGCAATTTCCTGAAGCATCACTTATACGTTTGTTAGAGCCACTAGGAGACATGTCTCCTATGGGGTTAGCTTGGACATACATGGGATTTAGTGAAGGGTTTAATGCCTTTGGTGGACTTATGGAAGTTATAGGAGGCGTTTTGTTAATCCCGCGCAGAACACAAACCTTAGGCGCCTTTATCGTAATGGGAATTATGATACAAGTTGTTATGATGAATCTTTTCTATGACATCCCAGTAAAGTTATTTTCTATGCACCTCGTAGGAATGGCAACCGTCATTTTTATAACTGATACTAGTCGTTTTATTAATGTTTTTATCTCGAATAAACCAACATCGGAATATCATTATTTTAACCCCATTAAAAATAAGACTTATCACAAATTAGTTTTTTGGGGAAAGGGAATATTTTTAGTTATTCTTATAGGTTTTTTTACCGCCAGAGGATTCACAGCAGAACGCACTTTTAGAGATAAAAGAAACAAACCGCCTTTATATGGTATTTGGGAAGTGTATGGTTATATTGAAAATAACGATACCATTCCACCATTACTTACACATACGAGCAGATGGCGCTATCTGGTTATAGATAAGGAGAACTATGCAGATATCAAGCGCATCAATGATTCTGTGGAGCGGTTTACGATGGATATTGATACTTCAAAATTACGTTTGGGGCTCCATCGCAATGCTCCTGGAGATATGGATCTAAATTTCAACTATTTAGAGCATGGTAAAGACACGCTATGGCTACAAGGTCTGCTGGAAGGGAATCACTTAAATGTTCGTTTGAAGCGTAAAGATCACACACAATTTGAGCTCTTAAATCGAGGATTTCACTGGATTAATGAGTATCCTAGAAACCGATAGCGCTATTGGCTTTTTTAATTATTTTATGAGCGCTATAACTCGGAATACCACCCTATTAAAGCAGGGTTGACAGGTTTTTTATACTCTACACTTGTAGAATTGAAATTTTTATTCTATGTTTGTAGAGTTAATTCTAATATTGTAGAACATGCAACTTTCCAAAACAGAAGAAGAACTTATGAACCATCTCTGGAAATCCGAGAAGGCTTTTATGAAAGATTTGTTAGAAGCGTACCCTGAACCCAAACCAGCCACAACTACTGTTGCCACTTTACTAAAACGCATGACGGATAAAGGTTTTGTGGCGTATACACTTTACGGAAAATCCCGAGAATACTATCCGCTTGTAAAGAAGAAGGACTATTTTTCGAAACACGTTAATGGGCTTATTAAAAACTTCTTTAATGACAGCGTATCTCAATTCGCCTCCTTCTTTACTCAGGAAACCAATCTCAGCAGAGAAGAATTGGAAGACTTAAAATCTCTAATCGACAACGAACTTAAAAAGAAATAGCTATGTGGATATATCTTCTGAAATCCAGTGCATGTTTATTGGTTTTTCTTGGGTTTTATTCCCTGGTTTTGGAAAAACAGCAAATGCATTTCTTTAAGCGTTTTTATCTTATTATAATGCTATTGCTCTCCTTTGGAATACCTTTAATAACATTTAATGCATATGTTTCCTTACCAGTTTCATCAACCCCTTTATTTGTAGAAACACCATCAATAATTCAAACAACAACACCCACTTCTAATGCAATTTCCATATCATATCTACCAGTAATTTTATGGAGCATATATGCCATCGGGGTAGTTATTTTTGGATTTAAATTCCTAAGAAACTTATTACGTTTAATTCATAAAATAAAACATAACCCAAAATATAAATCTCGTTCTGTTACTAATGTCTTGTTGCGGGATCTTATTATTCCTCATACTTTTTTTAATTATATTTTTCTAAATAAAAATAAATTCGAGAAACAGCAGATTCCTCAAGAAGTATTTTGGCACGAAGAAGCTCATGCCATACAAAAGCACAGTATAGATGTAATCTGTATCGAGTTACTCCAAGTTTTATTCTGGTTTAATCCACTAATCGCTTGGGCAAAACGTGCCATCAAGTTAAATCATGAGTTTTTGGCTGATCAGGCGGTTTTACAAAAAGGAATAGCTACATCAATCTATCAACAGGTATTATTAGCCTTTTCGCTACCCACTCATCATGGGGACTTAACTACACCGGAACTAACTAATGCCATCAATTATTCATCAATCAAAAAACGATTTACGATCATGAAAAAAGAATCATCAAAAACAAAAATTCGATTTATTCAACTTGCATTGATTCCGATCATTGCATTGTTAATTTATGGTTTTAGCAGTACTAAAACCGTTTTTAAGGAGGCAGTAGATAGTCCTAATCTTTCACAAACAACGCAAAACAAACTCCTTAAAAAAGATGGAGTTCCCGAAAAAGTAATAGAGGAGTATAAGCGCTTTATGGCTGCTTACAAGGCTACCAAAAAAGTTAACTATCAGGAATATTTAAGAATAGTTGCCATTTATGATTTAATGTCACCTAAACAGCAAGAAGCTGTTGAAAAATACCCGGCTTCACCTATTCCCATATTATCTAAAACTGAGCCTAAGACTCCATCAATTGGAGAGTTTGATTCTTGGAAGAATACAAAGGAATTTGCACTTTGGCTGGATGATAAGGTAATCGACAATGAGCAATTAAACAATTACGATGTTTCCGACATATCGTATTATATAGGCAGTTTCGTACATCTTAATGCACGATCTGAACGATTTCCACAACCCTACCAACTGCACCTCTATACAAAAGAAGGCTTTGAAGAAACCTATCTAAAGTCGGGAGTTAAAAAATATTCGAAACTGCAAAAGGAATATCTTATTGCTTTAGAACAATTTTTAGATGGTCCCAGAACGGATAACTCCGATCTGCAAATCTTGCAATACCGATTAAAAACATTATATGATAGCTTTAGCGAAGCCGAATTGCAGCTTATAAAAGACTCGTTCAAACCTGTTCCGCCCGTCCCCGTAGTTCAAGAACAAGGAAGTGCACAGAAAAAAGCTACGCCAAAGCAGGTGTCTGAATACAATACATTGGCCGAAAAGTATAATGCGCAACCCATTGCATCCAGAATTATTAAAATGAAAGATTTCAAAAGACTGGAATATCTTTACGCATTATTCTCCGCAAAACAGAAAAAAGAAGCCGTAGGTTTCCCTGAATTTCCTCCACCACCTGTTATGGATACTATTTATACCTACCAGCGTTTATTTAAAAGAATCGAAAACAATTCCAAAAATCGAAAAGCAAACCTCATATACTTGAATAAGTTATTTTCCGAAATGAACACTATTCAAAAGCAAAAAGTTAAAAGTCCTAAAAACATAATTTTAAAAGATAATACTACTCAGGAAATAGCAACACCAAAAATGGTGATGGAGTATAATGCCATTGCATCCAGCTATAACAAAGCCATTGCTGCTGAAAATATTACTGTTCATTTGAAGGACATGGAGCGTATGCAATATATTTATAGTTTAATGACTGCTGCACAAAAAGAAAAGGCAGAACCTTATCCAGATTTACCTCCAATGCCAACTCCACCTCCCCCACCAAATGCTCCAAAAATTATTGAAGTGCCAAAACAAGGAACTCCAGCTAATGCAGTTTTAAAAGCAAAGGTTAAAACTGCTCCTGAAGTTATAAAAATTAAAGGTAAAGCTGCAATAACACCAACTCCAACGGTAGTACCTCGGCCCCCGCAACCACCAAAATCTCCGATAACTTTTGTGAAAGAGATGGCAGTAAAAGGTGCAATATTCATGCATGAAAACAAGGAAATAAGCTCTGAAAAAGCTATAGAACTCTTAAAGAAAAACAAAGAGGCTACCCTAAATAAAAAGGCCTCAAAGGGTAATAAACCTGTGTTTCAGATCCGCAGTAAACCGAACAAGGTGGGAGCAGTACAACAAAAAACTAATTTATTGGATTATGCAAAAACCTTAGCACGTAAAAATGCAAAATTTTACTACAACGACAAGGCTATTACCGCATCCAAAGGGATTCAACTAATTGAGGATAAAAAATATCATCACGTAGAAACTTTACCTTGGCTATCTAAAACTCCTGAAGTAAAAATTTATAGTGGAAGTTAGCTTTAAAATGTTCTAGTAGTATTAATCATATGTTAAAAGGCCCTTTTTAGGGTCTTTTTTTGTAACATATTATTGCAAATAGCGTTCTAATAGTCACTCATCAACTCAGCATACTATCATGATACAACGCTTCTTCTTACTCTGTTCAGGGGCAGATTTAAACTTACTTCGTACCTGTTCTCATGGAGAACAAAACAAATATGCCGGCATTGGCGCCACCGTTTTTTTTACAGCAGTAATGGCGTTTATTGCTTCCAGTTATGCCCTATACACTGTTTTTGACTCCATTTATACCGCTATTTTATTTGGTCTTATTTGGGGGCTATTGATATTTAATTTAGATCGATATATTGTATCTACGATAAAGAAAAGAGATCGCTTTAGCAGCGAACTTATACAAGCTATCCCTCGTATTATTTTAGCGATAATTATTGCCGTTGTTATTTCCAAACCTTTGGAGATGAAAATTTTTGAAAAAGAAATTAATCAAGTATTACTGGAAGAAAAAAATCAACTTACACTCGCCAATAAAGATCAAATTGCTTTGCAATATACCCCAACCATTGAGGCACTGAATAAAGATATCTCAACACTGAAAGCGGAAATTAAAAGTAAAGAAACGGAAACAAATGCCTTATATGACACTTATATCTCTGAAGCAGAAGGGACAGCAGGAACTTTTCTATTAGGCAAAGGACCTGTATATGCAGAAAAACGCGAAAAGCACGATGCATCATTACAGGAATTACAGCTGCTTAAGCAACAGAATACTAATAAAATTGCTCTTTTAGAAGCTCAAATTTTTAATTTAGGAGTTGCGTATGATACGCAGGTGCAAAATTCACAACCCATCATTGACGGGTTTGATGGCCTAATGGCAAGAATTAATGCACTTGGCAAATTGCCATGGTTTCCTTCATTTTTTATTTTTCTATTATTCTTGGCCATAGAAACCGCTCCTATTCTGGCCAAACTAATGGCACCAAAGGGGGAATATGATCTGAAGTTGGAAGATGAGGAAACTGCGGTGAAAACATGGGTAGATCAGAAAGTACAGCAGCGAAAGGAATTATTGGCAACGGAAAACGTATTAAATCAAAAAATATATGGAGAAATTGCGGATGAAGAAACCGTTCATGCCTACAAGAAAAGAAAAACAGAAGAGCTTATGCGATTACAAGCCGATAGCTTTCATGATATGCAGGTAAAAAGGCTTTAAAGTTTCACATAATAAACCTAAAACGGCTGACTACTTTTCGTAATCAGCCGATTCACTTTATAAACACAATCTAAACATTTTAACCTAAACCTATTCTTATTTTTAAGGTATTGGAACGCCCAATACAATTTCGTTATGTTCTATTTTAACACTGCAGTCTTGATATACTTCTTGACCTCCTGACGTTTCTACCATCAGTAAACCATTATAATTATGGGAGGACTCTTTTACTAAGTTCATAAGCTTTCTTTTAAACTACACGTCAAAAGTAGTTTACTGGAATGCTAGAACTAAAAAAAAATCGATGAGTTAACTAATTAGTCGATTAGCTCTTTTTAAGATGTTGTTTACCTAAAATATCAACCTTTCATCTTAGGATCATACACTACATCACAACTAGATCTAGCGTAAGCTCCATATTATCGATTTCTACATCTGTTATTTTATAGATCTCTTTGGTTTGTTCTTTCATATAAAATCCTAAATACGTGGCACTACTTCTATTCTTTGGCATACTATACTTTTTTAAGGTTACATACTTCAAATGTAGTGCAGTATTCCTATAATAATCCAGAATACCAATGAGCTATTAGATTGTTAAGATAAATTACGTTAAAGTATAGACGAATGGGAAAAGACGCTTAATTGAAAGAAGGATCAAATCTTTTTTGTGGCTTTTCCAAAATAAAGATGCTTGGATTCTTATAATTTAGCTATGGCTCGCTGTAGGCTATCACGCCAATGCGGAATGGTAATATCAAGATTGGTTTTAATACTGGCCTTATCAAGCACACTGTAGGCTGGCCTTTTTGCAGGTGTAGGATAGGCTTCCGATCGGATTGGAGACACTGCGGTAGACATCCCTTTTATTTCAAAAATTGCTTTTGCAAAATCATACCAACTTGCAACACCTTCATTACTATAATGGTAAATTCCATATTTCTTGCTGCTTGTAGTAATGATTTTCAGAACAACTTTAACCAGATCTCCGGCATAGGTCGGGGTGCCAATTTGATCATATACAATAGATAAACTTTCTCTTTCAGTACCCAAACGAATCATCGATTTCATAAAATTATGTCCAAATTCAGAATATAACCAAGATGTTCGTAAAATAAAATAGTGTTGCATTATTGTTGTTATTGACTTTTCGCCTAACAACTTTGAATAACCATAGTGTCCAATGGGGTTTGTTACATCTTTTTCCTGATACGGTTCGCTTTTCTTACCATCAAACACAAAATCAGTGGATATATGTACGAGTATTGTTCCAGAAATAGTACATGCTTCCGCCAAATTTTTTGGTCCTTCGGAATTTACTAAAGTAGCGGCTTCTTTTTCAGTTTCGGCAACATCTACTTGGGTGTAAGCAGCACAATTAATACAATAATGGTATGTATGGGCTCTAAAGAATGAAGTTACGGCAGCTTTATCAGTAATATCTAATTGCGAAGCATCAACAAAGTTAAAATGCAGTGTTTCATAAGAACCTACCATGGCCTTTAAACAAGATGCTAATTGGCCTCTAGCTCCGGTAACCAATATTTTAATCATGAATTCATATGTGTTTTCGGTCCGTAAATGCTATCAATCTTCTAAGATATTTTTAATCCAATCGCTTCTTGAAAAGAAGGCAATACTTTGTCTTTATCCGAAACAATTAGAGATTCTTTTGGTAACACCCAATCTATATTTAAATAAGCATCGTCAAAAATAATACCTGCTTCTGCAGCTTTATTATAGAGGTTATCACATTTATAAAAAAAATGTGCTGTTTTGCTAAGAACGACAAAACCATGTGCGCAACCTCTAGGAACAAATAATTGTCTTTTATTTTCAGCACTTAATCTAGTTGCGACTTTTTTTCCGAAGGTTCTAGATTCCTTTCTTAGGTCTACAACCACATCTAAAACTTCGCCCTGAAGTACACTAACGAGTTTTGCCTGCGCACAACTCCCTTTTTGATAATGTAGCCCTCTTAGAACACCTTGTGTTGAAAAGGACTGATTATCTTGAACGAAAAGTGTTCGAAGACCAGTTAACTCTTCAAATCTCAACTGATTAAAGCTCTCAAAAAAGAACCCACGTTCATCTTCAAAAATTCTAGGTTCAATTGTAAAGCAACCTTCTATTATCGTTTCTTTTATCTCCATATCCTAAATTGCTTCTAATAGATTTATACTATAACCACTTTTTAGAAATGGCAGGGTTAATTTTTTAAATTGACTTTTGGTAATAAATCCCATTTTATATGCTGCAGATTCTATTGCTCCAATTTTCAATCCTTGTCGTTCTTCAATTACTTGAACAAACTGTGAGGCTTGCATTAACGATTTAAACGTTCCGGTATCTAACCATGCCGTTCCTCTATCTAAGATACTTACTTTTAATTTCCCTCTCTTTAGATATTCTTTATTGATATCCGTAATTTCCAATTCCCCTCTAGCGCTGGGCTTTATATTTTTGGCAATTTCTACGACCTCATTATCGTAAAAATAAATTCCAGGAACCGCATAATTGGATTTAGGCTTTTTAGGCTTTTCTTCAATTGAAATAGCTAAACCAGATTTATCAAACTCCACAACGCCATATCTTTCCGGGTCATTAACATGGTACGCATAAATAATACCTCCTTCCGGGTCGTTATTGGATTGCAACAATTTTTCCAATCCTGTTCCATAAAAAATATTATCTCCTAAAACCAATGCCACTTTATCTTTCCCGATAAAATCGGCTCCAATTATAAAAGCTTCAGCCAAACCATTGGGTTCATCTTGGATAGCATATTCAAATCTGCATCCATATTTTTTTCCATTTCCCAATAACTTTTGAAACAAAGGAAGGTCATGAGGAGTAGAAATAATTAAAATTTCCCGAATTCCAGATTCTATCAACGTAGAAATCGGATAATAAATCATAGGCTTATCATAAATTGGCATTAATTGCTTACTAACAGCCAATGTAATTGGATGTAACCTTGTACCAGATCCTCCTGCTAAAATTATTCCTTTCATCTGTTTAAATTTATTTTAGATTGGAGTCTTGAGCTGAACACTGTATTTAGCCAAATACCAATCTATTGTTTTTTCTATTCCTGTTTCGAAGTTTTCATCTGCTTTCCAAGCCAAATCGTTTTCAATTTTGCTAGCGTCAATAGCATATCTAAAATCATGCCCCGCCCTATCTTCAACATAAGTAATTAAGTCGGCATAGGTGCCTTCTCCCCTACGTGGCTTTTTTTGATCTAATAATTCGCAAATTCTAGTAGCGATATAGAGGTTGTTTCGTTCATTTCTTCCACCGATGTTATAGGTTTCTCCAGAGACACCATCCTTATAGACTAATGCAATACCCTTGCAATGATCCAAAACATACAACCAATCTCTAATATTGGAACCATCACCATAAATAGGAATAGGTTCGCCCGCTAATGCTTTTCGAATAATTGTTGGAATCAATTTTTCATTATGCTGTTTCGGTCCATAATTATTGGAACAATTGGTTGTGACCACATCCATACCAAACGTATGAAAGTAACTTCGAACAATAAAATCGGAAGAAGCCTTAGACGCACTATACGGACTGTTAGGAGCATAAGGGGTTGTTTCCATAAAGAGACCTTCCTTTCCTAAAGTTCCATATACTTCATCTGTTGAAACATGATGAAATCTGCAGCTTGCATAAGCTTCCTTATAGACTCCTGGGCTAAGCATCCAATATTTCTTAGCAACGTCAATTAAATTAAACGTTCCTATAATATTTGTTTGCATAAACGCATCAGGATTAGTGATGGAGTTATCTACATGAGATTCAGCTGCAAAATGAATAACACCCTGAATGTCATATTCCTGAAATAGCTGTTCTATAAGCGCTCTATCAACAATATCTCCTTTTACAAAAGTATAACGGGGATGCTCCGCTATTTCAGATAGATTTGATAAATCTCCGGCATAGGTTAACGCATCTATATTAACAATATGAACTTCTGGATTAGTTTCTAAAAAATAGGGTACAAAATTCGCCCCAATAAATCCGGCTCCTCCAGTTACTAATATTCGCTTCATTTCAAATGTGTTTGTTGTCAATATTTATATTTCTCCTAATGAACCAGTTCTGTAGGACGACCTTCTAAACTTTTGACAGTTTCCCTTCCAATACTATAATACGTAAAGTCAAGTTCGCGCATCTCTTCTGGATCATATACATTTCTTCCATCAAAGATCACCTTTTCTTTCATAACTTTATCTAACAATCTGAAATTAGGCATTCTAAATTCGGACCATTCTGTCACTATTAAGAGTGCATCTACATCAATACAAGCATCATATTCGTCCTTTGCATAACTTACTTTGTCTCCTAAAATCCGTTCTGATTCCTCCATAGCAACAGGATCATATACCCGAACGCTTGCTCCAGCAGCAAGTAATTGTTCTATAATTACCAAGGAAGGTGCTTCTCTCATATCATCCGTTTTTGGTTTAAATGATAATCCCCACATTCCAAACTGCATATTCTTTAGATTTCCTCCGTAATGCACTTTCATTTTCTCAACCAAGATAGCTTTCTGACGGTAATTTACTTTTTCTACCGCCTTGAGCACTTCTAATGAATGTCCATATTCATCGGCAGTACGAATTAATGCCTGTACATCTTTTGGAAAACAACTTCCACCATATCCGGTTCCGGGATAGATAAATTTATTTCCTATTCTTCCATCCGAACCGATTCCTTTCCGAACAGAATCTATATCGGCACCAACCAATTCACATAAGTTAGCTACATCATTCATAAAACTGATTTTTGTCGCCAACATAGAATTAGCTGCATATTTGGTCATTTCTGATGAAAAAATATCCATAAATAATAGTGGATGTCCATTCAGTAAAAATGGTTTATATAATCTACGCATTGTTTTTTCTGCACGTTCACTCTCGATACCAACCACAATTCTATCAGGCTTTAAAAAATCAGAAACGGCACTTCCTTCTTTTAAAAATTCCGGATTCGAGGCAACATCAAAATCAATATCTGCTTTTCGTTTTTGCAATGCTTTTTCAACAACTGCTTTTACTTTATATGAAGTTCCTACCGGCACTGTACTTTTAGTTACAATTACGGCATAGTTATTTAGGTGCTCTCCTATTTCCTGAGCCACACCCAAAACATATTGCAAATCCGCACTTCCATCTTCATCTGGTGGTGTTCCAACAGCAATAAATATGGCATCACTATCTTTAACTCCTTCAGCTAAACTGGTTGTAAAACCAATACGTCCTTTGGAAATGTTTTTTTCCAGAACTGTATCTAAGCCAGGTTCGTAAATTGGCACTTCTCCTTGTTTTAGTCCTTCAATTTTTTTTGCATCAATATCTACGCAAACCACATTAATTCCTGTTTCCGCAAAACATGTTCCTGTAACCAGACCTACATAGCCCGTCCCTATAACCGTTATTTTCATTTTTTCTAACTTTTAGGTTGTTATTTTATTATTGCTTGTAAATATAATCCTACAAAACAATTATGATTAATTTATGTTGTGAACAGCCCAGTTTACGTTGTAATTTTCTTCTTTTTGAAGTTTGGACTTATATTTAATGAGCTAAAACTCTGAAATTCATGATTTTTTCCTCATTCTAGTTGTTCCAATTTAAAACAAAACTTTTCCTACTTTCGTACGATATATGAAATTGTAAGAATTTTCGTTATACCTAAGTTGCTATTGTATAATCTAAAACTTCAAATTTGAAAAATACCGGTCCAGAAAAATCTTTGATCCTAGCAGTTGATGATGAATTACTAAACTTAGAATTGCTAAAATTTATTTTGGAGAAAAATGGTTTTGATTATGTAGGTGCTATTAATCCTGACTTGGCAATTACTGCAGCTCAGGAACGTGCTCCAGATCTTATTCTCTTGGATGTCATGTTACCACAAATGAATGGTTTCGAGCTCTGTCAGAAGATTAAAAGTTATCCTAATTGTAGCGATATTCCCATTATTTTTATAACGGGAAAGGTCAATATGGAAGATAAGATTAGAGGATTTAAAGTAGGTGGTGTAGATTATGTTACTAAACCCTTTGACGAACAAGAATTGATTGCTAGGATAAAAACGCATACCGATTTAATAAAGGCCAAAAACAAAGTTGAAAAACAAGCTTTAGATCTTACCAATTCCAATACCTTAAAGGATCGTATGTTCTCCATTATAGGACACGACCTCAGATCTCCCTTGAGTTCTATTAAGTTAAAACTTGACTTTATTATGCGAGGTATAATAGATCCAAAAGATGAGAAGTTTTTGGATGAAACGGTTTATGATTTACTAAATACAACAGATGAAGCATTTAGTCTATTAGAAAACCTTTTGGGTTGGGCAAAATCTGAAAGTGGGGTACTTAGTTTTATTCCGGAAGAAATTAACATCAAAGAAATGGTGACTCGATCATTGCGCTTATTTGAGTTAAATCTAAATACGAAGATGATCGAAATGAAAACCAATATCCCTGAGAAAACGACGGCCTTTGCTGATATGAACATGATTAAAACAGTAATACGAAATCTTATTTCAAATGCTATTAAGTTCACACCAAAAAATGGATGTATAACAATTGAAGCTAAGACGATGGAGGATGAAGTTATAATCCTAATTCAAGACAACGGGGTAGGTATTGCCAAAGAAGATTTAGATAAAGTTTTAAATCCAGGGGAACATTTTAGTAAAACAGGTACCGAAAAAGAGGCTGGTTCTGGTTTAGGTTTGGTCTTATGTCAGGATTTTGTTCATAAAAATGGGGGCACCTTAATTTTGGATAGTGAATTAGGAAAGGGAAGCACATTTTACTTTGATCTTCCTATTCGACAAAAAAATCCTGTAGAATAATATTAAGCAACACTTTCTTTTACTGTTGCACGTTTAGCGCGTTCCCAATTTACAGATTGCTTGCCTTTAAGGTATCGGTGAAACCCTAAATAAACAGAGAGATTCATAATAAAAAAGTAATACGGAATAAATAATATTTTTAAACGTATTTCTTTATGTTCTAAGAACCAACCTGTTAAAGCTGCACCATAAAAAAGCATTTGTCCTGCAAATAAAATACTATATAGATTTATTGAAAACAATCCTGATTGACTTGCTAAAATGTAATTCATAGGTATAATTAGCAATAATAATAACGGTGTTAATGTCCATCGCAGGACGCGATGTGAAACATATTGAAACGAAAGCGTCCCATATTTAAATACATTGAGGAGTCCTCGAAGTCGCACTACAGATTGTATCCCTCCAGCTGAAATTCTAATTTTCCGTTTAAGCTCCTCTTTTACATTCTCGGATGCGGATTCAATGGCATATGCTTCAGGGTTATATTGTATGGTATATCCTGACATAGCAACGCGTAAAGAAATCATGAAATCGTCTAAAAGTGTATCTTTTTCTACTTCCTGCCACAACGCTGTTCGAATAGCAAAAAGCTCTCCTGCAGCTCCTACTACAGAGTATAACTCCGCATCCCATTTTTTTAAAGTTGACTCGTACCGCCAGTAAATACCTTCTCCTGCACCTGAAGCGCTATCCGTTTTATTAGCATAAATTCTCTTTTCTCCTGATACACAACCTACTTTAGGGTTACGAAATAGTTTTACAATTTCCTGAATAGATTCTTCTCCTAAATCAGTGTTTGCATCTGAAAATATTACAATTGGGGTTTTCACAAATTGCATTCCCCTATTCATAGCTGCAATCTTCCCCGCGCGTTCTTCGCTATGATATACCTCAACGCCTTCATATGTTTTTAACAGGTCAGGAGTACCGTCATCCGAACCATCAGTAACCCAAACTTGGTGTATTTTTTCTTTGGGGTAATTCAAACTTTTTGAGTTCTTTACCTTGGCATCCAAATAGTTTTTTTCATTAAAGGCTGAGACAAATAATGTTACCTCAGGTTCGTAATCTGGATTACCAACATATGGTTTTCCAAGACCTAAAACTCTGCGAATTTTAATAATTAAAAACAACAACAGACCATAACCCAGATAAGAGTAAAATATGATAAACAGAGCTCCCCAAAAAATAATTTCTAAACTTGTCATAACTAAATATTGTATTATACCGATTCCCACTTTTGGGTAATCGTATTGAATTGTTTTATTACACGTGCTGGATTGCCTACAGCAATGGAAAAGGGCGGAACATCTTTAGTCACCACACTTCCTGCTCCTATTTGGCACCTTTTTCCTATGGTAACACCGGCAAGTACTACGGAATTAGCACCTATATGGGCTTCTTCCTCGATAACCGTAGGGCGAATATCTAAGGGTTGATCACTAGAATTTTTAGATCCATCTGCATAACCGTGATTAAAGCCAGAAACGAACACGTGTTGTCCTAAACCTGAACCATTTCCCATTTTAACTGGACCAATAATTACACTACCAATACCAACGCGAACCTTATTTCCTAAGATAACATCGCCAGAACCGTTGTTAATGGTACAATAAGATTCAATTGTTGTTAAATCTCCCACCTCAAATTTTTTCCAGGGAAATACATCTATTCTACTATTTCTTCGAATTTTAGCTCCTCGCCCTTTTTTGTGCTTAAGTGGGTTTAAAAACCATCGAACCCACAAACGTGGTCTCGGATTACGTTTTGGAGCTATAAGGGTTAACGCAAATTGTTTGGCTTTTGGGTTAGATTTTATGGTAGTTACTAGGCTCATCGGTTATAGGTTTATTCCTGTTGTACCAAATCGATACATTTATAAATTTCATGTACATTATTCTCCCAACTATGAGACAATCCAAAGGTTCTTCGTAATTCTTCTAGTGCATGGTTATTTTCTTCTAGTGCCTTTTCTATTAGTGCTACATAATCTTCTGGGGTTTCACCTAAATAGGTATGTTCCTTAAAATATTCCATTGCCTTTGTAGCGGAAGCGACTGTGGGTTTTCCCATTGCCAAGTATTCGTCAATTTTTCTAGGGTAATTTCCAATCGTTGCATCGTTAATAAGCTGTGGGTTTATAGCCACATCAAAACCTTTTATATAATTGGGCAATTGAGAGGCATCTCTACTTCCTAAAAAATAAACATTGGTCATATCATGCAAAGCTGAAGCTTTAAAAGCTTCATCTTCCGGGCCTACCAATACAATATTCCAATCTTTTTTTGTTTTAGCGATATGCATTAAAATAGTAATACTTAAGCGACGACTTGATAAGAAACCTACATACCCAATTCTCGGTTCGGGAATGGAATTGAGATCTTCTGGAATGGTAATGATTCGTTCCGTTTCGTTAAACAATGAGGTATCACAACCTTGCCCTACCATATACGAATGCTGCGTGTACTGTTGTCCATATTCTGCATATAGTGTAGAATTGCTAACCACACAATCAGCGTTTTCAATTAACTTAGGCTCTAATCGCACTCCATTTTTTTTCCAATACGGATTCTTAGTAAGGTAATCGCGCATATAATAAACGTAGCAAGAGGGGTGCAATAACTCTTTAATATACTGCCCCAAAAACATAGAACTATCGTTAAAAACAATGTAATCCGTAAAACCCAATCGCTCTATCGCCGAAAGAATATTGGTTGTAAATCGTTTTGCATTTTTTTTATTAAAATGATCGAAGAGATAGGTGTTACCAATAAAGTTGATTGATTCGGTCATTTTTTTGGGGTATAAATTCCAAAGGTTTGTTTCAATATGAACCAGATCATTTTCTTCACCTCTTTTCACTTTAAGCCGTTTTTGAATTTTGGCAGTTTTACGTTCCCGAAATCTGGATATACGATCCATTGGCGGGTTAACATAAAGTACTCTATTATTCTTGGCGAACTCTAAAGCTATATTTTTACAATTGCTTCCTATACTAATGTCCCAAGCCTGAATTCCTATTACAACAATATCTCTGTTACAAATCATATTTTTAATGCTTCAATTCGGCATAAACTTCCTTATATAAGTCCAACACATTTTCTGCCATTCCCTTCCATGAAAAAGATTTGGCTCTAAGAATTCCATTGCTGGAAATAAGTTCTGCTAATTTTTGATCTTCGATCAACGTTTCTATCGCTGCTGTTATTTCTTCCGGTTCATGAGGATTTACTAATAGTGCAGTATCTTCTCCGGCAACCTCGGGCATTGATGAAGTATTTGAGGTGATTACAGGCACACCACAAGCCATTCCCTCAAGAATTGGGATACCAAAACTTTCGCGCAACGATGGATATAAGAAAACAGTGCATTGACTTATAATTCCAGGTAAATCCTTATTATCTACATATCCCGTAAGGTGAATTAGATCGCGCAATTCCGGAGCATCAATTTCTTTTAATAAACGTTGCAATGCTATTTCGTCATAATCTAACATCACCAATTTATAGTTCCCTCTATGTATTGCATTGAAACTAGCAAAAGCTTTTAAAACACCTCGGGTATTTTTTTTGGGATCTGTATTTCCTAAAAAAAACAGAAACTGATCTGGCAGCTTGTATTTTTCTTGAATAATTGCGAGTTCTTTAGCATCTGTAATTTTTTTGAAATGTTCTCCTACTCCATTATAAATAGCTTTAAGACGATTATCTTTAAAACCAAAATGTTTTTTGATCCGCATACTTTCGAAATTGGAAACGGTAATAACTCGTTTGCTTTTGCGAATTACCGGAGGAACCAACCATCTGCGATATAGATTTCCAAACTTTTGATACCACGTTCCCTCCTTTTTAAAAATACTTATGCTTTCCAAGTAAATAATATCGTGCAATGTTGTCACCAGAGGTACTTTAGAAAACAGGGGGCCGGTATTACTTGTGCAATGCAATACATCACATCCTTCTTCGTAGGCAGCCTTAGGTAATGCCAATTGCTCCCACCCTGGATACCCAAATTTATTTTCCAACTCTACTACTTTAAAGTTAGGCGCTTGCGGGATACATGTGTTATCAAAATCTGGTTTTACAAAAATGATATACTCATTATCGGTATCTATTTGCTGTAAGTTTTTGATCAATTCTAAGGCAACCATATCCATACCGTGTTTTTTCTTTCGATACAAACGTTGTCCTTCAATACCTATTCTCATACGATTAACTTATGAATTAAGAGTTCCATGTTGTGTGTGTATAAACTTCTTATTAGCTCCTTTCAATTTAAACAGCGAAAGAAACATTAAAAAGAATGCTTTAGGCAGCGTTAATACCGCCTTTAGTGTTGTTCTATGGTAAAATTGAGCAGGAATTGCCCATACAATTGCGAAAACCAGCAGTATAAATATGGCATACCAAAGTGCAGGAGGTACAATTAAAAACCCTAGGCAGGCGGTGGTAAGTCCATATAGCAAGTACAGAAAACTTATTATACTTACGAGCCCTATTAGCAATATTCTTGGAGGAGAAACCATTTGATACACTTTATCAAAGAAATCGATATTTCCTTTGGTAAACAGCTCTTGAACTCCAGACCAAAAAAACCTTCTAAAATATATGAATTGGGCAGATAACCATCGCTTTCGTTGATTGCTAAAAACTGCTGCTTTTTGCACTTTTTCATCAAGTACTAATCCATCGTGTAGATAAGCAATTTTCTCCCCAGATCGCAGTAATCTTAATTCCAATTCCTTATCAAAACCACCTACTGCATTAATCTTTTTCATCATACTTTTAAAATAGCCGTAATCAAAAGCCATTCCCGAACCTATTAAAGCTGATGACAACCCAAGTACACTATGGCCCTTTCTAAAAATATGATTGTTAATTTCCTCACTGATAGCATCTAAAATAGCAAAGGATGTATTTAAGTTTTTAGCCACCCTATGGCCTTGAACGACCTTATATCCCTGATTAAAAACCTCATTCACTTTTGCTATAAAGTCTTCTTCCATAATATTATCGGCATCTAAAACCAGTGCAACGTCATATGCATCTCCAATGATCTCCATGGTTGCATTTAGTGCCTTAGATTTTGTGCTTTTTTCAAAGGAAACTTCTACAACCCGAATTGGTAGTTTAGCCAGTTGAGCTAACGTTTGTTTTTGAAAAGAATCTGCTATTATAATAACTTCGAATAAATGGTTTGGATATTGTTGTTTTATTGCCTGTTCTGCAACTTCAAGAATTACATTATCTTCTTTATAACCGGGAATAAGAACCGCGAACTTTCGTTGTTTATTTTCAATATTTTTTCGCTCCTTAGTTGAAAAAAGACCTGCCAAAGAGAATACAAAAACATATAATACCGCGAAGCCAAAATAACCTACCAGAAGTATTTCTAAACCGTTTAGTATAAGTTCTAAGCTATTCATTTCATTTAGTTTTAATGTTTCTATCTATTTTCAATAATTGTAAATATAATCTTACATTTTATTAATTGTAAATTAATGTTGTAAACTCTCTGTTTTGAGTTGCAAAAGCCTTTTTTGTAAGATTCTACCTATAAATATTAAATTGCAAAAGCCTTTTTTTCTCAAACTTTTTTCTCAGTAAGATTCTAAAAAAGGCTTTGTTTATAACAATTTTTTAAAGATTATCTATTGCACATACCAATCTAAATCTTGTGTACCTCCCGAATTTGCCCAGGATCTAAATCTTGGATATTGTAAAGTGATTGGTATTGCCTCTGGCGGAGCTTCAAAACCGTCATAAATGTTTAACGCCCAAGGCAAGTTCATACTAGTCTTATAGTATCTACTAATAAGTGGATCACTAAAATCATCTCCCTCAGCTAGTCCCAATCCTTTGCTTGTTGGCGGCAAATCTGGCAAATGAATTTCGCGTCCTCGATCGCCATTCACAACTAAAAACGCATTGAAAGGAATATCACCTAAATCATCTGAATTTACTGGGGTATTAAAAGCAATATTAATATCAAACGTTTCACCCAAATGGTCAAATACATCAGCTGCAACAAAAATTATAGCTTCATCTGATGCCGAACCTACCTCGGTACCATTAGCGGCAACGGTAACATAATCTGCATTAATTAGTTGATTCTCGATACTAGCGATGAGATTGGGATTAATTGGCAATACAAAACCAAGTCCATTGCGCAAAGAACCTCCAATTTCTTCGATTGTAAAGGAAGCTTCTATACTGGTAATCATGTTATCTCCATTAGCAATTAGATTAAACGTATAATCCGTTACTAAATCATTGAAATCGTAGTCACCAATACTAGGCCATAAATCTTCAAATACTAGTTTTCCAGTGGAATTTACGGAAGGGGCAAAATTATTAAACGCTCGATTTGGATCGGCAGGGTAATCATCCAATTCATCATTAACTCCATCACCATCTTCATCGTTTGCTACAGCAGCTGGAACAAAATTTCCTATCTGTATAGCGTCTACTGGGTTTGATCGCGCATAAAATATGGCATCATTAAAATCATCATCGGATCCTCCATCTCGCGGTAGGTCTTCAAAACCTAAAATCGCCAATTCCCTTGCCGCATCATACAATAATACCATATGACCTTGAAGATCAGGATTATTTTCGGCGTTAAAGGTGGGTTCGGAATAGTGTATATTTCTTCCCTGACCGACACCATTAAAGAATCCATTCCATCCATCAGCTACAAGAAACCAAGAAACTACAGTATTTGCCGGAAAACGACCTAAATAAACTCTATCTCCAGGATATAATGCTCCCCCAGAACCTGGGAAAGAAACATTAGGAAAAATAATGTTATGCGCTGTAATTTCATCAACAGAACTTGG
Source organism: uncultured Flavobacteriaceae bacterium (assembly GCA_947488435.1). Lineage (GTDB taxonomy): Bacteria > Bacteroidota > Bacteroidia > Flavobacteriales > Flavobacteriaceae > CANKZG01. The sequence goes on along the minus strand of CANKZG010000001.1, from coordinate 1,406,576 downwards.
TTCCTGTCCAAGAGGATAGCTGTAATATCCCAATGCATTTCTAAACCCTGCACCTTCTGCTACAAAAGTTACCCAAACATCTGCTTCCTCTGTAATAACCAAACTTGTCTCTGCACCCGCCAAATACTCGGGATTTGCATTAGGCACTCGACTAAATTCAGGCAAGGAAGCGTTAATATCATCCAATAGGTTTTGCTCAATAGGGTCTGGAAAAACTAAATTATCCGGTACACCCCAAAAATCAAAACCACTTAAATATGTGTAAGCTACTGTCCTAGACGAACTATTAAATACTTTACCGTATTTGCTTTGTTGTGTTCCGCTTTGAGGTGGCACTGGAGGATTGTTCCGATCGTACAAAGGTCTATAATCCATATGGGCATTATTCCCCTGAACAGGTATCATTACCTTATTGGTTAATCCTAAGTAACTGGATCGTACCAATACACTATCTACACCTGCTAATAAGGTGAAATTCCGATTAAAGTTACCATTGTCATCAAAAGTCGCCTTAGCAAATGGAATAGTATCTCCTGCCGTGTTTACAGTCTCTAAAGAGAAAACAGCTCCTTTCAAAAAATCAGGTACATCTAAATTAACCGTTACCGATGTACTGGTTTTAAAATCAAAACTGGCGGGGATATTAAGATTCGCTAGAGGGTCATCTGAATTTATAGGTGCGTCATCTGTAGGGATTGGTGCATCTAAATCATCAGCACTTACGCAACTTTGTAAGCACGCAAACGCTATCAAAAGTAGCATTGGCACATTGGTTATTTTCATAATATGGGGTTTTTGATTCAACATTTTTATTTATCTATATATAATTTCGTGATTTGTTACATTCCAATAAATGGCGTTCCAAAATGCTCTTAAATGTTTAAACTGTCGCTTTACCATAAATACCATTGTATTTTTAGGAATTGAAATGAACAACTGAAACAACAAGCTAATTACAAGTTGCAGGGGTTTAAAATTTCTTCTGGCATATACAATTCTATTTCTTGCGATATAGTAGGTTTTAAGCGGACTATGTTTTCCAGTGGCTAAGGACTCTTTATGCAGAATAAAAGATTCAGGTTGGTAATAAATGGTATATCCTGCTCTCTTAATCATTTCGCACCAATCATGCTCTTCATAGTACAAAAAGTATATCTCGGTCATTAGGCCAACTTTTTCAACAACAGTTCTTGGAACCATCATTGCAGCACCGTGGATTGATGCCGTGGGACCTGCTTGATCAAAGGCTCCTTCGTCTTTCTGTTTGTAACCAATACTATTGTTTCGAATGGTCCAATGGTTCATAGGTGTATAGCCTGCATATTGTATTAATGATGGATCCCAATGAAATTTAATCTTTGGGCTAATCATTCCAATACTTGTATCTTTTATCAAGGTATTAACCAAAGGATTTATAAAATTTTCGGGAACTATGGTATCATTATTTATAAACAAGAGATAATCTCCTCTTGAGGCCTTTACTCCTAAGTTATTTCCTCCAGCAAAACCTAAATTTTCCTTACTTTTAATAAGATGTACTTCAGGAAACTTCTCCTTTATAATATCTGGACTATCATTGGGAGAAGCGTTATCAACGACAATGATTTCCACATTATCATAATTGAGCTTTCGCAACGATGCTAGTAAATCCAATGTTACCGCAGATTCATTATAATTTATAGTTATAATACTTACTAAAGGCTGATCTATCATTGTATTAATTGTTCTAGTTCTTTTTCTTTTTTAGCCATTGCCATCCGATCTAATTTGGGTGCTATGAACATAAATACCATCCCTGTATACATTAAAATACAGGTAGGAAATTGTCCGAAAATTCCATTACCGTAGGAAGCCGCCATAATACCGGCCATACCACAGGTAATTGCTGCAATTTGGCCTTTTATCCAATCGTCTCGAATTTTAAACATTACATTATAGGCTCCCGTAATAAGTACAAAGAATAGGATAAAGAGGTGCAGGTATAATCCTACGATCCCCATATCGGCCCATATTGCAACAAACCAGCTATCTGTTGCTGTATTTGCCAAAAAAGTGTTTGGCGTAAAACGTTGCCCCCAATTTCCGGTAGATCCTATCCCACCACCAAATGGTCTGGAGGCTAAATAATTGCTTAGTTTTCGCTGATTCGCCAACCGCACTTGTAATGAGGCATCATTGGGATCAAAAGCGGTACGCATTCTTCGTATCTGCTGATTATTATTCCCAATCATCGTATACTTAAAAAATACAAATACGCCTAACCCCATGATAGCTCCTGCAATAAGAATGGGAATATTTTTTCGTAGGATCAAAAACATGATTCCACCCATAGCTGGAACTGCAATAGCTCCCCTAGTTCCTGAAATCATCATTCCATAAATACCTGCCAGAGCAACTACCGCAAAAAATATTTTAAGCTTGAAGTTTTTCTTCATGTATAGTGCCAATATCCCAAAGACTACACCTGCATGTCCTTGCGACGCTCCAAATTGACCTGCATCGGAGTAAAATGAAAACACCCGCAATTTGCCAAATAAGATATGTGTTAGGTCACCTCCATTATCCAACCATTTTTGTTCAAACGGATCAGGACCAAACATTACTTGTTGTAGTCCTTTCATTGTACCTAAAAAGGAAAGTATTCCCCAAATGATAAGGAAGAGTTTTAAATCCTTAGGTTTATTAAATAAAATAAAAAGCAGCGGAATCATTAACCACATATACAGCGCTAATCCTCTCATGGCGTAAAACCAGGCTTCAATACTTACAGCTTCTGGGTTAACGGCCTGAAACATGGCATAACCAAACCAAATTGTTCCTAAAATAGTGAGTTGTGATTTAGCACGACTCCAGGCAACTTTGATATGAAATGCTTTAAAAAAGAGCGCCAAATACATTAAAAACAGTAGACCATCTATAAGTAATCCCCAGGTCATAGGCACGTATCTACCTAAACCCAAAATCAGAAAAGCAAGAATGAAAATAGTAATCAACCCTAATTTAGGGTAGATAAATAAAGCAGATCCGTAAACGATAGCAATCGGTAAAATAATGATACCAATGCCAGCAACTAATCCTTTGGAAGCTGTTAAGTGAGCACAAGCTACCACTAAAGAGAATAGTATTAAAAGCGGCAGTGGTCGCTTTAAATGATCTGTTCCTGATATGGTATAAAAAATGCTACTCATCAGTTGAAATAGGTGTTTAGTTTTTTAAAGAATATGATACTCTCAGTATAGATGTGCTTGCTTTCTACTTGTATTTCACGTTTTACATAAAACAAGCCAAGAACAATTCCTATGACAGTAAATAGTACAGTTCCGATAGCTACCCAAACCAGCGATTGAAATACAAATACTGCTATAAAATCCACTACAATATTGGCCGTAGCCATTAATATTACCTTATGTAGATTTAGTTTGGGGCGGTTAATACTATCCAATAAGACTCCTGTAAATCTATCTATGGGAAGTAAAAGGCTATAAAGTGTAAATATTCTAAAAATTAAAGTCAGCTCTTGCAGGGCATCTTTGTATACTGCACCTCCCAAAAACAAAACAAGTTCTTCTGCTAAAATAAAAGCTCCCAGAGCCACAGGTGCAAATAAAATGGTAATCGCTCCAGAATAAGTATAAAAGGTTTTTCGAACAGCTGACAGGTTTCCTTCGAGGTTTAGTTTTGACATTTTTGGATAGGCAGTCATGGTAAAGCTTCGCAATGGAATCCCTAGTAAATCAGTTAGTTTTAAAGGGATAGCATACATTGCTATTCCTGCTGAACCAAGAATGGGGCTTAATCCAATAATAAAGGTGTCTGCACTCTTAAGTAAACTAGATCCTATAAGAGTTCCCATGGAATACTTGCCAAAATTAATTAGCTCTTTCTGGGTTTCTTTTGTAGCCGATCTCAGATATAAAAGTCCATCCCATTTTTTAGAAATACACCAAATACTCGATACAAAGTTTACTCCCAAGTGTACCCATAGTATTTCCAAAATACCCCAGTGTAGTAACCACGCGTTTAGAGCTAAAAAGATGACAAAGAGACCAATATTTGAAAAGCGCACCCATAACATCCTATTGAAGTTTTGCTCTGCTTGAAAAAGCGCGCAAGCGTTATTCCAACTTAAATTGGAAAGAGCAAGTAAAGGATACCAAATTAAAAACAAGCGATATCCATTATTCATGGATATATTAAAATAGAAAAATATACCTGACAAGCCCCAAAACAATACAGCAATTCCTAAAAGGAGCTTTAAATTTATTTTAAAACTTGAGCCTAGTAATACATTGTAGTCTTCTTTTTTAGCGCCAGATAACAATCGAACAACTGAGGTTCTTGTAAGTCCAAACCGAAGTAAATCAATAAAGGTAGCTAACGTAACATATAGCACCCAGTCACCAAACATCTCCTTGGTAAGTTGCCTGGTAAGTAACATAAAACTAAGAAGTCCAAAAAAAGCAATAAGAACGTTTGTCAGTAAAGACGATATATTCTTCTCTTTCAGTATTTTATGTAATTTTTCTGCGATCATGCTACTTCATTTTTAGTGAAAAATCTAAATTGAACCACACGTTTCAACCACTTTCTTAGCCTTGAAGTCTTAGTCCCCATTTCACCCAAAACAGTTTCCATTTCCATAACTTTTACGCCGTTAAGAATTAGGGTGGGTTCTGGTCCACTTGTTGCCTCTTTAAATAAATTCAATGCATTTTTATCTGCTTCCGACCAAGCTCTGTTAGCTCTTGTTACCAGAAAAATATCATCCATCATAGCTACCAGTTTCACGGGAAAAGGATGTTTTACGATACTAGGAATTTCTATAATTGCGAAATCATATGTTTTAATATCCTTAATGACTCCCAATTCATCAAATTCTTCCACACTAGATATCTTATATAATTGATCACTTATGGCATAGGGTATCTTTGTGTAATTTTCACTTGAAATTTCTACATTTTCAGGATCATAAGTAACATGAAGTACTTTGTATCCCAATTCGCAAAGTTTTGATAAAAGATTCTGTGCTATATAAGATTTCCCTTCTTTTTCTTGAGTAGAGAACATCATGTCATACAAAGGTCTTCGCTCGTCTTCTTTCTTAAATTGATTTAGAATAATACGTCGCGAAATCGCATTTACCGCCTTGTTTTCCACATAATCAAAATCAATGTTTTTGTCTTTGTAATTAATTACTGGAAAGATCGAAGAAACTTCCAGTCCAATTTTTTCTGAAGCTCTTGGCGCAGTATTTAAATTGGAGTCTAAAAATTCCAAAATGAAAATTGAAAAGGCTACTAGAATAAAACCCATCAAACCTGCTACTACGATCAGAATTTTTCGCTTGCTAGCTTTTGGAGTAATGGGATAAAAGGGAACTTCCGTTAATTTAATATTTGATTTTAATTCTACATTTTGTTGTCGCAACTTTGCTAAACCCAAACTGTGAAGCAAGCTTAAATATTCACGTTCAGCAATATCTATTTTACGTTCTAAGCGCTTCATGGTTGCTCCTAAAGGGGCAAAAATTTCGTACAATTCCTCAAACTCTAAGCGCTTTTTATCCATCACCTTTAATTGCGCTGAAGTTCCCTCATAAGCAATTGTATTTTCTAACCAATCCGTTAAAATACTCGAAGTAGCAACTCCATTTGTATCATGATCAATTGAAAAAATGGTATCTACCGCAGAGGTTAGTTTTCCTTTTATAATCTTAACCCGATCGGAAAGATCAGCTACTTCCATGGCGTCCTTTTCAATCTCTACAGAGTCTTTTTCAATCCCTAGGGTTCGCATAGAAATATCGAAATTAAGTTTTGACATTTCATCTCGAAGTGCTAAGATTTCTTCACTGGACAACCGCTTTTTAACATGAGTTCCTAATTTGGACTCCAAGTTTTTCAATACCGCCTTAGAAGCATGATGTTTGATATATACTTTTTGATATTCTAACTCGAAATGTTCTTTTTCTGAAGCAATGTGCTTGGTTTGTTCGTAGTAATTAATAATTTTATGACTCCTATTGAAATCTAAAAGTTCTTCCTCTGCTCCCTTTAGTCTCCCTGTAGAAACATTTAGTTGCTTATCAAAATATTTCACTACTGCATCTGACTGATTTACCTTAATTTCAGCATTCAGCTTTACAAAAACTTCAGCTAAAATTAAAAGTGTATTCTGACAAATGCCTGGATCTTCGGATTCGAAGGTAATATCCACAAAGTCACTACTCAGAATGCGTCGTACATTAATTCTTCCCAATATTTTTTCAATGCTATAGTCTGGATGGGTAAGATTTATAAGCTCATAGATAAAATTGGTGTGATTTGCGTTTTTATAGACAGTAAAATTATCGAAGGTTTTTTGCACATCACTAGGAACCACTAATGCCTTCACATCTTCTGGAACTATCTGCTGTAATTTATTATACTTCTCTTTCGTTATAATTCTTGAATCAACACTATCCAACATCATATGCTGCGTAAACAGTTTTAACCCAACAGTTTCTAAGGTTGTTCTAGATTTGATAAGATTTAATAGATTGTCGTAAGCTGTATTTGTAGCCCTAAAATCAAGCTTCGTATTATCAAGTTCAATAGTAGAACCAGAAGCGATACCCGTATAGATTCGGGCTTTAGAAGAGTAAACTTTAGGTTCATCTTGAGTCAAATAAAAAACTAGTCCGGCTAGAATAATGGGTACAATTATTAGTAACCATATATGTCCCAGCAATAGCCTAACAAAAAATAGTAAGTTAAATTTCATTAGTTATAGCTTTAATTCAACACCGGTTATACCTTCCAAATACATATAGGACAGCAAAAATTCCGACCGTTGTGATTCATAAGATCGCATGGCATCATTGTACATTTGCTGTAATCTGGTGTACTCGGTAACATCTATTACACCATTCGTAAAGTCTTTTTCTGCACGAACAGACTGTACTCTATAAGTATCTACCATGGCTCCCGTAATAAAAAACAAACGATGCGCTTTTAATAGCTGTGTATAACGAAGTACAACAGCCTCTTTAACTTCTTCTTCAAAAGATTCTCGTAAATACCGCGCTTTGTCTATTTCTGCCTGTGCTGCTTTCTTTGCGGTTTTTTTGTTCGCAAGAGCAAACAATGGTAGTTTCAAAGAAACTCCTCCAGAATAGCGACTCTGCTCCGTTGTAAAAAGTGCTTGACTAGCCTGAGGATCTCCTGCTAGTTGTGAATTACTTAAATTATCGAAAATGCCATAGTTATAGTTAGCATCCAGTGTAATATAACGTAACCATGATGTACGTTGTAATGTTTTTTGACTTTCCCAGTAGGTTTCATCAGATTCGTAAAACTTTACTTTAGAAGAATGCGCTACAGCTAATGTCATCAAACTATCCAGTGAAGGTAGTTTTTCACTAATGTCATTTTCGGTTAAACTTTTTTCAATAAAACTATCTACTCCTTGAGCCTGTCCTTGTCCGAAAGTAAAAAGTAAGATCAAACACCCTATTATCCTTTTCATTTTACTATACATTCTCTTTTTGAAATACAGCTCTAAACGTTCTAATAATGATCCACATGTCTTTCCAAAAAGCATACTTGCTATTGGCAATTTCTACATACTGATTATCTAGTTCTTTGCGTTCTTGTGGGGACATTTTAGAAGATCTTCCTCTTGCTTCAACCTGCCATAAACCTGTAATTCCTGCAGGCCCATTGAATCTATTTGTCCAGTCATCGGTAGTTAAAAGTTCCGCTTCATATAGCGGTAAAGGCCTATTGCCCACAATAGACATATCTCCTTTTAAAACGTTTATTAATTGGGGGAGCTCATCAATACTTAGCTTGCGAATTATTTTACCCACCTTGGTAATTCTTGGGTCGTTATCGAATTTTATAAACGCGCTTTCTGAACTTTCGCGTTTCATTCGATTATGTGTTTCTTCATTTACTTCAGGGCCATCACCTACTAAGACAACATTATTTTCTATTGACTTAATTTCAGGTTTATTCTCCTCTTTTTCTTCGCTAACTACATCTGTGTCCGCATATTGATTTAGGTGTTGAAACTCCTTCATTCTTTTATCTGCATCGGGATACATAGAACGAAGTTTTAAAAAGTTGAAGATGCGGTATCCTGTGCCTACACGTTTGGAAATATAATATACCTTACCACTAGATTCCAGTCGAATAGCTACAATAAATAACAACAGAAACGGAGCACTTACAATTAGTGCTGTACCCGCAACTAAAATATCGAAACTTCTTTTTAAGAAACTAATTCGATATGGCTTTACGGTTTCTTTTTGGTATGATATGCTTTGACTACTTAAGTTTACCTTAAGCTCTTTTAAAAATCGAACGCGCTCTATTATTTTTATTGCGTTTACAGGCTGTACGTAGTAATCGTCTACTTGCCGATTCATGGCCTCCTGTTGTACTTCTTTACTTTTCTTTTCTCCAATAAGGATAAACGGAATCCGCTGTTCCTTATCGAATCTACTTATAAAATACTCATGAAAAGAGAGTCCTCCTTGACCTTGCAGTTCTTGTTCACAAATAACTCCGTCTAAAGTTTCATTTTCCCGTAACCATTTGGACGCTTCAAAGGCATTTGGCATATACAGCATTTCTGCTTCCTCCGCTGCCGCAGAAAACTTGTTTAGCGAATTTTCATTTTTTCCTATATAAAGAAGTGTAAGTTTTGCTTTCAGGGTAGTTTTCATAATGGGGGAGTTTAAAATTATCGTTCTAGAATTTTATTAACCCGAATCAATAGTTCTTCTGGATTAAAGGGTTTTACCATAAAGTCATCGGCACCCTGTTTTAAACAATTAATACGTTCAGCACTACTATCATTGCAGCTCAATACCATAATGGGAATATCAGAAAAGTAACCACTGTCTTTTACTTTGGCTATCAATTCCATTCCCCCCATAATTGGCATATTGAGATCAGTAATTAATAAATCGGGGATATTACCATCTTGCATCCATGCAAGTGCGGATACTCCATCTTCTTTGGTATTCACCTCATAAGTCTGTCCTAAAAATTGAGCTACAAGCTCGCTCAAAGACTGTTTGTCGTCTACAACTAAAATATTCATACTAAGATTTGGTTTTAAGGGTTTAGTTTTCAATTAAGAATCCGGGCTCCATCTCATTACCTACTATCGTAAATGTGACGTATGAGCCCAGTTTCTTTCCCGAAAACAAATTGTATTTATTGTTATTTATCATTTATATAAACAATGGTTATTAAATGCGATCGTGACTAAGTATATACTTGGTCCTAGTCGCGGTCATAACTTGTTGTATATTTCTATTTTGTTCTCCGATGAAGGAGATAATTTTATTTCCTTTCATGGCCTTATGGTATAGCTGTTCTAAAAGATGCGCTCCAGAAGTATCTAAAGCACTTACTTTTTCCAAACTAATAATCGTACTTTCGTTAGATTCAATTAAAAATTCAAGGTGTCGCTTTAGAAAGAAGGTGTTGTTGGAACTGATCTTTCCTAAAATTTCGAAAATCCCTTGTGTTTCTTTAATTTGTAATGCCATGTGAGATGTTTTTAAATTGTTAAGTATTTAAAATTTATACTTACTTTTTTTGTAAGAATCATTTTATATTTAACGACAATTCTACAGTATTATGTAAGAATTTTCATATTTATGTTGTGAAACGTTAGTATTTGTATATCAAAAACCCGTTTAGGTGTTTGTTTTTATCGATGAGGAACACATTTTAGCCATAAGATCATCTGTTGAGTTTCAACTTTAGTGGATTTTCTATTTATTTCTTTGCTTAAAGTTTCATCTCAAAATTCACCCATATATCCATATTTATCTTCTTGTAAAACAATATAGTGGGGGAGCATTTGAAGTTGTCCGTACGGTCGACCAATAATCATTTTCTATCGTTAAATGTCACTATTGTACCGATAAAAGATTGGTGAAACCAAAGTAGTATGAGTGGAAAAAAACAGTTAAATCACTTATAATCTTTTATTTAACTCCAAAACAAGACAATGTAACGTAGCTAATGGGGGTGAAAAATAAGCAAGGGGTTTATCTTACCAATACCATTCCCTCTGAAGTTAGTTTAAGGCATAGCATCACCAACTTATAGTTTGGCTATCTAAAGTAAGAAAAGTTATATGCTGTTATAAAAGATTAAGTCGACGCATAAGCTCTGGTCGGTTAGATCTGCTTATAGGAATCACATTCTTATCAATTAAAACACTGTTATCTTCAATATCAATAATTCTGTTAATATTGATAATATATGATCGATGTATTTGTAAGAAAGTACGTTCCGGAAGTTTTTCCTTAATTTTCTTTAATGTTGTATGAACCTTGTAAGGTTTTTGCTGCGTTTTGATGGTAATATAATCACCTTTAGCTGCGACTAAGAGGATATCTTCAAATTTTAGTTTAATTAATCGCCTATCGATGTTAATGTATAAATCTTCCTTCCCGTTTTGTTTATTATTTTGCTTTGGTTCTTCCTGTCGTATTGCAGTACTATTTACTTTTTGGATAGACTTTGTAAATCGCTCTCTAGTAATTGGTTTTACCAAATAATCTACAATAGCCTCATATTCATAAGCCTCAATGGCAAAATCAGTGTCCGACGTGGTAAAAACGATTTTTGGTGGATTCTTAAGGGTTTGTACAAAATCTACACCTGTAAATCCCGGCATGTGTATGTCTAAAAAAATCAGATCTACCGAATTTTGATTCAAAAATTTTATAGCCTCCACCGCATTGCTAAAGGTAGCTACCACCTCTAAATCTGGTGTTGTATCACAAAGCTGTTCTACGATAGCTCTTGCAGCTGTTTCATCATCAACAATAATGCAATCCATAATTTATAGTGTTTTAATAAACGCTTCTATAACATTTAAAATATCTAAAAACTCGTCTTTCAATTTCGTGTCTTCATACCGTAAATCTTCCTCATGTCGCACAGCAAGACGATAACCTTTCTGCAAGCCAAGTATATTAAGCTTGTGTTTCAATTTATGCACATTCTCAGAGGTTTCTCGATATTTTTTATCCTTTAAATTCTGTAAATATTGTTCTTTTTCATTGGGGAATTCTGCTTTAATGATGGCAATAAATTTTTCTTCAAAAGATTTGGCACCTCCTGCTAACTCCTTAATATATTCTAAATTTGGTGTTTCTTTCATTCCCTTTCCTTTTTTAATGTAAAGAAAAAAGTTGCTCCTTTATCCTCTTCCGAAATCAACCAAATATCTCCTTGGTAGGCATTCACAATCTTTTTCACCAATGCTAAACCAATACCGGTAGCATGAGCATTATTCTCCAATTTTTTGAACATGTTAAAAATACTTTTCTGATGATGTTCTGGGATTCCCTTCCCATTATCAGTTATAGCAAATTCCCAATATTCTGACTTGTCTGTAGCTGTTATATGTATTTCTCCTTTATCCTTATCCTCAGTGGCTGCAATAGCATTGGTTAATAGGTTTTTAAAGAGTAATTCTATCTTATATTTTTCTCCTCTGATATTAGGCAACCGTTCCAAAGTACTTACTTGCACATGAGAAGGAATATATATGGTTCTTGTAATTTCTGTTACAATGGTATTTAAATCAATATCCTGTACGTTTTCAGCTAGGGTATCGATGGTGGCATGATTTAAAATTCCATCGATCAAAGCATCCATTTTGGTTAAATTCTGTAGTACCAAATCAAAATTGGCTTTACTATTTCCTGAAAATACTTCTGGATTATCTTCAACTGTCCAATTTATTAATGCATTAATATTGCGAATTGGAGATTTTAAATCGTGCGACACCATGTGTGCGTAATTGTTGAGGGACTCATTTCGTAGTTCCAGATTTTTAAGCAATTCGTCTTTTTCTGAACTCATTCTTAGTATTTCATCCGCCTGAGCCTCTATTTTCTTAGCCAGTTTTATGGGGTCAAAGCCCTGGATAGCCTCGATTGCCTTAGAATCTTCCTCAGGCACATTCTTGTCTAATGAGGCTATAGCTCGGCTAAGCGATTTCAATATTCGCTTTTGACTTTCTGCATCCTTTCGAAGCATTTCATTGGCTTCATACAGTTCTTGAGAACTAATTGTTGTAGCTCTCTGTATCATTTTTAATTTTTCATCGTGATTGGAATAGGACTTACTAATGGCATCTAAAAATACAGCCATATCCGGATGGTCTTTAAGACTGTCCGGTAGGTATTTTCTAAGTTGCCTTTTTAATAATAAGTGCATTATTCGCTTAATAAAGTTAATGTCATGGTTTGATTGTGCAGTTGGCAAGCACTATTTTGACCTTCAAAAGGTGCCATTTCTCCGTAAGAGTAAAAACCGGTCACCATTGCCTTGTTTCCAATCGCTTCTACTACTTCTTCAATTTCTTCTTCGGTACGCTGATCCATAACCAATTTCCTTCCAACACAACTTACCAACAATGCCAATTCAGGATCAGATTTTCGATCCTTCATAGCATTTTTAGCAGCTATTGAAGCTCCTTCAGCGATATCATCAACCGTAGACATCATTAACTGTACCTTGGAACCTTCCGGAACATCACCTGCCAAAATCATCGCATTTTTTTCTTCATCTATGTTCAAAATTGTGCGTACCAAAGACTCCTTTGATTCCGGAAATTTAACATTTAAAGGGTACAGCAATGCTGCTTGTGGCAACTCTTTGGCTTTGTCACCTAAATATTTCTTGTATAAATCTAATGCGGGAAGTCCGTCAATCTCATACAGGATATTCCCTTTAGATTCTGTGATAACCCGCTCGGGTCCAAAAGTTGTCCATCCGCCATGGTTTGCACAGCTAATTTCTAAATCGTCACCATACAATCCTATAGCCACTACCTCTCCTTCCTTAGGAGTTTGATTGTATGAGGCTAAAGTTTTTTCAAATCTTGCGTCATCGCCACAAAGTCCGCCAGTTATAGCAACAGACTTATCCAACTCCAATTCCATTCCTGAAATAAGTTCACTACCATTTACGGTACTTCCTTCAGACACAATAAAAATATGTCGCAGGCCTTCTTTAGGAATTTTATTAACAAGAGCAGTTCCTAAGCTTTGAATATTATCTTGATAATCTTCCACATTCTCATTCACTACAGTGAAACTACTTTTTTCAAACTCAATTGCAGTAAGGGTGATACTATTGTCGTAAACATTTTCTTCTAAAATCTCACCAGAAGTAGAGCCAAAGATAAAATGCCCTTCTGGAAAAAAGCTGCGAACCTCATTATAAAGCCCCGCTTCTTCCAGCATATATCGATTACCAAATACTAGTACTAAGGGGTTTTCTAAATTAGTATTAGAAGTATTAAACTCCCAATTGCTGTCTTTTATTTTTTTTGCTTGAATAATCTTCATACTATTATTTTTTAATGGTAAAATAAAATGTAGTACCAACGCCGATTTCACTGTCTAACCATACTTCTCCTTCATAAATATCTATGATCTTTTTAACAATGGACAAGCCGATTCCAGTTGAACGTTCGTTGTTCCCTACAGATTGAAAAATTTTAAATATTTTTTGATGGTACTCTTCTGGTATTCCAACACCATTATCTTTTATACTAAACTCCCAATGTGTTGGTCTTTCTTTGGCATCAATTTCTACTAGCCCCTTTGCTTTATCAATATTCACAACTGCATTGCTTAAGAAATTCTGAAACAGCTGGTGTATTTTGGTGTTATCTACTTTAAGTATAGGCAGTTTTTGCTTACAGCGCACCTCAACATGTTCAGGAATATAAATGATATCTTTAATATCTTGAATAACTGTATTTATATCTACTGCTGTGTCTTTTAAGGTATCACTAGTGACGGTAGAATATTTCAAAATTCCATCAATAAGTTTGTCCATTGCAGTGACCTTTTCCTGCATAAGCGTTAAATTTTTCACTCCATTCTCATCAAGTACGTCGTTATAATCTTCATTAAGCCAGGTAGCTAAAGCACTAATACTTCGTAATGGGGATTTTAGATCATGCGTTACAATGTGTGCATATTCTTGCAATCCTGTATTGCTTTCTTCCAATTCTTTAAGTAGTTGTTCTTTTTGAAGCTCTAAGTTTTTCTGCTTCGTTACATCCAAATGAATTCCAATAGATCCAATTACGTTGCCCGTGTCATTATATCTTGGAGCAGCACTAATTAGCCAAAACGCTGGCTCTCCATTTTTTGTCTTGACTTTTACCTCATAGGAATCGGAAGCCCCTTGTTTTCTTCGTTCCAATTGGTTTACTATTTCATCATCATCCTGATAAATTGATATTTCAAAAACTGATTCTCCCAGAAGTTCTTCTTGGGTATAACCGCTCATTTCACAAAAGCTTTTATTGACAAAAATTATACAGTTATCCTTGTCCAACTCTACCAAACCTAAGTTCATGTTTGCAATAATGCTGCTGTATTTTTCCTTTTGTTTTTCTAGGTTGTTTCGATAATTTTTTTGAACCGTTATATCGGTATAACTCCAAAGGTGCCCTTTGTAGATATCTTCACTAAAAATAGGAACGTAATCTCTTTTAAAAACCTGACCTTCCAAAGTTTCCAACTCTTCTGAAAGGACTAACTTCTGTTCATCTAAAATTTCATTTATTCTTGATCGAAAAGTATGAGGGTCTTTAAAAATTTGTTCTCCGGCCTCCAAATGGTCACTACTTGCTAGCTTTCCTTTTTCAGCTAGTTTCGCTTTAAGTTCAAACATTTCACCAAACATGGTATTACTCAAGGCAACTTGTTGATGTTCATCCTCAAGCAAAACACCAGTGTGTAAATTGGATACTAGGGTCGCCAAACGATGCTCAGAAGCTTTCAACTTATTTTTCTGATCGGCCAGTAATTTCTTGATTTCATTTTCTTGGGTTATATCTCTAATAATGCCCTGAGCGGCCACGGGCACTCCTTTTTTATTTCGTACCAAACTTGCATTAATATGGACGTATTTCTCCGTTTTATCTTTTAATATAATCTTGGCTTTATAATTTTTTAAAACGCCTGATTCGTACAATATCTTAAAAGACTCCATGGTATAATTCATGTACTCTGGGTGCACAAATTCCATGAGGCTTACCTTTTCCTTATTATGATCAACGCCTAAAAAGTCCCGAGCTGCTGGGTTCATTCTTATAACTTCACCCATAATATTCATGACTACATAGGGATCAATAATATTTACAAAAATTCCATCCAATTCAGAGTTTTTTTCACTGATCGAATTTTCTAGTCGTTCATTTTCTTCTTTTAAAAGGGTAACTTGATGGTATAGTTCCGAGGATTTTTGCTCAAGAATATGTTCAGCTTCGAGTCTGGCTTTTTTTTGTCTTTCCAGAGCCCTTTTTAAGATTTCTACTTCCTTATTGCTCATTTCTTTGGATATCAAATTTTACTTCGTTACCATTATCAGTTAGCAATTCATAGGAAATACTGGCACTTTGCTCAAAACGAGCAAAGGTTTCTTCTATTAAGCCATGTGCTAAAGCATAGAGTCCTCTTGAAGAACAATATACCATAGATATTGATGTACTCGTTTTGGAGAGAATCTTAAAGGAAGGTAATTCCGCCTCCGGGTATAACTTTTTTACCTGAATGTGAATATGATCTTCGATAGCATTTAACAGGTGTAGGGGATCTTTGAAATTTTGAATAATTTCGGGATGAACCCGCTCCAAACTATGAAACAAAAACCGTCCAAAAGTATAAAGTAGTTCTTGAGAAGATATCTTCACCGTGGAAGATAAGTTAGTAAGCAATTCTACCATTTCTGAAAAGGCATAAGTGCCTACCGCAGTATACGCCCCTCCCGAGGGTAAATTTGAACTTTCAATAATAGTATCTACTACTTCATATCCGAAGCTAGATTCTACCATTTCTAAAAATTCAGTAAATACAATACCTTTCATCGCCGTAAGTTATACCTTCAAATGTAGGAAAATTACGACGTTAACATGAAAATTATGTTGTGAAACCTGCAAAATCTGTTACGCTTTCACCAATTCGTTAACTTCCCAGTATTCAATTACCTTTTTGATTTTGTTTTCGTAATCTCCATATTTTAAAGGTTTTATAATATAACCTGCGATACCTATTTTGTAACATTCCAGCAAATCTGATCTATTCTCAGATGTTGTCAAAACAATTGTAGGCAAATAGCGAAGCGCAGGATCTTCCTTTAAAATTTGCAAAAACTCAATTCCACTCATTCGAGGCATATTAAGATCCAAGAAAATGATATCAGGAAGTGCTTCTTCGGAACGTAAAAATTCAAGAGCTTGCTCACCATTCTTAGCTTCCGTAATTTGATTCTTAAACTCAAGCTTCGCAACAGTGCGATCTAACTTCATTGTTTCTATAGCGTCATCTTCGATAAATAATATGTGCATGGTTGAAATTATTTGATGGTACAAATGTGGATTATTCTTACAACTAAAAAAGATATCTATCGACGAATGGTCGTTAAGTGTAGATGAATGGAAAATTTATATCGATAGAGGTTTTCTATTTTTCAAGATCTAGACCTTATATTTTACACAATCTTCATTTTTCGTAATAAGAAGGATGCATTCATATTTTTACAAATTCCCTTTTTAAATTTATAGTCAAAATGCAATTCATCTGCTATAATATCTGCATCAAAATAATAGTTTTGTACCTGTGGCAATCTTTCTGAAATTTCACATAAACTAAGATCATGTGTTGCTATAATTCCGGTAGAATACGATGCCACCATCCGTTCTACAAATTTTTGAGATCCAATGGCTTTATCGGTACTATTAGTTCCCTTTAGTATTTCATCCAGTATAATGAAATAAGTGTCCTCTTCCATTTGATCTACAATATATTTCAATCGTTTCAGTTCCGAGAAGAAATAAGATTCATCATCTGCCAAAGAATCTGTTGTACGCATACTAGTAATTAACTTCATTGGGCCGTACTCCATTTCAGATGCACATACAGGAAGTCCAGAATTTGCCATTACCAACTGTAATGCTACCGTGCGTAAAAAAGTGCTTTTCCCTGCCATATTTGCACCAGTGATAATAAAAAATTGTTCCCGATTTATGTCCATATGATTTGCGACACTTTTTTCAGGATCTAATAAAGGGTGTCCTGCATTTTTTGCATTGATTACGCTATTTGTACTTATGATTTTTGGGTACGCATATGTTGGATGATTAAAGGCAAAATTTCCCAAACTGTTGTAAGCATCAAAAAAAGCAATAGTATCGAACCAATCTTCTACTTCGGCGCCATATTTAGCTATCCATTTTTCTAATCGATAACTCTGACGCAAATCCCAGAGGAGAAATGCATTTCCAAAAATCCCAATAATCAAGTTATTTCGTTGATCTATTGCATTTAAAATACCTGCAAAATCTTTAAGGATGGTAGAAGTTCTTTTTCCTTCACGTAAGATAATCGCTCTTTTTTCAATCAGTATTTTAGATTCAAACGGTTGTTTTTCTAGTTTGGAAATTAATTTTTCATATTGTTGAAAAGTACTCAAAGATTGTGTCGCCCTCGCCGATAATTGGCTTACTTTTTTCAGATAAGTCCCCGTAATTCCCAAGCCTAAAAAAAACCATGCAATAAGTCCCCACTCATTTAACCATCCCATATAAAAACTCCAAAACGCAACCACAGAAATTAGGGAAAAAATCAGTGGTAAACTCCGCATTATTTGAGGTATAAAACGTTGATATTGCTTTAACCAATTGCTCACTATTCTATGAGAAACCTCTACCTTAACCAAATTAGCAATTGCCGTAAATTCCTGACGCCATGCTGGTAACCCTCCAAGTTCTTTAATCGCTTCTTGCTTATCCGGTATAGCTGCAATTGAATTTGCGGTTAGGATTGCAGCAAATTTTTTAGACCCTTGTTCTAGTGCTGTCCTATTGCTATATTGATAAAAGGATCCAGTGCCAAATAAATCTATATCCTGACTAAAAGCATGATTTGAATCTTTAAATTTATGCCCATCAGGCAAATCTGCATAGTTACGTTGCAACACCGCAATTTCTACCTCATTTACTGCAATTAGTGCCTTAAGTTTATCACGTTCATATTGTGCATCGGTATATCTTGAAATTAAAAACAAAAACAGGGTAATACTTCCAACAATAATTCCTGTTACCAAACCTGTCTTTTCCCAAAAAAAATAAGTTCCCGCTACAGCTATTAAAAAAATAAACAATCGCAACGTGCTTAACCAAAAAAGTTTGCGCTTCGCTTTGCTTAGCTTTTCTTGATTTTTGACAATTTCATTACTATAAAAATCTATTGGCTGCCTATTTTTCTCCATAATCACACTATTCATACCACATATCCGTTTTTAAAGAGCATTCAATTCCGCTTTCATTTTTTTTGTGAGTCCAGCCACTACTAGGTTATAAGAATGATCGATTAGTTCTTGTATTAAAGCTGAAGGTAGTTGTTCTTCTAGTACCACAGTGTTCCAGTGTTTTTTGCTCATGTGATACCCTGGAGTAATTAAACCATCGTAGGTTTCCCTATAAGCGACAGCCCTTTCTGGATCGCATTTTAGATTCGCTTGAGAGGGTACTCGTTCTAAAGGGACTAGGGCAAACATCTTACCCATGACCTTAAAAACTAGTGTATCTTTATCAAAAGGAAATTCTTCTGTAACTCCTTTTTTAGCAATGCAATATGTTCTAAAATCTTCAACATTCACGATATTAACTAATTTATCCCATTGGAGTCATACACAATAACCTTTTCCCATAAATCCTTGCACTCTTCTATGAATTTTAGATGAGGGGCTTCGTTTTGATATCCTTCTTGAGCCTCAGCTGACTCAAAAGTGACAATTAATGAATACGTAAATGATCCATCTACGACTTCACGTGTTGCTTCTGGCGGAATGCCAATAAAGTTTGTTTTTGCAAAAGCTGAAGTTTCCAAAAAACGCTGCAAAGAAGCTTCAAATTTTGCCCGATCTGCTTTGTTATCAGGATTTTTAAACCAAAAATATACCGTATGTGCAAAGTGTGTATCAAAATTCCTCATCTCATCTGTAGTTTGTCCGTAACTCGTTAAGGCTATTAGCATGAAAATTACACTATAAATTCCCTTTTTCATTTTTATCTTGTTTTTTATTTAAAAATAACTTCTCATTTTCGCTCAATTCTAAAGCCTTATAATCCAATTGCCAACCAATAGTTTCTGCTAATTTCTCAATTAAAAGTACCGCTTCAATGGCCTCCCGACCTGCTGTTTCGATTAAACCACTTTCCGGTATTTTTTCTTTAATATACTCCTTCGCCTTTAGATTAACAGTTGTAAGATCATCAGGGGAAAAAGAATTAAAAAATCCATTTTTAATATCATAAAATTGCAACTCAGGTTCAATAGAAAGTACTTCCGGTTGCGGAAAATCCTTAATTGTAATTGTTTTTTTTTCCTCATCCGCCTGGATTTTCACCTTTTTAAGGTCATACCCAATATGGGCTTTTGCTTTAACAATAATCAGCGCCTTCTTCTTACTGCTAACTAAATTTAAGAAACCAGTTTTTGAATTTTCATATTGATAAACCTCAGCAAAATCTCCTTCAACTGCAATTAATTTGCAAACACTTTTTATTTTATCTAAAAGCACCGATGATTGATGTTTGGTTAGATTTTCTTGCTTTTTTTTCCTAAACAGCCCATATACCCAATACGTTAGTATGGCTCCCAGAATAATTCCTAAAAAAACTTCCAATATATTATCCATCCGTATTTCCTATTTCACCCAGATGCGTAAATTTAAATCCTTTATTCATTTTTAAGCCATACCCCAAAGCTCTGTCAAATGCAATATGCGAGAATAGTATAATCCCAATAAGCTGTATCATTGGCACTTGCAAGTAAATTCCAACCCCATAAATTAAAACAGCCAATCCTCTATGATGAAATATATTATAGCTTAGGGCGCCTATTTTATTTCCAAAAAGATAGCCAAACATGCCAACATCTGGAGTCAAAATCAAAACTAGAAACCACCACCATTGAAAGGGAAGTTGACTATAAAGATAGATTCCACCGAAGAACAATGCTACTTCTTCTAACTTAAGTATCGCCTTCATTATGGTATTGTTTTATAGAGTACAGGTCTGCTTAAACTTGCATCATTTTTAATATTTGCAAGCTGTAAATTTAAAAAATAAGTGCCATCGGGGATACTATTCTTTACATAAATAAATTCTGTAATAGTTGCCATTTTTCTGGGAGCATTTTCAGTGTCCCAGAAAGCATTGTGAGCTAATAGTGCTCCCATATCTTTTTCTTTGTCTATGGAAGGTAAGTCAATAAGTAAATGTTGTATGTTTTTTTCCACTAAAAACTGGGCAGCCTCCTCTAAGAGAAATGGCGGATTTTTATGTGAATATTGCCTGCTTAATTTATCTTTAGTATTTGGAATAGTTCGTATTACAACTGCCTCTCTTTCCATATTCTTTAAAGCATATTCCAATTGCTTTCTTGAAATCACAAAATCAGCTCCATTTTTCTCAGGAGCAATTGTAAGTACTTCACACAAGAAAAAAAAACGATCAAAACTTTCCGATACCACATACAATTCTTCTGTAATATGTCCTATGCATTCCGTATGTGTTCCATGCGCATGTGGATTTACCTGAATTGTATTAAAATTAACAGAGCCTCCCTCCGCTACATTTCCAATAAAAGAACCCTCTGAATGTGGCGTTATGGTTGGAGCACCCAAATACCATGCTGTTGGATTAGTGTCATCTCCACGAAGCGTTATTGAAATATCCAAAGGTTGCGAAAGATCTACCTTAAAATTTTTCCCTTTAAACTCAATGGTTGCAATCATTGTCAAGACCTTTATAACTTACTTTTTTTCTAAATTAATCATAAATAAATCGGCAGCAATCCCATCGCATAAAAACTTTCCTTTCTTGGTAACTAATAATCTATTGTTATCCAAATATAAGAGTCCTTCATTACGGAACTTTTCGCTTTGTCTCTTTAGGTATTTGAGATATATACTTCCGTACTTTTCCATAACAACATCCATCGAAACGCCCCAAATTGTTCGAAGGCCAGTCATCACATATTCATTGTATTGATCTTTTGTAGAAAGCAATTCAATTTCGATGGGAAGTTTTTTGTTTGTTATGGCGTCGATATACTTTGTGTTATTTCGAACGTTCCATCCTCTTCTTTGACCATCATAAGAATGCGCACTAGGTCCAATCCCGAGATACTTTTTTCCTTGCCAGTATGCCGTATTGTTTTGGGAAAAATAACCGGTTTTCCCAAAATTAGAAATCTCATATCCAATATAACCTGCGGCTTCTAAAGTTTCAACCAAATACTCAAAATGTTGTTGTGTAACTTGATCATCCGTCTCAGCAAACCTGCCATTAGCTATAAAATGTGCTAATGCCGTATTTGGCTCTACAGTAAGGGCATAACTGGAGATATGAGGAACTGCTAAAGACAAAGCTTTTTCAACATTTTGCTGCCATTTGTTCAAACTCATTCCTGGAATTCCATAAATCAAATCAATTGAAATATTATCAAAATAATGCTTTGCTTGTAAAATACTTTGCATAGCTTCCTCTGCATTATGTGCTCTATTCATTAACTTTAAATCGTCGTCAAAAAAAGATTGTACTCCAATACTTAATCTGTTTATTGGCGATTCGTTTAAATCAACTAATTTCTGAGATTGCAGATCATCAGGGTTGGCTTCAAGAGTTATCTCCGCATTATTAGCAACATCGTAATGTTTGTAGACGGTTTTAACAAGTTCAGTTACTTCTTTAGTTTTTAGTACTGACGGGGTTCCTCCACCAAAATAAATTGTCTTTACTTGTATTCTCTCAAACTCATTTTTTCGGAGTTGCAGTTCCTGTTGTAAAGCATTAATCATTACGCCACGTTTTTGTAATTGGGTAGAAAAATGAAAGTCACAGTAGTGACAAGCTTGCTTACAAAAAGGAATATGGATATAAATACCACTCATTCGTTAAGTACTTAGAGATTTAAATTTGCTGTTAAAAAAGGAGCTTTATTTTTTAACACGTTTCGCATTATCTTTCACAAAAGCCGTCCATCCACTATAGCCTTTGCTAACATCAATCCTGCCTTCATTATAAAAATGACATACCGCCGCAGCAAGACCATCGGTACTATCTAGGTTTTTGGGTAATGTTTTCAATCCCAAAACACTCTGAAGCATCTTGGCAACCTGTTCTTTACTTGCATTTCCATTTCCGGTGATGGCCATTTTAATCTTTTTAGGCAAGTATTCTGTAATTGGTATTTGTCGAGACAATCCGGCCGCCATAGCTACACCTTGAGCTCTTCCCAGCTTCAACATGGACTGCACATTTTTACCAAAAAAAGGTGCCTCAATAGCTATCTCGTCTGGATGATAGGTATCTATTAATTCAATGGTTCTGTCAAAAATAAGTTTCAATTTCGTATACGGGTCAGTGTATTTTTTAAGCATTAATTCATTCATCTGAATAAATTCCATCTGCCCCCGAGAAACCTTAATTAAACCAAAACCCATTATAGTTGTTCCTGGGTCTATTCCCAAAATAATTTTTTCTGCTGCCACTATTATTTTATTTGAAGTGCTATTGGAATTCTAAATTTAGCACGAACCGGTATTCCCTGTTTATGTGCCGCCGCGAGCTCTGGTAAATTTCTAAGACTCCGTGTAATGATCCCATCAAATTCTGGCATTTGCGTATTGATTTTTGCATCTTTCTCGATTTTTAGAATCGTAATCTCCCCGGTATGATCTACCAAAAAATCGATATATAATTCCTTATCTACATCGGCATTCAAAATAAACTCAAATTGATTTATGGTGGCGGACAAATGCGTCAAAAGTGTTTCTTCAAAACAAATTCTCTGATCAATTTTGCTAGCTGTTTCATCGCAATTTTCAAATTTTGGAAATTGATCCACATCATCTAAGCTAAGATGTTTCATTTTCTCTTCCGTCATTTTGGTAATTCGCGAAGATTTGTTGGTAAATCTATCACAAGAAACCAATGTCAATACCCCAAAAAGAACGAAAAACATTCGCATAGACCCCATATTCAATGCGGGAAATTACGATTTTTTGATCAAATATTTTAAGAGCAACTTTTCTCGCTTAATTTAGCAAGAGATGTACTATTACTTTTTGGAAAAATGAATTTCTTCTTTCAGCTCAGTAACTCTTTTTTGAGCAAACTTTGAAAAGAAACCTTTATCTGTTCCGAACTTTTTAAGAAATTTTTCATAATAGCTCAGTTTCACTTGAGGATCGCTATAGTAGTTATCTGCGCTGATACATATTTGGTAATAATTTAAAAAGTCATTGGGATCTTCGTTATAAACCAATTCGGCATATTTAAGACTTGCCTTAAAATCTTTTTGCTCCCCTGACAACTTCCGCAATGCCCTATATTCTCTAGCTAACGAAACTCTTTTTTCTTCAATAGCTTCGTTGATATAAAATGAGGCACTATCCAGCACGCGTTCTTTCCAGAATACATTCCCTAAATTATACAAAGCCCCAGGAGCTGAAGGTTTAAGTGCTATAATTTCTTTATACGCTGTCTTAGCTTTTTCTAGCGCTCCAGTTGCAAAATAACTATACCCTAGTTTTTCATAAACAAAAATCTTTTTTTCATTTAAAGCTAGTAATTCTTCAAAAAGAGGGATCGCTTTTTCATATTCATCATTATTAAAATATGCAAGCGCTTTTAAGTTGATTAAGGCTACATCATTTTGATAGAAGCTAAGACCAATATTGGTGTATTTTAAAGTTGAATCTTTTAACTGTTCCCCAACATAAAATTTACCTAGTTGAAAAAGACTTCGCAAATGGGTGCTGTCTTTTTTTAATCCATTTTTAAACGTTAAAACTGCTAAGCTGTCCTTTCCCAAAATTTGAAAAGTTCTTCCCAATTGATAATAGTACTCTGGATTACTGCTGTTTTTGACCAATTTATGAAACACTTTATACGCTTGCTTAGCACGCTTACGCTTGAAATAGAGTTTCCCAAGTTCAAAGCTTGCAATTTGAAATGTACTATCCGTAACTACCAAAGTTTCATATTCCTTCTGTGCTTTGTCATAATTACCTATTGCATTGTAGGCTCGAGCAATTTGCAGTTTAGATACTTTTGTTCCAACCTTAGCATAAGTGTTAATTGCATTGGTATAATCGCCTAATGCATACAGCTCATCTGCCTTCTTCATGGTGGAAGACTGGGTATTTCCAATATACCCTAATAGAAGACAAACTATTCCTATTATTCTTTTCAAACTTATTCTATTGTGATCTAATGTACTTTAAAAGTAATAGGAATGGAGTAAGGTACATTCACTTTTTCACCTTCATGAATTCCAGGTTTCATTTTTGGAAGTCTTTTAATAATACGTTCTGCTTCTGCTTCTAATAATTTATGAGGACCACGTTTACGAATTTTTTCAATTTCTCCGGTTTTTGAAATGGTAAAAACAAGGGTAACCCTACCTTGAATACCATCTTTCTTCGCCACAGCGGGGTAACTAAAATTTTTAACAATATGAGTCTGCATTTTTTCATTAAAACAGGCAGTTTTATCTAAAGCTCCTTCGCACCCAGGAAAAATAGGAACCTGATCTACAACAGCGAATGGGATATCTTCAAGTTCATGTTGCGATTCATTTATTTCCTGTTGTTCCTTTTCTTCAAGTGTTTCAATATACTCTTTTTCCAATTTTTGGATAATTTCGGATTTTAACGTATTTAATTTTTGATCTAGATTAACAATTACGGGATTTTTTTCATTGGTGCTTTTCAATAATCGTTGCCGTTCCAAAACCAACCGATTGTAACTTTGAATCGTGGCGTTAGCAATTTGGTTTTCAGGGATAATTTCAAATTTTGAATTATTTGAATGTACCTTAAAAGTAATTGGTATTGAAAAAACAACATTCACCTTTTCTCCCTTATGAATACCTGCTTTCATTTGAGGTAAGCGCAACATAATACGTTTTGCTTCTTCTTCCAATAAAGGATCAGGGCCCCGCATTTTTATATTTGTAATCTCTCCTTCTCTATCTATTACAAGTAATACGCTAACTCGCCCTTGAATACCTTTCTTTTGAGCCTCAATTGGATATTTAAAGTTTTTGCGAATATGTTTTCGCATATTTTCATGAAAACAACCTCTTTGATCATCATCATTTTCGCAACCCGGAAAAACGGGAACTTGATCAACTGTTGCAAAGGGAACATCATTTACCGTTATTTCTGCACTGGCTGTTGGAGCACTTTTAGGAGGTTTTGATGTAATTACCGAAGAGATGTTATCATCTGGAGTAATTAAAACACCATCTTTCTCCGAAGATATAATCACATCTACTACTTTTTCCTTCTGCTTTTTTTCAACTTTATTTTCTGTAGTCGTTTCATTTTCAATAACCGGTTGTATTTCTTGAGCATTTTTAAATGCGCTAGGTTCTTGTTCAACAGAAGTATACGCCAGCATTCCCATAATTAATGGTATTAACAATAGATATTTCAACTGCCATACTTTCTTTGACTTTGCTTTTTGTAACATGACGATTCGTTTTTTGATTAATGAGGTTTTAAAAAATTGATTGATAAATGATATATTTTGTGTCTGAAAAACTTCAGACAATAACAATTCATACTGTTCTATTTTATTGTTCTTTGCTACATGCGCATCAGCAATAAATTCATGTAACTCTGAGACCCTACTTTGATACAGATACACCAAGGGATTAAACCATCCTACAATGCGCATAAGCTCAAAAAATATTAAATCATAGGAATGTTTTTGTTTGATATGAACCAATTCGTGTTGCACAATATTTTTGTGTTCTTTTCCTAAAATTTTGTCCCCTAAAAAAATGGATTTGAAGAAAGAAAAAGCCATACTACTATTTTCAATAATGATTTGAGTGAAATCCTCAAAACAACGTATCTGGCCTCTTTGTTTCAGTAGATAAATTCGATATAGCTTATAACCAAAAAATAGGGACGCCAATAACATACCTCCAAATAACAACAAATA
This sequence comes from uncultured Flavobacteriaceae bacterium, assembly GCA_947488435.1. GTDB lineage: Bacteria > Bacteroidota > Bacteroidia > Flavobacteriales > Flavobacteriaceae > CANKZG01. The sequence goes on along the minus strand of CANKZG010000001.1, from coordinate 1,380,506 downwards.
TTCCCAAGAAATATTAAATTTAGATTCCGTTGATGGCGTCATTATAAGTGTTGTATCATTAAGGTTCCAAAGAAATTCAGGATATTCTTGAAAAACTTTAGGTACAGTAGCAGTTATCGCCTCTATCTTTATCCAAGGTAAAAAAAGTGATAAAAGGTAGGTGCCTATAAGATACACTCTATTCCATTGAAAAAAGGTCTCCTTCTTAAGAAAGAATTCGTAAATCAATAGAAATAGCAACTGAATTGCTATACATTCTAGTATATAAGATATCATAGCTTTAGTTTAAAAATTTATTTACCTTATTTCTCTTTATTACAAATGCATAATCATTATCAAATAAAACAATTGGTTGAGGACGCTCGTTAGTATTAAAGGTTATATCGATGCGATTGTTAAGATCCCTTACCTCTAATCCCGTGAGATTCCTTGTATTCTCAACTTCAATAGAATTCGTACTTGATACATCAGCAGATTTACGGTCTACCAATTCAATGTTATTTGTTCCAATAGATATTCTTAGATTTTCATCTAAAATTTGAAATACTTTTTTTTTGTTGACATAGTCTATATAACCTGCTGTAGAAGGTGGAGGTAGGTTTTCAATTTTCAAAAGGTTGTCTTTAAAGCTTGGAGATTTAGATGCTAATTTCTGGGCAAATTCTAAAAATTGCATCTTCCATAATATTTTATATTCAAAAAATTCCTCTTTGCTTAAAATTTCTTTCGAGTCAAATTTCTCGGTGATATAGGATCTAAAATATAATGATGTATTCGCTGCGTTGGCTTCTAGATCCCTTGCAACCTTCTCGTTTAAAATAATATTCAATGTAGCATCATCCAGAGATGATTCTATATTACTTTCTTCAATTGATTCGCGTTCGCAAGACGAATAAAAAAGCATTCCCATAACTAATGGTAGTAATAGAAGGTATTTAAGTTGCCAAATACGTTTCGATTTGTTTTTTTGTAACATCACAATACGTTTTCTTAATAGCGAGGATTTAAAAAACCGATTTACAAACGATACATTTTGCGTATCAAAAATCTTCGAAAGTAGTAATTGATATTGTGCTTGTTTTCCGTTCTTAGTCAGTTTAGTATCTGCAATATATTCGTGCAGTTCGCTAATGCGCGATTGATAAATATATATTAGTGGATTGAACCAAAAAACAATACGAAGCAATTCAAAAAAAAGTAGATCCCAAGAATGTCTTTGTCTAATGTGAACAAGTTCATGTTTTACAATAGTCTCATATTCGCCTTTTTGTTCCAAAATTCGATCTCCCAAAAAGATGGTTCTTAAAAAAGAAAAAGCAACAGTACTATGTTTAAGTACCACTCTTGTGAAATTTTTGAAATAGCGGATATCTCCTTCAAGCTTGAATTGTTGTAATCGGTGAAGTTTAGTGAGAAAAAAAAGAATCGTTAAAAAAATACCTGCACCATAAATAAAATATTCAACTGGGATCGTAGTAGTTTTTGAAAATGAATCCTCAACAACTACTGGTAAAGCAGGTCTTACTAGGGTTTCTACCGGAAAACTAGCATAACTACTAAGAGTGTCCGGTAAATCCGACAAGGTTGTTTTAAAAGCATTAATTTGTATTGCAGGTAGTGCTATTGCCAAAATTGGAGTTAGCAATAAATAGATTCTGTTCCAAACAAAGAAGGTTTCTTTTCGCAAAAGAACATCGTAACTCAGGAGAAACAATAACTGAAAGCATATAATTTCAATAACAAAGCGTATCATTTTTCTTCCTTTTTAATTTCTTTTAAGATGGTTTCCAATTCGGAGAGACTGATATCGTTTTTCTTCATAAAAAATGACACCATACTTTTAAAAGAGCCTTGAAAATAACCTTCAGCCAGCTTATGTAAAGATTGATGACTGTAGTCTGCTTTTTTAACTAAGGGGTAATACAAATATCCCTTCCCTTCCTGTTGATGGGCAACAAATCCTTTACTCTCGAGTATACGAACTATGGTCGAGATCGTATTATAAGCCGGTTTTGGCTCCGGAAGTTCTGCAATTACTGAAGCTACATTGCATTTTTTCAACTTCCATAACACTTGCATAACCTCTTCTTCTGCCTTTGTAAGTTGTTTCATTTAACTAATTTTTTAGTTGAATAATAAACAAATATAACTAAATATTTAGTTTAAACTAATTTTTTAGTTGAATACTTATTTTAAATTCACGTGATTTTTGTTTTATCTTGTAACAAAACAACACTATTATCGTCCCATAGTAAATTCAAAAAAAATGGATATTGCTCTATTTTTGTTAGGACTTATCTTGATGTTTGTAGGCATCTTAGGAAGTTTTCTTCCCGTACTCCCAGGCCCTCCAATAAGCTGGGTGGGATTGCTCCTTTTACATTTAACAAAAGCCGTTCCCCAAAATTGGACGTTTCTTGGAATTACATTAGCTATCGCCATTCTGGTTTTTATTTTGGACTATATTATTCCTGCAATGGGTACAAAGAAGTTTGGAGGAAGTAGAGCAGGAATGTTTGGCACAATGGCTGGGTTGCTTGTGGCTATTATCTTTCCCATTTTAGGGGTTTTTGGTATTGTCGTATGGCCTTTTGTAGGGGCATTAGTTGGCGAATTATTGAATAAATCCGATCAAAAAACGGCGGTAAAAGCTGCCTTTGGGTCTTTTATTGGTTTTATAAGCGGTACTTTTTTAAAGTTCATTGTAACGGCAATATTTCTGGGTTTATTTATCTCTAAAGTATGGGAATATAAAGCCGCTTTGTTTTCATTTTCGTAATTAACAACATAAACATTTCAAACTACATGAGCGCAAAATATCTGTCAAAGAATCTACTTGTAGTTTATGGTTTGCCGCTTACTGTAATTCTCTCTTCTGTTGCAATTGCGTTAAGTCCGCTTTTAAAAAAACATCCAGAATTGGCAACAGGAATTGTTTATGATTTAACGCTACTGGCTCCAGTACTGTTCCTTATTTTAGCTAAAAGGTATAAGCTTCAGTTATTCGTTGCCGTTCCTATTTTTACCCTTGGCGTACTATTGGCTACGTTTCTTTTACCTGAAAATCAACAAAGGCATTTGGATTTAATTAAAACCATTACACTTCCTATGGTGGAGCTTGTTGTAGTTGCTGTTTTTATTTATAAAATATATGGTATCTCCAGGGCATTTCGATTGAATGCAGCTAAAGTAGATATTGATTTTTATGGTCTCAGTAAATTAAGTGCAAATACGGTTTTTGGGACATCACGATTTGCTTCTTTCTTTGCAAGCGAAATAAGCATGCTTTATTATGCTTGTTTTGCTTGGCGCCCTAAAAAAACTGAATTAATGACATTTACCAACTACAAAGAGAGTTCCTATATTGCCTATTCTGGAGCTCTATTAATTGTGGTTGGCATAGAAAGTTATACCCTGCATACACTTCTATTGAAATGGAATGAAGTAGCAGCTTGGATACTTACCATTACTAGTATTTATAGTGCAATTATGGTTGTTGGACATATAAAAGCTTTAGTGCTAAGAAAATCAGTACTCACTTCAAGTATGCTCACGCTCAAAAATGGTCTTATTGGGGATATAAAAATTCCTCTCAATCAAATCAAAACATTAGAATTTTGTAATACTGAATTAACCATCAAAGGGGAAAAAACCGGCAATCTAGGGCTATCCAAAGAGAGTTCAAATCACAATATTGCAATTCACTTCAAAACATCTCAGACTATCGAAAAACCCTATGGTTATACAGAAAACTGTGATGTTTTACTCGTACATATCGATAAAAAGGAAGCCTTTAGCGCCGCTATACATGTAGAATTAAAGAAGCTAACCTAAGGTATCCATCCAAACCGTTTTATCAGCAATAGAATTTCGCTGCACTGACGGAATATCTGCGTCGGAATATCCCATATAGAAAAACCCCATACATTGTTCTCCTTTATTTAAATTTAAAAAATCATCCATGTATTTAATCAAACCTGGAGAACTCCAATAACAGCCAATACCCATTTCTGTACAACACAACCACATGTTTTGAACCGCCATGGCAACTGCTGCGATCTCTTCCCATTCTGGCACGCTTTCCAGCGGATCTAGCTGCATGCAGATCGCTATTATTGCACCTGCACGTTTTGGGTTTTCAATCAATTTTTTAATCTTAAACTCCTTAGGTTTGGGGTCATTCTCCATATATTTGAGTGACAAAAACAAACCCAACTTTGCCTGAGACTCTCCCTGAAACACTTTAAAACGCCATGGTTCGGTTTTTTTATGTGTTGGTGCCCAATTTGCAGCTTCTAATATTTTTTCAATATCGGTTCGAGCAATGGGTTTATCATTATACTGGGCCGGAAAAACAGAACGCCTTTTTTGAATAAGATCAAAAATCATAAATTTTAGATTTAAATACTTTAGGGTTACAAGTTATGATTAACCAACAAATCTATACAGTGTTTTAACACTGGATTTCGATTATCAGTCTTCCAGATTACAGATAATTCTGCCCGTTGAGGAATTTTAGTAAGTTCAATAAACTTAACATTCATTTGAAAACCATATTGCAATGCCGTTGGAACGATTGCAATACCCAAATTGTTTTCTACAAGCTTAAAAATCGTTTGCGCATGTACCGACTTATGCGATATTATGGGTGTAAAATCCGCATCTTCACAAATACTCATGACTGTATTAAAATACAAGGGACTATAATCTTGAGAAAACAGAATAAAAGATTCCTTAGATAGCTGTTCCATTCCCTTGAAACCTCGCTCTGCCAAAGCATGATTTTTGGGAAGTACCAGAGAAAAGGTATCCCGAAAGACTTTTTTCAACTGCATCCCCTGAGGAACTCTCGCTAAACGTACAAATCCAATATCCAAGCGGTCACTGCTAATCGCATTTATTTGAGCTCGGTTTGATAATTCTTCCAAGTTTGTTTGAATCTCCGGAAATTGCTGCTGTAATTTCAATAAAAGGTTAGGGATCACTTCTTGCATCGCAGATCCTAAAAACCCGATACGAATTTCACCTAATTGCCCGTTTGCAATTCGTTTCACCTGTTTTTTTGACTGCTCTAAATGATTGAGTATAAATTTCACCTCCTCCTTAAGATAAGTTCCTGCTGCTGTTAAAGCAACCTTCTTTTTATTACGTTCAAACAAGCTAGTCTCCAAAATCTCTTCCATTTGTTTGATTTGTTTGCTTAATCCGGGTTGGGATATATACAACTTTTCGGCAGCTTTTCTATAATGTAATTCCTCCGCTACGGCCAAAAAATATTCAAAGTGTCGTATTTCTAATCGATAACTCATAGTTATTAAGTATGTAAAAAAATAGTATTGGTAAGTATTAAAATTAATAAATAATTTTAAGCTTCTAAATGGTTCCTTATGATTTCTAAATCAAAATCGTTTCATTTTGGAGAAGATTACCTTACCGCAGGAACTGCTATAGCTATTGCTAGCGGAAAAACGAAAGGTGAAATATCTCTGACCGCTCGAAAAAAAATTATCAAGAATAGAGAAATTGTTGAGGCAATTGTGGAAAAAGGAGAAGCTGTGTATGGCATTAATACCGGTTTTGGACCATTATGCACTACAAAAATCTCTAAAGCAGAAACTAAAATATTACAAACTAACATTTTGCAAAGTCATAGTGTGGGAGTAGGAAAATCGATCCCACAGGAAATTGCAAAATTAATGCTCATTTCAAAAGTTCAATCCTTGGCAAAAGGGCATTCGGGCATTCGGCTTAGCACACTAGATCGTATTCTATGGCATATTGATAATGATGTTATCCCAATTGTACCTTCCCAAGGTTCTGTTGGAGCTTCTGGAGATTTAGCACCACTCTCTCACCTATTTCTTCCGCTTATAGGCTTGGGAAAGGTCACTTATAAAGACAAAGTTATGAGTGCTAAATCTTTTTTAAAGAAAACTGGCTTAGCAGCTCTAGAATTAGGGCCAAAAGAAGGTTTAGCGCTTATCAATGGAACGCAGTTTATTGTAGCTCATGCCATCAAGGTAGTAGCACAACTACATAATTGCTTAGCACAAGCTGATATCATATCAGCCATGATGATCGAAGGCTTACAAGGCTCTATAAAGCCATTTTATGATGAATTACATGCCCTTCGACCTTATAAAGGAAATATACATGTTGCTAAAAGAATAAAACTGTTATTAAAAGGATCGGAAATCATGGAAAATCATCACGATTGCGATCGCGTTCAGGACCCTTATTCGTTACGATGCATTCCACAGGTACATGGTGCATCTAGAAATGCTTGGTTACATCTAAAAGAATTATTGGAAATTGAACTTAATTCTGTAACGGATAACCCTATAATCATTGATGAAGACCTTACGATAAGCGGAGGGAGCTTTCATGGACAGCCGTTGGCTATGGCTATTGATTATGCTTGCTTAGCAGCATCAGAAATTGGCAATATCTCCGATCGAAGAATTTATTTAGCCTTAGAAGGTAATAGCCCAGGTGTTCCAAAATTGTTGATGGAAGATACTGGAATTAACTCCGGGTATATGATATTACAGTATACAACCGCAGCTTTGGCTAGTGAAAATAAAGGACTCTGTTTTCCATCTAGTGCAGATAGTATTCCCACTTCTTTAGGGCAAGAAGACCATGTAAGTATGGGCTCTATTGGTGGCAGAAAAGCAATTCAAGTCATTGAGAATGTAGAAAAAATACTGGCTATAGAATTGTTAACGGCAGCTCAAGCATTCGAATTTAGAAAACCCTTGAAATCGGGATTATTGTTGGATGAGATTCATAAAAAAGTACGGCAAAAGGTCTCTTTCGCCAATAAAGATCGCGTGTTTGCTGATGATATTGAAAAAGGTATTGCCATGATAAAAGACAAAACGATTATCAAAGTAATAACTCAAGTTGCTAATGAAAAGAAACTGACACTCAAAACCCCATACACAACCGTTTTTGAAACATACTAATCATGCAAAACGTAAAATTAATAGGCCCTTTTACCCAACTGCTCCCTCTTGACAATCTGCCGACAAAGGGAGCTATAAGTGATCATGAGCTTGAAATTATTTCAGATGCAGGTATTTTAGTTGAGGCAGGGAAAATAAAAAAAGTCGATTCATTTCACACGCTTCGGAAAGAAAATCCTGATTGTAAAATTGAATACATAACAACGACAACGGTTTGCCTCCCAGGCTTTATTGATGCACATACGCACATCTGTTTTGCGGGCACCAGAGCACAGGATTATGCCTTAAGAAATTCTGGAAAAACCTATTTGGAAATTGCCAAAGCTGGTGGTGGTATTTGGGACACGGTAACGCAAACCAGAAAAGCAGATAGCGCGACTTTGGTCAATGGAATTTTGGAAAGAACCACAACATTGCTCGAAAATGGAGTTACTACGATTGAAGTTAAAAGTGGTTATGGTCTTTCAGTTCCGCAAGAGTTGAAAATGCTAAGAGCTATTAAAGAAGCTAACGAAAAAACTGCAGCTACGCTAATTTCTACCTGTTTAGCAGCACATATGCTCCCCAAAGACTATCCTGGAACTAAAGCAGCCTATTTGCACGAAATTGCTAACTCCCTTTTTCCCATGCTTCAGCAAGAAAATTTAACGCATCGTATTGACGCGTTTATAGAAACCTCAGCTTTTTCTAAAGAAGACATTATTCCCTATTTTAAACATGCTAAAAAACTAGGGTTCGATATTACAGTACATGCGGATCAATTTTCGACTTCCGGAAGTGAAATAGCGGTGAAATTCGGAGCATTAAGTGCCGATCATTTAGAGGCAAGCACAACTACAGAAATTCAATTACTAGCCCAAAGCAAGGTAATTGCAACGGCCTTACCTGGCGCTTCTATCGGACTAGGTTGTAATTTTACACCTGCACGTCAATTGTTAGATGCAGGGGTATCTTTGGCTATTGCCAGCGACTGGAATCCAGGCTCCGCACCAATGGGAGATCTTTTAACGCAAGCTGCAATTCTGGGAACCTTCGAAAAACTAACCGCAGCCGAAATATTTGCAGGAATTACATCAAGAGCTGCCAACGCCTTAAATCTAGACGATCGTGGCATATTAAAACCAGAATATACTGCAGACTTTGTTGTTTTTCCCACAGCAGATTACAAAGAGATTCTTTACCGACAAGGCAGATTAAAACCAAGTCAAGTCTGGAAGAACGGAAAAACCACTTTTAACAACTCCATGAAATAAAATGAAAAGCACCGATAAACTATCTGATTTTAAATCAGCTATCCTCCAGGGTATTCCCAAAGAAATCCCTGCAAAAAAGCACATGCTTCCAAACAATAATCGTGCTCCAAAACGAAAAGACATTCTTTCATTGGAGGAAAAAAAATTAGCAATACGTAACGCCCTTCGTTATTTTCCACCCGCTTGGCATAGGGAACTAGCAGAGGATTTTGCTCAAGAGTTAAAGGAATATGGTCGAATTTATATGTATCGTTTTAAACCCTACTATGCTATTCACGCACGGCCGATAGATGCATATCCCTCCAAGACTGCTGAAGCAGCAAGTATTATGTTAATGATACATAACAACCTAGACCCTAAAGTGGCACAGCATCCTGAGGAATTAATTACCTATGGGGGTAATGGTGCCGTATTCCAGAATTGGGCGCAATATTTACTTACTATGCAGTATTTGGCGATTATGACAAATACACAAACATTGCATATATATTCCGGACATCCGATGGGTTTATTTCCATCAACCTCTGAAGCACCTCGATTGGTTGTTACGAATGGAATGATGATTCCGAACTATTCGCAACCTGATGACTGGGAAAAGTTTAATGCTCTAGGAGTTACACAATATGGGCAAATGACCGCAGGTTCGTACATGTATATTGGACCTCAGGGAATCGTACATGGAACTGCAATAACCGTTATGAATGCTTTTCGAAAAGTACTTAAGCCTAAACAAAACCTAAAAGGTAAAGTTTTCCTTACGGCAGGTTTGGGTGGAATGAGTGGTGCCCAACCAAAAGCTGGAAATATTGTGGGCTGTATAACCATCTGCGCCGAAGTAAATGAAAATGCGGCTTTGAAACGTCATGAACAAGGTTGGGTGGACGAACTTTGTTATACGCTAGACGATTTGGTAACCCGAACCCAAAAGGCACAACAAAAGGAGGAAGTTATTTCCATTGCTTACATTGGAAATATTGTAGCGGTTTGGGAAAGGTTCTATGAAGCTAATATTTATATAACGCTTGGTTCTGATCAAACGTCTTTGCACAACCCTTGGGCTGGAGGTTACTATCCTGTTGATTTATCGTTCGATGAAGCTAATGAAATGATGGCAAAACAACCACAGTTATTCAAAGATATGGTGCAAAAGAGCCTTCGAAGACATGTAACTGCAATTAATAAGCATACTGCAAAGGGCACCTATTTTTTCGATTATGGAAATGCTTTTCTTCTAGAATCTTCTAGAGCAGGTGCTAGCATCATGGCTGAAAATGGTATAGATTTCAAATATCCCTCATATGTTCAAGATATATTAGGTCCGATGTGTTTTGATTACGGTTTTGGTCCGTTCAGATGGGTTTGCACTTCAGGAAAAGCTTCGGATTTAGAAAAAACAGATCGCATTGCTTTAGCAGTGATGCAACAAATCAAAGAAACAGCTCCTGAAGAGATTCAGCAGCAAATGCAAGATAATATTACTTGGATTAAAGAAGCCGCCGCCAATAATTTAGTAGTAGGGTCTAAAGCTCGAATTTTATATGCTGATGCCGAAGGACGAGCCAAAATCGCAGCAGCTTTCAACCAGAGTATTGCATCCGGCGAAATCACGGCACCTATAGTGCTAGGGAGGGATCATCATGATGTAAGTGGAACAGATTCCCCATACCGTGAGACCAGTAATATTTACGATGGTAGTAAATTTACGGCAGATATGGCTATACATAATGTTATCGGAGATAGTTTTAGAGGAGCTACATGGATCTCTATTCATAATGGAGGAGGCGTTGGTTGGGGTGAAGTAATAAATGGTGGCTTTGGACTGGTACTTGATGGCAGTGCCGCCGCTTCGAATCGATTAAAAAACATGTTGTTCTATGATGTAAATAATGGTATTTCGAGAAGAAATTGGGCAAGAAACAAAGGTGCCATGTTCGCCATCCAGCGAGAAATGAAGCGCACTCCAGAATTAAAAGTCACCATACCACATTTAACCGAAGATAAACTTTTAGATCATCTATTTGATTAACCTTACAAAATAAAGATGACCATGTATAAAGCGACGGATAAAACGATTTGGACCGGAAGAAAATCCGATCAGCAGTCCTATTTGCATGAAAAAGTGGAATGCTTGGATTTTGAAAATAATGCTTTCGGCTCAAGCTCAGAAAAACGTATTATTCTATTGGGTTATGCCTGTGATGAAGGGGTAAAACGTAATCTAGGAAGAGCTGGAGCGGTAGATGGCCCTCAAGAAATTCGAAAAATGTTGGCCATACTACCCAATCATTTAGATAAAGCAATACAATTATGGGATATTGGAACTTTGTACTGTGCTGATGAAAATATGGAACAAACTCAAGAGCATCTTACCCAGTTTGTTTCAACATTTTTAAATCCCAATACTTTTCCCATTATCCTTGGAGGAGGACATGATATGGCATATGGTCATTACAACGGTATTCGAAAATACCTAGATTCGCATACCACTCACAAAAAGATTGGAATTCTAAATTTCGATGCACATTTTGATCTTCGTTCAAACGAAAATGGCAATAACTCCGGTACCCCATTTTATCAAATTGCCCAAAATTGCAATACATCAAATACAGCTTTCTCCTATCTGTGTCTTGGTATTCGGAAAGATGCTAATATCAAAGCCTTATTTGAAACAGCCAAACAACATGGAGTTCAATATATTGAGCAAGATCATTTTAACATGTTTCATGTTAACAGCATTATAGAAGTAGTACAAGGCTTCATAAATGAGGTAGATTACATTTATACCACTATTGATCTTGACGGGTTTTCATCAGCATATGCCCCTGGAGTTAGTGCCCCCTCTCCTATGGGTTTTGCTCCGGATATCGTATTGGTCGTAATGGAACAAATCATCAATTCTAAAAAATTGATAAGCTTGGATATTGCGGAATTAAACCCTCAATTTGATATTGATCATCAAACAGCAAAACTTGCAGCATCCTTAATTCATTTTATCATGCATCAAAAACAACTAATCTAACCAAGATTTATAATATTTTCCATCATCAATATCCAAAGCCAATTGTGTTAGTTGTAAAGGCTTAAAAGTGTCTACCATAACGGCCAATTCTTCTGTTTTTGTTTTACCAATACTTGCTTCATAGGTGCCAGGATGAGGACCATGTGGAATTCCCGCTGGATGCAGCGATATGTATCCTTTATCAATATTTTTACGGCTCATAAAATCTCCATCCACATAATACAAAACTTCATCGGAATCGATATTCGAATGATTGTAAGGAGCCGGTATTGCTTGAGGGTGATAATCGTAAAGTCTAGGGCAAAAAGAACAAACTACAAAAGCACTAGTTTCAAAAGTTTGATGCACTGGAGGAGGTTGATGCACGCGACCAGTAATTGGTTCAAAATTATGTATAGAAAATGCATATGGGTAGTTATATCCATCCCATCCAACTACATCAAACGGATGTGACGCATATTCCAAATGATGTAACTGCCCTTCCTTTTTTACCTTGATTAAAAATGTTCCTTTTTCATCATGTGTTTTTAAGGAATCTGGTAGTTTAAAATCACGTTCACAATAAGGCGAATGCTCTAAATGCTGCCCGAACCAGTTGCGATAGCGTTTGGGCGTATAGATTGGATGAAAAGATTCTGTAATCAATAAACGATTGTCTGTTGTATTAAACGAAATCTGATAAATAACACCTCTTGGAATTAGCAGATAATCTCCATATTCAAAAGGAATCTCACCAAATATTGTTTTTAATATTCCTGAGCCTTTATGTACAAATAGTAATTCGTCCGCGTCGGCATTTTTATAAAAATAATCCGTTAAAGATTTCCGTGGAGCGGCCAATCCCACATATACATCGGTATTAAATAGTACTATTTTTCTACTCTCCAAAAAGTCATCTTCAGGTTGTATATCAAATCCCTTTAGCAATCTAGATTTGATATTATGCGCAACAGCTGCTTTCGGGGCAATATTGATACTCTCCCTTACTTCTTTGACCATGGTTGGTCTATGTAAATGATATAATAAGGATGACATCCCATCAAAACCTATTGTTCCAAATAATTGCTCGTAATGCAATTCTCCATTTTCTTTTTTAAAAATGGTATGTCGCTTGTTTGGGATTTTACCTAGTTTATGATATAGCGGCATGCGTTTTTTTATTTAATTGGTGTTATTAAAATTACAATAAAATAAGACGGCAGGAAAATGCATTTTTTAATTTGATCTGGGTTTAAAATCGATCATTGATATACAAAAAAAGCCTCCCATATTCCCAACCTTAGTACCTACTAAGATGGAAGGAAAGCCTTTCATTGGTTATACATCGAATAAAATTCGATTGTAACACCTATACCCATTTTTCTAAAAAATAGAAATCATGGGCACAACACAACGCTGCAAATATAAAAAAGCTTTTTAAGCTAGCGGCGGTTTTATAAAGAATCCTTGATTTAGATGACAAAATCAAAACCGCTTTCTTCTAAGACTTTATACTTTTCAAAATCAAATTTGTAGAGAAAAGCCCCTTTTTTGGAGGTCGTTCTATCTTTCTCATCGAGTTTAATTAATAATCCAAAAGACAGCAACTTTTTTCTGAAATTTCGATCATCTAATTTTCTAAGGTGTATGGCCTCATAAAGAAGTTGCAATTGCGGAATGGTAAATTTCTCTGGGAGTAACTCAAATCCAATAGGTTTTCTTCGTGCCTTAAGACGTAATCTATTTAAAGCATCGAATACCATCTGATTATGATCAAGTAACAAATTAGGTAACTCATCAATACCAAACCATTTTGCTCCGTGTTTTTCGACCAACTCTTTATTATAATCTTCTATTCGAATTAGCGCATATTGCGCAATAGAAATACAACGAGCGCCTGGGTCTCTTTCAATATTACTGTAGGTTCGCAATTCTTCTAAAAATATATTTTCCAGACCCGTAAACTGATACAATACTCGCCGGGCAGCGTCTGGAACGCTCTCGTCTGCATCGACAAAACTTCCTATCAGGGACCACTGACCAGCTAAAGGATCTATTCTTCTTTTAAAAACCAAGAGTTTTAAAATTCCTTGATCTAGGCCAAAGACAATACAATCTGTAGCAACAAGTATTTTATCCTGTTTTGAATATGTCCGTTCTATTTCCAAAATCATGCTTTTGAGTTCGCTAAAATACTAAATGGTCGTGAACTCACAGAATACTCCTCATTTTAGTTTAAAAAAGCATCATTTTAAGATCAAAATTGGGAAGTCAAACCAAACTCATCAGACCAACTACCGTATAATTTCGTGCTTTGACAGGGTGTTTTCCGCATTTCGTCTATACAGCGAAGTTTTCTTTCTCAAGAGCTTATTTTTTGCTTCTACCCATAGTATTCTTATAGTTTTGTACCGTAAAATCAATCTTTGGTTTTATCTAAATTCTAGGGAAGAATGAGGAGTATATGGTTTCGTTTAATGGTGGCACTGCTATTAGTATCCTGCACAAAACAGGATATTGCAGAATTAGACCCAGGATCTTCTGAAATAGTTCCTATTTCAGAAAACATATCGATTCCTTTAGAGTTAGAACAAACCTTTGCCTGGTTGCAGCATTCCCAATTGCCTAATGGATTAATTGAAAGTTCAGAAAACACCAACTTTGTTTCTTTATATGATAATGCACTTGCTGCATTAAGTTTTATGGCCGTTAATGATATTACTAGCGCGGAAAAAATACTTGATTTTTTTGACCAACGCTTAGATTCGGAATTTTCAAAAAACGAAGGTGGTTTTTTTCAATACAGAGATCGCAATGGGGAAAATGGCGGACGTATCTGGTTAGGAGATAATGCATGGTTACTAATCGCCATTAATAACTATCACGATATTTCTGGAAACCAACGTTATCTTGCAATGGCAAATGCACTAGAGAGTTGGATTCGATCTTTACAAGATACCGATGGAGGACTTTGGGGCGGCTATAAGGAAGATGGCACGCAAATACATAAAATTACCGAGGGAATTATTACTGCATTTAATGCTGTTAAAGGATACGACTCCTTTCATCAAAAGATTTTGGAATTTATTAAAAATGAACGTTGGGAGACTAATACAAATGTAATTGTAGCTTGGCCAGAAAATCCAAAATACACTTATGCCCTGGATTTGCATGGGTTAAGCTATCTAATTTTTGAAGATTTTCCGACTACCTCCTTATTAGAGGCTGATCGATTTATAACCACGCAAACGGCAACATTTAATGGAAAACAAACTACTGGTTATTGTTTTGATGAGGATCGTGATGTTGTATGGTTAGAAGGCACTGCGCAAATGGCTTTGGCTTTTCAGGAAGCTAATATGCAAGAGCGACACCAACCAATTATGGAAGTATTGGAAAACAGCTTTATTACAAGTACTACTTATTCTAATACACAAGGGCTACCATACACTACAAATCCAGGCACAAGTTATGGAAACAGCTTGGTTTGGGAGGAAGCAGATACAAGAATTGCTATCTCGCCCAATACCTGGTACTTATTTTCTAAATTGGCATTTAATCCATTACGTTTAGAAAACAAGAAAAATATTCCTGATGCAGATAAATTTTGGTTGACCCCATTAAATCAGTAATCAGGCAAGTTCCTCCAAAGCATTTACCAAATAATCAATATCTTCTTTGGTGATGTAAATAGCGAAAGAAAACCGAAGTGCATTTAAACCAAAACCGGTCATCGGTCTGCAATCTATACCATAAGTATCCCATAATTCTTGTTTCACATCGCGAACTTCTTTTCCTAAAATTTCTACTACTTGTATTGCTGCTGACAAGGAATCGTCCTTTGGGGTTTTTAACTTGAATTTTGGATTCCCCTCAATCTTTTTTCTAAAATAATTTTTAAGTACAAATATTCGATTATGAATTCGCACAGCACCTATTTTATGATGAAATGCAACAGAAGCACCCAACCCTAGTACTTCAGGCAGATTACGCGTATTGTAATTTTCTAACCTACGAATACTGGTGTCTTTATGACCTCTAGCTACCATCAAAGGTTTTAAATAGGATTGACTTTTCTTTTTTGCATAAAAAACCCCGACTCCTTTTGGAGAAAAAAGCCATTTGTGGGAACTGGCTGCGTAAAAATCGCAGCCTAAATCCGCCAGGTTTATTCCAAACATCCCTGCGGATTGTGCTCCATCAACAGCCACAAAAATTCCTCTTTTGTGCGCCATTTCAGAAACTTCTTTTACAGGAAGTATCATGCCGTTTGTATTTACAATATGGCACATGGAAATAACTTTGGTTTTTGAGGTAATCGCCTTTTCATAAACCGTTACAATTTCCTCAATACTTTTGGGTAGTATGGGCAATTTAGGGCGCACTAAGGTAACTCCTTTAGATTCCTGCCAGGCTTCCCAGGGAATAGTTCCACTCGGATGTTCGTGGTCCGCTAAAAGCACCTCATCTCCCGGTTTTAAATCAAAACTTCGAGCTATTAAATTCATCCCTTCGGTAGTATTATGAATCAGTGCTATTTCCTCTGCATCTACAGCAAACATAGCTGCTAGAGCCTTTCGAACTGTTTCCTTTTCATCCTTCCATCCACCCCACATATATCGTGATGGAAAACCGTCTAAAGTGTCTCTATAATTCTTGGTGGCGTTTTGGATGGCTATTGAAGAAGGACCTAAGGAAGCATTGTTAAAATAATACAATCCTTCTGCAAAAATAAACTGCGACTTTACAAGATCCCAATACGCTTCAGAGGTATCATCTTGAACACCTAATCCGAGATCATCCCAATACGCTGTTATTTCTTCGAATTTAGTGGCTCCAAACGCTGGTAATGCGATAGCCCCTGCAGCCCCAAAACCAAATGCTTTTAAAAAATTTCTACGATTTTTAGCATTCATCTTAAAAAGTATTTTTTAACCAATTATAGGGTTTTCTTCGAATCCATGTCCCTCTCGTAAAATCTGGAAAATGTTGTGGTGCCCCATTATTTTCGATCGAAACTTCAGACAAGGGCGTAATTGCGCTCCAAGCCGCAGCGTCATAAGCATCCAGCGGTGGCGCTATATTTTGTTTGGCAGATGCTACAAAAGCGTTAAGAACGAAGAAATCCATGCCTCCATGCCCTGATCCTTCAGCGTAGGCCCCATATTTTTTCCAAAGTGGATGATCGTATTCTTTTAACCAGCTATCTGCCGCATCCCATTTGTGCGGATCGGATTTTCCTTCAATATACATTCTGTTTCCATCAACTTCCCATAACCCGTTAGCCCCTTGTACTCTAAAACCTAAAGAATAAGGTCTGGGAAGATTACAATCGTGCGTTACAATTATGGTTTCTTCATTTGCAGTCTGTATCGTCGTTGTAATAACATCTCCTTGCCTAAATTTTACCTTGGCATTCGGATGGTCCTTACCACCCTGTTTCACAATATGATTGTGCAGTCCTATAGCTTTTGTAGCACTCGAGGTTAATGATACAAAACGATTTCCACGATTAATATTAGCCATAGCTGCTATAGGTCCGATACCATGGGTTGGATATACATCCGCATTGCGCGTAATGGAGTGATACGTTCTCCATTTTGCTTCTGAGATGGCTTTTTCACCAAACTCAACACCTCCTCCATAAGGTTGTTTTCCATTATTAAATTTTACTGCACGCAGATCATGCTGATACCCGCATCTGAAATGAACGAGTTCTCCAAAAACCGCTTTGCGAACCATATGTAATATTGCCATTACATCCCTACGATAATTTACATTTTCTAAAATCATCATATGTGTTCCGGTACGCTCATGGGTGTTTACCAGATCCCAGCATTCTTCCATAGTATTTGCTGCTGACACCTCTACTCCTGCATATTTTCCAGCTTCCATCGCATCAACCGTCATCCGAGTATGCCATAGCCATGGTGTTGAAATAATCACAGCTTCGACCTCCTTCAAATCCAAAAGATTCCGATAATCATATTCATTTGTTCCGAAAACTTTTGGAGCAGTAGCTCCATTTTTTTCAATCATTTCTTTAGCAATCGCAATACGGGATGGATCTACATCGCAAATTGCTGTCACTATTACGTCTTTACGCAATAATAAGTTGCTTAAATGATTGGTTCCCCGCAACCCCACTCCAATCAGTGCTACTTTTAGTTTTTGTTCTTGATACTTTTCCGAAAAACCATAGGTTAGGGATGGGGCAACAAAAACACCAGTTCCTGCAACTGTAGTTTTTTGAATAAACTTTCTTCTTGAATTCATAAGGCGAGCAAAATATGATTAGTATCGACCAAAGATTACAAATCTCTTTTAAGTCCGGTTTAAATTATGAAAATCTTTCCTAAGAGTTCCTTTTTGTAATGCAAAAACTTATTTTTACTGCTATGAGTACTCCTATGACCTTATTGATTATGGCTGCGGGAAGTGGCAGTCGTTATGGAAAGCTAAAACAGTTTGATCCTTTAGGGCCACACGGAGAATTTTTAATGGAATTTGCCATGTATGATGCTTTAGCGGCTGGTTTTAATCATATTGTTATCATAACAAAACCCGATCAAGTGGATTTTCTAAGTACCTATCTTAAGCCCAGAATACCGACTACTGTTTCGCTTTCGGTGCTTCCTCAAGAAATTAAAGATATTCCTATCAACACTGAAATCTGGAAACGGCGAAAAAAACCATGGGGCACCGCACATGCCATATGGGCGGCAAGAAATGTTATTTCAAATCCTTTTATTGTTATCAATGCTGACGATTTTTATGGAGCCGCAGCTTTTAAAAAAGCAGCGCTTTTTATACAAAACAACCCAAGGGAAGATTTTTTTGCTCTGATCGCTTATTCGCTACAAAATACATTATCTGAAAATGGAACAGTATCACGCGGTATTTGTGAAATCAAAAACAACGTTTTAATCCGTATTACAGAAAAGCAGCAGCTGACGCAACTTAATGGAACTATCACAGATCTTATTTCAGGAGAGCAATACGCCGGAACAACGCTGGTAAGCATGAATTTCTGGATATGCCGTCCATCTATCTTCGTTCCAATTGAATCGGAATTTATTCGATTTCTGCAAGAAGAAGAAAGCGCATTGCGAGAAGAATTATTTATTCCTACTATAATTCAGCATATGGTTACTACCAAACAAATACAGGTGAAAAATGAAGTAACTCATTCGAAATGGTTTGGTATCACCTATGAAGAAGATCGTTTGGAAGCGGTAACCCGTCTCGAGGCACTTTGTTCAAATGATTCTTATCCTTCACCATTATGGACGTAAAAATGAAGTTGCAACGAGAGTTAGCATCAATTCTAGCCCATTTTCGTGTCTCGGACAACACCTATAGTTTTTCTGTCATAAATCAAGGGTATATTAACGATTCATACTTCGTGAGTTTTGAGGGTAATAAGCGTTATATCCTGCAGCGCGTCAACAATTCAGTTTTTAAAGATGTGGGGGGACTTATGCAGAATATCGAAGTGGCACTATCTTATCTTCATGACACAGATTATGCAACCATCGAATTGGTTAAAACGCATGAGAATCGTAGCTATACGTATAGTTCTGAAAGAGGATATTGGCGGTTATTTTCATATGTTCCAAAGAGTATTGCTTATGCAACAACTTCGGATACCACCGTTAGTTTTGAAGGTGGGAAATTGTTAGCTACCTTTCATCAACTCCTAACAAAGGCTCCTCATCATAAATTCACCACCCCTCTTCCAAAATTTCATGATTTAAATTGGCGTCGTACACAGTTCGATAACGCCTATAAATCGACTACAGCAGCACGTATAAAAAATGCAAAATCAAGTATTGATTTTGTGTATGAGACGTTTTCATTGTTTACACCCTTGTTAATCGCAACAATTCCCAAAAGGATATGTCATAATGATGCTAAGTTGAATAATATGCTTTACGATAGTGTTACAAAAAAGGCATTAGCTCTAATTGATTTAGACACTTTAATGCCTGGATATTTTTACTATGATTTTGGCGACGCTGTTCGGACTTTAGTAAATGCATCTCCGGAAGATGAAACGGATTTAGAACGCATTACTTTTAACTCTAATCTTTTCGAAGCATTTTTAGACGGGATTGCTTCCAAAGGAAACTTGTTGTCCACCGAAGAAATTAGCACTTTGCATCTTGGCGTGATATATATGCCTTTTATTCATGGTTTACGAGCACTAACTGATTATCTTGAAGGGAACAGGTATTATAAGGTAGCTTATGAAAATCAAAATTTAGATCGTTGTCGAAGTTTGTTTAAATTCGCTGCTCTTTCGTTGCAGCAAATTGACGATGTTCGGGCTGTTATTATCAAAAAATTAAAGTAAAAATTACGCTTATACGTTTTATGAATTACATGTTATTACGACTAAAACGTTCTAAACCGTCTCATTATGACCAAAGAAGTGATTACTGTTGATATTGTCTCTGATGTTGCCTGCCCGTGGTGTTATGTTGGAAAACGAAGGTTGGAGGAAGCCTTGCAGCAATGGGAAGGAACTCCTATAAAGGTGCAATGGCATCCCTATCAATTGGATCCTACTATTCCTCAACAGGGATTGGATAGAGACACCTATCTCGTAAATAAATTTGGAAATTTAGAACGCACTCGAGAAATGACAGATCGACTTACAGCAGTAGGGGAAGCGGTTGCTATTGATTTTGATTTTGGAAAAAACTGGCTAGCTGTAAACACACTTCAAATGCATCAGTTATTGCATATCGCGGGAAAAGAAGGTTTTCAAGACGAACTAAAAGAACGTTTTTTTCGAGCCTATTTTGTGGAAAGCTTGCACTTGAATACTGTAGAAGTGCTTTCAGAAATAATGGCTGAGTTCGGGTGGTCCAGTGAAAAAGTACAACGCATCATCAACGACGAAACCATTGCCAAAACTATACAACATGAAATTGCCCACTATCAACAAATGGGAGTTAATGGAGTACCTTTTTTCATTATCAATAATACATATGGTATTAGTGGAGCACAGCCTAGTAGTGTTTTTTTAGAAGCCTTTGCGTCGGTAGCGCCGCTAGAAATAACAGCTGAAGGTGATCGTTGTGATCCATCTACTAAAAATTGCTAAAGTGTCTTTAGCACCAAATCCTTCCACTTTACTTTAATTCCACCTCCATCATGAATTTGTAAGGCAATGGATCCATTTCCAGCGCCTATCTTCTCATCATCTAATTCAACCATTGGAATACCGTTAAGCCAAGATCTTAAGCTATTTCCAACAACGCGGATCTTTAAGGTATTCCATGCACCTTCTTTTAAAACTTCCTCTTTACTCGAGTCTGGTTTTATAAGCCATCCTCTTCCGTAAGATTCGTATACGCCTCCTGTATGTTTGCCTTTTGGCGCAACTTCTACCTGCCATCCGCTTACTTTGGTCCCTTCTATGGTAGATCGAATAAACACCCCACTATTTCCATTGGCTTCCTGTTTAAAGCTCACCGTCAACTCAAAATCTTTATAGTGATCGTTCGTAGCCAAATATCCGTAAGCTTTATCCGGACCACTTTCTGAAATTAACAATCCATCTTCTACATACCATTTTTCGGTTCCATACTTGGTCCACCCCTCCAAATTTTCTCCATTAAACAACGCTTTATCCTGTGCCTGCACCAGACAAACATTTAGGAAAAGAAGACCTCCTAAAAATCTAATATATTTCTTCATACTGTTATATTATTGGTTACTTTTTTCGAAAAGTACTTTTCTTATGTTAAAGATACGGTCTTTCCTGTTTTAAAGGCTTCATCTGCCGCCAATACAATCTGAAGACTTCGTACGGCATCTGTTACGTGTTCTTTTAAATCTATTTTTTTTTCTAACGCGTCCAACAAAAATAACTGTTCTAATTCACATAGTTCATCATGACTCGGTTCATCTTTTGTAGATATGAATTCGTCATTCTTGTCAAAACTCCCATCTTTAGAAAGCAAAGCGTGATGGATTTGCAGGCGTCCTGTTTTAGTATGATCTTCTATGTTGCTCGATTCCTGATGATTCTTCTCTACAATGCTTACACTTCCTTTAGGTCCCATGACATCTTTTATAAAAAAAGCCGTTTCGCTTATCATTGGACCCCAACCCGCTTCGTACCATCCCACAGAACCATCGTCAAAAGTTATTTGAAGTTGTCCAAAATTATACATGTCCGATGCAATTTCATCGCTAAGTCGTGCCCCAATAGCGCTTACTCGAATTGGTTTCGCTCCTGTCATTTGACACATAATATCTACATAATGTACGCCACAATCTACAATGGGAGACATGGAATTCATCAAATTTTTATGGGTTTCCCATTGGTATCCGCAACTTTGCTGATTTAAGTTCATCCGCATTACCAAGGGTTTCCCTAAACTTTGCGCCACCTCAACAAATTTACGCCATGCCGGATGAACCCTTAAAATATAACCTACTACAAGTTTTAAATTCAATTTTTCGGCCAAATTGGCTAATTCCCATGCTTCTTCAACGGTAGCTGCTAAAGGTTTTTCTACGAAAACATGAGCCTTGGCAAGCAAACTTTTTCTAACATAGTCGGCATGTGTTTCCGGATATGTATTTACAGATACAACATCTGGTTTTGTATCTGCTAAGGCGCTTTCAAAATCAGAAAATGTTGGCAAACCGCCCAACTCTTCCGACAATTTATTTCTACTTTCTGGATTTCTACTTACCAACCCAACGATTTCAAAATTTGGTATTTTTTGATAGGCCCTTGCATGGGAAGTTCCCATATTTCCACATCCAACAACCAGAACACTATATTTAGTCATATCCATTTATCTTAACCAACGGTTATTCCGCCATCAATATTTACTGTTGTTCCTGTAATAAAACTCGAATCTTCAGAGGCCAAAAACAAAGCCAGTTTGGCAACGTCTTCTGGCTGACCCAATCTGTTCAATAAGGTTGCTTTAGCTGCATCTTCCACCGCCATTTCTGGATTTTTAAAGGCCTTTGCAGAATCCCATATTAGTGGAGTGTCAACGGGGCCAGGGCATATGGCATTTGCTCTAATTGTAGGTCCATATTCTGAGGCCAACTGCCGTACTAATGCGACTTGCCCTGCCTTTGATGTGCAATAAGCAGGATGACCGGGAAAGGCTTTAAAAGCTGCAATTGAGGCGTTTGCCAGCACGACACCAAAACTATTTTTTAACATATGAGGAATTGCATATTTGGCAAGATAAAAAAGGGCATTAAGGTTGGTATTTAGCGTTTCTTGCCATACCTCTAGCGGAAGGGAGGTTACGTCTCCTAATCCTAAAACTCCTGCATTAACCACAATCGTGTCCAATTTACCAAACCGATCGAGTGCAGTCTCCACCAAAGTTCTATTAAATTCAGGTAACCCTACGTCTCCAATTACTAAAATCACCTTGGAATGAACGCCTTGCAACTCTTTTAATACTTGATTACCGCGTTCTTTATTTCTTCCAGTAATTATCAAACTAGCACCTTCTACTGCAAAAAGATGCGCAATTGCCTTGCCCATTCCACTTGTTGCTCCGGTAACAATTACTACCCTATCCTTCAGTTTACCCATTTCATTTTAATTCTAAAATCATTTCTTTCGCCATTAGGGCAGTTTAAAACTATTACCCGATTTAAAAACAATTAGCTGCTAAATCACTCTAAAATTATTCATTTCTCCACAGGTGTACAACTTCTAATCTTATATAAATAGGTGATAATTTTTAAGTGTGAAAATTGGAATCCTAAACCTTCATAAGGCATATCGCAAAGCTAAGGAACTTTCAGGTCAATAAATTTGTAATCGGATCCCTTGAATAGGCTTATCTGCTAAATTTTGTTATTTTAGTTGCAAACCGTTAATTGTTAGGTTTGCTAAAAAAATGTTTTTAGATTTCTAACACCGTCAAACAGCTATTAAACAAAAAATCATCAAGTTGATCCCCCTCATAATACGATTGCTGCTCATCCTTTTTGGTTTTTCTTTTTCCTTTGCGCAAGACGCACCCCTTTTTCAGACGATAACTACACAATCAGGACTTTCCAATAACATAGTTTATGATATTCATCAAGATCAAGAAGGGTATATCTGGATGGCTACAGATCATGGACTAAGTAAGTATAATGGGTATGAATTTGAGGTTTTTTATCATGAAGAAAGTGATAGTACTTCCATTTCTAGTAATATTGTTCGATCTATCGAGGAAGATGATGATGGGAACCTTTGGATAGGTACGT
The DNA here is from genome assembly GCA_947488435.1 of uncultured Flavobacteriaceae bacterium. Classification (GTDB taxonomy): domain Bacteria; phylum Bacteroidota; class Bacteroidia; order Flavobacteriales; family Flavobacteriaceae; genus CANKZG01. The sequence goes on along the minus strand of CANKZG010000001.1, from coordinate 1,357,035 downwards.
TTAACGGGTTAAATCTATTTCATCCGGAAACCAAAACCTTTTCGCATTTTGAAAGCTTGCCCAATGCACAGATAAATCGGTTAGATCTGCATTATATGCATCTGGATGACAATGGGAGATTGTGGTTTAATTTTCTAAATTCTGTGGGTTGGTTTGACATTCACAATCATCTTTTTCAATTTGATGCTTCCATTAGCAATGTTTCTTCAATGGCAGTAGCACCTTATGGTGATGTTTGGATAACAACTGGCAATGGAAACTTCATTAAATATGATTTCAAAAAACAAGCATTTGCATCCTTAGACAAATCTCCAAAGCATTTAAAAGAGCATGTTTATTTTGGGGAATATTCTAAGAAATTATGGGTCACAAATACATTTAGTAAGAAAGAGGATGCCACAAAAACGATTAAACTTCCTGATCTTCCCAATACGCCCGCACTACAAACTTTTAGGGAAGTAGATCCTACTACCTTATGGATAGGAACCGATAAGGGTCTTTATATCCATGATCGCGAAAAAAATGAAACTATTCTCGTGGATTTTGGAGATAATGCTTCCACTTTATCGCAATCTATAAAAAGTATTTATCGGGATCGCGACGGTGGTATTTGGGTGGGAACCTTAAACGGGGTCTTTTACTTTGATAAAAATCAAAAGCAATTTATAAATCATAAAATAGCGCTCAATGTAGGTGATGTTATTATGGGGATGGGTACTTATAAAAATAAGGTCCTCGTCAACCGTTTGGGTGAGGGTTTATATCGCTATGATAGCATCAAAAACACCTTCAAAAAGTTGGCTTTCAACCCTAAAAAAGAAGTGAATTACATTTGGGATATTCAAGAAGTGCCTTCCTCAGACTATCCGGTATGGATGGCCACCAACGAATCATTGATACTTTATCAACCTGTTTCAGGCGTATGGAAAAAGATAGATTTACCTTCGGGAGAAAATATCCCAAGTACCTCTTTTGCCATACAACCCTATCAGGATGAAAAGATATGGGTCACTTCCACCAAAGGAATTCATTTGTTGCGTGAAAAAGATGGGCAAATTTTAAAAACAATAGCCCTAGAAAAGCAGGCCATAGTATCTTCTGTTCAAGATATTCACGTTTTTAAAGACAAACTTTTTATAGGGTCTGAAGGAGAGGGAGTATTTGTGTATGACATAACTAAAAATAAACTAACCGAATTAAGTGAATTGGTTCCGGACGCATCCCAAATGAATGCAGCTTCGGTATGGGATTTATATGCCACGGCAAATCAATTATGGATGGGTACGAATCAAGGCCTATATAGTTTAAATCTTTCCGATTGGACCTTCAGAAAAATTGCAACGGAAACTTCGCTTTCCAAACGCATAATTTTCAGTATTATGGCAGATTCTGACGGACAACTTTGGATGGGCACGGAATCCGGATTGATTAGTTACGATCCCAAATCTGATAAAGTTGCTAATTACGGCGTTCAAGATGGCATAGAAAATCTGGAGTTTAATCGAAGAGCTGTTGTAAAAGTACAAGAACAGCTTTGGTTTGGAGGCGTGCAAAATATTACAGCTTTTAATCCTAAACAAATCACCCAAAACACTAAAATCCCTCCCGTTTACTTAACTGAGGTAAATGTAATTACTCCAGATTCAACCTTTACACCCAGCTTTAAAAAAGATACCTCCCTTAAACTCCCATGGTACCATAATACCCTAGAGTTTTCATTCGTAGCATTGAACTACACCAACCCTTTGGAGAATCAATACAAATATCGATTAACAGATTATGATCCCGATTGGATTTATGATAAAAAAAATAGAACCGCGCGTTACGTACAACTCCCTCCAGGCACCTACAATTTTATTGTTTCCGGAGCAAATAACGATGGGGTTTGGAATCCTGAACCTCAAACAATAACTGTGGTTATTACACCGCCGTATTGGAAAACTATCTGGTTTAGAGTCTTAGTTGGATTGATTATTTTACTCCTATTATGGCTGGCGTATCGCTATCGTGTACGAAAACTTTTGGAAGTAGAACGCATTAAATTACGAATAGCAGGGGATTTACATGATGAAATTGGCAGTGGATTAAGCGGTATAGCGCTTACCGGGGATGTTTTGGAAAAGCAGCTAAAGCGAGGGGAAACAACACCAGAACTCGTGTCAAGAATCACAAAAAATGCACGTACGCTTGCTTCGTTATTAGATGCTATTGTTTGGTTAATCGATCCACATAAAGAAACGTTGGAGGATTTAATTGCTAAAAGTCGAGCTGTGGCTCAGGAATTATTGCCACATGCTAAGATGCAAATAAGACAAAAATTAGGGGAAGCACAGTTGCAACGAAGCCTAAGTTCAGATCAAAAAAGGAACCTTTTTCTATTTATTAAAGAAAGTATTCATAATGTATCTAAACACGCCAGTGCTGATAGAGTAAAACTTAATTTTGATGTTGAAAAAGGAGATTTTATTTTCAGTATCGAAGATAATGGCAAAGGTTTTAATCCTAAACGGTTAGATGAAGGGCATGGTTTATCGAGCATGAAAAAAAGAGCGGCAAACTTAGATGCGAAATACAGCATTCGTACGAACTCGGGAGAAGGCACTTTGATTCGTCTTTCTTTAAAATTACCGTGATTGCGGTATAGTTTAGTTTAATTAATTGTAGTTTCTTACCACTATGAATACGGATAAGATATTTTTTGTATGGATTATTGAAGATGATCTCTTGTTTAAGGCTTCTTTACAAGACCTAATACAGCAAGAAAATAACTTAACTGTAACAGTAGCCTTTAGTTCTGTTGAAGCCAGTCTTGCTTCGTTCCAACAAGATACTAAACCCGATGTAATATTACAGGATATTGGCTTACCAGGAATGTCAGGTATTGAAGCCATTCCATTATTGAAACAACAGTATCCGGAAGTTGCTATTATTATGCTCACTATATTTGATGATGACACTCGTATTTTTGACGCGATTAAAGCAGGAGCTGATGGATATCTCCTAAAACGGACCCCTGGCGAAGAACTTATTAAAGGGATTTGGGATGTACTGAAAGGAGGGGCTCCAATTTCACCAGCTATAGCAAAAAAGATGATGCGTATGCTAATTCCATCCAAACAAAAGTCAAATAAAGAAGAACAACTTACCCAAAGAGAAACAACTATCTTACAACTACTCGTAGAGGGGTTAACTATAGATCAAATTGGAAAACAATTATGTATCAGTCGTCATACGGCAGATACCCATACCAAAAACATTTACCGGAAACTTCAGGTACACAATAGAAGTACCCTTACTGCCAAGGCCATCAAAAATCGATTGATTTAACAAATTTTACTCCCATTTTGGCAACAAAATACCATAAACACGGTATGGTGTGACTGTGGTCATTTTTCAATCTTTGGGATATTAAATTTTAAAAATGACCTTTAAAACCACTCTTGTAATGTTTAAAACAACTAAAACCTATATCCCAATAATTTTTATAGCTGTTCTTTTTGTACTAACCTCCGGATGTGAAGAACTTACTCCTGATATAGATTGTCCTAATAATGCAAGTTCAGGTGAAAATCCCGGTGGTAATCCTAGATGTTTCTGTGATCCGGGTTTTTTACAAGTAGCATCAGCCACTGGTATAGAGAGTTTTAGTTGTGTGCCAGATACAGATAGAGACGGTATTAGAGATACCGAGGACAACTGCCCCTTAGATGCCAACCTTGATCAAATGGATACGGATGGGGATGGCATAGGCGATGCGTGCGACCCTGATATTGATAATGATGGTATTCTTAACGAAGACGACAATTGCCCCATGGTGGTAAATCCGGATCAATCTAACTCAGACGGAGATCTGTTTGGTGATGCCTGCGATGTAGATAACGATAATGACGGGATCATAGACGAAATTGATAATTGTCCGTTGCTCGCTAATGCGGATCAATCAGATATTGATGGAGATGGTATTGGCGATGTATGTGATGACGATATTGATGGCGATGGTATCCCTAATGAAACTGATAATTGCAGGCTAATCAGTAATCCAGATCAATTGGATAATGATGGTGATGGTATTGGAAATTCTTGTGATGATGATATTGATGGCGATGGTATCTTAAATGATAATGACAATTGTCCGTTCTTGGCCAATCCCGATCAGGCTGATAGCGATGGTAATGGCATCGGCGATGTATGCGATGAAGATGCGTTAGGCGGCACCTATAATGTTGTTGAAGAGTGTACGAACTCTGAGAATATGACTTATGAAATTACGATAACCCCAACGGGAAATCCTGATTTTCAAGGAAGGGAATTCCTAGTAACGAATCTTCATAATTCTGGAGATACCTCTGTGCGGTTACTCATAAATCCAAATGCTCCTTTTGGAGGTTTTATTGGAATGCCAAGTGGTGACCCTACTTTAAATGGGCGTTTCTTTACAGGACGAATAGACTTTGAAGCTGGAAATTTCGATGTTATCATTATTAATTACACCTTTTTCCAAGATCCAAGCGATAATTGCACAGCAACGGCCACGCGCTTATAAATAGATTATCTTTTAGTTTACAAAGGGTATTAAAAAAATATTTTGAGAGATAAAAAGTCCTTCACATAAAGTGTGAAGGACTTTTATTTTTTACATCGTCAATAACTTTCGATTGTAAATCCGGAACGAGTACTTCAATTATGGCCTTGGGGTCAAAAAGATTAAAGCTTGCTACATTTATTCATTCCCTAACTTGTTCCATAAAGAAGATAAATTCATTGGCAATATCTTGTTTTAGTTGATCAGGACGGTCAAGTATTTATCCCTTAAAAGATTTTTTGAATTGGAAATTTTAAGAAGTTTTACTTTTTCTTTTATTCGTCTTTCGGAAGTAGATCCCTGTTAGCAAATAAAGTATTGGCGGCGTAATAAGGGCAACTATAAAATATTTTCCCATTTCTAACCAATGCGTTCCATAACTCACTGTCATAAAATAAATACCGGCAATTGCAATAAGTAAGCCAAAAAAACCTGGCAAGACAAGCAGCCAAAATGCTGATTTTCTACTTCTAGGTGCGAATCCTAAGCCCAAAAGAGCAAGAAAAGATGCAAATCCAATAAACCCACCCCCAACAAGAAAAACATATAAATCCGTAAGTGTAGCTTCAAAATTGATACCGCCATTCCATTCTTCAATATGCTCCTGAATATATAATCCGTTTTTAATTCCCCAAAAGGCAATCGCAAACCCTAGTATAATGGTCAGAAAAAGAATAAGTTTAATAATCACTTTCATCAATATGCTTTTTAAGGAAGGTTACAATAGGTTGTAATACGAATTGTCTAACCCAAGGTTTAAATTCTGGATACTTATTGAGTAATGCTGCCAATTTAGGACCATTGATTTCATACCAGGCTATAAACAATTTTCCGATTTCATATTTCCTTAGATAGTTGTCTCTATAATCTCTTAAAATCTGAATTTCAATAGCCAATGGCGTTCCATATGAAGCCGTGGCCACAAAACAAGGATCATCATCAGATGTGGTAAGAGAACGATTTTCTGTTGAGGTTTCCCATTTTTCTGAATCAGGATCAAAATTAAAAGTCTGATCGTTTAAGTCTACCGTTGGGTCATCATTCTGAAACCATCTGCCTGATTTTACGCCATCAGAATCTACAGTATATCCCAGCCAAGGATCCACAACAATAGCATTAGGTCCCCAGGTATCAGGATTGCTAATATCTGCCCCAGGAGCTAGACCCCAAACCGTAAATTGGTGTTTCCCTGTAGATATCATACGAAAGTCTTTTGGAACCCCTGCATTCTTAAGAATATAATAGACAATATTAGAATTCTCTTCACAGTTTCCCATACTATTGTTCCAAGCCCATTTAGCGGAGGTCTCGTTGTCATATATGTTTCTATCGCGCCATTCATCAAATAATTCTTGTCCTTTGCTACTAAAGGTATTTCTCCAATCCAATACACGCTCTGGGCTATTCATATTGGTTACTCTGCCATCTATTACTCTAGCCAGCCAAGAAGCAATTTCCTTTTTTGGAGCATTACTGGTCGTCATATCCTTAACATTTTCAACCATTTCTTCTAAGGTTGAAGGTGGTAGATAGGTCTTTCCACCAACATAAAAATCGGCGAGCGCATTTTGTGAAAAGGAAACAGATGGAAGGATTATTAAAACAATAAGCATCGTTATGCTTTTATATTTCATTTTATTGATTTTAAAAACGTTACCTCTCATTTTTATATCAAATTTAGTTTAATGATTAAGCGCACAAATACCTAATATTAGGTATTTGTGTTATATGAAATTACTTATGGTAAAGCTGCATAGTAAAACAAGATTCCTTTAGGTACGGATTGCTTTTCCGATCTTAGGTAGCGTATTAATTGGAGGTAACTAAAATGAAAAGCCGTTAATTAGTAATGATACCTTTTTCAGGTAACATAGACAATGCTGCGAGAATGCAAATTTTTCCTATGAATTGAGAATAACATCAAGATCAAAAAAGTTTGGATAAAATTGAAAAATAAAAAGCCTCAATTTTCATTGAGGCTTTTTTGCGGTCTGGACGGGACTCGAACTTTTCTTCAAAATGCCCTATAACAAAGGGCTGCCAAAAGGCCGTTTTTTAGCCGCACCGCAAGGCTCACCTTTTAACATACTTTAACGTTTGAACCACGTAGTAAATGTCAATTTAAAGCAAATTATATCCTTAATTTTGAACTTTTGCTTAGTTCGACTTGACGGAAAGCTTACTGGTTCGAAGAATATTTTGGCACAGAATTAAGTAGAAACTTTAGACTTTCTTAGGATCATCCAAAGTATATTTACTCCCTACACCTCTGAGAACAACCGAGTACTTTTGAGTCAACCGATTCTCATATACTATTTCTATAGCATATTCTACATCATTTAACTGCTTCTCAGAAATGTTAAGGGTAAAAATATATCTTCTAGTAGTATCTGACACAATGGTCTGGCTAAACTTGGGCTCTAGCTCGTACGGCAAGTGTTTGTTTCTTTCATCAAGAATTAAATCACCTGAAATAATTCTAAAATCAAGAATTTTACACCATTCTCTCTTATTGTTAAGATCAAAATTGATTCTATTCTCACCTTCTCTAAGCCCCACGCCATTGATCCATAAATGTGGCATATACCTAACTTCCAAATCTCTTTCTAATGCTTGCGCAACTCTTTCAAGATTGGAAATTCGATTACTCTTTCTAGCGTCTTTGATAAGCAGCACTATAATGGATATAGCGGTCGCTATCCCACCGATGGACGCGCAGATATAAAACATATTTTGCAAACAGCTATTCATTCATAAGTTTTTAATTAGGAAGTAATCTCATTAGCAATTAACTCTGCCTGTTTTAAAATGGTCTCTGTAGCCAATTTTTGCATATCTGGTGGATATCCATATTGTCTTAACGTACGCTTTATAATCACTTTCAATTTGGCCCTTACGCTTTCCTTAATAGTCCAATCAATAGAAGCATTTTTCCGAACCCTTTCCGTTAAGATAACCGCCAACTCACGTAATTTATCTTTCTGCATTAATTCTCTTGCGCTTTCATTGTCCGCAACAGCAGTATAAAAAGCATATTCAAACTCAGTCAAACCAAGTGATTTTGCCTCACTGTCCATGTTGACAATCTCTTTGCTCAACTTAATGAGTTCATCCATCACTTCTGCTGCGGTCAGGATTTTGTTATGGTATTTTTTAATCGAATCTTCAAGCATTTCCATCAAGGATTTACTCTTAACCAAATTCTTTTTAGAACGAGTTTTAATTTCGTCATTCAATAATTTTTTCAATACTTCGAGGGCAACATTTTTGTGCTCCATTCCTTTCAGTTCCAATAAAAATTCTTCCGATAGAATGGAAATATCCGGTTTTTTAATTCCAGCTGCATCGAAGATGTCAATCACTTGTTCAGAAACCAAGGCCTTATCGATTACCTGACGAATTGTGGTTTCTATTTCCTCATCACTTTTTCCTTCTCCAGTAACATCGAATTTCACCAAACGCGCCTTTACCGCTTGAAAGAACGAAACCTCATCCTTGACATCTATAGCTTGTTCATGTGGAATTGCAATGGCAAATGCCTTTGATAACGCAGTGACCTCATTTATGAAGCGTTTTTTACCTTCTTCCAGACCAAAAATATGTTCTTCAGTAGATAATATCATGGATAGTTTTTTAGAGGTATCAGCCTCAAAATAATCTTCGTATCTGAAACCATGAAACATGTCCGAAACCACTTCTAATTTTTCCAACATCAAAGTAACGGCCTGTTCTTGTGCAATTGTCGGGTCACCTTTTCCGCCTGCATCACTGTAAAAGGAAAGTGCTTTTTTCAAATCCGAGGCAATACCTAAATAATCGACGACCAAGCCACCGGGCTTATCTTTATACACTCTGTTTACTCTAGCAATGGCCTGCATCAAGTTGTGACCCTTCATGGGTTTATCTATATATAGCGTATGCATGCTGGGTGCATCAAAACCAGTAAGCCACATGTCACGAACAATGACCAAATTTAGTCCATCATTGGTATCTTTCATACGTTCCGCCAATGCCCTTCTTTGTTGTTTAGTAGTGTGATGTTTTGCTATTTTTGGACCATCGGAACTAGCAGAGGTCATTACAACTTTAATCACGCCCTCGCTCAAATCATCTGAATGCCATTGAGGTCGTATTTTAATAATTGCATCGTACAACTCAGCAGCGATTCTTCTTGACATTGCAACAATCATACCCTTACCCTCAAATACTTCCTGACGTTGCTCGAAATGAGTGACCAAATCTTTTGCAATGTTTTTGACTCGATTCTCACTTCCTACTAAAGCTTCCAATTGCGTCCATTTGGCTTTCGCTTTTTGGGTTTCAGTCAAAGCTTCTTGGTCCAAGTCCTCATCCAAGTCTTTTACCAACTTTTTGCCCTCTTCACTTAAATTGACCTTAGCTAGCCTACTCTCGTAATAAATTCGAACTGTAGCGCCATCCTCTACTGCCTGAGCTATATCATAAACGTCAATATAGTTTCCGAAGACTGCAGGCGTATTGGTATCGGTACTTTCTATTGGGGTTCCGGTAAAGCCTAAATAAGTGGCATTTGGCAGAGCGTCACGCATATACTTTGCAAAGCCGTATACTGTTTTTTTTCCAACTACATTGCCTTGAATATCTCTGTCATCAATCGTTTTTGCTTTAAAGCCATATTGCGTTCTGTGTGCTTCATCGGCAATCACCACAATGTTCTTCCGTTCTGACAGCATTTCAAAGACGTTGCCTTCCTGTGGTTGGAATTTTTGTATGGTTGAAAATATTACACCCCCGGAAGCCACCTTTAATAGCTCTTTCAACTTCTGACGGTCTTCTACTTGAACCGGTTCTTGTCGTAGCAATTGCGTTGATGATGCAAACGTATCGAACAATTGGTCATCAAGATCATTACGGTCTGTTATAACCAAAATTGTCGGATTATCCAAAGCCAACACGATCTTACCTGTGAAAAACACCATTGACAAGGACTTACCACTACCTTGTGTATGCCACACCACGCCACCTTTTTTATCCCCAATAGGCTGGGCTTTAACGGCTGGCAAACCATAGTTCGCTGGATCTTCCATCGCCATACTTATGGGCATTGGCTTCTCTGCGGTATATCCTGTGGCGCGCAAAGTTGATTCAACGGCTCTATTAACCGCATAGTATTGGTGATATGCCGCTAATTTTTTTACAGTAGATATGGAAACAATCCCAGTCTTGGGGTCTTCTTTTTTTGATTTTTCGAAAACTACAAAATGACGGATAAGATCTAATAGAGTTTGCTTGTTCAGCATGCCATTTATCAAGGTTTCCAATTGGCTTACAAGATGGGATGCTTCTTCTTTTCCATCTACCGATTTCCAAGACATAAAGCGTGTAAAACCTGCAGACAACGAACCTGCTCTAGCCTCAAGGCCATCGGAAATAATTGTAAAGCCATTGTACGCAAATAGACTTGGTATAATGGTTTTATAGGTCTGTATCTGTTTATAGGCCGACCTAACCGTTGCATTTTCATCTGCTGCGTTTTTCAGTTCGATGACCACTAACGGAATACCATTAACAAAAAGTAGAACATCGGGGCGTTTATTGTTTCCGTTTTCAATGATCGTAAATTGGTTGGCCACCACGAACTCATTATTTTCTGGATTTTCAAAATCGATAAGCCATACTAAATCGCCACGTTGGTTGCCGTCTTTCTGATAAGTAACTTTTACCCCTTCTGTCAAAAACCGATGGAAAGTTTCATTATTCGCCAATAGTTCAGGGGAGTTGATGCGAAGCATTTCTTTAATAGCTTCATCTCGAGAATCATTAGATAGTTTTGGGTTGATTCTGCGAACGGCATCTTGCAATCTATCGACTAGTAAAACGTCTTCGAAACTGGCTCGCTCAGCGTTTTCCATTTCAGGAGCAATATCGGGTGCATAAAGATATTGGTAGCCCAAAGCTTCTAGCTGCTGAATTGCAAAGAGTTCTATATCGTTCTCGGTGATTTTGGTCATACCAATTCTGGTTTCGCTTCTTCTATCAATAAAGACAAATCCAAATCTAACAAATCCTCAACTTCACTATAAAACCATTTCAACCTAGCTATCATAGTGGTTTCATTCCATTCTTTATTGTATTTTTTTGATTCGTATTCGTTAACTATAGTTTGAGTCATTGTAAAGCTTGTTATTTTTTCCTTTTTTTCATCATATTTCCCCTTTCCTCTGTAAACAGACATCTTTACTTCAAAAGGATTGTTACTTGCCTCAATATTTTTAGAACCGCTCAACAGTGTTAAGTTTCCTGCACTATTAATCCATCGTGCGGCTACCTCTTTATCAATATGATTCCATTCCTCGAATCTTTCATATTTAATCGGAAGAATATGTTCTAAATGCAATTCTTTGCTTAAGTAAATAAAGGCCAACTTGCTATCATCCGATTGATTGTATTCCAATAAAATTAGCAATGGTTTTATCCATGGCTCAAAAGCAATATGCTCTGCCTGTAAATTACGAGCAGCTAAATCAATTATACCATCCGATTCTAATTTGTCATCAAGATCTTTTTGTATCCCGGACATTGGTCTTTTTTCCTTAATCCATTTAATTAAGTTAAAAGAGGTTTGTTTTATTTGGGAAAGCGTTTTTCCTGCAATCCAGTATAAATAGTAGAATCTTCTTAATTCTAGTTTAATACCATCAATTTCAGGATAGTCAGAGTGTTGGGCAGTTAATATGATTGCTTTCCAGTACATGCTCCATCGTATATACCAAAATGAATACATCACTTTATCCTTGTTGTCTTCCCAGATTTCTTTAAAGTAAGTGTGGGCAAATTGCTTGATATCCTCAATAACTATGTTAGGATCTTTGGTTTCAAAAATATCTTGCAATTCATCATATAAGGATTTCTTTGGATTGGAAGCCAACTGATAATATTCATAGATAATGAACAAATCATTCATGCTAATATCGCATTGCTTAATGGTTTGCTCCATTTCACGCCAATCAGCAATGAATTGCTCCTCCTTTAGTTTGGAATTATCCGGGTCTTCCTTATATTTTTTATAGAGTTTTTCTAATAAAAAGCTCTTTATTAAATCGGCTGCGGATAAATCCATTCCTCGATCATTCAATACTTGGAATAGTTTAATGGCAAACTGTCTATCTGCACAATCAATACGAATAATCTGTACCTGATTAAATAGAAAATTTATAAGTTCTCCCGCTCGGGATTCACCAATTTCACGGAGTTTCTCCGAGAAGATGACCGCTGTATTTATAAATTTGTATTGGGGCTCTTCATCTGTTCGAATTAAATATTTATATGGTTTTCTTAATTCCGAAGTATCCCCTTTTAAAATCAGTTTTTCAAATGCGCTCTGATGTTGTGCATGTGTGTTCAATTTCAAGCGTTCATTTTGACCAAATTCTGAAATGGAATGCTGAATCATTATCAGCTTAACTGCCTTATCATCTTCATTGTTCTTGTTGATGTCAGGAAATAAATCCCTCACAACACAAAGTAATATGGTCAAGGTGGTTAATCGCTGTTGTCCATCAACTACATCAACATAAGATGATTTTTCGTTATCCCTTGGTTTTGCTGTAATTATAGAGCCTAAGAAATAGTTTTGCTCTCCATTCTCAAAAGCCTCATAAATGTCATCCCATAATTGATAAACTTGGTCACCCTCCCATTTATACGGCCGTTGGTATTGTGGGATTTTGTATTTAGAATCTGCGTTTGTAAAAAGCTCTTTTATTGAAAGGCTTAAGGGCTTAAAAGGTTGTTCCATTTGTTAAATTTTAAACATATAGCCCAAAGAAAAGTAATTACCAATCATGATTTCGGTATTAAGAGGGTCAGGCACTTCCCCCGAACCAGTTTTCGGAATGGCATCGCTTAGGCGGTCGACATAACCTAAAATGCCCCCGTAGTCTATGGTTAAGTTGTGTTTTCGGCCGATAGAGATTCCACCACCGAATAATAATCTTGGCCTTATATTCTTTTCGATTGAGATTCCGGGCCCAAAATTAAAATGAGCACCGACAAGCCCATTGGGCCTAAATTTTCTTCCTACTCTAAGCGTAGTTGAAATACCAGCTTCTCTTGATGTGGATTCTAATGTTGTTATGGTATATGTTGAGTTTCCATCAGAATCAGAACTTGTTAAAGAGGAAAATCTATCGTTGCAAAGATTTGAATAATAAAAAGAGGTAGCAACAGACCAGTACCAAGTATTTTCAAGAGGAAATATCAAAGGAGCTAAAGTTTCTGTTTGCAAACCAGAAGTAGAATCTTTTGGCACAAAACTTATACTCAGTTCTTCGAGTTCACCTTTGAATTGTATGGGTAAAGAGACGTACTCGGTTTTGTCACTGAGAAATAAGATAGATTTCAGAAGCTTTTCCACGTTATCTGCAGTAATCAAGGCCTTTAGCTCATCAATTTTAGTGGTCAATGTTGAAAAAGCCTTTGTTGAGGCGGCTACCTTTTCCTTTAAATCTTTATTTGCAGGTTTTTCTAAAAAGTCCTTTGCCTTTTTACTAACCACAATGCCACTATATTTTTTTTGTTGCTCTGAAGTTGATTTTTTTAATGAATCGCTAGAGCTCCTTAAAACTTCTACCGCTTCCAAAGCCGTTTCAAAATTATATCCATCACTGTTATCTGGAATTTCCTTTAGTAAGTTCAACCTTCTCTTGTAGATTTGAAATTTTAAATCGTCCCAAGTTGTTTTAAGAATGGTAAGTCCAAAAGTTTGCTCCTTTGTTTTCGCTTGCGCAATCGTTACAGCACTTTCTATCAATTCTTTTAAATCATCCAACTTCTTGGGGTCAACACTTTCAATAGAAGTAAGACTGTCAAATTCAGTTACCGGTAAAAAGGAATTAATTAGGAAGTTGTTGGTCAGTGCTGTTAGACCATCCAATGAAAAATCTTCAAATGTTGGTAATTCAAGAGATTTTGAGATAATGCTATCTTCATTTTTAATCTGAACCGAGTATCTATTAAGATTAATGTCACATACCCTGACTTTATAAAAATCCCCTCTTTTAATTTTTTTTGGCAAGGTAATTTTAGCATCTTCCCGTTGTTTAAACTCAATTTTAATTTCATGCTGTCCATAGGCCACTCCTCCAATCAAAAAGGCTAAAACTACTACAATTTTTGTTTTCATAATGGTTAGTTTTTGTCATATAATATTTATTTGGGGGAGTTTTTATTTTAATTATCGTCTATTATCTCTCGCGAGTAAAAATCCACTTCTAAGACTTTCTCATCTTCGTCAATCTCAACCCTTATTTCCCAATTATCATCTTCATTTAATTCAGCAGATAAAATACTTTTTGAACTCAAATCCTTTCGTTCAAAGTATTCATTCAACCGCTCAAGAAAATAATCTTCCTTGAAGTATTCTTGCCTGTATCTAAAATAGTCTTGGATAGTAGAGATGACAGTCACTCCTTTATACTTAAAAGACTCTTTTAACCTCGTATCACTGGTTAATAAAAAGACGTCATCATCTGCAGTTTTTAAAAATTCGGAGATTGTAAGATGGATATAGGTGTCCTTAAATCCCTTATCTGAATTGGCCTCAAAAGGAGCTATATTTTTGATGGCAAGTTGTTTGATTTGCTTCAACTTACCCTTATGTTTTAACTTTACAATTTTATAAGTAAACTCGTTTTGTGAATTAGTGAAAAGTGATTCTATTTGATGTTCTATATGGTCTTTACAAACTTTCAATTCGATTCCATCGAAACCTACTACGCGAGAGAAGTAATTGTTCTTCATCTTATCTAATTGACTTTTTAGAAATCTTCTCTTTTGTCTTACGATTTCGTCGATTACAATAGATGGTATAGCAATATCAACAATATTGGAAGCCTTTTGTATGTCAGAAACATTCCCAAAAAAACAATTGGCTCCCTCGTTTCTAATACAATTGGTATCTAAAAAAATGGTATCCATAGATCATGCAACTTTAATTTCGCCACTCATTAGTTTCGGCAATAAGGTATCTCTTGTCTTTTCGAGGGTTTTTATTTGATTCAAATTACTCTGCATTTTTTCATAAAAAGGTTTCACGGTAGACTCAAACTTTTCTAAGAATTCATCTGATGGAATTTTTATAGGCATACTGTTTAGCACAGCGGTAGTCATACTAGGAACTGCCGAGCCCACATTCATGCCTGCTAGGTCTTTAACTTTTATAAAATGATGAATGAATTTCGCAATATTCGCGTATTTCATTATGGTGTAGAACATCGTATCAACTGTCCAAAAAGGTTCATTTATGTACATTACGTTATTAAGACTTCCCTTTCTAGGTATTAAAACTGATTCCTCTTCATATAAGGCTGTATCAGCATATCTCATTATTCCTCCTGAGCCGAGTACTGGAATTTTACCGTCTTCGAGTTTTTTATGATCTTTTCCATATTTAACCTCAATTAAATCTTCTAAAACTCCTTCTTCCCATTCTTCGTCGGCTCCCTTCACAAACCACTTCCGAAAAAACGCTTCAGCCATAGTCTCCAAAGTCTCGTTTTGACGATAGAGCAAATCTATCTTATCATCAAGACTTGTAAGAACTTCTGCAATGTCTTCTTGTTCCGGAAGTAAGGGAATAGGAAAAAGTAAATCCTGAAAAGTCCCCAAATTTATGTTGTCTTGAACCGAACCTTCTCCTATATGTTTAAGCTCTTTTTGAAAATGGGTTAGAGTATAATAGATAAAATCAGTATTAACTTTTTTCTTGTTTGGTATAAAGCCCAGGACACTATCAGGAAAACATGCGTCAAAACTCAAAATTCCCAATTCGGCAATGTTGGCAGCAATTGTTATGCACAAAGTCCCTTTTGGCCAAAGTTTACTTTGTTTAAGCCCTTCTTCATTATACGTTTTTTCAAATTCTTTAATATATTTCTTTGCTTCCCTTATTTCACCGGTTTGTATAAAAGGGTAATCACCACCATATAGGTGAAACGCATATCTAGGCCTATGTCTTGAACGACCTCTTTGAAGAAACCCTAAATCTTCTAATTTGAATTCTTTCCAATTACTCATCGATTATAATTTTTTTGAGGTTGTTGGAAATTCTTTCATTCAATTTTTTCTCTTCTAAAAGCTGAGTTTCAAATTCTAACTTTAACGATGTAAAGCGTTCAGCGAAATCAAAGTCATCTTCGGTTTCCGCCAGACCCACAAACCGACCTGGAGTCAATACATAATCAAGTTCTTTTACCCTATCGATAGATGCAGCCATACAGAAGCCCTTTACATCCTCATATTCACCATTCTTGTTACGCCAGTTGTGATAGGTATTAGCAATGGTAGCAATGTCATTATCATTAGCGTCTTCCTCCCCATTAGATAGTACCTTGGTTCTACGATTAATTAAATGACCAAGGTTTCGGGCATCAATAAAGAGTATTTCTTTGCTACGGTCTCTAAACTTACCATTGGTACGGTTTCGACTCATAAACCATAACGAAGCAGGAATCTGGGTGTTTAAGAACAGTTTGGCGGGCAGATTAACGATGCAATCAATTAAACCAGCATCCACTAGGGCTTTTCGGATTTCGCCTTCTCCAGAAGATTGGGTAGTCAAAGCCCCTTTTGATAAAATAAAACCAGCTTGGCCATTGGGAGCTAAATGGTATATAAAATGCTGGATCCAAGCATAGTTGGCGTTTCCACTGGGGGGCGTTCCATATTTCCAGCGTCCATCATTTCTTAAAAGATCACCGCTCCAATCACTAACATTAAAGGGTGGGTTGGCAATAATATAATCTGCTTTTAAATCTTTATGGGCATCGTTTAGAAAAGAGCCCTCGTTGTTCCATTTGACTTGCGAACTATCTATGCCACGTATGGCCAGATTCATCTTCGCCAGACGCCAAGTGGTCTGGTTACTTTCCTGACCGTAGATAGAGATATCATTAGTCTTTCCTTGATGGTTTTTTACAAATTCCTCTGATTGCACGAACATACCGCCAGAACCGCAACATGGATCATACACTCGACCTTTGTGCGGTTCAAGCATTTCAACTAATAATTCCACTACACTTCGTGGGGTGTAGAATTGACCGCCCTTTTTCCCTTCTGCTAACGCAAATTCTCCCAAAAAGTATTCAAAAACATGACCTAATAAATCGGCACTTCTACTTTTAGCATCGCCAAGTGCTATATTGCTAATAATATCTATGAGTCCTCCTAAGGTGGTAGGGTCTAAATTTTGCCGGGCATAAACTTTTGGTAAGACTCCCTTCAGCGATGGGTTTTCACGTTCAATGGCATCCATTGACTCATCTACCGTTTTCCCAATAGTAGGTTGTTTGGCATGTGATTGCAAATAGCCCCAACGTGATGATGGCGGTACGAAAAATACATTTTCTGCTTTGTACTCATCTTTATCTTCTGGGTCGGCACCAGCATATTCACCTTCTCCTTTCTTTAATTTCGCATATAGTTCTTCAAAGGCATCTGAAATATATTTGAGGAAAATCAATCCCAACATTACGTGCTTGTATTCTGCGGCGTCGATGTTCTTTCTCAGTTTATCTGCTGCTTTCCAGAGTTGTTTCTCTAAAGGTTCTTCTGTTGAAGTATTTCTTTTTGCCATTAATAGGTTTATAGTAAAATTTATTGAAATGAAATGATGTTTTTTGCTTCCAAAATAAAATGGATTCCTATGACTGTGAGGGCAATCCATTCTGCCCAAAAGAGATTGATCCATTTTTCATTGATAATATGGGCAGCCAGTGCAATAATTGAAGCGGCAGCTATGATATAACTAATGATAGCATCATCTTCTTCATGAAAAAATGCAATGACCATTGTACTCCCCACAAAGAAGAGTACGGCAAATGTATAGTGGGTTTTTGGGCACACATTATATGGAAAGAGTAGAACACCAAAAAGGGCTAACCCTAAAAGAATATTATATCCCTTTTCTTTCCAAAAACCAAGGTTTACAATTTGTTCTTGTAAACTATCGTTCAAATTAATAACACCATTATAGATAAATAGCATTGCGGCAATGGTGAACACCATTCCAAAAACATGACGGCGGTTCATGTCAATGTATGCACTAATACTTGACCTAAAACCAATTTTATCGTCTTTGGTATCAGCTATTCTAAGAATGACTGGAATACCTATGCAGATAAGAGCAATATAGACTTCTAGTTGGGTAATATAGTCAAGCATGGTTTGGTTGGTTTTGATTTACAATATAGTTATTTTCCTACATAATTTCATGCTACATCCTTAATGCCCATTACAATTGCCTTAACTATTTTTTGAGCTTCTTCTAGACTTTTATTCATGCTTTGCGCCATTGAGAGTTCCGGATTTTCAGCTATGGCTTTTTCAATGGTGGTTTTTTCCTTCTTTTATAAGTTGGAAAGATTCAAAATATAGTTCGTACTCCTCCCACCTTCTCCTGAGTCTTTTAAAACTCCTTTATCAACCAAGTCTTGAATATCTCTAAGAGCAGTATCGCGATGTACTTTTGTCATTTTTGCCCACTTTGATGAATGTAGCTTTCCGATAAAGTCACCTTGAAGTTTATTGATCATATAAACTTGCCGTTCATTGAATTGCGTGGTTTTATGTTGCTCCCAGAATTTAGCTTTTGCCATGATTTTAGACAGTATTTCATCAGTGGCTTCAAGTGCCTCCGTCAAGCGTTCGAAATACCACACCAGCCATTGGCTGACATCCATGCTTCCTTTTTGAGTTGATTCCAATATGTCATAATATCCTTTTTTAGATTTCATGATTTGTGCCGACATACTATAGAACCTTTGATTAGTTCTATCTGCACGAGCCAATTGACAATCGCCGATGGCCCTAGCAATCCTCCCATTTCCATCGTCAAATGGGTGGATGCTAACGAACCATAGGTGCGCAATCGCCGACTTAATTATTGACTCCATGCTTTCATCCGCATTGAACCATTCAATAAATGTATTCATCTCATTTTCGAGCCTTGATGCTGCTGGAGCGGTATAATGCACTTTTTCTCTACCCATCGGACCAGAAACAACTTGCATTGGCCCCTTCTTGTCATCTCTCCAGTCCCCAACTGTAATTTTGTACATACCACTTCTCCCGGTTGGAAAGAGTGCTGCATGCCATCCGCATAGACGATCTTTGGAAAGTGGTTCTTTATACTTTTGGGTTGCGTCCAACATCATTTCAACAATACCTTCTACATCGCGACTTGCTTCAGGCAAGCCTGATATATCCATTCCCAGCCTTCGAGCCACCGACGACCTTACTTCTTGTGGATTTAATAATTCACCTTCTATTTCACTTGTTCTTACTATGTCCTCCGTTAAAGTCTCAAGTACGGCTTCTTCCCTTAAGTTAAAACCCATACCTTCCATTCTTCCTATAAGCCTGCCCTGTAGGTCACGCACCTTGCTTACGTATGGAAGCAGAGTTTCATCGTTCCATTCAAAATTTGGCCAGTCCTTTCTGTGATGTAGATACATTGCGATATTAATTTACACAGTAAATAATACGGCGAATATAGAGTATATTTGTCGTAATTAAAATTATTTGCCGTATTTTTTACGGCGTTAATAACAATTATTTGCCGTAGGCCACGATAATAGCAGTAGTATTCACGGCGATAAGTGAACTAATCGCCGTATACTAAAACACGATTGTATTTTAATTTTGAATATTTAGCGAGCGAAACGAAGTTTCGTGCTGCAAGTCCCAAATCCTTACCAAGCTTCATCCTATCTTTTTGCGAGGTAAATCAAAGCTCTTTATTTAAATCTTGTTTCAAGCTTTCCAAATCTTTTTCTTCAATTTCAATTTTATAGTACGGTTTTGCAAATCGGGGTTTTTCCATGGTGATCCGATCCAATAATTTTAAAACCCTTTTACGCTCGTTTTTCCAATTCTCTTTTAGCATATAATTATCATACTGGGTCACTTTGTCCCTTTTTAGGGATTGGTCGAACATCTTTTCCTGAAACTCCAAATTCTTTCTTTTACTTTTTTCTTCCTCTTCGGCAAAATCGAATACCTTTTTAATCATCTCATGAATTTTTGGAATGCTACTATTCTTCTCCCAATTTCGAAGTAGTTCTTCTAAATAATCCAACCTCTTGCTCAGCCGATGTTCAGAACCCATATAGTTCATCAAATATTTGTTCTTCGGGGAGATTTTTGCTCCTTCAAAGAAGTCCATCATCAGTTCCAAAGTCATTGTGTGTGACTTGGAAATTTTCTTTGAAAACTCTCGATATCTTCCTGCCACTATCCGATTGATACTTATAGCCGAGAAATCACTTTTTTTCTTGTTTTTTAATTCCATTACAGTAATTTTTTTCAACGTTTATAGGGTCTTACAGGGTGTTTATTGAGTTTTTGACGCAAAAAATATTCGTGTGATATTTTCAATTCATTGAAAATCAATGGTTTGTAACTTGTAACATCGCTTTAGCGTGTTACCCTCTTGCTTAACAAACCTTATCCGCTTCGCTACTGAAATTTGTAAACCTTAAAAAGATACTTTTCAAAGAAAAAGTAGGTTGCGCCCTATTGGATTTTTGTTTCACGCTTACCTATCGGGACGCTACAAAAACCCAACAGGAACCGTGCGCAAAAGTTAGGGGTAAGGATTTGGGACAATTTTAGTTTTCAATGCTGCCTTCGTCTTTTTGATTAGAATTTTCAACAGGTTTTATCTTTTCTTTTAATCGGTCCATTTCCTCCGCTATTTTGTTATCAAGAACCTTGGCATAAATCTGGGTGGTCTTTAAAGAACGATGTCCCAACATTTTACTGACTGTCGAAATTGATACTCCATTTGACAATGTCACTGTAGTCGCAAATGTATGCCGTGCTAAATGTGTAGTGAGATTTTTATTGATGCCGCAGACATCGGCAATCTCTTTTAGATAGGCATTTGATTTTTGATTGGTCAATACGGGCAAAACTCCTTTTCCATCCAACACGTAGGGATGTTCACTATACTTAAGAATAATTTCTTCGGCTGGAGCCAACAATGGTATACTACTGATAGCTTTGGTTTTTTTTCTAGGCATTTTAATCCATCTACCCCCATTGACCCCTATTATAATATGCTCTTCTTTTAGTTGTTGTACATCCGAATAGGCCAGACCCGTATAACAGCAGAAAACAAAAACATCCCTAACCAAATCAAGACGTGGCAAAAATGACTTTTTATCCCGTAGGGCATCCAATTCGGCTTGGGTCAGATATTGCTTTTCCTTTGTTTTCCAAGAAGCTTTCCAATTAAAGAAGGGGTCTTTGGTTATCCACTCATTAGCTAGGGCAATCCGTATAATCTTTTTGAAGTTCACAACATATTTAGTAGCCGTGTTGTGTTCACAGTTTCTTTGCGACTTCAAAAAGAATTCCAATCCCTTAATAAACTTATGGTCGACCCTACGAACGGGAATATCGTTTCTATGGTAGTTCTGTACGATGTAGGCCGAGACGTGCTTATAAGCTGCCTTATAGCGTTGTAACGTCCCTATGGTAAAACCTTTACCTAATAGACTTTCGATTTCATCGTTATGTTCTTGAAAGATTTCTAGAAGCATATACTCTTTACCTTCTTTCCCCAGATAAATATTCTTTATGATGGTAGCTGAAATATCCTCTCGTTCTTTCAGCAATGAATCGTAAATGTCGTAAAGCCGATTCTTCACATTATCCAGAAATCGATTGAAATTGGATACCTCTGTAGTAGTTCCTCTCAGTTTTCCACCCCGTGAATCCCAACGCTGTTCATCTATGCGACGACCTAAGCTGAACTCACCACGCTTACCATTGATGGTTATACGGGCATAGAGCATAACCATTCCGTCATCATTTCTTTCTGATTTTTTCGGGTAAAAAAGGATGTTCATTTTGCCATACATAGGTGCGGGTTTTAAATCCTCACCAGAAGGTACGAAAAACAAATGTTAAAATTTCGCTGTAAAGTTTTCTTTAACAGTCAATTACAGCGATTTAGGTGCGGGTTTTTTGAGGGTCAAAATACGCACCGAATTCCGCCCTTTTTATATGGTTTTATATGGTGTTTTTTGACATTAAATAAAATGAAAAAGCCTGTAAATCAATGATTTACAGGCTTTATGCTGAAATTTGAGAAATTTTCAGCGGTCTGGACGGGACTCGAACCCGCGACCCCCTGCGTGACAGGCAGGTATTCTAACCAACTGAACTACCAGACCGTGGCGTTTAGCGGTTGCAAATATACATCGCTAATTGAATTCCGCAAACAATTTTTATAAAATAATGCATTGTTTTACAAAAATCGCTGCCGCTCCACCATATAGGTATTTAATATTCTGGAGAAGTCCGCTTGTACATCCACAGGAACATATTTAATCTTGTATTGGGCACATCGCATTTTTAATGCTTCAAAATATTGCGTAACTCCCGCTTCATAGGCTTCCTTAACAGTATCTGCATAGAGGTCTAAATGCGCTCCAGTTTCCACATCCTTAAAACGTTTTGGACCATTATCAAAATTAAAGTGATACTCCTTATCCTTATCCATAAGATGAAATAACACCACCTCATGTTTATTGTATTTAAGATGCCGTAAGGCCTCAAAAAGCTTTTCTTCTTCCACAGAAGCTTGAAGCATATCTGTGAATAGAAAAATAAGACTCCTACGATGTATTTTTTCCGCTATTTGATGCAAATAGGTGTAGGTTTTAGTATCCGTAGCAGGGTTATCGGTAGTGCTTACAGCATTCAACTTCGCCAAAAGCATCTGATGATGCCGTTCGCTACTTTTTTCAGCACTATAAAAATCATATTGATCAGAATAGATACTTAACCCAACGGCATCCCGCTGCTTTTTTAGAATATTCATTATCGCTGCTATGGCCAAAACTCCAAAGCCAATTTTATTTAAATTGGATACCGATAAATTTTTGATTTCAGGATAATGCATCGAAGCAGAATTGTCTAAAATCATATGACACCGAAGGTTGGTTTCCTCTTCATATCTTTTGGTATATAACTTATCCGTTTTCGCAAATAATTTCCAATCAATATGTTTGGTGCTCTCCCCGTCATTATAAATTTTGTGTTCTGCAAATTCTGCAGAAAAGCCGTGAAAAGGACTCTTATGAATTCCACTAATAAAGCCCTCAACAACCTGATTTGCTAGAAGTTCTAAGTTATGAAATAAGGTGGCTTTATGTAGTTCGGACTGTAAATTCATATCTGGTAACTAAGATACATAGTGGGAGGGTATCAAAAAAACATTGCAAGCCAAAAAAGTCATAAAACAAAAAAGGCCAGGTGATATACCCAGCCTTTTTTTGTCTATAAACGTATCTTACAATACTGCATCAATTGCATCGGTGTATACTTTCTTTGGAGAAACACCTACTTGTCTGTTTACAATTTCGCCGTTTTTAAATACCAAAACGGTAGGAATATTTCGCACACCATATTTAGCGGCGAATTCTTGGTTAGCATCTACATCTACTTTACCTACAACGGCTTTCCCGTCGTAATCATTGCTAACTTCATCTATAATCGGACCTACCATTCTACAAGGTCCACACCACGCAGCCCAAAAATCTACAACTACTGGTTTATCGCTTTTTAAAACTACTTCTTCAAAAGAAGCATCTGTTATCTCTAATGCCATCGCTTATTTGATTTTAATATTATGCAAACTTAGTCAATAATTAACCGGTTTCCTTACCCTAGGTTTATTTGTTCTCTTTATAGCTATATCAATAAATGTTATTCTTCATGCTAAAACAGTTGTATTAATTTACGTGATAATGTACTTCCTGTTCTCCCAAGGTAGCTAGCAACTCACTTGAAATTGCAACTTTTTGTTTACGACTCATCATATTCACCTTAATTTCTTCCTCCATTTCATAAACAATAAAATTTAAAGGATGCTTGCCTTTATGGGAAACCAAGGTATCTTTAAGATTCCGAATGTTCTCTTGCTTCAACTGTGCAATATCCAATTTAATAGTTAATTTTTTAGCATACACTTCCAGCGCATCTTGAAGCATCATCATAGTATTGAATTGCAATCGGGGATCGCTTTTTTTACCGGTATCTCTATTTACCCAACCTTCTCGGATATATGTTTTTATATACGCAAAGGAATTAATCATTAAAAAATGACGGAATTTTAAATACTCTTCGCCAAAAATTCGAAATTCAAAGGAATCGGTATAATCCTCCATAGTAAACAACGCCCATCCTTTACCATTTTTAGATACGCGATGCTGCACATCGGTAATTACTCCTGCAAAAGAAAGCTCCCGATTTACATGCTCATGTAAAGATGTAAAAGCGGAAACACTTGCATTGCAAAAAATACCAATTTCCGTTTTGAAATCATCCAAAGGGTGTCCAGAAATATAGATTCCTACCACTTCCTTTTCTTTTCGCAATTTCTCCATGGTTCCCCATTCTTCGCAGGGAGGAACTAAAGGTTCCGGAATCTGCACTTCACTAGCGTCTCCAAAAAGACTTACCTGGGACGAGTTTTCGCTTTCCTGATATTTGGCTCCATATTTTATTACTTTTTCCAAAAAGGTAATCCCCTCTCCTTCTTTATGAAAATATTGTGCGCGATGGGTACTTCCAAAAGAATCAAAACCACCTGCTAGTGCTAAATTTTCAAAGGCTTTTTTATTGGCTGATCTAAGATCAATTCGTTTTGCCAAATCGAATACAGATTTAAAAGGACCTTCTTTTTTTCGCTCTTCAACAATAGTTTCTACAGCCGCTTTTCCTACCCCTTTAATAGCACCCATGCCAAAACGAACAGCACCGACAGTATTTACTGCAAATTTATAGTATGACTCGTTCACATCAGGTCCTAAAACTTCCAGTCCCATTCGTTTACATTCTTCCATAAAAAAGGTAACCTGTTTAATATCGTTCATATTGTTCGATAAAACGGCTGCCATATATTCTGCAGGATAATGCGCTTTTAAATACGCCGTTTGATATGCGATATACGCATAGCACGTAGAGTGACTTTTATTAAAGGCGTAGGAAGCAAAAGCTTCCCAATCTTTCCAGATTTTTTCTAATTTTTCTGCGGCATGACCGTTCTCCGCTGCTTGTGAAATAAACTGAGGCTTCATTTTATCCAAAACCGCCTTCTGTTTCTTCCCCATAGCTTTTCGCAAAACATCGGCTTCACCTTTGGTAAAATTGGCCAGTTTCTGCGATAATAACATTACCTGTTCCTGATAAACGGTAATTCCATACGTTTCTTTGAGGTATTCTTCCATTTCAGGAAGATCGTAGGTGATCTCTTCCTTCCCATGTTTTCTTGCGATAAAACTGGGAATATACTCCATAGGTCCAGGTCTATACAATGCATTCATTGCAATAAGATCATCAAAAACGGAAGGTTTTAGGTCCTTCATATGCTTTTGCATTCCAACCGATTCGTACTGGAATATCCCAACGGTATCTCCGCGCTGAAAGAGTTCATAGGTAGCGGTATCATCCAGAGGAAACTCATCGGGAATCAATGCTATATTGTGTTTGGCTTTTACAATTTTAACGGTGTCTTTAATGAGCGTTAAAGTTTTAAGACCTAAAAAGTCCATTTTCAATAAGCCTGCACTTTCTACTACAGAGTTATCAAATTGGGTTACATAAAGATCTGAATCTTTTGCTGTTGCTACAGGCACAAAATTGGTAATATCATCAGGTGTTATAATAACACCGCAGGCATGAATACCGGTATTTCTTACAGAACCTTCAAGTACACGAGCCATATTTACGGTCTGACCTTCCAAATCGTCCGTTTCCGAAATATTAAGCAATTCATGTACCTTTTCTAAATCTTCGGAACGAAATTTCTTTTTGAGTTCTGCATCGGGCACGCCAAAGATTTTTCCAAGTTTGGACATCGTAGGGATGAGTTTGGAAATTCGATCTGCATCACTTAATGGTAAATCCAACACCCGGGCCGTATCTCGTATGGAAGACTTAGCAGCCATGGTACCATAGGTGATAATTTGAGCTACCTGATTTGCACCATACTTATTGATCACATAATCCATTACACGTCCCCTACCCTCATCGTCAAAATCAATATCAATATCGGGCATTGACACCCGATCTGGATTCAAAAACCGCTCAAACAGTAAATCGTACTTTAATGGATCAATATTGGTAATCTTTAAGCAATATGCTACAACCGATCCCGCTGCAGAACCCCTTCCTGGTCCTACAGAAACATTCATATTTCGTGCTTCGCGAATAAAATCCTCTACAATCAAGAAGTATCCCGGATAACCTGAGTTTTCAATGGTTTGCAATTCAAAATCAATACGCTCGGTAATAACATCCGTAATTTCGCCATACCGTTCTTCCGCTCCCTTATACGCTATATGCCTTAAATAGGCATTCTCTCCGCGTTTACCGCCATCTTCGTTATCTTGAGCATTTAGAAATGTGTCCGGAATATCAAACTTCGGGAGTAACACATCCCTTGCCAGTTCATAAGGTTCAATCTTTTCGATCAGATCCTGAATATTCAGAATAGACTGCGGAAGATCTTTAAAAAGTTCCTTCATTGCCTCAGAAGACTTGAAGTAATATTCTTGATTGGGCAATCCATAACGATAACCCCTTCCTCTTCCTATAGGCGTAGTTTGTTTTTCTCCATCTTTTACACACAATAAAATATCATGGGCTTCTGCATCTTCTTTGGAACAATAATAGGTATTGTTTGTTGCAATTAAGGGGAGATCGTGTTGTTGGGCAAAACCTATTAATACTTGGTTTACCCGATCTTCATCCTCCTGCCCATGACGCATAAGTTCGATATAAAGATCGTTTCCGAATTGTTCTTTCCACCACAAAAGCGCATCTTCAGCTTGTTTTTCCCCAACATTTAAAACTTTTGATGGGACTTCACCATATAGGTTTCCGGTTAATACTATAATATCTTCTTTGTAGCGCTCAATAACTTTTCTATCGATACGTGGCACGTAATAAAACCCATCGGTATAGGCAATCGATGACATTTTAGCTAGGTTGTGATAACCATTTTTGTTTTTTGCTAACAATACAATCTGATACCCATAATCCTTTACATTTTTATTGGTATGATCGTCGCAAACGAAAAATTCGCACCCTATAATAGGTCTGATTTCTTTTTCTGGTGGTACTTCTCCACCTTCTACCGCTTCCGAATTGCGTTCCTTAACCCCTTTATTATGTGCTTTAACCTCTTTCACAAAATGAAAAGCCCCCATCATATTTGCATGGTCGGTAAGTGCTACAGCCGGCATCTTATTTTTTGCAGCGGCCTGAACAAGATCTCTAATACCAATGGTCGATTGTAAAACTGAAAACTGAGAATGATTGTGAAGATGCACAAAAGGTGCATCGATTAGACGCTCAATATTCTCATTGATTTCTGCTTCAGAGATACCACCGGTATCCTGCTCCCAGAGCGCATCTGCAATTTCTTTGGAAGCTTTTTTAAGATTAATATGTTTTAGACCAATAGCCTCTATTTCCTGTGGATTAGCCTCAGAAAAATTTTCAAAATAATCGTTGGAAACGTCCAGTTTTTCTAAACTGTAGTGTTTTCTTCGAAGCAATTCTAAAAAGCATCGTGTTGTTGCTTCAACATCCGCGGTAGCATTATGTGCTTCGCCAAAAGCTTCATTAAAAAGAAATTGATGCAGTTCGGTTAATGTAGGAAGTTTAAATTTTCCTCCTCTCCCGCCTGGAATTTGACATAGAAGCGCAGTTTCTTCAGTACAGGTATCTAAAACAGGAAGCTCCTGTAGGTTGTTTTCTATTTGAAGCCGGTAAAATTCAGCTCCCATAATATTAACATCAAACCCTACATTCTGTCCAACAATGAATTTTGCCTGAGCTAGAGCTATATTGAATTTTTCGAGTACCTCCTCGAGAGGTATTCCTTCCTTTGCTGCCAATTCTGTAGAAATACCATGAATTTTTTCTGCGTCGTAGGGAATGTTAAAACCATCCGGTTGTACCAAATAGTCCTGATGTTCAATTAAATTCCCTAAATCATCATGCAATTGCCATGCAATCTGTATACATCTTGGCCAATTATCGGTATCGCTTATAGGGGCATTCCAGCGCTTGGGTAATCCGGTGGTCTCGGTATCAAAAATTAGGTACATCTAGTAAAAATTCATGGTCATAAAACTAAATTTAAAAGTAATTCAAACTTCTTTTTCTAAAAAATGCAGTTGTTAGGAGTTATTAACTTAAAAATAAAAATCATGAATTTTAAATGTAATATAGGCTTTGCCTGTTATTAGAAAGATAAAAAAGAAGGGATTAAAAACTACCAGTAAGCACATAACATTGCGATACAAAATTGTGATGTTCTATTGTTTTATTAGCAAAAAGATATGCTAAGCTTCTAATTTTATTACATTTGAGACATAACCATAACCCACAAAATTAATGAATCATAAGATTTCGATTAAAGAAAAGATTGGCTATGCTTTAGGAGATGGAGCAGCAAATATTGCTTGGAGAGGAGTCGCTACTTTTCTTCTTATTTTTTATACAGATGTTTTTGGGTTGAGTCCAGTTACCGTTGGGGTGCTTTTTTTAGTGGCTCGTTTCAGTGATGGTATCAGTGATATCCTGATGGGTATTTTAGGGGATCGAACCAAATCAAAATATGGTAAGTTCCGTCCTTGGGTGCTATGGACCGCTATTCCTTTAGGGGTTATTCTTTCACTTTTATTTACCACCCCTGAGTTAGGTGAAAATGGCAAAATTGTTTACGCCTATATTACCTATATTCTGTTTACCTTAATCTACACCGCAAATAATATTCCATATGGAGCGCTAATGGCTGTTATGACTGGCGATGATAAGGAGCGCACCAGTATTGGGTCTTTTCGAATGGCAGGCGCTTTTGCCGGGGGTATGTTGGTGCAAGGAGCGCTGCTTTTTTTGGTGGTTTATTTTGGCAATACCAATCCGGAAATTAAGATAACACCGCTTACAGAAGATTCTCATACAGTTGTTGTTTCTGCCACCAAGGATGTTGAATATGTCAATATTAAAACCGAAAATGGCATAGCCTTATTTACGTGGCAAAACACTGATTTAGCCGTTAGCGATACTACTGCTACCAAGAGTAAAAGTTTTAAAATGGTCGCTGGAAAAGATTATATATTCTCGTTATCAGGAGAAAAAGATATTGCTACAGATAGTATTACAGTAATCGATCAAAAGAATGGCTATAGCAAGTCCATGTATATTATGTCTGTAATCTTAGCGTTGTTGATGTTGGTAACCTTTTATACCACCAAAGAGCGGATTTCACCTCCTAAAAATCAAAAAACCAATCTAAAACAAGATTTTCTAGATCTGATACGAAATAAACCCTGGCTGGTTTTATTGGCTACAGCTCTTCTGTACAACATATATAACTCGATTAAGCAAGGTATTGTTCTTTATTATTTTACGTATTATCTCAATAATCAATTATTATCTGCCTCTTACCTTATCGGGTTGATGTTGGCATCAATTTTGGGAGCTCTTCTCACTGCTCCGCTAAGTAAAAGATTGGGAAAAAAGAGTCTCTTTATTTACGCGTTGATTTTTTCCGGTGCTGTAAATGCCTTGCTAATATTTTGTACTGCGGAAAATATAACCGCCATCTTTAGTTTGGGTATTATTTCTGAATTTGCTTCCGCTATGTTCCCTACTCTTTTCTTTGTAATGTTAGGCGATGCTGCTGACTTTTCTGAATGGAAAAATGGCAGAAGAGCCACAGGTCTTGTATATTCTGCTGGTTCCTTCGCTACAAAATTTGGAGGTGGAATTGCAGCTGCTATTATTGGATTCGTCCTAGGTAGCCTGTATCATTATGATGGGCAAGATTCTTCTAGTATTCAAGGAGCCTTACCTGCCATGGCAATGTTAATGAGTTGGATACCGGCATTGGTTTCCGTTGTAGCAGCAGGTCTGATGTTTTTATATCCGCTTTCGGCAAAAAAAATGGAACAGATCACGAAAGAATTGAATGAACGCAGAGCACTTCAAAAAACAAATTAAAATACTTTATATAAAATATTGGCGATGCCAATAAAAAAATTATCTTTGCACCCCTTTTTAAAGGGAAATGAATTAATAATCAGGGTCGGGCACCCTACAAATTAATGTGATATGCCAGTTAAAATTAGATTACAAAGACACGGAAAAAAAGGAAAACCATTTTATTGGATTGTTGCTGCAGATGCACGTTCAAAAAGAGATGGTAAGTTTTTAGAAAAATTAGGAAGCTACAATCCTAATACCAATCCTGCTACCATCGAGCTTAATTTAGATAACTCTGTAACGTGGTTACAGAATGGTGCACAACCAACAGATACTGCAAGAGCAATCTTATCGTATAAGGGAGTACTTTTAAAGCATCATTTATTAGGCGGAGTGCGCAAAGGAGCATTAACCGAAGAACAAGTTGAAGAAAAGTTTAACGCCTGGTTAGCTGAAAAAGAAAAAACAGTTTCTACCAAAACTGAAGGTTTAGCAAAGGCAGAGGCAGATGCAAAGGCAAAAGCTTTAGAAGCTGAAAAAGAGGTTAGTGACAAACGTGCTGCTGCGATTGCAGAAGCTGAAGCTCCGGAAGCAGTTGCAGAAGAAGCAACGGATGCCCCAGACGTGGAAGACACTGCTGCAGCTAGCTCAGAGGAAGAGTAGTTTAGTACGATGCGTAAGGAAGATTGTTTCTACCTAGGTAAAATCGTATCAAAATATAGTTTTAAGGGAGAAGTACTAGTCAAACTAGATACAGATGATCCTGAAATCTACGAAAACATGGAATCAGTATTTGTTTCAATAGGAAACAATCTGGTTCCATTTTTTATTGAGCATTGTCAATTGCACAAGACCAATCTATTGCGTATTCGGTTTGAAGAGGTTGATGATGAAGCTGCAGCTGATAGGATAATGAGAGCTCAGCTGTACCTTCCTTTAAGTTTATTACCAAAACTTAGTGGAAACAAATTTTATTACCATGAAGTCATTGGATTTACCTTATGGGATAGTGTTCACGGTAATATTGGAATTATTCAATCCGTAAATGATACTACTGCACAGGCTCTTTTTGAAGTACTGAAAGATGGTAAAGAGCTGCTGATTCCAATTAATGATGAAATTATTACTGCTATAGATCGTACACATAAAACGATTCAAGTAACTACACCAGAAGGCCTTGTAGACCTATACTTACAATAAGACAGTCCTAAAACCTTAATTTTTACAACAAATCAAGAAATATTTGTTATAAAAAAAACTTATGTGTATTATTGGCGAATTTTAAAATGTTAAATTTAAGTTAACAAAAATGAAATTCGCATTTTTAATCAGTTGTTTTTTCTTTATACGTTTAGGTAACGGGCAAGTATCTTTTGAAAGAAATTTCCTGGAAAGTATCCCCACAGAAATTACTTATGGAACAATAGTTAAAACTGGTTTAGGTCCGGGAATATCCTTTGTAGATTACGATAATGATGGTTGGGACGACATTACTTTGCCTGCATCCGGAAATCGAGACTTTCAATTTCTTAAAAATATGGGTGGTTTTTTTGAACTACAACAACTCCCAATCTCGAGTAATGGATTGCAAACGCGTCAGACCACTTGGGTTGATTTTGATAATGACGGAGATAATGATTTTTTTGCCACTAGTGAAAGTGGGCAATGTTGGTTTATGGAAAATATTGGAAATGGGGCTTTTATCGATATTTTAGAAACATCAGGATTACCCACCATGGAAATTCCATATTGGGGAGCATCATGGGGGGATTATAACAACGATGGTTTTTTGGACATTTTTATTAGTGTTCGCGATCCACTTCAGGAAAAGTATAACCTACTTTATCACAATAATGGAGATGGCACATTTACCGATATCACGCAACAGGCGGGATTACATACTAGTGGTTTTATTACTTTTTGTGCTTCCTTTTTTGATTACAACAACGATGGGTTTCAAGATATTTATATGGCTAACGACAAATGTATTACACCCAATATCCTATACCGCAATAACGGGGACGGCACCTTTGATGATGTAAGTGAACAAGCAGGAGTAAATGTATACATGAGTGCCATGTCTACCACTATTGATGACTATAACAACGATGGCTGGTTAGACATTTATGTAACAAACTTCTACCCACCTTTTGAGGAAAATGCTACAGTTGGAAATGCCTTCCTAATAAATAATAAAAACGGAACATTTAGTAATATCGCTTTAGAAAATGGCACACGCTTCGACAGTATTGGTTGGGGAGCTGCTTTTTTCGATGCGGATAATGATACCGATACAGATTTATACGTAAGTGGTAGTTTAGATGGAATGGGAGAGCGAATTTCTGCTGCTTTTTATGAAAATGATGGTGAAGGAGGTTTTACTGTTCCGGAAGATTCTGGATTGCAAAACGATATAGAAATCAGTTTTGGCAACGCTATAGGTGATATTCAAAACGATGGCTTAGTAGATATTGTGGTTGTAAATACAAACGATCTTCCCATATCGGTATGGGAAAATAAAACAAATACCGAGCATAATTGGTTAAAGGTTAAACTTGAAGGAACTGTAAGTAATCGTATGGGAATTGGTTCTTTTATAAAAATAGGATTAGGTAACGGAGATGCTATACTGCACAGGTACACTTTATGTGGTGAGGGATATATTAGTCAGAATAGTACCTCAGAATTTTTTGGAATTGGTGATGCAGAAGTTATTGATTATGTTGAAGTAACCTGGCTAAGTGGTATTAAAGATCGTATCGAAAATATAACAGGAAACCAACTTCTTTATATTGTGGAAGGCTCTTATCCTGTGGGTGATACAGAGGAGGAAGAAACTTTGGATGAGATTATCGGAGATGATGAAGCCGCATCCGAAGAAGAAGAAACCCAAGTAACAACAGACACTGATGCCAATAACGATGCTATAAGAGCCTACTTAAATCCAAATACAAATTTGTTAACTATTAATAGAATTTCCGCAAACAGTACACTTGAAGTTTATGATTATATTGGTAAATTTATCCAAAAATATCAGGGTATCGAGCCCATGGATTTATCGGGGTTTAATTCTGGTTTATACTTTATTAAAATGACCACAAATAAAGAAGTGACCCCTATTAAGTTAGTAGTCTCGAAATAAAAAATTCTTTTTTAAAGTACAGTCTATTTGAAAAATTCAAATACTCCCTTTACCTTCAAACAATTCACCATATCTCAAGATCGATGCGCTATGAAGGTTGGTACGGACGGAGTATTGTTAGGAGCTTGGACTTCCTTAGTTCAAGAACCCAATTCAATTCTTGACATCGGCACAGGTACGGGTTTAAT
The DNA here is from genome assembly GCA_947488435.1 of uncultured Flavobacteriaceae bacterium. GTDB lineage: Bacteria > Bacteroidota > Bacteroidia > Flavobacteriales > Flavobacteriaceae > CANKZG01. The sequence goes on along the minus strand of CANKZG010000001.1, from coordinate 1,324,073 downwards.
TGCCTTACAATTAGCACAACGCAGCACCGCTGAAACTATCGACGCTATAGAAATAAATGCAGCTGCTTATGAGCAATGCGTAAATAATTTCGAGGCATCTCCTTGGGGAGATCGGTTGTTTTGTTATCATGCTTCTTGGAACGAATTTGTTTCCGAAATTGATGATAAATATGAATTAATTGTTGCTAACCCTCCATTTCATGAAGAAACAGTTTCTAGTGGAGAAATTTCAAGAGATCAAGCACGACAAAGCGATGCTCTACCGTTCATGGATTTAATTCACGGTGTTGGAAAGTTACTTGCCAAAGATGGCGTTTTTACTACGATTATACCTTATAAAGCAACTCAAAAGTTCATTACGCTAGCCGCCTCTTATCATCTATTTCCACATAAGATTACTTATGTAAAAGGAAATCCGGAGGCAGATATAAAACGAAGCCTTCTCGAATTTCGTCGCATTGCCAGTAATGCTATACCTGATGAATTAGTTGTAGAAACGCACAGACATCACTACACAGCAGCCTATATTGCTTTAACCAAAGAGTTTTATTTAAAAATGTAATTACAGGGCTTGGTTTTGTGATATTCCTTTAATTACCTTTGGGTAAAATTGATAGCGCATGAGACCCGATTTATTTGAAGCTCCGGATTATTATAACATGGATGATCTTCTTAGCGAAGAGCATAAATTAATTCGAGATGCAGCCCGCCAATGGGTAAAAAGAGATATTTCTCCTATTATTGAGGAATACGCGCAAAAAGCAGCGTTTCCTACACAAATTATCAGTGGTCTGGCAGACATTGGAGCCTTCGGTCCATATATCCCTGAAACATACGGTGGTGCAGGTTTAGATCAGATTAGTTACGGTCTTATTATGCAGGAAATAGAGCGTGGCGACAGTGGAGTTCGTTCTACTGCTTCTGTGCAGTCTTCCTTAGTTATGTATCCTATTTACACCTATGGAACTGAAGAACAACGTAAAAAATATCTTCCCAAATTAGCCTCAGGGGAGTTTATGGGTTGTTTTGGTCTTACCGAGCCCAATCACGGTTCCAATCCAGGTGGAATGGAAACAAAATATAAGGACATGGGAGACCATTATCTTTTAAATGGTGCGAAGCTCTGGATTTCGAATTCTCCTTTTGCTGATATCGCTGTTGTTTGGGCAAAAAATGAAGAAGGAAGAATACATGGCTTAATTGTAGAACGTGGTATGGAAGGTTTTTCCACTCCGGAAACACATAACAAATGGTCGTTAAGAGCCTCAGCTACTGGGGAGTTAATTTTTGCTGATGTAAAAGTTCCAAAAGAAAACCTATTACCCAATAAGTCTGGTTTAGGAGCCCCGTTAGGTTGTTTAGACTCGGCTCGATATGGTATTTCATGGGGAGTTATAGGCGCAGCAATGGATTGTTACGATACTGCTCTTCGTTATGCAAAAGAACGCATACAATTTGGAAAACCGATTGCGGCCTTTCAATTACAACAGAAGAAATTAGCTGAAATGATTACAGAAATTACCAAAGCACAATTGCTCGCTTTTCGCTTGGGTCAATTAAAAAATGAAGGGCGTGCAACCACTGCTCAAATTTCAATGGCAAAACGCAATAATGTAGACATGGCGATTACTATTGCTCGTGAGGCAAGACAAATGTTAGGCGGAATGGGAATCACCGGAGAATATAGTATCATGCGCCATATGATGAATTTAGAGAGTGTGATTACCTATGAAGGCACACATGATATTCACTTATTGATTACAGGCGCAGATATTACCGGACATCAAGCTTTTAAATAACCTCCCATTTTATGAGAAACCAAATAACCATTCTTCTTTTAATACTACTGCCATTCTTCTTAACAGCTCAAGGGAAGAAAAATGACAATATCAATTTGGATTTATTAATCAATGAAACACAAAAATCCTCTAACGATCCCAGCAAAGTAAATATTATTTGGTGGATACCAATTGAATTTTGGGAAACCTCATTTAAGGATGATCCTACAGTAACTGAAGAACAGGTCACTAGTATGATTGCGGTTATGAAACAATACCAGTTGGTTGGGGTAATCTTAGGGAAAATAGGTGTTTTTGGAGGAGTTAACTTTGAAAATGAGGCCATGGTTTTAAGCAAAACATCACTTAAAGATCATTATGGCGATATTCACAATCCACTTAAGAAAGATGCCATTTCCAGTGATATGCAAAATTTTCTGGATATTATGAAACCTATGATCTCAAATATGATGGGGAATCTTGGTGAAAATTTTGCTTTCTTAGTTTTTGATGCAAAAAATTCTAGTGATAAACCTATCATAGATCCGCTTCAAGATCATGATTTTGAGATTATCATCGAGGGAGACGAGACCTATGCATTTGACCTTCCGATAGGTGCCGTATTAATGCCAAAAATCTGCCCCGAAGACAAGGTCGAACACAATGGGAAATGGACTTTTTGTCCTTTCCATGGAACGAAATTAGCGGAAAAAGCTTCAGAATAGAAGTGTTTTACAAATTTGTTACATCGGTAGGTGTCTCGGTATCTTTTTGAGACAGTATTCGTTTTGATGTTTTCATCTCCGCATATCTTGGATCTTGAATATAATCTTGTTTTTGCATCTTAATCACCTCCATACTTAAGAACCCAAATTCACTAACTACCTTTCCATAAAATCTGTAGATGCCCTTCCCTCTAAAATAGTACTTCGCTGCTACTGGAGGAAACAACACTGTATCAAAAACTTCTCCCTGTTGATCTAATAGTGTTGCAAAATGCATCCGTTTTCCGTGATGGGTATTTGTGTTTTTTACTGTAATTAAATACCCATAGATATCGATATGTTTCCCTAAGTAGCGTTCCATATCACGACTACAATTTGTGTTTTTAGGAGGGGTTTTTAGTAGTGAAAATGGACTGGAAAGACAGAATCCTAAGAGTTCCATTTGGTCAAATGCTGATTCCATACTTGTTGTATGTAGTTCCGGAATTTTAAAGTGTTGTTGTCGTGCAGGAAATAATTTTGGATGTTCTATAGCATTTCCTTTAACAAGCAATAAATGTGCTTTCCACAACAAATGATGTTTATTGATTTTAGTAAAACGAAAAGCATCGATACGAATTAAAATACTCACCTGCTCGATAGTGATTAGAACCCGATCTAAAAAATCTTCTAATGACATAAAAGTCCCGGAAATATTTCGCTCTAAAACTATACTTTCCATTAGTTGACGCTCCAGTTCTTTCAAGTACATAAATCCTAAGTAAATTTCTTTTTTATCAATCCGATTTACAATGATGCTATTATTTATACAAGGAGCATGTATAGTAGCTCCTAACATTCGTGCATCGTGTATGTAAAATTCTGAACGGTAAAATCCACCTCCATTGTTAAGTACTGCCACCATATATTCTAAAGGAAAATAAGCCCTTAAAAATAAGCTTTGATAGCTCTCAACAGCATATGAAGCCGAGTGCCCTTTTGCAAATGCGTAGCCCGCAAAACTGGCAATCTGATTCCAGATTTCGAAAATAAGGGTATCGTTATATTTTTTTGCACGACAGTTGCTAATAAAGCGGGCTTTTACTTTTTGAAATTCGCTTCGAGATCGAAATTTTCCACTCATTCCACGACGAAGTACATCTGCTTCTCCTAAAGTAAGATCTGCAAAATAATGTGCTACTTTAATAACATCTTCCTGATACACCATAACTCCATAGGTGTCGGGCATGATATTAAGCATCACTGGGTGTCCTTTTTCTGCTGCCCTCCCAGGGTTCCGGTGTCGCAAAATATACTCTCGCATCATTCCGCTTTTTGCTACTCCAGGTCGGATGATGGAACTTGCAGCCACCAATCCTAAATAATTATCCACCTCTAGCTTTTTCAATAGCATACGCATAGCTGGAGATTCTACATAAAAACATCCCATACATTGTGCCGTTTTAATGAGATCATTAATTATTGGATCCTTCTTAAAACTGGCAATATCATGAATATCATAAGCTGCAATTTCTTTAGGGCGATTTGTGCGCAATATCTCTAAAGTCTCTCGTATTTTAGCTAAACCCCTTTGTGCCAAAATATCGAATTTAAATAAGCCTACATCTTCTGCAATAACCATATCGAATTGTGTGGTAGGATAACCTTTAGGTGGTAAATGTGTTGCTGAAAAATATTGCAGGGGTTTTTCGCTAATTAAAATTCCTCCTGCATGAATACTTAAATAGTTGGGCATCCCTTTAAGCCACTTCGCATATTTTAACACTAAAGTTGCTATTCCATCCAATTGTGATGCATGATATCGCCCTTCACATAAGAAATCAATTTCCGCTTTTGGAAGTCCAAAAACTTTCCCTAACTCCCGAAGTACTCCACGCTCTTTAAATGTAACATAGGTTCCTAATAAGGCTACATGCTCAAAACGATTAAAAATATATTGTGTCATTGCATCCCTGTCTTTCCACGAAAAATCAATGTCAAAATCTGGCGGATTTGCACGATATAAATTGATAAAACGTTCAAAATAAAGATCTAAATCTATAGGGTCTACATCAGTAATTCGCAAGAGATAGGCTACTATACTATTAGCACCACTCCCCCGACCCACATAAAAAAAACCATTTCGCCTAGCTTCGGCAGCAATATCCCAACTTATTAAAAAATAAGAAACAAAACCCATGGCATTGATGAGTTCCAACTCTTTTTCCAAACGCTTATAAATATCAGGTTTTGCTTGGGGGTAACGGTACGGTAAGCCTTCGTAGCATAAGTTTTTTAAAAAGGTAGCGTCTTCTGCCGTAGTTTCTTTAAATGCTTGTAAATTTTGAGGTTTACGTCCTTCTGAAAAGTCAAAATAAATATGACAGGACTGTAGTAACTGCTCTGTATTTTCTAAAATAAAACTATACGATGAAAAAGCAGCAACCAGATTTTGAAGCGGGTACATTTTTTCATCAATATCGCCTTCTTCTCGCTTAGGAAGTTTACTCAACAAAACATTAGTATCAATAGCTCGCAACAATCGATGTATATTAAAGTCGCGTTTATTCCGAAAAGTAACTGGTTGTAATACAACCAATTTATCTTTAAAATGAATCAATCTCGAGAATGGCAGTCTTCTCAGATCTTTAACCGATATTCCTATAAACTCATGAGGTAAAAACTCTTCCCAATCATTTTCTAGAACTTTCTCAAATGGATATACTACAAAAGCATGTTTAAAACAAGGCGCTTTATTAGGAATCTCCTTTTTTTCATGTAAATGTGCTGATAAGAAATAATTTAACTCTTGATAACCCTCATTGTTTTTAGCAATTCCAACAAAACAACAATCTACACCGTTCCTAAAATCAATTCCTAGAATAGGAGTAACTCCATACTCTGTAGCTTTGCGCACAAAATTAAGGCCTGCCGAAGTCGTATTAATATCAGTAAGTACCAAACGTGTTATATGACATTGTTGCGCCAGTTGCAATAATTCTAATTCGGATAAAGTACCGTATTTAAGACTATAATAGGTGTGGCAATTGAGATACATCTATTTGTATATTCTTTTTTAAAATTTGAAGTTTAACTATTGTTTCCGATGGGCCAAGACTACGGGAGGTTGTCCATTAAATGGATTATGCATCCTCCCAATTGTCTTAGCATCCATAGCAGAAGCACGTATAATACTGCGATCTCCGAAGCGATTTCGAATGTGATCCATAGCGGCATACAAATTCAACGCCTCTTCAGTATCGTCAAACAAATTAATTTGATAGTTTCCAGAAACCAAATGACTAAATCGAATTCCCACTAAGCGTACCAACAAACGTTTATTATATAAGTTTCGGAAGAGCTCTAAGATTTTAGGCACTAGAATATGATCTGCACTGGTATAAGGAATTCGCATTTGTTTGGAATAAGTATTAAAATCTGAGTACCTGATTTTTACTGCAATACATGCGGTTAATTTTTCTCCTCTTCGCAATTGGTAGGCCAAATTTTCGGTCATAGCCAAAAGCACTCCCCGTAACTTTACTACATCAATGGTATCACGATCAAAGGTGCGCTCTGTAGAAATTGATTTTCTTTCACAAAATGGTATCACTGGGCTATGATCTATTCCATTAGCCCGTTTCCATATCACTGCCCCATTCGCTCCTAGCACACGTTGCATAAGATCTATTGGCATTTCTTGCACTGTTTTAATTTTTCGTAAACCTAAATTTCGTAATGTCTGATAGGTCTTATCACCTACCATTGGAATTTTTTTAATAGATAAAGGAGCTAAAAAAGGTTTTTCTTGTCCAAGATTTATTCGCAATTGATTATTAGGCTTCGCCTCATTCGTTGCTACTTTAGAAACTACTTTATTAATAGAGAGTCCAAAAGAAATAGGAAGACCAGTTTCTTTAATAATTGTTTTTCGTAACTCAGAAGCATATTGATAACACCCGAAAAAACGATCCATTCCTGAAAGATCTGCATAAAACTCATCGATACTCGATTTTTCAAATAGAGGAACCCGTTCTTTAATAATTGCAGTAACCACATCAGAATGTTTACTATAAGTACCTGCATTGCCCCGAATTACAACCGCTTCTGGGCATAATTCTCGGGCCATTTTCATCGGCATTCCTGAATGAACCCCAAAACCTCTTGTTTCATAACTACAAGCTGCAACTACTCCACGATCCCCTGTTCCACCCACTAACAGAGGGCGATATTGTAACTTAGGCTCTATAAGGCGTTCTACAGATACATAAAAAGTATCTAAATCTAAATGAAGAATTGTTTTTTGCATAGTAGCTTCAAAAGTATAGCAATATATGGAATATATCCAAATAAATGGAATTTTTCCAAATTATAAATTTCTATTGCAATTGTCCCTTCTTTTTTACGACAAATTTTGTATTGTTAGGGTACTTAAAATCAGCAGCATAACTTTTAATGAAAGAAACGCATATCACACAACTTACTGAGCATATTTCAAAAATCCCCGAAGGATATTCGGAAGTCGTTTATAAAACAAGAAAATACAGCGTTTCTAAAACCATTTTTAATAATGGTAAAAGTTTAAAAGTATATGCCGAAGAACTAGGAGGTACCGATTTTATAAGTTTCAATTATTATGGAACTATTACTAAGAATCCATTAAAACCTTGTGAAATGCCCGAACATAAAGTATTAGATTTTTTAAAAAATTATAAAACTATACCATGAAAAATAGGAAAGAAGAAATTTGGGTTGCTGCCGGACTCAGAACACCTTTTGTAAAAGTCGATACCAAATATACAAAGTTAGGTGCTATTGAACTCTCAGTGCCTGTAGTACAACAAATGATTACACAACAAGAGCTCTCTCCAGATTTTATAATTTGGGGTACCGTAGCTCCAAACTTAGGGTATAGTAATATTGCTCGTGAAATTTTAATGGATGCTGAATTGGATCAAAACATTCCTGCTTATAGTACGGTAATGGCTTGTAGTACCAGTATGCTTGCTGCAATAGAAGCCGCCGGAATGATTACCGAAGATGAAGTAGCTCTGGTTGGCGGTGTAGAAAGTATGACTCGCGTACAATTTGGTTTAAGTCAAAATTTATCTGACACACTAAGGCGTTTTTTTCAAGCCAAAAGCTTTGGAAAACGATTTGCTCAACTTGGGAAGTTACGTTTTAAAGACATACGTCTTCATATTCCAAGTATAAACAATCGCAGTACTGGCTTAAGTATGGGTGAACATTCTGAAATTACTTCGAAACGCTTAACTATTTCACGCAAATCTCAAGATGAACTGGCTTTTAGAAGCCACAAAAATTACATCCTTGCACGCGGGAAACAATTTTTCAATAACCTCCTTGTTAACATGGATGAAGTTGCAGATGATACTATTCCACGAAGTAATACTACGTTAGAAAAATTAGAAAAACTTCGCCCTGCTTTTGATCGAAAAAGTGGGAAAGGCTCCCTTACTGCAGGAAATTCTTCTTCTCTAACTGATGGCGCAGCAGGATTATGGGTTGCAGGGAAAAAAGGACTTTCAAAACTAAAAGCGCACAATTATGTAGCAAAATTAGTAGATTGGGAAATTGCAGCTGTTACCATTGAAGAAGAAGGATTACTTATGGCTCCTACGTTTGCTATTCCCCGCTTATTAGCACGTCATGGATTACAATACAACGATATTGATCTTTGGGAAATTCACGAAGCTTTTGCAGCTCAGGTTCTTGCTACCGTAAAAAATTTAGAAAACCCTGCTCATCTGAAAAAAGTTGGTACTGCTTTTGACTTTGGTAGTTTCCCTTGGGAAAAGTTAAATCCAAATGGCGGCAGTGTCGCCATTGGCCACCCTTTTGGTGCCACAGGAGCTCGCATTATGAGCCAGGCTATTAAGGAACTTTCGCTAATGGGGAAAGGAAAAAAGGCAATTGTCAGCGTTTGTGCTGATGGGGGTTTAGGCTCTGTAGTATTGTTAGAAAGTTAATTTTACATCTTATACAGTAGCATTTGTTACCTACATTTGAAGATGGCAAAGAAAAAACCGCATCAACTTTATAGTAGCAATGCGGTTTTAGTAATTGAACTCAAAATAGACTAGTGTTTACCAGTACTTTTCGAATTATTTTTTCTCATTAAGTGCTAACCCAGCTAAGGTTAATGTTAATGTAACATGAATCATTATATTCATCCAAGCTCCTGACGGGATATGAACAAGTACTAAAGCCATAAGCATTATAAACGCTAAAAAGCCATAGGCATACAATAATTTTTTATTGATCAATAAAGCAATTCCCGCTATTAGCTCTAGTGCTGCTAACACCGCTCCCAGTGCATAGTTTCCTCCATTTCCAAGAAATTCAAGCCCACTTGCGCTTAAGAAATCAGCCATGTTTTGAAGACCAACGCCTCCTAAAAATCCTTCAATAAACTTTTCAAGACCTCCCCATACGAACAGGAGTCCAAAACCAATTCTAATTAATAAGTTTCCGTTTAACATATTTGTTGTTTTTTTATGTTTCGGGACCAAAATTAAAAACAAAACACTAGTCGCAAAAAGTACATATTTCCCTTTATCTTATATATTTCTCCATATTTTAGCAATATATTTAGGTTTTTCTTAAAAAAAAACGCTCAAAATGAATTTGTCGTATTCCAGTACGCTTGAAGAAAGTAGGTTTCATTTAACGGATTTTAATTGCGCTTCCTCTCAACAAGTTTTGCAAAACAAAGGTTGTTATAAAATTCTTTGGGCTAAAGACAATGCTATAGATCTTGTTATAGATGGTTATGTGATCAACCTAAAACAACATGAAGTTATTTTTTGTACGCCATTAAATGTTTTGGAAATTGACATGGAACAAAAAGGTATTATATCTTTTGTTTTTAATAGAGAGTTTTATTGCATTCGTGATCACGATCGTGAAGTGTCTTGCAATGGGTTTTTATTTTTTGGATCAGCGCAACCTCCTATTGTTTCATTAAATAAAAAAGAGCAAGAAAGCTTTAAAATGCTTTACTATTTTTTTAAAGAAGAGTTCGAATATGCAGATCATATTCAAGGAGAAATGCTACGCGTTCTCCTGAAACGGCTGCTTATTAAATCTACACGACTTATAAAAGAACGTATTCCAGATCCCAATTTAACAAATGACAAAATGGATCTTATTCGGCGTTACAATATCTTGGTAGAAAAACATTTTAGAGAAAAGCATAAGGTTGCGGACTATGCCGAACTTCTTTTTAAATCTCCTAAAACACTTTCTAATCTCTTTAAAAAGTATGGGGATGTCTCCCCCTTAAAGATCATAAACGATCGTATCTTACTGGAAGCCAAGCGTCTTCTTTTATTTTCTAATAAGACCTCAGAAACTATCGCATATGAGCTTGGATACAAGGAAGCTGGCCATTTTTCTAAGTTTTTTAAAAACCAAGTTGGACTTCGTCCTATCGAATTTAAAAAACAATCGCTTTCTTAAGCTTCAGGAAAAATGTACAATAAAATTGGAAAAATATCCATTTTAATACCCTAGCTCTCCCACTAGTTTTACACTATAAACCAACGCCAGTGTAAAATGAAACCGATATTTAGTCTCGATCCCCTTAAATCAAATGAGGTACTTTTTCAAAAATTTGAAAACTCGCCACTAGTAATATCTCGTCCAGATGCTTTTAGTGTAGTTTTATTTCAACACTATGGAGAAGCGGCAATCAATTTTGAAACATATCAATATTCTGGCAACTATTTAATATTTCTCTGCCCTGAAGAAATTCTTGAAATTAAAGATTACCAATTTCTAAAGGTGGTTCATTTTTCGGCCACGGAGCAGGTTAAGGAGATGCTAGCTTTTAAATATGCTTATGGAAACGTGACAAAAAGCATTGCTTTACCACCTCAAAATAGCATTCAGATTGAAGCCATATTTCAGAAAATTGAACACTATTTAGATCGCCATAATCGTGTAACTCCGGAATTGTCTAATGTGCTACTTGAGCTAATCAAAACAAATCCTACCTATCAGTGCAATCAAAAATACGATGCAGATACCTTGCTTTTTGATTTTATTACCCTGGTACATGAACATTATAAAATGCATCACGAAATGCAGTTTTATGCTAAAAAATTATTAGTCCCAGCAAAAAGGATCGCCGAAAAGTTTAAATCGTATGGAACAATGACACCTCATGAGTTCATCAAAAACCGAATTCTCATTGAAGCCAAACGACAATTATTGTTTACAAACAAAACTTCTAGGTTTATATGTTTTGATATTGGCTTTAATGATCCTGCATATTTTTCACGCTTTTTTAAATTAAATACGGGAATGACGGCTGGGGGATTTAAATCTCACTACGACTCCAGTGAAGCTAGTAAAAGAAAAAAGTCCAACACGATTGTTTAACCTTCCTCTAATTTAGCGTTATGTCCGAACAATGTTTCTATCATGCGATATCATTATTACTAGCAGGTAAGTATGATGAAATGATCGCAAAATACTATGGAAATTACATTGAATTGAAATTAAACAAAACAGTGCAATTGGCGGAAAAAGCATTTGGGCTAAGTCTTATTAAACAGGCTTTGATCAACGAACAAACAAAGGTATTGCAATTTAAAGTTGCCGATATCCAAAAACAAAAAAATGAACTGCGGTATAACATTTTTATGGTAACTAAAAATATACATAACGAAATTGAATTTAGTAAACACCGCATACGAAATAGATGGCAGAACAATCTTGTATGTCATCATGACCATAACATTACAAACCATTAAACAACAATAGCACCATGCAAAAACTAATTCCTATTGCACTTTTAACATGTATCTTAATTTTGGGGTCATGTAATAGCGTAGACAAAGGTACTTCTAACGCTACTTTCTTTACCATGAACGGCGATGAACTTAAGAGACCTGTAGATTATCGCAGTTGGATATACGTGGGAACACCAACAACTCCTAATGACATGAATGATGGAAAAGCAGCTTTCCCAGAATTTCATAATGTTTATATAGATCCTATCAGTTACGACTACTGGAAAGAAAATGGAACTTGGAGAGAAGGAACAATTTTAGTAAAAGAATTGGTCAGTGTTGGAACAAAAGCGGCATCCAGTGGAAACGGTTATTTTATGGGTGAATTCATCGGATTAGAAGCTACTATAAAGAGTGCCGAACTTTTTCCGGATGAACCTGGAAATTGGGCTTATTTTAGTTTTTCAAATCCAGAAGGAGATTTGAAAGATGCATCCGCACCCTTTAAAACAAATCAATGTAATTTTTGTCATGAAGCCAGTGCTTCAGATGATTTCGTATTCACGCAACATTATCCGGTATTACGAGCAGCAAAAGGTTCTGGTATCGATGCCGTGCCTGAAAATAGTGCAGATCGAACAGCATCGAATCCCGTAAGTATTTGGGATCCTACGGTACCTACTCCTGATAACGTAGATGTAGGGTTTCCCCTAGGTAAAAGCGATCTTTTTGCCTATCTCTCGTCTCATGAATATCGAGGTTTTAAAACGCAAGAAAAAGAAAAACACCCTTCTGTTGGTCCACATACAAAACTTGGACTTCCGGTAAAAGTATTTATGAATGATGCCATAGCGAATTCTCTTGCGGAAGGAAATAAAGAGCATCCAAAAGGAGCCACCATTGTAAAAGAAATGTTTGATGCCGATGGAAATTTAGCAGGTTGGGCTGTGATGGCGAAAACTGGCGATAGTACTGACGAAGGCAAAGGTTGGTTTTGGTATGAAGTAACAAGTGTTGAAGACGAAAACGCAATTGCCGCAATGGGTAACGGTGTTGTTGGATGCGTGAATTGTCATACCATTGGGGGTAAGGACATGGTTAAATCAGCCTTCCCATTAAATTAGAATTAAACAACAATTTAAATATAAAGTAAAATTAATAATTATGAGAAATAAAGTTTTAGGATTACTGGCTTTCGCACTAGTATTTTCCTTAGTATCATTTGTGGCGATATCAAACACTGAAGAAGTAGCAGAAACCTATGAGGATGCTTCTTACTTTACTATAAATGCAAAAGGAGATTTAGTTAGGCCTACGGATTATAGAAGTTGGGTATATGTGGGAAGTCCATTAACCCCTAACGATTTAAATGATGGAAAAGCTGCTTTTCCAGAATTTCATAACGTATATATTGATCCAGTAAGTTACAAGCATTATAAGAAAACTGGAAAATGGAGAGAAGGTACTATTCTTGTAAAAGAATTGGTAAGCGTTGGCACAAAAGCGGCTTCTAGTGGAAACGGTTATTTTATGGGTGAATTTATTGGTTTGGAAGCAACCATAAAAAGCAAAAAACATTTTAAAGATGCTCCTGCAAACTGGGCTTATTTTAGTTTTACAAATCCAAAAGGGGGAACATTAGCAGAAACTGGAACTGCATTCAAAACAGAACAATGCGCTTTTTGTCACCAAGCTAGTGCTGCCGATGATTTTGTATTTACGCAACACTATCCTGTATTACGTGCTGCCAAAAAAGTTGGAGCAAACGTTGTGCCAGAAAACAAAGCAAAACGCTAAAGAAATATAGCGTTTAAAAAGAATAGTTTTTGACGAACCCCATACATTTCCTTTACAAATGGTGTGGGGTTCTTATTTTAAAGCATATGAAAAAGTTAAAAGAACGTTGGAACATTGACTCGAATTTTCAGTTAGTCATGATACTTTTGGTATTCTCGGTTAACGGTTCTTTATCGGTTGCTCTCGCAAAACCTATAATAAATTTTATTGGTATTTCTGCCGAAACAACACATCCTTTTATATTTTGGAGTATACGAATTTTATTAATGTTTATAGTATATCAAATCCTTCTTGTAGCAGTAGGTACCTTGTTCGGACAACATCAATTCTTCTGGAATATGGAAAAGAAGATGTTATCCAGAATTGGATTCAAAAAATTTCGGAATTAAAATAATAATGGCTGGAATTATATATTAAAAGCTTCCCCCATTTCCGGCTGTTTTTATTTTATTATTTGAATTTCTAATATAGAAGAAAAACGTCCAATCAATTTAGTTTCATTACTACTAGGTTTACATAAAATTTTAAACATTTCATCATTTTATGAAAACTCCTTTCCTATTACTTATTACGGTGCTATTCCTTTTTAGTTTCAGTGACACCCACGCTCAGACAGAAGCTTGGATTGCTCCAGAGAATGCCAAAGAAATAGAAAATATAGTCCCAGAAAAAAAACGAGATGCCTCAGCTAAAAAAGGCAGTAAAGTTTTTAAGGCCCGTTGTGTTTTTTGTCACGGTAAAGCGGCCAAAGGAGATGGTCTAGCAGGAGCCAGATTAAATCCAAAACCTGCAGATTTAACCTCCGCCAATGTTCAAAGTCAGACGGATGGAGAAATTTTCTGGAAGATCACTAATGGACGTGGTAGCATGCCGCAATGGAAGGCTATTGTTTCCGAGGAAGAACGATGGGATTTGGTGAATTTTATTCGCTCTGTGAATGGGGAATAACAGTTCTTATGATATCAGGTACTACCTATCGTTATTATAAAATTTAAAACACTAGTACGTAACTTATAATTTTAGAATTATGAAAAAGGGAATCTACGTTTTAGGAATACTTATATTAAGTGCAATTATTTTTGGCTTCACTAAAGTAGCAGATCACACCAAAACCGAAGTATACAAATCAATTAGCAACGAAGATCGCGCTAATGCCATACTAACGGATTTTAATTTGGATTACAGTGATTACAAATCTTGGTATAAAATCACCAAAGACGGTCCAAATACCGGCGATATCACGGGATTTTTAGCCAAAAGACATAAAGGAAATGACGGATACCGCGAAGTATATGTAAATAAAATTGGAGAAAGTGTAAATCGCGGTACTGCTCCCTACAAATATCCTCCTGGAACCATGATTGTTAAAGAAGAGTATAAAGACGAAGCAGCATGGAAGAAAGGTAAAAATCCTAGTATAAAATTAATGGTAAAGTTAAAGGAAGGTGAATCTCCCGAAACCGGAGGTTGGGGTTATGCCAGTAAACTCAATGCAAAAAAAATAGCCACCGGCACTTCAGGAAAAGCGAAGTTTTGTGGGGGATGTCATGTTTTTGTAGCTGCAAAAGGAGATTTTGTCTTCATGAACAGTGATCTCTTACGATCAGAATAAATACACACCGACCATTCATAAAAGGTAATATTTGTGTTTTTAATTGAAATGGGGCGATGAGTTTGAATTCATCGTTCCATTTTTTACTTCCAACTAAGGGTACATTTTGCTAACTAAATGGGAAATATGTACATTTTATTTCCCTTCACATCTTATTATTTTTACAAAGCCTTTAACGCTTTAAACAACATCATTGTATGAATAAAATAAAACTATATGGTGCCGATTGGTGCCCCGATTGCCGAAGAGCAAAATCTTTTTTAAAAGAAAATCACATTGATTTTGAGTTTATTGATGTGGATTTAGATCGCAAAGCAACATCCTTGGTTGAACGTATCAATAACGGAAAACGCATCATTCCTACGCTATTAATTAATGAAAAATCATATACAAATCCGGACAATGATGTATTGGCCGACGTTTTAGGAATTAATCCTCAAGGGGTAATACAACTTTTTGGGGCGGATTGGTGCCCCGATTGTCGAAGAGCAAAAAGTTATTTAGCAGATAATAACATCCGTTTTCAATTTATCGATGTAGATGAGCATGATTGGGCTACTACTAAAGTGGAAACCATCAATAAAGGGAAGCGTATTATTCCTACCGTGCTTATTAATGACACACCCTATACAAATCCGGATAATGATACCTTAAAAACTTTATTGGCTATTGATAGTACTTCGGAAACAAAAGTATACGACGTTATTATTATCGGTGGTGGTGCCGCTGGATTAACCACTTCGATTTATGCCCAGCGCGATCGATTTGATACGCTCATTCTGGAAAAATCAACCATCGGAGGAAACGCTTTTTTAACCGAAAAAATTGAAAATTACCCTGGTTTTCAAAGTATTTCAGGCCCAGCATTAATGGATAAAATGGAAGAACAAGCGCGAACTTATGGTGCAAAAATTGCAACTGGTGTAGAAGTACAGGAATTAACCTATAACCAAAATAAGTTTTATGTAAAATCTAAAAGTGAAACTTATATCGGTAAAAGTGTAGTTATCGCTACCGGTTCTACCTATAAAAGATTACACATTCCGGGAGAAGAAGAACTTTTAGGCTCTGGGGTTCATTTCTGCGCTACTTGTGATGGTGCTTTTTATCGCGATAAAGAAATTGTTGTTATCGGTGGCGGCAACAGTGCTTTAGAAGAAGGTATTTTCCTTGCAGGGTTTACCAAAAAAGTAAAAATCATTAATAGAAGTGCAGCGTTTAAAGCTTCTCCTACGTATATCGAGAAATTACCAAAAATGGAACAGGTAGAAACACATTTAAATAAAACACCGCAAGCGTTTAAGACGGACGAAAATGGTATGTTTAAAGGAGTGCTGGTAAAAGATAATGAAACGGGTGAAGAAGAACTTATTACGGCAGATGGTGTCTTTATTTTTATTGGATTGATTCCAAATACAACAGTTTTCAAAGATACACTAGCGCTTAATGAACACGGTTTTATAAAAACTACAGGTCTTGCTCAAACCTCTATGCCAGGAGTATTTGCAGCTGGAGATAATCGAGAAGGAGCTATTGCTCAAGTAGCTGCGGCAACCGGAGAAGGCGTATTAGCGAGTTATGGTGTTCGAGAATATCTTACCTAAATACACCTACAGATAAACTACTTAAGACAGTTATCTTATCTGAAAATGTTCTAAGGTTAGAAAAAACTTTGTGTTGAGTATAGAAAAATAGTAAATTACATTCCTTTTCTTTTGTAATCTTCTATATCCATGAAACATAAAAATACACCTAAAAAAAGACGTGATTTTCTGAAAAAAGTAACCTTGGGTTCTGCCTTAGTTGCATCAGCACCTTACATCGTTTCTGCTTCTTCGTATCAGCAAAAACTGGTGTTAGATCGAACATATGATCCTCAACTTTTTTCGGCTAACGATCGCATAAATCTAGCACTTATAGGAAGTGGAATACAAGGCATTTACGATACTACCTCCGCACTTAAGGTTGCGGGAGTTCAATTGGTTGCGGCTTGCGATTTATATACCGGTCGATTAGATCGTGCTAAGGAGCTTTGGGGAGATGATATTTATGTAACTCGAGATTATCGCAAAATTTTGGAACGTAAAGATATCGACGCTGTTATTGTTGCCACTCCGGATCATTGGCATAAGAAGATTACGATCGAAGCAATGAAGGCAGGCAAAGCAGTATATTGTGAAAAGCCTATGGTCCAGCAATTTGAAGAAGGGCATGAAATCATAAAAGTACAACAGCAAACCGGAAGTATTTGTCAAATTGGAAGTCAGGGAATGTCATCTTTAGGCAATGAAAAAGCCAAACAACTTTACGAAGAAGGAGCCATAGGTGAAATTGTGATGTTAGATATGTACAACGATCGGTATTCTTCCGAAGGCGCTTGGCAGTATCCTATTCCTCCAGATGCAAATCCCGATACGGTAGATTTTGATACTTTCTTAGGGAGGGCTCCAAAAATTCCTTATGATGCTACGCGATTCTTCCGCTGGCGAAATTATAAAGATTATGGTACTGGAGTTGCCGGAGATTTATTTGTACATGCTTTTTCTACCTTAAATTATATTCTAAGTTCCGAAGGTCCCACAAGAGCGTTATCTACTGGAGGGTTACGCTATTGGAATGACGGACGGGATGTACCAGACGTCACCCTTACTTTTTACGACTATCCTAAAACAGAAACACATGCAGCTTTTAATGCTTCTTTTCGTGTGAATTTCATCGCTGGATCTGGCGGTGGTGGTGGTTTTAAATTGGTTGGTACAGAAGGAGAAATGGAAGTAGGCCAGAATTCGGTAAAGCTTACACGTTCTAAACGTGGAAACCAACCTAGTGGGTATTCTCTGATTGCGTATACAGAGGCAACACAAGAAAAGATACGACAAGGTTACGCTGCTAAAAACCTGGAAGATCGAACATCTAATTTAGCCTTAGGGGAGACTATTTTTGAAGCGCCCAGAAATTATAAAGGTGCACATTACGATCATTTTTACAATTTTTTCCAAGGGATTCGTGGTCATAAAACAATTGTGCAAGATCCTACTTTTGGACTTCGGGCCGGAGGGGCAGCTATTTTAGCTAACGAAAGTTACTACAATCAAAAAGCGGTGCAATGGGATCCAAAAGCTATGAAGCTGCGCTAAAATCTATATTACAACTAAAATAGATCCAAAATAGTAACCTGTATGTATTGGCAGTTTTTATAGAATTAATCTCTTAAACACTCCAAGTCATGGCGAAGTTCGTGTTTAAATTAAAATTCCACGAATGTACCGCTCCGAACATCTCTGGATGAAGCTGCAATTTTAATTTCATATTGCCCCTTTTCCAATACCCATTGTGATGCGCTTTCATCCCAGTAACGTAAATCGCTAGCTGGAATACGCAAAGTAAGATTTTCGGATTCTTCAGGTTTTAATGCAACGGTTTTTTTAAAAGCCTTGAGTTCTTGAAGCGGGCGATCAATAGTAGTGTTCGGTTTTGACACATACACTTGTACAATCTCTTTTCCTTCATAATTCCCAATATTCTGGATTGTAAATGCAATAGTAATAGTGTCATTTGCCTGAGTCACTTCGGGAGTCGCATATTTAAAGTTGGTAAACGAAAGTCCAAAACCAAAAGGATATGACACCTTCATATCAGACTTATCAAAATGTCTATATCCTACATAAATACCTTCATCATAATTGGTATAATGTATATTAATCTCCTTTTCTTCTTCTGGTATTTCTGGTTGTCCAAAAACCATTCCCGATAACAATTTTGTTAAGTCGAAACCACCTCCCTCTTGGGGAAAATTACTATTGGAGGCATGATCATTAAGGTTAATTGGGAAGGTCATAGGCAATTTTCCGCTTGGGGTTATTTTACCGTTCAAAATATCTGCCACAGAATTTCCACTTTCTTGCCCCCCTTGCCAAGCCAAAAGAATAGCATCGGGTTGCGATTTCCATGATGCAGTTTCAATAACGCCTCCAACATTTAAAACAACGATCACTTTTTTTCCTTTTTCATGAAAGATTTCGCAGGTATTTTTAATCATATTTTGTTCAATACCAGATAAGAGAAAGTCATTTTTCTCTATGCGATCCCCGCCTTCACCAGCATTTCTACCGATTGTAATAATACCGATATCTGCACTGTCTGCGATTTCATTTATTTTGTTTTTTGTTAATTCCATCTCTGGAGGAGTATAGGGATTAAACATTGCGTCTGTGCCCTCCGGTTTCACGAATGCTTTTTTATTAACCAATTTATGAGCTTCGAAAGCTTTTTTAGCAATGGCATTGATTTGAAATTCTTCATTTCTCAACCCTTCTTCCAGTGAAACAGTATATGCTTCATTTACATCTCCCGAACCCGTACCTCCGGCAATAAAATCATAGGAAGTGATTCCTAATAAGGCAATATTTTTAGCATCCTGAATAGGCAACGTTTTGTCATTTTTAAGTAATACAATACCTTCTGATGCAGACTGGAGGGCGACCTCTGCATGTGCCTTTAAGTTCGGGTTGTTTCCGAATTGATAATTTTGCATTTTTTTGGATCGCAAAATTAATTTTAGAATCCGACCAGCGGATCTATCGATATCTTCAATTGTCAATTCTCCATCTTTATACCCTCTTTTCAGCGCTTTCCATTGCTTTTTTGTTCCCGGTTCCAATAAATCATTTCCTGCGGCAATTTGTGCAACGGCATCCTTACCACCAAACCAATCCGTCATTACCAACCCTTCAAACTTCCAATCCTCTCGCAAAACATTCGTTAATAAATAGCTGCTTTCAGAGACATAGGTACCGTTTACCTTATTATATGAAGACATGATACTCCAGGGTTGTGCTTTTTTTACAATAATTTCAAATCCTTTAAGGTAGATCTCTCGCATTGCTCTTTCCGAAACTATGGCGTCGTTTAAAACACGTTCCGTTTCCTGATTATTGGCCACATAGTGCTTTACGGAAGTGCCTACACCATTAGATTCAATACCATTAACCATAGCCGCACCAATATTACCTGTTACAAGCGGATCTTCCGAATAGTATTCAAAATTTCTACCGCATAATGGATGTCTATGGATGTTGACTCCCGGTCCTAGAATAACATCCAAACCATATTCAAGCGCTTCATTACCCATAGCATCACCTACCTTTCTCACTAAATTTTCATTCCAGGTAGATGCTAACATCGTAGCAATAGGAAAGGCGGTACAATAATACGTTCGATCTTCTCCTTCTCGAGTAGGTTGTATTCTTAAACCAGCGGGACCATCAGATAAATAAACCGTAGGAATACCCAATCTTGGTGTTGGCACAATGGTGCCTACCGCACCGGGAATCCCCTCTCCTGGCTCAACATCTCCAATAGCAGAAGCCAGACCTGAACCTTTTAACAGGTGTATTTTTTCTTCCAGCGTCATTTGCGAAAGCAAGTCTGTTGCACGTTTATCGATTGATTTACGATCATCTTCATAAATATCTAACACCCCATTTCCATTTCTATCAATAAACGTATATCCATTAATCGTGATACTTTGAAGGTTAGAATTCTCAACATAATCGTCTTCGAAGTCTAAAAAGGTAGCTTTAAAATAAATCCAGCTCGTAACTCCGGCAATAATAAGTAGTACAATTAATGCTAGCAGAATTTTTAAAAAGATTTTTAATTTTTTTCTCATGAATATTTTTTTGTGCCGTATTGTCTCAAATATATAAAACATTTAGTAGCATATTACCACAGAATCGTACTTCTGTACCCATGGATCATATTAAAATAATTGAAAATCAACATTAAGTTTATTTATTTTTAGTCCCGTGTAACCTTTCTCTTTTTGGGATGTCTTTATACTAAAATTTAAAGCCAAATGAACCCATTAAGACTTCTTTTTTTAGTGCTACTCTTAGTATTAAATAGCTGTAAAAACTCATCAAACAAAGACGAAGCAACAACATTAAATATAAGCTTTGAAACATCAGGCAGTAATTTTACCACTTTACAAAAAAATCTGATTACCAAAGTGATTGTTGATGCAGAAAGAGAAATCAGAGTTCTTTTACCTCAACTTCCAGATAGCATTCAAGTAATGCTGGAAATAGTTGATTGGGATTTGGAAGTTGTAGGTGGCATTACGGGTAGAACAGAAACCAATACTCCTCCTTATGTAGCCATACAAATCTCGGACAAATTCTCTCAAGGTATTACCGGAGCAGTACACACCAATCTAAAGCATGTTATTTTTCATGAATTTCATCATTTGTACCGTGGTTGGGCTATTAGGGATAATAAATTTGAACAAGGAATAGCTATTGCGGCTGTAAATGAAGGGTTGGCCGTAGTTTTCTCAGAAATATATACGAATTCGAAATCCGAAGCAGACAATCCTCCCAGTGCAATTATTGCAGATAGTTGGTTTAAGGAAATACAGGCTTTACCTAAAGATGCGGATTACCAAAAATGGATGTTTCAGCATCCTGACGGTCGATCAGCCATTGGATATCGAACGGGTAACTTCCTTATTCGCAAGGCCTTGACAAATTCAGGTAAAACCATATTAGAATTAAGTGAAATGCAACCGGATGAATTAATTCGTTTAGCGGGGTATTGAATTTGCTACTATCATACCCAACGTTTGGTACAATTAAGCATATTGTAATAGACATAAAGAAAATTTGTATTTTTAGGATACGAACAAAGTCCCGTGGTCATACCCCAGGCAATAAAATCGGATCGGTACTTCAGTTAAATTACAATTATGGCCAATTACGATTCCAACAAATTATTATACAAGTATAGGGGTTTTAACAACATAGAGTTTGCTTTGGATATTTTTCTCAATGAAAGGCTTTATGCTGCAGATTTTAGAAGTCTAAACGATCCAATGGAAGGAAGGTTTCGTTACAGTAAAAGCATCGTTGATAAAGATCGAATTAACGAAATATTGATTGAAAAAACAGAACTCGGTATTCTATCGCTGAGTGAAGATGCGAATAATCACCTATTATGGTCGTATTACGCGGAAGGACATAGCGGTTTTGCTGTTGGCGTTCAAATAGTACCAAATCAAGAGTTGTTTTTAGAACAAATCAATTATGTGGACGATTTTAGACCGCCAGATTTCGATGCAAAAAGTGTTTTAACCATGAAGCACAATACTTGGCAACACGAAAATGAATATCGTGTTTTAAAACCCACCTATACCGGAGATCCCTTTGTAAA
The DNA here is from genome assembly GCA_947488435.1 of uncultured Flavobacteriaceae bacterium. Classification (GTDB taxonomy): domain Bacteria; phylum Bacteroidota; class Bacteroidia; order Flavobacteriales; family Flavobacteriaceae; genus CANKZG01. The sequence goes on along the minus strand of CANKZG010000001.1, from coordinate 1,302,214 downwards.
AATAAAAGTGAAGGAGTTAATATTTGGAAAAAATGCAAAAAAGAATAACGAGCAAAAAATGAATCTTCTATGCACACTTGTGGAACGATTAAATCTAGATATTGAAATAAAAACCATAGAAGTTAACAAAATATCAGAATGGTTGAAAAACACTTAACTCCTTTAAGATTTGCTAGCCATTCGAAAAAACGAGGAAGCTGTTTTACTTACCAGATCAATGGTATTGAAAATAATAAAAATGAAATCTAAAAGTATTCTCACTGCAAAAACTCTTTTCTCCGCTTTAGGCGTACTCTATTTTTTTGGGCTTCTAATGCCATTAAAATTAGCAGGACAAGAAACAGATAGTACATTGACAAAAATAAATTCTGAGTGGGTGAAATCCTTTAACGATTCCAAAAATCTAAAATCTTACTACTCAGAAAATAGTGGTTTATTACTCAACGATACTTTATATGTTGGAATCACTGCTATCGAACAACAATTAAAGGGCTTGAAAAAACATATTCCTAATTTAGATAGTTATGAGGTTCTCAACGTTTATCAACTTTACGATGGTTCAAAATTTGTTTTAGGCAATTATAAGGTTCAAGGTAAAGTTCAATACAGTACTATTATTGGCTGGCGAAAAGAAGTTACATGGATAAAGGAATTCGAAGTTATTTACAAATGGAACAAGGAAGCTAAGTCCGAGACGCAAGGTATAACCATACAACGAGAAATGTGGGAGAAGTTTTCCAATCGACACCGACCGGACTTGATCACAACGCAGGTCTTTTCCCACGATGGGAAGTACTTCAATCGCGGAAGGCGCTATCTCGGTAAGGAAATTACAGCTGCCTATTCCTATATGAACAACGAATCTTATAGGATTCGATTAGAACCCTTGAATGTGCTTCAGGTAAATAATACTATTGCATTTGAAATTGGAACTTTTCATACCCGTGGTAAAGGATTGTATACCTTAATATGGAGAAAAGAAGCAGAAGCATGGAAACTACTATTAGATTTTAATTTCTAGCGCTTTGCAAACAACATAAGTTAGTATAATACAAAAAGAGATCTCTAAATGAGACCTCTTTTTATACCTATTTAGTTGCTTGATTATTTTAAATCAAAACGATCAAGATTCATTACTTTGGTCCAAGCTGCAACAAAATCGTTCACAAATTGTGCTGCTCCATCTTCCGCTCCATAAACTTCTGCAACCGCACGTAATTCTGTATTGGAACCAAAAATAAGATCCGCACGGGTTCCCGTAAACCTAACTGTTCCAGTACTACGATCTCTCCCCTCAAACAAAGTATCATCTGCTGATGTTGCTTTCCATGTATACGTAAAATCTAATATATTGGTAAAGAAATCATTCGTAAGTGCTCCAACCGTATCCGTAAATACTCCATGGTTTGATCCATCGTAATTTGCTCCTATAACACGCAATCCTCCAACAAGAGCTGTCATTTCAGGAATAGACAAGGTCAATAATTGTGCTCTATCAATAAGCATTTCTTCTGCTGCTGCAGTTTGATTACTTTTTATAAAGTTTCTAAAACCATCCGCCTGAGGCTCTAAGTATCCAAAAGATTCTATCTCTGTTTGTTCCTGAGTAGCATCTCCTCTACCACTAGTAAAGGGAACGGCTATATCAAACCCTGCATTTTTTGCTGCTAACTCTACTCCAACAACTCCACCTAATACGATTAAATCTGCTATGGATACGGTTCCATTAAAATTACTTTTAATTCCTTCATAATGATCCAATACTTGAGCTAATTCCGTTGGATTATTAGCTTCCCAGCTTCGTTGTGGCTCTAAACGAATACGACCCCCGTTAGCTCCTCCTCGTTTGTCAGAATCTCTATAAGTAGAAGCAGATGCCCAAGCTGTATTTACCAACTGAGCTATAGTTAATCCAGATGCCGATATAGCATCCTTTAACGTACTAACATCGGAATCACTAAGACTTGTTCCCGCAGGAATAGGATCTTGCCAAATAAACTCTTCACTTGGTACTTCAGGACCTAAATAGCGTGAGATTGGCCCCATATCTCTATGAGTAAGTTTAAACCAAGCACGAACAAATGCATCCTCTAATGCCTCGGGATTATCTTTAAAGTGTTTTGATATTTTTAAAAATTCAGGATCTACTTTTAGAGCCATATCGGCATCGGTCATCATCAATGCTTGCCGTTTTGATGCATCACCTGCTGTTGGAGCAGTTGGTGCACCTGAATCTGCTTTAGGTGTCCATTGATTCGCCCCGGCTGGACTTTTTGTTAACTCCCATTCGTAATCTAAAAGTACTTTTAAAAAGTCATGATCCCATTGATCAGGATTTGGGGTCCAGGCTCCTTCCAAACCACTTGTAACGGCATCGTCTAACACCCCTGTTCCATAGGTGTTTTTCCAACCAAGACTCATTTCTTCTATAGGTGCTCCGTGTGGTTCTGCGCCCACATATTTATCTGGATCTGCAGCTCCATGTGCTTTTCCAAAGGTATGCCCTCCAGCTGTAAGCGCAACAATTTCTTCATCATTCATGGCCATTCTACCAAAAGTCTCTCTCATATCTGCGGCAGAACCTAATGGGTTTGGTGTTCCATCTGGACCTTCAGGATTCACATATATTAAGCCCATATGTACCGCTCCCAATGGAGCTTCTAATTTATCACGGCCTTCAGAAAAACGATCGTTATTTCCTAACCATTCTTTTTCTGATCCCCAGTATATATCTTGCTCAGGTTCCCAAATATCTTCACGCCCTGCTCCAAAACCAAAGGTTTTTAATCCCATAGATTCTATAGCACAATTACCAGCCAATATCATTAAATCTGCCCATGATAATTTTTTGCCGTATTTCTTTTTAATTGGCCAAAGTAGCAAACGAGCTTTATCTAAATTCCCGTTATCTGGCCAACTGTTTAGAGGTGCAAAACGCTGTGATCCAGAACTAGCTCCACCTCTACCATCACCAACACGATAGGTACCTGCGCTATGCCAAGCCATACGTACCATTAACCCTCCATAATGCCCATAATCTGCCGGCCACCAATCCTGAGAATCCGTCATCAAATCAGTAACCTCCTGCTTCAAGGTTGCATAATCAATACTCTTAAACGCCTTCGCATAATCAAAACCTTCTCCCATTGGATTGGATTTTGCTCCATTCTGTCGTAAAATATTTAATTTAAGCTCATTTGGCCACCAATCACGATTTGTTGTACCGTTGCCTGCTGTGTTCTTTTGAGGCGCTCCCAGAAATGGGCACTGGCTTATATCCCCGTTTTTAAAGTTGTTATTGTCCATGTTTAAAATGATTTTGTTGCTTTACGGTAACAAACTTAACCAAATGTTCAGCTAGTTGTATAGTTTTATTATATATTTAAATAAGTTTATCATCAATAATATCTATACTTTAGTGAGGTGTGATCATCAAATAAAAAAATCAAGAAAAAATACAATTGGTCAAATTTTGCATCCTCCAATATTTATATTTTATTAATTCCCTATTCCTACAGGAATTCATAGGTTTTTGATCCTATTATTAACAACCAGCAGGAAAGGTATAATTTACCATTGGTTTTGTCCTAGATTTAAAATAATCTATCTTACGATCCTATTTTATTTTTCATCGTGTAGAACTATGAATTTTCATATTTACCACAAATCAAAAAAACGAATTACATCTAAAATTAATCTGAAAGTTATGAAATCACTTAGGGTTTTAGTCATTACAATTTTTATGGGAGCGGTACTTGTATCCTGTAGCGAAGATCACAACAAAACTGTTGGAACAGCTGAATTTAAAGTTGATTACGAGAAATTCACCTTAGATAATGGTTTGCAGGTCATCTTTCATATTGACCGATCAGATCCTGTTGTTGCGGTCGCATTAACAAGTCATGTGGGCTCCGCAAGAGAGATAGAAGGCAGAACCGGTTTTGCGCATTTATTTGAGCATTTATTATTTCTGGAATCTGAAAATTTAGGAAAAGGTGGTTTGGATAAAATGAGTGCACGCATTGGAGGTTCGGGAGCCAACGGTTCTACAAGTCGAGATCGGACCAATTACTTTCAAACTGTTCCCAAAGATGCTTTAGAAAAAATGATTTGGGCCGAGGCGGATAAGCTTGGCTTTTTTATAAATACCGTAACAGAACCGGTATTGGCTAAAGAAAAGCAGGTGGTGAAAAATGAAAAGCGACAAAGTGTAGACAACCGCCCTTATGGTCATAATTTTTATGTTATTGATAAGAATTTATATCCTGACGGACATCCATATAGCTGGGAAGTTATTGGCTCGTTAGAGGATTTACAAAATGCCACACTTCAGGATGTTAAAGATTTTTATAACCGTTGGTATGTTCCTAATAATGTTACCTTAACGATTGCTGGAGATTTTGATACAGCCCAAGCTAAAACATGGGTGAACAAGTATTTTGGAGAGATTAAAGCGGGAGAAAGTATTCCTAAAATGGAAAAACAACCCGTTACCTTAACGGAAACTAAAAAACTGTACTATGAAGATAATTTTGCAAGAGTTCCTAGACTCACATTAACCTGGCCGGGTGTTTATGAGTACCATCCTGATTCTTACGCCCTAGAAGTACTCGCCACGTATTTATCAGAAGGAAAAAAGGCTCCTTTGTATCAAACCTTGGTTGAGGATAAAAAACTAACTGATGGGATTGGTATATTTCAATACAATTCAGAGATTGCAGGTCAATTTATGATGCAAATCACAGCATTTGCGGATACTAATCTTCAACAAGTACAGGATGGTATTTATGAAGGATTGGCAAACTTTGAAACAAATGGGATTTCTCAAGCCGATTTAGATCGAATTAAAGCGGGTCAAGAAACCACTTTTTACAATAGCCTATCCAGCGTACTTGGAAAAGGGTTTCAATTGGCACAATATGAAATTTTTGCTGGAGACCCAGGTTTTGTAAATCAAGATGTAAAAAATATACTTGCTGTTACTGCAGATGATGTAATGCGTGTTTACAATACTTATGTAAAAGACAAACATTATGTGGCCACCAGTTTTGTGCCTAGAGATCAGAAGGCACTAGCACTTACCGACTCAAAATTAGCTGAAGTAGTTGAAGAACAAATTGTAGCAGGCGCTGAAGAAACTTTCGATGCCAGTATTGCAGCAACTTATGAAAAAACGCCTTCAAATTTCGACAGAAGTATTGAACCCCCCTACGGTGAAAGCCCGGACGTAAAAGTTCCAACGGTATGGAAAGATGAGCAATCTTCTGGAATAAAACTCTATGGAATTGAAAACAATGAAGTTCCTCTTGTGCAATTTCAATTGCAGATATATGGGGGGATGTTGCTAGAGCAACCAGATAAGATTGGGGTTTCCAATTTATTGGCGGGACTAATTACAAAAGGAACAGCAAGTAAAACTCCTGAAGTATTGGAGAATGAGATAGAAACTTTGGGAGCCTCAATTAATGCCTTTGCCACAAAGGAAGCCATTTATATTTCAGGAAATACTTTGGCAAAAAATTATGCTGAAACGATGGCCTTGGTTCAAGAAATACTGACAGAACCGCGTTGGGATGAAAAAGAATTTGACCTAATTAAAACAAGTACTTTAAGTCAAATCGAGCGTCAAAAGGCGCAGCCTAATAGCATTGCCGCAAATCAATTTGACCAATTGGTGTATGGAGCAGATCATATATTATCTTATGATAATCAAGGAACAGAAAGTTCGGTGCCTGCGATTACAATAGAAGACTTAAAAGCATACTACAATCAAAATCTATCTCCAAATATTACAAAAATTCATGTAGTCGGTGCCATAACCAAATCCGAGGTGCTAGCTTCGATAGCAGAACTAAATAGTACATGGGCTTCTAAAACTGTTGTATTTCCAGAAATTTCCAGCCCAACAGCACCCGAAACCTCTAAAGTTTATTTTTACGATGTCCCTGGGGCTAAGCAATCGGTATTGCGCATTGGTTATCCAGCGCTAGCAGCGACGGATGCAGATTACTACCCAGCTTTATTATTAAATTATCGTTTAGGCGGCGGCGGATTCGCCTCTCAATTTACACAACAATTGCGTGAAGGAAAGGGATATACTTACGGTATCGGATCTCGATTTTCCGGATCCACTATTAAAGGACCATTTTCCATCAGCAGTGGAGTACGATCTAATGTGACTTATGAGTCTGTTAGTTTGATCAAGGAAATCGTAGAAAACTATGGTGAGAATTATGTCGATAATGATTTGGAAGTAACCAAAGGTTTTATGATCAAAAGCAATGCTAGAGCTTTTGAAACGCTTGGCCGCAAACTAAACATGCTTACCAATATAAGCAACTATAACTACCCAGATGATTATGCAAAACAGCGAGAGGCTATTGTAAAAGAAATGACGGTTAGCGATATTAAAACTTTAGCAGAAAAATATTTGGATGCCGACAAAATGATCTATTTAATTGTTGGGGATGCAGCAACACAACTTGAAAAGTTAGAGGGTCTAGGCTTTGGAAAACCTGTTCTTTTAAATAAGTAGTGTTCCAGTAAAAATTGCGCTTATATTAATTTAAAATAATCTCCGCGCTATGAAATCTTCACCAGAGGTTGTAATTCGAATTGCTGATGCTAGTGATTCTAGCTATATCGCATTGTTGGGGAGAGTAACTTTTACGGAAACTTTTGGCCATTTGTTTACCGATCCTGAAGATTTGCTTCATTATCTTGAGGCAACATTTTCGGTGTCTAAAATTGAACGTAGCCTAAAGAAATCAAAAACGGTATATTGGATCGCATTTGCGGATAGATTACCTGTGGGATACGCAAAACTGAAACTAGAATCCCCAACCCCATTCATTGCAACTAAAAAGGCATCGCAACTGCAAAAAATATATGTGTTAAAAGATTTTTTATCTCTAAAAATAGGATTCAATCTGCAAAAAAAAATGCTTGAAAAAGCAAAAAAATTAGGAAGTAATGAAATCTGGTTATCCGTGCTTAATAGTAATGATAGGGCTATAAATTTCTACTTAAAAAATGGATTTAAACTCATTGGAAACCATGATTTTAAAATAGGAAAAGAGCATTTCGAATTTTTAGCAATGTCTAAAAGGCTAGCGTAAATTTAATTGGACTAAAATGTCAGAAGCTCATAATTTCTATTTGTCCCACTCAGAACCCAATAGAGGATGTTTGTTGGCAATGCAAAAAATTATATTAAATCAGCATGCCGCTATTACTGAAACACGTAAATATGGAATGCCCTGTTTCTGTTATAAAGGAAAACCTTTTTGTTATCTCTGGGTAGCTAAAAAAGAGAACACTCCATACTTTCTATTGGTGGAAGGTAAACGCTTACAGCATCCAAAATTAGAAACTGGAGATCGGTCACGAATGAAAATTCTACGAGTAGATCCTAACGCTGATCTACCTGTCTCAGAAATTGAAGCAATACTAACGCAAGCATTGGAATTGTATAAAAAATAACGTACTTTAAATTTCATCTAAAAAAGAGATTACTATCGAAAAAACAAAGGAGTCATATGTTGCTTTTTTACGAGGAATTAATGTGGGAGGCCATCATAAGGTGCCTATGGCTGTGCTTCGTAAAGAAATGGAGAATTTAGAGCTTAAGCAGGTAACTACACTCTTAAATTCGGGTAATATTATATTCGAAGCTAGTTCTGGTTCGGAGGAAGCGCTTGAAATTATGCTCTCAGAGCATTTAAAAACAGCTTTTAATTTTCCTATTCCAACAATCGTAGCAAAAGCTAAAACCATTCAGGATTTACTGAAGGACAATCCTTTTAAGAAAATTACACTTACCAGTGACATTCGTTTTTATATTTCGTTCCTTAAAAAGGAGGATCCATCGCATACACTTCAAATTCCATGGACAAGCGAAGACACTTCATATACCATTATCCGCAAACAAGGAAGAGTGATTTTGAGTGTTTTAGACCTTTCCATTTCTAAAACTCCAAAAGCAATGGGTTTTTTGGAACAGTATTTTGGGAAAGATATTACCACTCGCAATTGGAACACCATAAAACGCATTGGAGGGAAGCTTGAAAATCTGTAGTTGATTGCAGTTTTTTTATTAAGGTCCTATAAACAAAAAAGCTTTCCCAATTGAGAAAGCTTTTTTAAAGTACTCGAGGTGGGAATCGAACCCACACTCCCGAAAGAACTGGATTTTGAATCCAGCGCGTCTACCAGTTCCGCCACTCGAGCATTATATTTTGGCACTTCTTAGCTTTCTAAGCTGTTCCTTGCCAACTCCTGATTTCCAATATTTTTCCCGTTTCCGAGCTTCAATCCTATTCTCGCATACCTCAGTATACAACAACTGAAACGGAGCATAAGGTCGGGTAGTTTTTTCCCTTCCACTATTATGCCTACTAAATCGACCTTGAACATCGATGGTCATTCCTACATAAATGTAGTTGCAATTTAAACTTGAAATCGCGTAAACCCAAACCATAATTCAATAAAATCAATCCAAGCGCGCCTGCCTGTCGGCAGACAGGTCTACCAGTTCCGCCACTCGAGCATCCTAAATAGGATTGCAAAACTAAAAAATATTTTCTTTTGCACTACAAAAAAAGAAACATTTATCCTTTAGCAACTCAAATAAATTTCTAAATTTGCACCTCCTTAAGAAAAAGGATTGTTAACATCCCGATAAACAATAGGTTAATCATGTCGTACACTGTTCCAGAGCCTAAAATTTTTGCTTGCACGCAAAGTCAGTTGCTTGCCGAGAAAATTGCAAAATCTTATGGCACAGATATAGGTAACGTACTTTTCTCTCGTTATAGTGATGGCGAGTTTCAACCTTCTTTTGAAGAATCAGTTCGCGGAAAACGAATTTTTATCATTGGTTCTACAAATCCTGGATCTGAAAACCTTATGGAAATGCTTTTAATGTTAGATGCCGCTAAGCGCGCATCTGCAAGACATATAACAGCAGTTATGCCATATTTTGGATGGGCAAGACAAGATCGAAAAGATAAACCCAGAGTTCCAATTGCTGCTAAGCTTATAGCAAAAATGTTGGAAGCTGCGGGTGCAACACGAATTATAACCATGGATTTGCATGCAGATCAAATTCAAGGTTTCTTTGAGAAGCCCGTAGATCATTTGTATGCTTCTACCTTGTTCTTACCTTATCTTAAAAAATTAAATCTTGATAATCTTACTATTGCATCTCCAGACATGGGAGGCTCAAAACGAGCGTATGCCTATTCCAAAGCATTGCAAAGCGATGTTGTAATTTGTTATAAGCAACGTGCTAAGGCAAATGTTATTTCCCATATGGAACTTATTGGTGATGTTGAAGGTAAGAATGTGGTTTTAGTAGATGATATGGTAGACACGGCAGGAACCCTAACAAAAGCTGCCGATCTAATGATCGAACGAGGAGCCATAAGTGTTCGGGCTATAACAACACATGGATTATTATCTGGTGATGCATACAAAAGGATTGAAGCGTCACAACTTCAAGAATTGATTATTACCGATTCTATTCCAAGTAAAAAAGAGAGCAAAAAGGTGAAAGTATTAACTTGTGCAGATCTGTTTGCAGATGTAATGCATCGCGTACATAATAATACTTCTATTGCCTCAAAATTTTTAATGTAAATAAGTATATTAATTTTTAACAACTATAATGAAGTCAATTACAATTAAAGGATCAGAAAGAGAAAGCGTAGGCAAGGTAGCTACCAAAGCCTTACGTAATGCTGGAAAGGTTCCTTGCGTACTGTACGGAGGAGATAAACCATTACACTTTTCAGCGAATGAATTAGCATTCAAAAACTTAGTGTATACTCCAAATGCCCATACAGCGGTAATTGAGTTAGAAAAGGAATCCTACAACGCAGTAATGCAAGATATTCAATTTCACCCGGTAACAGATAGAATTTTACATGTAGACTTCTATCAGTTATTTAAAGACAAAGAAGTTACCATGGATATTCCTGTTCGTTTAGAAGGTAGTGCTCCTGGTGTGAGAAATGGTGGACGTCTATTATTCCGTAAACGTAAATTGTCTGTTAAAGCTTTACCAGATTTACTTCCGGATTTTATTACCGTAGATATTTCTAAGCTTAGAATTGGAGGTACTATTCCTGTAGGTACGTTATTAAGTGATGATTTTTCATTTCTTCATCCAGATAGTACTGCAGTCGTTCAAGTGAAATCTTCACGTAACGCCGTAGAAGACGAAGAAGAGGAAGAAGAAGGAGCAGAAGGAACTGAAGGAGCAGCAACGGAAGGAGCAGCAGAGGCAGAAGCTCCTGCAGCAAGCGAGTAGTTCTTTTTAATCAACAACAAAGCATCTTAAGGCTTGTCTCCAAATTAAAGAGATGACGTTTTAAGATGCTTTTGTATTTTTAGTACTTGAAAAGTATACCATTCATACAAGCTTTAATTTCCATTTTTGGTAAATCATCTACCATTTTAGAAGAAACTGATCCTATGAAAAAATATCTTATTGTTGGTCTAGGTAATATTGGAGCGCAATACACAGAAACACGGCATAATATAGGTTTCAAAGTTGTAGATATACTTGCCCAAGAGCATGGAATGAGTTTCGAAACTGCGAAATTAGGCGCTCTTTGTACTTTAAAAATAAAAGGACGCAGTGTATTAGTACTAAAACCTTCCACTTTTATGAATCTTAGTGGGAAAGCGGTGAAGTATTGGTTAGACAAAGAAAATATTCCATTGGAAAATCTATTGATAATTACCGATGATCTTAACCTTCCCTTTGGTACGTTACGGTTAAAAACCAAAGGCAGCGATGGCGGACATAATGGCTTGAAAGATATCCAAAATACCTTGCAAACAACCCATTACAATAGATTTCGTTTTGGGGTGGGTGCAGATTTTTTAAAAGGGAAGCAAGTAGATTACGTACTGGGGCAATGGAATTCTGAGGAGAAAGAAACCTTAGATGAAAGGTTACAAAAATCAGCAAAATTGGTTGTTTCTTTTGTATTTGCTGGCGTAAAAAACACTATGAATCAATATAACGGTAGCTAAAATTAGCCTAACGTTTTACAACGGAATAAACCGTTTTTAAACCTTCGCCTTCCATTCTAAGATAGTAAACACCAGCCGGAAGCGCAGAAAAATCCATTTCAATGCGGTCCTGGACAACATCATAGGATTTACTGCTCATTAGGCGTCCACTAGACGAATAAATTGATACGGTTGCAACCGCAAGGTCTACCCCTAAAAAAACCGTAGTAAAATCCACTATAGGGTTAGGGAAAACAACAGGTTCCTTTCCTAAAAATAGGTCTTCCTCAAAAATTCCTTGGCATTCCAAATCTGTTGTCACCACCAAATTATTAGTTCCAAGAACCAAATCCAATGTTATCTGAGTTTCAGAAGTTGTAATTACGGTATTATTTAAATTGATCGTATAGGTATTCCCTCCGTTCAATGTTAATGCTACTTGATTTTCGTTCAGTATAAGATCTGTAATCACGGTAAAATCATCTCCAGAAGCCACTACCACTGTAGTACAATACGATTCAAATCGCATTGTTCCTGAAGTTGCTGAAATACAAACTTCATAGGTGCCAAGGGTCAAATTTTCAAAACTAATGGTATCCACAAAATCAGCTTCTAATAGCAATCCGTTGCCCTGCACCGTTGCCGTATAATTTAACAGAGTCGCAGCACTAATTGCAATACCTCCACTGGAAACATCAGGGCATGGCACTGAGGTTGTTGTAATTAAAAAATTATCTTCAGGAAATTCAATGAGTGGACAACCATCTTCATCCACTGCAGTTCCCACTGGAGTTCCTAAACACAGGTCAGGACCGTCATCAAAAACACCATCTGCATCTGCATCGGGTCTAAGTTCCCCTTCCACGCAAATATCTAGTGAAAACGCATTGATATTACCCCCATCAGCAGCAGCATTGTCCTGAACTTCCAAGGTCCATTCTCCCAATAACGATTCTCCTTGAAAAGAAGCTAGAGAGCCTAAAGGACGTACTGTTCCCATAATTGCAGGATCTGAACCACAACTAAAACTATTACCATCATCATCAAAAGTTGCGTTAATATTTTGATTACTCCCACACGAATTTGAAACAAGCACTACAGTAGTTCCAGAAGGTGCTATCAAACGCACAGTTAAATCGGAAACAAAACTATGATCGATGTCTAAATTTACATTAACATCTGCAATAGGTAGATCATCTGCAAAGTTTATTTTTGAGACTACCATAGGTGTTCCTAGCGTAGAAATTTCTTGAGGTAAATCCGTTGCTAGGCGATTCCTACAACTTAGCTCCACCGTTGTAAAGCTATATGCAGTATTAAAGTTTCCTTCTCCACAATTATTTTTAGGTCTAACTCTCCAAAAATAGGTTGTTCCCTCTTGAAGACCAGTAGGCAGATAAAAATTAAACAAAACCGTATCGGAAAGGACAATTGTAGTAAAATTTGAATCCGTTGCTATCTCAACATCATATGACATATATAATACATTCGATTCCCATTCTAATAAAGGAGTAATTGCGGTATCTAAGGCTCCATTTAAAGGTGTATTTAAGGCTACTTCGGAAAAAGAGTTGTTTAATAAATTAAGCGTGATTGGAACTTCTTTGGATCCATTTGTTGAACTTCCCGTTATAGTAATAGGATAGCTTCCGGCGGCAACGCCAGTTGTATTGCTAATTGTAAGCGTTACTGAGGTATTTGAGATTGCGGTATTCGGAGAAAAAGATGCATTCAATCCTGCAGGTAAATCCATAACTGTAAATGCAACTTCCTCATTAAAATCTGGACCTGAAATATAATTAAAGGGAATTTCCAAATTATCAGGCATACAAATTTCATAAGTCAATGCTTCAAAATCCAATACTATAGGCTCAGGGACAATGCTAAAATTCGAACTGTTAACTGCAAAGAAGATATTATCTTGTGCTTTCACCATAATACGGGCAGTATTGGTTGTGAAATTGGGAAAAAGAACTTCATGAACTCCATCATTCAATACATTGCTAGCCAAGTTTATTGGAAAACTAAGACCTCCATCGATAGATAAGAATATAGATACTTCTTCTGCATTTATAGGCAAATGATTGGTTTCCGCTACATTCCATCGAATCTCCTGAACGGATCCGGCTGCATAATTTTCATTTCCGGACTGCGAAGTAACAACAAAAGGTCCCGCATCGACCACAACTTGTATTTTAACTTGATCCGAAACTACTTGCCCGCCTCCGAGCGCATTATCTCGCACAGTTAAAGCAAAATTCATTTCTCGCTGTACGGTTGACAGTGTTTCCCATGCGGTATCTAAGGTGGGGTTGGATTGTGTAAGGTCACCTGCTATTATGCTAGATAGTTTTGGAAAGAAACGTGCTCCATTTGTGCTCGGTAATTGAGATCGAAAATTTGCGCCTCCGGGGTTATCTGGACCAAAATTAGCAGCATTAACGACACCATTATCAATCTGTTCCCAAGCGTATGTCAATACATCTGCGGCATCTGTATCTGTAGCATTCCCTTCTAAAACAAAGGGAGTACCTATTGGAATCGTATAATCTGCAATCGCAATTATTTCTGGTGTGACATTCGTTAGGGGCACTTCCATGGCACAGCTTGTATTTTCGATATAAGCAGCTATTTGAAGAATGCTATTATGGTGAAAATAATCATCTCCTTGCAATGCAATATTATCGACTCCAGCAATACCTGCATAACCCATAATCGTAGTTCCACTGCCTGGTTCAGCCTGAACTAACGTCCCTTCAGACTCAAAAGACCAAGTATGATTTGCTCCAAACTGATGTCCCAACTCATGCGCCACAAAGTCTAAATCAAACTTATCCCCCTCTGGTATTAGACCTGAGGAAAAAGCACTTCCTTTTCGATTGTCAACACAAACCGACCCTATAAACCCTGCATTTCCATTATCTTGATCCTGATTAAAAACATGACCTACATCGTAATTTGCCTCTCCTATAATAGTGCTTAGTGTATTTTGTGCTTGAGCATTTAAGTTTCCGGTATAGGGATCAATACTGGGGTTTGTAAAAATAACTTGATCGTTATTGGCAACAAGTTCCAAACTTACACCCAAATCACGCTCAAAAACTTCATTTACTCTTGTAACTGTTGCATTAATGGCAGCCAAAGCGTCCGCAATAGTACCTCCGTGGTATTGCGTATATTCTCCCGTTGCTGATACCGCCAATCGATATTTTCGCAAAATTTGATCGTCAATCAATCGCGTTGAAAGTACAGCGGTATTTTTAACAACTTCGGCCTGCGTATTGCATATAAAATTACTGGTTGCAGTATCCATTCGATGATACAAAGCGTATGTCTTATTATCTTTAGACACGGGTTGCATAAAGCTTGTTTTAGATGCATTTGTATGAATCATCATGCTTTGAATACCCTGATGCGAAACGCTAAAACGAATACGTTCTTCTTTTTGATTTTTAGCGTATCCTGCATAAGATCTTATTCCAGGGAATTTTGCTGCTAATTCCGGTGCCATTATCTGTATTTCGTGCACAGTATACGGTACCAACTTCCCCTGCTCGCTTGGAAAAAATAGTGTTGCCTCATTTTTATCCTGAACTGTTAAATTTTCCAACTCTTTTTTAAATCCCACTTCGTTTAACATATAAAATCCGGATGCATTTACATCCATATTGGGCAGCGAGGTGCTGATACGAGCATTTGCAACATTCAATGGCTCCCAGTAAGCAGTCTGAGCAATAGCATAAAAGCCCATAAAAAATATGGAAATTGCGAAAACAAGACGTAATTTAGCAATCATCATTTGGGGCATTTAGGCACTTTCAAAAATACAGTTTTTTATTTTTCACTATAGTGGTAACAGTTCACGGCATTTCAAAATACAATAAAAAAAACGCTACTGCAATTACTATTGGCACTTTTGACGGTGTACATGTGGGTCATACAAAGATATTAGAACGCCTCATAAATAGTGCCAAAAACTTAAAATTAAGTGCGACATTACTTACATTTTTTCCCCACCCTCGAATGGTCTTACAAAAAGACACTGATATTAAACTTCTAAATACGATAGAAGAAAAAGTTGAAATTCTAGAAAGTCTAGGGCTAGATGTACTCATTGTTCAGCCATTTACCAAAGACTTTTCTCGACTTACAGCAACCGAATTTGTTCGCGATTATCTGGTAAATAAATTACAAATTAAAAAGATAATTATTGGTTACGACCATCGATTTGGTCGCAATCGAGATGCCAATATTCAGGACTTAGTGAGTTTTGGCAATACCTTCGATTTCAAGGTCGATGAAATTCCGGTACAAGAAATAGATGATGTTTCGGTGAGTTCAACAAAAATTAGAAAAGCGCTCCTAGCCGGTGAAGTACAAATTGCCAATGAATATTTAGGGTATCCCTATATGCTTACTGGAATAATTAAACGTGGTAAGGGTCTAGGAAAGACAATTAGTTTTCCTACCGCTAATCTTCATATAGAAGAATCATATAAATTGATTCCTAAAAATGGAGTTTATGTTGTGCGAAGTATGATAGATAATACCTTAGTTTTTGGCATGATGAATATTGGGTATAATCCTACGGTAGCAGGAAAGAAAAAAAGTATTGAAATAAATTTTTTCGATATCGACATGGACTTATACGATCAAAAAATACAAATAGGTATTTTGCATCGTATTCGAGATGAGCACAAGTTTGAGTCTTTGGAAGCTTTAAAAGATCAATTGCAAAAAGACAAAGAGATTTCATTATCCCTAATTGCTACTTAGATGTTAAATCGATTTCTTTTTACAAAGGTTGATAATAGTTCACTCCTACTCTTTCGTATTTTCTTTGGGATACTCATCAGTTTTGAGTGCTATGGCGCTATATTAACCGGATGGGTACAACGCGTACTAATAGCTCCCAAATTTACGTTTAGCTTTATTGGTTTTGAATGGTTACAACCACTTCCAGGTTATGGGATGTATCTGTACTTCTTTGCAATGGGAACTCTAGGTATTTGTATTGCTTTAGGCTATAAATACAGGTGGACCATGGGGGCTTTTGCTGTACTTTGGACAGGAGTTTATTTAATGCAAAAAACTTCTTATAACAATCATTACTATCTGCTGGTTTTGATAGCATTTATAATGACTTTTCTTCCAGCCAATCGCGGCTATGCAATTGATGCAAATCAAAATCCTAATATTAAAGATGATGCTATGTACAGTTACATAAAATGGCTTATAGCTTTGCAGCTTTTTATAGTGTACGTTTTCGCCTCAATTGCTAAAATTTACGGAGATTGGTTAGACTTTAGTATCATTAAACTATTAATGCAAGGTAGAGCAGATTATCCGCTTATTGGATCATTTTTGCAGTTGCCTTGGGTGCATAAACTAATTGGTATTGCCGGGATATTGTTTGATGCATGTATTATTCCAGCACTATTATGGAAACGCACTAGGCGCATAGCTTTTGTTAGCGCTATTTTCTTTCATCTTTTTAATTCTATTGTTTTTCAAATTGGTATTTTTCCATATTTAGCACTTGCTTTTTGTGTTTTCTTTTTTGAATCCCAGACGCTAAAGCGAATTTTTCTCAGAAAGAAAAACCTCTACACTCAAAACGAAATTAGTATTCCCAAGAGAAAAAATCTTCTTTATATGGGGTTGGTCTTATACTTCGGTATTCAACTGGTATTACCGCTACGTCACCATGTTATAAAGGGCGATGTGTTATGGACCGAAGAAGGTCATCGTATGAGTTGGCGAATGATGCTGCGAAGCAGAAGTGGGAGTATTCGATTCTTTGTTGTCGATAAAGCCGACGGCAAACGAACCAATGTAAAACTGGATGATTACCTCACCATAAAACAAAAAAGCAAGGTTGCAGCTTATCCCGATTTTACATGGCAATTTGCACAGTATCTCAAAAAGCAGTACGCTAAAAATGGACAACAAATAGAAGTTTATGTACGATCTCGAGTTAGTATTAATGGGAAGCCTTATAAGCTTTTTATCGACCCGAAAGTTGATCTAGCCAATACGCCATGGAATCATTTAAAACATCACAATTGGATCCTTCCTTCAGCTTTAGAAAAACACAAAACAACGGTTAGGCCTGTTCATTAATACGTATACCTTTGAACTCAAAAAAAGAAAAGCACACAGCCTTGTCTACAAAACTAGCCAAACTTTAAGAAGAATAAACTCTTAAAAGCCATTGATACATTAAGCAATTAACCCTAAATTTGCGCCTTATAAAGTCAAAATCATGCTACAACTACAGCGTATTCGAGAAGATAAAGATGCTCTTATTAAGGCACTTCAAAAACGAAATTTAGATGCTGCTCCATTGTTAGAATCCGTTCTTCAATTGGATGAACAAAGGAGATCTACCCAAACAGAATTAGACAACACGCTTGCAGAATCCAACAAATTATCCAAAGAAATTGGAATGCTTTTTAAAGCTGGAAAAGCTGCAGAAGCGAATAGTATTAAGGAAAAAACAGCTGGGTTAAAGGAAACTTCTAAGACTTTAAACGACACTTTGAGTCAATTAACCAATCAATTACAAGAGTTGTTATATCAAATTCCAAATATCCCGCATCCTACAGTCCCTTCTGGAAATACAGATGCAGATAATGAGGAAATATTTAAAGAGGGTTCAATTCCCGCACTGATCGATAACGCACTACCTCATTGGGAGTTAGCAAAAAAATATGATATCATAGATTTTGAATTGGGCGTTAAAATTTCAGGTGCTGGATTCCCTGTTTATAAAGGTAAAGGTGCAAGGCTGCAGCGCGCATTAATTGCATATTTCTTAGATAAAAATACCCAGGCGGGGTATACTGAACTTCAGGTACCTCATTTAGTGAACGCTGCTTCGGGCTATGGCACAGGACAACTTCCAGATAAAGAAGGTCAAATGTATCATGTTACAGAAGATGACCTATACCTCATCCCAACAGCTGAAGTGCCTGTCACCAATATTTTTAGAGATCGCATTCTTAATAGTACCGATTTTCCAATAACTTATACCGCTTATACTCCGTGTTTTAGGAGGGAAGCGGGTAGTTATGGTGCTCACGTAAGAGGACTTAATCGCTTGCATCAATTTGATAAGGTAGAGATTGTTCGCGTAGAACATCCATCAAAATCATATGAAGCATTGGATGGAATGGTAGCGCATATCAAGGAGATTCTTAACGAATTAAAACTTCCCTATCGGATTCTTCGTTTATGTGGTGGAGATTTAGGTTTTACGGCGGCAATTACCTACGATTTTGAGGTTTTTTCAACCGCACAAGATCGTTGGTTGGAAATCAGTTCTGTTTCAAATTTTGAAACCTATCAAGCGAATCGTTTAAAACTTCGCTTTAAAGACGACGCAGGAAAAAGCCAATTGGCACATACGCTTAATGGAAGTTCCTTAGCCTTACCACGGGTATTAGCAGCCATATTGGAAAATTACCAAGGAGAAAATGGTATTGAAATTCCCGAAGTACTTATCCCCTACACAGGCTTCGACAGCATTAACTAAAACGATAATATCAATGTTTCATACCATAGCTCAAAATTATCTGACGTATTTGCAAACAGGTGACCTTTCCCGGATACTCTCTTTATTTCATAAAGATGCCGAAGTACATTCCCCAATTTATGGTGTAAAATCGGCTGTTGATTTCTTTACGGAATTGCAAAATGACACCCAGGCTTCTAAATTAACACTCGACGGTATTTTTACAGAAAAAGATAGCCAACGAGGTATTATTTTATTTGATTATCACTGGACGATACGCGATGGAAGCGCTGTTAATTTTAAAGTAGCCGATGTTTTGGTGCTAGACGAGCATTACAAAATAAAGCAACTCACCATTATTTATGATACTGTAATAAGCCGGAATTTAATACAATCGTTACCTTCTTAACCCTATTAAATTTTTGGTTTTCCCTTAAAATGTTGTAATCTCCTTAACAAGTTCTTCTATATAACTATAGTATATTTGTTAAAAGTCTGCTATGAGAATCTTTATTTTTCTCCTTTGTTTTATCTATTCTTCGTTTATTTTTTCTCAAGACGATTTCTTGGCTAAACAATATTTTAATGATGGAGATTACGAAAAAGCCGCCCTTTTTTTTGAGCGTCTTATTAAAAAAAATCCCCGCAGGACAGACTTTGCTGAAGGTCTTGTAAATTGCTATCAACAGCTAGAGCGTTATGACGATGCCGAACAATTTTTAATGAAAAAATTAGAATTGGGAAATGCCTACCCCACGCTATATATTGAATTGGGATATAATTATGCACTTCAAGAAAAGCCTGATAAAGCAACGGAATACTATCAAAAAGCCCTAGCTAAAATTGAAGAGAACCCTAATTTCGGCTACGGTGTAGGATATCGCTTTCAACGGTATACTTTGCTTGATTATGCAATTAAGTCCTATTCGCGAGCGATGGAATTAAACCCAAGACTAGATTATAACTTTCAATTGGCACGTATTTATGGAGAACAGGGCGCTATTGAAAAAATGTATAGCAGTTATTTAAAACTTATTCAAAACGGAAAAGCATCCAAAATTAATGTGCTCCGCAATATTGATGACTTTATTACACCAGAAGCAACGAATGCCAATAATATTAAACTAAAAAAAGTACTGCTTCAAAATGCACAACAAAATCCCGATGTGCTTTGGAACGAATTGTTAAGTTGGTTGTTTGTACAACAGAAACAGTACAATAGTGCTTTTAGTCAGGAAAAGGCTATTTACAAAAGAGCAGAAGAAAGTACGCTACTTCGAATGGAAGATTTAGGCAGATTAGCAATGCAGGATCAGGAAATTGGTGTAGCGGCAAAAATTTACAATTATATTATTGACAACAGTAACGATCCTTTAACTAGTCTAAATGCGCAGTTAAGTCTCATCGATATTAAACTATTAAATACCTCGTCAAAAACGTACAATCAGGTAGAACAGGATTTTGAAAAACTCTTAGAACGTTATGGCTATCAAAGTCAAACCTACCGTTTGCAAATAGCATATGCCAATTTTTTAACCTTTAAAAAAGAAAATCCGGCAGCTGCAATTTCACTCTTAAAAAACACTTTAGAGCTACCGTTAAATAGGTTTGGGGAAGCATATGTAAAAATGGCCTTGGGGGATATTTTGGTATTCGATCAAAAGTTTAACCAAGCTTTGATCTACTTTTCGCAAATTCAAAAACGCCTAAAAAATGATGTCATTGGTCAGAATGCACGATTTAAGGTCGCGCAAACCAGCTTTTACAAAGGAGATTTTGATTGGGCGTTAACACAACTTAAAGTATTACGCAGTTCTACTTCACAACTTATCGCTAATGATGCGATGCAACTAAGCTTACTTATTTCTGATAACTCACTGGAAGATTCTACACAAACGGCACTTAAAAAATATGCGCGGGCCGATTTACTCGCATATCAAAATAAGAAGAAAGAAGCCATAACTGTACTCGATGATATACTGGAAAATCACAAAGGTGAAAAAATAGAAGATGAAGCGCTTTTACGTCAGGGAAAATTGCTAGAGGAATTTAAGGACTATGAAACCGCTCGGTTTAACTACCAAAAAATTGTGGAATTTTTTGGCAACGATATTCTAGCAGATGATGCCTATTTTGCCCTTGCCGAAATTTACGCTACTATTTTAAACGATACTGAAAAGGCAAAAGAGCATTACGAAAAGATAATTTACAATTATCAGGATAGTTATTACTTCCCACAAGCACGTAAAAAATACCGAAAACTACGGGGAGATATTGTGAATTAGCACATTTATTCTCGCGGTTCGTCTAACAAATAAAACAACACCAATGTATATCTATAATGTCACTATTAATGTAAATACGCAAATTCAGGAACCTTGGTTGCAGTGGATGCAGAAGTCCCACATTCCAGATATGCTAGCTACGGGGAAATTTAAAGCTGCTAAACTTTGTCAGGTAATGGTTGAAGAAGAAATTGGAGGCGTTACCTATGCCATTCAATACACTGCACATAGTAAAGCTGCGTTGGATTTATATTATAAAGAGGATGCTGAGAATTTAAGAAAGGAAGGCGCAAAACATTTTGGCAACAACTTTGTGGCTTTTAGAACTGAACTGAGTATAATTAGTGAGCATTAACATATGGGTTACAAAAAAAAGCATGACGGAGGGTCTAAAGAGAAAAGTCCGGTTCGTGCAAAAAAATATTTAGGACAACACTTCCTAAAAGATGAAGAAGTGGCGCAAAAAATTGCAGCTACTTTACAGCTTCAAAATACCAGAAATGTTATTGAAATAGGTCCTGGAACCGGAGTGCTCACCAAATATTTACTATTGCGAGACCTCAAATTAGTAGCTATGGATTTAGATGCTGAATCTATTGTCTATCTAAATCATAGTTTTCGATTAGAACATCCTAAGGCATTTGCCAACAAAAGTACGCTTCAGATTGTTGAGGCCGATGTACTTAAATATGACTTAAACTCCTTATTTAATGACGAATTATATGCGATAACGGGTAATTTTCCATATAATATTTCTACGCAAATCGTTTTTAAACTACTGGAAAATCGTCATCAAATTCCAGAATTCTCAGGGATGTTTCAAAAAGAAGTTGCACAGCGTATTTGTGAAAAAGAAGGGTCTAAAACTTATGGCATACTTTCTGTTCTTGTTCAGGCCTTTTACCACGCATCTTATCTGTTTACGGTCCCCCCAAATGTATTTGACCCTCCTCCCAAAGTGCAATCGGGAGTGCTACAATTGCAGCGAAAAGAAAATTATACGTTGGACTGCGATGAAAAATTATTCTTTAGAGTGGTGAAAGCGGCCTTTAATCAACGGAGAAAAACATTACGTAACAGTTTAAAAACATTTGACCTATCTCCTATTTTAAAAGAAGATACTATCTTTGACCAGCGTCCAGAGCAATTGGGAGTAGCCCAATTTGTGTCGCTTACAAAGTTAATAGGGAATGACACCATTTAAACTCAGCGAAGAACTTATTATTGAGATTAAAGAACTCATCAAAAATCAGAGTGATACTCATCTGGTATCGCTTTTGGAAGAGTTACACTATGCAGATATCGCCGAGATTATAAACGAACTTAAGGAAGATCGTGCTACTTATATCATAAAGCTTCTGGATAGCGATAAAACTTCCGATGTGCTTACCGAATTGGATGAAGATCTTCGGGAGGCCATTCTGGGAAATCTTTCCGTAAAGGAAATCGCAGAAGAATTGGAGGAACTAGATACCGATGATGCTGCTGATATTGTCGCGGAACTTCCAGACGAAATCGTAGAAGAGGTAATCTCAGAAATTGAAGATAAAGAACATGCCAAAGATATTGTTGAACTCTTGCGGTACGATGAAAATTCTGCTGGGGGTTTAATGGCGAAGGAATTGGTAAAGGTTAATGAGAATTGGAATGTATTAACCTGTGTAAAAGAAATGCGTGCTCAAGCAGAAAATGTAACCCGTGTTCATTCGATTTATGTGGTGGATAATGATGAAAAATTAAAAGGTAGACTTTCTTTAAAAGATCTACTCACCACTTCTACAAAAACCCATATAAAAGATGTTTACATCTCCAAGGTAGATTATGTAAGCGTGAATGAAAAACCTGAGGAAGTGGCTAAGATAATGTCCAAATACGATTTAGAAGCCATTCCAGTTATTGATGAGACTGGAAGATTAGTAGGGCGTATTACGATTGACGATATTGTGGATGTTATTCGCGAAGAAGCAGAAAAAGATTACCAATTGGCAGCTGGTATTTCTCAGGATGTTGAAGCCGATGATAGTATTTGGGAGTTAACTCGAGCTCGGTTGCCTTGGTTAATTCTGGGTTTATTAGGGGGGCTAGGAGCTGCAGGGATTATGGGGAGTTTTGAAACTATTATTCAAGACTATACCATTATTTTATACTTTACGCCATTAATTGCAGCTATGGCAGGTAATGTTGGCGTGCAATCCAGCGCCATTATTGTGCAGGGTCTCGCAAATGATGATATTAAAGGTAGCATTAGTGATCGCCTCATAAAGGAAATGCTGTTGGCGATATTGAATGGAGTTATACTTGCCATAATTTTATTTGTATTTACTTGGCTTTGGAAAAATGATCTACAAATTTCTTTAGCTATTTCGGTGTCCTTAGTAGCAGTTATTGTTGTAGCTGGTATTATCGGAACTTTTATTCCCTTATTCTTAGAAAAACGAGGTATAGATCCCGCAATAGCTACAGGCCCATTTATTACTACCAGCAACGATATTTTTGGAATCTTAATTTACTTTTGGATAGCCAAATTAATATTAGGCATTTAGAAAGTCCCATTTATGTTAGCAAATATGACGCGTTGCTACGGGCATATCAATCGTACGAAAAATATTCTTTTTAATTGTCTTTTTTCGTTAGACATTTTAGCACCTTAATATTCAGGTACTTATATTTATTTTATTACATTTACAAGCAACCGACCAATCTTTACTTCTTTTGTTAAGACAATTTATACACCGATGTCTTTCCCCCATATTGTTTGTAAATTTCCTTTACGAACGACCTTCTCGGTATGCTTTGCAGTGCATGGCGCTCAATATCCTCTTTAAAAATTCCCCCGCTATAGTTTTATTATTTTCAAATTACGCAACACCAAAAACAAATTCATATGAAATTAAAAAACTCCTTCCTTATAGCGTTAATTCTTAGTATTCTTAGTTTAACGGGATGGGAAATGTACTGGCGTTCCAAAGGAAAAGTCCCTACTGTTCAAGATGACAACGCCATTTGGGCAACCACACGAGCTAAAGTAAACAATCTTACTAATGAAGATTTTGTTTTTACCGGCTCTTCACGTGTCCATTTTGATTTACAACTCGATCAATGGGAAGCCTATACTGGAAAGCGTCCCATACAATTGGCAATGGGCGGAGCATCACCTTTACCTATATTTAGAGATGTTGTTCGCAATACGAATTTTACCGGAACAATAGTGGTTGGAGTTACTCCTCCACTATTCTTTTCTACTACCTTTCCACAGGCACCTCCAATTTCTGGGCCTCAAGAAAAAGTAGACTATTATAAGGATCGCACCTACGCCCAACGTTTCAATCATTGGTTATCCATGCCTTTACAACATAACTTTGTTTTTGTACATTCCTATGAGGACATGATTGCTGGTAACTTTGATTTACGTTCGCTATTAGAAACTATTACGATTGGAAATCGCACAGGAAACCCTAAAATACCTCCTTTCTATGAGTTTGGAGAGTTTAGCGAAGAGCGGAACGTGCGAATGTTAGAGCGTATGACTAAAGATCCAGATTTTGCGAAGACCGTGATTGATATATGGATGTTTTGTTTAAAAGGAAACGCAGGTATGCCCCCACCCGACAAAGAATCTACCATGGCTTTTTTTATGGAAGATGCTGAAATTTTCAAAAAACGAGGTGGTAAAATTATTCTATTAAGAGCTCCTTCTTCGAATGAATTCAGAGCTATAGAAGCCAAAATCACCCCTAGAACAAACTTCTGGGATGAGTTGGTTATCAGCAGTGAATTACCCGCTTATCATTTTGAAGATTATAAACAGTTACAGGGCCTCAATTTACCTGAATGGTCTCATTTATCTGCCGAAGCTGCTGATTTCTATACTTTAGAAATCCTTAAGATTTTGGAAAATGATGGCATATTAACTAATCAAAAAATCAACTAATTATGCTCTTTAATTCATTAGGTTTCGTTGTCTTTTTGGTTGTAATACTTGCCGTATACTATTCTCCTTTGCTCAACTGGAGTGGAAAAAAAATAATGCTTTTGTTGGCTAGTTATGTTTTTTATGGTTTATGGAATCCTCCACTTATTGCATTGCTTTGGATTTCAACAATGGTCGACTGGACCGCCGGCAACAAATTAGCCAAAGAAGAACGCCCTGGGATACGAAAATTTTGGTTACTACTTAGTATGTTTGTTAATCTGGGCTTTCTCGCCTTCTTTAAATATGGCGACTTTCTTTTAGAGAATTTCGTAGTACTTGCAAATAGTGTTGGATGGGACTTTCAGGCAAAACCCATGGATATTATTCTCCCTATGGGTATTTCGTTTTATACCTTTCAGACCATGTCTTATACCATTGACATCTATAAGCGCAAGATAGAACCAGCCCAAACATTTTTAGATTTCGCCTTATATGTTACTTTCTTCCCTCAATTAGTTGCTGGACCTATAGTACGCGCAAAAGATCTCATCACGCAGTTTTACGAAGAAAAAAAAGCAACAATGCAACAATTTATATGGGGTTTGTTTTTACTAACGCTAGGGCTCTTCCAAAAAGTGGTTTTAGCAGATACACTTCTTTCTCATACTTCAGATACTGTCTTTGGTGCTAAAGAAGTTCTAAATTTTTGGGACGCTTGGACAGGTACTTTAGCTTTTTCCGGACAAATATTTTTTGATTTTGCGGGTTACTCAACATGTGCTATTGGTATCGCCTTGATGCTTGGAATCATTTTACCAGATAACTTTAAATATCCCTATGCCTCCATTGGATTTTCTGATCTTTGGAAACGCTGGCATATTTCCCTTTCCAGCTGGTTAAAGGACTATCTCTATATTCCATTAGGTGGTAACCGGCATGGGATTACCCGAATGTATGTTGCACTGGCACTTACTATGCTATTGGGTGGATTATGGCATGGAGCGGCATGGACCTTTGTGATCTGGGGAGCATTACATGGCACTTATCTTATAGCAGAACGCATACTTAGAAGTAGAATTCCTATTAAAATCAACGCATGGAACGGCATTTTGTTTGCTTTTTTAACCTATACCTTAATTAATTTTACCTGGGTGTTTTTTAGGGCAAGAGAGTTCGTCACGGCTAAAAACATGATATTATCCATGTTGTTCTTAAATGGAGATGGCACAAAGGTATTAGACACCTTTTCCATACTCAAAGTTGGTATCCTTACCTGCCTATTATTTCTGTGTCATTGGTTAATGCGAAATACCAGCGTGAGGGAAGTGAGCAAGCGAATACCCTCTTGGCTGCTCGGCATAGTTTGGGCTGCTATGTTTTTTTTAATAGCAATTTCTCAAGGTAATGGTGAACAGTTTATTTATTTTCAATTTTAAAGCAGTTTCTATTTTTTACGTAATTAAATAATACATAAATTAGAAAAAACTTAATTAAATAGATGAAAGCCATAAATATTAAAGAAAAACATGCGGCATTTGACAAACAATGGCACCCCCATCAAATTGCAGTTGTAGATGATATGCAGGTAATTCTTGCAAAAATCAAAGGGGAATTTGTGTGGCATGCGCACGAACATGAAGATGAACTTTTCCAAGTAGTCAAAGGCACCTTATATATGCAATTTCGTGATCGCACAGAGGTTGTTAAGGAAGGAGAAATTATTGTGGTACCTAAGGGGGTAGAACATAACCCGAGCACTAAAGATGGTGAAGAAGTACATCTCATGCTCTTCGAAAAACTAACAACCGCACATACCGGAGATGTAGCCCATGAACGCACGCAGCGTGAATATCCTAAAATATGAGAATCAAAAGCACCAGTGGTCTTTTTTTATGCCTGGTTATATGTAGTTTTTTTGTAAAAGCGCAATCTTTTAAGGATATTACATTGCTATCTGGCTCTAAGAATTATACAATTCTCTCAGAAACTGGAATGAAATGGACATTTCGCGCGTATACGCCCAACAAAGAGATCTATGCGTCCAAAGTTCCCTTGGTTATTGCGCTGCATTGGGCCGGTGGACCGGGAACCTATGAGCCTTTTCATGATTGTCTGATAATTCCTGGACTAAAAGGATTGGATGCTATTGTAATTTCTCCAGAAGGAGACAGTCAATCCTGGAGTTCTCCCAATAATAGTAAAAAAGTACAAACGCTCATTGCCGATGCCATACGTTACTGGAATGTAGATCCCAATCGGGTAGTACTTACAGGATATAGTAGAGGTGGATTAGGAAGTTGGTTTTTTGCAAAAAATCATCCCGAATTGTTTTCAGCCGTTATTCCCATGGCAAGTATTCATAAACAAGAAGACAAACTTAATGTTCCAATATATGCCATTCAGGGAAGAAAGGATAATCTCTTCCCTGCAGAAAAACTACGTAAATGGGTAAATTCATCTAAAGCCAAAGGAAGTAATATCACACTAATAATTAATGAGAATTTATCGCATTACCAAGGTTGTGATTATGCTTCAGAACTTCAAAAAACCATTCCATGGTTAAAAACAACTTGGAACCAATGAAAATACTTCATCTTGATACCAATCACCCCCTATTACTGGAAAAATTGCAAGCTTTAGGCTTTCAGAATGATGAAGATTATACCAGCAGCAAGACTCAAATTGAAGATAAGATTAGTACATATGACGGTATTGTTTTGCGAAGTAGATTTGCTATTGATAAAGCTTTCTTAGACAAAGCCACTCGACTTAAATTTATTGGTCGTGTGGGGGCTGGTTTAGAAAATATTGATACTGATTATGCAGCTAAAAAAGGTATTTTTTTGGCTTCGGCACCCGAAGGAAATCGCAATGCCGTTGGAGAACATGCGTTGGGTATGCTTTTGTCTCTTTTCAATAAATTAAACAAGGCCGATCTAGAAGTTAGTCAGGGTATTTGGGATCGAGAAGGCAACAGAGGTTTGGAATTGGATGGGAAAATCGTAGGTATTATTGGTTATGGAAATATGGGAAAAGCTTTTGCCAAGAAATTAAGAGGCTTCGATGTTGAAGTACTGTGTTATGATATTAAAACCGCAGTTGGAGATGGCAATGCAAAACAGGTAAGCTTGTTAGAACTGCAGGAAAAAACAGACGTCCTTAGTTTACATACTCCAGAAACTTCAGTAACCAAAAAAATGATAAATGCTACCTTTATTAATGCCTTTAGCAAGTCCTTTTGGTTTCTTAATACAGCGCGTGGAAAAAGTGTAGTAACTTCAGATTTAGTAGCCGCTCTGAAAGCAAATAAAGTATTGGGTGCCGGCTTAGATGTTTTGGAATATGAAAAATCATCTTTTGAATCCCTCTTTTCTTCAGGGCAGTTGCCCGATGCTTTTCAATATTTAATTAAGGCTCCTAATGTTTTACTTACACCGCATGTAGCGGGATGGACAATTGAAAGCAAAGAAAAATTGGCACAAACCATTGTTGATAAAATCAAAGCTAGATTTTGTTAATTTTGGCTTGTGAAAAAAACAATCCTAGCTTTTACCGCTTTAATATTTGCTTTACTAGTACTTTTCCAGCTAAGCAGGTATTCTTACTTTATGGGAAATGCTCCCATAGAACTTATTATTGCTGGTATAGCACTTACCTTTTTTTTTATTGGTATTTATCTCAATAAAAAAAGCCTCAGCAAAAAAGCAATTCCCCAAGGTGCTATAGATCAAAAAAAAATAACACAACTAGGCATTAGTAAGCGGGAGTATGAGGTATTAGTTCAAATAGCAAACGGAATGTCTAATAAGGAAATTGCCGATACCTTGTATGTATCTGAAAGTACAATCAAGACCCATGTTTCACAACTTTTAGTGAAACTTGATGTAAAGCGAAGAACTCAGGCGATCCAGAAAGCTAAAAATTTGAGAATTATCACCTATTAACGCCCATTTTAACTAAAGTTATCACAATTTGGTACTTTAGTATGAGTCCCATTTTCGCACCCAAAACTACATTTGCTTAGAACTTTTTAAAATAACAGTATATGAAAAAAACAAGCATTAGATTTGGATTGTATGCACTAGCATTAGGTGCCATTTTATTCTTGGCCTCTCTAGTTTTAGTAAAGGACCTAACGTATAACCTTCAAGAAATATTAGGCTATACGGCTATTGTTGCTGCTCTATTATTTGTCTTCTTTGGTATTAAGCATTATCGAGATGTAGAGAATAATGGCAGTGTTTCTTTTGGAAAAGGCATTGCTATTGGTATGATAATTTCGGTATTCGCTGGTTTGGGTTTTGCAGGAGTAGATTACCTATATACAGCCGTAATAAACCCAGATTTTATGGCAGATTTTATAGCTGCCTCGGACGACCCAAGTTTAGAAGCATGGAGCAGTTTTGAATTATCTGCATTTATGTTTGTAACTGTTATTACTATTGGATTAATTATATCCATAATTTCAGCATTAATCTTACAACGAAAAAAATAAATAATATTCCTATGACCTCAGATGCCAAAACACCAGAAGCCTATATCGCAGCGCTTCCTGAAGATCGAAAACAAGTCATTTCAAAACTCCGTGAAATCATTCTCGAGAACATTCCAAAAGGTTTTCAAGAACAGATGAGCTATGGAATGTTGGGTTATGTTGTTCCGCATAGCCTATATCCCAAAGGATATCATTGTAATACAAAACTTCCACTTCCTTTTATAAACTTAGCATCGCAAAAGAATTTTATAGCACTCTACCATTCGGGCATCTATGCGCAAAAAGAACTGTTTGATTGGTTTGTAGCGGAATACCCAAAATATGTAAAAACCAAATTGGATATGGGAAAAAGTTGCATTCGTTTCAAGAATATGAAAACCATTCCTTACGAACTTATTGGAGCGTTGTGTACAAAAATGACTCCTGATCAGTGGATTGAAATATATGAGAACGCTATAGATCGCTAATTCGCAACCTTGAACATTAAAAATTAAACAATGAAAAATAGAGTAACAGGACTAGGTGGTTTCTTTTTTAAAAGTGAAGATCCCGACCATTTAAAAACTTGGTATAAAGAACGATTGGGCATTCCCACAGATCAATATGGCTGGACTTTTTGGTGGAAAGACAAGGACGGTAATGATTGTTCTACCCAGTGGAGCCCTTTTAAACAAGATACGCAGTATTTTAAACCCAGTGAAAAACAGTTTATGATGAACTTCAGGGTTGAAAACTTAATAGAATTATTGGAAGTGCTTAAGAAAGAAGGTGTAACTGTTATAGGGGAGATTGAAGAATATGACTATGGAAAATTTGGATGGATTTTAGATCCAGAAGGCAATAAACTGGAACTTTGGGAACCTATAGACAAAGCATTTCTATGATCCAAAAATAATTGTTATTTTTAGAGTTCTATAACCAACTAAAAATTATAACATCATGTCAGAAGAAAACCAGGATTTAGGAGATAAAGCAAAGGAATTTGCAGAAGACGCCAAAGAAACAGCTCAGGAGTTTGCGGATAGCGCTAAAGAAGCATTCAATAGTGGAGATAACAAAAAGGTTTTAGTCGGCATATTAGCAATTATTTTGGGTTCTCTTGGGGTGCATAAGTTTATCTTAGGATATCAGAAAGAAGGATTCATATTATTGGGAGCTTCTATAATAGGCTATATTACGGTTTGTTTTGTCGTGGGTAGTTTTATCTTAGCTGCAACTGGAATTATTGGACTTATTGAAGGAATTATTTATTTAACTAAATCCGACGAGGAGTTCTATAATACGTATCAAGCAGGTAAAAAGCCTTGGTTCTAAAATTTAGAAAGTCAGATTTTTTTCAGTCTGACTTTTTTTATTAATTTTATTATCGTAATATTGCAATATATAAATATAATATGGGTATTACTAAATCCGAAATATTTACTGCCAAGCAAAACCAATTGGCTACCGTATTTAAAGTACTTGCGCATCCAGCACGCATTGCTATTCTGGAATATATTAGTAGTCAAGATGCTTGTATTTGTAATGATATTGTTGCTGAAATTGGATTGGCCCAACCTACTATTTCGCAACACCTTAAAGAATTAAAAAACATTGGACTCATCCGCGGAGAAATTAGCGGGAAAAAAGTTTGTTATTGCATCGACCCTAATCGGTGGCAAGCTATTCAAAAGCAGTTTCATACTTTCTTTGCAAATACACAGGTGAACTGTTGCTAACCTTTAAACATCTATTTATGAAAACTCAAGAATTTTTAAGCCTCCTAAAGGAACATCAAAACAAAAGTTTACGCTTTAGTTATGCTCCTCATAAATTCGTTGGGGCGAACTACCATATTACCGAGATAAAGAATATAAGCATCGATTCCGTAGATTGTGGGGCAGGCACTGACTTTTGGAAAGAAACTATTATTCAATTATGGGAAAGTCCAAGTGAGAAGGATAAAACAGAATTCATGTCTTCGTATAAAGCCTTGGGCATTTTAAACAAAGTTGATCGAATAAAACCTATGGTGAAAGACGCTGAAGTGAAGTTTGAATACAGCAACGCTAACTTTCATACCGCACAACTCTTTGTTGGAAACTATCAGGTATTTGAGGATCAACTTATTTTAAATTTACAAATTGCAAAAACCGACTGCAAAGCAAAAGATGCTTGTGGTGTTCCGGAAGTAGCACCTGCAGAAGCGTCAAGCTGCGCTCCAGGTAGTGGTTGCTGTTAAATGATATGACATGCTAATACGTAACATGCGTCGTACAGATTGGGAAACGGTTTCGGCCATCTATGCCAAAGGTATAGCCACTGGTATGGCTACCTTTGAAACGGCAAGTCCTAGTTACGAAGCTTGGAACAAAAATCATTTAAAGCAGTGTCGTCTTGTTGCCGAAAGCGATGGGAAAGTATGGGGTTGGGCTAGCTTATCTCCGGTTTCCGGACGCTGCGTTTATGGCGGAGTTGCCGAGCTAAGTGTTTATGTAGATCCGAATAAGAGCGGACAGGGCATAGGACAATTATTAGTAAAGCAACTAATTAAAGAAAGTGAATCTGCAGGCTTTTGGACCCTGCAATCTGGAATTTTTCCCGAGAACACTGCCAGCATTGCACTACACGAAAAACTAGGGTTTCGATATCTTGGAAAAAGAGAACGTATTGCTAAATATAACGGAGTTTGGAAGGACAATTTAGTGTATGAAAGAAGAAGTAAAATTGTAGGACTTAATTAAATTACAACTTAAATCAACATATAAAAAATGAAAAATGTATTGGTATTATGTACCGGAAATTCCTGTAGAAGTCAAATGGCTCATGGCTATCTTAACACCTTACAAGATGACAAAGCAACAATATATAGTGCTGGGATAGAAACACATGGTTTAAACCCCGGTGCAGTAGCTATTATGCAAGAAGATGCTATTGACATTACACATCACACTTCTAACCATATAGATGAATATCTGGATGTAAATTTTGATTATATTATCACTGTTTGCGATCATGCCAAGGAAAATTGCCCATATATCCCTTCAAAAAGTGCGGAACGGATTCATCGTAACTTTTTTGATCCCTCCAAGGTTCAGGGAACCGCTACAGAAAAGCACGATGCATTTTTGAAAGCAAGAAATGAAATTAAACACTTTTGTGAAGATTTTGTTGCCACCAAACTATAAGTGATCTTCGGTATCGCTTTTTAGTTTCTGTTCCAATTCTGCCTCAAATTCCTCCATAACGGGTTTTACTGTACTTTCAGGTAGGTCTGCTATTTTAATATACATAAGTCCGTCAATGGCATTATTAAAAAGCGGATCTACATTAAACGCAACAACTCTTGCATTTTGCTTAATGTATTTCTTAATGAGTACCGGCAGTCTTAAATTCCCCGGTTCTACTTCATTTATTAATTTATCAAACTTATTAAGATCGGCCTTAGTTTCGTCAAATACAAAGTCCTTGTCGGCATCATTCAGTTTGACCTTAAACTCTTTTTTTGGGCGGATATACTGGGCAACATAAGGATCCCAATAATTAGATTTCATAAATTCTATCATCAAGGATTTCGAAAAATTAGAAAACTGATTGCTAATACTTACTCCTCCAATCAAATACTTATGTTCAGGATGACGTAAGGTAGTGTGTACAATTCCCTTCCAAAGCAGGAAAAGTGGCATGGGTTTTTGCTGATATTCCTTTACAATATAGGCTCTTCCCATTTCAATTGATTGTTGCATCATTCCATAAAGCTCAGGCTCTACCCGAAACAAATCTTGAAGATAAAATCCATCAATCCCAAATTCTTCAAAGATTGCTGCCCCCATTCCCATCCGATAGGCACCTACAATACTTTTATGTGCCTCATCCCAAAGAAACAGGTGATGGTAATACGCATCAAACTGATCCAAATCTATGGCTCTATTGGTTCCTTCCCCTATGGCACGGAAGGTAGTTTCGCGTTGTCGTCCGATCTCTTTTAAAATAAAGGGCATGTCCTTAGCCTTAGCCAAAAACACTTCATAATTTTTGCTTTGTAATAACCTACACTCTTTTTCCCTAAGTTTCTCAATCTCTCCTTCAATAACCTCAGAACGCACCGCATCAGCAATCTTACGTGTTGGTTTTGGAATTTTCAAGGTACTGGGAACCATATCAATCAAGCGTTCCTTTTCGTATGCATTCGCTAAAATGTAGGTTTTTTTTCGTAATAAATCCCCAAAATCCTCCAGGGTCTCCTGCTCATTCTGAGTCTTGACGCTTATCGGTTGACCTATACGAATTTTAATCTTTCTATTGCGTTGCGAATTCACCTCCGAAGGTAATTTGGCCGTTCTGAATATGGGGTTAATTCGTGCTAATCGATAAAACAATCTGCTATTTTTAGCATGAAAATAAATGGGTACTACAGGGACATTTGCTTTTCGAATTAATTTAATAGCTGCTTCTTCCCAGGGCTTATCCGTAATTAACTTACCTTCTCGATAGGTAGACACTTCACCTGCTGGAAATATCCCCAAAACCCCACCTTCTTTTACATGTTGTAAAGCGTTTTTAAACCCAGCAACACTACTCCGTATATCTTTACGATCTTCAAAAGGATTAACCGGCATAACATAGGAATTTAACGGAGCTATTCGTTGCAAAAGAAAGTTCGCAACTATTTTAAAATCGCTTTGTTGCTCTAGCATTGTTTTTAACAATAAAACCCCATCAATGGCTCCCAACGGATGATTCGATATCGTGATATAGGGACCCTCCTTAGGTAGTCTTCGAAGATCCTCTTCAGGAATCTCAAAATCGACTTTATAGTAGGATAAAATGGCTTCTAAAAATTCTTTTCCCTCAAGATGTTTATGCTTGGTATAAAAATGATTTATTCCAGAAATATTTGTGAGTCGTATTAATAACCAACCAATAAAGGTGCCTAAGAATCCATATTTATCCAGATGAATGGCCTTAGCTACTTCTTTAGACTTTACTAAACTCATAGTTATTTGGAAGGTTGGAAATACAAAGATACGTAAATCGTTTACTTCAAAACCTAGAAAAGTTTAGGTCTTGTTTGAGAAAGCCAGATTAAATTAACCTCAGAAATATAACAATGAAAGTTATTATTTGGTAACCAACTGCACGGTTTCTTTACCACGTTGTTCCAACAAAATTTCTTTCCCTTTTTGCAGGGATTCTATGGCTTTAGCATTAAAATGTCGAATGGTATAAAGCGATACATTTTCCTGACAAACCACCTTAAATTTTCGTTGCAATTCTTTAAGCAACGCCTCCATATTATGAAACTTATCATCAACACATACCGAGAAACTTATCGCCGAATTTTGAATGAGGTCTACCTTCATTCGATGATCGTGAAAAAGCTTAAAAACTTCACTAATACTATCTTCTACAATAAAGGAGAAATCAAGTGAATAGAGTTTAATGAGCAGCTGATCTTTTTTAACAATAAAACAAGGTACTTCCGGTTCAATACCAATTCCTTTACCTACTGTAGTTCCCTTATTTTTTGGATTTAAAAATGACTTTACGCGCAACGGAATCTCTTTGCGCTGCAGAGGTTGCAAGGTTTTTGGGTGAATTACGGAAGCGCCATAAAAAGCAAGTTCAATGGCCTCACGATAGGAGATTTTATGTAGTAACTGAGTCTCTTTAAAATATCGGGGATCAGCATTTAAAACTCCAGGAACGTCCTTCCAAATAGTGACCTCGTCTGCACTTAAACAATAGGCTAAGATCGCTGCGGTATAATCCGACCCTTCTCTCCCCAGAGTTGTGGTAAAATTGTGATCGTCACTTCCTAAAAAACCCTGTGTAATATAAAGTCGTGATTTATCAATTCCTTGTGCAATATTCTCTTTGGTCTTTTCCCAGGCAACTCCAGCATCTCTGTAATTGTCGTTCGTTTTGATGTAATCCCGAACATCAATCCAAGTATTTTCAATGCCAACCTCCTTTAAATAAGCGCTGATAATTGCCGTAGAAACCAGTTCGCCATATCCTACAACCTGATCATAAACAAAGTTGTATTTGGGCGATTTATTCCAAGCCAAAAAGCCCTTAACTTCATCAAAAAGGGATTTTACTCTTTCAAAAATAGGATGCTTGCTATTCGAAAAAAGTGCTTCCAAAGTTTCGTTGTGTGCGTCAATCATTTCATGAAACGCAAGCTTCACGGTGGACTTGTCTTGAAAGTACGAATCAACAACTTTCTCCATGCCATTAGTGGTTTTTCCCATAGCGGAAACTACCAACATTGTGTTTTGGTGTCCTGTTTCTTGCAATACTTTCACCAAGTTGCGAACACCATTGGCATCCTTAACCGATGCTCCTCCAAACTTAAAAATCCTCATAGATTATTCATAAAATTATGTATCCCCTGTTCATCAAGTTGCACCACATCCCAATCCCGCATCACCTTTGCTCCTTTATCCTCATAAAAGCGAATAGCTGGTTCATTCCAATCAAGCACTTCCCAGCAAATGCGACGCACACCTAACTCGTATCCATACTTTACCACAGCCGTTAATAAGGCGCTACCCATGCCACTTCCTCTCATTTTTTTTGTTACAATAAGGTCTTCCAAATGGATTACAGGACCTTTCCACGTAGAATATCGCGGATATACCAATGCCATTCCTACAATAGTTTCATCTTCCATTACGCCTACAAAGCAATGAAACTTTTTAGGAGCGGTAAAACCATCATTCACCAAATCTTGCACAGTAACTTCTACCGCGTGTTCTTCTTTTTCAAAAAGAGCAAGCTCTTTTATTAATCCCAATACCTGTGGCATATCGACGGCAGTAGCCTCTCGTATGATATAATTCATATGTTACAAATAAAACACAAAGTTATAAATATAAAAAACTATTCAAAAACGAAAACGATGTAGTTTCACAAAATAAGCGATATTTGTACTCAAATAAAACACCTTTATACTCATGGATAAAAAAAACAAGACTCTAGGAGAGTTTATCATTGAAAATCAATCTTCTTTTCAATACTCCACGGGAGAATTATCCAAATTAATCCATGCCATACGCCTTGCCGCTAAAGTAGTTAATCATGAGGTAAATAAAGCCGGACTTATCGATGTATTAGGTGCCGCGGGCGATACCAACATACAAGGTGAAGATCAGCAAAAATTAGATGTTTTAGCGAACGAAAAGTTCATACAAACCCTAAGAAATAGAGAAATCGTTTGCGGAATTGCTTCCGAAGAGGAAGATGATTTTATCAGTATTAATAGCAACGATAACAAGCAACGAAACAAATATATTGTTTTGATAGACCCGTTGGATGGTTCATCAAACATTGATGTAAATGTATCCGTAGGAACTATTTTTTCCATTTACAGACGCGTAACTCCTGTTGGAACTCCGGTTACTTTGGAAGATTTTTTACAACCAGGTAAAAATCAGGTAGCAGCAGGCTATATTATTTACGGAACATCTACGATGCTGGTGTATACTACTGGCGATGGTGTAAATGGGTTTACATTAAACCCTGCCATAGGAACCTTCTATCTTTCACATCCAGGCATGATATTTCCCGATTCCGGAAAAATCTATTCTGTGAATGAGGGGAATTACAGTCATTTCCCGCAAGGTGTAAAAGACTACATTAAATACTGTCAAAAAGAAGAAGAAGATCGTCCCTATACCTCTCGCTACATTGGATCGTTGGTTTCTGATTTTCACAGAAATATGATTAAAGGAGGTATTTATATGTACCCCAAAAGTAGTGTTGCTTCCAACGGAAAGCTTCGATTGCTATACGAATGCAACCCAATGGCTTTCATTGCAGAACAAGCAGGTGGCAAAGCTAGTGATGGCTATACGCGTATTCTAGAAGTTGAAGCAACAGAGTTACATCAGCGGGTGCCTTTCTTCTGTGGAAGCAAAAAAATGGTTGAAAAAGCGGAAGAATTTATGGCTAAAAACTAGCGATTCATTACCTTAATTTCATCGATAAATTCCTCTAGATCTAGATCCGCATTAACTAATTTTAATGCTTTATCCACAACATAAACCACATTCTCGGGCGAGAAACCTAAGCCAATCGCCAGACGTTCCAACAACGGTTTTTGTTGTTCTCCCAATTGGTCATCAGCATAAACCATCCGTGTAAGGTCGTACAAACGCTCTAATCGTTTCACATATAGTGTTGGCGGATTAATTGGATGATCGCTATAATTCTTTAGAATATCTTTATACTCTTCTTCGGTAATATTTAAGTTACGTGCCAATCGATCTAAGAACACTTTCTCGCATTCATTAATTACACCATCACTCATTGCTACGCGCACGATAGAAGCAAAATGCCCTTGATTACGTTGCTGAAATCCACTATCAAATAAATCTAAAAACGACATACTTTTATAAAATTTTACAGCGCAAATATAATTTTTTTAAAAATCATAATTCCTAAAAAAAACAACTATTTATCTCGCTTTAGGGCCATTGAAATTTATTAACTTCACCAAAGCCGGCAGAAAAGCAGTATTACCATTTATTAGCTAAAATTACGAGACCTTTTTATGAATCAGCAACAACTTTTTCGTATTGCCGAAGATTGGTTCCAACAACAAAATTGGTCTCCATTTTCTTTTCAAAAACAAACATGGAAAGCTTTTTTACAGGGAAAACATGGGCTCTTAAACGCGCCCACCGGAAGTGGAAAAACTTATGCTTTATGGTTTCCTATTATGCTGAACTATATTAAAAATAACCCAAACTATAGTACAAAAAAACAAAAGGGCTTAAAAGCGATCTGGATTACTCCACTGCGAGCGCTTTCCCAAGAAATACGGCAATCTGCTGAGCGTGTTTCCAAAGATTTAGGAATCGGGTTTACGGTGGGTATACGAACTGGAGACACCTCAACACAAGAAAGAGCGCAACAAAAAAAGCAAATGCCAGATTTATTGATTACTACTCCCGAAAGTCTGCAATTGCTGCTAGGTACCAAAGGATATCCCGAAATTTTTAAATCGTGTACAGCAATAGTTGTTGACGAATGGCATGAACTTATGGGTACAAAACGCGGGGTTCAGATGGAATTAGGACTTTCACGACTTAAAAATATAACCACAAACTTACGTATTTGGGGTATTTCAGCAACTATTGGAAATTTAGAACAAGCAAGAAAAGTCTTATTAGGTCCCGAAACAACAGTTCTACAAAACTCGGTATTGATCAAAGCAAAAATTCTCAAGAAAATTAAAGTAAGGAGTATTATTCCCAAAACCATGGAAACATTTCCATGGAGAGGGCATCTAGGTCTTCATTTGCTGGAAGAGGTAATTCCCATTATCAATAAAAGTAAAACAACCCTATTATTTACCAATACCAGAAGCCAGTGCGAAATTTGGTTTCAAAAAATCTTAGCAGCACATCCTGAATTTGCCGGAGAAATTGCAATGCATCACGGTAGCATTAATAAAGAAACTAGATTATGGGTAGAACAGGCTATTCGAAACGAAAGTTTAAAGGCAGTAGTATGTACTTCGAGCTTAGATTTAGGGGTGGATTTTGCTCCTGTTGAAACAGTTGTACAAATTGGCGGTCCAAAAGGAGTTGCCCGTTTTTTACAACGTGCAGGACGCAGTGGACATCGCCCTGGTAAGGAAAGTGTGATTTATTTTCTACCTACCCATGCCATGGAACTAATAGAAGCTTCCGCATTACAACGTGCGGTGAAGGAAAAAGCAGTGGAAGATCGTATTCCCTATCTTAATAGTTTTGATGTATTGGTACAACATCTCATTACATTAGCAATATCTGAAGGCTTTTATTCTGAAGAAATTTTTGAAGAAGTACGCCAAACTTTTTGCTTTCAGGCAATTAGTACTGCACAATGGCAGTGGCTCTTAAATTTTATCGTTTTAGGAAGTCAGAGTCTACAATCTTACGACGATTACAAAAAAGTAACCGTTACTCCAGAAGGGTTATTTAAGGTAATGGATCGAGGCGTAGCCATGCGCCATCGTTTTCAAATCGGTACTATTGTAGGGGATGCGAACATTACGGTGCGTTATCAAAAAGGGGGTTATATAGGAACTATAGAAGAGTATTTTATTTCCAAACTTACCCCTGGAGATGTGTTTACTTTTGCAGGTAGAAATCTGGAGTTTATTCGCATTAAAGCTATGCAAGCTCATGTAAGAGGTTCTTCAAAAAAAACCAATAAAGTCCCCAGTTGGATGGGTGGAAGAATGAGTTTTTCTGCTCAAATGTCTGAATTACTTCGACAAGAGCTTTATACAATTACTGCGCCTACCACTAAAAAATCGAGTGAGTTGCATGCGCTTTTTCCCGTTTTTGAGCAACAACGCCAAGAAAGCATTATACCTAATCCAAATCAATTTTTAATTGAGACTTTTGAAACCCGAGATGGTTTTCACCATATTTTTTATCCTTTTGAAGGACGATTTGTGCATGAAGCTATGGGAAGTTTACTAGCATACCGTATAAGTTTGCTGGCTCCGGTAACCTTTTCCCTAGCTTTTAATGATTATGGATTTGAGCTACTCTCCGATCAATCTATTGATATGCAGCAGGTGTTAGACAACAATTTATTTAGCACCGAATATCTCATTAGCGATCTACAGAAAAGTTTGAATGCCACAGAAATGGCAAGAAGAAAATTTAGAGATATTGCGGTAATTAGTGGTCTTGTCTTTACAGGTTATCCTGAAAAAGGAGTGAAAATGAAGCATTTGCAAAGCAGTTCCCAACTGTTGTTTAACGTATTTAAAGATTATGAAGAAGACAATTTATTGTATCAGCAAGCCTATACCGAAACCTTTGAGCATCAACTGGAAGAAGGGCGTTTACGCATAGCTTTGGAACGCATTGCAATTCAAAATATCGTATGGAAAACCTGCAAAAACCCTACTCCTTTTTCCTTTCCTATTATAACCGATCGTTTACGCGAAAAACTATCTAGTGAACAACTAGCGGACCGTATAAAAAAAATGACTGCCAAATTACTGAAGTAAAAGAATAGTATTTTTATCTCCCATGCAATCTCAAACCGTTAAGATCCAGAATCAGACTTTTGTCCTCCACTACTCGGGGGCCATTTTCTGGAAAGAACGATCCATACTTCTTATCAGTGATGTACATCTTGGAAAAGTTGCACACTTTAGAAAATATGGTGCCGCCATTCCTGCACAGGCAACCTTAGAGAATTTTAGTCATTTGGATGAGGTATTGGCTTTTTTTAAACCTGAACAACTGTTTTTTTTAGGAGATTTATTTCACTCTTACCTCAACAAGGAATGGCATTTGTTTGAATCGTGGGTAATCCGCAATGCACTCCCTATGACATTAATCGCTGGAAATCACGATATTATATCTCCATTAAAATTCGAACAATTAAACATCAAGGTTGTTCATGAAGTTTGTTTGGAGGGTTTTTTATTAACACATCATCCTGAAGAAAGAAGTGGGTTTTTTAATTTTTCCGGACATATCCATCCTGCAATTCGACTTAAAGGAAAAGGAAAGCAATCGTTACGACTTGCCTGTTTTTTTAAACGAGAACACCAACTTATTTTACCCGCTTTTGGTGCTTTTACCGGAAGTCATGTACTAAAGCCTAAGCGAACCGACCAAATATATGCTATTACAAAAAATGAAGTTATTTTAGTATCCGCTTAAAACAACAATATGCGCTCACATCAAAAACATTTATTTGAACTCCCTGACGAGGTTACTTATCTTAATGGAGCTTATATGGCCCCACAACTCAAAACCGTAACCGAAGTTGGCATTACTAACATGAGACGGAAACATCGCCCTTATGAGATTACCTCCGAAGACTTCTTTACACAGCGCGTACAGCTGAAAAAAGCCTTTGCAACGCTTATCCACGCTAAAGATCCTCAAAACGTTGCAATCATTCCTTCTACTTCTTATGGGATAGCAAATGCTGCGCAAAATATTACATTACATGAAGGAGATGAAATTTTAGTTGTAGATGAGCAATTTCCAAGCAATATTTATATCTGGCAACGTCTCGCCAAAAAACACAAAGCACAAATAAAAGTGGTAAAAGCTCCCTTAGATTTTAAGCATCGAGGAGCATTATGGAACGAGGCCATATTAGCGGCCATAACATCAAAAACTACAGTTGTTACTATGGCTCATGTGCATTGGGCGGATGGTACTTTATTTGATTTAAGAAGAATTCGGGAAAAAACCAGAGAAAAAGGTGCTTTATTAATAATCGATGGTTCTCAAAGTGTTGGAGCGCTTCCTTTTTCTGTGGATGAATTAGACCCCGATGCTTTAATTTGTTGCGGGTATAAATGGCTAATGGGACCTTATGCTTTAGGTGTTGCTTATTATGGAGAAGCATTTATGAATGGAACGCCCATTGAAGATGGCTGGATGAACCGCAAACATAGTGAAGATTTTACACAACTTACCAACTATCAAAGTGATTACAAGCCTAAAGCTGAACGGTACTCCGTTGGTGAATCTAGTAATTTTGTGCTGGTACCCATGCTAACTAAAGCTATTGAACAGCTAATTCAATGGCAACCGGAAAATATTCAAAGCTACTGCAAGCAAATTTCTCTAGACACATTAAATCAATTGCGAGCATCTGGCTGTTTTATTGAAGATGAAAACTATAGAGCACAGCATCTTTTTGGAGTATACCTTCCTCAAAAAATGGATCTTGAGGCTTTAAAAAGACGCTTATTAGAAAAACAAATTTACATTTCGATGCGGGGAAAAGCTATTCGGATTTCCTGCAATATGTATAATACAACAGCTGATTTTGAAAAACTTTTATCCTGCTTTTAAGAACTAAAAACTTCTTTTCTGTGAACTTTGTAGTAAGTATATTTGCAACAAAAATTTGCTAGTTGAGCAATGTATTAATCTCTCAAGTTTTCGAAAAGTCTCTGGAAATTCAGAAACTAGGGAAAGCTATTGCCGCTTCGGAAAAAAAGATCTCGGTTAAAGGGCTTACCGGATCCGCTTTATCTTTTACA
Organism: uncultured Flavobacteriaceae bacterium; assembly: GCA_947488435.1. Taxonomy (GTDB): domain Bacteria; phylum Bacteroidota; class Bacteroidia; order Flavobacteriales; family Flavobacteriaceae; genus CANKZG01. The sequence goes on along the minus strand of CANKZG010000001.1, from coordinate 1,259,974 downwards.
GTAGCTGCAGTTTTTAAACAAAGTCCACTCCCCATTTTATGCATTCTAAATGACAAAGAAGAAGCTGCATATTTCTTAAATGATTTAGAGCAACTTGTTGGTCTTGATGAGGTTCTTTTTTATCCAGGAAGTTATCGAAGACCCTATCAAATTGAGGAAACAGATAATGCCAATGTACTTTTACGGGCCGAGGTTTTAAATCGAATTAATTCGCGAAAGAAACCCGCTATTTTGGTAACCTATCCCGATGCGCTCTTTGAAAAAGTGGTTACTCGGAAAGAACTCAATAAAAACACCCTTAAAATCAAAAACGGGGATACAATAAGTTTGGAATTCTTAAATGAAATCCTTTTTGAATATGAATTTAAGCGTGTTGATTTTGTAACCGAACCGGGCGAGTTCTCCGTGCGGGGGGGTATTGTAGACGTTTTTTCTTTTTCGAACGATATTCCTTATCGGATTGAATTTTTTGGCGACGAAGTAGATAGCATTCGAACATTTGATATTGAAACACAACTCTCTATTGATCTAAAAAAAAGAATAACACTTATTCCTAATGTCGAGAACAAAGCTCTTAGCGAAACCCGGGAAAGTTTCTTAAAGTATATTGCTTCGGAAACGGTTATTTTTAATAAAAATATCGATCTTTTCCTTGGCAGAATAACTGCGTTATTCGAGAAAGCAGAAACTACATTTGCAAAATTATCTACAGAAATCAAGCATGCGAATCCTGAGGAGTTGTTTACTAGCGCGTCCTTGATTAAAAAACAATTGGCAGCATTCTGTCTTGTAGATGTAAGTGGCGCTTCTGAAAATTCCACAATGGGCTCAATTGAATTTGACACAAAACCGCAGCCTGCATTTAATAAGAAGTTCGATCTGCTGACAGCTGATCTTGAACAAAATCATGAAAAAGGATATACCAATTATTTGTGCTGTGCCACACAACAACAAGCGCAACGTTTTCATGATATTTTTCGTGAAATGGATAAGCCTGTCCACTATAAAACGTTGGTTTTACCGCTGTATCAAGGTTTTATAAGCAAGCAATATAAAATTGCCTGTTATACAGATCACCAAATATTTGAACGTTATCATAAATTTCGACTTAAAAATGGTTATGCAAAAAAACAAGCCATAACCCTAAAGGAGTTGAACAAACTCGACATTGGAGACTATGTAACTCATATTGATCACGGAATTGGAAAATATGGAGGGCTACAAAAAATTGATGTAGAAGGTAAAAAACAAGAGGCCATTAAGTTAATGTACGGAGAACGAGACATCCTCTATGTAAGCATACATTCGTTACATAAAATATCTAAGTTTAATGGAAAGGATGGGGCTGTTCCAAAAATCTATAAATTAGGTTCTGCCGCTTGGAAAAAACTAAAACAAAAAACAAAGTCCAGAGTTAAGAAAATTGCTTTTGACCTTATTAAGGTATATGCAAAACGACGTTTAGAAAAAGGGTATCAGTATGCTCCAGACAGCTATTTGCAGCACGAATTAGAGGCTTCATTTCTATATGAAGACACCCCGGATCAGGGTAAAGCCACACAGGATATTAAAAAGGACATGGAAAGTACGCGTCCTATGGATCGTTTAATTTGCGGAGATGTGGGCTTTGGGAAAACGGAAGTTGCTATTCGTGCTGCCTTTAAAGCGGTAGACAATGGAAAACAAGTTGCCATTTTAGTCCCCACCACCATTCTTGCTTTTCAGCACAATAAAACCTTTAAAGAACGTCTCGGAGATATGCCCTTAACGGTAGATTATTTGAATCGTTTTCGAACTGCAAAAGAAAAACGAGAGATTCTTGAGCAACTCGAACTGGGAAAAATAGATATTATTATTGGAACCCATCAACTGGTTAACAAAGCTGTAAAATTCAAAGATCTTGGGTTACTTATTGTTGATGAAGAGCAAAAATTTGGGGTATCTGTAAAAGATAAATTAAAATCCATCAAAGAGAATGTTGATGTCTTAACACTAACGGCTACTCCGATTCCGAGAACCTTGCAATTTAGTCTAATGGCTGCACGGGATTTATCTGTTATAAATACGCCTCCACCAAATCGTTATCCTATAGAAAGTCAAGTTATTCGTTTTCAAGAGGAAATTATTCGGGATGCGGTCAGTTACGAAATACAACGCGGCGGACAAATATTTTTTATTCATAATCGAATCGAAAATATTAAGGAAGTTGCTGGCATGATTCAACGTTTGGTTCCAGATGCTAAGATTGGTATCGGACACGGTCAAATGGAAGGAAAAAAATTAGAAAAATTAATGCTCTCTTTTATGAATGGTGCATTTGATGTTTTGGTTTCTACGACCATTGTTGAAAGTGGTTTGGATGTCACTAATGCGAATACCATTTTTATCAATAACGCCAATAATTTTGGATTAAGTGATCTACATCAAATGCGTGGACGTGTTGGAAGAAGCAATAAAAAGGCATTTTGCTATTTTATTACACCGCCCTATGATGTGATGACTCCAGATGCCAGAAAACGTATTCAAGCTCTTGAACAATTTACAGAATTAGGTAGTGGATTTAATATTGCTATGAAAGATTTGGAAATTCGTGGTGCAGGAGATCTTTTAGGAGGAGAACAAAGTGGTTTTATCAATGAGATTGGATTTGAAGCCTATCAAAAAATATTGAATGAAGCTATTGAAGAACTCAAAGAAAATGAGTTTAAAGAGCTTTACAGTGAGGTAGATGATACTCCCAAACCTTTTGTGAAAGAAACTTTAATAGATTCTGATTTTGAATTGTTGTTCCCGGATGATTATATCAATACCGTTACAGAACGATTGAATTTGTATACCAAACTTAATGCAGTTACTAATGAAGACGAACTGAAGCTATTTGAAAAACAACTCATTGATCGATTTGGAAGCCTCCCAACGGAAGCCGTTGATTTGTTAAATTCTGTTCGTATAAAGTGGTTGGGCAATCGTTTAGGACTGGAAAAGATTGTATTGAAAAAAGAAAAACTTATCGGGTATTTCATTTCCGATCAACAGTCAGATTTTTACCAAAGTGCTATATTTACCAATGTGATAAGGTTTGTACAGAAGCATAGTACAAGTTGCACCATAAAGGAGAAGCAAACACGTAATGGATTACGCCTATTATTGGTTTTCGAGCATATTAAATCCGTGGAGGCAGCATTAAATGCACTAGAACCTTTAGCAGGTGTTTTGGAAACCGTTTAATTTGGTTTGGATCAGTTTTTGAGTGTTTTATTTGTAAAACATAAAACCTTATAAAAAATGCTAAGTGATGTTAGTTAAACTACCGTTTAGAAAATTACTCATAAAATCAAGTACACTTATTCTGTTATTCCTAACGGTTTCGCTTTACGCGCAACATACAGTATCAGGGACATTTTCTCCCGCCAAAGATTTTAGTTGGCTTTTGGTATATAAATTAAATCCTATTGGAGAGACTTATATTCTGGGAGCTCCAATTAAGAACGGAGCATTCAGTTTTGTTTTACCTAAAGCGCAAAGTAAGGGAACGTACAGAATTGTATATGCCGTGCCCCAGGACGAATTTAATTTTGATTTTCTTTATAACGCGGAAGAAGATATCACGCTTGCTTTTGATAAAAATGCCGGAGTCCGTTTTACTACGTCTCAAGAAAACATTCTTTTTCAAACCTACCTTAAGGAAATTCGCGATATAGAACAAGAAATTATTGCTTATTATACCAATCAGAAAACGGATAAAACACTGTTTTTACGACTAAGTGCGCAATTAGAAAAAGTGCAACAAACCTATGAGGAAAAGGCTAAAGGTAGATTAGTTTATGATTTTATAGCTGCAAATGCGCCTTTTATTCCTAAAATCGAGCAATCTGTTGAACGTTATCTAAAAAATAAAAAGGAAAGTTACTTTAGTACGGTAGACTTTGACAATAACACATTGCAAGGTTCCAATTTTCTTATTGAAAAAGTGTTGAGTTATACTTTTACAAGTTCGGAGCTTCGCTCTAATTCTGAGTTCGCAAATCAAGAAGAAATAAAGAAAAATATTGTCGAAATAAGTAAAAAGTTAACCGGTGTCGATCAAAACTTCCAAATGCGTGTGTACTTAAGTTTATGGAATCATAGCGTATCATTATGGGAAGATGAAGTTGCTGACTATATCTATACAACCCATCTTAAGGACTTGGCTGTAAGCTCAGGGAACGGGCAAATCATAGAGGCCATTGAGTTGCATAATAGACTTCGATTAGGTGCAGTAGCTCCAGATATTAGTTGGGAGGAAAACAACAGCACACAACAACTTCATAAACTTACCCATAAAGGAAATTACATTTTAGTATTTTGGAGCAGCACGTGTTCGCATTGTTTGGCAGAATTACCAAAACTACATGAGGCGCTTAAAGCATATCCAAATATGAAAGTTGTTGCTGTTGGTCTTGAGGACGATTCTGAAAATTGGAAAAAGGAAGCAGCTAAGCTCAATCAATTTACACATGCGATAGCATTGGGTAAATGGGAAAGTGAATACGCTAAATTATATGCTATTCAGCAGACGCCCACCTATTTTATCTTAGACTCAGAAAAGAGAATAACAGCTAAGCCCGAGGATTACGAAAAAGTGTTGGAAATTCTTAAGCAATAGGGGTTACAAGGTTTTCAAATCCTTGATTGTTTTAAAAGCAACATCTACCTGTTGATCGTCTACCAGAATTGTAAATTCATTGGTAGTTGAAATTACCTCATAAAGTACAATCCCTTCCCAAGCCAAACGCTGAAAGATAAAATAGTAAATTCCTGGAACAGAGACATTTTCTGCAGGTAATTTTACGGTAATAGAGGACAGATTTTCCGCTTTTTGGGTATACTTTTCGTGCTGAAATAATCTTTCTACTACACCATCCATACTATTACTGATGACAATGTTTATTTCATTTACCCCTCTTGAAGAAGTATAAAACACATCTTGATTGTAATTCACTTCTTCCAAGAGTCTTGCTTGTTGGGGAAGTATTGTATCGGATGCTAAAAAAGTATAATCCGTTAAGGAAGAACGCACCGTAATTTCTCCAATGTTTTTAAGTACTTTAATAATCTTATGGGTGGCTCTAAATTCCAAATCATCAGACAAACGTTTTAAAGCCATAACAATGGCCCCATTACGGATATCTTTTCCCAACTCTCCTTCTATTTCGGGTTTAACAATTCTTGATAGTGAAGTTAAATTAATAATCCCTTGAGCCAGAGCACTTTGCAAAAAAGGTTTTTTTCTAATGTATTGCTCAACTACCGATGATATCGTCTTCATTTTGCATTGTTTGCTGCAAAAATAACAATTTGTTATAAATAAAACAAATTAAAAATGATAGAATGCATCTTCAAGATGCTCAATATCATAAGAATGGGTGGTTTTTAAAATGGTAATGATATCAAAACGCACTTCTACGTCAAGATTTTTATCCAGTACAAAATGATTGGTAGCGGTTCTAAGCAGTTTTATTTTTTTTGCTGTTACGGTTTCGGCAATGTTTTTAATAAACTTTGAACTTCTAGATTTTACCTCTACAACAATTAACAATTTTCCATTTCTAGCCAAAATATCAATTTCAGCCTTTCCAAAGCGGTAGTTTTTAGCTACTATTTTATATCCTTTTGACACCAAATAAGCAGCGGCTAACGCCTCTCCTTTTTTACCAAATTCGTTGTTTTTATCCTTCATATTTGCGAAAACATTCGAAAAATAGTGTAATTCATCGAAAAAACAGGTAGTTCGTCGTCTTATTTAGAACAACATTGTAAATTGACCCCGTAACTAAAATTTTGAACAGTCTTATACTAATCAAAATTCTTGTTCGTTTTATAGTAACCCCAACACTATGAACCTACATACTAATAACATCAGTGACTATGGAATATTTCATCAATTGTAATACTTCTACACTTGCCCCATTTGCGGGTTCTTTAGATAGGCAAAGAGCTGAACATTTGTATCGAAGGCTTGGCTTTAGTGCCTCTCAAGAAACTATCGATCAGGCTACTGGTCAAAATGCTGTCGCTTTAGTAAACAATCTTATTAACGAAGCTATTAGTTTACCTCCAACAGCTGCCCCAGTTTGGGCCGATTGGAATGATAGCAACTATCCAGATGATGATGATGCAAGGAGACAATTACGCAACGAGCAAATTGAGGAATGGCGCATTAGCTATACCAATAACCTAAGACAAAACAATCTAAGAGATCGATTGAGTTTTTTCTGGAGCAATCATTTTGTAACAGAAATAGGTGTTTATGATTGTAGTTCTTTCCTTTACCATTATACCAATGCATTACAACGCAATGCCATTGGAAATTTTAAAACCTTTATCAGCGAAATTGGACTTACCAGTGCCATGTTATTTTATTTGGACGGTGCTTATAACAACAGGAATCGGCCTAACGAAAACTATGCACGTGAACTTTATGAACTTTTTTCCTTAGGAGATGGCAATGGTTATACCGAACAGGATATTATTGAAACCGCGCGTGCCCTCACTGGTTATGTGGATCGAGGAGAAATTGGATGTTCTGCAGTTGGATTCAATCCAGAACAATTTGATGCCGATCCTAAAACAATTTTAGGAAGAACGGGAAACTGGAATTACGATGACGTAATTGATATATTATTTGAAGAAAGACCTAATGAAATTGCCGGATTTATTTGTGGTAAATTATACGAATTTTTTGTGCACCCCGATTCTAAAGCTGCTGAGGCTCAACCTATAATTCAGGGATTGGCAACAACCTTTGTACAGAATAATTTTGAAATAGCACCAGTACTGACACAATTATTCCAAAGTCAACACTTCTTCGATGAAACTGCTATAGGTGTTATTATAAAGAGTCCTTTCGACCTTTACTTAAATCTCATTAATGAAATGGGACTAACGGTAAATGATGGTCTTACGCTAAACGTAATCGATGCCAGTAGGATGCTTAGTCAGGATTTATTTTCTCCTGTAGATGTTGCTGGTTGGCAAAGGGACCGAACATGGATTAATACCAATTTCATCATTGGGCGTTGGCTTACCGTTGAATTTATTTTAGAACGCTTTTTTGAAACAAATCGAGAAGAATTTAGATCTTTTGGATTGTCAGTTACTGGCAACGATGGATTGGTAAGTAATAATCCTGATCTTATCGCCAGACCAATTATTGATAAATTACTCCCTAAAGGTTTACTCACTGAAGGTGAATATGAGCAAGCTTTTGTAGTCTTTAGAAGTGATGTAGATGACACCTATTTCGAAGGTGGTGCTACTCCTTCATGGACTTTAATGACCTGGCCAACAGCCCCAGATCAAGTATTTCTGCTTTTACAATACCTTTCTAGACAACCTGAATTTCAACTAAAATAAAAACCTACAACTATGTGCAGTAACCATAATATCAATACACATATCAAATTGGACGAAGAACACGATCAGGAGCATAAAACCTGGAGTAGACGTTCTTTTATGCAAGCTTTAGGTATCGCAGGTTCAGGATCTATGATGTTAGGTAGTAACATGCTATCCGCATCGGCACCTTCTCCCTTAACGGCAGCTCTTGCAGAGGCAGAAAGTGATAATATTTTAATTCTGATCAGATTATCAGGAGGGAATGATGGTCTCAGCACTATTATACCCATAAATCAATACGATTCGTACAGAAACGCCAGACCAAATATTTTTATTCCAGAAAGTAAGATTCTGAAACTGACAGATGAATATGGCGTTCCAACCTATATGAACTCCCTAGAGCCCATGTGGCAGGAAGGTCAGTTTAAAGCAGTTCATGGCGTTGGGTATCAAGGCCAGAGTTTATCTCATTTTACGGGTTCGGATATTTTTGCCAATACCGATCTTACCACTACAGGTTTTGATGGACTAGATACAGGTTGGATGGGAAGACATTTCGAAAACTGTTTCCCAGAATATATTTTAAATCCACCCGAAGCTCCAGCTGCAATTCAAATCGGAAATTTTGGAAGCTTGGTTTTTCAGGGAGAAGAAACGAATTATGCTTTTGTAACCTCCAATATTGATCAGTTGGAAGAGATCGCCGAGACGGGACTTCAATATTCATTAGACAATGCACTCTTCGATAATTGTATGTACGGAGATCAGTTAAAGTTTTTACGTGGTGTTGCCAATATTACGTATGAATATTCCGGTAAAATTCACGAAGCTTACGAACGTGGACAGAATCAGGTGGAATATCAAAACAACGGCTTTGCCAGACAATTAGCTTTGTTAGCACGATTAATCAAAGGAAACTTAGGTACAAAAGTTTATATGATTTCCATGGGTGGTTTTGACACCCACGGCAATCAACCCTTAGCACATGAGCGATTAATGTCTACCCTATCTATAGCTGTAAATAATTTTTACGAAGATTTGGCTTTTACTGAGCAGGACGATAAGGTGTTAAGCATGACTTTTTCGGAATTTGGAAGACGAATTTTTGAAAATGGCTCTAATGGTACCGATCATGGAAAAGCTGCCCCAACGCTCTTTTTTGGATCTGGTTTAAATGGGAGTGCCTTTGTAGGTGACCACCCTACCTTAGACAATCCCGATGGAAGAGGAAATTTAGAATTCACCATGGATTTTAGGGATTTATATGCTACTGTATTGGCAGAATGGCTTTGCGTGCCCATTCCTTTAGTAGAACAGCATTTATTAGGCCACGCTTATAGTCCTATAAACTTAGGGTTTAATTGTAGTGGCGTAGATTTTCCAGACATTACAGTAAGTGATGGATCTCCTACTCCTCCTACTCCAGATGATCCGAATGTCCCTACGAATCCGGAGTTAGCTAATGCAGTGATACACCGTCCGTTTTATCCAACACAAAGTACACCACATATTTACTTAGAAATGCCTTTTACCGCGCATGTTGATATTCAATTATACAATATTCTAGGTCAGAATATGGGTACTGTTTTTAATGAAATGATGCTGGAAGGAGCTACTGAAATTAATATACGGGAGCGAATGCCATCCAATCTATCTACTGGAAAATATATTTATCGTATCACTGTACAAGACCAAAAATTGGCAAAATCTATAATGGTTGCTTAGTCTGCCCCACCTAACTAGGCAATTTATAAACCTTCGTATGCACATGCTTTATTAAAGATTTTGTGCGACGAAGGTTTTCTTTTTGCGCATTGGTATCCCGCCCTGAAAAAATCTTTATTTTTGTGCCTTAATATAGAATTAATGTCTCAAAATTCAGGTAGATATACCATCTCAGCTGCTTTACCGTATACTAATGGTCCTATTCATATCGGACACTTAGCAGGAGTCTATGTCCCTGCGGATATCTATGCGCGCTATTTAAGATTAACAGGAAATGATGTTGCTTTTGTTTGTGGAAGTGATGAGCATGGGGTTGCTATTTCTATGAAAGCCAAAAAAGAAGGCGTTACGCCCAAAGAAATTATAGACAAGTACCATGCTATTATTAAACAATCTTTTCTGGATTTTGGGATTACTTTTGATAATTACTCCCGAACATCAGCACAAATACACCATGAAACGGCCGGGGATTTCTTTAAAAAATTGTACCATTCTGGAGATTTTATCGAAGAAACTACGGCACAATTGTATGATGATGAAGCTGAGCAGTTTCTTGCCGATCGTTTTGTAGTAGGCACCTGCCCCAGATGCGGGAACGAAGAGGCCTATGGGGATCAATGCGAAAATTGCGGATCTTCCTTAAATGCAACGGATCTTATTAATCCAAAGTCTACAATTTCAGGAGGTGTTCCCTCCCTAAAAAAAACAAAACATTGGTTTTTACCATTAGACCGTTATGAAAACTTTTTAAAAGAATGGATTTTAGAAGGGCATAAAACAGACTGGAAACCAAATGTGTATGGCCAATGTAAATCTTGGATTGATGATGGACTTAAACCACGTGCCGTTACCAGGGATTTGGATTGGGGTATACCTGTGCCAGTTGCTGGCGGAGAAGGAAAAGTCCTTTATGTTTGGTTTGATGCACCTATCGGTTATATTTCAGCCACCAAGGAATGGGCACAACGTGAAGGAAAAGATTGGGAACTGTATTGGAAAGATAAGCAGACAAAATTAGTGCATTTTATTGGCAAGGATAATATTGTTTTTCATTGTATTATTTTCCCCAGCATGCTCAAAGCGCATGGCGATTATATTTTACCCGAAAATGTTCCAGCAAATGAATTTCTTAATCTAGAAGGGCAAAAATTGTCTACTTCTAAAAATTGGGCGGTTTGGTTGCATGAATATTTAATTGATTTTCCTGAGATGCAGGATGTGCTGCGCTATGCATTAACGGCAAATGCTCCAGAAACTAAAGATAATGATTTCACTTGGAAAGATTTTCAAGCACGAAATGACAATGAATTAGTAGCGATTTTTGGGAATTTTGTTAATCGTGTTGCCGTATTAACGCATAAATATTATGATGGAATTACACCGGAACATGATTCTTTTACAACCGTAGATACAGAAACGCTTGCGGCTGTTCGCAAATTTCCCCAAACCATTACCGCATCGATTGAACGGTATCGTTTTCGAGAAGCTGGTCAAGAATTAATGAGTTTAGCGCGCCTGGGAAATAAATATTTAGCGGATGAAGAACCTTGGAAAGTTATCAAACAAAATCCAGATCGTGTCAAGACTATTATGTATGTGGCGCTCCAAATCACAACAGCGCTCGCTGTATTAAGTGAACCTTTTTTACCATTTACATCACAAAAATTAAAGAACATCCTAGCTTTTGATTCAAATACACCTGCTCCTTCTTGGAATCAGGTTTCAGAGCTGGAAGTTTTGCTTCCGACGGGGCATTCTATAAATAAAGCCTCCTTGTTATTCCGAAAAATTGACGATACTGAGATTCAGAAACAATTGGACAAACTCGAAGCTACAAAAAAAGCCAATGAAGTTATGGATAAAACAGTAACAGCTCAAAAAGATACTATAAGCTTTGAAGATTTTTCCGCCATGGATATGCGTATAGGCACCATTTTGGAAGCTGAGAAAATGCCAAAAACAAAAAAATTAATGGTTTTAAAGGTTGATACGGGCTTAGATACTCGAACCATTGTTTCCGGTATTGCAGAGAGCTTTGATGCCAAAGAGATTATTGGAAAACAAGTTACCGTGTTGGTAAATCTTGCACCAAGAAAATTAAGAGGTGTAGAAAGCCAGGGAATGATTTTAATGACCGAGAATTCTGAAGGCAAATTGGTGTTTTTAAATCCAGATGTAGCTGGGGTTTCAGAAGGTACCGAAGTGAACTGATCTTAAAGACAATCCAGTTTATTAAATCCTACAACTTGGTTTCTGATAAAGAAAATAATTTCTTTACCCTCTGCCCGAAATCGTTAAAACTACTTGTAGTATAGGCTAAATTCTTGTGTATCTCATTAGGAATAAATACCTTTAGATGGGATCACTGACTATGATAAAGCATTACCTTCTTATTGTTTTCTTATTATTCTTTTCGGCAATTGGTTTTGGGCAACAGTCCAATGAGATTGTAGGTCACGTCATTGATGAGAAAACTAAGATTCCTATTGTATTTGCAACGATCAAAATTAAAGATCAGCAAAATGGGGTAATCGCAGATGACAATGGATATTTTAGAATCCCATTACGGTATAAAACACAAAATTTTAGTATTCTTATTTCCTCCATTGGTTATGAAACTAGAGAGGTAGCACTTAGTTCTTTTAAAACATCCGTTACTACTATTACCTTAAAACCGCAAGTAGAAACTTTAAATGAAGTTGTGGTAACGGCAAATAATGGCGCAGGAGCTTCGCAGTCAGCAAAAGCCATTGTAAAAACAGCCATACAACGCATTGCTACAAATTACCCAAGAGAACCTTTTTCTTACGTTGGTTATTACAGAGACTACCAGGTACTTAATACCAACTATATCAATTTTAATGAAGGTATTATAGAAGCTTTTGATGCTGGTTTTCATACGGATAAGTTACAAGACACCTTCAATCAAACCGTACTTTATGAGTATAAAGAAAATAAGGATTTTGAAAATGATCCCACTATTGCTGCCGCCTATGACAATAAAAACAAACATAAATATATTGAGGGAGCTAGTATTTCGCCCTTAGGAGGGAATGAATTGAGCATCTTGAGTTTGCATGATCCCATTCGAAATTACAACAAACCTACTTTTTCCTTTATCGACACCTTCAATGAAAATTTTATTTACAATCATGAATTTACCATGAGCCGAACGCTCTTTCTTAATAACACGCACATATATGAAATTACTTTTAAAGCAAAGCAGGATATTACTGGTGTTAAAAACCATGCTAAAGGAACCATATATATCGCAAGGAATTCTTATGCCATTCATAAATTAGAATACGACGGTTTTATTTCTGGAGAGTTTAAGCCCTTTTATTCGTTAAAACTAGAATACGTTCCCATTGGAAAACACATGTTTTTAAATTATATCTCATTCAACAATTTATTTCAGGTTAAAAACAGGAAAGATTTCAAAATAGAAAACATTGCCTTTGACATTTCCGAAAATTCTTTTTTTCTAACTTTTAATAATCCCGTTAGCAAAAGCTCTATTGAAGACAAGAAAAATTATAGAATTTTATATAAAAAAAAGAAATTGCTGATCGATAAGGCAAGCATGATGGAGCCTACAGTTTTAAAACTTAAATTAGTTCCTGGAGCAATTGCCAATCCTGAAGAGTTTCAAGGAGAAGTTGCTGATCGTATTAAATATCGCATCAAAAATATCAAAGACATTACAGGGAGACCTATCAATAAAACAACAACCATCTATCTGCATCAGTTCAGGGAAATTTTTGTTCAAGAAGTTCATCCCAATAAGTCCTTACCGTTGGAGCTTACTTTTATCAACAAAAATGCTCCACTTAGTGCATCTGAACTAAACACTTTAGAAGAAAGTTCAAAGTATTGGATAAGTTCACCTTTTGAAGCATCAAAAAATTAAACTACTATGAAAAAAACACTCATATTAATTGTTCTAATGTGTATTTCACTACACAGTTTTGCTCAACAAGACTTTAGGGATTTTGATCTCTTGGATTCTTACGAAAATTACATTGAAATGCCAAGAGAAATTGCCTATGCACAACTCAATAAATCTACCTATCTCAAAGGAGAGAATATTGGGTTTACCGCCTATATCCTTAATAAAAATGATCGGTTTTTTGCTGAAAATGCGACCAATTTATATTGCAGTATCCTGGACAAGGAAAATAAGGTGGTCAAAAGTAAGTTGTATGTCATTGATAATGGTACAGCCGTTGGGGATTTTGCAATTGATAGCTTATTTACCTCAGGAGAATACACCTTTCGAGCCTACACGAATTGGATGCGTAATTTTAAGGAACAAAACTTTTTTGAACAAAAAATTACCGTCTTTGATCGAGAAGAAAAACTTACAGATCCTATAGCCTTAGAAAACGTGGAGATTGATGCTCAATTTTTACCAGAGGGCGGGCATTTTGTATCGGGAATAGAAAATGCTGTTGGAGTTGTAATAAAAGATGAAAAAGGCTTTGGCATTTCGGATATAGAAGGAGTTATTGTAGATGACTCTGGCAATCGAATTACTGATTTTAAAGTAAATGAGTTGGGGATTGGAAAATTCGCTTTTAGTCCTGAGGCCGGGAATCAGTATCAAGCGAAATTTAAAATAGATCAAAAAGAGTTTTCGTTTGCATTTTCTAATATCGAATTGGAAGGTATAACACTTACGCTTAAAGATCTGCGAGATAAGGTTGCTATTAGTTTTGGAACCAACGCATTAACGCTTCCCAAAATACAAGGAAAAGGGCTGAAACTAGCTATTCACAATGGTAATTCTATAAAAACTACTACGGTTACTTTTTTGGAAAAAACAACTGTTAATAAAGTTATTTCGTATAAAGATTTATCTCCTGGGGTAAATATTTTCACCTTATTTGATCATACAAATACCCCGATCTTAGAAAGGCAATTTTTCAACTATACGGGTTTAACTTTCGCAGAAGCTCCCCAAGCTGTGATCACCAAACAAAATGATTCTATAGGGATTCATCTACAATACGATGGGGTTGATACTTCTAAAATTCAAAAGTTAAGCGTATCTGTCTTACCCTCAAAAACGCTTTCGTACAGGCACCACCATAACTTACCTTCGTACACGCTTTTACAACCTTACCTTTCTGGTTTTGTGGAAAACGCGGCTTATTATTTTAGAAATATCACCGCAAAAAAGAAATACGAGTTAGACAATCTGCTGTTAACACAAGGGTGGAGCAGTTATAATTGGGATACCATTTTTAACCAACCTCCGGATTACGATTACGACTATGAGGCAGGAATTAACTTTACCGCGATAAGGTCTTCGGCATATGCTAAAGATCTATTGTTATACCCTACAGCGAACATAAACTCTGAGGTGATTTCTTTGGGTGAAGGAGAACTTACCTTTCAAAAAAACAATCTATTCCCAATAGAGAAAGAGAAAATTATTTTTGATGCTATAAATCAAAAAGGGAAGGTTACCAAGGCAAATCTTTCTTTGCAATTTAGTCCTATGGCTATTCCAACTATCGATGTAAGCACAAATTCATTGAGCGTTAAAGGATTTGGTAATGACTGGGATTATGCAAGTACAGAAAGTTTCCGTGAGATTCAAAAATTAGATGAAGCCGTGGTTACTCAAAAAAGAGAATTTACACGGTTGGAAGAATTGCAAAGGGGCGCATTTGGAACCATCGAAATTTTTGATGATCGCAAGCGAGCGCAATATCAGAGTTTTACAAATTATATAAGTCAACGGGGATTTCAAGCCAGTGATGGAAGGACGCTAACTGCTTTTGTAGGTTCTAACGGTCTTTCTAGTGGAGGCCTTGAATCGAGGAATACAAACGATTTAGACCCGGAGGCCTCTGCAGCAATTGAAGCTGCAAGAGGGGCTTCTGCCAGAGCTAATGGCGATATTGGTCACTTTACTATTGCCAATAGAAACCCTAGAGGACCAAATTCTGAACCTTTAATTTACCTGGATGGAGTATTGTTGCAGGAACACTCCGTTTTAAGTGGCATGGCGCTAGAAGAGATTGATTATATTGAAGTAAATCGAGTTGGTTTAGGTGCCGGTTTAAGAGGCGGTTCGGGAGGTGTAATTAAGATAGTGAGACGAACCATTGGGGAACGACACAATAACAAAAAGCCAGCTGTTTTAATGCAAAGCAAACATGAAATTCCACTTACATTTAGTGTTGCAAAGAAATTATATATTCCGCGGTATAAATCTTACGATGGTGCTTTTTTCAATACATTCGGAGTTGTGGATTGGCATCCATTGCTTATACTCAATGAGAAGGGCGCAGTTGATTTTGACATCTATGATACCGGCTTATCTGAAGTTACTTTGTATATTGAAGGAGTAAGCAGTGACGGAAAGTTTTTCTCAGCAATTAAAGAAGTTTCTCTTGCCAGTCAGGCTAATGAATAATAGAAAATACTATAACATAAAAAGAATCATCATAAAAAACTATTCATGAAACAGTTACCATCCATTTTTTCGTTTCTTTTCTTTCTTAGCTTCATTGCTACAGGACTATCACAATCTCCATTGCAAGATCAAGATCTTCTTGCCGTATATGAAGAATATACTGCACTCCCAAGAGAAGTTGCCTATGTGCATTTAAACAAATCTACTTTTATCAAAGGAGAAGATATCGGTTTTCAAGGCTACGTATTAGACAAACAAACAAAACTACCTTCTAAAGCTACAACTAATTTGTACTGCACTTTGCTTGATAAAAATGGAGCCATAGTTAAAAGTAAACTTGTATCATTACGAGGAGGGGTTGGAGAAGGTTTTTTCAAAGCAGATAGTTTATTCACTTCTGGCGAATATGTTTTTAAGGCATACACCAATTGGATGCGCAATTTTAAAGAACAAAATTTTTATGTTCAGGCTATAAAAATAATCGATCCAGAAGTTAATGCCACTGAAGAGGTTGCCACCATAGATGCAGCTATAGATTTTCAATTGCTCCCAGAGGGAGGCCACCTAGTTTCCGATGCAAAAAATACCATTGGCGTAATTGCCAAAGATGCTTCTGGGTATGGGATTCCCGATATGCAAGGAGAAATTGTAAATGCCAAAAACGATGTCGTAACCACTTTTAAAACCAGTAAATTCGGAATCGCCAAATTTACATTTAAACCTAAAAAAAATAGTACATACAATGTTCGCTATACCTATTTAGGAAAGGAATTTACAGCACCCATTGAGGACATAAAATCTCAGGGACTTGTAATGGCATTGCACGATCTTAAAACTAAAGTTGCCCTGCATTTTAGCACCAACAAAAAGTCACTTTCACAACTTAAGGGGCGTAATTTTAAACTGGAAATTCATGATGGTAAAACAATCAAAGAAACCGCAGTCATTTTTGATGATAATGTAGAGGTTTACCGTGTAATTCCTTATGGAGATTTAAGTCCTGGGATAAATATATTTACCCTTTTCGACGAATCAAATAATCCTGTATTGGAGCGTTTGTTTTTTAAGCATGATGGACTTTCTTTTGCCACATCTCAAGATCCTGTTTTGACTACAGAAGCAGATTCTTTACAAATTACAATTCCATTTTCCGGTGTTAAACCAGATGCTTCTAGTAATTTAAGTGTATCGGTACTTCCAACAAGCACAAAATCTTATCATCAAGATCATAATTTACCGTCCTACACCCTATTACAACCTTATGTAAAAGGAGAAATACAAAATGCAGCGTATTACTTTACAGATATTACCCCACGTAAAAAATACGAATTGGACAATCTACTAATCACCCAAGGATGGAGTAGTTATTCCTGGTATAATCTGTTTCGATACCCTCCTATTAAAAACTATAACTTCGAAAGAGGAATCACCTATACTATTAATACCAATGCACCAAGTGATTCTGGAAGCAAACAGTTTATTCTTTTCCCAAGCCGCAACAGCGATTCTGAGACAATAACAATTCCAAAAGGTCAGAAATCGTTTAAAGTAGATGGATATTTTCCAGAGCCTGGTGAAAAAGTGCGCATTGGAGCCTTAGATCAGGAAGGAAAATTACAGGAGACAAAAAGTCTTTATTTACAATTTCAACCCTCTGCTATTCCAGATTTAAAATATGCGAATGAGGTATACAATCCTATAAAGGAAAATACCATCTTAAATTCGTTTGAAACGATTTTACCAGACACCTTGCTAAGTGCAGATGTGCAGCAACTTGAAGAAGTTGTGGTTCTTAAGAATAAGAGATTAACGAAACTGGAAAAAATTAAAGATAGATCTAACGGAAGCGTCGTAATATTTGATGAAAGAAGTTCGTACAAGTACCCTTACTTTAGTACCTTCATTCGACAATATGGATTCGCCGTTGACGAAACTCAAGGAAATTTTTCCATATTTAATCGTACTCCCAACAGCCCAAACAATAACGTCCCCACCATTATATTAGATGGAATTCGTCTTCAGGATTTTCAAGTACTTTATCGATATAATCTTGCAAATGTGGCCTATATCGAAGTAAATAAATCAGGTTTAGGAGAAGGTATTAGAGCTGGGGGTGGCGTAATACGAATTGTAAACGATCCATTACTTCGCTATCGAGATAAAAAAACAGGACCTTTATTTTCAGAAACTGATGTACCACTTGCCTTTAGTGCTACCAAAAAGTTTTATGTACCTAAGTACAATTCTTATGAAAATAGTTTTTTCCTTTCCTATGGCGTCATTGATTGGATTCCTAATATGAAATTGGACGAAACCGGGCAATTACATTTAAAAATCAATAACAATAAAATTCCTGCATTTAATTTGCATATTGAAGGTGTTTTGGAAGATGGTACTTTTATTTCCGAAACCAAACGTATTGAAGTAAAACAGGATAAGTTTTAGTGCTTAAAATAGCCAATCACCCTATTTACAGGCATTTTTTACCGGATGGACATCGGTTTCCAATGCTTAAATATGATTTATTGCCCCAGCAGTTGTTGTATGAGGGTACCTGTGAGCCTGATAATTTTTTTGAACCGGACATACCCAATGACAAACATATTCTTGCGGTACATGATCCAGAATATTTCTATGACTTAGTAAACCTAAAGATTAAACCTAAAGCCGCCCGAAAAATTGGTTTTCCATTAAGTGAAGATTTAATAGAACGCGAACGTATTATTGCCGATGGTACGATTAAAGGATGTGAATTTGCTTTAACCCATGGTATTGCTATGAATATTGCTGGGGGTACTCATCATGCATTTACCAACCGAGGGGAAGCCTTTTGTATGTTGAATGATCAGGCTATAGGTGCACGCTACCTGCAGCAACAGGGTTTAGCCCAGAAGATACTTATTATAGACCTAGATGTGCACCAGGGTAACGGAACTGCAGAAATTTTTGCCAATGATCCCAGCGTTTTTACTTTTTCAATGCATGGGGCTAGTAATTATCCATTTAAAAAAGAACAGTCGGATCTGGATATTGCCCTAGCCCGAAATACGGGAGATATTGAATACCTAAACACTTTACAAGGTGTTTTGCCAGAACTTATAAAAAGGGTACAGCCAGACTTTTTGTTTTACCTCTGTGGAGTGGATATTTTAACATCAGATAAACTGGGCACATTAGGAATGTCAATTGACGGCTGTAAGCAACGAGATCGTATTGTTTTAGAGGTGTGTAAAGAAAATAATATTCCTGTACAATGCAGTATGGGAGGGGGTTATTCTAAAGACATTAAAGTAATTGTAGAAGCACATGCGAACACCTATCGAATAGCACAAGACCTCTTCTTTTAAAACTTCCTAAATGTGATAGAATCATTGACGTACAATTTGTAACTTTATCCAAAATTAAATCGAAACAATCATGCTATCTAAAAAACTGGAAAAGGCACTAAATAATCAAATCAAAATAGAAGCAGAATCTTCACAAATATATTTATCCATGGCCTCTTGGGCTGAAGTAAAAGGACTTGAAGGTATTGCAGGGTTTATGTATGCGCAATCCGATGAAGAACGTGAGCATATGTTAAAACTTGTGAAATATGTTAACGAAAGAGGAGGGCATGCTCTTGTACCCGCATTAAAGGCTCCAAAATCTGATTTTGGCACTTTTCAAAGTATGTTTCAAGAATTGTTAGAACACGAAATTTTTGTTTCGCAAAGTATTAATGAATTGGTTCACGTGACTTTACAAGAAAAGGATTATGCTACCCATAACTTTTTGCAATGG
This sequence comes from uncultured Flavobacteriaceae bacterium, assembly GCA_947488435.1. Lineage (GTDB taxonomy): Bacteria > Bacteroidota > Bacteroidia > Flavobacteriales > Flavobacteriaceae > CANKZG01. The sequence goes on along the minus strand of CANKZG010000001.1, from coordinate 1,240,662 downwards.
TATGTTGCAGAACAGATAGAAGAGGAAGCTCTCGCACGCACCATTTTAGATAAAATAAATCTCATTGGTAATGATAAAGGCGGACTTTATTTGTTTGATAGAGATGTGCAGCAAATTACCGTAGATAGTGCCGCCGGAGCCGGACCAGCAATCTAAAAAAATTACCATTAATTTTTAAAACCTATTTCATTTTTCTAAAAAATGAAATAGGTACTTAATACCAATGCCGTAATAATACCTCCTGCCAATAGTGCATATTTCCATGGAGTTGTATCGATTTCTTTGGTTACTTCAGGTTCGTATACCGTTTGTTTCGGATATTTTTTACCCATAAACAACATAAAGGCAACATTGATCACAAAGAGTATTCCCATGATATGCAGAAAATGTGGGTACGCTTTTGCCTTTATAACGCTCAGTTCTTTTGCGTCCGTAATTCCATTTGCAGCAGCTGTTTCAAGTGCTTCTCCCACAAAATAAGGTCCTAACCCTACCAAACTAATTAAATACATTATAACACCACCTATTAACACAATTTTTGCTGCAAGAGCAGGAACTCGTTTCGTGTAAATACCTACTACAATTACGGCAAGAATAGGCACACTTAAGCTGCCCAACGCTTGCTGAATATAACTAAATAAACCATCGGGAGCTTTGGCAATAAAGGGTGCAATGCATAACGAAATCAATGCTAATATAAGTCCGAATTTTTTTCCAGCCTTTACACGCTCTAATTCTGTTGCATCTTGCTTAAAATATTGTTTAAATAGGTCGAATCCAAACAAGGTTGCACTACTGTTTAGCAGGCTATTAAAAGAACTCAATACAGCTCCAAACAAAACGGCAGCAAAAAACCCTAAAAAAGCTGGCGGTAGAACTTCCCGCACTAACTCTGGATATGCTAAATCTGCATTGCTCAAATCTCCATCAAAAAGATGCCATGCAATAATACCGGGTAATACCACGATAACTGGAATAAGGAATTTTACCAAACTTGCTAAAATCACTCCTTTTTGACCTTCTTTTAAACTCTTCGCCCCAAAAACACGTTGCAAAATAGATTGGTTCGTACCCCAATAATACATTTGTGCTAAAATCATTCCTGTAAAAACGGTTCCAAAAGGAATCGATGCATCTACCTCTCCTTTAAGATTAAACTTCTCTGGATTACTATCCCATAAGGTATCAAGTCCTGCTGTAACGCTTCCATCTCCAATGGCCATAAGTCCAAAAACAGGAATAAGCAATCCACCTATCAACAATCCAATCGCATTAATTAAATCAGATACAGCTACTGCTTTTAAACCTCCAAAAATTGCATAAATTGAACCTATAATCCCTATCGTCCATACAGAAATCCAGATGGTAGCATTTTGTGATATTCCTAGTAAAGCAGGTAAATCAAACATGGAACTAAATGCTAATGACCCTGAATATAAAATAGTTGGTAAAAGCACTAAGCCATAGGCGAATAAAAATAAAATAGATAATGTCGCTTTAGTTCCTTGATCAAATCTACTCTCTACAAATTGAGGAATTGTTGTAATTCCACTCTTCATATACTTGGGTAAAAACACTACAGCCGTAATAATCATTGCAATTGCAGCCAGTGTTTCCCAAGCCATAACCAAAACTCCTTCGGTAAAAGCCTGACCATTAAGACCTACAATTTGTTCTGCGGAAAGGTTCGTCAACAGTAATGATCCTGCAATAGTAATAGCTCCTAAACTTCTGCCACCAAGAAAGTATCCATCTGCAGATTTTTCATTGGTGCTTCGTGTTGCGTACCAGGCAATAACTGCCACTAATAATGTAAACCCTACAAAGGAAATTATGGATAATGCTCCCATATTTTTGGATGTTTAGTTGGTTATTCTTTAATTTCTACTATTCCTAAGTCTACTAAGATAGTGTTTCAAAGTTAATTTTTTTTAGAATTACTTTTTTAACTTCAAAATGCCGCAGGGTGGTACTTCAATGGATAGTATTCCTTTACGTAATTGCAAGGTGTTTTCAAAAACCAATGTTCCCATACAGTCATAAACTTCGGCGTGGTAATCCCCAAAATTATGCTGTAATTTTACAACTACTTCATTTGCAATTTGACCGTTTAAAATATGTACGTTTTTATGAGTTGTATTCATCGGAATCACATACGTGTCATAAACACCAATAATTTGAGTATTTCTATGTGTTACACTTTTCATCGGGTAGTTGGACAAGGGCTTATAGGGAGTAAAATCCCCCTCCAGAAGTATTTCTTTGTTGGTATTCCAGTATTCGGTATAAAAAGCTACCATCTTTTTATGCGACTCAGGGATCTCATTGAGCAAAATAGATAATTGTGGAACACCAAAAAGTGTATTTATCAATTGCAAGGCTGCCATCTCTACAGGTTCTTCAGGATGCCAAGTAACCATATCGGAGTGCACTGCGGTTTCCCCACACAACATCTTTATATCGGCAATACGAATGCGATTCATAGTTGCATCTCCGGGGCAATCAAATGCTCGGAACATATTTCCATATTTCCGCATAGCCGGCCCTGTATATTTTTGACGAAATTCGATAAAAACATCAGGGTTTTTCTTTTGCAAAGCCTGCATTACATCCGTCATTAAACGATCCACAGCATCGTTAATAGAAGCGTAATCCATAATATCTGACTGATATAAGGGAGTATCTGAATACCAATGAAAATCGTCAATAAAATCTAATTTAAATCCATCCAGGTTCCAAGCAGTTAATGCTTCTGTATAAATAGTAATAAGATACTCCCGTACTTCAGGGTATCTTGGGTCGAAAACAGGAGCCCAGCGATGATCTTCTGTTAAAAACTTTCCCTTAAAACGCTGGTACGCTTTGGATTTCTTACCACAAAAAGGCACGGAATACCACAATGCTACTTTCATTCCCAACGCGTGTATACGTGCCACAAAATCTGCCATCTCAGGAATACGATCGGGTTGCCAGTCTCCCGTATAGTCGTACCCCCTGTTAGAGTCATTCGTTTGCCATCCATCATCTATAATAACCACCTTATATCCTAGTTGACTTGCTACTTCCAATTCCTTAAGTAAAGTATCTTCTTCTAAATTTTGATGAAATTGATACCAAGTTGAATACAATGGTGTTTTTGCAATATCTGGAACATATACCGGTTTTAGCGCAGGGTCGTTCTGCCACCATTCTGAAACGGATTCCAAAGTTTTTGAGAAATGTATATTCCTGTAATCTAAACGTAATTGCGCCTTAAATGCCTTGAGTGGATAATGTTGTTCCGTGAAAAAGGTGATATGGCAATAGATATAATTATCTTCTTCTCGAATGCGCGCGTTCATTTCTAGCCTACTTATGGCATCGGAACAGGCAAAAGTGAGTACGTTAGTATCGTCATGACCAAAAATACTTATTACGGGTGCGTCAATTGAAATTCTAGATTCCATATGTTCCATTTCCCAGTCGGCCTGAATGCGTTTGGAAAAATCCGTGGTAGGTTTCCAAATTCCTTTTACATTGATGGAAGGTATTTTCCATTGTAGCGTAATTGGCCTTGGTAGTATTTCTTCTTTACTGTTTATATTGATATCATAAATTAGTAATCCATCTTGATCATAAGTTTTAGTGAGCGATGTTTTTATTGGACCCTCTTCTCCAAGAATTTGTAGGGTCTGCTGTTGACTAAGTGCGGTATGTGTTGTCATGCTATAGTTCTTTTTTTTCAATATCAAATACACCTATTTGAGTATTGTTTTGCATCGCTGTTATTCTTTTAATGCGGTTAATTTCGATAATGCTATAGTATTAAGTCTTTGGAACGGAGTATCAAAAGTCTTCCATGCTATTACATTCGTCTTTATTTTCAAATTATCCTTTCTTATAATACGAGTCGAAACCAGCTGCATTGCTAAAGATAAAGGTATTCCCTTAAATTTGTTATTCTCTGTTGATGCATTAATGTAAAACAAGAATACTACAATTGTAATTACATTTCTTCACATCAGAAAAGATCCTTTATTCGGAAGCAAGTAGTTATAAACAAAAGCCAAGCAATGTAAGGGACACCACTTGGCTTTTTGCCTACTCGAAAATTAAACTAAACTCAAACTTTATAATTAATATCCTGGGTTCTGTACTAGATTCGGATTAGCGTTTAATTGCGGTACAGGTATCCATAGTAATTCATCTCTATTGGCATCGAATACTGCGGAAGTTCCCGCCAAAGACTTTGGATGTCTTCCTCCGGCAATTGTTGATCCCGCACCAAGAACCTCATCGGCAAGATTCCATCGTACCAAATCTAAATAACGATGTCCTTCCCCGGTTAATTCCATAATACGCTCTTCCACTATGGCATCAAAAATTTGTGCCTGACTTAATCCTCCAGGAAGGTCTGCTATTTGGGCTCTTTGACGTACCTGATTGATTAATGCCAAAGCAGCTCCAGCATTCCCATTTTCATTTTCTGCCTCTGCTAGCATTAATAATACATCTGAATATCGGATCAATCTCCAATTTACCCCTGTGGTCTGTCCAAACCCTGGTAAATCCGCTCTATTTCCTGCAAAAAGAAATGCATATTTACGAGTAAATAAAGGATCTACTCCAGCTACTTGAGCTGCTTCAATGTCTGGTGCAAAGTCTTCTAAGAAAGGAAGACCTCCATAACCCGTTGCGCCCGGATAATCAAAAGCTATTGTTGCATTTCGCCTTACCGTATCTCCATTATCTTCAAATGCCTGTAAAATGTGTGGGTTAATATAATGTCCACGATCCAAACTTACTGTTGGTGGTGAATAATCTATAAAAAAGTTACTTTGCGCTCCTGTTTGCGGAACATCAGCACCCCAAACAAAGTTGTCTTGAGGAGAAAACTGTAACTCAAATACAGACTCAATATTATTCTCATTTGCTGTGGTAAAGTTCTCTTCGTATTGTGCTGCCGGCAGCAACGAATACACTCCACTGTTTACCACGGCTTGAAGGTCTGTGGCTGCTTCAGCATAATTACCCATATATAGATGCGTTTTTCCTCGTAAGGCCAAAGCAGCTCCACTTGTGGGTCGTCCTAAATCATTTCCTGGCCAACTTTGTGGCAACATATTGGCAGCTTGCTGTAAATCCGCTATCACCGAGTTAAAAACTTCGGCTTGTGTTGCTTGTGTAGGGAAGAAATCCTCATCTGATTGCGGTGTATTAAGTACCAAAGGAACATTCCCCCAGAAAGCTGCTAGATACCAATTGGCAAAAGCACGCATAAAATATGCCTGTCCTAAAATCTCATTTCTTGTATTACTTCCGGGAGGTAAATTTTCATCATTTGCTTCCTCTAAAATTGTGTTCGCTCTAAATATCGTTTGATACAATTGCGGAAACATATCTACAGACCAACGGCTAACTCCAGGTACACCTTGTAAGGTAGATAAAGTTGTATTGTTTGCAAAGGGTACGACATTAAAAGCATCTGAACGTAACATCGGTCCTGTATGCACAACTCTTCCCCAGAAAAATACTGCCGTAATAGGATGCACCATCCCGTTTACCGCTACTCTAAAATCGGCTTCGCTATTAAAAAAGTCCAATTGCGAAACGGTATTTGGATTTGAAATCTCCAATTGATCTTCATCACAGCCAGTGATCGGCACAAACAAAGCCGCCATTAGCGTAATTAATATAATTCTTCTTGTCTTGATTTTCATTATCTCAAAATTTTCTTTGTTTTCATAACTGTTTAAAAAGATGCCTGTAATCCCAGGATAAAAGTTCGTGGTCTAGGTTGGGCACGTAAATCTACACCCCGACCAAAAATTGGTGGTGTGTTCACAGGAGCTCCAAAAAATCCGCCACCTGTACCGGAAGGAGTTGAACCTACTTCAGGGTCATATCCAGAATAACCGGTGATGGTGAAGACATTTTGCATATTGTAGAATATCCTTGCATTACTAACCCAAGGTAAGTTAATCACTTTAGTTAAATCGTAACCGATTTCTAATGTTCGAAGTCTTAAATAAGATCCATCTTCCACATAAAAATCTGAGGGTAGTTGATTCCCCACATCGTTGGGTAATGACGCTCTTGGAATATTGGTGTTTTCATTTTGTCCTAGTACAAAAGCATCTCTTAAAAATCCAAACTTGTTTCCATCTAAGAAAAAGGTTCCCGTAAAGCGGGTAGCATTGAAAATTTCGTTGCCCTGAACGCCATTAAATGCAAGTCCAAAATCCCAATTTTTATAGGTTCCATTAAATGTAATTCCATAGGTGAAATCGGGAATAGGATCTCCAATATTCACTCTATCGTCATTGTTTATAATTCCGTTTCCATCTACATCTACTCTTCTAAAATCTCCGGGTTGCAAAATGGCTCTTCTATCTGGATCGTTTGCTACCCCTGGGTCGCTATCAATTTCTGCTTGGCTGCGATAAATACCATCGTTTCTAAATCCGAAAAAGAATCCAACAGGTTCTCCCACCTCAAATCTATTTGGTGTATTTCCTTCTTCATCTATGGAAGGGCCTACTAGAGGGTTCGGAAGATCGGTAAGCTCATTGCTTATGGTAGCAAACGCAAATCCAACATTAAAATCAAAATCTCCATCCGAATTGTGATTGTAATTGGCTTGTAATTCGAATCCTGTATTTCTAATAGATGCCGCATTTTGAATTACCGGTGTTGCTGAACCTGTTGTAGAAGGTACAGAAACTGCTGCCAATACATCATCGTTATCTCTGACAAAATAATCTGCGCTTACCGTTAAATTGTTATTAAACAAGCTTGCATCTGCTCCAAAACTTAAAGATCGTGCTGTTTCAAAGCTTATATTTTCATCCACCAAAGAGGTTATGGCAAACCCTCCAGCTTCGGTATTATTGAAACTTACATTTGAAGAGACGTTTAAAACCGATTGAAAAACAAAATCTCCAATATTCTGAGACCCAAGTTCTCCATATCCACCTCTAAACTTCAGTGTATTAACAATACCATCTTCTGGCCACCAATCTTCATTACTTGTTATCCAACCTGCAGAAAACGAAGGAAAAACACCAGTGTTAAGGCCATCTTCCGATGAGAATCTAGAGGTTGCATCCCTACGAATTATCCCTGTGAAAAGATACTTATCATCAAACTTATAATTGACTCTTCCAAACGCTGAGAACAAACGAGAAAGAAATCTACCTCCACCAGTGTTTAGCACTAGATCTGCAAATCCGGCAACATTTGTAATGTTATTAGAGGGCAATCCCTCTACCTGAACCGCAAGTGAATTATTGTCAATTTGTTGGCGAGCACCACCAATTAAGATGTCAATATCATGTTTACCAAACTTATTTTTATAATTAAGCGTTGGTTCAATATTGGTGGATTGTATTTCACCACGAACTTCTGTTAAGTCGTTCAATTCATTAAGATTGACTTGTTGATCTGTTGGACTAAGATCAAATGTAGGTCTGAAAAAATTTCCATAAGTATTTCTATAATCCAATCCATAGTTTAGTCCTAGTGTTAATCCTTCTACAACCTCATACTTAACGTTGATGTTTCCAAGCACATTTCGCTGTGTGGTTTCATCATCTATTAATTGTGCCAATGCAAAATTATTGGTACCTCCGGAACCGTCAAATAAATTAGAATCTATTGCTTCAAAGCCACCAAGTCGGTTAGGGTTAGTTGCATTAACAATTGGAGCCGTAAATGTGTTGTTCCCAAAAAAGGGATTCTGAGTAAAATCACGCTGATTGTACGTAAATGATTCTTCCACCACGAACTTTCCAAAATTAAAGCGACTATTTAAACGCACATTGATACGTTGAAAATCACTACTAATGACAATAGCATCTTCATCATAATAGTTCGCTGAGAAAAAGTAGGATGAATTTTCTCCACCACCAGAAATGTTAAATCCATAGTCTTGAATTATTCCGGTGTCAAGGGATAAGTCTTGAAAATCTGTATTTATACCAGGGTCTGCAATATTTCCTGGAAGTCCTTCATTGGCACTACGTTGGTTTAAAAAAGCAATGAATTCTGGTCCATTCAATAAATCTATCGTATTTCCAACGGTATTTACTCCAGTTCGAATATCTACCGAAACTTTAGGAGCTGTATTTACCGAGCCCCTATTTGTTGAAACAATAATTACCCCATTGGCAGCTCTTGTACCATAAATTGCCGAAGAAGTGGCATCTTTAAGAACTTGGATGTCAATAATGTCTTTGGGATTCAGAAAAGTAATATCGTCCACTACAGTACCATCCACTACATATAGCGGGAAAGTATTGGTTAGAGAACTAATTCCCCTAACGATTACATTGGTTCCTGCTGCAGGTTCACCTCCAGAGCTTTCAATTTGCACCCCGGCTAACCTACCTTGCAGTGCATTTGTAGGATCTGCACTTACAATTTGTTTGATTTCACGTTGTTTGATTTGGGAGATAGCTCCGGTCACATCTACTTTGGCTTGTGATCCAAAACCAACAATAACCACTTCATCAAGTACGGCAGAGTCTATCTCCAGAATTACATTGATAGTGGTTTGGCCATTAACGGCAATTTCTTGTGTTGCGTACCCGATATAACTAAATACCAAGGTAGCATCGCTAGCTACGTTTCTAATTGTATAGTTCCCATCAAAGTCGGTAGTAACCCCATTGGTGGTTCCTTGTACAACGATATTCACGCCAGGTAAAGGTCCATCCGCATCCGAAACTGTTCCGGACACTTCTAAGTCTTGCGCCGAAAGCGTCACGCTTCCCAGCATCATTGCAAAACCCATAAGCAGCTTCAATAATTTTGTGTTCATAAAATTGGTATTAATAATTGATTTGTTTTGTGCTATGATATACTATGCTACTAAACAAATGTAGTATAAAAATTAAGAAATCAAAAAATAAACGTAAAAAAAACATATAATCGATAATTCGAAGGGCCTAAATGTGCTTAAAATTCAATTGTGCTCCTTTTCTGTAAGAAATAGGCTAAGGCTAGAGAGAGTTCCTTTTTATGAGGTTTAATGGAACGATCACTTGAGTTTTTGTGCCATTTTTAATATGATCAGCAGCTTGTTTTGCCAAATCTTTAAAGTCTGTAGAAATCGTGGTAATCCCTCCAAAAACAAGTTGCTTTACTACATCGTCATTATGTGAAATAACCCCCACATCGCGACCTATTAAATATTCTTTATTTCTGCAATCTTTAAGCACATCCCACAAATGTGTATCATTGCCAAAAAAGTAAAGGTGCTTCTTTTTAACCGATCCCATCTTGTAGTTTTTTTTGATCGATCCGGAGATATTATAATCCGTTAAAAACTTATTGAAGGCTTTTTTAATCCCCATAGGCACATCCTGGTCTTCGTAAAAAAACAATACAAAATGCTCAAAATTTCGAATTGCAGGAAGGAGTTGCTCCAATTTCTTATACGTAGCTTCCTCAAATTCCTGACAAATGTAGGAGTACTCTCTTTTAAGTTGGATGTAGCGATCTATGATTAACAATTTAGAAGGATCGATACTTTCCAAACCGGGTCTAATTACGGGATCTGGAATTGGAGCTACTACATACATGCCGTACTTACCACGAACATTCGCAATAATCGTATCAAAAATGGCCGTGTTATTATGATGAAAGAAAACATCTATTTGAAAACGCTTTCCAAGCTCTTCCCGAAAAGTGTTGTAAAAATCTTCTTGAAAACGTCGAAAAGAAAAAAGCAATAAAGCTATTTTTAAGGTAACCTTTGTCTCTTGACTAATAATAAAATACCCTTTGAGCTTTTTAGACTCGACAAGTCCACGTTCTTTAAGTTCTTCGTAAGCCTTAACAATGGTCTTTCGTGCGTATCCTAATTCCCCTACCATATTATTGATCGAAGGCAGCTGATCTCCAATAGCTAAAATACCTACATCAATAGACTCTAAAATTCCATGCACTAATTGTTCATGTTTAGACAGCGTATTCACTTGCTGAAGATCCCTGATCTTATCAAATAACGTCATAAAAAACTATTGGTGGAGTATTCTTATTTTCATAATCTCGGAACTGTAATATTACAAAAAAAAGCTTAGTTGATTTTTTACTTAAAACTTGAGCAGGTTTAAAAATCTAAATTTTTTAATTTAATCTTATTTAGATTTAATTAAAATAGTATATTTGTCGCCAGAACAATCACACCTTGGGTAAAAAAGAGAAGAAGGCTGCAAAAAAAGAAAAGAAAGCTGCGAAAGCATTGCTAAAACAATTTGTTCCTTCTGGTTGCAAAACGAAATGTTGCATGAAGTATCAGAAAAAAGAATCCAAGCGTTGTAAACGTTGCCCTTGCTTTGATCTTATTCAACAAGTAGCATAGTTCGTTCGTCCCTATCCGCATTTCAATGATAAAACGTGTCTTTTAGCCAAAAAGATGCTCATTCTCGTAAAGTTTGACTTCCCTTCACGACTAGAGGATACATAATTACGCTTCTTGCAATACGTACCATCGCAACATATATCTGAAATCCCAGTTAACGCTTCACTATCCGTTAAGGAGTTGGGTGCAAAGTTTTTAGGTTTTCGGTATGTAAATGCACTCTTTGGAAACCTTAAGCTCCTTGGGCACGCAGTACTTGATCACTGCAAATCATTACCCGAAGGTAGTCATATACGTATTGTTGATTTGGGATGTGGTAGCGGAGATGGCACACTTTATCTTGCAAAAAAATTAGCGCAACATCGCATCAAAGCCACTTTAGTAGGTGTAGACAGTAATCCTAAGAGTATTGCTTACGCCTTTAAACAGAGTCGCACAACGGAAAATGTCACTTTTGTCCATGCAGCTCTTTTAAAACCTGATTTTGAAATTCCATCCTGTGATATTTTAATAAGCAGTCATTTTATTGGTCATTTCAAGCATCGGGAGCTGGTACATTTTTTAAATCATTTGCAAACAAATGGGGTACATCACATTATTTTTAGTGAATTGCAACGTAGTAAATTGGCACATTGGTTGTTTCGATTTACTACCCTAATTGTACCGCTAAATAAAGCTGCTAAAAAATATGGTCTTCTGGCCATACAAAGGACTTTCACGCCTACCGAATTGAAACAGTTAATCGGTAATAGTGGTCTAAAGCAATTTAAGGTTATTCGCAAACCTTTTTTCAAGACCTTAGCTTTGATTGACCTTTGAAATAAGCTATATCATACTACAAAAAAAACGCCCGCTCCTATCGTATGTTTAAACTAATAGAATAAGGCGCTTTCTAGGCTATCATTTCTTACTTTCCGCCGAGCATCAATAGCTCGTTACAACGAATTTCGGTGATATATCGTTTTTCACCTTCCTGAGTTTCGTAAGATCTAGAGGTTAATTTGCCTTCCAAAGCTATTTCGTTGCCTTTGGTTAAATACTGTTCTACAATATCTGCCGTTTTTCCCCAGGCAACAATATTGTGCCATTGGGTATCGGTAATCTTTTCACCCTTGGCATTTTTATAGGTTTCGTTAGTTGCTACCGAAAACTTGGCTAATTTACTGCCATTGTCGAGCATAATAACTTCTGGATCATTTCCTAAATTCCCAATCAACTGTACTTTGTTTCGTAGTGCGTTCATCTTTTTAAATTTTAATATTAACAGTTAAGACTATCAAGCCACTTTGACTTGACACTGCAAATCTAGAATGCGAAATATTGTGTACTCGGTTGGGAACTATTTGTTTTCGGTTGTAAACGTTTGTAGTCGTTTGTTGTTGTATATGAATGCCAGAATGGAAGATATGTACTACTATGAGGTTTGTTGTCCCTCTAAAGAAAAATTTTTTTATCCGTCTGTTTTCTTCAAACATTTCGTCTTCTTAGAAGACCTGTACAATCTGTAAATGAGGAGACCTACAAAAAGTAATACTGTTAAAATCACACTTGTTAATATCGCCGTAATTTCGCTGCGAATTTGGTAGTCGTCCATAAGTTAAAGTTAGTAAAAATCCTTTAATGCATTCTTTTCCGGTTCAGGAAGGGTTTTTGCTATCTCTTAAAAAATCTCTACCACCTCTATATGTATAATAAGCACAAATCCAACCAATTGATTGCATAATCCAATCAACGCCCAATTTATGTCTTATAAATGCATCAGGTTCAAGTATTTGATAAGGTGTCCTTTTTATTAAGGGTATCAAACTTGGAATAAGGAAAATAGCAATTGCAATGCTAATCAGAATTAGTAATATCCCAATTATTCTATCTAAAATTTTGCGGTTTCTGGACACTTCATTAAAAATATACATTTTAATGATCAAAAAAAATAGTTCGTTGCTTGTCCCACTTTATATATAGATGCCCAATGACTTATATAAAAATAGCAGAATTAGTGTAAACCAATTTGGTTAACGCGATACTGAAAATCCGTTCGAGTTCCGAATCCTACTAATCATAGCAGAGACCATTGTATTTAATACATCAAAACACCCAATCCAAAACAGAAATAATTTGAAGGCCATAATTCACTTGCAGGTTGATTTTTAATTTTTATATTTGTACTGACTATACGGTCAGTCAATATGTAAATATGGATAAAAAAACTCAAATAATAAACGTAGCAACCAAACTGTTTTCTGAAAATGGATTTGAAAACACTTCAATATCCAAGGTTTGCGAAGTAAGTAATGTTTCAAAAGGGCTTGTTTTTCATCATTTTAAATCAAAAGATGGTTTATTAAGAGAAATATTTTCGACAACGACTGAGAAGATCATAGCGATGAATGAATCTATTAATCTCGAACAAAGACCATTAGAAAGATTATTGGATCTAATAAACTCATTCTTTACTCAAATAAAATCAGACAAATTGTTTTTCCAGTTGAACCTAAATGTAATGACTCAACCAAAGACAAGAGAATTATTAAATGATTTAATTAATAATAGAAGTGCCTTTATTTTGAATTCAGTAAAACAAATTTTTAACCAAATTGATGTCAAAAATGCTGAAGTAAATAGTTACTTATTTATTGCAGAATTAGATGGAATCGCGCTAAATTATTTAGGCATTTTTAATGAATATCCTTTAGAACAGATTAAAATGCAGTTGATAAAAAAATATACGAATAATGGAATTTAAGTTAACACACGATATAGACACAATAAACGAATTTAGAACACAACTATATTCGCAATTAACATCACCAATAGATGCCATGTGGGAGCTACTTTATATAGCTTCTTCCAAACATTATTTAATTAATAGTCAAAATAAAAACATTGGTTATTGTTGTATTGACGCAAACAGAAGCCTTTTACAGATATTTCTTTTTAAAGAATTTAACTCTAAAATGAATTCAGTTATTCAATCATTAATTGATGAAAGACTCATTGTTTCTGCAAGTTTAAGCTCAAACGAACCCATAGCTTTTAATACGTGTTTATTGTATTCAAAATCGATGAAACCAAACACTTTTTGTTTTCAGCATGTCAATTCAAAAGTTGAAACCAATTCAACTTTAAATATTGAACTAGTCTCAGAAACAGATATTCCAGAAATTAAATCCTTTTTAAAAGAACAAATTGGTATGGATGATACTTTTGGATATACTGAAAACTTAGTAAACAGAAAAGAGCTTTTTTTTATAAGAGAGGATAATGAAATTGTTGCTACAAGTGAATGTAGATGGAGTGACACGCAGCCTGAAATAGCTGATATAGGAATCATTGTAAATAAAAAAAATCAAGGAAAAGGTATTGCTACTCAAGTATTACAATTACAAGCCAATAGAGTTCTAAAAGCTAAAAGAAAACCAATTTGTTCGACTACTATAGATAATATTGCTTCACAAAAAGCAATTGAAAAGGCGGGTTTTTATTGTTCAAACATCATTTATGATATTCAATTCCAATAAACCAAAACTATGACACTTAATGATTTAGGGTTTAATGAACAGTTGAATAAGTATAGAAAAGAACAACATCTAGAATCTTTTGGGATTGCACGCGTAATTTCAGAACATAAAGACAGATATATAGTTAGAACAGAATTTAATGAGTTGGAAGCTGAACTTATTGGCAATTTAAGATTTACAGCTCAATCCAAATATGATTTACCTGCCGTTGGAGATTGGGTGGCTATTAATGAATATGATAAGAATAAAGCCTTAATTCATTCGGTATATCCTAGAACATCTATATTAGAGAGAAAGGCAATTGGGGAGGGTAGTAAAACACAAATAATTGCAGCAAATATTAATTATGGATTAATTGTTCAATCTGTTAACAGAGATTTTAACATCAATCGAATAGAACGCTATTTAACGATTTGCAATTCTGCGAAAATCAAACCTATAGTTATAATTAGTAAAATTGATCTAATTCAAAAGTTTGAATTAGATCAATTGTTGACTAAAATTAAGGAGCGAATTAAAGATGTTTCAATTATTGCAGTAAGCAACCAAACTCAACAAGGAATTGATGAAATAAAAGTAGAGCTTGTAAAAGGAAATACATATTGTTTGTTAGGCTCTTCTGGTGTTGGAAAATCAACATTAATTAATACGCTAACGGGTATCCATTTTATGAATATTGGAGAAATCAGTAAGAGTATTGATAGAGGGAAGCACGTTACAACACATAGAGAATTGATCGTAACTGAAGATGGAATTTTAATTGATAATCCTGGAATGAGAGAAGTCGGAATTGCCAATGATTCGGAAGGGTTGAAAATGACATTTGATGAAATTACCAATTTATCTTACAACTGCAAGTTCAATGATTGTTCCCATACCAACGAAAAAGGATGTGCAATTATAGAAGCTATAGAAAACGGAGAGTTGGATAATAACCTATATACGAATTTTCAAAAAATGGAACGCGAAAGAATGTTTTTTACTTCAAGTGTTGAGGAGAGAAAAAAGAAAGATAAGAATTTAGGAAAATTAATTAAAAAGGTTGTCAAACAACGAAAAAAAGACAAGTACTAAACACAATGACCTATATAAAAATAGCATCTAGGAGTTCTACTTAGGATTTTATTCTTTCTTTTATCTTTGTTTAAATTGAAAACTTAATGCACGGAAATGCACTTCTACTCATACACGAGACTGCTGTACTTCATTGATAAAAAAAATTAAGAGTAATTAATTTCTGAAAAAATAAAATATGGCAACAATCAATACTTATTTAAGCTTTATGGGTAACACTGAAAAAGCATTTAATTTTTACAAATCAGTATTTGGTGGTGAATTCGTGGGTGGAATAAGACGCTTTGGGGATATGCCTGATAATGCATTAATGTCGGAAGCGGACAAGCGAAAAGTAATGCATGTTGGTTTACCAATAGGGCCAGGGAATTTCCTTTTGGGGACAGATGCACTTGAATCCATGGGACAATCGTTAACATTCGGAAATAATTATCACATATCTATTAGTCCAGAGAGTAAAGAAGAAGCTATTAAACTATTTAATGGCCTTTCAGCAGGAGGAACGGTAAGATCGCCGTTAGAGGATACATTTTGGGGTGCATACTTTGGGGCATTTACAGATAAATTCGGAGTGCAATGGATGGTAAATTATCTTCAAACGGCAAATTAAAAAACGATTGCACACCTATGTCCTCTTCCTATGGCGTAAGTACATCATCATTCGATCCATGGCCACTTTTAAATGACCCAAAGGTACTGCTGTAAAAACAAGCCTAAAGAGTCCTTTTTTCTGATGCCCGAAACCTTCCCCTGGGGTTAATAAAACCCCTGTGTTTTTATATATTTCTAACCATAGTTTTTCTTGTTCGCTAGTTGTGTCTTCAACAAGGTATTCTGAGAAATCTACCCAAACAAAAAAACTACCCCTGCTGGGGATATATGGAATTTTATGCGTTCTAAAATGTTTCACCACCAACGCATAACTTTGGGTGATTCGTTTTTTATTTTTCAGAACATAACTGTCAATGAAATTGGTGTCTTTTACTAACTCCGCTAGCGCCCATTGGGTTAAATTAGAGACCAAATGGGGAACATTAACATTGGCAAAACCTCGAATGAAGTTTTCATTCAATGAATGTACCACGCCTACTCGAAGACCAGACATCGCAAAATCTTTGGAAAAGGCATACCATAAGTGTAAATAATTACTTGCTAATTCCTGCATTATTTTTGCAAATGAGACAAAGCTTGATGCTGAAGGATAATCAGCTTTAAGGAATTCGTCTTCGGTATCGATTAAAGAAAGCCCATAAATTTCATTGACAATCATGTGAATTTCATGTTCAACACACCATCGCGCTAAGGTTCTTAACTCTTTTTCGGTATATCGGCATCCTGTAGGATTATCGGGAGAGGTAATCAATAGTATCTTAAAACACTTTCCTTGTTCTTGTAATTCGCGTAAAACTCCCTCCAACAAAGTTGTTGTTACCGGAGCTTTAGCACCTAGTTCCCCCAAATGGTAATGTGTTTGAAGATCATAGCGCTCTATTCCACTTTTTATGCCTAAATCATTGGTATACATGGGGTATGAAGGAGCAGGAATCACAACTACATCTCCGGGGTTAGCCAGCACAAACGAACTGGTTTCAATAATTGCGGAAGCTCCTGCCGAAAGACCTATGGTGTCTTCGGGAATAGGACATTTACAAAGATACCGTTCCATAAACTTGGCTATTGCTACTCTTACATCTGTATTCCCTAATAAATCCGTATAGTTCAGTACCCAATCAGGAACTTCGCTTTCTTGGAGGATCAAACTTAAGCGCGCTTTAATTTCTGAGGTCATCAATTGATTTTCGGCAACATTGAGCGGAAAAGCACCATCAGGATTTGTATCCGGACAAAAAAGATTTTGCATGGCCTCCATAAAGATTTCAATATCAATTCGGGCGGGGTTGGCAGCTAAAGCATTTCCTCTTTTCGATAAACTTGGAATGGTCATAGTCTTTGGTAGTTTAATTTTTGCTAACGCTATATTAAATGTACAATTAAGTCCTCAGATTATTCACGATACCTTAGCTATTATGAAATTTATTATTGCTGTTTTCCCATTCGCCGCTCCATTCCACTTTTTTAATACATATTCCTCAATTTTTATAACTATTTTTTTCTGACACCACCTCACTTAAGTACTGCACAAATTCGTATTGATTGCCATCAGCATCGGCAAAATAGTCTCGGATTCTATATTGTTCAACCTGTTTTGGATAATCTCTTTGATACCCATTGCTGAGTAAATTATGTGCTATCGCTTCCACATCTTGCACTACAAAACCCAGATGGTTAATTCCAATACGATCATAGCTGTTTTTTGTTTTATCATCTTTTTCTAGGGCTTGATTAATAGCAATATAGGTAGTATCATCCCCCAAGTGAATCCATTCTCTGCTATCCTTTCCACCTCCTCTTACTTTGAAATGTGGGAAAGCAGTTTGGAAAAATCGAATTCCCTCTTGAAGATCACTCACGGTAATGTTGGCATGCTCCAAATATATTTTCTGTGTTTTCATGTTCCTTTATTTTTGGTTCCCTACAAATGTCCCATGTAAAAAGGATTTTTAAAACAGACTTAGGTACAGAAAACTCACTGTACTATGGTACAGGTTAAAATAGGAAATCTATTAAGCATAGAGCAAGCCTCGATGCATGGCAACAGCAACTGCTTTTGTTCGGGTATTTGCATTGAGTTTGGAAAGAATTGCGGTAACATGAAATTTTACGGTACGCTCGGTTATAAACAGATGTTCCCCTATTTGATGATTGGTTAGCCCCTGCTTTATCAAGGTAAGCACTTCCAATTCTCGTTTTGTAAGTGGGGATTCGGGGTAGTGTAGTTCTTTTTTGTCCGTTTTATTTTTTTGATGGTCTTCCGTTTCTTTGCGAAGTAAACCCAACTGTGCATTAAGATCTCTTGCTTTATTCAAAGCCTCATTCCTTGTGCTTTTAGTACATTTTGGATCTTCTAAACATGCAATTATAGCCTCCATTTGAGGTTGAAAAACGCGTTCTAGTATGCCATGTACATTGGTAACAGCACTGTTGGATCGCCCCTCTTGAGATTGTTGTAATCGAGTGCGCTGAATGGCAGTGCCTATCAATTCACTAATAGTATTGAGAATGGTTAATTCCTTTTCACTAAGTTGTCGGGTTTCATTACTCAGCAAATTCATAAGTCCTACTTTTTCTCCATTGATGGTAATGGGAATGGTGGCATGAAATTTCAACACATCGGTATTGGGACTTATGTCTTTGAGTCTGCTGCAAGCAATCTCACTAATATTCATTGCATGATCTATATCGTCCGATAAATATTGTTTTATACAATAGCACCAACCCGATAAACGCTCCGGATGATTACGTAATGCAGGAGGCAAATTATAAGAAGCAGCCAAGTAAACAGATTTATTGTCCGCCTCGGTAAGCCAAAACCAACCCGTTTCGAGTTCAAGAATTTCTACCGTCTTTTCCAAGGATTTACGGAGCGCCGAAGGCAAAGAAAATTCTTTGTTCAGATGGCTGGCAATTTCATATAAATGCGAATAATATTCTTTATCGTCCATTATAGTCCTCTAATTTATTAAAAAAGATGACTATTACCGTTTTTATGAGCTGCCTCTCCTCCATTCCAGTCTAGAATACCACAATCTTATTAAACTACCTTTTTCGTTTTACGACCTATTCTTGTATTAAATTTCCATTTTAGCCCAAACAAGGGTCTTAAAAAACCTATTCTTTTGATGATCAACTCATAAATTACATAACACCCAACTGCAGTAAACATGGTAATTCCTATAAACTGCATCATCGGCGGTATCCCTAGAGGTAAAATAAGTTTAGCTCCCAAATACAGCACAAACATGTGAATAATATATACGGGATAAGCAGCCTGACTTAAATAACTTAAGAGTGGGCTTGTTTTATTCAAATACGTGTAACCAAAACCAAAAACAGCAAAAATCCAGCAGTTCGATTCTATGGCTACGAAAAAACCCGGGAGTTGAATATCGAATACCCCTAATCGAATTGTATATAAAACCGCGGCTAAGCCAACATACAACCACTTCCATTTACGCACCGTTTGCCAAAAGGTTTTTCCACTATACACTAAAAGAAACCCAAAGAAAAAAGCAAGAAACCCAACAAAAAAACCATGCCATGTTTGTGCATATAACTCAAATAACTGTGGTTTTACAAGAATTACTTCTACAACAAAAAAAACTGTTAATAATAAAGGGGCTATTGGGTTGTTCATAAAAGCAGACAGTCCTTTTCGGAATCTTCCTTCTTCTTTTTTCTTGAGGTAGAAAAAAAGCGGTAACAACAAGAGTACATAAACAAAAATATTTCCCAGGAACCACAAATGCCCCATATGCGGATAATAACTTAAGGTCATCTTGTAATAGTCTTGAAAAATAAACATATGCAAAGGTGCTATGAATACAATACCAAATACAAAGGGAACCAAAATTCGCTTCGTTCGCTCCATTAGCAGCTGCTGCCAGTTTCTTTTTCGAATAGCAAAATAGAGCCCCATTCCTGAAACGTAAAACAGCAATGGAATTCTCCAGACATTGAGCATAGTCATAGGTTTCCATAACGTTTCTAAAACCGCTTCACTTCGCATAAAACCGATGAGCATAGCCCATGGTTGAAAAATAATAGCAATATGGTATATAAGGAGTAACCCTATGGCTATAACCCGAAGCCAATCAATGTCATATCTCCTTTCTGTGGTTGATTGTATCATAATCTTTATTGAATTATTGTAGCATCATTGCAATTATTGGGCGTGTTTTTTCTACCTCATTCAAATCTAGCTCCAAGCCAATTGGCCCTAATTGTAGCTGCAACATTTCGTAAATCGGTTTTACCGGTTCAAAAGGCCCCATGACACTCTCTCGAGGGGTAGCTCCAAAATTATTTCGCACACTCTTATCGGCTTTAGCATCGATGAGCATCTGTACAATTTCCACACGGCAAAAGAACGCGGCAGCATGCAAGGCTGTAGATCCATCGTTGTTTTTAATACTTAGGTTCGCTTTAGCATTAATCAGTGCCTTTGCTATATCCTTTTTTCCAAAGCTCACCGCTGAAATCAAAGGGGTAGAACCAGTCAATGCGTCTTTTGCATTAATGTCAGTTCCCGCTTTAATATGTTGTTTAACCACTTCTAAGTTTCCAGAAATAACCGCTTCCTCGATACTAATTTCTGGGGCAGCTACTGCTGTCTCTATTTTTGTTTTTGTTTTATCCCCAGATTGTGCACAAGCGCTTGTTAGTAATACAATGAGCAACAGAACATTTGCTAGGGTTTTGAACGAATAAATCTTTAGTGTTTTCATTTTTTTAATTTTAAAATTTGACTTCAACTTTTTATTGGTACAAAGGTGAGACAACAACAATGGCGCTACTAATGAACTATGCAGCCAAGTGTGTTAAGTTTGTAGAATGCATAAAAAATATGACGCAGCGATATCAATTATGATGCAAATCGGAAATTTTCTTCTGCTCATGTTCTTCGCCAAATAGTAGCTATTTGCCGCTATTTTTCTAATTTAGTCTTTACAAAACCGCATGTCGGATACATCAATCGTGGGAGTAACATTTATTACGAAAGCTGAGGGCATTATTCTGGAGCATATTGCTGATGAGCAATTTGGAGTTTCTGAGCTGGCAGCCGCCATGAGCATGAGTCGTTCCACTTTACTTCGAAATATCAAAAAAAACACCGAATTGTCTGCAAGTCAGTTTATTCGTCAGGTCCGTCTTCAAAAAGGGATGGAAATGTTGCAGCAAACTTCAATGACGGTTTCAGAAGTTTCATATCGAGTAGGCTTTGGAAGTACTTCCTATTTCATCAAGTGCTTTCGGGAACAATATGGATATCCCCCTGGGGAGGTTGGCAAAGGTACAATAGAAGTAGAAGGCGAACAACTTAGGTTAAATTACTCGAAATTATACCGATGGCCCCTTATTGCAGCCGCATTCGTTATACTTCTAGTTGTTTCCTTCTTCATTCTTAGCAAAAAAGATACTGTCCAAAGTTTGAAACTTGAAAAATCAATTGCGGTTTTACCTTTCAAAAATGAAAGTAACGATATCACGAATCTTTATTTTGTGAATGGTCTTATGGAGTCCGCTTTAAACAATCTTCAAAAGATTGAAGCCTTACGTGTTATTAGTAGAACTTCCGTAGAGAAATATCGAAATTCCAAAAAAGGTATTCCTGAAATAGCGCAAGAACTTAACGTGAGTTATCTCGTTGAAGGCAGTGGACAACGTGTTGGAGATCAGGTGTTACTGAACATTCAATTGATTGAAGTTGCTACGGATAGACCTATTTGGGTGGAACAATACAGTCGTAAAGTAGATGATATATTCGCATTGCAAAACGAAGTTGCTAAAAAAATTGCAGATGCTATTGAAGCAACGGTGACCCCAGCAGAGTTGGAACAGATTGCCAAAAAACCAACGGATAACCTAATCGCTTATGATCTCTACTTACAAGGGCTTGATTTTTTTTATACCAGAACAGATGAAAGTCTTAAGCAAGCCATTGAATTGTTTGAAAAAGCTATCGAAGAAGATTCGGAGTTCGCCCTGGCTTATGCCAATATCGCCATCTCATACTATCTTCTTGAAATGTCTAAAACGGACAAACAGTATACCGAAAAGATTAATAATTATGCAGATAAGGCTTTGCTCTATGATTCAAAATCTGCCCAAAGCCTTAATGCAAAAGCGTTTTATTACATACAAACAAAGGAATACCAACTTGCCTTACCACATCTTGAAAAAGCTTTAGAGTACAACCCTAATTCATCCTTGGCGGTACAAATGCTTGCGGATTTTCATTTTCGTTTGGTTCCTAATACCGATAAATACTTGCAGTACGCCTTAAAAGGGTTTCAGCTCAATGTTTCAAGTGATTCCGTTACCCAGAGCTATACCTGTTTACAGCTGAGTAATGCGCTGGTATCATCAGGTTTTCCAGATGAGGCATTAAAATACATCAACAAATCATTGGATTACAATTCAGAAGATTATTTTGCACCCCATTTAAAGGCATTCATATTATTCGCAATAGATGGAAATATTGAGCGAACCCAAAATTTGCTTCTTAAAGAATGGTATAAGGACACAACACGTCTCGACATTTTGCAGGATATCGCTAAGTTGTACTATATCCAAGAAGATTATGACACCGCTTATTTCTATTTTAAAAAATTTGTTAAGGAGAGAGAGCGTGGTGGTCTGGATATTTATGTACAGGAAAATATTAAAATTGCAATGGTATATTCAAAGATGGGTTTAGAAGAGGAAGCCGAGGTTTTTTTTGAAGAGTTTTCTGAATACTGCGAAGCGGATCACTCTACATATAGGAATGTGAATTTAGCATGGAAATATGCCTATGAGGGGAAGATTGATAAGGCTGTGGAAGAACTCAAACTATTTTCGGAAACCGAAAACTATCTTTACTGGTTTTTATTGATTGAAGATGAACCCTTGATAAAACGATTAAAAAGCCACTCAGAGTTTGAGGGTATTATGCAAAGAATAAAAGATCGATTCTGGGAAAATCAAACACAATTGAAAAGTTCTCTAGAGGAAAAAGGATTGATTTAATAGCACTATTCTTTAGATAAAGTTCAGGAAATAATGCTCCGTCCTTTCAATTTATAGATTGTTATGTTTCAAATTTAATTATACCAAACCGCATAGCCTTGTCTTCGCAATGCTAGAGCAAGCTGTTCCTCCATTTTAAGTCCTTCAGCTCTACTAGGCATCGGTGCTATATGTTGGTAAAGACTAGATCTTAAATACATGCCATACTTTTCTACAATTGCTGAAGAGAGTTTATAGCCTTTCTTGTTTCGATACCCCGTTTTGTGTTGCTCCAACCTTTCTTTGGGGGTTTTACTGGTCATCCCCACATACAAACATTGCAATACCCCATTAAATTGAGGATTGGCCATTCGAAATTTTGTGTTTTCAGAAAATACCCGTTTGGATAACTCTACAACATAAACGCGATATTGTACTTTGGGCATATAAAATGAGATTCTCGGTTAAAGATAATCAACTCTAGAAAATGAAACTTTTCTCAATAGAGCGATTTCCATTATTTCCTTAATACGACAAAATTGTAGAATATCAACACGCAGAACTTTATTGTTTTTATTGTTATTGTATCTTAGTTGTTTTTACTCCCTTCTACACTAAGGAGGTATTCATTAATTTATGGATCATGAAGAAGCGCATAACTACAGAAAAAAGAAATTTTGACGTACTGCATGACGGAACTTTAAATAAATCTGTCGGTTTTACCAAAGAAGAAAGAACACAATTGGGTCTCAGAGGGCTTTTACCGTATGCCATAACCGATCAGGAAATTCAGGTGTCTCGTGTAATGGAAAGTTTAAGGCGCAAGGCTTACGATATTGAAAGGTATATACTTTTATCGGCATTACAAGATCGAAATGAAAAGCTATTTTACCGTGTGGTAATTGACCATATTGAAGAGATAATGCCTTTAATTTATACCCCAACAGTTGGACAGGCGTGTAAGGAGTTTTCGCATATTTTTAGAAGATCAAAAGGTTTTTATATCACCCCGGAAGATAAAGGTGAAATACGGACAATACTTGACAACTGGCCCGAAAAAGACATTCGAGTAATTGTAGTTACCGATGGACAACGCATCTTGGGTCTTGGGGATCTCGGCGCGAATGGCATGGGAATTCCTATAGGAAAGTTAGCATTGTATAGTGCGGGAGCGGGAATAAAACCGCACCAATGCTTACCTGTAATGTTAGATGTGGGTACCAACAACCAAGAAATTCTTGACGATTTACTTTATTTAGGTTACCCTAAAAAGCGTTTGGAAGGAGAAGCATATTTTGAGTTGGTAGATGAGTTCGTCCAGGCTATCCAAGAAAAATACCCCAAAGCGTTGATACAATTTGAAGACTTTTTAACGCCTAATGCCTATACCTTACTAAATAAGTATAAGCATCAGGTCCTTTGTTTTAATGATGATATTCAAGGTACTGCAGCCGTGGCATTATCTGGAGTTTTTGCTTCTACGCGAATTACTAATATTCCTTTTTCCGATTTAAGAATTATGTTTTTAGGAGCAGGTTCTGCCGCCACCGGAATTGCCGATTTAATGGTAGCCGCTTTTGAAGATGAAGGACTTACAGAAGAAGAAGCTCGCCAACGTTTATGGTTTGTAGATTTAAACGGATTGGTTGTTGCTGACAGGGATGATCTCATGGAACACAACCTCCCTTATGCACATCAACATTCGCAATTAAACTTTAGTGATGCTATTGCAACGATAAAGCCACACGTTTTAATTGGAGCTACCGGAGCACCAGGAACTTTTACAAAGGAAGTCATAGAAAGTATGACCGCTATAAATGAACGTCCCGTAATATTTGCCCTATCTAATCCAACATCAAAAGCAGAATGTACTGCCGAACAAGCCTATACTTGGAGTAATGGAAAAGCAATTTTTGCTAGTGGAAGTCCCTTCGACCCTGTTACTTTTAAGGGAGAAAAATTCCATCCAGGGCAAGGAAATAATGCCTATGTTTTCCCTGGAATTGGTTTGGGTGCGATAATAGCCAATGCCAGTTGTATTCCTGATGCTTTATTTTTAGTAGCAGCGAAAACCTTAGCGACCCAAGTCAATCAAAAAAATATAGATCAAGGTTCACTTTATCCGGCGTTAACTGAAATTCGAGAACTATCCTTAGCCATTGCGATTGCGGTTGCTGAAAAAGCGTATGCATTGGGCATTGCTCGGGACGACCGGCCAGAAGATTTAGAACAATTTATAAAAGCCTATATGTATCAGCCCCATTACTAATCGTAAGTAGTAGACAATTCCTAGCTAAACTTGGGAAACAACATGCCTACTCGTTTTTTATAAGCATCAAAAGCTGGTCGTTTTTCTATCATGCGTTTCTCTTTCATTGGAATGGAAATAAAAACAAATAGGCCCAGCATTACTATTGCCCCTACTACCGTATAGCTTGGGGCTCCAAAAGACCATCCTATTAAAAAAAGTCCGATCCAAAATAGAATTTCCCCCAAATAATTAGGGTTTCTGCACCATCCCCATATCCCGGTATCCAGTAGATCTTCGGTTTTAGGATTGGCTCTTCTTCGAAATCGTGCCAACTGATTATCTGCAAAAAATTCCAGTGTAGTGCCCAACAATCCTATAGCCATACCAAAACTGAAAAATATTGCACTTTGCATTGTATTTGCAAACAGATAAAACAACGGCCATAGTCCTACAAAAACTAATAAGGTCGGAAATAAGTGTATCCCTAAAAAATTGACAATCGGATAAAAGGATCCCGTTTGTTTAGCCAAATTAATATAACGCCAGTCTTCATGTGAAAAACCAAACCAGGATCGCACCCAATTTAAGGTAAGTCGCCATGACCAAATCGTTATCAGTAAAAAAGTGAGGTAGTGAAATATGGTGAGTTCTGGAAAATAAATAAACCCCCATTGCAAAATAAAGTAAAATGGAATAACACTCCAATAGGGATCGTAAGTGGAGCTATTTTTTTTGAAGACAGAAAAAATAAAACAAACTACTGTCATCACAAGGTCTGCTGCCAAAAAAGCGTAAATCTCATTCGCTACAGGAACATACTTCCATGTTAAAAACCCACTAAGTGCTATTACAACATAAATCAATGTAATTTGAATGAGGTGGTTGGTTCGGGTTTTCATAGGGGATCTAGATGTTCAATATATCCATGAAATATACATCAAATTCATCTAAATAGATTTTCAAAGTGTAAAAAGTCAAGAAAGATACGTTTTCTTAGCACCCATATGCGCTGTATGCATTCTCCGTTTAGTCCTAAACAAGATTATATACCAATAACCATCAGCTTAAGACCATTTTCCGTATGAATCACTCTATGAACAGCATACATTTTGTTGCTAAATTCTATCCATTCTTTATCTCGAGGTGGGATTTTTAATATTAATTCTCCTATAACTTCTTTGCTCTGATTCTCAATTAAAGTTGTTTTCATTTTTATAAATTTTAATTCGTTTATTTTTATTTTAGATCTAAGTACTTTTCGAAGTAAAATGGCTACTCCAACCTGTAAATTGATCGCCAGCTTACTTTAAATAATGTCCATGGCGTATACCGTAACACAAAATTTCGTAGCCCCGTAAAATACTTCCAATGCCCTATTTTTCCCATCATCCACGATTGCTTCACAATAGTATTCACCTTTTTCTTTCGTTGTTTTTGAAATTGTTGAAACGCTGTTATCGGCTGATTTTTTTTGATCGCATTGGCTAAAAAATAGGCATCCTCAATTGCCTGTGCTCCTCCCTGCCCCATATTTGGAGTAGTCGCATGCGCCGCATCTCCCAATAAACATACCTGCTCTTGAAACCAATTTGTCATAGGTTGAACATCGTATAAATCACTTCGGATCATATTGTCTTCTGATGTTGCAATTATTAACTCTTTTACAATCTGATGAAAATTTTTAAACTGTTCCAGTAAAATTCTTTGTGTTGTTCCGGGAATGTCTTTTATATCAGGAGGACTCAATACAACAGCGAACCAGTAAAACTTATCTTTTTCAATTTTAGAAATTCCAAACCTTAGCTGTTCTCCCCACATTTCAATGCCACGGTGTTGGTAGGTTTCAAAACCATCTTTAAGTTGACAGACTCCTCTCCAACATGTTTGCCCCGAATATCTAATCGTACTTTTAGGGAAAAGTTGTTTTCTTATCTTCGAATGAATTCCGTCAGCGCCAATCAAAAAATTGGTTCTAACCATACTCCCATCCTCAAAATAAATTTTTAACTCCTCCTTATCAGCAGTATAACGATCAAAAGATTTATTTAAATGTATTTTTTCCTTAGGCAAATTTTCAAGTAATATTCGTTGCAGTTCCCAACGGTGAATTGAAATGGAATGATACCCGAATTTTTTCTTTACATCATCTTGTTGGTAATCAAATAATGGCGATAAACTTGGATTTGTAAGTGTAATTCGTTGCATCGAATTCCCGCTTTGCAACAAATCGTTTAATATGCCCAACCACTCAAATACTTTCAAGGCATTGGGTGTTAGTAGAATCCCAGCTCCTACCGGCTTTAGCTCTGGAGCTTTTTCATATAACTGATAGGGTATCCCCAACTTCTCAAAAGTTAAGGCCGTTGTTAATCCTCCAATACCCCCACCAACAATAGAATACATAATATTTGTCTTACTAACCCAATAAAAATCTTCGATACTACTATCGTTCTGCTATAACTTATGGTTTTATAGCTCAAATTTCAGCATAAAAAAGCAATTTTTGTGTATAAAAAGAACATCAAAACTTGCACTTTTTACCGTGATACAAATTCAAATAACCGCAATCCCAATATTTTTAAATTCGTATAACAAATCGGTATGTTCATGTGCTAAAACTGCATGACCTCTTTAAAGAAGAAACCAACAATTTTCTTATATTTATTGCTTGCAATAAATTCTTCGAAGCATGAAAATTCAATTCAAAATCTACAGTGCACTTTTTACTATTCTTTTCTTCGGTATAAGTTATAGTCAAGAAAAAAATCCAATTGAAGGACGTTGGGATATGGTAATTTCTCAGTCAGGGGAAGAACTTCCGTCTTGGTTAGAAATTAGTCATTCAGGGTACAATACACTTATTGGCAGATTTGTCTATGCCTTTGGAAGTGCACGTCCTATTAGTGAAGTGAAACTTAAGGATGGTAGGTTTAACTTTTCCATTCCCCGACAATGGGAGCCAGAAGGACAAGATATGGTTTTTGAAGGAGGAATGGTAGGCAATCGTTTGGAAGGTACTATGGTGTATACCGATGGAAAAACGCATTCTTGGGTCGCTACTCGTGCTCCAAAATTACCGCATTCCGAAAATATTACATGGGGTGAACCAATTTCCTTATTTAACGGAAAAGATTTAACTGGATGGCATGCTACAGGAGACAATCAGTGGATTGTAGAAAATGGTATTTTAACAAGTCCTAAATCAGGTGCTAACCTACTGAGTGATGCTGCTTTTGACAATTTTAAACTTCATATAGAATTCCGATACCCCAAAGGAAGCAATAGTGGTATTTATCTAAGAGGGAGGTACGAAGTTCAAATTCTTGATAATTTTGGAGAGGAACCATCTAGTGTACTTTTTGGAGGTGTTTATGGCTTTCTTACGCCAAATGAAATGGCCGCTAAAAAGGCTGGAGAATGGCAAACCTATGATATTACTCTTATCGGGAGCAGAGTTACTATTGTTGCTAATGGAAAGAAAATCATTAGCGATCAAATAATCCCTGGAATTACGGGAGGAGCCATCAACAGTAGAGAAGGAGAACCTGGGCCTTTTTTAATTCAAGGAGATCACGGCCCAATAGCATTTCGGAATATCACTGTAACTCCTGCAAAAAAATAATTATTACTCGGTTTTATCAATTTTTAGATAGCAAGGCGTCTAACGAAATACGATCCCATTGTTGGGGAAGTATTAATAGGGTAGCCATTGGTATTAACCGAAAAAGGACATGCGATAAATCCCAAATTGGGGATGCTAATCCGTGACCAAATGTTACTACTACCAAAACAAGTCCTAAACCATATAAGGCATAATCTCGTTTAAAACCTAAAACCAATAAAAGTCCCCCTACCAATTCTACATATGAGGTGAAATACGCAGTCGCATATGTAATAAAGTTCGGAAGTAAGTCCTGATAAGTTTCTAGAAAAAATGAAGAGTTATATACGTTTTCCACGCCCATGGTAAACACTTTCCCGTACCCTTGCATTAAAAAAATAAAACCTAAAACCAAACGTAAAATTAAAACTGCAGCTATTCTGTTTTTAGATACTTCCATTGATCTTTATTTAGATTTTTATAGTGTTAATCCAGAATTGTTATTTTTTAAATTAGCCTTTAAAAGGTTCTGTTTTGAGAATTTCTACGGTGATGTCATTCAAATCAACCACATAATTAGTTCCAGCCACTAGTCTAAAAAAATGAACCGAAGACTCGCGAACTATCTTTCCTTTTACCATTTCTACATCGACTTCTCCACTTTCTTGTTTCCAAGTGAAACAGGAATGCTCTTCGATTTGAATAATTTTATGCTTGGCCTTATACGTTGCAATATAGATTGTCATTATTTAGTTAGTCAGGGGGTTTTACGTTTTAAATATAAATAGATCTTTTTATTTCTTCTCTATTTTCTCATATTTCCTTATTAGTATCATTTTCATATTTATCCTTACCTTACCTATTCATAAAATAACCATCCTATGAAACCTCTTTATTATGTATTTCTTGCGTTAATCTTTATTCCTCTAGATAGTATAGCTCAACGAAGGAAAAAAAGTGTTAAAAATGATCTTGTTATACTTCAGGATTCGCTGTTTCATGAATTAAAATGGCGTAATATCGGTCCTTTCCGAGGCGGCAGAAGTGTAGCTTCTACAGGGGCAGTAGGCCAACCTATGACCTACTATATGGGTTCTACCGGAGGAGGTATTTGGAAAACGACAGATGACGGTATTCAGTGGAAAAATATTTCCGATGGGTTTTTAAAAACCGGTACAGTAGGCGCCTTAGCTGTTTCGGAGAGTAATCCAAACATTGTGATCGCAGGAATGGGAGAACATGCCGCACGTGGAGTTATGACTTCGATGGGCGACGGTGTTTATAAATCTACCGATGCGGGAAAAACCTGGAAACATATGGGATTGGATTACACCCGTCATATTTCGGATGTTATCATTGATCCTACCAATCCAGAAATCATTTTTGTTGCAGCTCAGGGAGCACAATATGGTCCTTCCTCAGATCGTGGCATTTACCGATCAACGGATGGAGGTCTTAATTGGACAAAAGTACTGTACGTAAATGACATTACGGGAGCTTCATCGCTTTCAATGGACATGAATAATCCACAGATTTTGTACGCTGCCCTATGGCAACACCAAAGATTTCCTTGGAAAATAGAGTCAGGAGGAAAGCATTCTGCTTTGTACAAATCTACAGATGGTGGGACAACATGGAAACCCATGAAAGATGGTCTTCCTGATACTTTCGGAAAAGCAGGGATTTCAGTTTCTCGAGCAAATTCGGAACGTGTTTTTGCCGTCATTGAGGCTAAAGGAAAAAAAGGAGGGGTTTATCGATCGGACAATGCAGGAAAAACTTGGAAACAGGTCAATGGAAATAGAATTGCAATCGCCCGTTCCTGGTATTATATGGAAATATTTGCCGATCCTCAGGATGAAAATTTAGTATATGTATTGAATGCACCCATGTTAAAATCTATAGATGGTGGAAAGTCTTTCAGTCCGCTTGCAACACCACATGGAGATAATCATCACTTATGGATTAATCCGCATGATAACACCAAAATGATCAACTCCAATGATGGGGGGGCTAATATTTCGAACAATCGTGGAAAAAGCTGGAGCACGCAAAGAAACCAACCCACATCGCAATTTTACCGTGTAATTACGGATCACCTTGTGCCCTATAATGTTTATGGGGGACAGCAAGATAATTCTGCAATTGCGATCGCAAGTAGAACGAACGATCAAGGTATTGATTGGAAAGATTGGCATTCTGTTGCTGGCTGTGAAAGCGCGTACTTAGCCTTTGATCCTGATAATCCGGAGGTCGTTTATGGAGGTTGTTATCAAGGTATTATTGAACGATGGATGAAAGCTTCCCGTACCGAAAAAATTATCAATGAATACCCTGAGCTTTCTCTCGGAAATGCTCCTGAAAATTTTAAATTTCGCTACAACTGGAATGCGCCTATCATCAGTTCTCCGCACAACCGCAAAACAATTTATCATGCCGGAAATGTGGTATTTAAAACAACTGATGGGGGTGAAAATTGGGAGGTAATAAGCCCAGATTTAACGCGGAATATTAAAACACAACAAGGCCCAGGTGGAGGACCTTTCACTAATGAAGCAGCTGGTGGAGAAAACTATCACACCCTGATGTATCTCACGGAATCTCCTCATGAAGAAGGGGTGCTTTGGGCAGGTAGTGACGACGGTTTGGTACATATTACAAAAAATGGGGGTGAAAATTGGACCAATGTAACCCCAACAAATTTACCAGAAGGAATCATTAATAGTATCGAAGTTTCTCCTCACGATCCGGCAACCGCCTATATCGCTGTGATGCGGTATAAAAGCATGGATCTAAAGCCTTATATTTTTAAAACGTCAGACTATGGTGCTACTTGGATAAGTATTACCAATGGTATTACCGGAGCACATACTTTTGTGCGTGTTGTTCGAGAAGATCCAAAGCGAAAAGGGCTTCTTTATGCTGGTACCGAAACAGGCTTGTTTGTTTCATGGAACGATGGACAAAATTGGCAACCCTTTCAGTTAAATCTTCCTGTAGTTCCTATAAATGATCTTACTATTTGGGATAATGATTTGGTAGTAGCAACAGCTGGGCGTTCTTTTTGGATTCTTGATGATATTGCAGCAATACAGCATGGTCCAGAACCTCAGGATAAATTGCAGTTATTTACGCCTAAAAACACCTATCGTATTTTTGGAGGAAGCTCCGAAAAACCTGTTCCGGGATTGGGACAAAATCCAAAACAAGGAGTGACTTTTGATTACTACTTAGCGAAAGATGTAGATAGTTTATCGTTAACATTAGAGGTTTTAGATGGCGATACTGTTATTAGAACCATTTCCAATACCAAACCAAAAAAATTCAAATCATGGCCTGGAGGTCCAGCTAAACCGGCTGTGCTTCCTTCTAAAAAAGGGTATCATCGTTTTACATGGGACTATAGAAGAACTTCCCTTCCTGCAATTGATAAAGTATTTGTTTTTGGCGATTATAGAGGCTCCAGGGTAGGACCAGGCACCTACACTTTACAATTACGTTTAGAAGATGATGTTGTTTCTACCGAAGCGGTTATTGTACAAGATCCTCTAATCGCTGGAACATCTGAAGATTTTAGTGCTCAGCAGGCAGTATTGCAACAATTGGAAAACATCGTTAAAGATATTCACCAATCCGTAAATCAGATGCGTTCGGCTAGAACTCAACTAAAAACCTACGGAAAATTACTTCAGGATAATAATGCTGCAAGTGATTTGCTGGAAAAAGGAACGACATTGATAAAACGCATTACAAGCTGGGAAGAAAACCTGATTCAGACCGAGCAAAAAACTTTTCAGGATGTGATTAACTTTAACAATCAGTTAAATGCACAGCTGCTTTATCTAAAGGGTTTTATAGATACTGCTGAGCCTAAATTAACGCAAGGAGCAAAGGATCGTTTTGCGGATCTTTTAGCCGATTGGAACGTCTATGAAAACGAGCGAAATGCAATAATTAATACCGAAATGAAGGCCTATAATGAGCTGTATAAAAGTTTAAATTTACCGGCATTAATTTTAACCGATGAATAAAGAATTTATAGCCGATAAAACATTTGAAAATAAAAACTACAAGGAGATCAAATTACCTTTGGCTACCTATGAGAATTGCATTTTTAACACCTGTAATTTCGAAAACGGTATGTTAGCCGATCAGCAGTTTTTAGAATGCCGGTTTATTGAATGTAACCTCAGTAATGCCAACCTGAAAAATACGATTTTTAAAGAGACTCTTTTTAGTAAGTCGAAACTATTAGGACTCTCATTTTTTGATTGTGACACCTTCTTATTCTCCGTCAACTTTAGCGATTGCGTGCTTAACTTTTCATCTTTTTATCAACTGAAGTTGCGAAAAACACTTTTTAAAAATTGTATTTTAGAAGCGGTAGATTTCGCTGCAGCAGATGCCTGCGAAGCTAGTTTTAACGGTAGCGATCTTAACCGAGCTATTTTCAAAAATACAAATTTGGAAAAAGCAGATTTTTCAACGGCTACTAATTATAAAATTAATCCAGGGGAAAACCATTTAAAGCATGCTAAATTTTCAATGTTTGGTCTATCTGGGTTGCTGCAAGAATATCAAATCCAAATTGTGACATGATAAGAATTAGCAGCGTACATCATATTGCAATTATTTGTTCGGATTATAAAAAATCCAAGCATTTTTATACACACATTTTAGGATTTACTCCGATTAAAGAAACCTACCGAGCAGCTCGAAAATCATATAAATTAGACTTATCTATAAATGACAATTATACTATTGAATTATTCTCATTTCCAGATACACCTCAACGCGTATCCCATCCCGAAGCCTGTGGTTTACGACATCTAGCATTTGCAATAGATGATATTGAAGAAACCATAGCGCATTTACAGCAATTTGGAATTGAGGCTGAACCCATTCGAGTAGATGAGCTGACCAAAAAACGATTTACCTTTATCGCTGATCCTGATGATTTACCTATTGAATTTTATGAAAACTAATGACCGAGGTGTTTCTTGAAAAGATAAAAGCAAAATACTATTATGGAAAAAGCCTGTTTGGAATGTAATGACCCTATTGTTGGACGTGTAGACAAAAAATTCTGTTCCGATTACTGTCGCAATTCCTACAATAATAAAATTAATAAGGATAGTAAAAATTTGGTGCGTAATATTAACAATCGACTTCGCAAAAATTACCGCATTTTAGATAGTTTTAATTTAACCGATGGAAAAACCAAAACCACCAAAACAAGACTTCTAGACAAAGGGTTCGATTTCGAGTATATTACCAATTTATACACCACAAAGAAAGGGACAACCTATTTCTTTCTTTATGATCTGGGGTATCTTCCCTTAGACAACGATTACTATATGATTGTAAAACGTGAATAAGGCATTGCCATTACTTATGATAATGCCTTATAGGTTTTAAAACAAAGTTATTATTTCCAGTTCTGAGCACTTAATTTTAAGGCAGCAACTACAACATCTTTTCTGCTAATTTGACCTACTAGGATTCCATTTTTTAATACGGGAAGTCGTCGACGATTCCCTCTGTGAAAAACACCTGCTGCATCAAAAATACTAATGTCATGCGGAATAGTTTCCACATTTTTGGTCATATAACGCTCCACACTTTTATCCAGAATGGGCATATTGAAATAACGACTCTCCGAGATTTGCTTCATACAATCAGCTTCCGAAATAATTCCTACTAAAAATCCATTTGAATCTAGTACTGGTCCTCCGGAAATATGCAATTGCGCAAATTTTTCCATAACTTCTAAAATAGATTGCTCCGGAGTAAACGTTATTAATTTCCTAGTCATGTAGTCTTCAACAAGGATTGGCGCATCGTATTCTTTTTTACTAACCTCCTTCGCTCTTGCTCCTCTAAAACTCTTTATTCCCATATCGTTTGCTTTTAGGTTAATTACTAAAGTTAGTAAATTTTAATGAATTTCTTAATTATTATGCCAAAAACTTAAGAATTTCATACTTTTAAGCCACAACCAAGCTTTATGAATAAATTTCCTTCTGTACTCACTTTTCTCCTTATTATTTTGGCTATCTATTGGAGTTTTCGTTCAACGATGCCTTCGTATTCCAAAGATCTAAATGCAGATGCAACTACTTTCTCTGTAGACCGGGCTATGGAGCATGTAGAAAAAATAGCGATACAACCCCATGGTGTAGGTTTTCCTGGGCATGCAAAAACCAGAGATTATATTGTTTCAGCATTGAATGCCTTAGGCCTTGAAACTACAATTCAAGAAGGATATACTGCCGGAGATTGGGCAAATTTTAGCAAGGCTTCCAATATTCTTGCTCGCATTAAAGGAACAGATTCTTCAGGAAAAGCATTGCTCTTATTAAGTCATTACGATAGCAGTCCACACTCTTCTTTGGGAGCTAGTGACGCGGCAAGTGGTGTCGCAACAATTCTGGAAGGTGTACGTGCTTTTCTGGCAACAAAAGAAGCTTCAAAAAATGATATCATTATCCTCATCACCGATGCAGAAGAATTAGGACTTAATGGGGCCGACTTATTTGTTAACAACCATCCTTGGGCCAAAGAAGTTGGATTAGTTCTTAATTTCGAAGCTCGCGGCAGCGGAGGACCTGGTTACATGCTTATCGAAACCAATAGGGGAAATGGAAAGCTTATTAAAGAATTTACCAAAGCACATCCTAAATATCCAGTGGCAAATTCCTTGGCCTATAGTATTTATAAGATGCTCCCAAATGATACCGATCTCACGGTTTTCCGAGAAGATGGAGACATCGAAGGATTCAATTTTGCTTTTATCGATGATCATTTCGATTACCATACGGTTCGGGATAATCCCTCTCGACTTGATCGTAAGACGCTAAAGCATCAAGGCAGTTACTTAATGCCTTTATTAACGCACTTTACTCAAGCCGATCTCTCTAATCTAAAAAGCCTAAATGACTATATCTATTTTAATGTTCCCTTTTTCAGATTAGTTTCCTATCCTTTTGAATGGATCTGGCCCATGTTCGGACTTTCCATTCTGTTATTTATTGGCCTACTAGTTTATGGTTTTCGAAAGAAGTCTTTAACCTTAAAAGGAGTTGGAATGGGATTCTTACCCGTACTCATTATCTTATTAATTAATGGTTTAGCAGGATATTACGGGTGGACACTTCTTAAAATGTTGTATCCACAATATCAAGATATGCTCCATGGTTTTACCTATAACGGACATACTTATATTGCCGCATTTACCCTATTCTCGATCGCAGTTTGCTTCTGGGCATATCATAAATTTAGGGAAACTTCGATCCCTGATCTCTTAGTTGCTCCTCTTGTAATATGGCTTGTTATTTGCGGTCTTGTTGCGCAACAACTGCCTGGGGCTAGCTTTTTTATTATTCCCGTTTTTGCTTTTCTAGGGATGTTTCTCATAAGCATCAATCAAAAATACCCTAGTGCCTATCTTCTGGTGTTTATGGCATTACCTGCCTTATTTATTTTTGCACCTTTTGTAAAGATGTTTCCTGTGGGATTAGGATTAAAGCTGATTATCGCTAGTACGCTATTTACATCCCTGATATTCTTTTTATTACTGCCAATTTTGGGTCGTTATCATCGAAAAACCCGATGGATAGTCCTAGCTACTTTTTGTTTTTTTATATGTGTAATTTCAGCACATTTTAACTCAGGGTTCTCGGAGGAAAATGCCAAGCCAAGTAGTCTTCTATATGTGCTAAATACAGATGATAAAACAGCACATTGGGCTACTTACGATAACGTATTAATTGATTGGAACAAACAATTTATTAACCAAGAAAAAATCGACGCCGATCCGGTTTCCTCCAATACCATTAGCAGCAAATACGGCACAGGATTTACCCATATGGCGAAGGCGCCTTTAAAAAATATTCAAGCGCCTTTGGTCGAAAAAATTAAAGACACCATTGTTGGAAACACTAGAACTTTAGCAATTCAAATTACACATCAACGTCAAGTAAGGCGCTTAGAATTATATACGACATCACCCATAAAAACAGCTCAAATTAATGGTATTCCATTGTCTTCTTATTATTTAGAAAACAGAACACGAACTAAGTTACTTACTCATTATATCAGTAATAATGAAAGTACAAAATTAACGCTTTCCTTATCTCCAGATGAGCCTTTTGAACTTACCTTGTATGAAGCTTCGAACGACTTACTCAGTAATCAAAACTTTTCCGTTCCACAACGTCCTAAAAACAGTATTCCCATGCCTTTTGTACTAAATGATGCTATCTTAGTCACCAAAACTGTACAATTTTGAAAGAAACTATTGGTATTATGGGCTGTGGCTGGTTGGGTTTGCCGCTAGCAAAAGCTTTTATCGATCTAGGGTATACGGTAAAAGGGACGACGACATCCAAAGAAAAATTAGAAACGCTTAAAGGTGATGGCATCATTCCTTTTCAAATTGGGCTAAGCGCTACTTCAATTGAGGGTGAAATAAAAGCATTTTTAGTAGCTCTTGATATTCTTATCATTAATGTTCCGCCAAGATTACGTGGCATCAATACGGAAAGTTTTGTAGCGAAAATGGAACTTCTGTATGAGGAAGTCAAAAAATCTAAGCTTGCCAAAATTATTTTTGTAAGTAGCACCGCTGTCTACGGTAAGATTGAAGGACTAGTCACAGAAGATACCATTCCTAAACCCAGCACAGCATCTGGAGAACAACTATTACAATCGGAAAATCTGTTTAAAAACGACCCCGTTTTTCAAACGACCATTGTACGTTTTGGCGGTCTTATCGGACCTGATAGAAACCCAATTACCATGTTGGTGAAGAAAAACCAGCTTACCAATGGTGGGGATCCGATCAACCTAATTCACCTGGAAGATTGTATTTCCATTTTAACCACAATTGTAACGGAGCGTTATTGGGGCGAACTTTTCAATGCAGTTTATCCAGACCACCCTACAAAAATGCACCACTATACAAGAGAAGCAAAAAAACGAGGCCTTGCAATGCCCAACTATATTGAAAGTCAAGCAACCAATGGAAAGATTATTGCGTCGGAACGGTTAACTCAGGGTAAAAATTATAGTTTTCGTAAACCGGTTTCTATAGATTAAGATAGTTTATACACTTCTTTAACAACTTCCTAAAAATAATTTTAATAGTTTTGCCGTCCAAAAACACTAAAAATGAGACGGATATTATTTGTTCTACTATTTTCAATTGGTTTTTTCAGCAGTGCGCAAACCAAAAGCGAAATGCAAAAGCATTACGAAGCTTTTTACAATGAAATGCGTTTGCAGGGAGACGTTAATGGTATTGTACATGCACTTACACACTTAAATGTACTTGCGCCCAATAAGGAGCGTAGAGATACCTTAGCTTATGTTTATGCAAACAACAATCAGCATCTTCAGGCACTTAATACCATTGGAATCGAAAAGAATGATACCGATTCAGATTTAGCCGTGCAGGTAAAAGCAATAAGCTTAAAAGCTTTAAGTCAACCCAAACGTGCCGCAGAACAATTTGAAATTCTTTTTAGCAGAACCCCTTCTGCCTATATTGCTTATGAGTTAGCAGATTTAAAAATTCAAGTGGGTGATAATGCGGATGCAATGTCTAAGATAGAGTACGGAATTGCCAACGTTAAAGACGATATGAAATATGCTTTCTATGAGCGTCAACAGCCTTACGAAGTCCCTTTAAAAGCCGCCCTTATTCACCTTAAAGGACTCGTACAATACAATACGGATAGAACAAACATCGATACTGCGATTGCTACCATTGATGAGGCGTTAAAAATAGACCCTAATTTCAATCTTGCAAGTCTTAGCAAGCAAGCGTTAGAAACTAGAAAAAATACCCCTGAAGGAGAACAGCCAAAGCAGTAGTTTTACTACTGTTTTTGTTTTCGCAAGGCTGAAGTAAGTACACTATCTTTTTCCTGTTTCAGCTGCACAACTGCAGTAACATTTTCATTGGGAATAGCAATGGATAAGACGTAATGCGCGATTTTCCATTGGCCGTCAACTTTTTTTAATACACCTGAACCTCTACAGAGTTTCATTTGGGTATCTAAAAGTTCGTCGAACCATCCAAAATCTTTAGCTTCATTAAGATAAATATTACGTTCTAGTGCAGAAAAACTCCAGGCTTTACCGCGGTCAAAATAAGGTTTTGAAAATATTCTAAAGGCTTTGTTTTGCCAATTTTCAGTAGCATCTGTCCCTATAAAAACGCCATCGGAGGTCATTTGATCAAAATACAGTTCAAAATTGGCATTGGCAGCTGCCTTGTGCCACACCTCCAAAACGCTATTTATTTTATTTTTTTCATCCGACGCTTGTGCTCGTATTCCAGCACTAAAAAAAAGTAGGGAAAGCAGTAAAAAGACAGTCTTATTCATCGAAAATTAAATTGGTGTCCAGCGTGTTATTCACGGTAATATTAAATTGATTCTTTAACGAATTATAGGCCTCTACCATTTCTACGAGTGGCGTTTGCGTATCTGTTTTATCTAATATCGCCGCTTTTAACTTTAGGGTAAACGTTTCCAGAACCTTTTGCCGACTTCGGATTTGTGGGGTGCTAAATTTCTTAGGAAACTTCGATTCATCCAATAGCTTTATTTTTTCGAATACATCATCAACCGCCAACGTTAAATCCTCAGCAGTTTTGATGGCGTAAACTTGTTCAAAACTATTAGAGAGGGCATTATACTCTGGCCATTCTTCTAAAATTTTGGCAGCCGCCGCATTGGGGTTTGTTTTTTTAGGAAGTCCAGAAATAGTAATGGTGTCCTCCGCAACCTCTTCAGCAATCGCCTGTTTTTTATTGGAGTCACATGACCCGAATAGAACTATAATAAAAATACCGGCGAGCACTATTTTTTTCATAGGACGAATGTACAAATTTTAATAAAAGCTATCTTTACCTTTTGAATTCATTTAACTTCGATTTTATGCAGAAATCTATTCTCATTTTAGGGGCTTGTGGTCAAATTGGCACAGAACTTACATTAGCGCTACGCGCTAAATATGGTAATGATTGTGTTGTGGCAAGCGACATTAGAGAAGGTAGTAAAGAACTTGTTGAAGCGGGACCTTTTGAACTTTTAGATGCTACTAACTATGAGGCACTTGAAGATGTTATTATGTACTACGAGATTGAAGAAGTGTATCTTATGGCTGCCATGCTGAGTGCTACAGCCGAAAAATTTCCATCTAGAGCCTGGAATTTAAACATGAATTCGCTCTTTAATGTTTTAGACCTTGCGAAAGAGAAAAAAGTAAATCGCGTATTTTGGCCCTCAAGCATTGCTGTATTTGGTCCGAATACGCCAAGAGAATTAACTCCACAACATACCATTATGGAACCCACCACAGTTTATGGGATCAGTAAACAATCGGGTGAGCGATGGTGTTCGTATTATCATGAAAAATATGGCGTAGATGTTAGAAGCGTGCGTTATCCCGGACTTATTAGCTGGAAAACACTACCTGGAGGTGGTACTACAGATTACGCGGTTGAAATATATCATAAAGCAATTGAAGAAGGAACATACAGCTGTTTTTTAGCAGAGCAGACCGTATTACCCATGATGTTTATGGACGATGCCATTCGGGCTACGCTACAAATTATGGAGATGCCGCCAGAAACTATCAAAATCCGCTCCTCCTATAATTTAGCTGCAATGAGTTTTACGCCTGCACAAATTGCAGAAAGCATTCAAAAACATATTCCAGATTTCTCAATGACTTACAATCCTGATTTCAGACAGGATATTGCAGATTCCTGGCCCGGAAGTATAGATGATTCCAAAGCTCAGCTAGATTGGGGATGGAAACCCGAATTTGATCTTGAAAAAACTACCGCCGAAATGCTGCGACAATTAAAATAAATCTAGGATTGAAAGCTACAGATTTTTAATATCGGACTTTCCTCCTGTCTTTTCCAATAGTTTAATTTCTCGAATCGTAATTCCCTTATCGATAGGTTTTAGCATATCGTACATATTTAGAGCTACCACACTGGCACCGTGCATGGCTTCCACTTCTACGCCGGTTTTATAAATCGTTTTTACCGTAATCAAAACTGTGATTTGCAAGCCCTTGATTTCATAGGATATATCGGTAAATTCCACAGGAAGTGGATGGCAATCTGGAAGAAGATCCGCAGTTTTTTTAACCCCCAATAGCCCTGCAGCTTTACTCATAGCAAAAACATCCCCTTTCGGTACAGTTTTAGTATGTATGGCTTCTATCGTATCCACAGAACTAACTTCTACTATGGCTTGCGCAATAGCTGTTCGTAATGTTGCAGACTTATGTGTAATATCGACCATGTTTATCTATTTACTTTCCATTGGTAGGAATCATCTTCAAAAAGTTCTTTGCCAAAAACAGGCACTTGCACTTTTATCTCCTCAACAATATAATGTAAGGCTTCAAAAACTTCCTTGCGGTGTGGGGAAGAAACAAAAACAAATAAACAAATCTCACCTACGCCAACAACCCCTTTACTATGGTAGATATGCATACAACTCAAATCAAAACGTTCAAAAGCAGCTTCTCTTATTTCATGAAATTTTTGATTTGCCATTTCTTCATAGGCACTGTAATCGATAGCTTTTACCTCTTTTCCATCAATAACATCGGCCCGCACCTGACCT
The DNA here is from genome assembly GCA_947488435.1 of uncultured Flavobacteriaceae bacterium. Lineage (GTDB taxonomy): Bacteria > Bacteroidota > Bacteroidia > Flavobacteriales > Flavobacteriaceae > CANKZG01. The sequence continues at coordinate 1,199,609 of CANKZG010000001.1, read as the reverse complement.
AAAAAAATATCATGTGCGCCAATATGCGTTTTAGATTGATGCTTGGCGATAGCATCCCCAATAAATTGCGGCGCAATTGGACCCGCTACAAATACATTTTTTATTGCCTTCTTTTCCATATTTATTTATTTCTGATACTACAAAATCTTAGTCTTTCTTATTTTTTGCCACCAAGCCTTTTGTAAATTCATTTAAGGTTTCTACTTTGGTTTCAAAATCTCCTTTAATAGTTTTGCGATATTGATTCAGGTTTTTTACCATATCATCAATGTTTTCAGGAATCACATCTTCAAAAAATTGGCGTAGACGTTTGGCTGTGGTTGGCGATTTTCCATTGGTGGAGATTGCCACTTTTACATTACCCTTAGTAACAATGCCGCCCATATAAAAATCACAAAAAGGAGGGTTATCGGCTACATTTACCAAAATATTTTTTGCCCTACAATCATGATACACTTGCTCATTTACGGGAATATTATCGGTAGCGGCAATAACCATATGCTTTCCTTCCAAATACTTCTTGTCATATGCAGCCTCTATGAGTGTAACTTTATGAGACTTAGCAAGGTTTGTTGTAGCTTCCAAAAAGTCCAACGCAACCATTTGCACTTCTGCATCTGGGCTGGATTTTAATAAAAACCCAAGTTTTTCCAAACCTACATTCCCTCCCCCTACAATCAATATTTTCAGGTTGGCAACTTTTAAAAAAACGGGATATAAATTGTTTCTTTCCATAACATTACTTCCACATCGAAACCACTAAAATACTATAATTATTTCAGCAAAAGATTGGATTTATGATGCTATTAAGGGTTTTATAAGCTTATCCATTTCTCTAATCAACTTACCAGGATGTTTTTCGAAAAATTCTGGTTTATACTAACGATTTGCCAACTTTTTCACCACTTTGCGATTTACTATAAAAAACTACATTTTAATCGTTTTTATGCAAATATGGTTGTATAAAGGTTTATTTTACAGCTATATAAACAAGTTAGCAAACATTTGAGAAACAACACACATTTAAAAAATGAGAATATTAATATTAATTTTTTGTGCATTATTCATAGCTAAACCTTCAACTGAAAAAGTATTTGAAGGTGAGTTGATTTATCATCACGATATGAAAATGAATTCTAAAAAGTATTCCAAATCAAGAAAATTTTACGATACTCTAACAATAAGATACAAGGATAAGAATTACATAAAACTGACAAACAAAAAGAGCTACGAAAAAATACTTTTTATTGATTCTCTGAGAAAAATTTATGTTATCTATAAAGACAACTTGAGTAAATCAAAAAAACTCTCAATGAATGAGGACAATCTGAATTTTGGAAAACTTTACAATCGAGAAAATTCGCATTTTGGAAAAATAATTTCATTATCAAAATCAGACACAATTCTAAATTTCGACAAAAAAAATCTTGAATTAAAAAAGCTTTTCGTAGAAAGAGAATATGGAAACGAAACTTATGTTTATTCAGATTCTGACAGTTTCAAGTTTACTGACAACAGGAATATATTGAGAAATATCGGAGAACAAATCCATCCAAAAGAAATAGCGACTGAATTGAATAATGCAATACTTTATTATTACAAATTAGAAGTTAAGAATGCTGAATTGTACGAAGAATACAGATTAGTTGAAATAAGAAATAAAGAAATTAAAAATAGTGTTTTTGAAATCCCTAAACATAAAGATGCAAAAGGGTTTAAAAGAGAAAACAAAAAAGAAAGTCGATTTAAATATTACGAATTGACTGAATAAAAACGTTTGCTAACAACGTGTATAATTCATTGTTAGTACTCGCCTACTTACGAAAATCCTCTCGGATTTTCTATTCGGTTTGTATTTGCTAATTTAGTTGCTGAAACACGCAACGAAACCATACACAAACACGTTGGAGCACATTCAGCTGAAGCAGACTTTTTTTACTCCGTGCCAAGGTACTCCCGTACAAAAAGAAATGTCCTCCAACGACCCGCTAAACCAAATCGCCAAAGTCCTATTTACCACAAGCAGCTCCTAACTATCCCCTTAAGAGGCTAACGTGCCATAACAATAGCTAAAAGCAATTTCATTCCGAATTTTATACGCCCAATATCATAACGTTCGCTGCGAGGACTCCTTGTTAAATCATATCCTAAAAGAAAGCAGATACTCATTCTTTGATAGATTTTACTATATTTCCGCAGAAATATCCAAACTGCGCTTAGCGGGTCGTGGTAGTTAATTTGGATAACAATCATATCAATGAAAAACGAAATAGAGAATATCATCTTTTCACGATTTGTTAACCAACCTATACCTTTTGAAATTCTTTCAATTGAAAAATTTTATAAAAAATTTGATCAAACACTTTTTGACTTATCAAAACCACATAGAATTGAATTCCATGCACTTATTATAATAATAGAAGGAGAAAGTATACATGAGGTAGATTTTAAGAAAGAAATTCTTTCTCCTGGTATTGTTCTTCCCTTAATAAAAAATCAAGTACATGCATTTAGCAAAGAACCTACTGTAAAAGGTTATGTGATTTCATTTGAAGAAAGTTTTATTACCCAATATTTAAATGAAAAAAACTTATTTCACTTTTTACATATTTATCATACTCCTAGTATCATAGTTGGCAAGGAAAACCTTTTACAATTAAATCCTTTTTTACAAATTCTTATTAATCTGCAAATTGACCCCAACACTAATCTAAAAGCTGAACTTGTTAATTCAACTTTTATGGCTTTGTTATTTAACATTAAACGTCTATCCATTTACCAACATAAAATTTTTAAAAGCCAGCGATTTAAAGATTTTACTCATTTCCAGCAATTAATTACACAACATTATCATGAGACACATAACGTGAAAGATTATGCTCATAAATTGGCTATTTCATACAAATACCTAAATGATATCTGCAAAGAAATAAGTAAAAAAACTGCCAAAGAATTCTTAGATAGTTGGTTATTATTGGAAATAAAAAGAAATATTTCCGAAAACAAATATACTTCCCAAGAGATTGCCTATAAAATGGGATTTAATGAACCTTCAAACTTTATTCGTTTCTTCAAAAAGTTTATGGGTATTACACCAAATCAATTTCAAAAAATTAAATAAGATAGGTCTGGTTAGATATTGACTATCCAAAATTTCAGATGGATAATTAATTAATACTTGTTCTTTAGAATCTTTGCATCATATAAAATTGATAAGAATGATACTTGAAGAACAATTAAAACAAATGAAAGAGACTACCATTGAACGAATGCCGACATCTATAATGCAGGTATTTGAAAATGGTATTAATGAAGTTAGAAAGAGTGGGTTAAAAGAAAAGGCGCTTCAAGTAGGTAATTATATTCCAGATGTACCATTAACAAATAGTAATGAAGAAGCTATTTCCTTAGGTGAATTACAAAAAACAGATTATCTAATTCTTAACTTTTATAGAGGTGGATGGTGCCCCTATTGTAATATGGAACTTAGAGCATATGAAAAGTTAAGGAATGACTTTAATCAATTGAATACGGATGTAATAGGAATCAGTGCAGAGAAAATAGAATTTACCACTCAGACCTCTGATAAAAACACTTTGTCTTTTCCATTGCTGACAGATGTAGATGCGCAGTTAATGGAAGCACTTGGAATTGTCTTTCAGTTAGATGAAGCTTCAAAAGAAGAATACGTCAATTTCGGAATACACCTAGATAAGCTTCACGGAAATAACAGTTTCAAACTGCCTTTGCCTGCTGTTTACATTATAAATAGGAACAAGGAAATTGTATATACTCATATAGAAGAAGATTATATGACAAGATTAGAACCTTCTACACTATTAGCGTTTATTAAAAATAGATTATCAACAGACAAACTATACTACCATGAAAAGTAAAACAATTAAGATTAACAATCATTCTATCTTTTACAGAGAAGCTGGTAATCCAGAAAATGAAACCATTCTTTTATTGCATGGTTTTCCATCATCTTCACATATGTACAGAGATATTATTAATGAATTATCGGACAATTATCATCTCATAGCTCCTGATTACTTAGGTTTTGGTTTGAGTGATATGCCAGAAGTCTCTGAGTATGATTACACATTTGAAAACACTACACAGTTCATATCAGATTTCATCAAAACACTTAAACTAGATTCTTTTTACTTACTGGTACAAGATTATGGTGGCCCTGTTGGATTTAGAATCGCAACGGCTAAACCTAGTGCTATCAAAGGTTTAATTATTCAAAATGCCAATGCCTATATGGAAGGGATGGGTGAATGGGGAATGAAAATAGGCACCTTCAAGAAAAATAACGATATGCAAGGGTTATTGGCATTTAAAGATTATTTACTTTCTATTGAAGGGCTAAAAGATCAATATTTAAATGAAGCGTCTGACGTTGATAAAATAGAAGCTAGCTCGTATTTAACAGATTATGCCTTTCTAAACAGGCCGCACGCCAGAGAGATTCAAACAGCATTATTCTCAGATTACGGCAGTAATTTTCCAAAATATCCTGAATGGCAAGAATATTTTAGAATTCGTCAACCAAAAACGCTTGTACTTTGGGGCAAGAATGACAGATACTTTAGTCCTGAAGGTGCAAAAGCATACAGTAAGGATCTTGAAAATATTGAAACGCATTTTTTTGAGGGAGGGCATTTTATGCTAGAAGAATATGCTAAAGAAGCAGCAAAATTAATTACAAACTTTATAAACTAAATCATCATGAAAAAAAATAGAATAATTTATTGGATAGCAACAGGTTTAATGAGTGCCATTTTCTTGTTTTCCGCAAGCATGTACTTGTTTACTTATGAACAGGTAAGTGGTTTTTTTATAAATCTAGAATTTCCTACCTGGCTTATTTACCCATTGGCGATTCTTAAAATTTTAGGTGTTGTAGCTGTACTAAGCAAGAGGTCTAAGTTCCTAAAAGAATTGGCTTATGCTGGGTTTTTATTTGACGCTATACTTGCTCTTGCAGCTCATTTAGTAGTTTCGGATGGAGAACATATGGCAGCAGTTTTAGCAATACTGTTCACAACAACCTCCTGGTTTTTCGACAGAAAAGTATTTGGAAATTATACACAAACTTATTTACCGACAAAATAAAGCAATGACTGAGATTGGAACAATAGAATCAATATTTAGATATCCTATTAAGTCCTTAGGAGGTGAAAAACTATTAGACGCTACAATAGATGAAAATGGCGTTGAAGGGGATAGAATTTTTGCACTTAAAGATTGTGAATCTGGTTTTATAGTTAGCTGTAAGCATCCCATAAAATGGGAAAAAATAATTGAACTTTCAGCAACTTTAAACCAAGGCAATTCAATTGCTGTCCAAGACATTGGCAAGGAAGTAATCATAGGAAAGGAAGAAATTGAATCAAAAATCAGAGAATTGACCTCAAGAAAAGTGGAGTTAATAGCTGTAAAGGATAACCTTGAAAGACAGTATAGGGAAGCTGATAGAAGTAATGTCGACGAAGTTGGCACAATTATAAAACAGGAACCCTTATCAGTAGTAGGTAATGAAACTCATTTTTTTGATTTTGCCCCTTTGCACTTAATTACCAGTTCAAGTTTAGATTATATTAATACGTTTTATAGCAAAGGAGATTTCAATGTTCAACGATTTCGACCAAATTTATTCATAAAGACTATGAACTCAAACAAGTTTGAGGAAAACGAATGGATTGGGAAAGAAATAAAGATTGGGAATGATTTGGAAATAAAAATAATTGAACCTACTCCAAGGTGTGTTACAACTACTTTGAAACAGGGTGAATTGAAAAAAGATAGGAAAATTCTAAGAGCTATTGCTCAGAATAGTTCTGCAAAAAGATATAGATTTTTCCCAGGAGAAATATTAAAAGGAACATTGGGAGTCTATAGTATAATTTTAAAAAAAGGTAGCGTAAAGATTGGAGACAAAGTTCAGCTCATAGAAAAGTAAAAATGAACAATAATTTTAGATATGAAAATAGCAGTAACAGCAGCTAACGGCAAGCTTGGGTCAGCAGTTATTAAACAACTAATCCTAGATGTAGGCGCAGAAAATATAATTGGTATCGCACGCACTCCAGAGAAAGCGGAACATTTGGGTATAGAAATTCGAAAAGGAGATTACGATCTGGAAACGGATTTTGATACCGCTCTGGAAGGTGTGGATAGTTTATTGATGATATCTGGATTGGCTGACCCTAATACGCGAGTAGACCAACATCGAAAGATTATTCGTGCAGCTAAGAAAAATAATATTAAAAAAATTGTTTACACTGGAATTCTGGGAAATCCTGAAAAGACAGGCTTTGCTCCGGTGGTTAAGAGCATGAGACAGACTAAGGAGGATGTAAAAAGTTCTGGCATCAATTGGATTGTTGGTCGCAATGGAATGTATATCGAAGCAGATTTATCTTATGTTTCTGCTTACGAGCAAGAGGGGTATATTTCTAATTCTGCAAGCGAAGGAAAAAGTGCCTATACAAGTTATCCTGAATTGGCGAGGGCCTACTCAAAATTGTTAACAAACGATCAATTTAATAATCAGGTATATCAGCTCATTGGAACCCCCATTTCACAGTCAGAATTAACTGATTTAATCAATCGTAATTTTGGTACTAACCTAGAATATAAAGCAATGTCACCAGCAGAATTTTATAAACAAAAAATAACGGCATATGGCGAGTTTTTTGGAAATATTGTGGGAGGTATCTATGAAGGTATCAACCTTGGGCTTCATACAGGAATTTCTGATATAGAAAAGATTTTGGGACGACCGCACAAAAACCCTCAAGAACTAGTAGAAGAATTCAAATCAAATTTATAACTCAAAGATTTCAACAGAGCTCAGTCTTTTTTTTAAAGTTTAAAGATGGAATAGTTTTATGAGCACAACTATGGCTTTAGATCAGAAGTTGAGTTATCAATCTTTCGGACGAAGAACACATTCCAGTTTAGGTTATAAAACGATAAAAGAACTTTTCTTACCTTTAAAAATGCTTGATTTCTACAGTTCGAATTTCTAACGAATTTTTTGCTGCAAAATTATAGCCAAACCGTTGCATACCATTTAAACAAATGATAATGAAAAAAAGATTATTCGGATTTATACTATTACTATTATTATCTATTAATAGCTTTTCTCAATCTGAAATTGAAAATCTTGTAAAAGAAGGAATTCAATATCACGACAATAAAGAATATGATAAGGCAATCGAAACTTATGAAAAAGCTTTGAAAATAAACCCCAACTCTACTTTAGTAAACTATGAGATTGCTCTAAGCTATTTTTCAAAGGGAGACTATAAAGAAGCTGTAAAGTATTCAGATGTTGTTTTAAAGCAAGACAAAGATTTATTGCTTCAAGCATATATGACAAAAGGTTCGGCTTTAGATATGCTGGGTAAAACAAAAGAATCAATAAAGCTCTTTAATAAAGCAATTAAGAAAACTGAAGGACATTACTTGCTCTATTACAATTTAGGACTGAATTACTACAAAATAAGCAATTTGGAAAATGCAGAGGAGAATATCATAAAGGCAATTGAACTAAACCCTAATCATTCAAGTAGTCATTTAATATTAGCCAACATCCATAATAAAAAAGGAAATACAGTTCAAACATTACTTTCCTCACATTTCTTTCTCTTTTTGGAACCAAACTCGCAAAGGTCATTAGATGCTTATTCAATGCTACAGCAAAACTTCGGTGGAAATGTCACAAAAGACAATGAAAAGCCCAATACCATAAATATTTTGCTTTCATCAAATAACGATAGTCAATTTGGAGCAGCAGAATTAATGGTTTCCATGCTTGAAGCTTCAAAAGCTCTGGAAGAAAATGAAGGAAAAAGTGACGATGAGATGTTCGTTGAAAATACCGAGAAGTTTTTTAAAGTTCTTGGAGAATTAAAAAAGAAAAAGAACAAAGAAATCTGGTGGACTTTTTACACTACATTTTTCTATGACTTGGCTAAAAGCGAACATATAGAAACATACTGCAAGTACATTACACAAATTGACAATGAGAATTCTAAAAAATGGCTTGAAGAAAATACTATTGCTTTAAACGAATTTGATAAGTGGCTTAAAAACAATTAAAAACCGTACGGTAACAATACCCATAATTAATAGCTAGCTATAGCTTTTACCTAACTTTCATCCTATTGTTTTAGTATTCTTATGAATCTGCGTAAAGTGACCCCGGCAAGAATCGAACTTGCATCTAAAGTTTAGGAAACTTCTATTCTATCCATTGAACTACGGGGCCAAAAGCAAGGCTAAATGTAGCAAAATTTCTCACATTAACGGCAGTAAAACCAATGCCGTCTTCGTATCAAAACAAGTCTTATTTTATCTGCTAAACCACAAAAACTACTGTTTTTACAGCACTTCATCGACGAACTGCAACATTTATAGTTGCCAGGAGAGGATCTTTTTTAGATTTGAAAGGTATTACTTACAAATATTGTATGTAAAGTAATAACATTAATTTAACCATTCGAACATGAAACAGCGTATAAAACTTCGAACCCCCATCAAGTTTGTTCATTACAATTTTCAATATCCATCGCAAAAACCAAACAATCAAAAGCCTTTTATACTTCTTCTTGTACTACTATTCCTAGGAGTGCTTTCATCAAATGCGCAAAACTGTTCTGTAAATGCTGGTATTAATGAAACCATTTGCGAAAATGCTACTGTCTTTAATCTCTCAGGTTCCGCTACCGGCTTATTGGAAACAATTCCCACCTGGTCGCAGATTGGAGGGCCTTCAGTGATTATAGACGATCCTACAAACCTAAATACTGCTATAACAGGAATGATAGGAGGAAATACGTACTCCTTTAGATTGTCTGCAGTTTGTCAAGATGGCGCAAACCAATTTCAAGATGTTAACATTACAGTAGCCGCAATTACCATTGCCGATGCTGGCGAAGATTTAAGTTCATGCCCTGACAATTCGGGGACACTAAGTGTCTCCGCAAACGCACCAGCAAATCCAGGTGAAACTGGAATTTGGACCATTGAAGGCAGTAATAATGCCGGTGTAAGCATAGCTACTCCAAATTCTCCCACAACAACATTAACATTGTCAGAAGGTAATGCTGGTACAACAACACTGCGGTGGACCATCACAGGTGCAGAATTTAATCCTGGTCAATTTTGTGAATCTTTTTCAGAAATCAACGTGACCAATTTTGGAGGCGCATCTCCTGTTAGTGCTGGATCTGATCGAAATTTGGATAACTGCTATACCGTATTTCAATCAACTACGCTAAATGGAAGTTTTGGAGGAAATAATATTAATGGGCAACAGGGAACTTGGTCTTTAGTAAGTGGTCCAAATACTCCTACCATTGCAAATCCAAATAGTAACAATACGGGGGTGAGTAATTTAATTGAGGGAACCTACGAGTTTCGCTGGTCTGTTTCTGGACCCTGTGTAACCGGAGAAGATACCATGACCGTTACGGTAGCGGAAGCCACTCAAGATATTAGTAATGCTTCGGTTGCTGATCCTAATATTCGATTTTGTGATCCTAGTATTACAACAACAACCTTAGTAGGTTCTATCCCGCAATTTACAGGAGAAACGGTTTTATGGGAACAAACAAGCGGGCCTCCACTTCCAGTAGGAAGTATCTTAACTCCTAACGCTAGTACTACACAAATAGCAAATTTAGATGGCAGTAGCACTTATGAATTTACCTATACGATTACCAACGCTGCTACATTATGTGACGACTCGGCAACGGTTACGATACGTTATTCAACCAATCCTATTACCATTACTGCGAATGGCGGAAACGATATTATGGCTGCTTGTGGGGTTACCGAAGTTGATATTCCTTTTACAACTACTGGAAATGGAACAAATGCTTTTAGCATTATTAGTGGTCCTAGTGATTCGGGAATTGTAAACCCCGGAAGTTTTCAAAACACAAGTTCTCCCTTGACTATAGATTTTGACGTGGAAGGAACATATACCATTGCCTTACGTCGCAGTGTTTCAGGATCTGTACAAACCGGATGTAATGAAGGTACAGATGCAATTAATGTAACCATATCGCTTACACCCACTGCTTCCAATGCTGGAACTGGTCAAAATTTGGCTTGTAATGTTACTTCTACCTCGGTTACTGGAAATGCCATTACTACCGGCTCTTCCTTATGGTCTCAAGTAAGCGGCCCTAGTGCAGCAACAATCACAAGTCCATTTGAACAAACCACCAATTTAACGGATTTAATTCCGGGAATTTATACCTTTCGATATACGGTTTCTGGAGGAAATGTATGTTCTCCAACAGCGGAATCGGATGTTCAAGTAGTGGTTTCCTCCAATGCAGGAATTGTAACTGCGGCAGGACCAGATCAAAATGCCTGTTTTGGAACTCCCTTACAATTAGCTGGAAATACGCCTCCTTCGGAAAACTTAGTTGGAACATGGACCGTAGATAGTCCAGTTGCATCTGGGTTAGTTTTTGAAGATGCGAATGACCCCTTTACCTTTGTTTCAGGTTTAGTTGCGAATACCACATACGTGCTTCGATGGAGCATTGAAAATCCTTTAGACAACAGTTGCCCATCTACAGGTTCGGACACAGTAACCATCACTACAGGAAATGTACAAGGCCCGAGTATTGCTGATGCAGGTTCAGATCAATGTTTGATCTCTGGAACGACAACTGCAACACTAGATGGAAATGCACCTATTTCAGGGGAGCAAGGTCTATGGACAGCAAGTCCGAATATTGGAATCAGTTTTGATGACCCTACCCTTTTCAACACAGCTATTACCATAACGACGGAACAAAGTTATGTTCTTACTTGGACACTTAGCAATATAGTTCCAGGCTGTCAACCTAGCTCAGATGAAGTAGAAATAACGATAGGAGATTTAGCTATTGCCGATGCCGGAGTAGATCAAAGTGATTGTGCCAGCACTTTTACTATGGCAGCTACATCATCGACCGGCTCTGGACTATGGTCTTTAGTTTCCGGTCCAGGTGGATTTACCATAGATGATGAAACAAGTCCTACAGCACAATTTACTTTTACTTTTTCAGGTCAATACGTTTTTGAGTGGACCGTTAATAATGGCTCTTGTTCTTCAGATAGTGATCAGGTAACTCTTAATGTGGGTATCCCGCCTACGGTCGCCGCTGTAGGGCCAGATCAAACCATTTGTAATGCCACTGATGTTGTATTGTCCGGAAATGCTTTTAACAACGCTATAGAAAATGGAGTATGGACATTACTATCGGGAGCTCCAAATACACCAACGATTACCGATGTGAACGATCCGAATACAACTGTTACAGGTTTAGTGTCGGGATCCTATACATTCCGTTGGACCATTAATGGAGATCCAAATTGTCCAACTACCTTCGATGATGTAGTAGTAGACGTTTTTGTTCCTGCAGATGCGGGAGCCGACCTACAATTATGTGAAACTGAGAATATTTTGCTGGAAGCGACATTTGGTTCTACGGGGGTGTGGAGCCAAGTGTCTGGACCAGCTGCAACAATAACGCAAACTCCTGCAGGAAGCAACGTAGCAGAAGTTTCAATCACCGCAGGGAATACCTATGTATTTGAATTTACCACCAATTATGATACGCTCGCTACTGGATGTACGAACACTTCAGATCAAGTTACCGTAGTATCTAGCACAGGGCCCTCGATAGACCCGGATGCAGGACCCGATCAAGTTTTATGTATCGACGATTTGGCAATAGCCGGAACCACAACTTTGGCAGGAAATACCGCTCCTGTCGATGTTGATGTGGCTACTTGGCGCTTTGCCAGTGTTCCTTCAGGAAGTGTTGCCGTAATCGATGACGCTATTGATCCTACTACGACTCTTTCAGGTTTAACCGTTCCTGGGGTATATATTTTAGAATGGAATTTTGAGGTGGGCAATTGCTCCGATGCTGCGGATGTAGTTCGTATTGAAGTTTTTGAAGCCCCTTCAATTGCAGATGCTGGAACGGACCAAACAGATGCCTGTCAGTTAGACGCTACACTCAATGCCACAATACCAACAGCAGGCATTGGTACTTGGACAATAACTACAGACCCTTCTGGCGGAGCACTTGTAATTGATAGTCCAAATTCCCCAACCTCAACCTTATCAAACATCACCACAACTGGTACTTATATTTTCACATGGACCGTGACTACAAGCACCGCGTTTACAGGTGGTTCTGCATGTGCTCCCTCTACAGATACCGTTAGTATAACATTTACTGATGATGCACCTTCCAATGCAGAAGCAGGGCCTGATCAAGAATTTTGTTCTGCGACCCAAACCAATTTAAACGCATCACCGATAGTTACCGGAATCGGAACGTGGACACAAACTGCTGGCCCAGGTTTTGGCGGCACCCCTGGAAATCTAGCAACTATTAATATCCCGAATGACCCTACAACATTAATTGAAAATTTAGAACCTGGAGTTTACGAATTTACATGGACGGTAGAAAATGGTGGATGTACGCTTACAGATACTATGGAAGTAGTTATTGATGCACAACCCTTAACAGCAGATGCTGGACTTGACCAAACACTGGACCAATTTGCCGATGTTATTTTAACAGCAACTACTCCAACTATTGGAACAGGTTTGTGGACACAGGTCTCTGGACCAACAACTGTTGGTTTCGTAGATGAAACAGATCCACAAACAGCAGTATTTGGTGCTACTTCAGGAATTTATGTTCTTGAATGGACCGTTTCTAATGGAATTTGCGCCGATGTATCTGATACTGTTGAAATTGCATTAGTAGGAATAGATTTAGAACTTACCAAATCCGTAGCTCCTACCATAGCAAATCCCGGGGAAACGGTAACTTTTACGATTTCCGTATTTAATAATGATGCTTCAAGTACTACAAACGCCACCGGGGTCTCCGTTCAAGATATCATTCCTAGTGGTTATAGTTTAGTTGCTGGAAGTGTAAGTAACGGAGGGGTTTTTAATAGTGGAGATCTTTCCATAACCTGGTCCGATATAACGATCGTAAATGGCGGTACTTTAGATTTAACTTTTGATGCGATAGTGAATGCTTCAGGAGTATATGAAAATTCTGCTGAAATTACGGCCAATGATATTTTTGATTTAGATTCTTCGGAAGGAAATAATATTTCCGAAGAAGATGATCAGGATAGTGCAACGGTAACCATACCTCAAGCAGATTTAAGTTTAAATAAATCGGTATCTCCTGCTCAAACCAGTGTTGGAGAAACCGTTGTTTTCAGTTTAGCAATTGCTAATGATGGTCCTGATACCGCTACCAATGTAAGCCTTCAAGACATTGTCCCTGCTGGCTATACAATTACCAGTATTAATAATGGTGGTATTCTAGCGCTTTCAGCAAACACCATTAATTGGAATGGCCTCTCAGTAGCTTCAGGAGCTACAAATACTGTTAGTTTTGAAGCTATAGTGAACAGTCCTACCGGAGCATTGAACGAGTATAGAAATACTGCTCAAATTACTGCCAGTGACCAACAAGATCCGGATAGTGTTCCTAACAATGATGATGGAGATCAAAGTGAAGATGATGAAAACTCCGCAGCTATTGTCTTAGAGAGCGCAGATATTAATCTTAATAAAGGTATTAGCGTCACTTCAAGTGCCAGTCCTAATATTGGTGACACTGTAATTTTTGAGCTTACTATTGCCAATGATGGTCCAGATACTGCCACCAATATCCAGATTGAAGATTTAGTTCCAGAGGGTTATACACTTGGCACCATTAACAATAGTGGTACAGCAATCGGTTCTCTTATTTCTTGGAACATTGCATCCTTAACTTCAGGTAATAGTACAACACTCTCCTATGAGGTTACGGTAAATGCCCCTTCAGGTGCTCCCGATGCTTATTTAAACATTGCCGAAGTTGCCAGTAGTGATCAATTCGATCCTGATAGTACACCAGGCAATGACGATGGCGATCAAGATGAAGATGATGAAGACTTCTTCATCATAACTCCCCAGGCTATTGACCTAGAAATTGAAATTCTAGTTAGCGATAGTGCGCCAAACGTAGGCGACACCGTTACTTTTACAATCAACCTAAGCAATCAAGGTTCCAATTCGGCTACCGACGTTTTTATACAAGATATTATTCCGATTGGATTTGGGAATATTGATAATATTAGTAATGGTGGTGTTAACACAGGAAACCTGATTAACTGGTCTGGACTCACCGTTCCCGTTGGTAATAATACAACGGTATTAACTTTTATAGCGGATGTACTGGCTCCTACCGGAACGGCAAACGAATATTTACATCAAATACAGGTAGTAGCTGCCAATGAATTTGATATCGATAGCACACCTAATAATGATGACGGGGATCAAAGTGAAGATGACGAAGATAATGTGCTGGTTGTACCTCAAGTAGCAGATCTCAGTATTGAGAAAAGTGCAGATAGCGAAACCATTAACATAGGTGATACTGTTACTTTTACTTTAACGCTTACCAATGCTGGGCCAGACATTGCCACAAATGTGGCCGTAGAAGATCTGGTTCCAATAGGTTTTACCATAGTTACTGTAAATAATGGTGGGAATATGGCGGGAAATACAGCCTTCTGGACAGGATTAAGTGTTCCTGCTAATAATGGAACATTAGTTTTAACCTATACTGCCACAGTAAATGCCCCCACAGGAGCCGCAGATGAATATAAAAATGTCACGCAAATCAACAGCAGTGATCAATTTGATCCTGATAGTTCCACAAACAACGATGATGGAGATCAAAGCGAAGATGATGAAGCTGCGCTAGCGTTAATCCCTTCACAAGCTAATCTTAGTATTAACAAAACAATTATAAATGGTTCAACTACACCCAATGTTGGGGACGAACTTACCTTTGAACTTACCATTTCCAATGCCGGACCTGATGATGCCAGTGGAGTTTCGGTAAGCGATATTTTACCTATTGGGTTTACACTTACCGCTGTAAATAGCGGTGGTAATGCCGCGGCAAATACAGCGAACTGGTCGGGTTTAGCTATTCCTAATAATGGAAGTATTTCTGTAACGTATTCGGCAATAGTAAATGCCCCCACAGCCACAGTTGGAGAATATACCAATAGTGCGCAAATTACAGCCAGCAACCAATTTGATCCCAATAGTGATCCAACTTCAGGGTTCAGCACAGATGATTTAGGTGATACTATTTCGGATGATGACGAAGTACAACTTACCATTATTCCGATGACTTCAGATTTGTCCCTAACGAAATCTGTTAACAATACCACTCCAAATGTAGGAGACATTGTGACTTTTACAGTTCAAATCGATAATAACGGCACCAATCCAGCTACTAATGTTTCCATCGAAGATAGTGTTCCACAGGGTTATAGTATTGTCGGTGGCAGTGTTTCAGATGGAGGGTTATTCAATTTTGGGGGAGCTGAAATTCTTTGGGATATCGCTAGTATTCCACTTGCTGGAATTACACTCACCTATGAAGCAGTAGTAAACCCACCAACAGGCGCCGCAAACGAATATAATAATATTGCACAGATAACGATAAGTGATCAATTTGATCCCGATAGTACGTCCAATAATGATGATGGTGATCAAGACGAAGATGATGAAGATAGTGCTAGCATTACACCTATAATTGCCGATTTAAGCCTTGCGAAAGGCATTAGTGCCGGATCAAGCATAACGCCTAATATTGGAGATGCTGTAACCTTTGAAATTACCATTACTAATGCAGGTTCAGCTACTGCAACCAACGTAAGTATTGAAGATACGCTTCCTAGTGGATATACGCTAAATACCATTAATAATGGGGGTACCGCTGTTGGAGCACTCATTACATGGAATATTGCATCATTACCCATAGGAAATAGTACGGTTTCCTATGAAGTAGTTGTCAACGCGCCTACAGGAATATCGGACGAATATCTTAATGTAGCAGAAATTGCTACGAGCGATCAATTCGATCCAAACAGCACACCCGGCAACGATGATGGAGATCAGGACGAAGATGATGAAGATTTCTTTATAATTAGTCCACGAGCAATTGATCTAGAGCTAGAGCTTTTAACTAGCGATACTACTCCTAATGTGGGTGATATCATAACTTTTACAATCAACTTAAGTAATTTAGGAAACGATCCTGCGACAGGCGTTTCGATACAGCATATTATACCGGCGGGTTTTGGCAATATTGACAATATAAGTAATGGAGGTATTGCTGCAGGGAATCTAATCAATTGGTCTGGGCTTTCTGCGGCATTAGGAAGTAACACCACTACATTAACATTTACTGCTGAAGTATTAGCACCAACGGGGGCAGATGATGAATATTTGCATCAGACTCAAGTGACTAATGCCAATGAATTTGATATCGATAGCACACCAAATAATGACGATGGAAATCAAAGCGAGGATGATGAAGATCGGGCTTTTGTAACTCCGCAAATTGCGGATATTAGTATCGCAAAGGCTGTAAATAACGCTACGCCTAATGTAGGAGATCTTATAACTTTCACACTAACATTAACCAATATTGGACCTGATATAGCTACCAATGTTGCTGTCGAAGATATCGTACCTATAGGGTTCACATTAAATACCGTAAATAATGGAGGGTCTATTGTTGGCGGGAATAGGGCAACCTGGTCAGGTTTAACCGTCCTAGCCAATAATGGCACACTGGTATTAAGTTATACTGCTACCGTTAACGCTCCTACTGGAACCGCCAATGAATATGAAAATACAGCACAAATTACGGCAAGTGACCAATTCGATCCTGATAGCGATCCTTCTTCTGACGCTACCATTGATGAAGATGGAAATGGACAAGGTGAAGATGATGATGAAGCAAGTTTAACCGCAGCTCCAGCAATTGGAGATCTTTCTTTGACTAAAATTGTTGTAGATAATGATATAAGTCCACAAGTAGGAACAGAAATTTCATTTGAAATCACTGTACGTAATGATGGCCCAAATACTGCAACTGGTGTTGTTGTAACAGATTTACTTCCTGATGGTTTTGATTTTGTTTTATTCAGTTCAACTTCAGGAACATATAATGAAAACACAGGTATATGGCAAGTAGGAACAATTAATAGCGGAGGTACACAAACACTTCTCATTGATGCATTGGTAAACGCAAGTGGGGATTATACCAATGTTGCGGAAGTGACCGCCTCTGCCGTTTTTGATCCGGATTCAACCCCAAATAACGCAATTTTACTAGAAGACGATCAGGACGAAATTGCAGTAACGCCAATTGCCATTGCAGACCTATCTTTACAGAAAACAGTTGATAACGATACGCCTAATGTAACCGAAAATGTAACTTTTACCATTTCGGTAACGAATGAGGGTCCAAGTTTGGCAACAAACATTCAGGTTACAGATATGCTCCCTTCGGGTTATACTTTTGTTTCTGATGATGCCGTGGGAGATTACAATGCTACAAATGGAATCTGGGATATTGGGGTCTTACCTGCTGGTGCTACCCAAGTATTAAACATTGTGTCTACTGTAAACACCTCTGGAAATTATACCAATAGTGCAGCTATCACTGCTTTTGATCAGACTGACGTGGATTCCACTCCTAACAATAATATTTTAAGCGAAGATGATCAGGATGAGGCCACTACAACACCTCGTCAGGTATTGGATATTAGCGTAACTAAAACAGCAAACACACTTACACCTAATATTGGAGAAAGTATTTTATTTACCGTAACGGTGCAAAACGATGGTCCGAGTGATGCTTCTCAAGTTGTAGTTACCGATCTTTTAACCTCAGGTTATGAATTTGTAAGTGCTACCACTTCTATAGGAACATATCAACCTTCTAATGGTTCCTGGACCGTAGGAGATTTAGCAAATGGAGCGCTAGAAACTTTAACAATTACTGCGAATGTTTTACCAAATGGCATTTATACAAATACCGCTGAACTTACAGATTTGGCCGAATTTGATATTGATTCTGAGCCTGCAAATAATGACGATACCGAAGACGATCAGGAAACCATAACCCCAACACCGATATTAGTTTCCGATCTCATTTTGCGAAAAACAGTAGATATTTTAACTCCTTTGGTTGGGGAAGAATTGGTGTTCACCATAAGTTTAACCAATGAGGGACCAAGTGCTGTTACTGGGGTCCAGGTTTTAGATATGCTTCCCAGTGGCTATACGTATATCTCCAATAGTAGAACTGCCGGAGTGTATGATCCTAATACCGGAGTTTGGAATCTAAATGGCAGTATTCCAGATGGTACTACAGAAACTTTAAATTTAACTGTTCTGGTAAATCCGGAGGGCGAGTATTTCAATATTGCGGAAGTGATCGCATCGGATAATTTGGATCCCAATTCTATTCCAAATAATGGCGATACAGTTGAAAATGATTATGATACAGCAGGAACAACTCCAATACCCGTAGCTGATTTATCGCTAATAAAAACGGTGGACAACGAGTTTCCGGATGTCTCGGACACTATCACATTTACAATTTCTGTAACCAATGAAGGCCCTAGTGAAGGAACTGGAATTGAGATTACAGATCGTTTACCTTCGGGGTATAATTACATCACTGACGATTCTGGAGGATCTTATAACCCAACCACCGGAATTTGGAGTATTGCAAGCCTTCCCAGTGGCACTACAAACACCCTTAATATCACCGTAAATATAAATACGGTTGGAGATTATCTAAATACTGCAGAGGTGACTGCTGCTACGCAGATGGATCCTGATTCTACTCCAAATAATGGGGAATTAACTGAAGACGATCAGGACGAACAAATTACATTGCCACGAGTAATTACCGATATCTTTTTGGTTAAAACAGCTAGTAATATGGCACCCTCTGTAGGTTCCGAAATTACTTTTACCATAGCGGTTACAAATGACGGGCCTAGTATTGCAACTGGGATCGTTATTGAAGATGTTTTGGCATCGGGCTATAATTTTATTAGTTCCAACACTTCTGTTGGAGTATATGATGAAGTCATTGGTTCCTGGAATATTGCCAGTCTTGCCTCAGGCATAACGGAAACATTAACGGTAACTGCCGAAGTACTGGCCAACGGAGAATATGCAAATATTGCGGAGCTCATTGCTTTAGATACTTTTGACCCTGATTCGTCACCAGATAATAATTTAAATTCTGAAGATGATCAAGATACCGTAACACCCGTTCCAACCGGTTTAGCCGATCTTTCACTAACTAAAAATGTGGATAATGCAACGCCTAATGTTGGTGATATTGTTGAATTCACCATAAACCTTACCAATAATGGAAATAGTAATGCTACGGGGGTAGTAGTAACAGATTTATTGCCACAAGGATATACCTATCAATCGCATTTCACTACTGCCGGTATTTATGAAGAGACAACAGGAATATGGAATACGAATACCACTATTACGAATGGTACCACTGAAACACTCATTGTATTGGCTAGCGTGAATCCACCTTCAGGAACAGTGGACGAATATCTCAATCGAGCTGAAATTACGGCTGCAAATCAACTAGACCCTGATAGTGTGGTTGGTGACGGTTTTGATATTGACGATTTCTCCGATGCTGTCCCCGATGATGATGAGGCCGAGGTATTTGTTGTACCTCAAACTTCAGATATCGCAATAGGTAAAACAGTAGATAACCCTACTCCTAGGGTTGGGGATCAGGTTATATTTAGTATTACAGCAACCAATGAAGGAAGTATAAATACCACCAATATTGGGGTAGAAGAACAACTTCCAAACGGATATACTTTTATTAGTGCGCAGACTACCATAGGCACCTATGATGAACAGTCAGGTTTTTGGGAGATATCAAGTCTTAATTCTGGGGAAATAGCAACACTAACAATTACCGCTGAAGTATTGGCGACGAACAATTATTTAAATACTGCAAGCCTCTCCTTTGTGGATCAAATAGATATTAATAGTTCCAATGATGTTGCGCAGGCAACAGTCACTCCGACTTGTCTTACAGTTTTCAATGAGTTTTCGCCAAATGATGACGGTGTAAATGATGTTTTCAGGATAGACTGCATTAGTCGTTATCCAAACAATATTCTTCGTGTATATAACAGATGGGGAAATCTGGTATTTGAACAGCGGGGATACAATAATGATTGGAACGGAGTTTCTACAGGAAGAGCAACGGTACAACAAGGAGAATTACTTCCAGTGGGCACCTATTATTACGTGCTTGATTTAGGAGATGGTTCGGAGCCTACAACAGATTGGTTATACATAAATAGATAGGCAGATGAGAACGATACGTAAAAAAATAAAATCGATGAAAAAACAATTTCAACATATACTATCCATAGCGCTATTGCTTATAACCCTAAACAGTTATGGACAGCAAGATCCACAATTTACCCAATACATGTACAATACTATCACCGTAAACCCTGCTTACGCCGGATCTCGAGGACATTTATCGGTTTTAGGTTTGCATCGTTCACAATGGGTTGGAATTAATGGTGCTCCCACTTCGCAGGTGCTCACGGTAGAGGGACCAGTTGGCAATAATGTTGGTTTAGGACTCGTAGTAACCAATGATGAATTGGGGCCTTCTAACGAAGTGTTTATAGATGCTAACTTCTCGTATACCATACAGCTAAGTGAGGCTAAAAAACTTTCATTCGGAATAAAAGGTGGGGGGCGTATTTTTAATGTAGATTTTTCTAGAGGTCTTTTCGAAAATCCAGATGTCGCCTTTCAAAACAATATTGAAAATGAATTTTTTCCAACTATAGGAGCTGGTATTTATTATCATTCCCCCTCATCCTATATTGGTTTAGCAGTTCCTAATTTTTTCTCGGAGGAACACTATGATGGTGCCGTACAAGAAATTGCCACGGAACGATTGCACTATTTTTTAATTGGAGGTAAGATAATAGATCTAACTGCAGATCTAAAATTCAAACCAGCATTTTTTGTAAAATGGGTGCCAGGAGCTCCTGCTATTGCTGATGTTTCGGCCAATATCCTATTCAAAGAAACCTTCAACTTTGGGATTGCATATCGCTGGGACGACTCTTTTTCCGGATTGCTAGGCCTGCAAGTTTCTCCCGCAATTAATGTTGGTTATGCCTATGACCTTACTACTTCTGACTTAAGGAATTTTAATAGCGGCACGCATGAGATATTCTTAAGATTTGAATTTAAATCCATTGAAAAAAGACTTAAATCCCCAAGATTCTATTAATATGAAAACTATAAAAAATAACATAATCGTCGCTTTTCTGCTTATTGCATATATAGCTTTCGGACAACTAAATTATAACGATGCCGATCGTAATTTCGAAAATCTATTCTATGTAAAAGCAGCAGCTCAATATGAACGAATTATTCAAAATGGGGATGATTCTAAAGAAGTATTACAACGTATTGGAGATGCCTATTTCTTTAATACCGATATGGAAAAAGCAGCGAAATGGTACGGGGTATTATTCGCTAAATATGAAAATGATATAGCCCCCACATATGTGTTTAAATATATCCATGCATTGCAAGGTATTGGAAATTATAAATTGGCAAAAGGTCTTATGAAGATTTATACGCAAAAACAAGATGAATCTAGCTTCGATGTAGCACAACTAATGAATAACGATGAAAGATTAGATGCCATATTAAACAAGCAACCTGAGTTTTATATTTCCAATTTAAGTATTAATACTCCTCTAGCAGATTTTGGTACAGCCTTTTTTAAAGATAAGATTTTATTTTCCTCGAGCAGAGATACGGCAAAACTTCATACACGATTATATCCTTGGAACAAGCAACCCTATTTAGATTTTTATACTGCGGATACTACGCTGAAAGGCGCTGATCTAAAGTTTGTATTGCCCTTTTCAAAGGATGTTAACACTAAGTATCATGAAGCTACTGCTGCTTTTAATCCAGAGGGGACTATTTTATATTTTACAAGGAATAATTATTCGAACAAGTATTTGGGCAGAGATGATAATGGAACGAATCATCTAAAATTGTATATCACCTTACTTCAAGGGGGGTATTGGACTAGTCCAAAAGAAGTGCCTTTTAATAGTGAAAACTATTCTGTTGGGCAGCCTGCCTTAAGCCCCGACGGCACTAAACTCTATTTTGTTTCAGATATGCCGGGAAATATGGGAGGTACAGATATTTTTGTTGTGGATATTAATAAAGATGGTTCCTATTCAAAACCACGAAATCTAGGGCCAACTATAAACACTAGTGGACGAGAAATGTTTCCATATATATCGGACAACAATACACTTTACTTTGCATCTGACGGACACTTAGGGCTTGGGGGGCTCGACATTTTTGAAAGCCAATTCAAGAACGGTTATGCTACACCACAAAACCTTGGGAAACCTATAAATAGTAATAGAGATGATTTTGCCTATATCGTTCGAGAAGCGACTAATAACGGCTATTTCTCCTCAAATAGAACGGGTGGCAAAGGAGATGATGATATATACGCGTTTCAACGAATTGCAAAAACCTGCGCTCAAAAAGTAACAGGAATTGTATTGCGAAAGTCTAATGCGCAGCCTACGGCTGGGGTATTGGTGACTTTATTGTCTGAAGAAGGAGTGATTGTAGAAAACACAACAACCAATCTCGAAGGAATATTCAGTTTTGACGCTTCCTTAACTTGTGAAAAAAAGTATAGCATAGCTATTGAAAAAGAAGGATACCAGTCCAATGCTAAAAGTTTTAGTACCTCAACGGAGGAGGATCATATGAATACCCTGTCTATTGAAATAACGAAAGAATTGAATAAACTTATCGTTCGTGAAAATGGTATTCTTAAAATCAAAATCAATCGTATTTACTTCGATCTGAATAAAGCAGAAATTAGACCAGATGCTGCGCAGGAGTTAAATAAGATCGTTGACGTGATGAAAGAGTATCCTAGAATGATTATTAAAATTGAAGCACACACCGATGCTAGAGGTAGTGATGCCTATAACGAAAAACTCTCAGACAAAAG
This sequence comes from uncultured Flavobacteriaceae bacterium, assembly GCA_947488435.1. Taxonomy (GTDB): domain Bacteria; phylum Bacteroidota; class Bacteroidia; order Flavobacteriales; family Flavobacteriaceae; genus CANKZG01. The sequence continues at coordinate 1,176,594 of CANKZG010000001.1, read as the reverse complement.
AGCAAAAGCTACCGGAGATTATATTGTTTCGCAAGGTATTACTGCTAACAGAATAGAAACCACCATAGGTTATGGAGAAAAAATATTACTGAACAATTGTAGCAATGGTGTAAAATGCTCCAACGACGCCCATGATATCAACAGAAGGTCCGAATTTATTATTGTGAAAATTGATTAATGTATAATTGTTTATTTTCTGTATATCAGACGAAATGATCTATACTTTGATCATAATATTTTATAAAAATTACAGCGTAAAACTACAGAAAGCGTTTTGAAGTATACGTCTAGAGACTAAAATAGAAACTGCACTGCAAATAGTGTACTTCAACAAAAAAAACAAAGTGTCGCTTGAAGTAAGTTTGGATAACTCTCTCCATTCGGGACAATTGAATTATTGTTACATTTACCTTACCAACTTATATCATATACATTTTGAGTACTTTGACTAAATACTGGTTTTTAGAAGGGTTTAATCTTTTTAACAAACTAGGGCGTATTACCATGATGCGCATCTGCGGAATATTAGAAATGGATCAAATTGACAAAGGCACTGTCATTAAACTTCAAAGCCCACATAAAAAAAGTATTTTCTTTTTAAAAAAAGGTACGGTTAAAATTGTTGATGTTAAAAATAATAGCGTTAAGTATGTCGTAAAAAAGGGGAATATTTTTGGAGAACTTGCACTTTATGATAAAGAAGCAGCAGCGGAAGAACAAGCTATTGCACTACAAGATTGCATTGTATGTTTTATTGAATATGACCTTATGGAAGATTTAATGGCAAAGCATAATTCCCTAAAAAATGGAGTTCTTAAAGTTTATGGAATGCGTATTAAAAGATTAGAACGGAGGCTTCAAGACCTGTTATATAAGGATAGTGCTACTCGTATTACCGAATTTATTCAATCGTACATTTGTGATTTTGGCGAACAAGATGGAGGAAAAATAGTTGCAGACAATTTGTTGTCGCATAAGGATATTGCCAACTTAACAAATACCTCTAGACAAACAGTTAGTAACGTATTAAGTTCACTTCGTTCCAACGGAATTATTGATTACAACACCAAAACAATATCTATGTTAGCATAAATGGTATTGGCATGAAGTTCATAAAAAGACTCTGGTTTCGATTTATTGCACTTTTCAAACAGGGGCTTACTCCTATTGAAATGCTTCAGAGTGTTCTAATTTCTCTTGTAATTTCTCTTTTGCCATTTTACGGTATCGCCACCCCAGCACTTACGGCAATGTCTGTTAAATATCGTTTTAATCTTGCTATAATGATTGCTATAAGTTATTTGATTGAGCCCTTGAAAATTTTATTATTTATTCCTTTTGTAAATATCGGAGGAGCACTTTTTGGAGCTGAGCATACGCAACTTACTGTTGAGGGTATTAAAGCAAGTTTTCAAGAGGGAGTTTTTAGTGCAATCCCATTCCTTGCGAAAGAATTACTTTATGGTTTTGCAGGTTGGTTTATCACAGTGATTCCCATTGCTTTTCTAATTTATATCATATTACATGGAGTTTTAAAATTACGGATCAAGCAACAAGAAACTTATGAACAATATGATACAACTAAATCATAAATTTAAATTGATATAATGCAAAAGGAACAAATTATAGATTTTAGTATTACATTATTGCTTCTTATAGGAATTTATGGAGCCGGTGGACTTGTGTTAAAAGAGCTAGAAAGTGGTGATGGCTGTCCAAAAATATGGAGTATTCCTGCTTGCTTAATTATTCTCATTTGTTTGATCATACCTGCCCTATCTCATATACTAAAAAAATGGTCCAAACTTTATTTTATCTTTACAAGTATCGCTGTAATCATCGCATTAGTTGCCTCGATTTTACAACTAACAGGAAACGGTGAATGTCCAAAGACTGATAATTCTATTCCTATGTGTTATCTTTCGTTTTTAATTTTTGCAACCTTAATAGGTCTAAAGCTATATCAACTTAAAATCAAAAAGTAATATTTATTTATGGAACAACCTATAAAACTAACTCAAGTAAGCGCCTTAGAAAATCGAAAACCTACACATGCAATGGTAAATGGTTTGGATTTGGTTATTGTAAAGTATGATACTGATATCTCAGTATTGTATGGTCGATGCTTGCATAGAGGTGCCCTAATGGCCGATGGTCATGTTGAAGGTCATAATCTAATTTGTGGTGTGCATGGATGGGATTACCGTTATGACACTGGGGTATCAGAATATAACAACAATGAGGTATTGCATAAATTCACCTCAAAAGTGGAAGGAGATGATCTTTATATTGATCAAGCAGAAGTTGATGCCTATCTTATTGAACATCCGCAACCATTTAATCGAGAAGAATATTTAGGGTCTTATGCTGATACGCATCCTGAAGATACCGAGCCGTACACAGGCTATATTAAAGAGCTAGCTAAAAATGGTTTAAAAAACTTAGGACATCATGGTTTCTCTGCATCAATGGGGGTAGATCGAAACACTTTACCTAAATGGAACGACATTCAATTTTTACCAGCACAACTCGCCAGTCGCCCCTTGTTAGATCATGAAGAAGTAGCCACTAAAGTTGTAATAGGCAAAAAATCAAAAAAGCCTTTACAGTTAGATATTCCTTTATTTGTTAGTGATATGAGTTTTGGTGCACTTTCTCGTGAAGCCAAAATAGCATTATCCAAAGGTGCTGAGCGTGCTGGAACAGGTATATGCTCAGGAGAAGGAGGTATGTTGCCTCAAGAACAGGAAAATAATACCAAATACTTTTACGAACTTGCCTCCGCTCAATTTGGTTTTAGTTGGGATAAACTAGATAAGGTTCAAGCCTTTCATTTTAAAGGAGGGCAAGGTGCAAAAACAGGAACAGGGGGACACCTTCCTGGAAATAAAGTCAGTAAAGAGATTGCAGAAGTGCGAGGTTTGCAACAAGGTCAGACCGCAATTTCTCCGGCAACTTTTCCTGATTTCCATGGAGTTGAAGATTTTAAAGCCTTTGCTTCGGAAGTGCGGGAAAGAACTGGGGGGATTCCTGTAGGTTTTAAAATTGCAGCTAGCCATATTGAGAAAGATATTCAATTTGCCTTAGATGTAGGTGTTGATTATATTATTTTAGATGGTCGCGGAGGAGGAACAGGATCTGCTCCAACTATACTTCGTGATAATATTAATGTCCCAACAATTCCAGCTTTGGCGAGAGCACGTAAGTACCTCGATAAAGTAGGAGCGAGCGATGTTACGCTCATTATTACCGGAGGGCTAAGAATTGCCGAAGATTTTGCCAAAGCAATGATGCTTGGTGCAGATGCTATTGCAGTTTCTAATTCGGCCTTACAGGCCATAGGATGTTTGGGAATGCGAGCTTGTGGCAGTAATAATTGCCCCGTTGGAATTGCAACACAAAAAGAATCGCTAAGAAGCAGACTTATAATTGAATCTTCGGCAAAGCAGCTTCATAATTATTTCGAAGCCACCAATGACCTTATCAAAGTTATCGCACGATCATGTGGATACGACGATGTTTCAAAATTTAATCACGATGACTTATCTACCTTTAATCACGATATGCATCAACTAACCGGAATTAATTATGCAGGGGTATCTTAAATATAGTTTTCTTTTTTTGTGTTTCGCATTTGAAATTGCAAGTGCACAAGAGGTTTTAGTAGTAGGTGGTGGCCCTTCTATTGAACTTGAGAATAGCCTATACGGAATTAATGGACGCCTCTTTTACGGTCCAAATGAACGATTTTGTTTTGGTCCTGAGGTAACCTATTTTCCATATCAGGAAATTGATGAAGAAAATGAACTTTCGGTCATAGACCTTAATGTTAATGCACACTATTTTTTTGAACTTGCTCCGGAGTTGGAAATTTACCCGCTAACTGGAGTCAATTTTACCATTGAGCAGGAACGTCTTCTTGCCAATGACGATGAAGTTGAAGAAGAGAGCGACTTTGGAATTAATTATGGAATCGGAATACATTATAATTTTGGAAAGCTCTATGTTTTTTCTGAATTCAAAGGTATTCTAGGTAAGTTAAACGACGAGTTTATAACTGTTGGTGTTCTTTTTTCTCTAAAATCTCATGCAAAAGAAGAACATGCCGAGTAAGTTTATATATTTTAAAAATTATACTAAATGAGCATCATATGAACATGGTTAAGCAATTGCATTTCGCCGCTCAATATTTAGCAGCGGCTGGAATTAGTTTTCTAGAAAAAAAGGATGATGATAGTCATTCAAATTTAGGCTTCTCTGTAGAAAACGGTCGGATGACGACTAGATCCTTAAACAATGAGGGACAGGTGTTAGCCTTAAATTACAATAACTTCAGTTTGGAATGGATAACAAAACAAACTACAACCGATTTTAGGTTAGATGGAAGTACGCATGCTGAGGTTTTAGCATGGATAGCACAAATGACTACTAATGCAGGTATCGCAAAACCCTATGTGTACAAGTTTCATTATGAACTTCCGTATTCCATTACAGCTGATTTTAAGTATACCTTGCTTAATATGGGAAGGCTTGAAGAACTTATGCACTATAGGATTTTAGCACAATTGACGTTAGAGACCTTTCTTAAAAAGCAAACTCTGGATTCCGAAATACGAACGTGGCCACATCATTTCGATACAGGTGCTTTTGCTATGATTTCTGATAAAATTGGTTTGGGTTTAGGGCTTTCAATTCCAGATGCTACAAATAACGATTTCTATTTTTACATTTCCGGATATGAAGGGCACAATAGTATGGCGACGACTTCTTTCAAACCCTTAACATATGGTGAATGGCATAACGAAGGTTTTAAGGGAGGTATTTTGCCTGTTACCAATATTACAAGAGAGCATGTTTTAACTTTTTTTAATGAAGCTTTCCTAGCTTATAAAACAGATCATAATGGATAATTGGTATGTCCCCATTACAATAGTTCCGGGGATTGGCTTATTGCTTATGTCCACCTCCCATATTATGGTCGCGTTAAGCAGTGAGATTAAAACAATGATAGCCGAAGGAGATCATGGGGAAAAATTAATGCAACGAAAATTAAATCAGCTAAAACGCATTAATCTGGCTTCTGTATTTCTATACCTCTCTGTAGCTTTTTTTGTAGTAGCTGGCCTAGTATCGGGATTAGATGAAACTTTAGAGACTCATTTTTTTTGGATTTCATTGTACATAACAATTGCAGGTATTATTAGTGCACTTGCTGGGTTACTATTACTAATCACCTATTCTTTTAAAGCAGTAAAAATTAGACAAGATCAATATCACAAATCAAGATAAAAATTAAACATACACCTATGGCTTCAACAAAAAAACTGGTATGGCATAAAGTCTTAAATAACAAAAAAGAACTCCCTGAAGGAAGAGTAAAAACTGTAACGGCAGAGCACAAAGGAATCTGCCTTACCCATTTCGAAGGAAAATTTTCAGCTCTAGACAATCGCTGCCCGCATCAAGGAGGACCGCTTGGAGAAGGCTCTATTGAAAATGGTATGCTGCGCTGTCCATGGCATGGTTGGGATTTTCACCCTTGCACAGGATTACCTCCCGGAGGTTATGATGACGGTATTGAGACCTTTGCCGTGAAAGAAGAAAATGAGGCTATTTACGTTGGAGTTGAAGCTGAAGATACTCATGAGACTACCATATCCGATATCATGGTTGAAACTATGGTGAATTGGGGCGTAACCAAGGTCTTTGGAATGGTGGGGCACTCCAATTTGGGTTTTGCAGATGCTATGAAGCGTCAGGAGCAGCAAGGAAATCTTAATTTTTATGGCATACGACATGAGGGTGCAGCAGCATTTGCAGTCTCGGCTTATGGAAAACTTACCGGGAAACCTGCAGCTTGCTTTACCATTGCAGGTCCTGGTGCAACTAATCTATATACCGGTATGTGGGATGCTAAAGTAGATCGGGCGCCCTTTTTAGCGCTAACTGGACAGGTAGCTACCCAAGTTGTAGGTACCGGGAATTTTCAGGAAGTGGATTTAATTCAAGCTTTCGATAGCGTGTCAGAATTTAACCAACGTGTTCAAAGTGATAGTAAGCATGCGGAATTGATGTCTTTGGCTGTTAAACATGCTATTTTAAAACGCGATGTTTCTCACCTGACCTTTCCCGATGAAGTGCAAGAACGTAAAGCCAAAACAGGAGCAAAAGCGCAAGGTCCTGCCAACCGAATAACGCCAATGGAAATCGCTCCTCCAAAAGAAATGGCAGATAATGCCATCGCTTTAATAAAGAAGGCAAAAAGACCGGTCATTATTATGGGTCATGGAGCCAGAGCACATAAAAAAGCGATCGTCGCTTTTGCTGAAACTCTAAATGCTGCTGTAGTAACTACTTTTAAGGGTAAAGGGCTTATAGCAGATAGTCATCCTCTAGGTTGTGGAGTTTTAGGTCGAAGTGGTACACCCATAGCATCTTGGTTTATGAACGAATCTGATCTCTTAATCGTTTTTGGGGCTTCTTTTTCTAATCATACTGGTATAACACCAAAACTACCTACCATTCAGGTAGATTTTGATCCTTTAGCCCTTAGTAAATTTCATGAAGTTGATGTTGCCGTTTGGGGTGAAATCTCAAGAACTTTGGAAATTTTTACTGAAGCATTGGCAAACAAAACCAACACTTTTGACCAAACCTCAGAAATTGCAGAGCGTTGGGCTATTTGGAAAGCCGAAAAAGCAAAACGTCTTACAGAGACCTCACCTAATGGAGTAAGTTCAATTGCGGTTTTTGAAACAATGAACAAATTAACACCTTCTGATGCAGTAATGTGTGTAGATGTTGGAAATAATGCGTATTCCTTTGGACGATACTTTGAACCTACGAACCAAGATTTTTTAATGTCGGGTTATTTGGGATCAATAGGATTTGCACTGCCAGCAGCGATCGGAGCCTGGGCTGCAGTTGGCGATAGCAGACCTGTTATTGCCGTAGCCGGTGATGGAGGCTTGTGTCAATATTTGGCGGAGATCACCACTTTGGTAAAGTATCAAATGCCTGTTAAGCTCATCGTTTTAAATAATCATGAACTTGGAAAAATTTCCAAAGAACAGCGCGCAGGTGAGTTTGACGTGTGGAAGACTTCCTTGTCCAATCCTAATTTCGCGCAATATGCGGAATCTTGTGGAGCATGGGGTAAACGTGTAAAGGAAGAAGGTGACTTAGAAGCTGCAATAAAAGAGCTATATAGCCTTTCTGGACCAGGTCTTTTAGAAGTAATTACAGATGTTAATTTAATTTAATGAACGCAAAAATCATAGCTTTTTTAAACACTTATAAATACCTAATTGCTATGATTAGTGTGCTTAACTTTTTATTAACCCCACTCCATGCCAGTATACAAGGAGTTAATGTAGCCTATGCAGTGGTAATAAACTACACGCTGGTTATATTAGCTAGCTCTTTAATAGCATCAAGTACCGGAACTAGAATACGTGCTTATTTTCTGGGGGTGCTGGTATTAATATCCATATGGATTGAGTTTTCCAATCCGTCTATGGAAATGATAAAGCCTTTCCGGCTAATAACCTCTGCCTTACTCTTTTTTTATTTCTGTATTTTATTATTGAAACAGTTACGTAGCATCAAAGAAATAAACCTTCCCTTTATTTTAGGACCTATTTTAGGATTTATTTATTTGGGAGTTATCGGTGGTATTTTCTTTGAGTCCATTCATTTTATAGATCCAAGTGCCTTTCATATTAGAGGACACGTTTCGGGATATGTCTTTTATTACTTTAGTTTTATAAGTATTACTACCGTAGGCTATGGAGATATTACACCTATTACCGAACAGGCACAAGCTATTACACTTGTTTTAAACATAATTGGCCAATTCTATTTGGCTATTGTTATTTCCGTATTTGTTGGAAAATATATTAATCTTAAAACCTAAGCCATGCTAGAATCATTCAGTATCGTTTTCTCTATCGCAGCTCTTTTTAGTTTTATCAATTATAAATGGCTAAAGTTACCTACTACCATAGGACTAATGCTTATGAGCGTTGCTACTGTAGTAGTGGTGATATTAAGTGAAAACACTTTTCCAAAGTTTTATGAATTCTTCTGTAATATTATTTTGAATTCAGATTTTGAAACACTCCTTCTGGATGGTATTTTAAGCTTTTTATTATTTGCTGGAGCCTTACATGTAAATTTAGAAGATTTAGCCAAAGAAAAATGGTCTGTGCTCTTATTTGCCACTATAGGGGTGTTAATATCTACCTTTTTAGTTGGAGGTCTAACCTATTATATTGCAAATGCCTTAGGAATTGAACTTCCTTTTATTTATGCATTACTATTTGGCGCTTTAATTTCTCCGACAGATCCTATTGCGGTTTTGGCAATCCTAAAAAAAGCCAATATTGCTAAAACCTTGGAAGTAAAAATTGAAGGGGAATCTCTATTTAATGATGGTATTGGAGTAGTAGTATTCTCCGGAATCTTAATTATAGCTACTACAACAGAACATGTTGGTGGTGCTATTGGTGGGGAAATAGGCGTATTGTTTTTAGAAGAAGCAGTAGGTGGATTAGTCTACGGTATAGCTTTAGGGTTTCTGGGGTATTATGCCATTAGGTCCGTTAAAGAAAACCCACAACTTGTGGTAATGATAAGTCTTGCCTTGGTAATGGGAGGCTATGCAATAGCACAATTAATACATGTTTCCGGACCTTTGGCCATGGTTGTATCTGGTATTCTTCTAGGAAATAAATTGCACATCAATACGAATAAAGGACCTGCTAGAAAAATGCTTAATGAGATTTGGGAAATTTTAGACGAGGTCTTAAATGGTATCTTATTTGTTTTGATGGGTCTTGCCATGCATCTTCTTGCATTTAACAGTAGCTTTTTGATATTTGGGTTAATCACCATTGTTGTCGTTTTAGCTTCACGCTTTATTTCTGTCTTTTTACCGTATTCCCTATTAAAACACTCAGAAAGCAAGCCTATTAAAACGGTTATGGTTTTGACTTGGGGAGGACTAAGAGGTGGTATTTCTCTGGCTTTAGCGTTAAGTTTATCGGAGTCTCCGGTTGCTGAAGTCCTTTTGTACATAACGTATAGCGTGGTGTTATTCTCCATTGTTGTTCAAGGGTTAAGTATTGGAAAATTGGTGAAAAAACTAAAGCTTTAAATTCCACCTGAAACAAGATATTTATGAATACAGAAAATAAAGATAATTCTTCAGATAAGGTAAAGAAACCCAAATCTGCGGAAAAGCTAAAAGATCATCTGCTTATGGAAGAGCTCGGTGTGGATAAAGAAGAATTAAAAAATTTAAAAAAGAAACTCGCTAAGATTTCTCCGCGTCCAGAAAAAGGTGTGGAAACCTTATTCAGGTTGGTTTCCAAAAATCAGTACACTTTAAATTCCATGATCGATAGAAAGTCGAACATTTTAATTTCTGTAAATGCTTTGATTCTGTCCATCGTCTTAGGTACTGTTTTAAATGAATTGGATAAAGATCCCCATTTGGTTTATCCGGCAATATTAATTTTAGCAACAAACCTAGTCTCCATCGCTTATGCTATTTTCGCTACGCGTCCAGAACTAAAACACGGTAATGGTACGGCAAGTAATCCTATGTTTTATGGTAATTTTCAAGCTATGGAAGAAGATGAATATATTGATCAGCTCACTGAATTAATGCATCAGGGCGATGAACTTTATAGAACAATTGCAAGAGATACGTACCATCTCGGAAAAACAATACACAAGAAATTCGCCTACCTAAGAACTTCCTTTCATATTTTTTTAATTGGGATTGTTTTATCGGTTGTGGCTTTTTTAACCTGCCATATTCTATTTGGAGAGCTATTCTAATATTTCATTGCTATTGCTGCAATTCTGTTACTAAATTTTGGAGCATTTGCACCCCTTTTTCCAATTCTTCTTTAGCAATAAATTCATTGGCACGATGTGCTTGAGCAATAGAGCCAGGACCACAGATTACACTTTCAAAACCTCCTAATGCAAATTGTCCTGCTTCAGCTGCATAGGATACTGCATCAAGTTTTGTATTACCTGATATGCGCTGAACTAGTCGCACAACATCACTGTCATCTGCAGTATTTAATGAAGGTACTGGGGGATGGTGTTCTTCAATCAAGATCGCAAATTGGGGAAAAATCTTTCTCTTTTCCATTTCCAAATCCCGACAATACGATCTAAAATCGTCAACAATTTGTACTAAATCATCGCTCGGAATTGTTCGTACATCTAATGAAAAACGTGCTTTATCTGCAATAACATTTGCGGCAATTCCTCCTTTTATTTGTCCAATATGCAAAGAAGAATGTGGTGGTGTAAATCTATCATCACTCTCCCCTTCCTTAATCAATTGATTCATTTTCTCTTCAAGCCATAAAATTAGTCTTGCAGATTCATGAATTGCACTTACTTCCTGACGTATACGGCTACTGTGACCCTCAGAACCATTTACATGAATGTCCAGAATGTATATCCCTTTTTGCCCCACCACAGGCTGCATTAGCGAAGGCTCACCAATTATAGCCTTTTTTGGTTTTTCCGTATAAGTTGCTTTAATGTGTTCTATAAGGTCTGGTGCAGCTAAACACCCTATTTCCTCATCATAGGAAAACGCAAAATAAATGGGTGTTTTTAAATTCGCCTTCGTCATTGCCGGAAGTGCCGCCAAACAACAGGCAACAAAACCTTTCATATCACAAGAACCTCTTCCGTATAGTTTTCCATCTCCTTTGTCAGTTAAAACAAAAGGATCTGTATTCCAAGCCTGCCCTTCAACAGGAACCACATCTGTATGACCAGAAAGAATTACTCCCCCATCAACGGGCGGTCCTATTCTGCAATGTAAGGAGGCCTTAGTCCCTTCTTCATTAGGCACCAAGGTAGTCGGAATTCCAAAATCTTCAATAAACTTTTTAATCCAGTGAATTAACTCCAAATTACTTTGCCCTCCCAAAACGGGAAATGAAACTAACTTGGCAAGAATTTCTTCAACGGTCATATTTTTTTGTTTAATTCTACTATTATTTTCAACGATACCCCGTTGCAACTGCAATGATTAAGGTAATCCAAGACATTAGTAATACAACAATTACTACGGGAAAGATAAACCGTAACCAACGATCTAAAGGTACGCGACACATGCTTAACATGGCGATTAACCCTCCTAAAGTTGGGTTAAATAAATTGGTTACTCCATCGCCTATTTGAAAAGCCAAAATTGTAGTTTGCCTGGTAAGGCCTAAAATATCTCCCAAAGGAATCATTACTGGTAAAGTGGCTAAGGCTTGACCGCTTCCCGAAGGAATAAATAAATTTGTAACGCTCTGCGCAACAGACATACTAATGGCAGAAGCGTACAAGGGCAAACCACGAAGCATTTCAGCTAAATGAAAAGAAATCGTATCCCCAATACTACCCATTTCCATTAAAACCTTTATTGTAGTTGCAAAGCCAACCATAAATGCTCCAGGAGCAGCGATTGCTATAGCCTCTAAAGTGGTTTCACTGATTGCTGTTGCTGACATTCGAGAGACTAGGCCACTTGCTAAGGCAATCATTAAAAAAATGGCCGAAAGCTCATTGATGTACCAGTGATAATTGAAAACCCCAAAAATAGCGATCGCTAATCCTACAAAAAAGATAATTACCACCAACCAATTGTTAGTACTCATGCGATACGCTGAAATGGGTTGAGAAAGCGAAATTCCCTTTTCATTCAGTCCAATACCCAAACTTTTCTTAGGGTTCTTTAAAATTCTTTTAAAATAACGCACATTAAAATACGCCATAAAAGATATCCCTAAAAAGCACAAAATGCTCCGTAATAATGCTCCTGAAAATAGGCTTAATTCCGCTATTTTATGTCCTGTTCCTACTGTATATGGATTGATAGGTGACAATCCAAAACCTATAATCATTCCTCCTACTGCAATTCCTGCTGCCAAAATTAAATCTCCTCCAAGAGCTAAACTTACCACTGCCGCTATTGGAACCATTGCAATATTATTTTCAAGGCCTACCGCAACTCCCAAAAAGCCATAAATAAAAGTCATGATTACAACTATTAAGAATTTCTTCTCTAATCCCAATCGCTGAATCATTACACCAACCGTATTTTCTACCGCTTTAGATTTTTCCATCATGGTAAACATAATACCTCCGGATAAGACAATAAAAATTATCTCAGCGGCAGTTTTAAACCCTAAGGGAATTGCTTTGAACATATCTAAAATCCCTAATGAAGCCCTAGGAAGCAGATGATAAGTGCCTGGAACTACTCTGTTCCTTCCATCAACTAGTATACGATCATACGTTCCTGCCGGAATAATATAAGTCAGTACAGTCACCAATAGTATTATTCCAAAAAGCATTGTCACCGAATGAGGAATACGCTCATACCATCTTTTTTGTATTTTAACTGATGGGTCAATATTTGAATTCATATATGCGGTTAGGCAGTAACTATGGTGAAGTTGGTTAATGTTTTACAAGTGGGAAATTAACAATTCTTTTTGTAGAAAGGGAATTAATCTATTTTTTTTAAAAGGGCTCTAGCTTTTTCGTAATTATAATTATTTTCATTTGATGTAATTCTTTCCAAAATCTCCTTCAGCGACTTTTCATCTTCTTTTTTCAAATATACAAGGGCTGTATACCAATCGGCCTGAACACTTTCTAAAGCATCGGAGTCTGCTAAGTTCGAAAAAGTACTTAGTGCCGCTTCATAAGACCCTAATTCCAGATACGAAACTCCTAAGTATATATCCGTAATTGGATTAGAAATTCTTGTTTCGTCCCGATAGGCTTGAAAGTTTTCTGCAGCCTCTTTGTAATTTTTAGCTTCAAATGCCAATTGTCCTGCAACTAATTTTGGATGATCTTCACTTCTTGAAATCAAAGAAGGAAATTCCTCCTTAGCAATAGCCTCTGCATACAGCTCAGTATAGGATGCCTCTTTATTTAAAAAAAACAGCGCGCTAACAGCAACACAAAAGACTACAGCTGCGGCTATTCCAACTAGTTTTGCTGTAAACTTATTTCTTGAGGGTTGCGCTGTCGTAATCACTTCATTAATAGTAGTCTTAATTTTCTTTGTTTGTTCAGCATTGAGAACATCGACTAGTTTTTCACCTTCCTCAGTTTTAATAGTACTTAATGTAGAATCTGGCCATTCATTATCAGTATAAAAGGCTCTCATTTCTTCCTGTAAACGAAGTTCTTCAGCAAGATCTTTATTTAATTTAACCTCTTCTTCAAACTCCAATAGTTCTTTAGAGGTCATTTCACCATCTAAATAAGCATCTATTCTTTTAAGTGTATCGCTCATATTCTTTTTAATATTTTATAGCGCAAATCACTTCTTATCAGTTCCGTTAGCTTTTTCTTACATTTAAAAATACGCTGTCTTAGCACGTTATCAGAGGCATATTCCATTTTATCCATAATTTCACTATACGCTACTTTTTTAAAGAAAAGTTTTAAAATTGTCTTACAATTATCAGAAAGGTGGTTGATTTTCTCTTGAAACAATTCCCACTTTTCCTGTTCCATGGAAGCAACAGCAATATCCTGCTCTTCTGTAAGGAGTTCCAAAGCTCCTTGTTTTGTTAACCTTCTTTTTCTTTTATTTAATTCACGCCTCCATAAATTTTTACAAACGGTAAAAAAGTATGCTTCAAAAGAGTCTGAAATAGAGAAGGGTTTCACCTTGTATCGCGCTATTAATTGCAGCAATCCTTTTTGAAAAATGTCTTCTGCATCGGTGTTAAATCCGTTATTTTTAAGAATAAATGTTACTACTTTGGGGTAGGTTTTAACATATATCTCTTTTATAATCGCACGATCTCCATTCGACAGTGCTTTAAGATATTCGTTTGGATGCATTTGTACCTAGCAATTTAGAGCTAATATAATTTTTTTTAGTTTAGACGGGTAACATAAATACGCTATATACACTATAATTTAGAAACAAATCATTAAATTTATAACTCTAGTATTATGAAAAAAATTGTATTCCCCCTTTTAGTCGCGTTGTGTATTATCAGCTTTCAGTCATGTAGCTTTGATGATTCCGATGGTATTGAAGAAGTAAATACTGATGCAATCGAACAAGTGAATAGCGTTGTTAACGGAGACAGCATAATAGGTTCACCAACTAATGATTGTATTGGAACTGTTAAAAAATTACAGGTAACTTATGTAGATCCAAATATTACTTATGAGCGAAAAAAAATAATTCGCGAAAGTTACAATCAAATATTTACGATTTACAGTATTCAAACTTCTCCTATCTGCCCTAACGTAGAAATATGGAATGTCGATTGTGAAAAATACAACAAAGCATGCAAAACAGGTTGTGGAGATCATAATGACGAAGCGGTAATTAAAACACCCGAGGATGTAATTGTGAACTGGTGTTTTGGAGGAAGTATATAAGCATATTACTATAAAAAATAACATAAACAAGACAGTTCTTCAGTCTTGTTTATGTTTATTAATTTTATTCTTTTGCCAACCTTTGCTTTATGGTCAAAAAAAATCCGAAGCCTATCTCAAATTATATAATAAAGACAGTTTAACAACAGCGAGACAACAGCGGCAAATAGATAGTCTTTTTGAACGTTATAACGCACAACAGCAATTTTCACTTTTAGCGAATGATCTTCGCTACTACGCAGGGGATTTTATAAATAAAGACATCAATAAAGCCATACAATATGGGATTTTAGGGGACGAAGTATGCAAGAAATTGGTCCCTTACGATCTTAATCTGCATAAAACAATACTCTTTAATCTCGGTATTTCGTATAACAGAAATAACGAACGTGTTAAAGCAATTCGTGCCTATCAAAAGCTTATCTCACTACCTAAGGAAGAGGAATTGGATGCTGAGGCCTATTCCAGAATTGGTTTTAACTATATGAAACTCGGCGATTTATTTAATGCGATTAGTTATCATGAAAAGGCCGCACCATTGCTTTTGGAAAAAGAAATGTTTAAAGAACTTTTTACAGATCGTATTAACGCCTCAGATGCTTATCGAAAAATTGATGACCCTAATCTAAATGCTCAAGCTATACGAAGTTTATTACATGCAGAAACGCTTAACGATTCTCTTAAAAAAAAGAAGAATCATAGGGATAGATCCTATGCTATTTATCTTAGTATTGCCCATCTTTTGCATGGGGAGAAAAATCTGGCTTATTTAGGGGATGACTTTGAGTATTATAACAAGGCTCTTGCCGAGGCTCTTAAACAAGGTGACTCTGCCAAAATTGCCCGTACGTATAATGATATGGGAGTTCTTCTTAAAGAAGAAAAGAATTTTACAGGAGCGAGTGACCTTTTTGTCAAAGCAAGTGTTTATGGCATTGAAGAGCCTTATTTTCTAGCTTTTACACGCCTTAATCAATCCGATATTGCGCTCCATAACGAAGATATCGAAGCAGCTCAAAAATTCACAACTAGGGCTATAGCGGCTATATTATTACCTCAAAAGCTAGATTTAAAACCCGAAGAAGCACAAATTTCAGACTATGAGACGATATACGCTAAAGACAATCTGTTTCAGGTCTTAAAAAAACGGGCAGCATCTTGGATGTTAGCCTATGAAAAAGAGGCGAAGACGATCTACTTAGAAAATGCCTTTCACTTATGGAAGCTTGCCGATCAATTGTTAGACATTATTCGTTTTCAAAGTATCTCGGAACAGTCTAAACTTTATTGGCAGGAAGAAGCGTCTTCGTTGTACATTGAAGCGGTAAAAACTTGCTATCTATTAAATAATATAGATCAGGCTTTTTATTTTATGGAGAAAAATAAAGCCATTTTACTTTTAGAAGATTTAGCCTATGAACGCAGTAAAAATGGTGCACAATTACCTGATGCACTGATTGCTAGAGAAAATCGCTTGAAAGACAACATGCTTTATGAAGAAGAGCAATTAATAGAGGCGTCATTAGACACCAAAGATTCTTTAAAAAGTGTTTTTTTTAGGGAAAAGTTGCGTTATGAAGCTTTTATAGATTCGTTGAAAGTGGATTTTCCAAAGTATTATTATTTAAAGAAACCGGCACAAATTATTGCCTATGAAGATGTAAAAAAGAAAGGTAATGTTTTGGAATACATTCTACCTAATGGAACCTCCAAAAAAAAGGGATATGGATTATTTAGCAATGAAAAAATGGAAGTGCTTTTTGAGTTGCCAGAAATTGCAGATTTAAATAAAAGCATACATCAATACCGCCAATTATTAACACAACCTTTTCAATCAAAACAGGATAAAATACGTTTTATCAATACTAGTCTAGCATTATATAATACGCTCATTCCTCGGGAAATTAGAGCTCAAATTTTGGGGTCGTCCTTAACTATTATTCCCGATGGAAATCTTCAGAACATCCCTTTTGAAGCACTAATCACCGAAGAAAGTCTCGAAACATATTTTCTAGAGTCCTGCGAAATTCATTACGTATATTCCTTGTCTTTCCTAGAAGAAAGTGAATCTTCCCCTCGAAATGCCCAACAACTTTATGCAGGTTTTGCTCCAGGAAATTTTGGTTATGACAAATTAGCCCCCTTAAAAAATACGGAAACGGAAGTATTAAATATTCAGGAACTTGTTTCTGGGCATACATTTTTAAAGGAGGCTGCAAGTACTGCAAACTTTATAAAAGCAAGTGGAGATTATAAAATTTTACATCTGGCGACCCATGCAAATACCAATGATACCATTTCTCCTTGGATTGCATTTAAGGATAAAAAAATGAGTACTTATGATCTGTATTCCCTAAGAACACAGGCAGAATTAGTAGTTTTAAGTGCTTGCAATACTGCTCAGGGGAAATTGCAAACAGGAGAAGGAGTAATGAGTCTTGCCCGTGCTTTTTTTCAAAGCGGTACAGCTAGTGTTTTGTCTTCTTTATGGAATGTCAACGATCAATCAGGAGATGTGCTTATGTCTGCCTTTTACGAAAATCTTAAATCGGGAGATTCCAAGTCCAAAGCCCTACAAAAAGCCAAAATTTCGTACATAAAAACGCATGATTTTGGGGCAGCATCTCCTTACTATTGGGCATCTTATATCCTCATTGGAAATGCAGATCAAGTCATTATTCCTTCAAAATTTCCTTGGATCATAACACTTTCTATTGGTCTTATAATGCTATTGCTTTTTATGTTTTTTCGTAAAACCCGAAAACAAGTTTAACGCTTTAAATAAGGCTATAATTCCTTTTCCATACCCTTTTTAATTTCCTGATAAATTATTTTAATTTTTCGGGTAACAATTCCTTTTTAATTGAATAAACCAGTATTAACCCTGCACAGTTGACACTAAAGTTAGGGTTATAACAATTTCCGCTCAATAGCATTTGTTTTGAGCGTAGCTAATTATACACTATAACATACTTGGTTTATTCATCATATCAACACTAAAATATTCTTTCGCGAAGGGTGGACACAACTTGTGAGTGTCCTTAAATGTTCACAGTTTAATTATTAATTTTTTTAATTCTTTACAAATGAAAAAAAAGAAATTATCCGGGAAATTATCCCTTGAAAAAAGCAGAATATCTGCGTTAGATGGTTCAAAAATAAAAGGAGGTTGTATTACTATATTTTGTTTGCCATCTTCTATTGAAAATGTTTGTGCGACCAATGACTGTGATCCAGGAACAGAAGGTTCTGGATGCAGATGCCTATAGTAAAATATGTGAAGTGCTTTAATAGCACTTCACATTTTCTTATTTCTAAATTAGAGATTGATACTTTATGAAAGAAGCTATAAAAAATGATTTAAAATTTCGATTAGAATTAACACTAAGCGAGATAAATGAAACGCTAAGGTTTAAATATAAGTACGAAAAAAATATTGGCGTTCTTGAAGGATTATCCGGAATTGCTTTGTTTCAATTTTATTATGCAAAATATACTGACAATGACGCCTACGCAGATTGGGGTCAGGAAAGTCTCTTTCATATCATAAATAGTATTAATAAAGGTTATGATTTTCCTACCTATTCTTCGGGGTTGGCGGGCGTAGGTTGGACCTTTGACCATTTGACCCAAAATGGATTTATTGATATGGATACCGATGAACTGCTTTCTAGTATAGATCATTACTTATTCGAAGTGATGAAAAAAAATACAGCGGAACATAATTATGATTTTTTGCATGGCGCTATGGGTTATATATATTATTTCTTAGGACGTTTTGAATCTACCATTAACGATAAACTAAAACAACGTTATCGCTTAAACATTAAATATTTCTTAGACAAACTCACTGAAACTGTTGAAAAAGATGCTAATGGTTTTAAATGGTTATCTGATATTAGGTCAAAACATAAAACAATAAAAGGTTATAATTTATCCTTATCTCATGGTATGTCCAGTATTGTTAGCATACTTTACGCATTAACTCGACTCAATCTTTTTAAGGAGCAATGTTCTGTTTTAATTTACAAAACAACAAGCTATTTATTAAATTGTAGTATGGCAAAATCAGATCATTCTTTTTCAATATTTCCAAGTTGGGTTCTTCCCAATGGTCAAGCAGATAAAAATTCAAGACTAGCATGGTGTTATGGAGATTTTGGCATTGGTTTAGCTTGTTTAAAGGCTTCGCAGTTATTATCTAATGACATTCTTTATACTAAAGCCCTTAATATTCTGGAACATACAACAGGGCGCAGAGAAGAAAAAAATACCTGTGTTGTCGATGCCTCATTGTGTCATGGTGCTTTTGGGAATGCTCAAATATACACCTCCATATATCACGCCACCAAAGATCAATTGTATAGAGACGCTGCGAGTTATTGGATCAACTATGGTATGGATTTAAAGACCCATAATGATGGTTATGCTGGTTTTAAGCAATGGTACAGTCAATTAAATGTTTGGAAGCCGAAAACCACTCTATTAGAAGGTGTGGCTGGCATAGGGCTTAGTATTATCGATTATCTATCAGATGAACAAAACACCTGGGACCGTTGTCTGTTGATCTCTTAAAAAGATAACTGAGGGTCTATAGCCAAACTATTAAAAAGAGCAACCTTGGTTTTAAATCTTTTTGCTTCTAATCCTATTTGTTTTAACTCGGTATCGATTAGTGTTCGTTCTCTCGTATTTACCAAGAAAACCGAGCTTTCTCCCAAGTTAAATTTGCGTTCTTCAGCAGTAAGTAATTGAGCATAATCTTTTACAATACCATCAAGCAAAAACCATTGTTCTTCAAAGGATAACAAGGATTCATAGTTTGCTGCAATTTTATTTTGCAATTGTATAAACTCATTTTTATAGGCGAGCTCCGCATCTTGCACCTTAAATCTTGCGATTTTTAAATCTCCCCGTTCCTTTCGTAAAAAAAGATCCAAACTAAAAGAAAAACCAGCTTTAAAATCTCTAAAATTAAAAGAGTTTATGCGTTCTGCATCACTAGTTAAAAAATTGTAATTCGCATCTAAACGCGGTTTTAATTTATCTGCTTTCAATTTTTTATCAACTTCCAAAATATTCACCTTCTGTTGCAGTGCTCTTATTTTTGGGTGTTCTTCCAAAATAAACGCATCTCCTAAATTTGCAGAAATCCCCAAGATTTCGTCTACTGATTCTGAAAGGTTAAGCTCAGGAATAACATCTTTCTCCAACACTACTGGGACATTATTTTTAATCCATAAAAAGCCTTCCATGGCCAATTGGGATTTTCGATATGCCAATTTGGACTGTTCTAAATTTAACCTTCTATTTTTAATGGTAATTCCAGCTTCAATACTGTCAATTGCAGCCTTATCGCCTTGTTCCACCTGCCTTTTAATCCCCTGAAATCTAGTCTCTGCGTTCTTTAAAAACCTTTCATACAATTTAAGTTCTCTATAGGTTTTAAGCCAATTAAAATAACTTAAACTAGCATCGGTAAGCACCTGGTTTATTTCCAATGTACGCTCGGCTAGCGATAATTCTCGAATCAATTTTGCCGTTCTCAAGGTTGCCATTCTTTTATTAATAAAAAGACCTTCTCCTAACGATACCGAAATACCTGCACTAAATATGCGACCATCGTCAGGGATGAACTGCTGCGGATTTAAAAACACCCCATCTGCATCATCAAAACCTGCTTTAAATTCAACTCCATACCAAGTCGGAATTTTTAAACTAGTCTGCAGAATATCGAAATAATCGGATCCTAAAAACTCTTTCCCTTCATAATTGGCTTCTATCTTTGGGTCAAAAGCTCCCCGCGCTTTTAAAACTCCTGCTTTTGCTTTAGCAATATTTAAATTTGCTTGCTTGGCAATAGGGTGAAATTCTCGAACCAATCCTAAAAAATTCTCGAATTCCATAGTGGTTCCTAAGGTATCTATGTCACTCTGAGCCTTGCCAAAATAACCTGAGAACATCAGAAAAATCAGTACAAAAATCCTCATTTCTTTTTATTTTTAGCCAATGTATTTGTGGCTGTAGGTTGGTAGTAATTGGGTGGGAAACCATTCAATTTTCTCCATAATTCAAACCAGATGGGAACATCTTCCAATAGTGCTATGGTTGCGGCTCCCGAACCAACACGAACATCCCTTGGCCAGATATGGTCTTCACTATCCTGAGCCAGTAATACACGGTATTTCCCATTATCACTAATAAAAGTTTCTATGGCAACAATTTTAGCACCATAGGTTCCATAGGATACATTTGGCCAACCACTAAAAACAATAGCAGGCCACCCGTCAAACTGCACCCGAACTTTTTCTCCCAAATGGATTAAAGGCAAATCTATAGGACTTACATAGGTTTCTACAGCAAGACTATAGTTGGTAGGCATAATACTAACGAGGTGTTCTCCCTCTTTAAAGGTTTCTCCAAGTCCCCCTCGTAAAGCTCTATTTATAAATCCGTCCTGCGGAGCTCTGATATAATGTAACTCATTTCGATACTCGTAATTCGCATATTGGTTTTCTAATTTTGTTACCTGCACTTCGGCATCATACTGCCCCGATTCTGCCGCAAACTTGTTACTTTGGGCTTTTGAAATCTTATCAGTATACTCCGCTTGCACTCGGTTGATCTCTAGCTGTGCATTAATAATTGCATTGGTACTGGCCAAGAGTTTGTTTTCTTGTGCAATTAATTTGGCCTGTGTTTCTTGAAGTTTTAATTTTTTATTTTCGACAGCTGTCAGGGATTTTAACCCTTCTTTATAAAGCTGATTTGTACGCTGATACTGTCGTTCGGCTATCGCTATATTAGTTTTAGCTGCCTCAAAGTCAATACTATCACTCTGAACCTTGAGTCTAGATTGCAATAATTTGTTTTTTGCTTGTTCAAGTTTAAGACCCCGTTCCTTATAAAGAGCAGTGACTTGCACTTTTAGTGCTTTTACTTTCTCTTCATAGGAATCAACAGAACGGGCCTTAGCCTTTCGTTGTTTTTCCGTACGCTCTAATAAATTGGGGTCAAAATACTCGTTTTTAATCTCCGAGATATATAAAATAGTATCTCCTTTGCGTACAAAATCCCCTTCCTTAACAAACCAATTTTCAATTTTTCCTGGTATTGGAGACTGTATGGTTTGTGGTCTTTGATCCGGTTCTAAAGTAGTAACATACCCTTTTCCACTAATATGCTGAGTCCAAGGCAAGAAAAGAATAACGATTGCTATTCCAGCAAAGGCGATTAAAAACCTATTAAAAAACCTATGATCTCTTTTACGATTAACTTTTGCTACTGCTTTGTAACTGCTTAAATCGACCGTCTTATTTAATTTATGATTCGAAATATTTAGCATCTTATTCTTCTTTTATAATCTTACCGTCTTCTAATGTTATCATCGTATTGCATTGCATTTTCCATTCGGGATGGTTACTAACAACAACAAGCGCCCATGGATTTGAGGGGTCAGTTAAAAATTTAATTATTCTTGATGTTTCTTCTACATCAAACTGGTCAAGAGGGTTTTTAAGAATTAAAAGTTTGGGTTTGTGCACAATACTCCTAGCTAAAACGATTTTCTTGGCTATAGTGTAAGGAAGTTGTCGACCTTCTGGGTAAATTATGGTGTTTAGGCCTTTCTCCTGCTCTTTTAGAAATGTTTGAAGTCCTGCTTTTTCAATGGCCCAGTACACATCCTCAATAGGAATGCTTGGGTCTCCAAAACTTATGTTTTCTAAGATGGTACCTTCAAAAGGGGATTCTTCAGTAAGCGATTGTCCAATAAAAGAACGGTAATAGTTAAGATTAACTGAGGCTAAAGCTGAATTATTTACGTAAATAGCACCCTGATTAGGGTCGATTAAACCTGCTATTAGGCGCAATAATGTGGTCTTCCCTGATCCATTAGAACCATTCAACAGGATACTGCATCCAGGAGTTATGGTCAATGAAATATCATCCAAAATTTGTTTTCCGTTTGGTACTTTAAATGAAATACGATCCAGTTCTACGGTAAAATTTTCATCGGCTTTGAAGGGTTTTTCTCCGTCCTGATTTTCTAATTCTTTGTCTACTACTTGTCCTAATTTTTCTAATGATGTAAGAATGTCATAAAAAGATTCTAAACCAAGAATCATCTTCTCTACGGAACTTATGATTAATAAAATAACAATCTCGGCGGCCACAAATTGCCCAATGTTCATTTCCTGATTTAAAACTAAAATCCCTCCTATGGCCAAAAGTCCTCCAGTAACTAAAATTTTAAATCCGATCATCTGACCAAACTGGAGCATCAAAATCTTGAAATGACTTTCTCTTGCTCCTAAATAACCATAAACTAAGCCATCCGTTTTTTGCAACGCATGTTGCGTTCTTCCTGATAGCTTAAAACTAACTATCGTACGAGCCACCTCCTGCAACCAATGCGCAATCTTATACTTATTTTTAGATTCTTCAAGACTAGTTTGCAATCCTTTTTGAGCCGTAAATTTAAAAACGGTATAGACCAAAGCCAGCAACAATATTCCATAAATAATAAAAAATGGATGGTAAAAGGAAAGTAATAACAATCCAAAAATTACCTGCAAAAAAGCTGTAGGGAAATCAATTAATATTTTTGATAATCCCTTCTGAACAGTAAGTGTATCAAAAAAACGATTTGCTAGCTCTGGCGGATAATAGTCACGAAGTTCGCTAGATTTTATCTTAGGAAATCGATACGCAAATTCAAAGGACGATCGGGTAAATATTTTCTGCTGAATATTTTCCAAAATACGAATTTGCATAAGTTGCAATGCTCCTTGAAACCCTACACCTACAGTTACTAATACTACCAAAACAATCCATGAGGTAGATACCTGAGCTCCTTGAATTAGATTGATAATTGCTTGTATGCCTAAGGGCAAAGAAAGCGCTACCAAACCTGTAAATATTGCATAATAAAAAATTTGTCTAATGTCTTTCTTATCGAGCTGCAATAAGCTAACGAATCGTTGCCAAGCACTTATTTTAGTTGTATTCATAAATATTGTTTTCTTTCTTTTAACGCATAAAAAACCCCTGATTTCTTATCTCTTTAACAAAAAATCCAGTAGTGCCAATATGCATTATTGGCAACTTGCTTAATATAATTTAGATTAATTCTCCGCTAGTAATTCAAATGGGAATATCTATTTTTTGGACAGCTTCTTTCGCCTTGGTTTCTGTATTTCCCAAAACGACGGATTCTCCTTTGCTATTTTTATTTCTGGGAACGTAAAACAACTTTACTTTACTGTGAAAAGCATAAAGTTGACAATCCATTGAAAGCATTTGAAGCTTCTTCGAAATTAAATTTGTTCCGGAGGGGGAATGAGAATTTCCAAACAATAGTTCGAAAATAGATTTTGAGTGTCAATATTAAAAACGCTATTTATATTCGCACCCGAAGTGTATGATGCAAATCCGCTTTTTTGTTTTACTTTCTTGGGTTTAGAATCCTCTTTTACATCTTCGTTTTCTTCCGTATCATCTTCAAGATCAAATCCCACAAATTCGTAACTCGGATTGTTTAGCAGTTGAAAGGATTCTGCCATGGGCTGCAACACCATGGCATACATAATGGCATAAAACGCAAATTGCTTAAGTGTGAATTGTATGGGGTTAGACATTCCTAGCATTTCTTAATTGTTTTAAACACTAAGTCTGTATAAAAGCGAACAATATTGTTCCCTCCTTTTGTAACATCCGTTAATGAAGGCAAATGCTCCGAGAAATAACGTTGATGATGAGACCCCTCGATTACCGTAGATATCAACATATGTGGAAATTCAAAATCGGGATTGATCTCAAGAACAATATCACTTATACGCTGCACAACTCTTTTATAGGTTTTGTAAAAGCCTTTCTCATTTTCAATGTCAACAGCTTTTGTATGGTATGCCTTTGACGACTCGGAGATGATTATTCTATGCAAAGTCACTTCGTTGATATAGGAAAAAGAATTATCCACGTCAACTTTTTCCGTTAGCAGAAGAATGGCAGCTTTCAATTTATTATCGGCAGATTGCATACTATTGGTATCAAAAACCAACTTGTATTCTATCCAACTCCAATACCAATTAATAAGGTATACCAGCAGCATGTGTTTGTTATCAAAATACCGATAGATGGAACTTTCATTAGAACCAATGCGAGCCCCTAACTTTTTAAATGTAAAAGCTTCAAACCCTAAAGTGTCAATCATTTCAATACTAGCGCATATAATTTTCCTGCCGAGTTCTGATGAATCCGGATTTTTGGTATAAAGCTCTTTACTTATTACTATATGTATTTGCAGTTTTTCCATAGTATTGAATTACAAATATAATAGTAATACTATCATATTGTAAAAGTTTAACTATCAATTAACAATTTTGAGCCAAAAAAGGTGTTCAAAGAACACCTTTTAATAGTCATATGCATGTGACTTATATTTTAGAAAGTTTCAACAACAATAACTCCATTTGCAGCTCTAGACCCATAAATTGCAGCATAAGGCTCATCCAATATGGATATTTTTTTCACTATAGAAACATCAATTAATTGATCAATAGAAGAAAATGATTGTCCAACAATATAGTCATTCAAAATATAAAGTGGTTCACCTATAGGGTCTTGAGGGGAACTTACTGTTGTTCTTATAACCGGAACATTACCTCTCAGAATTACTCCTGGTAATTTACGAACCATATTAAGTAAAGACACTTGGTCATTACCAAAAGTCTCTCGATCTGAATTATAGATGTTAACACGATCAGTAGATTTACATGAAACCACCATCGCGCAAATCACACCAAGCACTATAATTACTCTTTTCATGTGGATTGATTTTTGAAGTTATACAACAAGATACAAAAACCACAGTATAAATTCATGGTTTTTAAACAGTTACTTCAATTGTTTTTTATTTAGAAAAACACTAAACCCTTTTTGTATATTCTGCTTTTTATAAATAGCTTTATAAAAATTCCCAAATGACAGAAACAACAAAACTCAAAGCAGCGTTTCAATTATTTGATGAAGCAAATCAAGCGGATCCAAATATTGAAGTATTTGCGGGTAAACGTTATCCTAAAGAATTCTTGTATGCACTTCGAATGACGGACACATTAACGTTATTTAGTCCCCATGCTTCAGAAATTCTGCATCTTACAGCGCGTTGTCAGCATATTTGTCGTTGGGAAATACCTCGAGATACGTATAGCGACGGACGCATTGGCTATCTCAAATGGCGACAGGATCTAAAAAAGTTTCACGCGCAAAAGGCTATCGAAATTCTAAAAAAAGTAGGTTATACTACCGAAACCATTGCCAAGGTTGAATTTTTACTTTTGAAAAAACAACTAAAAAAAAATGAAGATACACAGTGTTTGGAGGATGTAATTTGTCTGGTTTTTTTAAATCATTATTTAGATCCTTTTATCCAAAAACATAAGGAAGAAAAAGTCATCTCGATTTTACAAAAAACTTGGAAAAAAATGTCTAAAAAAGGGCAAAAAGCCGCATTAACCTTGTCTTTTTCTGATAAAGAATCACTTCTTATTAAAGCGGCCTTACCCTAACTCCAAAGCCGTTGACAAGCCTAAATCTTAAATCGGATTCCTGTTCTTATATAGAATCGCGACTCATTATCAATTGAAAAAATATTATCTCGATCATTATCCCGAAGTCGGGTAGCATTTGAAAAAATATAAGAAGAACGTGCAAAAAATTCTAAATGCTTTGCAAAATGAAACTCGTACTGAAGTCCTCCAAGTATGGTAGACATATTAATAATTTCCGCCGTGTCTCCGGTTTCCAACAATACTCCATCTTGAATGTTTGAGGTAAACCCGTCAAGCGAAACATCCAATTTAAAGCGATGTTTGGATGATAAGTGATATTGTAAATTCGATTTAGGGATACCCAAATTAAATGACCAATTCGGGTGAAACTTTTTATAGTAACTTATAAAAGGTAAAGGAAAAGGGAAGCCACGATTTTCAGAATAGGTTGCTCCTACAATCCATCTGATTTTTTTAAAGCCATCGAATTTCTTTTCTTTAATAAAAACAATGGTTCCGGAGAGCACTACATCATCAAATCGAAGTTGGTTTGCCGCCAGATTTGTGCTGAAACCGGGTTTAAGTTGAATCCCTAAACGCCAATCATTTTTTATTGGTTTCGTAAAGCCAATATTAATGTCAAAGATTTTAAAATCGCTTAGACTTTCTCGATCAAAAGGCAAACTCTCATCACGCAAACGTAAATTTACGTTACTATAATCCAGTCCTAAAAGCAAAAACTCTCCCTCTTTTTTTAGTCTTACGGGATAATTAAAGAGTGCTCTAAAGCGCGAAAATTCAACATCATCTGCATTGTTATCTGGGATAATCGTATAATCAACACGAGCTAAATCACTCAACTGTCCATTACCTCTAAAAAAACAAATAAGACTTAGTAGAAAAAGTAACCGGAGGGACTTACCCATTCACACAATTTTTTTCAAAAGTAACGCATTAATTTTTTATTTCATTGGATTTATGGGACATGAGTCTTAATTTTTTTAGGCAAAAACCTGCAGTTTTCCACAAATATCTAAGATTGAGACATCCAGCTAAAATGCATTAATTTTTAAAGCACCCTCCTCGTGCATAATACCAACCGAGTACAAGAAATTAAAAAAATATTTTAATAACTTAGCTCACTTTTCAGCTTATTTTTGACAAATGACACCAACATCTTTACGCCAAGCATTTAAAGTTTCTTTATTTATTCTATTAAGTTTTCTATGTTCTAATTCTGGTTATTCACAAAAGCGTTCAAATGCTGATGTAACCCAAAATACATGGCAGCTATTTACTTATGACGTCGGCAATATGTTCCAAAGCATAGGGTATTCTTATGTTCGTCCCTTAAGTTGGGAAGGCAAACAATGGGGTACTTTCGGAGCTGTTGTCGCTGGTACGGGTTTGATTTATCTTTTTGATGAAGGTTCCGCGGATTACTTTAGCAATCAAGGCGAGAACATTCCAGACTTTATTAAAGATTATGGAAGAAATGTGGGAACACCTGAAAATAACTACTTTATTACTGGAGGCGTATATCTGACTGGCTTGTTTACCAAAAATGAAAAATTAAGACGTACGGGAGTACTCTTAGTGGCTTCTGCATCTTCAGCGGGATTATTGCAACAGCTTACAAAATCTTTGGTTGGCAGAGCACGACCAGAAAGTGGAAACGGAAAGGATACTTTCGATCCTTTCAATTCAAATCGTAGTTATCATTCTTTCCCATCGGGCCATGCCATGTTAGCTTTTACAAATGCTTATGCCATTGCCAAGCAGTTTAAAAACCCTTGGATTAAAGCTGGAATTTATACCGTTGGAGCCATTCCGGGTATTTCCCGATTATGGGAGGACCAACATTGGTTTTCTGACGTTGCTTTAGGAATCGCTATCAGTATTTTTACCGTAGAATCTATAGATCGCTACTTAGATCGAAAATACGATCAAAAGTACAATGAAAACGAAAAAAACCTCAGCTGGGATCTAAATTTCGGTCCAGGTCAGATGGGTGTGGTTGTTCGATTTTAACCCTTAGGACAATCAGGGCTTTAGTTTAAAAAATCCGCACAATATCGCTATAGCGAAATACATTTTGCACTTTAAGTTGTAATGTTTCTTCTGCGTATAATTCTGATGGAACGCTAATATCTCCGAGATATAGTTCTCCTACCACCTCTTTTGCTTCTGCTGTAAAAAGTCCCATTTTAGGTAATGCTAAGGTCAATGTAGCAGTGGCGGTTAGTATTGGATTATACAAAATTCCCTTAGTAAGGTCTAATCCAGACGGCGTATCTAATGCCACAATAGGAACTTTTTTCGAATTCGCCCAACTAATCATAGTTGCAGCATGTTTATAGGGGTTTCCCCGCAAGCTATATCCTATAACACCATCCAAAATAGCATCAACATTATCAATTGTTGTTAGGGTATTTGCATCCGTTATCGTTACTCCCATACGTTTTAAAATGCGATATTGGTGTTTTGGAATAGGTGTAAACCGGTCTTCGGGAGCAGTAGTAAAAACTTTCACTTTGGCACCTCAATTGTGCAACCGTCGGGCAGCAACTAAAGCCCCACCACCATTTCCACCTGTACCAGCCAAAACAATAATATGTTTCCCTTCTACATCTCCATCAAAAAAACGTTCCTTGGTAAGTATTGCCAAACAGCGACCCGCATTTTCCATCATCTGAATTAATTCAATATGATAATCTTCGATCATTAAGCGATCTACCTCTCTCATTTGTGGGGTATCTATTTTAGGGAAATCGCCATGAACTTCTTTAATATATGTGCTCATCTTAGTTGGATTTATAAAACAAAAAATCCAACCTAAATAGAGTAGATTGGATTTTCTAATGTTGCTCCTCCTCTTGGGCTCGAACCAAGGACCCTCTGATTAACAGTCAGATGCTCTAACCAACTGAGCTAAGGAGGAATTTATGTTCGCCGACAACCTTTTAAAAGTAAAAACCTGCAATAGCGGGTGCAAATATAATTGTTTTTTCAACTTTGCCAAACAAAAAAAAGCAGTTTTCTATTTAAATAACCACTTGTAAACATCATTCCCATTAGCAAAGAGTAGTAATGCAATTAATACGAAGAATCCCACCATCTGCGCATACTCTAAAAACTTATCGCTAGGCTTTCTTCCAGTAATCATTTCGTACAACAAAAACATTACGTGTCCACCATCTAAAGCAGGGATAGGGAGAATATTCATAAAGGCCAAAATAATAGAAATTAAAGCCGTTGTACTCCAAAAGGCAGGCCAGTTCCAAGAATCTGGAAAGAGCTTTCCTATAGCAGCAAATCCACCGACACCCTTATATGCTCCAGTTTGTGGATTAAATATTTTCTTTAACTGTTTTACATAACCCGTAAGTGTAGAGACTCCTCTATTTATTCCTGCAGGAATGGCATCTACAAAAGAGTACGTTCTAGTTTCTATCCTCAATATTCCCCTATTCTCATACTCATCCTGTGTTAGGGCTTGAACAATAATCTCCAAGGCACCCTCGGAATTAACCTTTAATTCCAGTTCTCTTTGCGTTCCATCTGCACCTTTTACCGTTGTCGTAAATTGTCCCCCTTTGTTATTATTTAAATACGTTACTACCTCATCTCGAAAACGAACCGGATTTCCATTAATCGTAACAATTTCATCACCTTCTTTTAAGCCTGAATTTGCATTAATTGAGTTTTCCTGCAATGCCGAAAACACAAAGGGCTGTCGCCATCTTAAAAACACTGCCTTTTCCTCATCATCTAATAAGGTAGCAATAAAGTCGACCGGAATTTCCTTTTCTATGGTTTTTCCATCTCGCTCTATTGTAAATTTATTACCATTAATAAGCTCAAGAAACAGTTTTCCAAAAGCCTCTACTGGCTCCCCATCAACTGCTACAATACGATCACCGGTTTGTATCCCAATTTTATCTCCAATGGTTTTTTCGGTTACCCATACCCCATCACGTAAACTATCATTTGCAATATATTCATCCCCATAAGCAAAGGCCAAACCAATATAGATAAGTACCGCCAAAATGAAGTTAACTGTAACCCCGCCTAACATGATAATAAGTCGCTGCCAAGCTGGCTTACTACGAAATTCCCAAGGCTTTGGTTCTTCCTTCATCGCCTCCGTATCCATACTCTCATCGATCATCCCAGAGATTTTTACATAACCCCCCAATGGCAACCATCCGATACCATAAACCGTTTCACCAATTTTTTTCTTAAACAAGGAATATTTAATATCAAAAAAGAGGTAAAACTTTTCTACTCGGGTTTTAAACAATTTCGCGGGAATAAAATGCCCCAGCTCATGCAATACGATGAGTAAAGAAAGACTTAAAAAGAATTGTATAATTTGAATAACTAATGGATTCATTATCGCGTGTAAAAAATTAAAAACGACCAAAAGTACGCTTTTACAGGGTTTAAAAAAAGAAAAGCCGAAAACCATAAAGTTTTTTTAAGAAAGATTTGGCAGCATTCTTAACCAAAATCTTTGAACAGTAGTTTTTACAGCTGTACCTTTGCACTAGCATGCTTTCATTTTTTAGTAAATACCGAACTTTTGGACTGGTCTTTTTGGGGATTTCAATCATTATTATGTATTTGTTTTACGATGCTCTGCAACCCCCTACCGTACTCCCCATTTATCAGCCTGCTATGGTAAATACGGAATTGGTAGACGCTTCTTTACATCACAAAAAAAAATACCATACCATTGCCGATTTTTCTTTGACTAACCAGAATGGTATTACCATCACTCAGGAAGACTATAAGGACAAAATATATATTGCTGATTTCTTCTTTACTACCTGTCCTACAATATGTCCTATTATGACCAAAAATATGACACTGGTGCAGCAAGAAATATTATCAGATGCTGAAGTGCTACTGCTTTCGCATTCGGTTACACCACAAATTGACTCAGTAAAACAGTTAAAAGCCTACGCAGAGGAAAAGGGAGTTGTGGATGCAAAATGGAATTTGGTTACTGGGGATAAAAAGCAAATTTACGCATTGGCACGAAAATCCTATTTAGCTGTTAAAGAAGATGGGGATGGCGGTCCCTACGATATGATTCATACCGAAAACTTTATTCTGGTTGATAAAGAACGTCGTATTCGAGGGTTTTATGACGGCACACAAGAGAAAGAAATAGCAAAATTATTAGATGATTTGGCTATTTTAAAAGCCTCTTATAAGGACTAAAAAAAAGCCCAATTACATTGTAGCAACCAGGCCTTTTGACTAATTCAAAATGGTATATTTCTGTTTATTTAGCTTCACATCCATTTGCGTAGATTTCTGCTATTTTTTTCTGATCCTCATCGGTTTTAGCAAACTCTTTATTTGCAATACGTTGTGCTAAAGAACCGCAGGAAGCGAAAACTTCTTCGCTTGCAACCTGTGCTTTTTTAACATTTGGAAACTCAAAGTAAAACTCTGAAGAAGCAGTTAAATCTTTAAATAGTTTTACCTGATCTGAGTTATATAACCTTTCCATAAAAACCGTATTGTTAAGACTTAATCCTAAGGCTCCATCATCACCATTTAAAATACTTTTCTTCGGATTTACAGGCTCAAAAGTTCTATTATCTACAACTATTTCCTCAACCTCTTTACATTTTAAAGCAGTAGTTCGTGTTTTACCTTTAGCATTTACATAGGTAACAAATACGCGCTTTGCAGTTGTATCTCCATCTAAACTTACCACGCTACCACCTTGTGCTTCTTGTGAAAAGTTCATGGCTATTTTACCTTCTAATCTTTCCCCTCCCTTTTTAATTACATAACCAGGAGTATCTTTGAAGTTCTGTGCTTTAGCAGCATCTTTTCTTGCAATTTTAGACAATATAGGGTCTACTTTATATGCAGTAACGTAATTACGCTCCCCAGAAGAGTTAAAGTTGGCATTATAATTTGAAAATGCATCTCTATAGTCTGATCGTGCAGCTTTACTGATCCATTTTTTGTAGTCCATCGCCACAATCTGGTCTGCATAATTCTTAGCTCCTTCATAATCTTCTCCCATCATTGAAAGTCGATATAAGTTCATTAAAATACCCCAAGTTACTTTCTTCCCATCTTTTGAAGACGCATCGTAATCCGCAAGTTTAGCAGTCCAAAAATCTTTAAACGGTTGTAATTCCGATTTGTTTGCTCGCAATTTTTCTAAAGTATTAATGTCTTTGAACGTTTCTTCCAATAGCACTAAATTAGCCTTAGTTTCTGCCTCAATCTCGGGGTTCTTTTTGTTTTTAATCGCATAAAATGTTTTGCGATCAATATTTACTCTATTATCATAGGCTTTCTGTAAATCTCGAATTAATCGGTTTTCCAAAAAATCTTTAGCAGCTACTCTTTTTAGGTATTCATGTACCAAATAGGGTGTTCCTTTAAATTTAAATTTATCCCCGTTTTCCTTAATAATTAAGTATTTCTCAATTTCGGCAAATGGAATTTCAAAACTCTCAGCAACAGGTTTCCCCGCTGTGTCAGTATTCGGAGCAACTGAATAATCAGATATGTGCGTATTTTCACCTTTTGCTAATGTTAAAACCGAAATTTTTGCATCTTCTGTTGGCAAAATTGTGATATAAAAAACCTCATCCTTTTTAGAACGTTTTACGTTGATATCTAATTCACTTGGTTTTACACCATTAATTCCGAAAAATAAATCAGGATCTCCATTTTCGGCAACAGGATCAAATTCCTGAAAACTAAGTTTCGCTTTTAGTTCCTCCTCGGTAAAGGGAAGTCCGGCATTAACAACATTAACTGGCGCGGCAGCAAAATCCTTAATTCCTTCGGGAGAAACATACTTGGCATAACTTGGCATCGGAACATCTATGGGTTTGTTTTTCCATGATTGCGCGGATACAGATGTTATCCCTAGCATTAATAAATAAAATAGTGGTTTTTTCATGTTTTTAAAATTAATATTTGTAGTATGTGTTTAGTTAATTACTCTTTTTTTTGTTTCTAAGACTGTCTGATATTTGGGACTAAATGCAGTAATGGATTGAAAAAGGTTTTCCTTACTTTTCCATTTGGGTTGCATCTTATCTTGTTCTTCTTTGATAATATTTTGAAATCTCAATTTATCTGTATGCCGAGCTGCAATATCATAATGTTCGTTGGCTTGCTCGTATTGCTCTTTAAGCGTATATATACTTGCTAAATTAGCGTGTATATAAAAACGAAATGGCTCTAAGTTTCTGTACTCGCTGGCACTTTTGAAGTGCTCAAGCGCTTCTCCGAGCGCTTGCAACTCTGTCTGGTAACCGGCACGATTTTCAATTTCTTGATCTATCTTTTTGAGTTCCTTTAGGCGCCGTTGTAGTGCTTTAATTTCTTCGCCAACACTTATTTTTTTTAGTTTAGTCAGCCCATAAAATTTTATATATTCTCGTCTAAAACTAAGATCTATAGTTTCTTTTAGATATTTCTTAATTACCCAGCTCACCCTTTTTAAAACTGTATCGTTAAAGTCTTTTGCGAGTTCCGTTGTTTTATTTGTCGCGACAATATGCACATCCTCCCCTCTAAGTTCTGTACTAAACTCCTGAGCATACTCATCGTATTCGTAAGTTTTCTCGGTTAAAATTTCATCTTTATGGGTTATAGAAAAACGGACAGAATACCTATAGTATATCGCATATTGACCTGCAGTCTTTCCATTTTTTTTGTGATAGAATTCAATATCACTCACATCGGTGCTTACCAAGAATCCATTTTCAAAAGGGACTTCTTTTTTGTGATACTTATCGAATGCAAATAATTTAGGAATCAACTCATCTTCTTGAATTCCAAAGCCATAGGTGGCAGGAGTTGCTTTGAGTTTATGTAATCGCAAAACCTCTCCACGATAATCATAGGTAAACATTGAAGTTTTCAATAGATTGGATGTATAACCGTAAATTTCGCAGGTATTGGGTAAAGGTGTTTCTGGATAATTGAATTGATGCAATTGCTCGTAAAAACTCGTTACCTTCTGACCATAGCTTATGGAAATAAAACAAATGAAAATTAAAAAAGAATATCGCATTCGGGAAACTACTTAAATCTATTTTTTACAAATATGTTTACAAAAGTTGAGGGCACTTATTTTTTGTTGTAAAGAGGCTTTTTTTATGGGTATAGACTATAATTTATGATGGAGTAGAATAATGTAAGCCCAAAAAAAGCGCTGCCTTTTATTTAAAATTTAACTTTGTTTTCCTGCTTTTATCTTATTTTTGCTCTTACTTAAAATGAATCTAAATAAAAATTGACGGTAACAGTTGCACACCTCAAGCGAGGACAGAAAGGAATTATTAAGGAGTTTACCGAAGATATTCTTCCAATTAAATTAATGGAACTTGGGTGTTTGCCCGGCAATGAAGTAGAGTTGGTACAGATTGCACCATTAAAAGATCCTATTTATATTAATGTAAATGGTTCCCATATTGCTATTAGAAGGTCTATTGCTTTGCGGATTGAGTTAGATCTTATAGAAGAAGATACTACAGCACTATGAGTAAACAAATTAAAGTTGCGCTCATAGGCAATCCAAATACAGGGAAGACCTCAGTTTTTAATGAACTTACAGGTCTCAATCAAAAGGTTGGGAACTATCCAGGTATTACAGTAGAAAAAAAAGAAGGTATCTGTAAACTTCCAAGAGGAGTAAAAGCTCATATTTTGGACCTCCCTGGTACGTATAGCTTAAATACAACCTCCTTAGATGAAAGTGTTGTTGTAGAGTTGTTGTTAAATAAAAATGACAAGGATTTTCCTGACGTCGCATTGGTGATCACAGATGTCGAAAATTTAAAAAGGAATCTTCTTTTATTTACACAGATTAAAGATTTAAAAATTCCAACAATACTTATTATTAATATGTCTGATCAAATGTCCAGAAAGGGTATTTCATTAGATATCGCGAGTTTGGAGGAAAAATTAGACACCAAAATAGCACTAGTAAGTACCCGAAAAAAAGAAGGTATTGCTAAAATTAAAGAACTCATTAGTGACTATAGGAGTTTATCTACTGCACCAAATCTTGATATAACTACTACCTCTCCCGAATACTTCAATCGGCTTCAAAACGCTTTTCCTAAGGAAGATCTGTATAAACTTTGGTTAGTAATCACGCAAGATGTTAACTTCACCCCTTTAGATAAAGCAAAGCCTATTGATGCGAAAACATTCAATACAAAATCTAAAACAGAACTAAAGCGCATGCAGCACCGAGAAACGGTGTTGCGGTATAAGTTTATCAATGATTTACTGAAAAATGCCTATACCGTAGATGTCAATTCTGCAACAGGATTTCGCGCTAATTTAGATAAAATACTTACGCATAAGGTTTGGGGTTATGTTATATTTTTCTGTATTCTACTACTAATTTTCCAAGCCATATATGAATGGAGTAGTTATCCACAAGACCTTATAGATCAATCTTTTGCCTCCGCAAGTGAATGGATTAAGAACACTTTTCCAAGTGGTACTTTTACGGATCTAATTGCAGAAGGCATCCTTACTGGCATTGGAGGTATTGTTATTTTTGTACCTCAAATTGCCTTCCTGTTTCTATTTATCGCACTACTTGAAGAATCCGGTTATATGAGTAGGGTGGTATTTTTAATGGATCGTTTAATGCGACCCTTTGGATTGAGTGGCAAAAGCGTGGTTCCCTTAATTTCTGGAATGGCATGTGCAATTCCCGCAGTGATGGCCTCTCGTACTATCGAAAGTTGGAAAGAACGTTTAATTACAATTCTAGTAGTTCCCTTCACCACCTGTTCTGCACGACTACCTATCTACCTCATTATTATATCACTTGTAATTCCTGAAGGGGATTTTCTTGGCATTTTGGGATATCAAGCACTTACCCTGATGTTGTTGTATTTATTAGGTTTTGCAATGTCCATATTTTCAGCATTGCTACTTAATAAAATACTTAAAATTAAGAGCCGTTCATTCTTTGTGATGGAAATGCCGAATTACAAACTTCCACTTCCAAAAAATGTTGCAATCACTGTAGTAGAAAAAACGAAGAGTTTTGTCTATGGAGCCGGTAAAATTATCTTAGCCATATCCATTATTTTATGGTTTTTAGGCTCCAACGGATATTCCGAAAAATTTAATAATGCCGAAGAAATTGTTCAGAACAAAGTAGAAAAAGAGGGATTTTCGACCTATAATCAGGAAAACATTGCAACCAATTTGCGCATCTATAATCAGGAACTGCAAGATGCTATTGCAACAAAACAATATTCGATTTCAACTACCCATATAAGGGACTCCGTAGCTATCCGTAAAGTTTTATTAGAGGAGCAGGCGTTGAATCAGGAAATAGCAAGCTACCGTCTTGAAAATTCTTATATTGGCTATGCTGGTAAAGCCATAGAACCTATTGTGAGGCCTTTAGGTTATGATTGGAAAATTGGAATTGCCATAATTACCTCTTTTGCCGCTCGTGAAGTTTTTGTGGGAACATTAGCAACAATATATAGTGTAGGTAGCGATGAAGAACGAACTATTAAAAATCGGATGGCTGCCGAAGTAGATGCTTCGGGGAAAAAACCACTATTTAATCTTGCTTCAGGGATTTCTCTTTTACTATTTTATGCCTTTGCCATGCAGTGTATGAGTACTCTGGCTATTGTAAAGAGAGAAACTAATACATGGAAATGGCCTATGTTACAATTGGTTATTATGAGCAGTTTTGCGTATATTGTAGCCTTAGTAGCCTACCAAATTATAAAGTAAATATCATGTTACAATCTATCTTAGTATACATCACGGTAGCCTTCGCTTTTGCCTATATTATAAAAAAATTTCTGCTTCCTAAGTCCCTTTTCGCTTCTAAGAAAAAGGCATCAAAAGCATGTGGAGAAGACAATTGCGGTTGTCATTAACCCTATTTCAATCTGTTTTCTAGATTAATTCGTAAAAATCTACAGTTTTTATTCATTTTTTATGCCCGAGGTGTAACCTTTTGTAAATTCCGGACTATATAGAAAGGAACACAACCAAAATTACATTGTTGAAAGAGTACACAGATGAAATGTTAATGCAAGAAGTTGCCCAAGGAAATTTGGATATGCTGCGACCCTTATTTAATAGGCATCATAAACATCTATACAATTTTGTGCTTAAAATGTGCGGGGATTCGATGTTGAGTGAAGATATAACGCAAGATGTATTTTATAAAATTTTAAAATACAGAGCATCTTACAATAATGGCAAATTTGTATCGTGGATGTTTACAATCGCTAGAAATAGTATTGCTACGCATTTTAAAAGTAATAAAGAAAGGCATGCTGATTTGGAACAAGTGGAACATCAACTTGCAAACAAGCAAATAGAGGAAAAACAGGATTATTCAGATTTACAACGCGCACTAAATCGTTTGGATCCTTCAGATCGGGAGCTGGTCATTTTAAACCGATATCAAGGAATAAAATACGAGGAGATCGCGCTGATAACAGATAGCACTCCAGGTGCAGTAAAAACAAAAATGAGTAGAGCTTTAAAAAAATTGAAAGCACTTTATTTTCAAAATTAGAAAGATGAAAGACAAACATATCATAACAATGCTTCCAGATTATTTAGATAATCAGTTGGATCCCGTCCAAAAAGAAGCCGTAGATAAACACTTGGAAACCTGTAACAATTGCCAAAAAGAACTGGAAGCATACAAGCGATTGTTTGACGCCATTAATAAAGAGAAAAAAGAGGAAGTTCCGGATCGCTTGCAATTGAATTTCGAAGCTATGTTGGAGGAAGAAAAGGCAAAAACAATAAAAGTAGTTCCCATAACTGCCAATAACAATTCAAAAACAAAGGCATCACTGCCTTATATGTTAAAAATTGCTGCCGGTTTTGCCCTGCTTATTGCTTCTTTCTTTTTAGGAAAATACCAAAACGAACAGGTTTCAAACCAAACCTTAGCCCAGATGGAAAATGAACAACGAGAAATAAGACAAATGGCTATGCTTTCATTAATGGAAAACAAATCGGCCAGTAAACGTATTCAGGGCGTAAACTACATCGAGGAGTTGGCAATGCCTAACGAGATTATCGTTAAAGCGCTTGCTGAACGAATGTTATATGATGAAAATACCAATGTAAGGTTAACCGCAGTAGAAGCCTTAGGGGCATTTACAAACTCCAAAACCGTGGTAAATGCTTTTGTTACAGCTTTGGGTATAGAAAAAGATCCCGGAATTCAGATCGTAATCATCCATACCCTGGTACAATTGCAAGAGAAAAAAGCGATCGCTCCTTTACAAAAACTTTTAGAAGAGGAAGAAACACAACCTTTTATAAAAGCTCAAATAGAATCATTATTACCAAAAATTTCATAAATCAAAAAACGAAAATCATGAAACAAGTAGCAATTACAGTAGTATTTTTAGCTTTTGCTTTGACAACAAAAGCGCAGGATTACACCAAATCTCTTAGCGGAATTGAATGGGTGAAAATCGAATCAAAAGCAGACATTGTGGTAAAAACCCATAATTCTCAGGAACTCCTAATTAAAAATCGAAGCTCCTATGACGAACCCGAAAGAGCAAAAGGACTTCGATTATTAGGTGAGGGTGGATCCGATAATACAGAGGTAGGCTTCTACGTAATTAAGGAAGGGAATACGCTTTTAGTGAAAAATCTTCGCAAATCAGATTATGCAGAAATTTATCTTCCGAGTTCTCAAAATGTCGCAGTTACCAGTACCTGGAATGGTGATATTGAAATCTCAGGTTTTACCGCAGAAATTGAGGCCAATGCACAATTAAATGGTGGTATACGGATTAAAGATGTTGCTGGTCCAGTAACCGCAAATGTATTAAATGGGGAACTGGAAGTACTTTTTACCAAAGTAAATCAATCTTCTCCTATTAGTCTTCATACTACCAATGGCGTATTGGACGTGAGCTTACCAGGGAACACACCTGCAGATTTATCCTTAGGTTCCGTTAACGGTGAAATCTATACCAATTTTGATTTAAGTGTGCCAGATAAAAATGGTTTACGTTCCATATCAAGCAAAAAGGTGAAAGGTGCCATAAACAACGGAGGTGTATCTATTAAGCTAAGCTCTACCAACGGAAATATTTATTTAAGAAAACAATAATCAAACAAAACGAACAGTCATGAAAAATTTAAGTTTAGCGCTTATACTGGGCCTTATCAGCTTCAGTATTGCTGCTCAAAAAGAAATCGAAAAAAACATCACCTATAAAAAACAATTTATTGATGTAGAACTAAAATTTGCTTCGGAAATAGAAGTTAAAACATGGAACGAATCAAAAGTATATTTTAAAGCAATGATCTATACTGAAGATGGCAAATATCTTGACGCTTATGAACTTGATGTGAAGGAAAATACTAATACGATCAGCATCGTCTCAAATGCAAGACCTATATTTAAAAAGTTCTATGATGAATGGAATAAAAACAATCCTGGAAAGAAAAAGAGATATTACAATACCGGAGATCGCTACGAATTTAATTACATCTTGTATGTTCCTAAGAATGCTCGTTTTAAGCTCAGTAGCATCAATGGGAGTTTAAAATCTGAAGTCATCGAAGGGGATTTTACTGCGGATCTTATTAACGGAGATATCGATATTAAATCATATGCTGGTGATCTTGATTTGAGTACAATAAATGGGGAAATAGATTTGAAGATGATCAATACAAGAATGGTTGCTGAAACCATACATGGAAATATTTATGCTGATGAAAAACTAAATTTTAATGTTACTGATCGCCATGTAGGACAGAGAGTAGAGGGTCGATTTGAAAATGCAACGAACACCTTACGTCTCAATACAATCAACGGAAATATGTATTTAAGACTCTAGATAAAATCTTTTATAAAGGTATATAACCATAGTCCCCATCCCGTTACTAAAAAGAGACCTCCAATAGGAGTTACAGGGCCTAAGGCAGCAATTTTTTTGCCTTTGGCTCTGCTAATGCAGAGTCCATAAATACTAAAAGAGAATAAGAAAACCCCAATAACAAAACAATACACAATATAATTCTCAAGAGGCGTTGCAAACTCAAAGTTATATCCAATAATAAGCAAAACAATCGCATGATACATTTGGTATTTTACTCCCGTTTCAAAACTGGATTGTAATTCGGAGGTTAGTATTTTTCGAAGGGCATGAGCTCCAAAAGCTCCAAAAATAATTGCTAGCATTCCAAAAAGCGCTCCAAATATTTGAGACAATAACATGAGAAAATTATTTTGAGATTTCTTTCAAATATACATATTGCATAACTAAAGAGAACATGAGGAATAAATTTATAAAAAAGGTTCACTGCACGGAGCAGTGAACCTTTGCTATTTTGTTAAAAACCTGCTTATATCTGACTCATACCACCGTCAACTTCCAATTCGATACCGTTTACGTAACTCGCTTCGGCAGAGGCTAAAAACAGTACCGCATTTGCAATTTCTGATGGAGTACCAAAACGCTTTAATGGATTGGAGGCTGCAAAGCTTTCACCCATCTCATTTACCATTTCGTCTGGCATTCCCATTTTCGTATAAATAGGTGTGGCAATTGGTCCTGGTGCTATGGTATTTACACGAATTTGGCGCGGAGCCAATTCTGTAGTTAATACCCGTGCATATGCTCGCAATGCCCCTTTTGTTGCGCTGTAAATGGCAGCACCTTCAAACCCTTTTTGATGTACAATAGAGCTGTTAAATAGAATAACCCCTCCATCATTTAGATGTGGTATTGCATTTTTCACCAAAAATGTAGGTCCTTTTATATTGATATTAAATTGCGTATCAAAGTGATTTTCATCAATTTGATCTGCTGGAGTAAAATAAGCCACTCCGGCATTTACGAATAACACATCTATTTTACCATAGGTATTGACAGCTTCGGTAATTAGCTTTGAATTATCCTCCAATCGACTTTGATCTGCCAATACTGTTTTAAAATTCCCAGTCAACTCCGATGAGGCCGCATCTAGGGCCTCTTGTCTCCTTCCGGAAAATACCACTTTGGCTCCCTCATTTAAAAACCCTTTCACAGTTTCCAGCCCTATTCCAGAGTTTCCTCCTGATACTACTACTACTTTATCATTAAATCTTCCCATTACTTTTATTATTTATATTAATATATTATTTTGAAATGATCATTCCATAATTGATTAAAAAAATTAGTTTAAAACGCTAAGTGTATTGTTAATAATCTCTTTTAAAATTTTAGGATCTTTTACCAGAATTCCTGTCATTCTATACCCCTGAAATGAAGTAAAGATAAAATATGCTAGATCCTCCGCTTTTCGATCACTATTGATAAAACCTTCTTCCTGACCTGACAATATCAAATCGCTAAAAAAGGACAAACTTTGTTCTTGATGTCCTAAAAGCCATTTCCTAACATCTTCTTCTTTATTGGCCATTTCTGCCTTTGAATTCATTAAAAAACATCCCCTCTCACACTCCTTTTTAGCCACTTCGGGTAAAAAACTCTCAAAAACATAACGAATAGCTTCAAGAGGGTTCGTCGCACGCACTAAGGCACGTTGGAAAATACTACTATTTTGTTGTTGATATTCTTTTAAGGTTTCTTGATATAAGGCAAGCTTAGAACCAAAAGAATTGTAGATACTAGATCTATTTAAACCCGTAGCATCAACCAAATCCTGCATTGAAGTTCCTTCATATCCTTTTTTCCAAAAAAGTACCATTGCATTCTGCAATACATTAGCTTTATTGAATTCTTCTGGACGTGGCATTTTTTCTACTTTGATAGCAAATATATATTTTGAAATGATTGTTTCAAAATAATTAACAAACTTTTACATTTAGGCCTATTTTATATCCACTATAACTGTAATTCAACCCTTTTTATAGTTCTAATCTCCAAAGTTTTGTAACTTTCCCAAAAAGAATTTTTATGTTTAAGTCTTATCTTTCATTATTTTTTACCGCATTACTTTTTGTAGCATGTTCGAGTTCAAGTTCGGATGATGGTGCTCCACCTGTGGCAACTCCAGATCCAGTTGGAGGAACTCCAGTAGAGCCTCCAACAAACTTAGAATGGAATTTAATTTTTGAAGACACCTTCGATTCTGATCTTTCGCAATGGAACATTTGGGAGAGTGGTGCTTTTAATAATGAAATTCAGTTATACCAGGAAGAACAACTTTCTATAGAAAATGGTATCCTTACGATAGCTGTTGAGCGCGAAAATATTATAGGCCCTAATAATCCGTTTGACGCAACTCCAAAAGATTTTGACTACGTTTCAGGGCGTATCGAAACGAAAACTACATTTGGCCCTTCCGCTATAGCTGGGGAACAAGAATATCGTTTTGTAGCTAGCATCCGAATGCCGGAAGGCTTGGGTATGTGGCCTGCTTTTTGGTCTTTTGGTGACCCGTGGCCTACTATGGGAGAAATTGATATTATTGAAGCACGGGGAAATTTACCTATGGAATTTTCTTCCAATATTTTCTTCGGTACAGAACCTAACATCCCTCTTACAAGATTAGAAGATACTGTTGTAGAGCATGATGTTGATGTAGATATTACTGCAGATTTTCATACTTATGAACTTATTTGGACCGCTACCACTTTGGAGATTAGGTTTGATGATGAACGCTTACATCTCTATCAAACCAATTCCAGAAACTTTATCAGCCAGCTTTTGGGAAAAAAACAACAAATTGTCATCAATGCTGCGGTCGGTGGGGTATTTTTCCCTGGCGTAGACCCTACTACTTTTGTTGATAGTTCCAGTATGGAAGTAGACTGGGTGCGTGTGTACAAAAGATAATTGCGTCTAACAAGTTTAAGGCGTTCGTCTTCGTTGTTTTTAAGTAAAAAACAGTAGCTATTTTATTTGTTTCCGTTAAAAAAAGAATAAAATGCTATTAAAAAAAACTAAATAATTAGGTGTATTGCAGTGGGTATGCTTTAATTCGTTTTCACAAACCGAAATATGCAAAAATCAACTACTGTCCTTACCTTTGTTCTAATCCTTTGTTCCATTTGTTTTAGTCAGGCACAAGATCGTACCATTAGTGCAAAAATTCTTGATTCCGCCACTTTAAAGCCTATTCCATATGTTACTGTACTTCTTTCAAATAAGAGAGGAGTAATTACAAATGAGGAAGGTAATTTTAGCATTCAAACCACGAAAACCTCTGTAGCTACAGATTCGTTGTTTATCTCCTGTATAGGGTATAAATCGCTGGCACAATCGCTCGAAAAATTTACAGATAGCATTATTTATCTCCCAGCAAAAGCAATAGAACTTAATGCTGTTGTTTTAAGTAATAAACAATATACTCCTGAAGAGATTATTAAAAAAGTAAAGGAAAATCTAGATAAAAATTACAATCAG
The DNA here is from genome assembly GCA_947488435.1 of uncultured Flavobacteriaceae bacterium. Classification (GTDB taxonomy): domain Bacteria; phylum Bacteroidota; class Bacteroidia; order Flavobacteriales; family Flavobacteriaceae; genus CANKZG01. The sequence continues at coordinate 1,133,201 of CANKZG010000001.1, read as the reverse complement.
GATTTCACTAAAAAGAAACTTTTCTTTAGAGAATCGTATCGTTCGAATTTGGTGAAAACAGATTACAAATTTATAAAATCAACTATTAAAGAATTAAGTAAACCTTTCCTAGATAGTGTATTGGAATCCGTACCTAAAAACGATTATCGCTATACTGAAGTTTTATGTGATCTCTATGGAAATTACGACAGTGAAAATCAAAAGATAAATTTAATCAAAGCCTCCGAATTATACGATAAAAACAGTGAATTAGACCTCACTTCTCTAGAGGAACGTTTCAATGAAATAATAAAGAAAAATGTAAAACCAGATTCTTATTTTAAGATTAAATCTGGACTTTTTGGAACAAAGGTTGGTGCAGATGAAATTTTTGATGCCGAAGTTGATTCAACAAATGCCGCAGCGCTGCAAAAAGAATTGGAAGATCGTAAAAAAAGGGAGGCCGAACGCAAGCAAAATTTTGCAAAATGGCGAAAATCTACCATGGGAAGAACATTCAAGAATCTTTTCTTCATGAAAGATACAGATCTTAATTTTATACGTAAGTCCAATAAATATGTTTTTAATCTTCAGGAGTTTACCTATTTTGGTGATGCCGCCGTTTATATCCTAACTTTCGAGCCAAAGGGAGGTGCTGATTATAAAGGTCGTTTATATATTAATTCTGACGATTTTGCTATTATTAGACTCGATTATGAAAATGTAAAACCCATTCGAAAATTCAAACTCTTAGGAATATCGCTTGCAGAAAATGTAGCAAAAGGAAAAATGATCTTTTCTAAAGGAACAAACGATCGCTACGATCTTCGGTTTTTAGAAGCTGAAAACGGAAATAGAGTGGGCATTCGACGTCCGCTTAAAATTATTGAAAAAAACAAACACGTAAAGGGGCGAAGAAAACAGAACGAACTATCTGTTAAAATAGATATGGCCGTAACCGGAGGAAGTAAGTTTGAAATTGTAATCTTTGATACGGAAAACCTCTCTTCCAATCAGTTCGAAGCTTTTACCGAAAAAAATACAGTATTGCCAGTTTATATGCCTCGTTACAATCCAGAATTTTGGAAAGGCTATGATATTATTGAACCTAATCAAGCTATTAAAGAGTTTACGGTTGCAGAGTAACATTGCGGTTTGAAATGCTTTTAAACTTTAGCAAAATACTGCGGTAGTTTTCATTTTTTTCAATACCTTAATTCCTGTTAATTAATTCAGGAATTTCAGTATGAAACAGCTACTTACACTTGCATTTTCTCTTTTATTTACAGGGCTTTTTGCTCAAGGAACACAATTATTACGACAACCCACCCTCTCCGATTCGCATATCGTTTTTGTATATGCAAACGATCTTTGGAAGACAACCGTAAATGGCGGAAATGCAGTTCGACTTACAAGCAATGAAGGTTACGAATCACTACCCCATTTTTCCCCAGATGGAAAACATATCGCCTTTACAGCGCAGTACGATGGTAACACTGATGTTTATGTTATCCCTGCCAAAGGGGGAGAACCGGCTAGACTTACTTGGCATCCCGGCGGAGATTTTGTGCAGGGATGGACACCAGAAGGGGAGGTATTGTTTCGTTCGGGTAGAGAAAGTAAACCTACCCAAACCAATAAATTCTATAAAGTTTCTGCGCAAGGAGGTTTACCCGTAGCTATTGATATTCCGAGAGCTGCTTTTGGAGAAATTTCCCCAGATGGAGAACATATTGCTTATGTTCCGATTACATTTTGGGATCCCGAATGGCGTAATTACCGCGGAGGACAAGCAATGCCTATTTGGATTGTAAATATGAAAACCAAGGATCTCATAAGAACCCCACAACCCACAAGTGAGAGACATCTAGATCCAGTATGGTTAGAAAACAAAGTTTATTATCTTTCCGAACGTGATTATGCCAGTAATATTTGGTCCTTTGATCCTGTTACAAAAGCTGAAAAACAGCTTACATTTCACAAGCGGTTCGATGTAAAGAGTTTAGATGCAAGTACTGATAAAATTGTTTATGAACAAGGAGGTTACCTGCACCTCTTAAACCCTGCTGATGGGAGCACAAAACAATTAAGTATAACGGTTAATGGCGATATGAATTTTTCGCGCCCCAGATGGGAAAACATAGCAGCTCGAAGCTTAACCAACCCCAACATATCCCCAACTGGAAAACGCGCTATTTTTGAACATAGAGGAGATATATTCACAGTGCCGAAGGAAAATGGTAGCTGGAAGAACCTAACCAATAGCTCAGGGATTGCCGATCGATCTCCGGTCTGGTCGCCCAAGGGAGACAAGGTGGCCTGGTTTTCTGATGCTAGCGGAGAATATCAATTGGTAGTTGCAAATCAAGATGGAGAAAATCAAAAAATTTATTCCCTGCCAAATCATACCTTTTATTTTCAACCGGATTGGGCACCAGATGGTAACCATATTGCCTATTCCGATACAGATTACAACATTTGGATTATAAACTTAAATTCTGGTAAAGCTAAAAAAGTAGCTTCCGATGGATACGCACATCCCAATAGAACCATGAACCCTGTTTGGTCCCCAGACAGCAAATGGATTGCCTATCCAAAGCAACTTAAAAGTCACTATAAAGCTATTTTTGCATATAACATAACTACTAAAAAAACGATACAACTAACGGATGGAATAGCAGATGCTATAAGCCCGATATGGGACGAAAGCGGGGCATATCTTTACTTTTTGGCAAGCACAAATTACGCTTTGCAATCCGGTTGGCTGGACATGAGTTCTTTTGATACGCAGGTAGTGCGAAGCCTTTATGCCATTGTATTAACTAAAACGGGAAAGGCTCCCAACCTTCCAAAAACGGATGAAGAGAAAGGAAATCAAGATACGGCAAGCAAAAAAGAGAATTCCACATCAAACACAAGTGCTATTGTAACTATTGATAGCGATGGTATTTATAAGCGCATTGTTCCTTTAAAGTTAGATGCTCGTAACTATGTTGGTTTAGCTAAAGGACCAACAAATACAGTTTTCGTAGCAGAAAGTGTTCCTAATCAACCGAATTTTACCATTCACAATTACGATGTGGAAAAAATGAAGGCAAATCCCTTTGCCTCAAATATCGCACAAATGGTTTCCTCATCAGATCGAAAACAGATCTTATTACAGCAAAATGGTTCTTGGCATATTGTTGCTACCAAAGGAAAGCCAAAGCTCAGCGATGGAAAGTTAAAGATGGATCTTAAGATAAAGGTTGATCCTACGGCTGAGTATCATCAAATTTTTAAGGAAGGCTGGCGCTATATGCGGGATTTCCTATATGTTTCCAATACGCATGGAGCGCCTTGGGATCTTATTTATGAATGGTATGCCCCATGGATAAAACATGTGCGCCATAGAACGGATCTCAACTATGTGGTGGATATTATGAGTGGCGAAATCTCAATAGGGCATTCGTATGTTTCCGGTGGGGATTTACCAAATCTTGATCAAGTACCAATTGGTTTATTGGGCTGTGATTTCACCCTAGCGAATAATGCTTATAAAATTTCAAAAATTTATACGGGTGAGAATTGGAATCCCAATTTAGAGGCTCCGCTTGCGCAACCAGGATTAAATGTAAAAGAAGGGGATTATGTGTTGGCTATTAATGGTCAAGAACTTCGAACAGATATGAACCCTTATAGTCTTTTGGAACAAACCGCAGGGAGAGCCATTAAGATAACTGTAAATAGTGCTCCAAGTTTAGCAAATGCCCGAACGGTTCTGGTGAAACCTATTCGTAGCGAGCGGGGTTTGCGAACCTATGATTGGATAGAAGGGAATCGAAGAAAGGTATCGGAAATGTCTAATGGCAAACTTGCTTATGTGTATGTGCCAAATACAGGCGGTGGTGGATTTAATTCCTTTAATCGTTATTATTTTTCGCAACAGGATAAGAAAGGTGTCATTGTTGATGAACGAAATAACGGTGGAGGTGCTGCCGCAGATTATATGATAGATATTATGTCTCGGGAATTATTTGGGTACTTCAATAGTAAATCAAACGATAACAGACCTTGGACTACACCCATGGCAGGCATTTGGGGACCTAAGGTAATGCTGATTAACGAACGTTCTGGTTCAGGAGGAGATTTATTACCTTATATGTTTCATGCAAAAAAATTAGGCCCTCTGGTAGGAACGCGCACATGGGGAGGACTTGTAGGTACTTGGGATACTCCAAGATTTATTGATGGTGGTCGGATGGTGGCGCCACGTGGAGGGTTTTATGATGTAGCAGGAAATTGGGCAGTTGAAGGTGATGGTATTACCCCTGATATCGAAGTAATTCAAGAACCTAAAAAGGTATTGCAAGGGCGTGATCCTCAACTGGAAAGAGGGGTTAATGAAGCGCTTAAATTATTAGGCGCTAATACATTTGAATTAAAGCCGGAGCCAGCTCCACCAATAAAATGGAAACGCCCGGATGGATTTAAAGACAACTAAGGTTTCAAAACAACGCTAGCCAATTTTTCTAGTGGTTAGCAACTATTTCAAACCAGGAGTATAGACATTATTTTCATGTTTATGCTCTTGGTTTTTTTGTTTTAAGTATGTTATTGGGATCGCACTTCATATACATTTCTATATTATTTGTAATTTAAAAAACAAGATTTGCAAAAAATCATTTTATGACATAAAAATAAATTATTAGTTTTGTCTAAAATTTTATTTAGCAGAACACAATCTTACTTATGTCCATTAAATCGCTCTTCATTTGTCTTGCCATATGCTTCATTGGAAATATATGGGGGCAAGCCAATACCATTACCTTAAAAGGTACCATAACTGATGTTAATGGAAATCCGCTATCGTTCTCCACTATTGTCTTAAAAAAAACAGCCCAAGGAGCAAGTTCTAATGCTGCTGGAGCATATCGTATTGAAAACATTGTTCCAGGCACTTACACTGTTATTGCCTCTTTTATTGGATATCATTCTGTAGAAAAATTAGTTGTCTTAGAGAAAGAAATAGAAACACTTGACCTTATACTTGAAGAAAACGTAGCAGCATTAGACGAAATTATAGTCTCTGTTCCTGGGGGCAAGCTTCAAAAAGAATTGGTAGTCAATGTAGAGAAACAAAAACTTGTCGATATCTATACTACCTTTTCAAATACCCTTGCTGAGAGTATTTCTAACCTAAACGGAGTATCTCAAAATACAACGGGGAATAGTATTGGGAAACCGGTTATAAGAGGTTTAACCAGTAATCGCGTGGTTACCTATGCTCAAGGAACGCGTATTGAAAATCAACAGTGGGGTGCTGAACATGGCTTGGGTGTTAGTAATAACGGTGTCCGTAGTGTAGAAGTTATTAAGGGACCTGCATCGCTTTTATATGGTTCCGATGCCATTGGTGGGGTGTTGTATTTTGTAGATGAAGTGTTTACCAATAAAAAAATTGATGGTGTTGTTGAAACTGGATTCTTTAGCAACAGCCTTACCACACAAAACCGAATTGGGGTACGAACAGGAAAAGGAGCGTTTAAATTAAATGCCTTTTTAGGTTTTAATTCCGCTGCCGACTACCAAATTCCGGAAGAAGCTCAAACCGAAGCACAACGCATTATTGGTCAGCGCATATTCAACACACGATTTAACGAACGAAATGCCAAGATTGCTCTAGGATATCAAGAAAAATCATGGACTTCCAAACTCACCTATACGTTTTTAAATAATGAATTTGGCATTCCTTCGGATAGACCATTTTCGGATACAACTGATCGGGGTTTTATCTTGCCTTTCCAAGATATTACCCAACACAATCTTGCATTCGAAAACAATTTTTCCTTAGGTCATACTGCCGTTAATCTCATACTGGGATATGCGGTTAATGACCGCCAGGAATTTAACGACGTAGCAGACACTGCGGATTTACATCTCAATTTGGGAGTGTCTAGTTACAATTTAAAAGTATCAGATGTTGTTAAAAGCGATAAGGTAAATTTAACCTTAGGGTCCCAAGGGTTATTTCAAGAAAATGAAAATCGTGGTACCGTTTTTCTTATTCCTGATGGACAAGGTTCTGAGCTCGGATTTTATAGTTTATTTAATTATGATCCTTCAGATAAACTGACCTTTCAAGCCGGATTCCGATTCGATTCTAAAAATATTCAGGCAGAAAGTGTTGTTATTGATGGTATTACGAATTTTTCAGATTTTGATGATACCTACAACTCCCTAAATTATTCTTTTGGTAGTAGGTATGATCTAGGCGATTTTGCGCTTCGTTTTAACATCGCATCTGGTTTTAGGGCTCCAAATGTATCGGAATTGCTTTCCAATGGGGAACATGGCGGTGTAGGTAGAATAGAGGTTGGAGATCCTAACCTTACTAGCGAAGCCGCTACGCAATTAGATTTTGCCATAAACTATGAAAAAGCGGGTTTTAAGCTTATCATTAATCCATTCTACAATGCTATTAATAATTATATTTTTATTACTCCTACGGGAGAAACCGGAGAGGGTAATCTTCCAATTTTTGCATACTTACAAGAAGATGCAACACTATATGGAGGGGAAATTAGTATCAACTATCAACCTTCAAAACTTCCGCAACTGTCCTTTCAAAGTAGCGCTGCGTTAACTTTTGGGAATGATAGTAATAGCAACCCATTACCTTTAATTCCTCCAGTAAATTTTAATTCTCGAGTCTCTTATGATTTTGATTTGGGGGGAGATTTAAAATTTCAAAATGGATACATTCAAATGGTAAACTTTCTAGATCAAAATAGTGTAAGTGAGTTTGAACTTCCCAATGAAGCCTATACCTTATTCAATGTAGGACTTCGTTTTACCTATAAACAATTTGATCTTAACTTGGGCGTAAAAAACATTTTCAATACGGTTTATGTAGATCATTTATCCCGTTTAAAAACGCTCTTTGAAGATTTTGCAATTCCGAACCCAGGTAGGGATTTTACCTTCGCTTTAAAAGCTCGGTTCTAGGCTTATTTAATCACCACTTTGACCTCCGCATCTGAATCTAGCCGTATGGCACATTCCTTAAAACTTGGTGGGCCAAAGGTTTTCATCTTTGCATTGGAAAACCCCACATCTTCTTTAGGAATTCCCAACCAATTCGTATCTAATTCCTTATTCCCATTTTTATCATGAAAAACGGCAAGTGCATACTCCCCATTAGGAATGTTATCAATCGTTATTGCAGTTTCTCCTCGGACAGCCTGCGTGCTATTGCCCATATATACCTCATCTATCTTTAAAAACCCCTCAGATTGATTATACACCGCAACATTGATCATACCATCTGAAGATTTTACACCTGCTACAACAACGGACAATTTATGTTGTGCTAAGGCCATTGAAGATGTAAAAATTGCTATAAACAGCACACTTGTTTGTTTCATAAATTTTTAAAATATTTAAACAAAAATACTACAAAAAATTGGCCAAATCTCAATTAAATTTAGCTTAAGCTATTTCCAACAAAGCTGTTAATTTTTTTGTTCGTTACTACCTTTAATTTTCTCCATAAAAAACCGGTACATTTCTCGGGTTTTAGTGCTATCAGAATAATTAAAGAACAATTGAAGGGAATCCTGATAGGTTAATCTGATTTTTTCATTTTTTAGATCATCCACATAAATGTATACTGTGCTTTCAGTAATTGAATCTTTAAACTTTCCCTTTTCCCATTGTTTTACAGAAAAACCGCTAATTCTTTCTAGAGCTGGAATTTTTTCAACCATGCTTACAGCGTTGATATCAACAAAATTCAATTTTTTATAATAAATTCCTGATAGTATTTTAATATGATCTTCTTTGACTTTAGTCCAGTTTTTATAGTGTGCGGCAAATGCGGTAATAGACAATAAAAGTGTGAAAACAATTAGCAGGTTTAAAAACCAATGTCTTTTTTTCTTTCGCATGAGTATTAGATCTTATTTGACTTCGATTGATGTGCTAATTAAATAACGTTCATTATAGACGAAAATTTTTAGCATGTTGATAAATTTTTAATTCCTCTTACTCAAATATTCTTTTTTAAGTGGGGTGCGTTTTCTTCACTGCATTACTTCATAACGGAAAAGAAATTCCCACTTCAAATCCAACACTATTGTGACCGTTGTTTGGGAAGCTTAGATTTGCATTAGAATTATGTCTTAAAGTGGTTCTAACATCAAACCAAATTGGCTTCGTCTTGAAAAAAAACCCTAAACCAATGATATCAGAAAAAGCGAAACCTTTTTTGAGTCTTTCTGTATCAGCGTCTGAGATCATGGGCCCTACACTGCCTATGACATAAACACTCAATTTCTTCCACAAATTGTAACGCACAAGCAGCCCCACATTCAGCACATACTCTGTAAATATTCTTCTTTCTACGAAAATATCGCGCTGGTCCAAAAAATCAATTCCCCTATTTGATCGGATAAAAAATCGATTTAGAAGTTGATGCTCCGAAAAGTAGATACTTGGTTCAATATGCAGTTCAAAACTGAAATTTCTTTTTTTAAAGAGCAACGTATTAAATTGCAGTTTAAAATAGTTGTTTTCATAAAAATAATCAGTGTTATTGAATGGAAATCTAGCTTGAGATGCTTGCCCATAATTCAACCCTATACGGATCTTACTGCTTAATTCAGTATTCTGAAAGTTTTGCCCGATTGCATTATTGTTAAAAAAAAAGCCAAGTAAAAGGGAATAGATTACTAGCGAATGTTGTTGCGCCATAGATGTGATTTCATTTTTCTGATATATGGAAGCAAAGCACTAAACTAAATTCGCTATTGCTTTTCTTTTATTTTATCAAATGCTGAAGGTGTTCCCGTACGGGGGAATGTATTGTTTTCCATATCAATATCTGCAAACTCGAAATTTGGATCTAATACTACCGATGAGACTTCTTTAGTTTTGATGAATGTTTTTTGAATTACATATTCATTTAAGCGCCAAGCTTCTGCAGGAATTCTATCAATTTCCGAGCTTCCATCTGTATATTTCCATTCCACGGTTACCGGCATAACAAGACCTCCTACATTTTTTATGGTAAGTTCATAAATGTTTTTTCCTGCGAGTTGTTTGCGCAATTCTGCTTCATCTATGCGAGATTTAAAGCCACCATAGTTCTGATCAGGTGTTGTAATCATCGTAATATCTTCCGGTCCAGACGTAAAGTCTTTTGAAGTAGCCATTTCTCCTTCTCCGCCAACTTTTAGGTTTACCTTTTTGTGCTGATCTTCAATATTGATGTCCTTTTCTAAAACTTTAAACCATTTGACATTGGCAAGTTCCATATCCGTTTGATCCGTGGTAAAAAACCATCCTCTGTAAAACCAATCCAAATCAGTTGCTGTAGCATCTTCAAGGGTTCTAAAGAAATCTGCAGGATAGGGATGTTTATACTTCCATCGGTTTGCATACTCTTTAAACGCTTCGTCAAAAAGTTCTAGTCCTATTACAGAATTTCTTAAAATTTGCAATCCTACTGTGGGTTTGTTGTAAAAGTTAGCTCCTATTTGCTGTAAGCGTTCGCTATCCGATGATGTCATAATAGGTCGCATAATACTTTTATCTCCACTCATATACGGCACAATATCTTTTGGCGTAATACTATGATGTTGGGGATACTTCTCGGCCATTGTTTTTTGATCCAAATAGGTGTTTAATCCTTCATCCATCCACATCCATTCCCGCTCATCTGAACTTACAATCATTGGGAACCAATTATGGCCTACTTCATGAACGATAGTGCGGATCATACCTGCCTTAGCCAATTCCGTCATTTTCCCATTCTTAGGTCGACCTCCATTAAAACTGATCATTGGAAATTCCATCCCTATATTAGAGGTATTTACTGAAATTGCTACAGGGTAAGGGTATTCAAAAGTAGACTCAGAATACACCTGTAAGGCTGCAATTACTGCTTTGGTAGACTCTTCACTCCAAACTGGGAGTCCTTCTTTTGGGAAAAAAGACATTGCCATAGTGGTATGATCTGAGAACTTAACCGCTTGAGCATCCCAAATAAATTTGCGGGATGCGGCGAAAGCAAAATCTCGAGTGTTTTGTGCCGCAAACTTCCATGTTTTAGTTTTGTTCGTTTTGGTTTTTTCATTTGCTATGGCTTCCTCTGGACTTACTATTAAAACAGGTTTATCAAAAGATTTTCGAGCCCTATCCATTCGCTTGCGTTGTTCAGTAGTAAGCACATCTTTACTGTTTTGTAACTCCCCAGTAGCCGCTACGATATAATCACTCGGAACTTTAATTTCAACCTCATAATTTCCAAATTCTAATGCAAATTCTCCTAGCTTTTGAAACTGTTTATTTTGCCATCCCTTGGCATCATTATACACAGCCATTCTCGGAAACCAATGCGCAATTAAATATACCTTATTGTCGTCTTCGGGAAAATACTCATATCCTTCTCTTGAAAGTAAAAATAAACTCCGATCCGTAACCGGATATGACCATGCAATTGAAAAGGTAAGGGTTTCTCCAGATCTCAGTGGTTCCTCCAAAGCAACCTTCATCATGGTGTTATTCACAATGGATCTCATGTTTTTCCCATTGGCATCTTTCACATATTTAATCGTGTATCCCGCGGGAAAATCAATTGCCCGAGTGAGTATTTGCATATGTCTGGTATTCATGGAATCACGCACCCCGCCTTGAACTTCACTAAATCCTTTATTTTCCTTTCGATTCACATTTTGATCTAATTGCACCCATAGATAGCTTAGATTATCTGGCGAATTATTGTAATACGTAATGGTTTCCTCTCCACTAAGCACGCTTGTTTTTTCGTCTATAGTTGCTTTAATGGAATAATCTGCACGTTGTTGCCAATAATCCTTACCAGGAGCTCCGCTGGCGGAACGATATGCATTTGGCGCACTTATCATGTTATCAATAGGCTCAAATTTTCCCTGCCAGCCTTGTTCTTGAGCCTGAAGTATTACAGTTACAAAAACAGCAGATAAAAGAGATATAAAATATTTCATTAATAGTGAATTAATCAAGGTATAATTAGAACTCCAAGGTAAGAAATATTGTGGATAAAAAAAGAAGGTAAATCGCTATCCGCGAAATAGAAAAAATCGATCTTTCATTTCCTCAATCGCAGCACTTTTATTGGTCATAATATAATTGATTGCTTCCTTAGTAAACTCCTTCCCCTTTGCAGTCAAGGAGATAATGTCGTCAGATATCGTAATCATATTGTTTTTAAGTGCAAGCTCTAAAACCGATTTCGATCGCACCGTTTGCCAATTAATATGTTCATTAAGGTGTTTCACATGTCGTTCAGATGCTTCTTCATGATTTTGCAAATGCAATAAAAAAGTCAAGAGGTGTACCTCTATTTTCTGGCGTCTTTGTCGATACATTACCGATAGTAAACCCTTATCAGGAGCAAACAGATATACAATTAGAAATAAAACTCCTAAAACCGAAGTCATAGATCCGGCGATAGATGCATCTAATCCATGTGCCAACCAATATCCTCCCAATGCTCCTAACACTCCAAAAAAAGCAGCAAGTGCAAGCATTTTTTTTAAATCATTAGTAAGCAGATACGCCATTGCAGGAGGAGCGATCATTAGTGCAACAACCAATACTGCTCCTACCGCATCAAAAGCTCCTACCGTAGTTACGGAAGCCACCGACATTAGTCCATAATGCAATAATACAGGGGAGAATCCTAAAGAAGTGGCCAATCCTTTGTCGAACGTACTCAATTTTAGTTCTTTAAAGAAAATAAATAATAACCCTAAGGTAAGTACTAAAATAGTACCAATTACCCAAAGGGATTTTGGTCCTAAGTCTATGCCATTTACCACTAATCTGTCAAACGGAGCGAAAGCAAGTTCCCCTAAAAGAACCGCATCAATATCCAAATGGATGTCATTGGCATTTTTGGCAATAAGGATTACACCAATACTAAACAATGCAGGAAATACGAGTCCGATGGCAGTATCTTCTTTAACAAGACCCGTTTTTTGTATATACTCAACTAAAAATACTGTTATTACACCGGTAAGTGCCGCTAGTAAAATAAGCCATGGAGAGTTGAGATCTTCGGTTAGAAAAAAACCAACTACGATACCAGGTAAAATAGAATGACTTATGGCATCGCTTATCATAGCCATTTTTCGTAAGACTAAGAAAGTCCCCGGAATCGCACATGCAATGGCTACAATACTTGCAATTAATTGTATTTCAACTTGAGCACTAGTCATAGGTATTCTCTTGTTGATTGTATAAATTAGTAGCTTTATCAAAGCCTTTTTGCGTCATCGCCCACATTCCTCCTGCAACGGTTATATATTCTCGACTCTCCAATTTTTTAAGGGAGCGTTTGGTATATCCTTGGAAATTATTCAAGATTTTTATAGCGTGAGGATGAGAGATATCTTCATGCGTTTTAGCAATGTTTTGCATAAACGCTAGTGTTTTAAATAATTGCAAGTCGTTACGATTTTTCCAATACCGAATCTCCTTAAATAACAATCCTCTTCCGGGTGAGAAAATAAAAGAGAACACAACAAAAATTGCTGCAATTAAGACAATTACCGGTCCTGTAGAAAGGTTGTTAGAACTCGCGCTTACCGCAGTTCCTAGCACTCCTGAAAAAGCTCCAAAAATGGCAGCGAGCAGCACCATGATTCCTAAACTATTGGTCCATTGTCTGGCCGCAGCTGCCGGAGCCAAAAGCATCGCACTCATCAGCACAACTCCGACGGTTTGTAATCCGATTACTATTGCCAAAACAATAAACGATGTTATGAGAATATCTAAAAAAATGGTGTTAATCCCTAAAGATTTGGCATAGTCAACATCAAAAAGCAAAAGTTTAAGTTCTTTCCAAAAAGCAAATAAAACCAGAACACTTATCGTCATTACTATTCCCATCAACCAAACATCTGCTTCAACCAAGGTAGCAGCCTGCCCAAAAAGATACTTGTCCAATCCCGCTTGATTGGCATTCGGCATTTTTTGTATAAAGGTGAGCAATAACATTCCAAATCCAAAAAAAAGCGATAAAATCAAACCCAAAGCAGTATCAGATTTTAACTGTGTTTTTTTAATGATTCCACGAATCCAGAACGTCCCCACAAGTCCACTTATGAGTGCACCTATTAACAAGGTGTTTCCATTTTTTGCGCCGGTAATTAAAAAGGCAATAGCGATACCTGGCAAAGCAGCATGTGATATTGCATCGCCTAAGAGGCTTTGTTTACGGAGTACGGCAAAACTACCAAGCATTCCGCAAACCGCTCCTAAAATTGCAGTTCCTAAAGTGATTGTTCGCAGTGTATAATCTGAAAAAACCAACTCTATGTATTCTCTAATCGTCATCTAATTTTATGGATATTTCAGCACTTAATGCGATTGTATATCAAAAATTACTGTTGCACACTGACCTTATAATTAATACCATAGGTCTTTGTTAAATTATCGTCGTTAAAAATATCTTTAACAGGACCAGTAGCTATTTTTTTTACATTTAAAAAAGTAACCCAATCAAAGTATTCTGGTACCGTCTGTAAATCGTGGTGAACCACAATAACTGTTTTACCTGCTTTTCTTAATTCCTTTAGAATATTAATGATTGCTTTTTCGGTAGTGGCGTCAACCCCTTGAAATGGTTCATCCATGAGATAAATACTTGCGTTTTGCACAAGTGCCCTTGCCAAAAAAATACGTTGTTGTTGTCCTCCGCTTAATTGACTAATTTGACGGGATTTAAATTCTAACATTCCTACCTTTTCCAACGCTTCTAAAGCTAGTTTTCGTTGTTTTTGCCGAGGTCTTTTAATCCATCCCAGACTACCATACGTGCCCATCATAACCACGTCTAAAGCGGTCGTTGGAAAATCCCAATCTACGCTGCCCTTCTGGGGTACATAAGCAACTTCTTTATGCTGTTGTTTATAGGGTTTTCCAAAAATTCGAACACTCCCCGCAATGGGCTTAATAATATCGAGTATGGATTTTATTAGCGTTGATTTTCCTGCACCGTTTGGCCCTACAATTGCCATAAGCACTCCTTCTGGTATTGCTAAATCAATATCCCATAATACGGGCTTATAATTATAAGCCACCGTTAAATCATCTACCGCAATTGCACAATCTTCACGCATATTTAATTTGTTTCTTAAGACATCTACTTAAGGGCATTAACAATGGTTCTTACATTATACCGAAACATTCCTGTATAGGTTCCTTCAACGGTACCTGCCGTACCCAATGCATCTGAATATAACGTGCCTCCGATAGTCACTTCATGTCCCTTTGAAAGCACAGCTGCTTCTAAAGCTTCTATAGTGCGCTTAGGTACTGAACTTTCTACAAATATTGCTTTTACCTTTCTTTCAATAATAAACTTTGCTAAATTTTGTACGTCTTGAACACCTGCCTCCGTAGCGGTGGATAAACCTTGTAATCCAACTACTTCAAAACCAAAAGCTTCTCCAAAATAATTGAACGCATCATGTGCAGTCACCAAAACTCGTTTCTCGGTGGGTAACTCCTCAATAGTTTTGTTTAGATCTACTTGTAATGTTTCAATTTCTTTTAAATAAGTCTCACTATTTTCCTGAAACAAATTTGCATTTTTAGGATCCGCTTTTTTTAGCTCTTCAGTCGCATAAACGGTCATTTGTTTCCAAAAATTAAGATTGAACCATACGTGCGGATCGTAGTTAGATGCAAAATATTCTGATCCTATTAGTTGGTTCTCGTCAATTGAGGAAGTCAAGGCCACGGTGGTGGCTCCGCGGGCTTCCATCTTTTCAAAAATCTCTACCAGTTTTCCTTCCAAATGTAATCCGCTATAAAACACCAAATCGGCATTAAATAATTTGCTTACATCTCCCTCACTAGCTTTATATAAATGCGGATCTACGCCACTTCCCATAAGTCCCTGAACCGTTATAGCCTCGCCTCCTATTTCCTTTACTAAATCCGTTAGCATCGTGGTTGTGGTAACCACCTTTAATGGTCCATTAGGGGTTGATTTTGATTGATTTTTGCAACTTACAATCAAAAGAAAGAGTAGTATACTGTAATATTTAAATTTCATGTGATCTATATTAATTTCCTAGGACTGGGGCACAATAAAAGCATTTGGTTTTCAATAGTCATGCGATTACTCTATTAGTTCTACATAAAGGTTTGAAGCAGTAACTCCTGAAATATGCATTAACCGATCTTCGATTTGAATTTTAAGTGATCCGTCGTACTCTTCCTTATCAAGTACTTTTATTCTGTTTCCCAAGGCGATAGCATTCTTATCCAGAAACTTTAAAAACTTGCTGGAGGAGTCCTTAACCCCCATACAAACACCTGTTGCTCCAATTTCAACTTCGTTTAGTAATCTTTTGGCCGTTTCTTCGAGCAAACCATTCTTAGACGGAATTGGATCTCCATGGGGATCAAATTTGGGGTATTCCAAAAGTGCATCTAATTTGTCAATCAGTTTATCGCTTTTAATATGTTCCAATTGTTCTGCTATTTCGTGCACTTCATCCCAAGAAAATTGAAGCTTTTCCACTAGAAAAACTTCCCATAGGCGATGTTTACGGATTATAGATAATGCCACACGTTTTCCCTTTTCCGATAAAGTAACTCCCTGATATTTCTTATGATGTACCAAATTCTTTTCAGACAGTTTTTTTATCATGTCGGTAACAGAAGATGGTTTGGTATCCATTTGATCCGCTATAGCGTTGGTTGCTACCGCACTATTTTGAGCTTTTCCTAAATGATAAATGGTTTTTAGATAGTTTTCTTCAGAATGCGTCATGGTAATTTTAGAACATTAAAAAATATAAATTTAGACAAATCTAAAAATAAATCATTGGATTTCAAAAAGAATAAGTTTAAGAAGTTCTATCTGGTTTTTCTATATTGCAACTTACGATAGCTATGAACACCTTTGATTATATTATTATAGGGGCAGGAGCCTCCGGATTAATGTTGGCAGATGCCATGGGTAAAGATGCTTTCTTTGCAAACAAACAGATTTTACTTTTAGACAAAGCCTCCAAAACTACAAACAACAGAACGTGGTGTTTTTGGGAAAAAGGAACAGGAGATTTTGATGCTTTGCTGTATAAAAGTTGGGATCAGATATATTTTGCAGGGAAACACTATAAAAGCAATACAGCTATCACACCATATCGTTATAAAATGGTACGAGGAATAGATTTCTATACGGCTTATTTAAAACGCGTGCAATCGTATCCTAATATTACCTGGGTTCAAGATACGGTTGCTTCGATAAAAGATATGGGAAAGATCGTTCAGGTAAATACCGCAACAGCTACCTTTAGTGCAAACCAAGTTTTTAATAGTATTTTTAATTACGAAGAACTTACCAATCAACAAAACTATCCCGTATTGCAGCAACACTTTCTTGGATGGTTTGTGCAAACAAAAAATGCAGTGTTTGATTCGAATAAGGCAACCTTTATGGACTTCTCCATTCCACAGCAGGGGAATACCAGGTTTATGTATGTTTTACCCTTTTCATCTACAGAAGCACTAGTAGAATACACTTTGTTTTCAGAGCAACCATTAGCGTCGGAAGCTTATGAAATTGCGCTAAAAAAATATATGGCGGAGGAGTTTCAATGTAAAGACTACCGTATCATGGAACAAGAAAAAGGAAATATTCCCATGTCTTGCTATGATTTTAGAAAACGCAATACTGCAAATGTACTGGCTATAGGTGTATCCGGTGGTTGGGCAAAACCAAGTACAGGTTATACTTTTCTCAATACTTCAAAAAAAACCAAGGCACTTGTAAATTTTCTCAAAACCAAACAGGATTTAAATCACTTTGCTACAAAAAGTCGATTCTGGTATTACGATCTCCTTTTACTTGATATTTTACACCATGATAACGCTAAGGGGAGACACATTTTTGAAACCTTATTTAAACATCGATCTCCACAGGAAATTTTTAAATTCTTGGACGAAGAGACAAGTTTTGGGGAAGATTTACATCTAATTTTTGGGGCTCCTAAAATGGAATTTATTCAGGCACTATTCCGAAGATTTATCAATTAAGAGAAGACCGAAATACGAATTAATTGCCCTAAATACGCAATTTTCACTACACTGTTCTATACATTAAATCTTCTCCAAAAGTGCGTAAAAGTTCTTTTTTATCACTGTCAATATCCAACGTATTTAAAATGGCAAAGGCTTTTTCGGTGTATGCCTTTATTTGCTGTTTCGTAGCAGAAGTAGCTCCGCTTTCCACGAACAATTCTTTTACTCGATCTATTTTGGCCGAGGTATCCTGAGGTGAAATGGAAAACAAATCTTCCAGTTCCTGAGATTGCTCGTTAGTAGCCAACTCCTTTGCCTTAAGGTAGAGTAAGGTTTTTTTGTTTTCAATAATATCTCCCCCGATTTGCTTTCCAAAACTTTTGGGGTCACCAAATGCATCTAAATAATCATCCTGAAGTTGAAAGGCAATACCCAGGTTTTTTCCAAAATCATAAATTTTGTCCTGAGCTTCTTTAGATCCACCAGCGATAATTACACCCATTTTCATGGCAGCAGCTACCAAAACGGCCGTTTTGTAGGTGATCATTTTTAAATATTCCGAAATCGTAACGTCATCACGAGTTTCAAAATCGATATCAAATTGCTGTCCTTCACAAACCTCCATTCCGGTTTTACTAAATAACTGCACCAAGTTTCGAAACACCTCTTTTTCGTAACTCTCAAACAATTGATACGAATGAATTAGCATTGCATCTCCGGATAGTATACCTGTATTTACATCCCATTTTTCATGCACAGTTATACTACCTCGACGCAAAGGTGCATCGTCCATAATGTCGTCATGTACCAATGAGAAATTATGAAAAACCTCAATAGCCAATGCTGCATCCAAAGCGTCTTTATAGTTACCGTTATAAATTTCTGCAGTTAACAACGTTAATATCGGTCGTAATCGTTTCCCGCCTAAGCCCAGAATATAAGTAAATGGAGCATACAAGTTTAGTGGTTCTTTCGGACTTATTTTGCTTTGCAAATATTCTAAAAAAACGGTTCGATAAAAATCAGTGGTGTGCATGTTGGCAATTTCGTCCAAAATTAAATTAAAACCAAAGATCTTCTTTTTAATCCCCTAAAAATATTAGAATTGGTTTATTGGTAAAATCTGAAGAAAATGTTAATAAAATGTAAAACTTAGGAAACTTTTATTGTTTTTAAAGTTTCCAGTTGTATTTTTGTTGCCCTTATGAGAGAAAAAATAATTCAAAAAGCGGCCGATCTATTTTTAACCCTTGGGTTCAAAAGCGTTACCATGGACGATCTAGCCAACGAAATGGGCATCTCTAAAAAAACCATTTATGCGCATTTCGAAAATAAAACTAAGCTAGTAGAAGAGTGCACTATGCACTTGTTTTGTGCTATCTCTCAGGGCATAGATCAAATTTGTGGTCTTGGTAAAAATCCTATTGAAGAACTGTATGACATTAAGAAGTTTGTCATGCAACACCTTAAAGGAGAAAAAACCTCTCCTCAATATCAATTGCAAAAGTACTATCCAAAAATATATAGTACGCTAAGAAGTCAGCAATTTGAGGTAATGCAAACTTGTGTGCTAGATAATATTCGTCGAGGAATCGACCTTGGAATTTATAGAGAAAATTTAAATATCGATTTCGTTTCGCGAATTTATTTCTCTGGGGTCACCAGTATTAAAGATCATCGTTTTTTTCCAAAGGAATTATTCAAAATAGATGCGCTAATGGACGATTATCTTGAATACCATCTTCGGGGGATCGTAACTCCAAAAGGACGAAAAATTTTAAATGCAATCATCAATTCAAATCAACAATAAATGAAATATTACTATTTAACCTTTCTAGCGCTCTTAGTATCCTTTTTTGGTTTGGCTCAAGACATTCCACAAAATTTTACTTTAGAGGAAGCTACAGCTTTCGCCTTAAAAAACAATTATAAGGCTATTAATGCAACACTCGATGTTAAAGATGCTTACAAGCAAAAGTGGGAAACTATTGCTACAGGGCTCCCACAGATTACTGGAGATATTAGCTATCAAAATCAGTTGGAACAGCCTGTTACGCAATTCCCATCTATTCTTGTTCCTGAACAATTTCTGCCGGATGGAGTGGTACAAGGTCCTGAAACATTTGTTCCCATTATTTTTGGAGAACCACAACAATTACGTGCTACTGCTACTTTGAATCAACAAATTTTTGATGGTTCTTATATTGTTGGACTCCAAGCGATAAAAACCTTCATTAGCTTCAGTGCAAATAACAAGGAAAAAACGGAACTAGAAGTTGTTCGAGCAGTAACCGAAGCCTATGGTAATGTGCTTTTGGCTCAGGAAAGTGTTCTAATTTTGGAAAAAAACCAAGCCACACTTGCCAAAAACCTCTTTGAAACGCAGAAAATATTTGAGAATGGACTTGGTGATGAAGAAAGTGTAGAGCAGTTGCAAATAACATTGTCTTCCATAGAAAATCAGTTGAAAAATGCAATCCGTTTAGAAAAAATCACCTTGCAAATGCTGAATCTTGTTATGGGGATTGGCCTGGACTCGCCCACTAGGCTTTCGGAAAAACTAACAGATTTAACGCAAAAGAAAATTGACCCTAGTCTATTAGCAGATGATTTTAATATTGAAAATAATGTAGATTACAAGCTTGCAACGAATCTTAATGAACAGCGCTTTTTCGAGCTTAAGCTTGCCAAAAGTCGAGCTTTGCCAACATTAAACGCCTTTGTAAATTACAGCGCCTTTGCCTTTAGTGATCGCTTTGATTTTTTAACAGATCAAACTTATTTTCGTTCATCCTTATTAGGATTTGACCTAAAAGTTCCTGTGTTTAGTTCGCTCGGAAGAAGTGCTACAACACAGCGGGCAAAAATCGCTTTGGAACAGGCTAAAATACAATTAACAGAAGCAGAAAGTCAGATTCGCTTGCAATTGGAACAAGCTAAAAGTGATTATACCTTAGCCATTGAACAATATGAAACTGCAAAAAAGAACCTTAATCTGGCGGAGCGTATTGAGCAAAAAAATCAAACCAAATATTTTGAAGGTATCGCCACTAGTTTTGAACTTCGACAGGCGCAAACACAGCTTTATACCACACAACAGGAATACCTGCAATCAATGGTATCTGTAATTAATAGAAAAACCGAACTGGAAGCCATATATAATAAGTAAAAAATGAATACATCAATCTATAAATTCTTTAGCATGAAAAATAGTCTTTATCTTGCATTAATTACACTTGTGCTTGCTGCCTGTGGAGGTAGTAATCAAGGTTCTTTAGACAACCTTATTGCCGAAGGTGATTTGGATGCACTTCGAACCAAAAAGAAAGAAATATCCGACCAGCAAAAAGCTTTAGTAAAAGATATTGCTACATTAGATTCTGTGATTGCCCTTAAATCTGGAGTAGAGCGATTACCTCTAGTTTCAACCCTTACCGTAAAAGCAGAACAATTTGATCATTATTTAGAGCTTCAAGGCGGAGTACAAACCAAACAAAATGTTCTTATTTATCCTGAAATGTCTGGAACATTGCAGCGGGTATATGTTAAAGAAGGGCAACGTGTTAGCAAAGGACAAATACTGGCGTCAATCGATGATGGTGGTATTGGGAGTCAATTAGCACAATTAAAAACACAGGAAGCACTAGCCAGAACAACCTTTGAGCGTCAAAAACGTTTATGGGATCAAAAAATAGGCTCTGAAATTCAATATTTACAGGCAAAAGCTTCTTTTGAAGCACAAGAAAGTGCTGTGAAACAATTGCAAAGTCAGTTGGCTAGAGCTACCATTAGAGCTCCATTTTCAGGAGTTATTGATGATGTTATTAAAGATCAGGGAACCGTTGTAAGCCCAGGTCCTGGATCAGAGGTCTTCCGTATTGTAAATCTTTCTCAAATGTACATTGAAGTTGATGTTCCAGAAAACAACTTGGGAAGTATTCAAGTTGGTAAGGAGGCAAAAGTATATTTTCCAGTTTTAGGAGACACTATTCTTACTAAAATTCGGCAAACAGGGAACTTTATTAACCCTAGTAACCGCGCATTTCGTGTGGAAATCCCCGTACCAAATACAGAAGGGAAAATAAAGCCAAACCTTACTGCAAAGGTTAGTCTTAATGATTACTCTAATGAAAATGCCATGCTAATTCCGCAAAGTATTATTTCCGAAAATTCTGAAGGTCAGCAATACGTTTTTGTTGCAAAAGCAACGGAAAAAGAGAATCAGGCACAGGTACATCGACAAATTATAACCACGGGAAAAACCCAGGGTAGCGTAGTAGAAGTGCTTTCTGGTATTAGCGTAGGTGACTTACTTATTAAAGAAGGTGCTCGTAATGTGAAAAATGATCAGAACGTAGAAATTAATAATCAATAGGCTCATGGATAAGCAACAAAAAAATGTAAATAAGGAGTTTAAACTATCTTCTTGGGCCATAGATAATCCTTCGGTTATTTATGTAATGATCGCCATTTTTTTATGGTTAGGATTAAAATCTTATTTCGCCATGCCACGAGAAGATTTTCCAGAAATTGTAGAAACTAAAGTATACATTAGTACCCCTTTCCCTGGAAATACCGCTGAAGATATTGAACGTTTGGTAACCGATCCTTTAGAAGATCGATTAAAAAATGTAAGTAATGTAGTAAAGATAACTTCTACCTCTCAGGAAGATTATTCTATTATTACAGTAGAGTTCGATGAGGATATTACTGTAGATCAAGCTAAACAGGAGGTAAAAGACGAGGTTGATGGAGAGAAAGCTAGTGAGGATTGGCCCACGTTTAATGGTGCCAAGGTAGAACCCAATATTTTTGATCTCAATCTTGCAGAATCTTTTCCTATAATGAATGTGAATTTTACTGGTGATTATCCGGTAGAGAAACTAAAGGAATTTGCTGAATACCTACAAGATGAAATTGAAGACCTTGAAGAAATAAAGCAGGTAGACATTCGCGGAGCTCAGGAAAAAGAGGTTGAGGTTGCAGTGGATGTGTATAAAATGATGGCGGCACAAATCAACTTTCAAGATGTGCTAAATACCATTGGTAATGGCAATGTTACCACTTCCGCAGGAAACATTAAAACAGAAGATCAGCGGAGAACCATTCGTATTCTTGGAGAAATTGAAGATCCCAAAGAATTAGAAAATTTTGTAGTAAAATCAGAGAATGGAGCGGTATATCTTAAAGATATTGCAACTATAGCTTTTAAAGAGGAAGATAAAACCACCTATGCACGCGAATTTGGCGAAAATGTAGTACTACTTGACATAAAAAAACGATCGGGTAAGAATACCATTGCTGCCACCACAAAAATTCGAGAACTCGTAAAGGAAGTACAGCAAAATTATTACCCAGCAGATTTAAATATTACCATTGCGAACGATTCTTCGGGGAGAACCTTAAATCAGGTCGATGATTTGGTAAACAACATCATCTTCGGAATCATTCTGGTAGTAACGGTATTGATGTTCTTTTTGGGCTTCCGAAACGCTCTTTTTGTTGGTTTTGCCATTCCCATGTCTATGTTTATGTCTTTTGTTATTCTAAGTACTATGGGGTACACTCTTAATACCATGATCCTTTTTGGAATGATTATGGGGCTGGGAATGATGGTAGATAATGGTATTGTGGTTGTAGAAAACGTATATCGTTTAATGGGTGAAGGGATGTCTAGAACCGAGGCTGCTAAAAAAGGTATTGGCGAAATTGCAGTCCCTATTATCATCTCCACTATAACTACAGTAGCAGCCTTTGTTCCTTTAGGTTTATGGCCTGGAATTTTTGGGCAGTTTATGAAATACTTCCCTATTACTTTATCAGTGGTATTGGGTTCTTCCCTCTTCGTGGCCATCTTTATGAATTCCATGCTGGTATCTCAGTTTATGGAGCTAGGAGAGAAAGAATTGAAGTTAAAACAACTGCTTCGGATTAGCGCCATTTTAGGTGGTTTCGGACTTTTTATCATCATTTTTGGTGGGGCTATGCGTGGTTTAGGAACCGTAATGATCCTTACGGCTATTATGTTTTGGGTGTATAAATATGCCTTAAAACGCTGGGCACTGTATTTCCAAAAAAATACTATGGTTCGTTTCGAAAATTGGTACGAGCGTAGAATAAAGCATGCACTAAAAGGAGGTAATGTATATTGGTATTTTAGCATAACCGTGCTTTTATTAGTGAGTACCATTATGCTTTTTGGAATGTCTGTAGGAGCTGGACGAACCAAGATCGAATTCTTTCCCGATAATATTCCCAACGAAGTATATGTATATATCGAGTATCCGGAAGGAACGGCTATTGAAAAGACCAATGCACTTACTAAAGCTATTGAAAAAAGAGTGTATGCAGTTGCCAATAGTTCAAAATATATGAACGGCGAAGAAAGTTACCTTGTAGATTCTTCCGTGTCTCAAGTAGGTGAAGGTGCTGGAAACCCACAAACTGATGGAGGTTCTTCGGCAGAACTTCCACACCGTGGAAAGGTAACTGTTTCTATGAAAGAGTTTAAATATCGAAATGGACGAGATACCGAAGAACTACGTAGTGATATTCAAGACGATTTAAAAGGGATTTATCCCGGTGTAGCCATTTCAGTGGAGAAAGATTATAATGGCCCTCCGGCGGGTTACCCGATTAATATTGAGTTGGAAGGGAAAGACTACGATCAACTTATCAATACCGCCGAGGACATTCGTAATTTTATCAATACCAAGAATATAGCAGGCATTGAGGAGTTAAAAATTGATGTCAATAAAAGTAAGCCTGCCATGCAGGTTATTGTAGATCGACAAAAAGCAGGAGAACTCGGTGTGGCTGTTGGTCAGGTAGGACAGCAATTACGGCGCTCCTTATTTGGAGAAAAAGCAGGAGTGTATAAGTTAGATGGGGAAGATTACGATATTAATGTTCGTTTTAATAAAGATATTCGTTACGATCAAAATGCACTCTTTAATCAGAACATTATTTTCAGAGATCAGGCATCCGGGCAAATAAAAGAAGTTCCGGTTTCGGCAGTTGCTTCACAACGAAATTCTTCTGGATTTAGTTCTATAAAGCACCGCGATAAAAAACGGGTGGTTACGGTATATTCTGGTTTAAAAGCAGGTGGAAATGCGGCCTTAATCGTGCAACAAATTCAAGAGGAAATGGAAGATTTTGAAGGTCTTCCACCAGAGATTAACATTGACTATACCGGGGAAATAGAAGAACAAAACAAGCAGCAAGCTTTTCTAGTGGGTGCCTTCTTTTCTGGTTTGGGATTAATTATGTTAATCTTAATATTTCAATTCGGTGGTATTTCTAAACCGCTTATTATTATGATTGCTATTTTCCTGAGTTTTATCGGCGTATTTGGCGGTATTATGATTACCGGAAAACCCTTTGTAATTATGATGACGATGATGGGTATTATTTCCTTGGCAGGGATTGTGGTAAACAATGGGGTAGTATTACTCGACTATACCCAAATACTTATAGATCGAAGAAAAGTAGCGCTGAATCTAACGCCTAAGGATCTACTCTCTTTAGAGGAAGTTGTTGCCATTGTGACTAAAGGAGGGAAAGCAAGATTACGCCCAGTTATTTTGACCGCAATTACTACAGTGTTAGGTTTAATCCCATTAGCAATTGGACTAAACATAGATTTCTTTTCATTCTTTTCTACCTTAAACCCAAAGATTTATATCGGTGGAGATAACGTGATCTTCTGGGGGCCATTGGCCAAGACTGTAATATATGGTTTAATTGTGGCAACCTTCTTAACATTAATTATTGTTCCTGTCCTCTTTACCATAGTTTACCGAATGAAGTTATGGCTGCATAGAAGAAAAAAGGAAGAAACACCTGCCGTATTAGATACAGCAGCTTAATACGGTTTAATTATAAAAAAGAAAAGCCTGATACAACACATTGTATCAGGCTTTTTATATCGTAGAAACTTCGTTATCTATTTAAAACAACGGGGCTTGAGTTATTCCATTTACTAACACTTGCTATTCTATTATCAACGAAATCAACTTCCTGTAATATTTCTCCTTCCCAGAAAAACCATTTCCCTGTGCGAACACCTTGATTGTATTCTCCTAAGGCAATTTTTTTACCTGCTTCGTTAAACATTTTCCATTTTCCATGTAGTTTGCCATCTAAAAAATGACCGGTTTGTGCAATTGTTCCATTTTCATGAAAATAAGTTGCCTTCACCATATCACCGTCTTTTTCAAATTGAGGCTTATCATTTTGCGCGGCCAAACCCACTGAAAATAATACGGCTAGACTTAAAATTATTGTTTTCATAATATGTAGGTTTTAGAATTAACATTAACGTAACAAATATACATATTATTTTACCTTAAATACATATTTGAATAACAATTTGTTTACATTAAATTTACATTACATTTGTAAACACTTATGTATCAGAATATAACAGATAAAAAAAGCTCACCTATAGGTGAGCTTTTTGACTATAAAATAAGACCGTTTACTGATTTTCAGTAAGCGGTATTGGAAAATTCATCCATACATCATCAGCCTGAATAGTGTTACCATCAGCATCCTGACGTTCTACCCTATCTATAGGTAAGGTATCTAGCATATCATATCTTCGGATGTCTACCCATCGATGTCCTTCTCCATATAAGGAATATCTCCGTTGGTTAAGCATTTCTTGAACCAGAGATGCCTGATCCGTTGCTCCAGCATAGGCAGGAAGACCCGCACTCATTCGTATAAGATCTAAGGCTGCTATCGCTGCAGTAGGATTTGTATTAATATTTGCCTCAGCAGCTAAAAGGATCAATTCTTCATTTCGTATTACAGAAAGTGGAGCCTCACGATCTGTATACAAAAAGAAGTCATGGGTTCCGGTAAGTTCGGCAAAAGTTATCGCCTCATCGCGCATTGCAATTTTGGATAAACGAGTATCTCCAGCCTCCGCTTCGGTTAAAAATAAAGGTTGTGCTACCCGTACTCCTGCAGAAGATGAATTTAAAGCAAAAAATAACGGGTTAATCAAATCCGTTGGGGCTTCAGAAAATACGTGATACAATCCCGTATTCAAACTTGCTGCCGATCCATCCATATTCATAAAAGACTCTCCCAATAATGATAATACTCCAGTAAAATCCTCTTGATAAGCCGCAACTCTCGCCGCCAAACCTCGATTCACTTGTCTAAAAGTAGCGGGCGTATCAAAACCATCGTACCCTGAAGTTAATCGAAACGGAAAGTTTCCTCCGCCATTTTGAAGCTCCATGGCTCCTTGATCTAATATATTTCTAATGCCTGCCAATGCCTCAGTTCTGGAAACAAATGGTCCCAAGTTGTTTTCGTCAGCAACCTCAAGTCGTATTCCTTCCTCATAAGTAAGGTTAAGATTAAGCAATAGCTCATTGGCAATCCAAGTTCGCAAATATCCTCGTGTCGCCTCGATTTCTTGAGCCGTAAACAAGTTAGACCCACTTTGCGCATCTAAAATATCTAGAATAATATTGGCATTTTTCACCGTTCTATAACGTGCACCCCAAGGTGTAGTGATATAAAAAGTATTATTATCCAATACCGAAGCATCACCCCCTAAAAGGTCAGTAGTAAATCTAGGGTCTGAGCTAGAGAAACGATAGTACTCTCTTCCTACAACCGCAACATCATCATAATAGGTTCCTAAACCTGCACGGGAGCTAAACAATACTCCACCTATTAAGTCTTGCAAATCCCCTCTTGTAAGGCTCTCTGAAAACGCGTCTACTTCCGGATTATTTAAATCGGAAAACTCTTCTACAGTACAGGACTGTATAACCCCAAATACCAGGGCTATTAGTGCTAATTTCTTTATATATGTTTTCATATCGATTTTTTTAAAAATTTACTTGTAAATGGAATAAAAATCTCTTGGAGGAAGGGAAAGGTGTAACTTCAATCCCTGTGAAAATTCCATTTGATCCAAAGTTAGATACTTCAGGATCATAACTGTTGTAATCAAAGATGTTGATTAAGTTCGTTCCTGAAAACCCTAACTTAATACCTTCAATATGTCCTTTAAAGGCAGTTTCAATAAAACTATCAGGAACATTGTAATAGAACCCTAATTCCCGTAATCTTAGGTAAGAAGCATCTTCTACAAAAGGTTCAGCTGACACCCCTAAATTACTTAATCTAAAAGCTCCATTTCCCACCTGTCCAGCAGGATCTAAATCAATACGATCAAAATCAGCACTGGTTCCGTTGAGGTCGGTAAGTAAGGCCGTTAAATTTACATTATCTCCACCTTGCTTCCATTGCCATAGAAAGGTAAGTTCAAAATCTTTGTACTCCAATCTATTGTTAAAGGCTACTGTAAAATCAGGCGCAGAATCTCCAAATACCTGCAGTCCTGTTGCAGGATCCGCATTTGGACCAATACCTACCAATTGTGTAGCACTAGCTCCTTCTTCTATTCTAAATGTTCCTAACGTAGCACCAAAAGCACCCACATTAAACGCTGGCACATTAAGTTCGGTGATTTCAGAATCATTAGTGAAGAAATTAGCATCGAAATACCATTTAAAATCTTCGTTATCGAAGATATTAGCTTCAATAGTAAACTCAACTCCATTATTTCGTAAACTACCTGCATTTATAAATTGCGACGCAAAACCTGTTGAAGGTTCTAACGTAGGTTGTAATAAAAGATCATCTACAGTTTTAATGTAATAGGTAAATGCAGCTCTTATCCGGTTATTGAAAAGACCAAAATCTAAACCAGTTTCAAACTCTCGTTGTCTTTCAGGGCCTAGATCAGAATCTCCTCTTACTCCCCCTAAACTTATTCCTAAAAGCCCTGAAGTAGAGAACGTACCAAAAGAAGTAAAGGTAGAACCAAAAACCGGGAAGTTACCAGATTCTCCATAGGCCGCTCTAAACTTAAGTTGACTTAAAATTGTGCCTTCACCACCAACACCAAAATTGTGAAGGTTAACTGCTAAAGATCCCTTTGGATAATAAAAAAGTTCATCGGCATCTCCATTGTTTGAAGATCTATCTCCTCGTAAACCTGCTGTTAAAATAACTTTATCATCGAAGTTTACCTCTTCCTGAACAAAAAATCCGGCATCTTCCTGTCGAATACGTGTTTGATTTACTCCAGTATTTGCTGCCTGATCGATATTTGTTTCCGATGCTACTAAAGTAGAACCTGTGATAAGGTTTGTATTTCGATCAAAAAATTCCCGCGTAAGACCGGCTTGAGACCTGAAGTTAATACCACTATCTGAATAATAGTTGTGTACCAAGAATCCCGATAAATTATAGTTTTTATTAAGGGTAGTTCCCTGAATAGAAACCCCATTTAATCCACCATTATCTGGGTTTTGAAATTGAAGCTCCTTAGGGAATAAACCCAAAGACTCTAACGAGTAGATATCGAGCCCTCCTCTTAGTATTAATTGCAAGCTAGATTTTTCTGATTTGTATAAATCAAAATTTGCAGAACCTCCTAGAATAAGACGATTCACCTCTTCATTATTCGTGATTAAGTCTCGTGTTTGTAAAACATTAGATGATCCATTTGGGTTATCCGGAAATACTCCGTTTTCATCTGGAAATAAGTTGTCAAAAGGTCGCGTTCCTGTTAAACTCACCCCAATGGTAGTTCCACTATTATCATTATTAAAGAAACCACGATCTGAAGAAGAATAAACGTAATTAGCACTGAATCCAAATTTCACATAATCTCGAGGTCTATGATCTAAATTTAGTCGCAAAGAGGTTTTTTCATAACCAGTGTTCTGTACAATTCCATCTTCATTATTATGACTTACACTGGCATAATATGATGTTTTATCGGTCCCACCATTTAAACTTAAGTTGGTGTTACTTATAAATCCATTTTCCCCAAAAATTTCTTCTTCATAATCAAACAATTGTCCGGAATCTCTAGCAGCTACAAATAAGGGAACTGCTGCAGCTCCAAAAGCGTCTGCCACGGTTTGTTCCGTAAAATTTCTTGTTCCTAAAAGATTAATTGCAGAAACGAACCCCGCAGATTGCGAGAAATTAAATTTTGTTTTTCCTTCTCTCCCTCGTTTTGTGGTAATAATAACCACCCCTGCAGATGCACGCGAACCATAAATAGCGGCGGCGGATGCACCCTTTAAAATCTCAATATTTTCAATATCATAGGGATTTAAATCTGCTAATCTATTGGTGGGGTTATCTTGATTGGAAGCGTTCCCACCGGCTGCCGCCGCAGAAACAAAGTTAGTTCCATTAGAAATGGAAGAGTTATCGATATATACCCCGTCCAAAATATAAAGTGGTTGACTATTTCCAGTAATAGAAGTAGCCCCTCTCAATCGGATAGAAAGTCCTCCTCCAGGTGCTCCAGAGTTTGCCGTGACAACAGCACCAGGAAACTTTCCGTAAAGCGCACCATCTACTGTTGGTGGTGGTGTAGTTCCAACAAGTGCCTCTGCAGAAATTGAAGCGACCGCATTTGCCGCATTGGTTCTTTTAATCGATGTTGCTAAACCAGTTACAATAACCTCGTCCAATCCTGTAGCTGATTCATCTAGGGAAACGTTTAAGGTGGTTGGTCCTGTAACATTAACTTCCTTAGTTTCATAGCCTAAAGAAGAAAACTCTAAAACGGCAGGAAAACTATTTACCGTTATTTGAAAATTCCCGTCAAAATCTGACGTTGTTCCGTTTGTGGTTCCTTTTACCACGACATTTGCTCCCGGTAGGGGTTGCCCACTTGAAGCTTCAGTAATGTTTCCACTAACAGTTCCCTGTGCCATGGCCAAAGCCGGTAACGCAGAAAAAAATAGTAGTAACACACTTTTGAGTAAAGTTTGTTTCATTTTTTATAGGTTTTAGATTGATAATTATTCCTTTGGTGTAAAGGAATTCCTTCCAATTTATAGATTTTTTTTGTTTTTCCTAACATTTCTTTAACTAATTAACATTTGTTAGTTTAAATGTTAATTTAAAATCTCCGGATTATTTCTAGCGGGTACAAGCATATCTTCTTAACTTTGCCGCCAATTAATCTTTCTGTTAATGTATAGAAGCCATACTTGCGGTGAATTACGAGCAACCGACAATACAACTGAGGTAATCCTATCGGGATGGGTACAAACGATTAGAGACAAGGGGTTTGTGCTCTGGATCGACTTACGTGATCGTTATGGTATTACGCAATTAGTGTTTGATGAAGAACGTTCCTCAAAAGCTGTTTTAGAAGCCGCTAAAGATGTAGGAAGAGAATATGTGCTGCAGGTAAAGGGCACCGTAATAGAACGAGCATCTAAAAATCCAAATTTACCCACTGGAGATATTGAGATTTTAGTATCTGAATTTAAGGTGCTTAATAATGCATTAACTCCACCTTTCACTATCGAGGATGTCACCGATGGTGGAGAAGATCTTCGCATGAAGTATCGCTATCTGGATATTCGAAGAAATCCAGTTAAAGAGAATCTTATTTTTCGACATAAAGTTACCATGGAGGTCCGTAAATACCTTTCTGAGAAGGAATTTATTGAGGTAGAAACACCATATTTAATCAAGTCAACACCGGAAGGAGCTCGTGATTTTGTAGTACCCAGTCGGATGAATGAAGGACAATTTTATGCGCTTCCGCAGTCACCCCAAACTTTTAAGCAGTTGCTTATGGTCGGTGGGATGGATCGGTATTTTCAAATTGTGAAATGCTTTAGAGATGAGGATCTTAGAGCGGATAGACAACCAGAATTTACTCAGATCGATTGCGAAATGGCATTTGTGGAACAAGAAGATATTCTAGGCGTTTTTGAAGGACTTACTAGGCACTTACTTCAGGAGATAAAAGGGGTACAGGTAGGAGACTTTCCTCGAATCACTTATGATGAAGCAATGCGCCGTTATGGAAACGATAAACCTGATATTCGTTTCGGGATGGAGTTTGGAGAACTGAATACGGTTGCGCAACACAAAGATTTTAACGTATTTAATACAGCTGAATTGGTAGTTGGTATTGCTGTTCCTGACGGAGCATCTTATACCCGAAAAGAAATAGATGCCTTAGTAGATTGGGTACGAAGGCCCCAGGTAGGCGCCAAAGGAATGGTTTACGTAAAATGTAATCCTGATGGAACCTATAAATCTTCTGTAGATAAGTTTTATGATCAGGAAGATTTGGCACAATGGGCTAAAATTACCGGCGCTAAGGCTGGAGACCTTATTTGTGTATTATCAGGCAGCGTCAATGAAACAAGGGCACAACTTAGCGCCCTTCGAATGGAAATGGCAACGCGCTTACAGTTGCGAAAAGCAGCTGTTTTTGCCCCACTTTGGGTAACCGATTTTCCCTTATTGGAATTGGATGAAGAAACAGGGCGTTATCATGCCATGCATCACCCTTTTACCGCTCCAAAACCGGGACAAATTTCGATGCTGGAAAAAGATCCGGGAGCAGTAAAAGCAAATGCTTATGATTTAGTACTCAATGGTAATGAAATTGGTGGAGGTTCTATTCGAATTTACGATCGCGCTACCCAAGAAGTAATGTTTAAACACCTCGGTTTTTCTGAAGAAGAAGCAAAAGCACAATTTGGTTTTCTTATGGATGCCTTTCAATATGGAGCACCCCCGCACGGCGGTATCGCTTTTGGTTTAGATCGATTGGTAGCAATTCTAGGAGGACAAGAAACTATTCGAGATTTTATTGCTTTTCCTAAAAACAATAGCGGTAGGGATGTGATGATTGATGCTCCGGCTCCGATAGATGAAGACCAACTCAAAGAGCTTAGCCTAAAGCTGTCGGTTCCATCTTAAGTTCAAATCCCCTTCGGCAGTTAGATTTTTTTGTACTTTACTGCCGTAATTAATGTTATGTCTAGTCAAAAAAAGAACATTTTTACAAGGCTCTTGGTATGGCGATATAAACATATCTCCAACAAAACATTTACACAAATTTTAAGTGTTATTGTAGGATTCTTAGCTGGGCTCGCTGCAGTGACCCTAAAAAATATCACCTATTTTATTCAGGCCATATTGGAACGGGGAATTATCTTCTCAAACAACCAATTGTATTTTATTCTTCCTATCATCGGACTGACTTTTGTTTACTTGTACGTAAAATATGTACACAAAAAGAAGCTCGAACACGCCATTTCGTCTATTCTTTTTGCACTATCTAAAAAGAAAGGCAATATTAGCTTAAAAAAGATATATACGCCCTTAATAACCGCTCCGTTAACAGTAGGTTTTGGAGGTTCCGTTGGTTTATTGGGGCCTGCCGTAGTTTCTGGTGCAGCAATTAGTTCTAATTTTGGACGCCTGTTCCATATTGATACGAAAACAAGATCTTTACTTATTGCTTGTGCTTCCGCCGGTGCAGTAGCCTCTATTTTTCAATCTCCTATTGCAGCAATAATTTTTGCTGTTGAGATATTTAGTTTGGATCTTACCTTAGCTTCCCTCCTTCCATTACTATTAGCTTCTATTTCAGGCGTACTTACTTCCTACTTTTTTTTGGGAAACGAAGTGCTATTTAATTTTGCAATTACAGAAAGTTTTCAAATTAAAGACACCTTATTTTATATTGCTTTAGGAATAGGGACAGCCTTTGCGTCCATCTATTTTACCAAAATGTATTTTGCTATTGTTTCCTTTTTTAAAACGTTTAAAAGTCCAAAATACAAACTCTTGGTAGGTGGGCTCACTATAGGAACAATGCTATATTTTATTCCTCCCCTATACGGAGAGGGGTTTGGTTTTATTAATAACTTACTTATTGGAGATCATTTAAGTGCTTTAGGAAAAACTCCTTTTGACGCCTATATTTCAAATATTTGGGTAGTAGTAGCCTTACTTTTTGGTATTACATTGTTTAAAGCTATCGCTATGACCGCAACCTTCGCGGCTGGAGGAGCAGGAGGAATTTTTATTCCCACCATGGTTATGGGAAGTGCCCTGGGAAATGTTGTTGCTAAAATCATTAATAATCTTGGTTTTGGTCTTCACGTAAGTGAAAGTAATTTTACTCTTATTGGAATGGCCGGACTTATTGCCGGAGTGCTACATGCACCACTAACAGCTATTTTCTTAATTGCAGAAATTACAGGAGGTTATGAGCTCTTTGTCCCCCTGATGATTACCGCCTCCATTTCTTATCTTCTAACTAGAAATGCTGTGGATTATACTATATATACCAGAGAATTGGCACAAATCGGCGCATTACTTACCCATAACAAAGATCAAACGGTTTTAACGCTTATGGAAATGGATGATGTTATTGAACAGAATTTCAAAACCGTAAATGCTGATATGACTTTAGGAGGAATGCTTCACAATTCAGTGGCTAAATCGAGTCGAAATATTTTTCCCGTGGTTACAAAAAATGGGGCTCTGGCAGGAATAGTTTTGTTGGATGATATTCGTGAGTTTATGTTTGATACTTCACTATACGAGACCACAAAGGTTGAAGCTTTTATGCACAGTGCCCCAGAACATATATTTTATGAGACGGATCGCATGCAAGAGGTCATGCAAAAATTTCAAGATAGTGGAGCCTGGAACTTACCTGTAATTAAGTCGGGAAAGTACTATGGGTTTATATCAAAATCAAAATTGCTAACAGCGTATCGTAGAAAGTTAATTAATTTTACACCCTAAATATGAAGATGAAGTATCTTATCATAATTATTACCTTAACTTCCTTTGCTGCCATAGGTTATGGATTTAGTATTAAAGGAACCAA
Source organism: uncultured Flavobacteriaceae bacterium (assembly GCA_947488435.1). Classification (GTDB taxonomy): domain Bacteria; phylum Bacteroidota; class Bacteroidia; order Flavobacteriales; family Flavobacteriaceae; genus CANKZG01. Next base: position 1,099,438 of record CANKZG010000001.1, on the reverse strand, counting down.
AACAACCTTGGCTCATAAATTTATAGGAGGTGGAACAGCTGGGCTTTTTTTAGTTGCAATGCCGTTATTTTTATACAAAGAGGGTAAGGGGAAAAAAGTAAAGGACTATATGCTCACTGAAGACAACATTAAAAAAATGCGGGAAAACCAAAAGGAAAAGCCTAGAAATCAATAATTTCCACTCTTTTTAACCCTGAATTTATGTTTCCCTTCATAAAAAAACATACCTTCGTATTTTAACACCTTATCTATTTAATTTTTATTTGAATGACTGGAACTGTAAAATTTTTCAATGAATCCAAGGGATTTGGCTTCATTACAAACGACGACACCGGAAAGGACATCTTCGTTCATGCTACTGCCTTAAATGGCATTCAGCTTAATGAAGGAGACAAAGTAGAATACCAAGAAGAAGAAGGAAGGAAAGGAATGGTTGCCGCGCAAGTGCAGGTAATCTGATCATATATTGTATTCTTTTAGAAAAGCGAAAACCCCGCCAAAAGCGGGGTTTTTCTATTCCCAGTCCTAAAGTTCCCCCAAAAAGAACCGAGAAATACTGTACTCTATTTAGTTTAAGTTTCGTTTGCTAATAAAAAATCCTTTCATAAGTCTGGATGCTTCTTCTGCTAATACGCCACCCATAACTTCTGTTTTAGGATGCAACTTTGTTCCCATAGTATAAAACCCTCTCTCCAAATCTCTAGCTCCATATACAATTTTGGAAATCTGACTCCAGTATAAGGCTCCCGCACACATTTGGCAGGGCTCTAACGTAACATAAAGTGTGCAACCATGAAGGTACTTCCCTCCTAAAAAATGTGCAGCTGCTGTAATTGCTTGCATCTCTGCATGTGCCGTGACATCATTTAGTTGTTCACTTAAATTGTGTGCTCTGGCAATAACTTTATTTTGAACCACAATAACTGCTCCTACGGGCACTTCATCATTCTCATAAGCTATTTCTGCCTCATGAAGCGCTTTTCTCATAAAATAGGTGTCGTCGTATAAATCTTCCAAACTATAGTTTTATCGGTTTATTAAAATTTGTCCTTATATGAACGGGATAAGGGGATACTATCTTTACTTATCAACGTTAAGGAATCTTTGTTTACTTGTTTTATAAAATTCGCATTAACTACATAGGAGCGATGGCATTGAATAAAATTTGGTGGCAATTCTTCCTTTATCTGTTTTAGCTTTCCGCGAACAAAATGACTCTTAGCATCTGAGGTAAAAATATTAAGGTAATGATCATCTGATTTTATATACATTAAATCTGCAATGTATACCTTGGTTTTATCCTTTAAAACAATATGATTTTTAATAATGATATTTTTTAATTCATCAATTTTTTTAATGGTTTCCGATTTCTCTTCACTTAATTCTTCACTCCGTTTTTTATATCTTCTGTAAAAATAAAAGAAGACCAATGCCAACAATAACAAAATACTCAGAAGGGGTATTAGGGAGTAAAATCTTGTTTTTAAATCCATATTCTGCTGCGTTAACTGCTCATTTTTTTGTACTTGTTCTTCGGTATCAAAAGCTTTGTCAATTTCATAAATTTTACTGGCCAACTCGTACTGCGCTAAACTATCCTTGGTGATATCTTTAAGTTTTAAATAATAATTAGAGCTATCAATTACCTGGGTTTCATCATATATTTTAGACAGCCAGTCGTACACAAACATTTTAATACGGAATTCATTCTTTATATGTTTATTTTTTAGCGCCTTATGAAACTCTCGAACGGCATTATCATATTTTTGTTCTTTATAATCCGTAATTGCCAAGGACATATCTGTTCTAAATTTTCGACTATAGGAATAAAAATTACTAGAGTCTTCATATGCCTTCGAAGCTTCTTCAAAAGCCTTCCTGGCCTTTATATTATTCTCTGAATGCAACCCATGAAAAATACCAATTCTCTGATTTATTAAACCATAGAAATATGGATGCTTTTTATATACATCTTTAAACCCTTCTAACTGATTTTCAACAGAATCTAACTTTTTCTTTAATCGTTTATCAAAAGAACTAGTGTAGTGCGCATTATAATATATTTGCCAAAATCGATCTGTACTGTCTTTAACATAATTCTTCATTTCCATGAGGTATTTTTTAAATACCAAAGAATCAGCATTATTAATTATAAAATAAGACATTACACGTCTTAAGGATTCATTAATTAAAAGTGTGTCCTTAAATGATTTAGAAAACTTTAGCGCTTTTAAATGATTGCTAAAAGATTTATCGTATTCTTTGATGGGTTTTCTAGCATAATAATCCCCCAAATAATTATGAAACAGAATACTATCGATTAAATCTAAATCCTCAAATTTCTCATTATCCAAAAAATCTGTACTGAGGTCTCCATATTTTTGATAATTGTATTCATACATTATCAAACTTTTCTTAGGTTCTTCATCATAGCTTTCTAAATAATAAGGGATACTGTCTAGTTCATATGTTTTAAGTTTTTTAATGAATAAAAGGTGATCAATTTTTTCTTGGGCGCTAAGTTGAAAGCATCCTAAAAAAAATAGTACAGTTATAAATTTGATCATTTAGTATATTCTATTAACATATACATCTACATGGATAGCCTCCTACTTGACTTGCGGTATACGCTTGTTCTCCTTCTTGAATAATCTTAATATAGATATGTTTTCCAGATTTTATCTTGTAATTTACAACTTCAGTGCAATCTATCCCATGATGGGGTTCGTATACATTTTTTAGGAAAATTTGGAGTTCTAAGTCCTTATTCTCCTTTTTTACAAATTTTGCCTGCGCTACCCGACAAGGGGTAGAATGATTGCTAATAATATCTACCCACTTTAGATTAACACTTTTAATCAAAAAGCGTTTCTTTCCATTGGCGTTGGTTATTTTTTCTGCATCAAATTGTCCATAAATCTGATAATTATCATTTGTTGCTGGGTTTACCATATTAGCTAGTAGTTGGTATGAATTTTTTCTCAAATTTAAGAATGTTGAGATGTTTTCTGTTATATCATCTCTGTTTTCTGGGGGACTTGGTAGAACTGTACTCATATTTTATCAATTTTAGTTAGTTTGTAATTTTAAGGCTTGCTTAATGTCAAGAATGCAAATTTCTCTGCCCAGGTTTTCATCAAAAACTTTTTTCCCACTTCGCTGCAGGATTTCACGAATTTGATATACATTCAACTCCTTTCTTTTTTCTTTTAAAAGTGCTATCGCTCCGGTTACAAAAGCCGCAGACATCGATGTTCCCGAACGGTAGTTAAAGCGATCGAAATTCAAGGCTAGTCCAGTTTCCGTAGAGAGGATTCGTTTTCCAGGGGCATAGATATCCACATCATCACCATAATTGGAGATATTTGCTTTTTTATAATTCTCGCAGACCGCTCCTACAGTAATCACTTTTTTAGAACCGCTTGGATAATAATGCGCTACATTGTCTCTATTATTTCCTGCACTAAATACCGGAATAATGTTTTTGGTGTATAGTAATTGTAACGCTCTGCTGATGCAGCCATTCTTTGCTTGATCTTTTCCTTTTACCTGAGCATTCCAGCTATTGTTAATAACGCTAGCTTTAGTATAGGCCGCTGTTGTAAGGCCATCAAAAGCGATACTCTTTGTTAATTTTGGAAATATTTTATAAGAGATTATAGAAGCTTTTGGGGCAATTCCTGAAATTTCTACATTCCTGTATGTTGTTTCAGGTTGTGTGCCAATAATACCCGCTACATGTGTTCCATGACCTCCATTCCCTTGTTCTGGGTGATCGTATACATCGGTATTTCGATCTACAAAATTATACCCATAAGTATTTTCTTTGTATTCATCGTTCCATAATACCTGCTGTAACGCCCCATGTTTATAATTAATACCGGTATCCATAACAATAATCTGTTGTCCTTCACCCTGAATTACTTGATTTGAATCATAGGTCCAATTGATCATTTTATAGGGGTAATACTCAGAAACCATAGTGTTGCCTTCATGGGCATCACAAATTTGATATGCTTCATTTTCCTCAACATAGGCTATTCCATCAAGCGCATTAAGATCGCTTATAATTTGAGCCATTGGGGTTTTTATCGACAGGTTTAGCGTGTAGGCGTCATAAATTGCTTTTTCAGCAACTGGCATTGCACCATACGCCAAATCCCATAATTCTCTTTTTGAAAATTGAAGATGTTTAAATACATCAGACTTTAAGGCACTGCTTCCTTGAATGGGATGTATGCCATAGCTACTATCTTCTCTTATAAATTGTTTTAGAATGGAAATTCGTTCTTTTATGGGAACGGCCTGTTTTAAATTTATGTGGAAAGAATTCGCCAGCATAATAGTATTACCGAAGTTTGACGGCGAAAAACCGGGCTCAAATCCTATTATGATGCTTTTTGTATTCATTATCGGGGGAAAATTATATCGCTTTGATATTAAGTTAAAATGAAATTCTTGTCATATTTAACGATGTCCAAAATAACCCTCAAAATGTCGTGAAATCAAAAAAATGTCGTGAATAACACGACAAATAACGTGAATAACATTGCTTGCAATAATCTTCTTACAGCTAAAAATAGATATCGCTATTAAAAAAAGTATTTTTGCCTTTTAACTATATCCTTTGCATAAGCTCTTAACCAAAATATCGTCTCCCGAGTCACTTAAGAAGTTATCTAAGGCCGAATTACCGCTCTTGGCCCAAGAACTTCGTGATTTTATCATTACTGTAGTTGCCGCCAAAGAAGGACATTTAGGTGCTAGTCTTGGCGTGATAGAGCTTACCATTGCACTCTTATATGTTTTTGATATTCCCGAAGATAAAATTGTTTGGGACGTAGGTCATCAAGCCTATGGGTATAAAATACTGACTGGTAGAAAAAATAAATTCGAAACCAACCGACAATTTAACGGCATAAGTGGTTTTCCAAAAAGAAGCGAAAGTCCTTATGATATTTTTGGTACAGGGCACAGTTCTACCTCCATTTCTGCGATTTTAGGAATGGCTTTAGCAGCGCAGTTACAAAACAAACATCACATACAACATATCGCAGTCATAGGAGATGCCTCCATCGCTAGTGGAATGGCCTTTGAAGGCCTCAATCATGCGGGAGTAACCGATAGCAATATTCTTATTGTTCTTAATGACAATGCCATCGGTATAGACCCTAGCGTAGGGGCGTTAAAAAAATACCTTACCAACGTAAAAAAAGGAACCGCTAAAGACGAAAACATTTTCGAATGTCTTAATTTTAATTATTCAGGTCCTATCGACGGCCATGACTTTAATATTCTAGTCAAAGAGTTAGAACGGCTTAAATCTATAGAAGGTCCAAAATTACTTCATGTAATAACAACTAAGGGTAAGGGTTTACAAAAAGCAGAAGAAAATCAGGTTACTTATCATGCTCCAGGCAAATTTAATGCGGCCACCGGAGATCTTATTCCTAAAATTCAAGAAAATCTTCCTCCAAAATATCAAGATGTTTTTGGACACACCTTAGTAGATTTAGCTAAAGAAAACAAGGCCATTGTGGGTATTACTCCTGCTATGCCCACAGGTAGCTCCCTAAAATTTTTAATGGAAGAAATTCCCAAACGTGCTTTTGACGTAGGGATTGCAGAACAGCATGCGGTAACTTTGGCCGCTGGGATGGCCACAGAAGGTCTCATCCCATTTTGTAACATCTATTCTACTTTTTTACAACGTGCCTATGATCAGGTTATTCATGACGTAGCTTTGCAAAACCTTCCGGTAATTTTTTGTCTTGATCGTTCAGGCATCGTGGGTCAGGATGGAGCTACTCATCACGGAGTCTTTGATATTGCTTACTTAAGATGTATTCCAAATTTAATCATCTTTGCGCCAATGAATGAACTGGCACTGCGCAATATCATGTATACTGCTCAACTGGGCTTGTCAAATCCTATCGCCATTAGATATCCTCGCGGCAGGGGTGTTACCTTAAACTGGAAGCAAAAATTTAATCCGATTTCGATCGGGACTTCCCGAGTCCTTAAATCTGGTACCAAGATCGCAATTCTAAGTATTGGTCATATGGGCAATAGCATTATTAATCTTATAGATTCCTTGGAACATTCTGAAGACGTTGGGCATTACGATATGCAATTCGTAAAACCCTTAGACAAGACTCAATTACAAAACATATTTGCACAATATCAGCATATTATTACGGTCGAAGATGGCAGTAAAATAGGAGGGTTTGGCAGTGCAATTTTAGAATATGCCAACGAAGTAAACTTCTCGGGATCTATTAAGCGTTTTGGAATTGACGACTATTTTGTAACCCATGGTACCATCGAGGAACTGCACAAACTCGTTAACATCGACACAACATCCATAAAAAAATATCTGAATTATCTTAGGCATGCAGCGAACTAAGTTCTATCAACTAATTAGTACATTACTTCTAATCATCACCTACGGGCATAGTAGTGCTCAAGATAGCATTCCTATTGATAGTACCAAGGTAGATACCCTAGTAATTCGGATTCCTCCAAAGAAAATTAAAAATATACCAAGAGGTGTGGTTTTGGTAAACCCAGTAATTTCTTTTAAGCAAACCAAACCTTTGCTCGAAAGAGCTAAAAAATTTAAGTTGCCTTCTTTTTGGATAAAGGAGAATAACTTGGGTTTAAATTTAAGTGAGGTTGCCTTTGTAAATTGGAATGCGGGTGGGAACAATTCTATTTCTGGTTTGGGGAATGCAAAATTTGTACGTAATTATAAATTTCGGTATGTGCAATGGGATAACACCTTAGATCTACGCTATGGATTAAACGCACAGGAAGGAAGGAAACTCCAAAAGACCGATGATGCCATTCGCTTGAGTTCTACCTTTGGTTTTCGAAAAGATACCATCACCCATTGGTATTATTCCGTAAAAGCCAACTTCAACACACAATTTTCCAGGGGTTTCAGAGATGCCAACAGAACCGATTTGATCTCGACATTTATGGCTCCAGGTTATTTTTTCCTCGGTGCAGGAACCTCCTATATTCCAGAAGGTAAAAAGTTTAATCTTTATATTTCTCCGGTAACCCAAAAAGCTACTTTTGTGTTGGATCAGGAATTAGCGGATCGTGGGGCTTTTGGAGTAACTAAAGCAGAGGTTGCCGCAGACGGTACAATTATAAAAGAAGGGAGCAATGTTTTTACGGAATTTGGTTTTCTTATAACCAATACCTGGGAAAAAACGGTTTATAAAAATATGGTGCTCAATAGCAGATTGAGTCTGTATACGGATTATCTCAGAAGCTTTGGAAATATAGACATGGATTGGGAAATGACGCTAAATCTTACCGTAAATAAATACGTGAATGCTACAATAGGCACCCACGTCATTTATGATGATGATATTGTATTTGACGAAGTAAAAGCTCCGGATGGAACTATTCTAGAACCTGGAGAACCTAGAATACAATTTAAACAATTGCTAGGTGTAGGACTTTCCTATTCTTTTTAAAGATGTCTTCCTTTAATCTTATTATGAATATGTACAGCTGTGCTATCTGATAAACTTGCTACATAACAACAAGTATTTAATAACAGTGCATATAATGAGATATCGGTATTCTGATAAAAGGCAGGTAGCATTTGTATAATTAATCCGTCGTAATTGGATGCGATATTATCTCTCTTTTTAACCAGTGCACCGATATAAACATCTAAAATGTCTGAGATAATCTGGTAGCCTGCAATTTCCTTTTCAATTACCTCAGAAGAACGATAGATTTTCTCAACACTCAATTTAATAATATCATCCGTTTGCGCTTTGTATTTTCCTTTATCCAATAAGGAAGAATCAAAAGTACCTCTTAATATATCGGCTTCATAGGTGTCAAAAACCTCAACAACATCCATAATTAAGGTGTTTATGGCAAGTGCACGCAAGTAACTCAGACGATCTTCTCGATGTGGCATTTGATTATACTTTTTGGTATTAATGCGATCTTTAACAAGGTTTATTAAATATTCTAGTGCAAAATCTTCGGGAATCAACCCTAAATTAATACCATCTTCAAAATCTATTATGGTATAGCAAATATCATCGGCTGCCTCCACCAAATAGGTTAGCGGATGTCTGGAAAAGGAAATTGCCCCATTTTTCCCCGTCGCTAAAAGTCCCAATTCCGAAGCTACTTGAATGGCAAAAGATCTTTCGGATTGAAAAAAGCCAAATTTCTTATCCGCGATATGAGATGTAGGCCTTTTCGGAAGCGATTCCTTGGGGTATTTCATAAAAGCTCCTAAGGTACCATAGCTCAAACGCAACCCTCCCAAAACCCCTTCTCGAGACTCTGTAAGTAGTTTTAATCCATTCGCATTGCCTTCAAAATCTATAATATCCTGATACTCAATTTTAGATAATACTGATTGGTATTTTAATCCATTTCCAGTTTTAAAATACTCGCCAATTGCTTTTTCTCCGCTATGTCCAAAGGGGGGATTACCAATATCATGTGCCAAAGCTGCGGCTGCAACGATAGCGCCAAAATCGTTAAATTGATATCCGTGTATTTCCTGTAAATGTGGATGTTTTTCAAGAATTCTCTTCCCCGCAATTCTTCCTAAACTTCGTCCTACCACGGAAACTTCCAAGCTATGCGTTAAGCGCGTATGTACAAAATCTGTTTTAGAAAGTGGGATAACTTGTGTTTTATCTTGAAGGCTTCTAAACGCAGAAGAAAATATTACACGATCATAATCTACTTCGAATCCTAATCGGGTTTCATCTTGTTCTTTCCGCAAACGTTTATTTGTATCTCCATAACGCTTTAAGGAGAGTAATTGTTCCCAATTCATAGTGTTGTCTCAGCTAAAGTCCGCAAGATACTTATTTAACGATTTTTCACCATAAAAAACCTTCGGTTATATCTTACAATTTATATAAATAGTAGGTATAGCAGGTATTATAAGCTTAAAGATTAGTTAATCTTAGCATTACGTTAAATTTATTTTTATCACCGAGTTTTGATCCTCTTTAAAAGCATTAGGTTTCATTTTTAGTTTTTGTCGACTACATTTTTGAAATCTTTGGGCTACCCTCAAAAAGGGTAGCCTTTTATTTTTCCAAACTTCTTCGGTAAGGCATTATTTTCAGCTTATTATCTTGTTCTAAAAATAATGTTTTCTAAACATTAATTTAACATTGGAACAGGTTCTTTGCAGCGACAAAAACTAAAAAATTAATGAAACTTAAGTTTTCTACTCTGGCGCTAGCCTTATGCGCCTTCTATTTATCTCATTCTCAGGAAACAAACGCTCCCAGATTTGGTAAAGGATTATTTAATTTAGTGGGCAAAGATAGCACCTGGAGCATGAAAATTGCTACCAGAATGCAATTCTTAACCATTGTAAACTGGCAAGAAGGTAATGATGGAGGTTTGGTTGATCCTGAATCCAATTTTTTAGTTCGAAGAGCACGTTTAAAGTTTGATGGTTTTGCATACACGCCTAAGCTGAAATATAAAATAGAGTTGGGTCTTTCAAATCGAGATATTTCAGGTGCTAATCAGTTTACCAATAATGCTCCACGCTATATTCTAGATGCGGTAGTCATGTGGAACTTCTATGAGAATTTTGAATTGTGGGTAGGTCAAACGAAACTTCCTGGAAACGTAGAACGTGTAATTTCTTCTGGAGACCTTCAATTGGTAGATCGCTCCCTTGTAAATAGTAGGTTTAACATAGATCGTGATCTTGGCATACAATTGCGGCATCACATAAATGTATCCGATAATTTTTTAATTCGGGAAAAAATCGCAATCTCTCAAGGGGAAGGGCGTAACATTACTACAGGTAATTTAGGAGGCCATCAATATACAGCACGATTGGAAGTACTCCCTTTTGGAAAGTTTAAAGGAAAAGGAGATTATACGGGTAGTGATCTCGAACGACACCCAACTCCAAAACTAATGCTTGCCGCAACCTACGATCTTAATCAAGACGCGGTACGAAGTAGAAGTAATTTAGGGTCTTTTTTATTTAATGATGTTGGTTTTCATGAAACTGACATTAGCACTTTCTTTTTGGATGCTGTATTCAAGTACAACGGTTTTTCCTTTATGGGGGAATATGCACATAGAGATGCCGATGCTCCTATTGCTTTAAATTCAGATGGTACCGAAACCGGTGATGTCGTTCAAGTTGGGGATGGCCTGAACCTACAAATGGGGTATGCGTTTAAAAACAATTGGGAGCTCGCAGCACGATACACCAATATTGAATTGGATGAGGCAATTACCGGAAGTAGTCCTGAAGATCAATTTACCTTAGGATTATCTAAGTTTATTGTAGGTCATAAATTAAAAGTACAAACAGATTTAAGTTATCTTTCTGTAAATAGTGGTACAGATCAGTTGATGTATCGCTTGCAGTTTGATATTCATTTCTAGTTAAATAATAACCTTTAGGTAACATTGTAAAGTGTTACGCTATAGATATTTGCAAATTGAATTATACGGAAGATTATGGATAATATTTACTTATTAATGATAATTGCGCTAGCGGTTTTAGCTATAGCGGATTTAGTAGTCGGGGTGAGTAATGATGCAGTGAATTTTTTAAATTCTGCGATAGGCTCTAAGGCTATTTCTTTCAAAACTATAATGATTGTAGCCAGTATTGGTATTGCCAGTGGCGCTATATTTTCAAGTGGTTTAATGGAAGTTGCACGGAAAGGGATTTTTAATCCTGGAGAATTTTATTTTAATGAGATCATGTTCATATTCATGGCGGTTATGATCACCGATATCTTGTTATTAGATTTCTTCAATACTTTAGGGATGCCTACTTCAACAACGGTATCCATTGTTTTTGAATTATTAGGAGCTGCAGTAGCGATGGCACTTATAAAAATAGCCGCAGATGGAGGGAATTTTGCTGACGTGGTTAGTTATATCAATACCACTAAAGCTACAGAAATAATCCTGGGAATTTTACTATCGGTGGTGGTTGCTTTTTCCATTGGTGCTATAGTGCAATGGATTTCACGATTGTTACTTTCCTATGATTTCCAGAAAAAAGCAAAATGGGTAGGAGCCTTGTTTGGGGGTGTCGCACTTTCGGCGATTATGTATTTTATCCTAATGAAAGGAATTAAAGGAACACCATATGCCAGCGAAAGTTTTGACATCATTGGAGGAATGAAGATTAAAGATTTTCTTGAAGCTCAGGTATTTCCGATTGTTGTTGTGAATTTTATTTTTTGGTCTATCCTTTCGTATATTTTGGTGAGTTTCACGAAAACCAATATTTATAAACTTATTATAGGTGTCGGTACTTTTGCATTAGCCTTAGCCTTTGCCGGAAATGATCTGGTAAACTTTATTGGGGTTCCCATAGCCGCTTGGCAGTCCTATGAAGCTTGGATGGCTTCGGGAGTTGAAGCTTCTCAATTTAGCATGGACGTCTTATCAAAAAAAGTCCCCACCCCAACACTTCTTTTACTAGTTGCAGGTTTTGTAATGGTAATTACACTTTGGTTTTCAAGTAAAGCAAAAAACGTAGTTAAAACATCACTTGATCTATCTAGTCAAAGTGAAACTAAAGAGCGTTTTCAACCCAATTTCCTGTCTCGAGGTTTAGTGCGCTTTAGTTCTGGAGTATCGGCATGGGTTTCAACAATGTTGCCTGATACCCTTAAGGCAAAAATTAATACACAATTTAATACCCCTACAATTGCCTTATCTAAAGACAAAGTTCATCAACTTCCTGCTTTTGATATGGTTCGTGCCGCTGTTAACTTGATGGTTGCGGGGATTTTAATTTCCATTGCAACCTCCTATAAGCTACCGCTATCTACCACCTATGTAACATTTATGGTTGCCATGGGTACATCACTTGCCGATAGAGCATGGGGTGCAGAAAGTGCGGTTTATCGCGTGGCCGGTGTTTTAAATGTAATCGGAGGCTGGTTCATGACTGCAATAATTGCCTTTACCGTTTCGGGAATCATCCTTACCCTTATCAGTTTTGGAAAAGGTGCTGCCATTGCTATACTACTATTTAGCGCCGTATTGTTATTGGCGAGAAACTTTATTTCACATCGTAAAAAAACTAAGGAAATTAGAGATGAAGACAGTCTTCGTAAATCTGAAAGTAGTTCCATACAAGGTGTAATTGAAGAAAGTGCTAGTAATATTTCTGCGGTTGTAAAAAGATCCAATAAACTTTATACCAATACCATAGATGGTTTAGGAAGACAGGATCTAGACCAGCTTAAAAAGAACAAAAAAGGAGTTGTAAAACTCTCTACAGAAATAGACGATTTAAGAGATAATATCTTTTATTTTATTAAAAACTTAGACGAAGCTAGTGTTGGCGCGAGTAACTTTTATATCAACATTCTAGGGTATTTGCAAGATATGGCTCAATCTCTGGAATATATTACTAAAATAAGTCACAAACATATTAATAACAATCACAAAAAGCTTAAGTATAATCAAATTAAGGAACTCAAAGAAATTGATGCGGAATTAGAAATTTTACTGAACAAAACTTCCAAAGCTTTTGACAACCGATCTTTTGAGGAAATTGGGGTTGTGCTAAATAATAAACAGGCTTTATTTGATCTTGTATCCCAAAAGATTCAAAAACAAGTTGCAAGAACTCGAACGGAAGAATCAAGTCCTAAAAATACAACCTTGTATTTCTCATTACTATTGGAAACTAAGGATTTGATGACCGCAACAATGAATTTATTGGAATTGTATTATATGGAACATGACAGTTCTATACCTCCTGCTACTTTGCCGGAAACAGAATAATTAGGAATCGTTTCTTGATTTAACGATAAAAGCCAACTTGTATCAAGTTGGCTTTTTCTTTTAAAATAGGCTTAAAAAATACCCCAAAATGGCACCGCCAAGCACGATTAGTCCATTGTTGACTTTTTTGAAGAAAAAGACAACAGCAAAACTTGCTAGTGTAATTATTAAGGTTCGTCCATCCATTATTGTTTCTTTTCCTATAGCAAAACAAACAGCAACAATAAGTGCTACTGCTGCTACATTCACTCCATCCAAAAATTTTCCAACAGGTTTGGATTTTCGCATTTTCGGGATTATAGGATTCAATAATAAAACAAATAGAAAAGAGGGAAGAAATATTCCAAGGGTTGCAACCAATGCTCCTTCTAACCCGTTCATTTGCCAACCTATAAAGGTAGCAGTAGATAATACAGGCCCCGGTGTTATTTGACCTATAGCCACAGCATCAATTAATTCCTGGCGTGAAAGCCATCCATTACCAACCAACTCCGCATCCAAAAAAGCAAATAGCACATAACCACTCCCATACAAAATTGCACCTATTTTTAAGAACGTAAGTCCGATCTTGAAGTTCGTAATTTTAGTCAAAGGAATTTCTTGCATCCATAGTAAAGGAAGAAAAACACTTAAATGCGAGTTTTTTTGGGTAAAGAAATAAAGTATCAAAGCCAAAAACCCACAACCAAATAAAACAATAATTTCATTCACCCCAAAAAAGCAAGCTACTAGGGCTACTGCTCCTAAAACAGCAAGTTGTGTACTTTTAACAGCCTTTTTCCCTAAGCGATATGCCGCCATGGCAATGATAGCAATTACAGCAGGTTTAATCCCATAAATAAAAGGTGTAACCTCAGGTAGTTTTCCGTATTCTTGATATCCCCAAGCAAAAAAAGCAGTTATAATTACTGCAGGGAAGATAAAACAAAAACCCGCCACAAAGAGTCCTTTCCAACCTGCTCTTTCATAACCACAATGCATCGTCATTTCAGTTGAGTTTGGGCCTGGAATCAAATTCGTTGCGCCCATCAAATCCAGAAAATGTTCTTGGGTCATCCACTTTCTTTTTTTGACCACCTCGTCTTCCATCATTGCGATATGTGCTGCTGGTCCTCCAAACGCAATGCTCCCCAATTTAAAAAAAAGGAATGCTACTTCTTTCAAATTACTTTTTCCAGACATGATATAGGCTCTTTATTTTAGCATTAACTACCTTATTCTTAATTGCCATAAAAGTACTACCAAAATAGATCAAATAAAAAACTCTCAATATCAATCTAAGGTAATGTAGTACCCATCTTTACCTACACTTTTTTAAGATTTCCAATATATTTAGTAGTTTCACACTTCACAACACGACTGCTCATCTAATAGCCCATATTATGTTCATTCGACTTTTAATTTTCTTTTTTCTAGGAAGTACGTTTGTTATAGCACAGCAACTAACAGGAGTAGAACTTCTTGACAAAGCCATAGCATTTCATGATCCAAACGGTTCATGGGTAAATTTTAAAGGTGAATTTGCGGTTACTATGCAAATTCCTAATAAGGAAGATCGTATAAGTAACATCCATATGGATTTCCCAAAACAGTATTTTTATCTAAATGTTACCCGAAATGGTACAACTGTAACACAAACCTTGCATAAAGACGCCTGTAAACTGGCACTTAACGGGAATACTACTATTTCTGAAGCAGATAAAAAACAGCATAACATTAGTTGTGAACGGGCAAACACCATGAAAAACTATTATACCTATTTATACGGTTTACCTATGAAACTAAAGGATAAGGGTACTATAATAGATCCCAAGGTTACCCTAAAAACTTTTAAAGGAAAAAAATATTTAGTACTTAAAGCAACATACTCAGAGGATGTGGGAGAAGATATTTGGTATTTTTATTTTGATCCTAGCACGTATGCCATGGAGGTTTATCAATTTTATCACGATGAAACAAAAAATGATGGAGAATACATCCTTTTAGAAGGTCTTGAAGAAGTTTCGGGCATAAAAATGCCCAAAACTCGTAAATGGTTCTACAATAAGGATGATTCGTTTCTAGGTGTAGATCTACTCAACAACTAAGATCAACACCTTATTTTGGCTCTAAAATGCGATCAATCCGCGCTATTGCGTCCTCATAATGATAACGAGAATTTGTATTTATAGTTCCATTTAGGGCATTTCGTAATTGCCCTCGTAACGTTTTTAATTCCCCTCGCACCAACGATCTCACATCAGAAGTATTTGCATTATAACTTAAAAAGCCTTCAAATCCAGCTCTTCTAAATCTATTGACCGGAGCATCCTCAGTCATCAAATATTCCATACGATCTAGATAGCTACGTTGTAGGTTACGTCTATAAATCTCCACATTTTTCCCTTGTGTAACCTCACTCCATATACCTCTTCTTAAATCTCTAAAAAACGCTAAGGCAGTATAATATTCATTGTTTATTGTTTCTGCATCTATAAGTCGTCCTATGCGATCAAAGCTAAGTAGACTGTTTAAATGTCTAGTTTGCACACGTCTATAACGCTCAAAGTATCCGGCATGATCTATATTTTGTAAAATTTCTTTATTAAGAAGCCAAGTTTGTGTTTTAAAAATATTTTGTTGTATCCATTGCATGGAAGCCTTTTGAGAATCTCTGTCTAAATGCGTATACACAATTCCATCTTGATCTGGATTTTTAATATTTTCATATACTCCTCCTATATTAGTCACCACATGACCTGAATACCTACTGTACACACCCAATAATTCTCCATATAATTCCTCCAAATCTTGATAATTGTTTGTTGCATCAGAAGTCCATTCTGGTAAATTTTTAGCTACATATTTTAAGTTTTTAATCCCATAATTACTAGCTGCAATTGGATCATTTCCAATACTTTCTGTCTGCGACTGAGGATCAAAACGACTGGACTGTCGTCCAAACTTAAACTTAGGATCATCTACTTTATCCAAAATCCATTGGTTCAAGGTGATTTTTTCGTCCTCTGCAGATTTTGCCTCTGGGATTAAACGATACCCCCAATTGGTCGCATAATGATCATAGGGACCCATTTGTCGAACAAAACGAATATTCTCATCTCCTGGTTGTGCTATATAATTGTAGCGCGCATAGTCCATAATACTTGCCGCAATTCCATTTTCCTGGGTAAAAGAGCCATTTCGATATGATTCCACAGGGTAGGCATAACTTGCGGCCATGTTATGTGGGAAACCCAGAGCATGGCCAACTTCGTGTGCTATAACCATACGCATCATTTCTCCAATCTCCGTAGCCGGCGTATCTAAGGTTCTGGCACTAGGGTTTGCAGCCCCCGTTTCTAATAAATACCTGTTGCGATAGCTGCGTAAATGATTATGATACCAAATAATATCACTCTCTATAATTTCTCCACTTCTAGGGTCCGAAACACTAGGACCAACTGCATTTCTAGTGGTACTGGCAACATAACGCACTACAGAATATCGAATATCTTCTGGACTAAATTCAGGATCTTCCTCCTTTGTAGGGGCATCTTTAGCAATAATTGCATTTTTAAAACCTGCGGTTTCAAAAGGTTTTTGCCAATCTTCGATCCCTTGTTTAATATATGCTTTTAAATTCTCTGGAGTACCAGGGTCTAAATAGTATACAATAGGTTTAATTGGTTCCACCAATTCTCCACGGGCATAGGCAGCGGGATCTTTAGGTTCCAAACGCCACCTTCGGATATATGTTTTCCGATCTGCCTTAAGTGCATCACTCCCGTAATCATATTGGCTTACGGTAAAAAATCCAACCCTTGGGTCATAAATTCGTGGTTGCATAGGATTTTCCGGCAAAAGAATCATAGACTGATTCATTTGCAAACTAATAGACTCCGTAGCCGATTGCGACGGAGGTTCAGAAGCGATATAGGTGAAATCTTGTTTTACTTCTATGTTCTCAGGAAAACTTTTAATAGTATTTAAAAAGCTTCGCGAGGCATCTAACCGTTTTACTTTATATCTACGACGCAAGCGTGACGGTATTCCACTTATGGCAACAACATCAGTAGTAAAAAGCTTAGTTACATTAATCACCACCGCAGTAGAATCATTATTAAATGCCGCTATGTCAAACGCAAAAAGCGTTGGTTCGTAATTGTTAACCAGCACTGAGTTGCTAATTGCTTTGGTACTATCGGCTACGTTGGTATATGATTTTACTTTAAGTAATATTTTGTTTTGAAAACGCTTCCACTGCACCACTTGTTCATTGGTTTTAGTCCCTGCATTAAAAAACCCGCCTCCAAAACCAGTTGGGATTTGCGCAATTCTACTCACCCATAGCATGTCTTTTTCTAACATCTTAAAAGGAATCTCGTAAAAATGATCCTTTTTAAGCTTATGAACTACAAATAAACCACTATCCGAAACTGTATTTTTAGTGATTACTTCATTGTACTTTTTTATAGCATTTTTATCTTTTTTCTGCGGCGCTTTTTGTGCGGGAGCCTGCTTACTTTTCTTTTTTCTATTTTGTGAAAAACTTTGTTGCTGTCCTAAAAAAACAGTGACAATAGCTAGTAGAAGTATTTTTTTCATTTGTAGTATTTAAGAGTTCGAAAATAGTGATAACCAAGAGTATCGCCTTTATTTTAAAATAATATTAACAGTTGTTTATTCCTATACAACATGAGGTTGTATTTAGTGATTTCATATTCTCTTTTCCTGGTTTCTTTTTGCTTTAATCTCAGCAATTTTAACACATATATTTTAAATTTAAAGGTTATGTACCAAACTTAAGGTTGTTTCATATAGGTTCCGTTGTTCCATTTTTGATTTTAACCAAGCATAAAAACTCAACACAAAAATATCTTCTTGAGCTGTTCCAATCCATTCAAACGAATTTTCGACCCTATCTTTGAATTTTTCAGAAGCTACCTCACTAGGCTTTTCGTAGTAGGTGTTTGCCAATTTTAGAAACACCAACACGCGTTCCTCATTAATTGTGATTAATCGCTTACTAAAATTGCGTTTAAAACGTTCTAGGCGATTCAGCACTAAATCAACACGATCCTGCTCAATAAATAATAAAATTTCAATAATACTCTTTTTTAAAGTCCATATCCATCCTGCTTTTTTATCATAATAGGTATCCGAATGTTGCATCTTTTTTACTATTTGGTACGCTTCCGAATAGTTCTCTTGTTGAAAATGACACATCACCAGACTCAATTGTGCCTCTAAGGAATCTTCTTCAAAAGTTTGCAGCAGCTTTATCGCTTGTTTGTAATCTCCTGTATAATTTAGATTTAACGATTTGATGATTACAAATTTCTCTGAAAAACGCTTGTAGAATCGACGCTTATCCTGATACATTTCAACCTCCATTTGTTCTACAAAATCCATGGACATTTCAAATGCCTTATTCCTAAAGCTTGTAAAAGCCATTAAATAAAGAATTTCAATATGATAGAATCGATGTTTTGGAATCTCACTTTTTTTCGCTTTTATACGTTCATATATTTCCATCATATATGGGGAAATCGTATAATAATTCCCTTGTAATCGTGCTTGTTCGGCAGTAATATGCATTAACTTATAAAGAGATTTATAGGTTAGTGCATCGTGTATCTCAATATTAAATCTGGAAAAAGCAGTGGTAATAATTGAATTGATGTCTTTATGTTCTTTTTGCCTTAAGGCGGCCTTAATAGTTGCATAAGCCATATTCAATTCCTGTTCTTGTCGAAATAATTTCTGGTTGGTTTGCGCCTCAGAAATTAGATCGGAGAGTATCAGTTTCTTATGCTGATGTGCGTATTGTATCTTGGTATAATAAATTTCATTGAGGATAGCGTATATATCTAATTTTAAAGCTTTTGTTTCGGCTTTGGCCAACACTTTAAATCCTATCTTGTAAGCCTTATATTCAAAGAAAACTCGACTTGCGAGGAGTAGTTTAAGAATGTCCATCTCTTCGGAGGCTTCGGAGGCAAAACTTTTAGTTGCCACAAAATCTATCGCCGCATCTTGCATCCGTTTACATAACGCGTGATATGCATTCTTAGACGTGGTTTTATACAAATGTTGTGCGATATCTACAGGTTCTTTTTGGGAAATAGCTCGCAACAAGCGGATATTTTTAACATCTCCTCTTCGGTTTTTATTCCCTAGAAATAACTCGAACTCACGAATTTCACTTTCGGAAAATGTTGCTATAATAGCATTTAATGTATGCATTAAATCATAAGTTTAATTTACCTTAAATATAATTATTATTGATAAAAAATGATTTTACTTATTTTTTTAATCATAAGTTTTTAGGAAAAATTGCATTTTCAAAAACGAGGTGCTTCCTCATCTTTACAGCTTGTAATCAACAAAAATCAATTATGGAAAATCTAACGAATCCAGAAAAAAAAGAAACAAAATTTCAAGCTTCTGAAAAACTAAAGGTTAAAGATGATTTTAATTGCAAACCTACCCCTGCATTTATTTCCGCATCATGGACCGCCTTATGTATTGGAATGCTTTCCTTCTGTATTGGCTTATGGAATGCAAATATGTGGTTGAATGAAAAAGGATACTACTTTACTATCTTATTATTTGGACTATTCTCGGTAATCTCTGTACAAAAAAGTGTGCGCGACAAACAAGAAGGTGTTCCTGTTACCGAAATCTATTACGGTATTAGTTGGTTTACTACAATAGCTTCTATTTTACTCTTAATAATAGGCTTATGGAATGCGAATTTAAGTCTTAGTGAAAAAGGATTTTATGGTATGTCATTTACCTTAAGTCTTTTTGCTGCCGTTGCAGTGCAAAAAAACACACGTGATGTTCAATGGATCAATCGCTCTAAATAAAGAGTATCAATCACTATAATCCTTATTTTTAGTAATCCAAACGCTTTGTGTTATGCAAATAAAATTAAAGAACGATTTAAAAGAACTCGTTGCAGCTGAGGTGATTTCTGAGGCCGTATCTCAAAAAATAAGCACGTATTACGAAACCCAAACTCCGCAAAAACCAAAAAGTTTATTTACAATCTTTGGGGTTCTTGGAGCGCTTCTTATCGGCTTAGGAATTATTCTAATCTTGGCACACAACTGGGACGATTTTTCAAGAACAGTTAAAACAATATGGGCTTTTGTTCCCTTACTTATAGGTCAATGCTTTGTTGGGTTTTCTATTATAAAAAATAAAGGCCGCACATGGAAAGAGGCATCTGGCACTTTTCTATATCTGGCAATAGGAGCAACCATAGCTTTAATCAGTCAAATTTATAATATTCCCGGATCTATGGGGTCATTCTTATTAAGTTGGACACTTCTTGGAGCATTATTACTGTATTTGTTGGGATCCAAGGCCATATTACTACTACATTTAGTTTTTAGCACCGCCTATGCGTGCACAGTAGGTTATTTTGATGACAATCAGGTGCCATGGTGGTATTTAGTTCAGATCATTTGGTTTATACCTTATTACATTCATTTGCTTAAAACAGCTTCAAAAAATAATTTTACGCATGTTTTAAATTGGCTTGTTCCTTTTAGTTTCATTATAACATTAGGTGCATTTCTAAAAAGCGACGACAATATTTTAGCATTAGCGTATATGAGTTTATTTGGGGTGTTCTATGCTCTTGGAAACTTACCCAAATTTTCTGTGCATAAACTGCGAACCATCGGTCTTAGAGTTTTGGGGTCTTTAGGTCTTGTTTTTATCGTGTTGATTGCAAGTTTTGAAGGGTTTTGGAGTCCTTTATCAAAAATAACATATGCGCTTCACGACGTTTCAGTTGTTCTGATTTTGGTAAGTACAGCAACTTTTATTGTTGGTTTTCAATGGTTTAAAAAATTACCACAACGCTTTAATTTTGTGCAATACGCGTATTTCATTTTTGCTCTGATTTTTTTAACCATATCTGAGGAAAATACCCTGCCTTTGATTCTTGTCAATCTTCTTATTTTCTGTCTTGGTTTATTCACTATTAAAATTGGGGCACAAAAAAATAATTATGGTATTTTAAATTATGGCTTGCTCATTATCACTATCCTCATTATTTGCCGGTTTTTCGATACCAATATTGATTTTATAATTAGAGGACTCCTTTTTGTGGGTATTGGCGTAGGTTTCTTTGCAGCAAATTATTACCTGTATAAAAAGCAACAAAAAAACAATATCTCAACCTCTAATACAGACCAATTGTAAAACAAAATTCATGAAAAAAATAATATACATTTTAGGTTTTATAGTAATGGTATTAGCACAATGGTTTATTCCTGGAAGTATGATCTATGAACAAGAAATTACTCTAGAAACGGGCACTGCATATAAGTTTAAAACCAGACCCATTGATCCTAGTGATCCTTTTAGAGGAAAATATATAGTACTAAACTATGAAGTTGATGAAATTACCGCTCAAGATCTTGACTGGAATAGTGGAGAGGAAGTATTTATTTCTATTGCCAATGATAGTTTGGGTTTTGCAAAAGCAATTGCAGCTCATAAGACATCTGAAGTTATTAAAGGAGATTATGTTGCAGCAGAAGTCCGAAGTTATTATGATGGAAAACTTCATTTTGACTTACCTTTTGACCGGTTTTATATGAAAGAAACCAAAGCTAAGAATGCCGAAATAGGTGTAAGAGAAGCCCAAAGAGATACCAAAGATCAAATTTGCTATGCTGAAGTTTTTGTCCACGAAGGGACTGCCGTATTGGATAATATCTTTATTAATGACGTAGCTATTAAAGACTTTGCAAAAGAGGAATAGACATTAAGTTTGCTCAGGTTTTATAAAAATTCATTTCATCCATATATTTCCAAACCGCCTCCGGAAGCAAGGGTCGAATATTTTTTCCTTGCGCATGCTGTTTTCGAATAAATGTGGATGAGATTTCCATAATAGGAGCATCAACATAATGTATCTGGGATAAATTTTGAAATTGAGATACCACTTTCCCCTCAGATATTCTGGGATATACGTAAAGCGAATATTCTTCCAGGATAGTTTCGTAATTTTTCCATTTATGAAAGCTTTTGAGATTATCTTCTCCCATAATTAACGAAAATTGGTAGTCATCATCATATTTTTCCCGCAAGTGAACCAGTGTATGAATGGTGTAATTCGGTTGTGGTAAGTCAAATTCAATCTTACTTGGTTTTAGTTTTGAGAATTCCTTAACCGCTTCAAAAACCATTTGATATCTATGATTATTATTAAGTAAGGTTTTTTTTGTTTTAAATGGACTTTGCGGAGTGATTACGAACCAAACCTCATCTAAATCGGAAAATTCCACCATATGGTTTGCAATTACCAAATGGCCCACATGAATGGGGTTAAATGTTCCAAAATACAGTCCTACTTTTTTCAAAATAATCTAAGATTTCTCAGGTAGTTCATCTGAGTTCACAAAATTAGCAACCATTTGATGGGCTTCCTTCAAGGCTA
This sequence comes from uncultured Flavobacteriaceae bacterium, assembly GCA_947488435.1. Lineage (GTDB taxonomy): Bacteria > Bacteroidota > Bacteroidia > Flavobacteriales > Flavobacteriaceae > CANKZG01. The sequence continues at coordinate 1,077,201 of CANKZG010000001.1, read as the reverse complement.
CTTCCAAATCGTAATTCTTTATGGTTTTATCAAATTGTGGTGCTGTTGCCAATTCTACCGAAGCTTTGGCAATACGCATATTAATTTTATCATCAGATTCTGTGCTTCGCTTTTTTAATCTAATTTTTAATTCATCAACGCTTGGAGGCTTTACAAAAACAGCCAAAGTTTCCTTTGGGTATTTCTTTTTAATCCGCAATCCCCCTACCACATCAATATCAAAAATTACATTCTTTCCCATCTTCCATAAGCGCTCGACCTCACTTTTTAAAGTGCCATAAAAATTATCTCGATACACTTCTTCCCACTCTAAAAAATCGTCGTTTTTTATGTGTTTTTTAAACTCGGATACGGACATGAAATAGTAGTGCTCTCCCTCTTCTTCTTCCCCTCGCTTTTTTCTAGATGTGGCGGATACAGAAAACGCTAAATTTAGTTCAGGTTGCTCTAAAAGATACCGAACCATGGTTGTTTTACCACTCCCGGAAGGAGCAGAAAATATAAGAAGTTTCCCTCCTTTCATTATAAAACATTAAGCATTTGTTCTTTAATCTTTTCCAATTCGTCTTTCATTTGTACCACCAATTGCTGCATGGCAGCATAATTTGCTTTGGAACCAATGGTATTAATTTCCCTTCCTATTTCCTGGCTTATAAATCCTAACTTTTTTCCATTAGAATCAGCCGATTGCAGGGTAGTTGTGAAGTATTTCAAATGATTTTCTAAACGAACCTTCTCCTCTGTAATATCGTACTTTTCCAAGTAATACATCAGTTCTTGTTCAAAGCGATTTGCATCTACTTCTACTTTAAGGTCTGCAACAGCTTTTCCTAACCGCTCTCGAAGCGCCGTATGTCGTTCAGGATCTATTTTTTCTATGGCATTCAAAAGACTTTTTAATGTTTCTATGCGTAAAGTGAAGTCTTCTTCCAACGCTTTGCCCTCTGCAACTCTAAAACTTTTAATTTCAGTTAAAGCGATTTTTACCGCCTCTTGAATGGCTTCATATTCGGAGGCACTTACATCTTCACGTTCTGTTTTCATAGCATCCGGTAAGCGCAACGCCATCTCCAAAAGTTTTAAACGATCCCCGGAGGCAATAGCATCCAACTGTTCCATATATTGCTCTACAACAGCTTCATTTACGTTTGCCGGCGTTTCTCCTCCTGTGATTTCTACATAAAGTGCAAAATCTACTTTTCCTCGTACTAATGCACTGGAAATTATTTTCCGCAGCGCTAGTTCTTTTGTTTTAAATGTTGAGGGAATTCGAGCATTAAGATCTAAACTTTTACTATTTAGTGATTTGATTTCGACTGTGATTTTTTTACTGGGAAGTTGGATCACATGCTTCCCAAATCCGGTCATCGATTGAATCATATGTTGCTGTTAAATTTCGACAAAGGTAGTTAAAATAAGGGATTGCTATCTTGAAAACTATTGCTATAAAACTCAAAATCACTCCAATTCACGCACCCAAATATTTCTGTAGCTAACTCTACTATTATCTCCGTGATCTTGAAGACGCAAGGGAGCTTTGCCATGAGCTACGTTTTTTGGCCATCCGATAAACGGAGTTGTTCCCTTTATTTCTATGTGATCTTGAATAAGAATACCATTATGTAAAACCGTTACTGTTCCAGATTTTGTTTTCTTTCCAGCGTCATTAAAAACAGGAGCGTGGTATACTACATCGTATGTATTCCATTTTCCAGTAGGAGCAGATGCTTTTGCTAATGGTATATGCTGCTTGTAAATAGATCCTACCTGTCCATTTACATAGGTGTCATTATTGTTGTTATCCAATACTTGAATCTCATACCTATTTTGAAGAAAAACACCGCTATTTCCTCTACTTTGATTTTCACCTTGTATTTCACTCGGTGAACGCCATTCAATATGCAGTTGTATACTTCCAAAATTTCGCTTTGTTTGAATATCTCCTGATCTATTTTTAACGGTCATGCTCGCATCCTCATTAATATACCATGGAGCAGCTGTACTATCTTTTGTGCTGATCCATTCATTTAAATCTGCACCATCAAACAATACAATAGCATCACTTGGAGCTCTGTTTCCTTCTCCTGGAATTACGATTGGAGGAACAGGCGCATAAAGTTCTGTTTCTTCTGGTTTTGTTGGTTCTTCACCGGTATACTCCGGATATACAACTTCTTGGACTTCATTTTTATCTATCGATTCAACTTCAATATGTTTTTCTTTGCAAGAAAATAACATCCCTAAAATTACCAAAACACCTATTGCCTTCATACTAAAGCTCTTTTATTTTAATATTTCTATATGCCACTTGATCCCCATGATCTTGTAATCCAATTTTTCCTGTGGTATACTTTCCAAAATCACTCCAATCTGCAAATTTAGATTTAGCTACCATAGCATCCCATTCTGGACTATTCACCGGGAAATTTACAATCAATTCTCCATTGAGTACTACACTTCCTTCATTGGTTTTGTGGTTAATTTTTATGACGCATGTATTCCATGCTCCTACTGGTTTAGTTACATCTTTAGTAGGCGCAATCATATCATATAGCGACCCTGCTTGATGTGTTGTTCCATTTTTTGCATCTGGATGCTTTGCATTATCCAAAACCTGTATTTCCGGACCGGTCTGATATGCCTCCGGGAGTCTTGGCAATTCTTTTACACCCCAAAAAATACCACTATTCCCTGCTTCAGCAATTTTCCATTCGAGCGAAAGTTCAAAATCTGTAAACTCTGCATCTGTAACTAGATTATGTGCCTTTGTATCACCCCCGTCTTTGTTGGGATAAAATACCATTGCCCCATCTTCTATTTTCCATGCTTCAGAAACATCTTCGGATAAATATTCATGCCAATGATTAAAGGAAGTCCCATCAAAGAGGACTATCCATTCATTTTCCACGCCTTTGGTTAGCTCCAAGGTTTGATCACTAATTTGTGTTTCTTCTATTTCTTGTTTTTTTTCCTTACAGCCTATAACAAGCAATAGGCTAAAAAGAATATAGATACTCTTTTTCATGATTTATAAATTATGAATTATTGCCCTAATATTTTCTTAAGCATCGCTGTATCCGTATCTCCACCAGCAAAATCATCGAAGGTTTTTTCCGTTGCCTCTATAATGTGATCCTGAATAAATTTGGCGCCTTCTTTAGCTCCTTGTTCCGGGCTTTTAATACAGCATTCCCATTCCATCACAGCCCAAACATCACAACCGTATTGCGTTAATTTAGAAAAAATGCTTTTAAAGTCAATTTGTCCGTCTCCAAGCGATCGATATCTCCCCGCTCTATTTCCCCAATCGTTGTATCCGCCAAAAGCTCCTTTTTTACCCGTAGGGTTAAATTCAGAATCTTTTACATGAAACGCTCTGATAAATTCATGATAATGATCGATATATGTTATATAATCTAGCTGTTGCAATACAAAATGACTTGGGTCGTACAATATATTCACTCTTTTATGATTTCCCGTAGCCTCTAAAAAGCGTTCAAAAGTATCTCCGTCATGGAGATCTTCCCCAGGGTGTATTTCGTAACATACATCTACACCCTGTTCATCAAAGTGATTTAAAATTGGCATCCATCTTTCCGCTAATTCTTTAAACCCCATTTCAACAAGTCCCGGCGGACGTTGTGGCCAGGGATGCATAGTATGCCAAAGCAGAGAGCCAGAAAAGGTTCCATGAGCAGAAATCCCTAATCTTTTGCTAGCAGTCGCTGCTTTTTTAACCTTATCTATTGCCCATTCCGTACGTGCCTTAGGGTTATTTTTAACGGCTTCCGGCGCAAAATTATCGAACATAAGATCATAAGCTGGGTGTACTGCTACTAACTGACCATGTAAATGCGAGGCCAGTTCTGTGATTTCTAAACCATAAGAATTAATTGTACCCTTTAACTCATCGCAATATGTCTGACTTTCCGCGGCTTTGTCTAAGTCTATTAAAAAATTCTCCCAGGTAGGTATTTGTATTCCTTTATATCCAAGATCGGCTGCCCATTGGCATAGTCCATCAAGGGAATTGAAAGGTGCTTTTTTGTCCACAAACTGTGCTAAAAAAACAGCAGGTCCTTTAATTGTTTTCATTTTATATCTATTTGATTATTTGAACATAATTCGTGCTCTTGTTATTCTAAGAATTTCAAGAATTAAGTGCTATATTTAGGGAATAATCTTTTTAGATTACAACCATTTTCGTCAAGTTATAAATATAGGAATAAGAAATGATCTGCTATCAATTTTTATTCAGAATTGACGTAATGATTAATTGCAATTTGTGCCATTGGTATGTTTAAAATCTAATAGTAATGAAATCTAACCCGATCACTTTAAAAAATATTTCGCAGGAGTATGATGCGATTGTTGTTGGAACTGGAATTACCGGTGGTTGGGCAGCTAAGGAACTTTGCGAAAAGGGTCTTAAAACCTTGGTGCTGGAGCGAGGTAGAATGGTAAAACATATCGAAGATTATACAACCATGCATGATGATCCTTGGGACTATCCTTTAAAGGGAAATTTGTCTCAAGCCGATAAAAAAAAATATCATGTACAAACCAGAGTGGGCTGGGCTCCCAAGGAAGATGTAAAACATTTTTTTGTAAACGATCTTGAACATCCTTATGTAGAAACAAAACGATTTGATTGGATTCGTGGGTATCAAGTTGGAGGACGTTCGTTAACCTGGGGGAGACAGAGTTACCGTTGGAGCGATATTGATTTTGAAGCAAATCAAAAAGAGGGCATAGGTATAGATTGGCCGGTTAGGTATAAAGATATTGCACCTTGGTATGATAAAGTAGAGCAGTATATAGGTGTAAGTGGTGAAAACTTAGGCTTAAAACAACTTCCTGATGGGAAATTTCAACCTCCCATGTCCTTAAATTGTGTGGAAGAGGACTTGAAAAAAGCTATTAATACTGGGTTTGATGATGGTCGCTTATTAACCATTGGAAGAGCTGCTCACATAACTGATAATGCAAATAATATTGAAGGTAGAGGACCTTGCCAGTATAGAAATAGGTGTTGGCGCGGTTGTCCTTTCGGTGGATATTTCAGTAGTAATTCTGCTACAATCCCCGCAGCAGAGCGCAGTGGTAATATGACGCTTAGGCCACATTCTATAGTTTATGAAATTATTTATGATGAGGTTTCCGAGAAAGCTATTGGCGTAAGGGTGATTGATGCTAAAACTAAAGAGAAGTTAGAATTTAAGGCAAAAATCATATTTCTATGTGCTTCGGCAATGGCATCTGTGGGCATTTTATTGCAATCTAAATCAAAGCGTTTTCCTAATGGTATGGGGAATGATTCTGATCAGTTGGGACGTAACATTATGGATCATCACTACAAATTAGGGGCCACCGCAAAAGTAGATGGTTACTTAGATAAATATTATAAGGGTCGAAGGCCAAATGGTTTCTATATCCCTCGTTTTGTCAATTTGGATGAAAACACAAAAAAAGAAACGTACCTTAGGGGTTTTGGTTATCAAGGATCCGCAAGTAGGGAAGATTGGGCTGCTCAAATTGCTGAAATGGGGTACGGTGCACCATTAAAAAATACGATTCTAAAACCCGGTGGTTGGCAAATAGGAGTTACCGGTTTTGGAGAGATGTTACCTTATGAAGATAATCGTGTAACACTAAGTAAAAAGTTAGATGCTTGGGGGCTACCTCAATTAGATTTTGATGTTGAATTTAAAGAAAATGAATACCGAATGCGTGAGGATATTTTAACTCAAATAGTTCGTATGTTTAGTGCTGCTGGTTTTAAAGATATTCAAACCTATGATGAGCTCACGGGGCCAGGGTTAGGAATTCATGAAATGGGTGGTGCACGGATGGGACATGACCCAAAAACTTCGGTTCTAAATAGCTACAATCAAATTCACGCTGTTCCAAATGTATATGTAACTGATGGTGCTTTCATGACGTCCTCTGCTTGTGTAAACCCTTCTTTAACGTATATGGCATTTACAGTAAGAGCTGCTAATCATGCAGTAAATCAATTTAAATCTGGTAAATTTTCTTAAGAAGAATAAAAATATATGAAAAACAATTCTGCCGATGCCCTATGGGGTGATTTTTTAGATGCTCATTTAGAATATGCTTCCGAAGATCTTCCTATAATTGATCATTTTTGCGACAATAAAGAAGATGCTGATATGTGTTTGGAATTGGTCTTATCTGGTGATAAATGTGCCACATCACATTCTTTGCTTGGCTTACAACTGCGCAACGAACCTTTACCTAAAATTGGCGATTTCCTAATTGTTACCAATTGGGAAGGCGTTGCAAAATGTATTATCCAAACACAACAAGTTCGTTTGGTGCCTTTTTTTAGCATAACTTCAGCTTATGCACAGCTTGAAGGTGAAGGAGACAAAAGCCTTGCACATTGGAAAAAAGTGCATTGGGAATACTATACCCGGGAGCTAGCTCCCTTTAATAGAATTCCTCGCGAGAGTATGATTATTGTTTGTGAAACCTTTAAAAAAGTGTTTTAAAAACTTATTCCAAATCTATCCATACATTGCCTCCTTTGTGAGACGCAACCGTAGCTTCTATAAAATTCATTCCGCGAACCCCATCTTCCATGGTTGGAAATTCTCCACTATTTGGTTCTTCTCCTCGAATAGCCCTAGCAGCTCCCAAATAAATATTCGCCATAGAATCAAAAATACCCTCAGGATGTCCTGCAGGCAGCTTTGTCCCATCTAAAGATAACGCACTGTTATAAGCGTGCCCTGGTTTATAGATTTGAGTTGGTTCGGTATCACTTAATTTGTACAAAAAGTTTGGTCGTTCCTGCTCCCAAACAAAAGCTCCTTTTTCTCCATAAATTCGAATTGCCAAACCATTTTCCTCTCCGGTTGCCACCTGGCTAGCTCTAACCACTCCTTTAACATGATCACTCATTCGTATCAATACCGTGCCATCCACATCCATTTTATTATCCTCATATAGATAATTAAAATCTGCCAGTAGAGATTTTATTTTTAAGCCAGTGGTAAACTCCACCAAATTAGAAGCATGGACTCCAATATCTCCAATACAGGAGCTTATCCCTGCTTTTTTAGGATCTAAACGCCAAACCGATGAGCGCTTTTCTTTATCATGAATAATGGTATTAATCCAGCCTTGATAATAGCGTGCATCTACTTTATGGATTTTTCCTAAAACACCTGCTTTTATCATCTCCCGCATTTGACGCACCATAGGGTAGCCTGTATAGGTATGTGTGAGTGCAAAAACGGTTCCTGCTTTTTGATGTGCTAATTGCAATTCTTTAGCTTCTGCCAAAGACGTTGTCATTGGTTTTTCGCATATGACATGAAATCCATTTTCCAAGAGTTTTTTGGCCATTGGAAAATGAAGGAAGTTTGGTGTAAGTACAGAACAAACCTCAATGCGTTCGTCCTTAGGCAATTTCATCTCTTCTTCGATAAGGGTATCAAAATCCTTATAAATTCTATTGGTAGGAATGTCTATTTCCTTAGCAAAATTCATATTTTGCTCAAAATCCGGATTAAAAACGGCTCCTACAATTTGATAATTATCATTAATATGAGATGCAACACGATGTAGTACTCCAATTAATGAATCGCCTCCGCCGCCTAAAATTCCTAATCTTATCTTCTTTGCCATATTATGCTGTTGGTTTTTTTGATTGTAAATTTAATTAATGTGTGTCTTGAGGTACACGCCCACCTTCTATTTTCTTTCGCAAGGCGAATAGAATGCCAAATAACACTACTAATGTTAATGGAAAGAAAACCATGATTTCTAAAGTGTTTTTTCCTGCTATGATATCTGCAGCATTTTGGTCGAGTCCGGATGCAATTGCTCCTTCTCTTGCATCATCTAGCCAAGATCCAATTACGGGTTGCCATATAGAAGCTCCTATCATTCCTGCTCCACCAACAAGCGACATCCCTAATGCTCCTGTTTTCGGTAAATATTCTGAAGTAAAACCTATCATTGTAGGCCAAAAATAACAAACGCCCAATGCAAATAACATCGCTGCCGGATAAATCATTATTCCATCGGCAATGCTCATTGCATAAACAGCAGCGGTAGTAATAATTGCAGACATCCATAAAACTCCCGCAGGGTTTAAACGATGTACTACTGGTCCGGCAAAATATCGTCCTAAAGCCATTATTCCTGTCACCATTGCCAAAATAAGCATAGGGCTAGCTCCAGAGCTACCTAAAATCTTTTCTATCCATTGCTGTGGCCCAAATTCTGAAGTAGCAGTTAATGTCATGCATAAGGCCATAAAAATAAACAAAGGATTAGCTAGGGCCTTTATGTTTAGTTTGGTATTGGTTTCGATATGTTCGCTTTCTGGAAATTTTTGTTTAAAGAAAAGGTATCCATATATCAGTGTTGGAATTAACATGATTCCAATTTGCATTTGCCATCCCATTCCAAAATCAGACATAAATTTAGAAACCAATGCGCCGATTACTATACCTCCTGGGAACCATACATGAAACTTGTTTAGCATGGCGGTTCTGTTATTGGTATACATATCTGCAATCATAGGATTACAAGCCGCTTCAACAGAGCCATTGGCAAATCCGATTAAAAAAGTAGAAATAAGTAATGTCCAAAAACCTCCTGCCGCAATGGTTAAAATTAAGCCCAATAAATGCGATACAAATGCAATAATCATCAACTTTCTTGCCCCAAGGCTATTATACAATAAGCCTCCAAAAATTGTGGCCAAAGGAAAACCAGCAAAGGCCATACTATTTATATATCCTAATTGTTTATCAGAAAGATCAAACTGCACTCCTAAATCTGCCAGAATCCCAGCCCTTATTGCAAAGGTCATAGCGGTAACAATTAAAGAAATACAGGTTGCTAAAAAAAGCTGTTTTTTATTTACATTCATAGTCAGTTAGTTTATAATATATTGTAGTATCTTAAATAAGAATTAAGAGGTATAGCTTATTTTTTCGTTTTTAAATACCAACGCAAAAAACACTAGTACAAGTGCAGCAAAGCCTGCGGGATATAGCCAAATTGTTCCCCATTCATGAATTCCATCTGCAGATAAATAAGCATCTGAAATTTTACCAGCAACCCAAAAACCAATAAGCATTCCTACTCCATAAGTTGCTAACGTAATAAGACCTTGAGCAGCACTTTTAAACTTCACTCCTGCTTTACTATCTGTATATATTTGACCGGACACAAAGAAGAAATCATAACAAATACCATGCAATGCAATACCTACGATAAGCATAAAAAACAAATCTCCAGCATCGCCAAAAGCGAAAAGCGCATATCGAATAACCCAAGCGAGCATCCCTACCAGAATGGTCTTTTTAAAGCCATATTTTTTAAAAAAGAAGGGCAGTAATAACATAAACGCAACTTCTGAAATTTGTCCCATAGATGCCCAAAACGTGGAGTTTTCGACTTTAGATTCGGTTAAAAAGAGACTAATGTTCTGATAGTAAAAAGCTAATGGAATACATATTAAAACCGAAGAAATAAAGAAAATTAGAAAGTTGCGATCTTTTAGCAATTTCAAAGCATCCAGTCCCAAAATATCAGAAATTTTTATCTTTTCATTTTTATCCACTTTTGGAGGCGTCTTAGGAAGTGTAAAACTAAACACTCCTAACACCGCAGAGGCCACAGCAGTCATTAAAAAGGTATTCGCCAAAAACCCATTTTCAATAGATTCAAGAGAATCCCACTTAAAGGCCAAACTAATTAACCATCCCGCAACAATCCAACCCAATGTTCCAAAAACTCGTATAAAAGGGAATTGCTTGGCTGGATCTTTCATTTGATTAAATGCCACGGAATTAACCAACGCCAAAGTCGGCATATAAGCAATCATATAACCCAATACATACGGATAAAAAACTACAAATTCTGTGGTCTGCGACATTTGATACATCAATATTGCTCCTATCAGGTGCAATATCCCCAAAATTCGCTCTGCATTAAAAAAACGATCCGCAATCAGTCCAATAATAAAAGGAGCAATTATGGCTCCCCAAGATTGTGTAGAAAATGCTTGACCAATTTCACCTCCGCTAGCTCCTAAATTGTTTCCTAAGAAAGATCCTAGGGTCACAAACCATCCCCCCCAGATAAAAAACTCTAGGAACATCATAAGAGAAAGCTTCACTTGTATACTTGTTTTCATGGGCAGTATTTATCTTTTATAGCGGATATAATCCATTGGAAGGGGTTCTTGGTCGTTATCCCTCATATTCATTGATATCTGACCCCTATGGTGTGCTGAATGATTTATAATATGAAATAGAATATCTTTAAGTGCATTTGTAAACAACCTTCCTTGTGTTGTTTCGTAATCTATTCTTTGATCAAAATCCTCCGCACCCGTAATAATTTCAAAAGTAGTACGCTGATTTTCGTAGTGGATATCCTCCCAAGTATCCTGTGGATGCATTTGAAAAACCTCAAACTTTATCGGTTTTTTTAAAATACGATTGTTCCATATATGATGCGCATTGAGAATATGACTAAAAAGCATCTTGCTTTTTTCAGAGATTTCGTCGGTCTTCCCAAAAGCCTCAATCAGTCTTTTATTACAATCAAAATTGTAATCAAAAAGTTGATTTAAAAAAGCCTTCATATGCAGAATTAAATTTTAATCTAGATTTTTTGAAGCGTTTAGCAATAGATTTTTAGTAGCAATTATTCCTTCTTCTTCCCCTAAAACATTTCCTTCATATTCTACGCCAATATAACCAGTATACCCAGCATTCTTGACAATTTGAAGCATTTTAACATAGTCGATATCAGTTTCATCACCATCTGCATCAAAATTGTGAGATTTAGCACTAACAGCTTTAGCATGGACCATTAATTCGCTTACTCCTTTATATATATCATACGATTCTGCACAACCTGAACCGTAATCACTTGGATCATTTCTTCGAATACAGAAATTTCCAAAATCTGGCAAAGTGCCGCAATTATCCATATTTACCTTAGTCATAACTTCAGCTAATAAAGCTCCATTTGAAGATAAACCTCCGTGATTTTCAACACTTATATTGATGTTTTTTTCTTTTGCATAAGTTGCCAACTGGGTTAATCCATCGACAGAATTGGCTATCCATTCTTCTTTATCAGAACTTCCATTTAAATTCACACGTATCGTATGGCAACCCATTGCAGCGGCAGCATCTACCCATTTATAATGATTTTCTACAGCCTTTTTACGTTCTTCAGGATCAGGAGTTGCCAAGTCACCTTGTCTATCTACCATGATCAACTGGTTCTTTAATCCATACTTTGCAGCTTCTGCGTTAGATTTCTCTACAAAATGAGCCATAGCCGCTTCCGAATAATCCGCAGCCTCTAATTCTTTATGGTATAGTTGGCTTACATATTCTAAACCTTCAAAACCCCAATTATTTGCTTTTTCAGCAAAAGCATATGGATCTAAGCTATCATTAAGAATCATTCTATGAATTGACCATTGTGCTAATGACAACTTAAAAAAGGGTGCTGTATCTTCCTCAGCAACAATGGTAATATCTTCAGTTTTTTCTTCTTTTTTTTCTTTGCACGAATAAACCCCAATTAAGGATACTAAAAGTGCGACTAAAACGTGATTTCGAGTAAAGCGTTTTGTTTTCATTTTGATGTGGTTGTTTGATTTTCGGAATCGTTATAAACACTCTCATTATTATAAGACTCCTTTAAGAATAATAGCCAATAAATGTAGAAAATTAATTTTATATTTGATAACGATATGAAATAAACAATTTAATACATGGGTAAATTTTATTACAATGAAGAACAGGAATCGTATGATGCGATTGTTGTAGGAACAGGAATAAGTGGAGGATGGGCAGCGAAAGAACTTTGCGAAAAGGGACTAAAAACATTGGTCTTGGAACGCGGAAGAATGGTGAAGCATATTGAAGACTATCCTACCGCCAATTTAGACCCATGGGATTTTCCTAATGGAGGCAGACCTACTCAGGAAGCTATAGCAAAACAACCCAAACAAAATAGAACTGGATATACTACCAAACCAGCTAGTTCGATGTGGTTTGTCAATGATCATGAACATCCTTATAACGAAACTAAGCGTTTCGATTGGATGCGAGGGTATCATGTGGGAGGGCGTTCATTACAATGGGGTCGTCATAGTTATCGTTGGAGTGACATTGATTTTACGGCAAATAAAAATGATGAAATTGCCGTTGACTGGCCGGTGCGATATAAGGATATTGCGCCTTGGTATGACATGGTAGAATCTTATATTGGAGTTACTGGTGAAACTTTAGGTCTCCCGCAACTGCCGGATGGAAAGTTTGAGCCCATCATGGAACTGAATTGTTTAGAGGAACATGTTAAAGAAAAAGTAGCGGAAAACTTTGACGGAAGGGTTATTACTACAGGACGTATCGCACACATAAACAGCGACAAAAAGTTTGATGGTCGTAGTAAGTGTCAATTTAGAAACAGATGCATACGCGGATGTCCTTTCGGAGCGTATTTCAGTAGTTTATCCTCCACCTTACCAGCGGCTGAACGCACTGGAAATATGACCTTACGTCCAGATTCCATTGTACATGAAGTAATGTATGATCCAAATACAAAGAGAGCCACGGGAGTTAAGGTTATTGATAGAGTTACCAAGGAAACATTTGAGTTTAAAGCTAAAGTGATTTTCCTTTGTGCTTCTGCCATAGCCTCCACTTCGATTTTAATGCAATCCAAATCTGATCGTTTTCCAAATGGAATGGGGAATGATTCTGATCAATTGGGACGAAATATTATGGATCACCATTTAGGAGTTGGTGCACGTGGTAATTTTGATGGCTTTAAGGACAAATATTATAAAGGTCGCCGCCCTGGAGGAATTTATCTCCCAAGGTTCAGAAATTTAGGAGGAGCTTCAAATCGCAAAGATTATATCCGTGGTTTTGGTTATCAAGGTAGTGCCAGTCGCAGTAATTGGAAGGAAGCCGTTTCCGAAATGTCTTACGGTGAAGGACTTAAAGATGCTATTCTTAAACCAGGAGGTTGGCAGTTTGGTATGGGAGGATTCGGAGAAGTTCTTCCTTATGAGGATAATAGAATGACTTTAGATTATGATAAGCTAGATGGCTGGGGCTTACCTACGGTAACTTTTGATGCTGAATTTAAAGAGAATGAATGGAAGATGAGAGAGGACATGAAAGAATCGGCTGTAGATATGCTCGAAAAAGCAGGTTTAAAAGATGTGGAGCCTTTTGATGACCCAGGAGCTTTAGGTTTAGGGATACATGAGATGGGAACAGCACGCATGGGAAGAGATCGTAAGACTTCTGTACTTAATGGTCATAATCAAGTACATGATGTCCCTAATGTTTACGTAACTGATGGGGCTTTTATGACTTCAGCATCTTGCGTAAACCCTTCGTTAACTTACATGGCTTTTACAGCTAGAGCTGCAAATCACGCAGCAGAACAACTTAAAAAAGGAAATATATAATGGAAAGAAGAGCAGCTCTTAAGAATATAGGTTTAACATTAGGATATACTGTTGCCACACCTACGCTACTTAGCATTATGCAAAGTTGTCAAACGGAAAAAGGTCTAGATTGGATTCCGGAATACTTCACTCCAGATGAAGGAAATATGATTGCACATTTGGTAGATTTAATGCTTCCAAAAACTGACACTCCTGCAGCTACTGAAGTGCAGGTACATGCATTTATTGATCGCTTTGTCAATGAAGTGTTGGATGATCCAGGCAAAGGCTTTGTTAAAACAATTACACAAAAGTTCATGAGTAAAGCGTTGAATGCATCTGGAAAAACAGAAGGTTCTAAACTAAATCCAGCAGATCTTGAACCCATCTTAGCAACTAGCCTAAAAGTTTCTAAATCCCAAGAAGAGCAGTACCAAAAAGCACAAGCAGATTATTTTGAAACCGTTGTTGCAGGTGGAACAGCAGAACTTCCGGAAGATGCAGCATGCTATGCTTTTGCCAACAATTTAAGAGACATGGCTATTATGGGGTATAAAACTTCGGAATATGTTGGGGAAGAAGTTCTTGCTTACGCTCCTATTCCAGGAGAATATATTTCGTGTGGAGATGTAGAAGAACTCACCGGAGGAAAAGCTTGGTCTTTGTAATACTAAGATTTTGAAAAGAAGAGAATTTATTAGAAATACAGCCCTATCCAGCGGAGCAATTTCAATGGGTGGGGCAATTTCTTATGGGGCATCTTCTAAAGTTGATCTCAAACATCGCTTTAATTTAAAATATGCGCCACATTTAGGGATGTTTAAACACCTAGCCGGAGCAGATCCTATTGCACAGTTAAACTTCATTGCCGATCAGGGCTTTACCGCTTTTGAGGATAATGAAATGCGTCTTAGACCGCTAGAAATGCAACAGCGAATGGCGCAAACCATGGAAAAGAGAAACTTAGAAATGGGCGTTTTTGTGGCACATAAGATTTATTGGACTGAACCAAACTTAACTTCGGGAAATCTGGCAAAAAGAGCAGAATTTTTAGAAGATATTAAAAACGCAGTGGCGGTTGCAAAAAGAGTCAATGCCAAATGGATGACCGTAGTTCCAGGACATGTAGATCTTAAATTAGCTGAGGGGTACCAAACCGCTAATGTAATTGAAACCCTTAAACAAGCGGCAGCTATTATAGAACCTCATGAGCTCGTAATGGTTTTGGAGCCACTCAACTTTAGAAATCATCCAGGTTTATTTCTCTCAAAATCCCCACAAGCCTATGAACTATGCAAAGCAGTGAATTCTCCTTCTTGTAAAATACTCTTTGATATTTATCATCAACAGATTCAAGAGGGAAATCTTGTTCCGAATATGGAAGCTTGCTGGGATGAAATAGCATACATTCAAATTGGAGATAATCCAGGGCGAAAGGAACCCACCACTGGTGAAATTAATTATATGAATGTATTTAAATTTATATATGAGAAAGGTTTCAATGGAATTTTAGGCATGGAGCATGGAAACTCATTACCAGATAAAGAAGGTGAAGAAGCTGTTATTAGTGCCTATAAAGCAGTGGATTCATTTTTACAATAGCTCCTCCTTACTATTTCAATTCCAATAACTTATTATTTTTCAGAGTTTAACATTCCTTTTGGAAAGGGTTGTATGGTGTTTTACGTCAAACTAGACATGGAACACTATGTAGGCATACTTATTTTATATACCGTCCTAATGTTGACGGTCCGGTTCTTTTATTTTCGTTATCTGGGGAAATAAATTGAGCTGTGAATACTTCTATCAGAAAAAGATTTAAAATTTAACATTTTTCTTACTTTTTCGTAATCTTTTTTCTAATTTTAAACGTATGTATTGTATCCTGCCATCCTTAAAAAGAACATTATTATGGATAAGTATGTTATTTTTTTGGTGATTTATGCGACACTTTTATTACTTTCTTATGCAATCGTAAAGCCGATTTTCAAGAAATAATAAGTTCGCGTTAGTTCCTCCACGCTATTCTTTGACTTATAAGTTTAAGTCCTTTTACTAATGCTCTTTTTTTAATACAGATCGTACTAGTATAATAAAAAATACCTCAGGTATTACTTTCATGGGGTGTAATTTCCTGAGGCATTTCCATACAATAAATAAACACTATTTTAAGAGCCACACATAAGGCAATCATCATCTGCCTGACCTTCTTTAGATCTTGCAATTAATGCCTTCATCTCCTCTGGGCTCATAGGTTCAACATCAGTTTCTTGTGTAGTTACTGGTGTTGTTTGCACATTGATTGTTGTTGTGTTTTGCGGGCGGGCTGCAACCACCTCTGCTTCCGCAGCTACACTAACAGGAACTTCCTTTTTCTTTGTATTATCTAAAGTGAATTTAATAGCATCCACAGCTGCTTTTGTACGCAAATAGTACATCCCAGTCTTCAATCCACTCTTCCACGCGTAGAAGTGCATTGAGGTAAGCTTTGCATAATTTGCATTTTCCATAAACAAGTTTAAAGACTGACTTTGGTCAATAAAGTATCCACGATGTCTAGACATGTCTATGATATCTTTCATGCTCAATTCCCATACCGTTTTATACAGCTCTTTAATATCCTGAGGGATAATATCAATATGTTGAATAGATCCATTGGCACGCATTAACTCCTGTTTCAAACTCTCATTCCATAAACCTAGTTTTACCAAATCTTCCAACAAGTGTTTGTTCACTACAATAAACTCTCCTGAAAGCACTCTTCTTGTATAAATATTTGAAGTATACGGTTCAAAGCATTCATTATTACCTAATATTTGCGATGTAGAAGCTGTTGGCATTGGTGCGACTAATAATGAGTTACGAACTCCATTTTTAGCTACAGCCTTTCGCAATTTTGCCCAATCCCAACGACCTGAAAGTTCTTCGTCTTTAATACCCCACATGTTGTGTTGAAACTCTCCTTGAGCAATTGGAGATCCTTCATAAGACGAATATGCTCCTTCATCTTTAGCTAGTTCCATGGAAGCTGTTACCGCAGCATAGTAAAGTGTTTCAAAAATCTCCTGATTAAGTTGTTTTGCCTCATCGCTAGTAAAAGGTAAACGAAGTAAAATAAAAGCATCCGCTAATCCTTGCACTCCAAGTCCAATAGGCCTATGACGCATATTTGAATTTTCCGCCTCTTTTACCGGATAGTAATTGCGATCTATCACTCTATTTAAGTTCTTGGTTACGCGTTTGGTTACCTTAAAGAGTTCCTTATGGTCGAATTCGCCATTTTTAATGAACATCGGCAGCGCAATTGAAGCTAGGTTACATACAGCTACTTCGTCAGGAGACGTGTACTCCATAATTTCCGTACAGAGATTCGAAGATCGTATAGTTCCTAAGTTCTTCTGGTTACTTTTTCTATTTACAGAATCCTTGTACAGCATGTATGGCGTACCTGTCTCGATTTGAGATTCCAATATTTTCTCCCACAATTCCCGAGCTTTAACGGTTTTTCTTCCTTTGCCAGCAGCCTCGTACTCTGTATAAATACGTTCAAATTCTTCTCCATGATTTGTAAACAAGCCAGTACATTCATTCGGACACATCAAAGTCCAATCTTCATTGGCTTCTACACGTTTCATAAACAAGTCTGGTATCCACATCGCATAAAAAAGATCCCGTGCCCGCATCTCTTCTTTTCCATGGTTCTTTTTAAGATCTAGAAAATCATAGATATCTGCATGCCAAGGTTCCACATACATGGCAAAACTTCCTTTTCTTTTTCCACCGCCCTGATCTACATATCTTGCTGTATCGTTAAAAACACGTAACATCGGAACGATCCCATTAGATGTTCCGTTGGTTCCAGCGATATATGACCCTGTTGCTCTAACGTTATGAATAGAAAGTCCTATTCCCCCAGCCGATTGTGATATTTTAGCTGTTTGCTTTAGGGTATCGTATATTCCATCAATACTATCGTCCTTCATCGCTAATAAAAAGCAAGATGACATTTGTGGTTTTGGAGTTCCAGAATTAAATAGTGTTGGTGTTGCATGTGTGAAATACTTTTTGGACATCAACTCATAGGTTTCCAAAACAGCATCCATATCCTCTAAATGTATCCCTACGGCCACTCTCATAAGCATGTGCTGAGGCCGTTCTGCAATCTTTCCATTAAGTTTTAATAGATACGAACGTTCTAAAGTTTTAAATCCAAAATAATCGTATCCAAAGTCTCGATTATAGATGATCCTAGAATCCAAAATCTCGGTGTTCTTAGCAATAACCTCATATACTTCATCAGATAACAACGGTGCTTTCTTCCCTGTTCTTGGATTCACATATTCGTATAGGTCCTTCATCGTCTCCGAAAAGGATTTTTTGGTGTTTTTATGTAGGTTAGATACGGATATGCGTGCGGCTAATTTTGCATAATCTGGATGAGAAGTGGTCATTGTAGCAGCAATTTCAGCAGCCAAATTATCCAATTCTGATGTTGTAACTCCATCGTATAATCCTTCTATTACACGCATTGTTACCTTTAAAGGATCCACCAAATTATTAAGACCATAGCACAATTTTCGCACTCGTGCCGTGATCTTATCAAACATTATTAACTCTTTTCGTCCGTCTCTTTTTACTACATACATGCTGTTACTGTGGTTTTTAAGTGATATTTTGGTTTTGTTAAATTTTCAACAAAAATTTAACATTTTAATTTTAATCGCAAAGACTCCTCTACCTTCAAAAGAATTCTTAAGAAAGTTTTCTTATTTAAAAATCAGCATCAAAACTGATTTTCTGTGCATCCGTATCTTTATCCTTATTTAACACCCCTGCTTTTTGATATTCAGAAACTCGTTTCTCAAAGAAGTTTGTTTTTCCTTGAAGCGATATCATATCCATAAAATCAAATGGATTTGTGGAGTTGTATACTTTTTCGCAGCCCAATTCTACTAATAATCTATCTGTTACGAACTCCAGGTATTGTGTCATTAATTTCGAGTTCATCCCAATAAGGCTTGCGGGCAGGGATTCCGTAATAAATTCTCTTTCAATATTTAATGCATCTACAATAATATCGGTAATTCGTGCTTTTGGCACCTTATTTACCAGATGCTTATTATGCAGGTGAACAGCATAATCGCAGTGCATCCCTTCATCCCGAGAAATTAACTCATTAGAGAAGGTAAGCCCGGGCATTAAACCTCTTTTCTTTAACCAAAATATAGAGCAAAATGCCCCGGAAAAGAAAATTCCTTCCACCGCAGCAAACGCGATAAGTCGCTCTGCAAAACTGGGTGAATCTATCCACTTTAATGCCCAATCTGCTTTTTTCTTTATTGCCGGAAAATTCTCAATAGCCTTAAACAAGATATTCTTTTCCTTTTCGTCCTTTACATAGGTATCAATTAGTAATGAGTAGGTTTCTGAATGAATATTTTCCATCATGATTTGAAAACCGTAAAAGAACTTGGCTTCGGAGTACTGTACTTCATTTACAAAGTTTTCTGCCAAATTTTCATTAACAATACCATCGGATGCTGCGAAAAAAGCCAAAATGTGTTTTATAAAATAGCGTTCATCATCGTTTAATTTATTATTCCAATCCGTTAAATCCTGATGTAAATCTATTTCTTCTGCAGTCCAAAAACATGCTTCGCATTTTTTGTACCATTCCCAAAGATCATGATGTTTTATGGGGAAAATAACAAATCGATCTTCATTTTCTTCTAATATGGGTTCTACTGCAGCCATTATGTTTTGCTTTTAATTTCGTTGTGTAAAGAGTGTAAATTACCTTGGATTTGGGACTAGCAAATATTGGAAAATGTGTGCAGATTCGGAAGGGCGTTTATCCTTTTAATGTACAAAGTTTTTAACACAGGATGTTGAAATCTAACTTGACAAGTGATATTCATTGCTCTTGCAAAAAAAAGGATTTAGGCCATAAACTTTATGGTATATTCAACAAAAAAAAATAAACCAAAAAGTATTATTAATACCTCTTGGTTTAAAAGTTTTTAGAACATCTAAAAAAAATTCTTGTAATGACCGCCAAACCTACGGTCCTACCGAGTATCTTAAAATTCGACTATTGAAACAAAAGAGTTTGTCGATCTAGGTAGTTCCCCCGAAACCTTATAATCGGACAAGCTTTAAAAACTAATAAAGAAAACTTTATTATCTCTTTTGTATTCATAATACCCGGTATACTGCTGCGCAGCAGGCAAATTACCTTTTTTCGGACCGTATTTGGTATGGCAGTTTTCACTAACTATTCGTTGATTTGATTTTTCTTTGCTATCGGCGCAACAAAATTTCCCGAAACCGAAATTGTTTCACCACTATTTTTTTCTAATACTATTGCAATACTTCCTTTTAAAATTTCTTCATCTATTGCATCAATTCTAATTTTTCCATCAGAGGCAAAAAAAGGTAGTTCTCCTAATTTTTCAACATCTGCAAAACCGAATACCCCATCAAAATAATTTAAAAGACCGTCGAATTTATGAGCTACTTTATAAACGCCAGCATCTATACGATTGTTGGGGTTCTTTTCTGATATTAAAAACTTCATTTTATGACTTTCGTTTTCAATATTTGTATTGAAACAAATTGCAAGACTGGCGTAGCTCACGCCCGTTTCCGATATTTTGGTTTCTGTTGTAAAATATACGGCTCCTCTTAGCATTTCCTCTAGAACTCCCGTGGTTTGTATCGAATACTTCCCTACTTCAAGATATTGATATGCATCATCATTTTTTGTGCTTCCTGATGATGTAAATAGCAATAGCATACAAATCCAAAAGACCAATGGTATTATTTTTCTAGAAACCCCTAGCATATTGTCAATTTCTTAAGTGTTCTACGCTTAGTTAATTAGTTCGAAATACTTGTGGTTTCCATTGTTTCTGAAAACACCACTTCATCTCCATAAGAATCATTTTGCTTATCATCTGTAATAACTGCTACAAATAAAGCAAACAGCAACAGTGTAAATAGGATTAAACATTTTCGCATGCCTTATTAATTTTTGGTTGGTTATTTCTAATGCCTCAAAAAAGAACATTCCTGTCTTGATTTTTAGTGCAAGCTAAAATTAGAACAAACTCCCTCTGGTATTTTTGGTTTATGTATAGATGGTCTTAAATTTTGTATAAACTGCATGTGGTCGATTATTAAATAAAGTAATTATTTACTTTACTGATAATCAATTATTTACAAATAAATATTGTTCTTATAGCGTTGTTAATTTCCTAATAATACCATTGAATTTCAATGAAAAGACAGAATTTCAGAAGTTTCCTACCAATCATACGGAAAAACGAGCCAGAAATACATATTTTTTAATCTGGCTTAATTTAAGTTCTATTTTTGTCTATCTTACCTTATATATATGTTAGAAGCAGTAATAGTTGACGATGAGATTAAAGCCCTCCAAAGTTTATCTTGGGAGCTAACTAATTTTAGTGACGAAATAAAAGTAATTGCGTCTTTTACGGATCCTTCTGAAGCTCTAATTTACCTCGAACGAAATACTCCCGATTGTCTTTTTTTAGATATCGAAATGCCAACCATGGATGGGTTTCAGTTTATTCAAAATTTAAAAAATAAAGATTTTCCTGTAGTTATTACAACTGCTTACAATCAATATGCCATTAAAGCACTAAAAAATGAGGCAATTGATTACTTACTTAAGCCTATAGATTCGGATGATTTAAATGACACCTTGGTAAAAGTTAAAAAGTTCAATTCAAAAAGTTATACCGCAGAAAAATTAGAGAAAATACTGATCAATTTCAATTCAAACTCTATTCAAAAGAAAATTACAATCAATACCGATGGTAAATTGTTGTTTCTGGAAAGTGATCAGATTTTATATGCCGAATCGGATGGTAATTACAGTACCATATTTTTAACTGATGGACAAAAAATTGTGCTTACCAAAAAACTAAAAGAAGTGAATACCTTGCTTCCAGAGGATTCATTCTTCAGAATTCACAACTCCTATATAATTAATCTTAATAAGATAAAAGAGTTTCTTAAAACCGATGGATATGTAGTTTTAGAATCTAATGACAAAATCCCTGTTTCTCGACAGAAAAAATCAGATTTCTTAGATTTGCTATAATTCGTATTTATGTGGTTATTCTTGGTTAAAAGAAAATTTTGGAATTCAAGCATTGCAATTTTTAAAAAAAAGCATCTTACTTTATTGCTTGGATTCATATTGACTCCGCTGCTACTTCATTCTCAAAAAGTGCCTGATGATTTCAAAAGGAAAGTAGATAGCATTATCAATATCGGATCTGCGATCTATAAAGATATTAACACCCCATTAAGGTCCAGCCGCAGAGACACCTTGTTAATGAGATACTTTAATGAGGCGTCTAAGAGGAAAAAATATCCTGCAGGTCAGGCCTATGCATTAAATCAGATAGGTGTTAAGTACCGTAATATTTCTAATTTCAAAAACGCCATTGCCTACCATCAAATGGCACTAGACGTTTCTCGGGTAGCCAAAAATATAGAATTTGAAATATTTAGTTTAAACATGCTTGGTGTTGTATATCGCAGGAGCGATGCAATAAAAAGTGCTTTGGACTATAATCAAGAAGCATTGGAGTTGGCAGAAAGCATCAAAAATCCTTCAGATGGCATAAAGAGAAGTATTAACGTAGCCACCAATAGTATCGGCAATATTTATCAAACTTTAGAGCAATACGATTTAGCCATTGCACAGTTTGAGAAGTCCCTAATTTTAGAAAGAGATCTCGGCAACAAACTAGGTCAGGCCATCAACACCCAAAATATAGGAGAATGTTATGAAGCGCAAGGAAAGTTAGAAGAAGCTTTACTGAATTATGACATTTCAATGGATCTCAACGAACAGATAAATTCGAAAAGAGGTAAAATAATTTGTACTTCAGGAATCGCCCACGTCTACGTACACCAGAATAAAACCACACTTGCTAAAAACATGTTGGAAGAAGTTCTTGAGGATGCAAATGAATTGGATGATAAAGAAGTTATTACTTCTGTTCTAATAAATTTAGGGTGGACTTTGATTCGACTTAAAGAATATTCAGAAGCTAGAAAACGGCTTAATAAAGCTGTTCAAATGGCAAAGACACATCGCCTACCTAGCCATATTGCAGAGGCCAATAAGTTTCTATCAGAATTAGCAGTTGAACAAAACGATTATAAATCCGCACTTGAATTTTTTAAAGAACGAAAGAAACATGAAGAACGCATATCAAACGATCGTAATTTACGTTATGTAAATGATATAATTATTCGTTATGAGGCGGAAAAAAGACGCAGTCAATTAGAGGAACTCGCCGTAGAAAACGAGATTATAAATTCCAAATTACGCAAAAACAGAACCACCTTTCTAATTGTAGGAATTGTAATTGTTTTATTTGCCTTCATACTTTATATTTTATATCGACAACACTTGTTGAATAATGAAAAAAAACTGCTAACCTTGGAGCAAAGTATGCTGCGTAGTCAGATGAACCCTCATTTTTTATTCAATTCTTTAAATTCTATCAAACTGTATATTATTAATAATGAAAAAAAGAATGCAGTTCATTATCTTAATAAGTTTTCCAAATTAGTGCGTAAAATATTAGAGGCATCTTCTTTAAAGGAAATTTCACTGGCGGAGGAATTGGAAACTGTAGAACTGTATATGAATATTGAAAACATTCGGTTTTCCAATGAAATTAATTTTCAAACTAAAGTTGCTCCAAACATTGATATTCATACCGTAAAAATTCCATCATTGGTTTTACAACCTTTCTTAGAAAACTCACTGTGGCATGGTTTATCTTCAAAAGAAGGACCTAAAAATATTTGGCTTGAAATTAGTCGAGAAAGCGATCAATTCATTCAAATTTCAATTTCCGATAATGGTGTTGGTAGAGCTGTGGCAGAACGGATCAGAGAAGGAAAAGTACTTAAACGCAAATCCGTTGGTATTGATATCACCAAAGAGCGATTAGCCAATTTTTCTCGAGATTATCAAAATTCATTTGAAATAGAAATTGTGGATTTATACGATGACAATCAACAATCTTCAGGAACAAAAATTATTCTTCATATTCCTACGATTTAGTATATTCCTCTGCTACTTCCTCTAATTTTGCGTACCACTCACTTCCAAACTTTCGCACTAAAGCTTCCTTTACAAACTTATAAATAGGCACTTTAAGAGACGCTCCAAGTGTACATGCTGTATCGCAAATGTGCCATTGATGGTAATTAACTGCCGTAAATTCAGAATATTCACGAACTCTAACGGGGTACAAATGACAAGAAATGGGTTTTTTCCATTGCGTTACTCCTGCGTTATAGGCCGCTTCCAGACCGCATTTAGCGGTTCCGTTTTCCGAAAAAGTAACATACGCGCATTCACTTTTATTTACCAATGGGGTTTCCCATTCCCCATCTTCTCCTTTAACAAAAGCACCTTGTTCTTCTATAGCAGCAATCCCTTCGGGACGCAAATAAGGTTTCACCTCTTTGAAAATATCAACCAATATTTCCGTTTCCTTATCTTCCACAGGAGCTCCCGCTTCCCCATCAACACAACAAGCCCCTTTACAGGCCGATAGATTACAAACAAAATCATTTGTTAGTATTTCTTCGGAAACAATGGTGCTGTCTAGTTGAAACATTGCAGTGCTATTTTAATACAAAGATAATGCTTTAAAGGAATGTCATTATTGGATTAAAAAGCAATTTATTTGTATTATAACGCGCTTTTTAGCGGTAAATTTGCGGCAAATATTTAGGTATGCAATTTAACTTCAAAGAAATAGCTACAGCCAGTATGGTTCTTTTTGCTGTGATCGATATTCTGGGAAGTATTCCTATTATTATTGGTCTACGTGAAAAAGTAGGACACATTCAATCCGAAAAAGCAAGCATCGTTGCCGCGGGAATTATGATTGCCTTTCTTTTTATTGGCGAAGAAATTTTAAATCTTATTGGGATTGATGTAAATGCTTTTGCCGTAGCAGGAGCTTTTGTGATTTTCTTTATGGCATTAGAAATGATTTTGGGGATTACGCTTTACAAAGATGATAAACCCGAAACGGCTTCCATAGTGCCTATAGCTTTTCCATTAATTGCTGGTGCTGGAACGATGACCTCTATCTTATCGTTACGTGCCGAGTACGCTGTTCAAAATATTGTAGTGGCAATTATTGTAAATATTATCTTTGTATACTTAGTGTTGCTATCTTCTAAAAAGCTTAAAACTATTTTAGGAAAGAGTGGCCTTGGTATTATTAGAAAAGTATTTGGGGTGATTTTATTGGCAATTGCGGTAAAATTATTCGCAACCAATATTAACGAATTATTTTAACCTTATTCTGAAAATCCTTCTTGTGATATGAATAAAATAGTGCTTATTATTCTCATCGTTTTAGCAATATTACTTATTGCTTATAACGTGACTCTAGTTGATTTCAATGCTCCTTTCGAAGGCAATAGTGTTATTGCCTTGATCGGTATTGTAGCTTCATTATGTGCTATTGTATTGCTGTTGATTTTTGCTACAGCTAAGAAAATTGAAAAAAAAGTTAAGAAATAGCAGCATTTGGTATTTCTTTCCAAACTATGCATAAGTATTGGACATATCTCTTTTTTGCGGTACTGAACATTGGTTTGGCGCAAGAATCGCCATGGCAGAAAGGAGTAATTCTAGACTCCATTGCAGTTGCCAATGAAACTTCTGAAACTTTCGCACTTTATCTTCCTCAGCAATTTGACCTGACCAAATCCTATCCTATTGTTTTTATTTTCGACCCTTCCGGTAACGGGAAACGAGGCATACATCCTTTTACTGCTAGTGCAGAAAAATATGGCTATATCTTAGTTTGTTCAAATGCTTCACGAAATGGTCCGTTTGCTCAAAATCTAAGAATTGCAGAAGATCTCTTCGAACGTCTTTTCTCATTGTTTTCTATTAACGAGAAAAGAATTTATACTGCTGGGTTTTCTGGTGGATCTCGACTTGCCTCCACCATTGCCGTTTTAGGCAAAGCAATACAAGGAGTCATTGCTTGTGGTGCGGGATTTGCTCCAAATTTTTTATATACTCCAACCAATAGCGATTCTTTTTCATACGTGGGTTTAGTAGGTGATGAAGATATGAATTATCAAGAAATGTTTGCTGTAGCCAAAAGGTTAGACTCAGTACAAATTCCATATCAAATTTTTCGCTATGAGGATGGTCATAAATGGCCACCCCCTAAACAAATTAACCGTGCATTTCATTGGCTCGAATTACAAGCGTATCAAAAAGCAATAAAAGCAGGAAACCGAGAAACTATTAAGGAAGGATTCTTAAAAGATTATCACATTGTAGATTCACTACTCCTTCAAAGAAAACTGCATAGCGCGGTTCATCAGATGGAATATATTATTGCAAACTATTCCGTTTATTTTAAACTGGATAGCTTGCATCAAAAAACAGTTGCTTTAAAAAAAACCAAAAGCTACAAGTCCGCGGTAAAACAGCAAAGTAAGATCGCCACAACTGAGGTCTCTATAAGAAAACAATTTGACGCAAAGTTCGGGCAAGGTATGAAGCAACTACCTGAGAATCCAAATTATGAATGGTGGGAAAAAGCGATTACTAAATTGGATAAGGACTACAAAGACCACAACCAAATTGCCTATCAAAAAATGTGGAAAAGAATTCGGTATCATTTATTTGCCATGGCAATAGAGACTTCTTTTGGTCAGGTGCGCAATAAAAAATTTAAGCAGGCATTGTATTGTGATCGTCTATTGGCGATTCAGCGCAAAGATGATCCACACGTTCATTATCGATTAGCCCAAAGTTACAGTCGTCTATACAAACTACAACAAACTTTAAGTCACTTAAAAATTGCGCTTGAAGGAGGAATAAAAAAAGAACAAATCTCAAAGACACCTGCCTTTGATAAATACAAAAGTAATACCTTGTTTATTGGGTTATTAGAAAATCATTAGTTTTTTGCTTCGATCCGACTGGCTTCGTCTTGGGCAATGGTAGCACGTTCCAATTCAAGCACTTTCTGTAACATAGGGTCCGAAACGCTTCTGATTTTAGCTCCGTAATTCTCGTCAAAAAGTTGTACCGCTAAAGTTGCTTTTAAATAGCGCTTAATGCTTTCTTCGTAGGTATAAAAGTCAATTTTAATATTATTGTTAATACAGTAGTCAATAAATCTTTCAAAAAGAATATCATCAACCGTGAAATCCTTAAGAAATTCCTCTAGACTATATATTTGATATCGTTTTCGATCCTCCTCTAAATGTTCAAAGATGAAATACGAGATAAACCCAAGACTAGACATACTTTTAATGGCCTCCTCTTCGTTGGATCCAATTGGAACGAAAACATCAGGAATAATGCCACCACCACCATATACAACCTTGCCCAAAGGAGTTGTGAATTTTAAAGAATCGGCAACCTTAATACTATCAACGGAAAGTAGTTCTCCACTTTGATAGCGCGCTGTAAATTTTTGATAGTAATCTTTATTCCCTTTTTTATAGTCTTTTTGAATCGATCTTCCGGTAGGCGTATAATATCGTGAGACCGTTAGACGCACTGCAGAACCATCCCCTAAATCCATCTCACGCTGCACTAATCCTTTACCAAACGAACGTCGTCCTACAATAGTCCCAATATCATTATCTTGTAATGCTCCTGCAATAATCTCACTTGCAGAAGCGGAACGCTCATTAATTAATACATAAACCGGTTTGTCTTCAAAATCTCCTTTGGAGGTGGCGAAAGCTTTATCAACCTTTCCTTTTTTATTTTTTGTAAAAAGAATAAGTTTTCCATCTTCTAAAAACTCATCTGCCATTTGTTCCGCAATTCCTAAATAGCCCCCTGGATTATCTCTTAAATCTAAAACTAATTTTTCCGCTCCTTCTTTTTGAAGTTCCTTTAGCGCTGTTTTAAATTCTTTATAAGTAGATTCTGCAAAACGATTAATTTTAATATACCCAATATCTGAATCCAACATAAAGCGCGCATCAACGCTCTTAATAGGAATACGATCTCTTTTTACGGTAATGCTAAACAGGCTATCCATCTCTTTTCGATAAATCTCCAATTTTACTTTTGAGCCGCGCTTACCTTTAAGTTGTTTTACCACACTATTATCTCCGAGATCTTTTCCAAATAGCGGTTCCCCATCTGCTCTTAAAATTCGATCTCCCGGAAGCACACCTTTCTTATCCGAAGGCCCATTGGGAACAGGTCTAATCACAGCTACGGTATCCTTATACATGTAAAAATTAATCCCTATCCCTACAAAGTCACCTTTCATATTTTCAGCAACTTTATCCATTTCCTGACGCGGTATATATACCGAGTGAGGATCCAATTTGTCTAAAATATTATTTACGGTAACATCTACAATACTATCCGTATCAATCTGATCTACATATTCGTAATCAATATAATCGATAAGACGATTTAACTTGTCCTTTTTTGAGTTAGTAGTGAAAAGTTTTTCAGGACTGTCATTAAAATGGAGCTTTCCTCCAATGAAAATACCGATAGCCAATGCTAATGCTATTACGGTAGGCCAAACAAAACTATATTTTCTATTCATGCTTTCTTTTTGGGGAATTCACTATTTTCCAGCCCTATTAGTGCAACTGCATTTGCACAACCGCTACTCCGGCTTTTTTTAAAAAATCCAAACCTGAACTATCTTTATATGCTTCTAAATATACCACACGTTTTATGCCAGATTGATGAATTAGTTTACTGCATTCTTTGCACGGTGATAAAGTAATATACAACGTTGCATCTACACAGGACTGCGTAGATGATGCCAGTTTAGAAATTGCATTGGCCTCAGCATGCAAAACATACCATTTGGTATTTCCATCATCATCCTCGCATACGTTCTCAAAACCTGTTGGAGTTCCATTATACCCATCCGAAATAATCATGCGATCTTTTACAACAATTGCCCCTACTTGTTTACGTTTGCAATACGATAATTGAGCCCATTCTTTAGCCATCTTTAGATAGGCCGTATCGTATTTTGCTTGTTTATCTACATTCATTGATCGAATTAATTACCATCAGGGCAAAAGACTAAGATACCCTCTTTATAACTGCTCCACAACCCCAAAAGGTTAATTTTCCGTGAAAATATCTACCAAGGAAACGTTTTAATTAATAGCGGTATTGTAATAACAACTATAATAAGTGCACTGACAGTTACATAAATCCAACCTTTAAAACGAAAACGGTCTTTAAAAATATAGCCAAGTACGAGTACACTAAAAACAATGATTGATTGCGCTATTTCTATACCTCCGGCAAAACCAAGAAGTGGTAATGTTTTTTCCGATGCTCCCGAAATAAGAAGTTTAAAATAGGTTGAAAATCCAAACCCGTGTATACCCCCAAAAAAAGCAGTCGCTATGGTTGGTCCAACGATTCGGTTCAGCGGTTTTTCGGATTTCGCAAAAAACAAGGCGTAAATTGCCGTAAATAAAATAGTTATAGGAATGAGGAACTCAATGAGCGCAGGCTCAACCGTTACAATCTTAAAAACCGAAGCCACTAATGCAAGGCAATGTGTAATGGTGAAAACAGTGACAAGTAAAAGTACCTTTTTCCAATGTTTAAAGGAGAAAGGCAACGTCATTGCCCAAAGAAAAAGAATATGATCATACGCATTAAAATCTAGTACATGCTGTAATCCTAATTTTAAGTAAAACCAAAAATCTATCATCTGTTAATTACTTGCATTTTTTAATTGGTTCCAAAGTATTACCCTATACCTCGCTGTTTTTGTATTTCTTCATAGGCTTTTTGAACCTGTTTAAACTTTTCTTCGGCTCCTTTTTTTATGGCTTCATTTTCTGTAATTACACGATCTGGATGGTATTTTTTTGCCATTGTTCTGTAGGCTCGCTTAACAGCTTCGTCACTTGCTGTTTTTTCGATTTCTAATATCTTATAGGCGTTATCTACCGATTTAACGAACATCGCTTTAATGCTTTCAAAATCTCTGGCATTTACACGTAGGTAGGTAGCTATTTCTCCTATCTTATTAATCTCTGGAGCACTAATACTTCCATCTGCTTGCGCAATTCCAAAAAGAAAATGCAATAATTGCAGGCGCACCTCATATCGCGTTCGCTGGTTTAAATACTGACAAATACGTTGCGCGGAAACCTCTCTGTTTTTAATGACATCATTAAAGGTTCTAAAAATTGCATTTGCC
This sequence comes from uncultured Flavobacteriaceae bacterium, assembly GCA_947488435.1. Lineage (GTDB taxonomy): Bacteria > Bacteroidota > Bacteroidia > Flavobacteriales > Flavobacteriaceae > CANKZG01. Next base: position 1,047,459 of record CANKZG010000001.1, on the reverse strand, counting down.
TTTTCCTTTCCATAGGTACTTAAAAAATATTGTCGTACGTAATCTAGCTCTCGCTGACTTACGGTTCCGTCTGCCTTTATAACAATGGAACACAAGGATAGTAAGTTCAATTCAAAATCAGCAGGAGATACTTTTTGCTGTGCGATGTCTCTTAAAACACCTCCCATTCCTCCTCGGTTGCTACTATTGACATTGTCCACAAAACTCCCTACTAAAAAACCTATAATTGCTCCCGGAAGCCTAAAAAACCAAAACCCTAAAAGTGCTATAATCCACTTCGTCATTATGTTTCTATTTTTTTTTTAAAGATAGGATTTTAGCCTGTATCTAATGATTCTTCGGAATGTTAAGGATTGGTTTAAGAATACGACAAAATCCGTATCTTTGAAATCGATTGATAATTAAAAAAATAAGACTATGTATCCCGCAGAATTAGTAAAACCGATGAGAGAAGACTTGGCGATTGCTGGGTTTGAAGAATTATATACGGCCGAAGCTGTTGAAAACGCGATAAATGCTGAAGGCACAACTTTAGTGGTGGTCAACTCTGTTTGCGGATGTGCCGCTGCAAATGCAAGACCTGCTGCAAAACTAAGTTTACAAAATAGTAAAAAACCAGATCATCTTGTCACGGTATTTGCAGGTGTAGACACGGAAGCCGTTGATACAGCTAGGAATCTTATGGTACCTTTCCCTCCATCTTCGCCAAGTATGGCTTTATTTAAAGATGGGGAGTTGGTTCATATGATTGAACGCCATCATATTGAAGGGAGACCTGCAGAGATGATTGCAGAAAACCTCACAGAAGCGTATAACGAATTTTGCTAGTGTACAATTAGTTACGCATCTTAAAAAGATTTTGTAGAAACCACTCTTATAACAAGAGTGGTTTTTTATTTTTGTAGCATGCAAAAACTACTGGCTTACCCTTTATCGGTAATTTACCTTCTTTGTTTTGGACTCGTGTTGCTCATATTTCATCCTATTCAATGGGTTTGTTTTAACCTATTTGGTTATGAAGCTCATAAACGTAGCGTTAGTTTTTTAAATTTTTCTTTACTTAATACAACGCGCCTTATTGGGACCCGTTATACCTTTAGAAATAGTTATCAAATTCCCAAAAACAGACCGTTAATCATTGTCTCTAATCATCAGAGCATGTACGATATCCCTCCTTTAGTTTGGTACTTAAGAGCCTATCATCCAAAATTTGTAAGTAAAATCGAATTGGGAAAGGGTATCCCTAGTGTTTCCTATAACCTTAGGCATGGCGGGTCAGTATTAATAGATCGAAAAGATAGTAAACAAGCTCTTCGAGAGATCGCAAAACTTGGCATCTACATCGAAAAGCATAAGAGAAGTGCCGTAATTTTTCCGGAAGGAACACGAAGTAGAAATGGGCATCCCAGAAAGTTTCAACCTACAGGATTAAAAATTCTATTAAAAAAAGCACCTTCTGCGCTTATAATTCCTATTAGCATAAATGGCTCTTGGCGCTTGCTTAAATACGGCAAATTTCCGAATGGACTTTTTTCAAAATTTACATTAGATATTCATGAACCTATTGAAAATAAGGGGAATTTGGATGAACTAATTGCACTCACCGAGGAAAAAGTTTTTAGTGGAATAACAGATTTCAAATGAATACAAATCAAATCATAGAACAGACGATTGCATTCGTTAAAAAAACTTTGGAAGGAGCGGAAGGCGGTCATGATTGGTTTCATATAGAGCGGGTTTATAATACTACTTTAGAACTTTCCAAACATGAAAATGTGGACCCCTTGGTGGTACGTTTGGGTGCATTACTGCATGATATCGCCGATTCTAAATTTCATAATGGTGATGAAACCGTTGGACCTCAATTAGCCAAGGAGTTTTTAACTTCAATCCAAGTGCCTATAGCTGAAATTATGAAGGTTATTGACATTATTGAAAATATTTCATTTAAATCCAGTTTAAAAACCAATGAACCAAGCGAAATGCGTAAAAAACCTTCTTTAGAACTTCAGGTCGTTCAGGATGCAGATCGGTTGGATGCCATTGGTGCCATTGGTATTGCAAGAGCTTTTAATTATGGAGGCTTTAAAAACAGAGCATTATACGATCCGGATATCACTCCAAACCTTGCTATGACCAAAGAAGCCTACAAAAATTCTAAGGCGCCAACTATAAATCATTTTTACGAAAAGTTACTTTTGTTAAAGCGTAAAATGAATACAGCAAGCGGGAAAAAATTAGCAGCGCAACGGCACCAATTCATGCTTGAATACTTGGAGCAGTTTTATGCAGAGTGGGAAGGTAAGTTATAAGCTTCTAACTATTTCATTTCTAATTTAATTCGATTATTTCCTAAAGTATTTTTTGTACCTTCTTTGCTTCATTCTAACATGATATTTCGACATGCAACGACGTAAATTTATCAAAAGTGCTACGGCTACATCTGCCGTTTTCTCCATTGTTCCAAGTTATGTTTTAGGCAAAACTCATATCCCCCCAAGCGATACACTTTATGTGGCAGGTTTTGGTGTTGGAGGAAGGGGTGGCGGCGTCGTTCGTGAGCTTACTGCAACCGAAAAAGTTAAATTTGTAGCCTTATGTGATGTTGATGATGTTAATGCAAAAGGAAGTTACGAATTACATCCCAAGGCTTCTCGATATCGTGATTTCCGTAAAGTTTACGACCGGCATCTAAAAGATATTGATGCTGTTATGGTTGCCACTCCAGATCATAATCATGCCACCATTGCGCTCCCTTTTATGCGTGCAAAAAAACATGCTTACGTTGAAAAGCCACTTACTCATAATATTTATGAAGCACGCCTTATGACACAGGTTGCCGCGGAAAATGGTATCATCACGCAAATGGGGAACCAGGGCGCGTCAAGTGACGGAAGTAGACAAGCAAAAGAATGGATAAATTCTGGAGTAATCGGACAGATACATAAGGTAGATTGTTGGACCAATCGCCCAGTGTGGCCACAGGGCGTTCCCGTACCTCAAGAAAAGGTTGAAATTCCGAAGACTTTGGACTGGGATTTATGGTTAGGCCCTGCAAAAATGCGTCCCTATCACCCTTCATACCTGCCTTTTAAATGGCGTGGATGGTGGGATTTTGGAACAGGAGCTTTGGGCGATATGGGTTGCCATATTATGGAAACTCCTTTCAGCACCTTAGATCTTGGTTATCCTACCGAAGCAGAAGCAAGTTGCACTACTGTTTGGGTCGGGGATTTTGTGGAAGCGGATTACAGCGCCTCCTGCCCTCCTTCCTCCATTGTTCGGCTTAAGTTCGATACAGAGGCGCATGGAAAAATAGACTTAAATTGGTATGATGGGGGTATTATGCCTGATCTTCCGGACGAACTTAAAGATGATGAACGTATTGGAGATACTGGTGGAGGTTCTGTTTTTTATGGATCTAAAGGAATATTGGTTTGTGATACGTACTCTCGAAATGCACGCTTATTACCTTCTGAAACTATGGAGCTGTTTAATGCACCTAAACCTTATCTCCCCCGAATTGATGGAGGTACAGGAAGTCATGTTAAAAATTGGGTTGACGGTTGCTTGACTGGAACTAAGGCTTCATCGGATTTTTCCAAATCGGGTCCATTAACAGAGGCGGTTCTAATGGGAAATCTTGCCATACGTGCATTTCAATATAAAGTGCTTAAAGATGGTAAGCAAGTAGGTGATTGGGATCCATATAACTATCCAGGAAGACGAAAGTTACTCTGGAATGGAAAACAAATGAAGGTTACCAATTATGAACATGCAAATTCCTGGGTGAAACGAGAGTATAGATCTGGTTGGGAGCTCACTTAAAAAAGCAATTTGTTTTTTCCTATTTAAAACAGTTTCAATTGCCCATCTTTATACTGTTGGTGCAATTTCTTATTCAAATCGGGCAGGCGTTTGTCTTTAAAATAAGAGTTTTTAGCCAATCGCATTAAATCATGCAAATGAATTGCTATTTTACCTTGACCACGATTACGAAGACCAAATCTGCTATCATTTAAAGTTCCTCCGTGGCATTCTTGAATTTGGTGCAAAACTTTAGCTGCTTTATTTGGGAGTGTTTTTTGAATCCAATCGGTGAAAATAGTTCCTATTGCCCCATTCAACCGAACAACGGTAAAAGCCAAAGACGACGCTCCATAATCCGAAACCGTTCTAGCCAATTGCATGATTTCATGGCTGTTAATGCCTGGAATAATAGGTGCTAACATTGCATTTACCGGAATGTCATTTGCCGCCAAAGTCTGAATAGTTTCTAAACGTTTTTTAATTGTTGCCGTTCGGGGTTCAAGAATTCGTCGAGTATCTTCGGATAAGGAGGTTATTGAAATGTTGACGGCGATCAGACGATCCTTTGTTAGTGCTTTTAATAAATCTAAATCTCTTAGGACAAGCGCATTTTTAGTTATGATTCCAACAGGATGGCGATATTTATAAAAAACTTCAAGGCAGGAACGGGTAATTTCAAACCTTTTCTCTGCTGGTTGATAGCAATCCGTGTTTCCTGATAAAACAATGGTTTCTGCCTTCCAATTTTTATTTTTAATTTTGGTTTCCAATAGTTTTGCCGCGTCCTTTTTGATTAGGATTCGGCGTTCAAAATCTAATCCCGCGCCGTAACCCCAATATTCATGACTATTTCTAGCATAGCAGTAAATACATCCGTGCTCACAACCTTGATAGGGGTTCATAGAGAATAACATCCCTACATCTGGACTCGTAACTTTGTTTACAATAGTTTTTGGAAAAATTGGAATGTATTGCGTTTTATTACTATCGGCTTCCTCTCCTTCAATGGCACAATAGGCTAAAAAATCATCTCTTGTTTCGTAAACATGCTTTAAAAAACGATTGGGAACATTACGCTGGGCGCCTCTCCCTTTTAAGTAGGTTTTATTTGACATAAATTAGGATTTAATCCAAATTTATGGATTAAATCCTAATTATAATAATTTTTAACTACTCTCGGGTTAGTGAAATAAATTGAAAATTATTGAATCCCAGATCTATACCTGTATTCGAAAAGGAAAGTTCAAAATCCGTAACATTTGTCTGGGCAGCAGCGGCATCTAAGGCATCATAAAACAAAAATCCAAAAGACGTTTCTCCTACTTCCGTTGTGAGCAACTCAACAATTCTTAAGGTAGTACCGTTTACAGCGTAGTTTCCATCAAACGTATTTACCGTAGTTGTACCTGTAAAAGTCCCATCACTTAAAAAAGTTATAATAATATCCTCATCATCTGGAGCTCCAACGGTAGGGCCTTGAGGAGTAGAATTATGTATCGCCGATACCCGCCATACGCCTTCGACATTAATTGGATTAAATGTGGCATCTGACTCCGTATCACATCCAACACAAAAGCATACTACCAAGCTAAAAATGCTGATAACTAATTTTGTTTTCATCGTTTTTTGATTTTAGTATTTTCTAACAGATGTAAAAATCCGATGAAGGTTGCGGCTAGTCTGTATTAAAAGATACTTCTAGCAGTTGTTTTTTATTTCCTCGTTTTGCGTAAAACAAAATGCGATCCTGGTTTTTACGGATTAAGGGTTTCGAAACCATAACAGGTAATCTTATTTCCTTATCGTCAACAAGTTTCTTGTAGCTTAGGTTACCTGTTTTATCCAGTTTCAAAACAAAAACATTAGGATTACGACTATACCCTTGTTTGAAAAGCATTCTATCTTTACTTAATTGTTGTGGATTTTCACCGGAGTTAATAAAGAAATACATGTCTGTGTTTTTACCGTAAGAGGTATAGGAGGCATAGGCTGCATCTCCCTGAGTAACTTCTGCTTTGTTGATATTACGTGCCCATTCCATTGTGCCATCTACATCTAGTTTTGCACAAACAATATCATTATAGTGAAACCTTTCCGTTTTAATGCTTGCGCCGGTTGCATTAGTAGCTTCTCCTTTGGTTACAAAATACTCTTCTGCACTAAAATATATTTTGTTTTCAGGAGAAACATGAATATCCTTAAATACTAAATTCTTAATTTCTTTATCATGAGCTCTACCAAATTTGTCGAGCATAAATTGTTCCGAAAAGGGATTGTATTTTTTTGCTTTGAGATCTAAAGTTTTTGGATCAATTTTGAAGTAAACCAATCCGTTATAACGATGATCCTTTCGATCTGCGTAAAATCCTAAACCAATTAATTCTTCGTTTACAAAAATAGGTTTCAATGCCTCCGGAAATCGTCCAGGGTCACTAAATTCCTGAATACGATGGCCTTCTTTTGAAATTTTCACCAATTCGTACTGAAACCTACGTTCTTTTGCATCGAAGCGTCGCTTTTTAAAGTATGCCTTACCCATTAGATATACAGCATCCAGATTTGGCGCAATACATACCTCTTCAAAGGCATAATTTTTGTCTTCCAACAAGGAAGAAATATCATATTTAAGATATTGCTGTAAATCCGTCCCAAAAAGATAAAGGGATTTTTCTTCAAGTTTTCCTCGCTTTGCATTTACAGTAATTGCAAAAGCAGATTTCTCATCATCAAAATATACGGCAGTAGAAAAGCCATCAGAAAATTTGCGATGGTATTTATTTACAGCTAGCGGATTGGTAACTTCTCTAGCCGGAATGGACAATAGTGTTTTTTGTTTAAACTTAATATGAGATAATGGGCTCTGATGAATAATATAATCATAGGTTTTTTTAGCACCATTAAATCGTAATTCCAATAAATATAGTTGGTTATCGTATACAAATCCATCAATCATATGCTGGGTCGTATACTTGTACGTATCTTCTAAAATAAGATTAAGTTCCTTGTCATAAACTTCAATGCAGTATCCTTTGGGTTTTAAAATCATTCCCCCATAAAAGTTACGCACTAAAACCATTTCCTCCGAAGAGTTCGTGCTAATAGACAGCACATTGGAATATTTATACCGATCGTTATAACTGTTACCCAGTTCATATTTCACTGGCATTTCTTGTGCACAAAGCAATACTATTTTAAGCCCAAAAAAAAGATAGAGACATAATTTGAGACGCATAGGTAGTTTTTGAAATGGCTCAACTACCGGGAAAATCAGCTTTTCGTTTTTCTAGAAAGGCTGTGGTACCCTCCTTAAAATCATTGGTTCCAAAGCAAGAACCAAAGGCTTCAATCTCAGTTGCATAACCATTTGTTCCATCTTTAAAACCTGCATTCACTGCTTTTATTGCATGGCTGATAGCTACTGTAGAGTTTTTTGTTATTTTTTTTGCCAGATTTTTAGCAAACTCCAGCAACGCTTCTTGAGAAACAACGTGGTTTACTAACCCTATACGCAGTGCCTCATCTGCGGTGATCATACCAGCCGTCATTATCAATTCCAGCGCTCTACCTTTTCCAATCAATTGAGGTAAACGTTGGGTGCCCCCATATCCGGGAATAACGCCTAATGATACTTCAGGTAATCCCATTTTAGCATTGGTACTGGCAATTCTAAAATGACATGCCATTGCCAATTCCAAACCGCCTCCTAGGGCAAAACCATTAACCGCTGCAATTACCGAGGTCTCTAGTTCTTCTATAAAATCGAACAGTAAATGCTGTCCATTCGCTGCCAATTGCGCGCCTTCTTTTTCAGAAAAATGCGCAAACTCTGCAATATCGGCACCTGCGATAAATGCTTTGTCTCCGCTGCCTATAATTATGATAGCTTTTACGGTAGTATCCTCATTTAAGTCAGTAAGTGCTTGCCGTAACTCAGCGATCGTTGCCTTATTGAGTGCATTTAATTTCTTGGGTCTGTGTATTGTTATTGTTGCAACTTCGTTTTGTTCTACAATAATATGTTCAAAATTCATCTCTCAGTATTGATTTAAAATTCTTGATTAAAAATAGCTTAGCTCTTAGGGAAAGTCACCGTAAATACCGTGCCTTTGCCATATTGTGATGTAAAATTAACGCTTCCGTTATAACTTTCTACAATATTCTTAACCATTCCAAGACCTAGACCCATACCACTGGATTTCGTAGTGAATTTAGGTTCAAATACCTTGTCCTTAAATTCATCACTTATTCCTATCCCATTGTCGGCAACGGAAATGGATACGGCGTCTTCTTTTTCCACAACGGAAATTAAGATTCTTGGAGAGGCAACTTCAGGCACCGCTTGGATAGCATTTTTAACCAAATTAGTTACTACTCTAATTAATTGTGTTCGATCGAGTTTTGCAATGATTTCTTCTTCATCATTAATAAAATGAATATAGTTTTCATTGAAAATTTCCAGCGCTAATTTCACAATTTTAACGACATTAAGGGTCTCATTTTGTTGCGCAGGCATATCCGCAAAATTTGAAAATGCCGAAGCGATACTACTTAAGGTATCAATTTGTTGAATTAGTGTTTTGGAATATTCTGCCACTTTGATTTCAATTTTTTCATCGTCAGGATCAAACTTTCGCTCAAAACTTTGGACACTCAATCGCATCGGGGTGAGGGGGTTTTTAATTTCGTGTGCCACCTGTTTGGCCATTTCTCGCCATGCTTGCTCCCGTTCACTTCGGGCAAGTTTAACTGCACTTTCTTCCAACTCGTCAATCATCGCGTTATACGAATTGATTAATGTTCCTATTTCTTCACTAGGGTTATCAATTATAATTTTCTCATTACGCTTGTTTAGATCGGTCTGGTTTAACTTTTCCGAAATGTTTTGTAAGGATCGTGTAATGTATTTTGAAATAAAGTAGGCTAAACTAACGGCTACCAAAAGCATTACCAGATATACTCCACCGAGCCGAAGCATAAACTCGCCAAGTTCTTTTTCATTAAATGAGTTATCTTGAAAGTACGGAAGGTTTAAAATACCAATTGGTTTGAATTTGTGATCCGTGATATACGTATACGAAGCTTGGTAATCGTCTCCCGATGCGGATTTTTTTTCAATATATCGATGGTTCGCACTAATTGCAAGGTTATTAAGCACTTCAGCATCTAAACAAAGTGAAATGGAATCACTCTCAAACTTGCGATTCGATCCGATAAGCAGTGCTCCTTCGAGATCGTAAATATTCAAGTTTACATTTTGAACATTGGCGATTTGATAGATTTCCTCTCTAAAAATAAAAGCGAGGTTTTCTGTATTAATAGGATAGGTGGTTTCTTTAAGTGTATAATCCACACTTTGTTTAATTTGAGCCTCCTTTCGCTCCAACCTATTTTCGTGATAATCCTTATTTTGCTCCCGATATTGATATATGGTAACTCCTGCGATTAAAACAGAGGCAATCAATACCAGCAAAATCATGGTGATAAAAATACGCGAACGTAAGGACAGTTTTTTAAACAAACCTAGAATAATTTAAAGCTAAAGATAGCAATTATCACGCCAAGCCGGACCAGATAAAGTTGGATTTGCAAATACCTTTCGCTTTGGCCTTAATCTTTCTATATCTCCGGCACTAAAAGATGGATTCGGTTAAGCATTTGGATTTTTATCTCGAATTTTTTTATACCATCGAATGCCTAACATAAGAAGGACTCCGAGTACAAAAATTCCAACAACTCCATAAATCCAATTGAACGCACTTTTAAGTAATACCAGAAATATTACGGCAAAGAGTATCAATGTAGCTCCTTCATTCCAAATACGCATAAATTTTGAGGTATAGCGTATCTTATCTTGTTGCAATTGCTTAAATATTTGATGGTTCTTAAGGTGATACAGTAGTAGCGCTATTACAAAGCCCAATTTTACCTGCATCCAAGATTGCTCCAATAAAATAGGTTGCAAAAAAAGCAACACTATAGCAAAGGTAGTAGCCAATACTGCGGAGGGCCATGTGATAATATACCACAATCTTTTCGTCATTAATTTTAGCTGCGTACTAAGAATCTCTTTTTCAGGGCTTGATTTCTGGGCTGCCTCAATGTGATAGATAAAAAGTCTAGGAATGTAAAATAAGCCCGCAAACCAGGTAATCACAAAAATAAGATGCAATGCTTTAATATAATTATAGTAAGCCATCTTTATGGTACTGTTTGTATTGCGCCAATACCCGCCTTCCACAATTTTGCATTAAAATCTGGGATTGTGTTGTTCAGAAAATTATCGGCTTGTTTTTTTAGTGAACTCCATTGTGCATCCAACTCCGCTTTTCTGTCTTTTGAAGATTGATTAACTCTAGGTATTGCACTTTTTGTTTGATCTATCAGAAATAAATATTCTGCAGTAAACTTGTTCGGGAAATTTTCAACATCATCATAGGCTTTAGATTTACGTTGAATCATTGTTTTATCCCAAACGTCTAATGTTTCAATTAGTTTCTTGTTTTCTTCATTAAGTCCTTTATCTTCAATAATATTCGCCAGTTGCATTAACTGTTTTTTTATTTTAAATAAGGTATTTACTTTTTCATGCATTTCTGTCAACTGTGCCTCCATTGTTTTCATAAAGTCATCATACGCTTGGTATTGTTCATCACTTATAGCTTGATTAGGCAACCGCTGTATAATCGCTGAAGTTGTTACGGTTTCTCCTCCATAATTTAACTCAAGCTTATATGCGCCAGGAATTGCTTTATGCCCGCGATAACTTGCCTCGATATAAACTTCGGGAACACCCGGCATTATTGGGTATTGCAAATCCCAAACAAAGCGATTAAGGCCTGTTTTAGTTCCTAGGATAGGTTTGGCTGGAGGTCCTCCATCATATCGTTTGTATGCCTCCTCTTTCTTTGAACTAAACGTCCGTATCAAGCGATTACTGGAATCGAAAATTTTTAACTCCAATACCTTTTCTTTTGTTGTTTTAGGAAGTTCATAATAGATTACCATTCCATTTGCAGGGTTCACTCCTTCAAAAGGATGTGTTCCATTAAACTGGGTAGTATTTCCACTAAGTTGACTTCGCCATGATCCGTTTAATGTGTTTTTGGGTTTTAAAAGGTTCAATCCTTTGTTTAAAGATTTATACTCTCGTAAAGCCTCTAAATCATCGAGTATCCAAAAAGAACGACCCGAAGTTGCCACTATCAGATTATCTTGATGGACTTTAAGATCGGTTATCGGAGTTCGCGGTAAATTTAGTTGCAATGGTTCCCAAGAATCCCCTCCATTCCAAGAGATATAAATTCCCTTTTCGGTTCCAGCGTACAATAAATCTTTCTTAGAAGAATCTTCTCTTATTACGCGAGTAAAAGAACCGTACGGAATTCCTGAGCTGATATTCTTCCAAGTATTTCCGTAATCTGAAGTTTTGTATAAAGCCGGCGTATAATCGTTAAATTTATATCGCGTTGTAGCAATATATGCTATGGCAGGGTCGAAGGGAGAAACTTCAATAGCATTGATCAAACATTCTTTCAGGTTTTTTGGAGTTACATTCTTCCAGGTATTCCCTCCATCTCTGCTAAGTTGTACAAATCCATCATCACTCCCTGTCCATAATACGCCTTTCTCATGTGGAGATTCTGTCATATAGGCAATGGTTCCATAGTTTTCTGCACCTACGGCTTCATTCGTGTAAGGCCCTCCACCCTTACCTTGCTTAGCATCGATATTTCGGGTTAAATCTGGAGATATTTCCTCCCAATTCAATCCCATATCTTTGGTGCGCAATACTAGCTGTGCGCAATGGTAAAAAGTATTTGGTGCATGTTGCGAACGAACTATTGGAGCATTCCAATTGTATAGGTATTTCATATCACGAGCTTCCCTTCCCAAATATTGAATAGGAGCTGCCATTACCTTAGTTCCCGATTTGGATTCCATATCTAATACTTCAATGGTTCCTAAGTAACTTCCGCCCATTACATATCTTGGGTTATCCGGGTCAAAAGCTAAAAACGCACTTTCTCCTCCCGCGGTATAGGTCCAATCTTGCGCAGATATGCCACTTCTCCCTACCGAAAGATGTGGTATTTTTAAGGCTGTATTGTCTTGTTGTCCACCATAAATACTATACGGAAACACATTATCTGTGCTTATACGATAAATCTGCGCTGTTGGCATATTGGCTTGGGTAGACCAGGTTCTACCATAATTAAAACTAATCGCAGCACCGCCATCATTTGCAATCACCATATTTTTAGAGTCCTCTGGATTAATCCATAAATCGTGATAATCACCATGGGTTCCAGAAAGTCTATTCCAGGTTTTTCCACCATCTATAGATCGTAAAGCGGGAGCGCTAAGCACGTAGACTGTATTTTCATCATTTGGATCCGTAAAAACTTCCGTATAATACCATGCGCGCTGCGTTAAGCGATTATCCCCACTAACCAAACTCCAAGATTTTCCTGCATTATTAGAAACAAAAAGCCCTCCTTTATCTGCATTGGAATCACTTTCAATAAGACCATATACTTTGTTTGAGTTTGCAGGACTGACTGAAATGGCCATTTTACCTTTTTCTTTAGGTAGACCATTATGAATGGTAAACCAGTTCTCTCCACCATCTACAGATTTGTACATCCCGCTACCTTCGCCTCCACTGACTACCATATTTGGTTTCCGCTGATGTTCCCACATGGCAGCATATAATACTTCAGGGTAGTTGGCATCCATCGACAACTCAGCACATCCGGTTAGATTATTTACAAATAATACATTTCGCCAAGTAGCACCACCATCTATAGATTTATAAATACCGCGCTCCGGAGTACCATCATGTAAAGCGCCCTGAGCCGCAACATAAACAATATTCGGGTTTGTTGGGTGTATTACAATTCTTGAAATATGTTGTGTTTTTTCCAGTCCAATTTTCTTCCAAGTCTTCCCGGCATCTATGGATTTATATACACCATCTCCATAGGAAGTCATTACACCTCTAGGCGCATGTTCTCCCATACCACAGTATACAATATTTGGGTCGGATGACGATACGGCAACAGCTCCAACAGATCCCATTTCAAAGTAGCCATCTGAAACATTTTCCCATCGTTGTCCCGCGTCGTTTGTTTTCCAAAGTCCACCACCCGTTGTGCCCATATAATAGGTTAGAATATCTCCTTTTACACCAGTTGCGGTAACGGATCTTCCTCCCCTAAAGGGCCCAATGTTTCGATATTTTAGCGATTCAAAATAAGTTTCTGCCTCTTGCGCAATAATCCCAAATATTCCACAATAAAAACAACATATAAAAAGAACTTTTTTTAGCATAATGTGTTGGTGTTATGTACAGAAACAGAACCTTTTATTCTGCTATAAAAAGGTAATTTAAATTCAGATTATTAAATGATGTATTAAACTCCTTAATTTCCTTATCCAACAAAAGATCAAAAGCTTCTAACTGTGTTTTTATAGCCGCTTTAAGTTCATTTTTAACTGCTATATCCTGATCTGTGGGTGGAAAATCATCGATAGTCACAAGACTATTGAGATGACCCAATTTGTTGGTTAATCGAATTGGAAAATTCAATGGATCTTGTCCGCTTCTATTTTTGGTTTGATACAATGCTTTTTCGATAATTTCAAACTCCTCTTTCATTTCCTTTGCTTTTGCAACCAAATCTGCGGTTTCATCATTATCAGCATATTGTTTTACAAACGCACTCAGCTGTTTATTTATAGCTCGAATTTTTTTAATGGATTTATGTGCTCTATCTATTGTAGTATTCACATCCGTAACAAAATCATATTGCTTTTGCATATCTGAAACCGACGCCTCTGCTCTTGGATCTGGAATAATATTAAACCGTTTGGAAACCGAAGTATCATCAACATTAAGGTGCACCATATAAGTTCCAGGTACGGCTTTTGGACCGTCTAAGTTTGCCCACCATAAAATCATTCCTTTAAGTCGCTCTGCTTCTTTCCCTCTAGTATTCCAAACAAAAGTATTTCCGCCTTTGTTAACCTTCAGTTTTTCTTTCTTTTCCTTTGCTTTGTTGCTAAATTTGGCCAAAGTATCCCCAGATACTGTAGTGAATGTAAGTTGCACTTTGGTATCATCGTTGACTTCTTTTACATAAAAATGAGTCACAACACCATTAGGGTGATTAGTTCCTTCCAATTTTGAGGGTGTTGTTCGAGCCCCTCCTTTTGTTCGATAGGCATCTTTTGGTTTAAATAGCACATTAGATTGCGCTTTTAGAGTATCATCCAATTGATGCAAAACAGTAAGATCATCTATAATCCATAGGCTTCTTCCTTGAGTAGCCACAATTAAATTATTTTCTTTAATTGTTAAATCCGTAATGGGAACTATAGGTAAATTTAGTTGAAATGGGTTCCAATTATTTCCGTCATCAAAAGAAACGTACATTCCTGTTTCTGTTCCTGCATAAAGCAAGCCCTTTCTTTTAGGATCTTCTCGAAGTACTCGAGTAAAGTGCTCTTCATTTATACCATTCGTTATTTTTTTCCATGTTTTGCCATAATCCGTTGTCTTATAAAGGTAAGGTTCAAAGTCACCCAGTTTATATCTCGTGGCGGCAATGTAGCAGGTTCCTTCATCAAACGCTGAGGGTTCAATACTATTTACCATTGACCATTCTGGCATATTTGGGGGTGTTATATTTTCCCAGTTTGCTCCTCCATCTTTAGATACATGAACCAGACCATCATCACTACCAACCCATAATAAGCCTTCTTTTAAAGGACTTTCATTAGCTGCAAAAATGGTACAATAGTATTCTACACTGGTATTATCCTGTGTAATTGGTCCTCCGCTTGACACTAATTTACTTGGATCATTTCTGGTGAGATCTCCGCTTAATAATGTCCAACTTTGTCCTTCATTTTCACTAACATGGACATGGTTTGAGAAAGTGTATAATTTCTTGGGATTATGTCGACTGAAAATAATAGGGAAGTTCCACTGAAAACGGTATTTAAAATCTTCCGCTCCATGCCCCATTGGATTATCTGGCCATACATTGATACCTCGTACGGTATTCGTTTCGTGATTCACCCTTGTTAAAAACCCATCATAACTCCCACCATAAACAATATCATTGTTATTAGGGTCTACCGCAATATGAGCTGATTCACCTCCAGCAGTGCGCTCCCAATCATCCTCTGAAATACTAAACCCGTCACTACGATGGTTAATACGAATTGTGGAATTGTCCTGTTGAGCTACGTAAATACGATATGGGAATGCATTGTCCGTAGTCACCCTATAAAATTGAGCCGTGGGTTGATTGTAGTACGTACTCCAGGTTGTTCCTCCATCATAGGAAACTTGAGCTCCACCATCATCCCCAATAATCATGCGCTGGGAATCTTCTGGAGAAATCCATAAATCATGATGATCTCCATGGGGTGCATTGAACGTGTTAAAACTCTTACCTCCATCTGTCGATTTATGATAGCGTACGTTCAGGACATAAACAACATCTTCATCCTCCGTGTCTGCATAAACTCGCGTATAATACCATGCGCGTTGGCGTAATTTTCGCTCACTATTTACTTGTGTCCATTTTTTACCTCCATCGTCACTTCTATATAACCCTCCTTTTTCTTTATTCTCTACAATTGCCCAAACTCTTTCAGAGTTCTTTGGTGAAACTGTAACGCCAATAATCCCCAGGGTATCTTTAGGAAAACCTTCATTTTTAGAAATTTCTTCCCATGTTTCTCCACTATCTGTGCTTTTCCACAATGCAGAACCTACGCCTCCACTGCTTAAACTGTATGGTGTTCGTTGTGCGCGCCAAGTAGAAGCATATAATATTCTTGGATTGTTGGGATCAAAAGTTAGGTCAACCGCACCTGCTTGATTGTTTACAAATAATATTTTCTTCCAACTCTTTCCACCATCAATACTTTTGTAAACTCCTCGTTCTTGGGTAGGTTTATATATATTCCCTAAAACCGCAGCATAAACAATATTATGATCTGTAGGATGAATGCGAATACGTGGGACATGTCTGGATTTTGGGAGTCCTGCTTTTTTCCATGTTTTTCCGGCATTCACAGTTTTCCAAATACCATATCCTGAAGAAACATTTCCTCTTAAGGTTTTTTCTCCTCCTCCAACATAAATCACATTAGGATCGCTTTTAGATACTTCAATAGCTCCAATACTCCCTCCAAAAAATCCATCAGAAATATTGCCCCAGGTACGTCCCCCATTTTCTGTTTTCCAGACACCTCCACCGGTAGCGCCAAAGTAAAACAAATTGGGTTCTCCTGGAACTCCTGTTACAGCTGCAGATCGACCGCCCCGAAAAGGCCCTACCAATCGATATTCAAGACTACTGTACAATTCTTCAGGAAACTGAACGGTTGGCGTACTTGTCTTTTTTCTTCGCTGTGCGCTAAGACTAATACTGAAAAGTATCACAAACACGTAAACAACGCCAAGTCTGGAGTAAAATGATTTCATGGTTTTTAAGTTATAATTAGTCTCTCTAAAAGTAGGGATAAAAGCTTGAATCCAAAACTTCTACTTCAAATTTGTACGCATCTCCTTTCGCAGATATACTCCAGTAACAATTGTAGCTAAAACATCTGCCATTGGAAAACTGAGCCAAACCCCTAGTTCTCCTAAGAAGTAAGGCAAAATTATAACAAGTGGTATAAAAAAGAATCCTTGTCGGGTAAGTGTTAGCAGGAGTGCAGGTATAGCCTTACCAATCGCCTGAAAATATGCTGCTCCTATCAGTTGAATTGCTATTATTGGGGTCGCTGCAAATACCCAACGCATGGCTGCTGGTGTATGATCTAAAACAAAATTGTTAATGGTAATTTCACCAGCAGATAAAGTCGAGGCGTTACTTAAAAAAAGTGATGCTATTGCCGTTGGAAAAATCATTAATCCCAGAAAAACAATTGTTGCAATAAGGGAAGCGTACCATATAGCAGTAATTATAGTCTTACGAACTCTTACATATTTCTGTGCTCCATAATTATAACCGGCAATGGGAAGAAATCCCTGAGTGATCCCGAAGACCGGAAATAATGCAAACATCAACATTCTTCCTATTATAGCATATACTGCAATCATTGCTTCACCGCCGAGATCAAACAAGATATTATTCATCAACAAGTAGGTGACACTAGTTACTGCCTGTCTTGATAGGGTTACCACACCTAATGCTCCAATCTCTTTAAGAATTATTTTTTTAAGACGTAAGTATTTTAATTTTAATTTGAGCTCGGAATTTTTGGATACAAAAAAATACAACACATACGCAAAGCAAATAAGATAACCTCCGGTAGTCGCCCATGCTGCTCCCTGCATACCCCAATCAAAAACATAAATAAATAGATAGTCCATTATAAGGTTTCCAATGGAAGGTAAAATCATCGCAATCATCGCGAATTTAGGTTTTCCTTCAGCTCTAATCACAGTATTCCCCATCATACAGAGTGCCAAAAAAGGTACGCCATAAAGTACGATGGTATAATAAATTTTAGCAGGTTGAAAAATAGTTCCCTTTCCACCAAATACTGGAATTAGGGTATCGATAAAAAACAAGCCCAAAAACACCATGACTATCGTCACCACAAGGGTAAGTGTAATCTGATTTCCAAAAGTGTACAGTGCTTTCTCTTTTTCGGCAGCACCAAGAGCTCTTGAAATTATACTAGAACCTCCAATACCAATTGCCATGCCTAATGCCGCGATAAAAAATGAAACAGGAAGCACTACGTTTATTGCGGCAATAGCAATAGGACCTATCCAATTTCCTACAAAAATGGTATCAACAAGTATGTTAAGGGACATGACTAAAATTCCAATAGATGCGGGTACTGCCTGTGCGACAAGAAGTTTGCCAATGGGAGCAATGCCCAGCTCCTGGGCGGAAACTTTAGACATTAAACAGGTAGGGTTTCATCTGTTTTCCAAGTGTTTAACCATTTTGCCATTACTGCTACCCATGCTTCACTGTCATTTAAACAAGGGATATGTTTGTAGTTTTCTCCGCCGGCTTCTTCAAACTGTTCCTTTCCTTCCATGGCAATTTCTTCTAAAGTTTCCAGGCAATCAGAAACAAATGCAGGAGTAATTACCGCAAGACGTTTTTTACCTTCTTTAGCCAAGCGTTCAAATTCGTAATCTGTATACGGCTTCAACCACGGATCTCCTGCCAAGCGAGATTGAAAAGAGGAACTTACTTTTTCTTCTGGTAACCCCAGGTAAGCTTTCACCCTTTCTGTAGTATCATAAACCTGATGCCTATAGCAACTATTATGCGCAACGGAGTTTGTGCTGCAACAACTTCCATCTATTTTGCAATGAAAACGCGTAGGGTCTGATTTTCGGATATGACGTTCAGGAATACCGTGGTACGAAAACAAAATATGATCGTATTCAAAATCTTTAAGTCCTTCCGCAATACTTTCGGATAGTACTTTTATATAATCGGCATTTTTATAAAAAGCCGGCAAGGTGGTTAACTTCATTTCAGGAAAGTATTTCTCCTGTTCTTTCATCACCTTTACCACTACCGTTTCATAAGAAGACATCGCATAATGTGGATATAATGGCACCATTAAAACATCATCAACCCCTTTATCTTTTAATTCTTGCAACGCATTTTTAGTAGTCATAGAGCCATAACGCATTCCTAGCGCTACTGGCATCGTAGTTTGTTGCTGTACCTTTTCGGTAAATCGTTCGGAAATCACAATTAGGGGAGAACCTTCTTCCCACCAAATTTTTGCATAAGCTTCTGCGGATTTTTTAGGTCTTGTTTGAAGAATTATGCCACGAACCAATATGTTTCGCAACCAGTTAGGAACATCAATAACGCGTTCATCCATTAAAAATTCATCCAAATAAGGTTTTACATCCTTTGGAGTGGGGCTATCTGGGGAACCCAGATTCATTAATAAAACTCCTTTCATATTCCTATGGGTTTTTCGATATTTTCTTTTTCTTCGGCAAAAATACCAATTGTAACTAAAAGATATTGGACATCTACATATAGTTTTTGATCTTGGTATAAGGAATATTGATTCTAGAGAATGAAAAGTTCGAAACTACAATTACAAAATCGAAATCGTATCTTCGCATTTACTAGAATATAATGTATGAGAAAATTCTTTTTCAACTTGATTTTATGTGTTCTTCCTACCATTGGATTTGCTCAAAAAATTACTTGCAGTGCCTTAGATCGGACCAAAGTAATTGAGAAGATTCATGAATTGGAAGGTTTAGGAACCTCAACTACTATTTCTGGCGAAGGTCTTGTTACCATTGGAAAAACATTTTTAGGTACTCCTTATGTAGCTAAAACATTAGAAGTTGGCAGCAAAGAATCTTTAGTTGTAAATCTTAGTGGTTTAGATTGTACTACTTTTGTAGAAAATGTTTTGGCTTTTCAGTTACTGCTTAAGCATGAAGAAAAAACATTTGACGCTTTCTTAGACAATCTGGAACTTATCCGTTATTATAAGGGGATGTTGCAAGGGTATCCTTCTCGATTACATTATTTTACACAATGGGTAAGGGACAATGAGCGAAAAGGCCTGGTTAAAAATATTACGGAAACACTTGGAGGTAAGTATATCGAAAAAGATATTAACTTCATGACTACACATCGCGATTTATACCCTTTTCTTGCCGACGATGTTAATTATAAAAAACTTCAGATTCGTGAAGAGCAGTTAAATTCGCAATTGATGTGTGTTCTAGCCCCGGAGGACCTCTTGGCCAATGAACGCTTATTGCAGTCTGGGGATATTATAGCACTTGCCACATCCATTAAAGGATTAGATGTTACACATACTGGTATTGTTACTCGAGAAGCAAATGGTCGCATTCATTTACTTCATGCATCCTCATCAGGACAGGTAGAAATTTCTAAACTTCCTTTGGTAGATTATTTAAAAAAAATAAAACATAATATCGGGATTACTGTTGCAAGGCCTCTATAAATTGTAGATTGGACTATTTCTTTTCACTTAAAAACACAATTAAATCAACCGCCAGACAAAGCCATGATATACTTTTTTGGTGTAGTCCCATATTTCTTTTTAAAAGCAGTAATAAAATGACTTGCTGTGCTATACCCTACTTTTAGCCCTACTTCATTTACATTGTGTTTTCCAGACTCCAGCATCTTGCGAGCATATTCCATTTTATGATCAAATAAAAAACTATAAACAGAGTCTCCATAAATTTGTTTAAACCCTTCTTTTAGTTTTTTAAGTGACAATCCTATTTCTTCCGACAATTCTGCAAGGGAGGGTGGTTCCGCCATTCTAGAAATAACAATTTCTTTAGCCCGTCTAATACGACGTACGTTTTCTTCATCTACTAAAAAAGGACATTGTTCAATATCAACATCTTCACTTCTATTAAAGTAGAGTGCGATTAGTTCATATATTTTACCTCGAACAAAGAGTTCCTCAACAGAAACATGCAAATTGTAGTTCATGATTTGATTTAAAATCACCGTAATTGCAGGACTTATGCCCTCTTGCGCATAATATTTTTTTTCTTTATTTCCAGCACTTAAAAAAGGAATGTAATCTGCTTCTTTCGAAAACAAGGCATGGAAGTTACGAATCGTTATAATTAAAGAAATCATAGCCGATCCTTCGCCTAAAGTTAAATTTAAAGGTAAATCCACTTGCGTATTATACAGGAGTAATGAATTCTCCAAAGGCACATCCAAGGTATAGTTCCCCGCATTAAAAGCAAAGGTTACACTGCCTTTTAAACAAAAGTGGAGTTGAATATAAGAGCTATCGATCTCCCGAGTGAAACTTTGCGGTTGATTGCTATCATTCTGTATTTTTAAGACATAGAAATCTTCTTCAATAAAGATTTCTTTTACGGAACTTCCTGCGATACTTTTTTCAGCCATTTTCTAAAAATAACATTCCTTTTTATTTAGAATACTTCTAAATAAAAAAAATACAAAACACTGTATTTATCATAAAAGTACGGTATTTTGGGGGATAAGATTGAAACTCCTTTTAAAAAAACTCGAAAAGATATTTATAGTTCCTTAAGCGTTATTTTACTAGATGCTATCCGATTACTTTTGTAGCGATTAAAAGCTTGATGAAGAATTATCATATTTCAAAACACGATTCCTTTTATACCATAGGATTGAGTTATAAAAAAGCAGACGCCCATATTCGTGGGAATTTCAGCTTGGATCTCACTGCTATGAATACCATATTGGAAAAAGCGAAAGCTCAGGGTATTGATGGTCTTCTTATTATTTCTACCTGCAATCGAACGGAACTTCATGGTTTTGCACAACATCCTTTTCAGCTAATAAAACTCTTATGTGATCATACAAACGGGACTGTTGAAGCTTTTCAGGAAGTTGCGTATGTTTATAAAAATAAAGAAGCTATTACCCATCTTTTTCGTGTAGGAACGGGTCTCGATAGTCAAATTTTAGGGGATTTTGAAATTATAAGTCAAATTAAGCAGAGTTTTAATCGTTCCAAGAAGTATGAGCTCGCTAATCCCTTTATAGAACGCCTTTGCAATGCCGTAATCCAGGCGAGTAAGCGAATTAAAAATGAAACAGAACTATCATCAGGTGCTACTTCCGTTTCTTTTGCATCTGTGCAATACATTCTTAGAAATGTTGCAAATATTAGCGAAAAAAATATTCTCTTATATGGGACCGGTAAAATCGGAAGAAATACTTGTGAAAATCTTATAAAGCATACTCGAAATCCACACATCACTCTAATTAATAGAACGAAAGAAAAGGCAGAAAAAATTGCCGGAAAGTTTAATTTAACTGTCAAAGACCATACAGCGTTAAATAGTGAAATTCAAGCTGCAGACATTCTTATTGTAGCCACTGGAGCACTGTCTCCAACCATAACATCCGATCATATCACTAGTGAAAAAGAACTACTAATTCTGGATTTATCAGTCCCCAAAAATGTGGTAGATGAAGTTAAGCATCTTAAAAATGTTACCACAGTTCATTTGGATTACTTATCACAAATAACCGACGATACTTTAGAAAAAAGAAAGACCCATATTCCTGATGCTGAACGGATAATTGAAGAAGTACAAGACGATTTTATTAAGTGGTTGGAAACTCGAAAATTTGCCCCGGTTATAAAAGCCTTAAAGCAAAAACTAAAGACGATAAAAGAGGAAGAGCTAGATTTTCAACGCAAAAAATCAAGTGCTTGTGATTTGGAACAGGCAGCGGTAATTTCGGACCGCATGATTCAAAAAATTACAAAGCAATTTGCCAATCATCTTAAAGAAAACGATTCCGATTCTGATAGTAGTTTAGCACTTATTCAAAAAATATTTCAACTAGAAACCTCTTCGGAATGAGTACTGTAATTCGTATTGGTACTCGCGATAGTGAATTGGCATTATGGCAGGCAAAAACCGTTCAAAAAAAGTTGGAGGCCTTAGAGGTCGATACGGTATTAATTCCCATTAAATCTCAAGGAGATATTGTATTAGATCAACCCCTATACGAATTGGGAATTACAGGTATTTTCACAAAAACCTTGGATTTAGCAATGATTAACGGGCAAATTGATATTGCTGTACATTCGTTAAAAGATGTTCCTACAGCACTACCCAAAGGAATTGTTCAAGCCGCAGTATTGAAAAGAGCAAGTGCTACAGATGTTCTACTTCACAAAGGATTAGATTTTTTAGAAACTGAAGGAATCGTGGCCACCGGAAGTTTACGAAGAAAAGCGCAATGGTTACATCGTTATCCAAAACACACAATTACCAATCTTAGAGGGAATGTAAATACTCGATTGCAAAAGTTAAAAGAACATACTTGGCATGGGGCAGTTTTTGCAGCTGCTGGCTTGCAACGAATAGCACTTCTTCCTAAAGATGCATTGACCTTAGATTGGATGATTCCTGCACCTGCGCAAGGGGCAATGATGATTGCAGCCATGGAAAAAGATAGTGCTACTCAACAAATTCTTTCAAAATTAAACCATTATGAAACCCAAGTTTGCGTAGAAATTGAGCGAGAGTTTCTTAAAACTTTAGAAGGAGGGTGTACCGCTCCTATTGGTGCCTTGGCCCAAATTATAAACGACGAAATTCATTTTAAGGGAGCATTATTCTCACTAGATGGAGGTCAAAAAGTTTTGATTGATGAAAAGAGAAAGCTTGCAGACGTAAAAGATTTTGGAAAGATTTGTGCTGAAACGATATTAAAACAAGGAGGAAAGGAAATAATGAGTTCAATAAAAGCGGTGTTGGGTTAAACCAATAACAACCGGTATAGCATCAAAACTAGGCATTAAACAATGAGTACTGTTCTTTCAACCAAAATATTATCCCCTTCTCAAAAAGAGTTGCTTCTTAATAAAGGAATCGGTTTAGTACAGTATAATGCCATTACCGTAGACTTTGTGGATATTGAACTAACGGAATTTTCCGAACATCTTATTTTCACGAGTCAAAACGCGGTCCATGCGTTTCTAAAAAAAACCTCCGCTTTCCTGACATCAACTAAAAATTTCAGTTGTTTTTGTGTTGGTGAAAAAACAAAAGCGCTTCTGGAAAAAAGTGGTTTTGTCGTAATAGAAACTGCAGCAAACGCACTAGCTTTAGGGGCTATCATTTTAAAAAAATATAGAAATTTCTCTTTTCTTTTTTTATGTGGAAATCGAAGAAGGGATGATTTGCCGCATCTTTTAGATCAGCATGCTATTGCCTATAAGGAAGTTGAAGTATATAAAACCCAATTGGTGGCAAAAACTTTTGAGCGTCAATTCGATGGATTACTGTTTTTCAGTCCAAGTGCGGTTTTAAGTTTTACAAAACAAAACAAAATCAAAGAGAGTGTTGCGTTTTGTATTGGAGAAACTACCGCTGGCGTTGCGGGGCAACATACACAAAATATTATAATTGCAAGTAATCCAACCATAGAAAACGTAATTGTGCAAGTGGTAAAGTATTATGCCGCTTAGCATTCTTTCATAAATTATATTCAAAATATATGGCACTAAAAAATGATTTATTCTTAAAAGCTCTAAAAGGTGAGGTTGTTGAGCGACCTCCAGTTTGGATGATGCGACAAGCAGGTCGCTATCTACCAGAGTTTATGGAATTAAGGAAAAAGTACGATTTCTTTACGCGGTGTCAAACACCTGAAATTGCATCAGAGATAACTGTACAACCTATTCGAAGATATGGTATGGATGCCGCTATTCTCTTTTCCGATATTTTGGTTATTCCTCAAGCTATGGGTATTGAAGTGCAAATGAAGCCAGATTTTGGACCTTATTTGCCCAATCCTATTCGTTCACAAAAAGACGTAGCTAATGTAATTGTACCTGATATTCATGAAACCTTAGATTATGTAATGCAGGCTATAACCATGACAAAAGAAAAGTTAGCGGATGAAGTTCCACTTATTGGTTTTGCTGGCTCACCTTGGACTATCTTATGCTATTGTGTGCAGGGGCAAGGGAGTAAAAATTTTGACAAAGCCAAGGAGTTTTGTTTTACCCAACCCATTGCTGCCCACCAATTACTCCAGAAAATAACAGATACGACTATTGCTTATTTAAAAGAAAAAATAAAGTCCGGTGTAAATGCAGTGCAAGTATTTGATTCTTGGGGTGGAATGTTATCCCCTGAAGATTACCAAATCTTTTCTTGGCAGTACATTCAGCAAATTATAGATGCCTTAAAAGAAGAAGCTCCTGTAATTGTTTTTGGTAAAGGTTGTTGGTTTGCATTGGGTGATATGGCAAAATCTGGAGCTGCCGCTTTAGGTGTTGATTGGACCTGTTCCGCCAAAAATGCGCGTTATTTAACCGGAGGAAATATTACTTTACAGGGCAATTTTGATCCTGCTCGTTTGTTTTCCCCTCCTTCGGAAATTAAAAAAATGGTGCAGCAAATGATCCAGGAATTCGGCAAAGACCGTTATATTGTAAATCTAGGGCATGGGATATTACCTACGGTACCTTTAGCAAATGCTGAAGCTTTTATTGATGCGGTTAAAAATTATAGTAGTTGATTGGCAAAAAACAATTTTTAAAATTAATAAACTTCAAAACTATTTTGAAGCTATTAAAATTGTGTTTGCCTCATTTACGATTTATCATCCCCAGTCTTAGAGCAACCAGAAAATGCATTGCTGTATCTAATGCTAATTTTGGAAAGCAACATATGAAAAATGGCCCAGAAAATGCATTCCGCCATGCGCTTTGGGTATATTTAATTGCACAATATTGTGGTTATATAACCAAAAAAAAGGCAAAAGCGCTGCATTGGGCAATGGCAATAACCAGCATGCACGAAGAAGTTTATCCAAATGAACCTTTGGAGCGTGCTATGGATTTGCATAACAATAACATTGGGAAAAAACTATATATACGATCGCATAGTTTTGCTTTAGACGAAATTGAAAATCTTTTAAAAAAAGGAGTTCATAATGCTGTTAGAATAAAAAGCATTTCTGAATTAAAAAATCTAGAAGACACTCTCGTATATATTGATTAAAGACAGTATGAAAGATCAGTTTTACAATTATATTCAGCAATTACAGGATACCATTACGCAGGAACTGGAGACTATAGATGGGGTCGCTAGGTTTAAAGAAGATCTTTGGAAGCGCCCTGAGGGTGGAGGTGGTCGCTCTCGTGTAATAGAAAATGGTGCTGTTTTCGAAAAAGGTGGTGTCAATATTTCTGCTGTTCATGGGGAACTCCCCGAAAGTATGCAACGATACTTTGGGGTTCAAGATGCTGATTTTTTTGCCTGTGGATTAAGCCTCGTATTACATCCTAAAAATCCTATGGTGCCAACAGTTCACGCAAATTGGCGCTATTTTGAAATGTATACCAAAGAAGGCGAGCTGGTAGATCAATGGTTTGGCGGGGGACAGGATTTAACACCGTATTATCTTTTTGAGGAGGATGCTTTGCATTTTCATACCATCTGCAAAAAGACCTGCGATCTGCATGATCCTTCCTTCTATGAGGCGTATAAAAAACGTTGCGATACTTATTTCTGGAATGCACATCGTAATGAAGCGCGAGGGATTGGAGGACTATTTTTTGATTACTGCAAAGCTACTCCAGAAAAGAGTATGCAAGACTGGTATGCCTTTGTTACAGAGGTAGGAAATAGTTTTATTAATTCTTATATACCAATCGTTTTAAAAAGAAAAAACCTTTCATATTCAAAAGAGCAAAGAGATTGGCAAGAAGTCCGAAGAGGGCGCTATGTAGAATTTAACCTCGTACATGACAAGGGAACATTATTTGGCTTAAAAACCAACGGTCGTATCGAAAGTATTTTAATGAGTCTTCCCCCCTATGTGCAATGGAAATATGATCATCATCCCGAACCCAATAGCCCAGAAGAAAAGTTGATAGCAGTTCTTAAGAATCCTAAAGATTGGATCTGAATTGTCTTTTTAATATGCTTTTAGAATCTCACATTGGTTTAAAACAACTTTCTTAAGGATAATAAGTAACTTTAACTACAAAACACAATACAACATGTACCCGTTACGCAGAAATCGAAGATTACGCAACAGCCTAGCCATAAGAAGTTTGGTAAGAGAAACGCATATAACTCCAGATGATTTTTTGGTGCCTTTATTTGTGGTTGAAGGCAAGGGTATTAAGGAAGAAATCGCTTCCATGCCCAATTATTATCGATTAAGTCTTGATTTGCTAGGAAAAGAAGCGAAAGAGCTTTGGAGTCTAGGCTTAAAATCTGTTTTGCTTTTTGTAAAAGTACCTGATGCCTTAAAAGATAATCAGGGTACAGAAGCGCTAAATGCTAAAGGGCTGATGCAACGTGCGGTACAAACGGTAAAAAATGCATGTCCTGAGCTATTGGTGATGACAGACGTGGCTTTGGATCCATATTCTTCTTATGGCCATGATGGTATTGTAGAGAACGGTATTATTCTCAATGATGAAACTGCTGAAGTCTTAGCAGAAATGAGTGTTTCTCATGCCAAGGCTGGTGCTGATTTTGTAGCACCAAGTGATATGATGGATGGTCGTATTTTGACGATTAGAGAGGCCTTGGAAGATGAAGGCTTTTTGCAGACCGGAATTATGAGTTATAGCGCTAAATATGCAAGTGCATTTTACGGTCCCTTTAGAGACGCTCTGGATTCTGCTCCCGGATTTGGAGATAAAAAAACCTATCAAATGGATCCTTCCAATCGTTTTGAAGCGATCAAAGAAACGGAAATGGACATTGATGAAGGTGCTGATATTGTTATGGTGAAACCAGGTCTTTGTTATTTGGATATTGTACGAGAAATTAGAAACGAAGTAGATATTCCAGTAGCTGTATATCAAGTAAGTGGAGAATACGCAATGTTAAAAGCAGCGGCAGAAAAAGGCTGGCTAGATCACGATACGGTAATGATGGAACAATTAATTGCCATGAAAAGAGCGGGTGCCAATATCATTGCTAGCTACTTTGCAAAGGACGTTGCAAAATTAATCGATGGCTATGCTTAGATTTCTATCCCTATGAAAAAGAAGTTTCTTATCCTATGTTTGTGTATCCCCTTCATGTCATTCGCTCAAGACATTGTAATAGATGCATTTCTTGAAAAATGGGAAAATTCTAAAAATTATCTGATACAGATTGCGGAGACAATGCCCGAAGAAAAATACGGGTTTACACCTACTCCGCGGGAAATGAGTTTCAAAGAGCAGCTCATTCATATTCAACAAAATATGGATTGGATTGTAGGTTATTTTGAAAAAGACGTTCTAGAGGCAGAAATATCAACCTTACAAAATGACAAAGCGAGATTAATTGCAAACTTGACGAGCTCTTTTGATACTGTTTACAATGTAATAAAAGCATCTCGTTTGGAAGATTTAGATAGTACTGTAGATTTTTTTGCAGGAAAGAAGACAAAACTACAAATGCTGAATTTATTACAGGATCATGTTTCACATCATAGAGGACAGTTAGTTGTTTACCTCAACCTCAATGATCTAAAACCTCCGGCATATGTTGGATGGTAATAAAAAAGTCGTTTTTTCAAAAAATATACTTTTAAGTATTTTTTTTGTTTCTACCATTGTTTACAGTCAAAATAATGGCGTATCATCCCTTCGTGACACCATAGTATTGCATCATTCGATTGACTCTATAATGCAATATGCCATTCGACATAAAGCGTTTCCAGGAGCTCAACTTTTAGTTTCTGTAAAGGGCAAAACTATTTTCCATAAAACCTACGGCTTTCATACTTATGATAGCATTCAAAGCGTTTCCAAAACAGATCTTTACGACTTAGCTTCGGTAACCAAAATACTAGGGCCTTTGCCTGCTCTTATGAAACTGGTAGATGAAGGGAAATTGGATTTAGACGCTCCCTTTAGCACCTATTGGAAACCGTGGCGTTCTAGAGCTGATAAAAACCAACTCACATTAAGACAAATTTTAAGTCATCAGGCCGGATTACAACCTTATATTGTTTTCCTAAACGATGTTCTTAAAAAAGGAAAACTAAAGAACAGATTCATTAGACGAGTCGCTCAAGAACGATATAATAAACTGGGATACGAGGGGCTATATGTTAAAAATCGTTTCCAAAGAAAAATTTATAGAAAAATCAACCGATCTCCTGTTGATCAGACCAAAAAGTATCGCTATTCTGGACTTTCATTCCTGCTTTTCCCAGAACTTATTACCCAACTTACTCAGGTTGGGTATCAAACATACTTGTATCGAACTTTCTATGCCCCTTTAGGTTCTAGTACTTTGGGGTTTTTACCTAAAACAAAGGGCTTTTCTAATGCTATTGTGCCAACCGAAAGAGACACGTTGTTCAGAAATACGGTAGTAAAAGGATGGGTTCACGATGAAAATGCTGCTTTGATGGGTGGTGTTTCTGGAAATGCAGGTTTATTTGGTTCTGCCAGAGATGTCGCTAACCTTATGGAATTTTATGTACAAGGAGGGCGTTACCAAGGAAAGCAGTATATCTCCAAAAAAACCATATCTGAATTCATCAAAATACAATATCCTGAAAACGAGAATCGCCGTGGGCTTGGTTTCGATAAACCTCTTTTAAATAATTCTTCGCTTCAATTTGCTGAGGCTTATCCTGCTCCGGAAGCTAGCTCTGAAAGTTTTGGGCATAGTGGTTTTACTGGTACTTTTGTATGGGCTGATCCTAAAAACCAATTGGTATTTATATTTTTATCCAATCGGGTTTATCCTTCACGAAACCATCGACAACTTTATGATTTACATATCAGAACAGCATTACATAGCGCATTTTACCACCACCTAAATTAGGTTTTAATCTCTAATTTATTAGTACCTTCGTAATCAAACTGATCTTATGGGATTACTCATATTATTTGCCATTGTTTCCATCTTTTTTTCCTTTTTGTGTTCCATCCTCGAAGCTGTACTGCTTAGTGTAACACCAACCTTTATTAACCTTAAGAAGAAAGAAGGAAAATCTTTTGCCTTAACATTAGAGGAGTTAAAAAAAGATGTAGATAAACCACTAATTGCCATCCTTACGCTTAATACTATCGCCCATACGGTAGGTGCAATTTTGGTGGGGGTACAGGCAAAAGTGGCTTATGTGCAATTGTATGGTAGTTCTACCCGAACTATTTTTGGGATTGAATTTACCGAAGATCTAATGGTGGGTGCTGTATCGACCATAATGACCATATTAATCTTAGTTGCATCAGAAATTATTCCAAAAACAATTGGTGCTACCTACTGGAAACAGCTCTCGAACTTTACAGCAAAAAGCCTTACCGTATTGGTCCTGTTATTAAAATGGATAGGGCTTTTATGGGTTTTACAGTTGTTTACCAAGCTTATCGGAAGTAAAAATCATCACGGTAGTGTT
Organism: uncultured Flavobacteriaceae bacterium; assembly: GCA_947488435.1. Classification (GTDB taxonomy): domain Bacteria; phylum Bacteroidota; class Bacteroidia; order Flavobacteriales; family Flavobacteriaceae; genus CANKZG01. The sequence continues at coordinate 1,017,733 of CANKZG010000001.1, read as the reverse complement.
TTAAGCCGAGAAGACTTTACGGCTATGGCTGATATAGCGCAAGAAGAAGGCGTTTTCCAAGAATCTGAATCTAAGGTCATCAAAAACCTTTTGAAGTTTGATCAAATTCAGGTAAAACATATTATGACCCCTCGCACGGTTATGACCGTAGCTGATGAAAACCTATCTGTTAAAGCTTTTTTTGATTTGCATCCGAAATTACGGTTTTCGCGTATTCCTATTTATAAGGAGAATTTAGATCAAATAACGGGTTACGTCCTTAAAGATAATATTTTGGAAGAATTGGTCTTAAAAAAGGAACAGACTTCTCTATCAGCAATCAAACGGGAATTATTGGTTACCAATCGCAACACTTCTATACCTCAATTGTTTGAAACATTTATTGCCAAACGGGAACATATTGCGCTTGTTGTTGACGAGTATGGTTCGATTAGTGGTTTAGTTACCATGGAAGATGTTATCGAAACACTTTTAGGGCTTGAGATTATGGATGAAAGTGATCGGGTAGCAGATTTGCAACAGCTGGCTCGTAAAAATTGGGCAAATAGAGCGAAAAGATTGGGAATTATTGAGGAAAACACCTCCTTTGAGTAATGGAAACTGCATTTATACATACCCCTTTAGGTATCGCAAAATTGGAAGGAGATATCAATGGAATATCGGTAATCTCTATTTTAAATGAAACGCAAGAGACAAGCAGTGTTATCCCAGAAGTATTGGAGGATGCTGTTTATCAACTTAAAGAATACTTTGAAGGGAGTAGAAAAAATTTCAGTCTTGCGCTAAACCCCTCAGGAACACCTTTTCAAAAAAGGGTTTGGGAAGCGCTGGCTCAGATTCCCTATGGAAAAACCGTCTCATACTTAGAACTTTCCAAAAAATTAGGAGATACGAAAGCAATTCGAGCAGTAGCCGCAGCAAATGGTAAAAATCCACTATGGATTATTGTACCCTGTCATAGGGTAATTGGCAGTGATGGCTCCTTGGTAGGATATGCTGGAGGTTTGCACCGAAAAAAATGGCTTTTAGCACATGAAAGTCCGGTAAAACAGCAATCTTTATTCTGAAATAAAAGACTAAACGGTTTGGACACGCCAGCGTTCTTTTCTAGGTTTATGATAAAAATGTATTTGGTCGAAGATTGTTCTTTCTAAATCTAAGAAAAGTCCTTATTAGTAGATGCTACTCAATGTTTAAAACAAACTCCGTAGTTTGTTTCTATAAAAGCACAATTTACCTGAGTAAAAAGCTTGGCCTAAACTGTAAATTGATATTTTGAAGTAATTCTTCCTCCTCAGAAATCACTAAAACTCCGCCATTTGAGGTATCTAAACCGGGTTCTAGTGAATATGGCACAATAAAATTTCCTGTTGCACTATCGTACATAACTTCGGTAACTCTAAGGTCGTTTTGCGTTTCCATTTCAATAGTTCTTACAAAGGGGAATAAATCGATAATCTGGTTTTCACTATTTGAAAGATCTAAAATAGCAGGACCAAAATCCACGGGTGCGGGTTGCGCAAAGGGATTGGTGTAAAATAATCTATTTGCTATGATCTGCCCTCCATCAAGGGGCCCTGGAAGGAATGTTCTGTTTAGCGAAAAATTTCCTTCATCTACAACCTCTAAGCTATTAAAATCAATTACCTCATAACGACTTTGTTCTCCCGTTCGTGTCAATATAAAAACAATATTTCCTTCCTCATTAAATACGATACCGGGCATAAGATTATCAAAAGTAAAATTTGCCAAAATCACCCGCTCCGCCACATTTACGATTACTACTCCAAAATTTCCCTCGGTATCTTGATAAGGGGCAATTAACCTGTTTTCCCTAAAAATAGGTTCAAAAGAAGCTTCTACATTTTCTAATAGCAGTAATTCTTCTTCAGTCCCACCTCCATTTGGCAAAATTAAAGTAGTAAGTATATCGCTGCCGGCTGGTGAGAAGTTGACCAACAAAAATTCATTTTCAGAATTTAATATCCAAACTACTGTTCGTTCAATAGAAACATTATAAAAATTCTCAAAAACCTGATTTGTCGCAGTTATCGGATTAAATTTATACGCCGAGAAATCGCCTTGACCAAAGGTATAGAGCGTAAGCTGATCCTGCACTTGTTGCGTTTGAAATATATTGGTAGGTATTCCTAGGGTTGCTGTTAAATTCGTTGTTTCTCCAGTTAATAAATCGCCGTCAAAATCAAACTGAAAAAAACTGGTGTCATTCTCTCCAAAAACTGTAAAACTTGGAGTAACCGCAATTTCATCATCATCATCAGTCACTTCCTCTATCGCATCATTAGAGCAACCATAGCAAATGAAACCTATTAAAAATAGGATTTGTATACAATACCTTTTCATGCAACTTTTTACGTAAAGTTACGCAATTAGAGTTTAAGTCTTAACTACAGTCGATTTCACTAAAAATAGAACTTGCGGTAGCTTCATTCTGGGTAAGTGGTTCTCACAACGGTAGTTAAATCGCAACTCATTTTCTAATATTACATCTGTTTTGATATAAATAACTAAGATCTAATTCTCATAAACTAATGATCGAGAAGTTCATTCCGCACTCTCATGAGTATTTGAGGCTTCTTCATTATCTGGGTTGAGTACTTCGAAATCATTTTCACTATCTGAAGTATCGTTGGTGCAAGAAGTAGCTATAAACAGGGTGCAGCTAAAAATAATAACCAATTGGAACAACATTGATTTTCTATTTCTTAAGAATTTCATAATGAAAAGTATTAAAGTTTTGTCCATAAATTCATGGGATAGATAAAACGGCATACATTACCCATTTATTGAGCAAACACCTCACCTTTCGATAAACTACCTAACCTATGGTTATTGGTAAGCAAAAGAACATCTCTTTTTAAAGATCTTTTGATGAACAGATTTCTTTTTCTGTTGTGAAAACTTATTATTTAAATCTTAGCCTTCAATTATAATATATAAGCTATAGTTGTTATATTTAAATTTTAAAATTGTATTATAATAAGTAATCTATATTTTAATTCATGATTACCAAATTAAATTTAGAATATGTTCTCTTTTTGGATATCGAAACAGTTCCTGAAGAAATTGATTTTGACTTATTGTCCGAAGAAAAAAAAGAGCTTTGGGAGCAAAAATCACGTTACAAACGCAAAGATGATTCTTCACCAAAGGAATTTTACTCTAGTGCTGGGATTTGGGCAGAATTTGGCAAAATAATATGTATTTCGGTCGGTTATTTTAAGATGAAAGGAGCGCTTAGAACATTTAGAGTCACTTCATTTCATGGTTCCGAGGAAAAACTTCTTAAAGACTTTAAAAATTTAATAGAGATACATTTTAGTCAAACAAAACATCTCCTATGCGCACATAATGGGAAAGAGTTATCTTTGGGTAATTTATATATGCCACAGTACAGAATTTCTTAAATCTGCAACAACAAGTTAGAATTAAATAAAGAACAATTAATGGAAGAAGTACAAGATGTCCACATAACAACAAAACTTATATATTTCTATGGAGACCAATACCTTTTTTACGCTTTATTAACAGCACATGCTGCAAGGCTTGCTTATGGACAGAATATAGATGGATCAAATCTGGAGAACCTGCTATTACTATTAATGCGTAAATATGATAAAAAGACTTTTAATATTAATTATGAAGAACCTAAAGGTGAGCAGGTAAAAACTGAACTATTATATTTTAGCGAAGAACAAAAAGCATACCTTAATGCATACATAAATAAGGTTTTACCTAAAGGCATAAATGGAAAACAAAAGAAACTTGCTACCACAAGGATAATAATAAGGCTGCTGGTAGATTTCATAATATGGAAAACAGGTAATGATAGCGATGTGATAGAAATTTATAAACGTGTAATGAAAAAGAATAAAAAATTAACGCATTAAGCAGATACCAAAGGACGATTAGAAATTGCCAAAGGAAAAAAGATACCTCTAGGATTCATAGCTTTTAATAAGCATTTGGGCTTCGTAGAGTTCGTTTTGTAAACTATCCAAATCCTTCTTTAAACCGTTTTCTAGTTGCTCTATTTTTGTTTCTATATCTTTTAACCTACTATCATCCACGGGTTCTGAAACCTCGTTAGACGGCTTAAAAAAAGACGCTAGTGCAATTATAAATCCAAGGATGGAAACGATAATTGGAATCCAATGTGTTTTAGTCTTTAGCTGTAGGTTCTTGCGTTGCAATTCGTGGATTTCATCCTGTTTCTTATCCCTTTCCCGTTGCTTTATGTCTGCTACTTTTTCCTTCCGTTTGCCTTGCTCGACCATTTCAACAAAACTGCTGTTATCCATGAAGTACAAAGTATTGTCATTGGCTTGAAAAGCAGCCTTAGTACCTACCATAGTTTCAGCCAACAGGTCAGGGTCGAAGTCTATTATTTCATGGCACAAGTCCATCACAGTCTTGGCATCGATTGCATTCTGAAACAAAGCCATTGCAATATCGCTTACTGGCATTGCGAACTGTCTTTCATCGTAGAGGTATTCTAAAATCTTATCCTTATTCTTTGCTTTTCTAAGTTCATCCATGCCAGTATAGTTTGTAAGGCAAGTTAAGCCATTTTGTATATTGTAGGAAAAATAAACCAATGGAAAACCTAATCGAAAAACTTGAATTTGGCAACGTAAAACAGTTAAGGAAAAACCTAATGATAGTTTCGGCTACAGGAATTGCCATTAGCCAATTGGTAAATTACAGTGAAGGCGATGTTTCTTTCTTCGGGTTTACCATACCTAACCATAACTTACCCCTTCTGAACAAACTCATTTGGTGGATAGTCTTATACTTCTTCGTTGCCCTTGTGGTAAGGTACTTCGATGATGAATTTCAAAAGTATTACAAAAAGAAAATGAAGGGTATAGAAATAATGCACACCATTACATTCAAAGCAGGTGACCCACAAATGGATATTGATATGACAAAGTTTCACATGAAGGTTGAAGGTTGGGATATGCTTAGAAAAGTATTGGTATCTTTTCTTGATTTAATCGTACCATTGGGGCTAGGTATAATAGCCCTCATAATGACTTGGGCATTCTAAACAAAGAGAGGCAATTATCAATTTTAATTATCGTATCTTTGTTTAATAATAGATAAAAACAATGATATGAAACCACTAAGTGAACTTTTTTACGGGCAGGATTACACCGCCAAGCTAGAACAATTCAATAATAAAATGGAAGAGATCAAAGCAGCCTACGATGGTGATTTTGATATTGACAGTCCAATGTATGTAATGCAGACCCACCAGACCGAAGGTAAGGTTAGATTGGATGTAGATGATAACGTACCCGTTGACCTAAAACAACAGATTTTAGGAGCTTTTGAAGCCATTTGGCAATAGTGGATGGAACATTGCCGTAATTATCTAGGATCATCGCGTGTAGAAGGCTACTTTAGCATAATCATTCTTTACTACGATGTCCAAAGATTTTGATGATACAAAAAATATTGACCTAGCCATTATTGAGGCTTATGGCTCTAGGGAAGGTTTGGCACAAGTTCTTGATTTGGGTATAGAAATGCTCTTTTATTTAGAGGAAGACACCTTTGAACGCAAGGATGTCCAGCACGTAGCAACTGCCATTAGATTTGTTAGGGATGTTCTAAAGGAGAATGATTTTAAGCAAAGTCATTGAAATGACTAAGCCTTATAGTTCGCAAACAATCTTTTTCAATTTGCTGTCGGAATACTCTCCAATCCCTTTAAAAGTAAAAGGCTTACCTTCATCCATGCTTTTTGTGAACGAAGTGTTTTTGTAATCTTCTCTACCCTTAGCATGAACAGTTATTTTAGATACTGAGCCTTCTGCATCTGTAAAATAAGCTGAACCTTTACCAGAGTTTGTATTGAACTGATAGACCTGAAATTTATATTCCTTTGGCTGTTCATCTATAAATATAATTGGTTCTGCTTGAAATAGACTGACATCGTATATTTTGTCCTTTATAGAGGGGATAAATGAACTATCAATAACCCCAAAAGGGATATCTGTATCATCAACGGTACTTTGAGCAAATTTTATTTCCTCAAAATTTCCACCGTAGTTTATATCTTCAATTTTTGCAGCAGAAAAATTTATTAAATCAATAAGTTTTTGTTCAACCCCACCTTGAGGTAATGCGCTTTTTTCCTCATAAATTTTCTCCAATTCTTTCTCTAATATTTGAAAATCTTCTGAATCTACAGTATCTGATTGAAAGACGGCATTATCTTCATTTGGAAGTTTGTTAAAGAAGTACTTGAAATAATTGGAAAGAAAATCGTTTATCTTATCGGTTGAAACATCCGTAAGGGTTAATTGAGCAGGTTTTTTTATGTCTACCCTAAAATTTATTTTAAAACTGCCAGCTTGCAAAGCTTCAACATAGATATTATTTTCAAAATCAAAGTCATGGATAAATGATGTTGATGACTTTAAAAAATCAGAAAAATGAGTACTAACATTCGATAGTTCATTTGCTTCTGCTTTATGTGAATCCGCAAGACCACCAATCAAACTTACCGCATAAGTAAATGAGGACTCCTTAATAAAATCAGGGCAATAAGAATCCTGTAATGGCAAATATTCCTGTGGAATCTCAGAAACATAAACTAGATTTTGGTCGATCTCTTTCAAGTTGTAGTTTAAATCAACTAGGAAAACACTTTCGTTAGTTTCTAATATTTCCCTTAATGAAGTTTGTTGATTGATGAAGCTGCTGTACTGCTTTTCCGAAACAAGCATGTGAGTATATCTAAGAAAATTGTTCTCATCATCCTCAAACATAATAAAACAAAGAAGCCTATTATTGTACTTATTTAGACCTGTGTAGATGATATCATTTTCACCATCATTAAAAAGCACACGTTTTTTCTCCACAATCACGTGGAAATCTTTCAATAAAGATTTATGCTTTTTAATATCAAACACTTTCTAAAGGTATTGCTTCAACAAGTTCAACTAATTCCTTGGTAAAGTTATCAGCTTTATAAAAATCACAATGTAAAGTATTAATTTCAATTGGTGTTAATTTTATTTTGCCACTACCTTCTTTGAAGGTAAGTATAGCGCAAAACGGCTTGTAACTTGGAGAAATTTTAAATAAGGATTTATAGACTTTTAGTGTACTTTCTTTATCCTCATCTGTTTTGACTATTGAAATGGATTTGGATATTAAAGAACAGGCGTGTTCACAGTCATTATAATCAGTTCTTCCTTTTTCCCAATAGGTTTTGAAATCACCATCACGTAAAAAACTTTTATTGATTTTTAATGCAAATTTAGATTCATGGTCCTCAAATGTATCTTGGAAGCAATCGCAAGGTATTGCACTATTAATCTTGTCAAATGTCATTTACAGTACTATTTCTAATTATTCAAAACGTAGGAATATAACTACTAATCGAATATCCACATTAAGAATGATATTAACAAACTTTTGTTGTTATATCTTAAACGGCAAACTTCAAAATCAAGTATGACCGCCTATAGCGGTTGATCTGTATAATTTTAACAATTCTATTTCACTGGTTATTAGTCATTTACAAATCCCCTAAGAAATACCTCTGGTGCGAAACTCGGGGAATTAAAAAACATGATCTCTCCCCGATTGCAGTATATAGGGGAATTGGTTGGATTACTATTTAAGCTGCTACCGATAACCGCTTAATTAATCTTCTTACTGTAGTACCGTTAAACTGCTTGCCTGTACTGGTCTTAAAGCCTGCTGCGTTTAGCTTGGCTGCTATTTCACTTAACCCTAAAGAGGAAGTATTTAATGCGTTTATATACGCCTCAGCCCGTTTATTATTTTCATTGTTTTTGGCTCGTAGCATGTTACTATATGAGCCTTTTGCTCTGCCCTCTGCGGTTAGATTTTTCTTATTACCTAGCTGTACGCCATTGGTCTTTAGTACCTGTAATGCTGCCTTAGTACGGTCGCTGATTAGCTTAGCTTCGTGTTGCGCCATTGCGGCAATGATATGTATTGTAAGGCTATTGGCATTCGGTATATCCAACGCTATGAACTTAACGCCCGAATCCATTAATTTAGCTGTAAATGCTACGTTACGGGAAAGTCTATCCAGCTTAGCTATTATTAACGTAGCGTTGTTTTGTTTGGCCTGATCTATGGCCTTGTATATTTCCACCCTTTGCCTTTTTGCCGTTCCTGTTTCTTTTTCCTCGTACTCATGTAAAAGATTGCCATTATTTTTACTTAGGTGTTTATGAACTTTTTCCTTTTGCGCTTCCAGACCTAAGTTTTGGTCTTTGGTTGAAACCCTATAGTATGCGATATAATTTTCCATAATTGACACGATTTAGGTGTTTTAGTCAGAACTGCAACCACCGTTACAGGTGTGATTTCAATACCCAAACATAACCTTACCTATGGGAAAATAGTATCAATAGGCGTCGAAATCAGGAATTAATTAGTCGAAATTCAGGTGCTTGAATCTAACCGTTTTTATTCCTTGACTCAACTAATATTCTTTAATTAATGGCAGTAAAGGCGTATTTTTATGGTGCAAATCTTACTAATTTACTTAGGCTATTCATCCCATCAGCACACCAAGGAGAAGGCTACCGCACACACTTTTTTTAAAAAAAGAGGATGTTTTACTTCCATAGAACATCTGTACACTTATCTAGGGTCGTTCTACATCTGTTTTGTTGGAGTTTTATATGTATACCTCGGTTCTACATTTGATATGCTGTTATCGTCTGAATCAATAATAGGCAGAGGTCAGGTTTTTAACGTCTTTTTCTTCGGTTCGACTAATTTTCTTGGTTTAAAAAACAAAAAAGCTCGTGATTTTTTTTGGAATTTACTGGTAATTATGGTCTTTCGCACGTTGTGATATATGGTGGTTTTTGTTACAAATGTAACAATATGTGTTATTTGCGAATATGAACGTAATACGGACTTTCTTTCTAAGGCTGAAAAATCGCATCGTTGGGGAATTGTACGCTTATCTTCAATTTCAATGATTCTTGAGGATGCTTTTGTACGCTAGCTCATAAAAAAAGGGCTTAGCGATCACAACCAAGCCCTCTTTCCTTAACATGAATAAAGAAGCAGTTTAAATAGATGCTCAGCTATCAACCTATCTACAATCCATAATTAATGAACTGCCTACCATTACCATGCCTTAGTATTTGCATTATAGTAGCTTTATCCTCTGGAAATATTTCAAGATGATTTTCAAACGCTTCCAGTACATTTAATCTATTATTGGCTATGAGGCCTTTAGTAAATTCTGTAGTTTGTTCCTCAAATACTTCTTCTACTTTTTCAGTAACTACAATTTCTTCCTTTACCAACCAGTCTTTAGAACTTAAACCATTATTGAACATGGAAAACTTTTTAAGTTTTTGCAACTCATTCAAAATAATTTGTTGGTCACCTCTTAAAGGAATATCATCCAACCCTCTAATGGAATCGACATCAATGCCATTAGCAAAGGACATTGCAATAATCTCATCTCGATTTTCCTTATCAAAAACCTCTCTAAGAATAGATGGGTTTTCAACAAACGAAACGATATCTGACAATTTGTATAATTTCCCCTTTGCATTTTGCTTTAGCCAAAAGTCCTTGATAACTAAAGCTTCATTCTTGAATCCTTGGATAAGGTTCGCTTTTTCTTGATCGTTTGAGGAAATCACCCTTTTTTTGAAAGTATCTACTTTCGCCATAATAAATTAATTTAAATTAATTGCCAGCTACGATGCTGGCGTTATTGTACAATAATGAACCGAACTATTATTTACCCACTTTACGCCAATCGGTTCTTTTTGGCGTTGGTGGCTTTTTTCCATATTGTTATTGATTATCAATGCGTTACTAAACAATATTCCACATTATTTCATTAGTTTATTATTCATTTTATATGATATTAAAATGATTATAATGTATTGTATATGAATTAGTTACAAGGATTAGTTTCTTGATAAAGAAAACTTGTACCCATATTGCCTTTTTTGTTCATCAATAATTGAGATTACAGTATCCCTATCCTTTGCAAAAACAGATATGGAATCGTGGCGACTTATGGCAACTATCCTGTTTTCACCTCGTTTTTTATAACACTGTTTCAAAACCCCGTCCACCCAAAATTTCGACTCCATGCGTTGCAAAGCAATCGGCAGGGCTTTATAAAAATCATCCTCACCATTTATGGTTTTGCTCTTGATTTCAAAAGGATTTTCGGTCTTGTACCACGAAATCCATTCATAAGCTTTAGGAAAAAGTTGTTGGAATACATCTATATACGGTACTTTGGTTTTTACCTTACCGAATACCAATAGCATCATAAGTAGTTTTGCTTTCTTTCGTGCCTTTTGGCCTGCTGCCCACTGTTCTTTAGTAGCTTTTAGTTTATGGTATGCTACTTTAGGAATACTTGGGTCTATTGCCAAAGCCAGTTGTTCGTATAGCATTCCCATTGTAGCAATATCATAGAATGCTACATCGGTTTGTTCTCCCATATAATTTGCCAACAAACTGTACTGGCTGTTCTTGCTGTCCAGTTCACGTAGGCCGTTATGCCGCTTGATGACTTCAAACAGCTCTTTGTTCAGATTTGTAAAAGGACTATCCAACCGCTGATTTGTATCGTTTCGGTCGGTTGTGTGCCAATGGCCGTTCGCTAGTTTTTCTATGGCCTTTTGGTTGCTAATCTGTACCACCTTTTTCTTATCTGTAAGAAACTTTTCTATTGATTTTATATAGATGGTTCCGTCGTCCTCAATGGCACTTAGTTCCTCTGATTTTGCATAATCTATCACCCAATCGGAATCGAAGTAATTAAGCTTATCATTATCGTAGTCCTGTACGGACGGGAATTTAACCTTGTAAGAGCCTTTGGCAATTTGTTCATCAACATTGAAATCCTCGATTGATATATCCTCGACCAATTGATTAAGTGTGGCTTCCAATAATTCTATTGGATATTCCAATGCATTGGCTGACTTCACAAACCCCTTGTATATAGGAGTTTGAATTAGTTTGGGATTTAACCTAAATTCACTTTTTGCTTTTCCAAGTGTATTAGGGTTATGGACTAGGTCATAGTTAACCTTATAGCAAATGCACTTTGGTTTTTTACCTTCTTTATTATTGGCCGGAATGTAGTGGTCGTCCGTTATCAGTATTTCACTTTCCAATAGGGCATCCAACCAATTATTTTTATACCCTGTTTTGAATTTACTTTTGGCATGCACTTGTACGTACGAACCGCATTTGCCACTTTGATATATGGATGTGTTTATTAACCAATCGATAAAGGTAAACGCCTCCAATTCATATTCTTCGGGCAGTTTGCAACCCTTTACTGCATTAATTACGCCCTGTGGTATTGAAGTGGCAATTTTGGATTTTATTAGCCTTCTTTTAAACTTTCTTTTCTTAGTTGCTGCTGTAGTTCCCATCTAGGTTGACTTTTATTTTGTTAATGACCTTTTTTACTTCTCCGTGCTTGATTTTTGCTCTTGCCGAACGACTACTTATGTTTAGGGCTTCACACAGTTCCTTTAGATTTTGAAACTTGCGCCCTAGCACATCTTCGTAATAGTGCTGAGGTTTGTAATTGGCAATGATAGTCTTTACCTCATCAAGAAAATCTTGTTTTGTAGCCCCGTGGTCAGCCTCTTTATATGTATTCCAAGTAGCATTAATGAGACTAAGGAAATCTTTATTGGTGGTAGTCTTGTGGTATTCAATATATATGGGCTTTCCTAACAGATACTCCTCTACGATAAAAAGGAATACATCCTTTTCGCCATTTATGTTATTAGCCCGATGCAGTTCAAATGCTTTTAAAATACTATCCCTCATTGTTATCTGTATTTTCGTTATTACTATTTCGATTCTCCCCTAACCATAAGCCAGCAAAGTCAGAGAAATCATCATTGTCAACCATTTGGATTCTGCCCATAGACAACAGGCTATCATAATGGTCTGCCGTCAAATTGTTATCGGTCATGAGCTTTGCCTTGCTGGTATATTCCTTCGTTTTATAAATTAATTTTTCCATCTATGCTGATTTTCTTTTTTGTGAAATGAACTCTCTTCCTGTTTTCCAGTTATAGGGGCTGTTTGGTGTTCGCAACGTACCCTTGACATGATATATCCTATTTTTATGATAGTTGTAATATTCCACCTCGACATTTTTTTTGGTTATTTCGCTGAGGTGTAGCGGTTTCACGGCTTCCTTAAGATATTCAATAAACGGGAAGACGTGATATGCTCCGTTGGAGGTGCCAAATGCTCTTAGGACATAGTTTATTAGGGCTTGTGCCGTAACGTCAATGCCCTCCCATTCCAAGTATGACAGATAGTTGTCCATTTCTTCAACGAACTGCTTTTTGTCCGTCTTTGAGCCTTGTTCCGACCAATGGGAATAGCATTGCTCGATGGCTTCTTGTAAACTGATTTCTTTATACATATAATCTATTTTAGTGTAGGCCACATTTTGATTTTATGGCATACGGTTGAGATTGCCCGAACCCAAAGGATTGAGCAATAATTAATTTGACCCAAAGCCTATCACGGCTAGGATACATCTTACCCATTTGGGCGAACCATTAAAAAATTGTGATTGCGGTCGGGTTTTATTATTTCGCTTTAATAAGCTGGAGCAGTCTATTTGACCAAAAGACTTCCTACACTAAAATTTGAGCATAGTTTGCTCAATGAAGGAGCTAAGTTAGTAAGAACTTTCTCTATCACAATGAAGAAGAAAGAATTTCTCTTCGATTTTTCTCAAAATTTCAGAAAACTTCTTTTTAGACGATTTAACAAACAAACTTTTGCCAAAAGCAGTATTTCATCCAAAATAAACTAGAACGGAGTGTTCAGACTAAAATCATCCTCAATTGGTCGGAAGCCATGATTTACCGTACTTATTCTTCATCATCGGGGGTGAAGGGCATAGCATCATTATCGTTATCCTCAATAGGTAGCTCTTCTCCCTTTAGTGCTAATTGATACCAGATAACCAAATCATCGGGAACTAATTTCGGTAAAGTAAACTCATCGCCATAGGTTTCTTTAATGTACGGCCTTAAAAACGATTTCATTTCTTTTGGGCTTGCTGGCTGGTTGCTGTTTGGTTTTACTGGCTGGGTTGCTTCTGTAGTAGCAGTATTGCCTAAATCATCAAATAATTTATATACATATTTTCTCCTTTGTTCTGCGTTTAGGTTTTCTATTGCTTTGCCAACTACATCGGATGCTTTATCTACTTTAGCATAACCATATCTTTCAAAAAATTTATATAAATCAAAAGCTTCTTCGGTTGTACTAGGCTTATTACCATCTTCCTTTACGTGGCTTAGCTCTTCAATTAATTCATCTACTGTTTTTGTTGCATCATTAGCATCTTTATAGGTTTCCTTTTTTGGGCTACGGCTGCCTTGGTTATTAGCAGCAAGATGCTTTTCTATTGCTTTATAATATGCATCTGGGCTGGTTTGTTGGTCTATGTATGCAGGTACATCTTCATCGGCTAATACGCCAATTATTTCTATTCCAGTTTTAAATGGGGTTTCAAATGGTTTATTAGACCTCTTATGCCAGCCAATAGACGATGGATGCCTTTGCGGTATTTTATAAATCAATAAATTTTCAATATTAATTCTTACATTTTCTTTATTTACCTCAACTTCGTATAATATGTCTTTTATTTGGGTTTTGAATATTTTAAGGTCTTCTGAGAAGTGTTTAGGCCGTGTTTTAAGTGCTTTTCTATGACTATTTAACTTACCCTTTGAAGATTCAATTTGCTTGCTTAAATAGTCCTTTTCTTTATCCAGTTCTTTTTTCAATTCATTATACTGTTGCTGATTTATTTCTTCTTTCGCTCGCATTAAAATACTGTTCTTAATTCCTTTTTCAGTATTAGCCAGCTTAGATTTCAAATCAACGAGTAAAGTTTTATTTTGCTCAATTTGTTTAGCAATCCTTTTCTTGAACTTATCGGTATTTACTTTATCCTTATGCGCTTCAACCACAAATTTTATCATTGCATATAACCAAGGTCTATTGACCGTAACACCGCAATTAAAACACTTGAAGGTATTTATTCTTCGCACCACCATTTGGTACATAACCTTATTGCAGTTTTCACAAAATATTTTGCCCTCTACTACATTTTCATATTTTCTATATCTTTTGCTAGTGGTCTTTCTTCTTGATTTTAAATAATCGTTTGCCTGTTGCCATAATTCGGGTGTGACTATTGGAGTGATTGGTATAGTTTCACCTAAGTACTTCCGTTCTCCTTTATAGATAGGATTCTGCACTATTCCGTCTATAGTCTTAGCATGTACATCAATTCCTAGTTCTTGCTTTAGTGCTTTATTTATGAAATATGATGAGGTTTCTTCTGCCTTTAATTCAAATATTCTTTTAACAAATATTGCTTGTTCCTCATTAATAACAGCTCTACCATCTTCTCCTCTATCATAACCAGTAACTATAGAATTAAATGCCTTACCTTTTTTAGCATTCTCATATAGTCCTGACCTAATTCTATTGCCTAATTGCTTAGTTTCATTCTCTGCCATAGTTGACAGGATTGGAATTAGTATTGTAGATTCCGTAGAACTAGTACCGTCCTCATTTAGTGTAGTTTTTCCAATATCTTTAAAATGGATATTTACTTCACATTTGGTAAACTTATCTATTGCTGTTAATACTTCAATTGTCTTTCTGCCTAGCCTAGATATTTCATGTATAAAAAGGTCTTTTATTTCATTATTGTCTTTCTGAACCAGCTTTAATAGCTTGTTATATGCAATTCTATTATCAATATCTTCCTTACTTGCAGATACCACATCCTCAAAGGTTTGGACTATTTTAAATCCTTTAACTTTAGCATATTCCTTTAGTTCGCTTTCCTGCCTTGCAGTATCTTGGCTTTTGGAACTAACCCTAACATAGCAGTATGCTTTCTTCATTTAATTTTATATTTCTGTGCGCACAACAAATATATAAAGTTTTCGATTTTCCATATATCGCAAGACGAATGATTATTAATGGAATTGAGCTTCCGTATAAGTTAAATCTCTTTGGCAAAAAACCTTGGGAGGTCCCACATCTTGATACTTTAGATTTGTGGAAGTTCGGAGACTACAAACATTATACCTCTTTAAAGTTACTCGCAAATATTCTTGGGATTCCCTCACCAAAAGAAGATATTGATGGGAGCATGGTTCGCGACGTATATTATGAAAATGAGGATTTAGATCGTATTATTACGTATTGCGAACTGGATGTTGTAACTACAGCTCAAGTGTTTCTTCGATTACGCAATGAGGAGTTGTTAGATTCAGATCTCATATTACGTGTTTAGCTTTTATAAAACTTAGTGGATCGAATTCCATTTAAATCTTGAACTGATAATATGTACAACCCTGAAGCAAGTTGGGAAACATCGATTTTTGAATCTGCGGCACTTCCTTTTTTTATAAGTATTCCAGTGGTATCTAAAATTTGATATTGCGCTTTTGAAGTCAATGAATGTTGTAAAATCAACTGATCGACTGCTGGATTGGGATATATTTCAAAGTCTAATTTATCCGCATTATGTTGCAAGGTCTCGTAATCTAACTGTAAATCCGTATTCGTTTCCTCTCCATTAAAAATAAAAGTGCTTTCTTCCGTAAAATCAGAACCAACTTGTGCCGTACAAAAAGACCTTATTCGATAGGAGTAGGATACTTCTTTATCTAAATCTGTAAACTCATAAAGAGCACGTTCCGTATAATCTACAATCCATTCTTCAGTGTTGCTAGGCTTATATTGCACTTCAAACAATGTATCTTCCATTGGTTTCCAATGCAACTGAATTGAGTTTTCTAGGGGTTCAATTAATTCAAGTTGTGTGGGAAGTGTTGGGTCGCATGCATTGATCGCAATCCCGGAAATAATAAGTGAAAAATCTTGATTCTCAGTTGTTAAGTTTCGTTTATGAGTAATTGTAATCGTATAGGTTCCTGAAGGGTTAGGAATTTCAATTTTTTCAAAAGGATCCACGCCATTGTCGCCTTGAGTAGCAGCCTTATCAGCCGCTGCAGGATTCAATTTCCAGGGAAAATAGGTTTTTCCATTTTGTGTAATACGTATATCAAGATCATTTACTAATGCTGGAGTCGGATCATTCAAAGTTCCTCTATTTAAAAATTCAGATGCAGGGTCTGTCCACGAAACCGAAGCTATTAAGGATTTTGCCTGAGAAGCGTTTACCGTATAGGTATAACGTTCTCCTTCTGCTAAGGAAGACTCGATAATCTCAGTACTATATGCTGTATTGGATATTATCTCCGCGGCGTTTTTAGCATTAATTACCCCCCAACCCATTTTGTAGTCAGGTCCAGGAGCATCGATATCGTCAGCACTATGTAATACCAACCCTTTAAGGGTAGCGGCCTTCATATAATTCCCTTTTATTCCCTCATAATACTGTTGTAATAATAGCATTGCGCCTGTAATTCCCGGTGCTGCAAGCGATGTTCCAGTAGCGATATTGTAATTTTTATTTCCTGAGGAATGCGTACTAAAAACGGTTCCTCCTCCACTTATATCCGGTTTTATTCTTCCATCATCTATTGGCCCAAAACTACTGTAACTCGTGACTGAAGCTTTTCTTAAATCCCCATTTCCATTAATTTCAGTATTTGCAGCTGCTACCGTAATACCATTTTTGGCCGTTGTAAAACCAAGCATAAGATCAAAGCCATCTGCTGTTTTTCCAGACATGGGAGATGCATTATCATTTAAGTTCTGAGCATTACCAGCAGCCGTTACCATTAAATAGTAGGGCGCGTTATACATTATTCTATCCCAGTCCTGAGAAACGTTAATATAAGAGCCAAAATACCAATCTGGAACACGATCTGTTTTTATACCATATGAATGGTTCGAAAGTAACAATCCATTGGCCGCGGCCTCAATAACCTCAATCTTATCGCGAGACCAGTTATTGGATATTGCTGTAGCTTTATAGGCAACCCCTTGAGCCTTATTCTTTATTCCTGAGGATACTATTGCCCCTGTTACTAAGGTTGCATGCGAATCTATTTCAGTTGTATTATCATTGGTTGCCACTCTTCCTGCAAACTCTTGGTGTGTCGTTAAAGCAACTCCGCCATCCCAAACACCTACTTTCATCCCTTCTCCGTTAATCCCAAGGTTTAACGTTCCATTAGTATATAAGGCATCCGCTCTTGAGGTTTTACTTAATTTATCGGTTAATGTTGTATAGTACAAGGGTGTTCCATCAGTACCTATTTCGTTAAGTGCTACTATAGTTCCGTCAAGTTGTTTTTCGGCACTTTTCCATACCTCTGCTCGGATATTAGTAGCAATTCTTTTATGATTAACTGCAAACTCTCGTTCAAAACTTTCTTGTAAAAGGCTAATTTTAGTTTTATTGTAGGTCTTTTTAATTTGCGTTAACTGCACGGTTGACTGACCAGAAACAAACATGACTGAAAGGAAGAGAAAGAAGCAGATCTGGGTTTTAGTTCTGCCCGATGCACTAAAACTAATGTAGTCCATTATGTAGGAATAATTAAGATTTGGACTACAAATATAAATTATTAACAAAAATATCCGTTAAAAACATCGTTTTTTACGATGAAATGCACGTCTAATGTTGTGAAAGCAAGTATTTATGCAGTGAGGCTTCTTTTTTTAGAGGTAATTTCTTACAAATGACTATTACTCATTCCATTTTAATTGAATATAAACAGGGAAGTGATCACTATAACCTCCAACATATTTCCTTCCTACATATGTTCTAAACGGGTTTCCTTTGTATTTTCCTTTCCATTCCGATAAGAAATGTTCGTCAAAAATATCTGCATGGGCAAAACTATGTGTTTGTTTTTCATAGTTAAACCAATTATGTGATACCAAAATCTGATCAAAGAGGCTCCATTCTCCCCGGTAATTGGCACTTCCGCGATCCTCCGTTAACAGCTTCTCCATTGGGTTATACAAACTATCTTCTTCTAACAAAAGTCGTAAGCTAGAGGCATCTGGACTATCATTAAAATCACCCATGATAACATAATTAGGGTTAACCTCTGTAGTCTCAATTGTTTTCATATATCCTCGTATACGTTCCGCAGCAGCGATTCTTTTGTATGCAGTTTCCTGTTCTCCCGCACGTCTTGAGGGCCAATGATTCACAAAAACATGAAGTTGTTCTCCATTAAGTCTTCCTTTTACGTACAATATGTCCCGTGTAAAATCACGTTCGCCTTCTGAATTGTAGATAAGTAGGTTTAGCGGTTCTGAGTGCAACACTTCAAAATGTTGTTCATCATAAATTAGGGCTGCATCTATTCCTCGCTCATCAGGAGAGTCGTAGTGTACATAGCCATAATTACTATTTTTCAATGCCGGAGAGGTCAATAGGTCTTTTATTACGCGTTCGTTTTCCACCTCTACTACGCCCAATAATGAAGGAATGTTACTAGAAGATGCTGTCCCGATCTGTGCAATCGTTTTTCCAAGTTTCAACAATTTCTTCTCGTACCTTCCTTTAGACCATCCTTTTTTTCCATCTGCAGTAAAATCATCATCTAAGGTATGCTCATCATCTTCTACGTCAAACAGATTTTCAAGATTGTAAAAAGCAATGGTAAACAATTTTAACGCAGTATTTTGTTTCGAAAAGGAAGAATTCATGAATTTATCTCTTAGTTGGTTAAAATTACAAAATCAACTTGTAAGTAATCCTTAGATTTGCACTCTGAAGTTAAACTATGCTAGAGAAAAAAGCAATTATTTATGAAAAGGCAGTTCTCATTGGAGTTATTAATAGAGAACAGCAAGAGGAGAAGGTAAAAGAATACCTAGATGAATTGGAGTTTCTTACATTTACTGCTGGAGGGGAAGTTTGTAAACGCTTTGTACAGCGCATTGAAGTTCCGAATCCAAAAACCTATATTGGAAGTGGTAAAATGCTCGAGGTTGAATCCTTCGTAAAAGCAAACAATATTGGTTCGGTTATTTTTGATGATGAATTGTCTCCCGCTCAACAACGTAATATTGAAAAACTACTACGTTGTAAAATTTTAGATCGTACGAGTCTTATTCTAGATATTTTTGCGCAACGTGCCCAAACCAGTTATGCTAGAACTCAAGTAGAACTCGCTCAATATGAATATCTTTTGCCTAGACTTACCGGCTTATGGACACATTTGGAGCGCCAAAAAGGAGGGATTGGAATGCGCGGTCCGGGGGAAACAGAAATTGAAACCGATCGTAGAATTGTACGTGATCGTATCTCCTTATTAAAAAAGAAATTACTTAAAATAGATAAGCAGATGGAAACCCAACGTGGTAATCGTGGTGCACTTGTTCGTGTTGCCATGGTGGGGTATACCAATGTAGGGAAATCCACTTTAATGAATGTCATTAGTAAGAGTGATGTTTTTGCCGAAAACAAACTTTTCGCAACCTTAGATACCACGGTCCGAAAAGTAGTTATTGGGAATCTGCCTTTTTTACTTAGTGACACTGTAGGTTTTATCCGTAAACTCCCTACACAACTCGTTGAGAGTTTTAAAAGTACTTTAGATGAAGTTCGAGAAGCTGATCTACTGCTACATGTTGTAGATATTTCTCATCCTAACTTTGAAGAACATATCGCGTCAGTACATAAAATATTGGGTGAAATTGATAGTATGGACAAATCTACGATCATGGTGTTTAATAAGATTGATCAATATATTCCTGACGTAATTGATGCTGATGATCTTATTACAGAAAAAACAACGAAGCATTTTAGTATTGAAGACTGGAAAAAGACATGGATGCAAAAGGTTGGAGAAAAAGCTATTTTTATTTCCGCACTGAACCGAGAGAATCTTGAAGAATTTCGAAAAAAAGTATATGATCAGGTTCGGGATATTCATGTTACTCGTTTCCCGTACAACAACTTTTTATATCCTGAACACCTAGATCAATATTAAAAAATAAGCGCTTGCCACAATTAATCCCTTATTGACAACAATATTTATGAAAGAAGGAATTAACAGATTACTTTTCTAATGTTTTTGAATTACTTGTCTGTCCCCAAAAGCGATTAAATTCAAAAAACACACCAAACCAATTTTTACAAAATAAACCCCCTTTAGAAAATTCTAAAGGGGGGTTTGCTTTTAATATTTCAGCTTTCCTATTCAGTAGTCTTAAAAAGAATAACTAAGACCTAGTGTCCAATAGGTTTGCAATTCGTTGTCAATCGTGTCAAATGTGGCGGTAGTATTTCCCAAGGTATTAACTTCATAATTTAAGGTTTCTTGTTTATTCCCTCGCAATCCAAAATCAAAACCTACACCTATTACTTTCCACAGCGTATAGCCGAACGAATTGGTCCATGTCCAATTCGATAAATCTCCATCCTCATAACTTAGAAATAAGGAGAGGTTTGTTTTAAAGCTTACTGCTCCTAATTGTCTGGTATAGTCAGCCAAAACTTTTGCTCCTAAGGAAGAATTAAATATGGTATCCTCATCACTAAACACAAAATTATAGTTTAATGGGTGAATTACAACAACCAAATCCTGAATAGGCGTCCAAGTAGCTCCAACCCCAAGATCTAGATATCCTGGGTCATTAAAGTTGCTTAAAACGGTGGTTCGATATTCAGCTAGTCCAGATATTGCAAACTTTTCGCTAAGTTTTCTACCATAGAGAGAAGAAAGATTAAAGACATCCGTGGATTGTCTAAAACCATCATCATCATTGGGGTCGTCTCTATCATCTATTTTGACCCATGCGAAATTAATATTCACGGCATTCCGCCAAAAGAACTTTTCTTGTTTTAAATTGGCATATCCATTTACAGTAAATCCAATATTACCGGCAGAGTTATTAGGAATCCCCTGCGCAAAGGAGTTTCGAAATTCTGAAATACTCCCTCCAATGGTACCAAAAGCTCCTATTTTCCACCCGGGTAAGGCATCTATTTGCGCTTGTAACGCATCTACTCTTCCCTGTATTGCAGCTATTGAATCTTTTTTAGGGCCTTGTAGCGCTTTTAATTCTTCTGCAGTCTGCCCAAATGAAATGACTGTCCCCGTTAAAAATGTAAGTAGGTATACTATTTTTTTCATAATGCTTTAATTAGTGTTTTTATGCTATAAATTTAGACACAAAAAAATAATAAAAGTCACTCGAATCGTAAATTATTATCTCCTTTTAAAAAGTGGCACCGAAGAACAGGCCTCTCCATACATTACACTTTTGGCTACCGTTTGAATTTTAGCCGTAATCCATATATAGGCATTTGGGGGAACGGGTTTGGCACTGCAGCCTTTAATTATTACCGGTTTGTTTTCAAACTCACTAATATCCAAATCTTCTAAGACCGTTTGATAAAGTGATGTTTCTAACATTTCTAAATCTCCAACCACCACCTTATGCGCATAAGGTTGCAGCTGCGTTGTAATCAACATATATGCCCATCCTGGAATAATGGCATCTGAAGAACATCCAAGAGCCACATAACAATCCTGATACTGTGTCCAATCGTGTGCACTTAGATACGCTCTAAATTCTTTTTCTCTAAGAATAAACCCTTCGTATAACCAATCTTTAATGTCTATAAAAACACGTTGTCCTTCCGTATAATAATCCTCTAAATTAAGAGTGATTAAAACGCTCTGCGCAACTCTATTTACAATTTCCTTAGGCATAATTTACTTATAATCAGAGCATCCCCAATTCTAATTTTGCTTCTTCACTCATTAAGTCTTGTGTCCAGGGAGGGTCAAAAGTAATTTCTACTTCTGCGTCTTTCACTGCATTTAAGGATTTTACTTTTTCTTCCACCTCTAACGGAAGACTCTCTGCAACTGGACAATTTGGGGAAGTTAAAGTCATTAAAATTTTTACATCATTGTCTTCGTTGACAAAAACATCATAAATTAACCCTAGTTCATATATATCTACTGGAATTTCGGGGTCGTAAATTGTTTTTAAAACCTTTACTATTTTTTCTCCCAGTTCTTGCGTATCTATCGTTATCTCACTCATTTTATTTTCTTTTTAAACAGCACACACGCTATTAGCTCAACTGTGTTTGGTAGGCAATAGCGTATAATTTTAATTGCTTAATCATACTTACCAAACCATTCGCCCGCGTTGGAGACAAATGCTCTTTCAATCCTATTTCATCAATAAATTCCGTATCGGCAGCAATAATATCGCTAGGACGTTGGTTGCTAAAAACTCGTATCAAAATAGCAATAATTCCTTTGGTAATAATGGCATCACTATCTGCTGTAAATACAAGTTTATCGCTATCTAATTCGGCATGCACCCAAACTTTACTTTGGCAACCCTTAATAATGTTATCGTCGGTTTTATAATTGTCTTCAATAAGGGGTAGTGACTTCCCTAATTCAATCATGTATTCATAGCGTTGCATCCAATCATCGAACATTGAAAACTCATCGATAATTTCTTCCTGTATCTCTTTAATATTCATCGCTTTAATTTCTACAAAAATACAATAACTATTTCTCGTATTCAAAGTTGTCTACAGAGGATACTACAACAGCATTTGTGCAGCTCTCTTGACGCCGGAAACTAAGCTATCTATTTCTTCCTTGGTATTGTAAAAACTAAAACTTGCTCGCACCGTTCCAGGAATTTTAAAGAAGTCCATTATTGGCTGAGCACAATGATGTCCGGTTCGCACAGCAATTCCCAATTTATCCAAAATTGTTCCGATATCATACGGGTGAACTCCTTCAATATTAAAAGAGATTACTCCTGTTTTTTCTTTAGCAATACCATATATTTTAAGGCCTTCAATCGTCAAAAGTTGCTTTGTAGCATACGTAAGTAATTCCGCCTCATAATTTGCAATGTTATCAAAACCAATGGAGTTCATATAATCCAAGGCTGCTCCAAAAGCAATGCCTCCGCAAATGTTAGGAGTCCCCGCCTCAAATTTATGCGGCAAATCTGCATAAGTGGTCTTTTCAAAGGTCACTTCTGCAATCATTTCCCCGCCTCCTTGATAGGGGGGTAATTTTTGCAACCATTCTTTTTTTCCATATAACATACCTACTCCAGTAGGTCCGCAAATTTTATGCGCCGATACAGTGTAAAAATCTACATCCAACCTCTGAAAATCTGCTTTAATGTGCGGAGCTGCCTGAGCTCCATCAACCAAAACAGCTGCTCCGACACTATGCGCTGCTTCAATGATTTCAGCAATAGGGTTCACAGTTCCTAAAGCATTAGAAACATGATTGCAAAATACCAGTTTAGTTTTATCGGAAAGTAGGTCGTGATATGCATCCATTACCAGTACTCCATCCAGGTTCATAGGAATCACTTTTAAATGAGCTCCCGTCCGCTCGCACAACATTTGCCAGGGAACGATATTGGAATGATGTTCCATAGCAGTTACTAGAACCTCATCTCCTTTATTAAGCAGTGATGAAAACCCATTTGCTACTAAATTGATACTATGGGTAGTTCCCGACGTAAAAATTATTTCCTTGCTTTCTGAAGCATTGTAATGTGCTCTTATTTTTTCTCTAGCCGCTTCGTATTTATCTGTTGCTTCTTGCGATAATGCATGTACTCCTCTGTGGATATTAGCATTATAGTTACTATAATAATCTACAATAGCATTTATGACTTGTATCGGAGTTTGAGAAGTTGCAGCATTATCTAAATATACTAGAGGTTTCCCATTTACTTCTCTATTGAGAATGGGGAAATCTTCCCGTATCTTTAGGACGTCAATAGTTGTTTGTGTCATTAATTCGAGTTTGTACTGTTCGAATTCAGGATTATAAATCAAAGCCTAAACGAACTCCTAATTTTGTAGCAATAAGTTTATTAATTCTACTTTTTAATTCTGGTATGCGAACGCTTTCCAATACATTATTGGCAAAAGCATACATTAATAAAGCTTCCGCTTCTTTTTTAGGAATTCCTCGTGACTGCAAATAAAACAATGCTTCTTCATCCAATTGTCCAATCGTACAACCGTGGGAGCATTTTACATCATCTGCGAAAATTTCCAGTTGTGGTTTCGTGTTAATTGTAGCTTTATCACTTATGAGAATATTATTATTCTGTTGAAAAGCATTGGTTTTTTGCGCAATCTTATCTACGATAATTTTGCCGTTAAAAACCCCAGTAGCGTTTTCGCCATATATCCCTTTGTAATCTTGATGGCTTTCACAGTTAGGTTCAATATGATGTACCAAGGTATGATGATCTACATGTTGTTTTTCCCCAAGGATTGTTACTCCCTTAAGAATAGAATCTATGCGCTCACCGTTTTGATAAAAGTTAAGATTATTTCGGGTAAGCTTTCCACCAAAAGAAAAGGTATGCACTTTTACTACACTACTATTTTTTTGTGCGATATAAGTATTATCAATTAAAGAAGCGGTGGCACGATCGTTTTGAACCTTATAGTAATCAACAATCGCATGCTCCGCTGCAAATATTTCGGTAACGGAATTTGTTAATACTTCATTATCAGTAAGGCTTTGATGTCTTTCTATAATCTGTAATTCCGCATTTTCTTCGGCCACCACAAGATTTCGAGGTTGTAACATTAGAGCAGCTTCATTCCCAGTTGAAAAATGAATAATTTCGATTGGTTTTTTAGGGATTTTATTTTTTGGGATATAAATATATGCTCCTTCTCTACTGAATGCGGTATTTAGTGTGGTGAGGGATTCGTCTTGAGAGGCTACTTTATTGAAATAAACGTCAATAACTTGTTTGTACATTGGTTTGGTTAACGCAGCACTCATTAAGCAAATATCGACTCCATCATGTGTAGTTTCGGAAAGGTAGGAGCTATAGATACCATCTACGAATATAATTTTATAGGAATCGATCTCATGTAAAAAGTATTTTTTTACATCCTTATATTCCAATGCATTTTCTTGTTTTGGAAATACACTAAAATCTATCTTTTGAAGACTATTCAAAGACGTATATTTCCAAGCTTCTTCTTTTTTAGAAGGAAACCCTTTGGCTTCAAAATTTTTAATTGCCTGAGAACGAATATTATGTACGGGATTATCTATATCTACTCTGTTTTCGAAAGCTAAAAAAGAGGAAACTAATTTTTCTTTTAAACTCATATTGTTCCGTATTGTGTATGCTAAATGTTGTTCATAAAAGAACAACGGCTCCTACATACAAATCATTAAACTACCGTTTCTTGTTTTAACCAATCGTATCCTTTTTCTTCCAATTCTAACGCCAGTTCTTTGGTGCCAGATTTTACAATTTTACCATTATGCAGTACATGTACAAAATCGGGTACAATATATTCCAATAAACGCTGGTAATGTGTTATTACAATAATTGCATTATCCTTGCTTCTAAGTTTGTTTACTCCATTAGCCACAATGCGCAAAGCATCAATATCTAATCCAGAATCCGTTTCATCTAAAATGGCAAGTTTTGGTTCTAACATCGCCATTTGAAAAATCTCATTTCGTTTTTTCTCACCACCTGAAAACCCTTCATTTAAAGAGCGGGATAGGAATTTACGATCTATTTCAAGCAGTTCTGATTTCTCACGAATTAGTTTCAACATTTCATTAGCTGGCATGTCTTCTAAGCCTCTCGCTTTTCGAGATTCGTTAATTGCCGTTTTCATGAAATTTGTCACAGAAACCCCAGGAATCTCAACCGGGTATTGAAAGGAAAGAAAAACACCTTTATGCGCTCTCTCTTCTGGCGCAGATTCTTCTAAATCTTCTCCATCTAAAAATACAACGCCCCGGGTAATTTCAAATTCTTCCTTCCCAGCAATTACAGAAGCCAAGGTGCTTTTTCCAGACCCATTTGGGCCCATAATAGCATGAACTTCTCCTGGATTAACTTGCAAATTAATCCCTTTCAATATCTCTTTATCTTCTACACTAGCGTGTAAATCTTTAATTTTCAACATCTTTTTAAGTCCTTTTTATTTCAAATAGTTTGGTGCCTTTGGCATTTTTTCAAAATCTTCTTTCTGGTGCTGTATATAAACTTTGGCATTTTTTTCTTTAGCAAAAGCCTCAAATGCATCCATACTTTCTAAGGTTTGATCTACATCAAAATTGAAAATTGGCATTCTTTTATGTGTCCTATTTTCATATAAATGATATAAATCTCCAGACAATAATGTTGGGCCATTTTCGTCTAAATCCAGGTATAAAACCTGATGTCCTGGAGTATGCCCGGGCATAGATTTTATTACCACAGTGCCATCCCCGAAAACATCATGATCTCCATTTAATTCCTGAACATTGGTCAATTCTTTAATCGCATCGTAAGTGCCATCTCCTCGATTTTTAGACGCTTCGCTAGTAATAAATTCGTATTCTGATTGTTGTACCAGCCATGTTGATGCCTTAAATTTATTTGCATGCCCACTATGATCGAAATGAGTGTGCGATAATGCGATATACGTAAAATCTTCAGGCGTAAGATCAATAGTTTTAAGTTGGTTCAGGACTGAATCCTTTCTAGAAATAGTAAATGCACCACCTGGAGGAGTTAATGGCTCTTCCAGACCAACTAGACTTTCAGGTAACCCTGCATCCCACATTAAGTTTCCCTTTGGATGTGATATCACGTAAAACGCATTTGCAAATTCCTTACTTTGACCTTGATAGGTGGTATCTTGAGAAAACAATTCCAAATTATTTACCAGTACATTTCCTCCACTAAATGCATACAGTTTTACCACCGGCGCTTCTGTTATTGCAACGGCAGCTTCTTTCTTTTCTTCTTTACAAGCAACTAGTATTAATAACCCAAGTAAAAAGGCGATTCCTTTTTTCATTTCTTCGTGTTTTCTAGTATTTATTATCCAACAGAGCCCTCCAGACTAATTTCCAGTAATTTCTGTGCTTCAACGGCAAATTCCATAGGTAGTTTATTTAATACTTCCTTGCTAAATCCATTAACAATCAAAGCAATTGCCTTCTCTGTATCGATTCCTCGTTGATTGCAATAAAAAATTTGATCCTCTCCTATCTTACTTGTTGTTGCTTCATGCTCTATTTGTGCCGATTTATTTTTCGTTTCAATATAAGGAAAGGTATGTGCTCCACATTCATTTCCCATTAAAAGCGAATCGCATTGCGAAAAATTCCGTGCATTTTTAGCTCTACTATTAACCTGTACTAGTCCTCGATAACTATTCTGGGATTTTCCAGCAGAAATACCTTTAGAAATAATAGTGCTTTTGGTGTTTTCCCCTAAATGAATCATTTTAGTTCCCGTATCTGCTTGTTGGAAATTATTAGTTACGGCAATAGAGTAGAATTCGCCAACCGAATTATTCCCTTTTAGAATACATGAGGGGTACTTCCAAGTTACTGCGGAACCTGTTTCTACTTGTGTCCATGATATTTTTGCGTTAGTTTCACAAATTCCTCTTTTGGTAACAAAGTTATATACACCTCCTTTACCCTCGCTATTGCCTGGGTACCAATTTTGTACTGTTGAGTATTTTATTTCAGCATCATCCAGAGCGATGAGTTCTACTACCGCAGCATGCAGCTGATTCTCATCTCGTGAGGGTGCGGTACATCCTTCTAAATAGCTAACATAACTTCCTTTATCTGCAACAACCAAAGTCCGTTCAAATTGTCCAGTACCTCCTTCGTTAATTCTAAAGTAGGTTGACAATTCCATAGGGCATCGAACTCCTTTCGGAATATAACAGAAAGAACCATCTGTGAAAACTGCGGAGTTTAATGCCGCATAAAAGTTATCTGTCGTAGGAACAACAGTACCCATATATTTTTTTACAAGTTCTGGATGTTCCTGAATTGCTTCAGAAATGGGCATAAATATGATTCCCTTTTCTGCCAAAGTCTTTTTAAAAGTTGTGGCTACTGAAACTGAGTCTACTACAATATCCACAGCTACATTTTGCAATTTCTTTTGCTCGTCAACAGAAATTCCCAATTTTCTGTACATTTCTAACAACTCAGGATCTACATCATCCAACGATTTATTTGGATCTGCTTTTTTAGGTGCTGAGTAATAACTAATTGCCTGAAAATCTGGCTTTTCATAATTCACATTTGCCCATTCAGGCTCTTCCATTTTTTTCCAAACATTGAAGGCTTCGATGCGCCAATCCGTCATCCATTGCGGTTCGTTTTTCTTTTTTGAAATAGCACGAACAATATCCTCACTTAGTCCTTTAGGAAAAGTATCCGATTCTATATCTGTATAGAAACCATATTCGTATTCTTTGGTTTCTAATTCCTTTTTTAATTCTTCTTCGGTATAAGCCATTTATTATTTTTTTATATAACCGATTAAAAAATGTGTTTTATGAATTATTTTATAAGCGATTAAAGTGAAAAACTCTCCCCGCATCCACAAGTTCTTTGTGCATTTGGATTGTTAAACACAAAGCCCTTTCCATTAAGACCTCCTGAGTACTCTAAGGTAGTTCCTACTAGGTATAAAAAACTCTTTTTGTCCACTATAATACGTACTGCATTATCCTCGAAAACCTTGTCCGTTTCAGTAGTTGTATTGTCGAATCCCAATTCATAAGAAAGTCCGCTACAACCTCCACTTTTCACACCCACACGAACAAAATCCACGTCGGCATTAAATCCTTCTTCGGTCATCAATGCAACTACCTTCTTTTTAGCTGTTTCTGATACTTTAATCATATCTAATTGGATTTAGTCTAAATAGCATACAAATATAGGGTATAAGTAGGGTTTTAACCTAGTTCCTAACATTATTATAACGAATAAGGGTATAATTTTTGTTTATTCTTTAGTAGTCCATTAATAAACAATATAAAAATAGCGTGAACTTATTTTTTTGCAGTAGCTAAAACTCGCATTTTAAAACTCTGAAAAACGATCATCATTGGCAAAATCGGTATCTGTAAGTGTCTTTAGAAAACTTATAATAGCCTCCTTTTCCGCAACTGATAATTCAATTCCCAAAGACCCATTTCTGTTTAATAAAGGGTCAAGATTTGGATTTACAACAATACCATTGATATAATGATCCAATACATCTTCCAAGGTTCGGAAACGACCGTCATGCATATATGGGAAAGTTAATTCAATATTACGCAAAGAGGGTACTTTAAACTTAAGACTATCGCTCTCAAGACCCGTAATTTTTATTCTACCTCCATCGTTATATTTCGGATCGATGGGAAGTCCATTATTTCTGTAACTTTGATCTGTAAAAAGATCCGTTGCGTGGCAAGAAGCGCACTTTTCCTGAAATAACGAAAGCCCATTTAACTCTTGCGGTGTTAGTGTAACATTTCCTTCGTTGCGAACATATTTATCATATTTAGATTCTGCCGAAACCATCATAATCATAAACTGAGATAAGGCCTTTAAAATATTTTCAGTATCAATTGTACCATTATCAAAAGCTTCTTCAAAAAGTTCTACATATCGCTCATCATTTTTAAGTTTTGCAATTACATTGGTGAAAGTTTCATTCATCTCCAATTCATTTGTAATGGGAATTATCGGTTGCATATCTAAATGCATAGCGGCTCCATCCCATGTAAACTCTTTTTGGAAGATTAAGTTTTGTAAAGGTTGCGCATTTCGAGTGCCTATGGCACCATCTACCCCATGACTTACAATATGTGTATGATGTGTAAATGAAAATTCTTGAATATGACAAAACCCGCACGCCACAACTCCATCTGAAGCCAATCTGCCTTCATAGAATAGCCTCTTACCTAGTTCGAAACCCTTTTCCGTAGGGGGGTTCGTTTCTAAATTATAAAGCAGTGGTGGAAAATTGGAAGGTATAGGAACCGCTAATCTTTTGTTTTCAGCAATTCCAATATTATTTTCGTCTACCGCGGCAGGTTCTACACCACAAGCAACGATCAAAAAAAACAGCGCTATATATATTTTTGCTTTCATTGGTTTACCTATTCTATAGAAAACATATGCGCAATATTTTCGGCAATTTTAGGGGCGTTCACCGGATCTACTTGAATATCGCTTTTTGCACTTAACGAATGTGTATTTACGTTATCAAAAATTGCTGCAACGTCTGCTTGGATAGCTATGTTACCTATTTGATCTTCGCTTACTGTCATTTCTGAATTAAGGTCTAAACGCACTTCTTTATAATTATCCAAGGTGCTGCCATGACTTCCGACATGAATAGTAAAAGGGGTTTGGTTTTGAAAAGTAGCTGAGGTAAAACTGCCTTCAAATTTTACAAATTTATACCCTGCTGCCCAGTTCCAGAGCATTCCCGTTTCTTCAGCTTTCGGCACAAAATTTGCCATCCCATTTAAGGGGTAGTTTTGTTGATCTATACCAAATCCAAATTGGATTGCCTTATAATTCCCAGCAGGAATATCTTGTAGTGCAATTGTTAAGCTTGAACTGTCTTCGGCATTAATTAAAAAATAACTTTCCGCTATCGGGTAACGCACTTCTTCATCTGCAGTTGTTATAAGTACAATATTGCTAATGATATATTTCAGTTCTGAAATCTGATAGAACTCTCCACTGTTATTCAGGTAGGTTTCAGCATTTAAGGTTACAGGGGTTCCATTCACGCTATTATTAAAACGTAAATTAACCCTACCGGGAAGTTCTTCAGAAGCACTATCACCGCATGAGATTGTTATCAACACGCATAGTCCTAATAAGGAAACATATTTTTTCATGGTTCTTGGGCATTTAATAATAAAACATCTTTTTTTCCTTTGTTCGCAATTGAAGTACTGGTACTCTCCGTCTCTCCAACAACAGTGTAATTTCCCGGGCTTGTTTCCACAATATCTCGAGCAAAATCCAAAGCAGTTCCTCCAAAGGATTGTTCCCATATCAGTTGTCCCTCTTCTCCAATTTTAATGATCCAAAAATCATTATTTCCGTCATTATTGGACACATCACCGTCGGCACTCTTACTTGTTCCAGTTATCAAATAGTTGCCGTCTGTCGATGCCACAATTGCCTGAGCAGATTCAAAGTCACTCCCTCCATAACTATTTTCCCAAACTAAGTTGCCTTCCAAATCTATTTTTATCACCCAAAAATCCGCTTCTCCATTATTAGAACTAATATCACCGTCAGTACTTCTACTATCTCCTGCGATGATATAACCATTCACCGCTTTTACAACGCCATAAGCAATATCAATTCCAGAACCTCCAAGGGACTTTTGCCATTCCAAATTCCCATTTTCATTGACCTTAACCACCCAGAAATCATAACTCCCTCGACTATCTGTTATATCAAAATCTGCGCTTTCAGATGCTCCTACTAAAAGAAAAGCGTTATCATCTGTTCGAAGTACATCATAAGACCGGTCGTTTCCGGTACCGCCAAAAAAACGACTCCAGATTACATTGCCATTAGCATCGAGTTTATGTCCCCAAAATTCTCCAACTCCATGTGCTGTACTAGGTCCTTTCCCCGAATTTCCTTCTCCTTGAGAAGCTGAGACATCTAAAAAGCCAGCAACAAAAAAGCCTCCTTCTTCGGTTCCCACTACCGAAAATGCTTGGTCGGTACCTGCAAATCCAAAGCTTTTTTCCCATTGCAATATCCCATTTGCATCTACCTTCAAAACCCATTGATCATAAAATCCCGCATTTATGGAGACATTGCCATCTGAGCTTCGGGTGTAGCCTACAATTAAGAAGCCTCCATCATCTGTTTGTAAAATATCCTGCCCTTGGTCTTCATCAGATCCACCATATGTTCTACTCCATACTATTGTTCCTGACTCACTCACCTTAAAAAGCCAGATGTCATCGTTGACAGCTTCATGATCTATAATATCACCGTCGATACTTTTTGTGGTTCCTAAAACCACAATACCACCATCCTGAGTTCGGACGACCGCATGTGCAACGTCATTTTCGGATCCCCCATAATTTGAAGTTTGTAGTATATTAAGTGTGTCACTAGAATTTGTAGATGGCTCAATATCAGCGTCCTCCGAACTACATCCCGTAGTTAAATGGAGCAATAGCATTACAATAGAAATAGAAGGTAACTGCAATCGCATATTTATAGGCTTTCTCGGATTACAAAAAGTCCCGAATTAATATCGCTTATCACTATTTTACCGCTTTCAAAATATGGATATACACTCCAAACACCATCAAAACTAGCACCGTTACTTTGCGGAAACGTATCAAAAAACCCAGTTTCTGTCATAGTTCTATTTGCGATATCGGAAATATCAATAACACGCATTCCAGCTGTATAATTGGCAAGGTAAAATGAATCGCCATTTACATAACCATTATGATCAATTGCAGGTGTTGGACCCAAATAAGTAGTATGTAAAACCGGATTATCTAGATCCGTAAAATCAAACACCAATGTTCTAGAATCAAAACCCAAACGCACCTCATCCAATTCATCTCCTAATATAAAAAAGCGTTGATCTTCCGTAAACCAACCTTGATGTGTGTATTCCAAATTATTGTATTGCATTGTAGCAATTCCCATGGGATTGTCCTTATCCGTAATATCTGCAATGATAAATTCATTCTCATTGGATCCAATAAAAATTTCACTCCCTTGATAATCTGGATCGGGGCCTATATAATTGATAACCTGTGCATCATGGGTATATCCATTATCGGCGTACCCTCCAACTCCAATAGGATTTTGAGGGTTTTGGATGTCTACAAAATGAGCGCCTCCTAAAAAAGCATCATTCCTATCTGTACCGACGGCATAGGCAAATCCCGTAAGCTCATTAATTACAACATTATGGGCATTACCAAACCCCGTATATCTTGCATCTGCGGTAAAAGTTTGGGGTTCGTCGCCTACATTTCTCAACCGCCTTAAATCAAAAACTTGCATACCATGACCACTGGCTTCCGAAACAATGAATGCATGATCCTGAAAGACTTTAATGTCTCTCCAAGGGCTGGCAACGGTTGCTGTAGGTAATTTGCCAAGGTATCTGATATTGTCATCTTCGGTTATGTCGATAAAACCCGTGCCATTATCCAACCCAATAATAGCATATTCGCGATTGTTGGTCGTATCTGTCCATCCCCAAATATCGTTGGCATCATTAGCTTGCATCACACTTAAAGGGATCAATCTTAAAAGATCATATCCGTCGCAGGGGTATATATCTGCAAACCCATTTTCACATGGATTAAAGGTAAGTCCAGCGGTATTGTCCACAGGGGGTATACCTCCTTGATCATCATCTGTAATAAAAGGTGTATTACTACCCTCAGAAGAACAAGCTAATAACAACATAAGTGTAAAAAAGAGAAGGTATAACTTTTTCATAGCGTGGTTATTTTAGTACTATACATTTCTTTCTTCCTTTAAAGATACGATATAAAATATATCCTGCATATTTTTGCAGCATGTTAGCAGATAAGAATACGAAGAAAACTGGCTTAGAAACTTTAGGAGAATTTGGTTTAATTAAACATTTAACCAAGAACATCATCACACATCAATCAACTACCTTAAAAGGTATCGGAGATGATGCCGCTATTTTGTCCATGGAAGAAGGCAAAACTGTTATCTCCACGGATCTATTAGTGGAAGGGGTTCATTTTGACCTTAGCTATATGCCTTTAAAACATCTAGGTTATAAGGCGGTAGTAGTAAATCTATCTGATATTTACGCTATGAATGCATTAGCTACCCAGATAACTGTTTCCTTAGCAGTATCAAATCGTTTTCCATTGGAAGCTTTGGAGGAATTATACAGTGGCGTGCAATTGGCTGCGGAAACCTATGGTGTTGATCTTATAGGAGGAGATACTACTTCCTCAAATAAGGGAATGTTGTTGAGCATTACAGCAATTGGGATAGCAAAAGAAGAAGCTATTTGTTATAGAAATGGAGCAAAACCTAACGACCTTTTGGTGGTTAGCGGAGATTTAGGAGGTGCCTATCTGGGTTTACAGGTATTGGAACGGGAAAAACAAGTATTTAAAGTGAACCCAAACAATCAACCTGATTTATCTCCGTATTCTTATATTATTGAAAGACAATTAAAACCTGAAGCGCGAAAAGATATAGGTTCCTTGCTACAACAGCTAGAAGTTAAGCCTAGTTCGATGATCGATATTAGTGATGGCTTATCTTCCGAAATTTTGCATTTATGTGCACAGAGTAATGTGGGTTGTAAACTTTTTGAAGACAAGATTCCACTAGATCCTACCGTAATCCAGACCTGTGAGGAATTTAAATTGGATAGCACTACAGTGGCGCTTAATGGTGGAGAAGATTATGAACTCTTATTTACCATAGATCAAGAGGATTATCCCAAAATAAAGGCGAATCCAAACCTCACCGTTATTGGGCACATGACCGAACCTTCGGAAGGAGCACATCTTGTCACCAGAGCAAATACTCAGATAGCGCTTCAGGCTCAAGGCTGGAATGCACTGCAGTAGTTAATTAGCTATTCTACAATCGTACTTTTTCAGTATACACTTCTACAGGTATTTTATTTCTTGATTATAGCAAGCCCTTATTTAGTATAAAAATAATAAGTAAAGGTTTATCGGGATTTACAGCCTGTATTGATTCATTTGTTTTCTTGTAGTAAGATATTAAAAGGTAAGGTCGGTGGAGGTTTTACTTCGCTACACTAACCCAAAGATTTTATTTGGCTTTGTTCTTATTTTGAGGTGATTGTTGAATTAGCTACAACTTAACTTCCTCCCCTTCCTGTTAATATTATCCGTATTCCTCTTTTGGTTATACGAATATCTTTATTCATCGCAAGTCAAAAAACGCTTTTAAATGTATTACATCATTAATAAGCAAGCAATGACACGTCAAAAATCCAGAAGTCCCGAGGTCAATGGATACCTTCTAACCATCCCGGAACAAATCCAACCTTTATACCACAAGATTAGAGATTGCATTTTAGATGCAGAACCAGATTTAGAAGAAGCGATTAAATGGCGGAACAATCTTACGTACCTCTTAGATAAAAAACAACTTATTAAAACGGTCTTGTATCGTGAAAAAGTACGTCTCATTTTTTATGATGGAGCTAGGATTAAGGATCCCGAAGGGGTTTTGTTAGGTTCTGGAAATAAAATAAGAACCATCAAATATTCCTCGATCTACTTCGACACCAAAACTTTAAAAATGCTAGTAAATCAAGCCGTTCATATTCGCGGTGTTCTTTCAAATTTAACCCTGTAAATAACTTTTCCATAAATTCAAATCCGTACTGAAAATTATATCTAGCAGCGGATAACTATAAATGACTCATTTAGTCTAGTTATTTTATAGGGTAAATATAAGGTAAACATTCTTCGGCATGGGTAACTATTATCGGGCTTACCCATATTGCCTCCCTTTTTTTCTTGTTTTATCCCGCAATTGCAGAGGCAAGGCGTGCACAAAAGGAGGTTTTACTTCTGTTTGAAAGAATCCACTAAACTTTGATTTCATTTAAGAAGTTTTATTTGAATTAGTCACTCCTCTCCTTTTTCCGCCTGCCTTTGTCAGTTGCACTAACTCGAACTTAATTTTTAATCAAAATCAATCGTATGAAAGTAAAAAATTATTGGATTGTTTTATGCTGCTTGCTTTTTGGAATCACTGCAACATTTGGGCAAGAAAAAACAGTCACAGGTACGGTAACAGATCAAGGAGGTTTGCCTCTACCGGGTGCCTCAATTGTTGTAGTTGGAACTACACAAGGAACACAAACCGATTTCGACGGTAATTATTCGATAACAGCAAGCGTTGGTCAGGTACTGCGTTTCAGTTATATCGGATTACTTACTATTGACCGATCCGTTGACGCGTCAACTACTACCATTAACGTTCAACTACAGGAAGATGCTCAGGCATTAGAAGAAGTAGTGGTGATCGGTTATGGTAATCAAGAACAACGAAAAATTATCCAAAACGTAGCCTTAGTAAAAGAAGAAGCTATACAAGATTTACAGGTAGTATCCGCAGATCAGTTATTACAAGGACAATCCGCAGGAACTCAAATTGTTAATGCTTCCGGGGTTTTAGGGTCTGCCGCAGTAATACGGGTCCGAGGTGTAAACTCGATCAATTCCGGTAGTCAGCCGTTAATTGTAATTGATGGAGTACCTATTTCCGATACGGATAACACCTTGCTACGTGGGGGAAATACAGGTATTAATCCTCTCTCCTACGTAAATCCAAACGATATTGCTTCTTTAACCGTATTAAAAGATGCTGGAGCAACTTCAATTTATGGTTCACGTGGTGCCAATGGGGTTATTTTAATTACCACTAAAAAGGGAAGAAAAAATCAAAGAACTTCCGTAACCTTAGATGTAAATACACAGTTTTCAGAATCCACCGATGTTCCTGATATTTTAACAGCAGATCAATTTCGTCAGTTCAAAGCTGAAGTTGCTACATTAGAAACTGGAACTCCAACAACTCCTGAGGATTTAGGATTAGGTGCTATAGGTTCCGGTGGAGAAGATTACCTTGCAGGGGTACAACGAACAGGAATTAGTCAAAACTACAATCTAGGAATTCGTGGTGGTGGAGAAAAGACTACTTTTTTTATTGGTCTTGACTATCAGGATGTAGAAGGATTTATTATTGGAAATGATTTGGAAAGAGCTGGAGCTCGACTTAATCTTGAAACACAGGTTAATGATTGGCTGAAAGCAGGAATGAATCTAGGACTTACCAATCAGAGGTTAAATCGGGTTGGGGTTGAAAATAACATAAACGCTCCTTTCACAACAGCCTTTCTTCAGAGTCCTGTGGTACCAGCTTTTGATGACGAAGGCAATTTTGTACAATCAGGATCCTTTATTCCTAACATATTTGCTCGTGTAGCACTTAACACTGATGAGTTAAAAACATTCAGAGTAATTGGTAATGCGTATACAGAGGTAAGTCTCCTTGAAAACAAACTTACCTGGAGATCAGAGTTTGGTGTTGATAGATTATCTATTGAAGAAACCATTAGAAATGCGGAATTTAATTCGCCTGGTGGTTTAGGACAACTCATTTTCGTTGCTGAAGATCGTTGGTTAACCAACCAAACCATTACCTATAGGGATACTTTTAAGGAAGATCACAACTTTTCTGTTTTATTAGGTTTAAACTATGAAGAAACGTTAAGAACACGTTCTAATGTTTCTTCTACAGGATTCTTAACCGATGGCTTAAGAAATATTGGTTCTGGTTCTACACCAACCGTTTTAAACGGAGATCGTGATCCCTCAAGATTATACGGTCTTTTTTCAAGAGTTACTTACGATTACAAAGGAAAGTACCTGGTAGAAGGTTCCATACGCCGAGACGGTTCTTCTAGGTTCGGGGCAAACAATCGTTTTGGTTATTTCTGGTCAGGTGCAGTGGGATGGACCCTGTCCGAGGAACCTTTTATCCAGGATCTTAATTTCTTTGATTACCTATCATTACGCGGAAGTATAGGTACCGTGGGTAACGATCGTTTAGGTACTTTTCCCTCTTTAGGATTATTTGCTGCGGGCCCTATTGGAGATTACAATGGAGAATCTGGGGTAATTCCTAATCAAGCTGAGAACCCTGATTTAAAATGGGAAGAAAGTCAAACGTTAGATATTGGTATTCGAACTTCTTTTGCCAATTCCCGTATTAACTTTAATGTTTCTTATTTTAAGAAAAATACCACCGACCTACTATTAAATCAGCGCCTTCCACCACAAACTGGTTTTAATTCCATCAGTAGAAACATTGGAGAACTTGAAAACACCGGATGGGAATTTGATTTAAGTACGGTAAATATTAGAACTGAAGATTTTGAATGGCGTACAAGTTTTAATCTAACCACAATTGATAATGAAATTATTCAATTGAATGAAGATGCGGCAACAGATCTGCAGGGAAGAAGAATCATCGACGGTGCCATACAACGTGCTATTGAAGGTGAATCGTTAAACAACTTTTTCTTAATTCGTTATGTTGGGGTTAACTCCCAGACAGGAGATGCGGAATGGTTAGATGTTAATGGTAACATTACTACAACACCTACTAGTGCAGATCGTGTTGTAACTGGTAGTCCTCTTCCTGATTTTTCAGGAGGTATGACCAATACGGTTCGGTATAAGAACTTTGATTTCTCCGCTTTAGTAAATTATTCTTACGGAAATGATGTTGTAATAGATGGTTTGCGTTTTGCAGATGGAAATGATGCTATTGGAGGAATTGTAAACATTAGAACACAAAACCTTAACTTCTGGAGACAACCGGGTGACAATGCATTCTTACCCAGTCCAACAAGTGCTACATTTAATACGTTCAATCAGCGTTCTGACTTACAACAATTGGATGCCTCCTATTTGCGTCTAAAAAATGTAACTTTAGGATACAACTTCCCGCAGTCTGTATTGGATCGTTTAGGAGGTGTTATAAACGGTATCCGTTTGTATGCTACAGCAACTAATTTACTTACAATTAAACGTGATGAATTGGATGGTATAGATCCTGAGGTAACCGATGATATCGATCCTCGTTTTCAAGGAGAATCTTTCTTTACGGCCCCACAAGCAATCTCCTATTTATTTGGAGCCCGTTTAACCTTTTAATAAAAGATAGCAATGAAAACTATAAAATTATTCAAATCCCTTACAATACTATTAGGTGTATTCGTAATTCTGTCCTGTGAAGATCGTTTGGAAGTAATTCCGGAAGATGACGTAGCTTCTAATACCGTTTTTACCAGTGGAGCTACCATAAATGGTGCCGTAGTTGGTATTTATAGTAGACACCAAAGTGGTGACCTTAATGGGAACCCTCAGTTGATTTCGGAGTTCATGGCAGATAATGTCCGTTTTGTTGGAAGTTTTCCTTCCTTGCAAGAAATTGATCAGTTCGAAACTTTAGCAACCAATGCCACAATAGATAACATTTGGTTAGATGCTTATGAGTTAATTGGTGCCGCCAATAATATAATTGTAAATCTTCCTGGAGTAGATGCAGGTGATTTACCGGATTTAACCGAAGCTCAAAAAGCTCAGTTTATTGGAGAAGCGCAATTTTTAAGAGCAGTAATCAATTTTCAACTCGTTAATTTATTTGCGCAACCTTATCAATTTTCAAATGGTACGAACCTTGGAATTCCTATCGTAACTGAGGCATTTACTGGAGACATCTCTCCTTTTCAAAATGAGCGTTCTACAGTAAATGAAGTGCATGCATTTATAGAGCAAGACCTAAGAGATGCGATTGCTTCACTTCCAGAAGACAACGGTGTACGAGCTTCGGCGGGAGCAGCTAGAGCCTTATTAGCTCGTTTGGCTATGTATCGTGAAGATTGGACTACTGCCGCTGATTTTGCCAATCAGGTGATCAATTCAGGAGAGTATGCCCTTGCTGCAGATTATGATTTTTACGATGATAATACCACATCATCTGAACTAATTTTTATTGTGGTAAACACGCCAGGAGATGGCCCTAGAGATCAGGAAGATAATGTTTCGGATGAAGTTTACGTAAATTTCTTTAATCCTGCTCCAGGGGGACGTGGTGATGCTCCATTTAGTCCAGATTTAATTGCAGCTTTTGCTGCTGAAGCTGGAGATCGCAGATTTGACGAGCTCTCACAAGCCGCTTCTGATGCCGGGGGAACAGATACGTTCTTTACCACAAAGTATCCGGATGTAGTTAACAATGCCTCGAATGGAATGGTACTGCGCATTACAGAAATGTATTTAATTCGTGCGGAAGCAAACCTTAGAGGAGGCTTAAGTGTAGGCGACACCCCAACTAATGATATTAATCTACTACGTAATAGAGCAGGATTAGCTGATTTAGGTGCGGTAGATTTAGCAGCAATTTCATTAGAAAGACGAAAAGAACTTTGTTTTGAAGGGCATCGCAGAATGGATCTTTTGCGAAACAACATGAACCTTCGTCCAGGAGGAGGTCCTGAGTCCGCACCAGGTGCAGATAAGGTGATTTTCCCAATTGTTGATGATGAGATTACAAACAATCCAAATATCACACAAAACCCAGGCAGTTTTTAAACTAAATATTCAACCTTAACCAAGTGGAACCACCATAAAATTATGCTCTTTTTTTGGTGGTTCCTCAATTTTATGCGAATCGTAAATCACAATAATCATAAGCTATGAAACAAACACTGATTCTCTTTCTTTTTTCTCTTGGAACGCTTTCCCTCACAGCTCAGATACAAGATGTTCCAAATGGATCTTTACAAGATTTGGCCTTTTATATCGGTCGAAACAATCCAAAATATGCAAACGCCGATGGTTCTCGGTATTTAAATGATGACTTTACACCTGCCCAAATAAATGTCATTTCAGAAACACAGTTCGTACGATTTAATGTTGTTGAAAATGCCATAGAGATCAAGCAAAATGATGGCACAATAGTTTCGCTATCACAAAATCAAGTAAAAGTTATACGGTTTAAAAATGGGTCAGGAAGAATATTTGAAGTTCATCCTTTTAAGGATCAAAATAAAAAGACGAAAACAACATTCTTCGAAAAATTACATGCTGGAAAAAACTATAGTCTTTTTAAAAAAGAACGGATAAAATTCGTTCCCGCCATTCCTGAAAAAAGCAGTTACGAACCAGCAGTTTCTGCCAAATTTGAGAAAAGTAAATCTATCCTATATAGTTCAGGTTTTTCAGATGAAAATTTGTTGCAAGCAATTCCGCTAAAACGCAAACTATTTCTTGCCATTTTTAAGG
Organism: uncultured Flavobacteriaceae bacterium; assembly: GCA_947488435.1. GTDB lineage: Bacteria > Bacteroidota > Bacteroidia > Flavobacteriales > Flavobacteriaceae > CANKZG01. Next base: position 977,013 of record CANKZG010000001.1, on the reverse strand, counting down.
ATAAAGCGTCAGAAATTCAAAAATATATAAAATCCGAAAAGCTTAAATTAAGTGAACTAGAAGATTTAAAAAAGATCTTAAATTTCTATTTTAAAGAATAAAAATAGGTTATACAAAGATTAAAACTCCTGGCACTTTCTCATCAAAATAAATTGAAAAACATCAACTATTAAAATTCATAAGATCGCGTGTGATTTGTTAAATTAAGCTTAAATTTAGACAAAGCTTATAAGCGTTAACAATACGAAATCACAACTAATTTATTTTTATTTAAAAAATAAATCTGGCTATGAATTTTTTGGAAACCTTAATCCTATTTTTTTCTTTTCAGGCTATTTTACTAGCCTTTCTCTTTCTTTTTAAAAAGGGAAACAAAACGGCAAATAAGTTTTTTATTTTTTTTCTGTTACTCTTCGCTTATAATCTCTTCTACAATGTATTGTACTGGTCTCATTTCAGCAGAGATTTATTGCTGGGCTTACTGTATACTTATCATATTCCTCTTTCCTTATATGGTGCTACTTTTTATCTGTATATAAGGCGTATAACTACTAGAAAACCCCTTGCTTGGAAAGATCTCGTGCATATACTTCCAATTGGATACGTACTTTTCCAAACCGGTGCTTATATTATTCTTCCACTAACTTCTAAGATTGAAGTATATGAGACAAACGCTTTTAGCGATTATATCGTAAACCTGCCCTATACGTACCCTATATTAATTGCAATTATGACTTTTTATGGAATTTATACCTATTTTAAGTTTGTACGCTTTTACAAAAACGATCCCGAATTATCTATTTGGTTGAAGACCATTAGCTACAGTTTTATTTTATTTACGCTATCGCATGTAATTTATTGTTCCTTAACTATGCTTTCCTTGATCGCGATTGAATTTGATTATTTTATTACCTTTTTCATGATTCTTTTTATCGGTTTGGTCTGTTATTTTGCCTTTATCTATTCAAGTATTTTTAATGGTACTGCAGTTGAAAAAGTTATTCCTTTTGTAAAATATAAGCGAACTGGGTTATCCAAAGAATTCTCTATGGAGTTAAGAGAAAAGCTACTGGTAATCATGGATAAAGAAAAACCTTATTGTAATCCAGATATTCGGTTAGATACTTTAGCAGCTCGTTTAGACATCTCAAGACATCATGCTTCACAGGTAATTAACGAACACTTTTCTGTAAATTTCTTTGATTTTATAAACGAATATCGTATTCGAGAAGCAGAACGTTTACTAACCTCAACAAAAACTCAGCTTTCCATAACAGATATTGCATTTCAATCGGGTTTTAATAATCGAGTTTCCTTTTACAAGGCTTTTAAAAAAATAGAAGGCACGACCCCTTCAGCATATCGAGATCATTATGTTGCCTCTTAATTTGATCTGTTAATTCTCTTCGGCAAATTGTTTAATGTTCGTAAGCATTAACAATATGCATCGATTCATTCGTTTGTTTTACCTCGCAATTGTAAAGGTATGGTAGTATGAGGGCGTTACTTCCAAATACCAAAAAAGGATTAAAGTTCCATTTAACTTTGATTTCATTTCACGAAGTAATTATTTGAATTAGCCACAAGCTTCTCTACTACCTGCCTTTCCTAATTGCACTAACTCAAAATATTTCTAACAAAATCTAACTCTATGAAGGTAAAAAATTACTGGATGATGCTAGTACTATTGATATTGGGAACAACGTCGGTGCTAGCTCAAAGCAAAACAATTAGCGGCACCGTTACAGATCAAAATAACCTGCCGTTACCCGGTGTTAATGTTCTTATCAAAGGGACAATTATTGGCACTCAAACTGATTTTGATGGCAAATACACCATCAAAGTCGATACGGGACAAAGTTTAGTTTTTTCGTACTTGGGGCAGAAAACAGAGGAGCGCTCTGTTGGCGTGAGTGATGTTATTAACATTCAAATGCTCCCCGACGCACAAACTCTGGAAGAGGTTGTTGTTGTAGGTTACGGAGAGCAGTCAGAAAAAAAGATCATTCAAAACGTCGCGATTGTAAAAGAAGAAGCTATTGAAGACATTCAAGCGCTATCTCCACAAGACTTATTGCAAGGACAAGCTTCGGGTGTGCAGGTTGTAGGATCCTCCGGTGTTTTAGGCTCTGCATCCGTTATACGCGTTCGCGGGGTAAACTCATTAACGGGTGGATCTAATCCATTAATTGTAATTGATGGTGTTCCTATAGATGATCAAAATCAAACATTAGGACAAGGAGGAAATACAGGTTTAAATCCACTTTCTTTTATAAATACAGAAGACATAGAAACCTTCACAATTTTAAAAGATGCCGCAGCTACCTCTTTATACGGTACACGAGGATCTAATGGTGTTATTTTAATCACAACCAAAAAAGGGAAAGTAGGACAAAGAACCAAAGTCACTATTGGGTTTAGTGCCTCAGTAAGTGAAGCAACCTTTTTAGAAGATATTTTAGATATTGAGCAGTTTGCTGATTTTAACGTTACCCGTTCAAATTTAATAAACGGTACCAACATAACTGCCGAAGATTTAGGATTGGATGGCGAAGGTTTTGACTGGCTGGATGGTGTAACACGAAAAGGAATATCAACCTCAGAAGATTTTAGTATTACAGGAGGTAGTGAAAACACAACATTCTCACTAAGTGTAAATCACTCCAATACGGAAGGTTTTGTTTTAGGCAATCAATTAGAAAAAACAGGTGCCCGCGTAAATATCGCTACACAAGCTAATGATTGGCTTCGTGCCGGAATGAATTTAGCAGTAACAAATACACTAAATGATAGAATTAGTGTTCAGAATAGTACATTTTCACCAATAACTGTAGGCTTTTTACAAACACCAAACATCTTGCCACGAGATGCCAATGGTGACTTTGTAAATACCGGGTTTATTGCTAATGTATTGGCTATTGAAGAATTGGATCGGAATGAAGTAATTACCACTAGAATTACTGGTAATACGTTCGTTGAGGCTACAATTTTTGAAGGGCTACGCGCTAAAGTCGATTTTGGTGTAGATCGAACGCAAATTGAGCAAAATAATAGAAGTGTCGAGGTAAATACTCCAGGCGGTTCTGCATTTAACCGTGCTACTTTTATAAATAGACACTTAATAACCGCTACGCTAAACTATAACAGGGTATTACAAGATCATAACTTTGGTGTTCTTCTAGGAACCTCTTACGAAGAAACAAGAAACAATCGAACTTTTGTTTCAGGAACTGGTTTTTTATCGGATCAATTGTTGAATGTAAGAAGTGCTTCCACTTTTCCAACAACGTTTGCCGACAGAAACCAAACCCGGCTTTACGGACAAATATTTTCTAGAGTTAACTATGATTATAAAGGAAAGTATCTATTAGAAGGGTCATTTAGAAGAGATGGGTCTAGCAGGTTTGGCGCTAACAACCGCTTTGGTAATTTTTGGGCCGTAGCAGGGGGGTGGATAATTTCTGATGAAACCTTTATGGAAGATGGTTTTTTTGATTTTCTAAGCCTTAGAGCCAGCTATGGTACAACCGGAAATGATCGTATTGGATTCTTTCCCTCATTAGGTGTTTTTACGAGCCTTAATATTGATGGTTTATCTGGTCTGGAACCTTCATCCGCTCAAAATCCCGATATCCAATGGGAAGAAACAGCAACCTTAGATATTGGTTTTAAATCCGGTTTTTTGAACAACCGTGTCCAGCTGAATATCAATTATTATGAGAAACAAACCGACAACTTATTGATAAACGTACCGCTACCCAGGCAAACGGGTATTGGTGTTTTAGGCTTTAATCCTGTACTTTCTCAAAATGCAGGAGAAATTGAAAACAAAGGTTTTGAATTCGACCTAACCACGATAAATTTCAGGTCGAAAAACTTTGAATGGACAACTAAAATTAACTTATCAACCATCGAGAATACGGTTTTAAATCTTCCAGGAGCTAATCTAGATGAAGAAGGCAGACAATTTATTGCTGGATCAGCTGTGCAAAGAGCTGTTGTTGGTGAATCGGCTAATAGTTTTTATTTAATCCGCTATGTAGGGGTGAATTCACAAACAGGAGAGGCAGAATGGCTCGATGCAAATGATAACATTACCAATATGCCTACTCCGGATGATCGGAAAATAGTAGGAGATGCTCAACCAGATTTTTACGGTGGTATTACCAATACATTCCGATATAAAAATCTGGACCTTAATATCTTCTCCAACTATTCTGTAGGAAATGATATTTATCTAGGTGGAATTCGATTTACAGATGCGCCTATTGGTTTTAATTTAAGCACCAGAATTTTGGACTTTTGGCAGCAACCAGGAGACAATGCCTATTTTCCAAGACTGGATGGAACTACAGCTGGTTTGTTTAGAACCAGATCAACAAATCAGCTCAAAGATGGTTCTTTCATTCGTCTGAAGAATATCACCTTAGGCTATAGCTTTCCGAAAAAGGCGCTAGAAAACATAAGTTTTATTAAAGGGATTCGATTGTATGTTACAGGGACAAATTTGGTGACTATTAAGAACAGAGACTTAGGAGATAGAGATCCCGAAGTGACCAACAATACCAATCCACTTCAATTGGGAGAAAGTTTTTTTGTAGCCCCTCAAGCAAAATCATACCTCTTTGGTGGAAGAATCACCTTTTAACAAATAAAAATTGTATCACATGAAAAATATAAATAATAAAATACACCTGTTTTGTATACTAGTAACTCTTGTACTGTCTTGTGATAGTCAATTGGATATTGGTCCTGAAGATAGTTTAACCCCTGATGTAGTATTGTCCAATGCAGCTCTGGCAGAAGGAGCTTTAGTAGGAGCGTATGCACGCATGCGCAGTGATAATGTTTTTAACGGAACAACACAGTTAACGCAAGAATGGATGAGCGATAATGTGAATTTTCTCGGTTCTTTTCCCACTTTTCAGGAAATACGAGATTATACTACGATTGCCAGTAATGGATCGATAGGAGCGTATTGGAGAGATCATTTTTTTATCATTGCTTCAACCAATTTCTTAATAAACACATTGCCGATTACCGAAATTTCGGATCTTACTGATAGTGATAGAGCCCGATTGATTGCGGAAGCTAAATTTATTAGAGCAATTACGAATTTTAATTTGGTAAATCTTTTTGCACAACCTTTTCAGGTTTCAGGGGGTACAAATGAAGGAATTCCTATCGTTACTGAGTTCTTTGAAGGAGATATTGCTCCTTTTCAATTGGGCAGAAGTAGTGTAAATGAAGTCCATGCCTTTATTGAACAAGATTTGTTAGAGGCCATTCCAAATTTACCAGAAGCAGGTAGTAGAGGTAGAGCAAGTATTGGTGCTGCTAGAGCACTCTTAGCCAGATTGTATTTGTATCGAGATCAGTTTACTGAAGCTGCGGATTTAGCCAATCAAGTAATTCAATCTCCTCAGTATGAACTTGCTTCGGATTATACATTTTTTAACCAGGATGATGCTTCCGAACATATTTTTCAGGTCATAAATAATTCGGTCAACGGACAAACTAGCGGAACCGGTTTTTCGGGTTTGTCCAATGCCGCTCCCATAGGTCGTGGAGATGCTCCGTTTTCTCAGAACTTACTCGACACATTTGCAGAAGAAGCTGGGGATTTGCGCTTTAGCACCCTAAATGCTATGGGAACAGATGCTGTAGCTGGCACCTCTACTTTTAGCACTAAATTTCCTGATGGTGTTAATTTATCAGATAACGCCCCTGTACTTCGAATTACTGAAATGTATACTATAAGAGCGGAGGCTAATTTGAGAGCAGGAACAACTCTTGGAGATTCTCCTTTAAACGATATAAACCTTTTACGGAATAGAGCAGGATTGCCTCCTTTAACTACAGTAGATTTAGCAACTATTCTGAATGAAAAAAGGAAAGAGCTTTGTTTCGAAGGCCAGCGAAGAATGGACCTGCTCCGCAACGGAATGGATTTACGAAGAATGGGTCAAGCCAATATCGCAGATGCTGCTTTTGGAGCAAATAGAACCATCTTACCTATTCCAACTTCCGAAAGAGATCTTAATCCAAATATTTCGCAAAACCCAGGGTACTAATAAATCAAGGAGGTCATTAAAAATGACCTCCTTAATATGAACCATCATGAGAAATACATTTTTAATCGTTTTTATGATTTTAAGTTCCGTCTGTTCTGCGCAGCCCACAGTTACGCCAGAGGAAAATGTTACCTTATTTGTTGACGGAGGGATTGATGGTACAGGAGACCTTACGTCAGTAACCACTAGAGAAGCTGAACCTGTTACAATAGGTAATGTTTATTTATTTCCATCTTGGATCAACGCTGCCCAACTGTACACCAGCACTAAAAAAGAATTTTCAATTGACAATTTAAATTATAATGTAAAGACGGATAATTTTGAAATTAAAATGACAAAAGATTCTGTATTTATCCTCAAGCCTAGTTATCTTGAGCAGATAACGCTCCAGGGTAAAACATTTAAATATTACACTACAAGTAGCACTTCAAAAGGGTTTTATGAGATCCTGTATCATGGTCAAAATCTTTCCCTTTTAAAGAAATACTATGTTCGTTTAATTCAAGGAAAATTGAACCCGCTAGATGGAAGTATTTCTCCAAACACCTATTATGTTTCGCACAAATATTTTATAAAACGAGACACAATATTTTCGAAGTTAGATAACAAGAAAAAAAGCCTCCTTGCGGCTTTCCCCAAAAAAGAAAAACAGCTGAAAAGTTTCATCAAAAAAAATAAACTGTCTCCGAAAAAAGAGGAGCATTTTATACGAATATTTAAATACATCAATTAACGCAAATGAAAATCAAAAAATTACATCTTTTAGCAATCTTATGCATAAGCACTTTGGGATTATTCGGACAAGGTTCTGCTGCTAAAAATTCAGTCAAATTAAATGCAAAACCAACACTAACAATAGCCGAAGCGGTTTTGGAATACCGGGATCTTATAGGAGTGTGTGATTGCAAATCCTTGCGACGCGATGCCCAAGGAAAATGGCAAGATACCACTGAACTTACATGGAAATGGAATTATATAATGAACAAAAAAGCGGTTAAGGACGAAGGCTGGTTTATGCAAGAAGGAAAAAAACAGTACTTTACAAGTATTCGGGTTTACGACACTATAAACCAGCAATGGTATGTATCGTACTTCACTCCAAGCCTTAATAGTGCTCCGCAAACCTGGACAGGCGGTAAAAAAGGTCAGAAAATAGTTCTCAGTAAAAAACAAAACACCCCCCAAGGACCTATGAATAGCGAACTTATATTTTCGGAGATAAGTGCCAAAGGGTTTTATTGGGAGGGTAAACTTACAAACCTCGAAAAGCAGATAGATTTTCCCTTTTGGAAAATCTGGTGTATTAAAAATGAAAGTTATGAAAAATAATGTATTGTTCTTAGTAATACTAATGTTTAATCTGTGTAGCTTTTTCGCTTTGCATGGTCAAGAGCTCAATGCCAACACTTTTGATTTTTGGGTAGGGGAATGGCAACTCAGTTGGGATAAAGGAGATGGAACTAAAGCCAATGGAACCAACACAATTGTTAGAGTATTAGATCAAAAAGTTATTCAAGAAAACTTTAATGATCCGGTATCTGGTTTTAAAGGGATGAGTTTATCCGTATATAATGCTAAAACAAACACCTGGCATCAGGCCTGGGCCGATAATAATGGCGGGTATTATGACTTTATTGGTGCTATAGACAATGGGCAAAAGGTTTTCAAAACAAAACCTATTCAACAAGGAGAAAAAACGATCATTCAGCGAATGGTGTTTAAAGACATTACAAAAGATTCACTAATTTGGGATTGGGAAAGTACCTTAGATGGCGGAGAACATTGGAAACTACTATGGAGGATTAGTTACCGTAGAAAAAAACCTTAAAATAAAAAGGGTTATTGACAACTGCCAAGTCTGAGTTCGAAAAAAATTATCCGGTATTATCGGATACTTCCTTTTATTAATTCAAATTAACACATAAATTGTTTTCAACTATTCTATTATGAAACACAAAGGGTCTATAATCATCGATCAACCTCTTGAGAAAGTTGTAGCGCTTTTCCTCAATTCCGAAAATCTGAAAGAATGGCAAGAGGGTTTGGTGAAAAAGGAATTGATCAGTGGAACTGAAAATAAAATGGGTGCAGTTTCCCTGCTTTATTACAAAACGGAAAAATACGAAATGGAATTAACTGAACGGATTATCGCGAATAACCTTCCAGAAAGTTTAGAAGCGATTTATCAACATAAACATATGGACAATACAATGAAATATTCCTTTAAGTCCATAGGTAAAAACCAAACCCAATATTCCACGGAAGTTGTTTACACCCGAATAGATTGGATTATGCCCCGGCTTATGTCTATCTTATTCCCCAGAATGTATACAAAGCCGGGAGAACGTTGGATGAGGAATTTTAAAGAATTCGTTGAACAAAATTAGACACATGCCAAAGATATCTGCTTGGGAAAGAAAATTAGCCGTTTATGATGCGCTGGTAAACAAATGTTCCAGGTTTGAAAGAAAGGGCAAAACCATGCCCTATACCTCAGCTAATGGATATATGTTTTCCTTATTTAATAAAGCCGGGGAAATTGGTATTCGATTTTCAAAAGACGTGCAGGAGCAATTTATTAAAGATCATAAAACAACAAGCTATAAATCGTATGGTGCAGTAATGCGGGGATATGTTTTAATTCCAGAAAGTATGTTAGAAGATCTGGATCGGTTAGCTATTTATTTGGATAAGAGTTATGATTATGTAATGTCCTTAGCGCCAAAATAATTATGGGAATACAATTACGCTTCAACGGTATTATTAATTTTTAGCAAGATGTTTTTTAGGGATTTTATTTCCTTATCGGAGAGCCCATCAATAATTTTTTCACGTATTGTACGAACCAAAATAAAAGCTTCTAATTCTTTCGCTAATCCATCTTTTGTAATTACCAAATTCCACTTTCGCCTGTCTTCCTGATTTAGTTGCCTTTCTAAATATCCCTTTTTACATAGAAGATCAATCATTTTAGTAAGTGTAGGCGCATCTTTGGCCATCATTTTTGAAAGTAATGTGAGATGAGAAACTCCTCCATGATCTTTTGTAATATTTAAAATTGCCCATTGCTCCATTGTAATGTTCAATTCATTTTCACGAAAAACTGTAGCTGCATACCGCCGTAAATTTCGAGTGGTATAGTCAATCATATAACCTACCGAGTTTTGAATTGTGTTGGACATTTTTGTAAATGTTTGAGGTGCAAGTTAGAAAACACATGAGTAGAAACAAAACATTCATAAAACACCATTCATTTCTTATGGAAATTTTATGATAAAAGATTTGTTGATGCTTATAAAAAATATTTACTTCGTATACTAAATATATGTATACTAATTAAAATAGATTTTATGAAACTATCTAACATCTTTACCATTCTCGCATTACTTGTAATTATTAACGTTCATGCGCAAGCAATTCCAAACGCAAAAGCTTCCATTAATCTCGCCATCAAAAACATGGTCAAAGGAAAAGATATGCAAGACGGAGCCAAAATCGCTTTGGGGTTTTGGGACGATGCTGCTATTTTTGCTACAAGGGGTTCCGATATTTTGACTGTTCCTTTACAACAATTTATAGATCTACATCAATCCAAAAAACTTGGCGGGCACAACAGAGCATTTGAAGTAAAATCACTAACTATTAACTCATCAGGTATTGCCTCCGCACTTGTCGTTGCCCAAGATCAGAAAGTACATTACGAATATCATTTAGGGTTTACCTTAAAAAAAGATCAATGGCGGATTCAGACATACCTGCAACACAGTTTTTTAAAAAAATAGGTTTTTGATTGGGCAGCTATTTCAGCCTGCTTTATTTGATGGAGAAACCGGAGGTATATGCCTTCGGTTTTTTTGTAGTATGGAGTTCAATTCTTCTGCAAAAAAAGAATTCCCTAAACTCAAAAGGGAAACCTGTTTGTCTATTCTATAGGGCGAAAAATAGCTCAAAACCAGGTGATTTTGAATTCGGGAATTCTTTTAAATACCATCAATTACGATGGTAATATTGCGCCAAAGCAATAAATAATTAAGCTACTTGTTGTTGTGCAGCTCCATGTCTTTTCCGATATAGTTCTTGAAGTGTTTCATTGATATCTTGCAACTCAGGCGTAAGTCTCGAAAGGTTTCCGTTTACGTCTGTAGTAACTTGCTTCTGACAATGAATACATTGATATTCTTTAATGTGTTGTGTTACTCTTTTAGTAACTGCGTAATGGTGGCCAAAAATGCTACAGCAGAAAGCTGTAAATCTATTTCCGTAGCCCGTAAATACTTTCTTCATAGGTTGCGTAGGTTTCAAAAAAGCATCTAAATGGGATTTGGGAGGCCTAATAAATGCTCGGTTCAATTTAGGGTTGTTTTTAAACTATGGGGTTACAACGCTAGTGAATAACTTTTTATTGGATAAACACAAATTAATTTCTTTCTTTTTCGATGAACTACATTTTTTCTTAATAAACCCCGTTCAAATTTCGCAATAATTCTTTCCGTTTATTACATGAATTTTTTCCTATCTTTCTCACCAAGTTTTAATTCATGAGTTCATCAAAAGAAACCCTTGTTACGGCTTTCGCCTTATTTTCGCTTTTTTTTGGAGCAGGTAATTTATTGTTACCCCCACTGCTAGGATACAATGCTGGTGAAGCTTGGAGTTGGGTAACCTTTGGTTTTATAATCACTGCTGTTATTATTCCCATATTAGGAATTTTAGCTCATGCAAAATTACAGGGAACCATGTTTGATTTTGGCAAAAAAGTTTCTCCTGTCTTTAGCATTGTCTATTGCATAATCGTTTACCTTATCTCCATTGCTATTCCTTCACCTAGAACAGCATCTGCAACCCATGAAATTGCAATTCACCCTAGCTTTGGAACAAGTCCTTTACTTACTAGTAGTGTCTATTTTGCGTTGGTGCTGCTCTTTGTTTTGAATCGTTCTAAAATTTTAAATTTTATTGGAAAATTTCTCACTCCTTTAATTGTAATTATTTTATTTCTTGTGATTGGTATTGGATTATTTTCAAACGATATGCTGATGAATGCTTCTCGTTTTGAAGCCCCTATTATAAGCGGTGTTTTAGAAGGCTACCAAACTTTCGATGCTATTGGAGCTGTCGTTGTAGGTGGTGTTATTATTATATCCTTAAACCTCAAAGGGCACACAAAGTTTAAGGAGAAACGAGCGTTAATACGAAAATCCGGTTTTATAGCAGGTTCCGGACTTTTTATTATTTATGCTGGGTTAATTGCGGTTGGTGCTTTGTTTGGATCTGACATTTTTGTTGATAATTCGCTTAGCAGCGATATGCAGCGAGCAACACTACTGCGTGGAATTAGTCTAGCTGCTCTAGGAACCTTTGGAAATACAGTTTTAAGTATTCTAATTGCGTTGGCGTGTTTTACCACTGCCGTAGGAATTGTTACCGGAACAGCAGATTATTTTAAAGGTCTGTTTCATGGTTCTCAATTGGCTTATGTTATTACCGGAGTTATTTCCTGCGCTGTAGGAATCCTAGTGGGGCAATTAGATTTCCACTCTATAATTGTTATTGCTATTCCCGCCCTAATGTTTATTTATCCGATTACAATTATACTAATTCTTTTAAATGTTGTTCCCGATAAATATGCTACTCCCACAATATTCAAAATCGTGGTTCTTACCACCATCCTGTTCAGCGTTCCCGACTTTATGGGGAGTATCGGTTTTGGAGATGCCGTTGCGTTTCTTGAGGATTATATTCCCTTAGGTCGTTACAGCATGGGTTGGGTGCTTCCTGCACTATTGAGTTTTATGATAGGTAACCTTTTAAAATTCTCTTCTCCCAAAAAAAACAATTAACAGCCATTTCTTTAGTTGCAAAGTAACTTTTGAAATTTAAATTTTACGCATTCATCAAGCTTTCAATTTCCTCTATTTCAATCGGAATATTTTTCATAAGATTGATTGGTGCTCCATGTTCTTGAATGACTACATCGTCTTCCAATCGAATTCCTAGGTTCTCGCCAGGAATGTAAATTCCAGGTTCAACAGTAAAAACCATATTGGCTTTCATCGGAGTTTTTAATGCCCCGTAATCGTGGGTGTTTAACCCCAAATGATGACTTGTTCCATGCATAAAGTATTTTTTATATGCGGGCCAATTTTCATCTTCATTCTGCACATCAGCTTTGTCCAGCAACCCTAATCCCAAAAGCTCAGCAGTCATTAGTTTTCCAACCTCCTTGTGATATTCGGCCCAAATGGTTCCAGGAACCAAGAGTGCAGTAGCTAAATCCTTTACTCGGAGTACAGCTTCATACACTGCTTTTTGTCTTGCTGTAAATTTGCCATTTACGGGAATTGTTCGGGTCATATCACTCGAGTAATTGGCATATTCTGCACCAACATCCATAAGCAATAAATCGCCATCTTTACATTGCAAATTGTTCTCAATATAATGCAACACATTAGCACTAGCACCTGACGCCACTATAGGGGTATAGGCAAACCCTTTCGAGCGATTTCGAATAAACTCATGCAAGTACTCCGCCTCTATTTCATATTCCCAAACTCCTGGTTTTACAAATCCCAAAATTCGTCGAAATCCTTTTTCCGTTATAGCACAGGCTTCTTGTAACAAGGAAGTTTCTTCGGGTTCTTTTACACCCCGAATTTCTTGTAAAATTGGATTGCTTTTTGCCCATTGGTGTGCAGGGAAATCTTGTTTGCATTTAATTATAAATCGATCTTCACGAGTCTGAGTTTCTACTGCCTGACGATAATGTTCGTTGGTATTAAAATAGACCGTTTCTGCTTCTGTCATCAAATCAAAAAACACCTTTTCAAAATCTGATAACCAATAAATTGTTGCTATTCCAGATACCTCAGTTGCCTTTTCTTTGGTTAATTTTTCACCTTCCCATACAGCGATATGTGCATTTGTTTCTCTTACAAAAAGGATTTCTCGATGTTTACTATCCATTGCATCTGGAAATAAAACCAAAATTGTTTCTTCCTGATCTGCTCCCGATAAATAGAAAATATCACGATGTTGCTCAAATGGCATTGTACTGTCTGCACCAATTGGATAAACATCATTGGAATTAAAAACAGCTATGCTTTTAGCTTTCATTTGACTCATAAACTTCTTTCGGTTTTTCCGAAACAACTGATTATCGATCTGCCTGTATTTCATAGGAATTATATTGGTTATTCAAAAATACATATTCTCATTATAGTCGGTACAACCATATATTGTAAAAATGAAAAGTTTTGTCTTAGCCTGAACAAATTCATACCTTCACGCGACTCATTCAACTAAATTATATATTCATGAAATCTGTTCTTCTTTTTGTTATGCTACTTTGTGGTTTTCAAAGTTTTGCGCAAACCACCTCTCCCACTCAAGTTAAGACTGCTTTGCAGCTTAAAAAAACCATGGAAACCACTTCTTTGGTTAAAAATATTCCCTTAAAAAATGTCGGCCCTACGGTAATGAGTGGTCGTGTGGTTGACCTAGATGTAAACCCGAACAATCCAACGGAGTTTTATGTAGGATATGCTTCTGGAGGTCTATGGTATACCAATAATAATGGAACATCCTTTACACCATTGCTAGATAGTGCTCCAACACAAAATGTGGGAGATATTGCTGTTGATTGGAATTCTGGAACCATATGGGTAGGAACAGGAGAAAATAATGCTTCTCGATCCTCCTATGCGGGGATTGGTATTTTGAAGTCAACAGATAAAGGGAAAACTTGGCAAAACATGGGGCTACCAGATTCGCATCATATTGGGCGTATTTTACTAAATCCCTCCAATTCTAATGAGGTTGTAATAGGTGTAACAGGACATCTTTACACTCCAAATGAAGAACGTGGCATATATAAAACCACAGATGGTGGTGCAACCTGGAATAAAACACTTTTTGTTAACAATGAAACCGGTATTATTGATCTCGCTCATGCTCCAGAAGACTTTAATATTATGTATGCCGCTGCCTGGCAGAAAGATCGGAAAGCCTGGGATTTTGTTGGAAATGGAACGGGATCAGGCATTTACAAAAGCACAGACGCAGGTAGCACCTGGAATCAAATTTCCTTACCTGAAAATGGTTTCCCAACCGGTCAGGGCGTAGGTCGTATTGGATTAACTGTTTTTGATAGTAATACAGTATATGCGATTCATGATAGTCAATTTCGAAGAACAAAAACAGCCGCTTCAAAAAAGACAACAGATGCCTTAACCAAAGATGATTTCAAGACGATGAGCACCGAAGATTTTTTGGCGTTAGACACTAAAAAATTGAATAGTTATTTAAAAACCAATGGATTCCAGGAAAAATACCGTGCCGATAATGTAAAACAAATGGTACGAAGTGGCGTAGTACAACCCGAAGATCTCGCCAAGTATTTGGAAAACGCAAATGCCTTGTTATTCGATACCCCTGTTATTGGTGCAGAGGTTTACCGCAGTGATGATGGAGGTCTAAATTGGAAAAAAATGAATGACTCGTACATTGATGATCTCTTTTATAGTTATGGCTATTACTTTGCGCAAATTCGTGTAGATCCCAATAACAAAAATAAAATTTATACGGCAGGAGTTCCTATTATAAAATCTGAAGACGCAGGAAAAACATGGACTTCTATAAGTAGGGAAAATGTGCATGCTGATCATCATGCTTTATGGGTTAATCCAAAGCAGTCTGGACACCTTATTAACGGTAATGATGGAGGTGTAAATATTTCTTATGACGATGGCGCTAATTGGATCAAAAATAACTCCCCCTCTGTTGGGCAATTTTACGCCATAAATATTGATTATGAAGAGCCTTACAATGTATATGGAGGATTACAGGACAACGGGGTTTGGAAAGGTCCTCATAACGCAACCGAAAATAGCAGGTGGCATCAGAGCGGGCATTACAATTGGAAATCGATTTTAGGAGGAGATGGTATGCAAGTGCAAATCGATACTAGAGATGCTAACACGGTTTATACTGGATTTCAATTTGGAAATTACTTTCGGTTGAACCTGGGAAAAAATAAAAGAAAATACATTCAACCAAAACACGAGCTAGGTGAAAAACCCTATCGTTTCAATTGGCAAACGCCCATATTGTTATCTCCACATAATCAAGATATTCTGTATTTGGGAGGAAATAAATTGCATCGTTCTTTAAATCAAGGTGATGATTGGGAAGTTATTTCAGACGATCTTACCCAAGGAGCAAAACAAGGAAATGTTGCGTATGGTACATTAACCACGATTTCGGAATCTCCATTTAAGTTTGGCCTCATATATACGGGTAGTGACGATGGCTTGGTGCAACTTACCCAAAATGGTGGTGGAAGTTGGAAAGCGATTTCCACTAGTTTACCTAAAAACCTTTGGATAAGTCGTGTTGCCGCATCCAAACATAAAAAAGAACGTGTTTATGTAACCTTAAATGGGTACCGTTCTGATGACTTTACTCCATACATCTATCAAAGCGATGATTTTGGAAAAACTTGGAAAAATATAGCAAGCAACATTCCCACTGCTGCCGTTAATGTCTTGGTGGAAGATCCTGAAAACGAAAACCTTTTATTTGTTGGAACCGATAATGGCCTTTATGTTTCCTTTAATCAGGGGAAGCATTGGGAGCTCTTTCAAAATGGGTTGCCCAATGTTGCCGTTCACGATTTAGTGATACAAACCAAAGCCAAACATCTTTTAGTAGGTACGCACGGAAGAAGTATTTATAAAGCAGATATTGCGCAGTTGCAGCAAATAACTCCGGAGAAATTAAATGAAGATTTATTGGTTTTCGATATCTCGATGGTAAAGCATTCTTCTCGTTGGGGGAATCCAAGAGGGGCATGGAGTAAAGCACAAACTCCAGGAATAGATCTTTATTTTTATACCGCAAAAACAGGTGCGTATGAAGCCAAAGTACTTACGTCTAATGGTGTTGAAGTAAGCAATACTACCATCGCTGCTGATAAAGGTTTTAATGTTTTATCTTATGACGTTGCTTTTTCCAAAAAAGGAAAATTAGCCTATCAGAAAAAATTTAAGAAAGACTTGAAGGAAGCAAAGGATGGAAAAACATATTTACCCAAAGGAAAGTATCAGGTAAAACTGTCTGGAAACGGGAAAGAAGTTTTAAAAGATTTTGAAATAAAGTAATCCAAGCGCATTTTCATGATACGGAAACTAACCCTACTTTTCATGTTGTTTATTTTAGTAGCAAGTTGTACTAAAAAAGAGGAGACTCCTCATATAACCACTGATCAATACTTAAATCTAGTCCGCAGTAAGTTTACAGGAGAACAGGCCTATACTACAACTGCATTTGTAGAAAAGTACTGGAGAGTAGTTGGCAATCAAGGATTTAACAAAAGTATCCATCATATTGCCAATGAGCTAGAAGCAGCAGGTTTTATACAAGAAACAAATGCTTCTGAACAGGATCAATTCGTGTATCGCATTGAGAAACGACCATTAAAACATCCTACCTGGGAACCTGTTGATGCTGTGATTCAAATCGCTGGTGAAGAAGATCCGTTATTGCAGTTTGCCTCTAATCGTAATATGATTTACTTGAATTCCTTTTCAACTCCCGAGGAGGGAATCTCCGGTGAAGTTGTTCATATAAAAACAATTGAGGACCTCAACCAAATCAATGTTAAAGATAAAATTGTTTATACCTCGTTGTGGGCAGGTCTAATTTACCCAAGAGTAGTTCAAGAATTGGGCGCCTTAGGTATTGTTACCTATAACAATCCTTCTTATTTACAATCTGAAAAAAATACAACTTCCATACAATTTAGAAGTCTTCGTTATACAGAAGGACTTAAACCATGGGCAATTGCGCTATCCTATCAAGCTAAAAAACGCTTGGACAATGCGCTGCAAAAAGGTAAAGTGGTTTTAAATACTAAAATTAAAACTAAAGTTTACCCTTCAGAAGAATTAACAGTTGTTGCTAATATTAGAGGGTCGAAGATTCCATACGAACGTTTGGTGCTAAGTGCTCATGTGCAGGAACCAGGAGCCAATGACAATGCCACAGGAGTAGGTACGCAATTGGAAATGGCAAAGGTCTTAGCCGCATTACTAAAAGAAGAAAAGCTTACCGTAAAACGAACTATAACTTTTTTATGGGGAGATGAAATTGTATCTACGCAACGCTATATTAAGGAAGATAATGTAAGGCGAGAATCCATTAAATGGGGTATAAGTTTAGATATGGTAGGAGAAAATACTTCAATAACAGGAGGTTCTTTTTTAATCGAAAAAATGCCAGACCCCAGTGCTGTTTGGACTAGAGGAAATGATAAACATTCGGAATGGGGTGGTGAAGTCATGACTTTAAATCAGATGAGGCCTCATTACTTAAATGATTTTATCATTCATACCTTTCAAAAACAGGGAGACTTTGCAGACTGGAACGTGGAAACAAATCCTTTTGAAGGAGGTAGTGATCATACGCCTTTTTTAGATGCAAATATTCCTGGGCTTTTATTATGGCACTTTACGGATCAGTTTTATCATACCGACAATGATCGATTGGATAAGGTTTCGCAAACAACTATGAAAAATGTGGGTACTGCAGCTTTAGCAGCTGTACTTACACTAGTCAATGGAAATAGCAATACGGGACTGGATCTAGTCGCTGTTCTAGAAACTGCAGCACTAACACGTTTGGACGCAGAAAGTAAATTAAGTCAGGAAATCGTGCTTAAAAATAATCCTTTGCAAAGTCAGATCGACATACTAAAAGCTTGGGAAGACTGGTACCTAAAAAGTCTTGCGGCCATTAAAGATATTGATCCTACTTCATCTGAAAATTTAGAAGAAACTATTTCTAAAGCTCAGCAAACGATTCAAAAAAGAACGGAAACTGCTATTGAAAAACTGAGAGCCATAGCACCAACAACGACTCTATAATAAAGTGTTGTTTTAATAATTGCAGCTTCCCACCCAAAGTATTAAAGTTAAATTTAACAGCTACTAATTGGCATACTTTGTTAAATATGAATATCTTTTGCATTAAAAAATTGCTGCATGCTAACTTTCGCTAAGGAATGCATGAGAATAAGTAGTATTATTTATATTATGGTTCAAAAGAAAAAGATTCTCCTCTATAACCCTAAAGCTGTTTTTTTCGATATGCCCTTGGCGCTTTTGGCCATAGGTTCAGTTTTAGATTCAGACAAATATGAAGTTATTATTGTAGACGGCCGTATTGATGAAAATCCGATGGATAG
Source organism: uncultured Flavobacteriaceae bacterium (assembly GCA_947488435.1). Classification (GTDB taxonomy): domain Bacteria; phylum Bacteroidota; class Bacteroidia; order Flavobacteriales; family Flavobacteriaceae; genus CANKZG01. The sequence continues at coordinate 958,698 of CANKZG010000001.1, read as the reverse complement.
GATTCAACCTCATTTAAAAGACGCATTGTGTTTTGGCGTAACTGTAATTACGGGTGCCCCAATTAAAGATGCCCTTGAAGTTTCTGAAAAAGTAAAAGGTTTGGCCCCAAATCTCCCACTTATTTGGGGTGGGTGGCATACTTCTCTTTTTGCTAAAGAGCCCATACAAGAACACTCTTTTATCGATATTACAGTGCAAGGTCAAGGCGAAAGTACCTTTAAAGAACTCGTGCAACATCTTGATGAGCAATTACCCTTAAAAAATATTAAAGGAATTACGTATCGTGAAAATACGACCATAATCAAAACTCCGCCGCGACCTATAAGTGATATGGACAAAATGCCAAGAGTGAACTATGACCTTATAGACGTGGAAAAATATTTTGAAAAAAAAGGAAAGCGTCAATTTGACTTTATCTCATCCATCGGCTGTTTTTTTAGATGTACTTTTTGCGCAGATCCTTTTGTTTTTCAACGTAAGTTCTCGGCAATATCGCCGGTTAAAATGGCGGAAGACTTAGCTTACTACCATAATAAATATCAATTTGATGATCTTAATTTTCAAGATGAAACCTTTTTCACCTATGCCAAACGAATTGAGGATTTGTGCAACGAACTCATCAAAAAGAACTTACACTTTACATGGGCTGCTACAATGCGAGCAGATCAGGGAGAGCGACTTTCAGATGAAGTATGGTTACTTGCCAAAAAATCTGGGCTTCGCAGGTTATTAATTGGTGTAGAATCAGGCTCGCAAGAAATGATGGATTGGTTAAAAAAAGACATTAAACTAACGCAAGTCTTTTATTGTGCAGAAAAATGCAAAGATTTGGAAATTGATGTTATTTTCCCATTTATTGTAGGTTTTCCTAATGAAACTCCTGAAAGTATAGAGGCAACTGTAGATGTTATTAAAAAATTGAGCCGTAAAAGTGCAGGATTTCAAACTCCTATTTTCTATTTTAAACCTTATCCTGGCTCACAAATAACGCAAGATGTGGTAACCAATGGTTATAAGTTGCCCGAATCTACAAAGGAATGGGCAGACTTCGATTATGTTGGATCCTCAGGACCCTGGGTAAGTAAAGAAAAAGAACGCTTCTTCGAGGCCTTTAAGTTTTATATGAAACTTGGTTATGGTAAAGAAAGAGGTCCATTGTTCTATTTGCTACGTAAAATTAGTCAATGGCGTTGCAAAAAAGATCGTTTTAAATTTCCTATAGAAAAAGCTATTATTAATATCCTAAAGCCAGAAAAACAACTTTCTTAGCTATTTCCCTATATGAAAAAGAGCATCTCCTTGGTTAACCACGGCTTGGTGATTTACACAAAACAAATAACCATCATAAGGTGCTTTTATTTCACGTTTGTAATTGGCATAGGTATCCGTAACAATTCCTAGAACCTGTTTTTTTTCAATTGAAGACCCGTTTACAACCTTTGGAATAAACATTCCTGCTGTAGGTGCTCTAAGCCATTTACGCTGGGAGAGATGTATACTTGTGTCTTCTTCCAAATTTTCTGCTTTAGTTTTAGCAATCATTTTGAAATACAACAGAATATTTCGAATCCCTTGAATTCCTGCAGCAATTGAAAAATCATCAAAACGCATACTTTCTCCAGCTTCGTAAACTATCGTAGCTATTCCATTTTTGGCAGAAGCCTTTCGAAATGAGCCAAATATAAGTCGCGATGAAAACATGAAAGGTGCGTCAAAGATCTTTGCCAAAGCTCTGCTCATTTCATCTTCTTCGGTATATCTAATCTGCGGAAAATTATGCCGCTGAGAACCTCCAGTATGCAAATCAATCCCAATGGTAATCTGCGGCAAGATTTCTTTAGTATAATGATACGCAATCCTGCTAGCTAACGATCCTTTGGTAGAACCTGGGAAACTTCGATTTACGTCTTTCCCATCCGGCACATCCCTTGAAAAATGAATGAATCCAAATACATTCAATAAAGGGACGACAATTACTGCCCCTTTTTTAAGTTTAAATTGCTTCTCCTGTAGCATGCGCCTTAAAATCTCAATCCCATTAATTTCATCTCCATGCAAACCTGCTTGAAGAAGAATTGTAGGTCCAGATTTTTTAGCGTTAAATACATAAACAGGAATATCTATAAGTGTCCCTGTTGGAAGTCGATCAATACTTATATGAAGTAATTTCTCTTCTCCAGGAGCTACACTTTCTCCACTGATTACTATTGGTTTATTTTCTTCTACGATATCCATTCTTTTCTACAAATTGAATAATCTCTTGTGCTACATTAACCCCTGTGGCTGCTTCAATACCCTTTAATCCAGGAGATGCATTAACCTCAAGCAATAGAGGGCCTTTTTTTGATCGTATAATATCCACTCCAGCAACTCCCAAGCCTAAATATTTTACCGCATTTAATGCCATATATTTTTCCTTAGCCGTTGGACGAATTTCCTGTGCTAAACCCCCTCTATGCACATTGGAACGAAACTCTCCCGCTTCGCTACTTCGTTGCATACAAGCCACAATTTTATGTCCAACAACAATAATACGTATATCTTCTCCATTTGCCTCTTCTATATATTTTTGAATAAGAATGCTGGTGTCCATTTTATAAAAAGTATCGATGATAGATTTAGCCGATTGCTTGCTTTCCGCCAAAATAACCCCCAACCCCTGTGTTCCTTCTTGCAGCTTTATGATCACAGGTGGTCCTCCAAGTATTTTTATTTGCTCTTCAATATTGTCAGGATTAATAGAAAACAAAGTTTCTGGAATGGGGATTCCTTTTCTCGCCATAATTTGTAGGGTTCTCACTTTGTTTCTAGCTCTGGTAATACTTAAAGATTTAGCAGTACTAAAAACTCCATTCATTTCAAACTGCTTTACAATGGCAGCTCCATGTTTGGTTACTTTTGCGCCTATTCTGGGAATCACCGCATCAAACTCAGAAGTAATGTTTTCATCTTTAAAATAGATTTGCGGTTTTCCCGAACCTAATTTAACGGAGCATTTGGTATGATCAATAAGCTCTACATAATGACCTCGTTTCTCTGCCTCTTCAGCTATTCTTTTTGTTGAATATACCTGCATGCTTACTGAAAGAAGTGCAATATTCATGATAGCACTATTAAAAAAAATTGATCCATCATTTTCTTAAGGCATAAATTTATAATTCCTTTTTCTGTCTCGTAATTTACAGCAAAAACAACAATTCTGCATAGTTTTATGATCCTATCAGTAGAATATCTAAATCAAGTATCAAAAATCTTTTCCGAATTTATTTTAAGAATAGCTAGTTAAAGTTTAAAATCTCATTTGCTTTTTTTAGAAAAAATGACACTACTTTTCCTAAAGTTTTCACTACATTTCAGCTCATTTTAAAAGGGATAGTGATTTAACAAAAACCTGGTTTAGGTCGTATTAAGTAAGGATATACTATTAAACTAGTTGAAAATTTGTTAAATACTAATCCATAAAGTAACTTTGACTTGACTTCAAATTTCATAATTCATGAGTGGATTAATTAAATCGTCAATTGCAAGAAAAATTGCAATGGCGCTCTCTGGCTTTTTTCTGGTGTTCTTTTTACTGTTTCATTGTACCGTTAATATGACTTCAGTATTTAGTGCGGATATATACAATCAGTTTTCACATTTCTTAGGCACCAATTTTGTTGTGCAAGCGTTAATGCAACCTGTTTTGGTTTTTGGGATTATCTTTCATTTTGTAATGGGGTTTGTTCTTGAAATTAAAAATAGAAATTCTAGAAGTATTCGATATACGCAATACAAGGGTGGAACAAACGCTGCATGGGTTTCTAGAAATATGATTATTTCGGGAGCGGTTGTTCTTGCATTTTTCGGATTACACTTTTACGATTTTTTCATTCCAGAGTTGATACACAAATATGTGCAATCACACCCTGAAGATCCAACACGATATTTTCCAGAATTAATACACAAGTTTCAAAACCCTGTTAGAATAGGTTTATATGTGTTCTCATTTGTATTACTAGCATTACACCTTTGGCATGGATTTGCTTCTGCATTCCAATCTATGGGTGTGAATAACAAATATTCTCCGGGGCTTAAAAAAGTTACACAAGTTTTTGCAATTGTAGTCCCTGCAGCATTTATTTTTATTGCTCTTTTTCATCACCTTAATGGTCATTAATATTAGAAACCTATGGCAACATTAGATTCAAAAGTTCCTTCCGGTCCCTTGGCCGATAAATGGACAAAACATAAAAACGATATCAATCTTGTAAATCCAGCCAATAAGCGTAGTATTGATGTTATTGTAGTTGGTACTGGACTTGCTGGAGGAGCGGCAGCTGCTACCCTGGCTGAGTTAGGGTATAATGTAAAAACTTTTTGTTATCAGGATTCACCTAGAAGAGCGCATTCTATTGCGGCGCAGGGAGGAATAAATGCAGCTAAAAATTACCAAGGTGATGGAGATAGCTTTTACCGCCTTTTTTACGATACCGTAAAAGGAGGAGACTATAGATCTAGGGAAGCCAATGTATATCGCTTGGCGGAAGTTTCAGCTAACATTATAGATCAATGCGTTGCGCAAGGTGTTCCTTTTGCACGTGAATATGGTGGTTTGTTAGACAATAGATCTTTTGGTGGGGTTTTGGTTTCGCGTACATTTTATGCTAAAGGACAAACCGGTCAACAATTGCTATTAGGCGCCTATGCGGCAATGAACCGACAAATTCATAGAGGTAAAATTCAGACTTTTAATCGCCATGAAATGCTGGATTTAGTACTTGTTGATGGCAAAGCGCGGGGTATTATTGCCCGTAATTTGGTAAGCGGAGAAATTGAGCGTCATTCGGCACATGCGGTTGTTTTGGCTTCCGGAGGATATGGAAATGTTTTCTTTCTTTCTACCAATGCTATGGGAAGTAATGTGATGGCTGCATGGCGGGCGCATAGAAGAGGAGCATATTTTGCAAATCCATGTTATACGCAAATACACCCTACCTGTATTCCTGTTTCAGGAGATCATCAATCTAAACTAACTTTAATGTCGGAATCGTTGAGAAATGATGGCCGCATCTGGGTTCCTAAACGTTTGGAAGATGCCAAAGCTATTCAAGAAGGAAAATTAAAGCCTACTGCCCTAAAAGAAGAAGATAGGGATTACTATCTAGAACGAAGGTACCCAGCATTTGGTAACCTAGTTCCTAGGGATGTGGCTTCTAGAGCAGCGAAAGAACGTTGCGATGCCGGTTTTGGGGTGAATAAAACAGGAGAAGCCGTTTTTCTAGATTTCGATGCGGCAATTATGAGGTATGGTCATGAAAAGGCTTTAACATCGGGAATTAACGATGCTGATGCCGCTTTGGTTCGGAAGTTAGGAGAAGAAGTAATAGAGGCAAAATATGGAAACCTTTTTCAGATGTACGAGAAAATCGTAGATGAAAATCCGTATAAAACACCTATGAAAATTTATCCAGCAGTACACTATACTATGGGAGGACTTTGGGTAGATTATAACTTGCAAACTACCATTCCAGGCTGTTATGCTGCTGGAGAAGCTAATTTTAGTGATCATGGAGCAAACCGATTAGGTGCTTCCGCACTTATGCAAGGTTTGGCTGATGGATATTTTGTACTACCCTATACAATTGGGGATTATCTTTCTCAAGATATTAGAACTGGAGCTATCCCAACAGATAGCCCAGAGTTCGACGCTACTGAAAAGGATGTTAAAGATCGCTTGGAAAAATTGATGAGTGGTAAGGGTACCCATTCGGTAGATTATTACCATAAGAAACTAGGTAAAATCATGTGGAATAAATGTGGTATGTCTAGAAATGAAAAAGAGCTTAAAGAAGCTATCCAGGAAATTGCCGCACTAAGGGCGGATTTCTGGGAAAATGTAAGGGTTCCTGGAAGTTTAGATTCTAAAAACCAAGAACTAGAAAAAGCTGGACGCGTTGCAGATTTCTTAGAGCTCGGGGAGTTGTTTGCGAAAGATGCATTAACACGAAATGAATCGTGCGGAGGTCATTTCCGGGAAGAATATCAAACTGAAGAAGGAGAGGCACTTAGAGATGATAAAAACTTTAAATTTGTTTCGGCTTGGGAGTATAAGGGAGAACCAAAGGATGCTAAACTTCATAAGGAAGAATTGACTTACGATAATATTGAATTAAAGACTAGAAGTTACAAATAGTTCATAATTGCCTGTTTTTGTTGACAGCAGATTTAAAAATGCTTCAACTTACAAGCAATAACAAAATAAAAACTATGAAATTAAATCTGAAAATATGGCGTCAGAACGACGCAAAATCAAAAGGCAAGATGGTGCAATATCCTCTTGATGGAGTTGATGGAGATATGTCTTTTTTGGAAATGTTGGATGTGCTTAATGAAGAATTGATTAATAAAGGGGAGGAACCCGTTGAATTTGATCATGATTGTAGAGAAGGGATTTGCGGAGCTTGTTCACTTCAAATCAACGGAGAACCGCATGGTCCAGACAGAAAAATTACTACCTGTCAATTACATATGCGAAAATTCAATGATGGAGACACTATTGTTATAGAGCCATTTAGAGCCAATGCCTTTCCAGTTATTAAGGATTTAATGGTAGATCGTAGTGCTTTTGATCGTATACAACAAGCTGGAGGATATATTTCTGTAAATACCTCAGGAAATACGGTAGATGCAAATGCTATCCCAATTGAAAAAGAAAAGGCTGATGATGCGTTTAATGCGGCCACCTGCATAGGTTGTGGTGCTTGTGTAGCAGCATGCAAAAATGCCAGTGCAATGCTATTTACTTCGGCAAAAGTATCCCAGTTTGCTTTGTTACCACAAGGTCAGGTCGAAGCAACGGATCGGGTGTTAAATATGGTTCGTCAAATGGATTTAGAAGGTTTTGGAAATTGCACCAACACCGGAGCATGCGAAGTTGAATGCCCTAAAGGAATCTCTCTAGAAAACATAGCTCGTATGAATCGAGAATATGTAAGCGCTAGTGTAAAGGGATAGCACTTTCTGTACTTATCATTTAAAAAGAACCATGCCTATTTCGGTATGGTTTTTTTTATTAAAACTGTTTTTTTACAATTTCAAACATTACATCTATCTCGGAAATATGAATGTCAAAATCTGCATACTCTGGAGAGTTATTAAGGCTGTGGCAGCGGATATTGTTGGAAGCCTCATCAAATCCTAAAACTTCTTTACAAAGTATTTGTTTTCTGTAAACAATAATACAAAATACTCTTTTACCCTGTTTTAAACACTGCGCAAGTATTTCAAGTTTAAGACTCCTCCCCAATACGATAGCACGATTAGGAATACTAAAAATACTGTTATCACTCATGGCGTCAGTCGCTATATCAAAAGCCCTATAATCTTCACCATCATACGATGTAACTATAAAATCAACCCATGTCAACGCTCTTAAAAAACTAATACTATCCGGATCTTCTACAAATTGTCTCGTCTCTTCATCTGAAATTAACGGTACACTTAGTTTAAATCTTCCTCCCTCAATTGTTTGAACATTATGTGTGGTCAATTGAAGGTCTTTTGGGTCTTCATATATGATTCCTTCTTCATTTACTTCGTAGGAATATAATTCTGCGATGGTTAGCTCAAAATATGCCGCAATTTTAGTCAAATTTTTTATTGGGATATTAGCGTCCTTTTTTTCATATAGCTGCACCGTCCTAAGACTCACGCCAATTGCATTGGCCAAATCCGTTTGACTACACTTTTTTTTACGTCTTAATTGCTTTAATATAAACATAATGTTGTAATTTGCGTAATAATTCTACATATTTTAAAATAAATGTAGTTTAATTACGTATAACTGTAATCGAATTACAGGCAAATATAACAAAATACGCAACTTAATTATGTAAAATCTAAAGTAGTGTTCAAACAAGAGCCTCTTAGACCCCAAATTCTTATATAAAAGAAGACGAAACTTAAATAAATAACGCAATAAATTAACTCAATTATGTTTGAAGAAAGTGATTACGGAAAACCTATAAATGAAAGATTATCTTCTATTCTAAGAAGAAATTCCTCTAAAGATGATTTTGCAAATGTTGCAGCACGTTCTAACGTTAGCTTTTCAACAATTAGAGATGTCGTATATCGAACCAATAGTCTTACCAGAACCAATGCCAAAGCTATTGGTCTTTTAATACAGGTTGCCTTCGAAAACTCTGTTGCCTATCAGCTACAAGCAGAAAGTGATAAAAATTATCTGGATAAAATTCTTTGTTTATAAAGGTCAATCTTCTTGGAAACACATGAGACATTAACCCACTTATTTTAGTAAATTTAGTGCTTATAAATGTGTTATGCCTGATTTCCAATTTCCAGTAATTTCCAAACTTCCCAATTTACAACCTTCTATTTTTACCACTATTGGGAAACTCGCATCTGAAGGTAATGCGCTTAATCTGGCTCAGGGTTTTCCAAATTTTGAACCGGATGCGAAATTACTTTCATTAACGGCAAAGGCTATGCAAGGAAATTACAATCAATACGCTCCAATGTCAGGAGTTTTTTCATTGCGTAAAAGAATTTCAGAAAAAATTAATTCGCTATATCAATCACAATATAATCCGGAAACTGAAGTAATCATAACAGCAGGAGCAACACAGGCAATATATACAGCTATCACTGCTATTGTAAACAAAAATGATGAGGTTATTGTGTTTAAACCGGCATATGATTGTTATGAGCCTGCTATACGGGCTAGTGGAGGTGTACCAGTTTTTGTAAAACTTCATGGAAAATCTTATCGAAGAGATTGGGAAGAAGTACGTCAAAAAATAACTGATAAAACCAAAATGGTCATCATAAATACACCGCATAATCCAAGTGGTGTTATTTTTTCAAAGGCCGATATGCTACAGTTGCAGCAATTACTTAAGGGGACAAATATTGTAGTTATAAGCGACGAAGTTTATGAGCACATTGTATTTGATAATGCCTTACATGAAAGTGTTGCAAAATACAAAGACTTAGCCTCTAGAAGCTTTATCTGTGCATCTTTCGGAAAAACATTTCATACCACAGGTTGGAAAATGGGTTATTGTGTTGGGCCAGAAGTTTTGATGAAAGAGTTTCGAAAAATTCATGAATTTAACGTATTTTGTGTGAATCATCCGGCTCAAAAAGCATTAGCAATCTATCTGGAAGACGAACGTCATTATTTAGAGCTTTCTGCATTCTATCAAGAAAAAAGAGATTTCTTCCTAACTCAAATTCAAGGTTCACGATTTTCCTTTACGCCTACTGAAGGAACTTATTTTCAACTTTTAGATTTTTCTAAAATCACTTTGGAAAAGGATACGGATTTTGCGGTACGACTTATTGATGAATACAACATTGCATGTATTCCCGTTTCTGTATTTCACGAAAATGAAGAAGACAAAAAACAACTTCGCTTTTGTTTTGCCAAAACCGATGACACTTTAAAGAAAGCTGCGGAAGTTTTACATAAGCTTTAAGGCATAGCCTCCAATACCTTCTCTACAAATATTCCTATTTTATTTGGTTCCAACCAACGGGTAACGATAACCAAATCATGTTCTTTATCAATCACAATAAAATTGCCTCCAAAGCCGGCGGCATAATAAATGTTCTCCGACAATCCTTCCCAATGTCGTGGTCCTTTTTTATTCAACCACCACATATACCCATAGTTAACATTAGGCGTTGAAGGCTCAATTGCTTCGGCAATCCAAGATTCACTTAATATTCTTTCATTCTTCCACTTGCCATCATTCAAAAAAAGTAATCCAAATCGCGCCATGTCTGTCGTATTAATAAAAAGACCGGCACCTGAGTGCCCTCCACCAGTCACGGATTTCATTTGTAACCCATCTACCTCTGTCCACGCATTCTTATATCCATGCCACCTCCATGTTGTAGATGCATCAATTTTATCCATGAGCTTTTCTTTCAATACTTTAGGCATTGGGTTTCTCCATACCTGAGTTAAGGCATATGCAAGAACATTTACGCGAACATCGTTATATTCCATAACGGTTCCAGGTTCCTTTAAGTCTCGATACTTCCAGTCATCTAACCCTCCTTTTCGAGGTGGACGGTCTGCCCAATCTTTAACTCCCCATAGGCTTCCCGACCAATCGGAGTTTTGCTGCAAAAGATGCTTCCAGCTTATTTTGCTATTATGAGCACCTTCGAAAGTTCCATCCCAAACATAATTGCCTACTTTATCATTAACGTTTTTAATAAGACCATGGTCAACAGCCAAACCACCAACCGTCGATAAAAAGCTTTTTGTAACACTAAAAGTCATATCCACACGATCAACATCTCCCCATTGTGTTATAACATAACCATTTTTTAAAATCATCCCGGCAGGGCCTCCTCTTTTCTTTGTTGGTCCTAAAATCTCGTGAAAGGGCTCGCGCTCAAAACCTTTCAAGATTGCTATTCGCAAATCTTTTGATCCACTATATTCATTGGCTTCAGCAAACTGAACAGCTTCCCTTAATTTTGATTCATTAATTTGAAAAGTAACTGGTGTTTTTTGCGCCCAAAGGCCACGATCAGGAAAGTAATACGAGTCTTGAGCAAAGGTCATCCCTATACAGAAAAGGAAAACGTTAATCATTTTTATTTTCATAATTCTTAGTTTTTAATGTATCATCTCAATCTTAAGCAAAAGATCTGTTTGTTTATCGGTTCCTACATAATATGGGTGTGTTCCAAATTCGATGAAGCCATGTTTTTTATAGAATCGTATTGCCGCATAATTTTCCTCCCAAACCCCTAACCAAAGCATCTTTTTCTCTTTGTCAATAATTTTTGTTTTTATCGCTTCCAAGATATGAAATCCTATTTGCTTCCCTTGAAATTTCTCTAACACGTATATACGTTCTAACTCTATTGCATCGTCAGGTTGAGCTTCCGATTGTGCGTCGAATTCGTTTAATTTAAAATACCCTACTAATTCTGCATCCAAATAAACAAAGTAAAAAGCAGTATTAGGATTATTTAATTCGGTAAGAAGTTTTTCTTTATTGAAAGCTTGATTAATATAGGTTGCAAAATCTTCAGGCTCATTTGCTTTTTCAAAAGCATCTCTAAACGTTGTTTCTGAAATCCAAATCAAGGTGGTTATATGGGAAGTATTGCATGCTTCAAATTTCAAGTTCATTTGATACTAATTATTAGTCTAAAGTACCTTTTTTCTATGAAAACTAAAATAGTAAACACAAAAGGGAGCAACACTAAAAGCATTGCTCCCTTTTTAATTCTTTTTGAGGTTAACTTAAAACATAAATAGTTTCTTCGTCAACGCTAAAATACCTCTATAAAAATTACTGCGGTCTTTGTAAATTACTTCCTCAGCAGGCATTTGGTTCATTTGGGATTCCATAAATTGGTTTTTATTTGGGGATTAAACTCAAAAATTAAGATCCTAAACTTAATAAACTTTTACCTTTAATCTTAACTATTGTTGCAAACTTTAAAAAAAATGTGGTAAAATGTATGACTCACGATGTGAAATTGGAGCGCTATTTACAACCTTAAAGAATCATTTCGGGAATCTCTCCTTCAATAATGAGGTTTCCTTCTGTTGCGTTCTTGATTGTTTCAACACTTATTTCTGGTGCGCGTTCTTTCAATAAAAATCCATTTGGCACCACTTCCAAAACAGCAAGATTAGTTACAATTTTTTTTACGCAACCTACTCCGGTAAGGGGCAAAGAACATCGCTTTAAGAGTTTAGATTTGCCTGCTTTATTTGTATGCATCATTGCTACAATAATATTCTCGGCTGAAGCAACTAAATCCATAGCACCTCCCATGCCTTTCACCATTTTACCTGGTATCTTCCAGTTGGCAATATCTCCATTTTCAGCTACTTCCATGGCTCCCAATATAGTAAGGTCCACATGCTGTCCTCGAATCATGCTAAAGCTTGTGGCAGAATCAAAAAAAGAAGCTCCGGCCAAGGTTGTTATGGTCTGTTTTCCCGCATTTATTATGTCGGCATCTTCTTCTCCTTCTATGGGAAAAGGTCCCATTCCCAAAACTCCGTTTTCACTCTGAAATTCAACACTAATATCTTCACGAACGAAGTTAGCTACAAGGGTCGGTATACCTATACCAAGATTAACATAATATCCGTCCTTAACTTCCTTCGCAATTCGTTTTGCAATGCCTTGTTTGTCTAACATATCTATTTTCTCTTAATATGGTATTTATTAAAACCGCTAACAGCATTGTTTTCTTGAATCCAAAATAGCATTGGTATAAAAAAGCTTGCTGTGCTAACAGCTCCATAAAAATTCCATAACCCTAAAGTTGCAATTATTCCTAAAACAAATCCAATACCAATAATTTTATAATCAACGATAGCATTAATGGTATTGAGGTGTTTTCTTTCTCGGTTTCCACATATCTGACAATTTACTTGTACCTCAGTAATTCCGATCTTTATATGCAGATCGCCACGGGTAGGGACTTTGGGTGTATATAAATTATTTTTACCGCAAGAAGAACATGCAAATTGTAGTCTCATCTTGTTATTGTTTTTCTCTTACGGTGCGTTGTTCTATACGCTTTTCGAAATGTTTTCCCTCAAAAATACGTTGTATAAAAATTCCAGGAACATGAATTTCATTTGGGTCTAAGCTCCCAGCAGGAAGTAACTCTTCTACCTCAGCAACGGTTATCTTGGCCGCTCCACACATGCAAGGATTAAAATTTCTTGCAGTGCCCTTAAAAATTAAATTTCCCGCCTCGTCACCTTTCCAAGCTTTTACAAAAGCATAATCTGCTTTGCACGCTTCTTCCAGCACATACATCTTTCCATTAAACGCCCGGGTTTCCTTCCCTTCTGCTACTTCAGTACCGTAGCCTGCAGGAGTGTAAAATGCCGGAAAGCCTCCCTGAGCAGCTCTACACTTTTCAGCCAAGGTTCCTTGAGGGGTAAGTTCTACTTCAAGCTCTCCGCTTAACATTTGGCGTTCGAACTCGTCATTTTCGCCCACATATGAGGAAATCATTTTTTTTATCTGACGATTTTGTAGCAGCAAACCTAAACCAAAATCATCTACGCCAGCATTGTTTGAAATACAGGTTATATCTGAAATTCCCAAACGTACTAATTCTGCAATTGAATTCTCGGGTATCCCACATAAACCAAACCCCCCTAGCATAAATGTCATTCCGTTTTCCACACCCTTAAGCGCAGCAACGACATCAGTTACAGTTTTACGTATCATTAACTTGTAATTTATTTCTTATTCAATTTCATTCTAGGTTTAAACAGAAAATTGATTTCTCTCTAGAATCCGATATCTTCAAGATCATCTTCTAAATCATCATCTTTTTGAAGCTCTTCACGTACTTTATTACAATCAATGGCAATAGACATATCTTCAGGTTCTTCAAAATCTTCCTTTGAAATTCCCAGTTCCACATCTTCATAATTTTTGTTCATATAAAGTCCCCAAATCGGTAGCGCCATAGAAGCTCCCTGTCCATAAGTAATCGTTTTAAAGTGTGTTGCTCTATCTTCACCTCCAACCCAAACTCCGGTAACCAAATTAGGAACCATTCCCATAAACCAACCATCACTTTGGTTTTGTGTAGTACCTGTTTTTCCCGCTATAGGATTTGTAAAATTATACGGATATCCAGTTATTATTTCACGATATTCTGCCTTGTTCTTTTCTGCACCCTGAGTTCTTAAACGAGCTCCTGAACCTCCTTGGGTAACCCCTTTCATCAAGTCAACCATAGCAAAAGCCACATCTTTACTTAATACATCCTTTGTCTCTGGAACATATTCATACAATACCTGTCCATTTTTATCTTCTATGCGCGTAACCATTACAGGTTTTACATAAACACCTTGATTTACAAAAGTACCATAGGCTCCGACCATTTCGTACACATTAAAGTCGGGCGTTCCAAGAGCAATAGATGGTACTTCCGGAATCTCTTTGGTTAGCCCTAAATTTTTCACAATAGATACCACAGATCTAGGGCCTACTCTATCAATAAGTTGGGCAGTAACGGTATTTACGGAATTCGCTAAAGCATTTTTTAGGGTAAGGTTATCTCCGGAGTATTTTCCGTTTGAATTTTTAGGACACCAAGGTTCCGGATTTCCATGCTTATTCGCTTCGATACAATATTGACTATCCGGTAAAGAATCGCAAGGCGAATAACGCAATTGATCTATGGCCGCTGCATAAACAAAAGGTTTAAAGGTAGAGCCTGCCTGCCTTGCTCCCTGTATTACATTGTCATATTGAAAATGCTTATAATCTATACCACCTACCCACGCTTTTACATGTCCTGTTTGGGGTTCCATAGACATCATGGCAGCACGCAAAAAAGTCTTATAATAGCGAATAGAATCCAAAGGAGTCATTATTGTGTCTTTTTCCTGGGTATCACTATTCCAGTCAAAAACGGTCATCTCTGTGGGTTCATGAAAGGTAGCTTCAATTTCTTTTTCAGATTTTTTCTGTCTTCTCAAACTTCGCCAGCGTTCGGAATTTTTCATGGCGCGTTCCATAATCGTATCAATTGCGCCATTCGTTAAATCCAAAAAAGGTGCTGTTCTATTTCGTTGCGGAGTGTTTTGATGAAAAAATTCCGCCTGTAGTCGTTTCATATGCTCTCTAACCGATGTCTCGGCATTGGCTTGCATTCTCGAATCTATCGTTGTATATACTTTTAAGCCATCTAAATAAATATTGTATTTGGATCCATCTGGTTTTGGGTTTTCCTTAATCCATTTATTTAAAAATCGCTGTAAGTTCATTCTAAAATAGGTAGCCAAACCTTCTCTATGCGATTCAGGGCTAAAGTTAATATCCATCTTTAGCGCTTGTAAGGAATCCTTTTCGGTTTGTGTGATATACCCATACTTTGCCATTTGACCTAAAACGGTATTCCTTCTATCTTTTACTAAAGCTTCACGTCGAATTGGATTAAATAAAGAAGAGTTTTTAAACATTCCTACTAGCATTGCAGATTCCTCTATCTTTAGGTCTTTTGGTTCCTTTCCAAAGTAAATACGCGCCGCCGAGCGTATACCATCTGCATTGTTTAAGAAATCGTAAATATTGAAATACATCGCTATGATTTCTTCTTTGGTATAGTTACGTTCTAACCTTGTAGCGATAACCCATTCCTTTACCTTCTGCTTTACCGTCTCAAACAAACTGCTGGATCTTGGGCCAACATAAATCTGCCGTGCCAATTGCTGAGAAATCGTACTGGCTCCTCCACGTTTTCCTAAAAATGCAAAAGCTCTTATCGTTCCTCGAGCATCAATACCAGCGTGATCAAAATAGCGTGCATCTTCTGTAGCCACTAATGCATCGACCAAATTTTGGGGCAGGTCTTCAAAGGCCACAGGTGTTCTGTTATCATCTAAATAATATTTCCCTAGTGTTTCACCATCGGAAGAAATAATTTCCGTAGCCAAATTAGTGTTCGGGTTCTCTAAACGTTCAAAAGTGGGCATTTCTCCTAAAAACCCCCAGGCTGCAAGTTGAAAAATTAAAAATACTGAGAAAATCCCAAGGGCAAACAGTATCCAAAACCATTTGATGAATTTAAAAAAGCCTTTAGTTGTT
This sequence comes from uncultured Flavobacteriaceae bacterium, assembly GCA_947488435.1. Classification (GTDB taxonomy): domain Bacteria; phylum Bacteroidota; class Bacteroidia; order Flavobacteriales; family Flavobacteriaceae; genus CANKZG01. Next base: position 943,086 of record CANKZG010000001.1, on the reverse strand, counting down.
TTTTTCTTTGTTTTGGTAGCCATATTTTACGGATTGCTTTTTTCTATTTGAAATCCAACATCAATAATGCCATCTAAATTTACAATCCCTTCAATTGCTCCATTTTTGCGCATGGCATGTGATATCTGTAAAGTATATACGCCAGAAGATGGAAAAACGATGTTTTCCTTGTACCATAATTTATTTTCTAAAACACTTCCGTATCCCTTTCCTAACCATTCTCCATTTGCCAACGCCATATCGTACTCCAAAGTATCTTTAACGCTTTCTCCATTTGGAAAGTTGAGTTCAGCAATTAAAAAGAGATTACTGTAGGGATAATTATTATCGTTTCTAACATTAATAAACATATTGTGAAGGGCAATAGTATCCAGTTCAGAAAAGGTAAAACGAACCACATTATCCTTACTCCACCGACCATTTTTTATACTCTGATACTCGGAGTGAACTAAGATATTATTGCAAGAAACTATACAAATCAAAAACAAAAGGGCTAACCACTTCCTATGCATTTTTGGACTGTCTTTTTTTATTTTTTCTACGTTTGTTTTTACGCTTTTTAGAACGTTTTGGCTGATCGAATCGCGTTAAACTATCTTGACCAACAACATTTTCAAAAACAGGAGTCTCTTCAGCAAAATTTTCACTGGCATATTCCTCAAGACTAACAACTTTCTCTTTTTTCTTGTTCTTTTCTATAATTTCGTTAACCTGATCCTTTGTTAATGCATGCCAGTTTGCATGATCATTCTTATAGGAAAACCATAATGTTTCTTTGAAAATATCTGCTTTTTGACAAATTGCCAATCCCTTTTCTGTATGAAGTTTGCTGTCTTGAGCTGGGAAATTTTTTAACGCATCTAAATACACGTCCAATTCATAATTGAGGCAGCATTTTAACTTTCCACACTGTCCTGCAAGTTTCTGAGGATTTAATGAAAGTTGTTGATATCGAGCCGCAGCCGTGCTTACCGATCTGAAATCTGTTAACCATGTTGAGCAACACAACTCTCTCCCGCATGAACCAATACCTCCTAAACGCTGCGCTTCTTGACGGTATCCAATCTGTCTCATTTCAATTCGAATACCAAAAGCTTTGGCCATATCTTTAATCAGCTGTCTAAAATCTACACGCTCCTCCGCAGTATAATAGAAAGTTGCTTTAGATCCATCGCCCTGAAATTCTACATCCGAAATTTTCATTTTCAATTGTAGGGAAATAGCTATTTCCCGAGATCTTTTCTTAATTTCTTCTTCCCGATCTCTGCATTTCTGCCATACGTCAATATCTTTTTGAGATGCTTTTCGGTATACTTTAACCTGTTCTTCTCCGGAAAAATCTTCCTTTTTCCGTTTCATTTGAACGCGAACCAATTCTCCTGTTAACGTTACCATACCAACATCATGACCAGATTTAGCCTGAGTTGCTACAATATCACCAATAGCAAGTGATAAATTCTCGGTATTTCTAAAAAATTCTTTTCTACTATTCTTGAAACGCACTTCTACCCAATCAAATGGTTTTTCCCCATTTGGAAGCGACATATTTGAAAGCCAGTCAAAAACAGTTAATTTATTACAACCATCTGTGCCACAAGTACCATTGTTCTTGCATCCACGCGGTTGTCCATCCTTTCCAGTTGAACAACTGCTACAACCCATATATTATATCTTGATTTAGCAAGCTATCTATAAATAGCTACTAACTTAGGTTCATAAAAACTCCTTATAGGTAAAGATACTATAAAAATATGGCAGCGCCGAAATCGAAATCTCTTATTGCGTTTTGTTCTTATATTTTAAAACTTCGGAACGCCCTTTTTTAAATATTTTATTACTCACTACTTTTCCTTTTCGCAACTTCTTTTGTTCTTCAAATGGAAGTTCATGAATTTCTTTACAGGCATTAGAACAGCAATTATTTAGTGTTTCTGCACAGGTTTCACATTGGATAAATAGTAAATGACAAGCTTCATTGGCACAATTAACATGGGTGTCGCAAGGATTTCCACATTGATGGCAATGGGCAATGATGTCGTCTGAAATCCGTTCTCCTCTGCGATGGTCGAAAACAAAATTTTTTCCTTTAAACTTATTTTCCAATTGTTGTTGTTGCACTTGTCTGGTGTATTCAATAATACCTCCTTCTAACTGATATACCTTTTTAAACCCTTTGTGCTTGTAATATGCGCTTGCTTTTTCACAACGGATGCCTCCAGTGCAATACATTACTAATTTTTTATCTTCCTTATGCGCTTCCAGATCTTTTTCAATGATTTCCAAAGAATCTCTAAAAGTATCTACATCCGGAGTTATGGCATTTTTAAAATGACCTATTTCACTTTCGTAATGATTCCGCATGTCAACCAAAATGGTATCAGGGTCTTCAATAAGCTCATTAAATACCCGGGCATCAACATGAACACCTTTATTGGTAACATCAAAAGTAGCATCATCCAAACCGTCTGCTACAATCTTACTTCTAACCTTTACTTTTAATTTTAGAAATGATTTATTGTCCTGTTCAATAGCAATATTTAATCGAACATTTTTTAAGAACGAAATACTGTCTAAATGCTCCTTAAAGGCTCCAAAATTTTCTGCCGGAACAGATAGTTGGGCATTTATTCCTTCGTGAGCAACATAAATTCTCCCTAAAACGTCTTGGTCGTTCCAATGAACAAAGAGGTGATTTCGAAATATCTCTGGGTTTCCAATATGAGCATATTGGTAAAAAGAAATGGTTAGCCGCTCTTTTCCAGCAGTTTCAATAAGCGCTTCTCTCTCTTTTGCGCTCAATGTATTGTACAGTTGCATGCTATACTAATAATTAAGTTAAAGAAATGATTTTAATTTTTCTCGATAAATGGGAGACAAAAATACGTAAATCTTAAGGATGTATACAAACAAAAAAGAGCTTTGGAAATTCCAAAGCTCTATCAAGGGTCACTCCTTGGCTTTTCTCTTTCATAGGATACTAAAAAGGACGATGACCATCTTTGCGCATGACAAAATCTGGCAGCAATATTTTATCTAAAAACATAATTGTTTTTATATAGATGTCTATTTTCCAAAAAGGTTGCGTCTGCATTGTTATATGCAAAAAGAAATGTTAATTTAGCTCTTCTAATACGATAACAAATGAGTTCTGAAAAAGATGCAAAATTAAAGGCCCTTAAATTAACCTTAGACAAACTAGACAAAACCTATGGCAAAGGTTCTGTAATGAAGATGGGGGATAGTGTTATTGAAGATATTGAGGTGATTTCATCAGGGTCTCTAGGTTTAGATATTGCTTTAGGTGTAGGAGGTTATCCTCGAGGGAGGGTTATTGAAATTTATGGTCCAGAATCTTCAGGTAAAACCACCTTAACTTTGCATGCTATTGCTGAGGCTCAAAAAAATAATGGTATCGCAGCTTTTATTGATGCCGAACATGCATTTGATCGTTTTTATGCTAAGAATTTAGGCGTAGATATTGACAATCTTATCATTTCTCAACCTGATCATGGCGAACAAGCTTTAGAAATAGCTGATAATCTTATTCGTTCTGGGGCGATAGATATTGTTATTATAGATTCTGTGGCTGCGTTAACTCCAAAAAGTGAAATTGAAGGAGAAATGGGTGATTCTAAAATGGGGTTACATGCCCGTTTGATGTCTCAGGCACTGCGAAAACTAACTTCATCAATTAGCAAAACAAACTGCACCGTAATCTTTATCAATCAACTTCGCGAAAAAATTGGAGTGATGTTCGGGAATCCAGAAACAACAACCGGAGGAAATGCCTTAAAGTTTTATGCCTCAGTTCGTTTAGACATCAGACGTTCTACACAAATCAAAAACACAGATGGTGCGGTTCAAGGAAATAAAACAAGAGTTAAAGTTGTAAAAAACAAAGTCGCTCCACCTTTTAGAACTGCGGAGTTTGATATTATGTATGGTGAGGGAATTTCTAAAGTTGGTGAAATTTTAGATATCGGAGTCGAATACGAAATCATTAAAAAAAGTGGCTCTTGGTTTAGTTATGGAGATACAAAATTGGGTCAGGGAAGAGATGCCGTAAAAACACTTCTACTGGATAATCCGGAATTACTGGAGGAATTGGAGGGGAAAATAAAAGAAGCACTGAGCACCTTGGATACCTAAAAAATAGGGTTTTCTAAGCTTTTACGCAACCTTTCGATACTATTTACATCTTCTATTATAAACTAAAAATAGGATTATGAAGAAGTTGTACTACTTCATAAGCGTAATTGCTTTATTATTTGTGATCTCTTCCTGTGAAATTGGGGACGAGGACACCAACTTTAATTTTGTTTCCTTGCGAACCATCGCAGTGGAGGCTCCAGAATCGTTTAACTTTAATGAGAGTCACGAGATTACGGTGACCTATTTGCGCCCCAACGATTGTACCTTTTTTTTAGGTTTTGATGTAACGAACCCAGATGTTACCACTCGTGATATTGTTGCCACCGCTTCTGAACTAGCTGATTTAAGTGATTGTATCATTGAAGGGGAAGAAGTACAAGCTACTTTCACCATTGTTGTGTTATTTGAAGAAACCTATTTGTTGCGTTTTTGGACCGGTCAAGGGAGTGATGGAGCGCAAGAATTTATAGAATTAGAAATTCCAGTAAATAACTAAGCATACAAACAAAATAATAATCTAACCAACATTTTGAGTTTAGAAGAGCTCATAAAAAATTGTAAAAAAGGGAACAGACAGGCACAGGGACAACTTTACACAAAATATTCAAGTGTATTGTATGGACTTTGCCTGAAGTACTCGCGCAATAAAACTGAGGCTGAAGATAATTTGCATGATAGCTTTATGATCATCTTCGACAAAATAGATCAGTTTAAGTTTAAAGGCTCTTTTGAAGGTTGGATAAAAAGAATAACAGTAAACACCGTTTTACAAAAATATCGAAAGGAAGAGTTCTTATCAGTAGTGTCCGAAAACATTCCCGATGAAATTGATATTAGTTCCTCCCAATCGGATATTGGTCTTGCTACACTATTAAAATATATTCAAGAGTTGCCAAACAAATATCGGCTAACTTTTAATTTATATGTGTTAGATGGATTTACACATAACGAAATAAGTGAGATGCTTGGAACATCTCCCGGAACTTCAAAATCTAATCTCGCACGAGCAAGGTTAATCTTGAAGCAAAAAATTGAAAAAGAAAATATAAATATTGCATAATACCATGCAACATGGATAAGAAAAATATTGATCAGCTCTTTAAAGAGCAGCTAAAAGACTTCAAGGAGGTACCTGATGATAAGGTTTGGACCGCTATTGAAGCTTCTTTGGATAAAAAGAAAAGAAAACGCCGTGTATTTCCAATTTGGTGGAAACTTGGTGGGGCTGCAGCAGCTTTAGCACTACTATTTTATGTTTTAACACCTTTTGAATCTGATGATACGGATATGAATACATCTTCTCCTTCGGTTGTAGATACAGATTCTGAAGTAAAAGCAACGGATTCCGAATCAAATGTGTCAAATAAGAATGAAACCTCATTTGAGTTGGATTCTACCATGATGCAGCAGGAGGCTATTGTAGAAGTTCCCGAGTCTGAACTTCTAGAAAACAAAACTTCAAAATCTTCAAACGTCACAGCAACTTCACCTAAAACCAAGAATGTAGGTTTGGGCACTTCTCAAGCTAAAAAAACGGAAATTGCAGCAGTTGATAAAACTAAAGAAGTACCTCCTGCTTCCAGAAAAAGCGAAATAGCTCTTGCTGATTCCCCTAATCAGGCGGGTGACAAAGATTTACAAGAAACTCTTCGAAAAAGTAACCGTGTTTCTGATGAAACAATAGCTTCTGCGGTAACTACTAAAGAAAAAGATGATAGTATAAATTCTAAAAAAGAAAACGCGTTAGAAGGCATTGCTGCAGTAACCGATAAAGTGGAAGATCTGACCGATACTAAAAAATCCCTTTATGAAGAGATTGAAGATCAAGCTGCTTTAGACGCGGAAGTAGAAAATAGCTTAAAAAACAGATGGTCGGTAGGACCAAGCGTAGCCCCTGTGTTTTTTAATGCTATTGGAGAAGGATCTCCTATTCATTCCAGTTTCGTCCCCAATTCAAAATCTGGAAACACCAATCTAAGTTATGGCGTAAATGTGGCATATGAAATAGGGAAAAAATTAAGTGTTCGATCTGGAGTTCATAAAGTTGATTTTGGATTTACCACTAACGATATTTTATTTTCTGCATCCCTCAGTAATTCTACCAATGAGATCATTGATAATATTACGTATAGCAGCTCTTCCCGAAATTTAGTAGTACAAAGTAAAGCTACCAGCAATAATGCAGAAAGTTTAGCATTGGCAGATGCTGCAAATTCCGTTTCCGATGTTTTCGGTGCCACACCTTCACTAGACGGCAGAATGGTGCAACAATTCGGGTATATTGAAGTGCCATTGGAGGTGAATTACAAGCTATTAGATCGTAAAATTGGAGTACACCTTACCGGAGGTATAAGTTCCCTCTTTTTGTTAAATAATTCCATTGCATTAGAATCTAATGGCCTTGTTACAGAAATTGGAGAAGCTAATAATATTAACAATCTAAATTTTAGCACAAATATTGGTGTAGGATTTAACTATAAATTTTCTAAAAGAGCACGTTTAAATATAGAACCCGTATTTAAATATCAGTTAAATACATTTTCAGAAACTTCGGGAACATTTAGACCCTATTCTGTCGGTGTTTATAGCGGACTTAGTTATAAGTTTTAAAGAAGTTGGTTGGGTTAGTTGTTGCCACTCGGCAATAACGCCTTAAGCACCCTGCAAGTATGCAGGGTGTTTTTTTATGCGTTAATATTCTTTTTTAAATCTTCTAGGATTAGCGTTCGTAATTCTTCGCGAATGTTATCTTTATCCGATTCTTCCAAATTTTGTGTCGCTACAAAACGATGTACTTTCACTCTACTAATTCCCGGATAACCTTTATCTAAAGAAAACGGCATCCGCTTTTTGTTATCATAAAATGTCATTGGAACGATCGGTATTTTATGGTCAATTGCCATAGAAAACGCTCCTTTTTTAAAGCTATCTAATAGCACATCTTCTTCAGGGACTCCCCCTTCTGGAAAAATACAGATACTCAACCCTTGATTTAATCGGCGTTGAGCTCTTCGATACACCCCCACTCTACTTTTGTTATCCTCACGATCTACCAAAATACATACACGCTTATAAAAGAAGCCGAAAATAGGAATTTTAACCAATTCCTTCTTTCCAACAAAAACAAAGGGGTTTTTACTAGCTCTAAGCATCACCATAATATCCAACATACTCGTATGATTGGCAATTAGCATATAGCTTTTTCCATTTATAATTTCCTGTTTCCTTTCAATTTTTACATAACACCCCATGGCAATTAGCACAAAGCTTGCCCAAATATTACGCGCAAGCCAAAAAAAATAGGGGTACCATTTTTCGGAAGCAGAAAAAAGAAGCAATAAGGGGAAAAATATAAAAATAGGGATTGCAACAACGATATAGAACCAAATATGGTACAACCCACTACCTGTTCTTTGAAGAAAACGAACCATAGAATCAAAAATAGGAATTTATGATTGAGTTTATAATTTATAATAAACTTTAAAATGCATACCATCGTGTTCTTTTGTAATCTTAGTGGATGAATTATCCTTATATTTTTGGATTTCCTTTACCTTTGTGCCTTATATAATTTGATAAATGGCACGAATTTTAACAGGAATTCAGAGTACAGGAACTCCTCATTTGGGAAATATCCTTGGGGCGATAATGCCCGCTATTTCCATGGCAAAAGATCCGAACAACGAGTCTTTCCTTTTTATTGCTGACATGCATTCGCTAACGCAGATAAAAAATGGAGTAGAACTCCGCAAAAACACCTATGCCACAGCCGCTACGTGGTTAGCTTTTGGTTTGGATATCGAGAAAACTGTTTTTTATCGCCAGAGTGACGTGCCAAAGGTTTCAGAGTTAGCGTGGTATTTAAGTTGTTTTTTTCCATATCAAAGACTTACACTAGCACATTCTTTTAAAGATAAGGCTGATCGCCTGGAAGATGTTAATTCAGGTTTATTTACCTATCCTATGCTAATGGCAGCAGATATTTTGTTGTATGATGCGCATCAAGTTCCTGTGGGAAAGGATCAACAACAACATTTAGAAATGACCAGAGATGTAGCTTCTCGATTTCATGCACAATTCGGAGAGACTTTTGTGCTTCCCGAGGCTAAAATTCAGCAGAATACGATGTATGTTCCTGGTACTGATGGTGCTAAAATGAGCAAAAGTAAAGGCAATATCATCGATATTTTTGTGACAGATAAAAAATTACGAAAACAGGTAATGGGTATTGTAACCGACAGCACTCCTTTGGAGGATCCAAAAGATCCTGATACGGATCATGTTTTTGCTTTGTATAAACTTTTAGCTGATCCGGAAGAAATTGAACAAATGCGAGACAATTATACCGGAGGAAATTATGGGTATGGTCATGCAAAACAGGCTTTGTACGAACTACTTCTTGCAAAGTTTGGAGCAGCAAGAGAGCGATTTTCATATTATATGGAACATTTAGATGAGATAGATGAGGCGTTGGCGCTTGGTGCAGAAAAAGCAGATAAAGTCGCCTCTGAAGTATTACATCGTGTTCGTACTAAAATCGGTTACTAGTTCAATTATAACCTTACTGTCTGTCTATTTTTATTAAATATCACCTTTAACGTTGTTAGCTACTACTTTTCAATACCCAATAGTTCCATCTCAAAGATTAAAGCTGCATATGGCGGAATTACGCCTCCTCCTGCTCCACGTTCGCCATACCCGAGATCGTATGGAACATAAATTTTCCATTTAGAGCCTACTGGCATTTTTTGTAGTGCTTCTTGCCAACCCTTTATTACCTCATTTGCTTTTAATTTTTGAGGTTTTCCACGTTCTACAGAGCTGTCAAAAACTTTCCCGTCAATTAGCATTCCTGTATAATGCACACTGATTTTATCATTGGCATTAGGAATGGCTCCCTCTCCTTTCGTAATAATTTCATATTGCAACCCACTGGCCGTGGTAACTATACCTTCTCTTTTTCCATTTGCGGCTAAAAAAGCAGCGCCTTCCTCAGCTTTTTTTTCTGCTTCTTCCTCCTGTTTTTGTTGAAAAGCGTTTTGCACATAATCTAAACATGCTTCTAGTGGTATTCTCTCATTTCCCTGCATTACTTCTTCTATGGCGGTAGCAATGGCATTATAAGACAAGGTTTCATCAAAGCCTCCTGTCCTTAAATTATTTCCAATGGCTACACCAAAGGCATAGCTAAACCGTTGGTCTTCATTTTCAAGGTCGATTTCTTTAGCTTTTTCAATTGCTTTAAGCTTAGTTTCGGCCTTTTCTATCTGAAGTTTTAACACTTCAATTTCATTGATAAGATCTTTCTTTTTTTGTGAAAAACTTAGGAGTGCTGTACAAAGCATAAATGCTGTTAAAAGCGGTTTTATCATGGTATTTTATTTTGGTTGAAAGATAATAAAAAGTAAAAGTCTATTTGCAACTCCACCTTCCCCGATAACATAAAAATAGACGTTCTGGTCGGTTTGCTCATTAATTTAAGGGGGTTCAGTTGCCTAAAAAACAGTTCTAATGTTGTATTGTTTCGTTGAAGTTCGTTTTGTGATTCATTTTTTTGAGGGTCAAGATCGTTATACCGACTAATCGGTTCGTTAAAATTTAAATTGTTTCAAACAATTTTCCCGGTAAAGGCCTCACAACACCTTTCATTTCTAGATTCAAAAGCGTAGACGATGTTTTAAATATTGGTAAGTTACATTCAAGAGCGATGTGATCTAATAACTGCTTACCTTTTTGCTCTAAATAATTATAAATTGTTTTTTCTGTCGTGTTTAGCGTAACGAAAAGTTCTTTTTGAACTGGTTTAAGTTCTTTTTCGGCAATATCCCATCCCAACATATAGATAAGATCGGCCGCAGAATTTAGTAAATGTGCTTTTTGTTGCTTAATTAAATTATTACATCCTATACTTTGTTTGTCTCCTGCTCTTCCTGGCACAGCGAAAACATCTCGATGATACCCATGAGCCAGATTTGCAGTAACGAGACTCCCTCCTTTTTCCGCTGATTCTATTACTATGGTGGCCTCACTAAGACCAGCAATTATTCTATTCCGTTTCAAAAAATGTTCTCTTTCCGGCTGTGATGTGCTCCAAAACTCGGTATAAAATCCTCCATTTTCCTCAATACTTGCACTGTATTTACTATGCGCTTTAGGGTAAATTTGGTTTAAACCGTGTGCAAGACAACCTATGGTCTGTAATCCGTGTTTTAGCGCAGCGCGTTGTGCACAAATATCAACACCATATGCAAATCCGCTAACGATAATGGGGTTTAGAGGAGCCAAATCTTCAATTAGAGATTCGCAAAATGATTTTCCATAAGAAGTAATGTTTCGCGTACCAACGATGCTAATCAGTTTTCGCCCTTCCAATTGCATATTCCCCTTTTTAAAAAGCAGTACGGGACCATCTGTACAATGTTTTAAGTATGATGGATAATCGTTATCCATAAAATACGAATAATTGACATTGTTCTTTTCAATAAAACGATATTCGGCCTCAGCAGCCTTAAGATATTTAATATCATGAAGATGCCTTAGTACCCAAGACCCAATTCCATCGATTTTTAAAAGATGCTGCACTTTATCTTCAAAAATTGCGGTTGAACTACCACAATGTGCGAGAAGTTTTTTTGCTGTTCTATCTCCAATATGAGGGATATTTAGTAATCTTAAAACATTAACTAATTCTTTTTCAGTAAGTTGCAATTTTATTTCCTTTGTCTACAAATTACATAAAATAAAATGTTAATAAAAAAGTAATCGAATCGGTTTTACAATTTTCCTTTTTTTACAATCTTTGTAGTTATGGGATTGGATCAATATATCGGAGAATTGCTGTATCGTTACAACTGTGTTATTGTGCCAGGCTTTGGTGCTTTTTTAACTCAAATGAAATCGGCCGTTCTAGATGAAAAGTCCCATTCTTTTTCACCTCCAACTAAAGTAATCTCCTTTAACGAACAACTTTCTTCGCACGATGGTTTGTTAGTATCTTATATGGCAGATGCTGAATCGATGTCTTATGAAAAGATGCTCCATCATGTTGAGGATATGGCACAACAATGGAAAAAGCAACTTCATAAAGGGCAACGTATTTCATTACCGCACATTGGTACCTTAAAATTAAGTCGTGAAGAAAAGATTTTATTTCAACCTTCGAAAAGTGTAAATTATTTAACCAGTTCTTTTGGATTATCATCCTTTGTATCTCAACCTGTTTTACGAGAAGAATTGAAACAAGAAGTTGCTGTTTTAGAGGAGAAAATTCCTTTTATTATTACTCCTGAAAAACGAGAAACTGCTTCATCGAGACCTTATTTAAAATACGCAGCAATTCTGTTGTTGGCTTTATCTACAGGACTTACAGGATATCGTGTTTATGAGCAAGATCTTTTAAACACTCAAATTGTTAATGAGCAAGCGCAGGAACAAGTTTCTAAAAATATTCAGGAAGCCACTTTTTTTAATACTGCTCCCTTTGAACTTCCGGTGCTAACCGTAGAAATTGCAAAAAAAGACACTGGAGTGCAGCATCATATTATTGCAGGGGCTTTTAGAGTACGTAAAAACGCTGAAAAAAAAGTGATCCAACTACAAGCTAAGGGTTATAATGCGCAATATATTGGTATAAACAAGCATGGATTTCATCAAGTAACCTATGCCACTTTTAACAACGCTCCTGAGGCAAATACCTATCTTAAAGAAATAAAACGCACGGTTTCCAAAGATGCGTGGATGTTATCGATACGATAGCTCTCTTTATTTTTCTACTTTTTAATTCAACAAAGAATTCAATTTAGGACGTATCTTTGCCAAAAAAAATAAGCATGCGCTCAAAAACCCCTAGTGAATCGAGAACAATTATGACGGATATGGTTTTACCTAGTGAAACTAATCCGCTTAACAATTTATTTGGCGGAGAGCTATTGGCACGCATGGATCGGGCGGCAAGTATCGCCGCAAGACGACATAGCCGGCGTATTACCGTAACAGCTTCGGTTAATCATGTTGCTTTTAATAGATCAGTACCATTAGGAAGTGTTGTTACCGTAGACGCTTCTGTTTCTCGAGCGTTTAAAACCTCAATGGAAGTTTATATTGACGTTTGGATGGAAGATCGATTTAGTGGAGAATGTACGAAAGCAAATGAAGCGATATATACATTTGTTGCCGTGGATGATACAGGAAAACCCACGGTAGTTCCAGAACTTACGCCGGAAACAGATCTTGAAAAAGAGCGCTTTGATGGTGCATTGCGGAGAAAACAATTGAGTTTGGTATTGGCTGGAAAAATGGATCCTTTAGAAGCTACGGAGCTTAGAGCACTGTTTACAAAACCTCAAAGTTGATAAATCCAATCTTCTGGATTGAGTTTGGCAGTATCGCGATATAAGTAGAACTTCAGTTGCGTTTGGCCATTAGACCGATTGGTATATATTTCGCCTAACTGTTCTTTAACTCCTACCTGATCTCCTTTTTTTACATAAAGTCTAGAGAGGTTATAATAGGTGCTTATATAATTTCCATGTTTTATCTGCACCCCTTTATTTCCTCCGGGCACCGATAAAATCGCAATAACCTCTCCCTCAAAAATTGCACGGGCAGTTGCACCCACATCTGTAGCTATAATAACCCCATTATTTACGTGTTTTATTCCGGGGTACACAGCATCACTATAGATGCCAAATCCTCTACTTTTAATTCCCTTCTCTACTGGCCATATTAGCCGCCCTTTGTTGGCAGAAAAGTTGTCCGCAACAACTTTAGCCTCTGGGGTAAGCACAAACTTACTGCTACTTTTACTTCCAGTGCTTTTGTTTGAGGCTGCAATTGCACTGCGAATCAAGCGTTCAATTTGCCTGTCAATTTTACGTGTTTCAGCTTTCTTTTTTTGTATCGCCGCTACAAATTTATTTTCATTGTTTTTAATAGTTCCCAGCAACTGCTGCTGCGTCTTAAGCTCATTCTTAAGTTGTTCTTTTGCAGCCACATTTTCTGCTAAAAGTTGATCTTTAACCTTTCGTTGATTACTTAAATCAATATTCAATTGTGAAAGCTCTTCTGTTTTCTTTACCAATTGTTCTCCTTGTTCTTTTCGGTAAGCAGTATACTGTTTCATATATTGAAAACGCTTATAAACTTGGAAGAAATTATCAGAAGATAATAAAAACATCAAACGACTTTGCTGGGATTTGTTTTGATATGATTTTTGAATCATTGCAGCATACTCCAGCTTCAATTCTTTAATGTTTTCTCGTAACTTGGTAATGCTTCTTATGTTAGTATTGATTTGTCTGTTTAATAAATTGGATTGTTGATTGGTTACGCGAATAAGTTGCTGGCGTACGTTGATCTTTTGATCCAAATTTTCCATTTGGTCTAACACATTGCCTTTCTCCTTCTTTTCGGCAAAAAGCAACCTATTAATCTCCTTTATTTCGTTTTGTAAACGTGCCCTCTTTACCTCTAGAGCTTTCTGCTCACTAGTTTGACCATAGGCAATTCCACTATAAAATAGATTTAATATTAAAATTAAAAAAATACTATGTGCGGCTTTATAGTGCATTAATTATAAAACAATTTCTTTATATCCTTTCGGGATCTTATAAGGGAAATTAAGCGGCTTATTAAATTCAATATTCCTATATGAAACATCTATTTTATTGGTGTTTTCTTCTGCTTTAGCTTCGATAAAAATTTTATTAGGCAGGACATTACCTTCTATTTCCTGATAATTTAAATACATAATATCTAAAATTCGATCTTTTTCTGGTTGTGAGATTTGTTGTGAAGCCATTTTGAAGTTTTTAGGCTCAATTTCAAATAAAGTTTTAAATAGAGCCTGCGAACTTTTAGGTTTTAACTGGTAATTGTCTTCTCGCACAGCAACCGAATATCGCTGCTCTTGGAGATTAAAAATCGCCTGCCCTAGAAGCACGTTTTGTACCTTTTCGAAATCAACTTCAGTACCCAACAAATTACTTAAATAAGAAAAATCTCCGTCAAAATATTCATTCTGTAATTTGTTGTAAAATGTAACCCTCTGCGGGGTAATATAGGCTTTTACTAATCCTAAGGGTGCGCTTATCCATATCGCATTGTCCTTTTCCATACGCAGACTTACACTGAAACTCTGAGCATTTATTCCATCATCATAATCGATCTTCATTCTTCCTCTTAAGGTCTTAAAGTCTAATGTATTAGCATAATGATTTTGTACAATCGTTTTCGAGGAAAGTTTGTTATTTACTTTCCCTTCGGTAACAATTTGAGTTGACTTACACGAAAAAAGCACCAAGCTTAGGATCATTAAACCAACCCATATTTTACTTTTTCTGAGACTATTCTTCATACTGCTAGGAACCTGATTTTACTTTACTAAGGTACATATTTGCTTTCCCCGAATTCTGAGTGGCGTTATAGGCATTAGCCAATTCTTTATATATTTTGTTCGCTAAATTATCATCATCCAAAAGGTAGTCTATGCTCTCTTCCAAAATTTCTATTGCAGCTTCATGTTTCCCATTGTTGTTTAACGCCAGACCACTTGCATAATAAAAATAAGGTTGTAACGGGAATTCTTCTAAGGCCTCTGCAGCTAGCTTTTCTAAGGCTATATAATTTTTGTCAGCAATCAACGAAGCGATGTTCTTTTTATAGGTGATTGTCGGACTCTCCTTTGCTAGCTTCACCGCTAAATTGCTGTTTTTAGCTGTTGTTATTAAAAGTTGTTCTCGTAAAGAGTCCTGAATCTTTGTCATTAAAATAGTGGTAATTGCACTATTTTTTATACCTTTTAGTATATTTAATGCTTTTTCATATTTGCGCTGCTCGTAATAAAGGGTTGCTAGATTCTCTCTTAGTCTAATATTGTCATAAGGTATGCCTGTTTTAATGGCTTCAATTGTATTTCCTTGCTTTTCTAAAATTGAAACTAAAGTAGCTAAATACCATTTATTTGTTGGTGCTGTATTTACGGTTTCGATTGCATATTGTTGCGCAGCATCATATTGTTTCGTCTCCAAATACGCTTTAGCTAATTCATGATCTACTACACTATTCTTTGGATCTATTTGTTTGCATATAAGTAGCAGGTTAATCGCCTTATCGTAATTCTCAATACCTCTTTGTTTTAAAGCCTCAAAGAAGTTTTCTTGAAATTCATCTGAGTATTCTTCTAAAAAAACCTCCGCGCTCGGTTCAACCTCTTGCGCATTACAAGGCAGACAGTATAAAATACTGTTGATTAGAAGGAATATTAGATGCTTTTTCATTTGTTCGTTGAGCTCTTACTGAAACTTTAGTAAACACTATTGCATTACCGAATAATCTCCAATACTAATGGTTTCAAAATCTCCATCAAAAATCACGTGATTTCCAATCATGGCATTGTCCAAATTTGCATTGGAGATGGTATTGTGATTTTGTATTAGACTATTTTTAATTGTTGAATTTGTAATTTTCGTGTTATCGCCGATAGATACATACGGTCCTACTGTGCTATTCTCTAGGATGACATTGTTTCCAATGAAACAAGGTTCAATAATATTGGCATTTGCTAGTTTAGCATTAGATGCGACTAGTTTTTCGCCATCTTGATCTAGAAATCCTAACATTCGCATATTGGTTTCTACAGTAACATTTTTATTGCCACAATCCATCCATTCTGTTACCTTACCAGGAACAAATTTCATGCCTTTTTCCATCATTCGTTTAATTCCATCATTAATTTGGTACTCTCCTCCATTTTGGATGTTAGCATCTAGAACATATTGCAATTCGTTTTTTAAAACTGCAATATCTTTAAAATAATATATTCCAATTACGGCAAGATCTGAGATAAAGTCTTTCGGCTTCTCCACCAGTTCTATGATTTCTTGAGATTCGTTGAGCTTTACAACTCCATACGCTTCAGGTTGCGAAACTTGTTTTACCCAAATAACACTATCTGCACTGGTGTCCAAATCAAAATCTGCTCGAATTAGAGTATCTGCATAGGCAACTACCGCTGGTCCGCTAAGGGAATCTTTAGCACACATTATCGCATGCCCTGTTCCCAAAGGTTGATCTTGTCTATAAATAGATGCTTTTGCGCCTAGTTCTTTTGCTAGATTCTCGAGACTCTCAACAATATCGTTACCAAAGAAAGCAGGGTTGCCCAAAATAAAGGCCACTTCTTCAATATCTTCCTTCAATACTTTGGCTATATCAGTAACCAGACGATGCACAATAGGTTTTCCAGCCACCGGTATTAACGGTTTAGGGACTGTTAATGTATGAGGACGTAATCGGGACCCCCTTCCTGCCATAGGTACTATTATTTTCATTGGTTGCGTGTGTTTATGCTCTTGTTTTTTATTTGTGGGCCTCAAATGCGAAGTACGCATTTTTATCCCCCTTTTTATATTAATGATTCTATAAAATATAATACTTTATATGATTTATTTTGTTCCAGTACTGCCAAAACCACCTGCGCCTCTTGAGGTTTCGGAAAGCTCGTTAACTTCCACCCACTCCGCTCTTTCATGTTTAGCAATAATTAATTGTGCAATGCGTTCTCCATTTGTTATAACAAAATCATTATTCGATAGGTTTACTAAAATAACGCCAATTTCTCCTCTATAGTCTGCATCTACCGTTCCAGGAGCATTTAATACGGTAATTCCTTTTTTTGCGGCTAAGCCACTTCGAGGTCGTACTTGAGCTTCATACCCTATGGGAAGTTCAATAAAAAGTCCAGTTTTAACAATTATTCGTTCTAATGGTTTCAAAGTAATGGGTGCCGTAATATTTGCTCTGAGATCCATCCCAGCCGAGGCTGCTGTTTCGTAATGTGGAACAGGGTGGTCGCTATTGTTTACAATTTTAATATTCATTTGCTTTGATTCTTATTTTTTACTATTAATAGCTCTCTTAAAACAATTATGTTCTTTTAAAAATACTTTTTAATTTCTCCTTTTCCATTTTAAAAACTAAAGCCAAAAATAACAAAAATAGAGTGCTTCCTACGAACAGGTTTCTATTAAACAAATAGAAGGAGATCGTTGAAAAAACAATTGATAGTGATAAATAAAACACGATCTTCCTTAAATTATACGGTACAGGGTAGTATTTTCTGCCCAAATAAAAAGAAAGTAGCATCATTGTACCATAGGCAACTAGCGTTGCAATTGCTGATGCAAAATAACCTATTACAGGAATAAAAAGAAAGTTAATCAATAATGTAAGTACGGCTCCTATTGATGAAATATACGCCCCATATTTTGTTCTATCGGTGACCTTATACCAAACTGAAAGATTATGGTATATTCCTAAACAAAAACTGGCCAACAAAATAATGGGTACTATTGTAATCGCATCCCACAATTCTGGGTTACGTATAAGCAGTGGTTTCAACAAATCAATAAAAACAATCACTCCGAGTAAAATAACACTTCCAAAGATTACAAAGTAATTGGTAATCATGGCATATGTTTTCTGAGGGTTTTTCGCATTCGAATGACTAAAGAAAAAAGGTTCCACTCCCATTCTAAAAGCGGTGCCAAATAAGGTCATAAATAAGGCCAATTTGTAACAAGCACCATATTTTCCAACTTCACTAGCCGCAACATCATCAGGAAGTAATGCGGTTAATAGAATTTTATCAAAAACTTCATTAATTGTAAATGCCAATCCAGCAATCATAATTGGCGTTGCATAACGAAGCATCTGTTTCCATAACTTAATGTTGAAGGTGTATGAGATTTTTAAATAAGAAGGTGCGAGCATTAGTAATGTTACTGCGCTTGCAATAATATTGGAAATAAATATATAGGTAATCTCCGTATTTGGGGTGTAAATTCTGTTAAAAAACCCTTCGGTATTTTCTGCGGCTACTTTCGGTAAAAGCAATAAAAAGAAGATATTAAACCCTAGGTTAATGACAACGTTAATCACCTTTAATACTGCATATTTAAGTGGTTTTTCCTGTGCTCGTAGTAGCGCAAACGGTATAATAACCAAAGCATCTAATACTAAAATATAAGAAGTGTATTTAATATAACTTGCCTTGATATTTGTAATTTCCGCAACAAAATCTTTGGCTGAAACCCCAATTACAAGAAACAACAAAGAGGAAATAAGTAGGCTTATTATAGCCGTTGAAACTACGCTTTTCTTGTCCTCAGTCTTGTGAAAAAATCTAAAAAAAGTAGTCTCCATGCCATATGCTAAAAAGACATTAAATATGGCAATCCATGAATAAATATTTATATACTCACCATAGCCGGAGGCTTCCTGGAAGATAGTGGTGTAAAGCGGTAATAATAACACCGATATTATCCGGGGTAAAACTGTGGCCAAACCATAAACAAAGGTTTGCTTAAAGAGTTTTTTAAGTGGATTCAACTGGTTTGGTATTAAAGCTTAAAAGTAGCTTTTTTGCCCCCTGAATACAAAGAACTTTACAATTTAGTTTTGGGGACGACTACTGTAAATAATCGGATCCTTTTCTTTGATTCCTGAAATCTTATAAAATTTGGTTTTATTCTGATACGAATATGCAATTACAGCTTCATCTGAGCCTAGCTTAAAAGGATACTTTTTTTCGCTTTTAACTTCTTGTTTCTTGGTGAACTTAGCAACAAGATAAGATGTTCCATCACTTCCTTCTTCCAGTTTTAAATCGGATACTTTTCCACGAAAATATAGCTGTTCCATGCTCACTTCCTTAGATTGCATACTTACTATTGCCATTTTAACTGTGTGCCCAGATCCACTTTCGGCTGTTCCGCCAGTCCATCCTTGGCTCGACAAACTACCAAGTTCAAAAGGTGCATCTGAGACTAATTTTTTTTGAGATGCACAACTCAGCAGGGTCATTACAATTACAATGGGTAGGTATCTAGTGGTTTTCATAGTTAAAACTTTTATGTTAGTAAAGATATAAAACCAAAATTGATGCCAAACCTAATCTCCACAAATTTTACCCAACAGTTTCGTTCATATCTTCAAGCTTTAACTGTAGTTGCTTTATTATATTCAATTCCTTAACGATTTGTTTCGCAATAAAAAAAGATAGTACAAGGAGGATTACAATAGACGAAATTTGAATATACAGATAAAATCCAGCGGATAATCCAACCTTAAAATAGGGCATCAACATCAAAAAGCCAAAACTATAGATCGCAATCAATATAGGCGTAATTACAAAGTGAAGGATCCTTCTTTTTTTGTAATAACGAACAATGTTTTCGCTATAAATCCTATTGGAAAGCGCACTGTTCAGTGTTCTTAAATAATGGATACTCCATAACTCTGCTCCTATCCTTACCACCAAAATTAAAATCATCGAAAACAATCCAATTGTAGCGTTCCGCTCGGTATATGCAAAAACATAAAAAAAGAAACCAATCAGTATAATTGTTGTTAACCCTAAAATGGCTACTAATATTTGTTGTTGATTGCGCATGTGTAGTACTTTTTTAATAATTACTGACGCGCCATTTTTTGGTGATTCCACATCTTCTTGATGCGACCACTCTTTTTTTAAATCTTCAAAATTTGTCATTTTTTACACATTTAGTCAATTCATTTTTTATACGATGTATTCTTACACGCAGTGCCGAATGGGATATGCCAATAATTTCAGCGATTTCTTTTTGAGGGACGTCTTCCAATTCTAATAAAAGAATTGTTCTGTGCGTCTCAGGTAACTTATTAATGCATTCATACAATTGCTTCATTTGAGATTCTTTGCGTACTGTAGCAGATGATTCCTCTTCAACCTGATCCCATTCTTGCAAAGGAATTTCCTTTTTCCTGCTTTCTTTCCGTAAATACATCAAACTTGTGTTTACCGTAATTCTGTAAATCCATGTACTGATTTGAGCTTCCTTCCGAAAACGTTCTAGGTGTTCCCAGACTTTAATGAAAACCTCCTGTGAAAGCTCTTTAGCAGCCATATCATCTCCTCCTACATAACCTAGGCAAAGGCGAAATACTTTAGGGTAATTGTCCCTATATATTTGATCAAAAAACAATTTTGGATCATTCATTAATTTTTCAATGCTTTCTTTACTTGTTCTAAAAACCACTCTTTTTTGTCATACATTATAAAGTGTGCTGCTCCTTCGGCAAATGCAATGTCGTAAGATTTTAAGTTTTTGTATTGTTTGGTATAGTTTTTCTTAGCCGTTTCTAATCCATAAGGATGCGTAGCCGCTAAAATAGTAACAGGAGTCGTAATAGATCCGATCGTTTCGCGCAAATCCAGTTTTAATAAATCTGTATATCCATAAACATAGGTTTCGCGGTCAGCATGCACGATCCAATCCACCAATTGTGGTATTTTTTCTGTGGTAAGCGTCATAAACGAAGCCGTTTGATTGGCCATAGCGGCAAACTTCTCGGCGTTCATTTCCAACAATTGTTTATTATAAGGGCTATCGTAAATTATGTTCTCGCTCTTATAATTTGGTATCATAAGCGCTCCTGCGGAAGGAAGCGCATCCACTACGATAATTCGCTTATAAGAACTTTGTTCTTCGGTACCTAACCACAAACCTAAAGTCCCTCCTAAGCTGTGACCAATCACTACTGGAGCATCTAATTTGTTTGCTGCAATATAGTTTATCAATCCGTCCTTTATCTTGGGCAACCACGGCTTTGCAATTGGAGGCACGCCTCCAAAACCAGCAAAAGTAAATACATGGCAGGTATAAGTTTTGGAAAGTTCAGTGACCAAATCGTCCCATACCCCACCAGTACAGGTAAACCCTGGAAGCAATAATAGGTGTTCTCCTTGTCCCTTAACTTCAACCTCAAATGGTTTCTCTTGACCGCTAGCAATTAAGGCTAGGCTTAACAAAATAAGGGTGCTCATTTTTTTAATAACATTCATACGTTTTTATTTTTAGTGATATTCGTCTTTTAGATTCATTTTGTCTAAAATGTTACAACGCTATGTGCTTTTTTTAAAACTTAATAACGGTAGGAGTAATCATAATGCGGTTAAAGCAATGATTTTTAGTAACTTTAAACGAGATTTAATAACCAAACACACTTCCATGAAAATCAGCTTCCACTATGTTCTATATTTTTCACTAAGTGTTTTTATCGCAGGATGTGCAGAGCAGAAAGAGGAAATCCCTAAGGAAAAGCCAAACATTATTTTTATAATGTCTGACGATCATGCATATCAGGCAATAAGTGCATATAGTAACCATCTTATAGAGACACCAAATATTGATCGTCTGGCAAAGGAGGGAATAACCTTTACAAATGCTAGCGTTTCTAACTCTATTTGCGCGCCATCTCGAGCTACGATTCTTACGGGAAAACATACTCATATCAATGGTAAAATAGATAATCAAATGCCTTTTGATACTACCCAAGTAACATTTCCACAATTGTTTCAAGAAGCTGGTTATCAAACCGCGATGTTCGGGAAATTACATTTCGGAAACAACCCAAAAGGTGTGGACGAGTTTATGATATTACCAGGGCAGGGACATTATATTAACCCGGATTTTATTACCAATAAAGGAGATACCACCATCACTGGTTATGTAACGGATATTATTACCGATATGACGCTAAATTGGTTAGAGAAAAAAAGAGATCCTGAAAAGCCATTCATGCTAATGTATTTGCATAAGGCTCCTCATCGTCCATGGTGGCCAAGTCCTGAAAAATTCAAAACATTTGTAACAAAAAAGTTTCCAGAACCTGCTTCTTTGTTTGATGCTTATGAAAATAGAGGTACGGCAGCCAAAACTGCGGAAATGAATTTGCTGTATGATATGATGTACAACCACGACAGCAAGGTGCGCCCAGAAACAACGGCTTCTATGCCCGATCTTTCCCCTGTAGTGCGAGAGTATGAAAATGGATTCTACGGCCCTTACGATCGTGCTAATCCAGCCCAAAAAGCACTTTACGATCCCATTCTGGACATTATTAATGAAGATTTTAAAACAAATTGGCCCAAGATGTCGCTTAAAGAGAAAATGCGATGGAAATATCAGCGCTATATGCAGGATTATTTAGCCTGTATCTCTTCAGTCGATGATAATGTTGGACGCGTTTTGGATTATTTAGACACCAGTGATATTAAAGACAACACTATGGTAGTTTACACCTCTGATCAAGGGTTTTATTTGGGTGAGCACGGATGGTTTGATAAGCGATTTATTTATGATGAATCTTTTAAAACACCCCTTTTAGTGCGGTGGCCAAATGAGATAAAAGCAGGGATTACGAATGAAGAAATGGTTCAAAATCTGGATTTCGCTCAGACCTTTTTAGAGGCTGCACAAATCGATGCTCCTGAGGACATGCAAGGAGAAAGCCTTATGCCGTTATTGACGAGTAATACTACCGATTGGAGCAGAGATGCCGTATACTATCATTATTATGAATACCCCGCTGTGCATCAGGTAAAACGTCATTACGGCATTGTAACTATCGATTACAAATTGGCTCACTTTTACTACGATGTAGATGAATGGGAATTATACGATCGTAAAAAAGATCCACAAGAAATGAATAATGTAGTTGATGACCCCGCTTATGCAGATATTGTGGCAGCATTAAAAACAAAATTAGCTGCACTGCGGGTGCAGTACAAAGATTCTAAAGAATTGGATGAATATTATATAGAATTGCACCATAAAAACCAGATTAAATCACCTCTAGACAAAGGGAAGTGATTTTATTCCAAACAAAAAGGACTTACGCTTTAAAGTAGTAAGTCCTTTATCATTTTGAATTGTTTTGCGTTTCTAGTTGTTCAACGCTTCCTTCTTATTGAAGCATTTGAATCGCTTTGCGCTTCTAATTGTTTAAAGCTTCCTTCTTATTGAAGTATTTGAATCGCTTTGCGCTTCTAATTGTTCAAAGCTTCCGCTCCTCCAACAATTTCCAAAATTTCATTGGTAATAGCAGCTTGTCTAGCTTTATTATACGTTAACTTGAGCTGATCTCTAAGTTCCGTAGCGTTATCCGTTGCTTTGTGCATTGCTGTCATTCTTGCCCCATGTTCACTCGCAAAAGAATCTCTAATACCCTTATACAATTGTGTTCTTAATGACTTAGGTATCAGTTGCGCTACAATTTCAGCTTTTGCAGGTTCAAAAATATAATCTGTATTGGTATTCTCCGTTTCTGCAACCGAAACAATAGGCAAAAATTGCTCCGTCATTACAATTTGAGTGGCAGCATTTTTGAACTTATTGTATATGATTTCTATTTTATCATAGGAACCATTCGTGAAGAGCGTCATCAATTCCTCTGCAATTTCACTAACATTTTCAAATGTTAACGCATCATAAACACTACTATGGTTATTAATTACATTATATTTCTTTTCCAAGGCATCATTCGCCTTCTTGCCTATAGCTACAAAATCTATTTGTTGATTTGCATAGGTATCTTCTGCTAATGTAATACACTGTTTAATAATATTGGAGTTAAAAGCTCCACACAACCCTCGATTGGACGTAATGGCTACCACCAACACTTTATGTACATCTCGGTTATCGGAAAATTTACTTCCTGCATCACCATCTAAACTGGCGCTCAAACTTTGCAAAAGCTCCGTAAGTTTATTGGCATATGGACGCATTGCTGTAATTGCATCCTGAGCCTTCTTTAACTTTGCAGCCGAAACCATTTTCATAGCGCTCGTAATCTGCATCGTTGAAGAGACCGAAGCAATTCTATTGCGTATTTCCTTTAAGTTAGCCATCTCTTAGTATTATTCGTTTCGTTTGTTGTTACCAACACTAATGCGATTCTTTTAAACCTAGTTGTATTTAGATGCAAGGTCCTTACAAACCGAGGTTAACGTATCTGTCACCTCATCTGTAAGTTTTCCTGCTTTCAATAAATCCAAAACGTTTTTATGTTTTGCGTTTAAGAATTCGATGAAATCCACTTCAAATTCTTTGATTTTTTCAACTGGAACATCTCTTAACAAGTTTTTAGATCCTGCATAAATAATAGCCACTTGATCTTCAACCGTAAACGGATCGTTTTGTGCCTGTTTAAGAATCTCTACATTTCGACGTCCTTTTTCAATAACGTTTAAGGTAGCAGCATCCAGATCAGATCCAAATTTTGCAAAGGCTTCTAATTCGCGAAACTGTGCTTGATCCAATTTCAACGTACCTGCCACTTTTTTCATTGATCTTATCTGGGCAGAACCTCCCACACGTGATACAGAGATACCTACGTTAATTGCAGGTCGCACCCCTTGATTAAACAAGTCTTGCTCCAAGAATATTTGCCCATCTGTAATAGAAATTACATTGGTAGGAATATAAGCAGATACATCACCAGCCTGTGTTTCAATGATTGGAAGTGCAGTTAATGACCCTCCTCCTTTTACCTTTGCTTTTAAAGTTTCTGGTAAATCATTCATGTTTTTAGCAATATCATCATCTGCAATAACTTTTGCCGCACGTTCTAACAATCTGGAGTGAAGATAAAATACATCTCCAGGGTATGCCTCACGTCCTGGTGGACGTCTTAATAATAGGGACACTTCACGATAGGCAACTGCTTGTTTTGACAAATCATCATAAATAATCAATGCTGGTCTACCCGTATCTCTAAAATATTCTCCAATTGCAGCACCCGCAAAAGGAGCATAGACCTGCATAGGAGCAGGATCAGAAGCATTTGCAGCAACAATAGTGGTATACGCTAATGCGCCTCTATCTTCTAATGTTTTAGCGATAGCTGCTACAGTGGAAGCTTTTTGACCAATAGCTACATAGATACAATAAACAGGTTCCCCTGCATCATAAAACTCTTTCTGGTTTAAGATGGTATCAATACAAACTGTTGTTTTTCCAGTTTGACGGTCACCAATTACCAATTCCCGTTGTCCTCTTCCTACAGGTATCATAGCGTCAATTGCTTTAATTCCTGTTTGAAGTGGTTCATTTACCGGTTGACGAAAGATAACTCCAGGGGCTTTGCGCTCTAACGGCATCTCGAATAGATCTCCTGAAATAGGCCCTTTACCATCAATAGGGTTTCCTAAAGTATTTACTACACGTCCTACGATACCTTCACCTACATTTACAGATGCGATACGTTGGGTACGCTTAACTGTAGCTCCCTCTTTAATTTCTCTTGAAGGGCTCAACAATACAACCCCAACATTATCTTCTTCAAGGTTCAAAACGATCCCTTCTAAACCCCCTTCAAATTCTACTAATTCTCCATATTGAGCATTGGCTAAACCATATACTCTGGCAATACCATCTCCTACTTGCAGTACGGTACCTACTTCATCTAATGAAGCTGTAGCTTCGAATCCTGATAATTGTTTTTTCAATATTGCTGATACTTCAGCGGCTTTTACTCCTGCCATTTGTTCTAGATATAAGATTTTAGAAGTTTCGGGTTTCCCTTATACTTCTTAAGATTATATTATAAGCTATTTGTAAACTCTCTTTTAATTGTGTTTAATTTATTCGCAATACTTGCGTCGTACTGTAAATCTCCTACTCGTAAAATAAACCCTCCAATAATACTCGCATCTACGGTGTTTTCGAGGGTGACTTTGTTTCCAGTAATTTCGGTAACCTTGGTTAGTATCTTTTTTTCTAAAGCTCCTGTCATAGGAACTGCAGTGGTTACATAACCCACATCTTGTCCTTTTAACCGCTCATTTAAAATGATGTATTTTGTAGCTACTTCTTTTAAAAGAGCGACTCTTTTATTATCTACTAAAATGGACAATAACCCTTCCGTAATAGCATTGCTCCCTTTAAAAATTGCCGCTAAAGCTTTCTTTTTTACATCACCTTTTATAACAGGGCTGCTCAATAACTCCTGAAGTTCTGTGCTCTCCTCAATAGTTGTAACCAGGTTACGCATATCTTTCTCAACAGCATCATTAGCTTTGTTGTCAATGCTAAGATCCAAAATCGCTTTAGCGTACCGTACCGCTGCTCTAGATTCGTTCATTCTATCTTAGTTTAGCTTTATATCGCCCAACATATCCTCGACCAACTTCAATTGTTTTTCTTTATTGGACAATTGTTCTTTGATCACTTTTTCCGCGATATCTACTGAAAGTGTAGCTACTTGGCTTTTAATATCAGCTACGGCGGCTTTCTTTTCACTTTCTATGGCTTGTTGTGCCTGTTGAATCATTTTATCGCCTTCCGTTTTTGCAGCTTCTTTCGCATCGGAAACAATTTTCTCCTTCATCTCACGAGCTTCCTTTAACATCGCTTCACGCTCTGCACGGGCTTCTTTCAATAGCTTTTCGTTATCCGCAGTTACGTTTTGCATTTCCTTTTTAGCCTCTTCAGCAGCTGCTAATGCATCTTTTATCCCTTCTTCGCGATCGTTAACCGCACCAAGAATTGGTTTCCATGCAAATTTCCATAGTAAAAACAACAAGGCAAGAAAAAGTAAAGTTTGCCAAAAAAACAGTCCTAACGAAAATTCTTCTATTAATTGTTCCATATCTTAAAATATAAGTTGTTTAATTTTTTAATAAACAGCTGCAGCCAACCGCTGCAACTGTTTATTGTTTGTTTTAGCCTTCTGCTTCTGCAGTTGCAAATAAAGCAGCAAAACCAATACCTTCAATTAACGCTGCCGCAATAAGCATCGCTGTTTGAATTTTTCCTGAAGCTTCAGGTTGACGTGCAATGGCTTCCATAGCTTGACCACCGATCTTACCGATACCCACACCTACACCGATTACAATTAATCCTGCTCCAATAATTCTAGGAATTGACATAGTATATATATTAAAAATTAAACATTCATATTAATGTGCTTCAGCATGATCGTGCTCCTCAGAAGCAAAACCAAAATACAAGGCCGATAGCATGGTAAAAATATATGCCTGCAATAATGCTACTAATATTTCTATCAGTGATATCGCAAAGGCTAAACCGAAAGATAGCGGGCTACCTATCCAGCTTTTAAAAATAAACATTAGTCCTATTAAGCTCATTACTACAATATGTCCTGCCTGCATATTTGCATAAAGACGTATTAGTAACGAAAAAGGCTTTATAAAAATTCCCAAGATCTCTATAGGAATAAGTATGATATATAAAGGTAACTTTCCATACCATGGCATAGAATCTCCTAAAGGATTAAACAAGTGCATCCAATACGTCTTAGTGCCCGTAAAGTTTGTTATAATAAAGGTCAGTATAGCAAGAGCTGTAGTTACCGCAATATTACCGGTCACATTTACTCCCAATGGTGTAAGACCAAACATATTTAAGAACCATATAAAGAAAAACACGGTTAATAAAAAAGGCATGTATTTTTTATATTTTTTTTCACCAATATTTGAAATCGCGATGTCATCTCTAATGTATAAAACTATGGGTTCAAAGAATCGCCCTAACCCTTTAGGGATACTTCCATTTTTTGCGTACGAAGTGGCAAGCCCTCTAAACAATAAAAACATCAATAGCCCGGTTAGGAATATCATAACCACACTTTTGGTGATCGAAAAATCTAAAGGTTTCACATTTTCAGGATGATATTTATCATCGTATGTTATGGTACCTGCAGCATCTGTTTTATAAATTTTACTGTGATACAGCTTATAGTAGTTCTCTCCTACATGCGCCACTGCCTCTCCGTGATGTAATTTGGAGGAGGAGAACACCTTAAGGCCATTATCCCATAAAATAACGGGTAACGGAAATCCAACATGGTGTTTTTCACCTGTTTTATCTGTGTAAGAAAATAATGAAAAGTCGTGTGTGTCTTTTAAGTGATGCTCGATATACGCTGTGATCTCTGATTTGAGGTCTTTCCCAGACTCCCCCTCGGAAACAGTGTCGTCAAGTGCAAAAGTTTTGCTTACAAACAAAAGCGTTACTAACAACAGAAATTTAATAAGAAATGTATTTCGCATAATGCCCAAAAATATCGGTCTCTAAAAATCGGTGCAAATGTACGCCATTCTTACAAAAAGAAAAAAGCATTTCTTCTTTTATTTTTGAGCCGTTGAACATATAAAAAAATGCTTGCTTAATCCATTTCTTTCAGCAATTTAGCAACAGCATAGGTCTCTAAAAGTAAACAGGCAAAATATGGGATAAAAAAGCTGAAAAACTCCTGCCTTGTAACCGATCCATCTTCGGAAAAAAGTGGTTGAAATACGATAAAGTAAACAGCAAATTTTAAGGTGCTTCCTATTAAGAAAAGCATGCCTAAATTTTTGCTTTTACGATCTGCAAATCGTTTTAAGATTACATAAATGACTAAAGCCATTATAACGTTCAATCCATATCCTAAAATCAAGAAAAGTGGGGGTGTAGAAAAACCTACTACATATAAAACTCCTAAATGTACAAGAGCTACTAACAGAAGTCCTCCTAGCAATACGATTAAAAAATTAATAATTTTGGAATTCACTTTAAGAATTTAGTTTGTTGGTTTGTTTTACCACAAGGTACATCGCAATGGCTACCGCTACTAAGGTAACAATGACAGTATACATGTTGTGTGTAGCATAGGTTTCATCCAACCATCTACCTCCCCAAGATCCGAGATAAATAATAACTCCCATTTGGACTACTATGCCTATTAGGCCTAACCAGTAATTGGGTTTTTTTGATGAATCTGCCATGGCAAAACAATAGATTTCTGTACAAAGCTACCCAAAAAAAAAATTGCCATACAGTGATGTATGACAATTATAATGATAATCCTTATTTAACTTCTAAGTATTAGAGGTTATCTGTTTTATGTTTATGACGCTTTTGCAGGGCCATTAGTCATTGGTTTTTTAAAATTTCCGTTATTACCCATGGCAGGAGCTCCTTTTCCTTTCATGTTGCAAGAAGCATTAAATGTTGCGCCGGGTTCTACGGACAATTTAGCAACAGACACATTCCCTTCGATAACGGCAGATGATTTTAAGGATAGTAAGTCAGAAACAAAAAGCTCTCCATTAAAACTTCCCTCAATATCTGCATTAACGCATTCTACCTTCCCATGAATATAGCCATCTTTTCCAATAACTACTTTTCCTGAAGTTTTTACATTTCCATCTAATTTTCCGTCGATACGAAAATCTGCTTCGGAAATTATATCTCCTTTAATTTTTGTGTTTTTCTCAATTCTGTTGGGTTGGCTGCCTAAATCTGTCATAACGCGAGGTTTTTTATTGTCTGAAAACATGTTTACGGTTTTGGGGTTAAAATTTCCTTTTTGTAATCCTCTAAGTTCTTGTGGACCTGAATGGTTTTATAGTTCGAAGATAAAATTACAAAATTCTCATCATCAACCTTATAATCTTTATTTATTTTTAATAATTCAACATATCCTAGCGCAAACTCTTTGGATTTAAAGCCGTGAACAACTACAAATTGGTCTTCTAAGTTGTAAATATCTTTTGATACAATATTCTTATACTTTAGCTCTGCAATTGACTTTTCTAAAAGTTCCATAAGTTTTAACGCTTTGTCATTAGCCCGAATTTTGAATGGAAATATCACTTTCCAATTCCCAGTTCCACTGCTTCCTTTTTCCGTAGAAAAATCCTTAACCTCCAGTTTCGGTAGTTGCTCTGCAATCATCTGTTGTGCTTTCTTTCCTTCAGGGTTATTTGGATAATTCAGAGCGACATAGTTTAGGGCTTCTTTAAACGCTTCAAAACCTTGTAAACGACCCACAGCATTGGCTTTCAACATTTCAAATTTCGAAACAGATTCGTCACCAGTAAAGCGATTAATATTTTCTTCTGCCTGGGTTATGACCCTTAAATATTCTTGATTTCTATAGCTTTTAAAGAGTGCTGCGTACCGCGCATCGGGACTATCGGTGTCTCCGGCTAATACCGCTTGAGGGTTAAGCAAAATTTCCGCATAACGAGAATCCGAATGATTTTGAATTATGTTGGTTTTCATTTCGGATGCAAGCGCACTTCCTTCGACTTCATAAATCTTGTACAGGTTATATTTTGAAGGGAGTATTAATCGCTTTTCAGGATTTGATTTTAAAACACTTTCTAATTTTCCTGCTGCCAACCTATTCTCCTTGAATTTCTCTTTGTAAATCAGACCCAATTGATAATTCGCAAAATTGAGTTCTTTTTGAAGGCTATCTATCACCTTAGGATCTTTAGGTATGCGATCTAAATAATATCCAAGATCATACTTTTGATCAACAGAAACTCCGGTGCTATCTGTAGTTTGATTTGCTACAAGATCTCCTCCTACTGCGGAAATGCTTGAAGTTCCTTTATTAGACCAGCGCCAGTTATCTTCTAAAGTTCTGGTTCCCCATTTACTTTTAAAATCATTTTTTCCATAACCCAAACTCGTAATATTGTAGAAATAGAACTTTCCTTTATTCTCTTTCCCGCCTTTACTTTCCAAAAAAGTAGCGAATCCGGCAGAAATACGATCTTCCTCTTTTTGCGCTGCTGCTTCATCTTTCCTTTTTAATTCGGCAATATAGGTCTCGAAATACGATTTTTGTTCTGTTTCAGGAAGTTTATATACCGTAATAACACTATCTGCATATTGCACTACACTTTCATATTTTATAACATCTTCGAGATTGTCTAGCTTCTTTTTTATATCCCGGTGTTTTTTCGTGTTTTCTACTAAATTCGTTAACGTGCTATCGTAATAAGCGCCAGAAGTTTTATAATTATTTTGATCAAAATAGTGAGCTGCTAAGTTTTCATAATTTAAGGCATTTAATACTGGTTCATTTTCGGTTGCTCGAAGCGATTTGTTAAAATAAGCAATAGCCAAACTATCCGATTCTGTATCTAAATGAAACTCTGCAACCTGACGATAAATTTTATCTAAAAAGGGTCGGTTTTCCCTATTTTCTTCCAAAGCTGTTAGGTATTCAAATAGCTCTTCCTGATTTTCTGGGGTGATTTCTAGGTTTTGAATCTTCTTTAACTCTGCGTTAATCATATATATACGCGGAGATTTTCGGTTCAAGGCAATGACCTTATCGAACGCATAATTCGCACTATCCTTAAACCCTAATTGGTTGTATAATTGACCAATAATAAAGTAGTATCTCCCTTTTTCGGGGTTTTTTCGAGTATATCCAGAAGCAATTTTTAATTGCTGTATAGCGGTATCGGGTGCATTTAAATTTATATATGCTTGTGCCATAATAGCTCTGGCATCGGCATATTCTTGATCTTTTAAAGATTCATATTTCAAAAGACGTTTTAAGTTCTTAATTGCTAATTCATCATTTTCTAGACGAATATTTACTTTCTCTCTCCAGATTGTAGTTTCATTTAGTTTATCGCTGGAAGGGTATTTTCGTAAAACATAATTGAATGCTTCTAATGCAGGAATATACCGATGATCGAAGTATCTCGCTTTCCCTAAAAGTAAAAAAGCTTCGTCCGTTTGTGGATTGCGCTCTTCATCTCTTATTTCCATACTATGTTTTTGTATGGCTTTAGTGGCTTTTTCTTCGGCAATTACAAAGTTAGGGTTGTTGTCTTCAGAATCTAATTTTACCTCATCAACTATTTCTAATCGTTCAATTGGGAGAAGTTCCCAATAATTATCTCTATAGGAATCATTAAGCGTTTTACGCCCTTCTTCCAAGGCAATATTGCCATTGTATAAGGTATTGTATTTGGTGTTAAGTGCGTGCCAATTTCGATTCAAAAAGGCATCTTTTTTGGTAGAACAGGCATTAAACAATAATCCTGCCCCAATGGCTATTCCTAAAAGTTGTAAACGAAGCTTCAAAATTTCTGGTATACGTATGTATCCTAAACTTAAAAAAGCTAGGATTATTATGCGGTTAAGCGATAAAAGTATTTAAATTTTGATCCTGAAATGGATTAGTTGCAAGTGCCAAAGAAAAATACGGTATATCCTTCAAAAATATTTCTATCCAGCAAAGAAGCTTTCCAATTCTTTAAGCGTCTCTTTTGAGGTTTCAATATCCCGAACAACCTCACCTTTATTAAGCACTACAATTCGCTCACAAACCTCGGTTACATGAATTAAATCATGACTTGAAACCAAAACCGTTACATCTTTATTGGATGCCAAATCTTTAATAATTCCTTTCAATCGAATTTGCGTGGTTGGATCTAGATTTGCAAAAGGTTCGTCCAAAATTATAACCTCGGGGTTTCCGATTAACGAAGCTACAATTCCTGCCTTCTTTTGATTTCCTTTAGACAAATCTCTTAGATATTTCTTTTGTCCAAGAATTTCGCCGTGAAAGAAATCTTCAAATCCGGCTAAAAGTGCATCTACATCTGCTTTGTTCTGCCCTCTTAATTCTCCTATAAAATAAAAGTATTCTTCCGGTGTTAAATAACCTATTAAAAAGGTTTCGTCAATAAAGGCCGAGGTAAACGGTTTCCATGCTTCACTAGAGTTTACTTGCACTTCATTATTCAATATATGCCCAGTAGACGGTTGAATTAGATCTAATAAAAGACTGAAAAATGTTGTTTTCCCTGCACCATTGTTCCCCACCAAACCAAAGCTTTGTCCTTTTGGTATTTCAAGGTTTTCGATTTGCAATACTGGAGCTTTTCCGTATGTTTTTGTTAAGTTTTGTGCTGTTATCATGCTTAAATTATCTTAAAATCTGTAAACGTTTTTTATGCCTTCTGTTTGTATGCTAAAAGCGTTTTATATTTTTCTTTTTTATAAATGCCTTCTATTTTTCTGAAAACGGGGTTTTTAAAAACAAAACCTAATATTCCCGCTAAAACAACAAAGGAATAACCTGCAATCGGATTAATTAAAAAATGCCCAATCGCATAGAAAACAATAGGAAGTAATAGCTTTGGTAATGTTAGTAGCAAGGTTTTAGCATTAAATGCTTGTTTATCTCCAAAGGCTTTTTTGTTGGAGGTAAGATCTATGGGCGTTTTTATATAGGCTCCTCCCCAAAGCACCAGATAAGAATTTACTCCTACATTATATATGGCGCCTACAACTACTGCAGCGTATGCTTCCCATCCCCAAACTAAATAGAAAGCCGCCAAAACAGTACTTATTAATGTAGCAATTACAATCAAATACCATTTAGAATCTAGGTATTCTTTGTATCTAATATTTTGACTCATCATTAGAGGGTAGTATGAACTATCCCAACTAGGTACAAATTGACCAAAACTGAATAAAAAGCCTCCTGAAACAAAAATTCCAGCAAAAATCTTCATAAAAGGATTGTCGTAAACCTCCAACATTCCCGTGAAAAATAACAATCCGTAGAAAATAAAAAAGAAACTCATTATTACAGTTGTCTTAGATCTTTTGTTACGCTTAATAAGTTTAATGTCATTTTTAAGGAATAAACCAAGGTTCCCAAATCGATTTAACCATGTAAAGTCTTCTGTTTTTGCCTCGGTTTGTTTTGTGGCCAATCCAGCGTCTAGATACATGTTTTTCTTAAAATACTTAAATGCGGAAATATATAAAGCCGCTAGCAATAACCATGTAATTACCGCTGTCCAAGGCAAGTCATACAGGGCATCAAACAATGGCGCGGTATAAACCGTAATATCGAAAATCTGGTAATATTGGCAAATTCCTAAAACTACCAAGAGCCCCAGTACGGGATAAAAAACGGCGTCCTTGTTATTTACAAGGATATTTATAAAATTGTTGCTGTAGATTAAAGCAATAATAGCAATGTGCCATCCTATTACCCCAAGAACATCGTATCCTTGAAACAATAGTACTATTGAAAAAGGAACAAAGAAAAAAGCATGAGTCCAATTGAAAAAAGACGCCATGGTCTTCCCTAAAGAGTAGTGTACTACTTTATTTTTAACAATAGGCAAATACAGCAATGGTTTAATGTTGATTACCGGCATCTTTTGTAAAATATACCGAAAGGCCAAATCGAAAACCCAGTAGTAAATGAGAAACTTATTTACCACTCGTAACGGATCTCCTAATCCTGCTTTTTTGATAAGAAAGAAAGATCCAACACCAAGGGAAAGAAATACAGCAGCAAAGTAAATTGCTCCAAAAATCATGAGGATTTTAAACCATATCTCAGTCCTGAAGGAAGCCGCTCTAAAAAAGGATTTCCATTGTAAATTAATAAAGTGTTTAAACATAGTTTGGGATAGATAGTTGACATTGGGTTAGTATTGCAAATATAAATTTTGTTACAAATTAAATCCCTTTCATTAGAAAAATACGCTTCATCCAAATAAGATTGCTTCAAAACACACAATTAAAATAGGCAGCGTAGGTCTTAATTAAAGCACCTTTTTGGTTTTCGAAGGATTTACCTATGTAGTTGCTTTATTTTCTTTTGCTCGTATATTTTACGCATCTTTTTTGGTTTTCCCCTTTATCAAGGTTCTGGTTTTCCTTAGCTTTGCACAAATTTTTTTACATGCTTAATTTTGAATCTCTTTCTGTATCTAAAGTAGTGCAACTGACTCCAAGTGCAGTAGCTATAACTTTTACTATTCCCCAACATTTGCGTGATACATTCGCTTTTGTTTCTGGACAGTACATTACACTAAAGCAAACTATCAATGGAGAAGAGGTTCGAAGAGCTTACTCAATTTCTTCTGCGCCAGATACCGAGGACATTACCGTTGGAATAAAGAAGGTTGAAGGTGGTGTTTTTTCAACTTATGCAAATACGGTATTGAAAACCAATACCACTTTAGAAGTAATGCCTCCGGAAGGCAGATTCACATTCAAGCCATCGGGAAAAGCAGTAAATATTGCAGCTTTTGCCGCCGGTAGCGGGATTACTCCTATTTTAAGTATTGTTAAAACCGTTTTAAGTGCACATCCTGAAAACACCTTTGTTTTAGTTTACGGGAATCAAACTCCAGAGGAGGTGATGTTTATGGAAGAAATAAATACACTAAAAGAGCAATATGCGGAACGATTTTTTGTCAAACATACCTACAGCCGTACCCAAGAATCGGAAGCCCTTTTTGGACGTATTGAAGCTTCTACCGTGAATTATATTGTTAAAAATCAGTTTAAAGAGACAAACTTTGATGCTTTTTATCTTTGTGGACCAGAAACAATGATCTATTTGGTTGCTGACACGCTTAAAGCAAATGGGGTTTCGGAAAGCTCCATTCATTTTGAACTGTTTACCTCAACTAGTGCTGCCGATGCTAATACCGAAAGTTTGGATGGTACTACAGCAATAGAAGTTATTTTGGATGACGAAACTTTTTCGTTCTCCATGGACCAGAAACAACTGGTTTTAGATGCCGTATTAGCTAAAGACATCGATGCTCCATACTCTTGTCAAGGAGGTGTTTGCAGTAGTTGTATTGCTCGAGTAAAGGAAGGAGAGGCAAAAATGGTGAACAATCAGATTTTAACGGATAGTGAAATTGCAGAAGGTCTTATCTTAACTTGTCAGGCACATGCAACTACCTCAAAATTAACCTTAGATTACGACGACGTGTAATAAATTTCGCTTCTGTTTTTTGCAAAAGACAGACTTCTCAGTTTGCTGTACCTTTTTTTGCACGTTTTTAGACCTAATATTGGTTACAGGACTACTTTTCTGGAAAGTTATCGATAAAAACCTATTGTCTCTTCCTTGTAAAATTTATGGAACCAACCCCATGGTTTGTTTTTATGGAATCGCGTTATTTTTAATCCCCTAGCACAAAGTGTAATCAAAAAAGAGTTCTGTCGACCTATAGCGCAGTACATTTTGTTGTAAATTTGTACACCACTTAGGTATTCATGCATAAGGCTATTTCAAATACAACAGCAATCTTGGTCTTTGCCGCTTCATCTCATGAAGAGGGGAAACGGAAAACCATTCCTCAAAGCCAATTGCTCTTTAAGAAACTTAATCAACATACCTTAACTACAGTTAAAAAAACGAAACTTCCCTATTATCATTTTAACGAAACACATCAGGAGGGTGATAATTTTGGAGAACGCTTTTCTAATGCTTTAAAAGCGATTTTTGATTTGGGCTATGAACATGTCATAAGTCTAGGTAACGATACTCCCCATTTAACCGTGTCTCATATCCATACTGCCATGCAATGTTTGGAGAATCAAAAATTTGTTTTGGGACCTTCTTTGGATGGTGGTTTTTATTTGATGGGTATTCATAAATCCCTTTTTAATTTAAAAAAATTCAAACAGTTTGCCTGGCAAACCGATACCCTCGCTAAAGATATCTCTCATTGGATATCTGGATTCGAAATAGAAGAAGTAAAACTTCAGCAATTATCTGATTTAGACCACTATCAAGACGTTATTCGAATATTAAGGTCTTCTATTTACCTGCCCAAACATATTTTAAAGCTCCTGCTGAATCTATCTACTTTAATGCAGCAGGTGTACAAAAACATTGAAGCTGTTGTTATTAACTACTTTTCGAATACGCTATTCAACAAAGGGTCGCCTTACCATTATTCTTTCTAAATTGTTTTAAGCTCGTATAGCTTTATTACTATTGCGTTTATCTATTATGTAAGTGCAATTCATTTTTTATTTAAGAATAATCTATTAATACCTTGATTTAAATCTATAATACTATGGCAAATTCATATTACGATCCTGCAGATTTACGCAAATTTGGAAAAATAACTGAGTGGAGTGAAGAACTTGGGACAAAGTTTTTTGATTATTACGGTAAAGTTTTTGAAGAAGGAGCCTTAAGTGCTCGGGAGAAATCTTTGATTGCGTTAGCCGTTTCTCATGTAGTTAAATGTCCTTATTGTATCGATGCTTATACCAAGGATGGATTACAAAAAGGAATTACTAAAGAAGAGATGATGGAAGCCGTGCATGCAGGTGCTGCAATTGAAAGCGGTGCAACATTGGTTCACGGTGTACAAATGATGAACAAGTATAACAAGTTATCTATGTAGGATTAAGGAGGAGTCTTATTACACAAAAACATCTCCTAAACTCAATATAAAACTAATGGCTACAAAATCGTTAAAGGCAAGACAGGATGAACTTGCCGCTACAAACAAACAGTTGGAAATTTTGAATGGAGGCATTTTTGCCGATGGTGAGTTACCTTATTTTAAAGATAAGATTGCCAACATTGGGCAATTTCCACTACGCCCAAAGAAATTAGAAATCTTACAAATTAATGTGGGATATATGTGCAATCAGGTTTGTGAGCACTGTCATGTAGATGCAGGACCGGATCGCAAGGAAATAATGACTACGGAAACTATGGAGCAATGCCTTGCTGTAATTCGCAATACAGGGGCGCATACATTAGACCTTACGGGAGGTGCTCCTGAAATGAATCCAAATTTCCGGTGGTTCGTTGAGGAAGCTTCTAAAGCGGGAATCAAAGATTTTATTGTACGTTCCAATCTAACCATTATCCGAGCCAATAAAAAATATTACGATTTACCGGAATTCTTTAAGAAGCATAATGTACATGTTATTTCATCTATGCCGCATTATACTCGAGGTAAAACCGATAAGCAACGTGGTGATGGTGTATTTGATAAATCTATCAAAGCATTACAGGAATTAAATGCTGTAGGTTATGGGATATCTGGAAGTGATTTACGTCTGGATCTGGTTTATAATCCATCAGGTGCGTACTTACCTGGAGATCAAATGGCACTGGAGCGAGATTTTAAGAGTGCATTAAAAGAAGACTTTAATATAGATTTTCATAATTTATTTGCGATAACGAACCTTCCAATATCCAGATTTTTAGATTACTTAATTGCTTCTGAGAACTACGAAGACTATATGTATGCTTTGGTTGAGGCCTATAATCCCGCGGCCGTAGCCAATGTAATGTGCACCAATACAATTTCCATAAGTTGGGATGGTTGGCTTTACGATTGTGATTTTAATCAAATGTTAGATCTAAAGGTTGCCAGTAAGGTTAAACATATTAAGGATTATAATGAAGATCTTTTAAACAATAGAAATATCATTATATCACAACATTGTTACGGTTGTACTGCCGGTGCAGGGAGCAGTTGTCAGGGTACAGTTGCATAAGACTTTACGAATCCGTTTGTTTTTCACTGCTGATTATAATGTAGAAAACAAACTGATGAGTTTGTAAATATGCAGTTTATCGGTAAAATCGTACACTTACTTACACGTAAACGAGTTTTATGAACCTTACATCCTGTAATCTTTTTCATACATAAGATTTTAAAGTTCTTTGTAGAAGACTAAACGGTCTGTTTCACATAAAACCCAAATCTTATGGAACGAAATCTAAAACGCATGGCTACCATGCAACGTATGCAAGTCACTGGGCTTGAATTATTTTACAAAAAAGGATATTACAATACCAGTATTGATGATATTCTAAAATCCCTATCCTTATCCAAAGGAGCATTCTATTATCACTTTGAGTCTAAAGAAGGTTTTTTTATAAGTATTATACAAAACCTCATTCAACAAAAGGTGTATAGTATGCTAATTGAGCCTATTGAAGGTCAAGAAAACCCCTTAAATATTATTGCTGACTGTTATGAAAATGCCTTAGAAACAGCCGAACATAACGAATTGGATTATGGTTTCTTGCTTAGCAATTTTATTACAGAATTTAATGGTAGAAATGCCGAAATCATGCGGTATCTTAAGGATATCTTATCGTTATGGGAAATTAATTTGATCTCTACCCTACAAAAAGGGAAGACTGATGGTTATATTAACCGCCACGTAGATTGCGAAGCCGTTGCTACCTATTTAATTTCCTCATATATGGGTATCCGCACGCTTATGGTAGAAGGGAATTGCAAGTTGTTACGATATAAGTACATCCAACAATTGAAGGGCTATTTTAAAACCTTATCAGAAAAACAACTGGCCTAGACAGTTACATGCTGATGTTATCCTCAGGTCATTGCAATGATTTTAGCTACGATCTCTTCTGTTGAAATGCTGGCAATCGCAGTTTCGTATCCTTTTGGATACTTATTTCCGTAAACCGAGGTAGGTATTAGCGGATAGCGTGTTCTATCTGCTAGGAGCGAATTACCTAAATTTTGACCAAATGGATAAAACCCTGCATACGGATGCGTTACTCCCCAAATTGTAAGTACAGGTATTCCAAACATAGCAGCCAAGTGGCCATTGCCGCTATCCATCGAAACCATAATATCTAGATTAGATATTAGTACGATCTCCTGATCAAACCCTAAAATACCGACAGTAGATATGCATTCATTAATGTCTGAAGCCATAGCTGATAATTGTTCTACCTCATTTGGACCTCCAAAAAGTATGATTTTATACTTTTCGGTATTTTCAAGTTGTATAAGCGCTTTCTTCATTAAATCCAGTGGATAGGTCTTTCCAGTGTGCGCAGCAAAAGGAGCAATTCCAACCCATTTTTTGGTGTCATTTTCAATAAGGCCAATAGTTGATTCCGACAATTGCAATTTAGATAATACATCGGTTCTCAATAAGTGAATGGTAAAACCAAGGTTGCGAAATACATCAGCATAGCGCTCATGAGTACTCTTTAATTGTTTAAATACCTTATCCTTTGCTGCAGTAAGTTGTTTTTTAGCCGCTCGCCCTTTGTTGATTTGCACAAAGGGAATTCGTCCTAACTTAAAATATCTCTTCAGGATGTTGCTTCGTAAAACGTTGTGCAAGTCAGCTACAGCGTCCACCTTAGTAGCTTTCAATTCCTTATACATTACCCAAAGCCCTCTTATTCCTTTATGCCTCCCTTTGAAATCTACCTCAAAAACAGTAATCTGCGGAATAGTAGAAAAAATAGCCGCAAAGAATGGTTTTGTAACTACCGTAATTCTAAGTTCCGGTTGATCTCGAAGTAAAGCCAGTAACACCGGAATAGTCATGGCCACATCTCCCATTGCAGAAAATCGAATTACTAAAAGGTGTTTTATGCTCTTTTGTAGTACCAATTTTTTATTTTTGACCTCTTAAAACGGGATTTAATTCGTCGTCATTGTACATTTTCATCTGCTTGTACACTTTCATATACTTTTTCCCTTCGCCGATATCATCCAATAACTGATCGATAGCCAACGAAAGATCTTTTTTTTGCTCTAGTAAAACACTCAATTTAGATTTGCATTTTGCAATATGAGTTTTTGAAGCGTCTTTTCGTTCAGACTCCTCTCGCATGTGATAAATTTTCAATGCCAAAATAGACAGACGGTCTATAGCCCATGCAGGGCTTTCTGTATTGATAACAGCATTCTTTTGTATTTGTACTGATTGGTATTTTTTTAAAAAATAGCTGTCGATATACTCTACTAAATCCGTCCTGTCTTGATTACTTGCATCTATTTTTCGTTTCAAATGCAATGCTGCTGTAGCATCTATTTCTGGGTCTCTAATTATATCTTCATAGTGCCATTGTACGGTATCGATCCAATTTTTCCGAAAGAGTAAATGCTTTATAGTGTCTTTCGCATATGGATTGGAAAATTCCTGATAAACATCATCTAAAACATGGTATTTAATTATACTTTCCTCGAAAACTTCAAAAGCTAGCTCGCTAAACATAAAAGGTATTTCTTGCAAAGATATTCTTTATCTTTATTTTGTGACTACATTAATTATCAATCCTATTAGCGGAAGGATTATACTAGCTGTCAACAGGGCTTCTTTAAGCTTAGGTTTTTTAATATTCTCAATATAATTCGTTAAAAATACTACAGCAGCAAAAAAGGTAATTACGATCGGGAAAGTGTTAGCCGTTGTTTTCATCAAAGTTATAGCAATACCTAGCGTAAAGTAGAGTGCTATTAATCGTAAGGTTACGATCCGTCCTAAAACAGATTTTCCCAATTGTATGAAGGCAAAAAACATGGTTAAAAGTGTAATTAGCAGAAAAATCCCCAACTTAAGAGTATAAGTCCATTTACTAAAATAAATTACATCAAATTCTAGCCCAAATCGGTAGTGTTCTTTAAAAAATGTGAGATTATTATTAATTAACAAAACGCAAAATGTAATAACAAATACTGTAAAAAATGCAGCTAAGGGGACTAACCAACTTCTAATATTCTTGGACTCGTACTGCGCTATTGAAACAAAAACCATGATTAGATAAAGTAATGCCCAATCATAAAAAAAACTAGCTACTAAAATCCAAATTGTCGCATCAAAAACTTTGCTTCGAATCTGTTTTAATGATTTTAGACTTACCAATCTCCTAAAGGACAATAACAGGAAAAAAGCACATATAATCCCTTCCCAATCCATAAGGACCTCAGGGAAAATTGTTATAAGTAGGGTATAAAATAAAATTCCAAAAGAATTCGTTCCGGTGATTTTATTACGGTGTAAAATAAAATTAACTAAGAAAATAGTAACGATTAAAACTGCTATCGCGGTTATTTTTAAACCATAACTTACCTTGAGAATATCATTGGAAAATTGGAAAAAATGAGCAAATCCATACAATAGCACCAAAAACACCAGTAAGATAACATAGTTTATGGGTTTTGTTTTTCCAAAAATGCTTGATATCATCTTAGGTTTTTATATTTTTGCACCGTAAATATAGTTAAGATGACAGCATTCTTTAAAGCCATTGAAGATTTATTTGTAAATGTTCTTTTTGCCCCCTTTGATTTCTTTCGTTTCATGGAAAGTTGGTGGGCTTCTAATCTACTCAATTGGATATTCTTTATTATTGGAGCAATCGCGATGACCTATTGGATGCTAGAATTAAAGAAATACAACGACAATGGGGAGGAAGATAAGGACGTATCTGCCCATTCTTATCTGTAAATTCAAAGGTCGAATCCTAAGTCTTTTCGGTAGTACATTTTATCAAAATGGAATTTTTGAATGTTCTCATAGGAGGTTTTTAGTGCTTCATCATGATCTTTTCCAAACGAGGTTACGGCAATTACGCGTCCTCCATTGGTAAATACTTTACCTGCTTTAAGTTTTGTGCCTGCATGATATATTACCGACGTGGACGCTACATTTTCTAAGCCAGTAATTTCAATCCCTTTTTCATATGTTTCGGGATAACCTCCAGATACTGTCATAACTGTCGTAGCTGTTCTATCATCTATTTCTAGATTTATCGTATCTAATTCTTGATTCGCCGTTGCCTCGAAAAGTTCAACTAAATCGTTCTTAATTCTTGGAATTACCACCTCTGTTTCAGGATCTCCTAGCCGAACATTGTATTCTATTACATAGGGGTTTTCGTTTACCTTAATAAGACCTATAAATATAAAGCCTACATAAGGTAAGTTGTCTTTTTTCAAACCTTGTATTGTAGGTTCTATTATTCGCGTCTGTATCTTGTTTAAAAAAGTTTTGTCCGCAAAAGGAACAGGTGAAATTGCTCCCATACCGCCTGTATTCAATCCTGTATCACCTTCCCCTATACGCTTATAGTCTTTTGCGGTTGGTAATACTTTATAGCTCTTTCCATCCGTTAACACAAAACAACTTAGTTCTATACCGTCTAAAAATTCTTCAATAACCACCGTAGTGCTCGCTTCTCCAAATTTCTCTTCAACCAACATTTGTTTAAATTCTTCCTTGGCCTCTTCCAGATCATTAAGAATTAACACGCCCTTCCCTGCGGCAAGACCATCTGCCTTAAGAACATAAGGGGGTTTTAGCCCTTCTAAAAAAGAATATCCTTTTTCTAAATCTGTAGCTTTAAAACTCTCATAAGAAGCAGTAGGGATTTGATGACGGAACATAAATTCCTTAGCAAACTCCTTACTTCCCTCTAAGGTGGCAGCGGCCTTTTGGGGGCCTATTACCTTTACCTTTACAAGCTGCGGGTCTTGAAGGAAAAAATCATGAACTCCATTAACTAGAGGGTCTTCAGGCCCTACAATAACCAGATCGATAGTTTCCGAAATAACTAGCGCTTTAATTCCATCAAAGTCGTTTACTTTAAGGTCAACATTTGTAGCTATTTCAGCAGTCCCTGCATTTCCAGGAGCTACAAATAAATTCGTTAGTTTCGGGCTTTGATTAATTTTCCAAGCTAGAGTGTGTTCACGACCCCCTGAACCTAAGATAAGGATATTCATAGTACAACAAAGTTTGCGCAAAAATACATTTTAAGCTGTATAAATCCGCATTCTATTGCAAATGTTGGCACAATAAATTTTAGCAAATATTTTGAAGTAAGTTATTTTCGAATCTGTTTCGAAAAATCTCTGTGTTCCGTTTTCTTTAAATCTTCCTGAGATAAGGTTTTAAAGTAATCATAGGTGCGTTTCATACCATCAGCTCGGCTAACTTTAGGCTCCCACCCCAAGATGGATTTTGCTTTAGAAATATCCGGTTGTCTTACCATTGGGTCATCTTTTGGTAAGTCTTTATAGATGATCTTTTGATCGGTTCCAGTAAGCTTAATAATTTCCTCGGCGAAATCTTTAATTGTAATTTCATGAGGGTTTCCAATATTTACAGGTCCTGTATAATCACTCATTAGCAATCTATAGATTCCTTCTACCTCATCATCTACATAACAAAAAGATCTGGTTTGAGATCCATCGCCAAAAACGGTTAAATCCTCTCCTCGCAGTGCTTGACCCATGAAGGCCGGTATAACTCTTCCATCATTCAAACGCATTCTTGGACCATAAGTGTTGAAAATACGGACAATACGAGTGTCTAAACCGTGAAATGTATGATAAGCCATGGTAATAGACTCTTGGAATCTTTTAGCCTCGTCATATACTCCCCTAGGACCAATAGTATTTACATTTCCATAATATTCTTCAGTTTGCGGGTGTACCAATGGGTCTCCATAAATCTCGGAGGTAGACGCGATCATAAATCGTGCACCTTTTTCTTTTGCTAAACCTAAAAGGTTGTGTGTTCCTAAGGCGCCTACTTTCAAAGTTTGGATAGGAATCTTCAAATAGTCAATAGGGCTCGCTGGAGACGCAAAATGCAAAATATAATCCAATTTTCCTGGAACATGAACAAACTTCGTAACATCGTGATGATAGTACTCAAAATTTTCAAGCTTAAACAAATGTTCT
Organism: uncultured Flavobacteriaceae bacterium; assembly: GCA_947488435.1. Taxonomy (GTDB): domain Bacteria; phylum Bacteroidota; class Bacteroidia; order Flavobacteriales; family Flavobacteriaceae; genus CANKZG01. The sequence continues at coordinate 899,021 of CANKZG010000001.1, read as the reverse complement.
ATATTTTTTAAATCACCTGTAATTAGGTTATCCATGCCAATAACATGGCATCCTTCTTTAATAAAACGATCGCATAAATGCGAACCTAAAAAGCCTGCTGCCCCGGTAATTAGTACTCTTTTCATCTGGTAAATTTGTATTTAGTATTGATCTTAGCATTTTGAATCTGCTATGAATTTCTCTTGTAAGCTAAAATAACGGAAATATCCTACTAAAATTATATCGCAACAATTAATATGCCTTGTCTTCTCCCGCTAGCGCGTTGAAAACGGTTTGAACCATAATTTTTAAATCTAAGAAAAGAGACCAATTTTCGATATAAAAAATATCAAACTTAATGCGGTTCAATATATCTACATCATTTTCAATTTCTCCTCGGTATCCTCTAACTTGCGCTAAACCGGTAATTCCAGGTTTTACGAAATGGCGGAGCATATATTTATCTACTTTGCTTGCATATTCATTTGTATGCTTTACCATATGTGGTCTGGGACCCACAACAGACATGGTCCCAAAAAAAACATTGTAAAATTGTGGTAGTTCATCAACACTTGTTCTACGAATAAAGCGACCTATTCTGGTAATGCGCATATCGTTTTTACTAGCCTGATGATTATCCGCATTATCGTTCGGCGTCATTGATCGAAATTTGTAGCAATAAAACTCTCTATTATCGATACCATTTCTACGTTGTCTAAAAAAGACAGGACCCTTTGATTCTAGCGTAATTATTATTGCCAAAAGAGGTGTTAACCATGATAAAATTCCTACAATTACAATTAACGAAAAAACAATATCGAAAGTTCGTTTAATTAATGAGTTCAAGGTATTATGCAAAGGAATATCCCGTAACGAAAGAACAGGAATATAGTCGTAGTATTCGAATTTTAATTTTTTGGAAAATATATTCTTATTATCAGGGATAAACTTTAATGTTTTCAAATTGTTGTCCGCGAAATCAATAAAATCTGTTAATTCTTCGTTGGTTAATGCAGCGATAGAACAATAAATTTCGTCAATATTGTTTTCAATAATAAACTCAAAACAATTCGTTAAATTAAACTCTTGGTCGTTAGGGTTAAACCCTTTAACAAAATGATATCCGAATTGCCGTTGTTCGGTAAAAACATTTATAAGTTGTTTCGTTTTACTGTTTTTTCCGACAACTGCCACATTTCTAATATTTCCTTTGACACGCTCTCTATAGCGCATTAAAAAAATATAGTTTAAGAATTTGATACTAAAAACGGCAATAAAAACAAAAACAAAATACTCGGCTAATGCCAATCTACTCATAATGGGCTGTTTAAAAAAGCCTATATACGCGAATAGTATAAGAAAGAAAAGAACGAATTGATTAAAAAGTAATTTCAGAATATTTGCAACTTTCGTATACCTAAAAATTTTATAAAAACTATTTTTAACTGAAACTAGAATCCATACAAGACTAATGTAGCTGTGAAAAAGAGCAGGGTTTTCAAAATTAATAGGTAAGAAATATGCAAATAAGTTTATAACCAACAAATCAATTGCATATGAAATGGGGGTTAAGAAACCTGAATATCTACCTTGTTTGAAAAACATAAATTAAAATCGAATTGTACGGAAATAATTTGGGGCTAAAGATAGTTCATTAAAATTTATACTAGTTAAGAGGGTTAGGGCAAAAGATTGATTCCATAACTAAAATTGATCTGGAAAGTTCGCTCTCCAATGTTTTAATGCCTCTCTATAGTTATACTTAAATTCAAACTTATTTTCAATTAAATATTGAGGGATAATGTTAGTAGATAGTCCAGCTTTTTTTACTCGAATCGGATGGATTTTCGTTTTTCTACCTGTTAGCTTTGAAATTATTCGAATAAAATACGAAGCTCCAATAAGTAATTTTAAAGATAATCTAAAAATAGGACGTTTGTAATTACATTCTTTTTTTGTGATTGATATCATCTCTTTAAGAGAAACACTAGGATTTTCTGCATAATTATATAAAATGGAAGATGTTGTTTTGTTCATCGTAAATAAAATACTCTCCAATAAACCTTCTATATAGCCATGAGCCTTCTGTATTTTTCCACTATTGGGTAAAACAAAAGTCCCTCTGCGAATAGCTCGAATCATAACGTAAACGTTTCCAGGGTCTTTGCCTCCAAATATGACTCCTGGTCGCACAATTATTAACCTTCTCTCGTTTTTCTCATTTAGCCATGAGTTGTGAATCTCCTCTGCCAAGGCCTTAGAAACACCATAAGGAGTATCAGGATATATCTGAGAGTATTCGGTCCTTTCTTTGTTGGATTGCCCATAAGGAGCAATACTACTTGTGAAAAATATATTCTTAATATCGTTTTCTTCCGCAAAGTTAACTACATGTCTGGCTCCTGGAACATTTGTATCAAAATACTCTCGCTCTTGATGTCCAGGCTCCCGATGGATTGCCGCAAAATTAAAAATCCAAGAACTATCAACATTAACGGCCTCTATTTTGAATTTGATAGGGTTTCTTATATCTACTTCTATGTAGGAGACCTCGTCTTTACCCATATGTTCCTCAGGTGGTTGTATGTCACAAACAATATATCTATCAAATATTTGTTTTTTCAAAAAGAAAAGAATCATATTTGTTCCTATATACCCTGACCCTCCAAAAATTATTGCCGTTTTATACATGGTTAAGAAAACTGAGATAGGGTTTTTTTATTTATTTCATTCCTCTCAGCATCAAATATCCATCCCCATTTGTTAAAATATTTTATCATCGATATAATGTGAAAATATAATAACTTAATGTGTTTATAAGAGCCTCTTTCGTGATTATGATAAATGCTTACATAAGGGTAATATATGGTTTTAAAATGTTGATGTATTCTTCGGGTTAAATCAATATCTTCGGGGTACATGAAAAAGCGCTCATCAAATCCATTAATTTTCCGAAGTACTTTTGAATTGATAAGCATGAAACAGCCTGTTAAATAAGGCACTTCCATTATATCTGCGTGTTCTGAAAACTTCAACTCATATATGTAATCTAATCTTTGCTTAATCTTCTTGATGGGGACAAAACGTCTTACAATTAAATTTAATGGATGTGGTAATAATTTTGCGGTATATTGAATGGAGTTATCTCGATTTAAAACCTTTGGTCCTAATAGTCCCACATTATCATTATTTTTCATATAATTATAAATCTCATCGAGAATATTTGGGTTAAAATCAACATCACTATTTAGAACTAAATGAAATTCTGAAACTTCCTTAATTTTTGAAAAAGCAATATTGTGTGCCGATCCAAACCCAATATTTTTATTATTAAAACTGTAGTCTACATTTGCATTGTTCTTAAAAAGATATTTTAAGTTGTTTGTAGGAGAATTGTCAATAATATATATCCTATGAGATAATTTAATCCCTGAGAGTATTCCAAGAATTTTTTGTATTTCAGTATTATCTGTTTTATATAATACTATGGATATTGTTAAGTTATATAACATAATAAAAGCTAACGCAAATAAAAGTTGAATTTTTCATTTAAATGTCTACTCACAAAACTAATTAGAAAGCTTCATATAACTGTATCTTCTATTTCCTGAAAACATAGATTATAAAATTCTTCTGAAAACTATATAATTATAAAGAAGTATGCGATATTATTAAAAATACAAAGGCAAGAAATCAACTGTCTATGAGTTTTTGTAATAAACCCCTTATTGGTCCTAATTAAGAATCAAACAATTAATTCATAAACCTATTTTCTTTTCTATTTTAGAAAGAATATTGTCTTTCGCATATTTCTCAACTACATATTTTCTTGCATTACATCCAATTCCCGATTTTGCGTTTCTATCCTTAAACAACTTTTTTATTTCAAAAACTATAGATTCTGCACTTATGTCGTATTTATAAATTCCACCATTACTCTCAGTTAAAACTTTTCGCACTTCTGAATTTATATTTCCAGTTACTAGAGATGGTTTAGAGCTTGCCATCATACCCAATAATTTTGAAGGCATAACTGTATCGACAACACTTTGCTTTTGAAACAAAATATGTAAATCAGCACTACAAAGTAAATCAGATAATTCATCAAAGGGGACTGGGGGGAAATACTTCACAAAAGTGTATTTTTTGATTCTATTTACTAGCCATTCTTTTTTTGCTCCATCTCCAACAACAACAATCTCAATTTCTTCATTTGTGAAAGAATCCAACATATTCATAAAAAGGTTCCAATCTTGTTTTTCTCCTATATTCCCAGAGTATAGAATTTTATATTTTGAAGAAGTTAAATAAGGGTGAATGCTGTGATTCTTTGGGTTAATTTTATTAACATCAACCCAATTAGGAAAGTATTCTATCTTTCCCTTGGATTTTGTTTTTAACTTTTCCAGCATTGTATAACTAATAGTACTAGCAACATCTGCCTTTGAAAATAAATATTCTTCGATAGCAAACAGAAGGTTAAATACTGTTTTTTTTACTCCTTTAATTACGGTATTAGAGCCATCAGTCTGTAAAGCAGCATCAAATTCAAAATCTTGTATATGTACCCAAAGTTTTGCTTTGGTTCTTCTTTTAAGCAACCAACCTAAAAGTATAGCGGAAGTGAAAGGTACAACTACAATGATAATATCTGTTTGCTTAATTTTTCTAATGTTAAAAAAGGACCCAAAGGTAAAATCCAATAAATGAATAACTCTTTTAAAGAATGTCGGTTTTATTGGAACGTATTGCTTATATCGAAGAATATTGATATTCCCTTTCTTTTCTTTCAGATATTTTGGTTTTGAACAGTACTCCTCTCTTATACTCCACTGTGGATAATATGGAAACCCTGTTATTATATTTATACCATGTCCTTGTTTCTCAAAATAATCAGCCATTTGTGTAGAGTATAACCCAATTGCTGTGTCCTCAGGATAAAAATTAACTCCAATTAATGTTATTTCTTTTTTTTTAATCAATTTGCTATTGATTTATCAAATTATCTTTAGCGTTTTTCTTCGTAAATCTATAAAACAACATTATAAAGATAAACAGAATAACTCCTGATTGTCTAACTAAAATATTTTCAATGTTCAAAATAAAAACAAATAATACTAATATCGCCAGAAACATATTATCCTTATTAGCTATAGCGTGTTTAAATAAATAAATTAAGAAAAAAACTAATACTCCAAAAGCAAATATTCCTCCATCCAAATAATACCCTAGAAATTGATTATGTGAATTACTTCCCAATGATAGTAATTGTTCCGATCTTGTTTTATAACACTCTTTAAGAATTATGTTTCCTTTACCCCATCCATAACCAAATAGTGGTTTTTCTTTTATTTTTTCGATAGTACATTTAAAAATAGCCAACCTAATACTGGAAGAATTTTGCATTCGCAATTCTGTATAGGTTGTTTTCTTAACAAACTCTCTAAATCTTCTTTCCAAATTCGGAAACAACAAGATGCTACCTATTACAAATAAAACAATTGTAAATGACACCAGTATTCTTGCCATAAAACTTTTATTTGCTACTAGTACATAAACTATTATTGCTAAAGTAAACCCTATTATAACTCCCTTGCTAGAAAGCAAGAACATATGAACTAAATTCAAAATTCCAGCAAAAAAAATAAATCTTTTTTCAGTTCTTGAGGAACCTTTATAGAAATCAATGCACAACAAAAGAGCAATACCTAAAAACAGGCTAACATATATAGGGTGATCGTTTACAAATGGTATTTTTGTGATTAATGCTCTAAATGAATTCACCTTAAAAGGAAAGTTGTCAAAAAGATTGTTTTGGGCGTAATATATTAAACATAATAATGTCAATATACCTGTGCTATAAATGAAAGTTCTATGAAAAATAGCTCTATCAATTTTAATAAAATCTATTTCGCCAATTAAAAAGAAAGATAATGGTATTATAAACAAAGAAAGTGTTGTTTCAATCTTATCCCAAGGAAAATAATAGCTTGAGGTATAAAAGATACTTAAAAAACTAATAATATACAAAGATGAAAAAATGCAAAAGCCAATAACATCAAATCTTTTTTTCTTTTTTTTTAAAAAAAACAAAAAAGAAGTGATGATCAATATTATTACTGGCAGGCCCTTAAGTTTCCCTGGAATTAGAGGAAATAATCCAAATAATAACAAACAAATATTCAAAGCTTTATCTTTCAACAATAGTATATTTTAATATGTCATTTTATGATTAAGTTCTCTATTATACTTTTGTATTTCATCATTCTTTTTTAAAACTGCAAACGTTAACAACCAAAATAAAAAATTGGACATCATATGATTCATTGATATCATAGAATCAAAAAGTATAATAAGAACGTATAATGCACTTAAAACAAAAGTTTTGTTGTCACCAATTTTTAATATCCTTCGACATGCAAATATCATCTTTCCAATAAACAATATATATAGTGAAAGACCTAAAATACCATATCTGTGTATTACGGCAAAAATTCCCATATGAATATGTCTAACCTTGGTAATGTCTTCATTGGCCCTAGCAATAGTTCCGTCTTGTGTTTCCGAAAGGTCTATTGTAGCTCCAAAACCATTTCCAATCAACTTAGTTATAATATCTGTATCGCTAAAGATTTTTAAAACTTCTTCGGCTTCAAATAAGCGGTGGCCAGTTGAATTGTCTTTAAAACTTAAATTTTTGAGATCAGTGTTTCTAATGAAGTATTTTGCATTTCTGTATGACCCTGTGTTCTCAATTTTACTCCAGAAGGTAATAGTAAGAATTAAAAGCAAAGATGAGGGTATTAAAATTAAGTATGTTTTTTTCTGTCTTGAAACTAATTCTTTATTGAAAAAAAAGAAATATGATATTAAAAAACCTAACATTATAAGTGCACTTTTACCTATCAATGATTGAACCAGAAGTAGAGGCAATGTTAAAAGGATTAAAACTTGAGGTTTATTCCATTTAACTAAAAACATTAAATATGCTGCACTAAGTAGGCTAAAGTATGAAAATTGTAACTTAACGCCCATTAAAACAAGTAGCCCAGCAAGTATTAGGAAGGAGTTGAAACTGGTTTCAAATTCAGCTAAGTTGAAATTGGTTTTAAACACTACGAAATAAAAAATTATTGGAAGAGCTCCAATAAAAGCATCCGTCAAGATTAAAATAATACTATTCCCTTTTAATACCGAACTCAGTAAAATTATGATATATAAACAACTGTACAGTACTATATTTTTATTAACAGTGATTTTTTTTTTAAAAGAGTAAAAAAGAATTAACGTTAAAAATGGTAATGCGAATAGCGTCATTATTCTTTTCGCATAAAAATCCTTTATAAATGTATTGTTGCCCCCTAGGTCAAGTACATACGGTACTGTCATTGAAAGGAAACATAACAGTATAAATAATTGAGTTAATCTGTTAATCTTTAGTGACATTAATCCAAAAAAGTTGTTGTTTTATAAGTCTTATTCCTAGCATAAATATGGCTATCAGTAATGTTATTTTTTCTATTCCAAATTGTGGAGAAATAATTAAGTAAAATAAAAAAAGTTCGGGTAAAGAAATTGGTTCCTTTATCAAACCCATACGTTCGCACCATCTGCCATATGAGGAAACTGGCGGCGTAACTGAGTCTTTTATATTATTTTTTAACATGTATATATTGATGTTATATCTGCTTTCAGATCCAATAAAAGAAATTCCTAAGAAAATACAATTTAAAAAAACAAGAAATGTAGAATCATGTTGTAAAAAATAATTATATGAGATTGCGGTTGATATTAAAGTTAAATTAACCCTGTCAATTGCTATATCAAACCATCCTCCATAGACATTTCCATTTTTTTTAATTCTTGCGACTTTACCGTCTGTAGCATCAAAAATATAGGATATAAAATACAGAACACCCCCTATAACAACATGTCCATCAAAATAAGCATATGCCGAACCGAACCCAAAAAACAATGATAAGATACTAATTATATTTGGTGTAATCTTGGTATAATTAACCATTAAGTATACCAAAGGAATAGTAATATGTTTAAAGAGTAATACATTAACCCACGCTTCTCTATTATGAAAGCTTTTTTGAACAATTTCATATGGGTATCTCATGGCTAGGTGTTAAATTAAAGATTCTTTAGACATTCGCTTGAAATAATAAACCAATAATATAATTAAATTTATTATTCCTGTTATTATTAAAAAAATCAAGGTGTCATTTAATAAGGTCATTTGAACTACTAAACAAACTCCACAAAGTACTAGAAGCATTGAATATTTTATATTTCGCATAAAAAATATTGTTCCAAGCGCATAATAAATATAGATCAAATTTAACACCACATGAGCAATTAAACTTGCCGTAAAAGCTCCGGTGATGCCATAAAAGGGAATTAAGACGAAATTACATATTATACTGACGAGAATAGACAGTACTACCGCCTTAGCTCTTATACTCTGTTTTCCCTGACTAGTAAGAATAATTCCCGGAACAACGCCGATATATCTTAAGAAAGTAATTAAAATAATAAATAGTATAGAAGATTCCAATACTAGATACTCTTCGGAAAATAAGATCTTTATAATTGTCCCTTTATAAAAATAAAGTGTTATAGCCATTAAAATAGAGAACAATAATATAAACTCAAACAAACTGGATAATTTCTTTATAATTATTAGTTTTTGATTTACTAGTTTTGAAATTTCTGGAATAAAAGCGTCATTAATAATTACAACTATCAACATAGAAGCCATTATTATCCTCATTCCTGCTTGATAAAATCCAACACTTTCTAAGTTAGTTAATACCGATAAAATAAATGTGTCTATATAAATAATAGAGGCGCCAAGAATTAAATGAATTCCATAAGGAGCTGTGCTTTTAATCAATTTAATTGACTTTTTTAAGTCCCACGAAGTATTTCTACCAAAACTTCTTTTAAATGAGAAAAAGCCATATAAAAAATACCCTATTCTAGCAAGCAGCAAACCTATTGAAAAAATTAATATAGAATTGCTCCCATAATGCTCATTAATAAATAAGAAAACGACCAGAATTGAAAACTGAATCAAATAGCCCAGTGCTTCTTTATCAAACCTATTAACAATTTTAAAGTTATTTAAAAAAAAGTTGCCATACGAGCTTGGTATCGCTGAAAGAACAAGTATAAATATAACTTTATTGGTAATTAAATTGTAGGGGCTTAAAAAAAAGAAAAAACAAAAAAAACATACAACGAACAATACAATAATTAATTTTGCATAAATCATCACAGAGAGCTCCTCATCTACTTGCTCTCTGCTTTTACTGGTTAGAGTTAAACTTTTCAAATTAAAGCCATAATCAAGAACAAGTATAGTTAATGTTGAAATAATAAACGCTAATGAAAACCCACCAAAATCATTTATACTTACCTTTTTGGCAATGTAAAAAACAACAAAGATGTTAATGATTAATTTAAAAAAAAGTGAGGTGCTTAAAAAGAGATATTTTTTATCCACGTTTGTCCTTTACATATCCAATTGTCCTTAACACCAAAAGGAAAGTCATTTATATAATATTATATAACTATTTGTTTCTTAGTCCCTTTAGAGCTTCATTAATTAAAGTAGACGATACTCCTTTCGTGTAAGGAAAATAAATTATTTTAACACCAACTTCCTTGAATCTCTTATCAAGTTCAGTCCACTTTTCAGTATCAAACCAGTCATCTCCAACAAACATAACATCAAACTTAAGTCTTTCCCACATCTTAAATTTATCCATATCGTTTTGAGGAACTACTGCATCAACATGCTTAATGTTTCGAACAATTTCCATTCTCTCATTATGAGGAATTACTGCCTTCTTATTCTTGTAAGATACCAGTTCATCACTAGTAACACCAACTATTAATTTATCACATAATCCTTTTGCATTCTTTAATAAATTCAAATGACCTATATGGAATAGGTCGTATACTCCTGAAGTATATCCTATTATTAATTTTTCATCTCCTCGCTTGTACATTTATTTAATAAAATTTTATATTAATATTTGTTTACGTCATATTGGGTAAGGTAAAAGAGCTTCTTCACAAGAATCTACTAAACCTATTTGTTCTTCTTGAAGAGGTTTATTTCATAAATCAATTACTATTAAGGGTTTTTTGGTTTGAAAAGCTAGTATTAGTATTTTACCATCTCCAATCTTTTTCAAAATAGTTTTTCCTGAACAGTTCTATATTAATAAACATCCATAAAATTTGTCCCGCTCTCGTCTCTTTTTTACTCTTTAAAATAAGTTCTTCAACAGCCCCTTCTTTAAGCCAAGAAGCCTTCGAAAGAAGCTTTTTTGCCTGACTTTCAAGGTTGTCAAACCATTCCGTTAAAGGAACTGGGAATCCTACTTTTTTTCGTTCTATAACCTCTTTAGGTAAATATTTGTAAGAAAGTTTTCTAAGAAGATATTTAGGAATATCTAATTCTTCGCTATAATCCTCTGCATTTAGATGATGAGCCTTTAATTTAGCTTCTTCATCTTTCCATTTTAGTTTTAACAAATATGGTATCTCTTTATATGCAAATTCTAATAATTTATGATCTAAAAATGGAACTCTTGCTTCAACGGAAGTCTGCATTGTGGTGATATCAACACGCTGTAATAAACCTTTGACATGATATTTGTGAAAATAATTAAACACATTCTCTCTATTATCTCTTTCCTTAAACTCTTCAATTATCCTTTTATCAAATATCTTTCTATAGTCTATTGATGTTGATATTAATTGATCCCTCATTGAACGAGGAACGTACTCATATTTTTCAACCAAATTTTCATAAAAACTTTTTCCTTTTGAAGAGTTGCTATAATCAAATGGCAATTGAAATATTCTTCCATATCCTCCAAGTAATTCGTCAGCTCCTTCACCGGAAAGTACCACCGTTATTTTTTCCTTTAACTTTGAAGACATTACAGCTAATGGAATTTCATTGGGTACTCCAAGTGGTGCATCTTTATACCTAATAAGGCGTTCCCAGTTCTCCATATAATCTTCCTTTTTCATCAGAATCTCATTATGGCTTGTTTGATATTGGTCTGAAACCAGTTTAGCGTAAGAAAACTCGTTCATTTCGGTAAAACCAATGGTATATGTATTTATTTTATCGTTTGAGTTCAGGGATGTTATCGCCGTAATTAAACTAGAATCAACCCCCCCGCTTAGATAAGTCCCTAAGGGCACATCAGCAATTAATCTATATTTTATCGCCTTATTAATTTGGTGATCAAATTGTTCAAGAATCTTTTCTTCATCAAAATTCTTTGAACAGTTGAATTCCTTTGGAATATCCCAATATTCTACCTCATCGATTGATAGTTCTAAATTTACTTTTAAATAAGTGCCAGGGTTTACTTGATAAATGTTCTTAAAAAAAGTATATGGAGCTCTTATATATCTATTGGCCAAATATTCATCAACAGCTAGATCATTAAATTCTGCTTTAACAAGTCCGCTTGCCAAAATCGCCTTGATTTCAGAAGAAAAAACAAGATTTAATCCATCGTTATAATAATAAAGTGGTTTGATACCAAGTCTATCTCTAATTAAAAATAAATCTTTCGATTGGGAATTGTACAACGCTATGGAAAACATTCCATTTGATTGTTCAATAAACCAATCTACACCCTTTTCCTGCACGGCGGCAATAATAACTTCAGTATCTGAACTTGTTACAAAGGAGTAATTCAATTTCTCCTTTATCTCTTTAAAGTTGTAAATCTCACCATTAAATACAATATACCACTCTTCATTATTGGTATGCATAGGTTGGTTCGAAACTTCTCTTGTATCAATTATACTCAAACGTCTATGTCCTAAAGCCAAATTCTCATGAACATAACTCCCTTCAGCATCAGGGCCTCGATGAACAATCGACGAATTCATAGATTGAATTCTCTTGTGAATGTCTGTTAATTTATTTTTTGTAAGTATACCTGTAATTCCGCACATATAAATTATAAGTTAAGAAAGCTTTCTTTTTAAAGGAATTTTAGGGTTTTTGCCAAGTTCTAACATAGTCAATATAAAAAATCGAGGGCAGATCATTTTCATTCGGTAATCCAAACCAATCCACAATAACTTCACTATCAATGTTTATAAACAAATCCTGATGCCATCTTATATTTGACTCCTGACGTAATAATTCTCCATCTAAATACCATTTAATACTATCACTGTCCCATTCAATGCCATAAACATGATAACTGGAATCAGATCTCCAATCTCTTGAGAAACTTTCCGAATGGAAAAAATGAGTTTTTTCGTCAATTATATAAGGACTAATAACATTCGTTGGGTTGTAAAATTCGTGAATATTAGTGTTGATAAGATTTTCAAAGCCATCAGCATTTCCTCCTATCTCAAATACATCTATTTCCGTCCACCAATCTGCTTGGATATTGTTTAGAAAAAAAGCGCTACTCCCTGAAGAACTCATACTTTGGGCTCTAATTTCACAATAACCATAACTAAAAGATTCTAAACTTCTTAATACCCCTGTTGAATACTCAAAATTATCTCCCATTTCCGGCAAACTTTCCTTTTTCATAGTTATCAGTAACTCCCCATTAGAAATAAAAACATTCTCTTTAACAAACCATGAAGGAAACCTCCCTTCCCATCCAGGATATAAGTTAGTCCATTTACTTAAATTTAATACAGGTTCATCGAACTCATCGGTCAAAGTGCTGATCAACTGCCATCCACCATTATTTGAACTATCCGAGTAGGGGAAAATGGATTCCACCTGTTCATGCCCAAGATTCTCTGTTTCTACTCTATTACAAGAATTATGTGCTGAAATTACAACCAAGCAAACTATAATTGTTTTAAAAAAGTTTAAGTTCATTGCTATTCAAATCGGCTTTACTATTCTTTTTATTATTTTCAAAAAGGGATATTGAATGTTTCCTTAAATAAATTAATTTATTTTTCTCCAACTTCCCTATACTTTAACAAAACTACGATAATTATTATCCCTACAAAACATACTAAGTCATCACTATATTTATAGGTGAAATGACATGTCTTAGTAATCTTCATCGAAATTAACTATTGTTAGAATTTCACTTGAGCTCCCAAAGATATTTGCCATAACCACTGGGCAAAAGTGGTTCTGCTAAAATATGCAATTGCTCCTTAGTGATATATCCCATGTTATAGGCTGCTTCTTCTATCGATCCTATTTTTAGTCCTTGTCGCTCTTCAATTACTTCGACGTATTTAGAAGCTTGCATTAAGGATTGAAATGTTCCTGTGTCTAACCAAGCTATACCACTATCTAAAACAGTTGCTTTCAATTTTCCTTGATCTAAATAAGCTTTATTAACATCTGTTATCTCAAGTTCTCCTCGTTTACTAGGCTTCATGTTTTTTACAATCTCAATAACATCATTATCATAAAAATAAATTCCAGGTACTGCAAAATTAGATTTTGGTTTTTTCGGTTTTTCTTCTATACTAATTACATTTCCTTTATTGTCAAATTCTATTACGCCATAGCGCTCAGGATCATGCACTCTATATGCAAGTATAAAACCTCCAATTGGATCATTCTTTGCTTGCAATAACCTGGTAAGACCAGTTCCACAAAATATATTATCCCCTAAAATCAAAGCTACCTTATCTTTCCCGATAAATTTTTCTCCTATTATAAAAGCCTCAGCTAATCCCTTTGGGCTATCCTGACTTTCATATGAAAAGTGACATCCGTATTTTTTTCCGTCGCCAAGTAGTTCTTTAAATAATGGGAGATCCTTAGTTGTTGAAATAATGAGGGTTTCTTGTACACCTGCATACATTAACGTAGATAATGGGTAATATATCATCGGCTTATCATAAATAGGCATTAATTGCTTACTTACAGATAATGTAAGGGGATATAAATGACTCCCAGATTCTCCTGCCAAAATGATTCCCTTCATTATAATTTACTTTAATCCTCGCGAACTGTTACGTCTTCTGGCAACTTTAGTTAGGTTTGCTTTCTATAAGGTTTAGGGTTGTTCATATTAACAATGTCAATTTATGCTTTCGCTTGTTGGTTTAACAGAATAGTTTTTTAAAAACTTATTTATTTCTATTAAAAATAATATCACTAAAACGATTCCTAACATCGCCAAAGGCAACAGAAATTTATAGCTTTTCAAAAGACCTTTTTCTTTAACCCCTCTTACTGGAAAATCAGAAATAATATTTAATATCGCGGACTTATTCGCTCTCTCATCATTAAGTTTGACTAATCTTTCCTTCAACACGTCTCGTTCCTTTACCAATTCTAATTCCTTATTATGAGTTGAACCCTTATCCGCCAGACTTATATTGGTTCCCTGAAGGGGCTTATCTGCTTCTTTTATTAATACCTCTTTGTAAAGTTTTTGCAAGGAGTCTATTTCTGAAAGTTGTTGCTTATATATACTATCCTGGAGTTGAATGTTTTCATCATTTATGCTTTTTTGTAATTTAAAATAATTATTTGCAGATATTGATTGAATTATAGTTGGTTGCATTCGTTTGGCCACATAGCTGTTTGTGCTAATTACCGATATTTGATGAAATCGAGCATCTAAGGAATTAAAATTTTCAAGATAACTTTTATACTCAATTACTTTAACTGTACTTGTATCCAACTCCCTAATAAAAGTATCAAAAAGTTTTATTTTTTGGTTCTCATCAGAATAGGAATCAACAAAAATCTTTTTAATGGTTGCCGCATCGGATACAGAAATACTCAAAACGCTTCCCAGTGTAATTGAATCTTGAGCTCTTGCCAAATCATTATAAAAATCAATATTATTATATAATTGTTGAACACTATTAAAATTGGGTTCCACAACCATTTTAGAAACATATTTTTCTGGAAGATAAGTGTCCAGAAAAAAGCCAACTGTCAAACCTATAATTCCAGAAATGACAAATTTGATAAAGTGCTTTTGAATAAATAGTAGCACTAAAATTAGTATATCAAATAATCCTTTGAAAATTGTTTTAATGAAATCAAAGAATTTAGAGAATCCTCTACCAATAAGAAGAAATAACTGTCCAAGGTCTATCTCATCAGAACCTGATCGCTGTGGTATTTGCTGATTACTCATAAATTATGAATTAAATATTTGTTTTAAAATTTTATCTGTTATTAAGTAGGTTGGTTTAACCCCCGTAGTGCCTAACCCTCCAGATGCTAAAGTGCTTCCTGTTTCTAATGGATTATCTGAGGCATAATAGGCATATCTCACTTCTACATCTTCTCGGATACTTTTTCGAATTTTGGATGCAGATTGGATTGCTTTCTGATAGTGTACCCCCTCCATTTCAAGACCAATAACATTCCAGGTTGAGTTGTAAAAAAACTTGAGAATATCCTTGTTTTGCAGCGATGTTCCCAAAACACTTACCATAGCACCTTCTACAACTTTAAGGCCGTAGCCTTCAAAATCTGCCGCACATAAGGAATTCTTAAAAGGGTAATTATCTGCGGTTCCTTCAAAAATGTGTGCAGAAGGAATCATTAAGTCTCCTTTACCACCATTTAAAATTCCAGCTTTCCCCATAATAGATATGGATGCAACATTTAAAAAAGTTTTCTTTCCATTTTTATCCTCATATGGACGCAATAGCTCATCTATCGTTTCATAGGCTTGCTCTCCGAATGCATAGTCCATTACAAAAATAACAGGTTTGTCTTTATCTGAGACATCAGAGGGCTGCTCATAGCAACATGCATCTTTGCCCAACTTTGCCATATCAAATAATTGCACATCAATATTGGTTCCTGAAACATCAGGAATACTAATCATGCCATTTTTATGTGCAATATCCAATACTTTTTTACGAAGGGTTTTATTGTCCGAAGAACTTAGCGCTTCGTAAATATCTAATAATTCAGTGTTCGGAAACTCTTTTACCAAAGCTTTTTGCGCATAAAGAGAGTTCATGACACTATGCATATTAGCACTTATAATATGAATGGGCCTTTCTAGTAATTGGTTTTTCACCAAAACCTCTTTAATAAGATTTGCCCAAATCTCTCCATGGATATGGTGCCCTAGGCGCTCTCGAAGTAATTGACTAAAGGTAACTTCTCTTTTAATACCAGTGGTTTCTTCTTCAATAGCTAATTTTCCCATCCAGTAAATTACTTTTAAGAATTTCTCTGGATTTTTTTTGGTGGCAAACTTTTCATAAATCCCTATGGTTTCTTCAAAAGGTCTTCCTAAAATATTGGCTACATGAATTAGGGCAACTTCTTTTTCTGCCCTGGTAAGCTTTTCTTTTTTTACCGCCTGTTCTAATTTTTCCCAATCCCGAACGGTGTGCTGTGTTTCCTCAATAAAAACTCTTTTTCGGATTTTATCTGATTCAATGTATAGAAAAGTTAGATGGGTAAGTATATCATAGATGTCAGATCGTCCTCTGGTGATTTCAATATTCATCTGCTCCTGGTCAATACGATAGCAATTCCTTCTTCTTTTTGGTGGAACAATTGGCTCTAAATGAAGCTGAGAATAACCTTCGTCTGATGTTAGGTTTACATAACGACATTCTTCAATACCTTCAGGAAGGCGATCCAACACATAAATAAGTCCACTTAGCTCTGTTTTTTCCTCCGCTATAGATCCATAAATCTCTGGTCTTAATACAAGTAATGCATTTCTAAGTGCTTCCCCTGAAACTCCTGAAGGCTTATAAAATCCTCTATTGAAAAGATGCCGCATGGTAACATACAAGCGTTCAATTGCATTCGTAGATTCTTGAGCCCTAGTCGTATCTTTTATTTTCACCATTTCGATAAATTCATGTAAAATTACACTTAATATTTTTGTTTAACATATACATGGTTTAAAACTATCTTGAAAAGCGTTTCATTTTGTTTTTTTAAAGATCTAGGCGTCTCTTGATTTCATATAAAACTTCTTTATTTTTTACTTATAATGGGGATATCTGTTTTTTTAAATAAGTATTAATGATAGTATTGGCGGCCTGATCTACTGCTGTTAACAAAGAATTATCAGCCTTTGTTTCTACATGAAAATCCTGCACGTAAATTTCCATTATCTCCAACCCAGGGTTAATGGCAGTTTTTAGGAGTGCTCTCATAACATTCATTCAAATAGCTGGTGGTATTGCTTTTAGCAATAAGCTATCTCTTTACTTCCTAAATTGCAGCAGTTGCTCTGCAAGTTTTCGATCGTTCGAAAGACGTTGAATCTTATTCTGACCTCCCAACTTTCCTATGGATTTCATATAAGATTTAAATCCTTCTTCTGCTATTGGAGTTATCCTTAAGCCTTGCAAAATATTTCCTTCAATAAGATCTAAATAATAGCTGTTCTGACGCTGCATTGCCAAATCCAATATCGTTGCAAATTCCTCTAAATCTGGCGGTTCTTTTTCAAATTCAACAAGCCATTCATGATATGGTAATTCTTTGTGTTTTGGATTGATTTCCGGAGCGACTGTAAACTCATTGACCCTAGCTCCTGTTGCCGCAATAGCTTCTTGCATTGCGACCTCAACTTCCTTTCCAATTACATGCTCTCCAAAAGCAGAAATAAAATGTTTTATTCTTCCTGATACAATTACGCGATAGGGGGTTTTCGAAATAAACTGAACAGTATCTCCAAGATTATAGGCCCAAAGACCAGCATTTGTTGAGATAATCATTACGTAATTTACGTCCAGTTCAATTTCTGCAATTGTAATACGCTTGGGGTTTTCCTCAAAAAAATCTTCTGCTTTTATAAATTCGTAAAAGATCCCAGAATTTAAAAGCAAAAGCATCCCTTTTGCTTTTTGAGAATCTTGATATGCAAAAAACCCTTCACTAGCTGGGAAAAGTTCAATGCTATCTACTTTTCTTCCTATTAAATTTTCAAATTTAGCGCGGTAGGGAGCATAATTAACACCACCATAAATGAACAATTGGAAGTTTTTAAATAGATCTCCTATTTTTTTGTTTGTTTTTAATTGTAATTTTTCGAAGTACATCTGAACCCAAGAAGGAATGCCAGCTATAATGGTCATATCCTCATTAACCGTTTCTTCAACAATAGTATCGACCTTAGTTTCCCAATCGTCAATGCAATTTGTTTCCCAACTAGGCAGCCTGTTTTTTTGTAAATAATTAGGAACATAATGCGCTGATATCCCAGATAACCTCCCTAATTTAATTCCGTTTTTCTCGGTCATTTCAGGGCTTCCTTGTAAAAAAATCATTTTACCATCAACAAAAGACGCGTTCCCTGTTTCATGAATATAACTTAGAATAGCATTTCTGGAAGCTTCAATCTGAAATTTTATAGATGCTTTGGTTATTGGAATATATTTTGCTCCCGACGTGGTTCCCGAAGTCTTAGCAAAGTATAGTGGTTTTCCTGGCCATACGATATCCTCTTCTCCCGCTACGATAAGATTTATATAATGCTTTAGCGCTTCATAGTCTCTGACGGGCACTTGAGCCACATATTCTGCATGCGTATTAATTGTTTCAAACCCGTGATCTTTTCCAAACTTTGTCTCTCTTGCAGTCTTCAACAAATCCTCAAATACCTGTTTCTGAGTTTCTATTGGATTACCAACCCAACGTTGTGTTTTCCGCATAATGCGTCTTGCAAATAATTTAGCGGCAATTGATTTCAGGGACATAGTGTTTTATTTAAAATCAATATAATCCTGAGGATTTAATGGATTCCCATTGTTCCAAAGTTCAAAGTGCAAGTGTGGTCCTGTTGTAAGCTCCCCTGTGTTTCCTACTGCTGCTATAACTTCTCCTCCCTGAACCAAATCACCTTGCATTTTTGATAAAGAACCATTGTGTTTATAGGCAGAGATAAGTCCTTCTTGATGCTCTATAATAATAACATAACCCGTTTCTGTGGTCCATTCAGAAAAAATAACAGTACCATTGGCTACAGCTTTAACCGGAGTGTCTTTTGGTGCTACAATATCTATGGCATAATGTTTTTTTTCAGGTTCATAAACTTGAGATAAAGTTCCACTTACTGGAGCAAACAATGCTAGCCCTACATCTTTTAAGTCCCTATCAAAAAGGTTATATTTATCTTCCAAAGCAACCTCTTTCCGCAATAAAGAATCTTCTTTAATAGGAGTTAAGTCTATCGTTAAGGGATCAATTTTGAACTGCTCAAATAACGAATCTCGATTTACTTCATTATTGGCCACATCACCGCGAAGCACCATCCTGATATTATCTATATACTTATTGGTATAATCTAAGACTTTAACCAAAGAATCTGTTTTATACGTCAATTCTGTAGCCTGACGCTTAAGTCGTGTGGAAGAATAACCAGGAATATATTCTCTCAATGGTGTAAAGGCTATTAATAAAATGGTTAGCCCGATTAAAACCGTTATCAGCAGCGATCCGGTCACAAAAACGTTAAGTCTGCTTAGTTTAAAGGAAATTTTTTCTTCAAAAGTACTTTCATTAAGTATTACCAATCGATACTTATGTAAAAGCTTTCGTTTTATTTCCTTTCTCTTCTTAACCTTCTTAGCCATAGTATACAAAGATAAGCTTACTGATCTTTTTTTTTAGAATTCTAAAAAAAAAGATCTTCTTCTAACTTCAGGGACATATTTTAGGATAGAATTTGAACTTAAACAATTAAAAAGTTCCTACTCCGTTAATATTAACAAATAGCTGTCAAGCTTTTTTAGTACCTTTGTTGATCAATAAATTCATTTACTATGACCATATCACATATATTTTTAGCTATAGGACCTTGGCAGATTGCCATTATTGTTTTGGTGGTGCTCCTACTTTTTGGAGGAAAAAAAATACCAGAGTTGATGCGCGGACTAGGAAGTGGCATTAAAGAATTCAAAGACGCTTCTAAAGAAGATGAAAAACTAGAAGAAAAAAACGACTAGTAATCCGTATTTTAAAGGATACGTAATTTACCCGTTTTATTTCACAATATTATAAACATACCTTTCGGTATGTTTTTTTATTTCCCTCTAACCCCCTTATTTATTAGGACTTAAAAACACAAATAAGCACTTTAACAAACATAAACAGCTGCTTTCACAACAAATATTAATTGTCTTCTTCTGTATCATATATATTTGATTTTGTTAATAACCCTAACCGATCTAACACTAAATGTATTCGTACAGCTACCTTAAGAAGCACATGAAGTTTGTTTTGAAACATTTTCCGAATTTAGTACTACTTCTTAGTCTATGTTTTTTTGCGCATGCAAAAGCTGGTGATGTGGATACTCGACCAAATATCTACGAAACCCTATCGTCTGCATCCAATATCTCAGAAAACAACTTTCATGCTGTTGCTAAAGCCAATAACATTACTACACGGAAAATCATCCTTCCTAATCATACCAAGGCAGGTTATTATATAGTTTCCGGGGTTTTCTCACAGATAGAAAATGCTAGAAAAGGGATGTCAAAGTTTCAGAAAAAGGGGTTTAACGCAGGATATTTCAATGAAGATAAAAAAGATTTAAATTATTTATACCTCAATTATTACCCCAAATGGCAAGATGCAGTTGCAGCATGCAATTCTAAATTAAACGGTACTTATACAGAAAAAATTTGGATTGCGGAAGTGGCGCATAACACGAATAAAAAACAAAATAGGGTTGCATCAATTATGGAGACCAATACCGTTAGCGCATCAAAAGATGATTTTTATGAAGCTGCAAAAGCAAATAAAATTACAACAAGAAAAATGATGCTTCCGATTAAAACGGAGTCTGGTTTTTATTTGATTTCTGGTGTTTTCTCGAAAACAGCAAACGCCCAAAAGGGTCTTAAGCAATTGCTTAAAAAGGGGTTTAATGCAGGTTATTTTTCAGAGCCAGAGAAAAAGATGAACTATCTATATCTGGAACATCACAAGAATTGGCAAGATGCCCTTAATGCATCTATTTCTAAATTAAATGGTTCTTATACGAAGACGGTATGGATAGCGGAGATTGAAAATCCAGAGAAAAAAATAGAAAGTCCGGTTTCCTCGCCGATTACAACTTCAACCTATCAGTTTGACATTGACATAAAGGAGGCTAAAGAAAAACAGAATCCACTAATTAAAAAGTTGATTAAAAAGGCAGATGGTTACTTCGCTAAGCTTTGGTATGCAGAAGCTTCTAAACTTTACGAAGAAATTTTGGAAAGAGAACCCAATCCATCCATTGAAGTTTTACAGAAGGCAGGTGATGCCTACTACTTTAATACCAACATGGAAAAAGCCTATGAAATTTATCATCGCTTGTATGAAAAGCAAAATGAACAACTTTCTACAGACTATCTTTTCAAATATGCACATTCTTTAAAAGGAACAGGAAAATACAAACGTGCAAAGCGCCTAATGCGATTGTACGACAAGCAGAAAACCACAGAGAATTCATCTCGAAGGACTAGGGATAGAGCTTCTTTAGATGCTATACTAAGTCAACGCAAAGAGTTTGAAATTAAAAATTTAGCGATTAATTCCAAATATTCGGAATTTTCTCCGGCTTTTTTATCAAATGACAAAATCGTTTACGCTTCTGCTCAAGATTCCTCTTTTTTTAATACCCGTCGGTACAAATGGAACAATCAACCTTATTTAGATTTGTATGTGGCAAAAATTAACGAGGAATCACAGGATTTGAGAGACGCGGCTAAATTTTCGAAAAAAATAAACACAAAATACCACGAAGCTTCTGTTAGTTTTTCTCCAGATAATACTACAATGTATTTTACAAGAAATAACTATGGGAAAAAGCTAAAACGCGATGCCAACGGCATTAACAATCTTAAAATTTATAAATCAACCAAGAAAAACGGTGAGTGGAGTGAAGCTGTTGAACTTCCTTTTAACAGCGATGAATATTCAACCGGTCACCCTACCTTAAGTCCTAATGGAAAGCAATTGTATTTTGTTTCAGACATGCCTGGAACTATGGGTAAAACCGATATTTTCGTTGTTGATATATTAGAGGATGGAGCATTTTCTGAACCAAGAAACCTTGGTCCAGATGTGAATACGGATCGCAGGGAGATGTTTCCATTTGTTACAGAAGATGCGCTTTATTTTTCTTCCGATGGATATGTAGGGGTAGGCGGGCTAGACGTTTATAAAGTCGCTTATTCCGAGGAAGGCTTTGGAGAAGTTGTAAATATGGGACAACCCGTCAATAGTAGAAAAGATGACTTCTCATACATTGTCAACAAAGAGAATGCGCTTGGTTATTTTGCTTCCAACAGAAGAGGAGGAAAAGGAGATGATGATATCTATTCTTTTAAGCGTTTGATGGTGGAAGAAGTTGAAGCGAACAAAAATGCAATCGCTGGTGTTGTTGTAGAATTAGTTACGGGAGATATTATGCCAAAAGCTTTAGTTACTTTATTAGACGAAAACAACGTTAAGCTGAAAGAAATGGTAACAGACGATGATGGAAGTTTTATTTTTGAAGATCTTGAAAGCACTACAAAATATACCATAAAAACAACCAAAGGGGACTATTTTGACGAACAAATAGAGGTGACAACGAGGGATAACGAACTTGTAAACACTAGTGTAAGTCTTAAAAAACTCAAAGAACTTATAGCAATAGAAGACGGTATACGAAAACTTAAAACGGATCTTATTTACTTTAATTTTGATAAATGGAATATCCGTCAGGATGCTTCTTTAGAACTTGACAAGGTGGTCACAGTAATGACAGAGTATCCCGACATGGTGATTAAAATTGAATCGCATACGGATTCGAGAGGAAAAGCAGCTTACAATAAATACTTATCCAATAAAAGAGCACGCGCTACCAGGGATTATCTGATTGCGCAAGGAATCGATGAGAATCGTATAAAAAGTGCCATTGGATATGGAGAAGAGCAGCTTATTAATAACTGCTCCGATGGGATTCGATGTTCACGCGAACAACACGAGCTGAATAGGCGCTCTGAAATCATCATTGTGAAAATGTGACCCAAAAAAATAGCAATAAAAAAGCCGCTAATTACTATAGCGGCTTTTTTGTTTATTCAAAATATTTTTACTTCACAACAGCTATCATTTGTTTCACAACAAATAACCCACATCAATATACGGAAAGAGGATTTTATGAGTTTTATCTATGCTTTACGTTTATTTTAAAAGCAACTGAAGCAGTTAAACAACGTATTAAACCCTTTTCCCCGGGTTCAGTAAAATCAAACAACCAAACCACTAAAAAGCGTCTCCATAAGGAGCGCTTTTTTAGCTTTCAACATCGAGTAGTGTAACGGTTCGCAAAATAGCTTCCAACTCAAACATATAATCTCTCTTCTCCGTAGCAGGAGCAAAAGTAAAACCTTCTATAACCAGTTTTCGATTATTAGGTTTATCGTTGATAATATAGGTGACAAATGGTCCAGCCATAGGATATCCTTTAATTTCCCATATCCCACGAATTTCAGCAGCTTTCATTCCCGAAATTTCCGTTGCAAAGACATAAGGTGCAAATGCTTTTTCAGTAATCATATGGGTCTTTTTGCCCGGCACATCCGGACCAGGAATATATGCCTCACCTATAGAATCTCTCATTCTTATAATATCTCTAACAAAAGTCGAATCCGTTGAAAAGGCATCTAGCGGCATCTCATATGCAATAATATTCATGGTTCCTTTCTGTATTGGGCGGTCTATCCAAACAAAATTATCGGTTTGTTTCCCCACTTTATAAACAGATGGCATGGTAAGCGATATATTAAAATTTTCACGCAATGCTGTTTCTTTATTGATAGATTTTAAAAATCGTTTTTGACTTTCTTCGATCTCCAAATTTTTAAAAGAAGCTATTATTCTCGGTGCTTTCTCCTCAATGTTTTTTATAAGTTCTGCTTCGCTCTGCCCTTTAATTACACCTACTCGTTGTGGTCGGGCATATAAGTCACTTTTTACATGCGCTAAACTAAGTGTGTCTTTGGCAACATATAAAACCGATCTGGTGTTCTGAATACTTCCTGAAAACACATTCTCCGGTAGTTGATTAATAGTAAATAGTGGTTCTTCCCAGCCCAACCCCAATACCGGTGCTGCAAAGTGTTCTCTTATTTTATCTCCAACAACGCCTTTCCATAAGTCATTATCCATTACAACAGTAACAGAATTAATTGCCCCTATAGAACCTGGTAAATATTTTGTTTTTGAGGTTTGCTTGCAAGCAGTAATTAGCAAAACAAGCATTAGAAAAGGTAGAATTCTAATTTTTTTCATAATGGTATTTTTACGACGAACAATCACACAATTTTAATTTTGTGCCTGGTTTTAGATTCTTACCACTAATACCGTTCCATTCTCGTAAATTTTCAATAGAAATTCCTGGATATTTTCTGGAAATCGTCCAAAGTGAGTCTCCCTCTTTCACAACATGGACCTTTGTTCCTTTAGTTATAGTGGCTGCAACTGTGCTTGTTTGTTCCTTCTTCTTAGTTGTTTGATCTATTTGAGCAGAAGGTCTTCGTGGAAAAATAGTAAGTCGTTGTCCAACTCTTAAATTATTGTTTCGAAGACCGTTCCAGCGTTTAATGTCGCTTACACGAACCTTATATCTATTAGCTATTCTTCCTAAATAATCGCCACTTCGTACGCGATAGCGAATACGATCCTGCGACTTCACTAATCGCGGTAAGGGTTTTTCTCTAGATTTTATTTCTTCCGCTACGTGTTTGTAGATTGCATCTTCATTTGCAACAAACTTGCCCATTGCGTAGCGTGGTAAACGCAAGGCATAATCCTCTCCTTCAACAAATGGTATTATATTCAATTTGTATGCGGGGTTTAACATTTGCAATTCTTCGACACTAACGTCAATCAATTCGGATATCTGATCAAACGTGATTAGTTGTTTCACATGAACCGTATCTGTTTCAAAAAATGGCCGGGCGACCTTTTCTGTTTTTAAGCCATGTTCCGCTGCATATTCAAACAAGTACATTGTAGCTAAAAAAGCAGGTAAATATCCTGCTGTTTCTCTTGGCAAGTTTCTTCTAATGTTCCAATAGTTCTTATACCCCCCTGATCTGCGAATTGCCTTATTTACATTTCCAGGTCCAGAATTATACGCTGCTAGTGCCAGATCCCAATCTCCAAAAATACCATGCAATCTCGATAGGTATTCACATGCGGCTTTTGTGGCTTTAATAGGATCGCTGCGTTCATCTACATAACTACTAACATCTAATTTATACTCTTTTCCGGTACCGTACATAAACTGCCAGAGTCCTGTTGCTCCCACACGTGACTTTGCTCTTGGGTTTAATGCGGATTCTACTATAGCCAAGTATTTAATTTCAAGCGGTAAATTATAACTATCTAATTCTTGTTCAAACATTGGAAAATAAAACTGGCTCGTGGTGAGCATGCGCTCCATAAGATCACGCCTTCGTGTTAAAAAGGACTTTATAACTCTTTCCAATGAAGGATTGTAGGATATATTAAATGGTGTTTTTTCATTTAATCGATGCAATCGCTCTTTTAGAACTTCAGTATCGATAGTGGTTGTTGCTGAAGAATCTATGTCTAAATTAGCAATAGTGGTATAAATCGTATCCGAAAGCGCAGTATTTTTATAGAGTTGGGCGAGCCATAGACTATCGTATTTCGCGGCCTCCTTTATATCCTGAAGATTGAATTTTCCAGTATCTGCAACCTGTACCAATGGATTGTCTTGAAGCCCTTTTTGGGGCACTATTAAATCTGCTTGATTTACCTGATCAGCATGTTGCAATTTAAGAGAATCAACTAAAATATTTTTGGTAAGCGAGATAGAATCTTTACGGGCAATACTGTCATTTTGTGCATTCAAAAAAAGCTGAAAAAATACTATGGTAAAACCCACTAGAATACCATTCTTGTGTACAATCATAAGTCGTTTTTTTTACTGTGGGGTTCACGAAAATCGTGTTTTTTTGTCACAAACAAAAATCTAAGGTGTTAAAGCAATTTTAACCTCTAGATCTCCCCATAGTTGAATAACGATTTTTAGGTTCCTAATATTGCTGCAATTCCAGGAAGAGTTTTCCCTTCAAGGCTCTCTAGCATTGCGCCTCCACCAGTGGACACGTAACTAACTTTGTCTTCAAAACCAAATTGTTTTACCGCAGCTACAGAGTCTCCTCCTCCTACGAGAGAAAAAGCTCCGTTTTTTGTCGCTTCATCAATAAAATTCCCTACGGCAATTGTACCATGCGCAAAATTTTCCATCTCAAAAACACCAACAGGGCCGTTCCACAATATTGTTTTTGAGTTTTCAATAACTTGCTTGAAATTTTCAAGGGTTCTAGGCCCTGCATCTAAGCCTTGCCACCCAGCTTCAATTTGATCAACTGCAACAATTTGAGTTGCCGCATCATTACTAAAATCACTAGCTGCAACAACATCTACAGGAATATGAACTTGAACTCCTTTTTCTTCTGCCTTTTTAAGAATTTCCAATGCCAATTCCATTTTATCATCCTCGCAGATAGAATCTCCAACTTTGCCTCCTTTTGCCTTTACAAAGGTATAGGTCATACCTCCTCCAACAATTAAATGATCTACCTTATCAAGAATGTTTTCAATAATTGTGATTTTTGATGAAACCTTTGCTCCACCAAGAATAGCTGTAACTGGTTTTTCTCCGCTTTGCATTACTTTTTTAATTGCTTCTATTTCCTTCGCTAAGAGGTAGCCAAAACATTTTTGATCGTTAAAAAATTGTGCAACAATAGTTGTAGACGCATGTGCTCTATGAGCAGTTCCAAAGGCATCATTAACATAGATATCTCCTAGCTGGGACAACTTTTCCGCAAAAGCCATACCTCCTTTCGTTTCATCCTCATGAAACCTCAAATTTTCTAGCAAAAGAACCTCCCCATTTTGCAAATTTGTGGCAGCCTGAATGGCCGCATCACCCACGCAATCTTCGACAAACTTTACGGTAACTCCTATAATTTCAGAAACAGCACTGCTAATATGCTGTAAAGACATCGAGGGATTATGCATTCCTTTTGGTCTTCCTAAATGACTCATTAGAATTGCACTGCCCCCATCTTCAAGAACTTTAATAATTGTAGGTTTCGCCGCCTCAATTCGGGTGGTATCCGTAATCTCAAAACTTTCATTCAAAGGAACATTAAAATCTACGCGAATAAGTGCTTTTTTATCTTCAAAATTGAAATCTTCTATTGTTTTCATTTGCTAAAGGAATTTTATGAGTGTCAAATGTAAAGATTTCAATTTTCTAGGTAAAGTGTCTCTCAAGATATTTGATTCCTACTTATGGATTTTATTTGTTTTCTTTTTTTATGCGGCTTTAATTGCGGTATTCCTAAAATTTTATTCAAATGTGCACTTAGAATTTGTGTCCTGTTATGAAATAGGTACAGAATAACAAAAAACCTATCTTTGGCATATGCACTTCAGGGATATTTTAGGGCTCGAACACCTTAAGTCACATTTAATGACCACTGTGGATCAGGGTAGGATACCACACGCACAACTTTTTGTAGGCCCTGAAGGTTGCGGGAAACTGGCCATGGCTGTTGCTTATGCCCAATACATCCTTTGCAGTTCTCTAAAAAATGAAGACTCAAGTTTAAGTGATGCCTGCAATTCCAAATGCGATGCACTTGCCCATCCTGACATGCACTTTGCTTTTCCTGTAGCAAATACGCCGCGCATAAAAAGTCACGCGGTTAGTAATTTGTTTATGGAAGAATGGCGGCAATTTGTAAAAGAGCAACCCTATGGAAACCTTTTTGATTGGTATAGACTTGTTGGTTTAGAAAAAAAACAAGCTCAAATAGGTGTTGATGAAGCGCAGGATATTGTTAAAAAATTGTCTTTAAAATCGTACGAAGGAGGTTTTAAAATAATGCTTATTTGGGGGGCTGATAAAATGAATAATGCTGCTGCCAATAAACTTTTAAAACTCATAGAAGAACCCCCCGAAAAAACAATTTTTCTTTTAATTGCTGAAGATGAAGAACAAATAATACAGACGATACAATCCAGATGCCAACAATTGCACTTTCCATCTCTTGCTGAAGAAGATATATGCAACGGGTTGTTGCGTTTAGGATTAAATGAGGCCGAGGCGGGTCGTATTGCTCATGAGGCGAATGGAAATTATAATAAGGCCTTGGATTTGATGAACAAAGATTCTGAAGATCTTATTTTTGAAAATTGGTTCGTACAATGGGTGCGGAGTGCTTTTAAAGCAAAAGGAAATAAAGCCGCCGTACACGATTTAATTCTATGGAGTGATGAAGTTGCAAAAACAGGAAGAGAGGTGCAAAAAAACTTTTTGTCCTATTGTATTACTGTAATTCGACAAGCTTTACTTTTAAATTATGAAGCGAAAGAACTGGTCTATATGAATTTTAATAGTGCAGGCTTTAAATTGGAAAAATTCGCTCCATTTATCCACGAAAACAATGTTTTACCAATGATTGATGAGTTGGAAAATGCAATGTATCATGTAGAGCGAAATGGTAATTCTAAAATTATTCTTACCGACTTATCCATAAAACTAACACGACTATTACATAAAAAAGCAAGTTAAAAATAATTTCTATGGAACATTTATATGCGCATATTACAGAAGTCCTTCTCTTAATTTTTCTGGCTATTGTTTTTATTCAAAGTGGTTTGGATAAGATCTTTGATTGGAAAGGCAATTTATCTTGGCTTACGGGCCATTTCTCAAAAACCTTTTTGGGGAAGGCAATACCCCTCTCTCTAGGGTTTTTATTGATTGTTGAAATGGTTAGTGGTGTACTTTGCTTAGTAGGAGTATATGAGATGATCTTTATGGAATCGAACGTATTCGCTTTTTACGGAGCTGTTTTATCGTGTGTGGCATTACTAATGCTCCTATTTGGACAACGATTGGCGAAAGATTATGAAGGTGCAAAGACCATTGTTATTTATTTTATACCTGCTATTTTTTTGGTATTTCTTTTGCACTAAAAAACCCGGTAGATACCGGGTTATATCTTTGATTAACAGCTACTTAATTATTTTTTATACGCGCTATTTAATAGTTCCAGTACTGGTGCTGTAATATCACTAGCCTCCGCTCCATAAAGAACGCTTCCTCCATCACCTCCTCCTAAGATATAGGTGTAGCCATTGGATTTTCCATAATCCTTAATATGTCTTTTTATCTTACTTACAATGCTATCAATTTCTGTTTGACTTGCCTGTTGCAGCGCAAGTTCTTCTTGCTGCAATTGTTGTCCAAGAAACTGACCCTTCTGTTGCAATGCATTGTACTCTTCTTGTGCTTTATTTGCTGGCATACTTTGTGCCTTTGATTGAAACGCTTGTGCTTCTATTTGAAATATTTGCGTCAAGCTATCCTTTTTCTTTTGCAATGCTTCAGCCTTAATCTTATATTTTGCTTCTACATCAATTTTTTCTTGATATTCCCCAATTAGCTTCACATTATCTACATAAGCAATTTTGTTTTGTTGGCAAGCAACTATAGCCATGATCAAAACTAACCAAACTAATTTTTTCATCTTTTTTGTTTTTTTGTTGCGCAAAAATAGCAAAGGTTTTTGAAAACTCCCCTACGTTTTCATCTTATCCAAAATTTAATCCTACACAAAGCTTT
The DNA here is from genome assembly GCA_947488435.1 of uncultured Flavobacteriaceae bacterium. Classification (GTDB taxonomy): domain Bacteria; phylum Bacteroidota; class Bacteroidia; order Flavobacteriales; family Flavobacteriaceae; genus CANKZG01. The sequence continues at coordinate 869,385 of CANKZG010000001.1, read as the reverse complement.
ATATGCTAAACAACACTGTTTTGTTCGGAGAACACTTTTTAGTTCTGTAGCTCTTCAAAATAGATATTCTCTATTTAAAATTACCAGATACATTGTTTTTGATTATTACATTTATCTTTCTAAAGCTGGTTTTTAAGGGTTTTTAAGTTTCGGGGATACACTACTATACCAATAGTTATAAAACTGCGTGTAAGGTGCTAAAATTAATTTTTACTCTTTTTCCAGATGGTAAATTAAAGAAGAGAATTCTTTTGTTTTAAACGCACAGATATTAGAGTATAGTCCAACCCAAAAAGCCTTAAATGTTTGAAAAGAACTTTTTTTATATTTTTCAGAAAGAAGCGCAACATAAAAGGCATCAAAATACATCGGGTTTATACTAACAATTTTCATTTGTTGTGATGCAAAAAGCTTTGCTATCGTGTTTCTGGAAAAGTGCCACAAATGCCGAGGCACATCATAAGCGGCCCAAAAATTTTTATAGTATCGCGCGTCATAGGATTTATAATTAGGTACGGCAATAAGTAATTTTCCATTGGGTTCTAACAACGTATACAGTTTTTGAATTACTTGATTTAGGTCTGGCAAATGTTCTAAAACATGCCAAAGCGTAATAACATTAAATTTTATCTCAGGGAGTTCTTCCAGACTTTTTAATAAGGTTATTCCTTTCTCCTCAGCTCGTATTCTTGCTGAGCTATTAGGTTCCACTCCAAACACATTCCAACTCCTTTTTTTAGCAGCCAAAAGAAAGTCTCCAGTTCCTGCACCCACATCTAACAGGTTTTTTTGCGTTGCTTTCTTATTTGCTATGAGTGCTAGTTTATTGCGGATACTAATCCGTTTTATATTCTGATACAGCTTATCGAAAACACTTTTATTTGCATCCGTATGCGAAATGTAATCCACACTGTTGTAATATTGATCTAGATTATTGGGTTGAGGTTTAGTTACCAACATGTCGGTTTCATGATCGTAGAACAGCTGAAACTGCTCTCCGGAAACCGCATAATCCTCAGTGTTTAAAAACAACTTCATCGTAGTTTTGCGTAGAAAGGTATTCGTTTTTTAAACCTCTAAGATACGTCAAAACCGAAGTTCTTGAAAGAGATTCTTCGGCCAAACAATCTTTTTCTTCCTTGTCGTAAACTTCAATTGCGATATAGTAGTTTCCGTTTCGAATAAGTTCTGGATCGGATATCAACGCATCGTCACAATCTAAGGCAGCATTCACACTTGCTTCAAGTATCAATGGAAATAAGTTGATCGCCTTATTCGGTATTTCAACTTCATAAAAAGAAAAGTAATAGGGGTTTCCTTGGATTGAAAATGGCACATCTATATCTACCAAATCATGATTAAGTTGAAACTTTGTGTTTACATATGTATAAAACTCATTCGCTTCTTTTGGGTCTTCAAAAACAAAAACTGTTCTTTTAGGTAAGCTTCGTTTAAATTTTTTCCCTTCCGTAACCTTATAATTTTCAATTTTGGGTGCAATGCGAAGTGGTATACAAGAAGTGATGATAAGTAAAATGGATAGCCTTAGTAGTTTTTTGCACATGTTATTTGGTTTTGATTGTCTTGGTATCATCAAAAACCAAACCACATTTTCAATTTTTCAGAACTCATTGTTCCACGTGGAACAATGAGTTGTTTTTTATCGTCCCATGAAAACAAGTAGTACACTTATATCACTAGGCGAGACCCCGCTTATTCGTGAAGCTTGCGCTATTGTTGCGGGTTGAATACTATTTAATTTTTCCCTAGCCTCATAGGATAACGACTTTAGCTTAGAGTAATCGAAATTATCAGGGATCTTAACGTTTTCTAACCGATGTAATTTATCAGCGTTATTCTTTTCTTTAGCAATATATCCTGAATATTTAACCTGAATCTCCGCCTGTTCTAGCACCTCTCTATCCAGTTCTTGATCCTTCACAAAATCCGAAACCGCTTCAAGCTTTAGCATATGATTCATAGTTACCCCAGGTCTGGAAAAAACTTTAAACATTTTATCCGATTGCTTTACAGGGGAAGAATCTATAGTGCTTAATATTGGATTGATATCTCTAGGTAAGACGCTTGTTTTTCTAAAGAAGCTAATAAATTTCTCAGACTTTTCTTGCTTCTTTTCCATTCTTCTAAGTCTAGATTCCTCTGCCAATCCTATTCTATAACCTTTAGGTGTAAGTCTTAAATCTGCATTATCTTGACGTAATAATGTACGATATTCAGCTCTTGAAGTAAACATTCGATAAGGCTCTTCTGTTCCTTTAGTGATAAGATCATCAATTAGAACTCCAATATATGCTTCATCTCTAGTTAAAATAAATGGATCCTTTTCATTTAATTTTAAATGTGCATTTATTCCTGCCATCAACCCCTGAGAAGCAGCTTCCTCATAACCGGTCGTACCATTAATTTGTCCTGCAAAAAACAAATTTTCAATAGGTTTAGTTTCTAGGGTATGTCGCAACTGCGTAGGTGGAAAATAATCATACTCAATAGCATAACCAGGTCTAAAAAACTTCACGTTTTCAAACCCCTTAACGGATCGTAGGGCTTTAAACTGTATGTCCTCAGGTAATGATGTAGAAAATCCATTCACATAAACTTCTACCGTATTCCATCCTTCAGGTTCCACAAAAATCTGATGACTATCCTTATCTGCAAACCGGTTTATCTTGTCTTCAATAGAAGGGCAATAACGGGGTCCAATGCTTTTAATTCTTCCATTAAACATTGGGGATCTATCAAAACCTTCCTTCAACAACTCATGCACTACAGCACTGGTATGTGTCATGTGACAATCCCGTTGTTGCTGTAATACGGTAGTATCCAAATAGGAAAACTTTTCCGGTTGTGGATCCCCTGGTTGTAAAATCATTTTATTATAATCCAATGACCGTCCATCAACCCGCGGTGGTGTCCCGGTTTTCATTCTTCCGCTTGTAAAACCTAAAGTTTCTAGTTGTTCCGTAATACCGGTTGCTGCCCTTTCTCCGGCTCTACCGCCACCGAATTGCTTTTCACCAATGTGTATTAAGCCGTTCAAAAAGGTTCCGTTGGTTAATATCACTGCTCTTCCTCGAACAGCAATTCCCAACGAGCTTTTAACTCCAACAACCCTATCTCCTTCAATCAGCAACTCCGATACCATTTCTTGATAAAAGTCCAGATTCGGAGTTCCTTCCAACGCTAATCGCCATTCTTCGGCAAAACGCATTCTGTCATTCTGAGCTCTTGGACTCCACATGGCAGGACCCTTAGATTTATTAAGCATTTTAAACTGAATAGCCGATTTATCGGTAATTATACCACTATATCCTCCTAACGCATCTATTTCACGAACAATTTGCCCTTTAGCAATTCCTCCCATAGCCGGGTTGCACGACATTTGCCCAATCGTCTGCAAATTCATTGTCACCAATAAGGTTTTAGAACCCATATTAGCTGCCGCTGCGGCTGCCTCTGCACCTGCATGGCCCCCTCCAACAACAATCACATCATAAGTGCTATCAAACATATTATTGCTATTGTTCCACGTGGAACATTCTCATTAACTCTAATTCTAATTCTCGCATCTTAGCCCTCTCTTGATCAGACTTATCCGTATACCCTAACAAATGTAAAATACCATGCGCCATAACCCTCTTCATTTCTTCCACCTCCGTAACCTTATAGGTGCGGCTGTTCTCCTTTACTCGCTCTACTGAAATAAAAACATCTCCCGAAATCTCAACTTCATTACTATAATCAAAGGTGATAATATCAGTATAAGTGTCATGATTAAGATATTCTTGATTAATCTGCAACAAGTAGTCGTCGTCACAAAAAATATAATTAAGGTTCCCGAGTTCAAAATCCATCAGTTGCATTATCCTACTTATCCAATCGGAATAATCGGATTCTTCTGATAAAGTATAATTAGTTTCATAGTGATACTCAATCATTTTTTCGAAAATAATTCTTAACCTTGTTTTGAAAAATTTGATGCAAAGGTAATGCTTGCCTATTTAAGATTTCTATTTCACTCTTATTATTCTTAAGTAGTTCAGGTTTTGTTAGAATGAGATTCTGAAACCTTTCGTAATTCGTGTTGCTTTCCCGCTCTTTCTTTTCTCCCTGTTTAAGCGCAGCGTTCTCTAACTTAAGCAACTGATGCTGTATAATATTTGCTTTAGTCCTTGTTCTGTCGGTGATACCATTTTGAAGGAGGTCGTTCTCAAAATCTTCCATCTGTTGTACAAGTTTCTTAGCTAGATCCTGATCCTGTTTTCGTATTAAATCCGTAAGTTGTTTTTCCAAGCGTTGTCGAATGGCCTGTTGTTCTTTATATATCTCATAAATTTCTTGTAGCTCCGCCTCAGAAGGTTCTCCATTACCATTTCCTCCGTTTCCCGATCCTTTTTCCTGACCTTCCCCATTACTACCATTACCTCCTTTTCCTCCCTCATTATTGCCGTCAGAGTTCCCACTTCCATCCTTACCATCCTTTCCTTCTTTGCCTTCACCTTCTCCTTTACCTTTGCCCTCCTGTCCGTCACCTTCTTCTCCTTCCTTTCCTTTTCCTTTATCACCTTTCTCTCCAGCTTCACCTAATTTTTCTCCAAGACTTTCCTGACTTTTAATAATATCCGGTAGTTGAAACCCTCCTTTACCACTTCCAGAACCCGGGTTCATGCTACTTTGCATATTGTCTAAGATATTAGCCAAAAAATCTGCCAGCCCATTGGATGCTGTTAGTACCCTTTGCTGAAACCCAGCTCCTTGATACGTTTTACGCTCAGAAATATTTTCCAATGCTTTATCCGTATTATAGTATACTTCCGTAATCTGTTCATTGACAAACTCCGATAGTTCCGCTCTTCTTAGTGATAAGGCAAACAAACTATCGTCCACATGTTCAAACAAGTTTCGTAACTCCTGTTGCTCCCTTATCGTTCCCGAAAATTGAGATATATCCCCGTCCGAAGCGGCTAACTTATCATATAGCTGTTCTTGCTTAAACGAAAAACTAACCAGATTGTCCAGAATTTGACGCAACATCTCAGCATCCTCACTTATACTAGACCCACCTCCTGCAGCTGCAGATGACTTTAAATCCTCCGCTATTTTCTTAATCTTACTTGCGGCCTCCTTTTGCTTCTTTTTAGCAACGTTTTCTTTATCAGTTGAAGATTCGGTTCCCGCTTCCTTGTCATTCTGTTCCTTGCCCAACTCCTCAAGTGCTTCCTGTTGATCCTTTTTTACCTCCTCTTGTTTATTCTTATCAATGGTTAAATCTAAAGGCTTTTTAAGCGCCTCATTGTCCTTCTTCAGTTCTTCCAAGTCCTTAGCCAAGTTCTTAAACTTCTCATTTAATTTTGACTGTTCATCTTTACTAAAATCTTCGCCTACCTTAAGGTCTGAAAGAATGTCCTGTCTCCTGGCCAATTTCTCCAAGTCTTTAGCCAATTGACTAGCCTTTTCCGTAACATAATAACGCTTTGTTAATTCTACCAGTTGTTCTAAATTCCTTTGACTATTCTGTTGTTTTTTTCCGAGTTCTTCCAATCGTTTACTGAGCTCCTCCTTATTAATTTTATCGGCTACCTTTTCAAGTTCCTTAAGCAGTTTAGCATTTTTGGCTGCTTCCTTTTCCTGTCGTTCCAAACGCTCCTTTAGAAGTTTACTCTTTTCATCACTTTGGCTATCCTCTAAATTTTCTTTCAGTTCTTTAGTAAACTTCTCCATCAACTGTTCCTGCTGTCCCTGTTTTTGGAGGAAATCCTTGATTTTACTTTTATCATTAAAATTTAGGTTCTTTTTTTCTTTTTGTTCTTTATTGATATTGGACAAGACTTCCTTAGCTTCCTTTGCCCTATCAAGTGTTTTATTCAACCTTTTTATGTTGTCCTTTTGATTGTTTAACTTATTGTTTATCAATTCATTATCATCTAAAAGTCGTAAACCAAATACCCTACTCTTGGCAACTTTACCCCCTCGTAAACCGTCATTATCTAGGGCCTCAAAATAAAATTTATATGCCTCACCGTCCTCTAAGTCCAAACCAGAAGGAAAGGTATAATAAAACGATTCGAAATTAGTACTCGCATTAATCAACGTTAACCGTTTCTTATTAGATTCCTGTCCCGCTATGTAATAAACTACACGAACTTCTTTTAACCTATAATCGTCCGTTGCTTCCCCACTATAATAGCCTACATTAGGGTTAATACTATCCAAAACTTCGTCTACCTTAATCGTTGGGTATGCATCCTTAATCACATTTAACTTATAGGATAACTGCTCATATTCGGACACATTTTCATTTGTAGTGCTTAATGTATAATCGGTGGTGTTCGTAAAAACCCTTTCGAGTTTAAATGCATCCTTATCCGATCTTCTAAACTTAGAAACACTATCTCCCATTGTAAAATGTACCTCTTTAGTTTCTGATGCACGAATCTTCCAGATAACGGTTGTTCCTTCGGGGAATTCTGCATTTCCAGTACTCACTAGAACAGCATTCTTTTTGCCTAAATACTTAGGATATTGCAATTCCATTTCAAAATTTTCAATTAAAGGAGTTTTGAGTACTTCCAAGGTATATTCTCGTGACCGAATTCCGTTTGCGGAAAACCAAAATGTTCCGGTGCTTAGGGGAGGAATCAACGTATGTTGAAAAAAGCCATTTGCACCCTCCATTACATAACTCATATCATTTATATTAATGGTAATCTCTGCAGGCCTAACTTCTCCTTCTGTCCCAACCTGAATACTATAAGTTTCACCCTCCAAAACCTGAAGATCTTTCGAAATCAATTCAAACACAAACGGTGCAGGTTGTTCATATGCAGTATCGTAATTAACCACTCTTTTATAAGAGCCTAAAAAATCCGGAAGATTACCAGAAAGTCCAATAACTACAAAAACAAGAAACGGAAAAATCAAGTATTTACCGTATTTAACGCTTTCTCTTAAGTTAACAGCGTTTACAAACGGAACATGAGATAAATTGGCAGAACGTTGTTCAATACTAGCTAGTAGTAATTCCGTTTCTGTAGTATCCTCTTTTAAATCCAAAAGGTTATACAACTTATCATTTACGTTAGGAAAATGACGCCCAATTAGCAAAGAAGCTTCCTTATTACTAATGCCACGCTTTAACTTAAACAAGTAGGTTAATGGAACAATTATATATGTATATAACAGCATAAGTTCAATCCCTATAAAGGCAATCAACAAAACCAATCTTCCTAAAGAACCAAGCCAAAGGAAATACTCAACTGCAAGTATTGTCAAAAAAAACAACAACCCTAAGCTTGCAAAAAGTAGGCTTCCCTTAAGTAACATCTTGCGATAATACTTTTGCGAAAAGCGATTCAGCTTTTCTAAAATGTTATGATAGTTCTTCAAATTAATTTATATTTAATACCAAGATACCTGATACTAGCGCAATACTGCATCAAAAATTTGTTAAAATGCCGCTTATCATTGGTGTGAATATTTTATAGCTCCTAAGCTTAAGTCTCTATTTTATTTGAAATACTCCTAAATTAATGAAAGATCTAAAATACTTAACGGCCATGAGCATTCCAACAACTGCGGTCATCGGTCTGTATTTTCAAGAGTACTGGTTGTTCATAACACCTGTATACACCTTTGCGATTATCCCAATACTGGAGCTGCTATTACCCCAAAACACTGCAAATCACGAAGGCTCAAATCGGGAGCAAAAAAAACATAGTCGTCTGTTTGATTGTATGTTATATTTAAATATTCCCATTGTTTTCGGGTTACTGGTTTACAGCCTCTACTATGCCTTCATGCATTCACTCCACACCTATGAGGTTTTAGGAACTGTGCTTACCATCGGCATCGTTCTAGGTGTAAATGGCATTAATGTCGCACATGAATTAGGGCATAGACAAACTGCTATAGAACGATTTTTGGGAAAACTCCTGCTGTTACCCTCACTTTATATGCATTTTTATATCGAACATAACTTTGGGCACCACTTACATGCCGCAACCGCTCAAGATCCCGCTACTGCCCGATATAACCAACCACTGTATTCTTTCTGGATTAGTTCGGTATTTGGGCAATATCGAAATGCTTGGTATATTCAATTACGTCTTTTAAAGTCCAACGACTTGCCTTGGTTTTCGTATAAAAATGATATGCTTTGGTATACTTTAATACAACTTTTATACCTATCAATAATAGGAAGTCTTCTCGGCCCACCTGCTATTTTATTTGCTATAGGAGTAGCTATTGTTGGTTTTCTTTTATTGGAAACCGTAAATTATATTGAGCACTATGGTTTGCTTCGGAAAAAACTCCCTTCAGGCAGATATGAACGCGTTAGTGAAATTCATTCCTGGAATAGCAATCATGTTATGGGTAGAATTGTGCTTTATGAACTAACAAGACATAGTGATCATCATTACAAATCTTCAAAGAAATATCAACTTTTAGACTATCATGATATTTCTCCTCAAATGCCATTTGGCTACCCCACTTCAATGGTACTTTCCTTTATTCCTCCTTTATGGTTTGCTATCATGAACCCTCGCATTCCTAAGTTCATGAAATAGGGTGTTTTGTTTTTAATTAAGAAGGAATTCTTTTAATTTTTTCTTGCCTGTGCATATCCTATCTTTGTTCCGAAATTATTTGATATATGAGTTCAAAAGTTAGAGTTCGTTTTGCGCCAAGCCCAACGGGACCTTTACATATCGGCGGAGTGCGTACCGCGCTGTTTAATTATTTATTTGCTAAAAAAAATGGAGGGGATTTCATCCTTCGTATTGAAGATACCGATCAAAACAGATATGTTGAGGGTGCAGAACAATATATTATAGATACCTTGAACTGGTGTGGTATTCCCTATGATGAAGGTCCGGAGACAAATTCTTCCTATGGTCCTTACCGCCAAAGTGAACGCAAATCTATTTACAAATCTTATGCGGATCAACTCATTGCTTCCGGAAAAGCTTATTACGCTTTTGACACTTCCGAACAACTAGATGCACATCGAAAAGATCATGAAGCCAAGGGGAAAACTTTTATTTACAATTGGCATAATCGTTTGAAATTAGAAAATTCTCTTTCTTTAACTAAGACGGTAACCGAGCAACGCATAGCCTCTGGACATGCTTATGTAATTCGATTTAAAACCCCAGAAGGACAGGTGTTGCAATTGGACGATATAATTCGAGGAAGAATCGAGATCGACACCAACGTTCTTGATGATAAAGTACTTTTTAAAAGTGATGGAATGCCGACCTATCATTTGGCCAATATTGTAGATGATCATCTCATGCAAATATCTCATGTTATCCGCGGGGAAGAATGGCTTCCTTCTTTAGCCTTGCATCAACAACTTTATGATGCTTTTGGTTGGGAAGCTCCAAAATTTGCACATTTACCTTTAATCATGAAACCTGTGGGGAAAGGCAAATTAAGCAAACGAGATGGTGAAAAATTAGGTTTCCCTGTATTTCCCCTAGATTGGAATGCTTCCAAAGGATATAAAGAGTTGGGTTATTTCCCCGAAGCAGTAGTTAATTTTCTTGCCCTATTGGGCTGGAACCCCGGCACCGAAGAAGAAATTTTTAGTTTACAACAACTTGTAGAAGCCTTTTCATTGGATCGCGTAAACAGAAGTGGTGCTCGCTTTGATCCCGAAAAAACCAAATGGTATAATCAACACTACTTACAGCAGCAGTCTAACCTTGAGCTAGCACAACAATTTCTGCCGATACTTAAATCGCAACTAAAATTGAACGGTGATGACCCTAAAACACCTCACCTTTCTTTGGTTGAAAGTGTTGTTGCATTAATTAAAGAACGAGCAACCTTCGTTTCAGATTTTTGGGAACTCAGTTTCTACTTTTTTCAAACACCAGATCATTTCGATGAAAAAGCCGTGCGTAAGCAATGGAAGGAAGATACTCCTAAAATACTTACAGAACTATCCCTAGAAATACAAGCTATCACCAATTTTACATCGGAACATATAGAAGCATCTGTAAAAGATTGGATTGGATCCAAATCTTTATCCTTTGGTAAGGTGATGCCTCCTTTGCGTCTTGTTATCGTTGGGAGTATGATGGGTCCTCATATCTTTGACATTTTAGCCCATATAGGTAAAGAGGAAACACTTTTACGTATCCAAACTGCTGTAAATACCCTATAAAATTTAGTACCTTGTAACAAAACAGGTAAAAAAACTACTAATGTATAGTTAGTTACTATTCTGAAATCCGTTAACTTAAAACAATATATTTATGGGCACTTATTTTCTTATACCTTTAATTTTTCTAGGGGTAATCATTCTATTTTCATCCTTCTTTATTGTAAAACAACAAACCGCAGTAGCTATTGAACGCTTTGGACGATTTCAGAGTATACGAAACTCCGGCCTTCAAATGAAAATACCACTTGTTGATCGCGTTGCTGGTAGACTTAGTTTAAAAATTCAACAACTGGATGTTATCGTCGAAACCAAAACTCTCGATGATGTATTTGTCAAATTAAAAATATCAGTACAATATGTAGTTATTAAAACTAAGGTATATGATGCTTTTTATAAATTGGAATATCCGCATGATCAAATTACATCCTATGTTTTCGATGTAGTAAGAGCAGAGGTTCCTAAAATGAAGTTGGACGATGTTTTTGTTAAAAAAGATGATATCGCCATTGCTGTTAAATCCGAACTTCAAGATGCAATGATTAACTATGGTTTTGACATTATTAAAACCTTAGTAACCGATATTGATCCGGATGCACAAGTAAAAGAAGCTATGAATAGGATCAACGCTTCTGAAAGAGAAAAGATAGCTGCTCAATTTGAAGGAGATGCCGCTCGGATTCTTATTGTTGAAAAAGCAAAAGCTGAGGCAGAAAGTAAAAGATTACAAGGTCAGGGTATTGCAGATCAACGTCGAGAAATTGCCCGAGGCTTAGAAGAGTCCGTTGAAGTTTTAAACAAGGTGGGTATCAATTCACAAGAAGCTTCTGCATTAATTGTAGTGACACAACATTACGATACTTTGCAATCGATCGGTGAAGCCACCAATACGAATTTGATCTTGCTTCCAAACTCCCCGCAAGCTGGAAGTGATATGCTCAATAACATGGTTGCTTCATTTACCGCCAGCAATCAAATTGGCGAAGCCATGAAATCAGAAAATAATAAAAAGATAAAATAAATAGATTCCATGATAACTTATAAACCCCTTCCTATAGCTTTTGAGCTGTAGGAAGGGGTTTTCTTGTTAAATATACGATTCGGTCTAAAAATTGATTTACAAGGGCTCAGACGTCGTTTTGACCATAAAATCATGAAATTGTACGGGCTCAAAATTTAAACCGCATATACGGCCCCGCATACAGTCATTTTTTATAGGTTTTAACAATCAACATGTTTTTTATAATCAGATTTTCTTATACTATTTTTTCTCTTGTATCTTTGCCCAAGTGTCTCGTAAACCTACAGTTTTATTAAAAACGAGATTTTCATCTGTAGAATCTACATCCACATTAAAATATCCAATTCGTTGAAATTGAAAACGATCTCCAATTTTAGCATTTTTAAGACTTGGTTCTAAGAACGCCGTAATTACAGTTAAGGAGTCCGCGTTTACAAATTCCATAAAATCCTTCTCTTTATGACCATCTGGAGTTTCATCTTTAAATAATCTATCATACAAACGGACTTCACCTTTTAGCGCATGCTTAATGGAGACCCAATGCAACGTGCCTTTAACTTTTCTAATACTCTCTTCCGTTCCGCTACCACTTTTACTCTTTGGGTCATATGTGCATTGCACCTCAATAATATTCCCATCGGTATCTTTGATGCAGTTCTCGGCTTTAATAATGTATCCACTTTTCAATCGAACTTCCCCTCCTAATTTTAGTCGAAAGAATTTACGATTAGCTTCTTCTCTAAAATCCTCTTTTTCAATATATAATTCTCTTGAAAAAGGAACTTCTCGCACACCAGCACCTTCATCTCCCGGGTTATTCTCAGTTTCTAGCCACTCTTCTTTTCCTTCCGGATAGTTAGTTATAGTAACTTTTAAGGGGTTTAATACCCCCATTACTCTAGGGGCAATCTTATTTAAATGCTCTCGGATATGAAATTCCAATAAAGATACGTCCACTACATTTTCACGTTTCGCAATACCAATTGTATCCGCAAAATTACGAATTGCTTCGGGGGTATATCCCCTTCGCCGTAAACCTGAGATCGTAGGCATTCTAGGATCATCCCATCCACTTACGATTCCTTTTTCCACCAATTGTAATAACTTCCGCTTACTTACAATAGTATGGCTAAGGTTTCGTCTGGCAAACTCCCGTTGTTTTGGGCGTACCCGATCAGAAGTAACCAATTGGTCTAAAAACCAATCATATAATTCTCTATGCATCTTAAACTCCAGCGTGCAAAGCGAGTGCGAAACTTGTTCAATATAGTCGCTTTCGCCATGTGTCCAATCATACATTGGGTAAATACACCAATCGGTATTTGTGCGATGATGTGCGCGATGTAGTACACGATACATAATGGGGTCTCGCATTAGCATATTGGAAGATGCCATGTCAATCTTAGCCCGTAATACATGTTCTCCCTCTCCAAATTTACCAGCCTTCATTGCAGCTAATAGCTCTAGATTTTCTTCAACAGAACGATCCCGATAAGGACTAGGTTTTCCTGCTTCTGTAGGAGTTTCTTTTTGGATGGCAATTTCCGCTGCTGTTTGACTATCTACATACGCTTTTCCTTTCTTTATCAATATAATAGCCCAATCATAGAGTTGCTGAAAATAGTCTGACGCGTAGCATTCTTTATCCCATTCAAAACCCATCCAAGCAACATCACGCTTAATTGCTTCTACATATTCCTTTTCCTCTGCCGCCGGATTAGTGTCATCAAACCTAAGATTTACCGGAGCATCGTATCGAAGACCTAAGCCAAAATTTAAACAAATCGCACTCGCATGCCCTAGGTGCAAATATCCGTTTGGCTCAGGAGGAAAACGAAAACGAAGTTCCTCTTTTGAGAAGCCCTCTTTCAAATCTTCTTCTATAATATGCTCAATGAAATTAAGCGATTTAGCTTCTTCTTCCATTCCTAAAATTTAGAAGCACAAATGTAGAAAAAAACCAAGGATAAGCGCTTATAAAAAAGCATAACCAACTAATAAATGCATTTCACAACACTTTTAAATGCTACTACAACATTTAATTCAATATCAGTCAATTATAACTAATATTTGTTAATAAGATAATATGCTTTTTAGTCTCTGGTGGATTTTCGACTATCATTCAAGCGGATTAGAAAGCTAAAACTTAACCCAAATCGATTGCGATAACAGAACAGAACAGCCTATGGAATCAAAAACTTTTTACGGTATCCGTTTTTACACTTTTATCACCTTCATGATGGTGGTTACTGGTGTATTTGCGCAGACCTTGAATCAACCTACTCCTGCAGATAACCCAAATCTGGCGGGAAATTCGCCCTGGACCGCAGCCTGTGCTTCGGCATCTTTCAACGAATATTATATGAATTTTACTTGGAGCCCACCACTAGTGCGTTCTGACAATGAATTTATTTTAGAACTATCCGACAGCGATGGTCTTTTTACCAACCCTACTGAACTAGATCGGGTGACTGATCGCAACACGGATTTTGATTTTGATTTTCGTTTTGTCCTACCCACAGATACGCGTGGCGATGGTTATCGTCTTCGTGTTCGCAGTACAAGTCCTGCTAAGGTAAGTCCGGTATCGGATCCCTACTCCATGTATTTTATCGACTTCAATTCTCCACTATTGATTAGTCAAAACAGAACAGGTACTATCCCTCCTGGAGGAGCGATACAAGTATGTGACGGAAACTCAGTTACTTTAGCCGTACATAATGTTTCTAACCCAGATACTTATCGGTATAATTGGTATCGAAGTGGAACTATATTAGCAGAAAAAACATCTTCAATAACGGTCTCACAAGCTGGTATTTATCTTGTTGAGGTAGATTATGGTCCTGTTTGTTCAGGTTCCGCCAACACCTTATCCAACGACATCACAATAAATACTGGTGCTCAGCTCGGTATTGCAATAAACCCCCCAGCAAACACTGCTTTGTGCTCGGGTGAAACACAATTATTAGAAGCTAATATTACCGATCAAGGTTTAACCTATATCTGGTATAAAGATGGTGTTCCTGTTACCACCGCGGCCATAGATGATCAGACATTCCTTGTGGACGCATCTATTGCAGGTTTTGAAGGAAACTACTCCGTGGAGATAAGTGGTAGTGGGACATGTTTGGAACAGTCCACTCCTATTGCCATTACCAATGCCGGCGATTTTACAGTATCTCGCAACAATCCTGAAAACATTGCTCTTCTTCCAGGGCAGACAGCAACACTTAGCGTTACAACAACGGCAAGTGCTCCTATCTATCAATGGTTCAGAAATGGCGTAAGCATTCCCGGAGCCACTACAGACAATTTAATAATTAATGAAGAAGGAGTGTACCATGCAGAAGTTTCTCAGAGTGGAGGTGCTTGTGCTTCAACGGCTATCAATTCCGAATCAACAACAGCGGTAGCACCAGACTCCTTAGAAATAGTTATTGCCTATAATACTACGTATACGGCATGTGAAAACACTACCATAATATTAGAAGCAACACGTATTGATGCGGTAGCAGCAAATGGAACCCGAAGCGACGTAACTACAACCTTGCGTCCAAACTTGAGCTATCAATGGCAACACAATGGGGTGACGTTATCTGGGGCTACTTCACCAACAATCAGTTTAACGGATATTTCCGAAAATGGGGATTATGTTTTAACTGCAAGTTTAGATACTTATACTCCCATATCCAACTCGCTTCCCGTGCAATTGCGCACGAGCGAAACGTTAACCATATCTAGCACAAGCCTAATCAGTTGTGATCCTAACCAAACCATTACGCTTAGCACAACAACTTCGCTTACCGGTGAAAGTTTCGAATGGTTCAGAGACGGCGTTAATCTCAATGATTCCAACGAGGATTTAGCAATTAATCAACCTGGAACATACCAATTGGTTCTTTTAAGAAACGGTTGTCCGCTACCCTCTAATGAACTCATAATTTCTCCTTTAGATCCATCACTGATTACTCTAGATGCCGATGAGGATCTGGTAATTCCTGAAGGAACCTCAAGAGTTGTGACTGCTTCCGGCGGTGATGCTTATAGTTGGTTAGATGCTAATGATACTGAAATCAGTACTACTGCTTCCGTGACTTTTTCTGAAGCAGGTGCTTATCGGATAATCGCAACTATTGGCAATTGTACCGTATCACGAATTATTAACGTAAGCTATAGAGACACCTTTACCATTCCTAATGTAATTACGGTAAATGGAGATGGTATTAATGATCAGTGGATTATACCCAACACATATAGCAACGATCCCGAAATCAATGTTATCATATATAATGAAAATGGCGAGGAAATTGTAAACGTATTCGATTACCAAAATAACTGGCCCGAATCGACTACACAATTTACGAGACAAAACATGGTGTTCTTTTATACCATTCGTAATGTTCAAGAAATATTAAAACAAGGAACCGTAACCGTTATACGCTAAACTAAACTATGTCTAACAAATTATTTACATATCTACTACTATGTATTTTGAGTCTCACGGCAGTGAACGCGCAGGAAGAAAACCCGTTTGTTCCTTATGATGTGCCTGCCCAAAATTTACTGAGATTCAATAGGTTTTTATTAAATCCAACTTTCTCCACTGTGCGAGAAGACAAGTCTTATTTCAATTTATTTCATAGAAACCAGTCGGTATCTTTTGATGATAACAATCAGACTTACTTTCTAAGTTACAGTGGGCGGATTAACGACAGAACCGGTTTGGGATTAAGTCTCTATACACAGACAGAAGGAACAATAACCAACTTTGGCGTATTAGCCAATTACGCTTATGGTGTTAAATTAAGTGATAAAAGTAATTTCACCTTTGGTGCAAACGTCTCCTACTACAACAGTGGTTTTGATCCGAACAGAGCCAATCCAGTAGATAGTGATCCTTTGTTAAATAGTTTTCAAAATAGTGCGCTTTTATCCTTTCAGCCTGGATTCAACATATCTTATGGACCTTTTGATTTTGGAGTTTTCGCTGAAAATTTATTTGATTATAATTTAAGGACTAGTGAGTCCATTACGGATTTTAGTGAAAAAACATATTCTGCTCATCTGCAGTATACCCATGCCTTTGAGAATGGTGCAGGAATACTAGAAAATGGAAGACTGCTACCCTTAGCTCGTGTTCGAAGCGTGGGACAAGATGACCTAGTTCTAGGAGGTAGCCTCATTTTAGATTTACCAAAAATTGGATGGTTACAAGCGGGTTATGATAACTTCTTTGGCGCTTCTGCCGGAATTGGTTTTAACTTAAACCAGCGTCTGTCACTAGGATATACTATGGAGCGCGGAGTCTCCAACAACTTCGACAATTTTGGAGTTACTCATGAAATTTCTTTTGCTTACTCCTTAACTCCTAATCTTACCGAAGATCGCGTATTACTAGAGGATGATTTAGATGAAACCGCTTTACAAGACACTATAGAAGAGGAAGAAGCTTTAGTCGAAAATGACAACGAAGAAGTAAAACGCTTGAAAGAAAAAATAGCAGAGAATGATGCTATTATAGCCGAATTAATGTTTCGTCAAGACTCCTTAGAATCGAATAGACAAAAGGATTTAGAAAAACGTTTTGACATGATAATGCGGATGGTCCGCAGAGAAACTAATGGCGAAAGACCAGATCTTGAAGAACGTGTTAAAAAAACATATTTTGTTAATAACGATAAAGGTCTTAGTTCTACCTATAAACCCATAGAGCCTACGCTAGAAGTGGTGCAGTCTAAACTAGATCCAACGGCTAAAACCGAGACACTTGCTTCGAATAGCATTACAAAAGATACTTTAGACGGTTTAGCTTTTATACCCACCAGTATAAAAAAGAAGTCACTTGCTAAAAAAGTTACTGAACCCAGGGTTTCTAAAAAACCAATAACCAAGGCAACCAAAGACATTATTCCAAACACATCTTCCTTTGCAAAAATGGCTAAGCGAAATAGTGTTAAAAGTAAAGTTTTTAGAGATCTGCAAGGAGTAAGCGAAGGATACTACGTAGTGGTAAATGTATATAAAGGAGACCGCTACATGAAGAAATTTATTGCAGATCTTCAGGAAAAAGGCGTAGAAGCGGATTACTTTATTAATCCCAAAAATGGCTTGCGTTATGTTTATTTAAAACGATTTGACAAATGGCAAACTGCTTTAGCTGCATACAAGTCTAATATTGATGGTACTTATCAAGAAGATAAGTGGATTATGAATGTTGATAATTCTGCCCTTTACACTGACAAAGCTTACGTAAATAACACTAAAAAGCTTCGAGAAAAAGCTTCTAAATACGATACTTCCGTGTTACAGAAAAACGTTGTGCAGCAGGATAAATTAGCGGCCAAAGCACCTACAACCAAACGTTATAATATTTCTGGAATTCCAAATGGCTATTACATTATAGCTAATGTTTTTGCGAATCCAAAAAATGCAAATCGCTTTGTTAAATTACTAAATAATCAAGGCCTAAGTGCTAGTTATTTTATCAATCCAAAAAATAACTATCGCTACGTCTATCTAAAAAAGCACCAGTCTTGGAACAATGCTTTGCAGTCCTACTATACTAAACTAAACGACGCATACACCGACGAAATGTGGATTATGCGTATAACACCAAACCAACTCGCTTAATGAAACCAAGTTTGTTTAAAAACAAGGGCGTTTTATTCGCCGTCATATTAATAGGGTTTTTATTTTCTTCCCAAGTAGAAGCTCAAGTTGCATTTGGGCCTCGTTTACAAAATGAAACGGATCCATCGCTAAGTTATATAAACATTAAGGGAGATTATACGTTCTTATCTAATAGCGTTATGAACCGAGTTGACTGGGTTTTTAATGCTACCAATACGGATGAGCCTTATAATGGCAGCCTAGGAAACAACAACTGGCACAGGGAGTATATTGATATCGATAGCGACCCAACAACATTTAGCTCTACGAGCTCCACGCTCGAGCTTCCTGATTGTTCAAGGATTTACTATGCTGGACTCTATTGGGCCGGTAATTATGATGTGGAACGAAGGAGCAATTTTGTTTATCCTGCCGAACCTCGTAATGACCTTAATCGATTTGATTTTACAAGTATAAAGTTTCAAGTACCAGGAGGTTCGTACATTGATATTCAAGCAGACAATAACGCCGATCCAGTAGGGGAAGAGGACGATATCATTGTAGATGGATTTACGGCTGGAATTAACGATAGTCCTTATGTATGTTATAAAAATGTAACTAATGAATTGCAGGCATTGGCTGATCCTAGAGGGGAATATTTTGTTGCCAATGTAAGAGGTACCCGAGGGTTTACTACTTATGGTGCAGCAGGTTGGACCCTTGTTGTAATTTATGAAAACCCAAATTTACCAGGTCGATACATCTCTACTTTTGATGGGTACGAAGGCGTAACTACAATCTCAGCAGCTTCATCAATAACCGATATTACTGTAGATGGATTTAACACTATTCCCGTAGGTGCCGTAAACGCAAGAATCGGAGTAGGTGTTTTAGAAGGAGAAACAGATCTTACCGGAGATACTTTTAGTATAGAATCTCTTGCAAATGCGGGTACAGGGTTTACTAACCTATCCAACACCTTAAACCCTACCAATAACTTTTTTAATTCTAGTATCACCATTGATGGAGCACATGTAACCAACAGAAATATCAACAGTACCAATACTCTAGGATACGATTCTGATATTTTTGAAATCGCCAACCCTGGGAATACTTTAATAGGTAACGCAGAAACTGGTGCTACCTTAAGATTAAGCACTTCTAGTGATTGGTTTGGTGCATTTTTAGTGACCTTCGGAATTGATATTATTGAACCAGACATTGTTTTAGAAAAAAGAGTTGAAGATATCGCCGGAAATGACATTACAGGTGCCGGTGTAAACTTAGGGCAGCAATTAGATTATGTGCTTTCTTTTCGGAACATTGGAAATGATGATGCAACTGGATATACCATACGCGATGTTTTACCGATCAATACAACCTTATTAGAAACAAATATAACATTGCCCCCTGGTGTAACCTATGTTTATGACCAACCCGCAAGGACCATCACTTTTACTATTCCTGATGGCTTAGTAGAAGAAAACGATCCTATTTCATCTATACGAATGCGAGTTCGTGTTGCTGAAAATTGTTTTGATTTTGTAAACGCATGTACCGATCGTATTGAAAACATAGCATTTTCTACCTATAGAGGTGTTATAAATGACAATGAAATTTCTGATGACCCCAGTGTAACAGATTTCAACGATTGTGGTTTTGTAACCCCAGGTGCTACAAACTTCTTGTTAGACGATCTCACCAGTTGTGATTTTAGTAGAACTGTTCAATTGTGTGGAGATGAAGTGCTTCTAGATGCAGGAGATAACTTCGATTCTTATATCTGGTACATCGACGAAAATGCCGATGGGCTTATTGACGCAGGAGATACCTTAATTGATGATGGAGATCCCGACTCAGACCCAAGTACTATTTTGGTTGATGAAGTTGGCGTATACATTGTAGATAAAATTGTTGCTGATCCATGTAAAGGGTTTCAGGAAATAATTACCGTTACACTTTTCGGTACTACACAAACCAATCCGATAACCACTCTAATAAACGATACTAGCAATACCGTTGAAGGTCAGATTTTAACCTGTCCTAACGATGGAAGTTTGCTTCCAGAAATATTCTTGTGTGGATTAAACGACACCGAACTTATTCAAATAAACATTCCTGATGCAGACAGTATAGAATGGGAATTATTAGATGAGGCTAGTTGCAGCGCAGCAACAACCAACTGTGCTAATACCAATAATGGTTGTACATGGAATACCGTTGCTACAGGGAATTCTTTTGATGCAGCTGATGCGGGACAGTATCGTCTGGTTATCAACTATCAAAATGGATGTTTTAGCCGTTTTTACTTTAATGTATTTAAAAACCCCCTTGATCCGCAAGCTAATATTACAGATATAATTTGTGTCAATCCAGGAAACATTACCATAACAAATGTGCCTGCAGATTATGAATATCAGTTGTTAGATGCTGTAACTGGAAATGTTCTTGTGCCGTATAGTGCCAATAACGGTCCTAGTTTCGATATCACTGCTAATGGTGCTTTTGATGTACAATTACGTCAACAAGGTGTTGTAGGAGGATGTGAATTTATTCTAGAAGATATTGGTATTCGCGAACGTGACTTTCAAGTAGATGTAACATCGCGTGATACAGATTGTACGGGCTTGGGTGAAATAAGTATCTCTGTTTTAGATGTAGAACCTCAATATTATTACGAGATTTCTCAAGGCGGTACTTCCGTTGACACCTTCGGACCCTCAACAGATAACAATCACACTTTTGAGAACCTAAACCCTGGGGTGTACGACATCTTGGCTACAACCGACGATGGTTGTACATACACCGAACAAGTAACGATTCAAGATTTTACAGATCTGGATTTACAAGCCCAAGTTTCACAACATATCACTTGTAGAGAGGGAAACATTCAAATGAATTCTTCTGGAGGTCAACCTCCACATAGTTACGCTTTATGGTCTTTTACGGATCCTTTAGGAGTAGGTGGAGACCTTTACGCTTCAGTTAGCGATATTCCTGCTTCCGCTTTTCAAACCAGTGTTATTTTCGATATTCTTAATCCTGGAGACTATAGCTTCGTTGTTGTTGACAACAACAATTGTTTTGCTTTTTCGAATATTGTAACCATTAATTTTGAACCTTCTGTGGAATACACCTTTGCAACTACTGATGAAAGTTGTTTTGGCATCGAAGACGGATCAGTAAGTTTCAATATTACGGCATCAAATGGATATCAAATAGATTATGAATTAACATATCCTGACGGAACTGTTGCCAATAATTCTTCCGGTGTATTCACAGGTTTGCCGCAAGGGAATTATGATGTGGTCTTGACACAATCAAGAGGGAATACCTCATGTGATTTTACAGAAAGTTTTACCATTAGTGGCCCTGTAGACGGGGTTACCGGTACGGCTGCTCTTTTACAAGATTACACCTGCTTACAAGATGGTATTATTGAAGCGCAAAATGTTACTGGAGGTACCGCCCCATACGAATATAGTATTGATGGAATTAACTTTGTAAATGGCGCTGGTGCCCAAACTTTTTCCAACCTTACCGACGGTACTTATACGATTACCATAAGAGATGCCAATGGCTGTACTTTTCCTACGAACGCAATTACTCTAGCTCCTCTTAATCCGCCTACAGATTTAGCTTTTACAAGTACTGCTATAACCTGTCCGGATTTGGACGCTGATGTCTCCGTAGCTGTTACCAATGGCAACGCTCCTTTTGTTTATGAAATTATAGCTCCGGCGGCAAGTGTTGTAAACAATGCTAATAATGCTGATTTTACAGATCTTGCACCAGGAACCTATACTTTTCAGGTAACAGATGCAAAGGGTTGTGTCTACTCAGAAGATTATACCGTAGCTAATATAACTCCGATCAATGTCTTAGGGCAACTAAATCGTAATGTAACCTGCTTTGGAGATACGGATGGAGAAATTGCTTTTACGGTAAGCGGATTTGCCACAACATACGATTATGAGGTTAGAGACAGTGCTAATACATTAATTACCAGCAATACGGGTGTTAGTGCAACATCAATTCCTGGGTTAAACACCTTAGGAGCCGAAACCTATACCATTACTATAACAGACAATACAACCAATTGTACAGATACCGCTACCGTTGCCATAAGTGAACCAACGGCTGCACTAACAGCAACTCTAGTAGAGACTCAACCTACTTGCCCTACAGACGGCAGCGTTGTAGTTACTGCTGCTGGTGGTTGGGGAGGTTATACGTATGAAGTAACACAACCTGATGCAACAACGCTTCCCCTTAACGCCACAGGAAGTTTTAATGGTCTTACCCAAGCTGGTTTATACAGCGTTAGTATTACTGATGCTAATGGTTGTTCTATAAATACTACCTTCACTTTAGATGATGTTGTAGCTCCTGTTTTAGAGATCGTTCCTAATGCGGTTTGCTACGATGATGCTGTTGGTTTAACACTTACTGCCAATGTACTTTCAGGGGGAGATGGAAATTTTGAATATAGTATAAATGGAGGTCCTTTTGGAACTCCAAATTCGTTTTCTGGACTTGCTCCTGGAAATCATACCATTACCGTAAGGGATGGAAAAAACTGCACGGATACGCAAGCGATAGCCATAAATCCAGAGCTAACCGTTACGGCAACTGCTGCGAACATTTCTGCTTGTACTACAACTTCTGATGTTACGATTACTGCTGCTGGAGGAGATGGAAATTATGTATATGCTCTTGTAGGAGATGGTGTAACGCCAAGTGCAGGGGATTTTGCTGCTTCCAATATTATTACCGTAACTGGTGGTGGAGATTATGACATATATGTAAGAGATAACAACGGAGGTGCCAATTTCTGCGAGACCCCTTTTGACCTTACAATTACACAGGATGCTGCCTTAGCTTTAAATATAACAAATACCGATATTGTTTGTAGTGGATCTTCCACTTCTACAATAACAGTAGGTATTACAGGTGGTTCTGGACCCTATGAATATAGCTTAGATAACGGTACAACGTATCAAACCAGTGCCACTTTTGTAAATCAAGCTGCTGGTAGTTATACCGTACGTGTTCGCGATGCTAATAACTGTGAGGTTTCTGAAATTTATTCCATCACGGAACCGTTTACACTTTCCGCTTCGGCAGGTGTTACGGAACTTGTAGAATGTAACCCAGGAAATAGTGCAGAGGTCAGAATTACCAATGTTCTTGGCGGAACAGCACCTTATGAATACAGTTTTGACGGAGGTAGCACCTACGGCTCTAGTAGTATTGCTTCTCTACTATCTGGAACACACAATCTTACCGTACGTGATGCCAACGGTTGTGTTTTCCCAATGACCGTAACCGTTCCAGACCCTGTTCAAGAACCTGACTTTACTGCTACAGTAGATTATGATTGTGAAGGAGAAGGTATTATTACGGTAACCTCATCAAACACTACAGATTTTGATTATACTTACGAAATAAATACGGTACCAAATACACCTGCAGATTCCAACATATTTACAGATGTCGCCACAGGAACACATACCATTACAATTAATTATACTGCAAACGCGATACCAACACCAAGTAATCTTTTATTGGAAGACTTTGGAGTTGGGGCTAATACAAGTATTGCAGAAATTGACCCGGCTTATTGTTATGAACCTCAAGATGGCTCTGTACACGCTTGTGATCCTGGTGCACCAACTACAATAAATGATGGGGAATACTCCGTAACGCAGTCGATTACATCCCCATTTGGCGCTTGGAGAAATCCTAATGATCATACAGGAAATGTAGGGGGAAGATTTTTGGCTATAAATGTTGGTGGTGTTGCTGGACCAAATGGTATTGTATATGCAAGAAGAAATATAGAAATAGTTCCCAATAGAGACATTACAATTTCTCTAGAAGCATTTAATCTTTTACGAGGAGGGGTTGGGAATACCCAAGACGATCCTAACTTAGAAATACAGTTGGTAAATACGTCAACTTTGGCTGTAATTGCAAGTACAACTACAGGCTTGGTTCCTAAAAATCTCAATGCAGATGACTGGCATAATTACACTGTAAACCTAAATCCAGGAGCACTTACTAACCT
Organism: uncultured Flavobacteriaceae bacterium; assembly: GCA_947488435.1. Taxonomy (GTDB): domain Bacteria; phylum Bacteroidota; class Bacteroidia; order Flavobacteriales; family Flavobacteriaceae; genus CANKZG01. The sequence goes on along the minus strand of CANKZG010000001.1, from coordinate 845,499 downwards.
AGATATTGTTATACGAACTTTAAACGGTGCAACCAGTGGTAATGATGTTGCAATAGATGATATTACAGCCTTCCAAACTCCATTAGTTTGTGCCTCTAGTAGGGATATAACTGCGGTGGTAGAACCTGGTAACGCTTTTGCAGCTAACATTATTTCTTTTACAGATATTAGCTGTAATGGTCTTTCAGATGGTGCTATTACTTTTGAAGTTGAAAACTTCGATGCCGCAACTGGTTTTGAATATTCTCTGGATGGTGGATCTACTTATACAACTTCAACCATTTCTCCAGTAACTACTCCAGCTGTTTTAGGGTTAGGAGCACAAACAATTTTAATTCGTAGAGTAGCAGACACGAGTTGTGCAACTTCATTAAATCAAACCATATCACAACCTGATGCTGTAGTAGCATCGGCAAGTGTTTCTGACGTTTTAACATGTAATAATACAGGCGCAACGATTACTGCAAGTGCTATTGGTGGAGTACCTTCATACCAGTACCAACTTGAAAATACCGCTGGCACAATTATTACTCCTTATCAGGCGGGGACTACATTTATAAATGTTCCAGCAGGTGACTATATTGTAAGGGCAAGAGATAACAACCTTTGTGAAGACCCTATTGATACTGCTATTTCTATTGCCGTGCCAAACCCTCCTACATTTACGATAACATCAACTGAATGCTATTCTGGAGCAAATGACGCAACAATACAAGTAGATGTAACTTCAATACCAGGTAACGGCGGGTTCTTATTCAGTTTAAATGGTGCGCCATTTGTAACACCAAGCCCTGCCACCGATACCTCTTTTACATTTACAAATCTAGGAGCGGGAACTTATACTATTGATGTTAGAGATGGTTTTGGCTGCCCCGCTACACAGCAAACCATTACCATTAACCCCGAATTGACAATAACAGCAACCGCAGCTAACATTACTGCCTGTGGCACGGATTCTGATGTCACCATAAGCGCAGCTGGCGGTGATGGTCTTTTCATTTATGCCATAGTTACAGACGGAGCAACGGTTTCTGATTCTGATTTTAACGCTTCCAATCTAATTACTGTTACAGGTGCTGGAGATTATGATGTTTATGTAAGAGATAATAATGGTACAAGAGATGGAGGAGGTAACCCAGAGTTTTGTGAAGCTTCTTTTGATCTCAACATTTCTCAAGATAGCCCTATTGTAATAACACCAACCATAACACAGGTGCTATGTAATGGTGAATCTACTGGAGCAATCTCAGTTGCAATTACCGGAGGCACCGCACCTTACGAATATCAATTAGAAGATAATTCCCCGAGTGTACTAACACCTTATCAAACTGGTAATTCTTTCTCAAACCTTTCTGCATCTGCGAACTATGTTGTACGTGTTAGAGATGCCAACGGTTGTGATGTGTCTTTGCCTTTTACTATTACCGAACCGACTGCACTTAATGCAGAGGCTTCAATTACTCAGGCCTATACTTGCTTGCAACTTGGTGAAATTACAGTTGGTAATATTACTGCTACCAGCGGGGGTTCAGGAGATTATCAATATCGTCTAAACGGAGGAGCCTGGTCTGCTTCAACCACATCAGGAATTACGTATACAGATTTAATTGACGGTACCTATACAATAGATGTAAGAGATACAAATGCTCCTACCTGCTTTACTACACTTACAGATGTAATAATTGCTCCATTGCCAACAGCACCTACTTTAACAGATACCGTGAGCTATAACTGTGATGGAAGTGGAGATATTACCATAGCTCCGTTTGATGCTTCTTATTCCTATGTCTTAGATGGTGTTCTTCCTGGACAAACAGGAGCGAATGCAAATCTATTTACAAATGTTCCTGTTGGAACACACACGATTACAGTGGACTACGGCAGTGGATGCACGGTTGATACCACAGTGATTATCGATAATGGAAACAGATTCAATGCCACTATTGCTGGGTTTAACGATATTAGTTGTGCCGGCCTTAATGACGGCGATATCACCATTGCTGCAGAAAATTTCGATACTGGTGGTTTTGAGTATAGTGTAAACGGAGGTAGTTTTATAACCTCAACGGTTTCTCCAGTCACTATTTCAACATTAACGGCACAAGCTTACACCATTGTGGTTCGTGATATAAGAGATACGGCCAACTGCGCCATAACGCTAGATCGAACACTTTTACAGCCAACTGCTCTTATTGCTGATGCTGATATTACAACAGAATTTACTTGTAATAATACTGGTGCAACAATTACCGCTTCTGCTTCAGGAGGCACACCAAATTATGAATATCAACTAGAAGATAATTTAGGCGCTATAATTGCAGGTTTTGATTTTACAACCAACGGCTCTAATACCATATTTCCAAATATTCCAGCTGGAGACTACATTGTTAGGGTTAGAGATAATAATGGATGTATTGACCCTATTGATGCAGTTATTACGATACTAGCACCAACTGTTCCTACTTTTACCGCTGTTCCAACAGCATGCTATTCTGGAGCAAATGATGCTACAATTGCCATTACGATTCCGGCATCGCCAGGTAATGGAAATTTTCAAGTGAGCTTAAATGGAGCGCCTTTTATTACTCCAACACCACCAGCAATGGTAGGAGATCCTACAATATATACCTTTACGGACCTTACAGAAGGCACCTATACTATTGATGTTCGTGATGGTTTTGGTTGTGCTGCAGTTCAACAAACGATTGTTATTGAACCTGCTGTTACTGCCACCATAAGTGTTACAGATATTAGTTCTTGTGCAGACGGTTCAATTGATGTAACCGCATTCGGTGGAGATGGGGATTTTGAATATGCCTTCGTACCCACAACCACAAGTCCTAGTGGATTGTTTACGTCAAGCAATAGCTTTACAGTAACTACAGGAAATCATGGCGTTTATGATGTTTATGTAAGGGATCAGGCTTCTACAGGTACATTTTGTCAATATGTAGAAACTGTAACCGTAAATGCGGCAACACCAATTGTATATACGACAACACCTACAGATCCTGTATGTTTTGATGGTGTGGGTTCTATTGAAGTAGACATCACTTCAGGTATCAGTCCTTTTACGATTCAAATTATTGATCTCGATAACGGAGGAGCTTCTGATCAAACAAATACTAATGTAATAAATACAACATCAACATTTTTTAATCTTTCTCCAGGAGATTATACCATAAATGTGACCGATGTAAATGGATGTGTTGTAACTGACACCCCTGTTACCATTAATAATCCTGATGAACTTACTGCAGATATTTCTGGTGTTTTACCAGCATCATGTACAAGTGTAGACCCTAACGATTATGGATTCCAGTTCTCAAATTATCCAACAACCTTAGGCACCATAGAATTTAGTGCGGATGGTGGATTAACATGGATTGGTGACAATAGTAATCCAGGGGTAACCGATGTTTTAACAGGTTTCCTTTCAGGAACTAGCGTTTTTCCATCATTACGGACTGTAGATGGTTCAGGAAATACCATTTGCCAAACAGATTTACCTCGATTTATAATACCATTTCCTCTTGATGATTTAGATATAACCATTTCTGCTATTGTTGTAGATTGTAATGATTTACAGGTTACAGTTTTGGGTTCCGAAGGTGTTCCTGATTATGAGTACACTTATTCTGAAGACCCTGCAAATTTCAATCCTGCAACGGCGGCATGGACGACACCATTAGGTGTTGGAGTACCGCATGTATTTACAGGGTTAGTGCCTGGTAGAACCTACATTTTTTATGTTAGAGATTCCGCAGGTTGTGTGCGTCAGAGTAACGTAAATGTAAATAATATTGCTCCACCTCCAATTACAATTGTAGGAGTGCCAGAGCCCTCATGTGCTGGCGCAAATGATGGTCAAATAGCATTTACAATTACTGAAGATACTCCAGGAGAGCTTGGCGGTATGTTTAGTTGGGAATTATTCGAAGTTAGCAATCCTGTGGCCATTAATAATGGATCCGTAATAGGTTTTACTTCAGGAGATGTGTTAAATACTCCTATCGCGCCTTTGACTGGTTTAGCTGCAGGAGAATATTTTATTCAAATCCAAGGTGCCGCACCTAACAATTGTGTTATTGGTAGTGAAAATGTAATCTTAGAAGAATTAGATCCTATCACTGCAAACCTCAACGTGATTGAAGATATCCGTTGTAATGCTCCTGGTTTAATAGCCATTGAGAATATAGCTGGTGGTGGTGGTAATTTTACCTATACCGTAACGGGTCCTGTTGGTTTCACTACAATTACAGGAACGCCAGATAACCCGGTAGAAATTCCTTCCAACTCTCCAGCAGGATCTTATACTGTCACTATTGAAGATCAATTTGGTTGTTCGGCTAATCTAGGTAGTGTTAATTTAAATCTATCACCTAATCCAACAATCGATAGTATTGATGTTGCAAATTGTGCTGTGCCTAATACAGTAACAGTTAATGCATCGAGCACAGCCGCTCAAATTCTTTATTCAATAGATGGAGGGGTTAATTATGTTGATAACGGAGGTGTTTTCACTAATGTTACTTCTGGAACATACAATATCTCCATAATAGACAGCAATGGTTGTTCAGCAACAACATCAGTAACTGTTCAGCCCATATTACAAGCTGAGGTTACGCTAACAAAACTAATCGATTGTACCGTTTCTCCAGATGCCGAAATCACGATAAATGTAACAGATGGCTCTGGAAATTATGATTATGAAATTACGGATGGAACCGGAACGGTTGTTTCAAGAACAGCATTACCAACAAATCCTTTTGTTTTTACCACTACAACAGTTGAAACTTACAACATAACAGTATATGACAATGCAACGGCAACTCCAAATTGTAGTCGTGTATTTACTATTGATGTACCTGCCGCAATTGCTCCAGTATTTACGCATACTTTTACTGACGTAAGCTGTAATGGAGCCAATGACGGCACCATTACCTTAGCAGAAGTAGATAACGGATTGGTGCCATTAACCTATGTTTTAAGTCCTATGCCTGCAGGTGTTGTTCTAAATGGTGATACCTTTGAAAATGTGCCTGCTGGAACATATAGTGTTAGAGGTACCGGCTCAAACAGTTGTTTTACCGATATTAATGGTATTGTAATTGGTGAGCCTGCCCCATTAACTGTTACCTTAAATCCTATTGTTGAATTTCTGTGTGCTTCACCAGGGAATATACCAAGCAATGCGCAAATAGAAATTGCCAGTGTTACAGGAGGTTCATTAAGCTATGTACGCTACGAGTTTATTAATGATCAGGGTACAGCCACAATTGCAGATGATGTTGTCGTGCAAGACGGTCCAAATACTATATATATTGAAACAAATACCAACGGTGGTACTTATATTATTAATGCATACGACTCTAATGGTTGTGTGGGATCTACAACAGCAACAATTACTCCTTTTGTAGCCATTAGTACTCCTACGGTAACAATTACTCAAGATTTAACTTGTACTCCTGGAAATGATGCAGAAGTGCAACTAGGTGTTACAGTAAATCCGATCGCGGCGACACCAAACCTATTATATTCGGTTGAAGGAACAGATAACGCTTACAGTATTCTTAATCAAGCTTCTGACAGTTTTGTGGGGCTTGGAATTGGAAATTATGTGGCTACTATTACGAATAATGATACGGGGTGTTTTGTACAAACAACCTTTGAAATAGAAGACCCTAACACTTTCGAAATTGCTACAGCAACAACGGACGTGGTCTGCTTTGGAGATGATGGTTCTGTAACTTTTACCTTTAGTGACCCTATTGGAGGTTATAGTGGAACATATAGTTGGGAAGTGTTTAACACGCAAGGGACACCAACAAATCCTGCAGATGATGGTTTAGCTGTTGCAACAGGAACTTCCGCAACACTTACTACGAATTTACCTATGGGGGAATATCGTGTAGCTGTTGTCCAAGATGCGGTGCCTACATGCCCGAATGAAGTTTTCTTTAATATTGCTGGACCAAGTGATGCTATCACGGCCAGTACCAATATAACTCAGGTTTCTTGTTTACTAAATGATGGGGTTATAGAAATTACCAACGCGCTTGGTGGATTTGGTGGGTACACTTATTTTGTGGCACCTGTTTCAGACCCAGCACCAGTATTTCCCGCAAGCTATCAAACATCTCCATTGTTCGCTGCACTATCTGGTGGAGGAGCTCCGGGCACCACATATCAAGTGTGGATAGCAGATCAAAATGGGTGTCAAGAGCAGCTTTCCAATGTTACTTTGGTTGATCCAACTCCTATCACTGCAACTATAGCTATTACTACTCCTAACTGTAATGGTTTGGATGGTATTATTGATGTAACAGCCATTGCTGGTGGTCAAGGAAGCAATTATACGTATCAATTACAACGCTTTAATGGGTCTACATTTGTAAATCTAGGCGCCTCACAATCCACAACTTCATTTAGTGGTCTTGGAGAGGGGCAATACCAAGTGGTGGTCAACGATCAAATAAACTGTACGAGCATTAGTAATACCATAGTTTTATTTGAAGAAATTGATCCTGTCGCTACTATCGTTAAAGCCATCGATTGTACTATAAATCCTGGGGGTGAAATAACCATAACCCAATCTGGTGGTTCTGGAAGTTTTGACTATGATGTCACCTTCCCTGATGGAACCACAACAGCCACTAATACTACAGGTGTTTTTACAGGTTTAACACAGGTTGGGCTCTATACTTTTACTATTACAGATCAAACTGTCGGACATAGTTGTTCAAAAACGATCACTCAGAATTTAATTGATCCTATTGATCCAGCACTAAATGTTGATGCATTTACTGACGTAAGTTGTAATGGTGCCGACGATGGTAGTATTACGGTTAGTGCTCTAGATAGTGGTCTTACGCCATATACTTTTGAAATCACTCTAGCTTCAGGAGGGTCTTTAACGGTACCATACGCGCCTTCTTCAACCACTGCTACAACCGCTACGTTTACTGGGCTTCCGGGAAGTGCTGCTGGCATCACTTACACGATTACAGGTACCAGTATTAATGGATGTACCTCAACCATAACACAAACTATCGTAGAACCAGATCCTATTGTTGTTCCACCATCTACAGTGGCTGAATTTGGCTGTTCTGTTGGTAATAATCAAGATAATGCAACCATAACAATAAACGCTTCAGGTTTATCTGGTGGCAGCGGAGTTTATACGCGCTATGAGTTTGTTAACGATCAAGGTACAGCCACCACAGCAGATGATGTAGTTGTTCAGGATGGTGCTAACGAAATTTATACGGAAACCAATATTTTGGGTGGGTCTTATATTATAAACGTATATGATTCTAACGGTTGTATTGGCTCAACAACGGCATTCATCAATCCGTTCGATGAGTTGCAATCGGCTTCTGTAGCAATTGTTGATCCTATCTCTTGTTCAAATGCAGGAGAAGACATTACTATCGATGCTGTAAGTGCAATTACCAACTTTACAGCAAACCCTGCTAATTATGACTTCAGAATATTACCAGGAGGCACTTTTCAAGCTTCTAATATGTTCAACGATTTACCAGTTGGGACACATAATTTTGAAATACGAAATATAGCCACAGGCTGTGTTATTTCAACTTCACATACAATTTCTGAACCAAACACTTTTGACATTGTTGTAAATACACTTAATGACGTAGTATGTTTTGGTACAGAAACCGGAGAAATCACCTTATCCATTACAGATGCTACCTATTCTGGACCATTCAATTGGATCATTTGGGATACAAATGGTACTCCTGTGGATTTAACTGATGATACTTTAGTAAGAAATGGTACTAGTCCTACTAATGGACCAACTGGTGCAATACCATTATTTGGTGGCGATTATATTGTAGAAGTCATACAAAATAACTTCCCACAATGTACCAATACGCAAGCATTTACAATCTCAGCACCATCGGCACCGATAACGGGAACGACAAATGTTAGTCCTATTACCTGTATTGGAAATGACGGTGTTATAGAAATCACCAATGTTGCTGGTGGATGGGGTGGATATTCCTATTTCGTAGGCACTTCGGCTCCTGCTGGTGTAGGCGACTATGTTTCGAACCCTAGATTTGATCTTCTTGCTCCAGGAACATATGAAGCTTGGGTTTTAGATGCAAACGGATGTTCTGAAATGATTCAAAACGGAATTGTATTAGCCGATCCAACTCCGATTACTGCAACACTTCAGGTTAATCAGGAAAACTGTACTAACCTTCAAGGAGAATTAGAAGTTGTAGGAACTACAGGGGGACAAAATAGTAACTATAGCTATCAGCTATTTAGAAATGGAACACCATTTGGAGCGCAACAAACCTCTCCTTTGTTTACTGGTTTAGGTGCCGGAACATATACTGTAGAAGTAACGGATCAATTCTCATGTAGCTTTATTACAGCAGCGGAAATACTATTCGAAGAAATAAACCTTTCTGCTACAATTGTTAAACCGATTGATTGTACAGCTACACCAGATGGGGAAATAACTATTACTGCTAACGGAGGTTCTTCTAATTTGGATTTTTCTGTAACCTTCCCTGATGGAACAACAACAGCAACAAATACAACCGGTGTGTTTACAGGTTTATCACAAGCAGGAACTTATACCTTTGAAGTGCAGGATCTAGATACCACAAATCCAATTTGTCTAAAGCAAATTACAGCAATACTGGATAATCCTACTCCTGTAACCCTTGGAACTCACATTGTGGAAGATGTCTCCTGTAATGCTGGTAGTGACGGAAGTGTAAGCATTGTTTTAACGCCAACATCTAATGGTGTAAATGATAATCCAGTATACACTTATAATCTATACGATGCTGCAGGAACCACCTTAATTACGGGTCCTCAAAACAGTGCTATATTTGCTGGCTTAACCGCTGGAAACTATACTGTAGAAGCTGTTTCTGCCAGAGGATGCTCCGCTACCGAAGTTATCACAATAGCCGAACCAACTGCGTTGGCTATAACTGCTGCGGCAACTGCATTTAACTGTGCGCCAGATAACACAACAAATACTGCGCAGTTAACAATAACTGTGGAAGACGGTGCTACAACTCCAGGTGTATTATCAGGAACAGGGCCGTATTTGTATAGTATAGATAATACGAATTTCCAAACTTCTAATATCATTGATATCGTTGATACTGGAAGTGTACAAAATATTACGGTTTATGTTCGAGACGCGAACAACTGCAGCACAACTACTAATGTTGTCCTTCAGCCTCTAAATAATTTTACCGCAACCGTTTCGCAAACCGCAGCAATTAATTGTCTTACTAATCAAGAGGAAATTCTAGTCTCAATTTCAGACAATGGTAATCCTGCGAATACGTATACATATGAATTGTTGCCTATAGGAAACCCCAATGGCATTCTTACTGGGACGCCAACTGGAACTTCAGCAACATTTGATCTTTTGGCTACCGGAACCTATACAATTAGAGTTACAGATACTACAACAGGATGTTATGTAGACACGCTTCCTTATGAGGTTGCTCCCTATGATCTTATTGAGGTTGTTGCCAACCCAACTGCAGCGGTAACTTGTTTTAATGATACTAACGGAGCTCTAGAGGTAACCGTTAATGGATATACTGGAAATTATGATTATGTAGTTCTTGACAGTGCTGGAAATGCAACTGCAATTGCAGGAACCGCAAACACCAGTGCAAATCCATTTATCATTAACGGGCTTTCTGGAGGTAATTATTCGGTTCGAGTAACAGAATCAGATCCTTCTAGTACTTTCTGTACCGATGATTCAAATAGCATTACAATCCTATCTCCTGATGCAGCATTAGTTGCTGATCCGGTTCCTTCTGCAAACGTAACCTGTACCAATGATCAGGGTGAAATTTTAGTCGACCCAGTTGGAGGATATGCTCCTTACGATATTGTATTAACCAATACAACTACAGGACAAACCTATACACAAGACGATGTTACCGCTTTTGTTTTTAGTGGTCTTTCTGAAGGAAGTTTTACTGCAACAGTAACAGACGATAATGGTTGTGTATACGTTGGTACTACAAGTCTTACGAGACCTGCTCCCATAACAGCAGATATTACAGCCTCTATAACCCAATTGCAGTGTTTTGGAGACACCAATGCATCGGTTTCTGCTTTGAATATCTTAGGTGGTAGTGGTGCTTACCAATATCAACTGAATTATTATGATAATGCAGGAACAACGATTACTGCCACAAGTGGAGGGCAACAAAGTCCAGTGTTTAATAATCTTGGTGCTGGTATCTATAGTATTACAGTGAGTGACGGATTAAGTTGTGATGTTGAGACTATTCTTGTAACGATAAGTGATCCAACGGAAGTAATGGCTTCTTTAGCGCAAACAGCACAGTTAACTTGTGTAGATAATAATGCTGCTTTGACATTAACTGCTACCGGAGGTACTGGGCCTTACCGTTATAGTTTGGATGGAACTCCTGGTAGTTATGTAGCTATGAGTGGTGGAAATACCCATTCGTTTACAAACCTATCAGTGGGAACTTATCAGTATTTCGTTCAGGATTCAAACGGATGTGCTTCCATGATATCCAATCAGGTGGTGATTGATGCTATTCCAACATTAACCGTGACTGTAGATACAAGTGCTGCGGTAATCAACTGTAACGCCGAAAATACAGCTGTTATTTTTGCTCAGGCTACAGGTGGTCTAGGAAGTTATTCTTACGAATTGTATAGCGATGCTGCACTAACTAATTTAGTGGCAGGACCTCAAACTGATGGGCAGTTCCGAGACTTGTTTGCCGGAGATTACTATGTACGCGTTACAAGTTCGGATTGTGAAACTGCATCTGGTATCATAACAATAACAGAACCAACGCCATTGACGTATACAGATACGGTTAGCAATATAACTTGCCAGGGTGCAAACGATGGGTCTATTTCTGTTAGTTTAGCTGGAGGTTCTGGAGGTTATATTTATGCTATCTCTCCAAACTTAAACCAGTTTGATACAGAGAATACCTTTACTGATTTAGCTCCAGGAACCTATACGATAATTGCGCAAGATGTAAATGGTTGTTTTGAACAGCTGGACTATACTATTACAGAGCCTTTAGCAATAACAGTGGATACAACCATTCTCCCAGAAGTATGTTCAGGTAGTGAAGATGGGTCTATTGCTATAACAATTACTGGAGGAACAGCTCCTTATAGCACAGCATTTAATTCAAATAATCCAGGCGACTTTGTTCCAGGGCAAACTAATTTCAACAATTTAGCTGCAGGAACCTACGTGATTTTTGTAAGGGATGCGCAAGGTTGTGAAACCAACGTTATTGCCGAAATAGAAGCAGGGGTAAATTTAAATGCAACTGTAACTCCTATTTATGAATGCTCTGGCGATACGCCGACAAATAGACTTGAAATTGTATTAGAGGATCAAACCGTAGCAAACGATGTGCTTTATGCATTAAACTCTACAGATCCGTTAGATTTTGTGCTAACCACAAGTTTCAGCGCAATGGCTCCAGGCACGCATTATATTGCCATAACTCATGCAAATGGTTGTATCAATACAATTCCTTTTGAAATAGAAGATTTTGAGCCTTTACAAATAACGTTACAACAAAACAATATCAATGAAATTACGGCAATTGCAGCCGGCGGAAATCCCGTATATAATTTCAGATTTGGAGATGTTGATAACGGTGACGACAATACCTTCATCATAAATAGAACAGATACCTACACGGTAATTTTGACCGATGAAAACGGTTGTGAGGTGGCAGCAGATATTTTTATTGAATTTATAGACATTGAAATTCCTAACTTCTTTACCCCAAATGGAGACGGAGAAAACGATGTTTTTATTCCTGAAAATATAGAAGCGTTCCCTCAGATACTAACTATCATCTTTGACCGTTATGGTAGGGAGGTTTATCGAATGGGTGCGAATGACCCAGGATGGGATGGACTTTACAATAATTCCGAGTTGCCCACCGGAGATTATTGGTACGTAATAAAATTAAACGGAGAAAATGACACAAGAGAGTTTGTTGGAAACTTCACCTTGTATCGCTAAAACTTAACCTACAAAAAAATGCAATGCTATGCGTTATAAAGTATTAACCATATTACTGCTGTTTAGCAGCCTCTTAATTCGAGGTCAGGAACTTACCATTCCACAGCTTTCACAATATTTAGGAGATAATCCTTTCTTATTGGCTCCTACCTATGCCGGTATTGGCGATCACATTAAAGTTCGCGTTAATGGCCTTACGCAATGGGTAGGTATTGAGGGGGCTCCAGATACCCAAACTGTAGTTGCCGATACTAGGCTCGGAGAAAAATCTGGAATAGGAATTTTATTCTATAATGATAGTAATGGTCAAACAAGGCAACGTGGTGCGCGCCTTTCTTTTGCTCACCATTTAACCCTAGATCGCTACGATGATGAATTTTTATCCTTTGGTATTTCTTATAATTTTAATCAGTTTCGAATAGAGATTGAAAATTTCAGTGCCATTGATCCTAGTGTTACGGATGATAGGTCTACATCAAACCATAACTTTGATGTAGGGTTTTTGTATCGAAAAGATAAGTTTTACTTTAGTGCAAATGCATCCAACCTGCTTAATAAAGACCTGACTCGTTTTAATCCTATTTTCGAACCCAATACCCTGAGAAATTACTTTTTGTATACGGGCTTTCGTTACAAACAAAACAAGAATAGTAATATTGAGGTAGAGCCTTCTGTTTTTTTCCAACTTTTTGAAAGTGATGGTCGCTCTGTGACAGATGTAAATCTAAAATTTAGATGGTATGATTTTGAAGATTACTATTATTTTGGAGCAACGTATCGCTTTTTAAATGATCAGATTGGAGACCCTTTATATATCGCTCCAATTCTAGGATTCAAAAAGAGTAATTTCTATTTTGCTTACTCTTATCAGGTTATTTTAAATGAAATTTTAGGTTTTAGTACAGGAACACATGTAGTGACTCTAGGCGTAGATATTTTTCAAGGTATCAGTAATTGTAGGTGTACCTATTAGTTTTCTTCACAGATAACTGTAAATTTGTCCAAAATTATTTTTTTGAACAAAATTGTAGTAGATAATATCCGTGTATACGCCTATCATGGTTGTTTAAAAGAAGAAACCATAATTGGTAGTGATTACAGTGTAACAATACAAGTTACAGCTAATTTAACTCCCGCTTCCCATTCTGATGATTTAACGGACACCGTAGATTATGTGTTATTAAATCGTATTGTAAAAGAAGAAATGAAAATTCCTTCAAAACTTCTGGAACACGTTTGCCAGCGTATTATTCAGCGTATTTTTATTGAAAGTCCTCTTGTTCAATCAACTAAAGTTTCCGTTTCTAAGCTTAATCCTCCTATTGAAGGAGATGTTGCTCAAGTTACCGTGGTATTAAAAGCCAAAAGAACCTAGAAACTACGTTTTGGAAACCTAAAAAAAGTACTACATTTGCATCATTGATACGGCATCGTGGCCGAGTGGCTAGGCACAGCTCTGCAAAAGCTTGTACAGCGGTTCGAATCCGCTCGATGCCTCTAAAAAACTCTCACAATATGTGGGAGTTTTTTGTTTATATAACACCTTATTTATTCGCGCAATTATTGCTCTCGGATTATTTCTATTCCCTTTTCAATATTAAGCTGGTCTTTCGGTAAAAAACCCTTTACAATTAGAACAAGTCCACATACAATTAAAACAATTCCCAAACCTTTTTTAATGTAATGGGTTCGCTCTAGGGTTAATTTTCTTTTAAGCTGTTTTGCCAATAATATTTTAATAATATCGATAAAGAGATAAGAAACAATCATGGTTGTAAAGAAGAGTATAATTCGTTTTGGGTCATTGTTTACACTAGGTCCAACTACGATAACAACTCCAAGCCAAAACACTAAAACACCAATATTTATAAAGTTTAGTAAAAAACCTTTTACCATAAGGTTTAAGTATCCTTTAGAACCTTTTAGCGGTGTTTCCAATTTTTTCTGCTGTTTTTTTAAAAATGTAGTTATTCCGTAAACCAATAAAATAACACCTCCAAACACATATAAACCAGGTTGATTGCTTAAATTTTCTAACAGTTGAAAACTACTAAAATACGCAATCAAGATAAACAAACCATCGGCAATAATAACTCCAAGATCAAAACATAGTGCAGCTCTGAACCCCTTTGTAGCTCCAGTTTCAAGAAGTACAAAAAAAACAGGACCAATAATTATGCTTAATAAAAAGCCTAATGGAATTGCCGCCTGTATATCTTCTATCATTAAAAATTATTAAAATTACATTCGTATAATTTTACCTCCAAACACCTTTTTTTCATCCATTTTAGCTGGATCTCCATAAACAGAAACGGAACCCCCCGCTTTCACCGTTGCCTTCACATAATCCGTAGCAAAAATAGCAGCGTTTCCACCCGCATTAACACTTATTGTTGAAAATTTAGTTTTCAAATCTTTACCTTCATAAATCCCCCCTGTATTTATCAACACATCTTGATTATCAGAGCTTCCTTTTGCTTTTACTACTCCTCCTGTAACCGCTTTTATCAAGAGTTGTTCTACATTTACTTGCATAATTAACTCGCCTCCTTCTTGAGATTTTAATTCCAAAACCTCTTGTTGAATTTCATCCTTAGTGGTAATTCGTGCATCTTCATTAACATCAATCACAGTAATGGTTTCCGTGTAATATAAATCCACAAATGTTCTGTATCCACTAAATATCTTATCAATTTCCATTCGGATTTTTAGCTTCCCTTTATTGTTTACAATGGCAACTTTTTTTGTATTTGCTCCCGTAATAACAGCTCTATTCACATCAGACTTAATAAGATTTATAGATATTCCATCAAATCCCTTTAATTCCGTAAATTCCTCTAGCTCCTGTGTAATTTTTTCTTCTTGACCTCTTATCAAAAATGATCCAAGTAAGAAAAACAAAAGCACCACAAATTTCTTCATTATATAAATTTTTAGGCAGTTTCTTACATAAAGAAACAAAATCCATTCCAAAAAGTTGTTGCACTATACTAACTTTCCTAATAGATTAAAATCTAAGTGTCTTTTTATCAAATCTGTATTTTTAACCATTACGCGTACCTCATCTCCCAATTGATATGTTTTTTTGGTACGCTCTCCTACAATAGCATATTGTCTTTCGTCGAAAACATAATAGTCATCTTTAATATCTCTAATACGCACCATTCCTTCGCACTTGTTTTCTATAATTTCCACATAAATCCCCCATTCCGTAACACCGGAAATCACCCCGATAAATTCTTTATCCTCATGATCTTGCATAAACTTAATTTGCATATACTTAACGGAGTCTCGTTCTGCCTGAGCCGCTAGATTTTCCATTTCTGAAGAGTGTTTGCATTTTTCCTCATAAATTTCTGCTTTAGCACTCTTTTCCCCATCCAAATAACTTTGTAATAGTCGATGTACCATTACATCCGGATATCTTCTAATAGGTGATGTAAAATGTGAATAGTAATCAAAAGCTAATCCATAATGCCCAATATTATCTGTAGTATAAATTGCTTTGCTCATACTTCGAATAGCTAAAGTATCTACCAGATTCTGTTCTTTTTTTCCTTTAACATCCGCCAATAACTGATTTAAAGACTCACTAAGTATTTTTTTGTTTTTAAAATTAAGTCGGTGACCAAAACGAGAAACAATACCATTTAAGGTCATCAATTTATCCTCATCTGGTTCATCATGAACCCTATACACAAATGTTTTAGTTGGCTTTTGTTTTCCAATATATGCTGCTACTTTTTTATTCGCCAGCAGCATAAATTCTTCAATAAGTTTATTTGCATCTTTTGCTTCCTTGAAATAAACACTTTTCGGTTCATTCTTTTCGTTTAGTTTGAAGCGAACTTCTATTTTATCAAAAGAAATTGCACCTACTTGCATACGTTTTTGCCGCATTATTTTTGCAAGCTTATCTAAACTTAAAATAGCAGTCACTACAGCATCACTTACTGCGTACGAACCTTCTCGAATTGATACTTCTGTAGGTATTTTATTGGTTTCATTTTCAATAATATGTTGGGCTTCTTCATAAGCAAAACGTTCATCTGATAAAATTACAGTACGTCCAAACCACTGATCTTTTATTTCAGCATCCTTATCAAGTTCAAAAATAGCTGAAAAAGTATATTTTTCTTCATGTGGTCGCAATGAGCATGCACCATTAGATAAAATTTCTGGTAACATTGGTACTACTCTATCTACCAAATACACTGAGGTAGCCCTTTTGTATGCTTCATCATCAAGAATAGTACCCGGAATTAGGTAATGAGATACATCCGCTATATGAATTCCCACTTCATAATTCCCATTTTCTAAAATCTTAAACGATAAAGCATCATCAAAATCCTTAGCATCTTTTGGATCTATTGTAAAGGTTAGAACCTCTCTTAGATCCCTTCTTTTTTTTATTTCAGAAGCTTTTATTGAAGTATCTAGCTGGTTGGCATAATTTTCTATTTCAATAGGAAATTCATAAGGAAGCCCGTATTCTGCCAAAATACCGTGAATTTCTGTATTGTGTTCTCCAGGTTTTCCTAGTACTTCAGTTACAACTCCAAAGGGAGAATCTGCATCTTTGGGCCAAGTAGTCATATCAATTACAACTTTATCTCCATTTTCGGCTCCTTTTATCTTTTCTTTCGGAATAAAAAAATCTGTATATACTCTAAAATCAATCGGTCGAACAAAAGCAAACGCATTTTTCACTTCAATAATACCAACAAAAGTTGTCTTTGCACGCTCCAGCACTTTGACAATCTCACCTTCATTTTTTTTGTTTTTTCTTTTTGGATAAATATAAACTTCTACCGTATCTCCATGAAGTGCTCTATTTAACTTAGTGTTGGCAACAAACACATCTTTTTCCATTCCTTCCACTGCTACATATGCATTACCTTTAGAGGTAATATCTATAACTCCAACATGATATGTTTTTAACGTGGGTATAACCTTATATCTTCCTCTATCTTCTTCTAAAATTCTTTTTTTCTCTTTTAATTGTACTAATCTTTTTATTAATAAATTTCTACCTGCTGCATCTTCAATCCCTAACTTAGCAGCAATTTGTTTGTAATTAAAACTCTTTTTAGGTTCCTTCTCTAATGTTGTAAAGATTCCTTTGGTAATTTCATTTTTACGTTGCGTTTTTATCTTTTTCCTATTCTTGGACATTCATTTTTTTATTTGTGGAAATTTACAAATTATAATCCATAGGCTCTTTTATAAGATCACAAGGCATAGTTAAGTTATAAACACTAATATTATATACTTCTTTCTTTTTAAAAATTTCTAAAATAAAATGATGATTATGATAGGATGTTGATAATAGGTATAAAAAGAAAGCAATAATATTGTTTCTAACAAAAAGTAAAATTTGTAAACAATTTATTGTAAACTTATATAGTAATTTAGAGATTAAAAGTCAGGCTTTTATCCATTTTATTAACGTTAGTTGAAAAGAGGTTTCAACATACTTTTTTTGATAACTTAAGTCGATTTTAATGTTAACTAGTATAGCATTAAAGTTTAATATGTTCTGTTTATTTTTTTAGAATTCTATTTGTATTTCATTAGAATTTTGATAATGTTCTTTTTTTATTCAAATTAAAAATTTTATAGTTATACTTTGTTACTAGGTTTTTAACAAATCATTAAATTACCTAAGTAATTCATTAGTAAGTTATTATTAAAAAAAGGAAAGATAAGATGTTGATAAAGTTAGATTATTGATAAACCCAATGGATTTGTACCTTTGTAATACTAAATTAGTAAAAAATGAAAATAGCTATTGGTAATGATCATGCAGGAACTGAGTATAAACTTGCTATTGTAGGTCTTTTAAAATCTATGAATATTGAAGTAGAAAATTTTGGTACCGATGGCACAGATAGTGTAGACTATCCTGATTTTGCACACCCGGTAGCTAAAGCGGTTGAAGAAGGCACGGTGGATTTAGGAATTCTTATCTGCGGTAGTGGTAATGGTGCGGCAATGACAGCAAATAAACATCAAAAAGTAAGAGCCGCTTTGTGTTGGAATAAGGAATTGGTAGCTTTAGGAAGAGAACATAACGACGCCAATATATTAAGTCTCCCCTCTAGATTTATTGCATTACCTCAGGCTTTGGAAATGGTAAAGACATTTCTTAACACCAATTTTGAAGGAGGTAGACATGAAAGACGTGTAGAGAAGATCTCATGTTCTTAAAAACTTAGTGCATGTCTCATAACCATCATCATCATGCGCATGGTTCAGTAAAAGGTAAAAACCTTTTTTTAGCAATTCTTTTAAATACTGTAATTACGGTTGCTCAGGTAATCGGAGGACTATTATCCGGCAGTCTAGCGTTACTTTCAGATGCACTTCATAATTTTAGTGATGTTTTATCACTTCTAGTAAGCTATATTGCTGCTATTTTATCACGGAAAGAAGCTTCTACAAAAAAAACTTTTGGTTATAAGCGTGCTGAGATAATTGCTGCATTTATTAATGCAGCAACATTAGTTATAGTTGCTATTATACTTAGTATTGAAGCTATTAAACGATTTAACGAACCTAAAGAAATAGGGTCTGATTTGGTTATTTTATTAGCATCAATAGGCATTATAGCGAATGGAATAAGCGTATTACTGCTAAAAAAAGGTGCAAATAACAATCTAAACATGAAATCCGCTTACCTGCATTTATTGACAGATATGATGGCCTCTATAGCTGTGTTGTTAGGAGGAATAGCGATGAAACTTTATCAAATTTATTGGATTGATACCGTACTAACTTTGGCAATTGCATGTTATTTAATCTATGTAGGTTACGATCTTTTAAAAACTGCAACAAAAGTCTTGATGTTGTTTACACCTGATACTATTGAAATAAAAAAAATTGTTGAGTTTGTGAATAAAATAGAAGAGGTATCGAATATGCATCATGTACATATATGGCAATTAAATGATGATGAAATTCACTTAGAAGCACATATTGATTTTAAAAGAGATATTAAATTATCGCATTTTCATTTCATATTAGAGCGTTTAGAAGATGAGTTATATCATAATTTTGGAATTAATCATGTTAATATTCAACCGGAGTATGGAAAATGTGATGATAAAGGAATAATTGTACAAGACTAGTTAAGATAATGGAAATAGAGCTAAAAACCTTTTCTGAATTGAGCACAAGAGAACTTTATGAACTTTTAAAGTTAAGAAGTGAAGTTTTTGTGGTGGAGCAAGACTGTGTTTATTTAGATATTGATGGAAAAGATGAGAAGGCACTGCATATAATTGGAAACCTAAACGGTAGTATTATCGCATATACACGTGTTTTTAAGGCTGGAGATTATTTTAAAGAAATTAGCATAGGAAGAGTTGTAGTGAAAGATACAGCAAGAAAAGGAGGTTATGGTAAACTTATAATGCAAGAAACAATAGCTGCGATATATAAAAGGTTTGGAACTCAACCGATTTTGTTGTCTGCACAAGTATATTTATTAGACTTTTATAAAGACCTCGGATTTGTGCCAGAAGGAGAAGAATACCTAGAAGATGGAATTCCACATATAACTATGATTAAAAAGTGATCAATACTACTATTATTGATCAATAAAATGGGCTTTTAAGGCCTTCAGGAATTGTATTAATGTGTTGGGTTTTATATCGTGCTTTTTAATATTTTCCTTAGATATTTCATAAACGATACGCTGATTTTCATATACATCTTTATAAGCATTTAAAAGACCATATCCAGGTTCATAAATGTGTGCAGGTTCAGAATTCACTCCATTAAGTTCAAAAATTTTAATGTTTTCACCCTTATAAAAATCTTCCAAGGAAGGTACTTTTAAATCAAATCTGCCGTAATAAAAATCTGGAATGCTTTCCGAAATAGAATCAAAAACAGACACGAGTTGATCCGTAATTAGATGGTTTTCATTAGTAAAAGTGGTACCTCTGCAGTGATTACCAATTTCTTCTAAAAGTAATTTAGCATCTTTTGGAAGCACTTCATTAAATCTAGAGCCAAATTTTTCTTTAAAATAATCCAACCGATTTTCGGCTCTTATATTTTTAAGAATTAAGTTTTTTAAAGTTGATATACCATCACCTTCAACATACAAAAACTGCTTACCCACAATAGAGGTGATTCCTGATTTTCCTGAAGGATAGCGGTAGTATAAAACTCCAAATTCTAATGGGTAATCAATATAATCTTGAAGCATAAAATTTTCTTCAGATTTATCGACCATATGATGCAATTGCTTACTATTCCAAATAAGCTCTACGTCTTTTCCCCGTTCTCCAATATTGGGTTTAAAAATTAAAGGAAACTTAAAATCTGACTCGTGAAAACCTTCAGTCTGCGGAATATTATAAAACTTAACCTTAGGAAGGTATTTAGAATCAATATGCGCAATTGCTTTGTATTTATCATACAACATTAATCCTCCCAAAAAAAACCTAGGATTTGCTGCTGAAAAATACACAACCGTCCGCATTCTAAGACTAAACCAAATCCAAATAAGAGTTACAGGAGTATAGAAAACCCAAAAGGGCCAATACTCGAATTTAAGGATGCGTTCTAGCCTAAACGTTAATTTTTTGAGCATTATGTTTTATAGTGGACTGGGCAACCCCAAAACCATGGGGAATGCTAAGGTGCTTATAATTTTCCCGAATGCCAACTTTAATTAATGCCATATGATGAACAATATGCTCAATATTATAAACAATCTCTCGATAGACATTTGTGGTCATATTGCACGAAACATCTGAGGTGTGATAACAAACGTCAAGAGAAACCTCTTCGTTATTTTGTATCGCAGCTAGGCGTTCATTAAGAGACTCAATACGGGCAATAGCATATGCGGTGTCATTCTCTAATCGTAACTCATGCTTACGGCTATCATAACAAACAAGCCCATTGTCAAAACCATTAAGCATGCAATCCACAAACTCAATACAATGTCTTATATGTGCCCCTATAGACGAACCTGATAGCACTTCTAGTTTTCTACCGTAATCAGCATCATTAAAACTAGCACAAACATCTTTGAGCTGGTTCAATAAATCAATTTCTACGTTTTTTAACTCCACTATTTTTTTGTTTTAACTTTTTCCCAATTTGCATCAGCCTTGGGCTTTAATTTTGCTTCTCCAGCAGACAACCATTTTTTTCTAGCATCGTTAGTAAAACTATCATAAAAAAGAATGAGTTCCCCATTTTTTGTAAGTGTATAACTCTCAGGGTCTACCTTTACTTTCTTTCCTCTAGTTAACGCATAACCACACCAACCACCGTATAATGGGGCATATTTTTTCGGATTCCCTTTAAAGGTATCTAAATTAGCTTGCGAAGAAAACCGATATTTTGCACCATTATATTCATAGACATATTTAGAATTTCCTTTCTCAACCTTATTTGAAAAATAAGACACAACATCATACCCTTCGGCAATGTAACCATCTTGGTGGTTATAATCTATTTTTTGAGCACTAAGTGTAACACAAAACAAGAACAATATTATAAATGGATTTTTCATTTTTTTTAATTAAATTAATATTTAGCAAATTAGTGCATAAATGATGACTTTCCTTACTAATAGAATCCGCTATAGTTACATTATTATGCTATTAATGGTAAATGTCAAAATGAATGGGAAAAGTAAAAAAAAACATGGGTTATTCTAAACTTTTCTTAGTCAAAAGCTTTTTTTATAGATGAATTGTGGTTTTAGGGTTGAAAAATGGGTCAAATATTGTCAGAAGCAAATATAAGACTCCATTTCTAATTTTGCAGCCTATGAATTAATATATCGCAGAATTTTGATCTATTAATTTTATAGTGTTTGGGTTTAACCTTATTTGCATCCAGTCCCCGAGGTCTACTAATTTTCCTTGAATTTCACTGGGTTTCCCAACATAGTCAATAATAGCATCATGAATAGGTTCACCTTTTTCGTCTGTAATAAGATAGTAGCTCGCTTCATTTTGCGCATTCATAGTAACATAAACGGGTGGTATTCCTCCTGAAATGCATCGAATTGCACAGCTACGATGAATTTTTCCAAAAGCCGGTTTCATAACACCAAAATAACATTTTGGGTCTATAACTTCGCCTTTTAAAGACACATTTCCCATCTCTTTAATAGTGGAAACCGTATTTGTTTTCCCTAATAAAGTATAAGTCCCTGAGACATCCGATTCTAACTGTAATAAAGTTTTTCCTTCGTAATAAATTAAAGTTCCATTTAATCGAATAGCCATTCCTTGAGGGTTTTTATTTTCGAAGATTTTTTGAAGCCCTTTAGTAGCCCCGAATTTTCCGAAACCTAGAAGCAATATATCCTTACTTGCACCATCAGCTAAAGTAGTTCGCAAAAATGGATAGGGAGTTAGGTGCAAAACACCCTCCACCTCCGTTAAGGAACCCAATTCAAATGTACTATTTTTAAAAGGCTTCTGGCCAAGAGCAAAAATAATGGCCACACCAAGGACAACAATACCTAAGATTGTGATAAAAAACTTTAAAAACCGCATGGTTTTTACAGGGTGTTCGGTACTATAACCAATATAAAATTCATCTTTTTCCATTCCTATATTTTAATTGGGTCAACTGGAGTTCCAGGCGCATGAGCTTTAGGGTCTATATAAACTTTATTTCCGACCAATTTGAGGTTATAAGTTTCTACTTTTTCAGTAAATGGAGGTGGTGACTGGCCATTCCCTGGCAGGTATTGATAACCATGCCAAGGGCAGGTAATACATCCATCAACAATTTTACCTTCTCCTAATGGCCCTCCTTGATGACGGCATACATTATGCACAGCAGAGAGTTTTCCTTCGTATTTAAAAATGGCCACACGCTCTCCCGCACAGGTGGTCATTTTGGCCCTATTTTCCTTAATGTCTTCTACCGAGCAAACGTAATGCCAACCATCTTCTTCAGAAACCTTAGCCTGATCTACTTTTACTTCTTTAAAACCTGCAAAAATGTGAAGCGCAACAATTATAGTGGCACCAAGTCCAACAAGACCAAGAAGTAATGGTGATGTTTCCTGTTGAAAAGCACCTAAAAAAATATGTAATATCACAAGCGTATAGGCCAAATAAACCGCCATATGAAGGGCTTTCCATGTTTTTGCACTCAAATTAGCCAACCAAAAATCATGACTTGTAGCAGCCATTAAAAAAAGAATGATGAGTGCTAAAAAACCAAGTACCTGAAAAGGAAAATTTGTAAGCGAGTTATAATCCAAATTAGAGGTGAAAATGGAGACAATTGGATTTACATTTCCCAAGGTATGAAACTGAATTATTGAGAATACGCCATGCACGGCAGCCATTAAGAACATCAAAACACCAAAATGCCTTCTATTATATAATAACGGCATAAATCGTTTATCAATTCGTGTTAAGGGACCAATCATTAATATTATGTGAAGCATTAAAATGGCTAACGAACCAAAAGCACGAATTATTAACGTTTCAAGGGAAGTGTTAGCATTGGTTGTAAAGGTAACAACCGCAAAGCCGAGCAAATAAATTACAATGAAAAGAAAGAGGACTAGATCATATCTCTTTTTTTGCTTATTCCAAAGCACTAACTGGTAATCTAAACCCATTTTATAATTTTATTTCTGTTATTATCTGGTTTTTAATAGGATCTTTGATTGTAATCGCTTTATTGGCCGGACGAATAGGAAAACGATATACGCCGCTGGCACCAATTTGCCCTAGTACATTTTGTTGATCATCAAAAACTACAGCAGACGGACTTTTAAGTGGAACCTTCAACAGAAGTTCAAGTTCTTCAGCACCATCACTCGTCCCCCTAAGATTGATTTTAAACAAGTCGCTTTCGATTTCTTTAAGAATCGGAAGTGATGTTTCTGCCACAATTTCTGCCTTCTCAGAATATGGAAAAGAAGGGGTCCTTAACACCGCTAGAACAACTAATAGCGGAAGTAGTACACCGATCATTACCCATATAAAGCGGTGTCTTTTCCGTTGTGAACTAATCATTTTTTAAATATTTTGGTTATTAAGAAAGGCCAAGTTGCAATAGTACCAGGGAACAGCAATAACCGAACACTAAACTTACTTTCCGCAATTAATGGATCTATTTGTTTGGCGCCTTTAAAAATAAAGTAAAGTCCAAAAAGAAACCCAATTAATACATAAACACCAAATATGACAATAAGAATTATTAATGTACTCTTCAACATATTTAAGGGTTATAATAGTTTGGTAGTATTTTTTAGCTACACAAAGAAATAATTATAGGCTTGTATTAACCCAATAAGAATTAAAACGGAGCCCAAAGATTTGTTTATAAAATTACAACTTTTATTCAATCGGTTCTTTATTAAGCTGCTTAAAAAACCAAAAAGTGTAAGCGCTAGTAACTTTCCAAAAAAAACACCAATTAAGAAATAAGGTAAGGAATCTCCCATAAAATTTAAGGTTACCGATTGGGAGATGAAGGCAAATGTAATAATCCAAAAAGGGATAGCTTGTGGATTGGTAATAGCAATCAGAAGCCCCTTTAGAAATTCCGGAATATTATGTTGTCTATTTGGTTGCTTAGGAACAGTAGCTGAATTTCGAACTAAATTAAATAATCCCAAACCAATAAATAAAGAGAATATAACGATTTGAACCCAAGCATTTTCATGTAAAAATTGATCGATGTATACCCCAAAGAAGATAGCGGTTAACACCTGTACTATTTCAATTGCCGAGGCAGAAACTGAAAATTCTACGCCTTTGGTAAAAGACTTATTTACCGTAGTATGAACAACATATAGATTTATAGGGCCAAAAGGGATGGTCCCAACAAAAGTTGCTAATAAGCCTACTCCAAAATATACCCAAACAGGTTCCATTTATGCAAATTCATTCTTCAAATACAAAGTGGATTCCATGTTTCTGATTAAATCAAAATAATGCATAACCACCTTTTCGTTTTGACGAACAATTTGCGTAGTACTTACAGTATGATGTGTTGTATTATCAATTCGAATTACCTCTGGATTTGTTTTTGGAATTCCACACCAATGAAAAGATTGCAGCTCTTTTTCTAAATTTTCAATTTCAATACCTGAAACAAGCTTGTCATAAGATTTTCGAACATATGCTTTTTGTTCTTGAGTATATAATGTTGAAGACGCCCAAATATGTGGCTGAGTTGCATCCAGTTTTTCAAAATGTTTTTGAGCCCCGTCCCAAATCAACGTATATAGACTTTGCAATTGATTTTGACTCTCTATTAGAACGAGTGTAAACGGTTCAATAGCATCTAAATCAACTTTTTCAGCAAATTCCTGAACTGAAAAAAAGTTAAGTATTTCCAATACAATATGCCCCCTGCTTTTTCTATAAGGTGGGTTAGCAACGTGATTTTCAAAAGCCCCATTGAGCAAACAAGCAGTAATGCCAGCGGGCGTTGTAAAAATCCATGTTCCATTAGCATCTTTATCAATAGGAGCCAGAAAATCTCGATCATAGATCGTCCTCTTTTCTGGCAGAGTGGCAATCATTCGAGCTTTGGATACATCTCTATTGGAAGTAAGCGTAAATTCGTTGGAAGATATTGGGAAGTAACTAACAGTACACATAATTTTTTTTTGAATGAACTCCTAATGGGTTTTGCAAGAAACACCATTATTTCGTACTACTATTGGACGTAAAAATGCGAAAAACTTAATTCCCCAACAAGAAAGTTTGGGAATAAATCAAATCGCCAACAAACACATTGCTTTTGAAAATAACAGAAAGTATAATTACGGTCGTTTAAAATCGGGGTAAATGAGCTGACAAATTTTAGTGGAAAAAGCCAGTTGCGCTTCGGTTGAAGCGAAGAGTTGAGGATTAGCTCGAGAATAAGCGATGGCAAATAAATTAAAAGTAATTCGTTCCAACATTTTTTCGGTTTCTTTATTTGGGTTTTTGCGATACTTATCCAATTTGGCTAACTCTTTTTCCCACCAAGAAAAATTTGCTTTCTTTGGGGTATCGTAATCCATATTAAATTGTTTTACAAAGCGTTGCGTAAAATCAGTTTCTATTTTAAAAGCTTTAGAAATATTTTTAGAAGCTTTTTTGTAACCACTACTATTAAACAGCTTTTTATAGCGCTGTAAAACACTATCAACGGCGTACAAAGAACTATAGGTGTCTAGAATTCGCTCATAATGTTCTGCAGCTTTTAAATAATGTTGCTGCTTTTCAGCTTTAATGGCAAGAAGATAGGAACTGGAATATTGATCATAAATGGCTGATTCATTTAGATCGGAAAGCCCCTTTTTATAGGCTTGTACTTCTAACCAACTAAAAGCCTGAAAAAGCTGCTCAGGTGGCGGCCAAGAGTGGTTTCCATCAAAAGTAAATAGTGTGTGGTTAAAATTACGTTTTTGAAAAAATCGCTTTACATTAATCATTTCTTGATAATTCATGTCGCCATTGCCACATACGCCTACATAATCAAAATTCTGTGTTGAAGGAATAAATTGAGGAGCGTTCGCAAAACCAGCACCACAGGCAACTACTCCAGCCATTTGATTGGTAAGTACAGCAATTGTGGAAGCTAGGCGAGAACCTCCAGAAAACCCTGCCAAATAAATATTTTTTTCTTTAATCTTGAAATGAGAAAAAACATGCTCAAAAAGGCGATCAGCAACGTCAAAATTGCGATCGTATGGCCCATTCTTTGTTGTATTGGAAGAAACCAAAATATAGTTGAAGGTCTCCGCGGTTTGAACAAAATTTCGAATACCATTTTTACCGTTTCCAGCAGGGTCAAATATAAAAACAATTGTCGATAAAGAATCGGGTTGGTAGGAGTGTGGCAGGTACAATGCGAAGCTTTCTGTACTGGAGTTACCCACAAAAATACGGTCTATAATTTTACCTTTTTCAAAACTTTCCTGGGCCCATATTGTCGTCATTGAACAACACAGTAACATCAAAAATGAAACTCGAAATAGCATAACTTAAGGTGTTTAATCTAGAGCAAAAGCAATTATTTTATTTCCTCTTATGGTACCCAGCTTTTCACCACCACAGGCAATAGCAATATATTGTTTCCCATTTATTTGATAGGTAGCTGGGGTAGCAAAGGCAGGTGCAGGAAGTTTATATTCCCATAACACATTACCCGTTTTCTTATCATAAGCTCTAAAATAGCCATCTTTAGTTGCGGCAATAAACAGCAGCCCATTTTTGGTAACAACAGCTCCTCCATAATTTTCAGTTCCTGTTTGCGGAAAACCTAAATCCTTTAAACGCAATGTTTCTCCTAAAGGAACTGACCAAAGATATGTGCCTGAATTAAGATCAATTGCGTGAAATGTTCCCCAAGGTGGGGAAATTGCCGGAAGACCATTTTGATCTAAGAACTTGTGATACCCTTTATGTTTGTATGGTATCAGCAACTCTTTATGTTTGCGTATTTCGGTTAAGGGCTGGGCGGGTTCTTCCTCTTGATAAAGAAACTGCAGCAAAGCTTCTTTTTCTTCTTTTGTAAGCTGGGGGAAACCAACCATCTTTCCTTTTCCTTGTGTAATGATTTCTGAGACAGTAGCTTTTACATACTTCGTTTTTATATTTTTTAATGATGGAAAACCACTATCACTTGAACCAGACAGATCTTCTTGATGACAAACAGCACAGTTTTGAATATAGGTACTTTGACCTAGTGTAACGGAATACGGTAAACTTGTAACCCTTTCCATTTGTAAAACCCAAGCCATTTCATTGGCATTTACATAGAGAATTCCCCCATCTGGATCGGCTGCTGCACCCCCCCATTCAGCAGCGCCATCATACCCAGGAAAAAGGAGCACGGGAGACGTATCGGGAGGAGCATATAGACGTTTATCCGCTGCTTTTAAAATGGCTAAAAGTGAATCTTTATTGTTCGCATAGGGACTGATATCACTTTCAGTTAGTTGATTGGATGCGCGAGCAAAAGGTGCGGGTTTCGATGGAAAAGGTTGTGTGGGCCATGCTATTTCCCCAAGTAAGTTTGAAGCAGGAACAGCTTTTTCCTCGATTTCAAACAAAGGTCTGCCCGTTCTCCGGTCAAACAAAAACACATAACCTTGTTTGGTTACCTGTGCTACAGCTGGAATCTTTTCATTATTATGTGTGACTGTTATTAAATTAGGAGGAGCGGGAGCATCTCTATCCCAGAGATCATGATGGGTGAATTGATAATACCATAAAAGCTTCCCCGTATCTGCCTCTAAAGCCAACAAGCAATTTGCATAAAGGTTGCTGCCTTTTCGATTTCCACCGTAAAAGTCGGGTGCAGCAGATCCTGTTGGCACATATACAATTCCCCTTTCAGAATCCAAAGACATGCCAGCCCAATTATTTGCAGCTCCTACGCGCTTGTTTTGGTAAGCATTTTTATTGTCCCAAGTTTCATAACCTGGTTCACCGGGATAGGGAATAGTATGAAATACCCAAACCGGTTTTCCCGTAATCACATCAAATGCCATAATATCTCCAGGAGCAGCACTACTATCTTCAGCTACTCGCAAAGGCATTATAATTACATCTTCATAAATTGTTCCTGGGGTATTAGAGATCACAAATTTGTCTTTTGCTGTTTCCGGTAAACCAGAACGTAAATCGATTCGACCATCCTTCCCAAAGGAATCAATAGGTTTTCCTGTAAGCGCATTGAGCGCATATAAATAAGAACCTCTGGTATATAATATACGCCGATCTTTTCCTTTTGCCCAATAGGAAACCCCACGACTAGTAGAGTGCCATACTTTTAAAGAATCTCCGAAACGCCAAATTTCCTTTCCTGTTTCCGCCTGTATTGCAACTACTCGCAAAGCTGCTGTTACTCCATATAAAATGGTATCTACAATGATAGGGTTCATTTGCATTTGACCCCAATCTGGAGTTTCGTAGGACCATGCCACTTTGAGCTTTGCGACGTTTTGAGGGTTAATTTGAGATAAGGCACTAAAATGGTTACGATCCGGACCACCGAGGTACGATGTCCAACTGGTATACCTGTTTTTAGGCGTTTTTTTTGTACAGCTTAAAACCACGAACTGTAGCAAGATAAAAAGGATAACATAACTTTTTTTAAGTGACAAAGACATGCATGTAGCTTAGTTAATGAGACTTTTAAAATTAAATAAAAAAGTGCAGTTTGTATGTTTAATACCATATTGAGTGTAATTATATAAGAAAAAAAGTATGGAATGCCTTGTATTTTCGTCTTATAGGTGGACAAATGTGCATTTCATGAAAAAAACTACCCTGGTAATAATCCTTTTATTTTCCTGCATTTCTTTTGGGCAAGAAGGAAAAATCACAGAATTGAATTTTACCGGACTTAAAAGAACGAAAGAAAAGTTCTTGCGAAGGTTAATTCAAACCAAACCTGACACCCAGTACGATTCAATAAAATTAGCGCTGGATATTGAGCGTCTAAATCGCTTAGCAGGAATTGCAAAAGCTACCTATAAACTGGAAGAAGATGCCTCTGGATCTTATCGTTTAACCTATGATATTGTAGAGAATTTCACAATCATTCCCGCACTACGAATTTCCCAGGCTAATGATGGCTCTTTTGCTTTTAGGATATCCACCTTTGAATTTAATTTTTTAGGAAACAACCAACTGATTGGAGGGTTTTATGAACGGGAAGTTTTCGATTCCTATGGAGGATATTGGCAGAATCCTTTTTTGTTCGGAAATAAAGTTGGGCTTGGGTTTAATTATAAAGAGTTTTCCACACAAGAGCCGGTATTCTTTAGCGAAGGAACCAAAGACTATCGTTTTGACAATACCATAGTACAGGGGCAAGTATTATTTTCTTTTGACTTTAATAATGAGGCCGAGTTTAATGTAACTTTTTCGGATGAAGAATATAATTTTATAGGAGAAGACCCAATTCCGAATGCACCCTTTTCTGTACAAGCAGATCGACTTATTTTTGAAGCCTTGTACCGTTATATCAACGTGGATATTGACTATCAATATATTGATGGAGTCAGCAACGAAATTTCTACAGAGTTTTTTAGTTTTTTAGATGGAGGAGATCGTGGGGAAGAGTTTCTAGGGGACTTTTTATCCATACGAAACGACTTTATTTATTATAAAAAAATAAAAGAACGGGGAAACTGGGCCAGTAGATTGCGACTTGCTGCAATAGTAGGTAACGAAGATTCTCCTTTTGCTCCTTTTGCTGTAGATAACCAGCTGAATATTAGAGGAGCAGGAACTACCGTAGATCGCGGAACAGCGTCTATAGTGTTAAATACAGAGTACCGGCACACTTTTTACGAAAAAGGATGGTTTGTGCTACAAGGAAATGCTTTTGTAGATGCTGGAACTTGGAGAAGTCCTGGTGAAGAATTTTCTGAATTGTTTACTGGGGAAACGGCACGCCTGTTTCCAGGATTGGGAATACGCTTTATACACAAACGTATTTTTAATGCCGTAATACGCATCGATTATGGCTTTGGTATTGGCGCAAATGCGACCAACGGAATCACCTTTGGGGTGGGACAGTTTTTTTAAACCCCTAAAACAAATACTTCGGTTTAATGTTACTTTAGAGGAATAGACTAAAGTTCTATAGTTTCATTAATTTGAGCAATATGAAAACCGTTGTTAATTACCTGCTGAATTTGCGGATTACTTTGCTGTAGCAAGGGATTGGTATGATTGAAATGAATAAAGTAAATTTTATTCTTTTCAGAAGCTGGTATATCCGCAAAAAGGTTCATGCTTTCAATAACAAAAGGATGTGGAATTTGAGAAATATCACGGGTATTGAGTTCTTCACCATTAAAAAAAGTGGCATCGATGTAGGCATAATCTACTTCAGCAATAGCTTCGATAATACTTTTATCCCATTTCTTCCACTTGTCAATATCTGGAATAAACAATACTTTTTTGTTGGGACCCACAATAGTGTATCCTACGGTTTCTGAAAACTCGTCTCGATGTGGAACGGTAAAAGGGATTACGGATAGATTCGAAGTTAGTTGAACAGGAGTACGCGATGATAAGTTTTGAAGGACAATATTGTGATCAGAAACTAATTGACTCCATGGTCCATTTTGCTTCAAAAAGCGCCTCATTTTTGGCATTGCATAAACAGCTACGTCTTTTGCATTAGTGGCCTCTTTGCCCAAATATTGCAAACCGGTATAGTGTCCGATATGTGCGTGGGTGACAAAAATACCATCAGGCAGTTCAGATGTTAAAGTGGTACTGTATTTTTTTAATGCTTTCAGCTGCGTAGCAATATCTGGAGTTGCTTCAAAGAGGTATTTTTTTTGATTTTCAGGGTCGATCAACCCTAAAGAAACAACCTTTCTGTTAGGATCAGGATTTTTAAATAAGTCTTTACAACAATTCCGTTGACAGGCAATGTGCGGAGATCCGGCATCTTGTACCGTACCCAAAACAATTAGTGAAGGCACAGATGAGGTATTGCGTTTCTTTTGATACATATCAATAGCCGCTGCAAATCTAGAGGCTCCTGAGATAGATTGATCATATAAAAACCCGTTTAGTTCTGGGTGATGTGCTGCTACCCAATTGACCAGCGTGGTGCGGTTACTATCCCATTTTTTATGGTTAAAATGATCATAGCTAGTAATTGCAATGCGATCAATTTTGTTGCTGGTGAATGTAAACACCTCTTGAGTAACCGAAGGGGCTTCGTTTAAGAAACGAATTCGTTTTCCCTCTTTTGAAATTCGAGCAAAAACACTATCATTTTTTAATTGAATATCTAATATTTGATAAGAAGGTTGGAAAACGGAATCCCACTGAAACAAATCGCGATATGCTTTTTTGGAAAAAGCACTCTTGTAATCCAATTCATCTAGATGAATACTATCTCCAAAAAAAGAAACGATCTTGTTGTAGTTGGATTGATTTAGAGCAGCAATGTATGATTGAACCTGCTCTATTTTCGTTTCTTCTCTTACGTTAGCGCAAGACCAACAAAACATTAGAATAACAATGCCACAAAAAATGGTTACTACAAATCGGATCACGCCCTTTTTTCTAAAATCAACAAAATGGTTTGTCTCAAATATAATTCAAAAAATAACGCGCAGCTGGTTACAGCTATTATGATTTATAAAAAAGAGGCGTGGGTTATTTTAATATGCCTTCATACCTAGCTTTATCTGCAAGCAGATCAGTAGAAGTTAAGATTGCTTCATCGTGCTCTAAATAGTAGTCGTAGAGGCCTTCACGATAAAAATAGCGCTTAACAATTTCATCTTCTAGGTTTTTTTGAATTGCTTTTTTGTATTTGTCTAAAGCGGTTATTTTACTCTTATTTATTTCTGCAAGTAAATTATTATAATTTGTCTGTACACTAGCATCGAATAACTCTTGATCTTTTCCATTCATAGCTTTTTTCAAAGCTTTTTCCGTTTCGGTTTCGAAGCTAAACCCACTTTTTCCAACGTGATTGGCAAAAGCCTTAAAGTCCTTGTCAGAGAACGAAAAGTCGGAAACACTATTCACCTGATTCTTAAAATAATAATTGGTAGCATAATCAAAAATGACATTATTATTGACCAAGGCGCTGGTAAGCGCGTTGGTTTTTAACGCATTAATTTCAACATCGGGCATAACACCACCACCATCTTGCACTTTTCTACCGTTTCGTGTAGTAAAGTCATTAAATTCGGTAGTACGCACCGCATTACCTCTTTCATCTCTATTCCAATAATCTAAAGATTGAATACAACGTCCGGAGGGTGTGTAGTATCTTGAAATAGTGACTTTTAATTGTGTGCCATAAGTAAGTTTTAAAGGGCGTTGCACTAAGCCTTTTCCAAAACTACGCGCACCAACAACCACAGCACGATCTAAATCCTGCAAACCACCAGATACAATTTCACTAGCAGAAGCACTTCTACCATTTACCAAAACAACAAGTGGAATCTCAGTATCCACAGGCTTATTTTTGGTTTTATACTCGCGATTAAATTTTTTGACCTTAGATTTTGTGGTTACAATAAGCTCCCCTTTAGGAACAAATAAATTGGTAATATTAATGGCTTCAGAAAGTAAACCTCCCGGATTTCCACGCAGATCTAAGATAATACTTTTTGCGCCCTTATTTTTTAGATCGATGAGCGCATCCTTAGTTTGTTTTGAAGCTTTCTGATTAAACTTTGCCAAAACAATATATCCAGTTTCTTCATTAACCATCTTATAATAAGGCACGGCATCTACTTCAATAGCAGCTCTTTTTATTGTTGTTGTTTTAATTTCTCCCTGACGCTTATATGTTATGGCAACACTGGTGTTATTGGCCCCTTTTAAAAGATCGCTAGCGTCGTCCTTAAAGTCTGCAATTGTAATATCTCCTATTTGAATAATTTCGTCTCCTGCTTTAAGCCCTGCATCATCTGCAGGATACCCTTGATAAGGTTCAATAATTAGCAGTTTGTCTTTATAAGTGCGCACTAAAGCTCCGACACCTGAATATTCCCCCGCATTATTAATACGGTATGCCTCCACATCTTGCTCATTCAAAAATTTGGTATACGGATCAAGACCATCCAGCATATTTTTAATCGCAACGTCCATGAGTTCTGCAGGATTTGTCTCATCTACATAGTTCATGTTAAGCTCTTTAAATAGGGTTGTAAAGATTTCTATTTGCTTTGCGATTTCAAAAAAATCACTTTTAAAACTAGAACCAACTGCTAAAAAAACAACTGCAAAAACAGGAACTAAGATTTTCTTTTTAAGGACGTTTTTCATTATTGACGTGATTTAAAATTTTCTGAAATACACCTAACATGGATTGTTCTATTTCCAGATAAGTAGGCATTTCTTTGCCAAGGTATAAAATTAGAAACGCAAAATTTCCCTCCATGTTGTTAAAAATAAGTGGCTTGTTTAGACGGTAACTTTCTCTTAAGAGGCGCTTAATACGATTTCGATCTACAGCACTTTTAAAATTTCGTTTGGCAACGGTAACCCCAGCTTGAAATTTCACTTCCTTAGACAGGGGAGTTTTAAGATAGATTATTTTTATTGGAAATGAAGTAATACCTTTTCCTTCTCGGAAGAGTTGATCTATAAGCTTTTTACTTTTAAGCTTTTCGTTTTTTGGAAAAGTAAACCCCATTAGGATATGATTTAAAAGGAATGCTTTTTATATAAAACACCCCTTTTACTATAGTTTAAAACGGAACCAATCTTAGTTTTTTATAGGTGCTTTTATTTCACTTTGCTCTTTTTGATAAACGTTGTTTTCCTTATTTACGTCAGCCATAAGTTCGGAAGGGTCAAGGACAATAGCCTTAATACTGCTCAGTGGTTTTTTTATTTCAAAAGAAAAGGAAGGATATGCCCACGGCCAATCTTCTAGCACGGTTCGTTTAAGGTTAGGGTAGGGGTTCTCCTTTTCACCACGCATTATTCGAAGCGGACTATAAAAAGTTTCTACCGTATCATCCTCATAAATAACTAAGATATCCATAGGCATAGGCATAAGTCCAAAGCGTTCTAGTGTTACTTCCGTATTTTCATCCTTTGCCACCACTGTCTTTATTCCATAATCAATAGTATTTACGGTTTGCGTCCAATCTGTTAAGTACCAATCCAATTCAATATTAGATACTTTCTCTGCACTACGCTTAATATCGTTTGGTGTAGGGTGTTTAAATTTAAAATCTTCAAAATATTTTTGAAGCGATTGTATTAATTTATCCTGACCAATCACGTACCCCAATTGTGATAAAAATATTTGCCCTTTATTGTAGGCAGAAATTCCATAAGCGGAGTTGATATTGTAACGATCTGCATGAGTGGTTTGCGGTTGTTCATTCCCAGAATTCACTAAATTGTAATAACTATTATAAGCGCCTTCAAAAGGGTTTTCCTTTTTTTGATCCATAACTTGGTTCATGCATAAACTGGATATAAAAGAGGTAAAACCTTCATCCATCCATTCGTGCTTTGCTTCGTTCGTTGCTAAAATATGCTGAAACCAAGAATGCGCCATCTCATGAACGGTAACACCAACCAAACTTCCAAAAGAACGTTCACCTGTAATTAAGGTACTCATAGCATATTCCATACCACCATCACCTCCTTGAATTATGGAATACTGATCGTAGGGATATTTCCCTACATTTTTGCTAAAAAACTCCATCGACTCAGCTGCCTTAGGTTGCAAATTCGTCCAGTTTTCTATTATTTTTTCGTTGTTTTTATATAGGAAATGCAAAACAGGACCATTTTCAACCTTTAAAGTATCATGAATATATTCAGGGTCTGCCGCCCACATGAAATCATGTACGTTGGGAGCTTTAAAATGCCAAGTAAGTGTTTTCCCTCTCGGTTTTTTAACTTTACTTCCCGGCGCCTCATAACCATGACCTATTTCTTGAGGGTTTTGCAGGTAACCACTTCCTCCTACTGTATAATTTTTGTCAATAGTTAACTTTACATCAAAATCACCCCAAACACCATGAAACTCGCGAGCAATATAAGGATCGGCATGCCAACCTTCAAAATCATATTCTGCTAATTTTGGGTACCATTGACTCATCGATAAAGCAACGCCTTCTTTATTATTTCTTCCCGATCTTCTAATTTGTACAGGCACCTGACCATTGAACTCCATATCAAGGATTGTTGTCCCTCCAGGAGGAATAGGTTTCGCTAAATCAACTACCAAAATTGTACCCTCAGTAGCGAATGATGCACTTTGTCCATCTTGCTTTAAAGAGGTAACCTTTAGAAACCCTATTTCATGAGGTGCAAGTGCAGCAATTCTGCTTTTACCATCGGTATACATTCTCCCATCTGGATCTTTAATCGTCTGAAGCCGTATATCCATTTCACTATTGGGTTGAAAAGCATTGAAATAGAGGTGGTAAAAAACACGAGAAAGCGCATCAGGAGAATTATTGGTATACACTAATTTCTGTGTCCCCGAATATTGGAAATTTTCCACATTCATATCTACCTCCATTGCGTAATTTACATGCTGCTGCCAATATGAAGTATTGTTTTGTGCTTGCGCGATAATTCCAAATAAGGCGAGGATACCGCCTAGAAACAGATTTTTTTTATTTTGCATTTTTTGTCAATTTTAATTTTCCACTAGCTACATTATTGGCCATGATAAGTGCATTATATGCATTTGCCATTTTTCCGGAGGTGGAAATATTATCTAGCGTATTGTTTTTAGAAGTGTCACCTCCTAGAATTACTGATTTTTTAGTACTTAATCCAGAACTTAGTATAATGTCTTTTACCTGAGAAGCACTTAGTTTTGGATGCTGAGAAAGTATTAATGCAGCTATCCCAGCTACTGCAGGAGCAGCCATTGAAGTACCCCCGATAGTTTCATAAGTACTGTTGGGAAAGGTAGAATAGATTTCTGCCCCCGGAGCAAATACATCAACATTGATGTCGCCATAGTTAGAAAATGAAGCCACCATTTCAGAACCATATTTTGGCGCTAATGCCCCAACGGTAATTACATTATTTGCAAATTCAGGACCATTATCGATCTGATCATTTGGAAAATTTGGATTTTTTGGATCATCTAAATTAGCTCCATCATTTCCTGCTGCATGGACAATGAGAACGTTCTTGGCTGCAGCATACTTGATGGCATCGTATACCCATTCTGCATTTGGAGAGAAAGACTTTCCAAAACTACAGTTAATAACTTTTGCTCCATTATCAACAGCATAGCGAATTGCTAATGCGATATCTTTATCATATTCATCTCCATTGGGAACAGCGCGTAAACTCATAATTGCTACATTGTTAGCAACACCATTTACGCCTTTTCCATTGTTGCGCTCGGCTGCGATTATTCCCGCAACATGTGTTCCGTGACTTTCGTCTTCAAAGCGGGATTGAGGGTTGCCATCTCCATAAGTGCGATCGTTAAAATCGTAAGGATTGTCTCCTACAATTGCTCTTCCATCAAAATCCTTGTTTAAATTATAATTCGCCTGATCTGAGAAATAAACAATACCTTCATTAAGTTCTTTAAGTACTTGAGGAATAGAATCCGCAAAAGTATACATCTGCATAAGCACAGAAACATGCTGCTGCATTTCTTGACTTTCCGGTTTGATTGCAACAACGTCTTCTTTCGTATATTCATCTTTGCCCAATTGCTTTTTAACCGCTGCATCCGCTTGTTTTACAGCTTGCACTATTTGTTCATAACGTTGCTTGTTTTGTGTGGCTTCGGCATATTCTTTTTGCTGTTTTGTATTAATCCTTGCTAAGGTCGAAGCATCTCCAATTTCTAAACGTGCCATACGCACATATTCCAATTGCTCATTATAAGACTCCCCTAGAAAATTGTAACCATGGATATCATCAACATATCCATTTCCGTCATCGTCTTTGCCATTATTTGGAATTTCCTTGGTGTTGGTCCATAAAACACCATCAAGATCTTCATGTTCTAAATCGATCCCGGAATCTACAACAGCAACAATTACTTTTGCTCCTTTCTTTTTGCCAATAATTTCGGCATAGGCCTTATCTACACTCATGCCTGGAATGGTGTCAGCAATTAAATCAGCATGTGCCCAAGTTTTTTGTTCCTCATCCGTTAACGGTGAAATTTTTAGCGGAATGGTATCGATATTGGCGACTGGTGTTGAAATAAGGGCAGCTGGTCCACAGCCAGCCAGTAATAATATCATGGTAGCAATACCTGCTGTGGATTTGTAAAATGTATGTGTCATCATTTAATTTTTAAATACTTGTTTTTCTAAATTCGTCTATATAGGACAATATAATAAGTTTTTACAGTTTTGGTTCTAAATCGTGTTATTAAAAAAGATCGCTGCAGGAATGCACTTCATTTAACCGCACTCCTTTTTCGGTATGTTTTAAGGTACAAATCTCGTTGTGCGCATCATGTTCCAAAAACAGGAAATAATTTTCGGTTGCTGCCTGCTCTAAAAAAAATGCTTTCTCAGACAAAGTCAATAGGGGACGCGTATCATAACCCATGACATAGGGTACAGGAATATGGCCTACGGTAGGTAGAAGATCCGCCATAAAAACAATCGTCTTTTCTTTGTATTTAATGTGGGGTAACATCTGTTTCTCGGTATGCCCATCAACAAAATGAACTCCGAAACCTAATTCGGAACTTTTCTGAAAGGCCTCTGTGGAAGCTGAAATGAATTGGAGTTGACCACTTTCTTGCATTGGTAAGAGGTTTTCTTTGAGAAAAGAAGCTTTTTCTCTTGGGTTGGGCTTAAGTGCCCAGTTCCAATGTGCTTCGTTGGTCCAAAAAGTAGCGTTTTTAAATGCAGGCTCATACCCAGTTCTGTTCTTATTCCATTGCACACTGCCTCCGCAGTGATCAAAATGCAAATGGGTCATAAATACATCGGTTATGTCGTCCCGATGAAACCCTTTTTGCTGCAAAGAGTTATCCAACGAATGCGGTCCCCATTGATAGTAATAACTAAAAAACTTCTCGGACTGTTTTTTGCCTAAACCTGTATCTATAAGAATAAGACGATTGCCATCTTCAATTAAGAGGCTTCTGGCAGCAATATCGATCATGTTATTGCTATCAGCAGGATTGGTTCTGTTCCATAAAGATTTTGGCACTACACCAAACATCGCTCCTCCATCTAGCTTGAAATTGCCAGTTTCAATGGGATGTAAATTCATTTATAAAATGCTAATAGCCTGCAAAATAAGAAAAGCGACTGCGATATCACTTTGTCGAGCGCTTTATTAGCTGTTTTTTAACAAATTATCAAACACCAACTAATCAGGTTGCAATAATTATCCAAGTTGCTGCCTAAAATATATCACAACCTTAATTTCTTGAACACCTAATAGGCGTTCTTTATGTATTGAACCGAAACATCCAAAATAGCCTTTATAGGACTTCTTTTTTCTTAGGGACTTCAATCGCCAAATCGAGATGCTTGTTTTATGCATAGCTTAGAAAAGGACAAGAGAAGATCATAATGAAAAGCAGCACTAGAAGACTTTTTAAATTTATGTTTAAAATAAAAGTGTTAAATTTCAAAAAAATAGTTCAATGCTCGAGCTTGCGGGAATTATCATCTTAGGAATTATTGCACAATGGGTGGCTTGGCGTCTAAAACTACCGGCAATTTTACCCTTAATTCTTATTGGTCTTTTAGTCGGACCCGTTGCCACATTGTTTACCGAAGATGGGGAAAAACTCATTGAACCCATTTGGAACGGTGAAAAAGGATTGTTTCCTGGAGAATCACTTTATTACTTCGTCTCGTTAGCGATTAGTATTATTTTATTTGAAGGGGGCTTAACCCTTAAGCGTTCTGAAATTAAAAATGTAGGTCCAGTTATTACCAAACTAATTACTGTAGGTACGTTGGTTACTTTTATAGGAGCTGGTGTAGTAACACATTTTGTATTTGGTTTAAGTTGGCAGATTTCATTTTTGTTTTCGGCTCTAATTATTGTTACCGGACCAACAGTGATTTCACCTATTTTAAGGAACATTCCACTTAAAAAAGACATTTCAGCGGTTTTAAAGTGGGAAGGAATATTAATTGACCCCATAGGAGCTTTGGTTGCGGTGTTAGTTTTTGAGTTTATTAGTGTAGGAGAGGGAGAAGCCTTTACCAAAACAGCATTTGTGGAGTTCGGAAAAATACTGCTCTTTGGAACGACCTTTGGTTTTACTTTCGCTCATGCGCTTGCCTTTGCAATACGAAAGAACTTTATTCCGCATTATTTATTAAATGTTGTCTCCTTAAGCGTTGTGCTGCTGGTATATGTAGAAGCTGATATTTTTGCACATGAATCGGGGCTTTTGGCCGTTGTTGTTATGGGAATGGTGATGGGAAATATGAACCTACCAAACCTTAAGGAACTGCTATATTTTAAAGAGTCGTTAAGTGTTCTCTTAATCTCTATTTTGTTTATTCTCCTATCTGCCAATATTAATATTAGTGATTTGGAATTGATATATAACTGGCAGACTGCTGTTCTTTTCGCGGTTATTGTATTTATCATACGGCCATTAGGAGTGTTTTTAAGCACTCAGGGATCTAGCTTAAAGCTCAATGAAAAACTGTTTATTGGTTGGGTGGGCCCTCGAGGTATTGTTGCAGCGGGTATTGCTTCCTTGTTTGGATCAAAACTATTATTACGGGGGGAACCAGGAGCAGAATATATTACGCCTTTAGTGTTTATGATTGTATTAGGCACAGTGCTATTGAATGCTACAACAGCGCGACTTTTTGCAAAAGTAGTTGGTGTTTTTCTTTCGAAATCAGAGGGTATTTTAATTATAGGGGCCTCAAAAGTATCACGGCTCATTGGAAGTTATTTACACAAAAATAACCGTCATGTAGTACTTATAGATAATAATGCGAACAATGTAGAAAAGGCCAAAAGTATTGGTCTGGAAGCCATGGTGGCCAATATTTATTCCGATCCGCTTACGGATAATATTGAATTGAATGATATGGGATATTTAATGGCGTTAACAGGAAACTCTGACATTAATAAATTTGCTATTGATAAGTTTCGAAAACAGTTTGGTGAAAATGGAGCCTATAGAATTGTAAATTCCGAGGAAATGAATGATCCCCAAAACAATCCGAAAGAGGGCCTTTTTTCCCATACAGATGATTTTATTCGTTTAACCGATGCTGTGCGAAAGTATCCAGCAGTACATGAGATTGAATTGGAGGATAAAGCACATTACGACAGATTGATAGACATTACGGAACGCGATAGGGATATTATTCCTGTTTTTTTAAAGGACCCGGAAGGAAGTATTCAAATAATCCCGGCCACTAGTAAAGCATTTGCACCAAGTGGCGATGGCCATAAATTGGTGTATATCGGGAAAATGTTTGATGTGGATGCTACTTAAAGTAGGCGCTTTGACTAATCATTGAGCTTTAGTACCGCCATAAATGCCTGTTGCGGAATTTCTACATTTCCTACCTGACGCATACGTTTCTTTCCTTTTTTCTGTTTTTCCAACAGTTTTCGCTTACGAGAAATATCCCCTCCATAACATTTGGCGGTAACGTCTTTTCGCAATGCTTTTATGGTTTCTCTAGAGATAATCTTTGATCCAATTGCCGCCTGAATGGGGATATCAAATTGCTGTCGGGGAATAAGTTCCTTTAACTTCTCACACATTTTCTTTCCAATGGTTGTTGCATTGTCAAAATGAATCAGTGCGGACAGTGCATCTACAGGTTGTGCGTTTAGCAGAATATCTACACGCACTAACTTAGAAACGCGCATACCGATAGGCGCATAGTCGAAAGATGCATACCCCTTAGATACGGTTTTGAGTCGATCGTAAAAATCAAATACAATTTCTGCCAATGGCATATCAAAATTCAATTCTACGCGCTCCGTGGTGAGATAGGTTTGATTGGTAATTAATCCTCTTTTTTCGATACAAAGCGACATCACATTACCTACAAAATCTGCCTTGGTAATAATGGTTGCCTTGATATAAGGTTCTTCTACACGATCTACCGTCGAAGGATCGGGCAAATCTGTAGGGTTATTCACAATAAGCGGCATATCAGGATCTTTCCGGGTATAAGCATAATAACTCACGTTTGGCACAGTGGTAATTACGGTCATATTAAACTCCCGCTCTAGGCGCTCTTGTATAATTTCCATGTGTAGCATTCCTAAGAAACCACAGCGAAAACCAAAACCTAAGGCGGCACTACTTTCCGGAGTAAAAACAAGTGAAGCATCATTCAACTGCAACTTTTCCATAGAAGAACGAAGTTCTTCAAAATCCTCGGTATCTACGGGGTAAATCCCTGCAAAAACCATAGGCTTTACATCTTCAAACCCTTCGATGGCATTTTGCGTTGGGTTGGCGGCATCAGTAATTGTATCTCCAACTTTTACCTCTCGTGCATCTTTAATACCCGTAATTAAATACCCTACATCTCCAGATTTTATTTCCTTTTTTGGAACCTGATTCAGTTTTAAGGTACCTACTTCATCTGCAAAATAATCTTTATCAGTAGCGACAAATTTTATTTTTTGACCTTTAGTTATTTTACCATTAATTACGCGAAAATAGGTTTCAACACCTCGAAAAGGATTGTATACAGAATCAAATACCAAAGCTTGTAAAGGTTCGTCTGGAACACCTTCTGGAGCAGGAACACGTTCTATAATAGCATTGAGAATTGCTTCGATACCTATACCTGTTTTGGCACTGGCAGGAATCACTTCCTCCGCATCGCAACCCAACAAGTCTACAATATCATCCGTTACTTCCTCCGGATTAGCACTTGGAAGATCTACCTTATTCAATACAGGAATAATTTCTAAATCATTCTCTAAGGCTAAATAGAGGTTAGAAATAGTCTGCGCTTGTATACTTTGTGCAGCATCAA
Source organism: uncultured Flavobacteriaceae bacterium (assembly GCA_947488435.1). GTDB lineage: Bacteria > Bacteroidota > Bacteroidia > Flavobacteriales > Flavobacteriaceae > CANKZG01. The sequence goes on along the minus strand of CANKZG010000001.1, from coordinate 803,029 downwards.
CTACTAATAGTGCACCTTCGCAAGCTGCAATAGAGCGGGAAACCTCATAAGAAAAATCCACATGCCCAGGAGTGTCAATCAAGTTTAAAACATAAGTGTCTCCTTGGTATTGATACTCCATTTGTATGGCGTGACTTTTTATGGTAATACCGCGTTCACGTTCCAAATCCATCGAATCTAAAAGTTGATCTTGTTTTTCACGATCAGTAACGGAACCCGTAAAATCTAATAACCTATCGGCCAAAGTACTTTTGCCATGATCAATATGAGCGATAATACAGAAATTTCGAATGTGTTTCATTTAATAAATTGCGTAATAAGTAAACCCAGCGATATGAGGGTGCTTAAAATAGATTGCAAATATAATTTAATTTAAACGGGCTTTACTAGTCAAAATCACTTTTCTGGTAGTGTTGGTACTGATCAGAAACAGTAATTGGTTGATTCAATTTTGTGCTATCCTATAGATTGGGCTATCTTTGAAGGCTATAAATTATCAGAAAATAGGTTTGCCAAAGATAGGAGACATACAACTACCAGAATTCCCATTACTTCTTGCCCCTATGGAAGATGTAAGCGATCCACCTTTTCGTGCTTTATGTAAAGAGCAAGGTGCTGATGTGGTATATACCGAATTTATCTCTTCGGAAGGATTGATACGCGATGCAGCAAAAAGTGTAATGAAGCTGGATATTTATGAGAAAGAACGCCCAGTTGGGATACAAATTTTTGGAGCTAATTTAGATTCGATGCTTCGTTCTGTAGAGATTGTGGAAAAATCAGGTCCGGATATTATTGATATTAATTTCGGATGCCCAGTAAAGAAGGTGGTAAGTAAAGGAGCGGGAGCGGGTATTTTAAAGAATATTGACTTAATGGTATCACTTACCAAAGCGATGGTTGAACACACTAAGTTGCCGGTAACCGTAAAAACCCGTTTGGGCTGGGATCATGATTCGATTAAAATTGTAGAAGTTGCAGAACGCTTGCAGGATGTAGGTTGCAAAGCCATTGCGATACACGGGAGAACGCGAGTGCAAATGTATAAGGGCGCGGCCGATTGGAAACCTATAGCTCAGGTGAAAAATAATCCGCGAATGCACATTCCAGTTTTTGGAAATGGCGATGTAGATAGCCCAGAAATGGCACTAAAAATGAGAGATGAATATGGATTAGATGGAGCAATGATAGGCCGTGCAAGTATCGGTTATCCTTGGTTTTTTAATGAGGTAAAACACTATTTTAAGACGGGAACGCATAAAACACCTCCAACAATGGAAGAACGAGTGCATGCAGCACGAAGGCACTTGCAAATGGCGATCGATTGGAAAGGTGAAAAATTAGGCGTTTTTGAAACACGTCGTCATTACACCAATTATTTTAAGGGAATACCGAACTTTAAGGAATACCGAATGAAAATGGTAACTAGTGATGATTCCAAAGATGTCTTCGCCGCTTTTGATGAGGTTTTGGAAAAATTTGGAAATCACGAATTCGCTACTCCTTCGTAGTTAAGCCGTCAGTAACTTCTTGGTAATTCTACTGCTTGCAATTTTGGAGGCAATAACGCCTAATACTACAATAGTTGCCAGTACAATTCCAATGTTAATCAATTGAAATTCTACAGGATAGGCTAGGGAAGGCGTAATTCTAAGCCACTCAAAAGCAAGTTGAGACCATATTAACAGGGAGCCGATGAGCACTCCAATCGTTCCCCCAAATGAGGTAACCAAAACTCCTTGAACAAAATAAATACGGCGTAATTCTTTTACTGTTGTGCCTAAATTATATAGTGTTTTTGAGTTTTGTTGCTTGTCTAAAATCATCATTATTATTGCTCCTACTACATTAAATAAGGCAATAATCAGCACCAACGTAAATATAAGGTAGGTGGCTAGGTTTTCGGTATTGAGCATCCGATGTAACGTACTATTTAATTCTTGTCGTGTTTTTACAACAATATCTCTACCTAAGATCGCTGCAATCTCTTTTTGAGTATCAAGAACATCGACATCCGGTTTAATTTTAAAATTAATCCCTGAAATTAAAGTGCTGTCTTTTTCCAATAAAGCCTGCACTAATGGAAGATCTGCAAACACATACTTCGCATCTAGAGAAGCTTCAATGGCATATATGCCGCTTACCACAAGTGGAAATTGATTATAAGGTTTCCCCCCTAAAGCCTCTTGAGAAAAAGAACCTTTACCTGGCTTTAAAGCTAAGATAGTGAGAGGGCTCCTATAATTGTTGGGCGTAAGTCCGAGGGTTGCAGCAATTTCTAAACCCACAATCCCTTGCCGTTCGTTCACAACCCAATCTCCAAAATATAAAATACTATCGGCATTAATAGTCTTCTCATAGTTTTGATCAATGCCTTTGATATAAGCCACATGACTTTTTTGATCGTGGGTAAGATATACGCGTTCTTCAATTTCTTTAGCATAAGAAGCTACTCCTGCTAAGTTGTCCAAACCTTTTTGTTGTTCTGAACTAATAGCAAAAAACTTTCCAGCTGCGGGAATAGCCTTAAGATCAGGATCAAAGGCGTTGGTAAAGGATAAGCTAAATGTTTTCAACCCTGCAAAACCGCAGAGTACAATAAATAATGCTGCCGAACCAATTACAATTACTAGAAAAGTAATAAAATTGATAATGTTTACAGCATTCTGACTGCTTTTAGAGCGAACATATCGTTTGGCTATGTATAGCGGAAAATTCAACGATTATGATTTTTTTCTTTTCGCGAGCAAATCTCTATTTTTAATGGGATCTTCTTCGCGCTTCAAAGATTTTTCAATCCCATCAATATATTCCAAAGAATCGTCAATAAAAAAAGAAAGTTCAGGCATGCGCCGCAGTTGATTTTTGGTCCGTTGTGCCAATTCATGTTTTATTAAAGCTTGATTTGCCTTAATGCCATTCAGCAATTCTTGACCGCTTGCATGTGGAAAGATGCTTACATATACTTTTGCAATGGAAAGATCTGTGGTAACAGTCACCTTTGTTACCGAAATTAATGTGCCTTTTAGCCCACCATCAGTGGCTGCACGTTGTAAGATATCAGCAATATCTTTTTGAATAACACCCCCAATTTTTTTCTGTCGTTGCGTTTCCATACTGCAAAAATACGGATAGTATTTCGTACTTTAGAGTCAATATTATAAGATAGTGGATAAAGTAGAACATATTGGAATAGCAGTAAAAGATTTAGAAGCTTCAAACACCCTATTTGAAAAACTGCTAGGCGTGTCACATTACAAGATTGAGGAAGTAGCTTCTGAGGGAGTGCGCACCTCTTTTTTTAAGTCTGGACCCAATAAAATTGAACTGTTGGAAGCAACAAACCTGGAGAGTCCTATTGCTAAATTTATTGAACGCAAAGGAGAGGGGGTGCATCATATTGCTTTTGCGGTAGATGATATTGAATTGGAAATTACACGTCTTAAAAATGAAGGTTTTACAGTGTTAAATGAAACACCCAAAAAAGGAGCCGACAATAAGTTAGTTGCTTTTTTGCACCCAAAGACCACCAATGGAGTATTAGTAGAGTTGTGCCAAGAAATCAGGCAATAATTAAGTATAAGCTAAGGAAAGAATAAAAAAGAAATTCTAACACAATGTAATATATATTAACAATCAATTAAAAAACGAATCATGAGAAAATTATTTGTACTAACTGCATTAGTTATTTTTTGTTCATGCTACACAAACGCACAGGATGGAAGCCAGACGGGTAAGGATGGATGGTTAATTGAAATCAACACTGGATTTGGAGAAGCCTCTACTTCCAATACAGGGTTTGCGTTACGATCAGTAGATGGTAATACTGCCTGGGGCTTGGGTGGTGAGGCCGGGTATTTTATATTTGACAATTTTGCACTTAAAGCAGGTATTGGCTATGCCGATTCAAATGTTGGCGATGGCGTATTTAACTGGAAGTTCGGAGGTAAGTATTATATAGTTAACCGGATTCCTGTAGCTTTAGATATAAATGGCGCTTCTGGCAATAGCTTTTCGCCATTATGGTTTGGAATCCAGGGGGGATATGCATTGTTTATTACCGATAAAGTTTCAATCGAACCTGGTCTCCGATATGGCATAGGGTTAAATGAAGATGCTGGTGACGGTGACTTCAACATTTTTAGCCTGAATATTGGGTTTAATATTTTTCTTTAATTTTTATAAAAAGAATTTTATAGGATAAGGCTAGGTTTCTGAAACAGATAATTCTTGCACTCCAAGAAAATAAATAGTAATATTGCATCCGCTTTTGTACAATGCTGTATAAAAAGCAGGTCCTATAGCTCAGTTGGTTAGAGCACCTGACTCATAATCAGGGGGTCCCTGGTTCGAGCCCAGGTGGGACCACTTAAAGCGCAAAGCCCGTGCTCCGTAAGGAGCATGGGCTTTTCTTTTAGGCGAGCGAATGAAGCATGGTTTTCTGTTTGGAAGGGTAAGAACAGCTGGTCCATAAACTCGGGCAGGATCACTTTTAAAATCCTTCGTAAAAAAAGAGATTTTGTTTTCAGCAGATTTTAAGTAAATGAAATTACTTTATCGTTTCTTCTGATTTTTAAGTTTTAGATGTTATTTGAATAAAAGAAAATGGTTCTTTCCCATTATTATAATGAAAAAGATAGTCTTAAAAGAGATTTGACATATGTGTGTTGATATATAATGATAAATGAAATGTTTAAAAACCTTATTTTTAGATATATAAAAATCTGTGAACTATGAAACGTCTAATCTTCACTTTATGTATCGTCTTTGTATATCAAATTAGTTTTGCGCAACCCCCTACAAGAGCTATCACCAACATTACGGGAGACCTTTACCGCTTTCAAAACAATGCTCATTATTCGGTGTTTTTAGTAACTGAAGAAGGGGTAATCGCTACAGATCCAATTAATGAAGCCGCCGCACAATGGTTGAAAGATGAAATAAAAAAACGTTTTAACAAGGCGGTGAAATATGTGATTTATAGTCATCACCATGACGACCATATCAGTGGAGGAAAAGTGTTTGATGAAGCAATATTCGTAGGGCATTCGCTGACCAAAAAAGCAATATTGGAAGAAAAAATAATGGCTCCAGTTCCAGACGAGACCTTTGAAACGACAAAAAGTATAATTCTAGGAGGTAAATCGGTAGAACTGATTTATCCTGGAAGAAGTCACTCTGACAATTGTATTGCTATATATTTCCCTAAAGAAAAGACCGTTTTTGCTGTGGATTTTATTAGCACAAAAAGACTTCCTTATAGAACCTTAAACAATTCCTATTTTCCAGATTGGATAAAATCTATTAAGAAAGTAGAAAACGTAGATTTCGAAATTTTTGTTCCTGGACATGGGGATATAGGCACTATGGCAGATGTTGTAGAACATCGAAATTATATTGAAACACTTTATGCAGCTGTTAAAGAGGCCAAAGCAAAAGGAAGCTCTCTGGCAGAAATGAAAAAGACCATTTTATTGAAACCTTATAAGGCAATGGGACAATATGATGCTTGGCGAGAAATGAATATTGAAGGCGTTTATAAGGCGCTTCAATCTCAGGAATAAAATAGCGGGCAGGTTTAAAACGAAAATTTATTTCCTGTATTAAATAATATTCTTTACCCCGTCAGATTTCTTTCAAGGGTTTTCAGCATGAATTTTCCGGTAATGTCAATTGCTGTCCCTGATTAAAAAGTGATTATATAATCATCCTACTTTATCGCACGACCTCAATGCACTAGTGTTGCATAAATTGCACATCTCAAGTGCATAAATAAGCAAGTATTATCCCCACAACTTCGGATCTTAAAAAAGCCAGTTCTTAAAAAAAGATAAAAAAGTAATGTCCCGAAAATATATCGGCACGGATAAACCTAATACAAACTGTACCACAAATAGTATTCGAAAATGAAATTGGGAAAGAACTTTTTTAAAAAAGGACAATCAATATGGGGAAAACCAATGATTGTGTACGATCAAAAAAAAATGAATACAGTGTTTTCGAAAATTGAAACTCCTCAAAACCAGCAAACATCCGAAATCTATGCTAGCGAAACCGAGGAGCATCAAATTTCCCTGGAAACGGAATTATACCTTATGCTTCATTTGGAAAACGCCTAAAATTAATACGTATGATATTTTCAAATCAGCAATTAAAAAATATGGCCTATCGCGCTGTGAACCTTGGCATACTTCCCGAAGGAGATTATATTTTGGATGAAAAAAAGATTCTAAACGGGTACAAATCTAAAAAGTATAACCTCAATGAGAAAATGGGGGCATTATCGGCAGCATTGGCGGATCACAGTCGGAAAATGGAGGTGATTAAAGGAAAATTGTCAAAAGAAGTGGCAGATAGAAATACGTCGTACAGCGCACATATCGAAGAAGAAATTAGTGCACTAAAAGAAGACATTGCTAAACAAAAGGAAGCGGTTAAAAATCACATCCGGATTTGTAGGTTAAATGGGGATCATTTAAGTAGTGAAATTCCAGTGGATGAGATTACGGCTATGGAAGATTTTGAGCCCCGTAGCCTAAGCCCTTCCGAGAAAACTGAAAAGAAAGTACAAAAACGAGTACCCCTGTGGGCGTTGTATTTTGTGGAAGTCCTTTTTATTTTGGGAGAAGGTGTGTTGTTTTATAACATTCTTACCGAAACACATGATTTACCAATGATCATCTTGCGGAGTGTATTTTTTATTCCCATTGTATTTGCAGCCAGTTTTTTAACCTCTAAGCGAATTTCTTTGCGTTGGGTTTGGCTTCCCGCATTACTAATTATTGGAGTATATGCGATTTTGACATTTACCGTCATGGAATGGTTTATTGCTTCAAAAGCATTGGAAGAAACACTAACTTTTTCCGACTTTTTTATCCGTAATGGATTTCTGATTCTAGGTGCAGTATTACTAGTAACGCTTGCCCTGTTTTTAACGAATGCCGTTAAAAGCATGTATCAGTATAAAGGAAAAAAGAAAGTGGTGAAAAAACCTGCTGAACCGCAGCAAATTTTAGAGAAATCTCCGCAACAGTTGGATTTGGATTTTAAATTTTCGGAATTGAAAGGGGCCTATATGAAATTACGAAAATTAGAAGATCGCTTGGCAGCCTCTAAATCGGATGGAAAAAAAGAATTTCAAAGAATCTTAGGTGATGTCGCAATCCTTGAAGGAAAAACTACGGAAATATCCAACAAAATAGGCGATTGTGAAAAGGAACTCGATGATTTAGAAATTGGCTCAAAAGAAGAAATCGATAAATATCGAGAGCATTTCGAAAACTATAGAAACGAAGGAACACCTATATTTTGGAAAGGTTTTGATTTTGCACATTTATAATATACGAATAGTATCGGCAGGAGATAGTGCTAGCGGATACTGTGAAAAACAATAAATAGTAACTCATGAAAAAATTAATCATTTGCGGATTTTTAATAGGATTACTAACGCTTGCCATTGGTTGTGATACCGAATGCAAAACGGTAACTAATAGAAATATAACCATTCTTGTGGATGCTACAGATTCGGTTTTGATCGATAAAGCGCAGTACGAGTTGCGAAAGGAAAACTTTAAAGAATTACTGAATTCCAAATTAGATCTTAAAGACGACGGCAGTTGTTTTTCTGTAAACTATGATTTTGGAATTATATCCACATACAGCCACTACAATCCCGTTTCTACGGAACTAACTCAAACCGATTGGGGTAAGGCAAAAAATACCCTGATTTTGGGATGGCGTGATTTTTATGAGGCACACGAAGAAAACCTACTCAGTTTAGACTCTATTTCAGATATGGAGCGTACTTCGTTGTTTCCTACCCTTATGAAGGCCATTAACAAATCGAAAGGAACGGTGGTTGTAGTTAGTGATCTTATAGAGAATAATCCTGTGGTTAATTTTTATAAGGAAGCACCGGCTACTCCGGAACAGATGGAGCATGTCTATCAAAAAATGATGGGTTATTATTTACCGGATAAAATTAATCCAAATTCAAAAACAGAGGTGCTTTTTGTAGTGCTTTCAGAGCCTAAAAACTCCGGTGTAGTGCATAAAGCACGTGCCTTCTGGCGATATGCCTTAGAAGAGAATTTAGGATTGAATGTGAGCTTTGCAGATGGAATGTCAACCCTATAATTATGCCTGCAGCCGTAGTATATATTTTACTTGTAGTGGTAGCACTTATTTTATGCACCCTATTTTATATTCCTCCGAAAAATTGGCTCAATACAAAAGTAATGCGGGAAGATGGCTGGGGTACCCTGGTTGTCCTTAGTATTGGTGTTGGCACTAGCATTTTGTGTTTTATCTTTAGTAAGTTCCTCTTTTCAGCACTTTGCCTAAGCGTTTCCTCAACAATTGTAGAATACAATATTTTAGTGAACAACGTATATTGGTCAGGTTCAGAAATACTTTCGCCATTTGCCAATATTAAGTATCCACTCTCATACTTTGGTCTGCATACCTTGTCCTATTTCGCTGGAGTATACGGCGTATTGTATTGCCTGAGCAAATTAAACATTATTTCCAGTTATAATGTAGCTCATGATCGGTTGAAACTGCAATTCATGTGTTTGGGGTTGTTTCTTTTTTTTGAGGCTATTTTGTACATTTCATACCCTTTTCAAACCTTTGCCAGTGCCTGGCGTGTTTTTCATAACTTTTTTGCTGTTTTTCTTGCCCGACTTCATTTTACGGCTTGTTTGTTTATTGCGGCTTGGTTGCAATTTCACGGACCTTGGGTAAAAACGGCATTAGATTCGGAGGTGTTAACTATTCGGTATTCCTGGCTCTCAAAAGTATTCGCTTCCTCAAGAAACAGGGTGTTATTTTTTGTTGTCTTGGGAATGCTCTTCTTACTTCCGGCTTATATACGTATGTACTCAGAATCTAGTATAGGGCTTTTCTTTGGGATGCTATTCAACGGAGGACTATTTCTGTTTTTTTGGTATTGGGTTTCTCCTGCATTGTATCAACTGATTCGTTTTATTACAGATTTTGAAAAAAGAAAAGTATTATGAAAGATTGGGTAAAAGCAATTAAAATGATTGCCATAGTTTTTGGTGGCTTACTACTTTTTCACCTGTTATGGCCTTTACAAATGCAATTAGAGCCCAATCCACAATATATTTCATCCGTAAGAGACACAAATCAAAATATTATGGCCTTATTTGGCAATAAAACAACACTAAACAATCAACTGGATAAGGCTTCCCTAGAAGTTTTGGAAGCAAAGGGGGAGCTCAATAAATTCCCAATTGTTCCCGTGATTGCCTATGAGGAACTTCCCGAAAACTATATCTACTTTTTAACGAAAGTGGAGAATAGAAATTTCTTTGGTTTTGGAAAAGACAATGTCTTTGGTATGTCCTTTTCTGGAGCAGCGCGCTTAGCTAAGGGAAAAGCAGATGGAGGTTCTAATATTCCTCAGCAGTTGCTAAAAAATGTAATTCACAAAAAAGAAGGAATAGGTACTATTTATTTGTCACGTAAATACGGGGAGCAATTGGCAGCCTTTCAAATGTACAAGGCGGCAAGTCCCGAAGAAATACTTTTAGCGTATACCAATTACGCTGGTAATTTTTGGTACGAGCAGGACTTTTCAGGGCTTATTTTAGCAGCGTATAGCATTTTTAATCGACCTCCTCACAAGTTAAATGATTTGGAAATGCTACTTACAGTTAAAACACTAAAAAGCGGGCAACAGCTTAAGGAGCTATGTAATGATAAACGAGCGAATAAGGAGGAAATAAAAGCGCGAATCCTGCATTATTTTGAGCTAGTTGCTAATACTACCATTGATAAGGATAGACTTGAAGCCATGCGATCTATGGAATTGCATTTTGAAGGCAACAATACCTTAAGAAGAACAACAGCATTAACTCATTTTTTTAAAGACAAAAGAGTGCAAGATTTAAAGGTAAGTGCTCCGCAATATATAACATCTATCAGCGCAGAAAATCAACAAAAAGTACAACAGGCGGCAGATCGATTTAGGGCGTATTATAAAAGTAGCATGCGAGTTAGGGGATATACCTTAGAGTATACCGTATTGGCTATTGATGTTAAAACAGGACTTATTGAAGCAACTTTTGGAAATAGTAGAAATAGTGCTGCGATGGCAAACTTTACAGATTATGGAAATGGATTTCAGTGTGGATCTGTGCTAAAACCACTGGTATTTTTAGAGCTGTTTGAGAATTATGGATTTGACGAGAATAGTACGCTATTTAATGGGAACCTTAATCAGTTCTCTTATAATCCAAGAAATGTAAATAACAAATTGTTAAACACAAATGTTTTTGCGCGAGATGTTTTTAAATATAGTTTAAATAAAGCTGCAGTTAATCATAGAGTATATGCAGATCCGCTGGAAGTTGCTAAAAATGTAGAGCTAAACTTTAATGATATGGGGATCGCTATAAACCCGAAATACGCGCTTGGAGAATCCTATATTTTGGGCACACGAACAATGACCCCTTTAGACTTGGCAAAGGCGTATCATATGATTTTTAATAATGGTGTAAGCATTCCCATTAGCCCATGGAAATATGTTATAGATGCGCAAAAAGGAGACACTATTTTTAATAGTGCCAAGCATAAGCGAAAAATTATATATAAGGAGGAGCATGTAAATCGTATTAAGAATTTACTTCCTGCTTCTTTTGAATCTGGAGGTACGTGTCATAGATTACTTAAGTTTTTACCAAAAAACAGGTCGTACTATGGAAAGACGGGAACAACAGGAAATGCCGTTGATGGATGGACGGTACTCAGCGATGGCAAAAAAATAGTCGTTGCATGGGCAGGGTATTTAAAAAACGAAAAGGGGATTTTAAGCAATAAGAATGCACCACCGATTCCAACGAAATCCGGTGGAGGCTCAGCGGGAATTCTGGCAGCAATGACCTATGACAGATTGTATAGGTAGCTTTTTTTTGCTACTTTTATTATGAAAATTAATTATTAGCTTATTGGAATAAACTTTACGCGCAATTACTATTCGAAGTAAAAAACCACACCTACCTGTACCCAGTAATATTCTAGGATAAATAGCATATTTACACTTCGTAATACCATAACCAAACCAAAATGGATGTTAAGCACGTATATAGAGTAAGAGTGCTTAATAAAAGCGTATTATTTTTTCCATGATGCATGAGTGTTTTGAAAAAGAACCTTTTGTTGTTGGCAAAAGATGATTTATCGCCAGATACGGGGCAAAACAATGAAGAATACTAGTAAAAATAAAGCTGTTGATCTCAAGCTTGCTTCCGAGGAGCTTGCCATTACAAATTGTGATGAAATAGCAACAGGCAAAAAAGTAGAAACTTACTTGCTGCTATTATATCAAGCTTACCTTAGAGGAGAAACACGATTAGAACCCAATGTGCAAATGGCAGTGTGGCGAAAGGTAAAACTTCATGTCGATTTTCCAACCAAAATTCGTTTAGCGCAACTACAGTATTTAGAAATTTCCTCTGATGATATTGATGCACCGTGGGATATTGCCAAGGAGAAACTTTTCCCTGAAAAAGACATTAATTTTAATATTGTTGTGCCTAAAGAACAAGAAAATATTATAAAAGGCTATAAAGAAAAAATAAAAACACTTTTGATTACAAACTCTTAGGCCGTTTCTTTTATTCGAGCTCCAAGAAGGTATTTCTCAATTAATCTAGGATCTATATTTCGACTAATGGGAAGTTTATGGCAATCCACAATTGCAGGAAAGACTTCAGAAGCAATTTCATTGGCTAACCGTTTACATTGCCGTTGCACCCATTTGCGATGGGCATCAAACTCCACTTTACCTTTACCTTTAAGGATTTCAGGAAATTTTAAATTTTGCAAAAAGCGTTTGCTTAGGAAGCTTTTTTTAGGTGCTTCAAAATTAGAATGTTCAATCCAATCAGCTACATATAGGTTCATTTCATCCAAAACTACACTCTGATATTCTCCCCATAGTCCTTCAAAAACTCCGGGACGTGCAACAAGTTGAGCAACTGCGGAACCCTCAACTGCTGTTGACTTGCATTTTATTAAACGTGCATAATCAATGCAGAGGTTCTTGATAACAGGATAGTAGTAGGTTGTGGTTTTTGCAGTACACACCTTGGGGTTTAGTTTTCCTTCCCGATATCGCTTTTGCTCTTTTTTGTACAAATCGGCAAAAATACTAAGCGTATGTCCATCAATATCAAGGTGCAGACCAAACTGCCGTAGTCGCTGTTTAATCAGTGGTTCCACCACTGAAAAAAAACGAATATGTTTTTGTAAACAACCAGGATCTTTAAGATAGTCGAAGACAATATCCCAGGAGGTATCATATAATGTTTGGTGCCCCATATACCATTTTGTGTAAACTCGCTATAATAAGAACGTACCATTTTTGTACTTATTTTGGAACCTGCCTAAAATAGAGGACTCTAAGTATTGAATTTAATGCGAAGTCAATGCAATTTTTATACATTTATGCAATGCTAATACGCCCAAAGTACAAACGCTTTATAAAACAGTTACTTCCTTTTCCAATAATGTGGTTTATTTTTGCCTTTATCTACTGTTTTGTTGAATATGGTGTTATAGGCTCTCTTGACGCATATCCCTCTACGGGAAATCCATATAATTTTAAAACCAATATTGTTTTCACCTGTATTGCCTGTATAATTGTTGGGATAGTGCAAGGAGTAATTGAAATATTTTGGTTACGAAAACGCTTTGAAAAAAATAGATTATGGATCAAAATTTTCTTTAAAACGCTTTTCTATAGCTCCTTTATTATTGTTTCTCTTATTGGATTAACCATTTTCAACAGTTTGTTGTTTTCTGCAAATGGAGATTGGACACGAGCATTGCTAGATTTAGAGCGATTTATTGGTTCCTTTGCCTTTTGGAGCGTTATTATTTATATCAGTGTTGTTTTAAGTTTTGCACTGTTTTTTACAGAAATTGCAGAATATTTGGGAAATGGGGTTTTGTATAATTTCATGTTTGGAAAATACCACCAACCAAAACAAGAAACCCGAATCTTTATGTTTTTAGATATGAAATCCTCAACGAGTATTGCAGAAACTCTGGGTCATGAATCTTATTTCAATTTATTGAAAACGTATTATGCGGATATGACCGCTGCAATTTTAGCCACATCGGGAGAAATATATCAGTATGTTGGCGATGAAATTGTAGTGTCCTGGGAAGAAAACAAAGGAATATATCGAAACAATTGCGTGCAGTGTTTTCTTAAAATATCTGAAACTTTTGTGCAAAGGAAAGCCTACTATTTGGAAAAACACAAGGTGTTTCCTGAATTTAAAGCGGGCTTTCATATCGGAGCAGTGACCACTGGTGAAATAGGGATTATAAAAAAAGATATTATTTATACGGGAGATGTATTGAATACGACCGCAAGAATTCAAGCGGAATGCAACAACTACAATACCCGCACTTTAATTTCTCAGGATTTGGTGGATCAACTTTCTGCTGACGATTCTTTTTCCTTCGCTAAAGTGGCAAAATTAATGCTTCGAGGAAAGAAAGAAAGGACACAGTTATACCATATTCAATTCAACTGATTTTATGCCTAAGAATTAAAACTACAAACCGTTAATTACAATTGTTAACAGTTAACGACACCCCTGTATTTTCTTGTTCCAGAATTTGGGTATTTTCGTTTGAGAAAGAATTACCGCACTCTGAGATTGTCATATTAAAGTTTTGTGCATGCGCCAGTATGCCAATATTATCCGAACTAAAGTATTCAAAAGCAAACTTATTATTAGACACTTGAATCTCTTCCATTGCATCCTGTATAAATACGGCTGTAGTAACGTCCTTCTGAATATCGAAGGTATTTGTTTCAACACTAACGTCTGAGGGTCTAACACCAGAAGCTTCTCTGATGCTAATACCACCGCGGTTGGGATTACCATTGCGGATAACAGGAAGCATAACAAAGGAGTTTTCCGCAATGTCAATACCGTGAACAGCCCTATCTATGGAAAGTTGACTGATAGCAGTGTTATGTTCAACGATTATTTCCTGACTGTTTCGGAAGAGTAACGGATTTAACCCAAAATCATTTTGGGTAATGGTGGCAGAAGTATTGTTAAACATGGCAATAGCATATTGATTCATGGCATTGCTGCTTTCTTCCAAAAGATAAAAACGATTATTGGTTATCAGTACCGTTTCGAACTGCCCATGTTCGAAATCTATTTGTTGTGTGCGAATATTGCCTCCAAAAATATTGTCTGTAACGATAATATCAGAAGTTTGTCCATTTCCAAAGGTAATTCCATTTCGGGTTGTTTTATTGAAATAACAATGGCTGATATGTACATCTGAAGAGCCTATATCACCACCGTTTACAATAAGTCCATCTCCAGCAACATGTGTTGAATTAATATTGCGCACATTGATATTTTGAGATCTGCTTATAAAAACATTAGCCTGGTTTCGAATCTCGGGATAGGCACTTATATTACCCTCAAAATCAATGTTATGGACGTAAATGTTCTGGGATTCCACAATACTTAAGGTTCTTACCAGATTATGTCCATTTCTATCGTTTAAACGAATAACTGCTCCGGAAGCACCATATAGTTCAAAACCATTTAAGGCGTTAAATTGTAAATTTGTTTTCCCTGCCATAATACCATCAAACTCATAAACTCCTGTAGGGAAATATAAACTTCCACCTCCGTTGTTGTTAATTTCATCAATAGCTGCTTGCACATTGTTAGGGTCTACTACTACAAAGGGTTCAAACATGGGACTACTAGTGGTAAGGGCTATAGCTTGAGGAAGGGTGCTATTGTTTTCGGAGGACTCCAAATTTTCTACGGAACAACTGTTGACAATAAAGAGTACAATTATGCTACAAATAATACGGAAGATGCAATTTTTCATGTCTTTTATATTTAGGTTCATAAAATAGTGCATGTTCGCAGCTAATTGTTACCCAACTATGACTAAAAAGCACCGGAAAACTCTGGTGCTTTTATTAATGGAACTACAGTAATTTTAATTGTTTATTCGTTGATTTTCTGTTCTTTAAAAAAGAATTTTGAAAAGTTAGTGTACACGGAAATTGTTTCCTCGATTAGGTGCTATCAAAAAAGAAGTTTAATGAATAACATTTTGATAATACAAAACATTGTAAACCTTCTTTTTGAAATAAGGAATCCTATACAATATCATTGGAGAAATTATAGTAGATACAATTATTAAATAGAATAACGGATTTTCAAAAAGCTCTTTTGTGTTAGGTTTTAATACAAAACCATATAATATGGATATTCCTATATATGAACCTGTGTTGATAAAGATTATCCCCAACAGTCGGTTCTTAAGGAAAATATGAAACCTGAAAAAACACAAAATCAAAACAAAAAACACAAGATAATATATAAATCTCGCATACCCTAAAAAGATAATAGCAGAAATATAATTTGAAGAACCATAATAACTATTGTTAGTTTTTTGATACTCCCCAAATATAAACGCCAGCAGGATGCTTACTAAAGTATCACCAAACAATAAGAATATTGCAACAACTGTTTTTCCAAATAACCTTTTCATATATTATCAATTGTTTTTGTATAATTGATCTATAACCCGCTGCCCTAATAAAACTCTATGATTATAATTTTTAAAATCGAACGCTTCTTGACCATTAGCTGTATTGAAGTTCTCTTTTAGAGCCTTAGATACTGCTTTTGGAGATAATGGTGCAGAGAAAGATGTATTTATTTTTTTAATAATTTTATTTATATCAACATTGGGGTTGTCTTTTTGATATTGAGCAATAAAATCTTGGACTTTGGTTTGTTCAAATGCTACAATGGCATAATCTAGCTCTTTTCCGGATAAACCGTCAAAGTTGATTCTTAAGCCATTGGCATCAACAAACGAGCCGTCTAATTTCCCGTTGTTTATGAGAGATTTTGCATTTGCCATATTAAAATTAAATAAATATTCATTGCCTGCCCTAAGAAAACGCTCGGCTTTACCGTCTAAATACCATAAATTCATACTATCAGCTGCTCCTACAGCATTCCATTCGGTAACGATATGGGCGGCCTCAAACCATCTACTGGTTGTTGATATTTGTTGATCTACCCATCTGTAGTACGCACTCCTCTGCTCAATGCTTTGATACGCATCTGTTTTTAAACTTTGAGTGCTATATGTTGCAGCGGAATGAAAACTATCCCAATCATATACTCCCAAACTTGAATACCATTGCCAAGGTTGAATAGATTCACCAAACCATCTTCTGTACCATGGTATAGGTTCTTTTCCATCCGGATCAATAAGATTCACCGGATTTTGCATAGTATAGTTGTAGGGCGACCAGTTCGGGAACTTATCGGCCATTGGATCTACACTTAGCCATAAACTGCTTACCGGGTTATAGTAACGTGCGCCGTAATAATACAAGTTGGTTTCACTATCCAACTCTTTCCCGTTAAACTTCCAACGGTTTTGGAAATCTTCGGTAAGGCTACTTTGTTCCGCCATAGTTTCTCCAAAAGGCAGGTTTAAGAAAAATTGATAAGGATTTCCCGAAGCGTCGGTTAAATAGGTGGCTGTACCCAAATGATCGGGATGAAAGAAATAGATGTTTCCGGTGTTTTGATTGTCTTTGGCAACCCCGCTCTTTTGCTGTTTTTCGTCTTTGCTGGACACATATTTTTTAAAACTTATAACCCCCAGCTTTTCTTGATTTGCCAATTGCTTTAAATCTTGTACCTGCAATTGTTGGATACCCTGGAGCGTTCCGGTAATTGAGGTATCAAAAAAGGTAGCCGATTCTTCTCCAATGCGACTTACAACACGTTGACTCCCATTAAAATAATGTTTGGTATACTCCCCACCGCCCTTCATTACGATAAGATTGCTGGGGTAGGTGGTATAATTGTCAAATTCCACACTGCCACCGTCTATAGGGCTACCGTTTTCCGAGATTTGTGTGGGATCAGAGCTGGATTTTAAAATACGCTGATTGCTGGCATCATAGATATAATGGTGCATCATGGTCTGATCCTGCACGACCCGCAGGCGGTCAATTTCGTCCCAGAAATAACGTCTGTTATCTCCATTGGTATCCGTCGCCATTTGGGTATTCCCATTGACGTCATAGCTAAGCTGTTGAGTATAACCGACACCAGGATCCTCTATTTTAATGACCCGATGTGTACCCTCTTGATAGCGGTATTCCCTGTCGTAGCTATTTTGTACAACCGCATTTGTGTTTTTTATATGTTTTTGGGTTTTCTGAGCAATACCATGGGTATTGTTATATTGCATGCTGAGGTTATAAGTACTCTGAAAATCATTGCCAGTCCCATTTTGAGCAATACCATTTCCTCTATATCTGCCTTCCGCTTTAGTTAATCGATTTAAAATGTCATAGCTATAGGCATGTCTATAGTTTCCTCCCATTTGATGTTCGTTTCCAAATCCGGCGCTATTTTGTATTCCAGTTACGTTACGAACCTTATCATAAGCGTAGGTGTTATCCAGTAGAACATTATTTTGCCCATCAATTAACTTAAGATTGTTTAAACGACGTAATTCAGGCGTATAAGTATAGGTGGTTTGTGTTCCGTTTCCATTGAGCATTTGCGTGGTTTGTTCATAATGATCGTATTGAATATCCTTGATGTAAGGGTAAGGTTGACCATTTACCTCCCCTGTCAATTCCTTTAAACTTCCTCCATGATCGTAGGTGTAATTCACTTGTTCTCCATCAGGATAAGTGAGTTGAATTAATCGGTTCCAACTATCGTAAAGGAATCTGGTTTCGTAGTTACGTACGGGAATATTAGGACCTACTACCGTTCGACTATTATATTCCAGTTCCCCCATATTACCATAACTAAACTCTTGAATTCCTGTAGCATCTTGTTGCATGATAACCCTTCCAGTATTATTTCCTTCCGTAGGCCCGCCATATTCCAGGATGACATTGGAAATATTTTCTTGTCCCGGATATATAGTAGCTATGGGACGGGTGTATTCATAGTCATAGTCAATGGTAGTTCCAGCATCTAATAGGCGCTGGTTGTGCAATTGAATGAGATTGCTAGCCTGATCGTAGCTATAGCCTGAAGTACCACTATCCGGATGTACTTTTTGTGTTTTACGTCCCAGTAGGTCATAAGTAAATGTTGTAGTAAGTGCATCCGCATCGGTATAGCTCTCCCTTTCATTGATAGCGTTGTAAGCAAAGGTTGTAGTTAAGTCTCCATCAGGACCAACTTGAGTACTTTGCACTATACGACCCATCGCATCTTCAAAACTGTGTGAGATAATTTGACCTGAGTCGTTTTGGTCTACAATAGATGTGGTTTTGTGCAATCCATCTTCAACTGTATATTCCATAAACGCATCACTGCTGGCAGCATCGATAGTTTGTATACTGCGATCTAGCTCATCGTAGCGTGTTTCGGAGAAAAAGGTAATTTCCTCGTAATTGTTTACCTCAAAATTGGTGTTGATATCCTTTTCCTCATGCCAGGGATGGTATACTTTAATACTTCTTCCTAAGTGATCATAGGTGGTTTTTCCCGAGATAGACATGCGTTCGTCGCTTGTTCCTCCGCCGGTAACCGTATTTGGACTAAAGCGAATATCTTTTTTTACCTGTACTGCACGAGACAAGCCATCAATAAATGTATAAGTTTCAATGGGGTTTTCCGGATTTTGCACATCGTAATGCGAGGTTACTGATACTGGCATAAAGTTATCCGAATCAATCTGAGCAATACCGCTAAGCTGATCATACTCGGTAAAGTACTGGTATTTAATGGTAAAAGCATCGGTATTACCCTGCTCTTTGGGGCCAATAATACGAGTTGTTCGCGCAAAAAGATCGTATTCGTAATTCATTTTGTTTCCAGCGATGTCCTCCGTTTCTATGAGCGTATCAAACTCGTAATCGTAAAGCATTTTGGAGGTATAGCCGTAGGCATCAGTGGTTTCAATCAGATATTTATTTTCAGTTGAGTCATACGTATAGTCATAAAACATGCGTTCCCCGTGCAGATTTTCCGGATAAGTCACTTTCTGTAGGTTGCCAAACGCATCATATTCCATATCTGTAATGGCATTGGTAGTAGCATCAATTTTTGCCGATATGCGACCAATAGTTCCGGTGTTTGAATCGATATTAGAGCTTATCCGTTCTCTTTTTAAGGTACTCCCGATATGCACCTGTATTTTTTCTGGAATTTGAATAAGGTTCTTACCAAGTAAATCCGGATTTTCGTGATAGGTAATGGTTGAGGTAAAGTCATGCGAAGGATCGGTAATATCTCCAAAGTTGAGGTATTCGTGTACCCGCCCCAGACCGTCATAGACCATTTCGGTACGCGAAACAATGGGATCCTCGGTGAGTTCATATACTTCCGTTTCTGTTTTTGTAAGCAGTACCGAAGCGGTGCCTCTTCCTTCCCGTCCACCAGTATCAAAATCTTCTGGAAGTTCAGCTGCTAAATCAATATGCTGATTGTCCGCTTCCAATCCATAAATGGTATAAAAATTATGGGTCCGTGAAAATATATTTGCGGGAGGAAAGGAAACCAGATCGGTATCCGCACCTTTTAATACATAAGATTCTTTCATTAAACCACCAAGAAAATAACTGTCATTGTGATATAAGGAAACCGTGGTTCTATAGACTGTTTCCAAATCCTCCTGATAATCAAAAACAAGTACTTTTTCAAAACCATAAAACTCCCGTTCTCGGCGATCGTACCGCGCATTTTCGTAGCTAAATTCGGTGAGGTATTCTTCTTCTCCGTCGTTCACCAGATCGTAACCGTCATTCACCAAAACACTTTTTAATACCCATTTGGCATTAGGGTTGTTATAACTTTTGGCTTGTGCCTCGTAATCAACTATAAAAGACCCTCCTAATGGGTTTTGTACCGATTTAAGCTTGTTGGTACGCCCAATTGCCGAATAGAAAACCCTAAGATCATTTCCATTCTCCTGCACATAATCAGTAAAGCCATCCCCGTTAAAATCTTTAAATACCTCTTGTGTATCTGCTATGGATAGACTCATGCTACCACCTAGCGTAGCACCAAATTTAACATGAGCGATAGGCAATATACAACAAACTGGAAATCCAAAATATAAGGAACCCTGGATAGAAGCTGACGCCCCTCTACTTCTCGCATCTTTGTGCAGATTAGGAGCTGAAAGACTAGCACTACTTACTGTGAGGGTTTGAGGACTACCAAAGTATTGCCCGTTATTAAACAGTACTTGACTCGTACTTCCATTGGTTACCAATATATCAGTAAGACCATCTCCATTAATGTCCAGTAATGTTGATCGTGTTGTACTACTAGACCCACTAAGCCCTGCATTAAATGAAAATGCACCTCCAAATATTTGTGATAAATCTCCAGCTTGATCAATAAATGATGTTGCAAAATTTACACCCTCTCCAAAGCCAGCACTCAAGTTAAGAGTCGAAGGTTCGGAAACACCTACATTAAGATTTGTATATATTTCTAATGGACTATCACTCAAATTGAACCCTCCTTTATTGAGTTGATATCTATAACCCCCCTGATTTTCAACAATTCTATCGGGTAAACCATCTCCATTAACGTCCATAAATATAGCTTCTTCTCTACTTCCATTATTATTTCCTACATTAACACTTATTCCAATAGAAGCATCAAGAGGCCCTACGTTAGTTGTTGTAATACTCCCTTTACCTGTTTTTGATTGCCTTATAGTGACATTGCTACTTGCATTGGATTGGTCATTCCTGAAATCTGCTGTTGTTCCGGAAATAGATATGGCTTGATTTTGAGTATCCATTACAGAGGGGTATCCTGTATTATGATTTATAAACCCTGATGTATGACCTCCTGTCATATTGGATACCACTGCTTGATTTGGAAATACAGGATCGGGATAACGGTCGCCATTAATATCTCTAAATTCTGATATCACACGACTATAACCGTTACCTTCATTATCGCTTTTACTTATATTTAAAGCTAATGGACCAAATCCTCCTGCAAAGGTCCGTGTAGAACTTGCTTGCTTTTTATTTACCGCATGCATCCCTGTGTTGAGATTCATAGCTTCCCAATTCCCATCTTGATCATCTTCTTGAATAATACCACTAAAAGGGCCACTATTCCCACCTCCATCATTATTCCCACCACTAGGGCTTGCAAAATTTACATTTCTCATTCTATGTGGTGTAAAATAATGATCATTACTTAATCCTACCCATCTTATACTAGCACTTTCTATACCTGTACGTTGCGCTGTGACGGGGATAAAATTAATTTCTGGGAGTTGGAAACCACTATCGGCCAATGTAGTAAAAAGTGCTTCTAAATCTTCTTGGGTAAACTCTGTATCTACATCCGTAGGAATACCTAAAGTCTCATTCACACAGTCTGCATAATTTTCATCTTGCGGGCAATCGCCTCCTAAATTAAATTCATTTGTAAGTTGTGGATTATCCACAATATCTTGATTGATCAAATTTCCTATATTATCACCTAACTGTTCTCCGCCATCATAATTTTCATTATAAAAAAAATGGCCCCACCCTCTATGTAGAGGCCCTAAATGTGGGTACTCATCATTATAAAATTCTATTGCATTGGTCGTATATGAAGCCGAAGGATCAGAAAAGTTATAACTGATTTCTATACTAGCACCTGTTCCTGAAATTTGTGTCGCTTCTAGGTACTTTTTTACCAAAGCTTTATTGGTAACGCCATTGGCATAGAAACCCATATAAAAATGCGTAAGATCTGGGTCTGTTGTGGTAGATAGATTTCCCTGAAAGATATTTGCTATAGGCGTTGTATCATCTATAGAGATGACCCCATTTTCTATTGTGATTAATCGTTTGCCTACTACCTCGCTAACATCATTGTTTCTTCTCTTTACTATAAAACGAAACTCTCCATTATCATTGCTATTAAAAGGAGAAGGAGACCCAGTAATAATAAGAGGTTGAACTCCTACATTGATAGCACCCGAAGGAGGAGTATTCCAATTATCAACATGAAGTACCTCTGTATAGGTCGCACTACTTTTACTTGCCCTATATATAGAGAGGTCGGGTACGATATGTTTAGTAAATTCATCTCCTTCATTAGGAGTAAACGTAACCGTAGGTGCCCATCCATAACCACTCCAGATATATGAATTACTATTAGAAAGCACCTCAAAGCTAAGTGTGGAAGTTTGATCATCATTAGTAATTTCCTGAGGTTGATTATCTATATCTACAGTACTAACCGTCGCATTTGTTTGCCCTGGGAAAATCGTTTTATCTAATATAGTGACAAATCCAATCTGATCACCAGCTGTATTAAAGATGGCTTGAGTTATCCTAAAGGTTGTCTCATCACTGGCTCCGCTAGCATCGATAGTGGGAAAATTAATTGTTGCAGCACCTATACTAGGATAGGTAAATCCATTATTATCATTAACAACAAAATCATCAATTTGAATATAATTTTTTAAGCTTAACCCATTTTCGTCAGTTGTTATAGGAGACAATACATACTCAACACTTAGTTCTGATTGTATTACTGGGTTAGAATCATTGGTATGTATTCTAAAAAAAATACGCTGCCCTTGCTGTACATCTATAGTAGAAGAAGTATTGATACCTAAAGGAGCGTCATTATCATAATGGGTTAGACTAATTGCATTGCTTGAGTTTGGCAATTCTTCAGCAAAGATTCTAAAAGGTTCGTTATTATTAAAATCTTCGGTAGCCGTTTCAATAGTAAACATTGTCGGGCCTCCTCCAAATCTTCGAATTTTACCTTCAATTTTAATGGTACCTTCATAAGGTGCAATCCACATACGTACGGCGTCAAAATCCAATAGCCTCTGTTCAAGCTCTGGATCTTCATCTAGGTCTGGATCTGGATCTGTAGGTTCCCCTATTCCTGAAGCTGTAATGACCATATTTTCTGTATCCTCACTGGTTGAAACAAATGTAGGTTCACCTGTATCAGAGTCTATAGTGTTAAAATAGACCACTTCATCACTTACAATATCTATAAGATCATCGCCATTGCCATCGGTAAAATAGACATTGGATTCTGAACGAGTTTTAATCCGTTTAGTTGCTCCAAAAAAGCCTAATTGCCCTATACCTGCATAAATTTCATACGATTCACCAAATACAGTTTTAGAAAACCCCTTACTTCTATAAAAATCAGAGGCGTTGTTAATTTGTACAGGATCATCCTCAAAATCATTTATAAAATCAGTATCTCCATCTGGAATAGTGATAAGTTTTCCTGGTAAAAACTCTAAACCACTAGTCGTTCTATACACTACGTCATCTATACCATCGCCATTAATATCCGTAAGCGATATCTTTCCTTTGTTTCGAAACGAATTTTCTCCAAAAGGAGCGCCTATGGTAAGGTTATTTCTCTTATTCTGAGAGTGAACAACCGGTCTAATTTCTACTCCTGCAGATACGCTTGCATTATAGCCCGTTTCAATGGTTTCACTAGAATTAATTGCCGATTTATTCAATAATATATTCCCAAAATTATTGGCAAAACTGGTTCCCAACTCGGGAATATCTATTAAGACAGGAGAGGTATACAAGGCATCATCATTATCAGCAACATCATCATAATACTCAAAATCATGGGTATAAAATTCATTCCCTTCTTTATCCCGTTCGGTGACCGATTGCAATAGATTTTTAGTGAAGCGCCCTAAGGAATAATTGAGATCGTAAGAGCGAATTAAATTCCCCTGGTATTTCACTTCAATATGTTCTAATAGATATGGGTCAATCCACTTGAGTCCAAGACGACCGTCAATAGAAGCATCTTCTTTTACCGTATTGCTGGTTTCAAAATCAACGGAATAGTTTCCATCGCTATCCTGATAACCTGTATAAAGAATGCGATTTGGGTAAAAAACCGTACCTCCATTTAAATTATTGCTTCCTCCAACGTTAAACGTGGTATTGGTGTAGCTATATTTCATGGTATTACCAAACACATCTTCCACCAGAAACAAAGCCCAACAGCTTACATTATTGTTGTCGTCCCGAACAATGCTATTTTCCATAATCCCGCTGCTATCCCCTCCATACCAACTTACCGTACCATAGGCATCCGTAACTTTCCAATAATAGGTTGTGGGGTTGTTTCCAAAACGTTCCACTTGGGCAAAACTACCTTGTTTTCTGGGCGTAAATATTTTAGTGCCGCTAGTGTTTCGCGATTGTGGAGTGGTGCTAAAATCAGAAGGATCCTCGCCCTGATGTCGATGTGGAAGAAAGTTATCTGGATACATCAACATTTCTCCGTTAACAGTGTATATTTCACTTTCTTTACCAGGTGTAAATTGAGGTGTTCCCCAACGCGTATCTATGGTAATTCTGGGTGTTGTTAAGTTCCATCCCATACCTAACCAGCCATTGCCTCCTTCATTACTGTATTGTAAGGCAACTGAAGGTTGCATACCATTTCTTCCTCCCGGAATTCGAATAGGGTAGGAAATATTGGCATCACCACGTTGAGAGGCTGTTGGAGGAGCTATAAGCGTCATTGCTGCAGAGGGGTTTACCGCCTGAATATCATTCATCATGGTGGGAGTAAATGAACTGCTCGTTGGACTTTCAGGTGTTTGGATTATGCCGTTGATATAATCAGTTCCTCCATTCTTTTTAGCAGTGGTGACAAAAGAGGTAATCCGGTTATTTTGAATATCCAGACTATCTTTTTTTAGTGCTAACCAGCTTTTTTTGGTTGTATTAAAGTAAAAGGTCTTGATATCATGAACGGTATATCCTGCAGGGATGGCCAAACTGTCATATGGAATGGTAATTTGTAAGGTATCCGCGGAACGTATTTTTTTTGACACTACCCGATAGGCACTACCTCCTTTAGTAACATTGCGTATTCCGGATGTTAACGGAGCTGTATCTACAAATCGCAAGGAAGTAGCAGAGAAAGGAACCGTGCTGCTAAGGGTGTCTTTAACGCTTTGCAATGTAATTGACAAAGGACTTTCACTTTTCTTTTCAACAGAATAACCGGTATCTGCATTGATTAAATGGTCGTTTATAAGCAGAAGTTCCTGACCTAACAGACCGTTGGCATCGATTGCTTTTACCACAAGAAAATTATTCTGATTGGAAATATCATCCAAAGAAACCCAACCTTCAAACGAATTTTGAAAGGTGTGCATGGCTGTTTGACCCACAAATACCTTTACATCATCTGAAGCGCCTTTCACAAAACCTTTGATATAGATACGACCTTCTTTTTGAAGCCTAATGTCCTTGTTAGTAATAACGAGTAAAGGGTGTATTACATTAGGATTTTCTTTTTTAACCTGAATACTTAGGTTACGTATTTTATATTGATGGAATGCATTCTTAGGAATAGTAAACAAAATTTCGTTTACCCCTTCTTTCAACCAATTTTTATCAATCTCTTCGGTTTGAACAGACCATTCGGAGTGTTCTTTTGTTACATACCCTCCCTGAGCTCTTCTTCCATTAATGCTTCTCGAAACCCCGTTGTGGTTATACGCGCCATACAGTTCATAATTAAGAAAAACACGGTCGTTTTCACTAATTTCAGAGACCTTATCTACAGACACCTGAAACAAATTATCTATAGGATTATCTAGGGGAACTTTAGCAGACAACCCTATAATTCCCTCATTAATATCTGCTTTAAAAACCCTATCCTGATTGGAATTAAGTGCTTTTTCTGACTTCGATGTTTTGGAGTTTTTAGATGTACTATGAGTAGGATTGGTGAATGTTTCCACGGGATTTTCACTTTCACTTGTTTCAAGAACCTCACTAGCCACTTTAATTACTGGATCTTCGGAAAAGAGATCGATTAAACTATTTACGCTGATGTTATGCACTTCAAAAAAAGCAGCGAAAATAGGTTGATTAGGTGCTAGAAAACACCAGTGCATGGTAATGAATACCATGGTACGATACGCAAATTTCTTGAAACGAGGATTGGTTTTAAAAATGGGATTAGTGTTCATATACAATGTTTTTTAGTCTGGAGATTAGTTTTGAAATGTTTTTATTTAATGAGAAGACGAAAGCTGTTTTTAATACCGTTGCTTTCTACAACCACGAAGTACATACCGGGTTGGCCAATGCTTTCCTGAAAGTCAACATTTTTAATATTGCTTAAGGCTCTGGTTTTGATAAGTTGCCCTTGGGTGTTAAAAACACTTACGGTAACAGCGGAACGTTTTTTTAGTTCAAAGGAAATCGTGAAAGGTTCGTAACTCTTACTAGCATTCGGATACAGTTTTAACCCATTTGTAAATAAGGAATCTGGTTCTTCCACAACAAATGGAACTCGTTTTTCACAACCAGGAGATGAGGTGATAACAAGGCTATAGTTCCCCGGATTAGAAGTAGTTAGTTGTCTTTGGTTGGATATAAATGTTTCCTTTTCATTATACCATGCAAATTGCAAATCACTTGTTGAATCTGCTTCTATTTCAGGAATTACAACAACCTCCCCCTGACGATTTAGATGCCATACGGGAGCCAAGCTTACTTGCCCATTAGGTGTTTTTTTTATGGTAATGGTTTCGGCGTATGACCTATTATCATTATCTGTAATGTCTACATTATAGGTGCCTGATGCTAACGGAAAGTTATAGGTGTCAGTAGTGCTTGTGTGCGTAATTTTATTAGCGTTGTCTGAAACCTCAATGGTATAGGGATAACTTCCTCCGATCATTTTTAGGGAGACTAGAGCGCCAACTTCATCAGGACAGTCTGGAGTGTCAATCGTTTGAAGCGCAAAAAATTCTGGAGCTTCTACAAATGTAAATTGGCTTGAGTCTTTATTGGTATATTCCCACTGGATAGCATCAAAATACACAAGATGGTCTTTACTATTAGATTGTTTGTAGTATTTAGCATTGTCATAGTCAAATTTAGAACTGGCATGAGGGTCTATTACTAACCACATTATATTTGCCTGCTTCTCGTTTTGTTGCAACCCCATTGCTCTTTTGTCTATACGAATCTGTGTGGTAATTTTTTCTTTTGACTTTTTTGTACTTTGCTGTGTTTGCCAAATGCGATCCATGAATAAGATTGAAGTGTTTTCTTTTTTTCGAAATAGCAGTTCTTTGTTATTATCACCCCAGAGCAAAAAGGTTTCATTTTCAATTTCGGATGCATTCAAATGATTTGTGCTATCAATTTTGCCGAGGCCAATAGTTAAACCATCTTTTTGTGAATTGGCAGACTGCTTCTGAAAAAGCCCAAATACACTGTCCTTCCCAATACCCGTAATTCGATTATTGAATTGCTTATTGTTCTTGAAATTCCAGATCGTATCATTTTGATTTGTGATATAATTCTTTTCACCAATAAGACTAATACCATGCTTGATAGACAAATAAGTTTCAATTTTCTCCTTTTCCAGGGGGTTTACTATTTTAGGAAAATAGAGTACCTCCATCAATTGGTTTCCTTTGTAATCCTGTAGAATTGCATCAGAGAAATTCTTAAAAGAAAGCCTATTCTTTCTAGAGTAGTTCTCAATTTTTGTAGTGTAGGAGAGTATAACCCCTTTTCCTATGTTGGCCCGATCGTAACCTATTTCATTTTCAGGATTTGCATACGTATTAGAAACACTGGCACGATACTTTTTTGAAGTAAGCTCGAAAACAGTATTTTCTATTTCGGGGTTGGATTTAAAAACTACAAACAGAGAAAAATACTCATCTAGCATATTTTTAAATTCACTATCTGCCTTTTCTAATATAACTGTCGGGTTAAAATTGAAATACGATTTTGGCAGTTCACCATCGTCTTTCTCTTTGGAATTATTGGATATAGTTGGCTTGCCATTCAACCAAATCTTGCTTTTCTCAAAAGCCTGTTGTTTTTGACTACGGAGTGTGATATTAAAGAAAACAACAAATAATAAGGATAGGAAAGTAATTTTTTTCATAGGTAAATAATAGTGTTCGTTGTATACACTTATTTAGCTTCACACAATTTGTTACCCATCTTTTTTGACTTTTTTGAAAATATGATCTGTTACCGTTAAAACTTGAACGCAGAGAAGTATTTTGGAGATACCCTATGCAATGCAAGGGGTTTTAAATTCAATGTGTTTGACGAATTCTACAAAAACAACTACGAATTCTAGAATACCCTTAAGATGGGTTTACCCTGTTACTACATTTGGTTTGAAAATACCGAGAACATAAAATAAGAACACTATGAAACTATTTGTAACCCTATTCCTTTTAAGCATTTCACTGCAGGGCTTTGGACAAGCATCCGACAGCCCCTATCTCTTAGTAACTTCCGAAGATGCAGTAATCCCTTTAAAATCCTCTTCTACTGATGTTCAAATTTCAGGAACTATAGCCCATGTAACGCTTACCCAAGTATATTATAATAAAGGACAACAGGCACTAGAAGCCAAATATGTATTTCCCTTATCTATTCGTGCTGCAGTGCATCAAATGCAAATGCGTATAGGAGATCGTACCATTAATGCTAAAATATTTGAAAAACAAAAGGCTCAAAAAGTATATAACGAGGCAATAGCTGAGGGGAAACGAGCAGCAAAACTAGATCAGGAACGCCCCAATATATTTCAAATAAATGTCGGAAACATTATGCCAAACGACGAACTGTATATTACCATTTCTTATACCGAACTTTTAGTGCCCAAAAAAGGGAATTATCAGTTTGTTGCCCCCGGTGTGGTTGGCCCTAGATTTACAGGAGAAAATGGAAAACACGAGACCGTATTTCATAACCCTCATACGGCGGAAGGAATAGCAGCTACATTTGATTATGATTTAACACTTACCATCAATGCCGGAATGTTAATACAGGGTATAAATAGTACTTCTCATAAAATAAATGTAAACTACCCTAATGCAAAAACAGCTGAGGTATTTTTGTCTAAATCTAATCCTAACCCAGCCAACCGCGATTTTATTTTAAATTATAATCTAAGGGGAAATAATATACAATCGGGTTTGCTACTCTATGAGCATGAAGATGAGAACTTCTTTGCATATTTAATGGAGCCAAGCATTACAGTAAAACCCGAAGACATCCCAGAGCGTGAGTATCTTTTTATTGTAGATGTCTCTGGTTCTATGAATGGATACCCGCTTGATGTTTCCAAAAAACTCATGCGGAATCTATTGTGTAATCTTGAGCCTACAGACACCTTTAACGTACAACTTTTTGCCTCTAGCTCTACCATGTTTAGCACTACCCCAGTGGCAGCAAATACTAAAAATATCGAAGCTGCTATTGGCTTTTTAACTAGCGGTCAAGGAGGTGGCGGAACCCAACTACTAGACGCTTTGGAACAGGCCTATAAATTGCCACGAAAAGATGAAGGGAATGCACGTTCTATGGTGATTATAACTGATGGTTACGTAAGTGTGGAAAAAGAGGCTTTTGAATTGATTCGCAATCATTTGAATGAGGCTAACGTATTTACATTTGGTATTGGTTCTGGCGTGAATAGGTATCTTATTGAAGGCATGGCCAAAGTGGCGCAAAGTGAAGCTTTTATAGCAACAAATCTTTCGGAGGCGAATAAAGTGGCGTCAGCGTTCAAAACTTACATTGCTACACCGCTGCTTACCCAAGTAAAATTAAAGGCCAAAGGATTTGAAATTTATGATGTTGAACCGGCAAGTATTCCGGATGTTTTTGCAGCTCGACCTGTGGTTGTTTATGGAAAGTATAGAGGAAAACCGCAAGGTGAATTGACCTTAACCGGGTATCACGGGAAGAAGAAATTTAAACATGAATATCAAGTTGCTGAAGGTAAATTGAGCAAAAAAAATAAGGCGCTACGCTATCTATGGGCACGAAAAAAAATTGCTGAGCTAGATGACTATGGTAACTTATTTTATGAAGATGTAAAGCAAGAGGTGATTGATCTGGGGATACGTTATAATTTAATGAGTAAGTATACCTCCTTTGTTGCTGTGGATGAACAACGTGTAAATGATAATGGAAAATTAAAAAGTGTGCAACAACCATTGCCTTTACCGCTTCATGTAGGAAGTGCTGCCATAGGCGCCGCCGCTGAGGTAAATGCTAAAGTTGCCTATAAAAAAAGCTATACGATTGCAATTGACAAGCAAATGCTGCAGTCTAAAAAGCGCAAAATTAAGATGGCAGTAAGAGCTTTATACAGCAAGGTAATAAAGGAGTATTTAAAAAATAATGCTGCACTTCGAATTAGTTTCGATGCTTCTGGCAAGCTCATTAAAATCGAAAAGTTAAAACACGGAAAGTGGTTTTCGGATGAAACACTTTTGACAGAGTTTCTGAAACACAATACCAATAAACTTCCCATTCAAAAATCTATAAGAGTAACAATCAAGAGGTAACGATCAATAGACCTCTTTATAGGAAGGGAAGTAAACCCGCTAAGGTTTTGGAGGCTTAAGCGAAGCTTCCCTTCTTTTTTAATAATTACGAATTCTAGATTAAACCTTACGAATTCTAAAATACCCTTAAAAACCTAGTTTATAGCTCATATTTTTGAATTGTAACAGGAATAGCATTAAAACTTACTATAATGAAAAAAATAACACTAACATTAGTCATACTTATTAGCTTTCAATGGTTACCGGCACAGGAATTTGTGAGAACAAATGATTATCAAATCGTAGAAAAAAATAAAGTAAAAGAAAGTGAATATACCCCTCATGTTTTTCAACTTGTAACTACTACTCCTGATGACCGTGCCATAGCCACTTATGAAGTAACCTTTAACGATACATTTGAAGAAATTGAAATCTCAGTTTTAGATAACCCAGAACTAGAGGGTGTTAATCGTGTAATAAAAGTAGACCTTATCTATGCGGCATGTTGCACGAGTGAAGAAACCTATTACTATTTGGCCAAAGATAATGGGGACTTTATTGGACTTCCTAAGGTTGAGAATGTGTATTGCGGAAGTGAAGCAACCCTACAATCTTATATTTTTCCAAATCAGACTTTTGGTATAGAAGGTGCCGTTTTAAAAAAGAAAGTGGCTTATACCAGCGCCAAGGAGATTAAGAAAATAGAAACTATTCAACAAATAGTTTGGAATGATAATGATTTTAGTTTCCCAAGAGATATTGTATATACAAAATATTAAAAGATCGTCCAGAGATGAAATCAATAGCATACTTATTTTGTTTTTGCCTGTTGTTTTTAACGGGATGTATAGAAACTAAAACTATTGAACAAAAGGATATTGTTGAACTTACCGAAGTTTTATTGGAAGAAATCCCGCAATATAGTTCCCCGATCGTTTTTATTGCGGGATTCGACCAAGGCACAAACACATACTACGGAAACGCCTCTAAGTATTTCAGAGAAAAGCAATTTGAAGTAGTAAATCATATCTATACGCTTGAAGAAATGATACATTGGCTTAACACCAATAAAAAGGGGCAAAGCCTTGGAGAAATACATATCGTTAGCCACAGTAACCCATGGAAGGGTATGGCATTACGAACTTCAAAGAATGGAGCGCGAATTACGTATGAATCGTTAGTTAGCTCCCGAGTATCAAATGCAATTCCAAGTCTTAAAACAAGAATTGAGTCCGAAACAAAAATAATCTTTCATTCCTGTGGTTTAGGAGACAATATTAGGTTGCTAGAGGAACTAAAAGCGGTGTTCACTAATCACAAAGCTCCAAAAGTATATGCCTCTAGCTACTTTAATGTTTTTGGAGGAAAATATGCATCCCACTATTTAGCAAAACCATATTATGGCTTTTATCCTACTGCAGAATCTCCTGGCCCATTTGAACTTTCCAAAACTTTTGAAGCAGCTTATCCTAATGAAAAAATTGACTGGTTTAGAGCTCTTAAAACGCGAGAAGAACACCATTTAGGAAGTCTCTATACCTATAAGTTTAATGTGCCTGTACAATGGGAGTTTTCGTTTAATGCCAAGGCGGAAATTCCCAAATTTGCAAATAAAGAAGGGCTCTTAGATTGGATTGCATCTAATGATGAGATGGCTACCACCCTATTCCAATTTGGAATTCCATTAGAGAAATACCGGTGGAAAAGTAAAGTAAACGGCACCAAGCTGACAGTTGAAGGAAAGACTACGGTGCTTTGTGTGCTGAAACCTATCTTAAGTAGCTTAGACACCAATGAATATCATGAAACTAATATTGAGGCAAAAAAACTGTATCAAATATTATAATAGGTGTTGCGTTACAATACAGGAACTCCTATTTAACAAGGGGTTTTCTATCTTTGTAACGAATGTCTAAATGAAACAACAGCAAGTGTATCGAATTCTTCTTTTATTCCTGGGTATACTGATCTGGGTTTCTCCAAATATAACAAAGGCACAAAACAACCAATTAAGGGCTTACACGCTTACCGATGGCTTACCACAATCTCAGGTATATGATATTATTGAAGATGAAATAGGGTACTTATGGCTCGGGACACAAGGGGGAGGAATAACACGGTTTGATGGGGTTGATTTTGAAGTTTTTAATGAAAGAAATGGACTGCTATCAAATTACATTCATGCACTTCATTTTAGCAACGATAGTCTTTTTATAGGCACAAAAAAAGGCTTGTCTATTAAACATAAAAATGGCTTCTCAAACCTTCAAGGACCTCAGATTAATGCAATCTATAAGAATAACACCAAATACTATTTAGCAACATCTCAAGGCATATTTTTGTTTGAAAAAACAGGGAACTTAAGGCGTATATTACTTCATGAGGAAATTGATAATGGTCGTATTAATGCCCTTATTTTTGAGAATAATTGGATTTGGATTGCTACCGATACAGGACTTTGGCGTGCAAGTGTCGAGGCGCAGGAAGTCGATGAGGTTTATAAACTTGGAGCTGGCAATTTTACGGCCCTTACCCTTAACAAGGATCATCTTTTGGCAGCAACTTTTACAGATGGAATCTGGGTACTCAATAAAAAATTGGGACGCCAAGAACTCTTACTTCGGGAACCCTTGCGAATAAATAACTTAGCAATCCTTAAAGACGAATTATGGGTGTCTACAGATAATGATGGAATTGTAATTCTAGATGTTAAAAGCTACGAAGAAAAGAAGCGACTTGATAATTCTGCAGGACTCGGAGTACAACACATTCGCAAGGTTATTACAGACACCAGAACTAATGTGTGGATTGCCACATCTGGAGGTGGGTTCTACAAATATTTCGAAAACAACTTTAAGCATTACGATAAGGATACTGGTTTAAAAGGAGATCGAGTCTATGCAGTGCATGCTACAGCAACCGATATATGGACTTCAAATTCTGAGGCAGGACTTTTAAAAATAGATTCACTGGGCTTGCATTCGGTTGAAATTGATAATTATTTTGAAGGCGTTAAAATTAAAACGATCACACATGATGCTAAGGGAGATATATGGGCTGGAACAGATGGTCGCGGTATTCTTTATCGAGAAACCAAAATCGTCGATAGTATTGTAATTTCGGATGAAAGTCCAGAAGCAATTCCCTTAGATACTATTCAAAAAACAATAGCCATAGATCACATTATTGACACAGCGAAAGGTCTCCCTTCCAATTGGATTCGTAAAATACACCCTATAGATTCTGTGATGTGGGCAGCAACTTATGCAAGCGGAATTGTAAAATTCACCTACGACACTTCAAAAGGCGCACTGAAAGTTTTAAAAACCTATGACAAAAAACAAGGTTTGGAAGATCTTCTGATTCGGGAAATGAAAACAGACGCTTATGGACGCCTTTGGTATGCAACTCAAAAAGGGCATTTGGGATATATTCAAAACGATAAACTTACCGATTTAGGGAAGGTGTTGGATCAAGAAATCCCCATAGGAACATTGCTTTTCCATCATGAGAATTTATACTTAGGCACCTCGGGAAGCGGGATATGGTGGTCTCCGATAAATGATCTTAAACGCTTTGGAAAACTTAACGGAAATAAATCGCCTTATTCTGAAAATGTTTACCAACTTATTTTTGACGCCGATGAGAATCTTTGGGTAGGCACGGAACGTGGCGTGGATAAAATTATCTTAAGCCAAGAAAACACTATTATCGACGTTTTTCACTTTGGCGAAAATGATGGTTTTTTGGGAATAGAAACCTGTCTTAATGCCGTGGATATGGATGCTGATGGAAACTTGTGGTTTGGAGCTATTTATGGGCTCACACAACATCAAGCTTCGGAAACTGTCAAAGCTACAGTAAAACCCAAACTGTATTTTGAACAGATTGAGGTAGATTATAAAACAGTAGACTCTTTGCACTTAAAGAAGTGGACGAATAGTTCAAAAATATTACAACTTAAACCAAATCAAACACAGATCACATTTCGATACCGTGCCATAGATTTGGATCATCCAAAGGATATTGAATATCGATTTAAATTGAATGACAATGAGTGGAGTCCATGGTCTGAAATTAATCAGCAAAATTTTGCAGGACTAACCTATGGCGCACATTCGTTTACAGCTCAAGCCAGAAATTTTAGATGGGAGGAAAGTAATAGTATTCAGTTTAATTTTTTTATTGAAACCCCATTGTATGAAAAATCGTGGTTCCAGGCTTCGGTCCTCGGTGCTATTGGGTTGATGTTATTGTTGTTCACTTGGCGTTACATTAGACGGGTAAAGCGTAAGAACAAACGTGCGCAAGAACGACTACAGTTAGAGAATCACCTGTTGGCTCTAGAACAAAAAGCACTCCGATTACAAATGAATCCTCACTTTATTTTTAATGTGCTTAACGGAATAAAAGCAATGGGCTCTGGAAATCCATTAAAAATGAACAGCACAATTAATAGTTTTGCGACGCTACTTCGAGAAACCCTCTATAATTCGAGGAAAGACACCATTACCTTAGATCAAGAAATCAAAACGTTAAAACATTATATCGCAGTAGAACAACTAATGGCCACCCGTCCCTTTACTTACGATATGCAAGTAGAAACTGCAATGGATAGCGAAGAAATTTTAATACCCCCAATGCTTATTCAGCCTTTTGTAGAAAATGCGATTCGGCATGGCATAGGGAAAGGGCCTCGTGAAGGCGTTTTAAAACTTATTTTTTCAACTACTGAAAAGTTTTTACATTGTGAAGTAATCGATAATGGCGTAGGTATTTTTGAATCTCAAAAGGAGAAACCGAAAACGGATCATCAATCTATGGCATTGGAAGTTACCCAAGAGCGGCTGCGATCTATATCTGGTAAAAACGCCATAGTAATTGAAGAGCTTGCAACTGAAAACGGCTCAATAGCAGGTACTAAAGTTACCTTTAAAATACCATTACAAACAGATTATTAATAGCATGAAGTTAACAGCAATATTAGTAGAAGACCTTCC
This sequence comes from uncultured Flavobacteriaceae bacterium, assembly GCA_947488435.1. Lineage (GTDB taxonomy): Bacteria > Bacteroidota > Bacteroidia > Flavobacteriales > Flavobacteriaceae > CANKZG01. The sequence continues at coordinate 767,624 of CANKZG010000001.1, read as the reverse complement.
CGATGCTTTGCAGCTTTTGAAGAACGATTTAGCCCAGAATCATCCTGATATTGAGGTTGTTGCAACGGCACAAAGTGTTGTGGAAGCTTCAAAATTGCTTCGAAAACAACAACCGGACATTTTGTTTTTAGACATTATGCTGGGAGATGGAACTAGTTTCGATATTTTAGAGATTGTTCCTAATTTACAATCAAAGATTATTTTTGTAACAGCTAGTGATGAGTTTGCAATTCGGGCCTTTAAATTTGCCGCTATCGACTATGTTTTAAAACCGTATACTCATGAAGAATTAGCCCAAGCGATTGACAGAGCTAAAGAACAATTACAACCTGGGGAAGAACGTTTGGCTATCTTAAAAGACACCTTATCTACACCTGAAGAAAAGCCCGATAAAATTTCTTTACATACACTGGACAAGATCATTATTGTAAACTTGGATGATATTGTGCGTTGTGAATCTGATAGCAACAACACCATATTTCATTTACAGGATAAACAAAAAATCTTTGTAACAAAAACATTAAAATACTTCGCAGAGTTATTAAAAGAATATGAGTTTTTACGTATTCATCAAAGCCATTTAGTTAATTTACAATGCATTAGTGCCTATGTAAAAACAGATGGAGGCTATTTATTGCTTAAAAATGGGGGACATGTTCCCGTTTCGGTGCGAAAAAAGGCAGAAGTGCTGGAAATACTTGATCGGATGCATCGATAAATAATCATATAAAAAATGCACTAACTTTAGTTAGTGCATTTTGACTATTTACTTATTGACTGAGAAAATCTCTTTCAATTGTTTTACCATACCTCCATTGCCAGAGACGGTAATCTCACCGATTTTTTCGGCGATCTTTTCAACGTATTCCATTTCCTTCAGTTTGTAGAGCATTTCGTTGTCTTCCATCAACTTCGCGGTGTTCAGCAAGCTTCTGGTAGACGCAGTTTCTTCACGTCGGGTAATGATATTCGCTTGAGCTCTCTTTTGAGCAACCAAAACCTGGTTCATAATATCTTTCATTTCACCGGTCAGGATAACATCACGAATACCACAACTCAAAATTGCAACACCCAATTGGGTAGCGGCAGTTTTGATATCCCCAAACACAGCTTCAGCGATGCTTTCTTTTCGTTCTAGAAGCTCATCCAAGGTATAGGTGCCAATATAGGTCCGTAATACTAATTGCATTGCGATATACAACTGCTTTTCATAGTCTTTGTTGCCTAGCAAAGCCTTCTCGATATCTATAACTTTATACTGTGTATAGAAATTGATACGAATAGCAGCCTTGTCTTTGGTCAACAATTCTTGACCAGAAATCTCCAATTGCAATTGACGCATGTCCGCTCTGGCAATTTTGATAGAGATGTCGTTCTTCCAGAAATGGTAGGTACCACTTTCCAGCGTTTTGACATAAACATCATCAACCAAGAGGACAGCCTTTTCGTAAGCCGCAACTTCCAAAGTACGAACATACGCTCGCAACTGAGGATGGCTCAACATTGCTTTGCTGATAGCTTCAGTGATATAGATCTTACTCAAGTCCGCCATAACGAACTCGAAGTTTATCAGACCTTTCCAGAAAGCGTACTTACCAGCAGTAAGGACTTGTTTCAAGTTTCCGTTTTCAGAAACTAGAGCCAATTCAGCATCCTTAACTTCGATGATATGCAACATAGCTTCCAAGCCCTGGTCCTGTAGCAAGATTTCTAATGCTATAGGGGCAACAAAGGCCTTGGTAAGGTCATATACCTTAACCATATTTCTGAAGCTTACCCAGTGTGTACCTTGGGTAATTACTCTTTGGTAATCGCCTCTTTTGAAGACCAAACCTACTCTTCCTGCATTGATTCTTACTCTTTTCATTACTTAAAATTTGTGTCCGCCAGTCTAGTGACGGACGAACGGGTTAAACGATTTCTTATTTAGTATTAATTTGTTTTTCTCTTTTAAAAAACCGCAACTATAACTCATCTATCCGTTACGGAAATATTGGTTTTCGAAGCTCGTTACGATTTGTTTTTTTGGTATGCTTCGGTCGACGTTGCCAATACTTTTTATTGGTTTTTCCGAGGGAAGGATATTCAAAAAGAAATTGCCTTTCGCATCAAAAATTCACTATTTCAAAGTAGTTTCAAGACTGTTGATTTATCCGAAGAAAAACCAACTGACTTATACCTACGGTTTTTGTCATTTTAAGCCTAACAGGGCTTGGAGACCAGTTTTAAAAGATGGTCAGCTTTAGAAACCTACATTATGAGTGTAGTGCTCTAGCCAACTGAGCTACAGGGCCTAAAAAAAGTGGCCGCTGGCAGGAGTCGAACCTGCGCATCCGTCTGTTGTTCTAACCTAACTGAACTACAGTCCCATTTGGGACTGATGGGATTCGAACCCATGACTCACAGAGTGGTGATCGTTTTTTGGCGAACAATCGAAACCATCAAGTCAAGTTGTACATGAAAACATTATACCCTATGGCAACGCTTCACACAATAGTGCTATACAGAAACACCCAACAAGACCAGCTTGATATTGTTAATTCTGCCTAGGCAGAATTTTTTTTTCAATGAACTTTGTACCTCTTGCCAGATTCGAACTGGCACTTTCGTCGAAACGAACAGATTGGCTATAAATGCGCTTCCCTATTTTGAATCTTGTTCATTTCGGTGCTTCTGCAAATTCTATTCATTAGCAGGCACGCCGCTAACAACGTCTTCCAATCACTCCGTGGCTACGATCAATATCCTTTACCACAGCTCTTCCCTTTGAGCTAAAGAGGTATTTATCAAAACCCTGCAGCATTAAATTTGCTGCAGGGAACTATTACAGCCCCGTTTTCCCTATAAGGACTGCTTTTATTACAAGGCAAAATTGAACCATAATTACGCAATGATTATGCGTAGCTAAAATTTCTCTTGTTTTAGTAGGAGTAGCAAGACTCGAACTCGCATTTCTAGGTTCGTAGCCCAGCGTTCTGTCCAATTGAACTATACTCCTGTTGTGGAACAGACAGGACTCGAACCTGTATCGTCGGATCTTCAATCCGCCGCATTGATCATCTTTGCTACTGTTCCCTTTTGGGTGTACTCGGGGACTCGAACCCTGTTCTTCCCATTCACAGTGGGACGCTTTACCAAAATAAGCTAGAGACACCATTTGAAGACCCGAAAGGATTTGAACCTTTACAACAAGGATCAAAACCTTGTATGCTAACCGTTACATCACGGGTCTATTTGCAAGCCTAACAAGATTTGAACTCATACCTCAGGGTTAGAAATGCTTTTCTGCATTCACGAACTCCTTATTTCAAGTAAAAAGAGCGTGAGTTAAATCCTGCGTGCTATCCATTACACCATAAGCTTATTTGTACCCCACCCAAGATTCGAACTTGGACTTTAAGGATTTTAAGTCCTTTGCCTCTGCCGGTTGGGCTAGTGGGGCATCATAGTACAGGGAGAGAGATTCGAACTCTCAGAGTACTGGTTCTAAACCAGCTGCGTTTGCCATTTCGCCATCCCTGCAATTGTTGAGGCATTAGGACTCGAACCTAAGACTCCCGTGTTAAAAGCACGGTACTCTACCAACTGAGTTATACCTCATTTTGTACTCTGTAGGGGAATCGAACCCCTATTTCCTGATAGAAAGTCAGGCGTACTTAACCATTATACGAACAGAGCAAAAGTCTGAGAAGCAAGATTGACTTCGTCTTTCTTACAACTACTCCTTGCTAATCAAATTCAAGTAAACTTGATTTGACTAAGTCGTCTGGGAAGCAAGATTCGAACTTGCGACCTCCCGCTTCCAAAGCGGGTAAACTAACCACCGTTATCTTCCCAGTTTCGCAGTACCGACGGGACTCGAACCCGTACCTTCCCGATAGACAGTCGGGCGCTCTAGCCTTTGAACTACGGTACTTTGCGCGTCCTTAAGGATTCGAACCTCAATCATAGGTTTTGGAGACCCAAATGCTACCATTACACCACAGACGCGTTGTGGAAGCAGCAGGACTCGAACCTACATGTCATTTCTGAACCTGATTTACAGTCAAGCGAGCCAGCCAATTGCTCAATACTTCCATAATATTTAGAGACAAGGATGAGATTCGAACTCATAAAAAATGATTTTGCAGACCATTGCCTTAACTATTCAGCCACCTTGTCAATTTGGCGGAGGGCAAAGGAATTGAACCTTCACTACCTTATGGTAGACTTGCTTAGCAGGCGAGCGCAACAAACCAGTATTTGCCTACCCTCCAGTTGCGGAAGAGGTGGGAGTCGAACCCACACGAGACTGGTTACTCCGAACACTTTTCAAGAGTGTGGCCACCGCCCTTTGGCTTGCTCTTCCTTTTTTCAAAAAATAATCGCATAAAAAAAGCACCTCTTTATCGGAGATGCTCTGTACATATGTGAATGGTGTCTATGACGTCAACACATGATACACGTATTTCTCCTTTGTTTACAAATGGACAGTTGATCACTATAAAACCGTTCAAACCATTTCGGCGAACAGAGATGTAGTTCCAATAATTGTATATGTCTTTTTAAAGATTCCATTGGTAATGGGTTTATAATTTATGACGGTGCAAAGATGAAAACGATTTTTAAATTATACAAGAAAAAATTAATTTAATTTATTGATAATCAGATAGTTAAATTAAAATATGAACAATAGAATCCCTGTCCGTCATATTGCGGACTTTAAACATTTATTACAACTGTCTGTCTACCAATTGTTTTCTGTTTCAACTACGCTATTTTATTCGTTTACTACTTTTCGCATTTTACTTTAAAAAATTCCACAAAAAAAGCGCCCAATTGTAATTGGACGCTTTCATTTTATCGTTTAATAAGTGATTTACATAGAATCAACTGTTGGATAAAGTCACATAGCGCCCGTTTCGCTCACTATATTCTGAGCGAAAATCGCAGAGCCAAAGCTCTATTTGTTGGATGATATGTAACTTTCTCGGTGTCATTTGTTTTACAAAGATGTTATTTTTAAACGTTGTGTTACTACTATTTATTCTTTTTCTTCTTTTTTTTAGATGAAGATTTCTTCTTTTTTACTTTGGATTTATCCAATTTCAATTTCTTTTTAATTCTATTTTCTTCATCTTCAATGAAAGAAAAGTAATCGTCATTATAGGAATACTTCTTAGCTTTGTTAAGATGTTTCAGAGCATCTTTATAAGCTTCCTTGGTTTCAGACGCATACGCGGAAAGCCAAAATAAACTTCCTTTTGATATCCCTTTTATGGTAAGAGCAAAAGCAATTAGTTTAGTTGCTCTTTCAATTTCATCGGCCCAAATAAGATATTTTGCGTAGGCAGGATAGACATCCATATAGTAACTGTCAATTGCAATTACTTTGTCAAAGCAATCGAAAGCTTCAGTATACTGATTCAAATTTCCTGCATAAACTTTACCTAAAAGACAAAGGGAGGCACAATGATTTTCATCGTAAGACAGGGCGTAGTTCAGTGATTCACAAACTTCGTCCCAATCAGGGCAAAAACCTCCCATTGCTGCTCGTGCCTTTAAGTAATAAGTATCGGCTATTGTCAGTCCCATTTTTGATGTTTGAAATCGTTTTTTAGCTTTTGCCGTTTTGGTTTATAACTTTTATCCACTTTTTGATGTTTGAAATCTGTACCCTTAAAAACTCGGACCGGATTTCCTCGTTGCAGATTCAAATGGTTCTCCCATTGATCTGTCATGCTTCCCTTTAACTGCTCTAGGTTAGCTTCATTTACTTTTTCTTTTAACCGAGCTATTGCTAGTTTTTTGTTTTGATGTTGAGAACGACTATCCATCGCAACTACTTGTACTCCTGTGGGGGTATGAATTGCCCGAACAGCAGAATTAATCTTGTTGATATTCTGGCCACCAGGACCGGTGCTCCGCATGGTTTGAAACGAAATATCTCGCTCATCCACTTTCGTAGTTTGCGTTTGTTTCAATTCGAAAGCCCCGATAAACCAATTCTTTCGTTTATGGTATTTTCGAAATGTTGAAACGCCTATCCACTGAATAGTACCCAACCAAGTTGCTAAAAATGCTTCCATATTTTTTCCTGTCAAGCGGATAGTCACCGATTGTACTGTCCCGTTTTGGCTTCCTGTTTCTCGATGGAGGATACTATGTTTAAATCCTCTCGATTTGGTCTCTTCCAAAAATCGCTTGAGTACTTTGGCAACGACCCAGCTACATTCCGCTGGGCCTCTACCTGTTGTTATTTGAATTATCTTTTCCATTTTATTTCTTTAAAAGAAGTAGCTAGCGTTGGTATTCCAATAATCTTAGGTTTTCAATATGCTTTATAAATACCGTCGCTAACTACTATCTGTTATTTATCCATTCGTACTATTTTGGGTGTAAAGGTTCCGAGTACTTCAACCAATTCTTGTTGATTTGCCATGACCTTTTCAATGTTTTTGTAGGCCATGGGTGCTTCGTCAATTCCTCCACCAATTAGTGTTACCTCATTTGAGTCTAGTTGCTTTTTAATTTCGCTTCGTGTAAACGTTTCTTTACACTTTCGTCTTGAAAAAAGCCGTCCAGCACCATGGGAAGCAGAGTTTAAACTCTCTGTATTGCCCAAACCTTTTACGATGTAACCCGATGCTGTCATTGACCCAGGAATAATTCCCAACTCGCCTTTAGCGGCGGGAGTTGCTCCCTTTCTATGCACAATACACTCGGCACCATTTACCTCTTGTTTCCAAGCAAAATTGTGATGGTTATCTATTTTAACTACTGGTTTTGTACCCAAAAGTTTCGCTAGTCTTGCGTGAATATCATCGTGACATGCTTTTGCATAATCACCTGCTAGATTCATAGCTAACCAATATTCTTGTCCGTCATGGGTATTCAAATCCAACCATGCCAAATGCTGCACATGTTTGGGTAACGGACATTGCTTTGTTGCCAAATAGGTGTAATGTTTTGCAATGTTTGCACCTAATCCTCTTGAACCACTATGGGAAAGCACACCTAGATATTCGCCCAATTTCAACCCCCATTCGTTCTCGTCATCTGTAATAGTGACCTTTCCGAATTCTACAAAGTGATTTCCACCACCTGAGGTTCCCAATTGCTTGTACGCTTTATCCTTTAATCTTTTTATCAGCGGAATATTTTTAAATTCATCGCGCTCAAAGATTTCGTGGTCATGCTTTATCTTATGGGTTTCCCGCATTCCGAACTTGGTATGCTCCGAGAGCATATTTGCCAATTGATGTTTCTTTCCTTTGAGGTAAGAAACCGGAATCGGATAAATAGTCAAACACATGCGACAACCGATATCAACACCAACTCCATATGGAATCACCGCATTCTTAGTAGCCAAAACACCCCCGATAGGCAAGCCATAACCACTATGGGCATCGGGCATCAAAGCCCCAGCAACAGAAATCGGAAGTTTTAAAGCATCATACAATTGGTATTTTGCTTGCTCCTCTATTTCGTTCTCGCCATAGATTTGGAAAGGTGCTCTTGCCGAATTCAGCACTTGTTTTTTGACCACAACTGGATCTAACAAGCTTTCTGCTATCTTACCCCAAACCCCATCACCTTGATAGTCCTCAGGATGCAACAATACTTTTTTAGCTTCCATCAATACCTGCTCTTTATTTTTTCGCTTATGGTATCTATTGATTTGACCTAATGTAATATTGATACTATTGTTCTTTGGAAAACCCAATTTGATTAGGTCCTTTCCGCTTAATTTCTTTCCCATGAGATTTCATTTTAAGGAATAGTACGGCTGTTCCAAAAATGGAAGAGCAATACTTGATTTGATAAAATGTTTCGGAAAGATGTGTCACTAAAAATTAGAGCATAAAAAAGTCCGAAACTTTAGGGCTTCGGACTTTCTATCATTAACTATAGTAGCTTTATGTATTATAGAAGTCCTGAAGCGACACTAATAAAGCACCTGGTGCTTTTAGTGTATTCTGATATGTGTTTGAAAAAGTCATATATACTTCAGTTAATAAATTTTGTTGCTGTATTGCGATGCAAAGCTAAAACGGATTTTTGGATTACACAAGAAAATATAATTTAAATTACTGATTATCAATTAGTTATAATAAAATCAAAACATAAGTATCCTGGTCCGTTGTTTAACAGATAGCAGCATAATTCATCAATTTGCTGTTTTTCAAATGCTTAGCTTTCAAATAGCATTCTTTTAGAATTTTGAGAATTCTCTAAAAAATGTATATAAAAAAAAGCGCCTAATTTCTTGGACGCTCTAGTAATGTATCGTTTTCTCAATAGTGTCTACCCATCAATTCGATGCAATCCTAGCTTCTTAGCGTCCGGTATGTGATTTAAATAATCTGGCATATTTTACTATTTTCTCTTGTTATATTTATTTATCCAGTTGCAAATATGAGAATAATTTTAGTTCTCAATAGGAAATTGGTCTAGAAATTCTCTAGCCGCCAACTTAATTTCCTTAAATATTTCCTCCTCCAACCGATGACCATAACCACATCTAGTATAGTCTATTTCATCATCTAAAACATAAAACTTCATCAAATGTCCGTTTTCATAATCATAGTCGATATTCTTGCTGGCTAGTTGTCCATTTATTTCAAACACCTCCTCCTTTACCGAAGATTCTAGTATTCTTAAGGATTGATATTTTATTAAGGTTTTTAAAAATTTATCCTTACCAAAATGTTCTGTGGCTATAACTTTAAGTTTTGCTTTCCAGAACCTATCCTTAAAATTTATATCGATAAGATTTTCTATAAGCTTGTCCTCAGACATTTTGGCAACATAGTGTTCTTGATATAGCTCATTTTCAAAATCTGATTTTGAAAACGAGCCAGTCAATAACCTTATAATATATCTTTCAATTAGTCTCATCTTTTCTTTCTTCTTTTCCTCCAAGGTGCATTCTTCATCCAATCTCCAGCCATGATACAGCCATAAGGCATCACTTCATCTTGAACTTTTCCTAATCCAAACTCGTCCATTTGGTTTCTAACCGTGGCTGCATTCTTATAGGCACTAGGCAATTCGGAAACATCAATCTCATTTGAGAAGAAACGTACATCCAATCCTCTGGTTTCTTCAAAGAATACTTCTTCATTGGTGAACTCAGCTTTGTTTTTCTTATGCTGGGTTCTACTCATGTTTCGACCTGCTCCGTGAGGCGCAAAACCTAAATTTGTTGCTGTAGTATTTCCATCAACTATTAATACAGGCTCGGCCATGTTCAACGGAATCAATCTTGGACCCGTAATATCTGGCATAAATTTGGCATCCAAAGGTGTAGCGCCTTTTGCGTGATAAAATATATCATCATCTTGGAATACAAAATTATGTTCGTTCCAAAAACGGTTCTCAATTTTGACTCCCAGCGCTTCCAATGTAGCATCATGAATAACTTCATGGTTCTTCTTTGTCCATGCTCTTATGATTTGCAAAGCATCCCAATAGTTTTCACCTTCTTCAGTATCAAAGGGAATCCATGCATTTTGTTTTAAGGTTTCTGGAGAAAGTTCTTGTCGGAAACGTTCGGCAATTTTCATCCCTTTGGTGTACAAACGAGCACCAGGACCACGCGAACCATGATGAGTAATCAACATAGTGTTTCCCGTTTCTTTGGAAAGACCCACAAACAAGAAATGGTTGCCATCACCTTGCGTTCCCAAATGTGTTCGCGCAATCTGTATCATTTGATGATCTCTTAGGAAATAATTGCTTTCAAATGCTCCTAACAATTCCGCAGGAAATCGATACTGGGCATTTCTATCTCGTCCACCAGGGCCAAAATGTGTACTGGCATGTGCGGCATTCAAGACATCCTTTGGGTCAGCTGAACCAAAATCAGTCAACATCACCGAGCAGCAGATATCAGCACTATGCATACCTGGGTGAATGGCATTCTTAGCGGCGACAACTCCGCCAACGGGAATAGTTCCTTTAGGTCCAGCCGGACAAGCATCTGGCATCACAGCCCCATCAACGAGGGTAGGTGTGCGCATCAAAATATCCATAGATTCCAATACGGAGTTTACATTGCTTTCCTCCAATTCGTTTTCCGCTTTAATATTCACAGAATATGGCATAGTTTCCGAATGTAAACCCACGATGGGTCCTGGACGAAATTGTTCCAAGTAGTTTAATAGAGGATCTCCTTGTAATTGGTTGGTATTGATATGTGCCAAGGCTTCAGGAATCCATTTTCCTGATTTGAAGCCCATTGCGATTAATTCATTTCCGGTAATGTTTACTTTGTTTTTCATAATTTCTTTTAATTAGCCCCACCGACTCCAACGTTCGACGGGGCACTACATGAAGTCGGCGAACCGGCTTCTTTATGATTCCGGTACAAACTTGCGACTCATGTGCGCAATTATTTTGCGTAGTAAAATTTATTCGTAGAATTGAGCTCTTATTTCAACCAATAGTTCATTTATTATATCCAAGTCTGGGCGTTCCATTAAATCAGCTTTTTCATATGTAACCTCCAATTCTGATTTTAACTTTTCAGCTCTTTCTACCAACTCTTCATATTCGAATTCAGCATTTTTTACAGCTAGCAGAAAATCTCGGTCTGGTCTTTTTACCATAATTTTATTATCAGCCCCTATTTCTTTGGCCATATGTAAAAGACGAAAAGTGTGCATCATGTTTTTAGCATCGTAGTTCTTGCTATGTGAGATATTACTCTTGTAACGTTCATCATTTCTCTTTTCTACCCAAGACCAATACTCTTTATACTTTTTACAATAGGATGAATAACCATCTCGATTGAAATATAAAATAGCCGCTGGCACTTCCGATTTTGGAATAGAACTAAGGCAGACTTCATTCGCATTTTCTCTTGCAACGCCACTATACTTCATAGAAGGGTTGTAGAAGAGATTGTAACAATCTTTCATGTGACTTATTTTAGCCAATCCACAATGGTCCACTTCGAAACCTTCATTTTCTAAAAAAGTATTCAAAGGCATAGCGCCCTTTTCTTTTCGAACAAAACAAAAGTCAGTAACATATTTTCGTTCTTTTTCAACAGGATTAACTATTTTTTTCTTCAATCCTCTTGCCTTTTTTATTTGGGTAAAAGCGTAATTCGCAAAGGTGTCTTTGCACAATCTTGAAAGAAAGTACTCAGACTTGACTTTATCGAATAGCGGATGCTTTGAGAGTATGCAGTCTTCAGGAACACTTAACAATTCAAGAATGTTAGGGTTGTTTTTTGAAAGAAGTTCTATGAACTTTTTGAGTTCATAATAAACAATATCGTTCGTGACATTATTTATTTGACCTACATATTCCAATGAATAATACTTTTCTTTTGGCAGTACAAAAACTCCACGAATATCGGTATCAGAAGAAGCGGTAGCGAGTCCGTATGCTCTACTACCGCTAATACATTCAAATATGATATTTCCTGAAGCTTTTAGTTCTTCTATTGTTTTCATTTGGTCAAAGTGTTATATAAAAAACTATCTATTCTATCAGTATCAGGTTTCCCACCCGAAAGCGATTTTGCAAACTTTTCATTAACAACTAAAACACTTGCTATAAGGTTTACGACTTTCTCATTTCTGGAATGTAAATAACTTTCGTTATTCTCCGATTTTATAGTCATCAAGTGTCTTATTTCGTCAGCCTCATCCCTTTTTATAAGAGATAACATCTTGCTAAAAACAACAGGTGGCATCGTATTGTGTTCAAGTATCCACTTGCCCGCCAAAGCTGTTCGCAATGCATAAAACAAACTCTTTAGTTTTACAGTTTCACCAGTCAGTTTTTCTTCATATTTTTTGCTCATACTTAAATAGTGATACATACAAGCTACAGGAGAAAAGCAATCTTTCGCTATCGCTCGCAGTTCCTTAATGGATGAACTTTCTTCAATATAAATTATAGGTGAAAATAAATGCTCCAATGCAGGTACGTTCGACTTTTTAAGTAAGCGTAGCTTCTTTCTGAGTTCCCAACCGACTGCATCAAAATCACCATCCATTATATCGATGGTATCTTGTTTTTCCGAGATTGACAAATACCAGTCTATTGGATGTGTATATACGAATCTAACATCAAAATCACTATCTGGGGAAGCAAAGTCCCAGGCCCTACTTCCAGATTCACAAGCAAACAGTATGTCTACTTTCTTGTCGGTTGCTAGATTTTTAAGTTTACTTTTCATCATTTCTAAAATTATGATACAAATTTGATGATGTACTACGCAATTATTTTGCGTAGTTAGTTGAGTTCTTGTAATTTTAAGTCAAATACACTATGGACTTAAAAGAAAGACACGCCAAGATTTTCTCTAAATATGTACCAACGGAAAATGAAGTTGCCGCTTTATGGAATGAACTAGCTGGCGCTTATGGACAAAAGTTTCGAAAATACCACAATCTAGATCACCTTACCGAACTCTATGGCTATTTCGATAAGTTCAAAGATGATATCGAAAATACTGAAGAGATGCTTTTAGCTATTTACTATCATGATTTTGTCTATAGTATTTGGAAAAAGGATAACGAGGAGAAAAGTGCAATAAAAGCCAATCAGGTATTACAAGATATTGGATTTGATGTAGATGGAATTCAACGAATTGAAGCACTTATTCTTTGTACGAAACACCATAATGGCAAATCGAATGATGAGAAATTGTTAATAGACTTTGATTTAGCAATTTTAGGACAGTCCGAAGAGGTATACCAAGATTATGCTCTGAAGATTAGAAAAGAGTATGCTAAAATTCCCGGTATTATGTATCGTAAAGGACGAAAGAAAGTACTTCATCACTTTTTAGACAAGAACACAATTTATCAAACTAAGGGTTTTCAATCCACTTTTGAAAAACAGGCAAGAGCAAATTTGTACAATGAACTAAATACATTATAATGGCCCTCAACAAAAACGCCCTAATCCGATATAAAACTATTGACAAATGCCTTCAAAACAACTACCGTCAATGGACTTTAGATGATTTAATTGAAGCCTGTTCAGATGCCTTATATGAATACGAAGGTAGGGAAGTGAATGTGAGCAAACGGACGGTGCAACTCGATATTCAGTTGATGCGAAGTGATAAGTTAGGTTACAACGCTCCAATTGTTGCTTATGATAGAAAGTATTACAAATACGAAGATGAGGATTATTCCATTACGGATATCCCCATAACTGAAAACGACATGAATGTACTTTCTGAAACTGTAGAAATGCTAAAGCAGTTTAAAGACTTTTCTTTGTTTTCAGAATTGGGTGGAATTATTCAACGATTAGAAGATAAAGTATATACTGAGAAGACGCATCAGTCATCTATTATTCATCTAGATAAGAACGAGAATCTAAAAGGATTACATTGGCTTGACGAACTCTATCAAGCCATTCAGAAAAAAGTGGTTTTAAAGGTGGAGTACAAGTCTTTTAAAGCTGCTACTGCCAATGTAATTACTTTCCATCCCTGCTTATTGAAGGAGTTTAACAACCGATGGTTTCTAATAGGAATGGGAAATAAGAACAAAGGCATAGTTAATCTTGCCCTTGACCGAATCATTTCGATTGACTATGATTTCGCTATTTCTTATTCAAATTATGAATTTGATGCAGATACCTTTTACAAGGATGTTGTGGGTGTTACCGTGAACCAAGGGGAACGGGCTTCCAATATTAAATTATGGATCGACAAATACAATGCTCCTTATGTCGTGACTAAACCTATACATCATTCACAGATTATTGAAAAAGAAAATGAAGATGGAAGTGTTGAAATTAATATAAAAGTGAAATTGAATTTTGAATTGGAACGTCTGATTTTAGGTTTTGGAGAGGCCATGGAGGTATTGCAGCCTGAACGTTTGCGTAAACGGATGGCAACAAAATTTTCGAAGGCAGCACAGTTATATTTCTGATGTATAGATTGTAGGATAACAAGAGTTAGTTATTTTTTAATATATTTTGTTTAACTTTTAATTAAAATTAATAAACATTTTGTATTTTTAACGAACACTCTAGATTGTATTTATTATCTATGGAGTGTTATTAATAACTAATTCTTTTAGCCTATGATTAAGTTATTTAGAAAAAATTCTCAAAAAAAAGTGCTTCAAAAAAAGTTTGAAAAACTAATGAAAGATGCGCATCATTTGTCTAGCATAAATCGAAAATTAAGTAACACCAAGATATTTGAAGCAGAACAAGTTGTGAAACAAATTGAGAAACTAGTGTGATTATTTCTATATTTAGTTGTAAATAGCGATAAATTTTTATGCACAAATAGTATTGATATGGATGTAATGGATAGAGCTTTGGAGTTTGAGAAGCGAAAAATGTCTGGAATGACGACTAGCGATAGAGTTTCATCTTCAAGAGAGGTGAAAGCACTTATATTGGAATTGAATGAAATTTATAAGGAAAATAAGGACCCTGAACTTATGGATATGATGAAACGTTTAACTGTAATTAAACGTAAAATTGAAAAGCGTTTAAACGGGAATACATCAATCTAAATAGAATAAATTCAAGTACTAGGGTTGAATCAATGAGTTTTAAAAAGAAGCCTGATAATGTTGTTTTTAATGAAAAAAACCAACAGTACGATGCAGCTTTAAAGCCTTATGCCACAAATACCGGTGCTCCCGTTATCACTTCTTCAGATACGGTGGCTTGGAAAAATAGAAATATTCACAAAGTTAATAAGCAAATCAGCGCAAAATATAAGGAGTTAAAATCTGAATATGATGCTATGATGGAACAATTTGAATATAATAAGTTGGTCTATAGTGCTAAGTTCAATTTTGAACCAATGGTTGGGGAGCACTATCACTTATATCGTGATAAAAACAAGCATTCTTTTTTATCTGTAATTGCCCCTGATGAATGTAATTTTGATCATATCGGGAGTTTTCGTTTAAATGCGGATCAAATGTGGGAACGACTATAGTTTTATCACAAAGCTGTAATGAAAAACCATACAATTTAATTACTTTTAGCTTTCACTAAAGCAAACTAAAAAGTATTAAACATTTATGAAAACATTAGCTTCGGAAAAGATTAAGTCCATGGGACTAGAATTTCCCCCTGCTCCACCTCCAATGGGGGTTTATAGACCTATCTTGGTTGTTGGAAAATTCCTTTACGTATCCGGACAAGGACCAGTAAAAAATGATGGAACACTTATGATAGGTAGAGCTGGAGATGATATTGATAAAGACGAAGCAAAGAAAGCTGCACATCAGGTAGGTCTTACAATGCTTTCAACAATTCAAACTCATTTTGGTGACATTGATAAAATAAAAAGGGTTGTAAAAGTACTTGGAATGGTAAACTCAACTCCTGATTTCGGAAAACAACCTTATGTTATTAATGGCTTTAGCGAACTTATGGCTGCTGTTTTTGGCGAAGAAAATGGTATAGGCGTTCGGAGCGCAGTGGGGATGATTCTTCCTGATAATATCCCTGTTGAAGTAGAAGCGATGTTTGAACTGTATTAAAATGGAAACAAACAGTTGGTATACCATAGAAGATACGCAAGAAATTGTTTCACCCGCGCTAATAGTATATCCTGATCGGATTGAAAAGAACATTCAAAACATGATTAAGATCGCAGGCGATGTTGCATTTTTAAGGCCGCATGTGAAAACGTATAAGATGGCCGAAATTATTCAGATGCAAATGCGCCATGGTATTTATAAATTTAAATGCGCAACTATTGCGGAAGCAGAATTACTAGGCCAATGTAACGCCAAGGATGTGCTTCTGGCAATACAACCCACTGGTGCAAATATCGCGCGTTTTATGATGTTAAGAACGCATTATCCAAACACTAAATTTTCTGCGATTGTAGATGATTTAACCATTGTGGAACAAATAATAGTTAAGGCAAAACAACAGCGAACTAAGGTTTCTCTTTGGGTAGATATTAATAACGGGATGAATAGAACGGGGATTAAACCTGGAGCCGAAGCATTTAATTTATATACTACTATCTCCAACTCTGAATACTTGACTTGTGAAGGATTACATGCGTATGACGGTCATATTAGAGATTCTGATTTTACGGTTCGTAAAACTCGATGTGATGCCGCGTTTGAAAATGTAGAGAAATTAAAGGATAAACTGGAAAACTCGGGACATGCTGTACCTACTATTGTTGCTGGAGGTTCCCCTAGTTTTGAAATTCATGCAAAACGAAAAAATGTAGAAGCAAGTCCGGGAACCACCTTATTATGGGATGCAGGTTATGCAAGTTCATTCCCAGAGTCTCCCATGCTTCCTGCAGCCGTTTTAATAACAAGACTTATAAGTAAACCTACCTCAGGAGTTTTATGTTTTGATTTAGGTCACAAAGCTGTAGCCTCTGAAATGAGCTTTCCTAGAGTGCAATTTTTGAACTTAGAACAAAGTGAACAACAAAGCCAAAGTGAAGAACATTTGGTTGTAACATGTTCAACAAATGAAAAGCATAACCTAGGTAGTGTTTATTATGCGATTCCAATGCATATATGCCCTACTGTAGCTAAGTATAAGTACGTTTTAACAGCCAAAGAAGGAAAAATAACCGATTCTTGGGAAGTTGCTGCTCGTAATTATAAAATATCAATCTAACCTAACACAGCACGAAAAAATGTTTGTATTTGATGCACACTTAGACCTTTCTATGAATGCTTTAGAATGGAATAGAGATCTCCGACTTCCTGTAGAAGAAATTAGAGCTCGTGAAATTGGCATGACGGATAAACCCGATAGAGCTAAGAATACCGTTTCTTTAGATGCTATGCGAAAGGGAAACATAGGACTATGTGTAGCCACACAAATAGCGCGTTATGTAAAAAAAGGAAGCGAACTCCCTGGATGGCATTCACCCTATCAAGCTTGGGCACAAACACAAGGGCAATTAGCTTGGTACAAAGCCATGGAAACTGCAGGAGAAATGACTCAAATCACAAATGTGGAAGAATTACAAGCACAAATTGCCTTATGGGAAACAGATCAGGAACATAAACCTATAGGATACATCCTAAGCTTGGAGGGAGCAGATTCTATTATCAGCATGGAATATTTAGAAGCTTCGTATAATTCAGGATTAAGGGCGATAGGACCTGCACACTACGGTCCTGGAACCTACGCACATGGTACAGATTCGATAGGAGGAATTGGGCTCAAAGGGAAAGAGTTACTTAAAAAAATAGAAAGCTTAAATCTAATTTTAGATGCCACACATTTATGTGATCAAAGCTTTTGGGAAACTATGAAGATATATAATGGCCCGGTATGGGCTAGTCATAATAATTGCCGAAGCTTAGTGGATCATAACCGACAATTTTCAGATGAACAATTAAAGGAGCTCATTCGAAGAGATGCGGTTATAGGTATGCCCTTGGATGCGTGGATGATGGTTCCAAATTGGGTACGTGGAGCATCAACACCAAAAACTATGGGTGTAAGCTTGGAGCAGATGTTAGATAATATGGATCACATTTGTCAACTAGCAGGAAATACCAAACATGTAGGTATTGGAACAGATTTGGATGGAGGTTTTGGAATTGAACAAGGCCCGATGGATCTTGACACCATAGCAGATTTGCAAAAAATTCCTGCTATGTTGCAGGCAAGAGGTTATACCGAGAATGATATCACTGCTATTATGCACCAAAATTTTATTAATTTTCTTACACGCACCTGGCTATAATTCGGATATTTACTTTTGAAAAAGGTAAAACAAAGGAAATTAAACGTTTTTGTAAGTTACTCATCTAAATTACGACCAAAACTACAAACCTTGTCATATCTTTGAAAAGACAAAGTTTCCCCCTGATTTTAGAACTTCCCTTTCATGCTGTGTTCAAAATAATAAGGACAGCATAGAAAATGACACTACATTCGATTTTTTGGATTAATCTTGCTACTATTCTAGTACTTACGATTGCCATATTAGCAAGTTTTAAAGTTGCCTTTGGATGGGTATTCATAGGCACCTTAGTAGGTCAGACCGTACTTATTACTTTAGTGTATCGATTTCTAAAGAGCTCTTTTGTAATTCGAAAGTCTAAAGGAAAAACAACTCAAAAAGAAGATTAACTAATATACTTCTTCATGCCTTTCCACTTTAGGAATAATTAAAAAGGGCATTTTTTTATACATTGAATTTTTTGATAAAAATTTTGAGAGGTTATCCAGATCCTTGGGAAGTGCCAGTATACTAAAACTTTTGGCCATAGTTCTTTTACCCAATTGCTTTTCAAGTACACTTAGATGATATTCTTGGATTTCAGATAGACAAGAAAAATCCAATGTAAGAGAAGTGATCTTAATACTACCTTTAAAGTTTTGGGCAAAACTTTTTAAAACGGCCAGTTCATTAGTAGAATAGATTCGGTTTAGACTTACGAAAAAACCAATTGCTTTAATGGATTTATACTGATAAGCTAACGGGATCAGAAGGATTGGACAACTTATATGAAGATTAATTATTCGTCGCGCATTGCTGCCAATAGGAATCTCGGAAGCCTGAGAACCCCCCTTCATTCCGGCGATAATAAAATCAATATGTTTTTGAGAAACTGTATCCTGAATTTCATCAGTAAGAAAACAAAAAGAACATACTATTTTAAATAAATGCTTTGTATTGGGATGTTCTTTTTGTAATCTTTGCATCAAGTTTTCCAGCTTATTTGACGCACTGTAATAGGCAATATTTTTATGCGATGGCCCATTATTTGTTTGTGCTACTACTCGGCCTCCAACAAGAGGTGGCGTATAGGTATGGACAAGAAAAAATGTACAATTCAGGTCTTTAAATAAATGGAGCGCATAAACGCAGGAATTCCACGAATTTTCAGAAAAGTCAGTAGCCAATAATACTTTTTTCACTTTTTTAGATTCAAAAACAATCTAATTTAAAAGCACAGACTATAGTAAACTATGATATATATCAGCTTTCTTCTCTAAAGTTTAAGGGATCTTTATAGTTGAAAATTTCAAAGATTACAGCTATGACTACAATAACATCAGTAAGAAAGAAAAACACTGTTAAGTTAGAATTTATGGGAAAAATAGGAGGAGTATATTGTATTAAATTCCCATATTTATCGATTCCAGTGGAGGTAAACAAAAATTTATTTGAACGTCTAAAAGCAAGTAATTTCTACGAATTTATTAATTAGAAAATTTAAGAATGGCGTGGTTAAAATCCGGTAA
This sequence comes from uncultured Flavobacteriaceae bacterium, assembly GCA_947488435.1. GTDB lineage: Bacteria > Bacteroidota > Bacteroidia > Flavobacteriales > Flavobacteriaceae > CANKZG01. Next base: position 748,442 of record CANKZG010000001.1, on the reverse strand, counting down.
TAAGGTTTTGAAGTTTTTTTTCTTCTTTAATTCCAATGCGTTTGCCTGAAGTAATTATTAATCCTTTCTTTTTAAAATCTGAAAGAATACGAATCGCAGACTCTGTAGCTGTGCCCACAACATTACCAATGTCTTCCCTACTTAATTGTAGAGCTAAAAAACCATCTTTATCTTCTCCATAATTTTGATGCAAATACAACAAAGCTTCCGCAACACGTTGAGGAACAGTTTTTTGCGACATATTAACAATTACATCATCTGCTTCCTTCAAGTCATGCGCCATATGACGCAATACCTCAACTGCAAAATTTGGATTATTATTGAGGCTATCAATAATTGTTTCCTTCGGGATAAAACAAACATCCATGTCGTTGATTGCAATAGCACTTAAATTTGCAGGTTCCTCAGCAATAACAGAGCGTTGGCCAATTACCTCTCCTTTACTTGCAAGTTTTACAATTTGATCTTTGCCGTTTGAGCTAAGTTTGGAAAGTTTTGAAACCCCTTCGCGAACGCAAAAAACACCCGCCAATCGTTCCCCTTCTTCAAAAATGGGCATTCCTTTTTTAATACTGCGCGTGCTTTTTGCATCTGACACCTTTTTTAACTCCACTTTGCTCATGGCTCTAAGCGAATTAAACTGTCTTATGATACAATTTTCACACCTGCTTTCCATTTGTAGAAAATTTAACTGATGCTACAAAGGTAAGTTGAAATTGAGAACCAAAACATGATAATTATCATAAAAAGAGAGAATGCTCTGAAAGACCTTTGTTCTTTATAATCAACATTTTGTAATGAAATCCTTAAACTGTTACCATTGCGGAGATGTGTGCGAAACTGTGTCATTAGTTTTTAATGAAAAGAATTTTTGTTGCAATGGATGCAAAACAGTTTATGAGATTTTTTCTAGTAATAATTTAACGTACTATTACGAACTGCAAAGTGGAGCAGGAAGTACTCCGTCAATGCCTAGCCATAGCTATGATTTTTTGGATAATCAAGAAATTCTTTCGAAGCTCTTGATTTTTAATGAAGGGAATTATCAAATTGTAGAACTTAGAATTCCAAATATTCATTGTAGCTCCTGCATTTGGATTCTTGAAAATCTAGGGCAACTTCATTCGGCAATCACTAAGTCAGAGGTAAACTTCCCTAAAAAGAAAGTTCGAATAAGCTATCGAAAAACAGATTTTTCACTAAAAAATCTCGTAGAACTTTTAGCAAAAATTGGATATGAACCTAATTTACGTCTAGAAGATTATGATCAAAAACAAGACAAGAAAAACCGAAGTTTAATCTATCAATTAGGAATCGCGGGCTTTGCATTTGGCAATGTTATGTTTCTTTCATTTCCGGAATATTTTGAAGTACAAGAATTTTGGTTAGATCAATATAAAGGCACGTTCAGGTGGTTGATGTTTGCTTTTTCTTTACCGGTATTGTTTTATGCGGCAAGAGACTACTTCGTTTCTGCATACAAAGGATTACGACTAAAACTACTTACTATTGATGTTCCCATTGCTTTAGGGATCTTTACGCTCTTTATACGAAGTACAGTAGATATTGTTTTTGATCTTGGATCTGGCTTTTTTGATAGCCTTACAGGACTTGTGTTTTTCTTGCTGTTAGGAAGGTTTTTTCAACAACAGACCTATAACTTTCTTTCATTTGAAAGAGATTACAAATCGTACTTCCCCATGGCGGTCACCAAAATTCTTTCTGATGGAAGTGAGGAAAGTATAGCGGTATATCGCATTCAGAAAGGAGATCGTTTGTGGATTAGGAATATGGAGTTGATTCCTGTAGATGGCCTATTACTTGAAGGAAGAGCGCAGCTAGATTATAGTTTTGTTTCAGGAGAATCAGATGCTGTTATTAAAGAAAAAGGGGACCTACTCTTTGCAGGAGGAAAACAAATAGGTGGCGCTTTTGAGATGAAGGCTTTAAAATCTGTTTCCCAAAGTTACCTAACACAATTGTGGAGTAATATTGCATTCTCAAAAAACAAGATTTCTGAATTTCAAACCCTTACAGATAGTATAAGTAAACGGTTTACACTAATAGTTTTAAGCATAGCAGTTATAGCTTCTATTTTTTGGATGTGGTATGATCCAAGTAAAGTTTTGAATGTATTTACTGCAGTATTGATTATTGCTTGCCCCTGTGCAATAGCCTTAGCAGCGCCCTTTACATTAGGAAATATGCTGCGCATTTTTGGTCATCATAAGTTTTATGTAAAAGACACCAATACTATAGAACGCATGGCGCAAATAGATGCCGCTATTTTTGATAAAACAGGAACTCTAACCAGTACGCAGAATAATACAATTTGTTATGAAGGAATACCACTAACCCCTGATGAGACTGCAATTTTAAAGCAGACGCTTCGAGCGTCAAATCACCCATTGAGTCATCAGTTGTACCATATCTTAAAATCAAACGATATCTTAACGCTAGATGAATTTTATGAAGAAATAGGTTATGGAATTGAAGGAAAATGGGAGTCACATTCTATTAAGATTGGGTCAGCAAATTATATAGGTAAAGCAATAAATAACAGCTTTAAAGATACTAGTGTTCATATCTGTGCAGATTCAGAATATAAAGGCTGCTTTGTATTTAAAAATGAATACCGAAAGGGAGTTTCTCAAGTATTTAAAAAACTAAGTGATATAGTAACACTTACCGTACTATCTGGAGATAATAGCGGCGAGCAAACTACTTTAGAAAAGTTGTTGCCGAGGGGGACAAAACTTCATTTTAATCAAAAGCCCGAACAAAAACTAAATTTTATAAAAACCCTACAAAACAAAGGGAAAAAGGTAGTAATGATAGGTGATGGTCTTAACGATGCAGGAGCTCTGGCGCAGAGCGATATAGGAATTGTTATCTCAGAAAACATTAATGTGTTTTCTCCAGCGTGTGATGGGATACTTGATGCGGATCAATTTTTGCGAATCCCAGATTATTTCCGAATGGCAAAAGAAGCGATGCAAATTATCAAATGGAGTTTTTTTGTATCACTTTGCTATAATGTTATTGGGCTTTATTTTGCGATTACTGGACAGTTAGCCCCGGTAATAGCTGCCGTTCTTATGCCGATAAGCTCCATTACCATAGTTGTTTTTACAACGTTTGCCACCACTATTTTAGGAAAAAAATTAAAACGAAAAACCTGATTTATATCATGTTTTAACTTTTAGAGAGACAGTAGTTTTACGGTGTAAATACAGGATAAGATGAATGTAATTTATATGTTATTAGCACTTAGTATTATCGTAGCCATTATTTTTTTTGCAGCTTTTATTTCCGCTGTAAAAAAAGGGCAATATGATGACACCTACACCCCTTCAGTTCGAATACTTTTTGAAGATGAACTTGTAAAACAGGCTTCAAAAACGCATAAAATTACTACCGTAAAAAAATCACCAAAAAACAGTGAAAACTAATCCATATGGAAATACAACAGTTTCATTACGACAATAAAATTGTACAAAAATTTCTTTATGCAACCCTATTTTGGGGAGTTATTGGAATGCTTGTAGGGTTGCTATTGGCTTTTATGTTCCTTTTCCCTAATATAACGGACGGCATAGCTTGGCTAAGTTTTGGACGCTTAAGACCCTTACATACCAATGCGGTAATTTTTGCCTTCGTTGGAAACGCGATTTTTGCTGGGGTATATTACTCTTCTCAGCGTTTGCTGAAAGCAAGAATGTTTAATGATTTCCTAAGTAATTTTAATTTTTGGGGATGGCAGTTGATTATCGTTGCCGCTGCAATAACCTTGCCGCTTGGTTATACCACTTCTAAGGAATACGCAGAACTTGAATGGCCAATAGACTTGGCTATAGCTGTGGTTTGGGTTGCTTTTGGATGGAACCTTATAGGGACCATATTAAAGCGTAGACAACGTCATTTGTATGTTGCAATTTGGTTTTATTTGGCAACATTTGTCACCGTAGCGGTATTGCATATTTTTAATAGCTTAGAGCTTCCTGTAAGTGCTTTAAAGAGCTATTCTGTTTATGCAGGAGTACAGGATGCTTTAGTACAATGGTGGTATGGGCATAACGCGGTAGCATTCTTTTTAACGACTCCTTTTTTAGGATTGATGTATTATTATATTCCTAAAGCAGCCAATAGACCTGTTTATTCATACCGCCTTTCTATTGTTCATTTCTGGTCTTTAATTTTCATATATATCTGGGCAGGGCCTCACCATTTATTATATTCTTCCCTACCCGATTGGGCTCAAAATTTAGGAGTTGCTTTTTCCATTATGCTGATTGCCCCATCTTGGGGAGGAATGATTAATGGACTTCTCACTTTACGAGGAGCCTGGGATAAGGTCAGGAGTGATGCAACACTAAAATTTATGGTGGTGGCTATTACAGGGTATGGCATGGCCACTTTTGAAGGACCCTTGCTATCACTAAAAAACGTAAATGCAATAGCACACTTTAGCGATTGGATTATAGCGCATGTTCATGTGGGAGCCCTTGCTTGGAATGGATTTTTAACTTTTGGAGTAATGTACTGGATGATACCCAAAATGTTTAAAACCAAATTATACTCTAAAGGTTTGGCTAATTTTCATTTTTGGATTGGAACATTAGGAATAATACTGTATGCACTACCCATGTATGTTGCCGGATTTATTCAGGCTCTCATGTGGAAGGAATTTAATCCAGATGGCACCTTAGTATATGGAAATTTCTTAGAAACCGTTACTCAAATTATCCCCATGTATTGGATGAGGGCGATTGGAGGAAGCCTCTATATTTTAGGTGTTTTTGTAATGCTTTACAATGTCGTTAAAACGATAAGGTCTGGAAGTGCTGTAACGGATGAGCTGGCAGAAGCACCCGCTCTGGCACGAGTGTCTGCTCGCAGAACTGTTGGGGAAACTTTTCATACGTGGTTAGAACGCAAGCCAATACAACTTACTATTTTGGCGACTGTAGCCATCTTAATTGGCGGAATCATTCAAATTGTACCCACGATTTTGGTGAAATCGAATATCCCTACCATTACGAGTGTACAACCATATACTCCCTTAGAATTGGAGGGAAGAGATCTGTATATCAGAGAAGGTTGCGTAGGTTGCCACTCTCAAATGATTCGACCATTTCGGTCAGAAGTGGAGCGCTACGGAGAATACGCCAAAGCAGGAGAATTTGTTTACGATCACCCATTCTTATGGGGAAGCAAACGTACTGGACCGGATTTACTTCGTATCGGAGGAAAATATTCCGATAGTTGGCACTTGAATCATATGTACGATCCTCAAAGTACTTCTTCTGGATCAATTATGCCAGCATACCAATGGTTGGTGCGAAAGGAACATGATCGAAGTGGTGTGCAGGATAAAATGAGAGCGATGGTGAAACTTGGAGTCCCTTATTCTGATGAGGATATTGCAAATGCTCAAGAAACTATGGCGCAACAAGCATTAGAAATTGAACAAAATTTATATACCGACCCCGAGTTTGTAAAAAGTTATGAAGCAGATAAAAAGAATGCCCAAGAAAATGGTGGCCCCTTTGTTGCCATGCGAGATAGAGAAATTACCGCGCTAATAGCATATTTACAACGCTTGGGAACAGATATAAAAATAAAGAACACCGATGAAACACTCTCACAAAACAAATAGATCATGCTAAAATTTGTAAAAAATCATATGGAAAGTATCGAGGGTATACAAGTATATCCGATGATATCCCTACTTATTTTCTTTCTGTTTTTTGCGCTGCTTTTTTGGTGGGTATTTACAGCAACAAAAGATCATATTCAAGAAATGGGAGAACTTCCTTTAGATAAGAACGACAATCAAAATCCAATACTATGAACCTAAGAACACCTTGGTGGATTCGTGTCCCCGTAATTTTTTTATTCGTTGTTGTAGTGTTGGAACTGGTTATAGATTCCGGTGACCAATTAACTGTCGTTGCCTACCCTATTACCCTATATTTTTTACTACTTGTATTGCTTTTACTTATTGCAATTGAACTTGTAGTCCATGCCATTGAAAATGTAATGTTTCGAACACTTTCTGCTGAAGCGCAAGAACGATACCTCTTGACTAAAAAACAAAAGTGGGAATGGACATGGGGAAAAAGATGCTATAAGAAACTTCTTGGGAATAGACCTATAGCAGAAGAAAACGAAATTGTTCTGGATCATAACTACGATGGTATTCAGGAGCTGGATAATACACTTCCTCCATGGTGGGTATATCTTTTTTATGCCACAATTATTTTTGGTGTAATATATCTGGTACGTTTTCATGTCATTGGTGATTATACCCAAGCTAATGAATATGAACAGGAAGTTGCCGAGGCAAGGCAAGCTATTGAAATTTATAGAAAAAATGCAAAAGATTTGGTAGATGCAAATAGTGTTACTGTTTCGGAGGAAGCAGCAGATTTAAATGCGGGAAAAAAAATATTCAATTCCAATTGTGCCGTTTGTCATTTACCAGATGGCGGTGGCGGAATAGGACCAAACTTAACCGATGCCTACTGGATTTTAGGAGGTGGAATAAAAAATGTGTTCACCACAATTTCAGAAGGAGGTAGAGATGGGAAGGGAATGATTGCTTGGAAACAAAGTTTGAAGCCTGCTCAGATTGCTCAAGTTTCCAGTTATGTTTTATCACTTCAGGGGACAACACCTGCTAACCCGAAACCTACAGAAGGAGATCTTTGGGTTGATGAAGTGGAAAGAGATAAAAGAAAACATTGATAGAACCGTACAGGAGTCTAGAGATTAAGTCAATTATTTCCATATACGAATAAATCCAGGATGGACGAGAATTTTAGAGATGCTATTGGAACAATTGATTCGGAAGGAAAGCGTGCTTGGGTTTTCCCTAAAAAACCTAGTGGGCGGTACTATAACTATCGAAAATATGTAAGCTATGCATTATTGCTCTTTCTTTTTACAGCTCCTTTTATAAAATTAAACGGGCATCAGTTCTTACTATTTAATATTTTAGAACGCCGATTTGTGATTTTTGGTTTTCCTTTTTGGCCACAAGATTTTCATCTGTTTGTAATTTCTATGATTGCCGGAGTCATTTTTGTGGCATTATTCACTGTAGCTTTTGGCCGTATTTTTTGTGGTTGGATGTGTCCACAAACAATTTTTATGGAGATGGTATTTCGAAGAATCGAGTACTGGATAGATGGAGATAGAGGTGCACAAATGCGATTAGCGAAAGCCCCTTGGAATGGGAATAAAATCCGAAAAAGAGCATTAAAATGGGCACTGTTTTTTATTATTTCTTTTGTAATTGCCAATGTTTTTTTAGCCTATCTAATCGGGAGTGATCGTTTACTACGCTATATAATTGATGGACCGCTGCAGCATGTGAGCACTATGATTCCACTGCTTATTTTCACAGGGATATTCTATTTCGTTTTTGCATGGTTTCGAGAACAAGTGTGTATTATCGCTTGTCCATATGGGCGGTTACAAGGCGTTTTATTGGACAACAAATCAATTGTAGTTGCTTACGATCATAAACGAGGAGAAGGAGAGAAAGGACGGAAAAAATTTCGAAAAAATGAAGATCGCACCACTCTGGGCCATGGAGATTGTATCGATTGTTTTCAATGTGTACATGTATGTCCTACAGGAATAGATATTAGAAACGGGACCCAATTGGAATGTGTTAATTGTACTGCTTGCATTGATGAATGTGATACCATCATGGAGAAAATAGAAAAACCAAAAGGCCTTATCCGTTATGCAAGTGAAGATAATATTACAGCTAAATCTAAGTTTAAATTTACAGCTCGGATGAAAGGCTATACCGTCGTTTTACTTATTTTGACCGGAATATTTGTGGGGATGTTATTTCTGCGAAACGAATTGGAAGCAAATATTTTAAGGCTACCTGGGCAATTATATGAGCGAAAAGCAGATAATATAATTAGCAACGTATATACGTATAAGTTGGTAAATAAAACTTCAAAAAGAATTGATGCCATTAGTTTTAAACTGCTATCGCATGATGGAACCATAACCATGGTGTCTCAGAAAAATTTTGAGATAAAGGGAGAGGCTTTGGCAGAAGGAACGCTTTTTATAGAAATTCCGCAAACGGCTTTAAGTGGAGATAAAAACAGTTTAAAAATTGGAGTGTTTAGTAAGGATGTTTTGCTGGAAACTACGGCTGCACAGTTTTTGGCACCAAGAAGTTATAATTAGGTTTTAAGTATACTCGAAATCGCGTATCGAAATAAGAAAACATGAAAATAAATTGGGGAGTAGGCATAGTTTTAGCATTTGTAGGTTTTATCGTATTTATTTTATACTTCGTAATACGAATGAGTATGGACGATAGCGCAAACCATGATTTGGTGACTAAGGAGTATTATAAGCAAGAATTAAATTATCAACAAGAATTGGATGCTGCAGAAAGCGCTCAGAAAATGAACGCGATACTGGAAGTGGTGAATGAAAAGAATGGACTTACTATCTTTTTTCCCGAGCATTTTGATGAAAAAAATATTGAAGGAACCATTTTTTTGTACCGACCTTCCAATCGCAAACTCGATACTCAGATATCTATAGCACTAAAAGAAAAAAGTATCTATATCCCATCGGATCAAATAGTTGCAGGACGTTGGGATATTACGGTAAAATGGACGTACAAAGGAACCCAATTTTTACACAAAGAAAAGATAACTCTTTAGGCATATAGCTATGTGGGGAGCAGCAATTTTACTCGGTTTTTTTGGAAGCTTACATTGTTTAGGCATGTGTGGTCCTATTGCCTTTATGCTTCCCTTAAATCATAAGCACGCTGCCACTAAGTTAGGACAACTAGTGCTGTATCATTTGGGGCGATTACTTTCCTACAGCGTATTAGGCGGTATGTTTGGTTTGTTAGGAAAAGGGCTCTATATTTTTGGGTTGCAGCAAAAACTGTCAATTTTTGCTGGAGTAGTTATGATTTTATTGGTCCTCCTTCCAAGTCAGTTTTTACAAAAACATAACATCGCAAAATGGAGTTATAAAGTCTTGGTAAAAGTTAAATCAATGCTAGGGGCCGCCCTACAAAAGAAAACTGCGGACACTTTTTTGACGATAGGGTTTTTAAATGGGTTTTTACCATGTGGTCTAGTATATATTGCTCTTATAGGAGCTATGGGTTTTGGAAACTCTATACAAGGAGCTGGATACATGGCATTTTTCGGACTAGGTACAATACCGTTAATGTCCGCTGTTGTATACCTTGGAGGAGCTTTAAAAAAAACCACCAACATTGGAATACGAAAATTTATCCCTGCCATTGTTTTGTTTGTGGGAATGCTATTTATTTTAAGGGGAATGGGGTTAGGTATTCCTTATGTCTCCCCAAAACTAACAACTACGAATTTGGTTACTGCAGAAGTAGAGTGTCATCAACCTTAATTACTATTAGAATATTCGCTGCTTAGAAGGATACTGAAGGAAACTTTAATCAAATCTTTGAATTTCCCTATATTTAAAGCTAACTAGATTGCTGAAAAACAGAAGGTAATCCATTTAAATTACGTCAACAACAGCAATAAACACTAACATTAAATTTGTACAAATGAAAAAATTAATCGCAGAATTTATCGGAACCTTTTGGTTGGTTCTTGGAGGTTGTGGTAGCGCTGTTTTAGCAGCTGGCTATCCCGAATTAGGAATTGGATTTGCAGGGGTTGCACTGGCCTTTGGTTTAACAGTTGTGACCATGGCTTATGCTATTGGTCATATTTCAGGATGTCACCTAAACCCTGCTGTATCCATTGGCCTTTGGATCGGAGGTCGTTTCGACAAAAAAGACCTTATTCCTTACATTGTAGCTCAAGTATTGGGAGGTATTGCCGGAGCGGGAATCTTATATCTTATTGCCAGTGGAAAACCTGGTTTTGAATTGGGAGGATTTGCGGCGAACGGTTATGGAGAACATTCCCCTGGAGGATATAGTATGGTAGCAGCTTTAGTTACTGAGATCGTGCTTACCTTTATGTTTTTAATAATTATTTTAGGCGCCACACATAGCAAAGCCCCAAAGGGTTTTGCTGGACTAGCCATAGGTTTGGGACTTACCTTAATTCACCTTATTAGTATCCCCGTAACAAATACTTCGGTTAACCCTGCCCGAAGCACAAGCCAAGCGTTGTTTGCGGGAGATTGGGCAATTAGTCAGCTATGGTTGTTTTGGGTGGCTCCCATAATTGGAGCCCTAATAGCTGGAGTAGTATACAAATATATGTCTCCTGAAGAAGCGTAATTAAAAAACAAAAGGGAGTCGCTTGCGACTCCCTTTTCTATTTAATCATAGATAATAATTAACCACCCCTATATTGCAAAGGTTAAAACAGGAATTTGAGAATGATTTACAAGATCTTCGCCAATACTACCTCTAAAAAAGTGTGCCAAACCTTTTCTTCCATGTGTAGGAATGCCAATTACATCAGCTGCCAGCGTCTCACTATAGTTTAAAATACCCTCTTCTACGGTATAGTCATTATAAATTTCTATTTCAAGTCCTAATCGCGCGATGTTCAAAAACTTAGCTATTCTGCTATAGGCATCTTCCGTACTTAAAAATGCATCTCCAGGAGTGTTAATATATACCAAGTGCAATTCTGCCTGTACCAGTTTAACAAAGTTAATAGCCTTTTGCAATGCAGGAATACTTGCTTCTTTAAAATCACAAGCAAAAACAAATCGCTCAATTTTAAAATCCGCTATGGCTCCTTTAATTACCAAAACAGGTATTTTGGAATGGCGTACTACTTTTTCTGTATTCGAACCAATAAAAACTTCTTGCAATCCATCGGTACCATGCGAACCCATTATTATAAGGTCTGCATCGTGTTTTTCGGCGATGGTGTTCACCTCACTAAACACTTTATAGTGTTTTATAATAGGGGTTACTTTAATATCTTTTAGATAGGGTTTGTCTAAGAATTTTTTAAAATTCTTTTCACCCATTTTCAACAAAAATACTGTTTGCTCTGCATTGTACCCTTCTGCTGACGAAAGAAAAGCAGCGGATAATTCTAACATGTGTAAAGCAAATATTTCCGCGCCATGCGCTTTGGCTAAAGTAGCAGCAACTCTCAAAGCTTGTTCTGCTTGTTCAGAAAAATCTAATGGGACGATAATTTTTTTCATAATAAATACTATTAAAAATTCATTTAAACGGTCATTGAAAATAAGGGGGTTTCCATTTTTTGTTTATGCAAATACAGATCAAAGGCCATACAGATATTGCGTATAAAAGGCCTCCCTTTTGGAGTTACCAGAAGTTTTTTAGACGAAATTTTTACCAAACCATCGGTTTCCATAACCTCTAGGCGTTTTGTAATCGATTCTAGTTCTGGTATATAATCCTCTAAATTGTTCCAAGAAGTTTGAAAACTGCACATAAGATTTAAAATATGTTTTCGTATGCACAAATCCTTTTCTGTTAAGATGTGACCTTGGTCTAAAGGAATAATATTATGAGTTATCAGGTGTTCATAGGCTTCTATGCTTTTTACATTTTGTGCAAAGCCTGTCCAACTATCGCTAATACTGGACACCCCTAAACCTAACAACAACCCGGCTTTAGATGCGGTATAGCCCATAAAATTCCGATGAAGGCTTCCATTTTTTGCAGCAAGTGCCAAGGAATCTGTAGGGTATGCAAAATGATCCATCCCTATATCTTGATATCCTTGTTGTTTTAAAACCGTTTTCCCGGTTTCATAATGGATTTTTTTTGCGGCTGCTGTTGGCAAATCCGAATCTTGAAATCCTCGTTGTCCGTTTCCTTTTCGCCACGGAACATGAGCGTAACTATAAAAAGCTATACGATCTGGTTGCAGCATCGTGGTTTTTGCTAGAGTAGTTTTCACATCCGACAAGCTTTGGAAAGGGAGACCATAAATAATGTCATGACCTATCGAAGTATATCCAATTTCACGAGCCCATTCAGTAACATTTTTTACGTTTTCAAAAGGTTGTATTCTATGGATGGCCTTTTGTACGCGAATATTGTAATCCTGAACCCCAAAACAAACGCTACGAAAACCAAAGCTATATAGTGTTTGCAAATGCACTTTGGTGGTATTGTTTGGATGTCCTTCAAAACTAAATTGTGAATTATCTGTTTTTTGTGTCAACCGCTCTACGCCTTGCATTAGGAAGGCTAGGTTTTCTGGAGTAAAAAAAGTAGGTGTTCCCCCCCAAGATGCAATGCTTTTAGTTTTGGTTTTTCCCCAAAAAGGGTGACATACAATCCCAGTTCTTTCAATAACGCTTTTATATAAGGGATTTCGAGCTCATGGCGTTTTGTGATGCGTTTATGACAACCACAAAAAGTACACATACTTTCACAAAAAGGGAGATGTATATATAAACTTATACCTTCCTTTTTTTTAATTTGGAAACGCTGTGTTATTATTTCCTTCCATTTTTTTCCTGAAAAGGATGGAGCATCCCAGAAAGGCACAGTAGGATAGCTGGTATATCGAGGTCCTGGAACGTTATATTTTTGAGTAAGCTGACACATAATTAGTTATATCTTATGATCAAAATTAGAAATGTATTGCGTTAATAACCATGATAAATATCATGTTAAAAAAAATTGGTCTAAGGAGATAAGGGAACTTCAAGAGCTCTAAAATTATAGGTATATTAGTGCATTATATTAGGCTGTGATGTGATTCATAGCATCATGAACTAGCATAACTATTGTAAAAAAGACAATGAGCGAATACAAAGTAAATATCGATACGGTTGAAATTGGGATTTCTGAAGCAGATGCAAAAAATTTAGATGTAATAGAAACCCCAAAAGGAAACCTGCATGTACTTCATGGACATACCGCTTATGATGTAGTAATTGTAAATAAAGACTGGATTAAGAAAGAATTTACAATTCGTGTAAATGGAACAAATTATACGCTAACCATACACGATGCCTATGATCAAATGGTAAAGAAAATGGGACTATTAGAAGCGCAAAGTCAGAAAATCAGCGATATTAAAGCTCCTATGCCAGGTTTGATTGTTGACGTTTTGGTGCAAGCCGGTGATGTTATTGAAGAAGGATCACAATTGGTGGTGCTTTCGGCAATGAAAATGGAAAATATTATCATGGCTCCCGGAAGTGGCACTGTAAAATCCGTTGAGGTAAGTAAAGATGATGCAGTTGATAAAGGACAGCTATTAATAATAATCGAATAATTTGAGCAGAAGATAAAAGCATGAAAAAAATTCTAATTGCAAACCGAGGAGAAATAGCACTTCGTATTATGCGAACCGCTCAAAAGATGGGCATAAAAACGGTGGCAGTTTATTCGGAGGTAGATCGTAATGCACCTCATGTTCGATTTGCAGATGAGGCTGTTTGCTTGGGACCTGCACCATCCTCAGAATCATACCTAGTGATGGACAAAATTATTGATGCTTGCAAAAAAACAGAAGCCGATGCGATTCATCCTGGATATGGTTTTTTAAGTGAAAATGCTGTATTCGCAAAATTGGTAGAAGATAATGGCATTACTTTTATAGGCCCCAAACCCAAGGCTATTGAGGTTATGGGAAATAAATTGGCTGCGAAAGAAGCTGTAAAAGTATATGATATTCCTATGGTACCAGGAATAGATGAAGCTATAACCGATATTGCCTTAGCAGAAAAAATAGCTACCGAAATAGGGTTCCCTATTCTGATTAAAGCTGCGGCAGGTGGTGGTGGTAAAGGCATGCGTGTCGTAAATAGCTTGACAGAACTCCCAGAACAAATGGAGAGGGCCATAAGTGAAGCGGTAGCTGCTTTTGGAGATGGAGCTGTATTTATTGAAAAATATGTGGGCTCTCCGCGCCATATCGAAATTCAGGTTTTAGCCGATACGCATGGAAATATAGTGCACCTCTTTGAAAGAGAATGTAGTGTACAACGAAGACATCAAAAAGTGGTGGAAGAGGCGCCTTCTGTGGTTTTAACCCCCGAACTTCGTGAAGCTATGGGAAATGCAGCGGTTAAAGTTGCTGAAGCTTGTGATTATGTAGGTGCAGGTACGGTGGAGTTTTTATTGGATGCCGATAAGAGTTTTTATTTTTTAGAAATGAATACCCGTTTACAAGTAGAACATCCGGTTACTGAGTTGATTAGTGGGGTGGATTTGGTAGAACAACAAATTAAGATAGCACAAGAAAAAAAACTAGAGTTTAAACAAGCAGATTTAGCTATTAAAGGGCACGCTCTGGAACTTCGGGTATATGCAGAAGATCCTTTAAATGACTTTTTACCAAGCATAGGAACCTTATCTACCTATAAAACCCCAAAAGGAGAAGGTGTTCGATTGGATGACGGCTTTGAAGAAGGAATGACAATTCCTATTTATTACGACCCTATGTTATCAAAGTTGGTGACGTATGGAGCTACTAGAAATGAAGCAATTCAGCTCATGATAAAGGCTATTGATGATTACAAAATTGAGGGTGTAGCGACAACCTTAGCTTTTGGAAAATTTGTGTGCCAACATGATGCATTTACTTCGGGAAATTTTGACACACATTTTGTGAAGAATTTCTTTGCTCCAGAGCATATTGAAGATCAACAAAATGACGAACGTAAAATTGCTGCAATGGTAGGTTTAAGGTGTTATTTAGAACATCAAGAAAAATTAAACGTTCCCCAAAATGGAACATCAGATTGGCATAAAAAAAGAAAATAAAACAAAGTTGATATTCGTATCAAACAGAGCTTATGAGTGAAAAACAACAGCGTTTAGAAACAAAGATAGCCCAAGCCAAATTAGGAGGTGGAGAAGAGCGAATAAAAAAGCAACATGCAAAGAGCAAACTTACAGCACGAGAACGTATTCATTTTTTAATGGATGAGGGGTCTTTTGAAGAATTAGGGATGCTAGTAACACATCGCACCAAGGATTTTGGTATGGAAAAACAGCTGTTTTATGGAGACGGCGTAGTTACTGGATATGGCACAATACAAGGAAGAAAAGTATGTGTTTTTGCACAGGACTTTACGGTGTTTGGCGGCGCGCTATCAGAAACCCATGCCGAAAAAATCTGTAAGATTATGGATTTGGCTATGAAAATTGGAGTTCCCGTAATTGGACTTAACGATAGTGGTGGAGCCCGTATTCAAGAAGGGGTTCGTTCTTTAGGCGGGTATGCAGATATTTTTCATCGAAACGTTAAAGCTTCAGGAGTTGTGCCACAGATATCAGCGATAATGGGTCCCTGTGCTGGGGGAGCGGTATATTCTCCTGCAATGACCGATTTTACGCTTATGGTAGAAAACTCTAGCTATATGTTTGTTACCGGGCCTAATGTGGTCAAAACAGTAACCAATGAGGAAGTGAGTTCTGAAGAGTTGGGAGGAGCGCTTACACATGCTACAAAATCAGGCGTTACGCATCTTACCGCATCCAATGATTTAGCATGCATTACGCAAATAAAGCAACTTTTGAGCTATATGCCTCAGAATTGTGAAGACAAGCCTGCCTTAGTACCTTTTGCTGCAGGTGATGAAGTGCGCGAAGTTCTAGAGAACATCGTTCCTGAAAATGCAAATCAACCTTACGATATGCGAGAGGTGATTAAAGGAATTATAGATGCGGAATCCTTTTTTGAAATTCATAAAGACTATGCCGAAAATATTGTGGTAGGTTTTGCACGCTTGGGTGGAAGAAGTGTTGGAATTGTAGCAAACCAACCCATAAGTTTAGCAGGAGTGTTAGATGTAAACAGCTCTAAAAAGGCGGCACGCTTTACACGCTTTTGCGATTGTTTTAATATTCCATTATTAGTACTGGTAGATGTTCCAGGGTTTTTACCGGGAACGGATCAGGAATGGAATGGTATTATTACCAATGGCGCGAAGTTATTGTACGCACTTAGTGAAGCAACAGTACCTAAGGTAACTGTTATTACAAGAAAAGCCTATGGTGGCGCTTACGATGTGATGAATTCTAAACATATTGGTGCAGATTTAAATTATGCTTGGCCAGGAGCTGAAATTGCGGTAATGGGAGCAAAAGGTGCTAGTGAAATTATCTTTAGAAAGGAGATTGCAGCGGCAGATGATCCGTTAGCAAAATTGCAAGAAAAGGAAAACGAGTATGCCGAAAAATTTGCGAACCCCTATAGTGCCGCTGAACGTGGTTTTATTGATGAGGTAATTTCACCTAAAAATTCACGAAGAAAATTGATCAAAGCTTTTGCAACTTTAGAACATAAAACAGAAGTACTTCCCAAGAAAAAGCACGGCAATATTCCATTATAAAAACGTATTGAATGATAGATAAAGCAGCAATTGAAGAAGCTTTTGTGCATATTGAGCTACCTGTACTCTGGGGGGATATGGATGCTGCGCAACATGTAAATAATACCGTTTACTTACGATGGGTAGAAGCTGCTAGGCTTGTTTTTTTCGAAAAACTGCAGGAAGGACAACTCAATTTTAAAAGTATTGCCCCTATCTTAGCTTGGCAAGATTGCAAATACATTTTCCCCTTAACCTACCCTGATACGGTGATTGTAACCCATGATGTAATTCAACTCGAAACAGATCGGATACAATGCAAATCCAAACTGTTTAGCAAAGCACATCAACGAATTGCGGCTATAGCACATACCACATTGGTTGCCTATGACTATAAGGCACTGAAAAAGATCGCTATCCCTGAAGCGTGGGTAAAAGTACTTAGGTAATTTTGAATGAGAGAATAATAGAAGATATTACAATAAAATCAATTGCGAATAGTTTTTTTATTCGCAATTGAGATTTACTAAACTAAAATCGGTACAACATAAATGTTAATTTTGTTGTTTACTTTATCGATCAAAATTTATAGATCAATACATATTCCAGAAGCAAAGTCAGGACCATCAGGAACATCTACGGTTGGACTACCTTCACTTCTGCAGGCTGAACATACTCCGCTACATGTGTTAGAAAGTGCATTGCATGTGTTACCACAACCAGAAATTGTTGCTCCATCGCCTATAATATCCGTGCCAGGTGTACTTCCGCTTCCGCCAAGGATATTTCTTAAGTCAGCTTTTTGAAGAATTTTGGTATTGCCTTGTAAAAGGCCTTTTAAATTTACTTTTTTCATTGTTTAAATTTTATAATGAATTCATAGATATCTGAACATTTAAAGACACTCAGAATTTGTGTCTACTTTCTGCAGAAAATATTGTAAGCAGGTAGTTAAACTACCGCTAGGGATTGGTTTTGTGCTTCTAGTAATAACTCGTCTATGAAATAGGGAAGTTCATCAATTTCATAGGAAGCTCTAGGATATACTTGTTGATTAACTATCAGCGTTGGTGTTAAGTAAACACCTTGTTCTAAAGTCCAGACGCGCTGTGCCTCTAGCATGGCAAGAAGATTTTGATCTAACGCTACATTTTGAGCAGTTATCCAGAATTTCCGCTCTGATTTTTCTAAAGTGTAGACCTCATGCAAAACCTTTTGACATTTTGCCTCACCCATTTGTTTATAAATAGATAATAGATGATGCGCCATTAAAAGCCCTTCGTGAGTTGGATCCTGTGAGGGGATGCTAAAACGAATGATCACTTTAATTTGATCGTGGTAATTTTTTAATAGATTTTCTATACTATTGTGCGCGTCCTTACAATAAAAACAGGTGGGATTGCTTACTAGAACTAATTCTAGAGAAGCGTTCGGATTTCCTAAAACAATATCTCCATAAAGGTCTAAAGCATCCACTTTAATACTGTTTTGAAGTACTATTTTAAAGAAATTAAAATTGCGTTTAAACTTTAAGTTTTTAATTTTTAAGATATTCAAATCCTGTTCCTTACGCAATAACGGTTTTATAAAAAGCCAAAGCGCAGCAATACCTAAAAAAGCAAGGCCGCTTAGTACCATTACAGATAATGTAGGTAATTCTAAAAAGGAAAAATCTGTTAAAAAACCTGAAAAGAATTGTAAATACAGTACCCCTACAACTCCTAAACAAAGTAAGCACCATTTTTTCACAACGCGCCATTGATAAATAAGAGAATATGCTGTAAAAGGTATACTAAGAATACTAATTCCTATAAATATTTCTTGAAAAGACGAACCAGAAAAAAATGCAAAGAGCCAAAGTAACAACTGTGCTGAAAAATAGATAATACCAATATCACTTAGTTTAATTATCCCGAATAAAGAGGCCCCTTTAGAATTTGTGACTGCTTGGCAACTGGCATTTTCAAAAGCAGTACAGAACTTATATAAAGCTCCAGATTTAACACCAAGTTCTTGTTGTACTATTAAAATACTGAATGCGAAACCGGCACCGCCAAGGATAAAGGAAACCATCGGATATATTGGTGGAGAACTACTATAAATGAATGCCCCTAAAAACAAACCTACTGCTACATATATGAAGATTCGAAAAAGTTTTTTCTTGTCGAAAAGATGCCATAAGGAATTGCTAGTCACCTCCTCAAAGCTTATTAAAACTCCACTCCATTCAGTCAAAAAAGTCTCGTAGGAAACCATTTTTTTGTTATGCTCATCGATGTAAAGCTTTAGTTTCTTTCCTTTTTTCTGAGCCAATACCAAACGATCACTCTTAGAATCCGAAATATGTGCTAAAAAACTATCAGGTAGTTGCTCCAATTGAATCATAGCTTTATCCAATTGAAGGGCGAAATTAGCGATATCAAAATGTTGAAACAAATCGCTGACGGCAATAACATTAGGAAAATCTGGATGGCTAAATAACTGAAGATTTATTTCGTCTAGATCGAAGTGGTAGCCGTTATTTTCTAAGTATTTATGAACAATAAATGCAATGGGATTTTTCATAAGATAAGATGTTTCTTAGCTTATTGTTTTTGAAAAAGATATTTCTTACCCCTCTTTTATGTTAAAAAAAAACGAAAATCAGCTATGTTCTAAATTGAGATAAGATTAAAAGGCTAGTTTATCGGGTTTTCCTGAAAGAGCGGAAAAAATAAAAAACACCTAGCACAAAAATAATCCCTAGGAATATACCAATATAAGTAGAGAAATCTATTTTAGAATGAGGTAAGGTGTTATTTTCACCTAACAAAATAAGCGGCGCCCAATAATATGGAGAAGCGTCGGACAAGGTATGGGTATTAAGGTATGCAAGTTTTGCATGATGTAAAGCCTCTGATTTGGTTTGATTGTTACTTAAATTTTTATAAAAGGAACCTATAATCTCCGCAGTTGATTGATCATCAATACTCCATAGAGAAGCAACAACACTTTGGGACCCCGAATAAAAGAATCCTCTTGCTAGACTCATCAATCCCTCTCCAATGGCTTCTTCTCCGATAGACGTATTGCAACCACTTAATACTACAAGGGAAGCATTATTTTCCGTTAAATACAATTCCTCTAAACTTATTTTATTGTTTTTAAATGCAATCCAAGGAGTAGAATTCCCATCGGCATTGGCATGAGTAGCCAAGTGGATAATATTGGGTCCTTTTAGTTCAGAAAGGAAGTTTTCTTTAGTAGCATCTCTAGCTAAAAAATTATTACCAGAATAGAAGGATGCCAAGTTTTCAATCTCATTTTTACTAAAAGCAAGGTCAGGTAAATTTTGAGATTTAAAAGAGAGTGGAGCCATTCCTAAATAGGACCTATTTAGATTACTATTCTTTTTAACATTTTGTAGAAAAGAATTGGAATAGACATAATGAACCTCTGTGTCTTGTATTAAATAAGAATTGGTTTCTGTTGAAGTTGATAAGGCTTCGAAGGGAAGTAGAGATAGAAAACTGTCGGGAACAAGGGTCACCTTTTTGCCTTGAATCAATTGACGTATTTCTTTCGTAGGAAAGAAACGCTTGTATAAAGCATTGGTTTTTTGATGGTATGACTTAATTTCTTCCTCTGTTTGAAAAGGTTTCTTAAGAGCCTCTAAAACTTCAGTAACCTCGAATTGCAATTCTGATAAGAATGGAATTTCTTGAAGATAAATTTTTTCAGATGTAACGAGTATAACATATCCATTTTCTTTATTAGAATAAATTCCATAACCGTCATCATTAGAGATGTGGTATTCCACAATAATTTCATTGGGCAGCAGCGATTTTTGAGCTGTCTCCAATTGCATAATGATAGGTTGAAAGTTGGATCTTTGTATGGAGATTCCAATACTATCTTGAAGCAACGATAAAGCCAGACGTATATTTATTTCTTCTTTTTTCAGGGAATCTCGAACCTTTTTTGAAAGTGCTTTGCCACCTTTAAGTTGCTGTTTAGTTTGTAAAAGCTGTTTAAAGAATTTAACTTCTTTTGTTTTATCGCCTTCAGAAACTGATTCTGACTGCCTAAGATTTTGTTGTGCAACGTCTTCTAAAAGCAATAAAGCTTTATTTTTCTCCATAAAATAGAAAGCCTCATTGGTTTGGTTTGCAAGAAAAGAAGCTCTTATCGCTTTACCATATAAATCTGCGCCGAGAGTTCTCCAAAATAAGCGAGATTTAAATTCGTGACTATTAGTTTTAAGAAGATCGATGATCTGATCTGAAAGCTTGAAATAGGTAATACTTTGCTCTAAAAACCTATTCTCCTTTGTGTCTTCGAAGTAATTTAAATACGTTTCTGCAAGTTGCTGTAGACGAAAAAGAAGCTTAGCCTTATCTTCAACTTTTTCTAAAAAGGATGAAGAAATTTTTTGGGGAGTACGAAAATTCTCATTGGTAAAAAGCAACAATCCTTCATGTCTATAGTGGAGGCTTTTTTCATAGTCTCCAACAATGCTATAGGTATGTCCTAAACCGTTGTATCTATTGCTAAGTATAAGACTATCCGACTTAGAAGTTAAATTTATGGCTTTTAGGTACCACTGAATAGATTTTTTCTGATCCAAAATGTTGTATAAATCTCCCAAGCTTTCATAAACGGCGGCTATTTTGAATGTGTCATTTGCTTGATGAGCAATTTGTAAAGCTTCCTGATAATAGGAATAGGCCACATCAAAATCTAGATTTTCTTCTTCATTATGAAGCAGTGCCAAATTTAATTTTATATTAAATTTATTTTGATTTGAAGTAGGATATAAGTGTGCCAAAGAATCTGCAGCTTTTCCATAAGATCGACCTATTGCTAAACTTTTTTTGGTTCGAAGCTTAAAACAGATGGCTGATAAATCTTGATAAACATCTCTTAAAACCGTTCTATTACCCTCATTTGCTTTTAATAAAGAAACTGCTATTGTGTATACATCGTAAGCCTTATAATAATCATTTAAACCCAAGTAGATTTTTGCCAACTCCACATAACTTAGTCGTGCAATATTAGTGGTATCGGTAATTTGAATAGTCTCGCTGTAAGCGTTAATGGCTTTTTTTGGTTGCTTGGCTATGGTGTAGTAATAAGCTAGATCAAATGCGTTAAGCTGTTTAATTTTATAAGAACTAGTTGTATTTTTTTTCCCGAAAACAAGTCCTTTTTCCGTATTAAAAATTGCTTTTTGTAGAGAATCTTGATCAACCAACCAAAAGGCATAATCGTTATAGAGGTATAATAGCGAATCGTTTTTTTGGATTTCAAGAAATCGTATTAAAGAATCTACTTTTCTTATTTTGACATCGGCAGATAATTTCGAATTTACAATTTCTGCCAATTTTTGCTGCTGAGAAAAGAGTGGGAAAGAAAAAAAAATCAAAACTATAAAAACACATAATTGCTGTTTTAGTGGAAAATAGTTTTGATTTTTTTTCAAAATAATGGAGTGCTACTTAGTATTATTGGCAGGGGTTTCGAGCACAAACTCTTGGATCTGTTTGTGTAGCCGTTTCAGCAGAATCTTTTCCCGCGGATGGACCAATGGAGCAATTTAGATCCGAAACAAATGTCCAAATATCATGATAGGGATCACCAGGGTTTGCGGCAACAAATCGCAGATTACAAAACTGTTGTGAATAGTCCTGTCGCACACAATTTATTTGATCTAATGGCACCAGATTAGGATTGTAATAAACATGTAAAAGAAGTCCTGTTTCTCCGGGCTGTACAAAAGGAGGTGTCCAACTAGGGCATCCACCACCCAAAGGCACACCTATAAAATTATCATCATCAAAGCTAGAAGGAATGGGATCATTTTCTTTTACATTTAATTCGGTTGTGGAATTAATATTCAAGTTTTCATTTGAAATATCCAAAAGTTGATTGGACCCAGTTGTGTTTTCAATAGTTGAGGAGCTACTAAAATCTATTTCCTGAAGCTCTTCAGATGAGTTTTCGGCAGTACATGCAGAAAAAATAATCGTTACGATAATAAAAATTAAAACTAGAAACCTGTTTTTCATAAATTATTTTTTTAAAGTTAATAAAATTAATACTGTATTTTTGTTAACTGTTATTAAACTTGGAGAATCTTACCCCTTGGTGAGTTATTTTTATGAAAACCTTTTCGAATCACCCCCAGATCGAAAAATTAGTGAATGGTGATAAAGTAACCCTGACCGAACTCTATAAAAATTTATTTCCGAAAGTAATTTCTTACATATATAATAATAAGGGGACTAGAAAAGATGCAGAAGAGGTTTTTCATGATGCTCTTTATCAATTAGTTTGTAGAGCTAAGATTAAAGGAGTACAGATTAATTCGTCTTTTCATGGGTACGTTTTTACAGTCTGCAAAAATCTATGGTTAAAACAACTTAATAATCGGAAAAAAGAGGTAAGAAATGAAGGAATCTTTGAACTAAAAGCAAATGAAGACGAAACTGTTAAAGCCATTTTACACCAGGAACGTTGGGAACTTTTTGAAGAAAAGATGTTGTTGCTATCAGAAAACTGTAAAGCATTATTAAAAGACTTTTTTAATAAGGTTTCATACAAAGTTATTGTAAAAAAGTTTAATTATGCTTCGGAAAACACGGCCTTTCAGCGTGTTTTTAAATGCAAGAAGAAGTTGGCAGATTTAGTAAAAGCTGATTCCAGATATAAAGATTTAAGCTGATGTTGAACGACAGAGATTACCAAAAAATAGAAGCTTATCTCGGTGGCGCCATGTCATCGGAAGAGATTGTGGCGTTTGAAAAAGAAATGGATCATAACGAAGATCTTAGAAAAGAAGTACAGTTATATGATCGGTTAAATCATCATCTGGGAAAGCAAAATTTAGATGAAACTATTCCTGATAATACCTATACACAACAGCTTAAAACATTTATACAAAGTGAAGAGGGTATAGCTATTGAAAAGGGACTTAGAGCTGCAAAAGAAAAATACGACAGTCCAAAAACCAAGACTTCGCGTATCAATTATAAAGCTGTGGCCGCAATAGCAGCAATCCTAATTATAGGGTTTTTTGGGATTTACTTAAGTCAAAGCACCTCATCTGAGCGCTTATATTTGCAATATTATAGTATAGAAGATCTTCCGTCTGTTGTAAAACGAGGAGAAACAAAGACAAAAATATCAGCAATCGTCAGCACTTTTCGAGCAAAAGATTACCAGAGCGTTATCGATTTATTTATGGACTATGAAAAGACAGCTGTTGCTATAGATACCAGTATGTTTTTGTATAAGGGAATGGCGCATTTGGAATTGAATGAAATGAATGACGCTATTGCAGCATTTGAGGTGATGTGCAATTCTAGGCTTTTAGATCGTTCTAAAGGACTTTGGTTTAAAGCTTTGGCCTATCTTAAACAGAAGGATATAGAAAACGCCCGTAAAACATTGGAAATAATAGCGGAGAATCCTCAAAATTTCAGGCACAAAGAAGCCAAGGAATTGTTAGGCAAGCTCTGATAGAGTCTTACACTTAAAAATAAACATGTTTATGATATCTAAAAATGAGCGATAATTACTTTATGTAATTACCGCTCATGGTCTAACCTATTATGCAATGTAAAGGAAATATAAACCTATACAAACCATTACAAATTATACACAAAGTGGAACGCCTCCATCATCGCATAATTCACCTGCGTTCACATTATATGTAAAAGGGAAGTTTTCAATACAGATATAGTTGCTTCCTTGGTGTTGACCACCAGTAATTTGCTTTTGTTCAGCTTTACTCAAAGCATTACCTAAATTTTTCATAGTTGTAAATTTTAATAATTGTGTTAATAGCCTGAACACTTAAAGACACTCAAGACTTATGTCTATTCCTCATGAGAGAATACTTTTATATTTTTAATGAAGATTCTTTTTTGTTAGAATATCGCATTTAATTACTTTTAGACAAACTATATACACTAAAAATAAATAATATTCTATAATATATGTAGGAATATACGCTAAATTAAAGTTAAATGTAATAAATTCAATTACTTTTTTCTAATTTAACGATTATGGATTTACTAATAGGAGTATGACTCTTATAAGCAAAATGGTTGTAAGGTACTAGCACATTGGTTTCCGGAAAATAGGCTGCAAGATTACCTTTGGGAATATCGTAGGGGATAGCTAAAAACTTTGAAGCGCGGCGTTCTTTGTTGTCGTAGTTACTGATTAAGTCTACCAGATCCATTTTTTCCAGACAGAAGTATTGCATGTCTTCGGGATTCATAAAAACAACTCGACGTTCATTATAGATCCCTCGATACCGATCATCCAATCCATAGATAGTTGTATTGAATTGATCATGAGATCGAATAGTCATTAGAACAAACTCATCTACTTTTAGTTGATGTTGTGGAAGTTTGCAAACGCTAAATTGTGCTTTTCCTTTAGGGAGTTTGGTAAAATCTAATTCACGTACATTATTCGGAAGATAATACCCTGAACCTTCAGACTTCTGTTGTACTTCTTTAAATCCTGAAATTACTGCCCCCAACTTTTGTCTGATCTGATTGTAATCATCACCTAACATTGCCCAATCCACAGGATGGTTTCCTTTAAAATAAGCAGTGGCAATACCCCCAATTATTTCGGGTTCACTGCGCAATGTATTGGATTTTGGAGGAAGTATACCTTGGGTGCGATGTACTTTCCCCATGCTATTCTCAACA
Organism: uncultured Flavobacteriaceae bacterium; assembly: GCA_947488435.1. Lineage (GTDB taxonomy): Bacteria > Bacteroidota > Bacteroidia > Flavobacteriales > Flavobacteriaceae > CANKZG01. The sequence goes on along the minus strand of CANKZG010000001.1, from coordinate 723,462 downwards.
GTAAGAAACCGTTGTTTCCCGTTTTTAGTGTCTTTCTCTGATCTTCCTAATGTGGGTAGAATAAGCGCTGTTTTACCAGTAACCAGATGACTTCGATTCAATTTTGTACTTACCTGTATCGTAAGATCACAATTTTGTAACGCTTCAGAGGTATACATGGTGTCCGAAGCTGCAGATAAAAAATTGCCTCCCAGAGCCATGAAAACCTTTGCTTTTCCCCGATACATAGCTTCAATGGCATGTACGGTGTCTAACCCCTCTTTTAAAGGCGGATCAAAACCAAAAACATTTTTTATTGCTGTATTTAACGAATTTGATACCTGATGCATAATCCCCACCGAACGATCTCCTTGCACATTGCTATGTCCTCGAACAGGACAGGTACCGGCACCTTCTCTTCCTATACTTCCCTTAAGTAACAGAAGATTTACACACTCCTTAATATTATCTACCGCATTCCTATGCTGCGTAAGCCCCATTGCCCAACAAATTATAATCTTATTTTTTGCTGCTATAATTTTTACCACCTCATCTATCTTAGCGGCCGAAACACCACATATTTTTAGTAATTCTTCTTCAGAAAAACGATCCAAATCGGTTAGTAAATCCTTTACACCATGGGTATAGTTCTCAATAAACTCATGATCAAAAACATTTCTGTCTTGCTTATCCAGAGCCGCTAGTTTTTTGAGTATCAGTTTAAGCAGCGAAACGTCTTGATTAATCTTTACTTGTAGATGAATGTCAGTCAAAGCAGTTCCTGATGCCACAATACCCTTAACTTCTTGCGGGTTTTTAAAACGGACTAGTCCAGCTTCTTTTAAAGGATTAACACTAATAATAGTGCCTTTGTTTTCTTTGCACTTTTGCAGGGCCGAAAGCATGCGAGGGTGGTTCGTGCCAGGGTTTTGACCCATTACAATAATAACTTCTGCTTTATCAAAGTCTTCCAATTTTACCGATCCTTTGCCAATGCCTAAAGTTTCATTTAAAGCAACACCGCTGGATTCATGACACATATTAGAGCAGTCAGGCATATTGTTTGTGCCAAAAGCGCGCACAAATAAGCCATACAAAAAAGCAGCCTCATTACTAGACCTTCCAGAGGTATAAAAGACGGCTTCATCTGGGGTTTTTAGTTTTTTTAAGTTTTCAGCAACTAATAGGTATGCATTTTCCCAAGAGATTGGTTCATAATGTATACTTTCTGGGCGCAATAGCATAGGTGCAACTAAGCGTCCGCTTTTTCCAAGCTTATAATCCGACCATTCTGAAAGTTCTTCTACCGAATATTTGGTGAAAAAATCGGGACCAATTATTTTATGCGTAGCTTCTTCGGCAAGAGCTTTAGCTCCATTTTCGCAATATTCACCTAATTTTGATGGCTTGTCAGGGTCCGGCCAGGCACAACCGGGGCAATCAAAACCATCTTTTTGATTCATATGGGCAAGCGTAGTCAAAGATTTTTGAATACCCATCTCTTTAAACGTATGTTGCAATGCTATTTTCACTCCTGTCAAGCCAGCGGCATATGCAGCAGGCTCTTTTAATTGAACCCCCGTGAATTTAATGGGCGGTATGGCGAAAACATTTCTTTTTTTAAAAAGTTTCATACATTTAAAGGATGCTGTTGAAAATAGGAACCTATTTATAGCGGACTAAAAATACGCTTTTATCAAAATAAATAAGTCCAATAGGAAGCCCAATAGTACAATATTAGGATCTATTTTTTGTTATGATTCCGATTCCTAACCCTTTAAACCCTGAATTATGTTTATTATTTTTGGTACCCGAGGACTAAAACATACAGTAAAAGATAGTACAGTTCTAAATAATTCCTGCCCGAATTGTAATAATGGAAATTTGGTAAACAAATTGTATCGTAGGTGGTTTACACTGTTCTTTATTCCAGTGATCCCATTAGATGAAATTGATCGTTTTTACGAATGTGAAAATTGTAATAGTGCTTATAATGAAAATATTAAAAGTGTTCTTCAGCGGTCTGAAAAAGAAATAAATGAAAATAAAGAACGGGTTAGAAGAATATATGCCAAAGCGCTGATAGGGTCTATGACGCATATGTCGATGATTGATGGAGATTTTGCTCCTGAAGAAGAGCGGGAAATTATGGATGCTATGGAAAGCTTTCCCGAACAAAAAGATAGCTTAATGGAACTTTTTAAGGAGGTAAAAGCACATGGTAATAGAGATAATCGCGTCTTTGATCTGTTAAATGATGCGCGAAACGAAATGTCTGCCGAAGCTCTTATTAATGTTTTAGCACAAGCGGCGGTTGTTCTTTTAGCAGATGGGAGTATTGAAAAAGAAGAAGAAACATTAATGAAGGAGTATTTAATTGCTTGTGGTTTACCGAAAGATTTTTATCAGCAATTGTTAGATAAATTAAAAAAGAAAGAAGTTGCAGTAGTATAAGCTAATATCTCTTAGTAATTTATAGAAGCCTCATGACATTGTTATGAGGCTTTTTTTATAAACGCTTTTTTTTCGAGGTTTAAGAATTCACTTTTAAGGCTCAAATTTCCTTTTCACCATACTTTATTATATGTGATCGCTCTGTTATTGCGTGTTTTGCCCTGTGATTAACAAATACAAAAACAATCTAAATTTTATTAAGTGATGAAAAAGAATATTTTTAAAACAACAGTATTAGCAGCAGCGATCCTCTTAGGATCATGTTCAGAAGATGATACCGTAATCAGTAATCCAGATCCGGATCCAGTAGATCCTCCTGCGGCAACAGCCTCAGTAATTTTAAATGAAGTAGAATACTTAGGAAACAGCGTTGAGATTTTTAACAATGGTGATACTGCTGTAGACTTAAGTGGTTATTTTCTTTGTTTAGGCCCTGGAACCTATAGACAAATTGGTGACTTAGAAGTAGAAGGAGATTTAAATTTGGCAGCTGGAGACTACCTAGTAGTATCGTATGATATGCCAAATGTAACCGGAGGCTTAGGTCTTTATATAGACAACTCTGGTTTTGGAAACGCAGCAACCTTGGCAGATTTCGTACAATGGGGTGCGGCTGGAAGCCCAAGAGAAGATGTAGCTGTATCTGCTGGTATATGGACAGCAGGAGAGTTTGTACCTGTAATGGAAAGTGCTACAAACACGATTATATTTGATGGTGAAGGTGTTGGTGCTGCAAACTGGGCAGAAACAAGTACGGTAACTTTAGGTGCAGATAACTTACTAACGGTTCCAGCTCCATTAAGATCTATTGTACTAAACGAAGTACAATATGGGAGTAGAGATCTAGTAGAACTATATAACAATGGTGATGTTGCTGTAGATTTAAGTACCTATTGGTTGTGTTTAGGTCCTGGAACGTATGCTCAGATCGGCGACTTAACGCCAGAGAGTGGAGATATCGAATTAGCACCAGGTCAATTCCTTGTACTTCCATATACTATGCCCGATACTGAAGCTGGTTTAGGATTGTACTCCATGAATCAGTTCGCTAATCCGGAAGCAATTGTTGATTTCGTTCAATATGGTGCTTCGGGAAGTGCTCGCGAAGATGTAGCAGTTGCAGCAGGAATATGGACGGCAGGAGAATTTGTGCCTACAGTTCGATTAAACAGTTTTAGTATTGAGTTTGATGGTGAAGGGGATTCAGCTTCAGATTGGACAGAAGAAGTAAATCCATCTTTGGGAGAAGCTAATGATGTTCAGGCAGCTACTACAATCTTTAATGTAACAATAAGTAACGTTACGAACTATCTTAACGTTCATACCTTCACAGAAAGAACAGTTGCAGCAACCGGAGCTTCAGTTGGTAGAGGTCCGTTGAACAATGCAGATTACCAGTATCAAATTGAATTCCAAGCCGTGCCTGGAACAAAATTTACACCAGTAACCATGATGGGAAATAGTAACGATTGGTTTTTAGCCCCTGAAGATTTTGCTGGAATAGACCTTTTCCCCAATGGACAGGCCTTAACGGGTGATATCGCAGGAGAACTTATCTTGTTCGATTTAGGAGTAGAAGATGATAACTTACCAGAGAACTTCCCACCAGCGGGTGCTAATGTAGGACCTCTGGATCCTAACCCATTAACAAGAATTGTTGATAGAGGAGGAAGAAATGGTGCTACTTATATCACAGCGGAGTTAGCATACCAAGCTTCAGCAGATGGTCAATCGGCAGGTACGTTTACTTTTACTATTCGTCCAATTGCAGCAATGCTTCCTAATCCATCATTGGACCCAAGTTCAAATAATGGTTTTGTAGCAACTCCTGGAATAGTAGTCTTACATACACAACCAGAACCTCTATTTTCTCTAGGTACTGTTGATAGATCAGTAGGCTTGGAGCAAATCGCAGAAGATGGAAATCCAGATCCTTTATTCGATTGGTTTACAGAAACAGGAACACAAGGTGCACCTTTGCGTTTGTCTTCTAGCTTGAGTGTATTCTCCCCAGGTTTAATCTATGCCTTCAACACAGAAAGAGATCCTTTCTTTGTGCAAGGTGAGGAAAACAACCCTGAAAATGGATTGGAAGAATTAGCTGAAGATGGAAATAATATGGTGGCTGTAGATTATATCAATGGATTAGGTTTACCAGTTGTTGCTAGTGACCAAGAAGTTAATATAGGTCCTGGTGAAGACTTAACTTTTACACTAGAAGTTCCTCAGGGACAGGATTATAAATTTGGCTTTGGAACAATGTTAGTTCAGACTAATGATTGGTTCATGAGTTATAATAATGTTGGTTTCCCATTATTTGATGATACAGGAGTGCCAGTATCAGGAACAGATGCAAGCATCAGAGCATATTTATATGATGCAGGTACAGAAGTTGATCAAGCTGTTGGTTTTGGAGCTGATCAGGCACCAAGACAGAGTGGTCCTAATCAAGGTGCTGCTGATGATAATACCATTATCCGTAGAGTAAGTGCATTGGAAGATGTACAATTCGGAAAAGGATTAATTACCAGCGGTCCTGGTGTAGTTTATGTACAGGATCCAAGAGGAGGATATAACGTAATACGAATTGATATTCAACCCCAATAAGTGTCATACTTTGAATATCATAAAAGGCCGAAACTATGTTTCGGCCTTTTTTATGCTTTAACCTTTTGTTTCACTCAGCGTGGTGAAACTCATTCACAACGGTCTGCTTATCGAAATAGAATTAGAACAGCTCCGATTGCTGTTAAAACCAGAATCATTTTTCGGTAAAAAGATTCTTTAATTAATTGCAGCAAAAAAATACCTGCAAGCAGACCCACAATCATTGCAGGAATTAATTTTAAATTGATGATAAGTGTTTCTACAGAAATCGTTTTCCAAACAAAAAAATGAAAGGGAAGTTTAAATAAATTAACGATCAAAAATAACCACGCAGCGGTGCCGATAAATTGATTTTTGGGCAATCGCATCGCTAAAAAGAAAATGTTAGAAAATGCTCCTGCTAAATTCCCGATCATGGTTGTAACTCCTGCTAAGATTCCTATAAAACTTGCAAAACCCCAATGGGTTGGAACTTTTTGAGTGGCGCGTTGGTCCCACCAAAACATGAAAATGATACTAAATAAAATGATACTAGACATGGCCCATTTGAATGTAGTTTCTGGCAAATCTTTTCCTATAAATACTCCAATCAAGACGCCTATTAATATCCATGGAAGAAATTGAACAATGTATTTCCATTGGGTATGCCTGTTATAATATATAACCGCAAAAGCATCTCCTAAAACTAATAAAGGAATTATAAGACCAGTGGATTCTTTTGCTCCAAATGCCAAGGCCATTAAGGTAACATTGACAATGGCGATGCCCTTTATCCCAGCTTTAGACAATCCAATAACAAAAGCACCAAGAAATGCTAAAAGCCACGATAGTAGAATAATTTCATCATTAGGCAAAGTGGACATCGTTGGTTTTTAAGAAGCTGAATACAAAAGTATTCTAAAAAATGATATCTTTAAGCTTCTTCAAATTTGAAATGTTTTATAAGTTTAAATAACCAACAACCTAACTATGGAGCTCAGTACTTTAGATTATAGTCTAATTATAATTTTCTTCTCAATCGTTTTAGGAATAGGAATTTTTGTTTCCAAAAGATCCGGAAAAAACTCTTCAGAATTCTTTCTCTCGGGAAGGACAATGCCTTGGTGGTTGCTTGGGCTTTCTATGGTTGCCACCACATTTTCTACAGACACACCAAATCTTGTAACAGATATTGTTAGGACTAATGGTGTTTCTGGAAATTGGGTATGGTGGTGTTTTTTAATTACCGGCTTGCTAACCGTTTTTGTATATGCCAAACTGTGGCGAAAATCTAATGTTAACACGGATTTGGAATTTTATGAAATGCGATACGGAGGAAAAGCCGCCAGTTTTTTAAGAAAATTTAGATCCGTTTACCTCGGGGTTTTATTTAACGTAATTACCATGGCCTCGGTTACTTTAGCTGCTATCAAAATAGGAGGTATAATGTTAGGCTTAGAACCTCTGGAAACAGTTATAGGTGCCGGTCTTATCACTGTGATCTTTAGTGCCTTAGGAGGATTTAAAGGAGTGGTATATACTGATTTTCTTTTGTTTTTTGTAGCTATGGCGGGAGCCATTGGAGCGGCTTACTATCTTGTAAACATTCCCGAAGTGGGCGGAATTTCTGCTATGATGGAAAATGAGAATGTAGTGAGTAAGTTGAATATTTTACCCGATTTCAGTAATAAAAAAGCACTAATAACGCTCTTTATAATTCCTTTGGCAGTGCAATGGTGGAGCTCTTGGTATCCCGGTGCTGAACCCGGAGGAGGAGGCTATATTGCACAACGAATGTTAGCTGCCAAAGATGAGAATCATGCTATTGGAGCGACCTTTTTCTTCAATATTATGCATTATGCGCTACGTCCATGGCCATGGATTTTAGTGGCTTTGGCTTCTTTAGTAGTGTATCCGGATATCGCAAGTATTTCCGAAGCCTTCCCAAATGTTGTGGAGAGTAAATTAGGTCATGATTTAGCGTATTCGGCAATGTTGACCAAATTACCTAGTGGGCTTTTAGGACTCGTTTTAGCGTCGCTAATTGCTGCTTATATGAGTACTATTTCTACCCAACTTAATTGGGGTTCTTCCTATATCGTGTTTGATTTTTACAAGCAACAAATCAACCCGAATGCAACCGAAAAGCAAATGGTTCGCGTAGGAAGATTATCAACCGTTGTTTTAATGGTGCTTAGTGCAACTTTAGCTTTAGCACTTGAAAATGCATTTCAGGTCTTCGATCTTTTATTAACTTTTGGTGCAGGAACCGGATTGGTATTTATTTTGCGCTGGTTTTGGTGGCGAATCAACGCTTGGAGTGAAATTACCGCAATGTTTGCCTCGGGGATTTTATCTATTTTAATGGTAAAAACAAAGCTTGGAGAGTTTCTTTTTGCTCCTGAAACGGGGGTGTTTCCAGATTGGGCAGAATATCCTTTTGTGGTGATTGTAACTTCAGCCATATGGTTAACGGTAACTTTTATGACACAGGCAGAATCAAAAGAAGTACTGCGTGAATTCTATCGAAAAATACAACCAGGAGGTCCGGGCTGGTCAAAAGTAGTTAATGATGCAAAAACAGATAAGGTTGATATTGTAAATGCAAAGGAGAAATGGAGTGTGCCCTCTGGAGTTACGGCTATGATTTTAGGATGTGTGCTTATTTACACGATTATGTTTGCCACAGGATATTGGATATATGGTCGAACAATTTCGGCTTTAATATTAACACTTATTGCATTCGTATCAGGATTCTTGTTAATAAGAGTTTGGAATAAAATGAAGGATAATATTTTATAATCAGTTTATGAGAGAAAGAGTTTTATCTGTCGATATTTTTAGAGGTCTTACCATTGTTCTCATGATTTTGGTAAATACACCTGGAACTTGGTCAAGCGTTTATCCTCCGCTACTGCATGCAAAGTGGCATGGTTATACACCTACAGATTTAGTTTTCCCCTTCTTTTTATTTATCGTTGGAGTATCGATTGTGTTTTCTTATCAAAACAAAAAAGCTACAGCAACGACTTACAAAAAAATTAGTATCCGAACATTAAAGCTAATAGGTTTAGGATTATTTTTAGGAGCATTTCTTATTCATTTTCCTTTTATAAAGGCATTTGCCGACATTCGTTTTCCTGGAGTACTGCAACGCATTGGAATTTCTTTCTTTTTTGCATCCATCCTCTTTTTAAATTTTAATTGGAAAATACTTATCGGAATTTGTGCATTTATTTTAGTAGGATATTGGATATGGCTAGGATACATTCCGATATTTGGAGGGGAACCAACTTTTGAACGTGCACCTAATAATTGGGCAAATTATTTAGATGTTCAAACTTTTGGAACACATATGTATCGCGAAGATTATGATCCTGAAGGTTTACTAAGCAGCATTCCGGCAATTGCCAGCTCTTTACTAGGAATCTTTACGGGCTTATTGCTTGTTTCTAAACGTCCCAAAAAGGAAATGGCAATGATAATCATGGGGGTTGCCATGCTGATCCTGGGAATGTTATGGGATCTTGTTTTTCCTATTAATAAAGCACTTTGGTCAAGTAGTTTTGTTTTAGTTACTGCTGGGTGGGCAAATTTGGTTTTGGCACTTATCTATTATATCACTGATGTTAGAGGTGTAAAATTTGGTAGTATTTTTCGATACGCAGGAGCCAATGCAATTACCCTTTATTTTCTATCCAGTTTTATCTCGAAGATATTTTATATGACTAAAATAGATGGAGATATTTCTTTTCACAACTGGTTGTTTCAAACCATTTATGTACATGACTTTATAGCAATAAAATTCTCCTCCATGCTTTATGGGCTAAGTGTGGTAGCCTTTTATTTGCTGCTTGCCTATTTCATGCATAAACGAAAGCTATATATTAAGGTATAAGATGTAAGTTTTAAAAATTGTTCATCAGTTAATTCCCTTTTTCAATGAAGAAATATGACGTAATTGTAATTGGAGCAGGAAGTGCTGGTCTCGGCAGTTCTGGGGTAGCTAATATGCTTGGCCTAAATACTTTACTGATTGAAAAAGACGAAAATAACTTTGGAGGTGATTGCACTAATTTTGGATGTGTACCCAGCAAAGCACTTATTCACATAGCGCATCAATTTCATCAGGCTAGGTTAGCGGAGAATTTTGGTTTAAAGGTTAGTGGAAAAGCCGATATGGGACGCATTTTAGATCACGTAAACGCCCTTCAAGATCACATAAAAAAAACGGAGGATGCTACGGCTTTACGAGCACATGGAATAGATGTGGTTATTGGGGAAGCTTCGTTCACCTCCAAAAAGGTCATTAGTGTTGATGGCAAGGCGTATACTGCCAGATTGATTTTACTCTGTACCGGTTCTTCTCCTAGGAAAATTGCAATTGAAGGGATGGATCAGGTTACGGTATATACCAATGAAAATATTTTTTTCGATTGCCGGAAATTACCTGACCATTTCGTTGTTATTGGAGGAGGGCCAATTGGATGTGAATTAGGGCAGGTATTTTCACGTTTTGGCGCTAAAGTAACTATTGTAAACAGAGGTGATCGATTGCTTGGAAAAGAACCGGAAAAGGTTTCAAAAATATTGGAATCGGTTTTTGAAAAGGAGGGAATACGAATCATCAACAATGCTGAAGTTTCAAAATTTTCATCCGGAAAGGCACATATTATGGTTAGCGACCAATCAGAAATTGAAATCCCATGCGATGCCACACTAATTTCTGTTGGGAGAGTAGTAAATACAAAGGGATTGAATTTAGATAAGGGCGGAATTGAACTTACCGAGAAGGGAAAGATAAAAGTAGATGCGTACCTGCAAAGCACCAATAAAAAAGTCTATGTTTTAGGAGATGCTGTGGGCGTATATATGTTTTCTCATGGTGCAGAAAAAATGGTACGTCAACTTTGGCGTAATTTGTTACTTCCGATTTTTAAAAAGAAAAATACTTGGAATGATTTAAGTTGGGTAACCTTTACGGATCCACAAGTAGCTCATTTTGGGCTTACCGAGAAAGAACTGCAAACCCAAGGAATCCCTCATTACCGACAAGATCAGAATTTTGAACATGATGATAGAGCGATTGTACAAGACTATACCTATGGTACAATGTCGGTATGGTTCGATGGAAATAAAAACATTGGTCAAAAAAGAATACTATCAGGAAGTATGATTGCTCCGCAAGCCGGTGAATTGGTGCAAGAATTAGAGCTGGCCAAGCATGCAAAAATCCCTGCTAAGAAATTGGAAAATAGAGTCTACCCTTATCCTGTTGCAACCCGAATTAACCAGAAAACATTGCGTGGCCTTATGACAAATACACGTACAGCATGGAAGTTCCGTATTGCACGAAAAATCTTCCGATTTTTATACTAAGGATTTAAATTTCCCATTAAACGGGAAACATATTTTCCAATTACATCAAACTCTAAATTAACCTGAGAACCTATAGTATACTGCTTAAAACGCGTATGCTCGTAGGTGTATGGTATTATAGCTACGCTAAAAGAATCGGCTTTTGAATCCACCACCGTGAGACTTGTGCCATCAATCGTTATGGATCCCTTTTCAATGGTAACGTTATTTAAACTAGGATCATAAGTAAAAGAAAAAAACCAACTTCCATCTTTTTCTTCAATTCCAATACACTTTCCTACCTGATCAACATGCCCTTGAACGATATGCCCATCTAATCGTGCTCCCAAAATCATTGCGCGTTCCAAATTAATTGCATCTGCCACTTGAAGGGTATTTAAGCTTGTTTTCTCCAAAGTTTCTGCTATTGCAGTCACTGTATATTCATCTCCATCAATAGCAACAACCGTAAGACAGACGCCATTGTGAGAAACACTTTGGTCAATTTGCAATTCCGGGGTAATAGAGGATGTAACACTTATGTGAAGATTTCCCTGATCATGAACCAGCTTTTTTACGGTTCCCAAAGTTTCTATAATACCTGTAAACATATCGCTTAAATTAAGTAGTTTTACGGGCGTAAATTTAGACATTAAGGCATTTACATGATGCAGGAAAATAAAAAAATAAAAGTTGGCATATCAATTGGTGATTTAAATGGAGTAGGATGTGAAGTTGTGCTAAAAACATTTGCGGATTCTCGTATGTTAGATTTTTGTACTCCAGTTATCTTTGCTTCCAATAAAGTGATTTCTTTTCAGAAGAATCACTTAAAAATCCCTGTCAACTTTACAGGAGTACGAAACGCTTCTGGGATTGTGGAAGGTAAAGTAAATGTTATAAATGTTTGGACCGAAGCTCCTGATGTTTTGTTTGGAGAGGCTACTGCAGAAAGTGGTTCATATGCTATAAAGTCACTCCGAGCTGCGGTTAAGGCACTCAAGAATCAGGAGGTAGATGTTTTGGTAACTGCACCAATAAATAAGAATAATATTCAGGCAGCTGACTTTAAATTTCCAGGTCATACAGATTACTTAGCAGAGGAATTAGAAGGAGACAGTCTTATGTTTATGGTTACAGACGGATTAAAAGTAGGATTATTAACCGATCATGTTGCGGTTAAAGATGTGGCAGCAATGATATCTCCTGAACTGATTAAAAATAAGATTCTTACCATCAAAAAATCACTACAACAGGATTTTGGGATTAATAAACCTAAAATAGCATTGTTGGGCATAAACCCCCATAGTGGTGATAATGGTGTCATTGGAAATGAAGATGATAAGGTGGTAAAACCTGTTATTCGAGAAATGTTTGCAGACGGACATTTGGTATACGGTCCCTATGCAGCGGATAGTTTTTTTGGAAGTGATGGGCATAAAAATTTTGATGCTATTCTTGCTGCATATCACGATCAGGGGCTTATTCCCTTTAAAACACTTTCCTTTGGAATGGGGGTAAATTTTACAGCTGGACTTAGCCGAGTGCGCACTTCTCCAGACCATGGTACTGCTTTTGAGATAGCCGGTACGGGAAAAGCAGATGCAGGGTCGTTTAAGGAGTCAGTTTTCAAAGCAATTCAAATCCATAGAAATAGAATGGAGTATAAGGAATTAACTAAAAATCCCCTACAGAAACAACGCTTAAAGCGATAAGATGTAAAACGAAAAAAATGACAACTTCGGATTTACGAACTCTTTTTATTTTACATCAGTATATTTAGGGCTTAAATAGTTGGCTTTTCATAAAATAGTAATATCTTTGCACCCGCCTTTAGTTAAGGTGTGTGTAGTAAATTGTGTTTAGAATGAGGAAGCATAAGGAATTTACAATTCCTTTTTCGGGATTGAAGTTAGGAAAGCACAAGTTTGAGTATCAAATCGAGCACAAGTTCTTTGAGTCTTTTGATTATACTGAATTTAATAGCACAGCTATAAAGTTGCATGTTCTACTCAATAAGTTGAGTACAATGATGGAATTGGAATTAACAGCTTCAGGATTGGTTAATGTAAATTGTGACCTTACAAGGGAACCTTACGACCAGCCAATCGAAGCGCATTTAGAGCTAGTAATTAAATTTGGAGAAGCGTTTAACGATGAAAATGATGAGATTCTTATTCTTCCGCATGGAGAGTTTGAAGTGAATATTGCACAATATATCTATGAAATGATTGTTTTGGCAGTACCGCAAAAAAGAGTTCATCCAGGTGTTTTAGATGGAACATTACAATCGGAAACGTTGGACAGGTTAGAAGAATTACACCCAAAGGACGTAAAAGAAGATTCAGAAAATACAGACCCTAGGTGGGACGCATTAAAAAAATTATTAACAGATAAATAGGTTTTACAATGGCACATCCAAAAAGAAAAACGTCTAAAACCAGAAGAGATAAAAGAAGAACGCATTATAAGGCGGTAGCACCTACAATTGCAAAAGATCCTACAACTGGAGAAATGCATTTGTATCATAGAGCACACTGGCATGAAGGTAAATTATATTACAAAGGGCAGGTGTTAATAGATAAAACGGAGGAAGCTGCTGCATAAGGCTAAATTCACATTACATATGGGACTCTCACTTTTAAAGAAGTGAGAGTTTTTTTATGGATGACATTAAAAACACAAAAGAGGAACTTTTAGGGATTAAAGTCATGGAAAATCATTAATTTTCACGACTTTTGAAGCGTTTTTTAAGCTTTTTGGCAGAAAACTGTTTTAACTATGGGCAAAATATCAGCAGCAATTACAGCTGTAGGGGGTTATGTTCCCGAATTTGTGTTAACAAATGCAATTTTGGAAACTATGGTAGATACCAATGATGAATGGATCACTACCAGAACAGGTATCAAGGAACGAAGAATTCTTAAAAAAGAAGGCAAAGGAACTTCATATATGGCTATTAAGGCTGCTGAAGATCTTATGCGGAAACGCCAACTCGATGCAAAAGAAATTGACTTGGTACTGGTTGCTACGGCAACACCGGATCTTATGGTAGCGGCAACAGCTGCATATGTAGCTTCAGAAATTGGAGCCACGAATGCTTTTGCTTATGATCTTCAAGCTGCTTGCTCGAGTTTTTTATATGGGATGTCTACTGCAGCTAGTTATATAGAATCAGGGCGTTACAAAAAAGTATTATTAATAGGAGCAGATAAGATGTCTTCTATTTTGGATTATACCGATAGAACTACATGTATTATTTTTGGCGATGGTGCAGGTGCAGCTTTGTTTGAACCCAATGATGAAGGTTACGGTCTTAAAGATGAATTCTTAAGATCAGATGGAATTGGGAGGCAGTTCTTAAAGATCGATGCTGGAGGATCTATTTTACCAGCTTCAGAAGAAACCGTAAAGAATAATATGCATTACGTTTACCAAGATGGTAAATCGGTATTTAAATTTGCAGTTTCAAATATGGCAGATGTCGCCGCAAAAATTATGGAACGCAACAGTTTGTCCGATAAGGACGTACAATGGTTGGTTCCGCATCAGGCAAACAAACGTATTGTGGATGCTACCGCCAGACGTATGGGATTAGAATCTGAAAAGGTAATGATGAACATTCAGCGTTATGGTAATACAACCTCTGCAACTTTGCCGCTATTATTATTTGATTATGAGAAACAACTCAAAAAAGGAGACAACCTTGTATTTGCAGCCTTTGGTGGCGGTTTTACTTGGGGATCTATCTATTTAAAATGGGCATATAATTCATAAATTGAGCTAACTAACAAAAAATCGAATTCCATGGATATTAAAGAAATTCAAAGCCTAATTAAGTTTGTGGCAAAATCAGGAGCCAGCGAAGTAAAATTAGAGATGGAAGACATAAAGATTACCATACGCACCGGAGCGATTGGGACTTCTTCAGAACCTACATTTGTGCAGCAAATACCTGTTGCTGCTGCGCCAGTGGCGCAAAGCTTTCCGCAAGAGACAGCTGCACCCGCTGCCGCACCTCCTGCCGCTGCAACACCAAATGAGGAAGATGATTCTAAATATATTACGATAAAATCTCCCATTATTGGAACATTTTATCGTAAACCATCTCCTGACAAACCAGTTTTTGTCGAGGTGGGAGATACCATAGGGCAAGGCGATGTGCTTTGTGTTATTGAAGCAATGAAGCTTTTTAATGATATTGAATCAGAAGTTTCAGGAAAGATTGTTAAGGTTTTAGTAGATGATTCTTCTCCAGTAGAGTTTGATCAACCTTTATTCCTAGTAGATCCATCATAAATTAAATCCCAGATTACAGACGTCATATTCTTTTTTAAGAAGATTTGATTTTTTGAAATTTGAAATTTGGAAGCATTATGTTTAAAAAGATATTAATTGCAAACAGAGGAGAAATAGCACTTCGAATTATCCGGACCTGTAAGGAAATGGGGATTAAGACCGTTGCTGTATATTCTAAGGCAGACGAAGAGAGTTTGCATGTTCGTTTCGCAGATGAAGCGGTTTGTATTGGTCCGGCACCTAGTAGTGAATCGTACCTTAAAATACCAAATATCATAGCCGCCGCAGAAATTACCAATGCAGATGCAATACATCCAGGTTATGGGTTTTTGTCGGAAAACTCTAAGTTTTCTAAAATTTGTGCTGAACATCGTATAAAATTTATCGGTGCTTCTGGAGATCAAATTGATAGGATGGGAGATAAGGCTACTGCTAAAGAGACCATGAAGCAAGCCGGTGTTCCCGTAATTCCTGGATCTGATGGCTTACTGAAATCAGCTGCAGAAGCCAAAAAGATCGCCAAAAAAATGGGATACCCTGTTATGATAAAAGCTACTGCCGGAGGCGGTGGAAAGGGAATGCGTGCCGTATGGAGTGAGGAAGAAATGCAAGATCTATATGACAGTGCCGTTCAAGAAGCTACAGCCGCTTTTGGAAATGGTGGGATGTATATGGAAAAATTAATTGAAGAACCACGACATATTGAGATACAAGTTGTGGGAGATCAATATGGTAAAGCCTGTCACCTTTCAGAACGGGATTGTTCTGTACAACGCCGTCATCAGAAGTTGACAGAGGAAACTCCATCCCCTTTCATGACCGATAAGTTAAGGGATGATATGGGGAAAGCTGCGGTTTTGGCTTCAGAGTTTATTAAATATGAAGGTGCAGGAACGGTGGAGTTTTTGGTGGATAAACATCGAAACTTCTACTTTATGGAAATGAATACACGAATTCAAGTAGAACACCCTATAACAGAGCAGGTAATTGACTATGATTTAATTAGAGAGCAAATTTTAGTTGCTGGTGGTGTGCCAATTTCGGGAAAAAACTATACCCCAAAATTGCACTCTATAGAATGTAGAATTAATGCTGAAGATCCGTATAATGGATTTAGACCTTCTCCGGGAAGAATTACGACATTGCACACCCCTGGAGGTCATGGTATTCGACTCGATACACATGTGTATAGTGGATATATTATACCTCCTAATTACGATTCAATGATTGCAAAACTTATCACAACAGCGCAAACACGTGAAGAAGCAATCAATAAAATGAAGCGTGCTTTAGATGAATTTGTTATTGAAGGGGTAAAAACAACAATTCCTTTTCATCGTCAACTTATGGATCATCCCGACTACTTGGCAGGAAATTATACCACCAAGTTTATGGAAGATTTTGAGATGGCACCCATAGAAGGCAATTAGCTGAATTAATCTTTTACGTCTTGTTGAAGATATCGTTTTCTTGGTAGAGGAATAGCTCTTTTATTAAGAATACTAGGTGATTATAGTTATTTTGATTAGTGTTTTTTGACTATATTACCTTGGTGTTTGAACGCTGAATCTTCAAGAATGAACCTTAGCTATTGGGAGTATAAAAGCTGGTTATCTAATATCGACTTTGCGATTATTGGCAGCGGGATTGTGGGGTTACATTGTGCACTTCACCTCAGAAAAAAATATCCTAAAGCAAAAATTGTAATCTTAGAAAAAGGGGTGTTACCTCAAGGCGCAAGCACAAAAAATGCCGGTTTTGCGTGCTTCGGAAGTATTTCAGAAATCTTATCAGATTTAAAAACACACACTGAAGATGAAGTTATAGAATTGGTAAAAAAGCGACGGGATGGGATACAATTGCTTCGCAAAAACTTAGGAGATAAAAATATTATTTATCAAAATCACGGAGGCCATGAGGTTTTTCTTGACAAGCAAGGGGATCTTTATCAGTATTGCAGGGAACGATTGGCGGAAGCAAATGAACTTTTAAGACCAATTTTTGGAGGA
Source organism: uncultured Flavobacteriaceae bacterium (assembly GCA_947488435.1). Taxonomy (GTDB): domain Bacteria; phylum Bacteroidota; class Bacteroidia; order Flavobacteriales; family Flavobacteriaceae; genus CANKZG01. The sequence continues at coordinate 706,777 of CANKZG010000001.1, read as the reverse complement.
ATTGTTTTCAAAGAAAATAAGAATATTTTTGAATTTGAAAAAGTGCAACCAACCTATGTTACGCATCGCTACGAGTCTCAAATAGATACTGGAGCAATGATGCAAGCTTTGGTGCGTTTAGCAGCAAAAAAGAAGATTACAATTCTAAATGCAATCACCGTAGAAAAGTATAGTGAAGATAATTCGGGGGTAATGGTTAAAACAAATCAGTTCGAATTTCGTACTAAAAAACTTTGCATCGCAACGAATGGTTTTGCAACAGCATTACTGAATGAAAATGTTAAACCAGCTCGAGCGCAGGTGCTGATTACCAAACCTATTAAGGGATTGCAACTGAAAGGGACTTTTCATTTAGAGGAAGGATATTATTATTTTAGAAATGTAAAGAATAGCGTGCTCTTAGGAGGAGGGAGAAATTTAGATTTTAAGGGAGAAGAAACCACTGCTTTTGGAGAAACTTCACTCATCCAGAATCGTTTAGAAAAGCTTTTAAAAACGGTCATACTACCCAATTCACCTTACGAAATAGAACATCGCTGGAGCGGAATAATGGGCGTAGGGATGCAAAAGAAACCGATTATAAAACCACTCTCTTTACATGTTAATTGTGGTGTGCGATTGGGGGGTATGGGGATTGCTATAGGAGCAAAAGTGGGGAAAGAATTGGCTGAACTTTGCTAAAAAACCCATAAACGTACCACATAACGATGATTTTATTACTTACATAAGAATTGTATAAAAAAAAGAAATCGAAACCCTATATTTAGGAGCTTTGAGCATTTGTAATTCGTTTTTGCAAATTCTTAAGTTTGAATAAATTATGCGATAAAATCATGGTTAGGGGGCGTCATTTTTTTAGTATGGTAGTGCTGGTTGCTTTAGTGGTTGGATGTGCTACATCTAAACCAAACTATGATAAGGAGTACAGTAAGGTATGGGCAACGATGATAAAATCAAAAGCATGGGAGGATGCATTAAGTAGTAAAACGAACAACCCTACGATTGCGAATCCCTTGGAAGAAGATTTTTACTCGAGTACTTCAGATGCTATTGTTCTGGAAGATAATACCATAAAAAAACGGGAAGGAAATACTATTTTTTCTAAAAAATACGAGACATTAGTATCAAAGGCATATTACAAAATTATAGTTGAAGCAGAAGATGCAGATAAGCGACTTACTCAACAATATGAGCGATTTAGAGCTGAAAACAGCGACCCCATAAAACTAAAAGATCGACAGTTTAAGAAGGATCTGGAAACTGTTACCCAACAATACCATGCACATAAAAAAATGCTGGAAGGTTTGAAATCTTGGAATATTTTTAGTGAAAACAGAACTGGAGATTTAGCTTTTTTTAAAGAAGAAAATACTGCTACAGTACGTCAAATGTTCCAAGAAGGTAAAACAGAAACACAGATTATTGGTTTCTTAGTATATAAACTAGCCGATTTATATCACTTTGAAGAATAATATGCACTCTAACGTATATACTCTTTTATCTCAAAAACCCACCTTTAAACGGCAATTCAACCGCTAAAGGCAGGAGATATTTAACTAGTGACTTTAAACTTTTCTTCCGTCGAGCAAATTAACAATTCGTGATCCGTAGGCCGCATTTTTTTCTGAATGCGTTACTTGAATAATTGTTACCCCTTCTTGGTTTAGTTGCTTAAACAAATCCATAATTTCTTCTCCCTGTTTTGAATTCAGATTTCCTGTAGGTTCATCAGCGAGGATTAATTTGGGATTGGTAATTAGAGCTCTTGCAATACCTACCAATTGCTGTTGCCCACCACTTAATTGCGTGGGGAAAAGGTCTTTTTTTCCAACAATATTAAAACGATCCAAAGCATCTGCAACGAGAGCCTTACGTTCTGTTCCCTTCATCTTTTTATAGAGCAAAGGCATTTCTAGGTTTTCATATACGGTCAATTCGTCAATTAAATGATAGGCTTGAAAAACAAAACCGATATATTGTTTATACAGTGTTGCCCGGTGTTTTTCTTTGAGGTTATGTACAGATTCGTCAAGAAAGTTATACTCTCCCTCATCAAAGCCATCGAGCATTCCAATAACATTGAGCAAAGTAGATTTTCCAGAACCGGAAGGCCCCATTACTGAAATGAATTCTCCTTCATTAACATTTAAATTGATATCTTTTAATAGAAAAACCCGCTGACCTCCAGAGTTTACCCATTTGTAAATGTTATTTAATTGTAAAAGCATAGTATTTTAGTTTATGACCGTTAGTACGGCACCATTATTAATTTTATTCTTCTTTTAATGCATTGATAGGATTAGCATGAGCAGCCTTAACCGTTTGAAAACTGCAACATAGAACTGCAATGCCTAAGGTTAATAAACCCCCTGCCATAAACATCCAAGGAGCGAGGGAAATTCGATGGGTAAAACCCTCCAACCAGATATTAATGTAGTAATATACAAAAGGTACAGCGATAATAAAGGCAATTGCAATTAGACCAATAAATTCCTTTGTGAAAAAAGTAACTACCTGAAGCAAATTAGCGCCTAACACTTTGCGAATTCCTACTTCTTTTGTTTTTCGTGAAACTAAAAATGACATCAAACCTAGCAGGCCTAAACAACCAATACATATCGCCAGAATAGAAAAAACGCCAAACCCTTTAGATATTAAACGCTCCACCACGTACTCTTTCTCAATAGAATCATCTAAAAAATGATAATTGAAAATAGCTTTGGTAAAACTACGCTTCCATATACTCTCAATAGATGCTAGGGTTGCTGAACTTCCATTTTTAATTTTTACGAATGCATTGTTCTGGTAATAGGTCCAGTTTAAAAGAATGCAAGGGGTAATCTCATGTTGCAAGGAATTGTTGTGAAAATCTTTAACCACGCCAATGATTGTGGCTGGACCTTCATTTATCTGGATTTTCTTTCCTATAGCTTCTTCAGGACTCCATCCATAGGATGCTAGGAAGGTTTCATTGACAATAAACTCGTCAAAAGCTTCTTTATTTTTAGTAAAATTATGCCCAGCAAGGAGCTGTAAACCATAGAAATCGAGGTAATTAACATCAACTACCTTCATTTCCGCCTCTAGCGCTTCTTCCGAAGATTGTTCAGGTAAGCGGTAATTGGTTCCTAATTGAAATCCCTCTACAGCCATAGGAGGTCCAGAACCAAAAGAGACCTTTGCAATGTTATTATCAGCTAAGAGCGAATTCCGATAAACATCTAGTTTATTGAATTCCGGACTTGGTGTAACTACGATAGCATCAGAAGTAAAACCGAGCGCTCCATTTTTGAAATAATTCATTTGTAATGCGACCACGATGGCACCAATTACAAAAAGCTGAACGATAACAAATTGAAAAACGATGAGTGACTTTCTTAGATTAAAAGTATTCGTTTTACCAAATTGCACCTTCTTTTTTAGCGCTCGAATTGGTTTATAGGCCGATAATACAATTGCCGGATATATTGCAGCTAATACTATTGTTAATACCCCTATCAATAACACTAAGCCCGTATGTTGCCAAACAAACGTTAATTGCAAATTAATGATACTCAAATTGGCGTTTAGCAGCTGGAGTAAAAATCCAACCAATGCAATAGAAATTCCTAAAGTAAGTACAATAACAAGGCTGTTTTCGAAGATAAATTGGAATATTAAATCCCTTCTTTTACCTCCCAATACTTTGCGAACTCCTATTTCTTTAGATCGCGCAGTAGATTGTGCGGTAAGTAAATTTATAAAATTCACTATGCCTATTATTAAGATAAATAAAGCCACAACTGAAGCGGTATTCAATATAGTTGAAGGAAGCGTATAACTACTAATACTGCTTCCGTATAAGGTTTCGTTATGAATTTCAGTCAAAGGCTGTAAAAAGTAAGAGATCCGGCGATCATCTTCTGGTTTTAGGTATTTTTTCTTCCATGATGCCAACTTATTTTCTAGCCCTTTTTGAAGATTGGTATTTTGTAATACAACAAAGGTGGTCCCTTGATAGTTTCCTGACCAGTTTGCAGAGAAATAGGGGTTATTAACCTTAAAAAACTCATACGGGATAAGCATATTATATTGCTGGTTAGAATTCCCTGGAGGATTCTCGATAACACCGGTAACTTTAAGCGGATCTTTGTGTTGCAAGAGAATGGTTTTTCCTAAAATGGTGGCATAATTAGCAGGAGTAACCCCAAAGTATTTTTGAGCAAGGTGTTCCGTTAATACTACAGAATTAAGATCAGAGAACGCAGTTTCTGAATCCCCTGAAAGCCAGACAACATCGAAGGTTTTTGAAAAAAAAGGATCGACAAAAAGTAAATTTGGTTCTTCAAATTTTTGATTTTCCCCAATCTCATTGGTAATAGAAAATTCGCGACGCATAGGTCCTGCAGTTTGAGTAACCAAATTAATATCTGGAAAGTCGTTTCGTAATGCTTCAGCCAATGGATATGCAGTTGTATTCCAATACAAGGTTTGATCTGGAAGAGAAGTGTGCTGCACAATACGGTAGGTTTGTTCCGCTTTCTCGTGATATCCGTCGAACGAGTCTTCATAACGGACAAAAATTAAGATAACGATACAGGTACTTATACCTATGGACAAACCAGTAATATTGATAAAAGAACTTAGTTTATTTTTAAGAAGAGTTCTTACGGCTATTTTGATATAGTTTTTGAGCATAGCGATAATTTTATTCTGTTTGTAAACTTTTAGCTGGATTTTGAGAAGCAGCTTTAAAACTTCTCCAACTAATAGTTGCGAAAGCAATTGTAATTGTGATACACCCGGCTAGTACAAATACCCACCATTGTATTTGTATGCGGTACGCAAAATCCTGTAACCATATATTCATCAGAAAATAGGCTAACGGAAAGGCAATTAGAAAAGATATGGATACCAGTTTTAAAAGGTCTTGAGATAACATACGTATTATTTGAATACGATTGGATCCCAAAACTTTCCGAATACCAATTTCTTTAAAACGCCTTTCTGCCGTAAAAGTAATGAGACCTAAAAGTCCTAAGCACGCTACAAATATGGTTAGCAAAGCGAAAATGCTTAGAATCTTCCCTATTTTCCGTTCTGCTAAATAAGTTTGATTATAATCTTCATCTAGTAGTGTGTAATAAAAAGGTTGTGTAAGTTGTAGCTTATCCCATTTTTCTGATGCTATTTGTATAAGACCAGCCATTTCTTGAGTTTTTGCCTTGATAATTATGGTATTGCCTTGGCTATAATCGAAAATAAGCGGTTCAATTGATTGATGTAAAGATTTAAAATGAAAATCCTTCACAACACCTATTACCGTTCTGAGTTTTCTTCCAAAAGGGGAATTGGTTTCTAAGGTTTTACCAATAGGATCTTCCTCAAACCCTAATGCTTTTGCAGCGCTTTCATTGATAATAATTTTTGTGGAATCAGAACCAAAGTCTTGCGAAAAATTTCGACCCGCCTGAAGTGTCATTCCTAACGTTGGAATATAATGTTCATCTATATGATATACGAACACTCTTCTTTGAAATTTGTTATTCACAAAAACACCAGACATATCATCGTTTACGGAGCCAGCGGGAACATGTGATGCTTTACTAAGACTTAAGACTCTTGTATCTTCTTTTAATTCATTTAAAAAAGAAATTTCATGACCCTTTAATGCATTAGTATTACGAATAATTAAAAGCTCCTCTTTATTATAACCCAATTCCTTGTTTTGAATAAAGGTCATTTGTTGTTTAACAATTAGTGTTGCAAAAATTAGCACCGTGGCAACAATAAATTGAAAAACGACCAGAGAACTTCGAATACCTTTGGAATTTCTTTTACCATAGAATTTGCTTCTCAATGCATCTAAAGGTTGGAAAGAAGAAAGAAAAAATGCTGGGTATAATCCTGCTAAAAGACTAATAATTATGAGCAATCCAATTAGAAAAAGAGCAATCGTAGGTTGCATGAGATATGACAATTCCAACTCTTTTCCTGACAGTTCATTAAATAGTGGTAAAAACAGAATTAAAAAAACCAAGGCTAACGTTAAAGCTATGGCTGTTGCCAATAATGACTCCACTAAAAATTGAAATCGCAGTTGGTATTTACCCGAACCTAAAACCTTTTTGATTCCTACTTCTTTTGATCTTTTGGAAGCTGTAGCTGTGGAAAGATTGGTGAAATTTATACAGGCTATCAGCAACATAAATAGTGATACGGCCCCAAAAATGTAAATATACTTTTTATTCCCTCCTTCCTTCATTTGTGAAGCGGCGGAAAAATCAGAGTTTAAGTGTATTTGTGATAGCGGTTGCAAATAGAGTCCAAGTTGATTTTCTTTTGTGAAATCCTTATATGAAACTCCAAGCGCTTCTTGCAATTGAGATCCCATATATTTTTCCAAAATAGTGGGCAACTTCGCTTCTAACTCGAGGTAATTATATTCAGGTCTGAGCAACAAATAAGTGTGAAATCCAGAATCTGTCCATGAGGTAGAATTAGAAGGTGTATGTCCTTGCATAGATGCAAGGAGGTCGAAATTAAAATGAGAATTTTTAGGGATATTTTCCATAACTGCCGTTATCGTATATACATCTTCCGATCCGTCCAGATATAGTTGCTTCCCTATTGCTAGAGCAGAATTTCCGAAATAATTTTCGGCCTCCTTTTCTGAAATCACAATAGAGAATGGTTCCTTTAAAGGAGAAATTGTATTTCCTTTGCTGATAGGAAGGGTAAAGATGTTAAAGAAATTAGCATCTACATAAGCGAATCGCGCTTTTCTATATACTTTATTTTGTGTGGCAATATTTTGAAGCCCCCTATTTCTTAATCTTGCAGCATCTAAAACTTCTGGAAAGTCATTTTTTAAAGTTTGTGCAACTGGGGCCATAACTACGGCCTCTTTAATGTCTTCATTGTTTATTTTTGCCTTGAAGACGACACGGACAATTTGATCTGATTTCTCATGAAAAGAATCATAACTTAATTCATCCGTTACAAAAAGTAAAATTAGTAAACAAGAAGCTATACCAACTCCCAAACCAAGAATGTTGATTGCAAATGTTGATTTATTTTTAAGAAGATTTCTCAAAGCTATTTTTATATAATTTCTAAACATGATTTTTTCCTTTTCTTATTTTGTAATCACTCTTCTTTTAAGACCGAAACAAGGTTTTATTCTGCTCGTAAACTTTTTACTGGGTTTACGATAGAAGCTTTAATAGTTTGAAAGCTTATAGTAAGTATAGTAATGGTAAGTGCTATACAAATAGCAGCTGCAAAAATCCACCAACTAAGGGTGGCACTATAGGTATAGTCCTGAATCCACTGATTCATATAATGGTAGCCCAGAGGGACGGCGATACCACTAGAAATCCCTACAAGGATTAAAAAATCTTTAGAAAGCATTTTCCATAAGCTAAATACAGAAGCCCCTAAAATTTTACGAACTCCTATTTCCTTGGTACGTTGTTCAACAACAAAGGCAGATAGCCCAAATATTCCCAGACAACTGATTAGAATAGCTAGTATGGCAAAAAAGCTAACAAGTTTTCCAGTACGCACTTCCTCTTCAAAATATTCTGCGAAATCTTCATCTAAAAAAGAGTAGCTAAAAGGAGTTTGCGGATTGTATTTTTCAAAGACACCTTGAATATGTGCAATTGCATTTTGCGTATTGCTGTTTGCCTTAATTTTTATATTGATAAAATTGAGGAAATTACCGTAATGCAATACAAAGATCATGGGCGCAACAGACCCGTAGGGAGAGCGGGTTACCATATCTTTAGCAACCCCGATAACCTTATACTTTCCATTATCGCCCCATTGTATATACTCTCCGATAGGCTCTTCCAAGCCCATATAGGTGACGGCAGTTTCATTGAGTATAAATGCCAGAGAATCGCTTTTAAATTCTCTAGAGAAATCTCGTCCTTCTTTAATTTCCCAGTCTATCATGTCACCATAACCATGGGTAGCTCTAAGCGTATTAAATTCGTCGCTAAAATTGGGATCTTTGCCTTTCCATGTAAAACCGCTATTGGTGGTAAACGTTCCGGTTGCTAGTACATCAGAAGCCGCTACATCTTTAATACTTGGAGATGTAAGAAGCTCTTCCCGTATGGCTTCAAATTTTGAAATGAGATCACTATTGTTCATACTTACATACAACATTCCCTCCTTGTTGTATCCCAACGGTCTATTCTTCGCGTGCTGTACTTGTCTGAAAATACTTATAGTTCCGATGATCAACATAATGGAAATGGTAAATTGTACAACCACTAGCGCCTTTCGCAACCTTGATGCTCCTTGCTTACTAGTAATTGTACCTTTTAAAACATTGGCAGGGTTAAAGGAAGATAGATAGAATGCTGGGTAGCTTCCTGAAATAAATCCAGTGAGTGCTATAAATATTACAATAGCAAACCAAAACAAGGGATCTGCCCATGGAATTTGAATGGATTTATTTGTTAATTCATTAAACACCGACAAACCTGCGAGAGCTAAAATCATTGAAATGGTAAAAGCTACGATCACAATTAAAAAAGATTCGCTTAAAAATTGAAGTACCAGTTGTCTTTTTATAGAACCGATGGTCTTACGAATTCCGACTTCCTTTGCGCGTTTGAGGGATCGGGCTGTGCTCAGATTCATAAAATTGATACAAGCGAGTAAGAGAATAAAAAAGCCAATAACACCTAATAACCATACGCGATCAATACGTCCTCCTACAGCAATTCCATTTTCGAATTTAGAATACAAACGCCATTTTTTCATAGGATGCAATTGAATAGCTGGCTTGTTGTTAAGTATATAAGGATTGTCCTCGATTCGAATTTGATCCAGTTTAGCGTCTTTAATTAATGCAGAAACAGCAGCCATATCTGCTCCATCCTGCACTTGCACGAAAGTTTGAAACCAATTATTTCCCCACCCCAATCGCTCTTCGTAACCTTGAGCGTCGAACAAAAACTTCCAAGAACCGATATAGGTAAGATTAGAAAAACTGCTGTTTTCAGGAAGGTCTTCATATACTCCAGCTACCTTTAGAAAAGTCCGAGACCCCAACTGAATATCTTTTTCTAGAGGGTTTTCATCTCCGAAAAGAATTTCAGCTGTTGATTTTGAAATTAGAATTGAGTTGGGATCTTGAAGCGCATCCTTGTCTCCAAGAAGCATGTTTAAGGATAACATATCCGCAACCCCAGCTTCCATAAAATTCCCCCTACGCCTAACTTGAGTATCCCCCACCGTAAATAAAATATTTTGGTTGAATGTAGCGGTAACAACATGTTTAAAATGATCCCCATAGGTATTACGTAATTCAGGTGCTAATAACCAAGAAACGTTGGAAGAAGTTGAAATTTCATCGCTCAAGTTCTGGCTTTGCATAACCTGAGCAATAGTACTGTGATTTTTGAATTGCGTGTTATACGAAAGCTCATCGTAAACCCACATTCCAATTAAGAGTGTTGCGGCCATTCCAATGGCCAAACCCCCGATATTTAACAAGGAGTGCCATTTTTTATTGATAAGATTTCGCCATGCGGCTTTTACATAGGTTTTAAACATGATTTTCGTTTTTTGATGATCATTACTAATCTTTAAACAGGCTTACGCTTCCCGCGCTATGGGTTTTTGTTTGAATTTTCTCTGGATCCCCTTTATAGGTAATACTGCTTGCCCCAGATGCCCTTATGGTGAGGGACTGTAAAGCATTTACTTTGGCATTAGAAGCCCCAGAAGCATCAACAGAAACCGTTTGAGATTCCAAATCAAATGCACTAAGGCTGGTGGCTCCAGATAATTGAATGTCAAGAAGTTCGGTTTCACCCTCTAAATATGCAATACTTGCTCCGGAACTATTTAAGGAGATATATTTGGATTGAATAGGAACCGTTAAACTTCTAGCTCCAGATAGCGTAATTTTAAAACGCTCTGATTGCAATGTTTTATGACTCTTAAATGTGCCAACTCCGGAAAGTCGGATATGATTGATATGCTCAACAGGCACAGTGATCAGCACCTTTTGATTTTTGGAAAGAAGTAAGTTGACTCCTTTTTTTGATCGAATGATTAGTGTCTTGTTTTTAACTTCGGTTGTAATATAAGCTAAGATATTATCCTCTCCCTGAAGTTCAAGAAACCCTTCGGAACCTTCTACCAGAACAACTTCAAACAACCCAGATACGGAAATACCCTCATAATCGTTGGTTTTTCTTTCTGTTGTGACGACATTCCCACTACCTTTTATGCGTTGTGCATTTGCACTGAAAAAGCAAGATAAGACGAGTATCGATACCCATAAAATTGTTTTATTTTTTATCATAATAATGTTGTTTAATTCTTATTCATCTCGTAAAACTTCTGCTGGATTTGCAGTTGCGGCATTGAAACTTTGCCAACTTACCGTTAACAGTGCAATAGCCAAAGTGGAAATTCCTGCCAAGGCAAACACCCACCAATTAAGCGTTGTTTTATAGGCAAAGCCTTCTAGCCATCTGTTCATAGCATACCATGATACTGGTATGGCAAGAATAAATGCAAAGCTTACCCATTTAACATAATCTTTGTTGAGAAGTCTTAAAACCTGATCTATTGTAGCTCCATTAACTTTACGGATACCGATTTCTTTTTTTCTTTGAATGATAGTATATGATGTAAGACCAAATAGCCCCATAGAAGCTATAAGTATAGCCAGTATAGTGAAAACTTGAAATGCAGAACCGAATGCTCGGTCTTCTTTATATTGCGCATCGAAATTTTGATCTAGAAAAGTATAGTTAAAAGTACTTTGAGGGAAAAACCCTTTCCACTTATTTTCTATCTGGACTAGGGTACTATTTAGGTTCGAAGTAGATAGCTTAGATGTATCAAACTTTATCAAAAGATTATTAGTATTGGTTACATACCTTAAAATCATAGGTTCAATACCGATCTTTAACCCAAAATGATGATAGTCTTTTATAACCCCTACGATGGTATGATCTTGACCAAAAAACTTGACCGTCTTGTCAATAGCGTCCTCCATATTTGAGATGCCCATGAATCGGATAAATTTCTCATTCATAACGATCTCATTACTGTATCCTTTGGAATTTTCTCTAAAGGGACGCCCAGACACAAAATCAAAAGCCATTAGTTTAAAATAATCAGGAGAGACACCGTAATTATAGGTAATCCTTTTATCGTCTCTTGTTCCATCAGGAAAAGTAATTCCTGCGCTAGAATTCAAATCTTCATAGGAACCTCCAGGGAAAGTGCGGGCAGTTGCCGTACTTTTTACGAATGGAATTTTCTTAATTTCATTTTGAAACGCCACTAACTCCTGCTTAAATAGGGAATCTGATGGCGTATTTATGACTTGTCCTTGCAAAGCAACAACCTTTTCGAGATTAGCACCTATGGGTTGTTGCTCTAGAAATTTAATCTGTTTTGTTACCATGATGGTTCCTATCAGTAGAACTATAGTAGCAAAGAATTGTCCAATGATCAATACCTTTCGAATGTTAAGACCAGTAGATGAGGCACGGATTTTACTTTTTAGTGCCGTTACAGGAGTATAATTGCTGAAAACAAAGGCTGGATAAATACCTGAAACTAGGGAACCTAATAAAACAAAACCTAGTATCGCCATTAATTGTGTACTATCTAAAAAATCGTAAATAAGTTCCTTTCCAATAAAATTCTTGTAGATAGGAAGTATTATGATTACGAAGGCGATGGCAATTGTAATGGCCACCAAATTAAGCAATAGTGACTCTAAAAGTGCTTGAAATACAAGTTGAGGTTTTTGGGCTCCGACAACTTTTCGTATGCCAGTTTCTTTAGCTCGTTCTAAAGATTTGGTCGTAGAAAGATTAATATAATTTAACCAAGAAATAATAATAATAATTAACCCTATTGCAAACAAAAATTTTATTCTGCTGGCGCTTCCATTGGTTTCGGCTTCATAAGGCTTATTGGAATAGAGATGGATGTCTTCTAAGGGCTCCATATTATGTCTTTCAAAAGGTAGGGCAGCTACCTTAAAATCTATGACCTTTTTCTTCAGTAAATCCACATCAGCTAAGGGATCCAGTTGTAGATAGGTAAAATACATGTTTTGGTTCCAAGTGTATTCCCAATCCCCCTCAAAGATCTTCCAGGTATAAAAGCTTTGGAAGGAAATTAAAAAATCATTTTTGATATGAGAATTTCGAGGGGTATCTTCAAGTATTCCAGTAACCTTAAAGTTAGGACTATTAATACCCCCAATCTTTAGAGTTTTACCCAATGGCTCATCCATTCCAAAAATCTTTTTGGCAAGAGAATGACGGAGTACTATGGTGTAGGGTTCGTTTAAAGCAGTGTTGACATTTCCTTTGTCCAGTTGCGTATTAAAAATCTTAAAATAGGATGGATCTGCTAACGAGCCTTTGTTTTGATCAAAAATGGTATTGTTATGAAACAGGAGTACTCCGTTCATTTGGCGAAGTCTTACAAAATCCAGAACCTCTGGAAACTTATCCTTTAATGTAGGACCACTTACAATATAGGCGTTGGCATCTCCGTCAACAAACTTCCCTCCTTCTAAGTAATCCATGTAAACACGAAAAACACTTTCAGAACCGTCAAACGTATCATAGCTTTTTTCATAGTTTACATAAAGAGCAATAAGTATGAAGGATGCTATACCTATGGCCAATCCAAAAATATTGATAAATGAGAACAGTTTGTTTTTTATAAGATATCGAAATGCTATTTTTAGATATAAGGTTTTCATTAGTTTTTATTTTGTAGAAACAAAATTTCTATTCGGTACGTAAGCTTTTGGTAGGGTTGTCCATAGCTGTCTTTATAGCCTGAAAACCAATAGTTAAAATGGTTATAAGAATGGTTAATAGTCCGGCCAACACGAAAACCCATAACTGCAATTCTATTCGATAGGCAAAATCCAATAACCAATTGTACATTAAATAATAGGCAATAGGTGAAGCTATAGCAATAGATATTAGAATCAATCGCAGAAAATCTAATGATAGTAATGTGGTTATATTGGTAACACTTGCTCCTAAAACTTTTCGGATTCCAATTTCTTTTTTGCGTTGTTTAGCCATAAAAGTCGCCAAACCAAAAAGACCTAAACAGGAAAGAATGATAGAGATTAAAGCAAAGTAATACGTTAAAGCTCCCGTTAATTTTTCACTTTTATAATTTTCCGCATATTCTTCTTCTATAAAGTCGTAATGCAGCGGAAAGTCTGGTAATACGCTGTTAAAAATAGCAGCAAGAGAAGCGAGTCCTTCTCGCGTTTCTTTAGGTTTTAATTTTACAAACATCATGCCTGCATCATTTGGATCTAAGAAGAAAATAGAAGGTTGTACAGGTTCGTAAAGCGATGTGTTATTAAAATCTTTTAGCACACCAATGATTTGTCGTTTTTTCCCCCATACCGTTATTGTTTTTCCGATAGGATCTTTTAGACCAGTAGCAGCAATTGCAGTTTCATTTAGAACAACGTTAAGCGTATCAATGGCTTCCTCTCGATAAAAAGCACCATCAACTATAGGGATATCGAAAACTTCCGGAAAGTTATGAGCTGCCCAGAGTAGTGAAAATTCAATATGTTCCTGATCCGAAGTTTTTCCATTCCAATGTACCCCTTGTGTTGAAGAAGCTCCCATATCTAATGGTGAAGGACCGGCTAATGTAGTGCCTTCAATTCCGACTGCAGTAATTAATTCATTTCTTAAAACGGTATAATTTTTTGTTAACTCCTGATCTTGATGAATGGAAACAATATGACTTTTTGAAATTCCCAGGTCTTTTTGATTGATATAGTCTACCTGTTGCTTTACTACAATTGCAGCAACAATGAGAAGTATGGATAATCCAAATTGCAGTACAACCAAACCTTTTCGTAAAGAAGTTGTTCCACGTTGTTCCTTACTTATACCTTTTAAAGCATTTACTGGCTTAAATGAAGAAAGGACAAAAGATGGATAGGCACCAGATAATAGGGTTGTTCCAATAAAAACGCCTAAAAGACTCACCAAAACAAGCGGTTGGGTAAGATCAATTTCCAAGCTCTTTCCAACAAAAGTATTTATACTTGGGAGTACCAACCAAGCGCATAACAATGCAAAGCCAAAAGACATTGTGGTAATAATTGCTGTTTCTGTCAGAAATTGAGAAATCAGGGTGCCTTTTTTTGCGCCAATGACTTTTCGCACACCAATTTCACCAGCTCTCTTAATAGCGTATGCTGTAGATAGGTTTACAAAATTGATACAAGAAATTAGGAGCAGAAAAACGGCAGCAATGGCAAATATTCGTACATATTCAATACGACCTCCACTTACTTGAGCTTGCTCGTCAAACTGGTTATACAGATAATTGTCTGAAAATTTCTGAAGAAAGATACCTTCCTTGACGTTCCCTTCAATATTAGCTTGAAAAAGATCTTGAAGTTTAGTAGATATTTGCTCAGGATCAGCATCTTTTCTCAAGAGAAATGCAGCTTGCATTCCACTATTTCCCCATTCTAACATCCATGATCTATCTGCTAAGTGCTTCTTAAAGCCATAATAAAATTCGTTCTGTATAGAAGACTGTTTGGGAAAATCAGCGTAGACAGCCTCAACCGTAAAATCTGCGTTGTCATAGATATGCAAGTTACTTCCAATAGCATTTTTGGACCATGATTCTCCCCAAATGCGTTTTGCCAAACTTTCCGAAATGGCAATTGCTTCAATTTTTTTGTCTAGTTGGGTGATATCCCCCTGAAGGATAGGGAAAGAAAAACTAGCAAAAAAATCGGCATTGGTAAAAGTGCCAGAAGCTCTGTAATCCGTGTCATTAACTCTTAAATTGTCTTCATAACTACGTCCAAGGGTAATATATTTTTCTATTTCCGGAAGTTGTTCTTTAGCGGTTTCTAATAATGGGTAGGATACGGTTTCGTAAACATCCAAAACATTATTTTCTAGTGGAACTGTCCTTTTTACACGAAACAGCTGTTCATCTGAGCTATGGAACTTATCCATACCATATTCATCATAAACCCAAAGTAACATTAAGAATGATACTGTTAGCGCTATAGAAAGACCAAGAATATTTATGGTAAAGTATACCTTGTTTTTAAAAAGGTTCCGTAAGGCGATTTTAAGGTTAGTTTTGAACATAGTTTTGAATATTTATTTCAGCGTTCTTTATTCCGTTCTTAGCGTTTTTATAGGATTGGTTTTTCCAATAGTGTATGACTGACTGAAAATCATAAAGAAACTCAATACCAAGATTAATGCTACTCCTAATGCTATATGCGAAAAACTAATGTTGATATGAGATGCAAAAGATTCGAGCCATTGCATATTTATGAGATAGGCCAATGGAACTGCAATGCAGATAGCAACGCAGAGTAGTAACATAAAACCTTTGGATAACAATAGAACAATCTGAAACATAGTAGAACCCAACACCTTTCGAATGCCTATTTCTTTTTTACGCAACTGGCTATTATAAGCGGACATGCCAAGCAAACCAAGGCAAGACACAAATATCGCTAAGAAAGAAAGTAACCCTATAATATAAAATACATCGGTTAGAATAATGTGGATGAAACGTAATTCATCATCCAAGTAAGAGTGAACAAATTTTGTTCTTGGATTCGTTCTGATCCAAATTTGTTCAATTGCCGCAACGGTTTTTGCCCTGTCTTCCGAACGTATCTTTATTGCTGCAAATGCAAATTGGTTTGACCTATTTCGAATCATTAAATTCTCTAAAGGTCTGTCGGAAGATAGAAAATTAAAATCCTGAACGATCCCTACAACCTCTACAGTTTGATTTTCAATAAAAATTTGCTTGCCAATTGCGTCTTCGTTAGTTATAAAGTTGAAGCTTTCTACGGCAAGCTCATTTAATAATACATGATTTTCATTACTATGCTCGGTGAAGTTTTCCCCAGCTATTATTTTAAGTCCAAAAGTTGCAATAGCGGTATGATTAATATCCATATAATTTATAGGGATAGTATCTTGGAGCGATGTTAAACGAATAGCAGAGGCTCCCATATTTACCCCTCCAGCTGGCAGTAGTGATGTAGCCCCTATATGTGAAATTTCAGCCAAGGATGCAGTTTCCTGAGCAAACTTATTATAGTTGTCGGGATTATAAAGTTTTACCGTAATGATATCTTCAGTATCAAAACCGTAATCAAAGTTAAGTAAATGTCTGGCTTGTGAATTTAAAAGCAAAACGGAGATGATAAAGACCAAGGACACCGTAAACTGAATTACGATAAAAGCTTTATGAATCCCTACCCCCTTAAAAATGCGAAGCCCCCTAAATTTTTGAAATAGACTCATTGGGTTTATGGCCGAAATATATATTGCTGGAAGAATACCAGAGATAAGACCAACCATAAGACTGAATCCGATAAAAGCAAAAGCAACAGCTAAGTTTTGACGGAACGAAATGGCTAAAAAACGGTTTAGCCATAAATCGCTAAAGATGTTTTGAAGAAAAAGTAAGAGTATATAGGCGAAGACTAAAGATAGTAGAGAAATTACCACCGCCTCTATAATGAATTGTAAAAAAACCTGAGTTCGTGTAGCTCCGGCTACCTTTCGCACACCAACTTCTTTAAACCTTTTGAAGGCTTGTGCAACAGATAAATTGGTATAATTTAAACATGCAGATAACATTACAATTAAACAGAGTACCATAAGAATAAACAAGAACACTTTGGGTAGAGAAACATGTGTTGTATTTCCAACAATTCCACCAGGTGTAATTGCTTTTAAGGGAATCGCTTTAAAAGAAAACCTATCTTTTTCACCTGCTGGGTATTGTTCTCTGGCGATTTGATCTAAAGCGAGTTGTAGACTTTTTTGATCTTGTCCTTTTTTCAATAAAACATAAGTATAATTGGTCCAAACATCAGCCCAGTTATTATCCTCAAAAAAGAATAAATTGTCGCTTCGCAAGGCGCTCATGGTACTTTGGGAAGCTAGAAATTTGAACGGTAAATGTGTTTTGCCAGGATTTGGGTGTAGTACGCCTGTTATGGTAAAAGAGCCATAATTTTTTTCAAAATTACCTTCTTCAACACCGGCAGCCAATATACCTTTATCATGAAATTCAACAACTTTTCCAAGTGCAGGTTCGTTTGGAAACAGAAATTGTTTCAATTCTGAAGTAATTACTAAAGAATAAGGATCCTCTAAGGCGGTATCAGGATTTCCTTCGTTAAAAGAAAAATCAAGTATTTTAAAAATATTCTGCTCTGCAAAATAGCCCCCACCACTGGCAAAATTCTCATTATAGATGAGGTCTCCTCCAATTTGCTTGTTTAAACCAGCAGCTTGATCTACGATTGCATATTCTTCTCTTAATTTTTTGGCAAGAGGTAAAGCTGAGCTTGCAGTTTCTCTACCTGTTGTATTATATCGATTGGTGTGAACACGATAAATATGTTCTTTATTGGTGTGGTAGGTATCAAAACTATATTGATCGGCAATAATCATGATAATCAACAAACAGACCGACATGCTTACCGCCAAGCCTAAAACATTAAGGATACTGAATGCCCTGTTTTTCCATAAATTTCTCCAAGCAATTTTAAAATGATTCCTAAGCATTATATGTTGGTATTTGATGTTGTGATTACAACTATAAAATGATTATAGTTTTATACATATAAAATTTGTTAAGGCTCTTAAAATGACGAAACGAATCTCATGCCAAGATTTTAAATAATTGATTATTAGATGTTTGTAGTTTTAAAAGTATAAATAATCTAGAAATCGTGTAAAAATATTTTACAGTAAATGTCCAATATGTATACAGCTTTGGCGATGATTATTTCGCAATAAAATTTTCAAGCCATTTTTACAGATTCTACATCACCGTTATTTACCCTAAAGATGATAGAATTAGCGCGCTGTTACGTGGGCAAAGGCATAATGCGGAAAAAGTAGTTTATGTTACTTCAATTATTCGGATCTTAAACTTTTTACTGGATTCACGATAGCCGCTTTAATACTCTGATAACTTACTGTAACTATAGCGACTAAAATAGCTAGAGCGGTGGCTATAGCAAAGACATCCCATCCAATTTCTATACGATACGTAAAATCTTCTAACCACCTATTCATGGCGTACCACCCAATGGGCAATGCAATTAAAATGGCAAAACCAACCAGTTTTAGAAAATCACTTGTAAGGTGATAGCTTATTTGACTTACACTAGCTCCTAGCACTTTTCGCACCCCTATTTCTTTGGTTCGTTTTTCAGCATTAAAAGCTGCCAACCCAAATAATCCAAGACAGGCAATTAGAATAGATAACACGGTAAAAGCCACAAAAATACGCCCCAATCGTTGTTCTGCTCTGTATGTGTTATTGAAGGTGTCTTCCATGAAACCATAGTTAAAAGCTTGTTCTGGAGCAGCATCGTTCCAAAGGCTTTTAATCTTAGCAATAGTATTGGAAAAATCTCCTGCTTTGAGCTTTACAATCATGGCTCCTTCTGAATTCCCCAAGCGAAGACTTAATGCTCCGATATTTTCATGCAACGATTCAAAATGGAAATCTTTAACTACTCCTATTACGGTTGAAAATACAGCGTCTTCGTCGGTAAAATTACGCGATAATCGCATTCCTAAGGCCTCCTCAGGGCTTACTCCTAAAATACTGACTGCCGACTCATTCAATATAATCGCGGTAGAGTCATTACTAAATTGGCGATTAAAATCCCGCCCTGCAACAAGTTGCATATTTAAGGTAGAAAGATAATCATGATCGACGGCCCAATATTGCATATTTATGGTATTTTCCTGATCCGAAACACCTTCTTTAAAAAAAGAAGTACTTGAACGAAAAGAGGGTGTAGGGAGGTATCCGGTTACCGATACTCCTCCAACTTGTGCCAGATTTTGAACTTCCTCCTTAAAGGAAGTTAAATTGTTTCCTGCTACATATACATCATCTAAGATCAAAACCTGATCTTGGGTAAAACCTAAATCTTTTTTTTGAATGAATTGCAATTGTTGAAAAACCACTAAAGTGCCTACAATTAATAATATTGAAATGGTAAATTGAAAAACGACCAAAGCGTTTCGGATTTTACCTCCCCCTAAGTGTGTTGCGTTGCCCTTAAGCACTTTAACCGGGAGAAACCGTGACATAAAAAAAGCGGGGTAGCTTCCCGAAAGGAACCCTAAAATAATGGTAACAACAATAAGTAATATCCAGAAAAATGGATTGGTAAAAGGAATAGTAACAGCACTTCCAGAAAGAGTATTAAACAGCGGAAGTGTTAGTAGTACCAGTCCCAAAGCAAAAGCAAGTGATATAAATGTAATTAGTCCCGATTCTGTTAAGAATTGGCGGATAAGCTCGGATTTGTTTGATCCTAATGTTTTACGCACTCCAACCTCCTTGGCCCGTTTAAGCGAGTAGGCAGTAGATAAATTCATAAAATTAACACTAGCCAGTACGATTAGAAAAATTCCGATAAAAGAAAGTATATATACATTTTGAATGGAACTGTTTGCGCTCATTTCTGTCTCCTTATTGGAGTACAAATGAATATCAGTTAGTGCAATGGTTTTATAGTTAAGATAATTTCCAGAAGCTAAAAATTGCTCTTCCGTTATACCTGGGTAGAACTCCTGAGCGTAGGGAATGACATATTTGCCGAACATAGATTGTAAGGGTGCTTGAAAATCAGCAATATTTACATCGGGCATTAGTTTAATGAAGGTATAGTAATTATGGCTCCCCCAATCGTTACTTTGCGCATCCTCGTAACCAGCCATGGCAATAAATACCGTGTGTTCTCTTAAGAAGGAGTTTTTAGGAAAATCGTCTATAATTCCTGTTACGGTATATGTATCTGTATTGTCTAATAATAAGGTTTGACCTACGGCTCTGTTTATGCCAAAATGTTTTTCGGCAGCCGTTTTGGTTAATACTATTGTATTTGGTTCTTTAAGTGCAGTAGTAACGTCTCCGTATAAAAGTTCAACACCAAACATCCTAAAAAACGAGGCATCCACATAGGTAACACCCTGCTCTTTAACATTGATTTGGACATCACTTTTTCGGAGTAGCATGCTCCCTAGATTTCTAAACCTAGTCGTCGTTTCTACCTGAGCAAAATCATTTTCCATGGCCTTTGCCATAGGCGCTGAAACTTCAGCGGATTCTTGAGCATCTCCGCCAAATTTTACATCGAGATCGACACGGTGGATGCGATGTGCATCGGCAAACATTTCGTCATAACTCAATTCATCATAAACATATAAGCTAATAAGTATTCCTCCAGCCATACCAATAGCCAGTCCAAAGGTGTTTAAGAAGGTAAAAAAAGGTTGTTTTTTAAGACTACGCCAGGCTATTTTAATATGATTTTTTAACATGATCCTTTGTTTTTTGATGATGAATTACTCTGTACGTAAACTTTTTACGGGGTTTGCTTTTGACGCTTTAACAGCATGGAAACTAACAGTTAACACTGCAATAAATAAAGCTAATAAGCCCGCCAAACCAAAGATCCACCACTGCATTTCTATCTGATAGGCATAGCCTTCCAGCCATATATGCATGGCATACCAAGAGAATGGTGTCGCTACCAGAATAGCTATTAAAACAAGCTTTAAGAAATCTTTAGAAAGGAGGCTAATAATATTTGAAGCTTCTGCGCCTAAAACTTTTCGTACACCGATTTCTTTTGTGCGTTGAACGGCACTATACGTAGCTAACCCTAAAAGTCCTAAGCAGGCAATAATTATAGCTAGAAAAGAAAATATAGTAAAGAGTTTTCTAAATCTAATATCAGCTTCGTATTGTTCATTAAATGACTGATCCAGAAAACTGTATAAAAAAGGCCTGTTGGGGACTATGGAACTCCAAGTACTTTGTATCTCTGCTATGGTGGTCGTTAAGTTCTCCGATGTTACTTGTAGACTCAGGTATCTACTTGAATAAGGTTCCAATCGAAGTGTTAAGGGTTCCACTTTTTGATGTAATGAAAGAAAATTAAAATCCTTCGTTACTCCGATAATAACGCCCTCTTTACCCCATTGTTCAAAACGCTTTCCAATAATATCATTAGGATTGGAATAACCATATAGTTTTACCGCTGCTTCATTAATAACCATTGCAGAAATGGTATCTGTGGGGAAAGCCCTTGAATATGACCTTCCGGCAACCATCTCTATTTTAAAATGTGGAATGAAATCTACATCAACCTCAAACAGTGCTGGACTTTTGGGAATCATCTCTCCCTGTTGGGATTCAATTTGTGTGCCGGCATTTGGGAAATAACTCCCGGGCACACTTCGAGATGCAGCTATGGATTGCACCCCTGAAATATTCAAAAACTGTTCTTTGACTGGCTCTAAATTTTCACCAATTTGTTCATCAAAATTGAAATCAAGAACTAGCATTTGCTCTTGATCAAACCCAAGCTTTTTATTCAACATATAATCTAATTGCAGGTATACAATTACGGTACTGGCAATGAGTGCTATAGAAAGGCTGAATTGAAAAACAACTAAACTTTTTCTTAAATGCACCCCTTGGGTTGATTTTTTAAAAACACCTTTAAGTACACTTATGGGTTTAAAACGTGATAAAATTAAAGCAGGATATGTTCCAGCTAAAAATGCGGTGATAAAAACCGCGGTACCATATATTAGTAGCATCGGAACACTAAAAACATCACTAATGACGAAACCTTTTCCGGTTAATTCTCGCATCCAAGGAAGGCACATAAATACAATTCCTAGACCTAATAGAGCAGCGCACATTACCATTACCAGGGATTCCCCTAAAAATTGATAAATCAACCCTTTTTTTTGAGCTCCAATTACTTTTCGAATTCCCACTTCCTTAGCTCGCTCCATAGAACGTGCCGTGGCAAGATTCATAAAATTAATACAGGCAATAATGAGAATAAATAAACCAATTATTGTAAAAATATATAGATTGGAAAGGTTTCCGGTAACACCAGGTTGCCTGCCAGCTTTAGAATGCAAATAGGCGTTTAGTATCGGTTCAAAACTTAGGTTGTAATAGCGGTCATTACTTATAGTTAAGTGTTGCGCTAGAAAGTCTGGAATTTTCAATTGAAAGGCAGTTAAATCCAGTTTTTCTGACGATAAGAAATAAGTGTAAAAATCTACATACCCCCAAGAGTCAAAAATATCGGCTCTATTTTGACGAAATGTAGCCATGGACATAAGAACGTCGAACCTAAAATGAGAATTTGAAGGAATATCTTTCATTACCCCAGTAACGGTATAGTTGCCTTCATCAGCTCTGCCTGCTGCGAGACTCCCTTCAATTGTTTTTCCAATTGGATCTTCAGCTCCAAAATAACGAATTGCAGCACTTTCGGTAAGTACAACAGAGTATGGCGCTTCTAAGGCTGTTTTCGGATTCCCAGAGATAAGCGGCCAACTGAATACATCGAAAACAGCTGCATCGACAAAAAAACAATTATCCTCTTGAAAAACATTTTCTCCATATTTGAAAAGAAGGTCTGCTCTCCCAGAAAATTGGACGATTTCTTTTACTTCAGAAAAATCTGTTTTAAGTGCAGCACCAACTGGTGCATTTCCCCAAATATTACTGTTTTCGGAATTGTCTTTATCATATTCATGAACAACTCGATAAATATTGTTTTTGTTAGCATGATATGTATCATAGGAAAGTTCGTGACGAATGAATAGTGCTATCATCAGAAAACAGGCCATTCCCATGGCAAGCCCTCCAATGTTGATAGCTGCATACCCTTTATTTTTAACCAGATTCCGCCATGCGATTTTTATATAATTTTTAAACATAACAATTCGTTTTTATTGATAAATTATTCGGTTCGTAAACTTGTTACCGGATTAGCCAATGCGGATTTTATAGATTGAAAACCTACTGTGAGTAAAGTGATCATAAGTGCAAAAGTTCCTGCTAAAACAAAAACCCACCATTGAATATTAATGTTGTAGGTAAAGCCTTCTAACCAGCGCTGCATAAAATAGTAAGCGATAGGAGTTGCAATAATCAAAGCAACAAATACCAATTTCACAAAGTCTGTGGTAAGCAAGGTAACTACAGAATTAATACTGGCACCAAGGACTTTGCGAATTCCAATTTCTTTTTTCTTTTGTTCCGCAACATAGGAGACCAAACCAAATAAACCCAAACAGCTAATGAGTATAGCAAGGATGGTAAAGATGACCGATATTTTCCCTAAACGCTGCTCCTCCTCGTACAATTTTTTTACATGTTCATCTACAAAAGTATAGACAAAAGGAGCATAAGGGTTTGTGGCTTTCCAGTTTGCCTCTAGCTGCGTCAAAAGAGTTTTAAAATCGGTCGTAGTTGTTTTGGCAATCAGCCAATCAGGTTCAGTTTCGTTGAAAAGGAGAATAGGCCTAATGGCTTCTTTTAAAGATGCAAAATGATAATCTTTAACTACACCAACAATTTCAAAAAACTGCTGCTCCCCCTCATAGGTTTGCACTAGCGTAGTAGCAAGGGCATTTTCAAGAGGAATGTTGAAAGCATCTATTGTTGCCTTATTAACAATTACTTGCGTACTGTCATTAGCTCGTAAATCCCGCCCGGTAAGCAAAGGAGTGTTAACGGTATTAAAATAATTTTCGCTGATCCCATTATAGTAAACTGCGGTTTGAACGGTTGGATCTTCACCAGGAAGATGCAATCCTAAATCCCCTAAAATAAACTCCGAAGGATAGTTATTACTTCCCGTAACTTCTGCTACACCAGGAACACTTAAAATTTGAGTTTTTAAAGCATCGTAATTGCTGGATAATTCATCTGTACCTAACCGAATAGCGATAAGATTTTCCTTATCAAACCCCATATCTTTATTCTGGATAAATTGCAATTGTTGTGTTATTATAATCACTGCAGCAATTAGGGTAGTAGATACCACAAACTGAAAAACAACTAATGCCTTTCTTAGGTTCCCATTTCCCGATTTTAAGTTTACAACCCCTTTGAGTACCTTAATTGGTTTTATAGAAGACAAGACCAAAGCAGGATAGGCTCCTGCAAATAACCCAGTAACAATGCTTAAAACTAGTAATACACCAAAAACCTGGAAGGTTAAGATATCGGTGATAACAATATCTCCTTGGGTAAGTTGATTTACCAGAGGTAAAATTGCCATAACTATAGGAATACTAATAATCGAAGCAAATAATGCTAGGAGAAAAGATTCTCCTAGAAATTGACGAATTAAAGAGCCTTTATCTGCTCCAACAACTTTTCGGACCCCAATTTCTTTAGCACGTTTATTGGCTCTTGCCGTACTAAGATTAATGAAGTTAATGCAAGCGACAACTTGAATGATCAATGCTAATATCAGCATAGCATAGAGATAATCAATATTTGAAACATTCCCTATTTGAAAATCAATGGAATTGGAATACAGGTGAATGTCTGCGACAGCTTGGAGCTGTAATTTTTTATCAAAACCTGCAGCAGCAAGGTCGGATGCCCCTCTAGTTTGCAGAAACTCTGGAAATTTTGCTTCCAAAGTTCTCGGGTTAGTCTGAGGATTTAATTTTATATAGGTATAAACGAAATTTTGAGTTGCATAATTTTCTACACTACGTACAAATGCCCCAACTCCTGGAGAAGTCATGCTTAAAATGTAATTCGGATTTAGATGTGTTTTCTCAAAGTTATCCTCAAAAACACCAGTTACCGTAATGTTAAGTTCTTGATCCCCCGCACCCAAAACCAATGTTTTATCAAGCGCTTTTTCTGCGCCGAAGAGCTTCTTAGCTAAACTAGCGGAAAGTGCAATGCTATTTGGAGCATTTAATATGTTAGAAACAGTGCCTTCTAATAAAGGATACGTAAAGAGTTTAAAGAAGGTGGAGTCGGCTACATAACCTCTAGGTTCATAATAACTTTCATTACGGCCTGCTACACGGATTAAGTTGTCGTTTCCCTCTCCAAAATAAACAATGCGACAGGCTTCTTTTACTTCGGGAAAATCTTCTTTTAAAGCAAAAGCAATGGGAGGACTTGCAGCTGCAGAATGATTATCAATACTATTGGTATTGCTTTTAAGTCTGGTTGTTACCCGATACAAAGAATTTGCATCTTTATGATGCAAATCGTACCCAAACTGATTAAAAACATAAAGCAGTATAATAAGACAACTTACCGTTCCTACCGTTAACCCCAATAAATTAATTGTAGTTTGTAATTTATTTTTGGTGAGGTTTCTCCAAGCTATTTTTAAATGATTTTTTAACATGACCTAACTTTTTTGATTGCTGATGATTTACTCGGTACGCAGGCTTTTAATGGGATTGGCTATAGCCACTTTAAGCGTTTGATAACTGATGGTTACTAGAGTTATTCCCATTATGGAAACGATGGCAAGCACAAATGCCCACCAAGGGATTTCAGTGCGATAGGTATACCCTTGCAACCATTG
Organism: uncultured Flavobacteriaceae bacterium; assembly: GCA_947488435.1. Classification (GTDB taxonomy): domain Bacteria; phylum Bacteroidota; class Bacteroidia; order Flavobacteriales; family Flavobacteriaceae; genus CANKZG01. The sequence goes on along the minus strand of CANKZG010000001.1, from coordinate 681,324 downwards.
CTCCATAAAGTACCATGCCAGAGGTGTTGCTATTACTCCGGCAATTAGAATAAGCTTGAAAAAATCTGCTGTAAATAGTGCTAGAATATTCCCCACATTACTTCCTAATACTTTTCGTATCCCTATTTCTTTGGTGCGTTGCCCTACAAAAAATAGGATAAGACCATAAAGGCCAAGACATCCGATAAAAATGGCTAATGCAGAAAAAACTTTGGATAAAGAAAGGTAGCGTTGCTCATTTTCGTACTGCCTGGCAACGCGATCATCTAAAAAACGATATTCGTAAACATAGCCCTTGAATGTTTCAGACCATTCTTCTCCAATCTGTGCTAAGACATGCGCGGTATTACCTTCACTTATTTTAATTCCCAATTCGCTATACCAACTATGATAATCAGCAATAAAAATGGGACTAATACCTTCTGTGAAATTATAGTTATGAAAATTCTTTACTACACCTACAATTGTACCTTGTATGCCGCCACCGTTCATAGCGATTTGCTTACCGAGCAGTTCTTCAGATGCGGAGATGCCTAATTTTTCCGCAAGTTTTTCATTTACAAGAATCTCTGTAACAGAATCGTTTTCAAAGAAGTTTCTGCCGGAAACCAAAGAAAGGTCAAAGGTGTTTAAGAAATCAACATCTCCCAGTTTGGCCTGAATACTAAATTCTTCATTTTCTGGACGATTATTGAATTTGATACTTGTTCCCCAATCGTTATCTGCTCCTCCCGGACTACTTAAACAAGCAGTGATTGATTGTACCCCTGAGATTTGACTAATTCTTTCCTTCAAACTATTGAGTTGCACACGCTCTAAATCCGCTGGAATGGGTAGCATAACAAGGGATTCTTTATCAAAACCCAAATCCGAATTGACAGCATAATTTATTTGCCTTGAAATAATCACTGTGGCAACAATTAAAATTATTGAAATAGTAAATTGAGCGATTACCAAGACTTTCCTTGTTGTTTTTCCACCAGTATCGTTATGCGTTAATTTTCCTTTGAGCGCTAGTACTGGGATAATGCGTGACATTAAAATACCGGGATAACTGCCAGACAACAGGGAGACTAGTACAAGTATTAAAAGGGTAAAGATTAAAAATTTGGCATTCAGAAGGTCTTCAAATGCAAGTTGTATTTGAAACAAGTTGTTAAATGAAGGCAAGAAAGCAACCGCTAATACGATACCAAGGCCTAACGCAAAAAGACTAATTACAAAGGTTTCTGATAAAAACTGCCAAAATAAATGATGCCTAAACCCACCTAGTACTTTACGGATGCCAATCTCTTTGGAGCGATAAAAAGCCTGAGCGGCAGAAATGTTGATAAAATTGATACACGCAATAGTTATTAAGAAGAAACCAATAAGTCCAAAAATCCAGAACAAAGCAGGGTCAATGCCACCATATCGAGCATTAAAATGAATATCTGATAAAGCCTGTAATTTATAGATGTGCTTGTTCTTGCTATCAGGACGAAATTCTTTAGGGAGTTCTAAAATTTGATTCTCTATAGCCGCAACGTTTTGGTTAGGGTGCAACAATACAAAGCACTGCAAGTTATCACTGATTCCTCCCCAAGTATCTTGAGCTACAAAGTCTCCGAATTTTTCTAAAGTGACAAAAGACAGAAAGATTTCCTCAGTAATTAAGGAGTTTTTTGGAATATTCTTTAAAACCCCAATGACTTCAAAAGTCTCTTGGTTTTCTAGAATAAATGTTTTCCCTAAAACATTATCCGTTCCGAATAATTTTTTGGCCATTCTTTCTGTGAGGTAAGCAGTTTCTGGCTCATCCAAAGTGCGGTTTCCCGTTCTTTCTTTTAACGGGAAAGACATGATTTCAAAAAAGTCTTGCTCTGCAAAAACAGCATCTTCCTTCACTTGAGCAACCGTATTCTCATTTGAAATATTGATGAGATTGTTATCCCAGTTTGAGATTTTAGCTACTTTCTCTGCATAGTTATAACGTGTTCGAAATTCCTTTGCAAATGCAGGAGGTACACTGGCATCATATCCAATAACATCACGATGTCCTTCCGTAACTACCCTATAAATTCTTTCGGAATTGGCATGAAAATTATCATATGAAAAATGATGACTTAAGAAGAGGTATATAAGTACACTGCTGCCAAAACCTATGGCTAAACCGATGATATTAATGCCTGTAAAAACTTTTCGTTTTAAAAGATTTCTCCACGCAATTTGAATATAACTTTTTAACATTGTAATTTGTTTTTGCCTGATTAAAATCAGGATTATTCTGTTCGTAAACTCTTTACGGGATTCGTTCTTGCAGCTTTTATTGTTCTTGTGCCCACAGTTGCAAAAGCGATAATTATGGCGAGTATTCCGGATGCCGCAAAAAACCACCAGCTTAGCTCTATTTTATATGCATAATTCTTTAGCCACTCCTTTAAAAACCACCACGCAATAGGTGACGCAATTAAAAACGCGATGAGTACTAACTTCAGAAAATCTTTAGTAAGGATATAGGTAATTGAGGTGACACTTGCACCTATAACTTTTCTAATGCCTATTTCTTTAGTGCGCTGCAGTACAATGAGTGTCGACATAGCAAAAAGTCCTATGCAACTTAAAACGATAGCTATTATAGAACCTGCCGTTATAAGCCCTGCCATAGATTTTTCTCTTCTGAAAGTGCGATCTATATTTTCATCAAGAAACGACCCCATAAATTCGGCATTTGGCTCTAATTTTCTCCACGCTGCTGCTACTGTTTCGAAAGTATTGGCCATATTAGTTGGTGCTACCTTTACATAAGCATATCGGAGCGCTAAATCCTGACTCATGTAAAAAGTAATGGGTCCAATAGCTTTATCCAAACCTTCAAAATTGTAGTCCTTAACAACACCAAGAATCGGAGAAGGAATGTCTCTCTCAATATCTAAACTAACAGATAAGAGCTCTTCCTCTTCCAATTGTCTGGCCATGGTTTCGTTAATAAGCACTCCCAAACTATCTCCAGGCTTATTGAAACTTCTTCCCAAGACCATTTTCAGGTCCAAAGTTTCCACATACTCATAATCTACCACTAAGAAATTGGTGATAATGGTTTTTCCTTTATGATCAAACCCAACTGCACTGGAATATCGACTTCCATCCCTACCTCGACCTAAGTTATTATCGGCAGCAGAAACGCTCAAAATATCAGGATTCCCTGCAAGTTCCTGTTTTAATAGATTTAAAACCACGTAACTGTCCTTTTTGCCGTTCAAGGGGAAAGAAATTATCTGTTCTTTCTCAAAACCCAAGTCTTTGTTTCGCATGAAATTAATTTGCTCTTGCAGGACCAAGGTTCCTGTAATTAATAAAATTGCAATACTAAATTGTAAAATTATTAGACCATTTCGCAAGCGGTTTTTACCATTAATCTCTAACTTTCCCTTTAACGATTGTATCGCTCCTAATCGACTCCAAAGAAGCGCAGGATACCCTCCAACAACGAGAGTAATTAATAGTACTGCTACTGTAAAGCCGCTAATAATTATTGGGTTTGTTAGGACCTCTAATGTCATTTGTGTTCTAAAAAGGGATTTAAAATTATCTAGTAATAAAATACTCAGCAGTATACCGATTCCAGATGCAGAAAGAAAAATTAACAGGCTTTCTCCCCAAAATTGAAAGAACAACTGCTTTACTTTAGCCCCCAACGTTTTTCGTACACCAATTTCTTTAAGTCGATGAACACTTTTGGCAATGCTCATATTAATAAAATTAACACAGGCTATGAATAGAATTAATAGTGCAACCCCCAATAGCAAATAAGGCATGCTTCTGTCAACCCTAGCATAACCTTGTTTAAAACTCGTAAAACGAATATCTTTTAATGGTAATAACTTTATTTCCATAAAAGAGCCATTGGAACTAGCTACGGCTCCATCGCGTTTGTTGTTTTCAATAACTTCTTCATAATGTAAATTCGTAAAAGAATGTGTGTTTTTTTCAAATTCAGCAACCTTTATGTTCGGATCTAATTGCACATATACCTCATGATATTGCGCATTCCACCGGGTAAGGGTTTGTGCATATTCCGGATTATTCTCAAAGCGGATTGCCATTTCAAACCCCATTGAAGTATTTCGGGGTGGGTTTCGTGTGATGGCACCTATGGAAAAAGGTTTTTCCACACCATCAATTAGTATTGTTATAACTTCATTAAGTACATCTGTTCTTCCAAACAATTTTTGTGCAGCATCTTCTGTCAATACAACAGAGGAAAGATCGGCTAATTCTTTGCCTTTTTCTCCTTTAAACAATGGAAAAGTAAACATCGAAAAGAAATCGGCATCTACCCATATTGCATCAAGCATAATTTCCTTGTCTCCCGATAAGACTATAGTACCACTATCTTCATATATTCTGGTCTTTTTTGCTACTCCAGGTACTTCTTGTTGCAAAGCTTCGGCAAAAGGGGTAGACTTGCTAGTGCCCGCTACTGGGCCATTAGCAGTTTGATTAATAGTATAGACCTGAAAAACACTATCCTTATTGTGATGCGGATTTTCAAAGGATAACTCAAAAAAGCCAGCCATAGATACCAGAATAGCAACTAAAAAAGCCACGGATAGTCCCACAATATTGATCGTTGTAAAGGTTTTATCCTTCCACAAATTTCTCCACGCAATTTGTATATAACTTTTTAACATTGTGATTTACTTTTTATGAATACTTATTCTGTTCTAAGACTTTTAATTGGATTGGCTCTTGCTGCTTTTATGGCCTGAAAACTTACGGTAATAGCGGTAACACCCATTGCACCCAACATTGCTAAGGCGAAAACCCACCATGAGATGATAATGTGATAGGGATAGTCTTGCAACCAACCGTTCATGACGTAATAGGCAATGGGAACAGCTATAAAGCAGGAGATGGTGATCAACTTCAAAAAATCTTTAGAAAGCATATTCCAAACGTTAAATACAGAAGCACCTAATACCTTACGAACTCCAATTTCTTTGGTACGCTGCTCCGCAACGAAAGAAGTTAATCCAAATAACCCCAAACAACTTATTAAAATAGCGAGAGCCGTGAATATCCCAGATAAATTACCTACGCGTTCTTCTGAGGCAAATTTGGCTCCGTATTGTTCGTCAACGAAATCATATTGAAATGGAATACTTGGAAAATGATCCTTAAAAACACGCTCCACAATAGCCAGATTTTGACCAACACTTTGTTTTGGATTTAATCTTAGGTTGTAATAACTACCCAAACCATATTTATCGAATTCATAAACCCCTTGTTTAATAGGTTCATAAGGTGATTGCACAATCATATCTTGTACAACTCCAATAATTTTAAGCGGAGGATCAGGATCTTCTTCACTATCATCTTTTATTAGTGTTCCAATAGGGTTCGTAAGCCCCATGTATTTCAGTGCTGTTTCGTTGATAAGTACCGCACTAGAATCCGAAGCAAATTCACGTGAAAAATCTCTTCCTGCTATTATTTTTAAACCCAAGGATTTAGCATACTCGGGAGAAACGGTGGTCCAGGCAAAATCTTCCTGAAAACCTTCCGGTTTTCCTTCCCATGAATACCCTCCGCGGTTAGACCAAACTTCTGTAGTTGGACTGCTTGATGTAGACATTTCAACAACTGCATTTGAACCTATAAATTCGCTGCGCATCAACTCGTATTTTCCCGTAAAATCATCACTAAAGGTTGGTATTTGTATCAGACCTTCTTTATTATATCCTACAGGGCGATTTTTCGCATGATTTATTTGTTGCATAACCACTACAGTTCCAATGATAAAAGCTACAGAAACCGTAAACTGTACCACTACTAGAATTTTTCTCGGGGTACCGGCGTACTTTCCTGCCTTAAAAGTCCCTTTCAAGACATCTACTGGTCTAAAGGAGGAGAGGTACAAGGCGGGATAACTACCAGCTAGAAGCGCGGTAAAAAGAATAAGCCCTAAAGAAATACCCCAAAAAGAGATACTGCTCCAAGGGAATGCAATCTCTTTTCTAGCCAGATCATTAAAGCCAGATAACGATAATAATACGATTACAACTGCAATTACAAAAGCAAACAAAACTACTAAGAATGATTCGCTAAGAAATTGATTGATTAACTGTCTTCTCTGAGACCCAATAGATTTTCTGATACCCACTTCCTTCGATCTTTTCTCTGATCGGGCAGTACTTAAATTCATAAAATTAATACAAGCTAAAAGCAATACAAAAATCCCAATAACTGCAAAAAGCCAAACATATTTTATACGTCCTCCAACCTGCTGCCCATTCTCGAAATTGGAACGTAAATACCAATCCTCCATTGGAAAAAGAAACAACTGCGGATTAAACTCTGCAGTGTCCTCGTTTAAATCTTTTTTTACATTTCTTACCGTTTCAGTAACTCTTTCCATAGTAGTGTTATCTGGAATCTGAACAAACATCTGAAACGAATTGTTTCCCCAACTATCTATGGCATTTTGCACCCATTCTCGCGTGGTAATATATTTTTCCCACGGCATAATAAATTCCAAATCATTAAAAGAATTATTAAAGGGAATATCTTCGTAAACAGCGGTTACCATCATATCAAATTCACTATTGACTTTTATGATTTTACCAATAGGCTCTTCCGAACCGAACAAAGCCTCGGCGATTGATTCTGAAAGCATGATAGAATTGATTTCCCGAAGGCCATCTTTTTCTCCTTTTAAAATTTTTAAGTCTAATAATTCGGGTGCCTCAGCTTGCATAAAATTACCCGATTTGGAAATGCTGATTTCCTTATAATTAAGATACTGTGAATTGTTCCAAGAAGACATTACCAGATGCTTAAAATTGTCCATATACCCATCGCGCAAAGCTTTTTCTAAGGGTCTTGGAATAGCAGGTCCGGTGCTGGTTTGATTGTTAAAGGTTTGTGATTGATAAATTTGTGCGATTGTAGCCTTGCTTTGGTAATAGTCATTATGAGTAAGCTCGTCTTGTATCCAAAGGGAAATGATAAGTGTTACCGCAATTCCAAGTGCGAGACCTCCGATATTAATACTAGAATAAACTTTGTTCTTGAGGAGGTTTCTCCAGGCTATTTTGAAATAGTTTTTAAGCATGACTTCTTTTTTATTCTGTTCGTTATCTTATTAGATAGATTGATGATGATTTATTCCGTTCGTAAACTTTTAACAGGGTTGGCAATCGCTGCTTTGATCGCCTGAAAACTTACGGTTACTAGTGCAATACATATGGCAACAAATCCTGCGGCGGCAAAAACCCAAGGGTTAATTTCAATACGATACGCAAAACTCTCTAGCCAGTTTTGCATTGCCCACCAAGCCAATGGTCCGGCTATAGCAATTGCAATTAACACTAGCCGCATAAAATCTTTTGATAATAATTGTACAATATTTGAAACACTAGATCCCAGAACTTTACGCACCCCTATTTCTTTACGACGTTGTTCGGCAGTGTATGCGGAGAGGCCAAATAACCCCAAGCAAGAAATAATTATTGCCAGTAAAGCAAAAATTTGAAAAAGGTTTCCAATTAATCTTTCCCCCTTAAATTTTGCATTAAATGCTTCGTCCACAAATTCATATTCAAAAGGAAAAGCTGGGTTATGTTTTTTCATTACACCCTCCATGGCGATCAACGTTTTATCGAATGCAAAACCAGCTTTAGTTTTTACATACATGTTGAACGCATTATCAGGATTGTTGAAGTACATCACGGGATCACTTGTACCATACAGATCTCCATATACGAAATCGTTTACCACCCCTATTACGGTAAAGGTTTCCCCATACCGAAGAACATTCTTCCCAAGAGGACTCCCATCGCCCATCAGTTTTGCAAAAGATTCACTTATTAAGACGTTGGTAGTGTCTTTACGGGCATCTTGACTAAAACCACGACCTTCAATAGTTTTCATTCCTGTGGTTTCGAAAAAATTTGGAGTGATAAATCTAAAAGAGATGAGTACATCTTCGGTATCTGTGCCACCCTGCCATTCTAAACCAGAGCCATTATTCCCATCAGATAAAATATTACTATTGGTAAGTGCTACATTTTCAATCATGCCCGAGGCAATCATATCTTGCTTAATTGGGAGAAAGTTCTCGATCATAGAGCCATTTACTGGCATTTTGATAAGATTTTCTTTGTCATAGCCCAAGTCACGACTCTTTATATGCTGTAGTTGCTGGTATACTATGATGGTACTGATAATAAAAACTATAGAAACTGTAAATTGCGCTACTACTAATCCTTTTCGTATAATAGCAGCACCTCCAATTTTAGCACGTACCCCTTTAAGTACCTCAACCGGTTTAAAGGATGATAGATAGAAAGCGGGATACCATCCAGCTAAAAGACCACAAATTAGCGTTATGCCTAGAAGTGTAATGCTATGCGTTGCATCCAAAAGACGAAGTTCCAGTTGTTTTTCAATAAGAATATTGAACTGTGGAATTAGAACAACCAATAGTAAAATACTTAAGATTGTTGCAAAAGTGGCCGTAATTAATGCTTCTGCAATAAATTGAGAAATCAAGCTTTTTTTCCCGGATCCCAGCACTTTTCGAACGCCTACTTCATTAGCTCTTTTTTCACTCCGTGCGGTGGCTAGATTCATAAAATTAATACATGCAATAAGTAGTATAACCAATGCAATTATTGCGAATAGATGCACATAACCAATGCGTCCCCCAGCCTTTTTCCCGTTTTTAAAACTAGATCGCAAGTGCCAATCTTCCATGGCATGTAAAAAAGCATAGGTATCCGCATCTTCTGTTTTGGAAGGCAGCATTTCACGCACCTTAGCATCAACGGCATTAAAGTCAACGCCAGGAGCCAATTCAACAAAAGTATCTGCAAAATTATTTCCAAATCCAGCTAACCATTCCATGCCTTCCTGTTCTGCAAAACGTTCAAAAGGTACGAGCCATTCAAACCGAAAGGTTACATTCTGAGGTAAATCTTTAACGACACCAGTAATGATATAATTTTCTTTATTATCTACACGTATCGGCTTGTTTAGAACTTTGGTGTTTTCTCCAAACAATTCAGCGGCTGTTTTTTGTGTTAAGACAATTGCTTCAGGTCTACTAAAGGCATTTTCTGCAGATCCCTCCACAAATTCAAGACTAAACATTTTAAGGAAATCTGCATCCGTATAACGCCCTCTTCGATTGATTCCCTTATCGCCATTAGTAAATAATAAATTGGTGCTATGCGTAATTGCGGAACCTACAATTTCAGGAATCTCATCCTTTAATACCTTTGCCAGAGGGCCTGGGGTTGAATAAAAAGTTCGCCATTCGCCTTCGTAATTTTGATTAGTAGGCACGTAGTATACCAGATCTTTTTTGGGAAAAATTTGATCAAAACTAACTTCGTCTTCTACCCATAATAAAATCAAACTTGCACAAGTGATCCCAATGGCTAGACCAAAGATATTTAGGAAGCTATATCCTTTATTTTTCCATAAATTCCGAAATGATATCTTGAGATAATTCCTAAGCATAGTTTGATTGATTTTAGTTCTGAGAACCATTCTCAGAAATTGATGATTTGATTGATTGATGAATAAACCCCTGATATTATACCATCGCTCCTATGGCTCTGTTTTGACTTTCAGTAACAATTTGTCCGTCAAATAAGTTGATGACTCTATGTGCATAGTGCGAATCTCGATCAGAATGCGTTACCATTACAATGGTAGTTCCTTCCTGATTTAACTCGGTTAACAGATTCATAACCTCGATCCCATTTTTGGAATCTAAGTTCCCTGTGGGTTCATCGGCAAGAATTAGTTTTGGGTTGGTTACTACAGCTCTTGATATAGCAACCCGCTGCTGCTGCCCTCCAGATAACTGTTGTGGAAAGTGCTTTTCGCGATGCGCAATCTTCATTCGCTCCAATACAGCTCTAACCTTTTGTTTGCGTTCGCTCTTATTCATTTTAAGATAAATAAGAGGTAGCTCAACGTTTTCAAAAACGGTAAGCTCATCAATTAAGTTAAAACTTTGAAAGACGAACCCTAAATTTCCCTTCCGCAGTTGTGTTCGTTGACTTTCCTTAAGGCCACTAACTTCATTTCCAGCAAAATTGTAGTTTCCTTCGGTCGGATTGTCAAGCATTCCAATAATGTTAAGCAAGGTAGATTTTCCACAACCGGAAGGCCCCATAATGGCAACGAACTCTCCGTCTTCTACCTTGAGGTTTACGCTGTTGAGCGCTAAAGTTTCTACCTCTTCGGTTCTAAAGCTCTTTTTTAAATTTTGTATTGTTATCATTTTATTGGTATTTCAGTTTTATTGTTTTTAATCATTTTATTTTAATACAATGCGCTCTGCATCTCCGAAATTATCATAGCCTGAGGTAATTACCTGTTCTCCATCTTGCAATCCTTCTAATACCTCAAAATATCTTGTATTTTGTTTTCCAATTCTAATGGGTCTTCGCACAGCAGATGAACCAGAAGGATCTACAACAAAAATCCATTGACCACCAGTACTGTTAAAGAAACCACCTTTGGGTAACAGTAAAGCATCATTTGAAGCACCTAACTGCAATCGAATGTTATAGCTTTGACCGCTACGAATGGTTTCTGGTTTTTGATCTGTAAATACTAGATCAACTTGGAATTTTCCATTTCGAACTTCGGGATATACTTTTCGCACGCGTAGTGGGAAGGAAGTTCCATTTCGCTCAAAAGAAGCGATCAAATCACGTTTTACACGATCTATGTAATGCTCATCTATGGTGGCTTCAATTTTATAATCGGTAAGTACATTTACTTGCCCAATTCGCTGTCCTTGTGCAATGTTTTGTCCAATTTCTGCATCTAAAAAACCTAGCTGTCCATCGGCAGGAGCTCGCACATTTAAATGATCCAATCGTTCGTATACCATAGAAAGTGTTTTTTGCATACGATCTAAATCAGTATCTAAACCGGCAAGAGAAGTGCTTCGAAGTGCCTTGTCCTGTTCGGTTTGAAGTTTAATAATTTCATATTGTTTTTTGGATAGTTCATAATTTTCTTTGGACAGTAAATACTCTTCCCTAGAAATCAACTCGTCATTAAACAATTCTTGATTTTGCTCGTAATTTCTTTCCAGTTTTTGCAAATCATATTGAGCACGAACTAAATCTTTGCGTCCTTCTACTTGTCTAGAATCAAAGGTGAGTTTTGTAGACCGCAGGTCGTTCTGTTTTAGCGCCAGATTACTTTCACTTGCTAAAATTTGTTCGAAGAGGCCACTATTTTCCAATTTTAGAATAACGTCTCCTTTTTTCACCATGGCTCCTTCTTCGATAAGCTTTTCACTTACGCGACCACCTTCATAAGCATCCATATAAATCGTAGCAATGGGAGCAACATTACCATTAATAGTGATATAATCATCGAACTTACCATCGGTAATCTGAGCTATAGACAGTTTGTCTTTATCTGTTCTGAATGTGCTAACGGCACTTGTGAATATGATTTTCCATCCAGCAAAAAGAATAAGAATCCCCAATGCTGCGTATCCAATATGTTTGGGGCGTATTCCTTTTTTCTTTTCTAATTGTATGTCCATGAGCGTTGTATCTTAATATTTTTAATTTATTGAATGTTAAATATGGAAAGGCCTTGGTAAAAACTCAATGTTTTTTTATTGACCCGTAATCGCAATCGTACTTGTAAATTTTCATTTTGTGCACTAGCAAATAAGTTCTTCGCGGTAAACAACTCAATCGCGTTAATCAACCCTTTTTCATAGCGTTTTTGTGCGATGGTAAAGGCTAGACTCTGTGCCTCAACTTTTTGTTTACTTTGTTCAGTTTCGGTTTGTAATGAAGTATTTTCCTGCACCAGTTGTTGAATGAGTTGAAAAAGTTCTTGTTCCTGAATTTGAACGTTATTCCTAGCTTGTTGCAACGCAATTTTTCGTTGCTTTACTTGAGATCTTCTGGACCACCCTTCACTTATAGGAACGTTAAGAGAAACCCCTACGAATTGAAATGTATTATCACTTATTTGATCTCTAAAGGGGATAATCGTTCCTAAACTATCTGTTGTTGTTTCAAAATAACCGGTTCCATAACCTCCAAATAAAGAGAGAGAAGGCGCTAGGTTTCCTCGAGCAATGGCAACATCTTTCTTGGCTGCTTTTTCCCTAAAATTCTGTGCTTTTAAGATAGGAATAAATTCTTTTGCTTTTCCGTAAATAGAGTCCGAATGTATGGCAAAACCTTCGGTATAGCTCTCGGTGTTTTCACTCTCTGGGTCTATTAAAATGGTACTCGTATTTTCAAGATTCATTTCCTGAATTAATCTGAGTTTTGCAGCTTCTAAGGTGTTTTTACTTTGCGTTAGATTTAATTGATCTGTTAACCAGGCCGATTCTGCTTCATATAAATCTGCTCCAGCCTTTAATCCCAGTTCGATTTGTTTTTTTACCAAATCATAATTGGATCGTGATACACTTTCCTGTTCTTTAGCAATTTCAAATAAACCTTCGGAGAATTGAATATCATAAAAAGCAGTCATTACTCGAAATGCTAAAAGGTACTTCTCATGAAGTTTTTCCTCCTTCGTTGCGCGGTAAATAAGTTTTGAAGCCTTAATAGTATTAATTTTTTGGAACCCTTGAAAGAGATCCAAAGAAGATTCGATAGAATAGTTATTGGAGAAAAAATCGGTGTTTACGATTGAATTATCGTTTGGATCTACAGATCTACCAAAACGAATATTATAGTTAGAGAAACCCGAAACACTTGGAAGAAGGTTACGAATAGACTGACGATAGGTTTCTTTCCCTGAAGCTTCTGTATATTGAAGCCCCTTTAGTTGTAAATTATGTTCTAATGCATAAGCTACACAATCATCTAAGGTCCAAATATTTTGTGCTAGTATTGGATGAATGCATAGCAATATCAGTAAACAGATAAACTTTTTAATCGTACTCATTTTTGTATAAAACCTTGGGTTTTGGTATTTCATTTTAGTTGGATTCTAACAATCACGCTAATATATAGGCGAAGCTCGTGCCAAAAAAACAAATACCTGACAATCAATTACTTACAGTTTTTCGATGCCAATATTTTTTTTTGATTGTAAAATAGTTATACAAAAGGTGTCAAATATTTTTACACCTCAAAAAAAAATCGAATAACAATTTGTAGTTTTAGAAAGAACATTTTTTTAATACTAAAATGATTAATGGAAAAGTCTTAGTAGTTGATGACAATAAAAGTGTACTTAGCGCTTTGGAAATTTTATTGCAATTCGAGTACAAAACCATAGAAACAGTATCTAATCCCAATCAAATTTCTTCTTTTAAAAATTTGGAAGATTTTGATATTGTACTTCTAGACATGAATTTTTCGGCAGGAGTGAACACAGGAAATGAAGGTTTATTTTGGTTACGCGAAATTAAGAAACGCGCTCCAGATACCTCTGTCATCATGATGACTGCCTATGGTGCGGTAGATTTAGCCGTTAGGGCACTGAAAGAAGGCGCAACCGATTTTATTTTAAAACCCTGGAATAATGAGAAGTTATTAGCAACAGCCAAATCCGCTTACCTCTTGCGGAAATCTCAGAAAGAAATACATCAATTAAAGCAACAGGAAAGTAATTTAAAACAACATATTAATCAGGATAAAAATTACATCATAGGAAACTCAAAGGCACTAACCGCGGTGTTAAATTTAACCCGTAAAGTGGCAAAAACCGATGTTAATGTTTTAATTACTGGTGAAAATGGAACAGGAAAAGAGCTCATAGCTAGAGAATTACACCGCACATCCAAACGGCGGGATGAAGTGTTTATAGGCGTCGATATGGGGTCTATTTCCGAAAACTTATTTGAAAGTGAATTGTTTGGTCATTTAAAAGGATCGTTTACCGATGCTAAGGAAGATCGTGCAGGAAAATTTGAAGCCGCCAATAACGGCACTTTATTTCTAGATGAAATAGGGAATCTCTCCCTCCAGACTCAGGCAAAATTATTGTCGGTAATTCAAAACCGGGTGGTAGTTCGTGTCGGATCGAACAAACCTATACCCGTAGATCTTCGGTTAATCTGTGCTACAAATTGTAATTTAGAGCAGATGGTAAGTGATGGTTTATTTCGGGAAGATTTATTGTATCGTATTAATACTATTCATGTTGAGGTACCTTCATTAAGAGAAAGAGATGATGATATTTTAGTACTGGCGGACTTTTATCTGAAAAAATTTGCGGCTAAATACGATAAAAAAAGTTTACGTATTAATCAAGCAGCTCAGGAAAAGTTAATGAAACATTCCTGGCCTGGAAATGTTCGCGAACTGCAGCATACTATAGAACGTACTGTAATCCTTACGGAGGGAAATGTGCTAAAACCAACAGATTTTTTATTGAGCTCTAAGGTCGGACATACTTTTGAAACGGGCCCAGCAACACTAGATGAAATGGAACAACGAATGATCTCCAACGCACTCAATAAGCACGACGGCAATTATAGTGCCGCTGCAAATGAATTGGGAATTTCCAGACAAACCTTATACAATAAGCTTAAGAAAAAAGGAATCAATGGCTAGCAGAGACTTTTATGTTCAGCTTATTTTTAGAGTCACACTTATTGCACTTACTGCAATCGGAATGGCATTTGCCTTCGTTGAAAACTTGTACCTAGCTTTTATTCTAGCGATATGTTTGTTTCTTCTGCAAGTATATTTATTGATAACCTATATTAATAGCACCAATAGAAAGATCGCATATTTTTTTAATGCTATACGTAATGAAGATTTTACCTTACGTTTTCCCGAACGTGTCTCTATAAAATCGTTCAAACAACTCAATCAAAGTCTTAATCGTGTAAACGGCTTGATTCAAGAGGTACATTTAAAACTGCAAACGCAAGAACAGTATTATCAGGAAATATTGAAGCAAGCCAATATCGGAATACTTACTTTTAATGATAAGGGACATATCTTATTTGCCAACCCTACCGTTGAAAAACTGTTCAATCATAGGCCTTTAAACCACATCAAGCAATTGTCGCAGATCGATGATAAGCTATATGAGATTTTTAAGAACCTAAAACCATTCGATCAGAAATTGATTGAACTTACCAATGAAAGAGATAAAATACAATTAGCCTTAAAATCGACTGCGATTACCATTGATAAACAGGCATTATTACTAGTAGTTGTTCAGGATATCCATAAAGAATTGGATGAAAAAGAAACGGATTCCTGGGTACGATTAATCCGTGTTTTAACCCATGAGATTATGAATACAGTGGCCCCCATCACTTCAATATCAGAATCTATTTTAAAATACTTTAAAAAGGAAGATCAACTGATTCCTATTGAAGAACTTCCTCAAGAACATATTGTAAATGCTGCGAAGGGAATGGAAGTAATACAGGAACAAGGAAACGATCTAATAAGTTTTGTACAATCTTATCGTAGTTTTTTAAGCGTACCTGCTCCTGACCGTAAAATTGTCTTAGCTGATAAAATTTTGAGTCGAGTAAAAGTATTGATGACACAAAATGAAAAGTTTGACAATATCTCTTTTGAAATTTCCGTATCTCATGAGAATCTTGAGGTTTATGTTGATGAAAAACAGATTGCGCAGGTGCTACTTAACCTCAGTAAAAATGCACTTCAATCTGTGGGCACACAGAAGGGAGGAGCCATTAAGCTCAATGCTGGAGTAAGTAAGGACGGAAAAAAATATATTGAAGTTTGGGATAATGGCCCTGGAATATCTCAGGAGTTAATCGATCAGATTTTTGTGCCTTTTTTTACCACAAAAAGCTCGGGCACTGGAATTGGATTGAGTTTGTCTAAACAAATTTTAAGATTGCACGGAGGAAACTTAATAGTACACTCCGAGATGAATAAAGAAACTACATTCACATTAATTTTTAACTAACGTATTCACCGGACAATGAATGCATTACAATTAAAAAAAGAGCTCTTTTTATATTGCAAAGCCTATGCTGATGCTAGGGGCGAACGCATTCAAAGGCAGATAGAAATTCTTCAGGAGGGATTGCAAAGTGAAACTAAAAGCAGCGCAGGAGATAAACATGAAACAGGACGAGCCATGTTACAATTGGAGCGGGAGAAGTTGGGGCAGCAATTTGCTCTAATTACACAAATGAAGACAGTTTTACATAAGATAAAAATGGATGCAACACATGCGATTGTGCATTTGGGGAGTTTGGTGCATACTACCAGAGGGAGTTACTACCTTGCCATTTCAGCGGGAGTTTATGAACTTGGGAATGTAAAAGTGTTTTGTGTTTCGCTACGTACACCCATAGGACAGTTATTGTTGGGTAAAAAAGATGGAGATCAGTTAATCTTAAATGGAGAAACATCAACAATTTTAGGGATAGAATAGCACAAAGCATTAACCGCAGCATTATAAGCAACAAAGAGGTATAACATTATGGAAATCCTATTATTGGTAGTAGCCGTTCTTCTGATTGTTATTTTTACTACAAAGTTAAAAATACACCCATTTATTGCCCTTTTTGTTATTGCAATCGCTTATGGATTAGCTGTAGGCATGGCCTACACCGAAGTAATAAGTGCCATAAATGAAGGTTTCGGCACAACTTTGGGCAAAATTGGGTTGATTATAGTTTTAGGAGTGATTATAGGTGCTTTTTTAGAAAATACTGGAGGAGCAATGGCTATTGCTGAAAGCGTACTAAAAATAATAGGGCATAAACGCATTCCAACGGCCATGGGTATTATTGGTTATATCGTGTCCATTCCTGTTTTTGCAGATAGTGGTTTTCTTTTACTACATCCATTAAATAAAGGGCTCTCCAAGAAAGCGAAATTATCCATAGCTGGATCCGCAACAGCACTAGGAGTTGGCTTGTTGGCATCACACACCATGGTGCCACCTACTCCCGGACCAATTGCAGCAGCAGGCATTTTAGGTGCAAATCTGGGATTGGTGATTGCTTTTGGTTTTCCGATAAGTATTATAGCACTTTCAGGCGCATTACTTTTTGCAAATAAATATGCTGCAAAAACCTATATAGACCCAGAGCTTAATACAAAGACAGCAGAACTACCAAAAGATAACGGACAAGCACCAAGTGCAATGAAATCTTCAATTCCCATTTTGGTTCCCATAGCCTTGATTGTATTAAAATCTATAGTAAATACTGATGGTCAAAACAGAGGAGCTATTATTGAACTCATTGGCTTTCTTGGAGAACCGGTAATGGCATTACTTATTGGAGTTTTTTTATGTCTTTTACTCCCTAAAAAATTAGCGTATAAAATGTGGTCGTCTTCAGGTTGGGTAGGAAAAGCAATTAAAGATGCCGCTTCGATATTGTTGATTACTGGAGCAGGTGGAATTTTTGGAAGGATACTTCAGAATTCAGGAATTGCTGAAGTATTGGGAGAGACCTTAACAACCTATGATATGGGGATTTTCTTGCCTTTTTTATTAGCGGCTGCACTTAAATCTGCTCAGGGCTCTTCTACAGTAGCCTTAATTACGGCAGCATCGATTCTAACGCCTATGATGCCATCTTTAGGGTTTGATACAGGGATTGAAAAGGCACTGGTTGTTGTGGCTATTGGAGCAGGGTCTGCAGTGGTATCTCATGCCAATGATAGCTTTTTCTGGGTAGTTACGCAAATGAGTGGAATGAATGTAAAAACAGCATATCGTTTATTTAGTGTAGGAACCTTTGTTCTGGGAACAACGGCAGCTATAGCTGTTTTTTTTGCCTCTGTACTCTTTACTTAGTACTTATTAATCTAAATTTGGCTTTTTCCTAGACTCCTTTTTTGACGCGTTTTTTTGTTTGTTTTGCAACCGTTTCTCAATTGCACTTTTTGAAGGTTTTGTCGGTTTTCTCTTTTTAGAAACCTTAAGACTATCGGTTAGTAATTTAAAAAATCGAGTGATTACAATTTCCTTATTTCTATGTTGACTCCGAGTGGTATCTCCTTGCAATAAAAGAATGTGATCTTTGGTCAGTCGGTTTTCTAGCTTTTCTACAAGACGTTCTTTTTCTGTGTCAGACAGCCCTTCGGAGTTTAAAATATCGAAAGACAATTCAACTCTGGTGGCAACCTTATTCACATGCTGCCCTCCAGCACCACTGCTGCGCACCGCTTTAAATAGTAATTCTCTAAATATTACATCCTGATTCACCGGTAGTACTACTAAATTTCGAACAAAGTTAACGAAAAAGACACGTTATTAGTTTTCTGAAAGCCGAAGGTTAATGGTATCAATAGAAACATTTACGTAAACAACGCTTCCTTTTTTAAGGGGAATTTTAGAATCAAAAAAAATGATATGATCTGCGTTTAATTCTGCTTCAACCCGATACATAGCTCCTTTGAAATAGGTTTTTTTAACGACAACTTTTAATCCGGATTTTTCGGAAATTTGAAATTCATGGGGATATACTAAAATGGTTTTCTCAATGGCAGCGTATGATTTTAAGATAGGGATAGGGAGTTCATTTACTTCTCCAAAAAGGGAAGCTACATAGCGATATTTTGGGTGACGGTATAGGTTTTCTGGACTGCCTTGAGCAAGTATTTGATGATCTTTAAGTACAATTATTTTATCAGCATAAGGCAAAACATCATTGGTGTCATGACTTGCTACAATACATGCAATTTTTTTTCTTTTTAAATAAGTAAAGAGATTCCTGCGCAAACCTGTTTTTCTAAAATTATCGATATGACTGAAAGGCTCATCTAAAAGCAAGAGTTCAGGTTCCTGTGCTAATACGCGAGCCAAGGCCACACGCTGTTGTTGACCGCCACTAAGCATTTGCACTTTTGTATCTGCAAAATCAAGCATCTCAATCATAGAGAGCAACTCTAAAGTTCTTTTTTGCAAAGCTTCAGGATCAAAAACGGATAAATATTGACTCACGTTTTCCGAAACCGTTAGATAGGGCATCAGATCAAAATCTTGGGAGAGATATTTTATAAATCGCTCCCCTGGCACCAATTGATAATTAGGGCCCAACAAACGATTTCCGTTCCAATAAACCGAACCTTTTTCGACTGCTAATAGACCATAAATAATTTTGAGAAGGGTACTCTTGCCACTCCCACTTTCTCCTATTACGGAAAGGTGTTCGCCATGATCTGCGGTAAAACTAATATCCTTTAATATTGTTTTTTGGTGATAGTTAAAGGAGACGTTTTTTACAAGTAGCATTAAACGGTATTTGAGCGATTTTTGATTGATGAAAACAAAAAATCCGCTTCCTTTTCAGAAACGGATTTTTTGAAATAATTATTTTTTAATCTTTGAACTCCTTAAGTACTGCCTTGTTTGGAAGATCTTCAAAGCCCATATTATACAACGTAAACCCAAAAATATCTGCATATTGTTCTATAGTTTTACTAATTGGAGTCCCTGCACCATGACCTGCATTGGTTTCGATACGGATCAGTGCTGGGTTTTCGCCTTGTTGTTTTTCCTGTAATTCTGCCGCAAACTTAAAGCTATGTGCAGGAACTACACGATCATCATGATCTCCGGTAGTAACCAGAGTGGCAGGGTAAGCAGTTCCGGCATTCACATTGTGTACTGGGGAATACCCTTTAATATATTCAAACATTTCCTTACTCTCTTCAGAAGTTCCATAATCATAAGCCCAACCTGCACCCGCGGTAAACGTATGATAACGGAGCATGTCCATAACACCAACTGCCGGAAGCGCTACTTTCATAAGATCTGGACGTTGCGTCATGGTAGCACCTACGAGTAAACCCCCATTAGAACCACCACGAATGGCTAAATAATCAGATGAGGTATAGTTGTTTTCGATAAGGTATTCTGCAGCGGCAATAAAATCATCAAAAACATTTTGCTTCTGTAATTTAGTCCCCGCATCGTGCCATTTTTTACCATATTCTCCACCACCTCTTAGGTTAGGAACCGCATAAATACCTCCTTGTTCCATCCACACTGCATTTACTACACTAAAGGATGGAGTAAGCGATATATTAAACCCTCCATAACCGTATAATATAGTTGGGTTTTCTCCATTCATTTCTACCCCTTTTTTGTGTGTAATAATCATAGGGACCTTAGTGCCATCTTTAGAAGTATAGAATACTTGATTAGAGATATAATCTTCAGGATTAAAGTCAATTTCTGGGCTCCAGTAGGTTACAGATTCACCGGTATTTACATTGTATTTATAGGAGGATCTGGGGGTATTGTAATTGGTGAAAGAATAGTAAAATTCGACATCTTCTTTTTTTCCACCAAAACCACCAGCACTTCCCACGCCAGGAAGTTCAATTTCTCGAATAAGTTTTCCATCGTAATCGTACTGCATTACTTTAGAGATTGCATCCACCATATATTCTGCAAAGAAATATCCACCTCCGGTATTTGGAGAAAGCACATGTTCTGTTTCTGGAATAAAATCAACCCAATTGTCAGGAGTAGGATTTGAAGCATCTACTGTAACAATTTTTTGATTTGAGGCATCCATATCGGTAACAATATAGAGTTTAGAACCTACATTTTCTATAATATAACTGTTCGTATCCGTATGATCTAAAATGGTAATTAATTTACCTTTGGGTTGGGTAAGATCTTTAATAAATAGTTTATTACCATTAGTCGCTACAGAGGCTGAGATAATTAAATAGCGATCATCTTCGGTAACACCTCCACCCACATACCGGTGTTTTTCGGCTGGAGTTCCCCCAAAAATTATAGCATCACTTTTCTGAGGAGTCCCTAGTTTATGATAGTACAATTTGTGCTGATCTGTTTTTGCTGATAATTCACTTCCTTTAGGTTTATCATAACTTGAATAGAAAAAACCGTCATTTCCTTTCCAGGAGATACCACTGAACTTCACATCCACAAGAGTATCTTCCACAACGGTTTTATCCGCGGTATTCAGGATAATTATTTTGCGCCAATCGCTTCCTCCCTCAGAAATGGAGTATGCGGCTAGCGAACCATCTTTAGAAAAGCTAAGTCCGGCTAAAGATGTTGTGCCATCTTCCGAAAAGGAATTGGGATCTAAAAAAACCTCAGCTTCTTCATCGCCCTTTTTGCGATACACAACGGATTGATTTTGCAACCCATCATTCTTATAAAAGTAAGTGTGATTTCCTTCTTTAAAAGGAGAACTTACTTTTTCGTAATTCCATAACTTTTCCAAACGGTTTTTAATTGCCGAACGAAAAGGGATCTGTTCTAGATAACCAAAAGTGGTTTCATTTTGCGTCTTTACCCAAGCTTCAGTTTCTGCACTCCTATCATCTTCTAACCATCGATAAGGATCTTGAACTTCTGTACCAAAGTAGTTATCTACAGTGTCTACTTTTTTAGTTACTGGGTAATTCACGGCGATCTGCTCTTTTTTAGGTGTAGTTTCACAGGCGCCCAAAAGGATGGCCGATAGTAAAACGGTTGTGATTTTTTTCATCTTTACATACAATTAGTCTAGCTAAAAGTACCATAAAAAAACCTTTAGCCATGATTTGTTCTAAAGGTTTTAACACTATTTAAGGAAATGTGGATCGAAGCGGGTTAAACGAGGGCATTTTCAACTAAATACTCCCCGATTTGAACCGCATTGGTAGCTGCACCTTTACGAAGATTATCAGATACAATCCATAGGTTTAAGGTGTTCGACTGGCTCTCGTCTCTTCGAATTCTTCCCACAAAAACCTCATCTTTATCATGCGCATATACCGGCATTGGATAGGTATTGGTATCGGGATTATCCTGAACTACAACCCCTGGAGTCTCATTTAGTATTTGACGAACCTCCTGTAGGTTGAAATCATTTTCAAATTCAATGTTTACTGCCTCGGAGTGACCTCCAGCTGTAGGAATACGTACTGCTGTAGCTGTAATTGAGAAGGAGGTGTCTCCTAAAATTTTTAGCGGTTCTTTAGCCAGTTTCATTTCTTCTTTAGTATACCCGTTATCCATAAAGATATCGCAATGCGGTAATGCATTTCTGTTTATAGGATAGGGGTACGCCATTTCTCCTTCTACTCCCGCCATTTCATTTTCCAACTGGCGAACCGCTTTAACTCCGGTGCCGGAAACAGATTGATAGGTAGATACTACTACACGTTTCATGCGATATTTTGCATGCAGTGGAGCTAGAACCATAACCATTTGTATGGTAGAACAATTGGGATTGGCAATTATTTTGTCCGTCGCGGATAGGGTTGTGGCATTAATCTCGGGGACAACTAATTTTTTACTGGGGTCCATACGCCATGCTGAGGAATTGTCCACCACTGTGGTTCCAGCGGCAGCGAACTTTGGAGCCCATTCTAAAGAGGTATTCCCACCGGCTGAGAAGATGGCCAAATCTGGTTTTGCGGCAACGGCATCCTCCATACCAATTAAGGTGTAATCAACACCTTTAAAGGATAATTTTTTTCCTATAGAACGTTCAGAAGCTACCAGAAGTAGTTCTGTAATCGGAAAATTACGTTCTTCTAAAACTTTTAACATTACACCGCCAACCATTCCGGTGGCTCCTACAACTGCTACTTTCATTTTAAATCTTATTTTCAATGGCAAATTTAGACTAAGCACATAAACGGTACAAGTGATTTGGAAGAAATAAATTTTTTATAACAAAAAGTTATAAAAATAACAATTGTTTAAAAATACATCATCAAAAAACCCCACTTTTTGGTGGGGTTTGCCAATTCAATAGCGGTAATCTCTATATGAAATAGAGCATCCCGAAGTCATGGGGTTATTTCTTTAACAAATCTCTAATCTCTGCAAGCAATTCTTCCTGTGAAGGACCTGAAGGTGCTGGAGGTGCTGGAGGTGTCTTGGTTTTATTGTAAGCTTTTACAATTAAGAACATTACAAAACCAACAATAATTAAGTTTACAATACTGTTTACCCATTTACCCCAGCGAATTGCATTCTCAGCAACATAACCAGCTTCTCCTTCTGTTCCAGAAGCCTCGGTAAGAACGTATTTTAAATCAGCAAAATCAATACCTCCTGCAAATTGACCCACAATAGGCATAATGATATCTGCCACAAAGCCATTGATTACTAATCCCATAGCGCCAGCCATGATAACGGCAACAGCAAAATCTATGACATTGCCTGTCATAATAAAATTCTTAAATTCTTTTAACATGTTTCAGTGTTTTAAATAGTTAGTGAATTACTTTTCGCAAGATAACAAAAAAAAGAATTCCCAATAAAACGTTAATAAAAAGACTAACTACCTGTTGTAATGCGTTTTACACGTTGCGAAATTGCCGTGAGTAATTCATATGAGATGGTATTGGCATTTTTAGCAAAATCTTCGGCAGTTAGATTTTCACCGAAAACAATAACCTCATCTCCTTCTTTACATGCTATTCCAGTAACATCAATCATCATCATATCCATACAAACATTACCAATAATGGGTGCTTTTTTACCCTGAACTAGTACACTGGCTTTTCCGTTTCCATAGTGTCTGGAAATACCATCTGCATGACCTAGAGGAAGAGTAGCCGTAATCTTATATCCATCAGAACGATAGCCTCTATTGTATCCAACCGACTCCCCAGGTTCTATTTGGTGCATCTGAGAAATTACAGTTTTAAGCGTTGCTACTGGTTTAAGTGCTGCATCTATTGCAGTATCATTGGCATAACCGTAAAGACCAATGCCACTTCGAACCATATCGTATTGCGCTTCGCTATAATTCAGAATTCCCGAAGTATTTAATAAATGTCGTAATGGAACGAAACCTAATTTGTCTGAGATAGTTTTAACAATTTTCTCAAAATTAGCAATTTGTATTTCCGTAAATTCCACTTCCGCCAAATCGTCCGAGGCAGCTAAATGCGAGAAAACCGATACAACTTTTAGCAAGGGTTGTTCCTGGAGTTTTTTTATGATATAAGCGACATCATTTTCCCAAAACCCTAGTCGATTTAAACCCGTATTAAACTTAATATGTACAGGGTAATTTTCTTTTTTGGCTTTGATCACTGCTGTAATAAAGAGCTTTAGAATTCTTGGGGCATAAAGGCTTGGTTCTAGCCTGTGTTCAATTAAAGTATCAAAATTTGAAGGCTGCGGGTGCAATACCAAAATGGGAGTAGCAATACCAGCTTCTCTTAAAACAACCCCCTCCTGGGTATAGGCTACGGCAAAATAATCAACACCAAGTGTTTCCAATTTCCTGGCTACAGTTACGGTCTCACTTCCATAAGCGAAAGCTTTTACAACGCCTAAGAACTTTGTGTTGGGTTTTAGTCTAGATTTTAGATACGTATAATTATGGGTAAGAGCGTCTAAATTTATTTCTAAAACGGTCGCTGGAGTGTTAGGCATTCGTATTCTTTTTTTGCTGCGAAAGCTCTTCTACATCTACATCCATTTGCCCTACTTTTTCCTTTAGCATTGCCTTGTAGTAAGCCGCTCTGCTCAGGGGTTCATATTCTTCCACCTCTCCTAATAATACGAGTTGATCGTCATCGGATTTTCTAAAACTATAATGTGCTAGATTTCCAGTTGTAGTACAGATAGCGTGTACTTTTGTAACATATTCTGCGGTTGCCATTAGCGCTGGCATCGGTCCAAAAGGATTTCCTTTAAAATCCATATCTAAACCAGCTACGACCACGCGAATACCTTTATTTGCCAAATCATTACAAACTGTAACGATTTCGTCATCAAAAAACTGAGCTTCATCAATACCAACAACCTGGCAATCGTCTGCTAAAAGACGAATATTTGCTGCAGCTGGAACAGGGGTAGATCGTATCTCATTGGCATCGTGGGAGACTACCATTTCCTCTTGATAGCGGGTATCAACTTGAGGCTTAAAAATCTCTACCTTTTGTTGTGCAAATTTTGCACGTTTCAATCTACGTATAAGCTCCTCTGTTTTGCCCGAGAACATCGATCCACAGATAACTTCTATCCAGCCGAATTGTTCTTTATGGTTAACGGTATTTTCGAGAAACATTTTGTAATTTTAGACGAAAATAAGGTGTTTTTCGTTGTTATAGTTAAGTAAAGCATAAAAGTATAAAAAACTAAGGTACTTACCGTTTCAAAAAGCTATATTAGAGTATCAATCAGAAATGGGGCGCATTTGTATAAAGCACTCCGCAATCAATAATTCAAGGATTAAAGACAATGAAAAGAAAGTTAAGAGAGGAATTGATTCGTTTATCTACAGATATTATTACCTCTAGAGAGTCTGATGAAATTTCAGAGTTATACGAAAAAGCTAAGGATTTATACGAAAAATTAGCTGTTCTAAAGTTTATAGATGAGAAGTTAAAGGATGTAGAAGTTGATGTTTCAAAAAACGTAATTGCTACAAAATTTGAAAAAATGGCAAATGCAGTAATGAACGCTAATACTTCTGTTCCCGAAACAAACCCTCATACCGAAGATATTATTACTCCGGGAATGGACACCATAAAGGATATGATTTCGGAAATGCCGCAAGACCCAAAATTAAATCAAGTTTTCGAGGACTTCATGGCACAACCTGATCTTATGAAAAATGATAAGGAGTTGTTTATGCCCGCAAATGAGAATGAAAATAGTCCTACCAAACCGCAGTCGTTAAATGATAAGCTTCAAAAGGACATAAAGGTTGACTTAAATGATCGTTTGGCCTTTGTAAAACATCTTTTTAATGATAGTGCAGAAGATTTTAACCGCGTAATTTCACAGCTAAATACGATTGATTCTCATGAAAGAAGTGTTGCTTTTATTACCAATATGGTAAAACCAGATTACGATCAATGGCAAGGAAAAGAGGAGTATGAAACACGATTTATGGCACTGATCGAACGCAAGTTTTCTTAACTTATAAAAACACGTATTAAAAATCCTTCGGTATGAAGGATTTTTTTTGGTTTATCCAAAAATACTAGCCTTTATTTTTTAGTACCTTTATTTGGTACAACATAACCAACTATATCTATGGATATCAAAAAAATACTTTACTGGGTTACTACCGGATTATTGACGGCAGTCATGTGCTTTTCGGTATACAATTATTTCTTCAATCATACCGCAATTGCCGGTTTCTTCGAACATTTTAATTATCCTACCTATATTATATATCCTTTGGCAGTTGCTAAAATATTAGGCTTGATCGCTATTTGGGGTAATTTCTCGAAATGGCTAAAAGAATGGGCGTATGCGGGGTTCTTTTTTAACACGCTTCTCGCCTTTTTTGCCCATTATATGACCGATGGTGCTGGGTATGAAATGTCGGGAATGGCCGTAATTTTTGTTCTAGTATCCTATTTCTTGAGTAAAGAAGCCCGAGCTTAAATTAATGCAATGGGAAAACTTTTTATAGTTCCAACACCTATTGGGAATTTGGGAGATATTACGTTTAGAGCGATCACTATTCTGAAGGAGGTAGATTTAATTTTAGCTGAGGATACGCGAACCAGCGGAAAACTTCTAAAACATTTTGAGATACAAACCCCCATGCAGAGTCATCATATGCACAACGAGCATAAGGTGATAGATGTGCTGATAAAACGTTTACAAGCAGGAACCGAGATAGCGCTGATTTCAGATGCCGGAACTCCTGCAATATCCGACCCAGGTTTTTTGTTGACAAGAGCATGTGTAACTGCCGGAATAACGGTAGAATGTTTGCCTGGAGCTACCGCCTTTGTTCCCGCTTTGGTAAATAGCGGGCTTCCAAACGATCGTTTTGTGTTTGAAGGATTTTTGCCAGTAAAAAAGGGAAGACAAACCCGTTTAAAGTTGCTTGCAGAAGAAAATAGAACCATGATTTTTTATGAATCTCCTCATAAACTGCTTAAAACCTTGACGCACTTTGCAACTTATTTTGGCGCGGATCGGAAAATTTCTGTGGCGCGGGAGTTGACAAAAATGTATGAGGAAAATGTAAGGGGAACTTTAACCGAAGTTTTGGAACATTACAAAGCTAACCCGCCAAAGGGAGAGTTAGTAGTTGTAGTGGCAGGTAAAAAATAAGGATAGATGCCTAAGGCATAGCGTTTTTTAAAATGCTAATTTTAACTGGTAAAAAGATTAATGTAGACCAAGAAATATGTCCTAGGACTTTTTTCGACTTCGTTTTATCTTAGCAGCAATTTTATGGATGGATTATTAAAAGAAATACGGGCTTGCGCCGTATGTAAGGAGCATTTAGTATTAGGACCAAGACCTATTGTTGCGGCACACCCAGACGCAAGAATTGTAATTATTGGTCAGGCGCCAGGTACTAAAGTACATGCTACGGGGGTCCCATGGGATGACCCGAGTGGAAGACAATTGCGGAAATGGCTAAATGTAAGTGATGAAGTGTTTTATGATGAAAAACAAATCGCTTTAGTTCCAATGGGTTTTTGTTATCCTGGAAAAGGAAAATCTGGAGATTTACCTCCACGACCGGAATGTGCACCGCTATGGCACGAACGTCTAATGCATAGCCTTCCGAATCTGGAACTTATTATATTGATCGGAATGTATGCGCAAGGTTATTACTTAAAGAAAGAAGCCAAAAAAACCCTGACGGAAACGGTAAAAAATTATAAAAGTTACCAACCTACTAATTTTCCTTTACCACACCCATCTCCAAGAAATCGATTTTGGTTAACAAAGAACCCGTGGTTTGAGCGTGATGTAATACCGGAATTACAGGAGAAAGTGGCAAAAACACTTAAATTATAAGCCTTTTTCGAACTTCAAAAAGGTCATACATCGATTTTAACAGTATAGGGTAAACTAAAATAAGCGCATCCCGCGTTTGAAAAGAGCATACTGGTATTAAATTTTATGATTGCTTGTGGGGCAGCGGCAATGTTGTGTAACCCTAAATCATGAAAAAATGAAAACTATTCTTAAAAAAACTGCGCTATTTCTATGGTGTTGTGTTGTATTTCATGCTTGTACTGAAATTGAAGATACAAACGCCAATCCAGAACCCCCCGGAACAGGAGAAATTAATGTGGTAATGACTGTAAATCTCAGAAATTCAAGCGTTACCGATCAAACCGTAAGTTATAACAATGCCAACGGAGAACGTATCACAGAAACCCTAACGAGCAATGAGTGGACACGAACCATACGTGTTATGGATGGTTTTATGATCTTCTTTAACGCCTCAGGTATTGGTGATGGTGGCGCTGAGGTGGAGGTAAATGTAGACGCCACAGAAAATGGAACCTCTGTTTTTGCTTTCGATCGAACCGAAACCGGTGGCATCGCCTTTGATTATGATATTACGATCGAGCATGAGTTGTGAGGCAGTTGCCGCGTATTTATTTAGAAGGTAATTTCAGAAGTAGGGAAAAGTAAATCTTCAAAATTCTTTACCCACTTACCGTTTACCAGTTGTTCACCAAATTCATTAAATGCTCCGTCCGAAGTGCGTTGAAAGGTGAGCCTATAGTTGCCATTAATTTCACAAAGCAATTGTTGGTTTTCAACACTACATTTAAAAGGTCTTGCCCCTGTTTCGCGATAAGCATTGTAATAGTAATGTTGATCTTTTTTATTATAGTAAATAAGCGTATGCAAACTTAAAACAGGAACTGCTTTTCGCGCAGATCGATGCTTAAGCACCAAAAGTTTTCCATCCAAATCGTAACGCACTTTGGTTAAAACGTCATAGGGTGCATTGTTTGTTTTTGGCAAACCAGAACCCGAACCTTTCCAATCTCCAATCATAAAGGAAAGCTTGGCCATGGCCTTTTGCTCTTCACTTTGGGCTAAGATGATTGAGGTACAAAGAAGGAAACAGCTAACTATAAATATTCGAATCATATTACGTACATATCTTAATACACTTCTCCACTGTGTTTTCCTTTCTCCCAACCGTGCTTTCCTAAATACTGATCGCCACTTTCTACGGCACCATCTTCAATAGAAGTACCCATAGAGTCGTTCCAACGATTGAGATACCCAAAGAGCGAAATCACCCCCAACATTTCCACAATTTCACCTTCATTCCAATGCGCATACAAACGCGCTTTTATATCGGCATCTACAGCATTTGGTACTTGCGAAGCCACCAAAGAAAAATCCAATGCCGCCCGTTCTGCTTCCGAAAAAGCGGGATGTGTGCGATATTCCCAAATATTATCCAATTGCTCTTGCTCTGCACCATAGCGCTCTGCAGCACGAATAGCATGCGCCTGACAATAACGACACCCTGTTGCATTACTACTTACCCAAGCAATCATGCGTTTTAAGGCAGAAGTAACCCTGCCTTCATTTGCCATTACAGCTTTGTTGAGATTGATAAATGCCTTGGATATTGCAGGACGGTGCTGCATGGTTAATACAGAATTTGGACAAAACCCAAGGGTTTCATTAAAGAACGCTGCCAGTTCTTTAGTTTCTTTATCATGATCTGGATCTAAGGGTTGTACTAATGCCATATTGCTATCTTTTTATCGTATTTTTGAAGCTTACAAGAAACGAAAAAAAGCTGTTATGACAAATCATATTAGTACGAAATGGTTGGGCCAAATGGCCTTTGAAAGCAATAACCCTTCTGGACAAAGTTTTCGCATCGATGCAGGACCTGAAAATGGAGGAGAAGGCAACGGAATGCGTCCCAAAGCCTTAATGTTATCTTCTTTAGCTGGTTGTTCAGGGCTGGACGTGGCCTCTCTAATTCAGAAAATGAAATTAGAGGTAGATGATTTTCATATTGAAACGATAGCGAACCTCACAGATGAGCACCCTAAATACTACGATGCCGTTACCTTAGAATATCACTTTTATGGGTCGAATTTAGTGGAGGCTAAATTACAACGCGCTGTGGATCTTTCCATTGAAAAATATTGTGGGGTTATGGAGATGTTTAGAAAATTTGCTACATTAGAGATTAAAGTTCTTTTTCACTCCAAATAAGAACCCACTTATTTGTGGTTGAGGCGGTTTAAAATGGAACTTTAAATTTAGAAACTTGCTACTTTAGCGGCACTATACATGCGTTGGACCTTAAAACCAAAACCTGAGCAAACTAAGATATCGGAGCTTTCCGAAGCCCTTAAGGTTGAACCATTAGTTGCGGCATTGCTCTTGCAACGCGGGATAAATAGTTATGAGGAAGCAAAGCTCTTTTTTAGACCAGAACTAAGCCATCTGCACGATCCATTTTTAATGAAAGATATGGATCTGGCCGTAGCACGAATTGAAAAAGCCATACTAGCGAATGAAAATATTTTGGTGTATGGCGATTATGATGTGGACGGAACCACGGCTGTAGCCTTATTGTCTTCCTATCTATTGTCGTACTATCCCAATGTAGCCACCTATATTCCCGATCGGTATACCGAAGGTTATGGGGTATCGTTACAAGGAATCGATTTTGCAGCGGATAATGATTTTTCTTTAATTGTTGCTTTGGATTGCGGTGTTAAAGCCATAGATCAGGTGGCCTATGCCAGTACTAAGCATATTGATTTTGTGATTTGTGATCATCATAGGCCGGGGGTACAATTGCCAAAGGCTGTGGCCATTTTAGATCCAAAACGTGAGGATTGCAGCTATCCATATGACGAACTCTGTGGTTGCGGGGTAGGCTTTAAACTCATTCAGGCTTTGGCAACTAAGCGAGGCGAGGGAGTGACCACTTTAATACCGTATTTGGATTTGGTAGCCACCGCTATTGGCGCAGATATTGTTCCGATAACGGGAGAAAACAGGGTGCTTACATACTATGGCTTAAAGGTTATTAATGAGCAGCCTCGCATTGGATTTCAAGCTATTATGGAACAACTTAAAAAGGAAAAGTTAACGATTTCTGATGTTGTTTTTATGATTGCCCCCCGTATTAATGCTGCGGGAAGAATGAAACACGGGCAGCATGCGGTGAACTTATTGGTAGTAAAAGAGCTTGAACAAGCGCGGATTTTTGCAACAGAGATCGAAACCTACAATGGAGATCGAAGAACTTTGGATCGGGAGATCACCAAAGAAGCCTTGGCACAGATCGCGGCAAATACCGAAGAAAATCGCCTCACTACCGTTGTATATCATGAAAAATGGCATAAAGGGGTAATTGGTATTGTGGCCTCTAGGCTTATCGAAACCTACTACCGACCTACTTTAGTATTTACCAAAAGTGGAGATGTTTTGGCAGCTTCTGCGCGATCGGTCAAAGGTTTTGATGTGTATAAAGCTTTGGAAGCCTGCTCCGAATATATAGCACAGTTTGGGGGACATAAATATGCTGCAGGTCTTACACTTTTGGAGGAAAATTACGAACGGTTTAAAAAGAAGTTTGAAGAAGTAGTTGCAGCAACTATAGATCCGAAACTGCTTACACCTGAAATTACAGTAGATACGCAAATAGAACTGGAACACATTACACCAAAACTACTACGAATTTTAAGGCAATTTGGACCCTTTGGTCCAGGGAATATGACGCCTGTTTTTATGACCGAAACCTTGCGAGATAGTGGCTATGGGAAGGCGGTAGGAGGAGATGGAAAGCACTTGAAACTAGGAATTCGACGAAACAACGGATCTGTACTCCAAGCCATTGGATTTAATTTGGGCGTTAAACTTCCTGCAATTGCAAACCAACAAGTGTTTAAAGCAGCTTATACGCTCGACGAAAACCACTGGAACGGAAGGGTAGAACTACAATTGAAACTCAAAGATATTAAGTAACTACTTCGTATTAAGAAGCCCTAAGATTTCCTCTAAAACCAGGGGTTTTTGCGTCCAAGGAATAAAATGATTCTCTTCGGGTAAGGAAATACTGCGATAATAGGTATCGTCGAACTCTTTTGTTGCAAAAGCGAGGTTTGCGTAAGGTACAATGGCATCTTTTTCACCGTGAATATGTACTACTGGAATTTTAACGTCACCCCAGGCATCGCGAATTTTACGCAGCTCTTCGGAATGTGAGAACTTCTCATCTCCAGCCACTGCCAAACTTCGAGGCACCATCCATTTTGTAATCTTCCAACGTGCAAAATTGGCGATCCAAAAAATCTTTTCGTTATCCGGGTCAATCGCAGGCGCTAGCATCACTACCCCGTCTATTTTATCACTTATCGTAGGGACATAGGCCGCAATTGGCCCTCCGAAGGAATGTCCTACCAAAATAATGTTTTTGAGATTGTAGGCATCACATATTTCCCGTACCACCTGTGCTTGGGCTTCTATAGAAGTTAAGGATTTTCCAAAATCGGAATACCCATAACCTGGACGATCAATACTGATGAGTTTTGCCCGTTCTAAAAGTACAGAGTCTTTCAAATACGAATAAAAGGCATCGCTAGAACCAGGAGCTCCATGAATAAAAAGGACTGTAGTATCTTTTTCCATTCCTGTAGTCACGACGCGCACTTTTTCGGCGTGCGAGGAGGTTTGAAAATAATCGATTGTTACAGCTACACCGGCTTCTTCAAATTCTTTAAGTGTTTTTTTATCGGATGTTCTGGATTTAAGACAAGAATTCAAAAGAATAACAGGCATACAAACAATGACTAGGACGATATAGCGTTTTCGAAAACGGAATTTAAAGGGTAGTTTCAAAAGTGTTCAATTTAATTGTTGTTCCATCAAATATTGCATAGGTATAATGCCCGATCCAATCTCCCAAATTAATATATGTTGCATTATTTTCCAAAGCTATAGTTAGGGGTAAATGTCTATGTCCAAAAATAAAATAGTCGTAATGCTGCTGCGAAAGCTTACGTTTACAATATTGCACCAACCATTCATTTTCTGCTCCTTTAAAGATAATATCTTCATCTCCGGAAATCAATTTATTTTTTACGGAAAGGTATTGCCCTAAACGAACCCCTAAATCGGGGTGCAACCATTTAAACAACCATTTGGACAGCGGGTGTACAAACACCTTTTTCATGCGTTTAAACCCCTTATCTCCAGGGCCTAATCCATCGCCGTGCCCCATGAGGACTATCGTGTCATTTAGTTGAAATAGTTGTGGTTTGTGGTATACAGGTATGTTCAGTTCTTCTTCAAAGTAACCATTCATCCATAAATCGTGGTTCCCCACGAAATAATATATGGGAATTCCAGCATCGGTAAGTTCCGCCAATTTCCCCAAGGTTCGGGTAAAACCTTTGGGAACTACGGTTTTGTACTCAAACCAAAAATCAAACAAATCACCCAAAAGAAAAATAGCAGCGGCATCTGTTTTAACAGTTTCTAACCAGGCAACAAATTTTTTTTCGCGGGGGAAACTTTGGGTTTGCGTAGGTGCTCCCAAATGATTATCGCTGGCAAAGTATATTTTTTTATCGGACGGTACGGTGATATGTATCATGAATGGTGCAAAGATAGCCAATAACCATAAAATTGAATTGTGAAATATCGCGATAAAGGAATTAATATGAATTGGGAGATTTGTGGATAGAATACCTCGCATATAGGAGGTATAGGTGATCGATTTAGGTTTGGGAACGATTGTACAGGATTTGCTATCTTAGTTTCTATAAGTAGGATAGCATCAATGATGCTATCCAATTGTTGTGCGTCACTATAAAAAATAAACGTTAATGAATTATCAATTTTTTAGAACTCCGTCCAGCTTTTGAAGTTCATGTGAAACTTTATTGAGCACTTTTGTCCAATTTCTAAATTTTCAATCATTAAGAATATAAACGTTTATTAATAATTCATTAAAAGTAAAAGACATGAAAAATTTTATGATGTTGTTCCACAGTGAACCAAATCCTGATTTTAACCCTACTCCTGAACAAATACAAAATGAAATTAAAGCCTGGCAAGAGTGGATGGGAGGAATTGAAGCACAAGGCAAACTCAAAAATCCGGGAGAAGCTTTGGGCTTTGAAGGAAAAACCATGCACACTGATGGTTCTATTACAGATGGGCCCTATGCAGAAGTTAAAGAAATTGTAGGTGGTTTTATGATTGTCTCGGCTGATTCTATTGAAGAAGCTATCCAACTTAGTAAGGGTTGTCCTGCATTAAGTAGCGGTGGTAAAGTAGAAGTCAGAGACATTATGGTTTTTGACGAAATGTAATCTGCATACCTAGGATGATAGCTACATGGATGACGAACAACTATCCGAAATATTTAAGTCTGAGTACAGCAACTTGATAGCTGTACTCAGCAATTATTATGGATTAACTGACCTACAATTAGCAGAAGATATTGTCTCGGAAACTTTTCTTAAAGCCATGAAATCATGGTCTCATAAAGGTATTCCCAAATTTCCAAAAGCCTGGCTCCGGAAAGTAGCTCAGAATCTATTGAACGAACATTATAGAAGAAAAAAAATCTATGATGAAAAAATCACTCCTGAAATAAGAGCAAAAAATCATCAATTTAATTTCATAGAAATTACTGATAAAATAATTGAAGATAGTCAGCTTCGGATGATATTTGTGCTTTGTGATCCTGACCTCAATAGAGAATCTCAACTTTGTCTTGCTTTAAGAATTTTATGTGGTTTTAGTATTGAAGAGATTGCTAGAGCACTTTTGTCAAACAAAGAAACAATTAATAAAAAAATCTATAGAGCTAAAAAAGTAATCAAAGAACGTGATCGAATTGAAACGAATCTTACATCAGATCAATATATATCGAGGCTTGATAATGTATTAAGGGTCATTTACCTAATATTTAATGAGGGATATTATAGCAGTGTTGACGAAGAAAATATCCGCTATGAAATGTGCTGGGAAGCTATGCGACTCGGTCTTTTTTTATCAGAGCAAAAAAATTTTCCAAAGCAAAAAATATACGCACTGATAGCCTTAATGTGTTTCCATGCTTCTAGGATAGATGCAAGGACATCTGGTGAAAACGGTGATCTTTTGTACCAGGAACAAGATAAAAGAAAATGGAATAAAAATCTGATTCAAAAAGGCAGTAAATATCTTAACCTTTCTGCTGTGGGAAATGTTGTTACCAAATACCATCTCGAAGCTGCAATAGCCTATTGGCACACCAAGGAAACTAAAGAAAAATGGAATAATATATTACAGCTATACAATAAATTGCTCACAATAGAATATTCACCCATCATAGCTATGAATCGAACCTATGCCCTTGCACAGGCGAACTCTATTGATGAAGCCATTCAAGAAGCACATAAATTAGAATTAAAAGATAACTGCCATTATTTCTGTTTGTTAGCTGAGCTTTACCGTATGCACAACAACATTAATAAGGAAATAGAATATTTAAATAAAGCAATTGAATTTGCGAATAAGAAAAATGAAAAAGAGTTAATCAAGGATAGATTAGAAAAAGCAAGGCGATAACATCTTAAAAATACAATGCAGGATTTGCAAGAATTAAAAAATAAAGTTGAAGCAAAGTAAATATTAACCCGAACAAAGAACAAAATAAATTTAAACTATAAAATGAAACGGATCATTCTAAATGCTACTATTATACTCGCCCTTAATTTCACGGCTTGTAACAATCAAAATAAACCTGAACTAGAAGGACATAAAGTAGATTCTGGCAAAGAGCAAATGACTAATGAGATACAAAGTTATATCTCCATTTTTGAAATCCCAGCAACAGACATTTCAAGAGCAATCAATTTTTACCAAGCAATTTTGGGCATTAACATTGAAAAAATGGAAATGCCTGGAATGGAAATGGGAATTCTTCCATATGAGAACCAAGCGGTACACGGGGTGATAATGAAAGGAGAGGGATATCAACCTTCAGGTAATTCTTGATAAAGTTGAGAAAAATGGTGGGAAAATCATTGTTCCCAAAACAGCACACGCAGATGAGAGTGGATTTTTTGCTCTGTTTTTAGATACGGAAGGAAACAAGTTAGGGTTGAATTCACCAAACTAAAAGGAAAAAAAGCGAACGCACAACAAGGTATAAAAGCAATAGCGGTTCGGGTTCAAACTCGAACTGCTATTGTATTTAAGTCGGTATATTGCTATCCGAAAGGTAGTAGCTTTTGGTCCGCTACTGCTTTTATACTAAACGTTGTGGGTAACGCTAAAAAACAAATTGTAATTTGATTAAATTTAGCGAAATTGCAAAAAAATCAGACTAGTAAATATGATTGTTCACTTAGTAATATCATTTGACTTAGGACTCAAAGGCGATTATAGTAATCTTTATTCTTGGCTTGACCAACATGATGCAATTGAATGTGGGAATGGACTAGCAGCTTTGGCGTATGACGCTAAGGACACATCATTTGAAAAAACGTATGAGCAATTAAAAATGGAACTTCAAGAAAAAATCCAAATAGACAAAACCGATAGACTTTATATGATTATGAAAGATACGGCAGATGGGATGATGAAAGGGAAATTTTTGTTTGGGAACAGAAAGCGTGCTCCATGGGAAGGACATTTTATGCAAGAACCTGACAAAGCCGATATATTTTAATGCAAAAATACATTTTAACCGATACTTGCTTTTGGATTGGACTTATCGACGATACTGACCAGCACC
This sequence comes from uncultured Flavobacteriaceae bacterium, assembly GCA_947488435.1. Classification (GTDB taxonomy): domain Bacteria; phylum Bacteroidota; class Bacteroidia; order Flavobacteriales; family Flavobacteriaceae; genus CANKZG01. Next base: position 644,924 of record CANKZG010000001.1, on the reverse strand, counting down.
ATAATGATTCAACCACTATTTCAAAGGTGGTTGAGGAAGCCACTCTAATTTTACCTTATCCTTGTCTCTACGAAACTGTGAATACCAAACTCACAAGAAATAAAAAAAGATTAGTTTTCTTCGAACAATTAATAAGAAGGAGTAATGTAGAACTAATTAGTGATTCAAAATACAGAGAAATTGCCTTAGATAAGGTTTTTAGCCGTAATAGAAAATATGATGATTATAGTCATAGCCTAGTAGATGCAGTTTTAAGAGAGATAATTCTAGATATCGATATTAAAATTGACTACTTAATATCGTTTAATGAAAGAGATTTTATTGATGTCTGTGTTAAACGGAATATTGAATTCCTCAGAGCGTAAGCACTACCCACTACAAAACCTATAAACAATACGGGCTTGGCTGCTTAAGTTATAAACCCGGAATATCAACGAACACCGCCAAATCTTTTGGATTTGGCATTAAATAAAAAAAGAAAAAGCAAAACAAAAAGGTTTGGCTAATTGCAAGTCGGAAAGCAAGTGCTAACTTGCTCCCGTACTGTTCATAGCTGAACCGTTATAAGCAAGAAGAAGAAAATAATAAATGGAAATACTAATAATTACTGGACCACCATACTCCGGAAAAGGACCACAATGCAAAATCTTAAATGACCAACTGGATTTTAAACATATTTCAACTGGAGATAGATGCCGATTTGAAAAGGAAAATGGAACCGAAATTGGAAAAACAATGGCTGAATATGAAGAAAAAGGAGATTTAGTTCCTGATTCGCTAATGAAAGAATTGTTTAGCCAAATCCTGAATGAAAACAAAACTAATAAAGGTATAATTCTAGATGGTTATCCAAGAACGGACGCTCAAGTTGATGACTTAATTGAACTAGCCGAACAAAAGGATATGAAAATCGGAAAAGTGTTAAACATTGAAGTACCAAAATCTGAACTTTTAATTAGAGCTAAGAAAAGAGCGGAGACATCTGACAGAAAAGATGATAAAGATCCTCAAATTCATATAAAACGAATTGACGTTTTTGAAAAATCAACTAGACCTGCTATTGAGTATATGAAATCAAAACTTGCAGTTAAAAATTTTGACGGACTTGGATCAATTGAGGAAATAACTGAACGAATAAAAGCAAGCTTATAACACTATGTATATTGCATATACTCCCTTCGGGAAGTAAACGCATCATACATTAACCGTTGTGCATAATTATGAGAAACATCATTGCCATATTAATTTTCACGATTTCTTGTTCAGCTTTTGGACAAGAAAACCCAACTGATACTGACTCTTTGTTTAACACAATAGTAAGCAATACGAAAACTAAACTTGACAGAAAAACTTATTCTAAATCTATCATAAAAGAGTTTCACGAATTAGAACTTGGTGAAAATAATTGGACAGCCTTCAGAGAATTATACCCAAATAACAAACTAAAAGAAAAAGGGATATTTCTAAATGGTGATTATTTTGGAATTTGGAAAACATATGACAAAAATGGAAATCTGATTTCTGAAATAAACTATTTACAGCCAAAGAAAATAAGAGGCAGTAATTTAGGATTTGAGAAGATATTTGAGAAATGCAAGTCTAAAGCTGACCAAATAATTCAATCTCATTTTGGACAAAAAAATAACTTTAACTTAAACGCTTCGAGAAGCTATTGGTATAGTGACAACAATTCAGGAACTTGGTTTGAAAAGCGTTCTAAAAAACCTAAAGAATTTCTTTTAAGGTATTCATACAATGTGTCAGACACTTTGAAATACGGAGTTGTCGAATTACACTTTAATTCGAATTTAGAGTTTATTCAAAATAAAACTAAAGGACTTCCGAAAACTAAACCATTCGAATTCAAAATAGACTACTTTAAAGCAAAAGAAATCGCCACATCAAAAAGATATGGTATAACAAATCATAAAAATGCTTTCAAGGAAAGTGAATATCTAAATTTGATTTTTGACAAAAATAATGATTGTTATAAGTGGATTATTTCTGATGTACCAAAAACGAAATGGAAAGGATACGAAAACACAAATAGCGGAACGATAACTGGAATTGGAAAAACACTTTCGATTAATTGTTCGACAGGAAATGTCGAGGAAAGTGAATTCGGAGGAACAATAATCTTAAATTAACTACGCACAACAATGGCTATAAGTAATTGCTTGTTCTCGCTTACTTCTGAAAATCCGCGAGGATTTTCAGTGTGGTATGTACTTGCAAAGTTAAGCGCTAACCCACGCAACTACTCATAGCCGAAACCGTTGTGCTTAATATTGAAAAAACTTAGGCAACCCTATGACAAAATTATACGTCTATTAAATAAAGGGATCTCAAATCATCTTTAAAATGAGGAAACCAGAATATTTCATTTCACTATTATTTATAGTTATAAGTCTAAAAACATACTCTCAATCCATTAAAAGAATAGACAATTCTATAATATCTACCATAGCCTTAGATAATGATATTAAGCGTTTAAAAGAATCGGGGAATGTTCACGGACTTACAGTATCTGTAGTTACTAAGGACAGCATTTTATTTCAAAAGGCATATGGATCTAAAAATCTTATAGAGAAACAACCTCTTGAAACCTCAAATAACTTTTATGCGGCTTCTCTTTGTAAACCATTATTTGCATTTATTGTAATGAAATTGGTTGACAAAAAAATAATTGATTTAGACAAACCTTTGGTAGAATATCTTGAAAATCCAATATATTCCTATGAATTCCAACACGATTATGAAGGATATAAGGATTTAAAAACCGACAAAAGATATGTGAAGATAACAGCAAGAATGTGTTTATCTCATACAACTGGATTTCCAAACTGGAGATATATCGGAACATCTGGTATAAATATGAAAAAACCACTAGAAATAGAATTTGAACCTGGAACTTTTTATAGTTATTCTGGAGAGGGTATTCAGTTGTTGCAGTTTGTTGTTGAACAAATAACAAAAAAAGGACTGGAAGAACTCGCACAAGAATATGTATTCAAACCGTTTGAAATGAATATGACAAGTTTTCTTTGGCAAGAAAAATTTAATACAAATTTTGCTGTTGGCCATTATAAGAAAAGAAAAACATTAAAACGAAGAAAAAGAAATATAGAATATGCTGCAGGCAGTATGGATACAACACCTGAAGATTATACAAAATTTATCCAAGCTATGTTAGCCCAGAAGGGCCTAAGCGAAGAAATTTATAAAGAATTTTTCAAGCCGCAAATCCATATTGATTCAAAGCAACAATTTGGAAAAAACAGATCGATAAAAACAACTGAAAATAACAATATTCAATTAAGCTACGCCTTAGGTTTTGGAACCTATGAAACACCTTACGGAAAAGCAATTTTTAAAGAAGGACATATCCAAGGTTGGGAACATTATACAGTGTTTTATCCATCACAGAACCTTGGGATAGTGATAATGTCCAACAGTTCCAACGGAGAAAGCATTTTTAAAGAATTAGTTGAACTTTCATTGGCAGATAAATGGATGCCTTGGTATTGGGAGAATTTCATACCTTATGACAAGAAAAAATACTAAGCATAACAATAGCTATACGTAATTGCTTGTTCTCGCCTACTTCTGAAAATCCGCGAGGATTTTCAGTTTGCTGTGTACTTGCAAAGTTGAGTACTAAACCACGCAACTACTCATAGCTTAACCGTTGTACGCCATTTAACCTAGATTAAAATTGGAAGAAAAAATCAAAATAAGAACATTACGAATTTCAGATAAAACTGAATTGGCAAAGCTTGCAAACAATAAAAAAGTTTGGGATAATTTAAGAGACTATATCCCATATCCATATAAGGGAAGTGATGCAGAATTTTTCATAAACTTAACGAGTAAAGAAGACCCGAAACAAACTTTTGGAATAGAATATAAGGGCAAATTTTCTGGAGTAATAGGATTAGTAATACAAGAGGATGTCTATCAAAAATCCGCTGAAATTGGATATTGGATTGGTGAACCATTTTGGGGAAATGGAATCGCAACCAAAGCAGTGGAATTAATTACCGAATACGGATTCGCTAAACTTGATTTAAATCGAATCTACACTGGCGTGTTTGGATATAATATCGCATCAATGAAAGTCCTTGAGAAAAATGGATTTGAAAAGGAAGGAATATTTAAAAATGCGATTTTGAAAAATGACAAAATCTGTGATGAACATAGATTTTACAAATTAAATGAAAAATGAAAACGGCATACAACAATAGCTATAATTCATAGCCTATTCACTTAAAGGCTATTCGGGAAATCCCAACGGGTTTCCTAAACTCAATCTCTTTTTGTTAACTTTAGTCTCTTAGTTACGAAATCATAGTCCAACCGTTGACAACAAGCTGGGAATGACTCAAACAGGAATGATTTTTATTAATTTATGATAGGGTTAGAAACAAATAGATTGATTTTTAGACAATGGAACCATTCTGATTATCCCATCTTTGCTAAATTTTATTCTGTGGAAGAAAATGCCTTGTATGTTGGGGGAGTGAAATCACCAGAAGAATCTTGGAGACTATTAGCTACATATATGGGTCATTATGAACTCAACGGATTTTCATACCTCGCAATTGAAGAAAAAGCATCTGGAAACCTAATTGGAACTGTTGGACTATGGAAGTCTCATCCTTGGCCTGAGCCAGAATTAGGATACTGGTTACTACCTGATTCTCAAGGCAAGGGATTTGGAGTAGAAGCTGGTACCGCAGTTAAGGAATTTGCGTTGAATGAGCTAAAATTTGATTCATTGGTTAGTTATATTGACCCAGCTAATGAGTCCTCAAAAAAATTAGCACTGAGACTTGGAGCTAAATTTGAGACCACAATTGAACTTCTAGATTTTGGAAAACATGAAATATTCCGTTATAAATAGAAATAAAGAAAAGCCAGTTGCCATAATTCAGTACTACATTTCTATCTCAATTTCAAATTAACTACTTTTATAAGACGTGATTTCTGCGCGGAATCATGGCCAAACTCGCGGTGGTAATTAAAACAAGTTAAGGAATGAAAAAGGTAATAACTATTCTCGTACTACTGAATTCAATATCGGGTTTTGCACAAATAAAAAAATATGCTGGCCTATATGAGAAAAAGGAAAAGCAACCATCAGGAGAGATTCTGGAAGTTGTTCTGGAGTTAAAATCTAATGGCACTTTTTACTGTACCTTTTACCAAGATCAACTTGACTATGAAGATGATGATAAGGGAAAAGGAAAATGGAATATAAAAAATGACGAAATTCAATTTTCTTCAAAAGATGGAGTTGATATTAATGAAAAGTATTCCATGGACTTTAACAACACAAAGGCTGTAATTGACGGAGATAAATTAATTTTTAAAGAATCGAAAATGGTTTGGCCTCCAAATGTCCGATTGACTAAAAAGAAATGAAATTTTATAAATTAAACAAGTAAATACGACTCATCTCGACTGCGGAATAGTCTTAACAAACAGTTTTACGCCGAAATCATCGACGAGTCCATTAGCAGTAATCAATTCAAAAGCAAATAAAAATGAAAGTTACAGCCGAAAAAAATGAAAAGGCAGCCAATATGATCTTTGCATCCATTTATCCACTTTACCTGAATAGATTGGAAAAAAATGGCAGAACAAAAGAAGAACTCAACCAAGTTATTAAATGGTTTACTGGTTTTGATCAAGATACTTTGCAAACACTTATTGATGAAAAAGTAACTTTTGGAACATTTTTTCAAAAAGCTAAAATACATCAAAACGCACATATGATTAAAGGAGTTGTTTGCGGTTATCGGATAGAAGAAATAGCGGATGAATTTGAGTTGTATAAGCAATGTAGACGTATGGAAAAACTAATTGATGAATTGGCTCGAGGCCGTAAGATGGAGAAAATTTTGCGGGAAGAAAAAAAGTAAAAATTGATGCTAATAAAAAACTTAAACTGCCTTTAATATAGTTTAGTCCAATCCCTATGCGCAAGTTGTAGCCAATTAGAGGAAATCGCAGAATGAAACAATCTATAATACATATTGCCTTAGTTGTAAAAGATTATGATGAAGCAATCGAATTTTACACTAAAAAACTGAATTTTGATTTGGTTGAAGATACTTATCAACCAGAACAGGATAAAAGATGGGTTGTTGTTGCACCGCCTAACTCGAATGGAACAACAGTTCTACTTGCGAGAGCTTCAAAACCTGAACAAGAAAAGTTTATCGGAAATCAAACTGGCGGAAGAGTATTTTTATTTTTAAATTCTGATGATTTTTGGCGAGACTATAACGAAATGACATCGAGAGGAATTGAGTTTGTTAGAGATCCAAAAAAAGCTGATTACGGAACAGTAGCTGTATTTAAGGATTTGTATGGAAACCTATGGGATTTATTAGAATTGAACTCTGACCATCCTATTGCAAAAAGAATAAATGAATAAAAACTGGCTACAACAACGTATAACCACAATTAGGGCGGATTCGACTACGTCCGAATCCACTCGGAATTGCTAAAGGCTATACCAACCAAAAATAAACGCTAATTTAATCCGTAACTGACGGTTATACGAACCGTTAAAAAAACGAAATTGATGAAGAATGTACTGATGGCATTATTGACAATTGTCTCCCTCAATTGTCTAGGACAAGAAACCGATAAATTCAACTTTGGATTTGAATATCAGAAAGGGGAAAAATCACTTTCTGATGGATGGTTCAAGTGGGGTAATTATGAGTTGACAATAACTAATATGCCCCATTCGGGAAAAAAATCAGGAAAAATCACATCAAGCCCAGCAGGGAATTCTTTTGGAAGTATCGCTTATAAAATCCCAGCAAATTATGAAGGAACAACAATAAAGCTTGAGGGTTTTATGAAAATCAAAAATGTCGAAAATGGATTCGCAGGTTTGTTGTTGCGAGTTGATGGAAATGGAACTTCTTTGGCATTTGATAATATGCAAAATCAAAATGTAAGAGGAACAAGAGATTGGCAGAAATATACAATAACTCTAGACTATCCGGAGGGAGCAGAAAGCATATTTATTGCAGGAATACTTTCAGGAAAAGGAGAAGTTTGGTTTGATGATTTTGTTTTATCAATTGACGGGAAGAATGTTCAAACCTTAAAAGAAGTAGAAAAGAAACTATCAAAAGTACAGCTTGATAAGGAATTTGATAGGGGCTCACAAATTGAATTCACTAATCTAACCATAAAGGATATTGATAACCTTGAATTATTAGGGAGAGTTTGGGGCTTTCTTAAATATCATCACCCTGAAGTAGCAAAAGGGAACTACAATTGGGACTATGAACTTTTTAGATTTTTACCAAAATACCTTGCGGTGGAAAACAATAACGAAAGAGATAAACTTCTTGTGGAATGGATTAATTTACTTGGTAAAATAAAAGAATGTTCAAAATGTAAACCAACAGATAAAAACGCATTACTGAAACCCGATTTAGCATGGGTTAACGATCAAGATGAAGTACTAAGAAATAAATTGTTTCACGTTTACAATAATCGTTCGCAGGGCATACACTATTACATTGGAATGACTTCGAATGTTGGAAATCCTAATTTTAAAAATGAAAATCCATATGCAAATACGCCGTTTCCTGATGAGGGATTTAGACTATTATCGCTTTATCGATACTGGAATATGATAAACTACTTTTTTCCTTATAAACACCTAATGGATGAAGATTGGAACGTAAAATTAAAGGCATATATTCCGCTGTTTATTAAAGCAAAAGATGAATTGGAGTACGAATTGGCGGTAGTTCAAATAATCGGAGACATACAGGACACCCATGCAAATCTTTGGGGTGGGGCGGACAAAATTGATCAATGGAAAGGCTTAAACTATGCCCCAGTTCATGTGCGCTTTATAGAAAATCAATTGGTTGTAACAGATTATTACAACGAGGAACTAAAAAATGTAGTTGGATTAAAAATTGGCGATATCATTACTAAAATAAATGGGAATCTTATTGCCAAAATGGTAGAAGAAAAATCCAAATATTACCCAGCTTCAAATGAGCCAACAAGACTAAGAGATATTTCGGCAGATCTTTTACGTTCAAATTCAAATAGTATTGAAATTGAGTTTGTTTCGGGGAATTCTAATCCGCAAAGGAAAACACTTAAATTATACCCAAAAGATAACCTTAATATTTATCGTTGGTATCCAAAAAATAAAGGCAAATCATATAAATTGTTAGACCGCAATATTGGTTACGTAACACTTCAAAACATCAAAGAAGAAGACATTTCCAAAATAAAAAGTGAGTTTAGTGACACCGAAGGAATCATCATTGACATTCGCAATTATCCGTCAACTTTTGTTCCTTTTAATTTAGGATCTTATTTTGTTTCGACATCAAGACCTTTTGTGAAGTTTACAAGAGGGAATGTTAACAATCCAGGGGAATTTACGTTTACAGGCAATTTAAATATACCAAATCAAGGTAAAAGCTTTAAGGGAAAGCTTATTGTTTTGGTGAATGAACTCTCGCAAAGTCAAGCGGAATACACGTCTATGGCATTTAGAGCAGGGGATAGTACCACCATTATTGGAAGTACAACAGCAGGAGCAGACGGAAATGTATCAGTAATCATGCTTCCGGGAGGATTAAGAACAATGATTTCTGGAATAGGGATAAACTACCCCAATGGAGAAGAAACCCAACGAATTGGAATAGTGCCAGATATCGAAGTTAAACCAACTATCGATGGTATTAGAAAGGGAAAAGACGAATTGCTCGCAAAGGCGATCGAGGTAATTTTAAAAGAATAAAAATCTTAACATTACATTGAGTATAGACAACCACGGCTTTTGTATTATTCGATAGTTTAGTGGGTTGAAAGGGATATAAAACAGGGCTAGTGATTACGAAACCCAAAGTTTTGTGTGTACTTACAAAGCCATTAAATATAAAATTTGGTATTTTCGATACCAAAATCATTTATGGACTCGACTGAAGATTTTAAGCAATTTAAAAACCTTGACGAAGAACAATTACCCGTTGCCAAACACAAATTGCATGATTGGACGCACTTTGCGGGACTCTACGCTGCCGAGCATGTTGCAGCCACGGAATTCGTTATCGGCGCTACCTTTGTTGCGCTTGGTGCTAAAACCATGGATATTATCTTGGGGCTTTTGGTTGGGAATATTCTGGCTGTACTGAGCTGGCGTTTTATCACCTCACCTATTGCCGTTGATACACGATTGAGTCTCTATACCTACCTAAATAAGATCGCGGGAGACTCGATGACCAAGTTGTATAATTGGGCTAACGTCATCATCTTTTCGGTGATTTCGGCAGCGATGATAACCGTCTCTTCGACCGCAGTACGTTTTGCTTTTAATATTCCTGCTCAGCTCAATTGGTATCCTACCAATGTCTGGTTTATTTTTATTGTACTCGCTGTAGGAATTGTTGTTGTTTCCATTGCGCTATATGGATTTAATGCCGTTTCTGAATTTTCGGGAATCTGTGCTCCTTGGCTATTCGTCATGTTTACGAGTGGCGCTATGGTGCTCCTCCCTGCTTTGTCTTTAGATGTATTGGATAAAACATTACCTGCGGGATGGGCCGATTTTATGACCCTAGGCGACCAGTCCATTTGGACTGGTATTAATAGTGATGGTGCACCAGGAATCGGATTGGTTGAAGTGATCGGCTTCGGCTGGGCGGCCAATACCATCACTCATTTTGGATTGATTGATATGGCGCTACTGCGTTTTGCCAAGAAGAAATCTTACGGCTATGCCACCAGCACCGGAATGATGTTCGGACATTATGTTGCTTGGATTGCCGCAGGAATAATGGGTGCTGGAGCTGCAGTTATTTTAGGGAAATCCATCATAGCATTGGATCCGGGCGATGTGGCATATTATGCGCTGGGTTGGTCAGGATTTGTTATTGTAATTGTAGCTGGATGGACAACCGCTATTACCAATTTATATAGAGCAGGGTTGGCAGCACAAGCCATTTTCTTTAATTATTCTCGAAAGAAAACAACCCTTGTAGTTGGTTTGGTCACGGTTGGCATTGCCTGTTTCCCTTTTGTGTTTTCACAAATACTACCGTTGCTGACCTATGCGGGACTTCTTGTTGTTCCTGTGGGAGCTATTGTATTTACCGAACATCAAATTTTCCCTAAAATTGGTTATACACGTTATTGGTCTTCGTACCGTAAACTGACTTTTAGTCTGCCTGCTGTTGCTTCTTGGGGCTTGGGCTTGGCCTTCGGTTTTGGATTGAATGCTTTGGATTTAATTTCTTTCTATTACCTCTTTATCCCTACATGGTTTTTTACCATTCTGGTGTACACTTTATTCGCTTCTAAGTATGGAGCTAAAGAGACCTATGCAAAAGAAGCAAAAGAAGAGAAAGTTCGGAATGAAACCATTGAACGTTTTCAGTCGGAACAAGCAAAGAATGAACTCGTGTCTGCAAAGGAAGTTTCTTTTTTCTCAAAGGGATTAAAATTCTTCGCCATTTCGTCGTTGGTGGCTACCTTAGTTTTAGCCTGTAATGTGCTATTCGGAAGTGCTTCAGAGGCAAATTATATTGCAAACAGAGAACTCTTCTACACTTACGCATTCATTTGTACCATCATTTATTTTGTACTTTCTTATTGGGCGCTCAAACGCGGGAAATTAAATACAGCAGCAAAAGCATGAAAAAATCAATACAACTCAATCAAGCTAATCTACAGCAAGTGGAAAGTCGTATGCCTGTGCCAAATTATTCGCGTGCTTCTGATAAAATAGGAATCGTACATATTGGTGTCGGCGGATTTCACCGGGCACATCTAGCCTATTACCTACATCAACTAAAAAATAAAGGCGAAGCCTCGGCGTGGGGAATTTGTGGGATTGGCCTGCGCGAAGCGGATACCAAACTGCACGATATTTTCAAAAATCAAGATCACCTGTACACCTTGCTCATCAAACATCCTGATGGAAAGATTAAACCAGAAATAATCGGGTCTATCGTTGATTTTAAAATGGGGGTCACCGACCCGGAACCTGTAATCGCTCGTATGGCACATGCTGATACGAGAATAGTTTCACTTACCATTACCGAAGGGGGGTATAATTTTAATCCCGCAACAGGAGCTTTCAATTTTGATAACCCTGAAATTCAAAAAGACTTGCTACACCCCAATAGCCCGATAACCGTATATGGTTTCTTAACCGAAGCCTTAAAAAGACGTCGTGCTGCAGGGCTACCTGCTTTTACAATTCTATCTTGTGATAATATCGAACATAATGGCGATATGGTACGCAAGATGTTACTCACATTTGCAAAAGAGCAAAACCCTAGCCTAACAAAATGGATATCTGAAGAAGTCTCCTTCCCCAACAGCATGGTTGACCGTATTACTCCTGCTACCACCCCGGCAGATATCGAAACACTTGAACAAAATTTTGAGGTAACGGATGCTTGGCCGGTCACTTGCGAACCGTTTATACAATGGGTGGTAGAGGATGAATTTATAAACGGGCGACCAGACTTTGAAAAAGTAGGAGTACAATTCGTACCCGACGTAGGTCCATATGAAAAAATGAAACTGCGACTACTAAATGCTGGGCATTCCGTGTTGGGAATCTTAGGCGCTATTCATGGTCATGACACAATCAATGCTTGTATGGGAGATGAAACTTTTGTCTCCTACTTGCGAGCTTTCCTAGACCAAGAAGCAACACTTATTTTAGGAAATATAGAAGGGATTGATTTGAAGGACTATAAAGACAGTCTATTAGAACGTTTTGCTAACCCGAATATTAAAGATAGTGTAAGCCGTATTTGTTCGGAAAGTTCCGCCAAATTGCCTAAATTTTTAATTGCAACCCTGCATGATAATTTAGCCATTGAGGGCAGTATCAAATTTGCTACCTTGGTTATTGCTGCATGGTGCTATTACAGTGATAAAGGAATGGATAGGCATGGACACCCAATCGAAATTAGTGATGCTATGAGTACCGAACTTCATCAAGCAGCAAAACAAACGATAAGCGACCCATTAGCTTTTATAAGACAAGAAGATCTTTTTGGCAACCTTATTAAAAAGGAGAGATTTACAAAGTTGTATGCAAAGGCCATCCAGAAAATTTATAGGGATGCTAATATCAAAGAATATATGAAGGAGATGATTTAAAATCTATAATTCAGCTCTAAAAAAGGAACAGCTAAAACCTACCGAATTACTTACTTGAATTAAAACTACTCAGAGAATCCACAAGTTTTTCAGCACCTTATCCTGTTAATGCCATATGAGATGTAACTATCTAGATACCTGTTGTTAACAATAATTTTACCGTTTGTAAGTTAAGATACTGGAATAGTATTACAACACATAATTATATGTGCGTTTTAAAAAAAATGGTTTAAAGTAAAAACTAAACCTTTTAATGTTTTAAGCGTCTATAGATCAAAAGCCCAAATAATGAAAAACTTTTGGACAATTTTACTGCTGTTTTTTATACTCTCTTGTTCATCAAATAATGATACAGTGCAAGTTGAAGAAGTTCAGGAAGAAGATATTATCGAAATTCCTAGTTCTGCAGTTGATTATAACACGATGACGAATTGGTATTTTCATCCAAATCAACCTTTCAATTTTTTAGCAAATTATGATTTAGATATTGCTTTAATCGATGAAAGTTTAAACACGACTGCTGTAATTCAAATCCAAAATAATGCAGCTACCAATACGGGGATAGATGTATTTTGGGTGCATCCAACAGAGTTAGATAATCCGCCTACAGAACCAACCTCTGTTGCGATAAGCAATCAGGACACCTCCTATATTGGGTTAACTATTTTGGCTCAGGGAGCGTTATTAGCAAAGTATGGTCGATTTTTCGCACCAAAATATAGACAGGCAACACCTGCTTCCTTTCTAAGCACTAATCACACAGAAGAAGAAAGAGCTATGGGGCTCTTAGAAGCATATGCTGACATAAAAGCTTCTTTCCAAAATTATTTAGAGCACCATAATAATGGGAATAAAATCATACTTGCTAGACACTCACAAGGCTCATTTCTGTTGGCAATGCTAGTTAGAGATCTGTTTGACACTAATCCAGAACTACGAGAAAAACTGATAACGGCAGCCTTAGGAGGTATGGGATATGTATATGCATCGAATAGTACAACATTAGGAGGTTGGTGGGAAAATATAGGACTTTGCGCTTCAGCAAATGAATGTGGTTGTGTGCATTTCTGGAGAAGTTATGATAATGACGAACCTATTCCTGAACCCATTTCAACCCTCCCGTCATTTAGCGAAACAATGGTAAATAGTGGATTGGTATATCGGACAACCGATATCGACAATGACACCTTTTATCAGGATGATTTAGTTTATGGAACAACGAGTAGCCCAATGCGATACATAACACCAGGGATTGCTTATGATTTTAGTAATGGTGCAAATTTTGTAGCTTTTGACGATATGTATACAGCACGTTTCAAAAGAGAATCCAGTATAAAAACAGGTTTGGCAGTAACCTATATTGCCAATGCATTGGATCAAAGACCAAATGAATTGGAAAACTTACAAAGCCCGATTATCTTTTCTGATGGAGATTTTCACATCAGAGATTATCATATTTATATATGGGCTTTGCTGCAGCAAATCGATCAAAAAATCAGTAACTGCCAGTAATGGTGCATAAGAATACATAGCAAACCCTTGGTATTTACATATTAGCTTTTCCTGTAGGGTATGGCGCAGCAGCAAAATTTGTCTTTTTTTCTGTAGATTGGAAAAGGTGCTGATAGTACTACAAATGCGCAAGCTTCACTAGTTGCTTAGTGTTACAAGAAATAAATACCTGTAATACATACAATTTGATAAATTTGAACTTTATAAAAGAGGTTGACGGTCCTGAAATGGAGAAAAGATAAATTTTGTCTGGAATGAAAAAGATCATTGGATATTTAAAAAATAGTTGGACGCTGCGAGGTTTAGCTTTTTTAACGGTTATTTATGTTGGAATTTCCTATTTATTAGGAGATCAATTAGAGATTTCCGAAATAATTATTTTCGTTTTGGTTTTTTTATACTTTATATGGGGGTTTGGGAAAAGACCGATTCGAACAAAAAAGCAAGATACAAACCAAAAATAAGTACTAGTTTAATTCAAAACCGATGCTTTAATGAGATCGTAATACCTAATTTGTCGAAATGCGAATAATCGAGATAAACGGAAATAAGTTTTCAAATATGAAAGGGTTTTATAGAGAGATAGAATCGAAAATGACTTTCGGACTAAGTTGGAAAATAGGACGAAATCTAAACGCATTTAATGATGTTTTATATGGCGGATTTGGAGTCCATGATGTTGATGAGAAATACATCCTAAAATGGCATCGCAGTGAAAAGAGTAAATTGGAATTAAAATATTACGATTCAATAATCAAAATCATTGAAAAACACAAGAATATTCAATTACAATTAACTTAAATACCTTTTTGGAAAATTAAAATGGATAAGATCTGAAATATTAAAGATTCCAAACTAGAATTAATACGAGGTACAACTATAGCTATTACGTATAAATCTTACCAACTAAACAGGTTTTGCATCTAATATACGAAGCATTAGCATATAATAGAAAATGAAGTTTGAAAAAGATTTTCTCTTTCTGATTAGCAGAATTCTTCTCATAACTGCTCTTCTTTTATTCATTAATTTTATGACAATTGTGGTATTTGAAAGTAGATCTCAATTAGGTAGGAGTACATTAATTTATTATAGCCCGGCGATAGCTCTTCTATTGATAATATTCTATTTTTTAACCCACACGGTTGAGGTAAAAAAGGAAAGAATAGAATTAAAGAATATTTTCGGGCTAAAGATAAATACCCTCGATTTAAGAACGAAATTTACTAGGAAAGTTCGACAAAGAAGTGCGTCAACGCAGGGAGAAGTTCTATGGACAATGCTTAGTAAAAAGTATCAAACAATAACGGAAATAACGTTTAAATCCGAAGTTAAAAGAAAAGCATTTAGACTGAATGGACATATTTTTTCACAAAGCGGACTGCATAAATTCTTGAAATTGACTAAAAAATAACAGATGTTAACAAGAGTCATAATTCTTAGTTATTTGGTTAAGCAAAACAACTTTCCTTACCTTTAGAAAAGCCTTATCACTATAGTTTGAAATTCTGAAGAATTTTTCAATACCAAATCATAACTGAAATCATTAACATACATTTTAGCGCCTATGAAACTAACTCCAATGATAAGTTTCTTTCTATTAATAATTTTCTTTGGATGTAAAGATACTGTAACAAAGAAATCAGAGAAAAAGCCAGAAACTCTAAAAAAAACAGCAAGAACAAAACCTACCGTTAGTTTTACGTTTGATGATGGGAATACGGCTGATTTGGTGGGATACAAATTTGAGGAATGGAATGCAATGATTTTATCTCATCTTGAAAAAGAAGATCTAAAGACCGTATTTTTTGTTACAGGAAAGAATAAGTTGAATGCCAAAGGGCAGTTTTTACTTAAAAGTTGGAATGATAATGGACATAAAATAGCAAATCACTCATTTTCACATCCATATTTTAATTCTGAAAAAAACGACTCTTATCTTTTTGAGCGGGAACTCAAAAAAACGGATGCAATAATTTCGAACCATAGTAACGCTCTTAAACTATTTCGTTTTCCATACTTGAAGGAAGGGCAAAATCCATCAAAAGTTGACAGTATTCGAAATATTCTTGCCGATAACAACTACCGAAATGGTTACGTAACCATAGACGCTTCTGATTGGTATGTTGACCAACGCTTAATTAGAAGAATAAAAGAAGTGGGACATGAAAGAGCAGAAATTGACAAGTTTAAAGAGTTTTATGCGCAACACATCTTAGAACGGGCAAATTATTATGAAGCGCTTTCTTATGAGATGAATGAAAGGCATATTAATCACACTTTATTGCTTCATCATAATTTAGCATCGGCACTGTTTTTAGGAGATCTCATCACGAAATTTAAAGCACAAGGGTGGGACATTGTTGATGCAGATAAAGCTTTTCAAGATGAAATTTTTAAAAACGTTCCAAAATCAAATTTTGCAGGAGAGAGTTTAATTTATTCGATGGCAAAACAATCCAGAAAATATGAGGGTTTATTAAGATATCCTGCAGAGGATAGCCGATACGAAAAGGACAAAATGAATCAACTCGGTTTATAAGCAGAACGTAAAAACAGCTACTAAATGTGACTATAATTTGGAACTGTCGCTGAATTAAAAAACAAATTTTCTAACTTTATATTATAGGATGATAATAAAAGAAAAACAGATTGGATTACTAGGGTTTTTATCGGTTCTAATATTGATTACGGCTTTATTAATCTTTGGTTTTTCAAATACTGAATTTAGTTTTGTAAATGATTTTGTAAGCAAACTTGGGGCAAAAGGAGAGCCGAATGCTTTATGGTTTAATCTGTTCGGATTTGTTGCGGTTGGACTATTACTTTTTTCATTTGGCTTTACATATGGAAACTTACTAAATGACAGGCTGTTGTCAATTTTGTTATCATTATTTGGATTAGGCTTTGCTTTTACTGCAATACCAATAGACATGGAATTTTCCAGAACGCCAGTTTCTAAGGCTCATATTGTTGCCATTTGCCTTGGATTAGCATTCTGGATGTTTGGACTCTCCAGACTTGGTTACAATAAACAATTAAAGAAAGGAATTAGAAATAGAGCTAATCTTACAGCTATAATTCTAGTACTTTCCATTATGGGGTTTGTATTTGAACTTTGGTCAATGCCTGTGACACATGGACTGGTATTTGGAATTGTATTTGGATGGACGGCCATAACTTCATATGAATTGATTTTTAAAAAAGGAATGCACAAAACAGTTAGATATTCGAAACTATAACCATGTAAAATGTGCCGAGACTTAGAGATTATATCCAATTCTGCTTGGAATTGTTACCGCTCGTTTTTAAATGAAAATCCGTAACTTTATTTCCTTAACTAAATAGTTATATAACTGTTATATAGCATTAGAAACACAATTTGAATTAAAAATTTTAGTAGCTAAAATCATTGAAGATGCGAAGAGTATTAAGGGTTTTTATCTGTATTACATTATTAGGGGCAATTTCTTGTGAAAGTGACGCGTCCGAAATCGAAATAAATTCAAAAAGTGTAACGGATTGTTCTTTAAATTCAAGTCCTGAGGTTACGGGTATTTGCTTAGACGGAGCAAAAGCTGTATTAAGTGATGAAACCTTGACCTATGCTAGTAAAGCTACATCAAATTTCACTGAAATAGTATGGACTATTGAATCAGGAAGTATTGAAATATTGGATATTGAAAATAGCATGGACAATGGGTTATTAAAATCTATTGCTACCATTAAATTTGACACAGATTTTTCCGGAGGAAGTTTAAGGGTTAATGCCATAAACAATAATGGAGAATTAGCGGAAATTTCAAATTATCAAATAGAACTGGAAGATTAGTTGCACCATAATTAACTAAGCTGCAACCCAGTACTTGCCGGTTAAGACGAAGGTTATTTCCTATTTTTAATCACATCAGCGCTGGATAGAACCTGAGTGGAAACCGATTGTCAACAATGAAAAATTGAGACTAAGGCAAGGCATCCCCAATTTTATTGAAAATATGTACCAATAATGTTTTTTAGGTTTCGCGAATAGCGCAAAAAAAGAACTATGAAAATTTCTATTTCAATATTAACGCTGATATTATTGCTTTCCTGCAACCAAGGAAATAAATCAGCTTCTGATAACGAAGAACGTATTGAAATAGTAGCAGAAAATAAAGCGGAGTATTTAGTATTAAATGTATTGGAAGTTGATTCGCTTATGCGGAAAGGGTTGTTGACGAAAAAAGCATATCCAAATATGTCAAGTTGTGGGGGGAGTTTAAATGGATATTATTACAGGAAACAACTTGTTTTTATGGACGCCACTTATAGGGGGGAATTGGGATATACAAGAAAAAAAATGTATCTAACGGGAACCGATTTCTCAAAAATATTATATCAAGAACACTTTCCTGAAATGGAAAAGTATAAAAACAAGCACACTTTAGACAAAAATGATTTTGACCCAATTAAAGTAACCTATGCCGACACGATTTATGAAATTAAATTTGGACCCAATATAGAGTTTAAAAAAACACATTCGAACGAAATTATAACTACTAAAATTGATTCATTTATGATAAATAGATTAGTAGATTGTGGTAGGAGAATGAAAGAAGAATTGAATACTGTTTCCAAATAACCTAACAAGACCAAGAAATTAGTATCTTTTTATGCGTCCGGGTTTATCCGCTAGATCGCTGGCAATCATTGAAACCCTACAAATACAATTAGAAAGCACTATTTTTAAAGTAAATTCTCTGGGCATGAAAAAACTGATATACGTAAGTTCCTTTCTGGTTGTATTAATTTCATGTGATCAAAAAAAAGAAGACCGAATTATAAAAACCAAACCAATAGCTGAGGAACAGCCTAGTGAACTTTTCAAAACAATAGCTATAATGGATAGTTTGTACTTTTCAGCTCAAAACAGCTGCGATTTGGAAAAGTACGCATATTATTTATCCGAGGATTTTGAGTTTTTTCATGATAAGGCAGGATTAACGGATTCTAAGGAAAATGAAATGTCGGACATGGCAATTTTTTGCGGAGAAGAACAAAGAACAAGGCAACCCCTAAGAAGAGCATTGACCGAGGGCACCCTAAAAGTTTATCCAATGGATAATTATGGAGCACTTGAGTTTTGTGATCATGTTTTCTATTTACAAGTTAATGATGGAACGGAAAAGGTAGTGGGTTCTGGAAAAATGACGGCATTGTGGAAAAAAGAAAACGATACCTGGAAATTATCACGAATCATAAGCTATAACCATCAACCTTTGGCCGAAGTTGAATTGAGCGGTGAAACTCTGAATCAATATGTGGGAGATTATAGCCTACCTGATAGAATAGTAAATATTAAAAGAGAAGGAAAACTGCTTAGAGCAACGGATGTGAATGATGGAAACCCGGGTTGGACAACACTATTATTTCCAGAGTCGGAGAATAGGTTTTACTTCAATTACGAAAATGTTGTTTATGAATTTATAAAAACCGATGCTACAGTTGAAACCTTGAATATTTACGAAAATGGTGCACTTATCGAGGAAGCAAAAAGACGAAAATAGCATTCTAATGGATGTTGCGCAATCTTAAATTAAACTTTGAACTACAACTAAAACCAACCCAATATGAATAGAATGTTCTCAATTTTTCTAGTAATACTTATTTATTTGCAATCGTACGGACAAAAGCCTAGAGCACGAGATTTAGGAGTTCCATTTGTTGGGGCTACAGGAAAGTTTAATGCCATTACCGATGTTAAAGGGGTAGAGGTTGGGTATAGCACTATCATTTCTGGAGAAGGAGAGAATATTGTTGGAGAAGGACCTATTAGAACTGGAGTTACGGCCATATTTCCTAGAGGAAAAGCAAAAAAATTCAGTCCGGTGTATGCAAATTGGTATAGCCTTAATGGCAATGGGGAAATGACCGGTACTACCTGGGTTACAGAATCGGGGTTTTTAGAAACCCCCATTATGATTACAAATACGAATAGCGTTGGGGAGGTTAGACAGACTGTACTAAAATGGTATGTGGATACAGATTGGTACAAGGGAGAAGATTGGTGGTATACATATCCGGTAGTAGCTGAAACCTACGACGGGTTTTTAAATGACATTTATGGATTTCACGTTAAAGAAAAGCATGTTTTAGAGGCTATTGAAAATGCGTCAAGTGGGAAATTGGCTGAAGGTAATGTTGGCGGAGGTACTGGAATGATGTGCTTAGGTTTTAAGGGAGGTACGGGAACATCTTCAAGGGTTTTTAAAATAAAAGATTCTACCTACACGGTTGGAGCAATTGTACAATCTAATTTTGGTGCTAAAAGGAACCTATCCATAGCTGGTGTTCCGGTCGGACTTGTGTTAAAAGACACTTTAAATTATGAGTTTAATGCCCCGCCAAAGTCGAGAAGGCAAGAAGGAGATGGTTCAATAATTGTAGTCGTAGCTACCGATGTACCATTATTACCCCATCAGTTAAAAAGAATCGCACAAAGAATACCTTTAGGAGTTGGTATTGTTGGAGGTCGAGGAAGTAACGGTTCTGGAGACATCTTTATGGCATTTTCAACCGCAAATGAAGCGGCCTTCAATCGAGATGAAATGACAGTTGCGGCAACGATGTCAAATGATTTACTCATGCCTGTTTTTGAAGCAACGGTTCAGGTTGTAGAAGAAGCTATCATTAATGCTATGGTGGCTGCCGAAACTATGGAAGGAATTAATGGAAATAAAGCGTATGCTATCCCCCACGATTTACTTATCGAAACGCTAAAAAAATATAATCGAATACAAGAATAGTTTGGTACAATAAGTGTGAGCAATTGCTTATGCTCGTTTACTTTTGAATTCGGAAGTTTTGGACTTTCAGATTTTCTGTTCGAGCGGTATTTGCCAAATAAAGGTTTAAACAAGGCAACGCCTCTTAGACAAAAACGTTGTTGGGAATTTGAGAAACTGAATGGAACAATGAGTATCCATGTAAAGTAGAGCTTAGACAACCTTTTTAAAAAAAATAGTGTCCATAATAATAGTTAAACCATTGTACAAATAAAATAAGTGAAGCATCGTAAAAAGAATCTCCTAGCTATTGTATTATTTATGGGGGTATTGACCTCCGGTTTTAGCCAAATAACACTAACAGGAAAAGTACTTGAACAAGACAGTAACATTCCTATCTCTTATGCAAATATTGGAATATTAAACACGACTACAGGAACAATATCAAATAATGATGGAAGTTTCACTATTGAAATACCAGCTTCTTATTTAGGAAAAAACGTGTTGTTTTCTGCAATTGGATATGAGAAAAAATCATTGACCATAAATGCTTTTAAAGAAGATGCTGAGGTTATCATTTATTTAAATGAAAAGGCATTTGACCTAGATGAAGTTATAATTTCTGCTTCTGCCAAAGAAGTAAAAGAAAGGAATTCTTGGCTCGGCAATCGTAAAAAAAATCTGTTATTCCAAGGTATGCTAAGTGCCAATTCATCGTCGGCAGGTGCAGCTATGACTTTACTAATCGACAGAAAGGAGCATTCCGATTTAGAGTTTATGGATAAAGTATCATTATTTATTACTAAAAATACGTTGCCAGAGTTCAAAATTCGAGTCAGATTTTTAGAAGTAGATCATAATAATCTACCTGGAGATGATCTATTTGGAGAAAGCATTATCGTTAGTTCAACTATTAAACGAGGATGGTTAGATTTTGATCTTTCTCCCTATAAATACCGTATACGCTATACCTCTTTCTTTATCATGTTTGAATGGATTTTAGACGATAAGGCTCGCATAGATATCGTTGACAGCTATGTAGAATACATGAAGTCAAATCCGGATAAAGTTATTTTAGATACTATAGTTGTAGACGGAGAAAAAGTACAGACAACAAGATTTAAAAATTTTCGTTTGGGGACAATTTTTGGTACTACTTCAACAACAGCAGACTTAAAAAAGTATAAATGCTATAGACGTACAAATAGTTTTGGAGAATGGCAAAGAGCCTCTGGAATTATTTCGGCCAAAATACTGATGAGCAATAAACCTCCTGTTAATTCTACGGCATCAGCTGATGATGTGCTACTATCGAACAACGCAACTATTGGTAAAGAAGAAACCCTCGAATCTAAAATTGAAAAATGGGGAGTTGAATTTATAGAGAATTATAACATTCCTGGGATGCAACTTTCTATAAGTTCAAAAAATAACACCATATTTTCAGAGGGGTTTGGGTATTCAGATGTTGGGAATAAAAAGAAAGTAACACCTCAAAACCGTTTTGAAATTGCCAGCGTAACAAAACCGATCACAGCTGCGGGGATGATGAAATTAGTTGCAGATGGAAAATTGGATTTAGATAAAGATGTCCGAACCTATGTTCCCTCTTTCCCTGAAAAGAAGGATACTCTTACCACTCGACAATTAGCAGGTCATTTGGGTGGAATTCGTGATTATTATGAAATCAGCATTGACGAAGTGATTAAAAATCCACATTTTGAGAATGCAACGGAAGCGATCGCTGTATTCAAAAATGATACATTAATGTCTAAGCCGGGGGACCAATATTTATATTCCTCCTTTGGATATAATTTAATAGGAGCCGTTATTGAAGCAGCATCTGGACAAACCTATTTGGAATATATGCAGGATCATATTTGGAAACCCATTGCAATGAGCAGTACTTTTGGAGATATTATAGATAGTACCATCGTAAACAAAAGTAAATTTTATTATCCTTCTCAAGAAGAGGCCCCACCTTATGATAAGAGTTATGCGTACCCAGGAGGAGGATTAATTTCCACTACAGAAGATTTATTGAAATTTGGTAATGAACTCCTTTATGGTGAGTTTTTTGAAAATAGCGTCAAAAACCAATTATTCAAAACACAATATACCACGGATAAAAGACCTACCAATTATGGACTAGGGTGGTATCTGAGAAAAGATCCAAACGGACATAACATATGGTATCACGTAGGACAATCCCCAGCGTCGGGGGCTATTTTAATACTATATCCAGATGACGGTATTGTTATATCCGCGTTAACTAATACCCCTATTTTGACAAACACCAATGATGGTCTGCCAATGGAAGTATTGAAACTTGGGGCGTTAATTTACCAAAACCAAAAGTAGTAGCTGGAGACGGGAAATGTAACAATTGCTTTAATTGAGGACTCATAGGTTAACATTATAAAAGCTCTTTGCGATGTTAAAAATTTCCAAAAGACTTTTTCGAATAGGTTTTTTAAGTATATTTGTACTGTAATAATAATTATTACGGTTTAATAATGGTTAAAAGTAAATTTTCAATAGCACTGCACATTGCAACGCTTTTGGCGTATTTTGACGAAGGGTGGCAATCTTCTATAGAAATCGCCCGAAGCCTAAATATTAACCCTGTTCTGGTTAGAAAAGAACTTTCTTCGCTTAAAAGCTTTGGTATTATAGAGAGTAAAGAGGGAAAAAATGGAGGTGTACGACTGCTCAAAACTGCTAGTGAGATAACGCTTGGAGATATTTTTAGAGCAGTAAAAGGAGATGACAATGTTTTGGCATTGTCGAGTAACCTTCCTGATATGACTTGCAAAATTGGAGGAAAAATAAATGAGAAATTACTGACGATGTTTGATGATATTGATAATTCTATTGTCGAGAAGTTGGATCGACAAACCTTGAAATCATTTAAAGATCAGTTTTAGTTTTTTTTGAATATAACTGTAACAAAAATTATAACAGAATAAAACATTTAAAGCAAAAAAGAACAAAGTAAGTATGGTATTCGCACTATTGGTTGTAGAACGGACCATAACCAATTTGACGAAGGTCTCCTGAAAAAAGTAAAAACAAAAAAATGAGAAATAATGAAAAATAAGTCAATTAAAGTAGATGAGCTCTCTATATTTTATAGAGAAGCAGGTGAAGAACATAAGGAAACTATTTTACTGTTACATGGGAATCCCTCATCATCGCATATGTACAGGGATCTCATGAAAGAACTATCAAACAATTATCATGTTATTGCTCCCGATTATCCTGGTTTTGGATTCAGTTCAAGACCATCGATTGAAGAATTTGAGTATTCTTTTGAAAATATAAGCCTTGTTATGGACAAATTCATCGATGAATTAGAGCTAGGAGGATTTTACTTATATATGCAGGATTACGGTGGACCGATTGGATTTAGGGTTGCAGTACGAAGACCAGAACTCGTTAAAGGACTAATTATTCAAAATGCGAATGCGTATAATGAGGGATTTGGCGAATGGGCAGTTGAAATAGGCACCTACATACAGAACAATGATCTAGACGGACTCAACAAATACAAAGAACACTTGATCACTTTGGAAGGGATTAAAGAACAATACATTACAGGGGCAAAAGACATTTCTTTAATTGATCCCTCCTCATATTTTTCGGATTATGCTTTTTTAAGTAGGCCAGATGTTAAGGAAATATTTTTGACCGTATTCGATAACTATGGAACTAATTTTCCAAAATATCCAGAATGGCAAGAATATCTTCGAACAAAGCAACCTCCAACGCTTATAGTTTGGGGAGAAAACGATAAGTTTTTCAGTAAACCTGGAGGTGAAGCTTACGCAAAAGACTTAAAAGATATCGAAATGCATTTCTTTGACGGAGGGCATTTCATGTTAGAAGAATACAGTATGGAAGTAGCAACACTCATACATAGTTTTATTCAGAAAAGAAAATAACCAATTAATAGCATATAAATTTTAAACATAAAAAAGAAAACATGAAAGTATTTGTATTAGGAGCCGGAGGGTTCCAAGGTGGAGGAATCGCGCAAGAATTGATAAAAAATAAACATCAAGTGGTAACGCTTAAAAGAAACCTTAAGGCTGGACACTTACCCACTCAGGGAGTTGAAACATTGGAAGGTGGATTAGAGAACAAAGAATCTATAAGTACAGCACTAAGAGATGTGCAAGCCGCGGTATATTCCTATCCACTCCTTTTTGATTTGGAACAAACAAAAAAATATACCTCGAACTTTATTGAAGCCGCTAAACAACAAAAAGTACCGTTGGTTATATGGAATGTGACCTTTCATTTACCCACTTCAGCAACTGGATTTTTAGCATTGGATTTGAAATTGGCAATGAAGGAGCTGTTCGATGCCTCTGGATTGAATGTAATCACGTTGGTTCCAAACCTGTATTTAGACAACATTTCTGCGCCTTGGTCCATTCCGGTAATTCTAGAACATAAGATACTACCTTATCCTATAGATGAGAATAGAAAAATGCCTTGGATAAGCCATAGCGATTTGGGTAAATATGTTACTAAAGCAATCAATCATCCAGAATTAGCAGGTCAAACATTGCAAATAGGGGGAAACTTGGTTACAGGGAAAGAGCTTGCCAAAGCGATTTCTTCAAAACTAAATACAACAATCAATTTTGTTAATGTTCCTACAGATGAGTTTGAAAAACAGTTGGTGCCAGGATTTGGAGCATTGGCAGCGCTAGAAATTTCAAACCTGTACCGTTATGTAGAGCAAAATCATAACGAATTTACCCAAAAAGATTTCGATAAAACAAATGAGCTCTTATCAGTAAAACCCCAGACCGTAGACGAATGGGTTGATGCAGTAAACTGGATCAATTAAGATGTTTATGACTATTTAAACCTTTTAAGTGGTGCATATTAAAATCCATAGAAAGGTAATGCGTCCACGGGATGTAGCAAACAAAATAAACGCTTGATAAGAAGAAAGTCCAAATTTCTCCGATAGGAAGAATGATCAAAAAAGCGCAAATCATTTGATTTGCGCTTTTTTATTATCTTTCCTCTATCAGGAGAGTATAACAATTAAAATCTGCTACTTTTTATAGCTAACTCATAAGCCGAATTTTGACCATAATGCGAAAGCAATAGAAATGACATTCTACGAAACACAAATAAGTCGTATACAAAAAAGCTGCTATTCCAATGAAATGCAGATAGCAACTGTGATTGCAACGCGAAGTTTTATAGATGATAATTTTAATACCGATCTAAATCTAGATGTGCTATCACATATACAGTTTGTTTCTAAGTATCACCTGTTGCGCTTGTTCAAAAAATATTACGGACTAACACCCAGACAATACCTAATGGATAAACGCATTGAAAAGTCCAAAGAAAATTTAGCCAATGGGATGACGGTAACTGAAACCTGTTTTGCTGTTGGTTTTGAAAGTCTAGGATCGTTTAGTACCTTATTTAAAACTAAAACGGGAAAATCCCCAAGTGCATTTCAAAAACAGCAACTTTCGAGAAGCAAATTAAGTTCAGAGTACGGAATTTTGGAAAAAGACTAAATAAAGCAAAGATGAGAGTAACACTAATTAGCATTCCGGTTCGAGATCAAGAAAAAGCCTTAAAATTTTATACAGAAAAATTAGGGTTCATAATTAAGAAAGATGCCCCATTGGATGGAGGTAATCGATGGATAACCTTGGTTTCTAAAGAAGCGCAGGATGGCCCAGAAATATTACTGGAACCGGCACCACTTCATTTTGAACCTTCTAAAGTTTTTCAAGATGCATTAATGGAAGCAGGAATTCCATATACCCAATTTGATGTGGATAATGTGGACGAAGAATACGAACGATTGACAACAGTTGGTGTTGAATTTAGTGTAAAGCCTACCACAATGGGCACTGTAAAATTTGCAGTTTTCAATGATACTTGTGGAAATAACATGCAAATTGTTGAAATGCTGTAGAATGAAAATATTAACGAAAGGAGAATATTATGGAAATCAAAACTTAGAGCGCTCTTTTAATGGAGTTTTGTTATCACAATACAGCTATTCGGGAGATACAACGGATTGGCACTATCACGAAAATCCATATTTCATGTATGTCTTGCAGGGTAATATGAAGGACTGCAATAAAAAAGCTAAAACACTGTGTCCTTCCGGTAGTTTAATGTTTAACAATTGGCAAGAACCGCACTACGGATCTAAACATTCTACTAATGCTGGTGGATTTCACCTAGAGTTCGAGAAAAGCTGGCTCAAAAAAAATGGAATAACCCTAAACTTATTAGAGGGGAGCCAACTCATTCAAAACCCTCAAATACATTTTCTTTTTGCAGACTTATATCGTGAACTTTTACGTTCTGATAATTATAGTGAAGTATCAGTTGAGGTTTTAGTTTTGCAAATCTGTAAAATACTGAGTGATATAAAGGAAATTAATACACAGGAAAATCCAGATTGGGTAGCTAGTTTAAAAGAACTATTACATTATGATACTGCTCGTCTGAGTCTCGATTACTTATCAAACGAACTAGAGATTCATCCTGTACACATATCGAGAGCCGCTCCCAAATATCTTTCAATGAGTCTTGGAGAATACATACGACAACAAAAACTTAAAAAAGTGCTTCCGCTTTTGGTCGATACCTCCATTTCTTTGACTGAAATTGCGTATCAGGCAGGGTTTTCAGATCAAAGTCATTTCAATCGGGTTTTTAACGCTTACTTTAAAATGAATCCTAATGCTTATCGCAAAATAATCAAGAAAAGTTCCTGATGTTAATCTTGTACAATTATCGATACAAATCATAAGGTATTTTTGTCCTTCACCATCTATTCAACTATGTTCAAGAAAATAATGATGCTAGTGCTCTGTTGCGCAATAATGCAAAGCTGTGCCCAAGAAAAAAGACAAGATTATTTAGGAAACTGGATAGGAAGTTTACCAGATAAGAATAGCTTTAATTTTAAAGTCACTCTCGAAAGTTTTGGAACCAATAAATATCAATTTCGTATTGCTAATGCAAAACCGCTTATTACTCAAAATTTTATATCAGCTGATAATAACCACCTTCAATTCAGTATGGATAATCAGCTCAATTTCAACTTTAATTTAGCGAACGAGGGAGATAAATTAAAAGGGTATATTAAATCAGGGAAGTTTTATTACTATGTTACGTTAAATAGGGTAGCGCAAAACAAATTTGTAGGAGATTGGAATCCGCTATTGCTTGATGACGGCCTTGTATCAGACGAATTCTTTTTAAATATTGATTACTACAATGAACGTCTTGAAGCGTATCCCTTTCTTGGCGATCAACGGTCCAGAGGGTTCTGGACTAGGGATTTTACCCTAAAAAATGACACGCTTTCTTTTACAGATGCTAATACCGGGTTTCATTTTATAGCCATTTTAAAAGAAACCATTGAGCTAGAATTATACCTGCTGGACTCGCTTATCACAAAAACAACCTTAACCTATTCAGATGAGTATTGGGAACATCCCCCTCCTCCGGTAATTCGGAATCAAAATACTAGTATGCCAGAAAAATTAGATGATGGGTGGGATACAGGAAATATTAAGGATGCTGGTATCGATGAGACTGCATTGAGAACGCTCATTGATAGTGTTCATGCTAAAGCGCTGGTTAATACCCATAGCGTGCTCATAGCAAAGAATAACAAATTG
The DNA here is from genome assembly GCA_947488435.1 of uncultured Flavobacteriaceae bacterium. GTDB lineage: Bacteria > Bacteroidota > Bacteroidia > Flavobacteriales > Flavobacteriaceae > CANKZG01. The sequence continues at coordinate 616,783 of CANKZG010000001.1, read as the reverse complement.
GTGTTTGAAGCGTATTTTGATGGTTTTAATGTGAATATCCCTCATGATTTACGATCCGCATCTAAGAGTATTTCTTCAGCCATAATAGGAATTGCCATTGATGATAAAATTATTGAGAGTGTTGATGAAAAGTTGTATAACTTTATCCCGGAAGCCTATCAATACACTAAAGATTCTTTAAAAGCTGAAATACGACTTAAAGACCTTCTAACCATGAGTTCTGGATTGGATGTGAACAATTTGGCGGAAGAAGACTACTACCAAAACTCGAATAATCCTGATAGCTGGCTTGAAACGGTTTTAAAGGCTCCAATGGTAAAAAAGCCAGGAACATATGCGGATTATGGGTCAGCAAATCCATTTTTACTGGGTGTAAGTTTAAACGAACGTTTAAACAAGCCATTAGAGATTTATATGAATGAGAAACTTTTTGGACCTCTAGGGATTACCAATTATGTCAATCAAACAGACGACACAAAGAACACTCCATATTTTGGAGGAGGGATGCTTTTAACTTCCAGAGATTTACTCAAGTTTGGGCAATTGTATTTGAATAAAGGGCAATGGAGAGGAAAACAAATTATTTCAGAAAAATGGGTAGAAGAGTCGTTTACAAAACATATGCGATTACAGGATGTTAAAGACAAAAATGAATATGGTTATCTCTGGTGGCATGATACTTATGTAATAGGTGGAAGATCCATTGCCTCTATTGAAGCAAGAGGTGCTGGAGGGCAATTTATTTTTATAGTTCCAGAGTTGGAATCTGTAGTTGTAATTACCGCTGGAAACTATAGAAATAGAAAAGGAAATCAATCACGGGAAGTATTTAGAGACTATATCCTTCCTGCTATGTTAGAATAAAAACGAGCAGATAACATAGATGTTGTTAATAGCGATTTGAGTAATAACTCGAATCGCTATTTCATTTTATTAAGGGATATTGTATATTTAAGTAGCCACAATAAATCCACAAATACTCTTCTACGAGACTATTAATTGTATGTTTAAAAATGAGCGCAAACCTAAATAAACTTTATCATAAAGGAAAATTCCGCAGTGGTGAGTGGGCAAAACATTTACGACCTTATCTTAAAAAAGTTGGGAATAGAAGATTTCGAAGAACTGGGAAAAAATCAGATAATGAATTATTTGATTTTCCTATTATACAACCCAAGCACCATAAAAGAAGGAGAACTATCAACGTTAAAATTACCACCTTAACCAACGGTATTTTTAAAACTACTAACGTGCATAGATTTAGAACAATGCGGGATGTTGAAAATTCGATAAGGCGACCGAGTGTAATACATTACAAGATTTTGAACTGATCTTATAGTGTTCTTTTTTTATTAGATTTACTACCCCATATAACTCCTTAAACTTAAGGTTGTAAACATTCAAATAGAGAATGAAAATATTAGATTACAAGAAGAAAAGACTAAAATTCGAAAATAACTGGCTTTTAAAGTCTTTAGAAAACTTGGAAAAAGATTATTGGGGAGCAATCCCTGAGGACGAGAGTTATCTTGTAACGACTTGCTATAAATTGAGAAAAAAACCACTAAATCAATTTGAAATAGAGGACTTTAGAATACTTATCGGACAGGATATAGGGTTGAAATATTTAATCCCTTTAGCACTTGATATATTGGAAAAGGATATTTTAGCTGAAGGACATTTTTATGAAGGAGACTTACTTAAGTCCGTTTTAACTAGTAACCCAAATTATTGGAAAATAGAGCGAGAAGATTGGAAGAAAATAATATCAATCTATGGGAATAACCTAGATTTAATAGAAAATGAAGCTGCCGAATTTAATACAGGAAGAGAAATCATAAAGGCCTTCAAGGAATTTGAAAGAATAAAGTAATGCTATAAGAAAAAACATTGAAATCACTAGATTTTCTGCATTAGAAAGCGGAGACTTAAAACTTGTAACGTACAATTGTAAAAACGCGTTATTTTTAATCAGAGCAGTTACTTTTTGAGCAATTGCGCTGCTTTTTTAAGGTTTTCCCTATAGCGTTCTAAAGAGGTATGATTTACCTGTTCTCCTAACGTGACGGCTTTTTTAAAGCAAGTCACGGCATTTTCGAATTCTTGGTAAGTTAAATAAGCTTCTCCTAAACTATCCCATGCATTTGAAGAGTTTGGAAATTGTATTGTATTTTCTTTAAAAAAAGCTAAAGCATATTTAGGGTTTTCAGAATTTAGAAAATTATATCCAAATTCATTAAGGGTACGTTCATCAGGATAATGGGATGTTAAAAATACGGTCTTCAAACTATCCGCTATGCTTGTCTTTTGAGCTTCAAGGTGAATTTTCATTACACCTCTCATGGTACTGTTCGATGGATGTACGGTATAACCACTATACGTTGAAAGTCTATTAAAATAGTCTTGCAAAGCATGCATCCCTCCAGCTTTAATAAATTTTGTGTAGGAACTTCTATTGGGATAGCCCGTTAGTTTAAAATCATCTTTTAAATTATTGGCTCTTAGGTGTATTTGATGTAAAATTTCTTCGGCTTTAAGGTTGTTTCGGTTGGCGAGATAAATAATTGTAGTTCCATCATCATACATGGCAATAAAAGCACTGTTTCCTGCTAAGGCACCTCCATGCCCATATAAGCGTACATGGATGTTTTTTTCAACAACATCATCCCAATTTCTTACCCAGCCATAGCCATAACCCTCTTTGATAGGAGTTAACATTATTTTGGTTAGTTCTGGGGATAATAACCGATGTAATTTTATGGCTTCACTCCAGATAAACAAATCTCCTACAGTAGAATACATACCTCCAGCAGAATAAGCAGTAGACTGATCTCTAAAAGGGGCCTCCGTAATTTTACCGCCATGCTCTGAGGTCCACCAATCCCACCCATAAACTTCGCGGTAGCTATACCCTTTTGCCAATGCTCTTGAAACGTATGCATTTGTTCCAAATCCTGTATTTCTTAGTTTTAAGGGAATTACAATTTTTTCATTTAATAAATCCGCAAAAGATGTACCTGATGCTTCTTCCAGAATTGCACCTAAAAGATCATAACCCAAACTGCTATAATAGAAACGCGCTCCGGGTTTAGCAATCATATGGGTGTTACCAATTAATTCTGCTAATGTCTTTGGTGTAAATGCAGTCTTACCAAAGTCAGATAAAGAAACACCTATAGTGGATAAAGCTTGATAATGTCCCAAACCTGAGGTATGTGATAACAATTGATGAATGGTAATGTGATCTGCTTTCTCGCTAGGTAAATAGGGAAGATACTTACCAATGGTATCTTGAAGTTTTAGCTTACCCTCTTCTACCATTTGCATAATGAGCATAGCCGTAAATTGTTTAGTCACGGAACCAATACCAAATTTGGTATCAACAGTATTAAGTTCTCCGGTTTCTCTGTTGGATTTACCATAAGCTTCTTTAAATATAATTTCTCCTTTTTTTGCAACTAGTACGGTACCACTGAATGGACTTCTAATTTTCAGTTTCATTCCTGGATTTTCGTAATGTTCCATTAAATCGCCAATGGTTTTAGGTTCAGATGTTAAAGTGAAGTATACGAACCAAATGAGCGTTAATGAAACCACTCCCAAGCCGATTTTTAATATGCGTTTATCCATAATACGTAATTACTATTCGATTTTTAATTGAACCATAAAATTATCTGGAGTATTCCGGATTACTTATGTCAAACACATAGCATTCTTACCGCATTTATACGTCATTTAACGTATAATACAGATTATCAATTCTTTAAAATTTATGATTTTTACACAGTGACTTTCTTGGCTTTGTCTAAGCTTAGAACAAATTAGGCACGAAGCTCAACACATTACTGTCTTTTTTATTTAAGAGTGAAGCTGTTTTTACCACGATAAATACGTTGAATACTACACCAATTAAATAAAAAATATTGACCACATAAAACCCTAATCCGGCTTGTCCAGTAATAAGGTTAGTTACAAATATGGTAAGAAATACGCCAATTATGATACCGAGACTCCACAGGAGTTGAAAACTAATTATTTTTCCAGCTGTACGATCATTGGAAGGCAGTTGTTTGTTTTTTTTCCAGGCGATTATGGGAATAATGAGATTTACAAATGGGATAAACACGAATATTAGGGTATAGCGATTGATTTTTTTTAAGGCTGAAAAAACAGCACTTGGCACTTTTTTATCTACTACATGAGTTAATAGGTCAGAAACCTCTATCCCCAAGGATGCTGCCAAAATTTTTAAGGTAAATGAACGCGGTTTAACTGTTCCTTTTTCTATGCGTTGTACGGTACTTAAGGAAACCTTAGCTTTTTCTGCTAATGCTTCCTGTGATAATCCCAATTTCTTACGAGAATCAATTATACTATTAGCTAAACTTGAACTTTCATTGTCCATAATCCAAATATCCAATTTAAAACTTGAACGATGTATTTAATACCTTAATAAGATTTAAAAACAAAGTTAATCAATAACTTAGCTTTAGACTAAAAGCTGGTGCGGGACTATATTAACTTTTCGAATAAAATCTAAGTAAAGAAATTTTTCCATTCATAATATAGTTTAATTTCTTCAGTTCAAAATTCAATCTTATTAATTATCTTTAGACTATTACGATAAATACTAATTTTTCACAATGTTGCTAGGCATAGTTACCATATGATCGAACCGTTTACATTAATAGGAACAGCAGCTTATATTTTTGGATCGATTAGCGGAGGAATAATAGGAAATCAGGCCAATAAGTATTTCGACCGAACTGTAAATTCTGTATACAAGAAATTACTTGAAAACAAGAAACCTGAAAATCATGACATACTAAAGGCCGTAAGGAGAGCGTGTTTGAATGCAACACTTGATGTTTGTCACCAGGTAGAGAAGAAGTACACTTTTTTTGATAAACATAGCTCATCGTCCAAAGCTCCTCATAATCTAAAACAGATTGAAAGGTATCTTAAAAAACAAATTCTAGAAATCGAAGATTTAAAATTTGATGATAGTCATTATCTTGAAATGGCTTCAAGAACAGAAATCTTACTGATGCCTGAAAAGTTGGACGATGAAGCGCACTTAATCCAAATTGGAACTGAACAAAAGGACGAGATTATTAACGAATTGGAAAAAGCACTTCCTAAATGCTTTGGGCTTGAAATAAGAAATGCAATTCGCAATGGATGGGAAGATAATGGGGTACGAGTTGATTGGTGGCAAGATCTGGTTTGCGGGAATTTTGCTGAAGAATTTAAAAAAAATGACAGATTATCAAAAATAATTGATGCTGCAAATTTAATTGACATTAAAACGTCCACAGGTAAAATATTAGTTTCAATTGAGTCATTCAAAACTAGCATCGATTTATTTTTTCATTCGTATCAAGATATAAAACAGATATTGGGACTTATTCCTGGAATGGCTGTTGATATTAAGGAAAGCAAGAGTGATATAAAAGAGATGTATGAGCTGTTAAAAAAAATGGCTTCAGAAAGAGATATTGCTTCAGGTGACCCACCTGAAAAGGAAAGTGATAAAGAAAAACTTCCGCCAGAAGAATTTGAGCAACCTGAAGCTTTTTTATCAACAGACACTCCATTTAAACACTTAAAATTTTATGATGTTGAGGACACTGATACTTTTTACGGAAGGGAAAAGTATTATATTAAACCTAGTATTGCCAAAATAACGGAAAGACTTTCTTCCAAAGATGGCGCTGCACTCCTAGAAATTCATGGAATTAGTGGATCTGGCAAGTCGTCATTAATGCGTGCGGGGATTATAGGAAATCTTATCAAGAAAGAAAATTGGATCTTCCATATAATTCGACCTTCAGAACTTGATATTGATGAGCATAAATCATTTCTTTTAAAGTTTCTAGCGCAACTTTACGAAGTATTTAAGGGTAAGACAAAATTGAAAATTGATTATCCTAGACTGGATGAACTTAGTAATGAAAATCTTGTAGAAACCTGCGTTTCAAAAGTGCTTTCTTGGTTGGATGTCTTGGATCAAGACGACGCTATACATGCTCCTTGTCATCTTGTAATTGGATTGGATCAATTCGAAGAATTACTTGAAAAGCTAGAGGTAAAGGAAGATGAAACGTCCTGGAAAGGATTTATTGAATTCATACGTAAAGTCAGCTCTTCTGGAAGAGTGGCAACGCTTTTTACAATGCCTTCGGCTAGGAGAACACAGATGAAAACTTCTATAAAGGAATTAAAAGACTGGTTTTCGAAAGGAAAAGCTTTGGATATTGAACTTGACTTGCCAGGAGCTCAAATAATAGGAGAGATTATTGCAAGATCTTTTAAAGAGGTTCGCTTAAATATGAGTGAAGGATTATTAAAGGAACTACAAAAATCGATAAACTCCTTAGATAGATCTTTAAGAGGGGATTTATCTCCTGCAATACTCCCATTGCTTTCTTTGGCAATGTCTAAAATATATGATCATTGGTACCACACCGACCGTAGAGAAGCGCGCAGGAGGAGAATAATAGAGGAAGATGGGAGAACAGTAGATAAAAGCCAACTTAAATCTAAATATTCTAAAGAAGCTAGTGGATTATACGACTTGACGGTTGATAAGTATGGAAAATATGCCAAACTTTCAGAAATCATTAACGAAGAAGCCGAAAAAGCTGTATCTGAGGCTAAAAAGGAAGCTGGACCTGCTTTTATTGAAGGTGAAACGGTTACAAATTTATTACGCCTACTGGTGAGCCTTTTACCAGGAAAAAGCAATCAAATTGACCTTAAAAGTGTCTCTATGCCTGAGGATCCTGGACAGAAAGCAGTTGTTAAACATTTTAAAAATCACCGGCTTATTATAGAGGATTTAAATGGCGATATTCGACTGACCCATGAATCGATAATAGAGTATTATTCAGAAGCCAAAGAGTGGAAAAAAGACGAAAGTGAACGATTAGAATATCGAAGGAAATTTGAAGATGACGGAATTATAGAATATTGGGAAAAAACAAAAAGTGTTGAAGAAACGATAGCGGAATTTGGAAAACGAATTACAAAAAAAGCAGGAGAATTTCTATATACGTGGGCCACAATTCTTGCCCCAATATCAGGTAAACCGTTGCCAACAGATCATTTTTATGCTAAATTAAGGCTTATATTAATTGAATTTCTTAATTACGAAAATGAACCGAGAGCACAATTCGAATTAGAAAAATCCAATCCTTATAATTTTCATGCTGCGGTTTCCTGCAATGTCGTTGATTTGGTTAAGAATTGGCTCGAACAAGAAAACCCGGAGTCAGAGGATAAACTAGCCAGCTTGCTGGAACCTAAAAAAAAGAGAAATGCGCTTTTTCAAGCTTCTTTTCTCAATCGGCACGAGATTACAAAATTGCTTTTGAAATACGGAGCTGACCCATATCTTCCCGATGCAGATGGATGGTTACCAGTACAAGCAGCAGCTACCCGGGGACATTTATCATTAGTTGAACTTTTTGCTGATTATATGGAAACGGTAAATGTTTATGGTAAGGGAAAAACATCCACACTAACTTTAGCTGCTAGAGGAGGGCATGATAAAGTGGTGAAATTTATTGTAGAAAATGACCCATCAACAATTACTGACCAAGATGAGTATGGACGAACGCCCCTTATGGACGCTGTATTGAGAGGACATAGTAAAGTTTTAAAGACATTATTGAATCACACTAAAGCGCAATTAGATAATGCAATGTACTTTAATTATACAGCGCTTATGCTTGCCATAAAAAATGACCATTTATCATGTGTTTTAACGCTAATTGAATATGGTGCGAGTCTTGATATATTCCTTAGAAATGGCTTACTACCACTTCATTATGCTGTCTATAAAGGAAACACTGCTATAGTTGAGAAGCTTTTGGAAGAAGATCTGGAGATTGAAGTTCTTGTCGCAGAAGTGAGTGATCTTCCTGAAGATGGCGGAAAGGATAAAGATAGATTATTGAATCAATGGGAATCTGAGCTCAATAAAGATGATGAGGATTGGATTAACCAAAATTGGACTTCTTTACATCTGGCAGCATATTACGGGCATATTGATGTCGTAAAGGTTTTGATTGAAAATGGGGCAAAATTAGACAAAGTAACAAAGAAAAAACAAACAGCATTGCACCTTGCAGCGAAACGAGGTAATGAAGATGTTGTCAAATTTTTGCTGCAAAACATACCAGAAAATTCCATGTTATTGGATATGAAGAATGACTCCGATATGACTCCATTAATCTTGGCCTTGGATCAAGATCGATTTTATGTTGCAGATTTATTATTGAGTAAACAAGAAAATATTGACGACATAAAATTCAAAGAAGAATTATTGATTCATTACTTCGCTAAAAATGGTAATAATGATCAGTTGACCTTCTTGCTAAATAATAATGTGGATGTTAATGTATTGGATGCTTATGAAAAACCGGTAACATTTAGTTTGATTGAAAAACAAGCATATGGTAAAATGAAATTACTCCTCGAAAAACATCCAGGGCTTGCACATAGAAAAGACGGATCAGGAGTTTTACCATTAAACGTTAGCATAACTCAGGGAGATGCTCAGATGGTAGATATTTTATTGCAAGTACCACTATTAGATAAAAATGGCATCTATGATGGAGAGGGAATGACTCCTTTGCAATATGCAGGCCTAGCCGGAAACATAGAGATAGCCGAGAAAGTAATAAAAGCCATAGGGAAAATTCATTTAAATCAAGCGGATAGTTTCGGATGGACTCCACTGAGTTTTTCAGTCCTGGGAGGATCGTTGAAAATGATGAAAATGTTAATTCAAGAAGGAGCAATGGTAGAGATGAATCACTTATCACCGATGTATCTTAGTCCAATACAAATAGCCGCTAATGCAGGAAACATTGAAGCAATAAAATTACTACGATCTCATGGAGCAAACATAAATAGAAAAACAAAGGATAATTTTAATTTGCTGCATTTATCTGTTAAAAACCGACATTTTGCGTTGTCAAATTATTTATTGGAAGAAACAAACCTATTTAAAGAGATGAATGCATTAGATCGCAAGGTATTAGTGGCCTTATATAAAAATCGTAATTGAATATAGCATATGGAACAAGCTGAAAAGGAATTTTTAAAGCGAATGATAGAAGCAGGAATTGAACTACCTACTTCGAATATCATTAAGAACGATGAAATCGACCTAGGCCCTCAACCACAATTCATTAAAAATGTAGTAAAAGCATTGGAAAAAAGAACGAGCGATGAAACTTCGGCGAAGACTTTTCAAGAATCTTTGACAGTAGAAAATCACCTGGATCAAGAGTTTATAGCACAATTCATCCCATCCGATCTTTTAGATACCAATATGTTCGTAGGAAGAAATGTGTCGGAATACCAATGGTTTTTTGCCGGTTCGGGAATTAAGTCTTTTTTAAAAGATAGTTTGCAAAAAGTGGATGATTACCTAACTATCCAAATAGAAACTTCTACTCAGGTACATTTCAAATTACTCTCATGGTATAAAAATACGTTTCTTATTAGATTATCTGATGAGACTTGGTCTGAATCAAACCTCAATCTTTATTATCTAATTAGTGACGAAAAAAAATTATATAGATTAAATGGAACATCACCCCCAATACACGAATTAAATGCAAAGACGCCAATCCAATTAAATCAGCACAATGCCATAGATTACTTAATGTTCTTTTGCTTCTTTGTTAGAGGAGAGGAGGGACCATTTTACATTATTGAAAATTCTAAAGATCCGTTTTTACCTGAAAACGAAGAAGTTGAAAATATTATTAAAAGCGTTGTTCATAAGGCAAACGCTCCTACCATTAATGAGAATAATAATTTTCACACTAGGGTGGTGATTTATTATTCGAATGCTATTTTTGAAGCCCAATTTGCTATTCAACCTTCAGGAATGGTTGAAATGTTAGATGATGAACCAATTGCTGCTGATTTACCTGTCACTATTGAATATCCCATCGCCTATAGCCATCCTAAAAACTCGGAAGAAGATTAAAGATATCCTTGTGGATCGTTTTGTAATAAATCAGCAATTCTAACACAAACAAAAGCATTCTCCTTCATTTGATCACGGATGGATTTGTTATGTTTGGCAAGCATGTTAAAAAACTCTGAAGCATTCGTAAGTAAAATAACCGCTAGTTCACGATGCGTTTTTTTCCCCATAAAGGCATGTGGTTTGCTTTCAAGTAGATTAGCCATTTGTTCAAATACACGCGCATACTCCCTCATTTCCTGATCAATTTCAATATTTTGATTAGCAAACACCTCAAAAAGAGTAGCAATATGAAGAAGTAACTTGCTTGCCCATTCCGTAATTTTACTCTGACTAATATCTTGAATATAAGATCTTAAAGGATCTTTTTCTACTAGCACGGCAACATCTCGGAACGCCTGGGCGTTTTGTTTCATTTTCTCCCGTATGGGTTCATTTTGTTCAGCAAGTGTATCGAAAAATTCTGCGGCATCACCTAATAAACGACTAGCAAGCTCACTATGCGATTTGCCCTCGATAACACCTAGGGGTTCTTTTTTCAGTAAATCAGCCATTTGTTGAAAAACGGTAGCATTCTCTTTCATTTCTTGCTCAATTTCTTTATTCTGTTTAGCCAAGGTAATAAAGAAGGTGGCCGCGTCTACAAGTAATTTACTGGCAATTTCAGCAATGGTTGGCTTTTGAGATGCTGTCTCTTGAGATTTATGCTTTACTTTTTTTGTGCCTTTATTTTTTTCTAAGAGATAAGATTCAAATTCTTCTTCTGTATAGAATAGCTCATCAAGCTTATTTAGTAGACTTAGGTCTTCCTTCTCAAGAGTTTTTTCCATTTGCCAAGAGGCTATGATCTGAGGAAATTGATTATACTCCGACAAACCTTGTTTAAGAATTCTCTTTTGCGTTGGTAACAGGCGTATCGATTTGACATGATCTAATAAATCTTGATCAAATGCATTATCTCTTAACTTTTGCAATAATTCTTTAGGTTTGCCAATGCCTACTTTAGCAGCACACATTTTTTCTCTCTCAAGAAGTTTATTGACAAAAAACTCGGACTTTCGATATTCATCTCTCCTTGCATATGCACTAACAAAAAGGACTCTTGACAGGCGATTAAGCTCAACCTGAGTAAATTCAGGCAGCCATATAAGAACGCCCGAACTTATTTGATCTATTTTATGTAATTGAAAACATTGTTGACAGAAAATACAAACAGTAATTAAATTGTCAAGATCTCTGATATTGCCATGCAGAGCCAAAATACTCTGATATTCTTTGGCTCTAAATCTACAACATTGACAAGTATAATCATCTCGATTTAATACAGTGTCTTTAATTCCTTCATAATATCCCGAATCATATTCAAGAAGAAGATTATTTTTATATTGACGAACTGAGGTTAATAAATCAATTTCAATCATATAAATACTTGCATATTAATAATAGGAAAAAGCATCTCATTCTGATGTATTAAATAGTTACATAACTTAGATACAAAATACATAAATAAATTGAGGATAAAGGTATTGTTACGCTAAAGAATTGACCCAATGTCAATTGATATTAAATATTCCTGATAAGCATTAATAAAAAACAGATAAGATCAAAAAACTAATCCATCATATTGCCAATTTCATTCCGGTATCTAAAGAACTGAGCATACGACTTGAGCAAATTTGTGAATCTATAAGTTTGCCAAAAAAATATTTCCTTCACAAGCCAAATAGAGTTTGTTTGAACACCTATTTTATTAAAAAAGGGCTTGTAAGAATTTACTATTTAAAGGATGGCAAGGAAATTACGGATAATTTTTCTGCTGAAAACGAATGGATAACTTCTATCTATAGTTTTCTACAAAACATTCCCGATCATTTTCATATTCAAACCCTTGAACCAACAGAAGCACTTAAAATTTCCTTAGATGATTTGGAAGAATGTTTTAAGGATTTTCCAGAAATGGAACGGTTTGGACGAATGCTAATATCAACATACTTTTTGGAACAGTCGGAACGTATTATAATGCTTCAGTTTAATTCCGCTAAAGAACGATACCAATTTTTTGAACGGACTTCAAAAAACAAATTAACAAGGGTGCCGCTTGGCATGTTGGCTTCGCACTTAGGCATGACGCAAGAAACATTGAGCAGAGTTAGGTCAATAAAAAAAACTTTTTGATTTAAATCAAATTTCTGACGAGGTCTTATCAATATTTTTGCAGCAAAAAACAAATGAAGAACAAAACGTATGGACTACTAGGAATTGCTAGTGTGCTGACTTTTTGGACAACCTATTTCATACTATCTGCGCAACGACCGGAGTATTCGATGTTTACCAAAGCCATCAGCGAACTGGGATCAGTTAATGTGCCAAACAAATGGGTGTGGAATTCGTTGGGGTATATGCTTACAGGAATTTTAATCGCGATTTATGCGGTTGGATTGTATAAAAACATGGCGATCACTAAATCTAGTAAAATACCGCTGTATAGTATTTTATTGAGTGGTGTACTTATGGTAGTATCGGGAATATTCCCTGGAGATTTCGAAAACCGACAGTCCACTTCGATGCTTTTGCATACATTAGGCAGTTTCGGAAGCTATATTTTCTTTTTAGTTGGAGCTTTTACCTACCCCAAAATAATGCATAAAACAGCGTATTGGAAAAGTGCAAAAAAACCAACTTTGATTTTTACATATGTAACGATTGTATTTGGAGCATGGGCGTTTATATTTCCAAATATTCCGGCGTTTGGACAAAGAATCGTGTTTTTGTTTTATTTTTTATGGATCTGTTATACAGCAATCAAATTGTATCGCTTTCCTAAAAAAAGTCCAATTGCGAAAAAAGGAGCATAAATTAAACCTGCCTAATTTTGCCATAAAGCTGTTCTTTCAAATACCAATAAACAAAACCACCGTAAGTAATAATGATTGTTCATTCTAACTAGGACATCCATGGAATTAGAATAAATTTAGGAGGAATATAAACAATAGCGGTTTAGATATTTATCCAAACCGCTATTTATTTAAATTAAAGTATATTGTAAATCAAAGCATTTGTGACAAATCCATTACCACATGGAGACAAGACCACTAGTCACCAGTAAGATGAAACACCCATTAAGACAACATATTGAAGAAATAATCGCATTGACTGATGAAGAGTTCAATTTTGTTTTAAGTCATTTTGAATCAACAAAAAAAAGAAAACATCAATACCTTGTTCAAGAAGGAGAGGTTGTAAAAAGAGAATATTGGATCCTTAACGGATGTGTTAAAAGTTATTTTCTTAATGATGACGGAAAAGAACATATTCTTCGTTTTGCGATGGAACATTGGTGGATCACGGATTATGAATCTTTTGTAAAACAAACGGCCTCGAAAATCTATATTGATTGTTTAGAGGATTGTGAGCTCCTATACATATCATGTGACAATAGAGAGAAACTTACTTCGGAAATGCACAAAATGGAACGCTTTTGGGCAAAAAAAAGCAAATTTGGGCGCATTGCACTGCAAAGAAGGGTTCTTTCTTTATTAAAAAATTCGGCTAAAGAGCGTTACGATTTACTAATGGAAGAATACCCTCAGCTACTTCAGAGAGTTCCTAAAAAACTAATTGCTTCCTATTTAGGCGTTTCAAGAGAAACGCTAAGCCGGCTTAACTTCTAGCACAAGACCAGGTAAAAATATTTTATTGCATCCGGGATGTGACTTATATCACACCAAAATAGTGATGTGCCTCCTTCTCATTAGAACGCTTTCATAGCAACTTTGTAGTATTCATTTAAAGCTATAAAAGATGCCATACATCAATATTAAAATTACCGATGAACAGGTAACCAAAGAACAAAAACAACTGTTAATATGGGGTGCTACCCAATTAGTTGTTGACGTATTAAGTAAGAACCCTAAAACCACGCACGTGGTTATTGAGGAAATCCCAGTGGATAATTGGGGAGTAGATGCAAAACAATATTCAAATTAAAATCATGAAAAACAAAACTGTAATTATTACCGGAGCCTCAACAGGAATCGGAAAAGCCATAACAGCATATTTTATTGCACAAGGCAGTAATGTAGTTATGAACTCATCAAACGAAGCGAATTTAAAGAAGGCGCATCGTGAACTCGGATCACCGAGTAATGCAATTTATTTGACAGGAAACATTGGCAAACAAGATACAGGGAAGGAACTTGTGCGCTTGGCTAAAGAGAAATTTAGTACTGTAGATATCTTAATAAACAATGCAGGTTTATTTTCCCCAAAACCATTCCTAGAGGTAGAGGAAAAAGACATAGAACTGTATTGGAAAGTCAATCTTAAGGGAACCTATTTTATGAGTCAAGCCGTTATTTCAGAAATGATAAAACAGGGAGGAGGAGCCATAATTAATATCGGAACTGTTTTAGTTGACCATGCTATTGATGGTTTCCCGGCAACTGCGCCATTGGTAAGCAAAGGAGCTATCCATGCATTAACAAGACAGCTAGCAGCGGAGTTTGGTAAGAATAATATTAAGGTAAATACTATAGCTCCGGGGATTATCAGAAGCCCATTACAAGGTAAAATGGGAATTGAAGATGCGGATAGTTTAGCAGGGTTACACTTACTAAATCGAATTGGGGAAGCGGATGAAGTTGCTGAAGCAGCCTATTATTTAGCATCTTCTAATTTTATTACGGGGGAAACTATTAACGTAGCAGGAGGGCATACAGTTGGCCATGCTATCTAAAATATAATATGATGTATAAAGAGAATATCAAAGCAGTAGAAAAAGTAATAACCAATTACTTTGAAGGCATCTTCTTTGGAGATGTAGCTAAGTTAAAATTATGTTTTAGGAACGATGTAATTATCCATGGAGATATTAACGGTGATGCTTATGAGAAAAGGGTAGAAGATTATTTAAAAGGCGTGAAAGAAAGACAAAGCCCTAATGATTTAAACGAAGCGTTTAAGATGGAAATTATAGGGATCGATATTATGGGTAATATCGCTATGGTAAAACTGCATGTGCCTATGTTGGGCTATAACTATTACGATTATTTATCCTTGACCAAAATTAATGGGAATTGGAAAATTGTAAACAAGATTTTTACGCATATCCCATAGAAATTTAGTTACATTTTCTGGAAATTGTCGTCCTAATAGTAACGTATTCGAATTCAATGAAAAAGAAGCTATTTAAATTTCTAAAAATCCTATTTGGGATCGTATCATTTCTAATAATAATTATTGTAGTTGGGGTTCTGTGGCCAATGCCCAAACTGATCTCTCCAGAAAAACACGATACCATACTTATAAGATCAATCAATATTATTGATGTTAAATCTGGTAAGGTTTTAGAAAACAGAAATGTAGAAATAAAAGGAAATAGTATTACCGCTATTGATAGTTTAAGTGTCTTAACTGCAGATTCGAATGCGTTGCTTATTAATGGAGCGGGGAAATTTTTAATGCCTGGCTTGTGGGATATGCATACGCATTCAAATCAGCATTCTGAATGGCTTCATCACCCACTGTACATTGCAAATGGCGTTACAGGGGTTAGGGATATGTCGGGCCAATTAGATCGCAAGGACAGTTATTGGGCAGGTAGCAGAGAACGCTTGCAATGGAATGCTGAATTGAGTGAGCATAAGAGAATTACGCCTAGGTATGTTTTGCAAAGTAGTTATCAGATGGATGGAATTTCTAGTGTGCCTAAAGGGTTCCCAGATTTTTTTACACTTCAAAAACCGGAACATGTGGCACCTCTTTTGAATTTTTACAAAAAAGAAAATGTAGATTTCATCAAAATTTATCAGCAAATCCCTAAAGCATCTTACCGGGAATTAGCAGTGCGAGCTAAACATTATGGTTTGCATATTGCCGGACACAAACCTATGTTTATTAGTCTAGAAGAAGCAATAAATTTAGGGCAACGCAGCTTTGAGCATGGGCGAATTTTTATGTTCGAGTCGTTTCCAGAAGCTGATAGTTTGAAAAACCCTAAAAGCTGGAAAAGCTATTTTTCTAAATCGAAAAAAAAGTTGGTAGATGATTTTGATTCAAATAAAGCAATTGAGTTAATGCAATTAATGCAAGTTAAAAATGCCTACTGGACTCCCACGTTGCAAACACTTAAATTTGAAGCGTATGCCCATGACGAACGTTATTTATCCAACCCCAATCTAAAGTATATAACACGAGTAAGAAAAAAATTATGGTGGGGTATGGATGCAAAAAATAATGCTGCAAAAAATATGACAGAACCGACTAAAGGAGTTAGTGAAAACTTTTATAAGTCTGCTATGAAGCAAGTTGAACTAGCGCATAAAATAGGAGTGCCAATAATGACGGGCACCGATGTTACGGACTCCTATACCTTTGCAGGATTCAGTATTCATGAGGAACTTAAGGAACTTACAAAATGTGGATTTTCAAATCTTGAGGCAATCCAAAGTGCAACCATTGTTCCGGCAAAGTATGTTGGAAAAGAAAATATTTATGGAAGTATAGAAAAAGGAAAACTTGCAGATATGGTACTATTAAATTACAATCCATTGAATCGTATATCTAATACGAGCGAAATTTACGGTGTTATAATGAATGGGGTTTATTATGACTCTGATAAAATAACGGAACTGAAAGACTTTACGCAATCAATTGCTTCAAGTTTTCATATGGATAGTAAAGTATTATTTGGTTTTATTAATAGTCCCCTTATTAGAGTACAATTTGCGGACTGAATTTTTTCCATAAAAGGTTGATCTCGAACCTCTTTAGCATTAGGGCTTCTTTATGATATAAACTCCTCATTTATAACTCAAAACTACTCGTTCTATTTATTAAGGTTGATGACAATAGGGAATAACGTCGCAGCAGATAGCTGCATATGCCTTAGCTGAAATTCACTACTTTTAAACGATTGATTTCAGCTAGACAATTTCTGTTGGAAATTATGCTATAAAATCAATTCTAAACAGTGAAATATCATATAAGAAACGTGAATAGATGGAAAAAAAATTAAAAGTGATCGAATTTAATAGGAAACAAAAACTTCTAGACTTTGTAAATAGTAATTCCGAAAAATTAAATATTTTCACGATTACGGGAAGTCAATCCAATAGCTCTTTTCAACACTTTTTATGGTATTATGACGCTTAGATAAATTTTACAATAAAGATTGTAACGTTGCTAAAAAATACGAATAATTTGTCCAAATACAACGGTGATTTAAGAAGTTTCTGTGCTCATTAGTTCGTAGACAGAGGTAGTCGTCGAAACCATCGGGTCTTGGTGTTTAAACTATAATTTAATTAAAATCATATCTTTAGAGAAACTAACCTCTAATGATTAAATTCTTCCGTCGCGCACGACAGCAACTATTATCAGAAAACAAATTCAGTAAGTATTTTTTATATGCTATAGGCGAAATTGTGCTTGTAGTTATTGGGATTTTGATTGCTCTACAGATCAATAACACTAATGAAAGAAAAAAAGAACGCGCAAAAGAGCTCGCATTTTTAAAAGAAATCAACCTAGATTTTAAATCTAATAAAGCGCAGTTAGATTCTATAATCAGTTATAATAAAGTGAGTTTGCATGCCGGCATAAGACTTATGGAACTGATGTCAAACTTTAACCCTAAAAATCCAGTTGTTGACGAATCAAATACTCATTTAAGAGACAGTATAGGATATTATAACGACTTGGTGTGGAGAAATAAATCGTTCAATCCTAAAAATGGTACTGTAGAGGCACTTTTAAACTCTTCCTCCTTTGACCTAATTAAAAATGACTCTTTAAGAAGAAATCTAATTTCCTGGAAAGATGTTCTTGCAGACTATTTGGAAGAAGAAGAATTTGCTATTAATTTTTTATTCTACGAATATGGCCCTTGGGCCAGGAAAAATTTCGATCCAGATGTCGATGATGACCCTGAAAACACAAAAGCTTTTTTTAGTAAAAGACATCGAAATTTCATAAATCAAAGAGCTGGAGACTTGTTTAATAACCTAAACACCGTAGAGGAAGAAGGTGTGATAAAGATGATCAATGATATTATTAGATTAACAAATAAGGGTAATGATTAAATTTTTTCGAAAAATCCGTCAAAAACTCCTTTCTGAAAACAAGTTCAGTAAATATCTGTTGTATGCTATAGGCGAAATTGTGCTAGTGGTTATTGGGATTTTGATTGCCCTTCAGATTAATACCTGGAACGAGGATCGTAACGAACGAAAACTTGAAGAATCGACTCTCGTTGAAATAAAAAAATCATTGACGTTAGACATTGAATATTTTGAAACCCAAATTGAAGACCAATTGCAAAGTGCACATATAACGACCACCTTATTGAACCATATTAAAGATAAGAAACCCTATACTAAAGATTTAGATGTACTGTGGGAAAGAGTTGTTCGGTACTTTTTTGTGGATTTCAATACTTCCGCCTTTAAACTATTAGAGTCCCGAGGAATTGATATTATTACCAATGAGGTACTTCGGAAGAATATAGTAGATCATTATAATCTTGAACAAACCAAAATAAAACGGAGTAGTGAAGTTTCGGAACATTTGAGTAATGAGAATCTGATCTACTTCTTTGATCGTGTGTATCCAGAGATAACTCCAGAATTTGAGGCTACTTTTGATTATAAAAAGGAAAAATGGATACCTCAAGATTATGAAACACTACTGCAAGATCCTAGCTTAGTTCCAAAAATCAGTCATAACATAAAGGTGCGATATCGCTTTTCCCAACTTCTCGAGAATTTTTTGAAAAAGCAGAGGCAGTTGGTTAAAGAAATTGAAGAAGAGTTAAATCAAAATTTTAAGAATTAAATAAAGAATAATTAAATTTTTGATGGCATTTATCAGAACATATTTGTTGGCAACAAAATGAAAAAAAGCATATACATCCTATGGATTTTTACACTTCCTTTGGTTAGTCATTCGCAAACCTTATTGGAAGCTGCTCTTAAAGACAAGTCCAACATTATCATAAATAAACCCACTAGAATTCAGCTGAAAAACTATGCATTTAATTCTCGTGATTTTTATGGTCATTTGGATTTGATAGGGTCAAGTTTCCCTAAGAAAGATACTGCCAAATTAAAGAAGTTTATAACGTTTACGAAGTATGCTAAGCCAAATTTAAGTCCCTGGAAAAAGGAAGAAATACCGAATAAAATTATCATTGCATTGGAGGAGTATATAAAACCAAAAATTGGACTGGAAACAATAAGGTGGAAAACAAAAGAAGAGAAAAAAGCGATTCTTAAAGAAATTAGAAAATACAACAATAGGGGAACGGAATGGCGTAGTTTCCCGCTTGCAATGTCTAGACCGGTATTTAATGATGATACTACTTTGGCTTTAGTTGGATTTATTAGAGGAAACAATGGAGGAAATGTATCACTATATCGCAAAGAAAATGAAGGGTGGCTATGGGTATGCGAACTTAAACGATGGGCCTATTGAAAATTAGTAAAGTTGAAATTTCAGAAGCTAATGACTTAACCAATCTTACAATTCGGTCTAAATCGTATTGGAATTATGGAGAAGATCAAATAGAGGCATGGCGAGAAGAATTAACCATTACAGAAAAATACATTAGCGAAAATCGTTTATATAAGCTTGAAAAAGAGATTCAGTTGATTGGATTTTATGCCTACCATGTGGTAAATGAAAGCGATGTAAAATTGAATTTTCTTTTTGTAGAACCAAAATATATTGGAATGGGTTATGGAAAACTGTTAATGACAGATTTTATAAAACGGATTGAAAGCTCCGATTGTAAAAGAATATTTTTGGATGCTGACCCAAATGCGGAGCAGTTCTACGAGAAACTTGGGTTTCGCACAATTGGGCAATTAAAAAGCACCATAAAAGATCGTTTTTTGCCAATTATGGAATTTAGGATAAACCAGTCTTAAGATAAATAAAAACACCCTGTAAAACCCATACAAGGTATAATAGCAGTAGGAAACGCCAATTGCCAAGCGCTTAAAATCCTTACCTTTAATCAAACGGAACTAATTTCAATTTTAGTAGTATGTCAAGCAAGAGCTATCAAATAACGAGGATACGTTTTATAGGGACATTGTTTACATTAATACTGTTGTCTTGCTCAACAAAAACCAAACCTAAAAAACCTATGGAGACGCTAAATCAAACGAAGGATTTAGTTGCTGTTCTAGATACCATTTGGCGAACAGAGCAGACGCCAATACGCTTACGAGACTCCTTAATTGATCTATATGGTGCGGAATCAAAAGAAGCTGAGGTATATCAAAAAATATTTAGAAAAAACCATGCGTATAATATTCTTAAGGTTAAAAAAATACTAGACTATGAAGGTTGGCCCGAACCCTCAGAAATTGGAGATCAGGGTAATAGAACTATTTGCAATGTACTTCAACATGCGGACCAAGAAACCCGAGAACATTATATTCCCATAATGCGACAGGCGGTGCTCGATAAAAAATTAGAACCAAGATATTTAGTTCGTGCTAAAGATCGAATTGCAACGGATAAAGGGGAGTTGCAAATCTATGGAGGGCAAATGAAATACTATCCTGAAACAAAAAGCTTTAATGTGTGGCCTGTTTATGATCCTATAAATATCGACAAAAGACGTGCAGAAATTGGTCTTGAACCCATAGCCGAATTCTTAAAAGCCAGATTTGACTTCGAATGGAATCTTGAAGAACAAATACAACGAACCTTGCAATTTGAAAATGAAAGGCGCTATCATAACTAAGAAAGTGTCAAATACCCGAGTAATCCCAACACATAGATAGTTGCTTTCGTTTAGTTCTGATTTACCCTAATGAATTTATTATCATACCTTTAGAAAAAAGAACACAAATGCTAAAATTCTTCCGGAAAATTAGGCAGGGGCTTCTCACAGAAAATAAGATTGGTAAATATCTAATATATGGTCTAGGGGAAATAGTACTCATTGTAATAGGCATATTGATTGCAATAGGAGTTAACAATTGGAATGAAAACAGAACTAATCATGCGTTGCTTGAATCCTATCAAAAAAACCTTATTACCGAATTGAAGGCAGACTTATCTAGACTAAAAAACCTAGATAATACAAATAACATCAAGAAAGAATCCATTAAAAAATACTTTGATTACTACAATTTAAAGGATGCTAAAACGGAAGTGTTATTACAAAAGTATAATAGCATTAATACCTCTAAGCGTGCATTTTATACGAATGCATATACCATTGAAGATCTTATCACAACCGGAAGTTTGTCACTTTTTTCAGAATCAAAACGTATCGCCATTTTAAAGCTTAAGAATATTCATGAACAATATTCGTTTTATGAAACTTCAACGATACAAGATGTGGCTTTATACGAACAGGAAATAAAGAAAAATTTTGATTTGATAATGCTTAATGGATTGTCAAACAGTGAAGGAGAGGATGCAACAAGCTTGGAATTAGATAAACAATCTAAAAACTTTAGAATACTTAATAATGCGTTGGTGGAAAGTCTGAAATTGTTTGAGTTTCAAACAGAAATGTATCAGGTAATAATAAGGGAAACCACAACATTACTGAATTTAATATCTGAAAAATAACCCATAAGAG
The DNA here is from genome assembly GCA_947488435.1 of uncultured Flavobacteriaceae bacterium. GTDB lineage: Bacteria > Bacteroidota > Bacteroidia > Flavobacteriales > Flavobacteriaceae > CANKZG01. The sequence goes on along the minus strand of CANKZG010000001.1, from coordinate 595,172 downwards.
AAACGAATTCAAAATGTTAGCATTTCAGATTGAGCACTAATTTCTATCTTTAGGGTATGGAATAAGCAATGCTGCATTGCTATTATTATAGTGTATTCCCTCATTGAAAACGACAGTTCCCTCAATAGCGCTTTTTTGCTAGGAGAAGTTCAAATAGTTTTGATGTAAACAAAATATAGAATTATGAAAACACGATTACCATTTACTCAAAAAAAAGGATTCAGTAGATTAGGCGTTATGATTATCCTAATGACTGCTTCACTGGCATTCCATCCAATTTATGGCCAGTCAAGCGAGGTTTCCGCTACACAAACGGCGCAAAAAGAACGAATTATTAAGGGGTTGATTAGTGATTCCTATGGCCCTCTAGAGAGTGCTAATGTGGTATTAAAAGGCACCAAAATTGGTGCAGTGACCGATAGTAAAGGCGAATTTACTTTTCCTAAAGCATTAAAAACAGGAGATATTTTGCTAATTAGTTATCTGGGATATGAAACTGAAGAAGTGAAAATAGAAGCGAATACTTCGTTTATTAAAACAATACTGTCTGAAGGATTAATCGAATTTGTGGGTGCGTTGAATACGGACAAACCTTATAAGTCGAAAAAACCGAAGCATTAATTAAAGGAATGCAATCCCGGCTTTAATGAAGGCAATACCTTATATTTTCTTATTTATTTTTGCATGCCAATCCAATGCTCAAGTTGCTGATTTTGATTCTGTTAATTTTCAAAGAACGGACAGTATTGCATTGGCATGGAAAGATGAAAACCTTACCAACTTACCGGCATTGGTTGATAAGCTTACTGCAAATTTAACAACAGATGTTACACGTTTCAGAGCCATTTATAGATGGGTTTGTGGAAATATTGCAAATGACTATAATTTGTATGCCAAGAACATGCGAAAAAGGCAACGTTTCAAAGATGATAGTCTTAAGCTCAAAACTTGGAATAACCGGTTTAAAAAAATAGCATTTCAAAAGCTCATAGAAGATAATAAAACAATATGTACTGGATACGCCTATTTGCTTAAAGAACTATCGGAACTGGCAGATATTGATTGTGAAATTGTTCATGGTTATGCAAGAGTAAGTACAACAAATATGGAGCGGCTTGATGCCCCAAATCACTCTTGGAATGCGGTAAAATTGCAAGGTAAGTGGTACCTCTGTGACCCTACCTGGGCTAGTGGGTTACCAAATCCCGAGACCACTCGATTTGAGTTTCAATACAACGACGGGTTCTTCCTTACCAACCCCGAACTTTTTGCTATAAATCACTATCCTGTAGACAAGAAATGGTTGCTTGTAGACCCCACAAAACATACCTTTAAAAACTTTTTAGAAGCCCCTGTTGTGTATGGAAAAGCCTATGCGATGAGCAGTATTCCACTTGCACCAACCAAAATGCACAACACCTTACGAAAAAATGAAAAAATAAGCTTTCATTATAAGTTGCTAAAACCTGCAAAAAAAGAAGACATTAGTCTTTTAATCGACAATGGAAATAGCAGTAAAAAAATACATCCTACCTCCACAACAATAGATGATCAATCGCTAACCTTAGACTATAAGTTTGAGAAAACAGGTTTTTATGATGTACATCTATTTATTGGTACAGATTTAATTTCTACTTATACGTTTCGCGTAAAAAGTTAAAGCCAGTATTTAGGGAATACCCTAAGGAAAAACTGATCTACAAACTTTAAGTTTCTCTTTATTTTCTATTTTCGTAGGCGATGTAACTCCCTAACAATACTTTGTTCATAACGATACCTTAAAAATGAATTTAAAAATTTTGCTACTTCTCCTTATCGGAACATTTGTGATATCCCATAAACAAAGCTCTACTATTACCGAACCTGCACAACAGGAGAGATTTGATATAGAAAAAGATCTGTTATTGCCACAATTTGATTGTAAAACGGATGTGGATGATTTACATTCGGTTGCTGCTTTTAAAACATTGGTAACGTATTCGGATTTTTCAAAAATAAACTATCATGCGGTTGCAGGCACCTATGGGATGCAAAAAGGCTTATATGTTCCTGCCAATATGTTGTTTGAACTAGCTTTTGGAAACAATTGGACAGATGCACATGAGAATCGGGCTGCAGCAATAGAAAAGGTTAAAAAACTAGCTAAAAAAACACTTAGAAAAGGAGGCGATGTATGGATTGCAGAAGCAGGACAGTCCGATTTCTCGGCAAAATTAATAAGAGCTATACAACAAGAATTACCTCAGATCGATATGGCAAGGCGCATTCATATTGTTCAACATAGTGATTGGAATGAGGAGGTAACCACAACGGAAGATTTGCAGTTTGTAAAACAAACTATTGATTATATAAAAATACCCGATGGGAATGCTGTGGGAAATGGAACACCGGGTTTTCGATCTCCAGCATTTACAAATTGGGCTGCTAAAATTTCTGACCCAAAATTAAGAGAGCTATGGCAGTTAGCCGTAGATCTTGGAAACACCTATAACGGAAAAGAAGGACGTTATTTAAATAAGGCGATTTCAAATGGAGGATTAGATTTTTCAGATCTTTCAGAAACCTGTTGGATTTTAGGATTGGAAAGCGTTACAGATACTGCTGCGTTTTTTGAGCAATATATAGATTGAAACGGCAAGATCTGTTGGGTTACCGTAAAATAGATCAATTATTGTCTGTCGCATACCACTCTGCGAAAGCAGTATCTGTTTCTCGTAATTTTAAGGAATACAGTGCAACTTCCTTAGGGAGACGTGTCTTAATTTTTTCTGCAAAATCAATTACCATATTTTCACTGGTAGGCTGATAATCGGCTAAAATAACTTTATGCCCTCGTTGCATTAACTCCTGCGCTAATTCGATATGAGGCGTATTTTTATTGAACACTGTAGCATGATCAAAAGGATCCACAATTTCTTCTTTAACAATTTTTTTTAGGTCTCCAAAATCAATGACCATTCCCAATTTTACATGAGAAGTATCTGTTTTTGGAACTCCAATAACCGTTACCGAAAGCTTGTAACTATGCCCATGAACATTTTTACATTTCCCATCATACCCGTAAAGTGCATGACCGGTTTCAAAGGTAAATTGTTTTGTTATTCTAATTTTACTCATACGATGCATTAGACGGACAAAGGTAGGTATTTTGGGGGACGAAAAGGGTATTGAATTAGGAGCTTATCTTTTAAATCTTCTACGACTTCGAATCCGGTTTATAAAATAAATAATAATGACAAAAAGAGCCGTCATTGGGAAAAGAAGGTCGCTATTTAAAAAATTTAAGAGTTCCATAGTCGAATAATAGAAAAGAAGAACGGTAAAAATAGAAGCTTATTGTATTAAATGTTGTAGGTCATTTTTTAAATTTTACCAAAGCCTCTTTTGTATTTGAAGATAAAGCAAGTTCTCCGGACATCTGCGCCCTATGCAATAGCAAATTATCCCACTCCTCTGTGCCTTCCCATAGTATCTTTTTTAGGGAAGCTAATCCATCAGGATTGTAAGAAGCTAATTTTTTTGTAAAAAAATGAAGTTCTTTATCCATTTCCGAAGTGCGTTCAAATACTTGGGCAAAAAGCCCTTTTTCTTTGGCCCAATACGCATTTTTCCAAGTTTCAGGAGCCATTGAAAGTTCAGCAAAACCAGCTTTCCCGATTTTACGTTCAACAGCGGGAGAAATCACCAAGGGAGCAATACCTATTGCAATTTCGGAGAGCCGAATCGCTGCATGATCTGTTGCAAAAGCATAATCACTGGCTGCGATTAATCCTACACCTCCACCAACAGCCTTTCCTTGAACGCGAGTTATTATAATTTTTTTACACCTGCGCATGGCATTAATAACATTGGCAAAACCACTAAAAAAAGCTTTCCCTTCTTCAATATTTGAAACAGCTACCAACTCATCAAAAGAAGCTCCAGCACAAAAAGCACGATCCCCTTCAGACTTCAGTACAATTACGACAACATTCGGTAATTCCGATAACTTATGAAACTCCTTTGCTAGGCGTACTAACAATTCTGAAACAAACGCGTTACTTGCCGGATGTCCAAATGTTACCGTAGCAACGCCATTTTCAATAGATGTATACAGACTGCCGTTAACCCTTTGTGTACCCATGGATTGTAATTTTGAAAATTATAGTCAAAATTAGGGGTTTTGCATAAGTGGACGAAACTTCCGGATAAATTTCCAGATCAACGCTCCGCCGCGAATACTCATCCAAACTATAAATGCGATCCAAATACTATAAAAACCTAAGCCACCCATTTTACCAAGATACAACGCCGGAATAAATCCCAAAAAAGTTGCAAAAAGAAGGGTATTTCGTAAATATTTCATTTCACCCAACCCTTTAAAAAGCCCGTCAAAAACAAAGGCAATTGTATTCATAGGAAGTCCTAAAATCACAATAAAAAAGATCATATAAAAACTTTCTAAAACAATCGCTTCATTCGAAAAAAGACGCCCAATGGGGTAGTAAAATACAAACCCTAAAAGAGCAAGAATAAGACTTACACATAAACCGTAGATCACAATTCTTTTTGTAAGCTTCCAAAGTTCCCTATAATTTTTAGCTCCCAATAACCTACCGCCCATTATATTACCCGCAGCAGCATAGCCATCGATAAAAAAGGCCGCAAAAAGCCATATATTTATGGCTATAGTGTGCGCGCCAATATAGCGATCCCCTAAAGCAGTAGCTTCCCTAACGGCTAGAAGTAATGCAGCATTAAGTGCCAAGGCCCGGACAAACAAATTTAAACTCATTACAACAAGTCGTCCTAATTCAGGGTGCAATGGGAATTTGAGTTTTAAACTAATATCCGTTTTTACCAGAAGTAATACAAACGCCATTAATGCCATAACGCCCTGAGCGATTAAGCTAGCCCAAGCAGCTCCTTCCAAATACAAAGGTGTTATAAAACCTTCGATGCCATATACCAAAATGTAATCTAAAATAACGTTGAGTACGGCTCCAACCAACGCGATAAGCATGGGCCAAAAAGTATTTTGCAAACCTCGAAAGATTCCGAAAATAGCAAAAGTGAAAAGGGTAAGGGGAAAGCCCCAAACGCGTATGGCATAATAAGAGATGCAGTATTCTAAAATTTTACCGGAAGCATTTAAAAGCTTAAAAATATCCTCGATAATAAATATAGTACCTAATAATAGCACAACACTAAGACCAATATTAAAAAAGATGGCTTGAGCGGGGAGTGTTTTTACTTCTTCCAATTTACCCGCACCTAAATATTGCGATATAATAGCCGAAATAGAGCTTCGTGTTTGCCCCAATATCCAAATAAGCATAGATAAAAAAGAACCCACAATTCCTGCTGCAGCTAAAGATTCCAAGCCATTTACAGGGATATTGCCAACGATAGCGGTATCTGTAATGGAAAGCAAGGGTTCTGCAATACCAGCTACGGTAGCAGGAATAGCAAGGCGGTTAATACTCTTGAAATTAATCGGTTGTATGGTGTTCTTTTTTACCATACCAATTCAAAACAATAAAATGGATGTTCACTTTGTTTGGGGTAGTATATAGTTTCCAATTGTTGATAGCCTCTAGCTTTATAAAAACGCTGATTTCTCGGGTTTTGACTAAAGGTATCTAAACGCACGGAAGTGTATTTATTTTCTTTGGCATAGGTTTCCGCATAATCCATTAATTGCTGTGCATATCCTTTTCCTTGGTGATCCGGATGTACAGCCAAACGATGAATGTAAATATTATGTTGATTTGGGGTCTTCCAGCTAACCTCGGCATATTCGGCATCCATTCGGGTAGAAATTACAATCATACCAATGATAAGCTTTCCTTCTACGAGAAGATAAAGCTCATTTCGGGCAATATCTTCAATAAAAACTTTTTCGGATGGGTAGTGCGTATTCCACTGATAAATCCCCTTTTGAATCATATGGGTAGCACAGGCAGTAGTAATGGATAGAATATCAGTTATTTCCGATATCTTTGCATGTCGAATCATATATAGCAAACAATTAAATTGTAAATTTATACCAATCCACCAACATAAAATTTAAACCAATGAAAAATATTTTAGTCCCTATTGGTACATCACCCGATGCTTTTAAAACCCTTCAGTATGCAGTAGATTTTGCGACGGAGTTTGATGCGCAAATATATGCGATGGAAGTTTTTAGTGTTAATATGGGTATGGGAAGTTTAGCCAATGTTCAAGAAAAGGTTGCGAAGAACAGTATTGAACAATTGAAAGAAGTTATCCAAAAAGTGGATACGAAAGGTGTAACGGTTAAGATTGCCACTTATAATGGAGATTTAATCGATGGGATTAAGGAGATTGATAAGGAATTAGGGATTGACCTTATTGTTATTGCGCCCCGAAGTAACGATATTCGAGAAGAGTTGTACCTAGGAAACACTTCGGGAAGAATTGTAAAACGCACCAATATTCCGGCCTTGTTGGTCCCTAAAGGAACAGACTTTAGAGCTTTCAAAAATATACTTACGGCCTTCAGCTCAGGAATTTTAAAAAGAAAGCGAATCTTAACCCCTTTAATGGCTCTCCGTAATCAGTTTAATGCAACCATTAATCTGTTATTGGTAAAAACCCCAGGTTATTCAGATGATGATCTTAAGATCGACACGGCTTTAATGGATGCAAGCACACAATTAAGTATTTCGGAAAACCCAACAACCTACTTAGGAGTTTTGGAACATTTTCAATCGCAACACCCAGATTTATTATGTGTTTTTCGCAGAAAACGAGGTTTCTTTAAAGCACTTTGGGAAAAAAATACGGTTTTAAAATCTGAATTTTATGCACCTACTCCAGTGTTGGTACTTTGCGTAAAGAAAGATTAAAAAAGAATCGTTGGATTTTTCAACAAGTCTAAATTTTGATAGGTGATCAAAAAGCACTTCCTTTGACGCTTGATTTTTTGTTCGCTATTTGAATAGTTCCGCGATTTTAAAAATCAAGAAAAGCATGGGGGATTAGCTCAGTTGGCTAGAGCGCTTGCCTGGCAGGCAAGAGGTCACCGGTTCGAATCCGGTATTCTCCACTAGTAAATACGGGGCCTTAGAAGGATTTAACTTCTAAGGCTTTTTTTATTTGCACTTTATTTGCACGTAAAACGGGTTTTAGATTATGCTTGGAATTATTTGATACAGATTGGTTCATTTCTTTACTTCCCCAACCTCAAAAAAGGTTTTTTTGAAAAAGTATCGTATCCAATTTCAGCCTTTGGTTTATCATCTATAGCCTATATTGTAAAACATTGAATATCAGTATTTAACATATAATTGGGCAATATTGGTCAAATTACAGTTAACTTTGTTAAGTTAAAATTCGGAAAGCTCCGATTAATCTTGTCTTCCCAGATTCAATATTATTTTCTAGCTCTCTTCATTTTTTAAAGCAATAGTGCAAAAAACAATTTTAAGCTAGACATAGGTATAGTGACTGTGGTTGGGACACAGTTTGCACAATTAAATTTTTTTGTACCTCATGCTTTTTATGCTTATCCATGATTCCTAAGGCCTTAGGCTAGGAGGATTCAAAACAAAACATTCGTAGTATCAAAAATCCAAGATTCTCTGAAGGAACAAACACTGATTTCTCAAGAACATTAAGAAAGAGGGTGAACAATTATTTCAAAACAAACAATATTAGTAAACATGCCAACAAAAGCATGATCACAAAGACCTTAGCAATGTTAACCTTGTTCTTCGGACCATTGGTCATGATTAATATTGGCCTTGTGGCAAATCCATGGTTGCTTTTTATGCTGTACATCATAAGTGGAATAGGGATGGCAGGAATTGGCATGGGCATCATGCATGATGCCATACATGGCTCGTATTCCAAAAGCCAAAAAGTGAACAATTACTTAGGCTATACCATGAACCTGATAGGCGCGAACGCTACGGTATGGAAAATCCAACACAATGTTCTGCACCATTCCTACACCAATATAGATGGAGCAGACGATGATATAAATGCACCTTTTTTCCTTCGTTTCTCTCCACACGCTAAAAAAAATGGACTCCATAGGTTTCAGCACTTGTATATATGGTTCTTTTATGGTCTATCGACAATTTCGTGGGTCACTGCCAAAGATTTCATCCGGCTTGTTCGCTATAGGAATATGGGATTTCTTGATAAAGAGAATGAATTTAGAAATGAACTTATAAAAATCATAAGCTGGAAGTTGCTATATTATTCCTATGCCCTAATTATACCTATGCTCATGGTGCCGTTGGCTCCATGGATAATTATCTTGGCATTTCTTAGCATGCACGTTGTAACAGGACTGCTTATAAGCATCGTATTTCAAGTGGCACATATCATGCCCAGCACCAAATTTCCACTACCTAATGAGGATGGGTTTGTTTTAGGAGATTGGTCTACTCACCAATTGGCCACGACCACTAATTTTTCGCCAAACAGCCGTTTTTTCTCTTGGTTGATTGGGGGATTGAACTACCAGATAGAACATCACCTGCTGCCGAATATCTGTCACGTACACTATAAAAAACTGTCAAATATCGTTGCTGAAACTGCTAGGGAATATGGGATGCCCTATAATACGAAAAGAACATTTGTCGGTGCCATTATGGATCATATTGGTGTTTTGCGCAAGTTGGGAAAAATGCAGTCCGTTTCCACAAAATAAGGACGCAATATTTAACACAATAAAACAATGAATATTATAAAACAAATATTGAATAGAATAATAAACAATAAATATAAAGTAATGAAAGAAGGAACAGTAAAATTTTTCAATAGTGCCAAAGGTTTTGGTTTTATCAAACCCACAGATTCCGATGAGGACGTCTTTGTTCATCAGAGTGGTCTTATCGATGAAATTCGCGAGAACGACAACGTCAAATTCACTTTGGAGAGAAGCGAAAAGGGAATGAACGCGGTCAATGTTGAATTGGTCAAATAAACCTCTTATTTTCCAGAACAGTTAAAATGCCATCTTTAAAGATGGCATTTTACATCTTGTCTGTTATTTTCTTAATCAGTAACCGAAACTAACCATTGATTGCCGATGATCTAGATTTGAAAATAAACGAGATATCTGGATGACAAGAGAGTTCTTGAACTTAATTCACAACAGTTAAGCTACCTTTTAAACGAAATTAAGATAAATATGGGAACGATGTTGATTTTTATATCTCTGATTTCATTGGGCTTTTCCTCTCCCCAAGAAAAAAGCAGAATAAAGAATAAAAGGGGTCTTTCTTGGACGGGATAAAGATGGATATTCATTTTGTAGCAAAGAAGCATTGAGGATGGAAGAAATAGTTGTTTTCGATGAGGTTCTGTCGGTTATACTTGAAAAGTATCCACTACGAGGGGATAAACACATTGTGGAAAGTTTTATCATCTCATTTATTGAGAGTGTATTGATTTGACGAGATAGTGTGGAGGAAATATCCACCGTGATATGCTTACGAAAGCTTATACTAGGGCAATACCTTCCAGAGTATTGTTTCATCTTTATCGATAGCATTTTCGGTCCAATATAGAGTGGATTCCAAGCAGGTTTCTTTCATAGATAATGAATTCATGTATTGAAAATTATAAACAGAAGAATGGTCAAGGAAGCTGAAAGTAAAAAAGTAGTCCAACTGAAGATGCTATTCAGCCAATTATGTGCTAGTTTACCCAAAAGATTCATAGGAGGGTCACTATAATAATGGTATTGGTACTTTTCAATCATTCGATATCTGTGCAATCCTCGAATACTGCCCACTATAAGGTGGATAAAAAATAACGTCATAATTGTAGATGCTATACTCAAACCTCAAGATATTCTATTCTTCTTATTTGTTTTTAATTGCATCACCAACCCCAATAAATGGAATTGCGCCTGCACCGGTCACCTCAGGTAAAATGCCGTTCCACTTTTCTATGGCCTTAAGGTTTGCTTCTATCTTCCTGAGTTCGATAAGGTCTGGTGAAATATTCATTTTTTGTAATCGTAGCGCTTCAGCTTCGGCTGTTGCCGCGGCAATGGTCTGTTGAGCTTCGACCTTTATCCTGTCCAAGTCCCTTTTTGCCTTCAGTGCATTTTGCTCGGCGGTTTGTTTTGCCTCAATGGCATCAGTAAAGGTTTGGGAAAAACTAAATGAAATAATTGAAAAAGCGTCAACCGATATATTCGAAGCGAGCAATCGTGATGTCAGTGCTTGTTGCATTTCAGTACTAACGGCCGGTCTTTTGGTTATCAATTCCTCGGCTGTATACCTGGCAGACACTGCTTTCATTACTTCCTGTATGGCAGGATCAATGATACGTTCCTTGAATTCTACCCCAATCGTTTGATATACCAAATTGGCTTTGTCAGGTATGATATGGTAATTGAGGGCCACGGATAAATCCACATCCTGTAAATCAGATGAGGAAGAAGCTGCATCTGTCATAGCCTTTTGAATTTTTACGTCCATTAGAATGACGGTCTGTACAATAGGTATTTTAAAATGGATTCCCTCATTCAAGACGTTTTCCTGCACGGCACCAAAATTCTGGACAACTCCTCGCTCACCTGCGCCAATCTGAACCCATGGTTTAAATGCAAACAGTAATATTATCAATGCACCAATAACGAACAATTTTCTCCATTGACCTTTTTTCAGTATGTTCTTTATTTCGCCCATAGGGTCATTATCCATAGTAATCAAGTTTAATTATAAAGATAGGATTTCACGTATTCAGGCATGCTGTACTAATCCAGGACAATCTTACATAAATCACACATGCAGAATTCGAGATGAGATGCTATTGGCTCACGTCTTATCAATTTAAAGTTTGCGGTCTTAAAAAAGAGGTGATTTTGGCACAAAAAAAAAGTATTGGACTATTCGCCCCTAGCGGAAGATTTTTTTAAACCCAGAGGGCATTTTAAGCTTCAACAAGGTGTTCTAGGGGTGTTTGACAACTATATGGCCTTTTGCGCTATAAGAGAGGTCTTGTCAGCAGGCCGGAAGTGTCAAGAATTTAAGTTAAAATAGCTCTTATTGGTTATTTTATATGTCTTAGTATCTTGTTAAACTTGCCCTAATCATGTTACGTTAGACTATCTTTGCGTCTTATAAGATGTGTAGATAAAGGTGTGTATTACACCTATCACAAGTAAGTTAACAAAGAAGGAATTATGAAGCAGATAAAGATAGTGTCTCCGGACAACAATCTAAGCGTTGTTAAACCCATGACCCGTCATGAGAGCTGGAAAAATCGCCGAAAACGTACCGCACCCATGCTAATGCGGTTTTCTTAAGAATCATGAATGTTAAAGAGGGCGAAAGCCCTTTTTTTTGTTTCATAGTATACGATAATTGTTATCTCGCAAACGTCTTTTGGCTCTAACAGGGAAATCAAACCCTTACTTTTCATTCATTCGGTTCACACATCTAAGTTACCGGTCCATAAATGGCATACTCCTTTTCTTTTTCGATCGCCCAAATAATATTGCCGTAATCAAAATGCCAATACTCTTTTAGGTCACATACAAAACCTTCATCCTCAAATAAATTGATTAGCAGGGCTCTATTTTTCTTCGCTTCGGGATTAATATCTGGATAGTAGGGATAGCACTTTTTCGAAAGGTCAATCTCTAATCCGCTGTTGGTGCCAAAATTCATTACACAATCTTCGATCTTATCATAGATCAAAGCGTCCACTGCTCCACCTGTTACATGCATGGACTGTGTAGGAGCAGCGATGAAATAACTGATGATCTGTTTAATATCATCATCAGATTTTTCTGGATGTTTTTTTTTAAAGGAAGCAAATGTGGTCTCCCAAAGAAGTCGCTGATGTTCAAAAGACCTCCAGACGGAGCGAATGATCAGAATTTTATCTTGCTGGTCCAATACTTTGCTGATCCGGCCTATTTTTTCGATAATAGCTTCCCGGACCAAGTATTGATAATCTTCCAAAATTGATGGTTCAAAAATCAAATTAAAATTCGTATCCATCAAACTCACCAGTTGTGAATGATTTTCTCGAATCCAAATGGAGGGGGCTAAAAGTTTATGCTGAAGGTCTTTTGTCTCGACTGCGTCACAGTATGCTTGCACATTCATATAAGTTGATCGTGTTTTTTGAAATGTTTGGAGAGCCAAATGCCCTTAATAGCGCACAATAATTGAGGTCGAAGGCTACGGTATCGCCCACTTTTAAACTTGTTTCGGTATTATCTATCAACATATGATCACTGCTGGCCCCCAACACAATTATTTTTTGTTTTGGAGTAATTCCTGAAACCGTGACATCTTGCATTCCAATCGCGAGAACGGCCCTATCCATCAAGCCTTTATTCTCAAACTTTGGAGTATCACCATTCGCGTTTTGATATACCTCCCCATAGGGTTGTGATGGTTTTCGTTTTGCTTCGATAACCTCTGCCATTAAAGTGAAAATATCGGTAAAAAGCCCTGGTATTGGTTTTCTACAGAGTGGTTCTCTACCTAAAAAAATAGATTCGCCCAGTCGTAAACTATTTATTCCGCCTACATCCTTCGAGGACTTAAACCAGTTGTAATTTGCAGAGTTTCCACCGGACACCATGGCTAAGTTGATTTTAAATTTTTCTTCCAAACGGATAGCTATTGAAGATAGTTCGTTCATTTTGTCTGCATCAGGACTTATTCCTCCAAAGCATGCAAGATTTGTTCCGATACCTAATAAGGACAGGCCTTTCAGGTTCAGGACTTCCTTTACAATTGCATTCATTTCAGATGGCATGATTCCTTCTCGTAAGTCACCAAGTTCTACCATAAGAACAACCCCATGTATGACATGGTTTCTTGAGGCATATTCCGAGAGTTTCTTTAGAACTTCCAATTCAGAATTTAGACTTATGTGGGTATGGATAATTACCTCTTCCACTTGACTGAGCGCAGGTGTTCTGAGTAAGAGGTATTGTGCTCGTATACCCGCTTTTCGCATTTTTATAATATTCGAAATTCTAGAGTCTGCAAGAATTTCAATGCCATTCTTGACCAAGATGTCAGCAATTATTGGATTTCCTCCGATCACTTTGGTGACCCCTATTAGATTAATTCCCTTAGCACCATACAGTGTTTTCAACTGTTGCACGTTGTGGGCAATTTTTTCCAAATTTATATCTATCCTAGGGAGTTTCAAACCAACACCGACTCTCTTTTTAACTCTGGAAATATTTTGATTAACTCCTTTACCAGTTTATCGCATCCATGTATCAACACATCTGCAACGGGCAGATCATATTCAGATTCATACTGCTGTATAATCTGATTCACTTCGAGCAGGGTCATATTTTCGTGGTTAATAGTGATGGCGATAACTTTTGACTTTGAGAATACCTCTATCATTTCAATCTCGTCTACCAAGTCCAGTAAAGGAATTTTAGGGTAATCACAATAACTTTTCCGCTTTGGGGGATGCTGAAGGATAATTGCGTCGGGGGTTGCTCCTCGTAGAATCGCACTTGAAGAAGTAAATGCAGGGTGACTCAATGCTCCCTGTCCTTCAACGACGATGATGTCCGGCCCTTCTTGATCATATGCATTTAAGATGGCGTTTTCAACTTCACCGGCAGCGAACCCAGAAGTTAAGACATCTATGGCTACCCCGTATTTGGAGCCTTGGAGCAAGCCTGTTTGGCCAGTTGTCACAAAGACAGCATTCAAACCTTCATTCCGTAGGGCTTCCACCAAAACTAATGCAGAGGTTCTTTTACCCACCGCACAATCGGTTCCCATTACCGTGATTATCGGAACCTTCACCTCTTGAATACGTCCTGAAAAGTTATGGAGGTTTTCACGTTTTGGTGGCTTTCTAACATCCAGTATGGTTACTCCATAATTACGGGCCATACGAGCAAATTGAGTATTCTCGTTGAAAAACTCAGGAAGACCGTTAACGATATTTATCCCACTTTTCATAGCAGTAAAAATAACTTCCTTTTGTTCATCGCTTAAAAAGGAAGCGAGTGGGGCGATACCATAGATAAAATATTCAGGGATACTGTTTAATTCTTCTAAAGCCAGTGAAATATTCTCGAAAATGGGAATTGCATTTTTTACACCATCAAGATACTCGCCAGCGTCCTGACCAGCCTTTGAACTATCAATGACCCCAACAATATCATAGGTCTCCGATTGCCGAATAAGTCCATTGGCCACTTTACCGTCTATACTACCAAATTCATTTTCACAATAAACCAAAGCTTTAGCTTTCATAAGTTCTACTATTTAGTTGTCCAAATCAATAATGAAATCTTCACAGGGTTTTAATTACCCTCATAATAGACCGGTTCATTTGCTACAGGTCCGTTCTGAAGGGTACGGAAATGAGTTCTAGGAGGATACAATCGTACAACAAGCTATTGAAAGACCTAACTTAGCGTATATTACACCTCTTATTTCAAACCATTGTGTCAACTTCTAATTGTACATTCATGATGTATAGTTAGTTTTTAATAGTAGTACAAATCATCTTGAATTTATGATTTGCTTCAATTGAACTGAAAGAACATGCAGGGATAAGTATGGAATCCCCATTCTGCATAAAGGTGGAATTACCATCTATGACAATCTCAGCCTTTCCTTCAATAATATGAATAAAGCGGATAAATGGAGATTCTTTATAGGAAAATACCTTGCCAAAATCAAATGCGAATGCCTGTATAACACAATTATTCTGAACACTTATGTTTTTTACCACAATGGCATTGGACTTGAACTCCAGTATATCAGCTAGGTTAAACGTAATGGATTTTTCAAATTCACCTGTGTCCATGATTAAATAGTATAAAGTAGTGTTCCTTTCGCTCTATTCTGTTCTTTTTTTGGCATCCCGTTTTACCCTTTTGGCGGCTTTTTTCTCTTTCGCCGTACTAGATGGCGTTGTTTTTCCTGATTTCTGTTTCCCTTCTTTTTCTCTCGACATAATTTTATTTTTTATTGTTTTATGAAAGTGAGACAGCGACCCCCAAAATTATTAATAAAAGCACAAAACAGATAGCGCACTTTTTCATGGAGTATAATTTATCATTGCTACTTTCGAAATAAAATTGCTTAACAAAACAATAGTTGCTACAATACCAGCCCTTTTGCCTTTTTAAGAAAAAAGAGCAGTGTTTTTTAGTTCCTGCTCTTTTTTGGGCCTTTAAATAATCTAAAAGCACTTATCAATAAACAAAATTGAATTCTCTTTCTCCCAGTATTGTTCAGACCATGTATTTGAAATTGCCCAGGGTCATTTCTTGATTTTGATCAATTGGGTTTTAGGTTTTTCTCCAATTCCCTCCGACTTGCAGTTTCTTGGCTTTCATTATCGAATACAGACCTAAAGACATTTCTTAATTTTTTGAGAATACCGTAAACCAAATTGTTCTTTTCGAATATGTCCATATGTTGTGTATTTAGTCCTGTTCATTAACATCATAACAGCAAGTAAAGATGCGACAGAACCAAAGGAATTTTGCTATATAAATATTTGTGATCCTTACATATATCACAGGTTTTCCAGATTTTGCTGTCTTTTTTTCTTCATTTTTTTGAAGAAAGATGGTGTGAGACCAGTAACTTTTTTGAATTGATTTGACAAATGCGATGGGCTGCTGTAGTGGAGTTTATAGGCAATTTCCGCCAAGTTAAGCTCATTATATAACAATAATTCTTTCACCTTTTCGATTTTATGTTTGATAATATAGTGCTGTATGGTGATTCCTTGCACTTCAGAAAATGTATTCGCCAAATAGGTGTAATCGTATTCCAATTTTTCGCTTAAATAACCAGAATAATTTGTTTTTGGAATTTCATCATGGTAATGAACCATTTCAACTATTACATTTTTTATTCTTTCGATTAATATACTCTTCTTATCATCCAACAATTCCAATCCGGACTTGAGTAGATTATTCTTGAATTGAATTCGCTTTTCATGGGTAATTTCCCCCGTAGTTTCAACCATGCCTAGATTCAATTTAACGTAATCTAGTCCCAACTTTATCAATTCTTCCTTCACCAACATTTTACAACGAAGACTGACCATGTATTTTATGTATAATCTCATATCCTTAGTTTAAAAGTAAAGGTGGTTACCTAGCTGACACATAACGATCAATGGACTTTTACATTTTAAATCCTGGACAGTTAAAAACAGGTTTTCTGCCTGAACAATAGGAATCTAATGTCCTTGAAGAAAGTGAAAGCAATTGCTTCTTAAAGGTAGTCAATAACTGGTGTTTTGATGCATGAACACAAAATCATTATTTAACTTTTGAATCCAACCTAAAAAGATATTGGATGATTAAAAATGAGACTTGTTCTTATTGATAAAGCAACTATTCAAAAACAGGACCTATTCCAAATATTCCTTAAGGAAATCGCACTTTGAGGATTCCCTTAAACGCAACAATCCCCTCGTTTTTATCTGTCTTATCCGTTCTGTCGTAATGCCCAGTTGGTAGGCAATTTGATCCATTCCCATTGTATTATTGGTTCCGATGCCGTAGTACTTCTTGATCACGTATGCCTCACGATCTGAAAGGATACCGAGCAATCCCTCCAATTCTGTCCTTAATGAATTTTTAATAAGACCCTTTTCAGGGCTATCTAAATTGCTCGAACTTAAAACTTCATATAATGTAAAGTGGTCACCTTCGGTATTTAATGTTTCATCCATTGACATGGGCCACATGGAATGTTTCATACAGATTTGGACCTCAGCAAGGGAAACGTCAATCAATTCCGAGATTTCCTCGGCATATGGGAGCCGTTGGTGGATTTGTTCGAAATTGGAGGAAGCTTTGGTTATCTTGTTGATTACGCTTATTTTGTTCAAAGGCAATCTCACCATTCTTGCCGATTCTGTTAACGCTTGAAGTATCCCTTGGCGTATCCACCAAACGGCATAGGAAATGAATTTAAACCCGCGGGTCTCATCGAATCGGGAGGCGGCCCTAACCAATCCGAGATTTCCCTCATTTATCAAATCAAGTAATTTCAAACCCCGACCTTGATATTGTTTGGCTACGGATATAACAAACCTCAAATTGGAATTGACCAACTTTTCAAGAGCCAAATTGTCGCCCTTTCTTATAAGAATCGCTAATTGGACTTCGTCATCTTCCGTAATCATAGGGAGACGGCTTACATCAACCAGATATCTTTTAAGTGATTCACCATCCCTATTGGTAACTTGTTTTGCAATTGAAAGTGGTCTCATAGTATTTGGTGTTTAATCCTAACAAGCTTCAGATATAAATTACGGTTCCATTGCCTTTGGAATTGTTCCTTTGCCCAATTTCAATCTCGCCTATTGATTTGACCAATGGGGTAATACAAAAGCAGTAACAACGTAAGCCTTTACTGTATTTGGCAGATTAGGTAGAAACTTTCAAAAAACAGCTTAGAATAGAGCCCCAGTGATAATTGGAAATTGACGATGGAGGGGTTCTCTTTTTATTTCAAGACTGGCTTAATTTTCGTGGTAGTCTATTTAGCAAAGAAACGGATATTAATCGAATATAGCGGTTTAAATTCCCTTTATTCTATTTCGATTAAAACTTTAGCCTAGCAAAACGATAACAGGTTCACTGATATCCTACATGCTGAGGGGATAATAAAAACAGTGTTTTTTAAGACAGCATTTTTTATATGGAATGCTAACCTTTATTTACACTGTGATAAAATATCGAGTTAAGATATTTTATTGTTTAACTTGTTACTTTATTAGGGTCATAATCATAATAATTATGGATGCTGTCTATATAAAATTACTCATTTTAATTGCGCCAATAAGCAACAAGCATTCTTCATCAAATGGATTTTCGATACGATGCTTTATAGCATTTGGAAAGATGAAAAAATCATCCTTTTGACCATTATAAACTTCATTATCAATTGTTATTTTAAGTTTCCCCTTGAGAACAAAAGCATATTCAGTTTTATTAGGATGAAGATGATCGGGATAGGTTGCAAAAGGAGCTACTTTTATCATTTTCAAACTTCCATTTTCCATTTCAATTAGGGATTTTCCTTGAAAGCCTTTTACTTTTCCTGAAACCCAATCCATTGATTTTACTTTTTTAGGATTTTTCATTTTAAAAGGTGCTATTAAAAGCCTTTAATACGGCAATAAACACGGTTATTATTTATGGTAAAACAGTATCTTGGGTGGGGTGTATTTTTCGAACAATTAAGCGAAGACCCTTATCGTAATTAAAGTAACTCCATGCCCAATTAACAAATACAATAAGCCTATTTCTAAAATCAACGAGTAACATTAAATGCAAAAACATCCAGACAAACCATGCAATACCTCCTGAAAATTTTAAATAAGGAAGATCTACTACGGCTCTGTTTCTTCCAATAGTTGCCATGGTCCCCCGATCTTTATATTTAAAAGGAATCATTTCTTTACCCTTTATATAAGCATTAAAGTTTTTGGCTAGATGGTCTCCCTGCTGGGCAGCAACAGATGCTAACATTAAATGTCCTTTACCATTTAATTCGGATGAAACAGAGGCAACATCACCTATGGCGAAAATAGTATCATGCCCAAGAACCTTATTGTATTCATCCGTTAGTATACGGTTACTCTTGTTTACGCTGTTTTCCATACTACCAATTGGTGCGCCCATTACTCCAGCCGACCATATTAATGTTCTTGTACTAAAGTTGTTTGTATTGGTTATTACATTTTCACCATCATAATCTAGAACAACGGTATTCAACCAAACATTGATTCCAAGACTTTTTAAAAAACGATGCGATTTACGCGATGCATTCTCACTCATTCCTGACAAAATTCGAGTAGATGCTTCAATGACATGAATTTGCATTTGTCTAATATCAAGATCTGGATAATCGTTGGGAAGCACGTTCTTTTTAAGTTCTGCTAAGGCTCCGGCCAATTCAATACCGGTAGCTCCCCCGCCAACAATAACAAAACTCATATATTGCTCGCGTTGCTTAATATCTGATATATTGAGCGCTTTTTCAAAGTTCTGTAGAATCAAACTTCGTAAATCCAGAGACTCACGAAGACTTTTCATGGTATACCCGTATTTCTGAATGTTTTTTATTCCAAAAAAATTCGTGGTAGCTCCAGTAGCAATAACCAAGAAATCGTATTTGAGTATTCCGATATCGGTAGTAAGCTCTTTCAGTTCTGCATTTACAGCACTAACCGTTGTCATTCTAAAATGAAAATGCTCCTTTCCTTTAAAAACTTTTCGTATTGGGTAAACTATAGAATCTGGTTCTAACCCCCCACTAGCTACCTGATACATAAGCGGTTGGAATGTATGATAGTTATTTTGATCTAAAAGCACCACCTGATAATCCTTACTGCTAATGGTTCGTACAAATTTGAGCCCTGCAAATCCGCATCCTATAATTACTATTCTTGGCAAATCAATATTTGGGATATTTAAGTTCACAATAGCATTTTTTTATTTCGAATTTTAAAGATTTTTATAACATCAATGACTTGGAACATAATTGCCAATTCATCTATATATCGTAGTAAAGTAGAAAACACCCTGCTGAAACAAGTTCAGGCAGGATGTTCTCGAAACATAAAAAACTTCGTTCTACTAAAGGATAGGATCGCTTTAGTTAAATGTTTTGCTTAATTTTTTCCAGTTCTTATCAGCTCCGGCAACAAGTTTGTCATGGTCTTTTTCATTTAACCATAACTGTTGTGCATCTAAGTTTAGATCGTATAGGAATAAGAAATACTTCCCGTCTTTTACGATAAACTTGTTAGGATCTGGTCTGAATTTTGCACCTGCATAGGTTCCGAAAGCACAGAATCCTCCGTATTGTGGCTTGTACTTATTCGGGTTCTTATCAAACTTTGCTTTTTGCTCTGCAGAGGTAAAGTAGTAAGTGATTTTTTCATGTACGGATTTGAACTCTTTCAATCCTTTTTGTGCAATCCCTAAATCCAAATACGATACCGGGCTATAGCCTTGTAAATGAATGGTACTGTTGTCTACATTATTTGCCATTCTATCTTGAGCAAATGTTACACCGCTTACAATTAATGCAAGGGTTAATACTGTGGTTTTTATTAAATTTTTCATGATTTTACTAGATATTTATTTGTGTATTAATGATAATTATTATGCTGCGTTAAAATATTCTTCTTGGATTACCTGTCCGTTATCATTCCATACACGACGGATAATTTCGTGCCAGTAGATTTTACTACCATCCGCCATATCGAAATCAAATGTAAATTCTGAAGCAGACACATTACCATCTACAATAGTATGGTGGTGTGTAATTCCGTTTACCTTAGCAATAGCTCCGGCAAAGCCTTCCATTTTTGCAATCATTTCTGCTTTTCCAGTAGTTCCACCATCTCCATAATCGGAAGTATTGGCATCTTCAGCGAAAAATTGTTTTACGGCATCTACAATAGCTCCTTGAGTTACTATTGCGTCCATTTTTGTGGCTTGATCTTTAATATTCATCTTTTTATTTTTAAATATGTTAAACATTATGTTTGTTTTTGATGGTACAAAGATGCTGGATAATGCAGCGAAAAAGACTACAAAAAACACGTCATAAATAGCACTTTTTTCTTCGTATAGATGCAGCCAACTAAAAGGGGGATGGAAAAAAAATTACGATAAAAAGTGACTTCTCTAAAAAACCAGTGTCTAAAGAAGTATAAAACAGAATTGTCATTTAAAGATTTACCATTCAATGGAGATTGCATTTTTGGTTCGAGTACTATTTTTTGTAAGTATTGTCACCTTTTTTATTGCTTTATATCTCATTGTACGGTTATTATTAAAAAACAATAGAAAAGGAGATTGATGATGTAAAGTGATTAGCGAAAAATTGAATAATATCGGGCAAAACTATGCAACACTAACCTTGTCCGTAACCTATCATCATGTTGTTGGATTAATTAAAAAAAATAAGCTTCAATGTCCCCCAATTATTGTGCTTTATTAAGACAACAAAACATAAAATAATGATTCGGGAGCAATCTTGATTTCATTGGGTTGGTAGGTTGGAAGGCCCTGACAATCAGGGCCTTTTTTTTATTTTTTAAATGTTTTAACATCCATAAGAAAAAAACACTTTTTTTGTATTTTCCGATTGTATTCATAATCATTTAATTGTAATACTATTAATGTGAACTTTTTAAAACGACTATTTTTCGTATTTCTTAAGGGACAATCTCAGAAAGATTGGAAAAAAGAAGATGCCTATAGCGCGTTTTCTGATGAAGAGTTGGTAAGAAGGATAGTAAAAGACAACAATGCAATGTTATATGGATCATTGTATGATCGCTATGCCCAAAAGGTTTATAATAAGTGTTTGGGGTTTGCTAGATCTGATGATGAAGCTGAAGATTTAACTCAAGATGTTTTTTTAATGGTATTTATTAAACTAGCTAGCTTTAAGGAAAAATCTAAATTTTCTAGTTGGTTATATGCCATGACCTATAATTTTTGTGTGAACTATGTAAACAGAAATAAAGAACGTCGGATGCGCGATAATTCGCATCAAATAGATAACATGGAACATAAGCTTACCATGGAATTAGATGATCACAGCTTATTGGAAATGCGATCGGATAAATTAAAAAAAGCACTGAATATAGTAGACCCCAACGACAAAACAATACTATTATTAAAATACCAAGATGATGTTTCAATTAAAGAGCTCTGTGAATTGATGGAAATAGGAGAGAGCGCTGTAAAAATGAGACTTAAAAGAGCAAAATCACGAATTGTTGAAACTTATAATATGCTACCGTAATGGCGAAAAAAGAAAGAAACCCTTTTAAGGAATTGGACCAGTCATTAAAGGATGTTCCTCCTTATATGAAAAAGAAAGTCATGAACGATGTTGCGATGGCAAAATTAATACTGGACATAGTCTCTTTGTTCAGTAGTAACTATAAGTCTGCATTAACGGGATTATTTAAAACCAATCCCAGAATAAAATAAATAACATTTAAATACACTAGCATGGAAAAAATTGGAACCTTAACATCAGAATCGCTGCGATCAATTATTCAAGACATTGTGGGAGCGTTACCGGGAATTATTGGAGCTCTTGTTGTTTTAATAGTTGGATGGATCATCATAAAGATTACAACAATGGTTCTTAAACGAGTGCTAAAAGTAGCTCAAGTTGAAAAGTTTTCCGAAAAAATTAATAATGCAAAACTTTTTGGGGAAGAAAGTAAAATCAAGATTAGTATTACAAAAATCATACTTGGTTTTGTGAAAGGCTTTCTATGGTTAATGTTTATTATTGTTGCTGCAGATGTAGCAGGTTTGACTGTCATTTCTGAGGAAATCGCAAATCTTTTACGATACCTGCCTGTCTTGCTAAGTGCAGTGGTTATTTTTATGATAGGAATGTTTGCGGCAAAATTGATTAAAAATGCACTTGTAAGTGTTTTTAATTCGATGGGCATCGGAGGATCTAAAATAATTAGTAATATCGTTTATTATATCATTATAATTTTTGTTTTGATAACAGCCTTGAATCAGGCTGGAATTGACACAGAAATCATTACCAGTAATTTCACACTTATTTTAGGGGCATTTCTATTAGCTTTCGCAATAGGCTTTGGTTTAGGCTCAAGAGAAATTGTTGGGACCTTGCTATATACTTTTTATGCACGTAAAAACTATGCAATTGGAGATAAAATAAAAACAAAGAATATAGAAGGGACTATAGAAGGGATAGACTCTATTTTCGTAAACATCAAAACTAAAGAAGGAAGATTGGTAGTTCCCATTAAAGAAATTGTAAAAAATAGAGTTAAGGTAGAAGCCTAATTTTTTAGTTAGAATTACATCACCCTAATATTATTAGTAATTGCTCATGTTCGTTAAGTAAACGCAATACCTTACGATCAAAAGTTAACCCGCATCTAAATGCGGGTTTTTTTAAAGCATAATAGGTTGTTTTTAAAGATAAAGGTGTTAACTAATGGTGTAAACCATCCCTTATAATTGAAATAAACCGCAATGATTTCATAATTTAGCCAAAAGAAAAATATGAACTTAAGGGATAAAGTAGTCTATATTACGGGAGGGTCTAAAGGAATAGGATATGGTATTGCCGAGATGCTATTGACCGTTGGCATGCGTGTGGCAATAAGTGGTCGCACTGCTAAAACGGTAAAAGAGGCTGCGGAACGATTAGGGACTGAAGATCGAGTAATAGGATTGGTTTCCGATGTTTCAAAGCTTAAAGATGAGGAAGAAGCTGTTAAAACGATTATGGATACTTGGGGTCAACTAGATGCGGTTCTTGCTAATGCTGGAGTTGGGCATTTTGCTCCAATTGATGAAATGTCTGTTGCACAATGGCAGCAGATGATAGATACTAACCTTACAGGGGTTTTTAATACCTTAAAAGGGAGCGTAGAAGCTTTAAAAACGTCTAAAGGATACTACATTACTTTGGCAAGTTTGGCAGGAGCTAATTTTTTTGCAAATGGAGCTGGATATAATGCCACCAAGTTTGGGGTAGTAGGTTTTACTCAGGCGGCAATGCTCGATTTACGAAAATATGACATCAAAGTTTCTACCATTATGCCCGGATCGGTAGCAAGTCATTTCAATGGAAATGAACCTTCCGAAAAAGATGCGTGGAAAATACAACCGGAAGATATTGGCAAACTAGTAATCGATCTATTAAAAATGCATCCTAGAACTCTGCCAAGCAAGATTGAAGTTCGACCGAGCAGACCCGATAAAAAATAAAACTATATTTCCTTTTCTAAAAAAGGAGTTTCCATAGTACATATTTCTATAAGCAGTGTTTTAAGCTCTTGTTTAAATCGATCTAAAATAGTACTGGTAATTTGTGTTGTGAATACCTTTCCTTCTTCGGTTTCTTTAGCTTTGAATAGAAGGACACCTTCTTTTAGATTTTTGAAAGAAATAATACCTGCTTCAAGAGCTTTAGACTTATATGTTGCCGTATACATAAGAGCATAACATAGCAACTGGAAAGGTTTGTTGTATCCATAATCTGTTGCGATTAAATTCCACGACGAAACTTTTACCTGATGAGAACTTACACGACCTGTTTTATAATCCAGAATACGCAAAACCCCATCTTTTTGGTCAACACGATCAAGTTTTCCTTTTAACGCAATCGGAAAATTAATTTCTGGAATATCTAGCGTACAATGTAGTGACTGCTCCAACGCTAAAAGCTTAATTCGATGCTGCGCTACCTCCCGAATTTCTAATGTTATAAAATTTTCGATATAACGCACAATTACATGAAAAGCAATGAAGTTTTTACCATGAGAAATATCCGCATTACCATAAGTGCGTAAAAATTGCTTTTGCGCCGTGGTTTTAATCTTGGGTTTTAAAGCCTCTAAATTTTCTTGAGTTAGGAACTTATTAAGTAATGGAGTGTACAATTCTTCTAAGGTATCATGCACAATTGTACCAAAGGTATTGGCTGCTATATGTTCTTCTACAGCTTCGGTATCTTGAATGCCTAAAACATGTTGTTTATAGAAGACAATTGGATTTCGAATATAATTGGATAATGATGAAGGAGAAAAACCCTTGGCAGCGATACGTCGAATAAGATTTATAAGATGTGTATCCTTAGGAATTTTCTGAATTTCTGGATGTGCGGATTGTATTTTTGGTGCAGCCAGTATTTGCTGAATAGGCGGGACTCTATTTTCGTCAAGTAAGAGCTGTGTTATTAACCTACTCTTTTCTCCACCTGTGAGTACGTCCGGTTCCGTATTGTAAATGATATAAACGTTTTTAGCACGTTGTAGCAAACGATAGAAATGATAGGTATATACGGCGTCTTTTTCTTTATAAGTAGGCAATCCAAAACGGTGTTTTACTTCAAAAGGGATAAACGAATTATTGGATTTCCCTGAGGGTAATATACCTTCGTTGACGGCAGTCAAAATAATGGTTTCAAAATCTAAGTTCCGACTTTCGAGCATTCCCATTATTTGAATTCCCTTAAGAGGCTCGCCCATAAAATCAAGCGTTTCCGAAGACAATATGGTTGTGTAGATACTTTGAAGCGTTTTGATATTATCTATAAACGTATGCTCACGCGTGAGTGTGGTAATCTGATTGAATAATTCATGAAATTTAAGTAAATAGGATAGTGCTAATCGATTTTCATCTTGTTCAAAGATATGTTTTAGTTTTGCAATAATTTCCTGACACTTTTCAATAACCTGAATGGGCGTATCCAGAGACTCAGAAAAGAGAACTTCAAAAGAATTTGGATGATCATTAAAAACGGCTTGTATCTTGGAAAGATTGATATAGACCCAGTTTTTAGCGGTAATCGTACTACTTAAAAGGTGCGCATAATTTTTATCGCTTATCTTCAATAGGACACGAATATAGGGATGCGATAACATGGCCTGAACATCCTGATAAAACCATGCACCTTCTTTTTTGGACATTGTCATTTTAAAAAAACCTAAAAACAAACTTGCCAAAGGGGTTTTAGCTAACGGATAACCCATCGTAATATTAACACCGTTTAGATCTTCGGGGATAGCATTCAATAGTGGATTAAGAAGAGTTTCATCTCCTAATATTACCGCTGTTTGCCTGGTTGTTTCTGGATGTGTTTCAAGGGATTTAAGAAGAGTCCCTACATATTGGGCCTGAGCAACATTTTTAGAAACCCCTATTACGTTTATATTTTTAGGTTTACGGTAATTTTCCTTTAAATCAGGAATAGGCTGTGTCTTATAGTAATCCCAGTTCTTTAGATGCTGGCGAATAAAATAACCCGCGTCATGGATGGGATCTTTTATGAAATAAGGATCGATATCCCAATAAATTTCCGCAGCTGTCTGCTGAAGAATTTCATGGATAATAAATGTCTCAGCAGTGTTTAACGCATTAAAACCTATAAAGATATGAGTGTGTTGTTCATGTTCTTTGATGAAGGAAGGAAGTTGCTCGCAAGCCTTGCGATATACTAAACCCTGATGTCCAATTCCCTGCTGCATTAAGCGTTTATTGAAAGCGTGATATAGGTTTTCAAGATTGTTCCAGAAATGAATATAATCTTGAATCATTTTTGTTTTTTCCTTTTGTAGAGACCAATGATTTATTTCATTGATTGCTGATAGGTAGGAAAATATTTCTTTAGGATCGATCAGGTAGCGATCAATTTCGGTAAAATCTTGCAGTAAGGTGGTTCCCCATTTAGCGAAAACGTAAAAGTCATCCTTTTCACCTTTGGTTTCGCGAAGGTAAACCTGATAAAGTTCAAAAAGCTGTTGCGTAGGAGTAGCATAGGCAAGCCCTGCTAATTTTGACACAAACTCCTCAATACTAAATATTTGTGGGGCAAAAGTAGTTGAGCGGGTTATTTTGGCAATATGATTCTTTAAAAAGATACCAGCTCTTTTGCTGGGCAGAACAAAAGTAAGTTGAGCTATTTCAGGATCTTTCTGCCATAATTGTTCAACGACTTCTTCAAGAAAACTCTTTTGCATTGTTAAAAATAAAAAAAGCTCCGCATTTGCGGAGCTTTTTTAAAACTATTATAGTTAGTTCTTTTTTACTTCTGTAAGTTGATTTCAACTCGTCTGTTTTCTTTTCTACCGCTTCTCGTATTGTTTGTAGCGATAGGCTTATCTTCTCCATATCCAACAGCACTTAAACGGTCAGCACCAATACCTTTATCGATTAAGAAATCTCTAATTGCATTAGCTCTAGACTCAGAAAGTTTTTGGTTAAGCTTAGCGCTACCAACACTATCTGTATGTCCTTCTACTGTAAATTTAGCATTAGGATACTCTCCTAAGATCTGAATGATATCAACTAAAACAGTTGTAGACTCAGCTTTGATAGAAGACTTGCCTGTATCGAATAAGATTGTTTTAGCGTAATCGTTCAATTGTTTTTGAACTTCTTCAGTTACTTCTGGACATCCGTTGTTAGCAACAGTACCAGCAACATCAGGACATTGATCATCTTTATCTAAAACGCTATCACCATCTTTATCAGGCCATGGGCATCCGTTGTTTTCAGCAGGTCCAGCTTCATTTGGACAGTTATCAGAACCATCTTTGATTCCATCACCATCTGCATCAGGACATCCACCTAGAGCAGCAGTACCAGCTTCGTTTGGACAAGCATCATCTTTATCAGCAATACCATCACCATCTGAATCAGGACAACCATTCATTTCTTTAGAACCAGCTTCGTTAGGACAGCTATCTTTTCCATCTTCGATTCCATCACCATCAGCATCAGGACAACCGTTGAAAGCTTCAAGACCAGCTACTTCTGGACAAGCGTCATCTTTATCGTAGATACCGTCACCATCAGTGTCTTTACCACCAAATTTAACATTGATACCTGCGAAGTGTTGGAAGTGAGAAATACCAGGATTGCTATCAAAAGCGTTTTTATACGTTGTCTTAAGCATAAATCCTAGGTTATCATTAAACCATATGGTAAAACCTGCAGTTCCGTTAAATGTTCCGAAACCATTATCATCAACGGCATCGTTGTCTAGAAAAGTGTAACCCCCGCCAAGACCAATAAAAGGATCTACTACGGTGTTTTTAAGGAAATGGTAATCTACAACTGCATCAATTCCGAAATATTGAAAGTTGTCTACCCTAGTATCTCCTAAGTCATCAATTCTGTTGATAGAACCTGTTAAACCTACGGTAAAACCATCACCTAAGTATCTATTTACAGAAACATATGATAAGGATGGCAAGATATTCCAATGGTCATTTGCATTAAAGAATTCGCTAAATACGCTTCCAGTCTGGAAAGATGCATCAGAATCACCAGTAGGGAAAGCATCAACAGCGTTGACACCAAATCCTATTTGCCATGGGTTATTCCCGTCTTGCGCGTGTATGCCGTTGAATCCTATGAAAACAAGGAGAACGACTAATAATTTGCTAAGATGTTTCATGCTCAAAAGTTTAAGTTTAAGTGTTTATTAGAGGCAAATGTAAGTTGTTAAAAATTATTAACAAAATCAATTTCTTATTTTTTTCTTAATATTGACTAATATGTTTATGTAATTATATGATATTCAATTTATTACCAACTTCTTTAAATGCTTTTATGGCTAAATTTAGGTGTTCTTTAGTATGTGCAGCCGACAATTGCACGCGGATTCTTGCCTTGCCTTTAGGGACTACTGGATAAAAGAATCCTATTACATATATACCTTGCTGTAAAAGCATTTCTGCCATTTGCTGCGCCAACTTAGCATCATATAACATTACGGGTACTATCGCCGAGTTACCGGCTACAATATCAAAACCGGCTGCAATCATTTCTTTTTTAAAGTATGCTGTGTTTTCATACAGATTATCTCGTAAAGAGGTGTCATTTTCTAACATATCGAATACCTTAATAGAAGCACCAACGATGGCAGGAGCTAACGAATTCGAGAATAAATATGGTCTCGAACGTTGTCGTAATATTTCAATAATCTCTTTTTTCCCTGTAGTATAGCCACCCATCGCACCTCCCATTGCTTTTCCTAATGTTCCTGTAATAATGTCTATGCGGTCCATTACATTTTTTTCTTCTAAGGTTCCTCTACCTTTTGGACCAATAAACCCGGTTGCATGACATTCGTCAATCATCACCAACGCATCATAGGTCTCAGCAAGATCACAAATTCTATCTAAAGGAGCTACAATACCATCCATAGAAAACACCCCATCTGTGACAATGATCTTAAAGCGGGCATTATCTGCGTTAGCTTGTTGTAATTGTTTTTCAAGATCTTCCATATCACTATTGGCATAACGGTAGCGCTTGGCCTTACACAAACGCACTCCGTCAATAATAGAGGCGTGATTTAAGGCATCGGATATAATGGCATCTTCTGCATTCAACAAAGGTTCAAAAACCCCTCCATTAGCATCAAAGGCAGCGGCATATAAAATGGTGTCTTCAGTACCATAGAAATTTGCAATTTTTTGTTCTAGGGTTTTGTGGATGTCCTGTGTTCCGCAAATGAAACGAACCGAAGACATTCCAAAACCATGCGAGTCCATGGTATCCTTGGCGGCTTGAATAACTTCCGGATGAGAAGAGAGTCCTAAATAGTTATTCGCACAAAAATTAATTACTTCTTCTCCTGTAGAAATCTGTATTACGGCATCTTGCGATGAAGTAATAATTCGCTCTTTTTTAAAGAGACCTGCTTTTTCTATTTCCTGTAGTTCGTTTTGTAAATGATCTTTAATTTTTCCGTACATAATAATAGTGTTTATATGAATTCTGGAGTTACGGTATCATGTATGTAAATAAGAATTTTATTTTCTACCATATAACCCATAGCTTCCAAAGCATCAGCATATTGATATAATTGTTGTTTATGTGTGTTGTTTTTTAATCCAGTTTTATAATCGATGATAGTGGCCTTCTGATTCCTTATAACAATTCTATCTGGGCGCAATAATACCCCATTTTTAGTTATAATTTCTTGTTCATTTAATATTGTTGCACCTTCCTTATAATACAGACTTAGCTCAGGATGATGAAGCACTTGAAGAATTTTATCTTTTATGGGCGTTACCTCTTCTCTTACTAGCAATCCAGCTGTAACCAATTGTTGAAATGTAATATCAATATCTTTTTCGGATTTTATTTTTTCCAAAACCAAATGTATCCTATTTCCAGCAAGTAATGCTCGTTCTTTTTCTGATCCCCACAACGCCCCAGACGTGCTAATGATTTCAAAGCTTGCCCTATTTTTATAGGTGTATTCATAAGATATAGATTGTTCAGTATAAGTCAAACTTTTCACATGAGATGCTGTGTTAAGATTGCCGAATGTATAGGTGGTTTGCGAGGTGTCCCAAAGTTGTTTTTCCTGAAGATAATTAATAAAGAGTCCTGAATAATAGTCCATTTTTGCACTACCCTTAGCGGTAAGATCCTTTTTTGAAATAATATAAAGGCCTTCTCTAGCTCTGGTTAACGCAACGTATATAATGTTAAATGCGTCTAATTCTAATTTATTCTGATCTTTTTGAAATACAGTTTTTGCCATTTCAGAGTAATAAACCATATCCTGTTTTTTACTAATGAGAACCTCTTTGAAATCGGAAAGTGAATCCCGTTCAACAGGAAGCCATACCTTAGGATCTATTTCACGATACATAGGAGCATCGGCATATGGAAAAATAACTATAGGAAATTCCAAACCTTTGGATTTATGAATGGTCATTATTCGAATGGCATCCATATTGTCAGGGGCAGCAATGCTTGCAGTATCTTTTTTAGTTTCCCAGTAGGCTAAAAAATTATGAATGGCAGTACCTTCCCGCTGTTCCACTTCCCATACCAAATCCATAAAATACGTAATATAAGCGTCCTCTCCACTTAACAACTGAAATTGCTTAATTGCTATTTCCATACCATCAAAAACTGATAAACGTTGCAAAGAAGCACTATTAAAAGCATAAGCCTTCTTTGCAAAGGCGTCGAACTGATGAAGATTTTCATGTATAAAACGATGCTTATGCTCTAGATCGGCTGCTAGAAAATAAAGTAATTTATATACAATACTTAAATCGTCTGGTTGAATAACATGTTGCAAAAGATTTACAAGGAATTCAATTTTAGGATTAGAACGTAATAGTAAAGTTTCTGAAGAAATAATTTTAATGTTGTTTTGCATTAAAAAATTTGCAATTAAGATTCCATGTTTTCGGGTTCTAGTTAAAACACATATATCCTCGAAACGGTATCCTTTTTTTCGTATCTCCTCAACATTTCGCAATACAGACTCACAATAACTTAAGTCAATGTCGTCAACATCTTTCGCGATAAAACTCAATTGCACAAAACCTCCTTTTTGGTTGTTACAGAATTGCTTTCCTTTTTTGTATAATTCTTGATATGTTGCATCAGTAAATAAGGGAGCTATATTCTGAAAGAAAGCATTGTTAAAGTTTACAATGTTCTCCGAACTCCTACGATTGGTGTCCAGAACTGCAATATTGGGGGGAACAACAAAGGGGTTTTCTGTTGTATTAATAAGGTTTAAAAACTGCTCTGCTTTACCTCCCCGCCAGCGGTAAATTGCTTGTTTAGCATCACCAACCAATAAAAGAGCACCAGTTTTTCCTGAAAAATCTTCACTTTCTAGGGCATTTGTAACTAGGGGAATAAGGTTTTTCCATTGTAATTCTGAAGTGTCTTGAAATTCATCTACGAAATAATAACGGTATTTTTCGCCCAACCTTTCATAAATAAAAGGGGTAGGTTGATCTCTTATTTCTTTTGATATAATAGAGTTGAAAGAAGAAATCGGAAGAATATCTCTTTCTTCTTCGATTAATTTTAGTTCCGATCTTATTGCATTCATAAGCGTTAAAGGAAGAAGATTGCTGTAGATATTTTTCAGAAAAACATAGCTGTAAAAATCGGTTTTAAGTATATTAAAAATTGCAATAAACTTTGGATGCAGTTTGTCTAAGATTTGTTTGGTATGCTCAAGGCAGGACTTAGCATAGAGAGGTTTGGTGGTGAAATGTTGTTTCCATCCTGCATCAAAGTTTATACTTAAATCTTTTTGTTGGATTTTGAGCATAAACTTGGGGAAATAACCGGAAATAAAATCGGAATGCGCTAAGTCATTTTCATCTATTAAAGTTAGCGCTGACGAAGCTTGAAGAACCATATTTTTAGTATGTTGTACTATTTTTTTCTGAATTTGAACTTTTAACTGAACAAATTCATCAAGTTTTTTGTCTTTAAGGTTTTCAAGGTGTGGCTCGTGGTTTTCTTGAAAAAGAAGTTTCCCTATTTTTTTTAAATCCCAGCTCAAATCCCAACTTTTATCATCGTCAATTTTTTCGGTTGCGAAATCGAGTAGGATGTTCGTAAGGGTTGTATCGGTGCCAGCTTTATTAAGAAGTTTAGAAATAGCTTCATCTAATAATAAATCTAAGTCCAAGACTACTTCAAAATTTTGTGGTAGTTTTAAATCTTTAGCAAAGGATCGGATAAGACGATGTGTAAATTTATCTATCGTGGAGATGTCGAAAAAAGCATAATTGTGTAAAATCTCTTTTAAGCTTTTTTTTGCACGCTGCTGCAAAACTTCTGAAGTAAGCTGGAGTTCATCTTTTAATAGATGAAACATTGGAGGAATTTCATTTAATTCTGACGCCATTCCGATTTGATAAAGACCATCTAAAATGCGTTGCTTCATTTCATTAGCGGCCTTATTGGTAAATGTAATTGCTAAGATTTGACGATGTGAATTGTATTGATGGGCAGATAGAATTATCTTTAGATATTCTTTTACGAGGGAAAATGTTTTTCCAGAGCCCGCGGAGGCATCATATATTTTAAAAGAGGCTTCTGGCACCAGATTTTTAGTTGCAAATTACGCAATATTAGACAGTTCTTAACAAATAATTGCGGCAATATGTCTGGTAATATTGTAATTTTGAAAAACTGTATTAAATAACTTAAAATTAAAATAATTATGGCTTTTGACTTACCACAACTATCTTATGCTTACGATGCATTGGAACCTCATATTGATGCCAGAACAATGGAAATACACCATTCAAAACATCATAACGGATATACCACTAAATTAAATGGTGCTATAGAAGGAACAGATTTAGAGGGAAAATCTATAGAAACAATTTTGACTGAATTAGACATGGCTAATGGTGCTGTTAGAAATAATGGTGGCGGGTTTTTTAACCATAGTTTGTTTTGGGAAACTATGTCTCCAAATGGCGGAGGAATTCCTACTGGAGCATTAGGTGATGCAATTACAGAAGCCTATGGTTCTTTTGAGGGATTTAAAGATGCTTTTGCAAATGCGGCTGCTACTCGATTTGGATCTGGTTGGGCATGGTTATGTGTGCATAAAGGAGGTAAGATAGAAGTTTGTTCTACGCCTAATCAAGATAATCCTTTGATGCCTGGTGTTGGCTGTGGAGGTTATCCTATCTTAGGGTTAGATGTATGGGAACATGCATACTATTTAAATTACCAAAACAGAAGACCAGATTACATCAATGCATTTTTTAACGTGATTGATTGGAGCAAAGTTGCTGAAAACTACGAAGCAAACAAGTAAGATTTTTAACATACAATGTAAGAACCATCCTTCAAAAGAGGGTGGTTTTTTTATGCAATTTCAGAAATAGAAAAGGGTGGAGAAGCCTCCACCCTTTTCGTCCCAAATCTTACCATAAACTTAACCTACTTATGCTATGGCGACACTAAATTACTGGTATTGTGACAAATAACAAAGGAAAATAAAGTTTTTTTATACATTTTGATTTAATAAATCGTAATGTGCGGGAGATATTCGTGATTGAAAATCTGTTAAAATATTGATTTTCAGGAATAAAAAAGATAAAATTAATTCTATCTTTTTTCTCAATAAAATGAGAAACCTAAGACTGCTTTTATACAGATGCCTTAAAAGAGGAAATAAAAAAGTAATTTAATTACTGATAAGTATGGGTTAATGCTAAAATAAAAGGGTGGAATCTCTTCCACCCTTTTCCCCAAATCTTACCATGAACTTAACCTACTTATGCTATGGTGACACCAAAAGTAATAGGTTGCTACGGATGTAAAAAATGTTTAAGACCAAACTTCTCTTTAATCGGTTGAACTACTTTGAAGCGCTTGGAAAGACAATATTTGGAGATTATATGAAGAGTAAATAAAAAATAAAAGGGTGGAATCTCTTCCACCCTTTTCCCCAAATCTTACCATGAACTTAACCTACTTATGCTATGGTAGACCCAAAAGTAACAGGTTTATAGTGATGCGGAAAATTTTTTAGACGAACGTCAATATATCAAGTTAAAGTACCAAATCAAGCTGGTAAATTGTAAAAAGAAACGAAAGGTTGGGAATCTTAGTAAAGAGCAGTACATAAAAAAGGTGGAGAAGTCTCCACCTTTTTTGCCCCAAATCTTACCATGAACTTAACCTACTTATGCTATGGCAGTTCTAAAATAGGTGGACTGTATGCACAACTGTTAAAAAGACGATAAATGACATGAATTATCGACGAAATGCACAAAAAGATGCGTTTTACCAGAAATTTGTTTAATACGCCCTTTCATTTTTTCCTTCGTAGAAATTAATAAATGCGCGGTTAACTACTTTGTTTCCCCCTGGTGTCGGATAGTCGCCGGTAAAATACCAATCACCTAGGTTTTTAGGACAGGCTTGATGTAAATTGTTAATGGTCTGAAAAATAATTTGAACCTCAGCGTTAATATCTGGAGGACTTAAAAGTTGCCCAATTTTCAATGAAATTTGATCCGCAGTAAAAGGAGCGTAAAATTCCTTTACATAATTAATCACTTGATCATCTTCTGCACCTAACTGGAGCTTGCATTTTTCGTAAATTGCATCAACTACCGCCATAGAGTTATGATCTTGATGTAATGCAAGTGCCGCTTTGAAAGCAATAAAATCTTCAAGTTTAGCCATGTCAATGCCATAGCAATCGGGATATCGAATTTGCGGTGCCGAAGAAGCAACTACAATCTTACTTGGTCCTAGACGATCGAGTATTTTAAGAATACTTTTCTTCAATGTTGTACCACGAACGATACTATCGTCTATAATAACAAGGTTATCATTTTGTTTTACAGAACCATAAGAGATATCATAAACGTGAGCTACCAGATCATCTCTACTGCTATCTTGGGTAATAAACGTTCTTAATTTTGCATCTTTAATAGCAACCTTTTCAATCCGGGGACGGATATCAAGGATTTTATGTAATTCTGCTTTGGTGATACCTGATCCTAAAGCTAAGATCTGCTCTTCTTTTTTCTTATTTAAATAGTTTTGAGCTTCTTTTACCATTCCAAAAAAAGAAGTTTCTGCTGTATTTGGAATGTATGAAAAAACAGTATCTTTTAAGTTACTTTGAATAGCGTCAAGTATTTTAGGAAACAATAAACGTCCTAATTCCTTTCGTTCTTGGTAAATTTCTTGGTCACTTCCTCTTGAAAAATAGATGCGCTCAAAGGAACATGCTTTTCGCTCTGTTGAAGGAAGAATGGATTTTATGGCAAAATCTCCACTCTTCTTTATAATAATAGCATGTCCAGGGTCCAATTCCTTAATTGCCTCGTACTTTACATTAAACACGGTCTGCAGTGCAGGGCGTTCCGATGCTATAGCAATAATTTCATCATCTTGATAATAGTAGGTAGGACGAATTCCTGCCGGATCTCTAAGTACAAAAGCATCTCCATGACCTAACAAGCCAACCATGGCATAACCTCCATCCCAATTTTTAGCAGCTTTTCTAAGAATTTTGGCAATGTTAAGTCGTTTTGCAATCAGGGGAGAGGCATCTCTTTTATTGGTCACCTCTTTTTTAATTTCTTTGTATAATTTGGCCACAGCATCATCTAAGAAATGACCTATTTTTTCCATTACCGTTACCGTATCTGCCATTTCTTTAGGATGCTGACCTAATTGCACTAGATTGTCGAAGAGCTCATCAACATTAGTCATATTAAAGTTTCCTGCAACGATTAGATTTCGATGCATCCAGTTGTTTTGGCGCAAAAAAGGATGTACACTCTCAATACTATTTTTACCAAAAGTACCGTAACGTACATGACCCATTAACAGTTCTCCAATATAGGGGATGTGTTTTTTCTGCAAGGCAACATCGTCTGCATATTCCGGATGTTCCGTTATAGCCGTATTAATTCGATCATTGATTTGCGCAAAAATATCCTGAATAGGTTGGTTTGCTACAGAACGTACCCGACTCATGTAACGTTCACCCGGTTGCATATCTAATTTAATGCTTGCAAAACCGGCACCATCTTGACCTCGATTATGCTGTTTTTCCATCATGAGGTACATTTTATTTACCCCATAAAAAGCAGTACCGTATTTTTTTTTGTAATAGTCCAAAGGTTTCAATAACCTTATTAGGGAGATTCCACATTCGTGTTTTATGGCATCACTCATGAGCTGTAGCGAATTAAAAAAGCCCTGAATTTTCAGGGCAGTTATTTATTGTATTGCGATATCAAATTGCGTCAAAGCTTTAAATTGAAGCAATCTTTTATTAATTTCTTCTTTTGTTAAACTAGTCATGCGTTTGGTCCCGAAACGCTCTACCGAAAAGGATGCCAAATTAGATCCTTGAATAACGGCATTTTTTAAATTTTCAAAACCAATGTTTCTACTTTGTGCAATATAGCCGACAAAACCACCTGCAAAAGTATCTCCTGCTCCTGTTGGATCAAATACCTCTTCCAAAGGAAGTGCTGGCGCAAAGAAAATATGAGAATCATGAAATAACAAGGCCCCATGTTCTCCTTTTTTGATCACCACATATTTAGGCCCCATTTCTTGGATTTTAGCTGCAGCTTTCACCAATGAATATTCATTAGTTAGTTGTCTAGCTTCCTCATCATTAATAGTGATTACATCTACTTTATTGATTACTGCCATAAGCTCCTTAGGCGTATTCTCAATCCAATAGTTCATAGTATCTAAGACGATTAACTTTGGCTGAACCGTCATTTGGTTAATAACACCTAATTGTATATTAGGGTGTAAATTCCCCAGCATAACTACTTCAGCATCTTTATAACTATCTGGAACTTTCGGGTCAAAATCGGCCATTACATTCAACTCTGTAACGAGAGTGTCTCTAGTATTTAAATCGTTGTGGTATTTACCACTCCAAAAGAAAGTTTTTCCTCCCTTAACGATTTCTATACCCGAAACATCAATATTTTTTGAAGCTAAAAGGTCAAGATATTCTTGAGGGAAATCTTCCCCTACAACCGATACAATAGCGGAATCTACCTGAAACTGCGCTGCAGCTAAACCAATAAATGGCGCTGCTCCTCCTAGAATTTTATCTGTTTTTCCGAAAGGAGTTTCGATTGCATCAAAAGCAACTGAACCTACAATTACCAGTTTCCCCATATTATTTTTTAAAAAATTTGCTGCAAATATACACTTTTGTGAAGGCATATTTGCAGGGATAGATGCTAAAATTTAATGCGCCTTATTTACGTCCAAAGTCAGCCGGAATTTCGCCCCAAGCTTTGGTCTCCCATTTCACTATTGTTGTACTATATGTATTACTTTTTAACCAGGCTACAGCACTTCGAACGCGCTCAAAAAGTAAGGCATTAACCTTGGTTTCTTGTAATTTACTATTGCATTGTTTTTTTCTTACCCAACTTAAAGCTGTTCTAGAATCAGTATATAAAATTCTATCGCTATTTTGCTTTTTTAAGTAGGCCAACCCATGCACTAAAGCTAAAAATTCTCCAATATTGTTGGTGCCCAATTCAAAAGGACCCTGTTTAAAAAGCACTTTTTTAGTCTTGGTATCTACACCTTGGTATTCCATTCTACCAGGGTTCCCGCTTGACGCAGCATCAACAGCAATAGAATGATAATTAGGGAGCCCAATTTTACGAAGCTCCGCTTCTGACAGTTGTTTAGAGCCTACCTTCTTCCCTTTATAACTATTATAGTCAGAATTGAACGCTTTTTTTGCCTCGGCAAAAGATAGAAAAGATTTGTATTGCGCTCCTTTATAACCTGTTATAGCTGCCTTGCAATCTTTCCAATTATCATATACGCCAGGATGCTTTCCTTTCCATACCGTATAAAACTTTTCTTTATTCGCCATGATCTTTATTTAGTAAACGCTCAATAATCACTGGAAAATATTGATACTCCAATTGGTGTACTTTTTGTGCAATAGCTGATACATTATCTGTGGAAGATATTTCGACTTTGGATTGATGAATTATCGCTCCTTCATCATAATTTTTGGTTACATAATGAATAGTTATACCTGTTTCTAACTCATTATTTGCTTTAACAGCCTTATGAACGTGATCTCCAAACATTCCTTTACCACCATATTTTGGAAGTAAAGCTGGGTGTATGTTAATTATTTTATGTGGGAAATTTTGAATGATGTTTTCTGGAACTTTTAAAAGGAAACCAGCTAAAACAATAAGATCTGGTTTTAGGTCTCGTAAAATATTTAAGACACAATCAGTTGTGGAAAAGGCAGTTTTATTAAAACATAAATTATTGATTTTTAATCGATTACATCGATCAATTACTTTGGCATTTCTGTTATTCGTAAGAACACAAACAATAGTAACTTTCTGTTTTTTCTGAAAATAATCAACAATATTTTCTACATTAGAGCCAGAACCTGAGGCGAAAAGTACGATACGTTTCATTTTATATAAGACGTTCCTGATTAAAGGAAATTAAGGGGCTAAATTAATACTCAGAACTTTAAATTGATTAAAATAACATACATTTTAACAACAAATAGTGTTATTACAACAAAGTTTTTTATTTTTGCCATCAATTAAATTATAAAATCGATAATATTATGTCAGACATTGCATCAAGAGTAAAAGCCATCATTGTTGATAAATTAGGTGTAGACGAGAATGAAGTTGTTGCGGAAGCAAGTTTTACCAATGATTTAGGGGCAGATTCTTTAGATACTGTTGAATTGATTATGGAATTTGAAAAAGAGTTCGATATTCAAATCCCGGATGATCAAGCAGAAAACATTGCTACTGTTGGTCAAGCCATTAGCTATATAGAAGAAGCGAAATAAATTTATGACGTCTTTCTAAGAGACATATAATTATCCATGCGATATTTACGTTGCATGGATAATTTTTTTTAATTTACGTCCATCTTAAGATAAATCTAAATTAGGTTCAATGGAGATAAAGCGAGTTGTTGTTACCGGCCTTGGTGCTTTAACACCAATTGGGAACAATATTGAGGAATATTGGGAAGGCCTTAAAAATGGGAAAAGTGGTTGTGCACCCATTACCTATTATGACACCGAAAAATTCAAAACAAAGTTTGCTTGCGAACTTAAAAACTATAATGTTTCGGATTTCTTTGATCGAAAAGAAGGCCGTAAACTAGATCGGTTTGCACAGTATGCCTTGGTATCCTCTGATGAAGCCATCAAAGATTCAGGTCTAAACCTAGATGAAGTTGATAAATTTCGAGTAGGCGTAATATGGGGTGCTGGTATTGGTGGATTGGAAACCTTTCAAAATGAAGTAATGGGCTTTGCCGCTGGTGATGGAACACCGAGGTTTAATCCGTTTTTCATCCCAAAGATGATCGCCGATATTGCACCTGGAAACATCTCAATAAAGCATGGTTTTATGGGTCCCAACTACACTACAGTTTCGGCTTGTGCTTCATCGGCAAATGCGATGATTGATGCCCTAAGTTATATTAGGCTCGGACATTGTGATGTAATTGTTTCTGGAGGAAGTGAAGCGGCAGTTACTATTGCCGGAATGGGAGGATTTAATGCCATGCATGCACTTTCTACAAGAAATGAAAGCCCGGAAACAGCATCACGACCATTTGATGCAACAAGAGACGGTTTTGTATTGGGAGAAGGAGCTGGAGCATTGGTTTTAGAAGAATACGAACACGCAAAAGCAAGAGGTGCTAAAATATATGCTGAAGTTTTAGGTGGAGGTATGAGCAGTGATGCTTATCACATGACGGCGCCACATCCCGATGGAATTGGTGTAGTAAGAGTAATGGAAAATTGCTTAAAAGATGCTGGATTAAAACCAGAAGATGTAGATGCAATTAATACCCATGGAACTTCAACGCCCTTAGGAGATGTAGCTGAACTGAAGGCCATAACTAAAGTGTTTGGGGACCATGCAAAAAGCATTAATATCAACTCTACCAAATCCATGACAGGTCACCTATTGGGAGCTGCAGGTGCAATTGAAGCTATAGCGTCGATATTAGCTATGGAACATAATCTTGT
The DNA here is from genome assembly GCA_947488435.1 of uncultured Flavobacteriaceae bacterium. Lineage (GTDB taxonomy): Bacteria > Bacteroidota > Bacteroidia > Flavobacteriales > Flavobacteriaceae > CANKZG01. Next base: position 555,330 of record CANKZG010000001.1, on the reverse strand, counting down.
GCCTCCAACCATTAACCATACTACGGTTGATGATAATATTGATCCAAATTTGAATCTTACGCTAAATAAAGCGCAAAAACGAGAGGTGAATGTTGCCATGAGCAACACCTTTGGATTTGGAGGACATAATGCCTGTGTAGTATTTAAAAAAATCAGCTAAAATATAGCATGCGTTTTCCCTCCAATATTTTCCAATCCCATTCCAAAAAGGATGGGAATTTTTTTGAGGGAATGTTTAAAATTTTAGGGTTTAAGCCGAAGAAAATAGACGTTTATAAAAAGGCATTTTTACACCGATCTTTAAATAAGAAAGATGCGAATGGAAACCCAATGAACTACGAACGCCTTGAGTTTTTAGGGGATTCTATGTTAGGAACCATAATTTCCAGATATCTATACAATGAAGTTCCAGAAGGTGATGAAGGGTATTTGACCAAGATGCGCTCTAAAATTGTAAGTAGAGAACACCTGAATGAATTAGGGAAGGATCTCAATCTTATTCAATTTGTTGAAAGTAGGATTCCAAGATCTCATTTCGGAGATAATATTCATGGAAATGTTTTTGAGGCCTTGGTCGGAGCAATATACCTTGATAGAGGGCATACCTATTGTGAGAAGTTTATCTACGAACGGGTTATTGAACCTTATGTAGATATAGAGCAACTCGAAGGAAAAGTTATAAGTTATAAAAGCCTTATGATAGAGTGGTGTCAGAAGCAAAAAAAGACCTTTTTTTATGAGGTTTATGACGATACAGGTAATGATGATTTGAAACACTTTGCAGTAAAATTATCAATTGCCAATAAAATTGTTGCTAAAGCACGGGCCACTTCCAAGAAAAAGGCAGAAGAAAGAGCTTCCAAAAGAGCATATTTTGCGATGCAAAATAAAGTAGACCATTCTTAGTTTAAGGAATGGTTAATTCTAACGATTTTATAGTTGAACGTTACGCTTAACAATAGGTTGTCTTAGGCTGATTGGGTTATTAATTATATATTTACGTCTTGGTATCGAAGTATGACGGCGATTTACAAGATTACTGAAAATCTATATGATGAAACTTTTGCATTAGTTGCACTGCATAGTAGTCTAGAAGATTATGCCTTGGTTTATGCACTAAACCTGCATTTAAAATCAGGATTTAAAAGGTGCTTTACAGATTTGGATCTTTCGGCTGAGGTCTCTTTTCCTATTTTTGAATGGAAGGATAAAATACAACATAGATACTGGACTTTGATATCAAATTCTAGTAGTACCTTACAAAATATTGATCAGGGAGGACTTTTTCAGAATGAATCTACATATACGAAGCATTACTTAATCCCCGAATATAAAGAGGTAGACTTTTTTTTAAAAATAGAACAAGATGAAACTGAGGTTGAAGAAGAAGTTCTTAATATGATTCATGGAATACCAAAAGTTGTTACCGCATACACCATTCCAATTGACCGTTTAAAATCTAAAAACAATTTAATTTTTTAATAGAATGCCAAGCAAGAAAAAGACCAAAATTGTTGCAACATTAGGACCCGCAACAAGTAAGAAGGAGATATTAAAGCAGATGATGGAAGCGGGAGTTGATGTCTTTAGAATTAATTTCTCTCACGCTAGCTATGACGATGTATCTGAGCGTATAGATATGATTAGAGAGCTCAACGAAGAAACAGGAAAAAACACCTCTATTCTTGCCGATTTGCAAGGTCCGAAATTGAGAGTAGGAGTTATGGCAGGGGAAGTAGTTGTTTCGCCTGGAGATGAGTTAACATTTGTTACTGGAGAACCATTTGAAGGAAACGCTGAACGGGTGTACATGAATTATGAAAGTTTCCCAAAAGATGTAAATCCAGGAGAACGAATTTTATTAGATGACGGGAAATTAATTTTTAAAGTTATCGCTACCAATGCAAAAGATGAGGTAAAAGCCAAAGTTATACAGGGAGGTCCTTTAAAATCTAAAAAAGGAGTTAATCTGCCCAATACCAATATTTCACTACCAGCACTTACTGAGAAAGACATTAAGGATGCCATTTTTGCAATTTCCAAAGATGTAGATTGGATCGCACTTTCTTTTGTTCGTTTTAGTCAGGATCTTATTGATCTTCAAAATTTAGTAAAAGAACATACGGATCATAAAATCCCCATTGTTGCTAAAATTGAAAAACCTGAAGCGGTAGAAAATATTGATAAAATCGTTGCGTATTGTGATGGATTAATGGTTGCTAGAGGGGATTTAGGAGTAGAAGTGCCTGCACATGAAGTACCATTAATTCAAAAGCAATTGGTTTTACGAGCGAAGAAAGCAAGGATTCCAGTAATTATTGCCACGCAAATGATGGAGACTATGATTACCAGTCTCACCCCTACACGTGCAGAGGTAAATGATGTGGCTAACTCAGTGATGGATGGTGCCGATGCTGTAATGTTATCTGGAGAGACTTCCGTTGGAAACTATCCAGTACAGGTTATCGAAAAAATGACAAGTATACTTCAAAGTGTAGAGGGGTCAACTTTAATTAACGTGCCACACGATCCGCCACATATTAGAACTAAAAGATATATTACCAAATCGGTTTGTTATCATGCCGCAACAATGGCTAATGAAATTCAGGCTAAAGCCATTTCCACTTTGACCAACAGTGGATACACTGCTTTTCAAATTTCGGCTTGGAGGCCAAGTGCACATATTTTAGTATTTACATCCAATAAAAGAATACTAACGCAGCTAAATTTGTTGTGGGGTGTAAAAGCATTTTATTATGATCGATATGTTTCTACTGATGAAACCATTGAAGATGTAAATAAAATCGCATGTCAAAAAGGATTTCTGGATGTAGGTGATATGTTAATTAGTTTAGCAGCTATGCCGATTAAAGATAAAGGAATGGTAAACACCTTACGTGTTACGGAAATAGAAAGTTGTAATTTTTAAAAGTATTACAGGATAAATCTTAATTTAAGATCTCTTTTGAAGTATTAGGCAACTTCTTTTTCGTAGGCTATAAAATTAACCACTTTTCCGCTTCGGTCGAAAATAGGACTCCCTTTAATCCAGCAGGTATAGGTTGTCCCGTCTTTTCTATAATTCAAGATTTTTGCATCAAAAGAAGCAACTTCATTAATTGCTTTAGAGATATCCGCTAATGTGGTCTTATCTGTCTCCTTTCCTTGAAACACTTTAGGCTTCTTTCCAATAACTTCTTCTGGCCTATAACCGTTCATCTCAAAAATATTATGTGTAGCATGAACAATGGTTAGGGAAGGATCTGTGACAACAATAACTTCATTGCGCTGTATGAAAGGTTTGTCAAATTTTGGAAAAAACACCCAATCATTTTTTTTAGCTAAAACTTTCAAAGAAGCCAGATCATTTTGGTTTTGACAAGTTTTATCAAAATGCTGAGCATACATATCCCAAGAATTAAGGGGTAATGTTTTTAAATTTTGACTGGTATAAAATTTATAAGCCGCTTTGTCGTAATCTTTCATTTCAAATGAAGTTTAAATTTCAGGAAATCATAACAACTTCCAGGAGTAATGACATAACAATACTACTAAAACAAAATAGGTCAAAGAAATTTAGGGGATAGCTTAACAGTTTTGTTTAACAAAGACCTGAAATTTGAAAAATTTAGTAGCAGAAGAATAAACAAAAATAGAGAACCCATACTATAAAAAGATTAAAATAACAGATGATATTCTTAAATTTGCAGATTCATAAAAACAGCACTATGAAGCTAGAATTTCATGACCCTAAGATTGATTCTATTTTAGGATTTACGAATGATATTAAAGCGGAAGAATTCAATTTTTCTACCAACAGGAACACGATCAAAATTCTATGGAATAGGAATAATGCCCCTGTAACCCTTCATATTGATGCGTTAAAAATCACATTGGCTCCAAATCAACTTCTAACAACAACTTATTTGCAACATGTTTCCTATACAAGTACCGAAGCACCTTTAACTGCGTTTTTATTTAATAGAGAATTTTACTGTATCTCAGATCATGATAGTGAAGTTTCTTGTAATGGTATTTTATTTTTCGGGACACAGGATATTCCCATAATTACCATCCCTAAAGATCAGGAACGCAAGTTCAATACGCTTTACGAGGTTTTTCTGGATGAATTTTCTACACCTGATAAGATTCAAGGAGATATGCTACAAATGCTTTTGAAGCGACTCATTATTATTTGCACACGTTTGGCAAAGGACCAGCATATTGTAAAAAAGTTGGATAATGAACAAATAAATGTTATCCGAAAATTTAATGTTTTGGTAGATATTCACTTTAAAGAGAAAAGAAAAGTAAGTGATTATGCAGAAATGTTATATAAGTCGCCTAAGACACTATCCAATATTTTTGCCATCTATAATCAAAAATCCCCTCAACAGATTATCATGGAGCGTATGATTTTGGAAGCCAAAAGGCTGATGAATTTTACGGATCAGCAAAATCAGGAAATTGCTTATGAATTGGGGTTTAATGACCCTGCTCATTTTAGTCGTTTTTTTAAAAAAATGACGCAACTCACTCCAACACAGTACCGAGAAAAGCATCATTTACTTAGCTAAGGGAAGTAGCGGCTAGTAAAGAGGAAATCTCTACTAGTGAAAACGCTCAACTTTGATACATCTTTGCAGTATTAAATTAAAATACTGTAACGATGAACACATATCATAAAATCCTAGTAGAGCGAATAAAAAGCCTTTTTCAAGGAAAAAGCTTAAAACTTAATACGGTTGACATGACAAGTAACTGCGACCATAATAATCCATATGATTTTTATTGTGATGCGGAAAAACCTTTTATATCCCGTTAATGGGAAAAAATGGTAAGTGGTAGGGAAAGTTAGGTATGTTATTACCGCATATTCCATCGCAAATTTGCATAGAAATTTAAAACAATTGTAAAACTCCCTATACAAAGGGAATTAAAAAATAAAATCATGAATACATTTAATGTTCCAACAAGAGAAGAAGTAACAGATTCAAACAAGGCAATTTTTGACAATTTGGAGAAGGCAGTTGGCTTTGTTCCTAATTTATTTGCAACATATGCACATTCTGAAAATGCTTTGGGGAACTATTTAGAGCTTTCAAATGCTAAAACATCTTTAAAAGCAAAAGAAAAAGAAGTTGTAAATCTTGCTGTAAGTCAGGTAAATAACTGTGTTTATTGTTTATCCGCTCATACCGCTATTGGTAAGATGAATGGATTTAATGATGAACAAATTTTGGAATTACGTTCAGGAAAAGCATCTTTTGACGACAAATTGGATGCTTTGGCACGTTTAGCAAAAAATATGACTGAAAATAGAGGAGCAACTGAACCTGCTGTTGTAGCGAATTTTTTAAACGCAGGATGGACGAAAGAAAATTTAATTGACACCATTGTATTGGTAGGAGATAAAACAATATCAAACTACTTACATAAAACAACCAATGTCCCAGTGGACTTTCCTGTTGCACAACCTTTAGAAGCAGCAACAGTCTAAAATTTTTAACCTGCTTGTAGAATAGTTTTACAAGCGATATAAATAGTAATAAACACAAATATTAATTTAAATTAAAATGAGAAAAGTAGTAGCAATTATAGCCCTTGTATTTGGAGTGGCTTTTTCGGCAAACGCACAAGACAAAGCAGTTAAAACAATTGCTTTGGAGCAAACTTCAGGGGAGTTTACTCAAAAACAAATTACAGTATCTGAAGGAACATACGTTTTTAGTATTTCTAACAATGCTGTTGGGCACAATGTAGGTTTTGTTCTAGTACCTAAAGGGAAAGACTTGAGTGATCCTAAGAATCACATTCAAACTGCCTATGTAAAAGAACAAGTACAAACTGGTAAAACTGTGGCATCAAACCCAACAAAGTTAGCCAAAGGAGAGTACGTATACTTTTGCCCATTAAACCCAACATCGACGGATAATACGTTGATTGTTAAGTAAGTTTTAGACTAATTAATGTTAAAGCCGTTGGTTGCAAAACCAACGGCTTTTTTATTTTAGGAATTCCGGATAACAATGCATTGACTTTCTTCATATAAAAGAATTTTCATTGGAATTCATTCTACATCTAAGATTGAGAACTATTCGGAACAACCGCATGCATAAGTTGTAATTTCAACTTACTTGAATGTTATGAAAAAATTAATCTTTTACTGAAGGTTTTATATCTAAATGTTTTTTAAGTACTTCGCCAAAAATTAGATTATGGTTGTATTTATAGACATGGATGAGGTAATTGCCGATACTTACTTAGCACATATTGAACGATATAATGAAGAATATGAGGAATCGCTATCACTGGAAGAATGTATGGGAAGTGAAGTATGGCAAAATGTACCTGTATCCCGTCAAGATAGTGTTCGAAAGCATGCTTATACAAATGGTTTCTTTAGAACGCTTAAACCAATTAAAGATAGCCAAACCATCCTGAAAGAGCTTTCCAAAAAACATGATATCTATATTGCATCTGCGGCAATGCAATTTCCAAATTCGTTAGAAGAAAAATCAGAATGGCTGGATGAGTTTTTTCCTTTTATAGATTGGAAACGACGTATTTTATGTGGGCATAAACACATTTTACGTGGAGATGTCTTAATTGATGATCGAAGTTATAACCTGAACACGTTCGAAGGAAGAACATTATTATTCACCTCTCCCCATAACATCCGTACGGAAGGATATGAGCGCGTAAGCAACTGGCAAGATGTAGCACTAAAGCTGTTGTAAATACAATGTCAGGAATACACTTGAGTAAATCAATCTCAGTACATAAAGAAAATGTAGTCGATTTTGAGGTGCTAAAATTCAAATTTAAGTTGTACGGATACACTATCTTCTTTTGAAGCATCTTTTTTTTCTGTATTTAAATTTGCCAATGAAATTCCTAAAAGACGAACGGAATTCCCCAATTTTTCTTGATACAAAAGTTCTTTAACGGTTTCTATAATTAATTCTTTGCTGGCAATAAAATAGGCGAGGGTTTTACTTCTTGTTTGCAAAGTAAAATCACTATATTTTATTTTTAAGGTTACGGTTTTTCCAGCTATGGCAGATTTTTTTAATCGTCTTTCTAATTCTTCTGCTATATTTTCCAAACGTTCCAACATAAAAATCTCGCTACTTAGATTCTCGCTAAATGTGCGTTCTGCAGCTACAGATTTAGGAGTTCGATTTGGTTTAACAACACTGTCGTGGATGCCACGAACAACCTTGTAATAATAACTTCCACTTTTACCAAAATGCTGTTCTAAAAAATCTAATGATCTAATTTTAAGATCTGCGCCTGTAAAAATACCAAGCTTATACATTTTTTCGGCCGTAACTTTTCCTACACCATAGAATTTTCGAATTTCAAGTTCCTCAAGAAAACTAAGTACATCTTCTGGATTAACGGTTTTTTGGCCATTGGGCTTGTTATAGTCACTTGCAACCTTGGCAATGAATTTATTAACAGAAATTCCGGCAGATGCTGTAAGGCCAATTTCTGTGTATATACGTTTGCGAATTTCACTCGCAATAAGGGTAGCTGAAGGGTTTCCTTTTTTGTTGATCGTTACATCTAAATATGCTTCGTCCAAAGAAAGCGGTTCAACTAAATCTGTATAATCAAGGAAGATTTCACGAATTTTTACTGAAATTTCTTTATATCTGGAAAATCGAGGTTTCACAAAAATAAGATTGGGGCAATTTCGTTTGGCTAAAAATCCGCTCATTGCACTCCGAACCCCAAATTTCCTCGCTTCATAACTTGCAGCAGACACCACGCCTCTTTTTTCTCCACCACCAACGGCTAAAGGCTTCCCAAGAAGACTGGGGTCATCCAATTGTTCAACGGAAGCGTAAAATGCATCCATATCAACATGAATAATTTTTCGAATAGGAATATCGGGAAACATGCTACAAAATTAAGTGATATATTAGTTTTATGAAGACTAAAGGTAAAATTGCTATTATTCTCGGTGCCTCAGGACTTACGGGAGGAATTTTACTACGTGGACTTCTTGAAGACGAGCGTTATGATGCGGTGAAGGTATTTGCAAGAAAGAATCTTGGGTTTGAACATCCTAAATTACAGCAATTCATTGGAAACCTTTTGGAATTAAGGCAGTTTGAAACTGAATTTAAAGGAGATGAAATTTTCTGCTGTATTGGAACAACAAAAGCTAACACACCAGATAAAGAGCAGTATCACGCTATTGATTTTGGAATTCCAGTGAATAGTGCTTCTTTAGGAAAAAAAAATAAGATTGATACGTTTATTGTAATTTCTGCTTTGGGTGCCGATGCGAAGAGTCGTATTTTTTACAATAAAATTAAAGGTGAGATGGAAGAGGCGGTTTTAACAAAGAAGATTCCTAATACCTTTATTTTACAACCTTCTTTAATTGGAGGGAAACGGCAAGAAAAACGACTTGGGGAATGGTTGGGAAAACAGTTTATGAAAGTATTCGATTTATTTTTAATAGGAGCTGCGGCAAAATATAAATCAATTGCCCCAGAAGCTATTGCAAAAACAATGATTTATTTAGCAAATAACCACTATAAACCGGGAAGAGTAGTATCTGATCAAATTACAGCTTTGGCTAAAAAAACTGCAAATATATGATAGAAATAGAACGCAAGTTTTTGGTAAATTCTAATGCATATAAAACAAAGGCAATATCAAAAAAGCGAATCCGACAAGGTTTTTTAAATACAGACCCTGAACGAACGGTGCGGGTTCGCACTAAAGGAAAGCAAGGGTATTTAACCGTTAAAGGGATTTCTAATACCAACGGGACTTCGCGATTTGAATGGGAAACTGAAATTCCCCTAAAAGAAGCCACAGCTTTATTAGCCATTTGCGAGAGAGGCATAATTGATAAGATACGATACGAGGTACCCTATGAAAATCATCTTTTTGAAGTAGACGAGTTTTTCGAGGACAATGCAGCACTGGTAATCGCGGAAATAGAATTAAAGGATGAAAAGGAAATCTTTGAAAAACCTGATTGGTTGGGAAAAGAAGTTACTGGGCAGATTAAATATTACAATTCCCAACTAAGTAAAGAACCTTTTAAAAGCTGGAAATCATGAAAAATTTAGTAAAAATGGTAGTATTCTTACTCCTATTGTCAGGTTGTAAAGAAGCTGTTCACTCGAATGCAGAGCTAGTTGTGCCTGAGAAGGAAAAGTCTAAAAAACAGATCAAAGCAGAACTTTCGGAAAGGGGTTTTCAGCTTTTTGATTATGTGGACGCTAAAACTAAAGATACCATCCTCATGCAACAATATTTTATTGCTTTTCTAAAAACTGGTCCAAATCGGACGCAAGGCAAAGCCGAAGCAGATAGCCTGCAAACACTTCATCTTCAACATCTAAAAAAAATGTATGATGCGGGTTATGCAGATATTTCAGGACCTTTTGGTGATGATGGCGAAATACGAGGAATTACTATCTATAATACACCTACACAAGAAATGGCAGATAGCTTAGCCAATTCGGATCCTATGGTAAAAGCAGGAAGATTAACCATTGAAATACATCCTTGGTGGGCTGGAAAAGGTTATCCTTTGCGATAGGGATTTTTGGTTAACGAATCACGGTTATACTTTCTATAAAACCTGAAAAACCTTGTTGAATAGTCTGTGAAACGCCATTGTAAACAGCGCTATTTGCGGAGAAATTAGGGCCGCAACATGCTCCGGTACTTTCAATAAAAAGAGAGAGACTTAGCATATCCGTTTCGGTTTGATTTAACCTAATTTCAAAATCTGTATTTCCTACACGCTCTAGTGTTAGCCAAATGGCTGAGGGTAATCCAGTATCTGCCATATTAGCTACATTACCAGCGATTTCACCATTACGAATCACGGTAATTTCATTGGGATTAAATGTTCCGTTATCGATAAGATTAGTCCCAGCATCATCTGTTAATATGACCTGAAAAGAATCTTGTATACAAGACACCGCAGCACAGTCGACATCGTCTTCAGAGCAAGAAAAAATCAAGGAAAAGAAAGAGATTACTGCAGTAAGATATTTTAGTTTGGTCATCGTTGTTGATGTATTAGCCGATTGGTTTTAACGAACTACAACAATACGCTCTGTAAAACCAGAGAAGCTCTGCTGAATAGTTTGCGGAATATCATTGTAAGTAGCAGTATTAGCCGAGAAGTTTGGACCACAACATTGACCGGTACTTTCAATAAAAAGATTTAGATTTAAAATATCGATTTCAGTCTCACTAAGTCGGATTCGAAACTCCGTACTTCCTTCGCGTAAAAGCGTAAGCCAAATAGCGCTTTGAATACCGGAATCAGATGACTCAACCACTGTTCCCGCAACTTCATCATCACGAAGTACAACAATTTCAGAAGCATTAAAAGTTCCGTTATCAATAAGATTAATACCAGCATCGTTGACTAATATGATTTGAAAAGAGTCTAAGGCACAATCTACCAATGCACAATTTAAATCATCATTACTCCCACAACCTAGGAGTATTAGTAGACAAGGAATTATGATTTTAAAAGGTTTCATGCTGGGTTTTAGTTCTTAGATGCAAGAAAACCATAACGGTTGCTTTTTAAGATTTTGAAGAATGGAAGTTATAAAGCGAGGACTCCTTCGCGATCAAGCAGGGGAATTTGAATAAAATTTCCTGGAATGACGCTGTCTTTTTTAAAAATATAACGACGTTCGTAGAGTTTATCGTCAGCATAAAAAGTAACAAAAAACTCATTGTCTAATTTTAAAACTTCCTCTTGGAGCATTTCGATTTTTTCAAAAGATTTGCCAGCTACAGCACCAATCCCATGACGCATTGTCGAGGTTTTTTTTTCTTTGTCAAAGCCTTTAGATACAATAAGAACCATTTCAATGCGTGTATCCCGATTATTGATTACGTAAGCATTGTATTCTTTATTTAAAAACTCTGCATTCCATTCATGTGCTATAGCAACATGGACATCTTTTGCAATAGGAATTTCGATATCTTTTTTCATGTGATTTTGTGTGGACTTATTTTGGGAATTTCACTAGAAACCACCTTTAAACTGATCAAGGAAACGAACGTCATTCTCACTTAACAAGCGAATATCAGATATTTGATGAAGTAATAAGGCAATTCTATCTATTCCCATACCAAAAGCAAAACCAGAGTAGGTGCTGGAATCAATTCCACAATTCTCAAGCACGTTAGGGTCAACCATACCACAACCCATAATCTCTAACCACCCAGTACCTTTAGTCATTCGATAATCGGTCTCGGTTTCTAGACCCCAGTAAACATCTACTTCAGCACTAGGCTCTGTAAAAGGAAAATAAGAAGGGCGCAGCCTAATTTTAGATTTACCAAATAATTCAGTGGTAAAAAATTGTAAAGTTTGTTTTAGATCTGCAAAAGAAACATCCTTATCAATGTACAACCCTTCAACCTGGTGAAAAAAGCAATGTGAACGTGCTGATATAGCTTCATTTCGGTAGACTCTCCCTGGAGAAATCGTTCGAATTGGAGGTTTGTTATTTTCCATATACCGAACCTGAACTGAGGAAGTATGCGTTCGAAGCAAAATATCCGGATCTGTTTGAATAAAGAAGGTATCTTGCATATCCCTTGCCGGATGATATTCAGGAAGATTTAATGCGGTAAAGTTATGCCAGTCATCTTCAATTTCAGGACCTTCAGATACATTGAATCCAATTCTTGAAAAGATGTCAATAATTTGATTTTTTACAATTGAAATAGGATGACGAGCCCCCAAAGCGATCGGTTCTCCTGGGCGTGTGAGATCACCATAAATACTAGTTTCTTCTGTTTTAGCTTCTAAAGCTAATTTTAAGGTGTTTACTTTTTCCGTTGCAGAAGTCCGTAAGGCATTAATAGTCTGCCCAAGTTCTTTCTTTTGATCGTTCGCAGCATTTTTTAACTCCGCATAGAACTCGGTTAACAACCCTTTTTTACCTAAGTACTTAACACGAAACTCTTCTACACTTACCAAATTATCAGCGTGAAATTTTTCTATCTCCGCAATGTGCTCTTTTATCTTCTCGATCATAACCCTATTAATAAGAGACGCCAAATTTAGGAAATATTCCAGACCTAACCTTGGTAAGATGCAATAGGCTTAAGAAAAAGTAATATTAATTATAGCAAATATGTTTTGTTGTATTTAAAGAAAGCTAAAAATAAACCTTAATCAGATACCTTCTCTGTTGTTTCGATACGTGTTGCGCAATCCTGGAAACTTGCAAAAATAGCATCATTGGAAACGAGATCAGGAATTATGTCAATGCGTTCCATCATGTATTTGGGTTGCTTTTGTACATCTATTAAAAAGATCTCGATATTTCGCTTTATAAGATCTGTTAAAACATCTTCTAGTGCATACAAACCAGATTGATCTATATAAGACATTCGATCCATTCGAATAATAACAGCCGAAGCATTTGCCGGAATTTGCTTTGCTAATTGTTGAAATTCGCTAGTGGAGCCAAAAAATAGCGGCCCTTGAATATGTTTAATAAAAACGCCTTTACTTAATTTTTTAGAAAAACCTAGTTCATCTGCCCAAGCTTCTTCTTTAAGTAACGGTTTTACATTGGATCCTTCTGCGGTTAAATCTCCCATTTTTTTCATGAACATTAAGGATGCAGCAACTAATCCTATCCCCACAGCGTATACCAAATCCCAGACAGAGGCAAGAATCATGACTAATAGCATAATAATAACGTCGGAACTCAATTTAATAGGACCAATTTTAAGATCTTTAGGTAAACTTAGAATGGCTCTTAAACCCTTGTAATCCATTACACCAATGCCAACCGTAACCAAGATTCCAGCTAATACTGCAGCTGGGATTTGAGAAGCTACCGGTCCTAAGGCCAAAAGAATAAAAAGAAGTAAAACTCCTGCAATCATTCCGGAAAGCTTAGTTTTTCCTCCCGCATTAATATTTACTACAGTTCGGATCGTTGCCCCGGCACCTGGAATACCACCAAAAATTGCCGCAATGCTATTTCCAATTCCCTGACCTACTAATTCTTTATTGGGTTTGTGTTTTGTTTTTGTCATATTATCTGCCACTACGGAAGTCAATAGAGAGTCAATTGCACCTAATAATGCTAACGTAAGGGCTGTAAAAATATAAGGGGTAATAGCACCTAATTCAAATCCGGTAATAATAGAAATATTAGGTTTGGGTAAACCTTCGGGAATTTTTTCAATGGTCTGATAATCAAGCCCAAAACCATAGGCGACACCAGATACAACGACTAATGCTACCAAAGTACTTGGTACAGCTTTTGTCAAACGCTTAAAACCATATATAATCAAGATAGTGGCTAAAGCCAAAGCCAATTCAAGCCAATTAATATTTCTTATGGCTCTAGGAAAAACTTTTAGTGCTCCTAAAACACCAGAAGCTTTTTTGGCGGCAAGGGTTTTGGATTCCTTTTCTATAAGAGTCGGGGTAACTTCATTTGCCCTGTTTACAGTTTCTTTAAAATCTTCTAGGACTAAAAGATCTTCTCGAGCTTCATCTTTTAGGATATTATTTAATATAACTTCCTCAGCTTCAGCTTTAAATTGATTTACAAATTCTGCGTCTTCCTTAGGATAGTAACCTATGGCAGGTAAAATTTGTGTAACCAGTATAATAATTCCAATGGCAGTCATGAATCCAGATACCACGGGATAAGGAATGTATTTTATATAGACTCCTAATCCAAGGAGCCCCAATCCAACCTGCATAATACCTGCGAGCAGAAATACGGTTAAAATTGCAGGGAGTGCCTTGGAGACATCCCCATCATTTACAGCTACAATTCCTGCAATGACAACTAGACTTACTGCCGTCATTGGAGCCGTTGGTCCGGAGATTTGAGTGGAAGTACCTCCAAAAAGAGCGGCAAAAAAACTAATAAAAATAGCACCATATAATCCGGCACTAGGCCCTAAACCTGAACTTACGCCAAAAGCAAGAGCTAAGGGTAATGCAACAATTCCAGCAGTGATACCACCAAACGCATCGCCTTTTATATTGGAAAAGAAATTTTTCATGAGATACGGTTTGTTTTATTTGGCTAAACTAACGGTTTTGGAATAAAAAGGCTAGTACCTAGGTATTAGCCTTTTTTGTTAGTTTAATCATAAAAAGTAACCGCGCCATTGGCAATATCGTACATGGCTCCTACAATTTTTATACTACCCTCATCTTCCATGTCCTTTAAAACCGGACTTTGTTGCCGTATATTATCTATCGTTAATAATACATTCTTATGAGCTACATCGTTTACAAAATCTATGTTCTTAGAGTTTCGTAAAGCAGTATCCTCAGGAGATGTAGTGGCATTTACCGCTGGCTTTATTTTATCTAGTAATATGGTTAAATTACCTAATTCGGCTCCATCGCAAGCTCCTTTTACGGCGCCACAACTGGTATGACCGAGTACCACAATTACTTTAGTACCTGCTAATTTGCTGGCAAACTCCATACTTCCTAAAATATCTTCATTAACGATATTTCCCGCAACTCGAGCGCTAAAAATATCTCCGACACCCTGATCAAAAACAAGTTCTGCGGATACTCTGGAATCAATACAACTTAGAATAGTTGCAAAGGGATATTGCCCCGAAACAGTATCGTTAACCTGATCAAGCAAATTGCGATCCGCTTTTTTATTATTTACAAATCTTGCATTGCCCTCTTTTAACAATGCTATAGCAGTGTCTGGATTGAGCGCTGCCTGTGTTTCTTTTGTTTGTGCTTTCATAATAGTTATGATGATTTAGGTCTAAGTTTAAAAAATTCAATATAACTTGAGGGGTTTTCTGCAATACCCCGTTCTGAAATTAATTTAATATCAATGTCTTTGTTTTTTGCTTTACCAGAAAAATCTTCGAGAATTTCTATAATATCATTATCCAAATATCTGGTTTTACGAACGTCTAACTCAAGATAAGTGTTTTCTGGAAGACGATCTAATTCTTTGAGAATTGCACCTTTGTTAAAGAATGTTACCTCTTCAGCTAGAGTCATTTTTATTCTATGCTTACCATTGCTTTGATCTTCAATATGCAGGAAGTGTGAATTTTGATAACTTTTAATCAAAATAACAACAATGCCAACGGCTAAACCTAAGCCTATTCCAATTAATAAATCGGTAAAGATGATCCCAACGACAGTAACGGTAAAAGGAATGAACTGCTTCCATCCCATTTTGTACATTTTGACAAACAAAGCAGGTTTTGCCAATTTATACCCGACTACAAACAAGATAGCTGCTAAAACGGATAAAGGTATCATGTTCAGTAATTTTGGTATTAAAATCACCGATATTAACAAAAGGATACCATGAAAAACAGCAGAAAACTTACTTTTCCCTCCAGATTGAATATTTGCAGAACTCCGAACAATTACCTGAGTTATAGGTAAACCTCCAATTAATCCTGAAAGAATATTCCCTGTTCCTTGCGCCAAGAGTTCTCTATTAGTTGGTGTTACACGCTTAAGAGGATCTAACTTGTCCGTAGCTTCCACACATAATAGTGTTTCTAAACTAGCCACCAAGGCAATTGTAAAAGCTGTAATCCAAATATCGGAACGTGTAATTACAGCAAAATTTGGAAAACTAAATTGGGTTAAGAACGAATCTAAGGTATCGGGAATAGGAACACTAACCAAGTGTTCTGCGGCTATCCCGTAACTACTACCTTTCGTAAGATTATAGAAGATTATTCCAGCAACAACGGCAACAAGTGGTCCTTGAATTAGTTGGAAGACTTTAGCTTTTTTGGTAAGAACGCGGTCCCATAAAATTAAAATCGCAAGTCCTAAAATGGCAATAATTGTAGCTCCTGGACTAATAAAGTTTAAGCTGTTTATAATTTCACTGAAGGTGTTTTCTCCATTTACCTGGAAAAACGCAAAATCTCCCTCAGGATCTGAATCGTAACCAAAGAAGTGAGGAATTTGTTTTAAAATAATAATAATACCAATTCCAGTAAGCATTCCTTTAATAACGGAAGAAGGAAAATAATATCCTATTATACCTGCTTTTAAAACCCCAAATAGAAGCTGAATTGCACCACCTAACACTACGGCTACAAGGAAATTTTCATACCCTCCTAAGGCACCTATAGCGGTTAATACAATTGCCGCGAGACCTGCAGCGGGTCCACTAACGCCTATTTGGGAACCGCTAAGCGCTCCTACTACAATTCCACCGATTATTCCAGCAATGAGCCCTGAAAATAAAGGAGCTCCACTTGCTAAAGCTATTCCCAAACAAAGTGGGAGGGCTACAAAAAATACCACTACACTAGCGGGTAAATCATTTTTTATAGATTTAAACATATTATAAAAATTTGATCTTCAAAGTAGTAATGAAGATGGTTACATAAAATTTTAAAATGGGGAGGGAAACTAAATTAAAGAAGCATATTCGGGAGGAGGAAGCAGTATTTCTCTATCGAAATCATAAGTAAACTCCAGATGCATAGGAATTAAAGTTGATGGAGAGCTTACCAGCATATTATTTGAGTCCCCTAGACTATAATAAAAGAATTCTTTTTCCTCGGTATCTTTTTTTTTCTCATTTTCATCTTCAGATTCTAAGGTTAACACTATAGTATCGTTACAATCCAAAAGTGTAATTACTGAAGGTCCTAGAATAGAGACCGTCAATAGTATGGAAAGTGCTAATAATAAAGGTTTAAACATCTAAAGCAAATAATAAAGCCCAAAGATAATAGTATTACTTTCAATTTTTGTTAAATAATTTCTAAAAATCCTTTAACAACTTGATGTCAGCAGCGTTTACCCAACCAGTTTTTCCATCCGCAATTCTAATCTTCTTCCAATTATTTAGCTGGTCTAAAACATTAACCTTTGTTCCTTCATGAAGCCTAAAATTTTCCTGGCTTCTGTCATTAGGTTCCGATTGAATTACTGTTTCATCAGCAAACACAATTGCTGGGTTGTACGACTTTAATTCTTCAAATTGTAGATAAGCAAGAATTACCGCAAGTACAGCAAAAACCATAGCAAACATACTTGTTATAAATGCAATTCTTTTTTTGGTAGCATAACTAAAAAAGTAAAAAGCAATGTAGCTGAAAACAAAAATAAGTACAAGGGCAATGGCCAAATAACTCCATTGCTCAAAAGATAAAAATCCAATAACACCGCGATATATTTTGGAGAAACCTGTTTCTGGTAAAACCTCAATGGCATCTAAGGTCATATTTTGAGCAAAACTCAAATTGTTTTTTATTTCAACATCTCCAGGAGCTAAGAGCAACGCCTTTTCATAATAGTAAATACTGGGAGCAGCTTGATTTAATTTGTAGTAAGCATTTCCTAAGTTAAAATATACTGCCGCAGAATGTTCCCCATTTTCAACAATTTTATGGTAATTTGTTATTGCCTTTTCATAATCACCTTCATTATAAAATGCAGTTGCTTCATTAAATAATGTTTCATTTTGTGCAATTCCAAAAAACGAAATAAGAGAGACTATTATGGTAAATGCAAATTTCATAAGCTATAGTTGTTTGTCCATATTAGAAATCACTTCGCTTGCTTTGCTGTAATCTTGTTGCATTTGAACTTCAGAAAAAGGACTATAACGCGCCATTTCACAATTGGTTAGTAATGCAATAAAACCTTGAGTTGTGGGTTCATCAACTTGTTTTTCAGATAATAAAGATGTGATCTTGTCTTTGCTAAATTCTGAAGTTTCAATTTTAAGTTTTGCCTTAAGGTAATTGTGAAGTGCACGCTCCATCGCAACATAAAATGCCTCCTTATTCCCTAAAACTTTTTTAGCTTCGGAAAGATATTTTCGGGCTAGTTTATTTGCTCTTTTAATTTTGTTTCCCGCAACATCGCTGTGTATTGCTTCTCTACGTTTTCCAAAAATTATAGTTGCTGGAATTAGCAGCAATGGAAACAATAAGAAAAGCCAGAAACGAGTAGAACCAAAGAAATAATTTGTTCCTATAGCAGAGAGATTTGGCGTAAGTTTGATAAAGTTAAATTGATTTCCATTTGCAACCACAAGCTGTCTATTTGTTCCCGATACTGTAGTTGGATTAGAATTTCCTAATGGCCCTTCTAAAACGTTTATTATAATTTCATCAGAATTTAAAGTAGTATATTTCCCTGTCTTAGGATTGAAGTAACTAAAAGCAATACTAGGGATAGGATACTTTCCTCTTAATGAAGGGACTATAGTATAATTGTTACTAATTTTCCCTTCCATTCCGGACAGATTAGTTTTAACCCCTTCTTCATATTCCGGTTCATAAACTTCCAAAGCACTAGGAAGGCTAGGCTCTGGTAATTGAAATAATTTTAGGTTACCTTTTCCTGAAACTTCAACCTTAGCTTGTAACGATTCTGAAGCGTTTAAGCTTGTTTTACTCGTGGTTACATTAAATTTAAAATTCCCTACAGCTCCTCCAAAATCGGCAGGCCTACCAGCACTTGGTAACTCTTTTACAGTAATTGTTCGTTTTCCGGCCGAAACAGTCTTATTGGTTTGTGTAAATATTCTACCTCCAAAAAAATCTCTTCTGTTCGTCGGGACGTCAACAGAAACATCTAAGGAAAGCGGTTCTATTTCTAATTTTCCTGTTTTTTGAGGATAAAGCACCACTCGTTTCAATACCACATACCGAAATGGCTTTCCTTGATAAGTCCCGTTTTTAATATTAATTCGTGTAACCGGAATATCTTGACTCCAGAAATTGTTATAGGTTGGGTTATCTAATGGGCGATAGTTCGATACACTTATAGACTGACTTATATACAATTTATAGACCACTGTAACTGCTTCGTTTAGATAAGGATTGCCTTTAGATACTTCTGCAACTAAATGAAGACTTTCATCTGCAATATCATCAGCGGTAGTTTGACTATTTGGTTTGTCAACAGCAGCAGTGACTTCTACCTGTTTTGATAGCGATTTATAGGTTTCTCCGGCAATAACAATCGTGGCTTGTTTAATGGTGAATTTTCCACGAGCTGTTGGGGCTAAAATGTAGGAATAGGTTTTAGAGAATGTTCTTTTTCCATTTACCCATAAAGAACTAATGGATTGTTGTGGTCCCATTAACACCTTGAAACCATCAAATGAAGGCGGTTGAAAATCGTCCCCGTCTTGATTCATTGTAAATTCTACCCGCAAGCGTTCATTGATTCCAAGTTTACTTTTACTCAGTTTTAATTCAAAAGTTACTTCTCCAGAATTATCCTGCGCACTTGCTACAACACTTAATAACAGCGCAAAAATCCAAAGTATGTATTTTTTAAATTCCTTGAGCATCACCAGTCTTTTTCATTCTTTGTTTTAACACCTTTTACTTTTTGGGCGTCAATCTTTTCCTGAACTTTTTTCTCCTCATTCTGCATTGCTTCTAAGAGGTTCTTAATTTGCTGAGGAGATAATTGATTGGGTCTGGGCTGCTTTTTCTGATCTCCTTTTTCATTGGGCTTTTTTTGCTGTTCCTTTTTTTCATCTCCATCTCCTTTTTTATTTTCCTCAGGCTTTTCTTGACCTTTGTCCCCTTCATCTCCCTTATCCTTCTGATCCTTTTTATCTTTCTGATCCTCTTTATTATCCCCTTCGTTTTTCTGATCTTTGTTTTCGTCTTTTTTATCTTCTTTGTCCTTGTCCTTATTGTCTTTTTTCTGGTCTTGTTTTTCCTTTTCTAACAACTTCTTGGCCAAAGCTAAATTATATCGTGTCTCCTCGTCAGTAGGGATATTTCGTAGCGCTTCTTTATAGGCATCAACTGCTTTTTGATAGTCTTTATTTTTCATAAAAACGTTACCCATATTGTGAAATGCCTTATGTTTTTCCGATTTACTTCCTGCGGTTTCTCCAGCCTCTTTGAAGCGGGTAAATGCTTCATTGTAGGTTTCTTTTTTGTAATAAGCATTTCCTAAATTGTATGGAGCAACGGAATTTTCAGCACTTTTAGCAATTGCTCTTCTATAGTTGGCTTCGGCTTCAGTAAAATTGTCAGCAGCAATTTCCTTGTTCCCAGCCCAGGTGAGATCCTTAGAAGCTTTTAAAGTTTTAGTATTATCAGGGTTTTGCGCAAAACAAACACTGCTTATAAGAAAAATAAGATATATACTATTTCTCATCCTATTCAATTACTTTTTCGTTAAACAAATTCAATCGTTTTAACCATAAGGTTTTTCTTTCTAGGAAAAAGACGTCCAAAAATAGAAATAATAATGCCGCACCCAAAAACCATTGAAATTGGTCTTTAAATTCTGCAAATTGTTTGGCCTCAAATTCCTTTTTATCCATTTTATTTAATTCATCTTTAATGATACCTACGGCTTCTTCGGTGTTGGTGCCATCAATATATTGTCCATTTCCATCGTCTGCAATTTCTTTTAGAATTGCCTCATTCAGCTTAGAAATTACAACCTCTCCGTTTAAGTCTTTTTTAAGGCTCTCAACAATGCCATTTTTCTTGATAGGAATAGGAGCGCCTTTTGATTTCCCTACACCAATAGTAAAAATTCGGATACCTTGTTCTGTGGCATCATCCACTGCTTTGCTTACTGAACTTTCTGAATGATCTTCACCATCAGAGATAATGAATAGGACTCTATTGGTTTGTTCTTCATCATCATAATAAGTAGCGGCCAACTTAATAGCTTCGTTAATTGCAGTTCCCTGCGATGATAACATATTGGTGTTCATACTTTGCAGGAACATTTTAGCTGCTCCATAGTCCGTAGTGATGGGTAACTGGGGGAATGCTTGAGCCGCATATGCTATAATTCCAATACGATCGCTAGCCAATTGATTTACAATTTCTGAAACCAAACGTTTAGACTTCTCCAGACGATTTGGGGCAATGTCTTCAGCGAGCATGCTTTTTGAAACATCCACAGCAAAAACGATATCAACCCCTTCCCGTTTTACGGTTTCTAATTTTGTGCCAATTTTGGGGTTTACCAATGCTAGCGTTAAGAACGCAAGTCCGAGCAAGAAAATAACAAGTTTAAGTGCGGCTTTATTCGTGGATTTGCTTGGTGTTAATCGTTTTAATAACGAAGCTTCTGCGAACTTTCTTTGCGTTTTCTTTTTCCAAATTTGAACACCAAGAAATAATACTACCAAAATAGGAAGTATAAGAAGGAAATAAAAATATGCTTTTTCGTCTAGCTGCATCTTAAATTAAATAAAACTTTTAAATATGGTATTGCGTACAACCCATTCTATCAATAACAAAGCTCCTGCCAAAAATATCCAGTTTCTAAACTTTTCTTCATATTTCACATAACGAAATTCCTCAATTTCTGTTTTTTCGAGCTTATTAATTTCGTCATAAATAGCTTCTAATTTTTCATTATCTGTCGCTCTAAAGTATTTGCCACCGGTAGCATCAGCAATCGATTCCAATAATTTTTCATCTATTTCAACTTGACGCATACCATATCTGAAAGAACCATCTCTATTGTAAGCAATTGGTGATAATGCATTACCATTAGTACCCAAACCAATAGTGTAGGTTTTAATTTCGTATTCAACTGCCAATTCAGCAGCAGTTTGTGGTTCAATAAAACCAGAATTATTTACACCATCCGTTAATAAAATGATAATTTTACTTAAGGCTTTACTTTCTTTGAGTCGATTTACCGAAGTAGCAAGTCCCATTCCAATTGCTGTACCATCATTTAATTGGCCATAGGTGATTTCATTTAAAGCAGTTAAAACAATGTTTTTATCACTGGTTATAGGAGTTTTGGTATAACTTTCTCCTGCATAAGCCACTAATCCAATACGGTCATTAGGTCTTTTTCTTATAAATGCAGATGCTACCTCCTTCAATGCTGCAAGTCTATTTGGTTTAAGGTCTCTGGCAAGCATACTTGAAGAAACGTCAATTGCCATTACAATATCAATACCTTTTGTTGTTTTTGTACGCGTAGAAATATCCTCAGTCTGCGGTCTTGCCAAGGCTGTAATTATGGCCGCTAATGCTAGCAGACGGAGAAGAAATAGCAATGGTTTTAATTTTGGTAAAATACTTTGAGCAGAGAACCCCTTAATGCTGGAGATTTTTAAAGCTGCAGTTTCCTCATTTCGCTTAAAAAAATACCAAAGCGCAGCTAGTGGAAGCAATAGAAGCAACCAAAAAAACTGTGGATTTGCAAACTCGATATTATCTAACATTAAATTTCTGTTTTTATAGCAATTGAATTTAAGATTCGATCTACGATTTGTTGTGCATAGTCATCTTCCTCCAACCAAGTCAAAAATAATTGTTGCTGAAACCCCTTTCCTCCAAAACTAATAATAGTGTACTTTCCTTGTATGAGTTCTTCAGAGTCGGGAATTTTAAACTTGCCCGAGCCATAGGTTTTTAAGCCTTTAACACCTGTTAACGTGACAAATTCTTCTTGTTTCGTAATAATATTTTTAGCCCCCTTTTCTTCAAACCCTTGAAGCAGCTGTTCAATAGTTTTTTGAAAATCCGGTTCCGCTGGTTCGACAAAGGTCGTTGCTGTAAGTGCCATAGTAAATAGCCCTTCATCGTTACGATAGCCGAAAGTTTGTAGCGCTTTAATTTTAGCTTTCGCCTCAGGAGGAATGGGAATGTCTTGGCGCAAGAGAACTTCCGGAGTTTCAAGACCTATGGGAGGAAAACCATAAGAACTATTTACCCATTCACCTTCTAATAAACTTTTCGATGGGTGACCTAAAATAGTGTCTTTTACTGTGGTAAAACCAAAATAAATAGTGGTTGCTATGAAAGCGATCAACAACGCCGCTGCGGCGGAGCTTACCCCAATTATAATTTTTTTCTTTCTTTTCTTACGAGCTAATTCCTCTAAATACTCCTGATTTAGCAGTAATTCTTCTTCTGTTGGTTCAGGTAAGGCATCATGAGTTTTTACAACAATCTGTTCAATGGCTTGACGGTCATTTTCCGCAACAGAAGTTTGTGGTTTAGATCGAGCAAATTTCACCAAATCTGCAGTTTGTAGGACCCTTTTAAATTGTGAAATGGTCTCTTCATCTAATTCCAACTCGCCAGAATCTTTGAGCAATTCCATTTTGTCAATTAACTGATCGGTAGTGCTTTCCAGTGCAGAAACATGTACATCTTCTTCTAGGTAAGAACGAACAATATCAGTTAATTCTGAATAATACTGTTTGTATTCCGATTGAATAAGGTATTTGGAATTTTCCAGTTTTTTTAGTTCCAGTAAAGCACGATCAAATGGAGGTAATAAAGCTTCCTTCTCTTCTTCTGTAAGTGTTTTTTTACGAAGAAAAAACCAATATCCTAATCCAAGGAGAATCAGTAACAATAAAATACCCAACAAAATTTTCCAAGTATCAGAAGCGCTTTTTTCTACCTCAATAATGGGCTTTATATCGTACATCTGCTGCACTAGAGTATCTACAGGAACTGTTGCAACATTAATGATTAATGAATCTGTAAAAAAAGGTTGATCATTAATTAAAACTTTTTGACGGGGTAATACATAAACTCCGGAATCGAATTGCGTAAGTGTATATAACCTTTGAAGGGAAACGCGATCTAGTTTTTTTATGGTATCTACAGTAGATGCTTCAACCACTTCTAAAGGCAGGAAGGTTTGCCCTTCGGGAAAGACTACTTGGGCGGTTGAATCCGCATCGACTTCCATGGAAAAACTAATTTGTTCTCCAATTTTGATAAAAGTAGTGTCTGCTGAAGATTGTATTTTTGGTGTGTTTTGAGAAATGCCAAAAAAACCGCAACAAAGAAATAACAGCAAGGGGGTATACTTCCAATTTGAAGGAATAAAAAAGCTAAAATTTAATAGGGACTTCATCATTTCTTCTACCCTCTTCTTTTAAAATAGGTCAATAACTTCTTTACATAACTTTCGTCCACTCTGCAGCTGAGAATACCACAACCAGATTTTGTAAACGTTTCTTTAAAATAAGTAACACGTTCATTGTGATAAGCTTCATACGCTTTTCTCACTTTTCTTGATTGTGTATTTACCAGTTGCAAAGTTCCCGTTTCAGCATCTTGCATTTGTACCATTCCTAAATTAGGAATCTGTTCTTCTTTTTCATCAAAAACGCGAATCCCTGTTAAGTCGTGTTTTTTTCCAGTAATCTTCAGTGTTTGTTCATAATCTTCCGCAATAAAATCCGAAAGCACAAAAACAATAGCTCTTTTCTTCATCACATTGCTGAGGTATTTCAGCGCTAATCCAACATCTGTTTTCTTACTTTGGGGTGTAAATTCCAACAATTCTCGAATGATACGAAGCACATGACTTTTCCCTTTTTTAGGAGGGATAAAAAGCTCTATTTCATCAGAAAAAAGAATTAGGCCCACTTTGTCATTATTTTGCAAGGCAGAAAAAGCCAATGTTGCAGAAATCTCAATAATGATTTCTTTTTTAAATTGATTGGTTGTTGCAAAGAGTCCTGATCCACTAATATCAACCATCAACATCATCGTGAGTTCCCGTTCCTCTTCAAAAACCTTAACAAAAGGCTCATTGTAACGCGCAGTAACATTCCAATCTATTGCCCGAACATCGTCCCCAAATTGATATTGCCGCACCTCGCTAAAGGTCATTCCTCTTCCTTTGAAAGTAGAATGGTACTCCCCACCAAAAATATGGTCGGATAAACGCCGGGTTTTTATTTCAATTTTACGTACTTTTTTAAGTAACTCTTTGGTATCCATTGACTGGCATTGATTTTAGCCCATTGATGCGGATGTTTCCTGATTATGGTTAAAAACCTAAAACAAGAAACTGGAAATAGCAGTACTAAGGCACTTCTATTTCGTTTACAATCTTATTAATGATCTGTTCTGAAGTGATATTTTCCGCTTCTGCTTCATAGGTGATTCCGATACGATGCCTAAGAACATCGTGAACAACCGCTCTTACATCTTCAGGAACAACATAACCTCTTCTTTTTATAAACGCATAACATTTGGCAGCGTTGGCCAAGTTTATACTACCCCGAGGAGAAGCTCCAAAGCTTATTAATGGTTTTAAATCTTCTAGATTGTATTTTTCAGGGTATCGCGTAGCAAAAATTAGATCGAGAATGTATTTTTCAATTTTCTCGTCCATATATACCTCGCGAACAGCCTTTTGTGCACTTATAATTTGTTTTACGGAAACTACGGGTTTAACCTTTTCGTAGGCACCTTTCAAGTTCTGACGAACAATAAGTTGCTCTTCATTAATTTTAGGGTAATCGATTACAGTTTTTAACATAAAACGATCCACTTGCGCTTCAGGTAAAGGATAAGTACCTTCTTGTTCTACCGGGTTCTGTGTAGCCATTACTAGGAAAGGTTTGTCCAAAACAAAAGTTTCATCACCAATGGTTACCTGCTTTTCCTGCATCGCTTCTAATAAAGCTGATTGTACTTTCGCAGGAGCTCTGTTGATTTCATCAGCCAAGACAAAATTGGCAAAAATAGGACCCTTTTTAATGGAGAAATCATTTTCTTTCATATTATAAATCATGGTCCCTACCACATCCGCAGGAAGTAAATCTGGCGTAAACTGAATTCTGCTAAAACTTCCTTTTACGGCCTGAGCCAAAGTGTTTATCGCTAAAGTTTTTGCTAAACCGGGAACACCTTCCAATAAAATATGTCCCTGTCCTAATAGCCCAATTAGTAAGCGTTCGACCATATGAGTTTGTCCAACAATTACTTTGTTCATTTCTAGGATTAATAAATCTATAAAAGCGCTTTCCTGTGCAATTTTCTCATTCACTGCGCTAATATCTACAGTAGTATTTTCTTCCATTTAGTCAATTTAATTAGAATGCAAATAAAAGAGCATTTCAATAAAAATGCAAAATGAAAATTTATTTAGTGATCCGCTGTTAATAATTGGTTAAAAAACATGTGTCTACCCCAAGTTTTGTGAAGTATTTAAGGGATTTATTTTTTAAATTCACCAGCCTGTATAAAATAATGTGTAAAAATCAACTATCTGAATCCCTACAAACGATTCAAAAACCTGATTTTTCGTAAGGTAAATGTTCGATTGGTTTAATCCAAAATCTGTGGAAATAACGCACGTTTGTTACAGCTCAAAATTTAATATAAAGAGATTTTAATATAAAAAAACATGAATATTAGAATGGTTTCCGCAACTTCTAAAGTTGCATTAATTACAGGAGCGACCAGTGGCATTGGAAAGGCTGTGGCAACTATATTTGCAAAAAATGGAATTTCACTTGTAATCTGCGGAAGAAGAGAAGAAAGATTGATAGCACTGAAAACAGAACTACAACCGTTTGCTCCGATTTATACGCTTAATTTTGACGTTCGCGATCGAGAAGATGTGGCGAAAAAAATTAAAAATTTGCCTAAAGAGTTTTCGAAAATAGATATTCTCATCAATAATGCTGGTAATGCACATGGTATGGAACCCATAGATCAAGGAAATCTTGATGATTGGGAGGCGATGATAGATATCAATGTAAAAGGGTTACTGTATGTTTCCAAAGCGGTAATTCCGACCATGATGGAAAACAGCTCAGGGCATATTATTAATATTGGTTCTTCAGCAGGAAAAGAGGTTTATCCTAAGGGAAATATATATTGTGCCAGCAAGCATGCCGTTGATGCAATAAACCAAGGGATGCGAATGGACTTGCATACACACGGTATCCGCGTGGGAGCCATAAACCCAGGCTTGGTTGATACAGAATTTAGCCAGATACGCTTTAAGGGAGATGCGGAAAGAGCAGCATCGGTGTACCAAGGATTTAAGCCTTTGTATGCTGAAGATATTGCGGAGATTATCTATTTTGTAATTACGCGTCCCTACCACATTAATATTACGGATTTATTAGTTATGCCGCTTGCCCAAGCTAGTAATACCCTAGTGAATAGAAAAGGATGATTAATAAACGCCTATTGGTAAAAAACCTGCTTGCGCATAATGATGAGAACAGTTTTTATGATAAAAAACGCTTTATTGCCATTGGTCAGAAAGAAGGGAAAGCGAAATTCTTAAAACATGTTTGTGCTTTAGCAAATAGCAACCCCAAAAATAACTCCTATATCGTTGTGGGGGTTGAAGATGAAGACAATGAGATTGTTGGTGTGGATTTTTTTGATGACAGTAAAATTCAAAATCTAGTTAATGCATATCTAGATAATCCACCAACCATTGCTTACGAAAATATTCCTTTTCCAAATTTGCCTGAAGGAAAAGTGGTAGGTTTGGTTACCATCACTTCGAATGGACAAATATGCGCTTTACGAAAGAATATTTGGAAATATTATGGGGGAGCGGTGTTTTTTAGAGAAGGCAGTATTAGTCTGCCCAAAGTCTTTGATATCAAATTAAAGGATTTTAACAGCAAAACAGTTGCAAAAATTGAGCGACACGCCAGAAATAATATTGAGCTAACACTGGATGGCGTTATCGATTTTATAAATCACCGACATCGAGATCTTGAAAGTAATTATAAGGTTTTTAAGGAGCAATTTGTGGTTTGTTGGGCGGGCAATAAGAAGCGAGTAAAGGGAGAGACTTACTATTCTAGAGTTGATATCGAGTTGATTAATGAACAAGTGAAATTGTTCTATTCTGCGTTAGATGAAATAACCATTGCTTTTGATGATGATGCATTTACGACCATGGAATATGTTCAACTTGGGTTGGGATCACAACTTAAATATTACCCTTTTGAAAAAGTAGTTATTACGTTTGATGAGAATGGTAAGTATCAAATACAAACGGACTTAGTGTTTAAGCCGCCTTTGTATAACAAAAAAACCCTACATCATATATTTAATGCGAATAATTCTTTGCTTCATAAATTAGAAAGGAAGATCAATCTAAATCCTTCTGAAAAAATTGATTTGAAACAGTTGCCAGCCCGTTACCTTATCTGTCATTTTAATGGGTTTGAAGAAGCTAAAGAAAAGATGGAAATGGCACGCCCATTTCTTAAGATACAATATCGAAATGTATATGGCTCTCTAAAGGAAGCCTTGCGAATTTTACGAAAAGTAAAATATAATTAAATCAATTTTAGCCATAAAATTTCAAAAGGATCCAATTGATGTAACGGCTTCTTTTTGGAGTAGGTTTTTTTGGTGATAAGATCCTTTATTCCATGATTAAGATTACACCCAATACCCTCTAGAAATGTAGAAGTTATGGTTTCTCTAGTGTCATTAAAATTACAAATGATCCATATTGTATCGGCTGTAGTAGCCGCACGTTGATAGATAAATAAATGTGGATTGGGAGAATAATGCAGTTTAAAATTATTTTGATCTGCAAATACCGTATGCTTTTTTCTAATTGCGATTAGATTTTTAATCGTAGCATAAATTTGATTCGCTGGACTGTCCTTTTTTCCTAGGGTATTAATTGTTTGCCAATTTTGAAATGGACGATTAACCCATCTACTGTCCTCTTTTTTATCCTTTTCCTTTAAAAAAGAATAGTCATTTAGCGTACCGATTTCATCGCCTGCGTAGATCATAGGAATGCCGCCAAACGACAAAATGATCGCATGAAGCATCGTGATTTTTTTTATGGCCTGAGCAATTTTTGTTGTGTCTTTTTGAAGAAGTGCTTTTTCTAGACCCAATAGGGAAGCTGCACTGCCCGTAATTCTTCCATCTCCGCTATTCGGATTGTACATATACAGCAATCCTTTGGCAGGAGACCAATCAAGCCGCTGACAATAATAATCTAATAAAAACTTTCGATGTTCTGGAGCACTCCAACCAATATCATAAATATGTTGATCTTCGAACCCCAAACCGATATCATCATGACATCTAATGTAATTGATCCAAGTTGCTTCTGCTGGTTTTTTAGGTAAATGAGCCAAACTTTGATGGAGAAGCAACGTTTTTCTTGTGGCAATAGAATTCCATAAAAGAGCCATAAATGTGGCATTGTAAGCTATTTCACACTCATTGCCTTCTAAATTACCTTGTCCAAAATATTTTACAATTTGTTTTGGTGCAACAATAGCTTCTGCTAAAAGCACGGTTCCAGGGGCAACAATTTGTAAACACAGTCGGAATAATGCGATTAACTGATGTGCCTCAGGAAGGTTTTGAGAATCGGTGCCTATCTTTTTCCATAAAAAGGCTAAAGCGTCAAAACGTACCACATCTACGCCCAAATTTACCAGGTGCATCAGGTTCGTAAACATAGCTATAAAAACCTCTGGATTGGTATAATTCAAATCCCATTGATAGGAATTAAAAACAGTCATTACCCACCGTTGCATAGCTGCATTGTAGGTAAAATTTCCTGGAGAAGTTTCAGGAAAAATTTCAGGTAAGGACTTTTCAAATTCATTCGGAATTTCTCGATTAGGGTAGGTATAATAGTAATTCTGATATTTAGCTTCGCCTGCAATGGCCTTCTTTGCCCATGGGAACTCATTGGAGGTATGATTTACAACGAAATCTAACATCAAGTACATCTTTTTGGATCGCATCTTTGCGGTTAAATCCAATAAATCAGCTGCTGTGCCAAATGTTGGATCAATCTTATCGTATGCATTAACCGCATACCCTCCATCATTTGCTCCTTTAGGTCTGGTAGTGATCGGCATAAGATGTAAAAAGTTGACCCCTAAATCATCAAAATAAGATAATTTTTGAGTCACACCATTAAGATTTTTATTAAAGCGATCCGCATACAACTGCATTCCGACGATTTGCTCCGATTGATACCAATTTCCTTCCCTTAAACGCTCAAGATCCTGATTTTTGAGTGCCGTAGATCTTGCGTTAAAAAGTTGTTCTAAAACCTTTAGAAGTTTTTCAAAAGAAGCAGGATGTTTCTTTTCAGGATACAAAGCAAAAAATAGATCTTTTACTAAGGTTATATTGGTTGCCAAGCGCATTGAAAACCCATGAAAATGTTCATTGGATTCTGCATTAGCTATCCACTTGGTAGCCATAAGTTGGTGTATAGTGGTTTGATTCATGTTATACGGAAAGCTCCTTTTGCGTAGGTAACGAATTTATAGCTCCATAATTGGTTGTTGTAATAGCTCCTGCTTTATTAGCCTTAGAAACCATTTGCGTAAGTAATGGCCAGTTTTCCACGATGGTTTTTGGATTATCTAGGGTTGCGATCTGCTGTAATAAACAACCGATAAAAGCATCTCCTGCTCCTGTAGTATCGACAGGATTTACCTTAAAACTGGGAATGGTTTGTTGATCTATCCCAGAACTAACATAAGTACCATCTTTTCCCAGGGTAATTGCAATGGTTTTTGCTCCTACCTTATGCAGTTCAACGCAGGCTTCTTCTATTTTTGATTTCCCCGACAGTAATTGTGCTTCTTCCAAACTAAATTTACAGAGATGCGATTTTTCGATGAAAGGCATACATTTTTTTATAAAAACTTCCTCCTGATCTTTCCATAAATCTCCTCGGTAATTGGGGTCAAAACTAATGAAGGAATCTAGCGTTAATGCATCAAAAAAATAGCGTCCATAAGCCTCTTCCAGTGCCCCACCTAATAGGGCTGTAGCGGCACCAAAGTGAATCATATTTCCTTTGAAGTCTGCTTTCACAGCGCTGCTATAGCATAACTCTCGATCTGCCCCTCGACTGAAAACAAAATCACGTTCTCCATCTTCCGCAATAGATACAAAGGCAAGCGTAGTAAAGGTCCTAGAGCGTTGGGTTAGTGAAATATCTACTTTGTGGTATTTTAAAATATTAAGTAGGAAGGTGCCGAATGGATCTTCTCCCACACAACCAATAAATGTACTTTGCCCACCTAATTTTGCTATTGCACAAGATACATTTGCCGGTGCTCCCCCTGCTTTTCTAGTAAATACTTTCGCCTTAGATAAATCGTTGCCCTGTTTTTCAGCTACGAAATCAATAAGAAGCTCTCCAATACAAAATACAGTTCTCATTAGTTTAACTTAAGAGCTGTAAAATAAGGGGAAATAGTATGGGAATCCAAAAATTTACCAAGATTTGATGCGATATAGTAGGATAACGTTCAAGAAAGTAAATCCAAAAAATAAAGGTGGTTAATTTGAAAATCTATAATTTGCACTTGTTATGTTTAAGGAAATAATTATCTTTTTGCAAACTAAAAACACGAAATAGCATGGGCCTTTTTGATGAAATAAAGAAGAAACTTAGTCATGAATTTATAGATATTGTAGAATGGTTAGACCATACCGATGACACCATTGTACATCGTTTTGAGCGTTACCAAAATGAAATAAAAAATGGAGCAAAACTCATTGTGCGCGAGGGACAAACAGCCGTTTTTATAAATGAGGGTCAACTGGCAGATGTTTTTAAACCAGGGACATATACTCTTAATACCCAGAACCTCCCCATTTTAGCCACCTTAAAAGGATGGAAATATGGATTTAATAGCCCTTTCAAAGCAGAGGTCTATTTTGTGAACACCCATTTATTTACGGATGAAAAATGGGGAACTAAAAATGCAGTGATGTTAAGTGATGAGCGCTTTGGGCTCGTTGAAATCAGAGCTTTTGGAACCTACAGCTTTAGGATTGAAGATGCAGGTAAGTTTGTCGTTGATGTTGTTGGAACGGATGGAAATTTCACAAACTATGAGGTAAATGAGCATTTGAAGAGCCTTATTGTAACACGCTTTACGGATACGGTAGGAGAAGCGAACCTTCCCATTGAATTGTATGCGGCTAATACCACAGAACTTTCAGAAACTTGCCAAGAAGTAATGCAACCAGAGTTTAATCGAGTAGGGATTGAACTGGAGCGTTTTTATATTGAAAATGTGTCCATGCCGGAGGAGCTTAAAAAAGAAATTTTTGAATATAGCCGTCTTGATAAGTTGGATATGACAAAGCTTTCGCAGTTCAAAGCTGCCAAAGCTATGGAAGCAGCCGCTAAAAATGAAGGAGGTACAGCAGGTGCAGGTATGGGTATGGGTATGGGATTTGTACTAGCACAACAAATGGGCAACATGATGAACCCGCAAGCAGCGCAACCTCAAGTAGCGGTAACACCCCCTCCAATTCCGGTGCAAGTGCAATACCATTATGCCGTTAGCGGACAGCAGCTGGGTCCCGTTTCTTTTGATCGATTGAAAGAACTTTATGCAAATAGAACAATTAATAAAGATTCGTTGATATGGAAACAAGGTATGGCCAACTGGTCATCGCTAAAAGACATTGAGGAATTAAAGTCGTTTTTAGGTGGAAATATGCCTCCTCCTTTGCCAAACGCCTAAAACATGAACCTTTAAACTATATGTTTCTTTCTTTTTGTAATATTTACCAAAACCTATTATAGGGGTTCTATTTATGGAAAAAACGGTTAAATCCGAAGATAAAAAGCCATGCGCGAATTGCGGTGCTGAACTGCGTTTCAAACCCGGATCACATCAATTAAAATGTGAGTACTGTGGTTATGAAGAGTTTATTGAACAAGCAAAAAACAGTTTTGAAGAACTCGAACTGGAACACTACTTAAAGGTTGTTGGAGACAACGCATATACCGAAACTATTGATGTATTGCGTTGTAAAAACTGCGGTGCCAATCAGCATGTAGAGGAAAACTACAAGGCGCTTCATTGTGTATATTGTGGAGAACCTCTAATTAAGGAAGATATTGAAAAAGAAGGTTGGATTTTACCAGGAGCTGTGGTTCCTTTTCAATTAGACGCCTCTCAAGCAAGAGGAATATTTAAAAAGTGGGTGCATAAGATTTGGTTTGCTCCGAATAAATTAAAGAGGGCTGCGCTAAATCCTGAAAGTATACATGGTTTGTATCTTCCTTATTGGACTTTTGATGCAAATCTTTTTGCTGCCTATGAAGGGCAACGAGGCGATTATTATTATGAAACAGAACGTTATCGAACTAAAAATGGAGTACAAACTCGTCAAGTACGAAAAACGCGATGGTCCTATGCTTCAGGTACCGTAAATGGCTTTATCGATGATATTTTAATTAACGCTTCGGAAAAAAAAAGACGCGAACTTCCTAAAAAAATAGCACATTGGAATTTAAAAGAATTAACTGCTTTTAGTTCTAAATATCTGGCAGGGTTTGTCACCGAGAAATACACCATATCGCTTAAAGATGGGCACCATTCTTCCTTTCAAAGAGCCAAGGGAATTGCGCACAATTGGATCAGAACAGATATTGGAGGAGATACGCAACAAATTCATCAAGCAAATATCAAGCTATCCGACGAAACCTTTAAACATATATTATTACCAGTTTATATAAGTTCATATACATACAATAATAAAGAGTATTATTTTTATGTAAATGGTCAAACAGGGGTGATAAGTGGAGTACACCCCTATTCTTTTTGGAAAATTTTTCTCCTTATCCTGTTCGTGATAATAGTAATTGCGGGAATCATCTTTTTTGCACAATGAGAAAACTGGTAATAGGGGATATACATAGTGGACTAAGAGCTCTAAAACAAGTATTGGAATTAGCGAAAGTAAATCCTAAAGACCACCTTATTTTTTTAGGAGACTATGTAGACGGTTGGAGTGATGCGGTAGAAACGATAAATTTTTTAATTCAATTAAAACATACACATCACTGTACTTTTTTAAGAGGAAATCATGATGAATTATGCTATGATTGGTTGTTTAAAGGGAAAGATAACCCTACTTGGTTTAATCATGGAGGGAGAACTACAGTCGCTTCCTATGAAAAAACAGATAGCAACACAAAAGATGCCCATATTAATTTTTACCAATCCTTAGAAAATTACTATTTAGATGAAAAAAATCGATTATTTCTTCATGCCGGTTTTACACATCTTCGAGGCATTGAATATGAATATTTTACCAAAAACTTCTATTGGGATCGCACCTTATGGGAATTGGCTTTATCTCTAAATCCGCATTTATCTCCAGATGACATGCATTATCCTAGCCGATTAAAACAATATTACGAAGTTTATATTGGCCATACTCCTGTAACACGGATTGGAAAAACAACACCACAAAAAGCAGGAAATGTATGGAATGTAGATACTGGAGCGGCTTTTAAAGGACCCTTATCTATAGTAGATGTAGATAGTAAAGAAATTTGGCAAAGCGATCCGGTTTATACCTTATATCCTGGAGAAAATGGGAGAAATTAAAATTAACGCGGCATTGGTATAGTATCTCAATTATATTGGGCATCTTTGTTATGAAAAAACATAAACCACATGTCTACAAAAAATATAAGGATAGAAGTAATGCGTTCCATTGAACATAAGGTGGAAGGGTTTATCAACTCCTATCTTATTCCTATTGAAGAAATCTGGCAGCCTACTGATTTTCTTCCGGATTCACAAGGAGAAGAATTTTTTGAAGAAACATTAAAGATTAGAGAAGAAGCAAAAGAGCTTGGATATGATTTTTGGGTAACCTTAGTCGCTGATACTATCACGGAAGAAGCCCTTCCAACGTATGAATCTTGGTTGATGGATGTAGAAGGCATAGATCAACATGGAGAGAACAAGAAAACAGGTTGGGCCAAATGGGTACGTAATTGGACAGCTGAGGAAAACAGACATGGTGATGTTTTGAATAAATATTTATACCTCTCCGGAAGGGTAAATATGCGAGAAGTAGAAATTACTACGCAGCATCTCATTGCCGATGGTTTTGATATTGGTACAGACAGAGACCCTTACAAAAATTTTGTATACACTACTTTTCAGGAATTAGCAACTAATATATCGCACAAAAGGGTAGGCCAACTGGCAAAGAAGAAAGGAAACGGACTTTTGGGTAAAATGTGCAACATTATAGCAGGAGATGAAATGCGCCATCATCTTGCCTATCGAGAATTTGTAAAAACTATTTTTGAGCACGATCCCAGTGAAATGATGTTAGCCTTTGCAGATATGATGAAGAAAAAAATTGTGATGCCGGCACATTTTCTTAGAGAATCGGGGGGAGGCATTAGTACGGCTTTTGAAACTTTTTCGAATTGTGCACAACGCTTAGGAGTTTATACAGCGCAAGATTATATTGATATTTTACAAAAGCTAAATAACTATTGGGATGTAGAAGGGTTGCGAAGCCTTACAGATAATGCAGAACGTGCCAGAGAGTATTTGGTAAAACTACCTGAACGACTGCAGCGAATTTCGGATCGGATGCGTTTTCAGGATGATAAAGAATACGCTTTTAAATGGGTAGAAGCGAATGGGATTTTATAAAAAAAGCGGTTCAAATAAAGAACCGCTTTTTTATTTAGAATTTACCCGCTTTATGCTGATCTTGCCATTGGTTTAATTCTTTCCATTTCCCTTGGTAGCACATTTTGGCTTGCATCGGCCATGATGCCGGATTATGCAGTTTATAGCGATCTCCGCCAGAATTTAAAACTTCTTGACATTTAGCAACTGGTGTTTCAGATAGTGTTTGCCAAGTGTTAATGTTATAATTATGAAAGAGCCC
This sequence comes from uncultured Flavobacteriaceae bacterium, assembly GCA_947488435.1. Lineage (GTDB taxonomy): Bacteria > Bacteroidota > Bacteroidia > Flavobacteriales > Flavobacteriaceae > CANKZG01. The sequence goes on along the minus strand of CANKZG010000001.1, from coordinate 519,882 downwards.
TTCAATTTTAGGACCGATACCTTCTATGACCTTAAGGTCGTTTTCCTTTATTTTTTTTCCAAATGCGGCTTTAGCCATATCTGCATTGAACGCAGTAGTGTCACCTACTGAGTCTTCCATTAAATTACTGGGTGTAGTGTTAACTTCACTATTTTCCATAGCTAAACTTTTAGTACAAGCCGCTAAATCCTTTTTTAGCTTAGTATTCTCATCCTCCAAGGTTTTTAATTGGGCAGAATTTTCTATAGGTCTAGCGCCGGATTTCCCAATGAGATAACCAAATATTGCTGAAATTATTCCAATCAAAATTGGAATAATCCAACACCAAATATTAAGATTTTCATAATTCATAGGACTGTTGTTTTTGGATGAATAATATATTTTAATGCACCGAACTTTGTGGTACGATAAACTTGTAACTCCATAGCACTATAGAAAGTGGTAGCGGAAGCAGCAATACCAGTTGCTGAGGTCGTTTCTTCCTGAAATGTTTCAGGAACTTTTTCTGATTGCGATGTACAGCCATTACAGTAGGTAACAAAAAAATAAGTACCTGCCAGAATAGTAATAACAATCGCTAAAATGTTTGTAGTGGTTTTTGACATTGTTAGTGTTTTTTTCCAAATTTGGATATACAATGTATTAAAAAAAACCTAAAAAATGTTAAAATAAGAACTTTATCTGTTAGTTGTCAACCACTTATGTTATCAGGGGTCAGCCAAAATATGCTTTTGTAAAGTGTTAAAAAATGTACACAAAAAATAGCACCAACTATACAGTTTTCAAGACCGTCTGTAACATGAGCGAACTTTAATCGACAAATATTATAGAAATTAGTATTCTGGAAAAGGAACCCTATTTCTCCCGACAAAGATCCGGCATTGAGATAGGGTTTAGATTTCCTAAACCCCTAGAGGGCCTAAGATAAAGTTAAGTTTGAGTTAGTTAGTTTATAAACCCACTGTAGTTCTAAATTACAGTGGGTTTGTTTTTATGCTAAAGATCAAATTTAATACCTTGAGCTAAAGGAAGTTCTTCTGTATAATTAATTGTATTGGTTTGTCTTCTCATATACACTTTCCAGGCGTCTGAACCTGATTCTCGTCCACCTCCGGTTTCTTTTTCACCACCAAAAGCGCCACCAATTTCAGCTCCTGATGTTCCAATGTTCACATTAGCAATACCGCAATCACTTCCCCATGAAGATAGAAAACGCTCCGCTTCTCTTAAATCCTGTGTCATTATGGCCGAAGATAATCCTTGTACCACACCATTTTGAACGGCTATAGCTTCCGATACATCCCCAGAATACTTAAGCAAGTATAAAATCGGAGCAAAAGTTTCTTCCTGAACAATTGTAAATGCATTTTCGGCCTCGGCAATAGCAGGTTTTACATAGCAACCACTTTCATAACCTTCACCTTCTAAAACTCCTCCGGGAACCAAAATATGTCCTCCTTGATCTACTACTTTTTCCAATGCTTGTTGGTATTGCTTTACAGCATCGGTATCAATAAGCGGGCCTACATGGTTGTTCTCATCTAATGGGTTTCCTATTCGAAGTTGATTGTAGGCAGCTATAAGTGCTTGTTTTACTTTTTCATAAATCGAATCGTGAATAATTAGTCTTCGTGTTGAGGTGCAACGCTGCCCGGCAGTACCCACAGCCCCAAAAACAGCGCCAATTGTAGTCATTTTAATATCTGCATTTGGGGTAATAATAATGGCATTATTGCCTCCCAGCTCTAGTAATGATTTACCCAAACGGGCAGCTACAGCTTGCGCAACAATTTTACCCATTCGAATTGAACCCGTAGCAGATACTAATGGAATCCGTGTGTCTTGGGTCATAAATTCTCCTACCTTATAATCTCCATTTATTAAACAGGAAATTCCTTCAGGGAGGTTATTCTCTTTAAGTACTCCCGCTATTATGTTTTGGCAAGCTACGCCACATAATGGCGTTTTTTCAGAAGGTTTCCATACACATACATCTCCACAAATCCATGCCAAGGCAGTATTCCATGCCCAAACGGCTACAGGGAAATTAAAGGCAGAAATGATACCTACGATTCCTAAAGGATGGTATTGTTCATACATACGATGTCCTGGTCTTTCCGAGTGCATCGTAAGTCCATGAAGTTGTCGTGATAGTCCAACTGCAAAATCACAAATATCTATCATCTCTTGCACCTCACCCAGACCTTCTTGATAAGACTTACCCATTTCATAAGAAACTAACTTCCCTAATGGTTCCTTTACTTCCCGTAACTTTTCTCCAAATTGACGAACCATTTCACCACGCTTAGGTGCAGGAACTTTTCTCCAATCAGAGAAAGCTGCACTAGCCACTTGTAAGGTTTGGTCATAGTCTTTTTTTGAAGTGGTTTTTACTTTGGCAATTAAAGCACCATCTACTGGGGAATATGAAGAAATTTCCTCCCCGGAAGCATAATTTTGTACGCCTGTCGAAGTACCATTATTTACAGCTTCTATTCCTAATAATTCGAGTGCCTGAGGGATACCAAAAGCAGTAGCAATTTTAGACATTTTATAACTTTTTGAGGATGATTTGTTAAATTTTAGACAAAGCTACGAATATTTAATGGTTGCAGCTTTTAATCTTAACCAAAGATAGAAATTGATTTTACTGTTCTGAGACAAAACGCGAATCTGCAGGCATAATAGTACCACAATTACCGCAGGTTCTTAAGTGTTCCGAACCATAAAAATCTTTGAAATGCGCAAGAAAATCCTCTTCAATATTTTTTAGCGGAAAACGAACCTCATGAAGTTTGGTATTGCAGTTATCGCAGAACCACAGCAGGCCATCTTCTACATCTGGAGATGTACGTTTTCGTTCAATTACTAGACCTATGGATCCTTCATGGCGAACAGGAGAGTGGGGAATATATGCAGGATGAAGATACATATCTCCTGGACCCAAAAGCATGGTTTTTTTTTCACCATTTTCTTGAATATGAACTTCAATAGTACCTTCTAATTGATAGAAAAGCTCTTCAGTTTCATTATAATGGTAGTCTTTTCGTGCATTAGGACCTGCAACAACCATTACAATATAATCCCCAGCATCTTTGTAAAGATTTTTGTTGCCAACAGGAGGCTTTAATGTATCTCTATTTTCCTCAATCCATTGCAATAGATTAAACGGAGTTCTAATTGCCATAACACTGATTTAATTGTTAAGGCTAATTTACTAAAAGATACGGTTTAGGGTTGTAATTTATTTTTTAAAGAAAAATTGAGTGTAGTACAAATTCCCATTGTTATCTACTTTGGCACTTACAGCAGTATGCGTGAAGTCTCCTTCAATTGACAACCTATGCGAAGGACTTGCTAACCAATTTTGAACCGCTATAAGGGCAGTAGGATAATTACTTGCTACATTTTCAGCTACAGACAAAGCATTTACTTCTGAAGAAAGACTTGTGGCTCTTGCATTAAAATTATCATGACTTATTACCCCCTGTGAAATCATATAATCCGTATGAGAACTTGCATAAATATAGGCAGTGTTATCATATTGTAACTCACTCAATCCTATAGACGTTCTATGATCGTTTATTAACATAAAAACATCAGCTTCAACATTTCCAGAACTTTCAAAAGCATTTGGAATTGTTAATGCAGAATCTAAGGGATCTTTTGTGCAAGATGCCATTAAAATAGCCAACATGGGTAATAAAATGTAATACTTCTTCATAATCTTAATACTTCTTAAACCTTAATTTCTGTAGGTTAAAAGAACTGCATTCAATGCTGTTCGTTAGATGTTGACTTTTGGGGAACTCAACGAGACAAACATAGAAAAAGCTATTCCTGAAGTAAAAGTGATGGTCTTTTTTTCGATTATTGGTTCGTAAGAAGGGATGATTGCAACTTTTATTAAAATAAAGCGCAAATTTTATAGATAAACGACATTTGGACTAAAAATAGTGAACGAATAAAAGCAGAAGTTTACCGATATTTTATAACACTTAAACCTTTGAAAATGCCCAGATTTCCAGTCTTTTAGCGAAGAAAACAGTTGTGATTATTCTTCAGTGGTAACATCTTTTAAAGCAAAACTAAAAACAAAGCTTCCTATTTCCTTTACAGGTTCATATAATACGGATTCTTGTTGCGTTTCTTCATTTATAAACTTCAGATTGGCATTTAAGCGTTCAACAAAAATCAATAACGCACCAATGATGACTGCTACTTTTAAAACCCCGAAAATACCTCCTGCAATTTTATTAAGTAAGCCTAACATGGCGAAATCGGCAATCTTGGTTAAAAACTTTCCAGCTAAATGAATAGCTAAAACGATAATTACAAAAGTTATTATAAAAGCAGTTAGATTAATATAGCGCTCATTCCATTCCATATTTTCTGCAAGATAATCTCCAGAGATGTAAGAAAAGTGAATCGCTCCGTACAGTCCGGCGATCAGTGCAATTATAGAAGCAATTTCTACAAACAGGCCATTTTTAAATCCTTTATATAAACCCCATAACAAGAGTAGCCCTAATACAATATCCAGAAAATTCATAATGACCAGTTTCTACAAATATAAAACTTTGATTTGTACCTTTGTAAACTACAAATAAGAGCAATTAAAGGAATAAGATTATGGCAAGGGATAATGCATTGAAAGAACGTTGGGAAGCTTTGGTTGCCAAATTGTCCAAACAATTTGCGGATGGAGATGTATTAGAACTTGATGCTATTATTTACCTGGTTGGAGTACAGGAACTAGGGCAATTACACCGAACCTTTAAAAAAGATGAAAAGGTTAATTTAATGCACATCGCTATTTGCAGATTATTAGAACCTTATGGCTATTACGCGTTTGATTTTTTTGATAAAGATGGTTGGCCGCATTATACGGTTAAGGCAACATTACCTAAATTAAAAGCAGGAGAACAATCGGTTTTAATGAAAGAAGCCATTGTGCAATACTTTCTGGAAAACCGATATATTAACTAGTCTGGAGGTATAAGACTTCGCTTAAATAATCAATCCTGATCAATTTCAGCATACTACAACGTTAGAGTAGTGCCATAGCTTTGAAACCAATTCGGGAAGCTGTATTTTTATGCAGAAACAATTGCCAATTTCGGAGATTGGTGGTGTTTTTGAAAATAATAAACGTTATATTTACACTTATTAAAATAAATGGCTTATGTCGCAACAATACATAATTGCCTTAGATCAAGGAACCACAAGTTCTCGCGCATTATTAATTGGTGAGGAAGGAAAAATTGAAGCTATGGAACAACAAGAGTTTCCTCAAATTTTTCCAAAACCAGGATGGGTAGAGCATGACCCTAAAGATATTCTCAATTCGCAATTGGAGGTATTGCAAAAACTGCTAAAGCAAACAAAAGTTTCAGCAACTGCAATACGAGGTATCGGGATTACCAATCAAAGAGAGACAACTTTGGTTTGGGATAAAAACACAGGTGAACCAATATATAATGCTATTGTTTGGCAGGATAAGCGCACTGCAGATATTTGTGAGAATTTAAAAGAAAAAGGACTAGTATCCTATGTGAAAGAAACCACAGGTCTGGTTATAGATTCTTATTTTTCCGGAACTAAGGTAAAATGGATTTTGGATCATGTGGATGGAGCTCGTGAGAAAGCTGAAAAAGGAGAATTGCTACTCGGTACGGTAGATACTTGGCTGGTTTGGAATATGACAAAAAACAAAAGCCATGTTACCGATTATACAAATGCCTCTCGGACACTTTTTTTTGATATCACCAAATTATCTTGGGACAGTAAGTTGCTAGCGGAACTTGGTATTCCTAAATCCATGTTACCTGAAGTAAAACCTTCAGCTGCGCATTTTGGAGATTATGAGTTAGACGGAATTGCAATTCCAATTGCTGGAATTGCAGGAGATCAACAAGCTGCTTTATTTGGACAAGCTTGTTTCAAAAAAGGGTCAGCCAAAAACACCTATGGAACCGGGTGTTTTATGCTAATGAACACTGGGAAAAAACCACAGTTTTCAGAAAGCGGATTACTTACAACCATAGCTTATGGTTTGGATGGGAAGGTAAATTATGCATTAGAAGGAAGCATTTTTATTGCCGGAGCTGCCATTCAATGGTTACGAGATGGTTTAGAACTTATTGAAGATGCTAAAGAGACTGAAGCACTTGCAACTAGTGTTTCGGGTGAGAATCCAGTAGTTGTAGTACCGGCATTCGCTGGTTTAGGAGCGCCATATTGGGATATGTATGCTAGAGGTGCCATTTTTGGACTTACAAGAGATACAGGAAAAGCGCATTTAACTCGAGCCACCTTAGAGTCCTTGGCCTATCAAACCAAAGATATTCTCAAGGCCATGGAAAGTGATTCAAAAATAAAATTGAAAAACCTAAAGGTTGATGGTGGTGCTTGTGCGAATAACTTCTTAATGCAATTTCAGGCAGATATTTTAAATACGGAAGTGCACCGACCAGTTGTGATTGAATCTACCGCTATGGGTGCGGCATATTTGGCTGGCATACAAACAGGGCTTTGGACACAGCAGGACGTAAGTGAAAAAAAGGATATTGAAAATATATTTGCTCCTACTTTTACTAAGGAGCAACGAAAACGATTATACCGTAATTGGAAAAAAGCTGTGAAGCGTACTCAGAACTGGGAAGATTCACATCAAAATAAATAAAGCATAAATGGGGAAAGAAAATATTAAATTTTCGAATTTAGATAGAGCTACAACAATAAAAGGGCTATCAAAAGAAACGTATGACCTTGTAGTTATAGGAGGAGGAATAACTGGAGGAGGAATTGCTTTAGATGCTGCTGCTCGAGGAATGAAAGTAGCACTTTTTGAGAAGGGAGACTTTGCTTCTGGAACAAGCAGTAAGAGTACCAAATTAATTCATGGCGGATTACGGTACTTAAAGCAATTTGATTTCTGGCTCGTAAAAGAAGTAGGATCCGAACGGGCCATTGTACATCGTTTGGCCCCACATTTGGTTTTACCAGAAAAGATGCTTTTGCCCTTAATTGAAAATGGATCCTATGGAAAATGGCTAACGTCTATTGGATTAAAAGTGTATGATATACTGGCTCAAGTAACGGGAGATGATAAACGTCAAATGTTAGAAAAAAAAGAAGCCTTAAATCTGGAACCACTTTTACCAAAAAAAATATTAAAAGGAGCGGGATACTATGCAGAATACCGTACAGATGATGCACGACTTACGATTGAAAATATCAAGACAAGTTTGCAATATGGTGCAACGGCATTGAATTATGCAAGAGTTAAGGATTTTGTGTACGAAAATGAAAAAATAGCAGGAGTCACAATAAAAGATAGCATTACAGGAGAAGAGTTTAAGGTAAAAACGAAATATGTAATTAGTGCTGCTGGACCATGGGTAGACGAATTACGTAGTGTAAATAATTCCAAAAAAGGAAAGCGTTTGCACCTCACCAAAGGAGTACATTTGGTGTTTCCACATGCAAAAATACCTGTAAAGCAGTCTGTTTATTTTGATATTCCAGATGGACGAATGATGTTTGCTATCCCTAGGGGAAAAATTACCTATGTAGGCACCACAGATACTAATTATAATGATGATAAAGACAATGTTCGAGTTGATCTTGCAGATGCGATGTATTTGATATCCGCTGTAAATAATATGTTTCCTAAAATTCAGCTTGAAATGGAAGATATTATTTCTTCATGGGCGGGTTTACGCCCTTTAATTCATGAAGAAGGAAAATCAGCCTCGGAACTTTCCAGAAAAGATGAAATCTTTACCTCGGAAACAGGTCTAATTAGCATTGCTGGAGGCAAGCTGACAGGATATCGCAAAATGGCAGAACGTGTTGTAAACCGCATTGCGAAAAAAATGGAAGAAGAAGAGGGAATAACATTAGAACCATGTACTACAGATAAGATTCCACTGTGTGGTAGTGCCTTCAAAAAATTTAAGCATGTAAAAAAATATATTGCGGAAGTTCAAGAGCGTATTGAAAAGGATGGGTTTACTGCCTATGACGCTTGGTTTTTGGTGACCAATTATGGAAAACAAACGGATACGATATTAGAACGCTATAATGGTTTCACCGATCAAGATCCTTATACCAGAATGATAAAGGCTGAATTACATTTTGGAATTGATTACGAAATGGTAACCAATCCGATGGATTTCTTTATTCGTAGAACTGGACGATTGTATTTTGATATTGATAGTATTCGAACAATGCTAACGATCATTTTAGATGAATTTAAAGCAATTTACAACTATGATGATACCACAATATTAGCTTTTAAAACAGAAATGGAGCAAGCTCTTATGGATCATTCTGATTTTTCGCTAGATCGGGTTTAAATATATTAATCCCAAGGAATAGATGGTTTGGATGAAACACATGAAAAATCAGGTTGTTGATCAGGGGTATCTAAAAAAGTGCTGCAGATTTCAAAAAAACAAGAACTAAACAGGTTATGACTTTCCCATGCGAAGGTTACCAAATATGAATGGGATAAACTTTGAGCAACAAGTGCAGCATTGCTAGATGGTGTTACGGGGTCAAAATCTCCATTAGCTACTAATGTAGGAATATTCGAAACTACTGCGGCATTTTCAATAGAATCTGCTCTAAATGGATGCCATTGTTCTAAAGTTTTTGCATCAGAGCTAAAAAATGCTGGTGCCAATGGAATCTCAATGGTCCGATTTAAATCCTCTTTAAATGCTAAATCTCCATTAAAAGGTAGTTCTTCATATGCATTTACAGACATATACATAGCCGCGTTAATAAGGCCAAAATTAGCAAGGCTTGGCTGCAGGATACGCTGTAAAGTGGTTTTATTTTTTGTTCGTATAGCATCAATGTACGAAGGAACTTGGGCGATACTGGTTTTAGAGTAAAGCAATTGATGCATAACTAATAAAGCGTCTTGTGCATTTAAAGCAAAGTCTTCTCCATTATTTTTAAAGTGAATGGGAGCATTTTGCAATTGTTCAATGGCCTCAGCAAATTGTGTTTTTAGATCAGGGTATTTTTTGTTGCAATCTAAATCGTTTGCACAAGCATCGAAAGTTCGGAATAAAGATGCTTTGAAGTTTCCAATAAAATTTCGATACAAATCTATTTCCGGAGGGAAAACGCCAAATAAAATGGAAGATCTGATACTTTGAGGAAAATCACGCATCAATGTTAATCCTAGCCTGGACCCATAAGACCCACCAAATAGATTCCATTGTTTGTAACCCAATTGTTTGCGAAGGTCTTCAAAATCCGCTGCGTTCTCCCTGCTATTATAACCTGAAACATCTACTTGCTTTTTTTTGACTTCTTTTTTACAATTTGCCACTTTTTCTAGTAATAGGTTATATTCTTCTGCAGGAGAAAGGTCTTGAGCTATTATGGCAAGCATTTCTTCACCAAAATTGGTACAAATAGCAGCTGAGGCACCTGTTCCTCGCTGATCCATTAGAACAATATCGCGATCTAATCGAAAGCTATGATCCCTAAAAAAATAGGCCATAAATAAGGTAGCACCTCCCGGTCCCCCTTGTAAATACACAATGGGATCTTTTCTAGAGGTGCTATTTTTAGCTTTCATAACAATGTAAGCTAGTTTTATTTTTTTGCTCTGTTTTTTTGCTCTGTTTTCTGGGACTTCCAGATAGCCTGATTCAATATTTTTAAAGTTTTTGAATTGCTCAAGCCCTGCGTTAAAATTGATTTGAGGAGCGGATTCTTTGCAGGAGAAAAGACAGCAGACAAGAAGACATATACTTAAGGATAGGTGTTTCATCGGTAGTAACTATTGAAGTTCCTTAAAAATATAAAAAACCTTATAGAATTCGTCTACAAGTTATGATATGTGCTAAAACTTGACTAGATTTTTAAAGGAAGAACATCAGTCCAATTTATCTGTTAATGCCTTAAAGGTCTTTCGGGCTCCGGATTTGTTGTACAAAATGGTGTAGACCGCATCAATTATTGGAGTTTTCGCAGGTTTAGGGTGTTTTAAATTTAGGTCATGAGCACTTTTAGTAGCGTAGTAACCTTCAGCGACCATTTTCATTTCCAGCATCGCACTTTTTACGGTATAGCCTTTCCCGATCATGTTCCCAAACATTCGGTTGCGACTAAACGTGGAATACCCAGTTACAAGAAGGTCTCCCAAATAAGCAGAATTATTAATATTACGCTTCATATGATGCACCCGTTTAATAAAACGTTTCATTTCACGAATTGCATTACTCATTAGTACACTTTGAAAATTATCTCCATACCCAAGGCCATGCGCAATACCGGCAGCAATTGCATAGATGTTTTTTAGCATCGCTGCATATTCGGTTCCTATAATATCCGGAGAAATCTTTGTTCTAATATAGCTGCTTTGAAGACCTTTAGCTACTAATTTTGCTTTTGAAGCATCTGCACAAGCAATGGTAAGGTATGAAAGTCGTTCTAGCGCAACTTCTTCTGCATGACATGGACCTGTAATAACACCAATATTTTTATAAGGAATAGCATAAGTTTCATGAAAATGCTCTCCAACAATTAAACCTGTTTCGGGCACAATTCCTTTGATTGCCGAAAAAATAATTTTATTTGATAAAGAAAGGCTTAGTTTATCCAATTCGGAATTTAAAAAAGCGGAAGGAATGGCAAAGATAAGTACCGTTGCGTTTTCAACAGCTGTGTTTAGCGAGTTGGTGAGTGTAATACGGTCGGTTTTAAGTTCTACAGAGCTTAGATATTTAGGATTATGTTGCTGCGAATTTATATGTGCAATAGCATCCGTATCTCGCATATACCAGATGATCCGCTCTACATTTTCAGTTAACATCTTTACAATGGCGGTTCCCCAACTACCCCCTCCAATTACAGCGAATTGTAAATCTTTTTTCATAAAAAGTGTACGATCTATAAAATTTATAGCAAAATTAAAGTTATTTAGGTAAGCATTATGATAAAAATTCTATTTTTTAATAAAATCAAATAATTGATTATCAATGTTTTATAATTGAAAAAGTAAATTTTTTATTTTTTATTTAAAAAAATAGTTAGGAATTGAAAGTGTATACGACTGATTAAGTGCATAAAGATTTTTGGTTGGTTATTTAGTTAAAAATTACCCTGACGCTCTTCTAAACAGTCAGGGTAATTTTTTTATACCTACTATACTTTACCAGTATGTCTCTTCTTAAAATCCCTTGGATTTTCTTGCGTTATTTTTTTAAAGGTTCGGTTGAAATAGGAAAGGCTTTCAAATCCACATTCATAACAAGAAGCACTTATGTTCTTTCCTAACAATAATAACCGTTTAGCTTGACTGATACGATACTGATTGAGAAAACCAATGAATGTATTTCCAGTGGCTTTTTTAAAATACCTGCAAAACGCTGATTTATTTAAATTACAGAGTTCGGCGACTTCGCTTACCTCTATTTTTTGTTGGTAATGCTCATCGATATAAGCATAAATTTTTCGCAAACGCTCCTGTTCCTTCTTGCTGTAGCTATTGGTAAAAGGTTTATCATGTAATAGTTGGTATTCATTACTGTTTCCTAGTATTTCAAAAATATGTAAGACTTCTAGGAAAACTTCGAAAGGAGATAATTTATGCAACTCCTTTAATCTACTCCCTACCACTTTTTTTGTTTTTCCATGAAATGCAATCCCGTATTGCGACTTTTCAAAAAGGGTAGAGATTCCCGATAACTCTGGAATTTCCTGAAACACTTTATTTTTAAAAGATGGATTAATATGAAGGACTTCTTTTTTATAATCCGTTTTTACTCCATGATCAAAGTTCAGATGTGGAATGTTGGAACCTATAAATACGAGATCACTTGAGGTATAAGATGAAATATGATCCCCTACATGGCGCGTACCATTCGCTCCTTCAATGTATACCAGCTCAAATTCTGGATGAAAATGCCAGAAGAAGAGATCGTTAAGTCTTGGATTATGTAGTAAACGAAAAGAACTTTTGGTATTAGGGCTAAAGGTTTCGAGTTGAATTTTCATATATAAATTTAACTAAATTGTATTAATTATGATGTAATCATCTATAAAATATCAATATTGTTCAAGTATTAGTCAATATTACGGTGGTGTTGTGGTATTTGTACAATTACTTTTACCTCAACAAATAAGCATAAAAAAAGTCTAGATATGAACGTAAAAAAAATAAAACACGAAAAGGACTTAGATGGAATGGCAAATAAAGCTCATAAAGATATTCCTGGAAATCCCTCTACAGCAACATCAAGTAAAATCCAACTAAGCAGCAGAAAAAACAACGAACCTTTGCGCGTATTAAGCGAAGAAGATTGGATATTTTGGAAGCATAATGGTTATATCGTTATTAAGAATGCGGTGCCCAAAGATCAAGTAAAACAGACAGCAGATTTTTTATGGGAGTTCGAAGAAAAAGATCCAAATAATCCCGATAGTTGGTATGCGCCACCACGTGCGGAAATGCAAATGAAAGAGCTTACCGGAACGGGAATGGTTGAGGTATATAATAACCAACATTTATGGAACAATCGCCAAGTAGAAAAGGTTTATAATGCTTTTGTAGATGTTTGGGGGACAGAAAAATTGTGGGTTACTATAGATCGTGCGAATCTTAATTTTCCGATGCGACCAAATCATGAATATAAAGGTTTTATTCATTGGGATTACGATCCCGAAACAAAACCTCAGAATGTGCAGGGGGTATTGGCACTTGCAGATCAAACGGACGAAAACATGGGAGGGTTTCAATGTATACCATGGCTGTATAGAAATTATGACAGTTGGAAGTTAACGCAACCTGAAGATCGCGACCATTTTAAACCAGATGTTACCGATTTGGAAGATAAAATTGTGAAAGTAAAAATGGAAGCAGGCGATTTATTAATTTTCAACAGCTGTGAACCTCATGGTATTCGTCCAAATCGTTCTAAAGATAAAGTGCGTATGGCGCAATATATTTCAATGATGCCCGCAGAAGAAGAAAATAAAGCTTTACGCGAATGGCGCATTAATTCATGGAAAAATAGAATTGCCCCAGATGGCTATGCTTTTCCAGGAGATCCACGAAATTGGGAACAAACCAAATACGATACTGCCAAGTTATCGGAACTAGGAGAAAAACTATTGGGCCTTAAAAACTGGTAAAATCCGTACATTTAAAGACATACATTAACTAATCTAACCAAACTATGTTTACTAACCTCAGTTTTTGGGATGTTGCTATCATCCTTATTTATTTTGGAATAATTTTATGGATTGCTCAATGGGCTTCTCGCAGCAAGAGTGAGTCCAAAGGTGCTGTAGACTATTTCTTAGCAGGAAAAAGCCAAGGTTGGTTGGTTGTAGGAGCCTCTCTTTTTGCTTCAAATATTGGCTCAGAAATTATTTTAGGGGTGTCTGGTGCCGGAGCACGTGGCGATATGCCTTTAGCGAATTTTGAAATAATAGCAGCTTTAGTCCTTATTCTTTTGGGGTGGGTTTTTGTACCCTTCTATCTACGAACAGGGGTTTATACAATGCCAGAGTTTTTAGAAAAACGGTATTCAAAAGCATGTCGTAATTACCTGTCGATTATCTCCATTTTAGCTTATGTAATTACAAAGATTTCACTGATTATTTTTGCCGGAGCTTTAGTTTTTGAAACCATAGGAGTTCCTTTTTGGACAGGCGCTATATTTACGGTAGTTGCCACAGGGTTTTATACCGTTTTAGGCGGATTAAAAGCAGTTATCTATACCGATATGCTGCAAGCATTTATTTTGCTTGCAGGAACAATAGCGGTAACTTTGTTTGGTTTATACCATTTGGGAGGATGGGATGGAATGGTGCAAGTAATTGAAGTAGCTGCGGAGAACTCAGGAAACCCACCAGCCGATCGTTTTTTCAACTTGTGGCGCCCTATGAGTGATTCGGAATACCCTTGGACTGGGATGTTATTTGGAGCACCAATTTTGGGGGTATGGTATTGGTGTACCGATCAATATATTGTGCAACGTACACTTTCTGCTAAGGATGTAAATAATGCTAGAAAAGGGGCACTTTTTGCAGGGTATTTAAAATTACTTCCTGTTTTTATTTTCTTTATACCAGGCGTAATTGCCTATGCCTTATTGCAACAAGGAGAGATTAGCTTTTCCATGGCCAACGCAGATCAGGCACTTCCGGCGATGATTACAAGTTTCTTGCCAGTAGGATTGAAGGGTATTGCCATTGCCGGCTTATTGGCAGCACTAATGAGCTCGTTATCCTCTGCATTTAATTCCAGTTCTACCTTGTTGACCATAGATTTTTATCGTGAAAAGAATCCCAATGCTTCGGAACGAGATCTGGTGCGTTTTGGACAATGGGCAACCATAATTTTAGTTATTGTGAGTTTGGGATGGATTCCATTCATGCGTTCTTTAATGGATGGTGGAATTTTCCATTATTTGCAGAGTGTTCAAGCCTATATTTCTCCGCCTATAGCAGCAGTTTTCTTATTTGGTCTTTTTTATAAATGGATCAATGCGCGGGGGGCAATTGTAGCTTTATGGGCAGGATTTGCAATAGGAATATTTCGTTTAGTTACAGAGTTTTTAAGTAAAGAAGGCAGCCTAGTTGTTTCTGAAGGCTCGTTTATGGCACAATTTTTAGGAATCAATTTTTTACATTTTGCGTTGTTCCTCTTTATCATTTGTGCCCTCATTCTGATGCTAGTGAGCAAATCTGGAAAAGCACAAACCCCCGAAAGCCTGGCCTTGGTAACTTTTCAAAAAACAGGACAATCCAATATAAAAGGACTTTCTAAAGATATTATTTTGACCGTTGTTTTGATTATTCTGGTGCTTATAATTTGGTATATTTTTAGTCCATGGGGTATAGGAGGGTAAAATGGTAATTGTACATAAAATAGGAAGATGGATTTAGAGCTTAAGGGAAAAACGGCATTTATTTCAGGATCAACTAGTGGTATCGGATATGCTGTAGCTAGGAGTTTTTTGGCTGAGGGTGTTGAAGTATACATTAATGGAAGAACCTCGAAAAGTGTGCAGCTTTCAGTATCACAGCTATTGAAAGAATTCCCGGAAGCAAAAGTAAAAGGATTTGAGGCAGACTTTTCTGATGCTGAACAAGTAGAACAACTAATAAAAAACCTTCCTCTTGTAGATATTTTAGTTAACAATGTTGGGATTTATGAATCGAAATCCTTTTTTGATACCCACGATGAGGATTGGTATGCCCAGTTTGAAGTAAATGTAATGAGTGGCGTTCGACTATCAAAACAACTTTTGAAACCAATGTTGGCTAAAAACTGGGGACGTATTCTTTTTGTTTCCAGTGAATGTGCAGTGCTGGTTCCTACAGATATGATTGCCTATAGTATGACCAAAACAGCATTGCTTTCTATAGCGCGAGGTTTAGCACAACTCACAAAAGGAAGTTCGGTAACGGTAAATACGGTTCTTCCAGGGTCTACCCGTTCTGAAGGTGCAGAACGATTTTTAGCTGAAGCAGCAGAAAAACAGAATAAAACAGCTGCTGCAATTGAAGAAGAATTTTTTACGCAGGTACGCACTAGCTCTTTGTTACAACGATTTGCAAGTGTAGATGAGGTCGCTAATACCATTACGTATTATGCAAGTCCGTTAGCATCTGCAACGAATGGAGCTACGATTAAAGTAGAAGGAGGTAGTACTGCAGGAATTTATTAAATGTTGGTTATTACGTTCATTTTATTATGGAGGTGCCTGAATTTCCATGGGGAAATGAAGAAATGTTTAATAATCAAACTAATAGGTACTTAAAGAGCGAAAAGTAGTATTTTTGCGCCCTTATAATCATAAGACGTGAAGAAGTATCTAAATCTATTCGATTTTTCTCAGAAAGTAAATTATAAAACAGAAGTACTCTCAGGGCTTACGGTTGCTTTAGCTTTAGTTCCTGAAGCGATTGCTTTTGCACTAATTCCTGGTTTTTCACCACTTACCGGTTTATATGCCGCTTTTGTATTAGCTTTAGTTACAGCAATTTTAGGTGGTAGACCCGGAATGATTTCTGGTGCAACAGGTGCAGTAGCTGTTATTTTTGTAGGCTTAATTCTAGAATTGAAACGTAATTTCCCAGGTATTGAACCGGAAACAATTCTCAACTATGTATTTGCCACCGTAATTATTGCAGGATTATTGCAAATTTTGGCTGGAGTTTTACGCTTAGGTAAGTTCATTCGCTTAGTTCCACATCCTGTAATGTTTGGCTTTGTAAACGGATTGGCGATCATTATTTTCATGGCTCAGTTTCCTAATTTTTACGAAAAAGGAACCGATCAGCTATTGAGTGGAAGTTCCTTCTACATGATGCTGGGACTTACCTTATTGACGATGTTAATTATTTGGGGGGTTCCTAAATTAACTAAGGCTGTACCTTCTTCCCTATTGGCTATTGTAGTTGTTTCTGCAATCGTAATTGGGTTTGGTATAGACACACTTACCGTAGCTGATACTATGGCGGAAGGAGAATCGATTAAAGGAGGTTTCCCGCCCATTTCCATTCCGCAGATTCCATATACCGCAGAGAGCTTGTGGATTATTCTTCCCTATGCAGGAATTGTAGCAGGAGTGGGTCTCATTGAGAGTTTACTAACTTTAAATATTATTGACGAAATTACCGAAACCAGAGGAAGCGGAAATAAAGAATGTGTGGCACAAGGAACTGCAAATATTCTATCTGGATTTTTATCTGGAATGGGCGGTTGTGCTATGATTGGACAGAGTTTAATAAATACTTCTTCGGGAGCAAGAGCACGCTTATCGGGTATTACGGCCGCTGTAATGCTATTGGTATTTATCATGTTTGGGTCTAGCCTAATCGAACAATTACCAATGGCTGCATTAGTTGGTTTAATGTTTATGGTTGCCATTGGAACTTTTGAATGGGCAAGTTTTAAAACTTTTCGGAAAATGCCAACATCGGATGTAATTGTGATGATTCTGGTAACCTTGATTACCGCGATTACCCATAACCTTGCAGTCGCGGTATTGTTAGGGGTGATTATATCGGCACTAGCATACTCTTGGGAAAATGCAAAACGCATTCGAGCGCGAAAACGGATTGATGAAAACGGTGTAAAGCATTATGAAATTTATGGACCGTTGTTTTTCGGATCCACCACTGCATTTGCAGAAAAATTTGATGTTCAGAATGATCCCGAAGAGGTGGTTATAGATTTTGCAGAAAGTCGAGTTGCCGATATGTCGGGTATTGAGGCGCTAAATAAAATTACAGAACGCTATTGTAAAGTTGGCAAAAAAGTACACCTCAAACATTTGAGTAAAGATTCCAGACGTTTACTACAAAATGCCGAAGCGATTATAGAAGTTAATGTAATGGAAGACCCGAGCTATAAGGTAGTTGCAGATAAATTTTAACTATCATAGGGCAATAAGTCTGGAGCTAATACTTTGTGCTTTGCCTGTTCGGAAAAAAGAATTTCTGATGTATAATGACAGTGCAAAAGGGTTTTAAAATCGTATTTAAGTCGAGGATAAGTAGCGATTAAATCTTTAAAACTTGCTTCCGAATCTTTCAATATAAAATGATATACGGTATTAACTGCTGCTGCTGTTAGGGTTGCATGAAATTTATCAGAAGCGCCAAGTTTTATAGTATACTGGTGAATTTGCTTGGCAATTGTTTTACGTGCTTTTGTAATGCCACATTTTTGAATATGAATCCATGCCAAACGAAGATGTGCCTCATGCGTAAACCATAGCGGATCTAGGACCGCTGATTCAAATTGTTTTTCGAATGCATCATCGGTTAAGTTCCAATGTTTTTCCATTTCCAAAAGGTTATTCATAAAGATTATTTACATCTGCCTTTGCGATATCAATAAAAAGCTGTCCAAATTTTTGCGTTACGGCCTCGAAATACCGTTTTCCTTTTTCGGCAGTAGCTTTTTTCGGGTTTCCAGTTCCAGTATCCGCAGAAATCTGAGACCATTTTCTTTCGGACCAGACCCAACCTTCAGAAAAAGCTTTAATTTTATTTTTTCGTTCTTTTCCATCTCCTGCTTCTGTAAGAGGTAATACCAAATCGGGGCGTAAATGCAGGAGAAGACTTGTTTCTACTTCATCTGCATGATCTCCGCCTTCTTCAACATAAAGATTTCGATCCAACGCCCGAAACCAATTGGATACAGCTAAAAACATAGAAGGAAATTGTAAGCCTAATTCACGAACCATGGTTTTAAAATCGTTTCCCCCGTGGCTGTTAAAGATTAATAGTTTTTTAACTCCCTGTCTATCCAAAACTGTGATAAGATCTCTCAAAATTGCTTGTTGCGTACTGGGGTTAAGATTCATGTCTAAAAAAATATCAGACTGCCCTGTATTTACTCCAAAAGGAAGTGTTGGGAGTATAATCAATTTAGTTCCAGCTTCCCATGCTATTCGGGCAGCTTCAATGGCGATAGCATCTGCTTCAATATTGTCGGTAGCATACGGTAAATGGTAGTTGTGCGCTTCTGTAGCTCCCCATGGGAGAACGGCAAGTTCAATCTCAGCGTCTTTTAAATGCTTCCAATTGGTTTCTGCTAAAACATAAGGGCGTATCATAAGGATATTTTTTTTAGGTAAAAGGCAGTATACATTAGCCAGAAAAGTAGCATCGCTTCAATAGCTCTTTGGAACAAACCAATAAAAGAACCGAAAGGGTCACTAAAGAGTAAAATCACGAACCCCGAGCTTAAAATACCGCTAAATAAAGTGACAACAGCATAGGTTACGCCCTTGGGCCAATGATGTGCTTTTGTACCAATTAAAATCAAACAAAAAGGAGTTATCAAATACGTAAGTAACGCTAGTAAATTATGAATTAACTGAGCAATACTCGGATTAACAAACGCATTATTACAACCGGCATCACAAGGAAAAATGCTTACAAGAACGGTTGCAATTCCGTAAAATATGGCAACGCCAAAAAAACCGATATAACCGCGTTTTGATTTTGGTAAAAATCGAGGAACTCCAAAAGCAAAAATGGCGATTAGAATACCACTAGGAATAAACCCTAAATAGCGAAGGTAGTTACCATACGGAGTTCCTGTTGCATAACTTTCGCTTATATATTGCGAAATATGACTGTAATCAGGAAATTGTAATCCCCCCAAAAGGGTGGCAATTGCAAAAAGGAAAGCACCGATTAGCGGAAGTAAAAAAAAAGTTTGTTTGGTCATTATGGTTGTTCTAAAAACTAAAAATAATGAATTCTTGTTTCTTAGGGAATCTTCTTGTTTACGTTTATTAATATTGGATTCCAAGAGTACCTTAATTCTAATGCATACAACAAATATGACATATTTAGATAATTAGGAATGTGATTATAAAGTGGTTGGAACAGTTCCACTCACCAAAATCCCATGTTGCGTAAGCGTCTCTACTTTATTAACATTATTAGTTATCATCTGTATTGAATGAACCTTTAGTTCTTTTAAAATTTCTGCTGCACTTCTAAAGTCTCTGGCGTCTTTTTTAAAGCCTACCGCTTCATAAGCTTCCGCTTGTGGAATACCCTTACGTTTATGGGCAATACTATGTAGCAAAGCGAAATGTCCGTTACCTTTTCCTTCTTGATCTAGCCAAATAATAATCCCTTTTCCTTCTTTTTGGATAAGCTGTTGCGAAACGGCCATTTGTTCGCGACAATCACACTCAATACTATTAAAGGCATGTGCAAATAAACAAGAGGAATGTACCCTGCAAAGAACATCATCTTCTCCAGTAACGTCACCCATCACCAAGGCAATGGCTTCTTTTTGTCCATCGTAAAATAGCTTTTCTTGATACACGCCATATTTTGTTTTGAGGGTTGTTGTTCCAATTTGAATAACCATAAAATCTTATTTTTTGGGTAAAAATAAATTAAAATAATAGGTTAATGGAATACCGAAATGATTCTTATGGTTTCGCCTGTTTAAGAACTATGGATCCTCCAACAAAATCATGAAGCGCTCTTTTTTTTGTATGAGAAGTAACGGTTAATAACGATAACCACCCTAGAAGCAATTTCAAAATAAATCGCAATAATGCGGAAAAAAAGTTGATATTTTGGTGAGGATTACTTTCCTTTTTAACCATTATATTGCTAAAAGAATGTCCTATGGTAGCGCCAAAGGCACTTGTAAAAAGAGGGTCATAAACAACAAAGAGAAGCACATAGGCAATAATTCTTACTCCGTTGGGAACTTCATCAAATAGTGCCAGAACCTCACTTGTGGCATACATTCCAGCAATTAAGATAACGCTATCCACCACAGCGGCTTTTACACGATCAGGTAACATGGCATAAGTGTATTCCATAGTTACTGAAAATCTTTTTTAGAACCGTAAATACGTAGGCTATATGTTTTTGTGCTATCTATGGTTTGAATAGGCATCACAAATTTTCCATTGAAATCATAGACAGGCATTTTATGGGAAGTATCTTGCGCTCCAGATTCCGTAAAATCATCAGAAATTAATAGATCAAAAGCTCGAAATGATAGTGGATCTGGGTTTAAGTTTTGAAGTCGAAGTGAGTCCTGTACTCTAGCTGTTCCACCGGGTAAAACATAAATGTGTTGGCTTTTAGGAATTTTAACGACGGCTTGCTGACCAAAAAGCAAGCTATCAATTGCGGAAGGTGTTTTTTGCGCTAGCATTGTTGCTCCAGAAAAAAATAACAGAAGTAAACAAAGTGAACTAATTTTCATTTCTTAAGGAATATGCCTCAAGTTACTAAAATATTCTATACGCAAGTAGGTTTCTAAGAAAACTCCAATAAGTATTCTTACTGGAGTTTTCTTAGAAACTCTAATTTAGTTTTGGGAAAATTTCGCCACTTTTCCATTCTAACTCCCGACTTACTTTAGTCACTTCCCACCAATTAGAATCTTGGTCTTTATACGTTCCCATCTCTTTTTGATAAAGCAATTTTCCTGCTATACCACGAGGATCATTGGGAAAAATAATTTCCTCCTGCAACCAATAATCCCCTCCATCAGCAACTTTGGTAAAGGCTAGCGCATGGTAAAGCGTATTTTTTTGTAAAAACAAATATTGTCCACCTCTGTTAGCATCACATGCTTCGGTTAAATAATTTATATGCACAATTTGATCGATGTTTTGTAAGCCTAAATTATTACTTAAGGTTAACGAAATACTGGGGGTATCTAAACGTACATCTTTTTGCAAAACTTCGTGCTTTTTATTTACCAAACGCGTACTTAAAATATAGGTGTCTCCTGATTTTTTATAGGCAAAATAAAAATCCCCCGCGTCTGTTTGCTGCTTTTCTAAAGAAAGAAAGGCTCCTAAAATATAACCTTCTAAATCGTAATAAGCCACCTTGTAAAAATGAGATGTAATTCCATAATACGGTAAGGTTACTTCTGTTTTTTTAAGTACCCTTAATGGGGTCCCGATAGGTAGAATCTTACTGTGTTGTGCATGAACATCTGGAGTAGTTCTGAACTTTATTTTATCGCCATAGAGATAATAAGTTTCGCCAATTTTAAAATCCTGATCGGGATTGTGATGCTTTATATTTTGACTAAAAGCAAGTTGCGTAAATAGAACAAGAATGATGATTACATTTTTCATAATGGATATTTTTTAAAAATTAAACAATACCCCTATTACCATGCATTCTAGAATTTATACCGCCAACTGGTAAGATCTGCTCCAGGAGGAGCACTTTCCGCTATACGTTGCATAATTTTGGGCACATACATACTGTTGTACCGTAAGCGCGAGACATGATTGGGTTGTTCAGGGTCACCGTTCCAGCAGTGTTCTGCCCGATCGCCATATGTTACTTCGCCATCGTAATAGGGGTTGGTTGTGTTTTCTAGAAAGTCTTCCATAAGATATACGGCATTATTGAGATAATAGTTGTCCATGTCTCCACAATAAATATGAATTTTTCCTTTTAGCTTATCTCCCAGCTTACTCCAATCCCTTTCTAGGATATATCTTAAATCGTAATTTTCCTGCCAATAATCAGCAACTTCGGGATTAATTTCACCAGTCATTTTATCCCAAATTCTTTGAGGATATCCATCGGTATTTTGTGGAGAGAATGTTGCTTCCCAAATATCCCACTGCTGCCCTGAGCGAGATTTATCACCAAGCACTAATTCTAAGTGATTTCCTTCGCGAAGTGTACTTTGCACCTGACCCAGATAATCTCTATGTGAAGGAACTTCGGTTTTTTTATGTGTAGTATCATAGTAATACGCGTTTTTATCTTCGTAAATATTGGTTAGACAAAAGGCTCTAAAATCGATAGGATCTGGACATGCAGCAAAGCATCCATTATAAGCATCCGGGTATTTAACTTGAACCGCTAGTGCTTCCCATCCTCCGGTAGATCCGCCATAAAGAAAACGAGACCAACCTTCACCCATACCTCTAAATTTTTCTTCGATATGTGGTATGAGCTCATAAGTTATTGCATCTCCATAAGGACCCTGGCTTGCAGAATTTACAGCATAAGAGTCATCATAATAAGGAGTTGGATGTTGAATTTCGACAATTAAAAAACGGGGAAATTCAGGATCATTCCATCGCTTATAGAAGTCGTACGCCTCTTGTTGCTGAAAAATATTATATCCATCCACTTGAAAACGCTGTGAAAATTCAGGTTCTAATTTTGGATCAGGTGGTGTGGTTCTAAATCCACCAAAATCTTTCGGGAAATGGCCATGAAAAATCATGAGCGGGTATTTCGCTTCGGGATGATTTTCATAACCTTTTGGCAAAAGTACGTGAGCTCCCAAATAAGTATCTTTTCCATAAAAGGCCGATAATTTCTCGGATTTTAATTTAATATGCTTAATCCATTCCGTATCGGCTGCTTCCGGAATTGGCTGAATTTTTTGATCCATTTCAATAGTGAATTCTGGAATCCCATTTTCAGTAACCGTAATTTTAAAAGGTTTGCTATATAAATTACCTGGAGAACGGTTCCATTGTTGCCCTTCACCATTATCCATAGGAAGTTTTACGGTATGTCCAGTGGATAGGTTAAAAGTTTCATAAGTATGCAACAAAGCTTGCGCATAGTATTCGCCAGCGGGAACATCTGCTAATGAAGCATAAGGATAACCAAATATTTTTTCGGTAAACGTGATTTTCTGACCTGGAGCCATCTTATCTACATTCATTCCAAAGATTAATTGTCCTTGAGGTCCATCATTAATCTGAAATCGAGGTTCATCATCGTCATTGGTAGACAACATTAGAAAAAGACGTCCATCTAACTCGTCCATATTAGCTTGCGCGGTAAATGATACGTTGATCGAAACTGCATTGGAATTGTCTTTTTTCTGAGTACACCCTGCACATAATGCTAAAAATATAAGGAGGCCTAATTTTATAGTTTTCATAAGATGCTTGGATTTTGTAAAAAGATACGAATTTTAACGTAGCGTCTTAAAACCATACGTCTAGTAGAGAACTATGGTTTAGATTGTGATAATAGTTCTTTTCGAATCATAAAAGAAAAGTGCGGAAATTTAAAAACGGAGATTTTAGCATTAATGTCATTAGACGTTTCAGCTTGTTTACTCCCGTCCAAAATTGCATTAAAAGCAACTACTAAATCTTCCAGACGTTCAGGTGCTGCTATAGGGGTATTATGCGCTGGAAATACCTTGTTTAAATTGGGTGTTAGTTGCGCAAGAATGCGAATACTATTTTGATAGGTCTGAAGATTAGTTTCTGGATCGAACAACCAAATTGGAGCCTCATAAAAGGTGTCGCCGGTCCATAACAAACCATTTTCTTCATCCCATAATGCTAACGCATCTGGAGTATGCCCAGGGACCGCAATGATTTTTAGTGTTCTATTTCCCAACGCTATAGCTGTACTATCTTTTATGTATTTTGAAATTATAAAAGATTTAATGTTGTACGTACTTGTATCTAAAGCAGGTAGTTTTTTTGCACAGAAAGCTTCTCGAGTCACTTCATGTTGTACTCGTTTATGCGGCATTCCATTTTTAGCTCGCCCTAGGGTAAATGGATGCTTTAAGGCCATAATATTTTCAAATTCATGATTCCCGCCAATATGGTCGTAGTGCGTATGCGAATTGAGAACAACTACAGGAAGTGTTGTGAGTTCGGTGACTACCGATTTAATAGAAGACATTCCCATACCAGTATCAAAAAGCAAAGCCTTTTTATCCCCCAAAATTAAATACGAAATAACTTCCTGAAAATTATAAGGTTCTGCTATTGCATACACATCGGTGTCGACTTTATATACTTTAAACCATGAATTTTTAATTTTTACCTCTTCCAATTGATTAAACTGAGCTCTTAATGTTTGATCACACCAATCCATATCCACAGTTTTTGCTGGATTTCGGCAATTTACACATAAAAAAAGGAGAAGGAGACCACCAAAGTATGCGAATATCTTTTGAGCTTTCATACCGAAAGATTTTGTCTCAAAAGATACTATTTTTTAAAGTGACACAAGAGAAAGTAACATAATATTAGGGTTGAGTTAATCTAAAAACCCCACTGTGAATAATACTTTGTGGATTACCAAAAATCACAAAAGAAATATCAATACTTATCTGCCAACTATCATCATCAATTTTTGCTCCGCTAATCGTACCATTATCGATGGCAATACTGCCAGCTTGTTGACAAAAACAGAATTGTTGATAGAACGCGTTTATGGTTTGCAATTCACTGTTTTCTAACGAAAAACTATTGGTTTGAGGATCAATCTCAAAAAGAATAGTTTCTACAAATTCATCATCTGCAACGAGATCTCTCTGAGCTCCGACAAAGCGATACTCAAAAACCAAATTATCTCCAGACTCTGAGAAAGCAAAAAGAAGATCGTTTTGATTATTAATAGCTACTTGCGAGTCGTTAGTAAAAGACAGAATAATCATTTCCTCGGTACCCCTTTCATCAATACCAGTTTCATCATTACTAACACAACTTAAAAAACTAATTAAGAGGAGTAAAAGGGTGATTTTTTTCATGGTATAAGGAGTTTGTTATTACAGGATGTGAATCCTACTTTTTGGTTGCGTTCGTTTAAAGTCTTATGTTATTTTTCTACAGACGCCAATAACAATATTTAAAATAAACAACAATTGCCCCGCGGCAATACCTAATACCGCCAACAATTTTAAACTATAAATTGTACGTAAAAGATCTAATGATTGAGGGTTATAGGGTGGTTCAATAAGGTTGGCGACAAAAAGCACCAAAAACCCACCAAAGCTTAGTAATATATGACTAGCGCTAAGCCATTTTTGTAATTTTCCTTGCATGATCCAGTAACCCAATCCGAGAAGCCCAAATAAAATTAATACTATTATAGTGAGGTGGATATACGCGATAACAAAGTAGGTATCATGAATATTAATGTCTAAGGTAGCATTAGTATATAGGGTAGCATTAGCATACAGAGCACCTAAAAGCAATATTAACGGAATGCAACTCCAAAAAATGATATGAGGTTTAGATAAGACCTGGTGAAAAAAGTTGCTTTTTTTCATGCATTACAACCGTTATATCGGATGACTAAATTGTTCTTTTATCGCCTGAAAACTTAACAAAGGATTATTGCTATTCCAAATTCCTCCTAGCACACCAACACCAGTATATCCTAGCTGCAGCGTAGCTTTTACCGTATTAGCATTTACGCCTCCCATCCCTACGATTTTTTTAGAAATGTTATTTACATCAAACCCTTTGCCTTCATATCCCTTTTTAGAAATGGATGAAAATACGGGGCTGAGTAGGTGATAATCAAAATTTACAAACTCCCCTTCTAATTCCTCAGGATGATGATACGAACTGCTTACGGTAAACCCTTGATCCTGATATTCTTTGGTGTAAAGTTCAAGGTTGTCTCTTTGGTCCCATCGCATTTGCTCCTGTAAATGCACTCCTTTTAATTGATATAATGGGGTAAGTTCGTGATAGTAGTGCGGAACAATATATTGGTAAAACCTTTCTGGGATTTGATCCAAAAAGAGGTGATGTTCGGTTAACGATTTATGAGGTTTCCTAAAATGATAGTACTTCAACCCAGACTCAAAAAGATCCTTCAATAATTCCAATTCATTTGGAATATCATTTTCAGGAGCAATTACAATAATCATAAATTGTTTTTTAATGGATTAATTATTCCAACTTCCCGTCTAACCAATGTATGATATTGAGCAGTAATTGATAATTTTCAGGAGCAACCGGATTATTCATTCCCATTTTTATTTTATTTGGACCCGCGATTTGTGCAGAAAACATTGCGGCTTCTCCAAAAACAACGACCTTACCCGCTCCGTGTTTTTTGTATGCACCTTGCGACCATCCTTTAACAGGGTAACTAGGTGTTTTTTCATTAAAAACCCAGGCTGTGTCGGGGAGTACATTAACATAATCTTCTTTGAATCGCAAAATTGAGGTAGCATCTTCAGGTATTTTAAAAGCTTGTCCAGTAAAACTAGCAATTTGCCGCACTTTTTCTTTAAGACTTTTACCATTAGTTATAGTGCTCTCAACGAGCGTTGTATCTTTAAGGTCAAAAAAAGCAGGGCCTTGCGAATTTCGATTAAATACAAAACCATTAGTGAATTCAAATCCGAAGGCTTTAGCTAGATCTGTTGCAGCTCCTGCCATAGGCATATGATCTGCAATTAAGAATAGGCTGCCACCTTCAGAAACCCACTGTTGCACGGTTTCGATTTCTGTTGAGGTAAATGCAGAAGGAGTAGGAACATGCCAAGCACCAATATTACGTTCGTTTAAAGCATTTGATATAACCAGTATTTTACCTGTTTTTAAATGCGATTTTTCAAAAGGCCCCTGATAGGATTTTACACGGTAGCCATCCCGTCCCAATACTCTTGAAAAGGCGGTATATCTGCCATCTTTAGTATGAAAGTTATGATGCCCTTCATCAATATATACTACTGAACCTTGTCCTGTTTTATATTCAGGATTAGTGATAGGAGGATTATACAGTGTGTCTGCAACTTGTTGCGCAGTTAATTTTACACACCCAATAACAAAAAATAATAGTAAAAAGAAATTTTTCATTGTAGTTGTTAATTTCTAATGTTATTTCGTTTTTTCGAATAGCTCCAAAATGGTTAGGCGTTGAATCATATTCTTATTACTTCCTTTTAAGATGGTCTCGTTTTCTAATTTTAAAATTAAATTTTCTTTTTCTTGCAAAAGTTGGAATGCAGTTTTGTCGGCTTTAATCTCGATTAATTTAAAACCATCTTGTTTGTTAAGAATAGCAATGTTATTATCTACAAATAATTTAAGCCGAGATAATTGCGCCAATCTATTCATGCCACCGTAAAACATATTAAATCCTAATACCCCAAAAACACATTTGATTGTAGCTAAAGAAAAGGTAGTGATATCTAAGATATCCTCTCCAAAAAAAGAGGCAATAATGGGAGCCAACCCATTGACACCTAGAATCAATAGACCAAGACCTAAAACTACCGCTAAAATATCTATCCAAATTGCTTTTGTAGTTCTTGTAATTTGAAAAGAATCGTTGGAAATCCATTCGATTTGAAATCCAAGGCGATGTAAAAATTTAAAGTTTTTGATTTCCAGAATATCTGCATCAATCTGATGCTGTAACCCTTCTGCCTGTTGTTGCAAATTTCGCTGCAATAACACCTCTTTTAAACTCAGTTTAGAATTTAACGTGAGCTTTTCACTGGTTTTGAGAAGGCTCAACAATTCGCTATTCGAAAATTTGGCATACATAGTTTAGCGTTATTGTTGTAGTTATTTGGTTTATATTTTCCTGTGCTACCTATAAATTAAGTAACTGGTCATCAGATGAATTTTTACTTATTTAAGATATCATATCAGCTAAAAGTAGCAAAAATCTCAAAGTAAATAGGCTATCATATTGGAATAATAAAATGCTGTAAATAAGTTAACGCATAAATTCATATATAGCGGCATAAAAGTCTTCAGGATTTGTCATTGTTGGAAAATGATCACTATTGGCTATCGAAACTACCTCTTTTTTTTCTTGTACTAACCGTTTAGCATGAGGAACTGACGACAGTGCTCCATGAAGATATAGTGTAGGGATTTTTAAGTCGATGTACCATTGCAATAAAGGTTTATGATCAGAATAATCTACCAAGGTACAACTGTAATCATGGTAGGCTTTTGAATTGATATTAATTCGCATTACAGCGCTATAATCACTAAAACCAGGTTTATTAGCATTGCGTAAACGCTGTTCTATTCTGCTGAAAAAGGCGTCTTCGTCCCCAAAGAATTGGTATTGAACTATTGCTCTACTCTGAAAATTGCAATCCTGAGGAGTGAGATTCCCTTCAACGTTGATAAAACGCTTGAGTAATTTCGGATAAGTTACTGCATACAGCAAACCTACAAGACCCCCCAAGCTTTGGCCAATTATGGTAACGTTCTGTAATTGCAACTTTTCAATAAATTGATGTGTAATCGCAACGAGATCATCAATGCCTAGTGAGATTTCATTAAAATATGTCTTACTATCACCGGAACCCGGAAAATCATAGGCGACCAGCGTAAAATTATGTAACGAAATTTGCGTATAAGCCCGGCTGAAATCTTTTTTGGTATTTCCTAAACCATGCAAGTACAATAAGGTAGGGCCATTTGCTTTACGTATTGTATAGGCAATGGTATACGACCTATAATGATGCGTTATAGTTATTTTGGATTGTTGTATGGAGTGCAAAGCGATTAGATATGCAAACTAAAATTCACGATATTCCGAAGCCAAAAATGCGTTAGCCTCTGCCTCTAAAAATTGAGCAGTTTTAGCATCCCAATGCAAGGTCTTGTTTGGGAAACGCCCAGCGATTACACCTAAAAGAATGGTCTCCGTCAATCTACTGGCATAAGAGAAAGGAGCGCTACATTCGTCCTGTCCTAAGCATGCATTTACAAACTGATGGTAATGCTTTTTCTCTTCCGTATCGTAGTTTCGAATCGGCTCTCCCAATTGTTCAGTTTTCTGAATGGTAGCAATTTCTTCGCTAATATCTTTATATGTGCCATCCACAATTAATCGAGGAAGTTGCATAAAATGCGGTAATAAAAGCCTTCCTTTTTCGCCAATAAACACAGCTCCTTGATCGGGAAGCAGGTCCCCATTAGGTAATTTAAGATCCTCATGAGATGCAGGTGCTTCAGTACCGTCATACCACACCCATTTCAAAGTTGCTGTAGTCTGCTTTGTACCCGGGAATTCATAAGTAACGGTATTGTGCTCAGGAAAACCAAAACCATTTGGTTTTCTGCAATTATTGGTAACTGTTTGTGGCACATCTAATTCAAGTGCATTATATGGAGTATCAAAAATATGAACACCCATATCTCCAAGAGTACCACAACCGTAATCTACGAGTTTTCTCCAGTTCCCTGGGTGGTATATTCCTTCTTTGTATGGTCTTTTGGCTGAGGTACCTAGCCATAAATTCCAATCTAAGTGTTCAGGAACCGGGTCGGAGCCTTTAGGTTCAGTTCCATCATAACCCCAATTTTTAGGGGACCATGCCCGAACACAACTTACTTTACCAATGATTCCAGATTGGATGAGATGGGTTGCTAATTTATAATCGTAAAAAGAGTGCACTTGAATGCCCATCTGTGTAACTAAATTCTTTTCCTCTGCTAACTTGCGCATCGCACGAGCCTCTGTTACATGATGTGTTAATGGTTTTTGACAGTAAACGGGCTTATCCATTTTCATAGCCATAAGTGATGCTGGAGCATGCGTATGATCCGGTGTAGATACTATTACGGCATCAATTTCGCCATTCATTTCCGTTAAGAGCTTTCTGTAATCAGAATAGACCTTAGCATTTGGATGTAAGGTTTTTGCAGCTGCAAGTGCCTTTGCATCCACATCACATAAAAACCGAACTTCTACCAACGGATGAGAAGATATGGAATTGAGATCTGCTGCACCCATTCCGGAAACACCAATATGCGCGGTTCTTAAACGCTTTGCATTTGTTGGAAATGCCCAAGCTCCTGAAGGAAGTAAAGCCAACGACGATAGCGCAGCTGCGTTTTTTAAAAAGTCTCTTTTATTCATCTTCTTAAGTGTTAGATTATAATTTTCTGATTTTAATATTACGAAACCCGATCGGACTATCATGATCCTGAAATCCAATGTATCCGGTCTTAAATTTACCATAATCTGGAAAATCTTTCCACTTTCCTACGTTTTTTCTTTGTTTCCAATCCTCAGACCAAGGAACAAAAGAAAGCACTTTTTCACCATTAAGCCAGTATTCTACCTTATTCGGAGTAAACATTATTTTCGTTGTATTCCAACTCCCAATAGGGTGGAGTACTTTTTTTTCAGGATTGGCGGCATACATTGCATAATCAGAAGCTGTTTGCTGCAACGGTTGTAATTCCTCTGGATTAGGATACCCTAAACTAGTATTGTACGCAGTTAAATCATGAATACGCCCATAATTTACATCGTCAATAAGTTGGTATTCCGGAGCCACTTCAGCAGGGCTACCATAGCCTTCTTTAAGATGGTAAAAAACGCCGCTATTACCACCTTCGGGAAGCTTCCATTCCAGATAGAGTTCAAAGTTGTCAAACTCTTCCAACCCATAAATAATATCTTTACCACCCTTATAATCGGCTTCAAGTCTTTTTTCAGTATCAAAAGTCAATACGCCTTCTTGTATCACCCATCCCGGAGGTAGTTCGCTTCCATTATATGCTCGCCAACCTTCCAAACTGGAGCCGTCAAATAGCACGATCCAATCGCTTTGAGCGGGTTTCTCAACTTTTTTTTCCCTCTTCGATTCCGTTTTACAGGAATATGAAATGGATGCTAATAATAGTAATATGGCAAGTTTTTTCATCGATTCTTATCTTTAATTTAAACTAAATAGGGATTTAATTGATGGGTTTGTTTTTTGGAATCTGATTTAGGGTGTACCAAGCTTCTGTACTCCATAATTGTTCCCCGGATGAACTCTTAATATCTGAATTAAGTTTAAAATATACCATATGATTTGGGAGCATTCCTGGCAATTCAAAATGTAGGCGTTTTCGATCTGCTGAGAGCGTTAGGTTTTTTGGCTGTAACTGTTTCAGGTCAATTTTAGGACCTCCATATTCTGCAGTAGGTTTGTAATACCATTGCTCCATAGTGAAATCTGCAGCTGAGAGTGTTTTATTTTCGGCAAGGGGTGCTGTAAATTCAATTTCAAACCCATTGGTAAATGCGCGTACGGCTAGCATTTCAAAAGTAGACTTCTCATTAAATTGTAAGCGTTGTAATCCATACCATAATTTACCAGAATGTCCCCAGTTTCCAGGAGCACCAACACCGCCTACAAGAAGAGAACCATCGGGTCCCCAGATAATGCGATTTACCCCGGCTTCAAGACCTTGAATAAACCGAAATACAACGCCTTGGTATTGTTCATTTATTTTTTCTACAAAAACCCGTTTTATACCTCCATGTGTAACTTCTCCATGCATCATTTGTCCCTTATATGGGCCTTTGTCCAAATACATCGGAGTGCCCGGAGAATTTCCTATTTCATCTTGCGGAAGCCATACTACAGGTAAGTTTTCCTGCATGCCTTCAGTTCCTTCTGGGTTTACAGATCGAGAACCAAAGAAAGCACCTTTTTGCACATGTACAATTTTACTTGCAGGCAGCCAATCTCCTTGATTGTCCGCAACGAACAACTCTTCATCTACGCCAATGCCAATGCCGTTGGGGGTGCGTAACCCATGGGCAATAAATTCTGTTGATCCATCCGCTTCACTAATCTTAACTACTTTTCCTCGATCTGAAATTTGAGGTTGTGCACTGGCACCTCCAGGAAGTATTGCTGTAGCCAGAGTGGCATAGAAATAACCATCTTTATACACCAACCCAAAAGCAAATTCATGAAAATTTGCAGATACCTTCCAACCATAACTATGTGTTCTATATTCGTCGATGATATCATCGCCATTGTGATCAATTAACTTTGTTAACTCCTGTTTTTGCAATACATAAATTTCGTTGTTGACTACTTTAAGCCCCAAAGGTTCTGCTAAACCAGATGCAATCTTTTTTACCGTTATCGCAGTGGTATCTGCGGACTGCCAATTATCAACCAAGTAAATAGGACCATCCGCTTCCCAACTGCTAACGACCATTCGTCCATCATCTAAGAAATCAATACCACCTACTTTGGGTTTAAAACTATTGGGTCTTGCTTGAAATAAATCGAAAGAAGGATGCACATCTTCTAGAGGAAATCCATCACCAGGAAGACCAGCAACTTCCACCGGAGGTACATATGGAACTGTTTTATAAATATCTTTTTCTTCGAAAGAAAGTACCTTATCATCTACCAATTCATACTTTTCCGTCTGTTTGTTGTACCACTGCCAGGAAAGGAAAGCTCCACCTTGTCCTTGCTGGTAAAGAATCTTTATTCGATGCTTGCCCGCAGAAAGAGCAACTTCTCCATCCACAATTTGAGCCCCATGGCTACCGCTATTGTCAATAACCAATTTATCATCGATATAGAGGTAGGATCCATCATCGGAAATTAAACGAAAATTGTAATTGTCTGTTTTATCAATGGTAATGCTACCCACACAAACACTGGCGATAAATTCTTTTTGTTCCCCAAAATCATTTTCGGTAAGCGCATGTAGCTTGGCTGCAGGACCTTGTTTTGCAGGTTTATAATTTTCCTCAACATTAAGAATATCTGCAGGACCTACATCGTAATACATGTTTACCATGAGTCCTTTACCTGAAGAGGCAGTATAGGCATCTTCCAATACCAAGGGAATAGATTTTATGCCTAATGTATTTTTATCGAAGGTAGTTTCTTCTTTGTCGTCTAGGGAAAGAATATATCGCACAATTTGTGCTGCGTCATCTTCCATTAGGTCAGGATGAGCTGTCATTTGAGCTTCTCCCCAAATCCCCTTACTTCCTTCAATAACACGAGAAGCAACTAATTTTACTGTGGTTTCATCGTCGCTATATTTTCGTGCGATCGATAGGTAAGAAGGACCAACGGTTTTTAAAGTTTCATTATGACAGGCAACACAATCACTTTTTTCAATAAGAACAGCACCCATATTTGCTGGAGCTCCTCCTTCATCTTTATCCGCTTCAGCAGCAACTAAAGCTAAATCG
Source organism: uncultured Flavobacteriaceae bacterium (assembly GCA_947488435.1). GTDB lineage: Bacteria > Bacteroidota > Bacteroidia > Flavobacteriales > Flavobacteriaceae > CANKZG01. The sequence goes on along the minus strand of CANKZG010000001.1, from coordinate 486,651 downwards.
TCAAAACCCGGATGAAAAGTATTGGAAAGATACACCGATGGAGCATTTAGTACAAACAAACCCTCTAAATGCATTAAAGATCCGTTGGGGTAGGATTTCTTTTCCGTATGCGCTAATCGAAATTCTCCATTAGTTTCGTAATCAGATTCATTTTGTAAGGAAGCAATTGTCGTTCGTAATCCTACAGTATATGATGAATTGTTTTCTACCTTAAAATTTCGAATAATACCAGATTGTCCATTTTTGTTTTCGTATTCAGGGGATTCAGTTACGCGAATTTTATCTCCCTCAGGGCTTTGCAATTCAAAATTTATATAAAGCGCATCTTTTTCGAACTGGTGCCCTAGGTAGGTTATTTTTGCTGCTATTTCTTTGTCATCTTTTAGAAGGATCCAACTATCCGAAACTTTGGTTTGGTAATAGGCATACCCCAAACTAGTAGGTTGGGGGCCATGCTGGGTTGTATACACGGCTCCGTCAAATAATACTCCACCTTTCCAGGCCTTATACAAGGTGGCCGTTTGGGTATTGTATGCAACCCATAAGTTTTCATGAAGTGCCGCGGTTAACATTCGTGGCTGTTCATCCAGAACGGATCTGAAAGTCCAAGTTTCAAGGGGCCGTTCTATTTTTATTGGTTCCGTATTACAGCTACATAAAATTCCAAGAAATAGGAGAAAGATAAGTTGTTTTGCGTTTGTCATTAGTCGTATTTCATTCTTAATTAAACTTGAGCATTAAATGTAATTAAAAAGCTTGACTATATTATGGTAATACGCAAAGGAAGATTATTTCAAACGTTTGAATTGGGTAACTTTTGATAAGTGTTTAAATTTTGTTTTATTTTTTAGAACTAGGATCTATTTCAACACCGATTTCCATTGTTCGGTTTCTGCAAAATTTTTAATCACCATATTTCGGCGCGTGAGAAGCTGTGTCATGTATTTTTTTAGAAAAAGAATGTTAGCTAAAGAACCTAAAAACCCAAGGGGAGCTTTGTATACAAATATGTCGGTCATTACCGTGCCGTTTTCCAACGTTTTAAAATGATGTTCATGTTTAAAACTATGGAATGCCCCTGCAACCATTTCATCTACAAAAAAATAGGGTTTTTTAAGGGCTGTAATTTTCGAACTTAACCTTTGGTATATTCCAAAATGTTTGGCTTTCCAAGTTACTTGTTCATGAAGGTTAATTAGCCCTGAAGTTTTTCCAGAAATAGCCTGCTCATTCGTATGGGAGGTTGAAATTTTATGAAGATCTATACTTCTTGCCAAATCAAAAACAATAGCTATTGGCGCTTCAATGTGTAGTTCAATAATGATACGTGGCATTGCTAATCTTTTAAATTTTAAGGACTCCGATATACGCTACCCAGGGACCGACATTATCTTTGTATTGCTTTGCCATAACTCTAGATATCTGCGCAATATGATTTAAATCGTGGGTGACCCAGGTTGCCAATAATTCTGCTAAGGTGATTTCGCCTAGCTGCGGGTGAAATGCCGTCTTTTGTAACGTAAAAGGAGTTATTTCTAAAGTTTTTAAAATTTCAATGTTTTTAGTTCTTAGTATCATGAATTCTTTAAGAAGAGCAGTAAGATTTTTGTCTTTGCTGCTATCAAACTGAGCAAAACGATCAAAAGATGCAAAGGTGGGGGGTGTTTTGGATCCTAAGATTAGTTTAGTTCTAGGGATCCAATCTGTTTTTTCACCATGAATAAGATGTCCTACAATATCAAAAGCGGACCAAGTATTTGTTCCTTCAGTGTTGTTAGTCCATTCATGTGCAAGGTTCTCCAAAAAAACTGTAAGCACCTGTGGCGTTCGTTCCAAAATCTCAAGAGATTTTTCCAAATTAAAGTGCATAGGTATTTTCAGTTATTTTAGTCTAAAGTTAACTATAAAAAAATGCATCCAAACTCTACTAGAGTTTGGATGCATTTAAATTTAAAACTTGTACCATTCAAACGCTGTCTAGAGCGTACGGAAATATTCTGCTAAACCTCGTGCTTCTTCTTCAGTAAGATTCTGGTCTAGCATAATGGCATTATTATATTCTTTTAGTAATGCTTTTGCAATCGGATCCGACTTCAACATTTCAGTAGGATTCAGCATCATATTCATCACCCATTCCGGACTGCGACGTTCATAGACTCCTTTTACCGCAGGACCAATTAAGCGTTGATCTGTCATATGACAAGCGGTACATTTAGCAGCAAAAGTGGCTTCTCCGGCAGCGGCCATATCCTGATTGATGTCGCCATCAAAACTTAAACTGCTAATAGGACCTATGCCTTTATTGTTTAAATCTACGGGGACACCTTCAGAGACTTCCTGCGTAGCTTCAGTTTTTGTACGATTAATTTCAAAGCCTTCTTTCTTTTCTTCTTTCTTTTCACCGCAACTTCCAAGCAAAACTGCAAGCATTAGTACAGACCATAGTTTTTTCATTTGTTGATTTCTTAATTGAGTTTATTTATGTTTTGTTGTTCCGCAAGTGACTAGAATTTGCGAACAGCTAAGATAAGAAAATGCTAGACTTCTGCGAACTCTGCAAAAAATTTAAGACTCCTTTTTTCTGTATAAGTAGTATTCTGAGGAAGATAGAAACCTACATGACCACCATATTTTGGAGTTTCCAAAAACAAATTAGAATTCTTTTTTGCGGCTTCAAAAGGATAACATTCCGGACCAAGAAAAGAATCATTTAGCGCATTGATTAACAGCGAAGGGCGGTCAATTGTATCTAAAAATTGTTTAGAACTACTTTGGGCATAATAATCTAAAGCATCCTTAAAACCATTTGCAATGCTAGTATATGAATCATCAAAATCCTTTAATGTTTTAATTTGTTGGATGGTATTTGGTGAAATTTTATTTGGAAACTGTTGCTGTTTTAACCATAGTTTGGCAATAAGATGTTTTTTAAAACGCTGCGCATAGAGAAAGTTTTTAGGTTGATGTAAGGCCACGCAAGAACTGAGTAAATCACAAGGGGTAGATACGGCGATAGCTGCTTTAATTTGTGAAGGACGCTCGCGATTTTCACCCATATATTTTAAAGTTAAATTACCACCTAAACTATATCCCTGAATAAAGATGTGGGTATACCGATCTTGCGCTAAAATATGCTGAACTACTGCTTCAATATCCTCGGTGGCTCCAGAATGATAAGAGCGATACAGCGTATTCATTGTGCCACTACAGCCTCTAAGGTTAATTGCGCATACGTCATATTTTTTTTGGTTAAAGCACTGTGCAGCTCCGGCGATGTAGGCACGTTGAGCACTTCCTTCCAAGCCATGTATAAGGATAACTACATGCGTTGTAGGCGTTTCGGCGTAACTCCAATCTAAATCTAAAAAGTCATGATCGGGAAGGTTAATCCGTTCTCTCTTTTGCAGTAAACCGGATACTTTTCTTACGATTCCTGCATATATGGTAGCGATGTGCCCATTTCGAATCCAAATGGGAGGATTATAACGGTCAGTAACTAGTGGCATTAGTACAAAATATGATCTCTTTGTTGTATAGGTGTTTGAAGATTTTTTTCATCGCGTATAGTCTTGTAGTTAATTTCAATGGTTCTGCATAGGGTAGTCGCAGGAACATTATTACTACCGCTTTCAAATGGCTCCAGATCATACTTTACAATTCGTCTCTCATCAACATTATGTTTTGCATGCATCGTATGAGATTTTAATTATTTAGGATAGTTCTGAAGATGTTTCAACTGTTGCTCTATAGCTTGTTTAAATTCATCTTTCAATACCTTTACTAGTTCGGAAGTTGGCAATACATCTGCAATAGTAGCCACTCCCTGACCGGCAGACCATATCGTTTTCCAGGCTTTGGCTTCTGTATCTAATTCTTTTCCAAAATCTATTTTTTGATCTTTTTTAAGATCTTCGGCGGTAATACCAGCAGCTTGTAGACTTGCTCCTAAAAAATTAGCATGTACCCCAGAAATGGCGGCAGTATATACCACATCACTTGCCCCTGCTTCGATGATCATTTTACGATAATCGTCTGGAGCTTTACTCTCCTCTGTATTAATAAAACGCGTACCCATATAGGCCAAATCAGCGCCCATTTGAAGTGCGGAAGCAATATCTCTCCCAGTAGAAATACAACCTGACAGGATAATAGTTTTATGGAAAAATTGAGAAATTTCTGCAACTAAGGTCATTGGGTTTAAGGTTCCGGCATGTCCTCCTGCGCCGGCGGCAACAAGGATAAGTCCATCTACTCCTGCACCAGCAGCCTTTTTTGCATGGCGTTTTTTTATTACATCATGAAATACCAATCCACCATAACTATGAATAGCATCGACCACTTGCGATACGGCACCTAAAGAAGTTATGATTAAAGGAACTTGATGTTTTACGCATAATTTTAAATCTGCTTCTAATCTTGGATTGGTGGGATGAACAATTAGGTTTACGCCAAAAGGAGCAGCTTTTTTACCTGTTTCCGATTCAAAGGCGGCCAAAGCCGTCTTAATTTCTATCAGCCATTCTTCAAAACCTTCACTGCTGCGTTGATTTAAGGCTGGAAATGTACCAACGATGCCATTTTTACAACATTCAATGACTAATTTTGGTCCTGAAATCAAGAACATGGGAGCCGCGATTGCGGGAAGTGATAAATCGGTAATGAAAGGGGCTTTACCCATAATAATGTGGTTTAACGGTTTTCTAAAAATAGTAAATCTGATCTAATAATTTTATCAAGCAATGAACATGCTTTGTCCAAAACTATGGTATTTTTGTGAATAGTATGCATGCATAATAAAAAACAAACAAAAAAATAATGTATTTAAAAGAATTTGAGATCCGTTGGAACGATATTGATGCAAACCGACATCTAGCCAATAGTGCCTATACCAATTTAATGAGCCATACACGAATAGCTTTTTTAAATCAAAGTGGTTTCGGACAATCGGATATGGCAAAATACAATATAGGCCCTGTAGCGTTCTACGAACATATGTATTATTTTAGAGAGGTGTTCTTAGGAAAACCCATTCGTGTTTCCCTTGAGTTAATGGGATTGAGTGAGGATGGAATGTTCTTTGAATTTCATCATAATTTTTATGATTCAGAAGGAAAGAATTTTGCGCATGCCGAGATGATGGGTTCGTGGATGGATTTGAAAAGCAGAAAACTCACCGCCTTACCTGAAATATTATTGGAACGTTTTTCGAGTTTTGAAAGAGCAAAGGAATTTAAAATTCTTACCAAAACTGATACACGGAAATTTCATAAAATGCCTGTGGATTTGATCTAGAAAACGCAGATACTAAGACACTTCTTTTCCTTTTCTACTTGCAAAATAGACCCCTAACAAAACTAGGATAGTACCCAAAACTTTGACCAAACTCAAATGATCTTTGCCAGTAGCTACGGCAAAAAGTATCCCAAATAAGGGTTGTACATAAATAAAAGCACTTAAGGTCGATGCTTTTAGTTGCGTTAATGCAAAAACATTAAACAAATACGTCATAAAGGTGGTTCCTAAGACCACAAAAACAATGGCACCAATAACACTTAAAGGCATACTGTTCCACTCGATTTCCATAAATGCTCCAATACCGACTGGAAAGTTCAAAATAAGTGCAATAGTAAACAACCATTTCATCAATGTAAATGGATGATATTTTGTAATCAATGTTTTAGCTATGATTAGATAGGTTCCATAAGCTGTAGCGTTTAAAATAAACAAAGCATTGCCTAAAGGAATATTAGGAGCATCCTGTCTGATTTCGGCACCAAATACGATTAGAAGTAGCGCACCAATGAACCCTAACGCGACCCCAACGCCTTTTTTAGACGTAATTTTTTCCTTGATTAATAACGCTGATAGTACTACCACAATTATGGGAGAGATAGTAACTAAAATTGAACTATTTATAGGTGTAGAAAGTTCTAAACCTTTAAAGAAAGCTAACATATTAACTACCATACCTAAAATAGCACACAAAACAATACGACCCCAATCTTTGCGCTCTATCTTTTCTTTAGGCCCAAAAAAAGATATGGTCCAGAACAACGCTGCGGCGCCCATTACCCGAATTAATATAAAACCAAAAGGTTTTACATAGGTAGGCATTACACCTTTGGCAATTGTATGATTTAAACCATATATTGTTGTTGCTGTAATTGCCGCAAGTATGGCTAGGGTTCGCTTACTCACTCGTGAATTACTGTTTTTGCCGCTTCAACTACTTTTTTAGTGTTTCCGATGAAAATTTGGTTTTTCACCAAAATTACAGGTCGTTTTAAAAAAGTATAATGTTCCAAAATGAGTGCTTTATAATCAGACTCTTTAAGTTCTACATTACTTAAATTACGTTCTTTATAAAGTCGTGCTCTTCTGCTAAAAAGAGATTCATAGCTGCCGGATAAATTTTGCATTTCGGAGAGCTGTTCGGATGTTATTGTATCAAACTTGATATCCTGAAGTTCGAAACCTTTTAAGGGTTGTAAATCTGCTAAAATTCGCTTGCAGGTATCACAAGTACTTAGGTAGTATATTTTATTCATAAATTGTGTTTGAAAGTAGTTTGCAAAGGAACTTATAATTCTTAAAAAGACAATACTTTTGTATAACTAGTAATGCAAATCTAAAACAAAACAATTGGAAAAAACATTTGATACCTTGTTGAAAACTAGAAAACGCCTTCAAGAAATATTGCAAAACACCTCCAAAGAAGATCTATGCAAAATCCCAGATGGTTTTAGGAATAATATTTGGTGGAATATTGCACATGTTGTAGTAACACAACAAATACTGATGTACAAGTTGAGCGGAGTACCTACTTTGATAGATGAAGAACGAATTCGAACTTATAAAAAGGGTACTTTCCCTGAAAAGGAACCTACAGAAACTGAAATATCCTATATCAGCGGAGCTTTAATTTCTTGCATAGAAAAAACAAAAGAAGATTTTGATGAGGGTCATTTTAAAACCTTTAATACCTATACCACAAGCCTTAATGTAACCTTACGTTCTGCTTCTGATGCCTTAATCTTTAATGTATTACACGAAGGATTGCATTTAGGAACAATTTTAGCACTTCGGAAGGCTTTAAAAGCTTAATCTTATAAGGTTAGTTTATGCGCTAAATAATTTCTTACTTCTATATAAGGGAGTGTTAGGGTAATAATACCATCGGCATGAGATGCTATTTCATACGGATTGTATAGAAGTTGCAGGCCTTCTTTGGTGAAACCAATATTATTGGGAAGTTGAAAAACGTCATTTTCAAAAATAAAGCCCGTACTATTAATAGCATCATCTTGTGGTATTCCTTCTTGAATTCTAAATTTAATTTCTGCAAAATTTTGAAAATGTTCTAAATCTTCAAAAAGTTGCCATTGTTCCAGTTCCTCACCACTCCTTTTATTAAAATTTAAATAAGTTAAACTGCCGTAACCGTGAGCACCTCCAGTAAAAATATACGAATCTAAGACAAGTGTAATTCTATCCTTATCTTCATAGGTAACCATTGCTTCGATACTAGCTTCCCATGGTATTTCATCACTGAACTTTTGTTTTAGCGCTATAAAACCATTTTTGAAAGAAGCGATAGCATCATGTTTTGTTTCGATAACTACAGCTTCGTCAAAGGTAAGTAGGTGAATAACTTCTTCATTTAAAGCAGTATTAATAGTGCGAACTAACTTTGTATTTCCCTGTGCCTCGGGAATAGTTAGTTTTATTTTTGCACAAGATTCACAAGTATCTGTAGTTTCAATTGTTGATTTAAACGTAAGTTTCTGATTATCTTGGCAACTAACCAGCCACAAAAGTAGAAGAAGACAAGTAAATGGGGTTTTCATAAGGTAGTTTTAAACGATGTGGTAAAAATACAGCTTCATTGCTTTCTCCAAAAGATAACAATACATTTGTACCAATAATTTATAGTATGAGCGATAAAAACCTAAAATTTAATAGCAAAACAATACATGGAGGGCAACAACCTGATAAGGCCTATGGTGCGGTAATGCCTCCTATTTATCAAACTTCAACCTACGCACAAAGCACTCCAGGAGGACATTTGGGATTTGAGTATTCTAGAAGTGCGAACCCTACAAGAACTGCGTTGGAAAATTCTTTAGCTAGTATCGAAAACGGCACCTACGGTCTAGCATTTGGAAGTGGTCTAGCAGCAATCGATGCGGTTATTAAGTTGCTTAACCCAGGGGATGAAGTAGTTTCGACGAATGATTTATACGGAGGAAGCTACCGTCTTTTCAAACAGATTTTTGAAAAATACGGGATTACTTTTCACTTTATAGGGATGCAAGATGTTAACGCTATTGCCGATGCTATTACGGAAAAGACAAAACTTATATGGGTAGAAACACCTACAAACCCTATGATGAATGTAGTAGATATTGTAGCGGTTTCAGAATTAGCCAAAAAACATCAAGTGCTTTTGGCAGTCGATAATACATTTGCCACACCATATTTGCAGCGCCCTTTAGACCTAGGAGCGGATATTGTAATGCATTCGGCAACAAAATACCTGGGAGGTCATAGTGATGTAGTAGTAGGTGCGCTGATCGTAAAAAATAAAGATTTAGCCGACAAGCTATATTTTATTCAAAATGCTAGTGGGGCGGTATGTGGCCCCATGGATAGTTTTTTGGTATTACGAGGAATTAAGACTTTGCATGTGCGCATGCAGCGTCATTGTGAAAATGGAAAAGCTATTGCAGAATATTTAGCAAATCATCCTAAAATTGAGAAAGTGTACTGGCCAGGTTTTGAAGACCACCCAAATCATGACATTGCAAAAAAGCAGATGACGGATTTTGGTGGAATGATCTCGTTTGTTCCTTCGGGAAGTAGTTACGAACAGGCTATTAAAATTGTAGAAAACCTACGCGTATTTACTCTGGCAGAATCTTTGGGAGGGGTAGAAAGTTTAGCGGGTCATCCTGCAAGTATGACACATGCAAGTATTCCAAAAATTGAACGAGAAAAGAGTGGAGTGGTAGATTCCCTTATTCGGCTAAGCGTGGGAATAGAAGATGCAGATGATTTAATTGCCGATTTAGAACAAGCAATAGGGTAAATCAGCGGATTTTCTTAAACATGCCAGATTAAAATATGAATATGGCATCAAAACAAACTTATTTTATCAATTATTGTCAAATTTTAAAAAAACTAGGGGTTAAATTATATAAATAATATAATTTTGCCGATATATTTAAAATTTGTCAAAATCACATTAGCTAAGTAAATCGTATATGGAAGCAAAGATTAAAGCATTTATGGATGAGGTAATTGGTCGAAACGGTCATGAACCAGAGTTTATCCAGGCAGTTCAAGAAGTTGCGGAAACGGTAATACCGTATATTATTGAAAACGAAATTTATAGTGGAAAGAACATTTTGTTACGAATGGTGGAGCCAGAAAGGTTACTATCGTTTCGAGTGGCATGGGTAGATGATAAAGGCGAAATACATGTAAATAGAGGCTATAGGGTTCAAATGAATTCTGCAATTGGACCGTATAAAGGAGGGTTGCGTTTCCATCATAGTGTAAATGCCAGCATCTTGAAGTTTTTAGCTTTTGAGCAGGTATTTAAAAATAGCTTAACAACACTACCAATGGGTGGTGGCAAAGGAGGATCTGATTTCGATCCAAAAGGAAAATCAGACGATGAAGTAATGCGGTTTTGTCACGCTTTCATGACAGAATTATGCCGACATATTGGACCAAACACCGATGTACCAGCAGGTGATATTGGAGTTGGAGCGCGTGAAATTGGATTTCTATTTGGAATGTATAAGAAAATTAGAAATGAATTTACCGGAGTACTTACCGGAAAAGGACTTTCTTGGGGAGGTTCCAAAATTCGTCCTGAAGCAACAGGCTATGGTACCGTTTATTTTGCGGAAAGTATGCTTATGACCAATTCTGATACTGTAGCTAATAAAACGGTAGTAATTTCTGGTTCTGGAAATGTAGCGCAATATGCCGCAGAGAAGGTAATGCAGCTTGGAGCTAAAGTTGTTACTTTGTCGGATTCTTCTGGATATATCTATGACAAAGATGGTTTGGATGATGAAAAATTAGCCTTTGTTATGGACTTGAAGAATGAACGCAGAGGTAGAATTTCGGAGTATGCAGATAAATACCCATCAGCGACCTTTCATAAAGGAGGAAAACCATGGGAGGTGAAATGTGATATTGCCCTGCCTTGTGCAACGCAAAATGAATTGGATGGTGCAAGTGCACAAACACTCATTGATAATGGTTGTATTTGTGTTGCTGAAGGAGCGAATATGCCTTCAACACCAGAAGCTATACACGCTTTTCATGAAGCTAAAATTTTATTTGCTCCTGGAAAAGCTTCAAATGCCGGAGGTGTAGCTACATCAGGTTTAGAGATGTCTCAGAATTCATTGCGAATTAGTTGGACAAGAGAAGAAGTTGATGAGCGTCTTAAAGGAATTATGAAAGAAATTCATGATTCTTGTATTGAATACGGGAAAGACGAAACAGGATACTGTAACTATGTGAAAGGAGCAAATATTGCCGGTTTTGTAAAAGTTGCGGATGCCATGTTGGCTCAGGGAGTAATCTAAATTGAATAAAAAATAGTATTTCAAATGCTTCGATTTTGTGATTCAAAATCGAAGCATTTTTTAATTAAAAGCGTTTGTAGACAAAGAATTTATATGCTTCCAACACCTTTAATTTAAGCTTTGTTTTATTTTTGTGGATTGTTAATACCTTATTTATGCATATAAATACAAAAGCGATTGTATTATCCGCGCTTAAGTATGGTGATACCAGCTTGATTGTAAAAGCATTTACGGCTTCAAGTGGTTTAAAAAGTTATTTGCTTAAAGGCGTTTTAGGAAGCAAGAAAGGAAAGCTACGCGTGGCTTATTTTCAGCCTTTAATGCAGTTAGAAATAGTAGCTAATCACAAAGACAAAGGAACTTTAGAAACCATTCGTGAGGTAAAAACAAGTTATGCCTATCAAACACTGCATGCAGATATATCCAAAAAAGCACTTACTCTTTTTTTAGCTGAAATGCTATCAAATAGCATTCTTGAAGAAGAAGAAAACAATAGTTTGTTTCGCTTTTTGGAAGCTAGTTTACAGTGGCTAGATACGCATACACAAGTTGCTAATTTTCACCTCTTTTTCCTGTTAGAATTAAGTAAGTATTTAGGGTTTTATCCAGATACTTTTAATGTAAAAGCGGCGTATTTTGATTTGCAAGAAGGTGTTTTTATAGATACTCCCTCATTACACCCGCTTTTGAAAGATGAAAATTTGAGTTTCTTAAAAATGTTTTTGGGTACGAATTTTGATGCTATGCATACAATACAAATGAAGAAACAGGATCGTCAAGAACTTTTGAAAATTCTAGTACTTTATTTTGAATTACATTTGCAAGGATTCAGAAAACCCAAATCGCTTGCCATTTTAAATGAGGTTTTTAACTAAGATGCACAGAGTATTTTTTATAAGCATATTGCTGTTGTTTCAATTTGTTTCTGCCCAGGAAATTACAATACTCGATGAAGAAACAAAGGAGGCGATTGTTAATGTTGCTATCTATAATGCCGACAAGTCCAAAACAGCCTTGAGCGATTTTGATGGTAAATGTGACCTTAGCATTTTTGATGCAAGTGAACGTCTTACCCTTAAACATATTAGTTATGAAGTTCGCAAGTTTACGAAATCGCAGTTATTAAAGCGAAATCAGAAAATATATTTGACCATGAAACCCGAACAACTGGATGAAGTGGTCATGTCTATTTCTAAATGGGAACAGCAGCGCAAGGATATTCCGCAAAAAATAGTATCCATAGATGCACGAACAATTGCCTTTAGTAATCCCCAAACCTCTGCAGATCTCCTACAAAATAGTGGAAAAGTATTTGTCCAAAAAAGTCAACTTGGAGGCGGGAGTCCGCTGATAAGAGGTTTTGCTACCAATAGAGTATTAATATCAGTAGATGGTGTGCGTTTGAATACTGCTATATTTAGAGGAGGAAATGTACAGAATGTAATCTCGATCGACCCTTTTACCGTTAAAAACACTGAAGTGATTTTTGGTCCGGGCTCCGTTATTTATGGAAGTGACGCTATTGGAGGTGTTATGAATTTTATTACCAAGGAACCTGAGTTTTCATCTAAAGATAGCCTTACGGTTTCAGGAAATGTAAGTTACCGCTTTGCCTCTGCAAATAATGAAAATACAGGACATTTTGATTTAAATCTTGGGTTTAAGAAATGGGCTTTTTTAACCAGTATATCTTACAATAACTTTGGAGATTTGGTTCAAGGTAAAAATGGGCCTGAACGATATTTGCGAAATCAGTTTGCTGCCCGTATTAATGGCGAAGATGTATTGGTGACTAATGATGACCCAAGAAGACAAGTATCTTCGGGCTACGATCAGATTAATTTAATGCAAAAGGTCACATACAAACCAAACAATGATTGGAATCTTAGTTTGGGAACATTTTATACCGCTTCTTCGGACTATGATCGTTACGATCGGCTGATACGACCTAATTCTGATGGTACAGGACTCCGATCTGCGGAATGGTTTTACGGTCCGCAACGTTGGTTTATGACAAACTTACAGTTATTCAAACGGGGTAAAGGTAAATTCTATGATGGATTAAAGGTAACCGCAGCCTATCAACATTTTGAAGAAAGCAGAAACGATAGGAACTTTGGAAACCCAGTGCGGTTTCGTACACAAGAAAATGTAGATGCACTTTCTGCAAATGTAGATTTTGAAAATAAGAAGTTAGGCAATTTGCGGCTGTACTATGGTGCGGAGTATGTTTTTAATAAAGTTAATTCTAACGGAAGTCAGTTTAATATTGAAACCAACCAAAGCGCGGACGCCCCTTCCCGTTATCCTGATGGATCTACTTGGCAAACATTTGCAGGATACATTAATGGAGAATATAAAGTAAAACCCAATTTTACATGGTTAGCGGGATTACGCTATAGTCAGGTTTGGTTGGATGCCGAATTTGAAAGTACTTTTTTTGACTTTCCTTTCGAAGAAGCAGATATAATAACGGGTGCTTTAACCGGAAGTATTGGTTTTAGTTGGTTTCCAAAGGCAGACTTGCAAATTACATTAAATGGTTCTACCGCTTTCAGAGCGCCAAACATTGATGATGTAGGCAAAGTTTTTGACTCTGAACCTGGCGCGGTAGTTGTTCCTAATCCCGATTTGGAACCTGAGTACGCCTATAATGCAGAGCTAGGAATACGTAAAAATTTTAAAGATAAATTAGTTTTAAAAGGAGCGGGCTATTATACATTTTTAGTCGACGCTTTGGTGCGAAGAGACTTTAATTTAAACGGATTAACGGAGGTAGAGTTTAACGGGGAGTTGAGCTCAGTACAGGCCATTCAAAATGCTGCTAGAGCATTTGTTTATGGTTTTGAATTTGGACTAGAAGCCTTTATTACCGATAATCTTTCTATTTCATCCAATCTTACACTTACAGAAGGCATTGAGGAAGATGATGATGGTACCGAAGTTCCTCCAAGACACGTTGCTCCTACTTTTGGAGATTTTCATGTTATCTGGAAAAATCAACGTTTACGAACCGATTTTTTTCTTAATTACAATGGAGAAATCTCATTTGATGATTTGGCCCCCTCAGAGCGCAGTACAGCTTTTCAATACGATTTGGATGAAAACGGCAACCCTTTTTCACCTTCTTGGTATACCCTTAATTTTAGGTCACAATACAACCTTACAAATACCCTTAAGGCATCCTTTACTTTAGAAAATATTACCAACCAACGATACCGTACCTACTCCTCAGGAATAAGTGCTCCTGGAACTAACCTTATTCTGGGACTTGGATACCGCTTTTAGTTCTTTTACTAGAAGAGGTATAAATTCAATCTAAATTTATAATTTTGCAAACTTAAATGTGGCCGAAGCCGTTCCTATGAAGTTTGCAGAATACAAAGGATTAGATTTACCCAAAGTAGCAGAAGAAGTTCTGGAGTACTGGAAATCACAACATATTTTTGAGAAAAGTGTAACTACAAGAGAAGGTAACCCAAGTTATGTTTTTTATGAAGGTCCTCCTTCTGCCAACGGTATGCCTGGAATTCACCATGTAATGGCACGTACAATTAAGGATATCTTTCCGCGATACAAAACCATGAAAGGATTTCAAGTAAAGCGTAAGGCGGGATGGGATACCCATGGACTTCCAATAGAACTTGGGGTTGAAAAAGAACTTGGAATCACAAAAGAAGATATTGGCAAGAAGCTATCAGTTGAAGCATATAATGCTGCCTGTAAAAAAGCGGTAATGCGCTATACCGATGTTTGGAATAGTATGACCGAGAAAGTAGGGTATTGGGTAGATATGGATGATCCATACGTGACCTATACTTCTAAGTATATGGAAACTGTATGGTGGTTGCTAAAGCAGATTTATGATAAAGGACTTATTTATAAAGGATATACTATTCAACCGTATTCTCCTAAGGCGGGCACTGGATTAAGTTCACATGAATTGAATCAACCGGGGACATATCAAGACGTAACCGATACCACGGTTACCGCCCAATTTCAAATTACTAAGGAAACACTTCCTGCGCCTCTTCAAGATATTGAAGGAAATATGTTTTTCCTGGCTTGGACAACAACTCCTTGGACCTTACCCAGTAATACTGCTTTAACCGTAGGGCCTAAAATTGACTATGTATTTGTGAAAACATACAATCAATATACCTTTGAACCTGCCGTGGTAGTATTGGCAAAAGCTTTATTAGCAAAGCAATTTGCAGGGAAATTTGAAGCGGTAGAAACCGAAGAAGCTTGGGCGTCATATACTAAAGGAGATAAGAAAATCCCATATTTTGTTGTCCATGAATGCGTTGGTAAAGATTTAGTAGGAATACGTTATACACAATTAATAGATTATGTACAACCTTATCAAAATGCTGCTAATGCCTTTCGCGTCATTGCAGGAGATTTTGTAACTACAGAAGATGGTACTGGTATTGTACATACCGCACCTACTTTTGGAGCAGATGATGCCTTTGTTGCTAAACAGGCTGTGCCTGAAATTCCTCCGATGTTAGTGCTTGACGAAAATGAAAACCCAGTACCTCTGGTAGATTTGCAAGGACGATTTAGACCTGAATTAAAGGAGTTCGGTGGAAAATATGTGAAAAATGCATATTATGCCGAGGGAGAAGCTCCAGAGCGATCTATTGATGTAGAAATAGCAATAAAACTAAAAGAAGAAAACAAAGCTTTTAAAGTAGAAAAATATGTGCATAGCTATCCCAATTGCTGGCGTACAGATAAACCTATTTTATACTACCCATTAGATTCTTGGTTTATTAAAGTAACAGCTATTAAAGATCGTATGTTCCAATTGAATCAGACCATTAATTGGAAACCAAAGGCAACCGGAGAAGGTAGATTTGGAAATTGGTTGGCTAATGCCAATGATTGGAATTTATCTCGTTCACGGTATTGGGGAATTCCATTACCAATTTGGAGAACCGAAGATGGTAAGGAAGAACGAATTGTAGGATCTGTGGCCGAATTAAAAGAAGCTATGGATGAAGCCGTTACAGCTGGTGTTCTTGAAGAAGCTGTTTTTGCAGATTTCGTTGTAGGCGATATGAGTGATGCGAACTATGATAAAATAGATTTACATAAAAGTATTGTAGATAAGATTACCTTAGTTTCTCCTTCCGGAAAACCTATGAAGCGAGAAAGTGATTTAATTGATGTTTGGTTTGATAGCGGATCTATGCCTTATGCGCAATGGCATTATCCATTTGAAAATAAAGATTTCATTGATAATGGTAAGGCTTTTCCGGCCGATTTTATTGCAGAAGGAGTAGACCAAACTCGAGGGTGGTTCTATACCTTACACGCAATTGCCACTATGGTATTTGATTCTGTTGCCTATAAGAACGTGGTATCAAATGGACTGGTACTGGATAAGGAAGGGAAGAAAATGTCTAAACGTTTAGGAAATGCTGCAGACCCTTTCGAAACAATGGACACTTATGGTGCTGATACGACGCGATGGTATATGATCTCAAACGCTAATCCTTGGGACAATTTAAAATTTGATATTGACGGTATTCAAGAAGTGAAACGTAAGTTCTTTGGCACACTATACAATACCTACGCGTTTTTTGCATTATACACCAATATTGATGGATTTACCTATGCAGAACAGGATATACCGTTGGCAGAACGTCCTGAAATTGATAAGTGGATTTTATCAGAATTACACACGTTAATTGAAAAAGTAGATCAAGCATATGGGGAATATGAACCCACGAAAGCGGCGAGAGCAATATCTTATTATGTGCAGGAAAATTTAAGTAACTGGTATGTTCGTTTGAGCAGAAGACGTTTCTGGAAAGGAGATTATCAAACCGATAAAATTTCGGCCTATCAAACCCTATATACTTGCTTGGTTACTGTTGCAAAACTTTCAGCCCCAATAGCGCCATTTTATATGGATAGGTTGTATAGTGATTTAGTTGGGACTACAGAGAAAGAATCCTTTGAGAGTGTACATTTAGCAACTTTCCCGATTTTTGATGCTAAAATGGTTGATAAGGCTTTGGAGAGTAAAATGCAGAAAGCACAGACCATTTCTTCTTTAGTATTATCTATCCGACAAAAGGAAAAAATAAAAGTACGCCAACCGTTACAAAAAATTATGATCCCTATCTTGGATAATACACAACGGGATGAGATAATGGCGGTAGCTGATTTAATAAAGTCAGAAGTAAACGTAAAGGAGTTGACGCTTTTAGAAGATACTTCTGGAATATTAGTAAAGCAAATAAAGCCGAATTTCAAGATGTTAGGGCCTCGTTTTGGAAAAGACATGAAGCAGGTTGCACGGGCAGTTTCAGGCTTGAATCAGAAAGATATTCAAAAAATTGAACAAGAAGGTGAAATAATTCTTGATATAGAGAATAAAAATATTAAATTACAGTTAGAAGATGTAGAGATATCATCTCAAGATATCGAAGGCTGGTTGGTGGCAAGCTCTGGACCTTTAACCGTAGCCTTGGATATTACGATCAATGAGGATTTGAAAAAAGAAGGAATAGCAAGGGAGCTTGTAAACAGAATCCAAAATTTAAGAAAGGAATCTGGATTAGAAGTGACTGATAAGATAGATATTAAGCTGCTAAAAGATGGTTTTGTAGAAAATGCAGTGGCCAGTAACATACAGTATATTAAAACAGAAACGCTTACAGCAGAGTTAAATTTTGAAGAACAGTTAGAAAAAGGTACTATTATTGCCTTTGATGAAGTAAATACCAAATTGTTTATCCAAAAACATTAAAAATGGCACAAGATCTAAAAGTAAGATATTCGGATAAGGACCTTGACGAGTTTAAGGCACTAATTGAAGAGAAAATAGAAAAAGCAAAGAAACACTTAGAGTTACTTAAAAGCGCTTATATGAATGATGGTAATAATGGTACGGATGATACCTCGCCAACGTTTAAAGCATTTGAAGAAGGCTCAGCTACAATGAGCAAAGAAGCGAATACACAATTAGCAATTCGTCAGGAAAAATTTATCAGGGATTTAAAGAATGCGATATTACGTATAGAAAACAAGACCTATGGTATTTGTCGGGTAACTGGTAAACTTATTAATAAGGAACGTCTTAAATTGGTGCCGCATGCTACTCTAAGTATCGAGGCAAAAAATATGCAAAAATAAGTTACACGACCTTTCTTTAAGGACGTTTGTAAATGTTATGAAACGTCTATTGTATTGTTTTATGTTTTGTGCAACTACTATTATGGTGGGGCAGAAAGTTGTAAAAAAGTCTTTCGAAATATCGCAAGGTACCACAATACAAATACACGCAAATAATTGTTTTGAAGTACGATTATCTACAGCCCCAACCAATAATATGTTTGTTGAAGCAGTCATGGATGGTGAATATAAAAGTGACTTAACATTGCATACAGAGTGGAAAGGAGAAACACTACTTGTAACAACAAATTTTCAACCTAACTTCGAAAATCCAAACGATAAATTAAGCGCACACAAGGTTGTTTCTATTGCCTTAAATATTACTGTTCCAGCGTATAGTAAAGTAAATATATACGGGCTTAGCACGAATGTATTTGCTACCGGAATATACGAGGATTTACAGGTAACAGTAAATGACGGAAAATGTAGTTTAAGAGAAATTTCGGAAAACATAAAAATTACCACACAAAGCGGCGATATTTATGTTTTTGGAGATCACGCAAATATTAAGGCGAAGAGTAAATATGGAAAAATTTATGATGAAGTATTTGCAAATGGAAATGCGGGGCTTAACTTAAGTACTATAACAGGCGATATTCACCTTAAGAAAACCGAATAATATACTTATTTTTGCGGCATTATAATTTTATCCCATGAGTTTAAGGAAGTCCCTTATCATAATTTTTATTGTTTTACTTATCGATCAGATTAGTAAAATATATATAAAAACCCATTTTGTATATCAGGAATCAGTAGTTGTTTTTGATTGGTTTAAAATACTTTTCATAGAAAACGAAGGCGCTGCTTGGGGGACTAAATTGAGCGATATACTACCAATATCAGATCGTTCCGGAAAACTTTTTTTAACCTTATTTCGATTATTTGCGATCGCTGGGATAGGGTATTGGCTTTTTGATGCTATTAAAAAGAAAACATCGAGAACGCTTGTGATAGCGGTATCACTAATTTTTGCTGGAGCTTTCGGAAATATTATTGATTCTGTTTTTTATGGAGCAATTTTTGACCATAGTAACGGTCAGGTTGCCACCTTATTTTCTTCAGATCCTTATGGAAGTTTGTTTTATGGTAAAGTTGTGGATATGCTGCATTTCCCTATAATTAGTACATCGTGGCCGAGTTGGGTACCCTATTTTGGAGGAAAGACATTTAGTTTTTTCGATCCTGTTTTTAACGTTGCGGATAGCGCAATTAGTATTGGGGTAGGAATTTTAATAGTATTCAATAAAAAAGCCTTTGCAAAAACAGAAGCCTAACCTAAAAGGCATAAGTTTTAAAAGGAGTGACACAATAATCTAAGGTGATATCGTGTGTTGAAATGTCAGTAATACGATCTACAGCTTCAAAGAATGACAATCCAACTTTAACGGTATCTGATCTACAAGTAGAAAGAAAGCGATCGTAAAACCCTTTCCCGTAACCTATACGATTTCCTTTTAGGTCAAATGCCAATAGCGGAATAAATACAACATCGATCATAGTAGTAGGAACTTCTATTCCCGATACAGGTTCAGGAACGTTCCAGCTGTTTTTTTTGAGCAGAGTATCGTCGGTTAAAAGATAATGTTGTAGTGTTTGGTGATCAAGCATTTTAGGGAGCACAACATTCTTGTCTTTCCCTTGAAGAATTGAGAGTATAAATGTAGTATCTACTTCTTTTTTTTCGACAATAGATAAATATAAATGGTAATACGATTTATCCCAAATGGAGAGATCCAATAGATTGTTAGCAATAGCTATACTATTTTTTTCTATTGAAGAAGATGAGAGCTTTGTTCTTAACTTAGAATAGTCTGATCGTAATACTTTTTTAAGCATGCAATACTACAAGACTTTTTTTGAGGGGAACTCTAAAAAAGTAAATTATTCTTTGGCCGCAACAGCAACGTAAATTTTAAAGAAGAGCATCAATATTAAATAAGTGCCCAAAGTGATAATATAACTTTCCATTTATGTTTTGTGAATTTCGTCGAGTTAAAAATAAAGAAAAAATCAATCAATATCCTACAAGACGTTCTTTTTTATCGATAAACTGCACACTTTTAGCCATTTTTTAACATTTTAATGAATTTAGCCTTACAAAAAATTAAACTAAAAAATATAAAATACTGTAAATCAATTGCTTGTAGTTTCGATAAAATCTGAGCTCACTTACAACAACCTCGTCATTTTAAGAAAATTTATACCTTAAGGTTGCGAATTTGAGAAAAAAACGCACTTTTTTTGGGTTTATATCTTTTTTTTGAATGTTTAAATGTCAATTTCAAAAAAAATAAAGCGCGTCATAGTGCAAAAAAGCAATATTAAAAATGCTTGTTTTTTGATAAATGTAGCATACAAATAACGACGTTAAAAAAGGAAAAAAACTGTGTGCTTTCATAAAAACATAGTATTTTACCAATGCTAAAAGTAGTTATATAAAATTAGCAAAATCTAATGTCAGGTGTTTCCATTGAAGTTCAATTAAGTACCCTACCTCATAGCCCTGGAGTATATCAGTTTTATGATGCTGATGATAAGATTCTCTATGTTGGAAAAGCCAAAAATTTAAAAAAAAGAGTTACTTCCTATTTTACAAAAAATCACGAGTATGGAAAAACTCGGGTTATGGTAAAAAAAATACGGAGCCTAAAGCATATTGTGGTTCCAACGGAGTCCGACGCACTTCTTCTCGAAAATAATTTAATAAAAAAATACCAGCCTAGATATAATGTATTGTTGAAAGATGATAAGTCCTATCCCTGGATTTGTATAAAGAATGAACGTTTTCCTAGAATATTCCCTACACGAAGGTTAATAAAGGATGGATCCGAATATTATGGACCATATACAAGTATGAAAACGGTAAAAACACTCTTAGACCTTATAAAAAGTGTCTATCCTTTAAGAACGTGTAATTACGATTTAGCTGAGCAAAAAATTGCAAATAAGAAATTTAAAGTATGCTTGGAGTATCATTTAGGAAATTGCAAGGGGCCTTGTGAAGGATTGCAGGAAGAGGAAGAATATCACAGACAGATCGATGATATTAGACAGATAATAAAAGGAAATTTTAAAAGTTCTTTGCACTACTTCAAAAGAGAAATGAAGCAGAAGGCTACAGAAATGAAATTTGAGCAGGCACAACAACTAAAAGAAAAAATTGAAGTATTAGAAAATTATCAGGTAAAATCAACTATTGTTAATCCTAAAATCAATAATGTTGATGTGTTTTCAGTAGTATCCGATGAAAGTTACGCGTATGTGAACTTTTTACAACTTTCGCACGGATCAATCATTCGGTCGCATACCATGGAGATTAAAAAGAGACTTCAGGAAACCGATGAAGAATTATTGCAATTGGCAGTTGTTGAGATTCGACAGCGGTTTGATTCACAATCCAAAGAAATATACCTCCCTTTTCCGATTGCCTTGGGGGATACAATCAAAATGACAATTCCCAAGCTAGGGGATAAAAAAAGAATTGTTGAGCTATCCGAACGAAATGCTAGATTTTTCCGACAGGAACGTTTTAAGCAAGTCAAAATAACCGATCCGGATCGCCATAGCAAACGCATTATGGCGCAAATGCAGAAAGATTTAAGGCTTTCTGAAGAGCCTAGACATATCGAATGCTTTGATAATTCTAATATGCAAGGAAGTAATCCCGTTGCAGCTTGTGTTGTCTTTAAGGATGGAAAACCAGCAAAAAAGATGTACCGGCACTTTAATATAAAAACAGTTGAAGGGCCAGACGATTTCGCTTCTATGGAAGAAGTTGTTTTCAGACGATATCGGAGACTACTGCAAGAAGGCGAGTCCTTGCCGCAGCTAATAGTAATCGATGGCGGAAAAGGGCAATTATCTTCAGCATTGAAAAGTCTTGAAGTTCTGGGATTACGTGGTAAGATTGCGATCATTGGTATTGCAAAACGCTTGGAAGAAATTTATTTTCCAGATGACCCAATACCATTGTATTTAGATAAGAAATCGGAAAGTTTAAAAATAATTCAACAATTGCGTAATGAAGCGCATCGTTTTGGCATTACTTTTCATAGGAATAAAAGAAGTAAAGCAGCTATTAATTCTGAATTGGAAAGCATTTCAGGTATTGGAGAAAAAACAACAGAAGAGTTATTGGCAAAATTTAAATCCGTAAAGCGTATTAAGGAGGCTTCAATAGAAAATTTAGCTGAGATGGTAGGAATGGTAAAAGCAAAAAAAATATACGAGAATTTTCATTGAAAAATATGCACAATATTCGTAACCTTATTTTATGGGCTTTCTTAATTTTAGGTGCTAGTCAAGGCGGACTTGCCCAAGAGAATGCTGCAAATGAAAGACCAAAGATTGGACTTGTACTCAGCGGAGGAGGAGCAAAGGGTTTGGCACATATTGGTGCGCTTAAAGTTTTGGATGAGGCAGGGGTTAAAGTAGATTACATTGGAGGAACAAGTATGGGTGCCATTATTGGTGCTTTATACGCTTCGGGTTATTCTGGAAAGGAATTGGATTCTATTTTTAGTGCTACCAATTTTACCCAATTAATTCAAGACTACGTACCGCGAAGCGCAAAGACTTTTTATGAAAAAGAAGATTCGGAACGCTATGCCCTTACATTACCTTTTATTGATTTTAAACCCGCAATACCTACGGCAATTTCAAAAGGACAAAATATTTATAATCTTTTGGTAAAATTGCTGTACCATGTTAGAGACACTAGAGAATTTAACAATTTACCGATACCCTTTTTCTGTATTGCAACAGATGTAGAAAGTGGAGAGGAAATCCTTTTAAACAGAGGGTATTTGCCAGAAGCAATTTTAGCGAGTGGAACATTTCCTTCACTTTTTGAACCTTCAGAAATTGAAGGACGTATTTTGATTGATGGTGGAGTGGTAAATAATTATCCAATAGCCGAAGTAAAAGCTATGGGAGCGGATATTATAATAGGAGTAGATGTACAGCATAATTTATCGAATCGAGAATCTTTAATGTCTGCCACCGAAATATTGCTGCAAATCAATAATTATCGCACGGTTCGCGATATGCAAGAAAAGACCAAACAGACAGATTTATATATTCGTCCTGCGATTGACGAATTTTCTGTAATCGATTTTGGTTTGGGACCTGAAATTGTGCAAAGTGGAGAAGTTGCCGCACGTGAAAAAATGGATGCTATTAAAGCGCTTGTGACTGATGCTTATGAAACCAAAGCAAAACCTCCAATGGTAATTCAAGATACACTTACTGTTGATAGGTTAATACTAATGGGTAACAACAGGTATACCAGAGGATATATTAAGGGAAAACTCAGATTCACTATTGGAGAAACGATTACCTTTAATAAACTCCATCAAGGAATTAACAATCTTGCCGCTACGGAAAATTTTAGAACGA
Source organism: uncultured Flavobacteriaceae bacterium (assembly GCA_947488435.1). Taxonomy (GTDB): domain Bacteria; phylum Bacteroidota; class Bacteroidia; order Flavobacteriales; family Flavobacteriaceae; genus CANKZG01. Next base: position 463,456 of record CANKZG010000001.1, on the reverse strand, counting down.
TACGACACGAATTAATGTCTACAAGCGAAGGAGTGAGTTTAATTCTAAAGTTAAGTGAAAATCCAGTTAAAAACTTTATACGCCTTGGAGCACATTATGATGATTTATATAAAAGTGGGGCGTTAATAAATCTAACTCGAAAAAATGTGCTTCAAAACGATGATGTAGCCTCTTTCGATTTTATTTTAGGGGATAATATTCGTTATAATTTTCAATATTATGTCGATAAAGGAACGTACTGGAGTTATGGTGTAAACTCGTCTTTTACCGATTTTGAAATGGAAGTTGCTACTGATGTATTAGCTTCAAATTTTGATTTTGAAAATGCCGTTAATATTGGACAATTAAACCTTGATGTTACGGATTTTACCAATCAGATTTATGTTCAAACCGTAATTCAAGAAGAGTTTGCATTTAGTCTTGGGTTGGAACATAAGTTCCTGCAATACAGCACCCGAACATTGAACTCTGTAGTCGATGATGCGAACTTAATTCCCAATAATGCTAGAAATGAACGTACATCTTTTGAGCGAAGTAATTTTTATAGCGCCTATGGAACGCTAACCTTAGATACCTATGATGATCGATATTTTCCTTCAAAAGGGCTATTTTTTGATGGAGATTTTCATTTGTACCTGTTTTCCTCCGACTTTAATAACAACTTTAAAGAATTTTCAATTGCCAAGGCTAAAATTGGGGCTGCTTTTCCCATACTGGACAAACTATCTTTAAATATAGAAACGGAAGGAGGGTTTAAGTTGGGAACTTCTGGAGTAACATCTTTCGATTTCATTTTAGGAGGATTTGGGAACGACTTTGTAAACAACTTTCAATCCTTTTTAGGATATGATTTTTTAAGTCTTCCTGGAAATAGTTTTGTAAAGGCCTATGCAAGTTTTGATTTCGAATTTGCACAAAAAAATCATGCGCTTTTCGAAGCAAACTTCGCTAATATTGAAGATGATATTTTTCGCACAGGAGAATGGTTTTCAGAACCTGATTTTTCAGGATTTGCCATAGGGTACGGGTTAGAATCCTTTGTTGGCCCCGTGCAAGTAAAGTATTCTTGGTCGCCTGATACCGGAGATGGCTTTTTCTTTTTTAGTGTAGGGTATTGGTTTTAAAAGACAGGTTTATTAAAATCATTTAATTATTACGATATTTGCAGTATAATTTAATGTTATGCTTGCTTCAAGAATTGATATAACCGCTCATCTTCGAGCGATGTGGTAGGGATTTAGAATCTTTGAAATTCTAAATAAATAATACATACAATCAATTCATATTTAAAATCATGGCAATAGCAGATAAAACATCGTTACAATTACCAAAAGAGAACCTAGAAGCACAGGATTTTCTACCTTTACTAGGAACAGATTACATAGAACTATATGTAGGAAACGCTAAACAGGCGGCATATTATTACATGTCAGCATGGGGATTTCAACCCTTGGCTTATGCAGGATTAGAAACAGGATTAAAGGACAAAGTCTCATACGTAATACAGCAGGGTAAGATTCGTTTGGTGCTTACCTCTCCATTAAAATCAGGAGGAGAGCTTAACAAACACATTGATGCACATGGTGATGGTGTCAAAGCAATAGCATTGTGGGTAGATGATGCTACTAAAAGTTATACAGAGACTACCGAACGAGGTGCGGAATCTTATCTTAAACCCTATTCACTGGAGGATAAAGATGGAGAAGTAAAACTTTCAGGGATACATACCTATGGGGAAACGGTCCATATATTTGTGGAACGAAGCAATTACAAAGGCGTTTTTTTACCGGGCTACAAAGCGTGGAATCCATTTTATAAACCTGCAGAACTTGGTCTTAAATATGTAGACCATATTGTTGGCAATGTAGGTTGGAATGAAATGACAAAGTGGTGCAAATTTTACGAAGAAGTCATGGGATTTGCCCAATTAGTATCTTTTGATGATAAAGATATTTCCACGGATTATACAGCCTTAATGAGCAAGGTGATGAGCAATGGAAATGGCCGTATAAAGTTTCCGATAAACGAGCCTGCGGACGGACGTAAGAAATCTCAAATCGAAGAGTATATTGAGTTCTATAACGGTGCTGGAGTGCAGCATATGGCGATGGCTACAGACAATATTATAGAAACCGTATCTCAACTAAGAAATAGAGGGGTGGAGTTTTTAACCGTGCCAGCAATATACTACGAAGACGTTTTGGATCGTGTAGGAGAAATCGATGAAGATCTAGAACCGCTCAAAGAACTTGGTATTTTAATTGATCGGGATGATGAAGGATATCTGCTTCAAATCTTCACAAAACCGCTGTTAGATAGACCCACCATGTTTATTGAAATTATTCAACGTAAAGGAGCAAAGTCATTTGGGAAAGGTAATTTTAAAGCATTATTCGAAGCTATTGAACGTGAACAGGCTTCGCGAGGAACGCTTTAATATTTGCTTTTCTTAAGAATTTCCCAATTCTATTCCAGAACCCTTAATTAGTGTTAATACGCACGTTAAAGTAGGGTTAAAACGTGATATTCAAAGGATGATAAGCTCTAAATTTGTAACCATTAAGGGGTGGTTCCCTTATAACTTTAAGTATTGGTTTTTCATAATTTAAAGTTTGGTTGGTTATTTAGGAAAGCCCGGTTGAACAAACCGGGCTTTTTTTATACAATACTTTGGAATAAATTTTGTTTAAATAACAGTAAACCTTGAAATGGTTAACGAAGTATTTAATAATTTTACGACTAATCCTTGAAGATGAAACAATTTTATCTTTTTCTATTTGCTTTTTGGAGCATCGTTGCGATGGCTCAAGAAAATAATACTGCCTTCAAACCAGGGGAATGGTTAAAGTTTAGAGTGCATTATGGCTTTATCAACGCAAGTTATGCGACACTTCAGGTAAATTCAGATAGTATAAAAGGAGTCCCAGTATACCATGTTGTGGGAAAAGGAAAAACAGCAGGCTTTGCAAGTCTTTTTTTTAAAGTAGATGATACTTTTGAAAGTTACTTTAGCAAAAAGGAAGGGAAGCCTTATAAATTTATACGAAAAACTAACGAAGGCGGATATACTAAAGATATCGAGGTGAACTTCGATTATGAAAAAGATATGGCTATTCTTAACGACAAGAAAGTCAATAAAAAGTTTAACTTTACCATCCAGAATGAGATTCAAGATTTAATTTCTGCTTTTTATTACCTAAGGAATAGTTATGACCCTAAGGCATTGGTAGAAGGAGAGTCAATAGAATTGGATATGCTTTACGATGATGATGGCATATTTAAATTTAAACTCAAATATCTTGGAAAACAGATTTTGAGAACGAAGTATGGAAAGGTAGAGTGCTTAAAGTTTAGACCTTACGTTCAATCAGGTAGGGTATTTAAGGAACAAGAAAGCCTTTCTTTATGGGTTTCGAACGATCTGAACAAAATTCCGATTCGAATTAAAGCGGAATTAGCAGTAGGTTCCATTAAAGCAGATTTAGATGGTTATAATGGGCTGAAAAATCAGTTTAAGATAATTATAGACTAAATCCTTTAATGAAAGGAAAAAAGGATATTGAAGCTCAAGTTGCAAAACTTGAAGAAAAATATAAAGATTCGGGGCAAGATCTTAGCTCCTATCTTGACGGCTTATTATACCAGCGATATCTTACGTATTGGGATTATATTCATTTAGATACCTTGTTAAGTCTTCAAGTACCCAGAACACATTTCCCCGATGAAGAAATCTTCATCATGTACCATCAAATTACAGAACTCTATTTTAAACTCATTTTGCATGAGGAAAAACAGATAGTTGATGATAAATCCCAACGATTGGATTTCTTTATTGAGAAGGTTACTCGCATAAATAGCTACTATCAAGCGTTAATATCTTCTTTTAGTATAATGATTAAGGGAATGGAACGGGAGCAATTTTTACAATACCGCATGGCATTACTTCCCGCCAGCGGTTTTCAGTCTGCACAATATCGAATGATTGAAATTTATGCAACCCCCTTAGAAAATTTGGTGCACTATACGGAGCGGGATCAATTTTCAAGCGAAGATGCCATTGAGGTATTGTACGAACATATTTATTGGAAAAAAGGAGCTACAGATATAAGTACAGGTGAGAAAACGCTCACACTAAAACAGTTTGAATATCGTTATACTCCTAGGTTAGTGCGTATTGCTAAGCAAGTGCAAAATCAAACCATTTACCATAAGTATTTAGAACTTTCAGACACGGCAAAACAAGATGAAAGATTGTTAAAAGCTTTGAAAGAATTGGATGTAAATGCAAATGTAAATTGGCCGTTAATGCATATGGGTTCGGCATATAGGTATTTAGGAAAGGAAAATGCTACTGTTGATGCTACAGGGGGTACAAATTGGAAACAGTACCTTCCACCGAGCTTTCAAAAAGTGGTATTTTTTCCGAAACTGTATTCAAATGAAGAGTTAAAAAATTGGGGAAAGCAATGGGTAGACCATATCTTTAACCCAGAAAAAAGTTAAAACAAGAATGCAAAAGTATTGGGGCATTGTTTTGGCATTGGTTTTATGTACCGCATGTCAAGAAAAAAAATCAACAGCTGAGTCTGTCGTTACATCTGAAATAAATGAAGAAGCTGCTCAAAACATAGAGTTTGGGTTTGATTTGAACAATTTTGTAGTACGCAGAGATACGGTCAAAAGTGGAGATAGTTTTGGGGAGTTAATGCTAAAAAATAAGGTAGACTATCAAAAAGTATATGCGGTTTCTCAGAATTTTCGCGATACTTTTGATGTTCGAAAAATCATGGTGGGAAGACCCTACACACTTCTGAAATCTAAAGACACGTCTGAAACAGCGCAGATTTTTATTTATGAAAACGACCGTATCAATTATACGGTTATTGATGTTAGAGATAGCGTTACAGCCTATAAGGACAGAAAGGCAGTAAAATATGTAGAACGTGAAGCATCGGGTGTAATAGAAAGCTCGCTCTCAGAGGCTATTTTAGCACAGGGTATCGATTATAACGTTACCGCAAATTTATCTGAAATCTATGCGTGGACGATTGACTTCTTTAGACTTCAAAAAGGAGATAAATTTAAAGTAATATACAAAGAACGTTTTATCAATGATTCTATATATGCTGGTGCAGAACCTATAGAAGCAGCGTATTTTGAACATAAAGGAACACCTGTCTATGCTTTTGCTTTCCAAACCGATTCCGTAAAACGTATCACCGAATATTACGATGAAGAGGCTAATAACTTGCGAAGAGCTTTTTTACGGGCTCCCGTAAATTTCAGTAGAATATCTTCGCGGTATAACTTGAAAAGAAGAATAGCATACTATGGGAATAGGATTAGACCGCATAAAGGAACAGATTATGCTGCACCTATAGGAACGCCAATCATGGCAACAGCAGATGGTACGGTAACCGAATCAACGCGAAGAGGAGGAAATGGAAAGTATGTAAAAATTAGGCATAATGCCACTTATAGTACCCAATACTTGCACATGCGTAAACAAAACGTTCGCAAAGGAGACTATGTTCGTCAAGGAGATATTATAGGCTGGATTGGAATGACTGGAAATACGGGTGGACCACATGTCTGCTATCGTTTTTGGAAAAATGGAAGACAAGTTGATCCATTCCGAGAAAAGTTACCTGCGGCAGAACCTATGGAAGAAAGTTTGGTAGGACCTTATATGGATTTCATTGGCCCAAAAAGGCAACAATTAGATTGTATTGAGTTCTACCAAGCCCCGGAAGAAAAACTACTAACACTCAACTAATAAAATGGCTTTACACAACATCGATCCAACCACGACACAAGCGTGGAAAAAGCTGGTATCTCATTTCGAAAAAACCCAACATGAATCCATAAAATCTCTTTTTGATGCAGATCCAAATCGGGCATCAAAATTTACACTAAAATGGAATGATTTTTTGGTAGACTACTCCAAGAATAGAATTGATAAAGATACGGTTGCTTTGCTTTTAGAATTAGCAAAAGAAGTAAAACTAGATGCGGCAATAGAGCAGTATTTTGGAGGAGCAACAATTAATCAGACGGAAGGAAGAGCCGTTCTTCATACTGCCTTACGGGCAAAAGATACGGATACTGTTCTCGTTGATGGGGTGAATGTAGTTCCTGAGGTTTATAAAGTTCGTGAACATATAAAGCGTTTTAGTGATGCGATTATTTCTGGTGATAAAAAAGGATATACTGGAAAAGCATTTACAGATGTGGTCAATATTGGGATCGGCGGATCCGATTTGGGTCCTGCTATGGTTACCGAAGCTTTAAAGTTTTATAAAAACCATTTAAAAGTACATTTTGTAAGCAATGTTGACGGAGATCATGTTCAAGAGGTAATAAGGGATTTGAACCCTGAAACGACCTTGTTTGTTGTAGTTTCCAAAACATTTACAACACAAGAAACATTGAGCAATGCAACTACCATAAAGCAATGGTTTTTAGCACAAAACGGCACAGATCAAAAGGATATTGCAGCACACTTCGCAGCTGTATCCACGAATATCGAAAAAATTGAAGCTTTTGGGATTGCTAAAGAAAATGTGTTTCCGATGTGGGATTGGGTTGGAGGCAGATTTTCGCTATGGAGTGCAGTGGGATTGTCTATTGCATTGGCAGTGGGATACGACCATTTTTCAGGATTGCTAGAAGGTGCCAATAGCATGGATGTACATTTTAAAGAAACAGATTTAAAAGAAAACATTCCAGTTTTATTGGCCCTATTAAGTATATGGTATAATAACTTCTACAAAGCAGAAACAGAAGCACTAATACCGTATAGCCAATACTTAAGTCGTTTTTCGGCTTACCTGCAACAGGGAATAATGGAAAGCAATGGCAAAAGTGTTGATAGGAATGGAAACCCGATAAACTATCAAAGTGGTACTATCATTTGGGGAGAACCGGGGACCAATTCGCAGCATGCTTTTTTTCAATTAATACATCAAGGAACAAAATTAATTCCAACGGATTTTATCGGCTTTAAAACCTCCTTATATAAGGATACCGATCATCACGAGAAGCTTATGGCAAATTTCTTTGCACAAACAGAGGCCTTGATGAACGGAAAAGGGGCTGAAACGGTTAAAGGGGAACTTCAAAAGAAAGGATTGTCCGAAAAAGAGATTAATACATTAGTCCCTTTTAAAGTTTTTAAAGGTAATAATCCAACAAATACTTTACTGATTCAAAAACTTACCCCAAAGAGTTTAGGAGCTTTAATTGCACTTTACGAGCACAAAATATTTGTGCAAGGAGTGGTTTGGAACATCTATAGTTACGATCAATGGGGGGTTGAATTGGGAAAACAATTGGCTACTAAAATACTGGAAGATATTCAAAATTCCGAAATCAGTGATCATGACAGTTCTACTTTACAACTTTTACATTATTTTAAGAAATAAACTTCTATTTTCATATTTGTTAAGATTTCTTTATATCTAATTGTTTGTCAACACACTTTTTATAAAATTTATGTTATTTTTGGAGACACTAATTTAACGATTCGTTAATACTCATGTGCATGCTTAGATGTGAAAAAAGCAACACATTTGTACCGCGAATTAAGAACCAAATAAACATAAGGAGTATGAAAAAAATCTACCTCTTGATTGTCGGACTATTATTTTCGGCAATTACTTTTGCACAAGGTGTTACCACATCTTCCATCGGTGGTAAAGTAACAGACAACAATGGAGAGCCTCTAGCGGGTGCCAGTGTTGTAGCAGTTCACCAATCATCAGGCACAAAATATGGTGCTGCTACAGATTTTGATGGCTTTTTCCGAATTTCGAATATGAGAGCTAGTGGTGTGTACACCATTACCTTTTCTTATATTGGATTTAACGACACGGTAAGAGATAATGTAAGTTTAGTTTTAGGACAAACTTCAAGGTTTAATATACAAATGGCCGAAAGCGCTACAGCTTTAGATGAGGTTGTAATAACAGCAGTCGGGTCTGGAGTATTCAGTTCCAATAAAACAGGAACGGAAACAACAATATCAAAAAGAGATATTGCCACAATACCTGCAGCCTCTCGTTCTATTGCTGACTTTGTTCGGCTTACACCACAGGCACAGGTTACCGAGGGGAACGATGGTTTCTCTATTTCTTTAGCAGGTCAAAACAACAGATTTAACGCTATCTATATTGATGGAGCTGTAAACAATGATGTCTTCGGTCTGGCAGGTTCAGGAACAAATGGAGGACAAACAGGAGTAAACCCGTTTTCGGTAGATGCTATTGAAACCTTTCAGGTGAATATTGCTCCTTTTGACGTACGACAATCAGGTTTCTCTGGGGGATCTGTAAATGCGATTACTCGTTCAGGTTCGAACCGTTTTGAAGGATCTGCTTATGGTTTTGTTAGAAATGAAAGTCTTGTGGGAAGAACTCCTCCGGATTTAGTAGGGGATGGAGAATCAAGAGAGCGTGTTGCGGATTTTAGTGCACTTACTTATGGAGTTCGTATTGGCGGACCTATTGTAAAGGATAAATTATTCTTCTTTGTAAATTACGAAAGACAGGATGATGAGACTCCACAACCCTTTAATTTCAGTAACTACACAGGACGTTCTTCTTTAGCAGATATTCAAGGTTTAAGCAGCTTTCTTCAAAGTAATTTCGGTTACGATACTGGAGGCTTTGATAGTAACACCAGAACCTTATTAAGTGATAAACTTACGGCAAAATTAGATTGGAACGTCGATGCTAACAATACCCTTTCATTACGTCATAGTTATGTACGTGGAGAGAATTTGGAAGCAAGAAATTCAGGAAATAGAAATATTGGTTTTATCAATGGTTCTGAAGAGTTTATTACCACAACAAATTCTACCGCTTTAGAATTTAATTCTAGATTGGGAAATAAATTTTCGAACAGTATTATTTTAGGATATACCAGAGTTCGTGATGATAGAGACCCTGCGGGAAGTCCTTTTCCAACAGTAGATATTCAAGATGGTGGAGGAACCATTTCTTTTGGTGCGGAACCGTTTTCTACGGCAAACTTACTTGATCAAGATGTATTTACAATTACTGATAATTTCGAGATTTATGCTGGGAAGCACACTTTCACTTTAGGAACACAACTGGAATTTGTAAAGGTGAAAAACTTATTCTTTGCCTTTAACTTTGGAGATTACACTTTCGAAGATCAATTTGATGATGCAGGAAACCTAATTTCGTCAGGTTTAAATCAGTTCTTAACAGGTCAGGACGCTGATGTTTTCCAACGTGGGTATTCCTTAATAGGTGATGGAGCTGTAGGAGATGCTTCTGATGGTTCTGCGGATTTCAATAGTACTCAAGTAGGATTCTACGTTCAGGACGATATTCAAATTTCAGATCGTTTTAAGGCTACTATTGGGTTACGTGTGGATATTCCTTATTTTGAAGATGGTACTGTAAATGACGATTTCAATACAAGAACAATTCCACTATTGGAAGCTGCCGGGAAAGACCTTCAGGATGCTACAGTAGGAAGAGCTATTAATGCTTCTGCACATATTGCACCAAGATTCGGTTTTAATTGGGATGTTTTTGGAAACAGAACAACTCAAGTACGTGGTGGAATCGGGATATTCACGTCTCGTTTGCCAGCAGTATGGCCAGGAGGTACTTATAACAACAATGGGGTAACCGGAGGATTTAACTTCGAGTTTGGACAACCTTTTGTTGCCGATGTAAACAATCAGTTTGCAGATCCACTACCAGGTACTGGTGGTTTAGGAGGTAATATTGATTTAATCTCTCCAAACTTTAAGTTACCACAGGTTACAAAATATAATGTTGCTGTGGATCAAAAATTACCTATTTGGAATCTAGTTGCTTCTGGAGATTTCTTATACACAGAAACGATAAGTGATGTTTTCTACGAAAACTTAAACTTAAGAGATCCAGTAGATTTTGTAAATGGCGCGGATACACGACCTATCTATGATAGAGGAGATGAGATTGACGATACGTACGGAAGGATTATCTTGCTTTCTAACACGAATGAAGGTTATGCTTATAACGCTACTTTTACACTAAGAAAGCCTTTTGAAAACGGTTTTGCAGGTCAGGTATCGTATACTTTTGGAGAGTCAAGAAAAATATTTGACGGAACCTCTTCTCAGAATAGCTCGCAATGGAGAAATATTCAGACCGTAAATGGTAAGAACTCTGATTTACCAGTTACACGATCTGACTTTGCTTTAGGAAGCAGATTCTCTGGTAATGTAAGTTATGAGTATAAGTGGAGTGACAATGTAAAAACAACCTTAGGATTCTTCTACGAAGGATTACAAGGACAACCATACAGTTTCACTTATAATGAGGGACGTGATTTGTTAAATGACGACTCTAGAGATAATGCTTTAATTTATATCCCGGCAAATCCAGCTGAGATTGCCTTAACAGGAGATCAGGCTGAACAAGCGGAGCAATGGCAACGATTAAATACCTTTATCGAAAGCAGTGGATACTTAAGAGAGCGAAGGGGAGAATATGCAGAACGAAATGGTGCTAGAGGACCATGGAGTCATATTGTAGATTTAAAATTCCTTCAGGACTTTTCAATTACTACTGGTGGCACGAAACACACTCTACAATTTTCTGCAGATATCTTTAATTTCACTAATCTTATCAATAGCGATTGGGGTCAGAGAAGATTTATTAGAAATGAAGTAAGCCCGTTAACAACCGTGGTAGCTGGCCCAGATCCAGTATTCTCTGTAAACAATGCAGTTGTTAGAGATGACGGAACTCCTAATATTGTAGAATTGGATGATTCTGGATTACAATCATCTAGATGGCAAGCACAATTAGGTTTGCGTTATATTTTCAACTAATCAACCATTTATATTGTTAAAAGCCCCGCTTCTTGTTTAAAGAGGCGGGGCTTTTTTATGATTAAAAATCATTACTTTTAGAAAACAAAAAAACTAACGATGTACGAAACTATTCAAACGCTTCATTCTTATATGGGCTATGTGGTACTTGCAGTGCTTTTCTTGGCAGTTGCAAACGCTATTTTAGGGCTAGCACAGAATAAAATTTTCACACTTCAAAAGGATTTACGACTAAGTTTATTTGCACTTATTTTGTCGCATATTCAATTGTTAATTGGATTAATACTCTATTTCGTTTCGCCAAGCGGAATGAATGCCATTCAGGAATTTGGTATGGGTGGGCTAACATCAGCAGCACGCTTGTTAGCAGTAGAGCATCCGTTTATAAACATTATCGCTATTGTACTTATTACAATCGGTTGGTCTAAGCATAAAAAGGTAATGGAAGCTAAAACCAAATTTAAGCGTATTGCTATTTTTTATGGTTTAGGACTTTTATTAATTATGAGCAGAATTCCTTGGGGACAATGGCTGGGATAAATTAAATTGTTTTAATCGGAAGGTATTTCCCGTATAAGAAAAGCATAAACGGGAAAATGATCACTATAACCCCCTGTATAAGTGCCTCCTGCATAAGTTCGAAAGGGATATCCTTTATATCTTCCTTTGCTAGTGATAAGAAATTTAGGCGCGAAAACCCGCACTTTCCATAAGCGATATCCTTGTGTTTGAGATGGGATGAGATTATTATTCACCAAAATTTGATCGAATAAGTGCCATTGATCTCTATACGCTAAGGAGCCCACTCCTTTTTTAAAGAGATGTTCCATAGGATTGAATAAATGAAAAGTGTCAGTAGATTGTGGCTTAAGTGTAGTATGCAACACTCTTTTTAGGCTGGGATCCTTTGGATTATCATTAAGGTCACCCATGCTGATAATTTTAGCAGTAGAATCCCATTGCATAAGCGAATCAATAATCTTTTTGTTAAGTTGCGCAGCCGTTATGCGGAGAATCGAACTTTTAGTAACTCCTCCGCTACGAGAAGGCCAGTGATTTATGATTAGGGAGATTTTTTCACCATCTAGGAAACCTGTGACTACGAGTTGATCTCTTGTGAAATCACGATATCCTTCAGCATTAAATAATAGCAGCCGATGGCTTTTAAAATCCGAAGGAATAAATACAGATTTCTTATACAACAACGCAACATCAATACCGCGTTCATCAGGAGAGTCTAAATGAATAATACCGTAATCGAAAGGTAGTAATTTATCATTTTTAATAAGATCTTTTAAAACCGCTCTATTTTCTATTTCACAAAGCCCAATAAAGTCAGGAGCACTCCCAGTAACCGAAGTTCCAATTTGAGAAAGTACTTGTGCAATATGTTCAAGCTTTAATTGATAGCGAGGCTCGGTCCATTGATCTTTTCCGTTTGGGGTTCGATCGTCATCTCGTGTCGCCACGTCATCGGTACAATCAAATAGGTTTTCAACATTATAAAAAGCAACGGTTCTAACTTGATAGTGATTAGCGGGTTGCATGGCATAGATAAGAGATGCCGGCAATAAGCAGCTTAGTAGGAGGAGAAGGTTTTTATAAATATGATACATGAATTTAGTTTTATTTTCTAAATATATAGAATATATTCTATATATTTTTTATATTCACCACTTCAATTTTGAAAAGAGCAATGCAAAATCGTATCATTTTAGTATTTTTTTTGATACTAATTAAGACAACAACTGCACAAAGGGAAACATTAAAAACATTCCCTGATGACCCTATTAATTTAGCCAATGTCGCATTATCAGATTCCAATAACAGTAATTCTGAACAGGGATTACTTCAAGCGTCAGGAGATGTGTTTTTGCGCAAAGCGACTTTTGATTTAGGGGTTGGGTTTTTTAGAGTTCGGGGATATGACGCCAATTCCACCATGGTAACTCTTAATGGTATTGTTATGAATAAATTTTTAGATGGGCGACCTCAATGGAATAACTGGGGAGGTTTAAATGATATTAGTCGTAATCAGGAACGAAGCTATGGACTAGCATCTTCAACCACTACTTTTGGGAAAGTTCTTGGAGCTATAAATATTAATTTGAGGCCTTCGCAAATGCGACCAGGAACTCGTTTGTCATCATCTGCTTCTAACAGGACATATAGTGGTAGACTCATGGCTACACGTACAATTCAAAACACAAATGGTATATCCTATACTTTTTCCGCTTCCAGAAGGTGGGCTTCTCAGGGGTACGTTGATGGTACTTTGTATGATGCATATTCTGGTTATGGAGCATTAGAATATCAATTTAAGGATAAGCATAGTGTTACCCTTACCACAATATTGGCTTCAAATCGTCGAGGGCGTTCCGCTCCATTAACTACAGAAGTATTTGAACTCGTTGGAAGACAATACAATCCCTATTGGGGCGATCAAAATGGTACAAGACGAAATGCTAGAGAACAGAAAATCCAAGAGCCTATCGTATTGCTCAATTATTTTTACAATAGCGAAAAATTTGACCTCAGTCTAGGAGCGGCCTATCAGTTTGGGAAACGAAGTAGAAGCAGACTGGGGTTTTTCGATGCCCCTAATCCAGATCCTGTATACTATAGATACCTTCCTAGTTTTTATATAAATAGTCCGCTAGGTGCAAATTTTATTGGCGCCAATCAAGCGGAAGCAGGTTTTTTAGCAAACCCTCAACTTTCATGGAGACGTTTTTACAATGCTAACGCTTCCAATGGAGGCAAAGCTGCCTATGTATTGTATGATGATATTATTGCAGATAATCAAATCTCATTTAATCTAACCGGAAATTTAAAATTGAATGATTGGATGAATATAGATTTTGGGATTTCGAATCAACTATTAAACTCCGACAACTATGCTAAAATAAAGGACCTGCTGGGCGCGGAATTTCATGAGGATATCGACACTTTTTCGAATACTCGAAACGATTTAGAGGGAATTCTTCAAAAAGGAACGGGTGCTATATTCAACTATAACTATAATATAAAAGCAATTCAAACCCATGGTTTTTCTCAGGTTCGTTTTTCCCATAAAAATTGGAGCGGATCTGCATCTATCACCTATGGACAAACTGCGTATCAAAGAAAAGGGCGCTTCAAAAATGACAGATTTACGGAAGGCTCTATAGGCAATAGCCCACAGGTGAAATTTAGCAACTTGGGTATTAAAGCTGGACTCCTTTATAAAGTTAACGGGAGACATTGGTTAGCCATAAATGCACTGCATACAACTAAACCTCCAACGCTTCAAAATACTTTTATTAATCCAAGAGAAAATAACCAAGTGGTACCGAAAATTACCAACGAAAAGGTACTAGGTGCAGAAGGTAATTATTTTTTACGATTACCCAATTTAAAAGGTAGATTTTCAACATACTATTCCCAATTTGACAAAAGTACAGATGTGAATTTTTTCTTTGTTGAATCTGGAGTTGGATCTGATTTTGTTCAAGAGGTTATTTCAAATTTGAGTAAGCGGCATTATGGTATAGAGATTGGGTTGGAATACCAATTGTCACCAACTGTAAAATTTATCGGTGCAGGGGCTTGGGGGAATTATTCTTATGCGAATAATCCAAATGTAACCATCAACTTTGACACGGCTGGAAATGAAGAAGAGTTAATCAATGTTGAGGGTAATATAGATTTAGGCTCCGCAAACCTTAGAGGATACCGATTGGGTCAGGGACCTCAAACCGCATACTCCCTAGGCATTGAGTATCGTGACCCAAACTATTGGTGGCTGGGAACTACCATTAATTATTTAGGAGACAATTATATCAATATCTCGAGCATTACGCGAACACAAAGTTTCTTTTTAAACCCCGAAACCGGGCTTCGCTTCCCAGAAGCAACTGATGCAGCCGTAAATATGCTTTTACAACAATTGCGGTTAGATGATTTTTATGTGTTGAACTTTGTTGGTGGAAAATCTTGGCGGGTTTCTGGAAAGTACATTAGCGCTTTTGTAAGTGTTTCAAATGCCCTTAATATAAATTTTAAAACCGGAGGTTTCGAGCAGAGCAGAAATGGAAATTTTGGAGAACTAGCGCAAGATAATTTAAGTGGAAATCCCACTTTTGGCCCTAAGTTTTGGTATGGCCGTGGACGTACTTACTTTATCAATCTAGCAATAAACTTTTAAATAGAAAGCAGTGAAACAAGGAAGTAATAATATTCTGAAACATCTTCAAATTTTACTGATTTGTATTACCTGTAATTTAGGGTGTGTGAAAAATAATACGTTTGACATCCCACCTGATATTTCAACGGATAATATAACAGCCAATACTTCCTTCTTTGCAGTTAAAAATCTTTATGTTGATCAAACTGTGCAGATTCAGGAAGATTTAATTATTGAAGGTTTTGTGGTTTCTTCGGATCGAGCAGGTAATTTCTTTAATACGTTACACATTCAAGACAAAATTACAGACCCCACTGCCGGATTTCAAATTGAAATAGATTTACGCGATAATCACCTTTTTTATCCAATAGGAAGTAAGATTATAGTTAAACTTAAAGGACTCTATTTAGGAAAAAGTAGAGGAGTATTTAAAATTGGCGGAGCGTTTAGTGCCTTTGGAAACCTAGTAGTTGGTAGATTGCCCGCAACGCAAATTGAACAACACCTTATTCGAACGGATGGCACTATCTCGTCAATTTCTGGAACATTGACAAAAGTCTCCGATTTAAATGATGCTTTGATAAGCACATTAATACGTGTTGATAGTGTTGAAGTTATCATGGAAGAAATTGGGCTTCCTTTTGCGGCTATAAAAGAAAGAACAGAACGAACGCTTATAGATTGTAATGGAAATACCATAGTAATGCTTAATAGTGGATTTTCAGATTTTCAAGGAGCATTATTACCAGATGGCAATGGCAGTATTTCTGGAATTCTTCTTAGAGAGAATAGTAATTTTCAGCTGGTGATAAGAGATCAAAATGATATTAATATACAACAGGAACGTTGTATTAATGTCCCCGATACGATGACCTCTTCTATGATTTTTATTTCAGAATTAGCGGATCCTGACAACAATAGGGGAGCACGTTTTGTAGAACTTTATAATTCTGATATAACACCACTCTCTCTTAATGGATGGAAATTGGTAAGGTATACTAATGCAAATACCTCAATTAGCGCAACCATAGAATTATCAGGTTATCATATAGATTCGATGAAGACACTAGTAATTGCTCCTAATGCATCAGAGTTTGAACAGGTATATGGTTTCTCTCCAGATATTGCGGCCTCAACAAACGGACCCGCAGATTCTAACGGAGATGATACTCTTGTGTTATTAGATCCTTTTGGAACAGTAATAGATATTTTTGGTGTTATTGGAGAAGATGGTTCCGGAACAAATCATGAATTCGAAGACGGTCGCGCCTTACGAATACCTCAAATTAATATGGGAAATTCAAGCTATACTTTTGAAGAATGGGAAATTTACAATGATAGTGGCGAAGCTGGAACCATAAATGAACCCCAAAATGCTCCCGAGAATTATACGCCCGGAGAACGAAATTAAAGTATTTGCTATAAATTAAATTCGGTAGCACCCTTATTTGCCTTAAAAATATGGGGATAGTGCATTTGAGCGTTCTCCTTAATGAATTCAAAAGGAACATCTTTAAAATGGCCATAGTCTTCTAAGTATTCCATGAAGAGTTGTCCCTCCGCATTAAACTCTTGAAAGACCGAGTCATTTTCACCGTCAAAATCTAGGGGTGCAACATTGCACATACGACATAAAGCAATATTAAATGCTGGGGATAGTTTAAGCCACTTCCCGTTCAATAAAACATTTACCATCCCATGAGGCGTTAATTCATTGGTTCCAAACTTTTCTGTTAAACGCTCAACTCCAATATGGTTTTTTACTTTAGCAAGATGTATACGAGCAGGTATTTGAAGACCTCGTAAACCTGCAATAAGAAGAATAGATTTGTCGATACAGTGTCCGGTTGCTTTTGTTGCAACATAACTTGCACGGTAATTTACTTTTGAAAAACTTATTTCATAAGGATTATAACGCCAGCCATCCCTTATTTTTAGATATAATCCAATAGCTTTTTCTTTTGGTGATAGTGTTACAACCTTAAATTCCTCAATCAGTTCTTGAATCTCTGGAGCATTAAAATCAAAGAAATATGTTTCGGCTAAATAGTCCATGAAATATTTTATATAAAAGTAACATTTTATCAAAATAGAAAATAAGGATAGCCAATTTTAACAAAACAATGGAAAATAAAAAACGACCACCTTTAATTGGTGATCGTCTTTATACTGGAAAGAAATAAATAATAATGCTTACTCAGTGGGGAAATTTTCGTTAGCCTTTATTTCTTCCATCTGCTTCACATGGCGTTCTGTATGTCCAGACATAAACAAAACGATTTGGTAGGCATCAACAGTGCCAAAAGGTAATTGGCCATAGCGATTTCTTAAATCATCATTCGTATCTTTTATGTAAGATAAGTTCGATGTTCTTTTGTCCATAAATGCTTTTAATGTATCCTCGTAAGATCCATACTTTCCTGTTGGTTCAAAAGGTTCCGAAGTTTTAACTCTGTTAGAACGATCTTTAATTATTCCCAACAACTGAGTATCCGTCATTTTAACATCAGCACGTTTGGCTGGATCTGCATCGGTTTTTAAGGTACCTTCCATCATACCAAAAATGGTGTTTTCAGAAATGGTAATGTGTTCTACACATTCAGCAATCGACCAAGCTTCTGGAGTGCTTTTAAAATTAAGTTGAGCTTCACTCAAACCTTCTACAACGTTTGCTAAATGATCTCTAGAATTAGACATTTCTTCAATAGCAAAAGCGCGTTCTTCATCGGTAAGTTTTGTATCTGTAGTAAAACTTACAAGTACCAATACGAATAAGGGTAAAATAATTTTTTTCATAATTATAAGTGTGTTAGTAAATTGAATGTGTTATAGAGATATACGTATAAATCGTATAAATGGTTTTTCATTGACGAATTATGTTATAGACTAGGATTAAAAATGAACACTTACTTTAAAGATTAAACACGTCATAAATAAAATTGATTATTTAATTATGGTTTAATATAATTCACTTATAAAAACAACAAAGCTTTTTTTATCTTTAGGGTTGTAATACTGAGGAACAGACAAATTTGTATAGATAGCAATAATTTTATTTTAGCAACGTAAGTGGGCATCTAAGGAAACAGATGACAAAAATTCTTGTTTTAAATAGTGATAGATGGAAAACAAAAAAAACGACTTTTTTAATGAAATCCGAAATGGCAATAAAGAAGGTGTGGCGCAATTGCTTATGGAGGAGCCTAATTTGATAGCTACCCGAGATGCAAGAGGTTCTACCCCTTTGATTTTAGCTTCGTATTATGATCATGGACCGATAGTAGATTTTTTATTGGAAAAAGGAGCTAAAATAGATGAAAAAGACGCCTCAGGAAATACTGCGTTGATGGGCGTATGTTTTAAAGGATTTACTGCCATAGCGGAAAAGTTAATCCAACTTGGAGCGAATATCAATGAAAGTAACTCCATGGGAGGCACCTGCTTAATCTATGCTACAACCTTTAATCATGTTGAAATTGTAAAAGTGCTGGTTGCGCATCAGGCAAATGCTAGTGCAATGGATGCTAGAGGTAATACAGCGTTAGATCATGCAAAAATGCAAGGCAACCCAGAACTTATTCATATTTTGGAGGGTAAATAATATAAAGACTTCAGGAAATTTGTTTACTATATCTAGACCTCGATAAGTACTGTTTAATAATCGATAAGACATGATTTTAAACCAACACAGACATTAACGTTTAATTAAAAATGAGCGAAACTTTAAAAATAGCTTTAGTACAATCTTCCTTAACATGGGAAAACCCCATAGAAAATCGAGAACGTTTTAACCAAATAATTGATGGAGTTGCCATCGACAGTGACTTGATTATTTTACCCGAAATGTTTACGTCAGGATTTACAATGAATCCAGAACATATGGATAAGAGTGAAGGATTAATAACAAAGGAATGGATGAAGGTTAAAGCAACCGAAAAAAATGCTGCTATTATAGGAAGTGTATCTTATTTTGAAACGGATAATTACTTTAATCGATTATTTTTTGCTAAACCACAAGCAGACACATCCTATTATAACAAACGACATACCTTTACATTGGCTGGGGAAAATTTAGTATATAAAGCAGGAGATTCCAGACTTATAGAGACTTTTAGAGGCTTTAAGATATGCCCGTTAATATGTTATGACCTTAGATTTCCGGTATGGGCAAGAAACGTTGAAGATTATGATGTGGTAATATACGTTGCAAATTGGCCAAAACCACGAATTGGAGCTTGGGATGCATTATTAAAGGCGCGCGCCATTGAAAATATGGCCTATAGTATCGGTGTAAATAGAGTTGGTACAGATAATAATGGTCATCAATACTGCGGGCATTCTGCAGTTTATGATAGTCTAGGATCGCAAATGGCATTTTCAGATGAGGAAACTGTAATTTATGCTACTCTAGATAAAAAACATATTCAAGAAACGCGGCGTAAACTACAATTTTTAGAAGATCGTGATATGTTTACTCTGAAAAGATGAATTCAAATTTTTCCTCCCAATTCGCCCGCATATCTAGGATTTTAGGGATATAAACAACTTTTTCGGGTTGTAACCTTTTTAAATAACTTCCCGAATCCCATTTTTTATTTTCGTTCTCATCAAAAATAATGCGGGTATAATACGTCCCGGG
The DNA here is from genome assembly GCA_947488435.1 of uncultured Flavobacteriaceae bacterium. GTDB lineage: Bacteria > Bacteroidota > Bacteroidia > Flavobacteriales > Flavobacteriaceae > CANKZG01. Next base: position 443,797 of record CANKZG010000001.1, on the reverse strand, counting down.
TCGTAAATGCCTAAAGCTAAATAGTTGCGGGCTAGTTGCATAGATTTCCCGAACCACTTCCTCAGATTGATTGGTGAGTTGAACAATAATAGGGTACGTTATATTACCTCTTAAGGTTAAATCAAAATCCCCATAATCAACATAACTTCCCGTGCTTAAACGATAGTTTAATGTGTCGTTTTCCACTTTGAAAAAGTCAGAGATTGCCCCTGGTAATACTGTAAGATTATAGGATTCATTAGGTTCCAGGTCAAAGTCAATATTCACTTTATTTCCCAAGGTATCGTGTTCGATTTTAAAAGGTTGCTCCAAAGAATCCTTATTAATGAGCATAAATTTAAGAGAATCAACTGCAGTAATAGGAGTATTCGCAGCAATATGAAACTCGTCCTTAAAACCTATAGACCCTCTATGACTTGCCGTTAAGATTAAAGAATCTATCTCCAGCTTACGAGGCTTTACGGTGAAAGTGTCCACTACCTTAAATTTGGAATTGGACATTCTAAAAACCAAGGAATCTGCTTCAAACGGAGTTATCCAATAATTAAGAGTGTCTTTTTCAGGTTCTTTAGTTATAAGCGTGCGCACACTGTCTGGTAATTGAGTTAGCGTATTAATTTTAATACTGTCGTACTCCCCTTGATATCCAAATAAAATCCTATTGTTCGCAGCAAAACTGGGAATCGAAGCATTGTAATCAGGCACTTCCTTAAAAAGAGTAAGCTCATAAATCTCATCTGTCGGAAGGGTAATGGTATCCTTTAAAAATGCTATTTTATCTCCATTCTGATCAAAAACATTGTTTTTTGCAAGATCTTTAATTCCAAATATGGCATAGTTCCCTTCTTTTAAATTCTGAAGCCGAAAGACTTTAAGACTATCTAAAGTATTGGTAATATAATTTGGAGGCTTTTGATAAACCGTAGAATCGGTATAAGTACTGTCTATTTCATAAAGTAAAATACTTATAAAAGTCTCTGGATTCCTTTTAAAAGCATCTTTTACAACCCCGAACACTTCCAAAGAATCAATATAGGTTCCTGTCGAAAAAGTGTAGGTTAAAAAACTATTTGGATTTCCTTCATTATTATCAATAATACTTTGTCCAAAATTGAAGGTGTATGTGGTGTTTTCTTTGAGCGTATCTTTAAGAATGATATCGATAAACTTGCTCGCTCCCCCCTGTGGTGTTATTTGCGGAGGGTATTTTAGCGGTGGAGATACGATTAGTTGACTTTGAATGTCCTGAAGCTTAATATATTCATCAAAATACAAACGAATTTTTTTAGCATCAAAGTTTACAGACATATTATCTGGAACAGCACGAATAAGTTCAGGAGGAGTAACGTCTTTGGGGCCACCTGAAGGCGTTCCTGGTCGACCGCATTGTACCAACGCGATTAGTAAAAAACATATAAAGAGAAGGCTTAAAAAAGATTTGATGAAGCGCATTAAATAAGTCTATAATACAAAGAAACAACTAATTTGAGGAATGGTAAAATTAAAGCGCAACTGCCATTGTAGCAATATAAATAGAAATTCCGGGGATATCGTTCATTGCATCAGCGCAAGCCTCCAGGGTTGACCCTGTAGTTACGATATCGTCAACCAATAGAACTGTTTTATGTTTTAGTGTACTTCTATTGGTAACACGATAGGCATCCGACTTAGTTTGCGACCTTTTAAGCCTATTTTTGTGTGTTTGCGTCTTGGTATGTATGGTCTTTTGAAGAATGGTGTCCTCGTATGTTGCCTCTAGATGCTCTGCCAATTGACGCGCAAATGTAGTAACTTGATTATAACCGCGGAGTTTTAGCTTTCGCTTGTGCAACGGCACTGGGATTACAAAATCAATAGTTTTTAAAGCAATATCTTCTCTTAAAACTTGTCCATACCAATCCCCTAAAAAGATTCCTATTTCTTGTCTGTTTTTATATTTTAATTGATGAATAAGATTCTTTACAATTCCATTTTTTGTAAAAAAAAGGAAGGAACTTGCTTTTTTTATCGAGATTCTTCCATAAAAAATGCGATCCACGGCATTTTCATCGTTATAATTATACTCGGTGAGTGGTAATTGGTTTCGACAAACGGTACAGATTAATCGTTCACCTTTATACAAATGTGTATTACATCCAAAACACACCCTAGGTAGTAGGATGTTGTTGATATCATTTAGTATATTTGAAAGCTTAGAATACATCAAATCTTAGATCACTAAACCAGATAATTAACCTGCTTGTAGATGAATGCTCAAGATACTAAATTCAACTATAAAATAATTTTTGCGGCCTTTGTTGCTGTAATTATTGGCATCTTAATCGCCTTTTATTATAGTTATGCACAATCTAAGAATCAGATTAATTTTTTGGAACAAGAGAAAGAGCTGTTAGTTAAAGATATTACTTTGATGAAAACAGAGGTAGATCGACTATCTGCTCTGGATGAGGTAAATGAGATAGAACTCCAGGATGCACGTTATAATGTACAACAATTAATGGATTCTGTTGGGCGCTTGAATTTTACCATCGGAAAACTTCGAGAATTTAAAAAAGAATTACGACAGCTTCAAGCCAGTTTTGATAGTCTTAAGCTGAAGAATAATTTCCTTAAATATAATAACAGTCTTTTAGCAGATAAATATGAGGATACCCAAAAGCAAATAAAAGAACTGGAAGGAAAAAGTAATACGCTTGCCGCTCAGGAAGCATTGCAACGAAAAATAAATAAAGAACTCAGCAACGAACTTCGTATTAAGAGCTACTTAAAGCTCAACAATGCGGAAGGAAATGGTTTTAGACTAAAAAGTAACGGAAAACCTGTTCGAACTAATAAGGCTTCCACAATTGAAGTATTGAGAGGATGTGTTACTATAGTAGGAAATCCCAATATAGTGCGTGAGGAGAAGGTGCTTTACTATCAATTTTTAGGACCAAACATGAGCATTATAGAAGATAATTCCAATACCGTAAATGTCAACGGAAATACCTACAGCAAAAAAGTAGAGCTCATTTTTGAAGGAAAAGAACTTAACGTTTGTGATTTTATTTCAGTACCTATTGGTAGCTTACAAGAAGGGATTCACACACTAAATGTTTTCGAAAACGAAAAATTACTTACTACTATAGAATTTCAACTAAAATAAAGCACTCCTTTTTGGGTAAAATTCTATTTTTGCGGCATGGCAAATCAAGAAAATGACTTTAAGAAAGTAATTTCCCATGCTAAGGAGTACGGGTATGTCTTTCAATCTAGTGAAATATATGATGGTTTAAGCGCGGTATACGACTATGCTCAAAATGGAGCAGAGCTTAAAAAGAATATCCGAGAATATTGGTGGAAGGCGATGGTGCAAATGAATGATAATATTGTAGGCATTGATGCTGCAATATTTATGCATCCTACTACCTGGAAAGCTTCAGGACATGTAGATGCTTTTAATGACCCCCTAATCGACAACAAAGATTCTAAGAAAAGATATCGAGCTGATGTGTTGGTAGAAGATCATGTGGCTAAGATTGAAGCAAAAATTGATAAAGAAGTAAACAAAGCAGCTAAACGTTTTGGAGCACAATTTGATAAGAAACAATTTTTAGCTACCAATAATCGGGTATTAGATTATCAGGAAAAAGCAACTAGCATTTTGAAACGATTAGGTAAATCTTTAGAAAATGAGGATTTAGTAGATGTAAAGAACTTAATCGAAGAATTGGAAATAGCCTGCCCAGTTTCTGGCTCTAGAAATTGGACGGAAGTAAAACAGTTCAATCTTATGTTTGGCACCAAACTAGGAGCTTCCGCAGATAGTGCTATGGATTTATACCTGCGTCCTGAAACCGCACAAGGGATATTTGTAAATTTTCTTAACGTTCAAAAAACAGGGCGTATGAAAATTCCATTTGGAATCGCTCAGGTTGGAAAAGCGTTTCGAAATGAGATTGTAGCCCGTCAGTTTATTTTTCGCCAAAGAGAGTTTGAACAAATGGAAATGCAATTTTTTATTCGTCCTGGTTCACAAAAAGAATGGTATGAAAAGTGGAAGGAAAATCGCATGAAATGGCACTTGTCCTTAGGGATGGGAGAAGATAATTATCGTTTTCATGATCATGAAAAATTGGCACATTACGCGGACGCAGCAGCGGATATTGAATTTAAATTTCCATTCGGATTTAAAGAGTTGGAAGGAATACATTCTCGTACTAATTTTGATCTAGGGAGTCATGAAAAACACTCAGGGAAAAAATTGCAGTACTTTGATAATGAAATCAATGAAAGCTATGTGCCTTATGTAGTTGAAACGTCTATTGGGTTAGATCGTATGTTTTTAGCGGTGTTCTCAAATGCCTTAACGGAGGAGGCTTTAGATAATGGAACAACAAGAACCGTATTACGATTACCAGCGGTTTTGGCGCCTACGAAAGCGGCTATCCTTCCTCTAATAAAGAGGGATGGTTTACCAGAATTGGCGCATGAAATTGTAGACGATTTAAAGTGGGATTTCAATGTAATTTACGATGAAAAGGATGCTGTTGGGCGTCGTTATAGAAGACAAGATGCTAACGGAACACCGTTTTGCATTACAGTAGATCATCAAAGTTTAGAAGATAATACGGTTACGCTACGTCATAGAGATTCAATGGAACAGGAAAGAGTGGCAATAACTGAGGTAAAGGGAATTATTTTGGCGGAAGTAGCTATGAAACATTGGTTACAAAAAATGAAATAACCTCACTACGCAAATTAAAGCTGATATTGTAATTGTAGACTTCCGTAGTAATTTCGTGCATTTCCCGGGGCAAAAAAACGCGGTTCTGAACCTCCAAAACCAATGGCGTTAATCAATACGGATTGCGCGTATTGAATATCGAAAAGATTGTTGATTCCAAAATCAATACCCAAAGTGGTTTTTGGAAATAGAATGGTTTTATATCCTAATTTGGTATAAAAAACAGAGAATGCATCACTATTTAAAGTATTGGCATCTGTTAGCGGTATTTCATCAACGAACTGATAAGTCGTATTCCAATAAAACCCTGAACGATGTGTAAGCTGTATCCCAGCATTTATTTGATTTTTGGGTACTCCAGTAAGTGGATTTCCGGAAAAATCATCCGCACCATCTACAAAATCAATGAAACTATGATCATTTAAGGTATAACTTATAAAAGGTCCTATTTTTAGTTGAGGTGTAAGATTTAAATCATATTGAGCGTCGATTTCTATACCTTGATGTCTAGTTTCACCAGCATTTCTGCCAATAAATTGATCTTCATCAATACGTTCGGCTACTAAAAGATTTTCAATGTTCATGCGATATATGGCGACATTAAGCAGAAGTTTGCGTTTTGCCAGCACCAAGGAGGTACCTAATTCATAATTTGTACCTTTTTCTTGTTCAATATCTGGATTGATAACCCCATCTGGAGTAAGGGTTTCTTCTAAGGTAGGATTTGAAAAACCACGACTCACGTTGGCATATATTTTACTGCCTTTAGGAAAATTGTAATTAAGATTCAAACTCGGTAAAAGGATAGGATCAAAATTCCGGATAGCACTCCTATTTTCAGTACCTAAGTTAAATCGATCTCTAAAATCGAATTGAGTGGAATTAAGGTTTAGACCGGCCTGTACAATTAATGACGGACCAACAGGCAATGTAAGCGCAGCAAAAGCATTGAATCTGCTTCTAAACTCTTTATTTCTGCTTAACCGATCCTCTTGCAAACTTCCATTACCATTATTCTCTCGAAAAAGATTTTCAAATGTACCCCAGTTGTATTCGTCTTTAAAAAGCTCCGCACCGAGTGTATATGTTGGGCTATAACTGTGTAAGCCCAAACTTCCTGTAAAACGAGTTCGAAATCCATAGCCCTTAGTAAACTCATCTAAAATATTAAAGGGTCTGGCTTCAAAATGATCCAAGTACGTATAAAAAATACTACTAGTATTTTCTAGAGTGTTGGTTATTTTATAAGTATGTGACAGCCCAATTAAGCTGTACTTATTATCTTCAAAGCCCTGTGCTGCAAGCCAGTTTGCTGCTGCACGAGTAGGATCTTCGGCAAAGTCCGTAGCACTCAAAGTACTGGGAATCTGTGCGAAATAATCTACATAATTCAACAAGAAACCTAGCTTACTTTTTTTAGTTAACTGATAGTTACTCTCTATCAAGATACCATCACGCTCAAAGCGATTATTTTGACGAAAACCATCGGTTTCTGTTTTTCCATAACGGAGTCCAATACTAAATTTCTCATCCCCGTGTTTAAAACTCAAGTTGTTCTTTACAAGATTATAGGAACCATAGGTGAAGTTATTGTCAAAATTTGTTTGCTCGGTATGAGATTTGGAGCGAAGCAAAATAGCACCACCCAACCCTGTTCCGTATGCTGTTCCTTTAGGACCTTTAATTACTTCCACAGCGCCTAAGTTTTCGACATCATAGTTTTCAATGGTAGAAATACCAGTACCATCCGTTACAGGAATATCATTATAGTAAAGTTGTACTTTATCAGAACCAAAAGGAGTTCGTGCACCTACGCCACGAATGGTAATTCTATTGGTATTTAAAGCTCCGGAAAGAATATAAACACCAGAAATCTGGTTAACAGAGCTGACAATGTCAATAGGGCTATAGTTTTGAAAAACGGATTCGCCAATAACTTGAGATGGAACGATACCAATAGTTTTACTGGTCTTTACCGGATCAACAAGGATAACCTCTTCCAACCGGGTAATACTATCTTTTTGAGACTCTTGTCCGTTAACGTATCCACTAAGGAACAGGGAAAATACGAGAATGTAGTGGTAACTTTTCACTAAAATCTATAACCGATTGAAACACCACCTCTTCCAATAATTTCAGGAGAAAAGTTATCATTTAATAAATTACGACCGATACCAATAAAAATCTCTGTAACGAACCCTCGCGGTGTTACAAACTTTCCTCCAATAGATATGCCGAGAGCAAAGTCCGTATAATCAACTTCATCAACAACATCAATGAAAAAATTCTCTTCTCTACCTGAATTTAAGGAAGCAAAACCCTCTACAAAAAAACCTTTGGCATACTTGTTAGAAAAATATTGACGGTAGTATGGAGTTATTGCAAAGGTTTGAAAATCAGAAAAATCGCTATCATCGTCAATTCGGATAAAAATATCCACTCCAAAAGAAGATTCTTCATTGAGAATACGTTCATAACCAACATCAAAAGCTGCAAGTGCAATAAGGTTAAATGCATTGAGCTTTATGTCATTTTTAGGTAAAGAAGAAGCATCGGTGTCTTGAGCCTGAACTTTAAAGAGAAATATAAATGCCAGTAATACAAGAAAATATTTTTTTTTCATTTTGGTGTTTTATTAGGTTGACGAAAATAGAAATTTTAAAAACGGTATACAATCTTATTTACAACAACAAGCATGTATCATAGATAGTATTTCCTGGAGAAAGCGAATATGTTTAATTTGTTAAGTCTTAACGATATAACAGAAAGATGTGATATATCGAAAAGGTTGCTTTTACTGGGAACAAATAAAACACCGAATCGAATTGAAGAATAACGTTAGTTGTTTCATTAATAGGTAAAACCAATTCCCTTTTCTAAAAGTTGATTGTATTTTTCAGTATCAAAAGAGTATAAGTAAGGCGCTTTATTTGCAGCTCCTGTCATTTGTTTTTCCAAGCGGATAAAAATACCAAGTTTTAACATCTTACGTTGAAAATTGCTTCGCTCTAGGGGCTTTTGCAAGATGGCTTCATAAAGCCGCTGGAGATCCTGCATTGTAAACTTGCTTGGGAGCAGGGAAATTCCGATAGGGAGATAATTTAATTGGACTCTTAAATGTTCCAAAGCTTTTGTAACAATATGGTTATGATCTATAATTAGTTCTGGGAGTTTATCTATTGCTATCCACTGACAGGTTTCACTAAAAAAATCAGGTTGAGGGTGTGTTTTTCTTAAATCAACAAGGGCAAAATACCCTGTTGTTATAAATCGAGAAGCAATCCAACCAAGGGTTTTTTTATCCGAAACGCCCTTATTTTGTAATACTTTTTGTGTTTTTTTTATATGATCTTTGAATTTAGGGCCGTAGCGAGCGGTGCTACCAAAAGTGAAAAACTGATTCAGAAAAATAGAGTTTAAACTTGTGCGTTGATGTAAAATACGATGAGCCGCATCGTCCATAGATTCAGAAATTTTTATAAATCCCCCGGGAAGACACCATGCTTCTTCATCTTTCCATTCAAGTAATAAAACTTTAAGTTGTTGTGCATCGAACCCAAAAACAACACAATCAATAGAATTACCAGGAAGGTAGTCTTTAATTTCGTTAACAAAGTCAATTACGGGCTGATCCGTTTTGAGCATAATGCATTATCATTTATTGTGTCAAAATAACAAAATAAAGCGATAAACAATTATACTTTCCATATAAAATGCGAAGAAAAAGAATAGAAAATACCAATAAAACTTAAGCGTAATAAAAAAACAACTGTCTTAGCTATAACTTGTTTCAAAAATTGTTGGGTAGGACCATTTGATACAGATCACAAACGAAAGAATATTTAAATTGTAAAAAGCTGATGTTTCATCAAAAAATAGTCATTATTTTTAACTAAATTTTTTTCAATGAAGATAGTTTCTTACAATGTTAATGGTATTCGTGCAGCTTTAAATAAGGGTTTTTTGGAGTGGTTAGTAGCGGTAAACCCAGACGTAATATGCCTACAGGAAATAAAAGCCAATAAAGAACAATTAGATCTTTCAGTTTTTGAGGCTGCAGGTTATGGTCATAACTTTTGGTTTAGTGCTCAAAAAAAAGGGTATAGTGGGGTGGCTATACTGGCAAAAGAAAAACCAGATCATATAGAAGTAGGGACAGGAATAGACTATATGGATTTTGAAGGACGAAATATACGAGCAGATTTTGGAGATATTTCTGTAATGAGTATGTATTTACCGTCAGGTTCTAATGTTGATCGAATTGCCCATAAGTTAAAATACATGTCGGATATTCAAGAGTACGTGAATACATTAAAAAAAACAAGACCTAATCTTATTGTTTGTGGGGATTATAATATTTGTCATGAAGCTATCGATATTCATGACCCCGTGCGAAATAAGAATGTTTCCGGTTTTTTGCCTGTAGAAAGGGAGTGGATCGGCAACTTTATTCAAAGCGGATTTATTGATAGTTTTAGACATTTTAATCCGGAACCTGATAATTATACTTGGTGGAGTTATCGTGCAAACGCTCGAGCGAATAATAAAGGGTGGCGATTAGATTATGCAATGGTAAGTACGGATCTTCAAGCGCGTCTTAAACGAGGAATTATTCTTTCAGAAGCGAAGCATAGTGATCATTGTCCAATACTTGTGGAAATAGAAAGATAATAATCTCAAGTTTAGAAGGGAAAAGGACGATTAATTCATAAATTTGCGCCCGTTATAAATCTTTTTTGAATATAAATTGCTATGAAATATTCTACACTCCCACATACTGATATTAAAGTAAGTGATATCTGCTTGGGAACAATGACCTGGGGTCGACAAAATACAGAAGCTGAAGGTCATCAACAAATGGACTATGCCCTTGATCAAGGGGTTAATTTTTTTGATACCGCAGAGTTGTACCCGGTGCCTGCTATGAAAGAGTTATATGCAGTTACAGAGGAAATAATAGGTAAATGGTTTAAGAAAACTGGCAATAGAAATAAAATTGTTTTAGCTTCTAAAATTGCTGGAAGAGGAGATTTTACAAAGTTTATAAGGACCACTGGGTTTAAAAAAGAATCTATAATAGAAGCCGTTGAAGGAAGTCTTCGGCGTTTACAAACCGATTATATTGATGTGTATCAGTTGCACTGGCCTGAACGAAAAACCAATTTTTTTGGTCAACGTGGATATCAACATGATGCTGCGGATTATTGGGAAGATAACATTCATCAAGTATTAGAAACCTTAAGGGATTTAATAGAACAAGGCAAAATAAAACACGTGGGATTATCCAATGAAACGCCTTGGGGAACAATGCGATTTTTAGAGGAAAGCAAAGTGCATTCAAGCCTTCCCCGCATGATTACGGTTCAAAATCCTTATAGTTTATTAAATAGATTATATGAAGTTGGCATGTCTGAAATTTCACATCGAGAGAATATTGGACTACTTCCGTATTCACCATTAGGTTTTGGAGTGTTAAGCGGGAAATATCTTGGTGGCAAGCAACCTAAAAATGCTAGAGTTACGTTATTTCCCAATTATAATAGATATAGCAATCCGGTAGCAGTAGCCGCTACTCAAAAATATTATGATCTGGCTCAAGCACACGACCTATCTCTTGCGCAGATGTCTCTAGCTTTTGTAAATAGTAGACCCTTTGTAACCAGTAATATTATTGGGGCAACTAGTATGGAACAACTCAAAGAAAATATTGCCAGTATTGATGTTGAATTGAGCGAGGAAGTATTAAAAGGAATTGAGAAGATTCATAATGAAATGCCTAATCCTGGACCTTAAAACTTAAAAAACCTTGGTGTCCACATCATTAATAAATTGAACTACACCATCAAAATAAACCTCTTGATCATCATATTGCGATAAATGACTGCCATTAGAACAAAATAAATATCTTCCATTTTGTACTTCTTTAGACATCCATTCCATATGGACTGGGTCCATAGTGTCATACCGAGCACCTATAACTAAGGTAGGAATTTCAAGTTCTTTAAGACGATCTTGAACATCCCATTCTTTTAAAGTAGCATTCCCAGTAATACCGAATTCACTATGACCTTGCATGTGCACGTATACCTGACTATTTGCATGTTTAAACGTTCTTAGAATAGCTTCAGGCCATTCCTCTGGAGGCATTCGCAAAACATGCTTTGTATAGAAATGTTCAAACAATAACGCTTCATATCTAGGGTTTGAAAAGTCTTCTTTCGCTTCAATAGCTTCAATCTCCTCCAAGACTTCAGGATCTAGTTGTGGGCCAAGCACTTCTTTGGCATATTTATTATATTCTGGAATACTGGAAACCATATTCGATATAATTAGCCCTTTTAAATTTTGCTGATATTTCAAGGCATATTCCATGGCTAAAATGCCACCCCAAGATTGACCTAAAATATAAAAGTTATTGCTGTCTAAATGTAGCGCTTTTCGAACCTGTTCTACCTCTTCTACAAACCGTTCCGTGGTCCATAAACTTAAGTCATCAGGTTGATCACTATAATAAGAACCCAATTGATCGTAGTAAATGTATTCGATGTTTTCCTGAGGGAAATACCCATCAAAACAAGTATAAATTTCATGTGTCATTCCAGGACCACCATGCAATAACAATACTTTTTTAGTTGGATTATTACCCATACGTTTGGTCCAAACATTGAAAGTTCCTTTTGCTGTTGTAATTGGAATCATTTTAACACCTCCCGTAAACCGATCATCTCTATCTTCAAAACTAAAATAATCAGTAGAAACTACTTTTTCAGCTTTTGTAGTTTGCTTATGATTACAACTTAAAAAAAGAAATACGGCAAATAAAATAAGATAAGATTTCATGTTTTTAGATGATTTATTTAAAGGTACATGTAATTTCAACAAGATCATCTAAACAAAGCAATAACTAGATCTTCAATTTTTGAAATTAGCTGTATTTTAATTTTAGGATCTGTAAAGGTTATGGTGTTGTTTTTTGCCACATAAATGGTAGTGAACCCTAATTTTTCAGCCTCTAAAATACGTTGGTCAACACGTTGTACAGGGCGGATTTCCCCTGCCAATCCTACTTCCGCAGCAAAACAAATTTCTTTTGCTATTGGAATATCAAAATTACTAGACAAAATTGCAACTACAACAGCAAGGTCAAGTGCCGGATCATCTATACTAATGCCTCCAGTTATATTCAAAAAAACATCCTTCACTCCGAGTTTAAAACCGGCTCGTTTTTCTAAAACTGCCAGTAACATATTAAGGCGCTTTGCATTAAATCCGGTAGTAGAACGTTGGGGCGTTCCATAAACGGCAGTGCTCACCAAAGCCTGAATCTCGATCATTAACGGCCGCATTCCCTCAAGAGTTCCCGCAATTGCAGTGCCACTTCTAGGGCTATCATTTTTTGAAATTAAAATCTCCGATGGATTATTTACTTCACGCAAACCATTTCCTTGCATTTCGTAAATGCCTAATTCCGCGGTAGAACCAAAACGATTTTTTAGCGCCCGCAATATGCGATAGACATAATTTCGATCCCCCTCAAATTGTAGGACAGTATCCACCATATGCTCTAGAATTTTTGGACCAGCAATAGAACCATCTTTAGTGATATGACCAATGAGTAAAATAGGAGTATGTGTTTCTTTAGCAAATTTTATAAGTTCGGATGTGCACTCTCGAATTTGTGATATACTACCTGCAGCAGATTCAATGTGATCTGAATGCAATGTTTGTATCGAATCGATTACTACAATATCTGGTTCGGTTTTAACAATTTGGCGAAAAATATTTTGCGTTTTGGTTTCGGTAAGGATATAGCAGTTTTCACTAGGTTCATTTAATCGATCGGCGCGCATTTTGATTTGTTTTTGACTCTCTTCTCCCGAAACATATAAGGTAGTATATGGAAGTTTAAGCGCCATTTGCAGTACCAATGTGCTCTTGCCAATACCAGGTTCACCTCCCAAAAGGACAAGAGAACCGGGTACAAGTCCTCCTCCTAACACCCGATTAAGTTCAAGATCCTGAGTGTTTAGGCGTACTTCTTTTTCGGTACTTATTTCATGAATACGTAAAGGTTGAGCAACCTTCTTACTAGTTTCGTTATTGGTCCAATCTGTTTTTACGGTTTTTTGAACCAATTCTTCAACTATGGTATTCCATTGTTTGCACGCTGTGCATTGTCCAATCCACTTGGCATATTGCGTTCCGCAGCTTTGACAAAAATAAGCTGTTTTTGTTTTGGCCATTCCTATATTTAATGGTTTGGCTAAAGGTAATAAGAAGTTTGAAAACGAATTAACGTTTTTAATTTGAAGCAGTAAAAAGTTGAATTCTCTTTAGATTGACCCCTATTCTTTTACAAATAAAAAGCTCGATTTAATGCTATTTTAAAAACCAAAATCTGCTTTGAGAGCATCCATTTTTTCCAAAGCTAAGTCCTTGGTTAGAAAATCTATTTCTTCCATACCAAATGCCTTTTCAAAGGTTCGTAGCGCTTTTTTAGGTTCCCCCATTTGCTCGTAATACTCGCCTTCAAAAAAGAAACCCAACATGGTTTTTGGAAACTCCTTTTTACATAAATCAGATAAAGGTTTTAAAGATTCGAAATCTTCTTTTTTTCGGCTTGCAGCATAAATAGCCATAATATCATTGAGTTCCACGTTTTTTTCGAATCCAAAGAGGGTTTCAATCATTGCATATTTCTCCTCTAAATAGTCATATGCAGGAGCATCTGAAGTTAATATGTTTTCTCGGTATTCTTTAGGGCTAATAGGTTTAAATATTTTAAAAATTTGATCTATTGCTTTACCAAGGCTGTAGGATGCTATTGAGGTGTGATCTGCATCGGGATATTTATGAAAAGCGTACTGAAAAGATTCCTTTTTAATTTCTTTCAAGGCTTTATCTAGCGCTATAATTTGGTCGCTTTTCTTGTTTTTCGAACCTTCCAAGACAAGGTGATAAAAAATCGGTTGTTCAATATCTTGGATTCTTGACGGAATTCTAGTTTCCATTTCCGGAGCTAGCACAGGAGAAATACTTACATAAGCGTTAAATAAAGGCTTCTCTTTAAATAGAAAGAAATTCTCAAAATTTGCCGACATATCATAACCTACTATCATTTTAAATGGAGCGGCATTATATTCAGTGGCAACAAAAGGAATTAGTTCCATTCCGAGAAACTCAAAGAATAATTTGGAATTTTCATCAGGTAAACCCGTGTTTTCTTCAAAGGCAGTATCATCGAAACGAAGCCCATCTCCTTGATTAACACCTACAACAATTGCCTCAGGCATTCCTGAAAAATTGTGATAAAATTTAACCTGAGCTACAACTTGATCAAATAAATATTCTGCATCAAGCACTAATATTAAGGGATGCTTCTCGTTGCTTTTTTCCTCCTCATTAGATTCAGGAATATAATAACGAACTGTTCTTCGTTCCTGTAATTTAAAAGATTCAAAAATCTCTTGTTTTTCCTGTGCGTTAAGATTGCATAATATTAAGAAGGCAAAAAAGCCTAAAAGAAGTCTCATAACATAAAAGTTTGGTGCAGCTAACTACTGTTTTCTCTTCCATAACGGTAATACCAGAAAAGATATTGCACCAACAATAACAACCATAAGCGTTTGCGAAATCCACATGATCCAGCCATAAGCATCGCCAGATACCGAACTAATTCCAAAAATAGCTAAGGATTTACTTACTGCAATTGGGAAAAGCCCCAGTCCTCCATTTGTTGCAGACATTGCAAATGCACCTGCTATAAAGGCAACTAGAATCTGTCCAACAGTGAGATCTATAGTCTCCAAAACAGTAAATTTAATTACCCAAAACATAACAATATAGGCCGTCCATATAAAAAGAGTATGAAGTATAAATGCCCATTTACGTTTCATTTTAAAGATACTAAATACTCCCTCCAAAAGACCGTTTATAAAGGCTTTGATTTTTAGCGCAAATGCATGTTTTGATTTTTTGATTACCGTAAAGAAAAACACCATCCCAACGAGTCCAATACCCAATGCAATTAAAATCTTCGTGGTATCTAGGCCTTTATCTTGTAATAATCCAAGAATCAGATCGGTTTGTAAAAACAAAGTAATCGTGATAATAAGGAGTAGCATGATAAGATCAATAACTCTTTCGGTGACGATCGTACCAAAACCTTTTTCAAAAGGAACACCTTCATATGTAGTAAGTGCAGTTGCTCGAAGAACTTCTCCCGACCTTGGGATTCCTAAATTGGTAAAATATGCGATAAGAATGAGTAGGAAATTAGTAAAAATTTTGGGTTGATAGCCTAAAGGCTTTAGCAGATAATTCCAGCGTATGGCCCGAGAAACATGACTTAAAACACCTAAAATTATCGATAGACTTACCCAAAATAAATCCGCTTCTTTAATGTATCGAATAATTTGCGCTCTATCCTCAGGCGTAGTAAGATCGTATGAATACCAAATTAGAAAAAGACCAAAAATGATTGGAAGGAAAATTTTTAAACTTTTTTTAATCGAAATTTTCAAAATTGAATAGTTGGTTAATTAAAACTCCCGCAGCGCAGAATGCAAAGTTACTGATTTACAAAGCTATGTTATCAATTAGGCGTACGCCATCTGCATAGACAGCAATAAAAGCCCGATAACTTCCATTTTTATGCTTTCTTTTTACTGGTTTTAAGTATTTTACAGTTCTTATATCAATATATTCTAAGGTAAAAAGTGAATGACTTTCAAATCTTTTTTTAACCCATTGTATAACAGAAGAAGCACTTTTAGATCGAAATGCTTCTTTAGCAGCTACAAGAGTTTCATATATAAAACTGGCTGCTACTCTGGTGCTGGCAGATAGTCTTTCGTTTCGGGAACTCATTGCTAACCCATGAGGTTCACGAACTATGGGACAGCCCACAATTTGCGTTGTTATTTTTTTTAATGAAACCATTTTTCGTACAATTTGTAGCTGTTGAAAATCTTTTTCACCAAAATAAGCTCTATCCGGCAATACAAGTTTCAATAACGCCTCTACAATTGTTCCCACACCTTCAAAATGACCTGGTCTAAATTCACCTTCCATTACTTTTTCAAGCCCCCCAAAATCGTAACTATTTCCTTTTGAACCCTTGGGATACATCTCAGAGACCTCTGGATTGAAGACCACAATACGATCAGATAGTGCTTCCAGCAATTCTAAATCTTTTGCTAACGTTTTAGGGTATTTGTTTAAATCTTCCGCTTTATTAAACTGTGCAGGATTCACAAATATACTCACAACAACAATAGTATTTTCTTCTAAAGCTCTGGAAACCAGAGCCAAATGACCTTGATGCAAAGCGCCCATTGTAGGTACTAAACCCACAGTTGTATTGTGTTTTTTGGAGGGATTTAGATAGGACTGAAGGTCCTTTTTTAATTGAAAAGCATACATAAAAACAATATAAAGCGAGCAAACTTACTACAAATACTGGGAATCTACATAATTTTTGTAATTTTGCAGCCACGTTTGCACGATTAACAAAACAAAGCGTTTATGAATGGTAAAAAGATATTGTTTGTATCTTCAGAATTAGTACCCTACCTACCAGAGAATGAAGTCTCTTTAATGTCTTATGAAGCTCCTAGAATGGTCAACAGCAATGGCGGCCAAATTAGGATTTTTATGCCAAGGTTTGGAAATATCAATGAGCGCAGGCATCAGTTGCACGAGGTGATACGATTATCTGGAATGAATTTGGTGATTAATGACGTTGATATGCCATTAATTATTAAAGTGGCCTCAATTCCAAAAGAACGTATTCAGGTTTATTTTATTGATAACGAAGAATACTTTAAAAGAAAAGCAACTTTTTCAGATGAAGAAGGTAATTTATTTCCTGACAATGACGAACGTGCTATCTTTTTTGCAAAAGGAGTTGTTGAAACGGTTAAAAAATTGAATTGGACTCCTGATATTATTCACGTACATGGTTGGATGGCATCATTATTGCCGCTATACTTAAAGCAGTATTATGCAGATGAACCACTATTTAGCGAAAGTAAAATAGTAACTTCTGTATATAGTCCAGGCTTTGAGGAAGAATTGGATAGTGAGATGCAAAAGAAAATTACTTTTGACGGTATTTCTAGTGAAAGTATAACCGCTTTAACAGTACCTAACTATAATAATTTGTTAAAAGTGGCGGTAGATTTTTCCGATGCTGTTATTTTAGCTTCGGAAGAAATTCCAGAAGATTTAAAAAACTACATTTCCAACCTTAAAAAACCTGTGTTATCATATGTACCCTTGCAAGAATTTGAGGAAGCGTATGCAAACTTTTATAGCACCGAAGTTTTAAAATAAAGTACATGAATTTTTTGAATAGATTTGTTTTTGCTGTTCTAGTAGGAACTTTGTTTTCTACAAGCTTAATTTCTTGTGAAGAAGATTTAACTTCTATTGGAGGGGATGGAATCATAGCGGAAGAACCTTTTGTTACCGGAAGAGAAACCTTTGATGTTTTTGCTTTTAACAGAAGAATAAATGCTGTTCAAACCAATAGATTGCCGGTATACCAGCTGGGTGTTTTAAATGACCCTGTTTATGGACGTACCGAAGCATCCATTACTTCTCAATTGCAATTGTCTTCGAACAATCCAATTTTTGGTTCCATAAGTCAATCTTCGGAAGATGCGAATGAATCAGATCCAGATGCATTAATTACTCAGGAAAACGAAACAGTTACAGAAGTATTCTTATACATCCCTTATTTAACAAGAGATGCGACCATCCGAGATAGTGATGGAGATGGAGTACAAGATGAGTTTGATGCAGAGCCCAACAACCCTGATAATGATAGTGATGGAGATGGACTTACGAATAACCAAGAACGAGCATTAGGAACGGATCCCTTAAATACAGATACTGATGGCGATGGAATCTCAGATTTTGAGGACGAAGGAACGCTTCCGAATAGATTTCCTCGACGTTTTCAATTGGACAGTATTTTTGGTGATCGAACACAACCTTTTCGCCTAACAGTTCAAAGATCCACCTTCTTTTTAAGAGACTTGGATCCTGATACTAATTTTGAAGAAGCTCAGGAATTTTTCTCAACGCAGGAATTTGCGCCAACTTTTGTTTCGGAAACTTTATTCGATGGTGATATTACCATAAATGATGAAGAATTGATTTTCTTTGAAGAAGACAATCCGGACACAGACATTGACGAGTCTTTGGAAATTGCTACTCGATTGAATCCAGGAATTAGAGTTCCATTAGATATTGATTTTTTTCAGCAAAATTTGATAGATAGGGAAGGACAATCAGAACTGCTAAGTGCTGCTAACTTTAGGGAGTTTTTAAGAGGAATTCATCTTTCAATAACTCCAGCTGCAGGGCAAGAGATGTTGTTGCTGCTAGACCTTACGCAAGCCAATATTACCATAACCTATGAAAATGATCGTTTAAATTCAGGAGAAATTTTGGCAGATCCTAGCGATGATTTTGTAGAACAAGAAGAACGGGAATTTGTAATAAACTTGCTTACGGGAGGCGGTCCAAGCAACATATTGGGGCTTAATCCAACCCCGATTGTTGGAAATGCGGTTAATACCTTAATTAATGATGCCTATCCGGCTGAAATTACAGATCAATTAGATACAGGTGAAAATGCAGAGCGAATTTACCTTAAAGGAGGCGCAGGTTCTTATGCAGAAATACGGCTTTTTGATGAGGAAAATGGAAGAGAAACTATTGAGGAAATAATTGCGAATAACTGGATTATCAATGAAGCAAATCTAGTTTTTCATATCGATCGTGCAACCATAGATGCGGCTGGAGGGAACTTATTGGAACCGTTTAGACTGTATCTTTATGATATCGATCAAAACCTTCCAATATTTAATATTTTGTTGGATAATAACCCTGGCGATTCTCGATTTGCCGTTCTTTTAAATCATGACGGTATTATTGAAGAAGAAAATGATCAGGGAGTTACGTATACCATTAGGATTACGGAATATATGAATGAACTCATCTTACGAGAAGCGGAAAATGCAACTCTGGCACTTACCGTTACTTCTGATATTCGAGTTACTAATGTAGCAAATGCCATGCTTAATGGCGATGTGGCAAGAGACCTTCCTCTAATGTCAACCGTTAATCCATCAGGAACAGTACTTTTTGGAAGTAATGTTGGTCCGGAAAACGAAGAGCAACGACTTCAACTCGAAATTTTTTATACTCAGGTGAATTAACGAAATAACTTTTTTAAAGTTACGTTAATAAGATTTATATGTTATTTATCAAAAATGATAAGGAGATCTATATACTTCTATTAAATTTGCGATGAGACACCAAAAAGAATATAAATACCTCTAAAGATTTAATTGATTTATGTGCGGAATTGTAGGTTATATAGGGCATAGAGATGCTTACCCCATTATTGTAAAAGGATTACAACGATTAGAATATAGAGGTTATGATAGTGCGGGAATAGCGTTATTTGATGGGGAAGATATCAAAATCTCAAAAACTAAGGGAAAAGTAGAAGACCTCAAACAAAAAGCTGAAGTCGCTAATAACCTTACTGGAAATTTGGGCATTGGGCATACAAGATGGGCAACTCACGGAGTTCCCAATGACGTTAACTCGCATCCGCATTACTCGAATTCTGGGGATTTGGTGATTATTCACAATGGTATTATTGAGAACTACGATACCATAAAAAAAGCCTTGACAAAAAGAAGGTATACTTTCGAATCGGATACGGATACCGAAGTTTTAATCAATTTAATTGAAGAGGTTAAAAAGAAAGAAGGTGTAAAATTAGGTAAGGCTGTTCAAATTGCTTTGAACGAAGTGGTTGGTGCTTATGCTATAGCGGTTTTTGATCGCCAGAAGCCTGATGAAATCGTAGTTGCTAAATTGGGAAGCCCGCTAGCTGTAGGAATTGGAGAAAATGAATATTTCATTGCTTCCGATGCTTCTCCATTTATTGAGTTTACAAATAATGCGGTTTACTTAGAAGATGAGGAGATGGCGATTATTAGACTTGGTAAGGAAATCAAACTTCGAAAAATAAAAGATGATGCTATTGCATATCCTGACGTTTTAGAGTTAAAGCTAAATTTAGAAGAGATTGAAAAAGGAGGTTATGATCACTTTATGCTTAAAGAGATCTATGAACAACCACGAGCAATTTTGGATACCTATAGAGGTCGTTTATTACCAGATCAAGGTCTGGTAAAGATGGCAGGTTTAGATCAACATATTGAGAAATTCCTTAATGCGAACCGAATTATAATTGTAGCATGCGGAACTTCCTGGCATGCTGGTTTAGTTGCCGAATATATCTTTGAAGATCTTGCCAGAATACCAGTTGAGGTGGAGTATGCATCAGAATTTAGATATAGAAATCCTGTAATTACGCACAATGATGTTGTGATTGCTATATCCCAATCTGGAGAAACAGCGGATACCTTAGCCGCAATTAAATTGGCAAAAGAACGTGATGCTTTTGTATTTGGAGTTTGTAACGTTGTTGGATCCTCTATTTCTAGGGAAACTCATGCAGGAGCATACACACATGCTGGACCGGAAATTGGAGTTGCCTCTACAAAAGCATTTACTACTCAGATAACCGTATTAACCCTTATTGCTCTGAAAATAGCAAAGGAAAAAGGAGAGTTTTCTGCTTCTAAGTTCCATGAGTTTTTGACAGAATTGGAAAATATTCCCGGAAAAGTGGAGAAAGCGTTGGACTCCAATAATATTGTGGAAGAAGTTGCCAATGTATACAAAGATTCCTCAAATTGTCTGTATTTAGGAAGAGGCTATAATTTCCCAGTGGCTTTAGAAGGTGCTTTAAAATTAAAAGAGATAAGTTATATTCATGCAGAAGGTTATCCAGCTGCAGAAATGAAACATGGTCCAATTGCCCTAATAGATGATCAAATGCCGGTTTTTGTAATTGCTACTAAAAAAGGACATTACGAAAAAGTAGTAAGCAATATTCAGGAAATTAAATCAAGGAAGGGAAAAATTATTGCCATTGTAACTGAAGGAGATGAAACAGTTAAATCCCTTGCAGATCATGTTATCGAAATTCCTGAAACAATTGAAAGTCTTACACCACTATTGACAACTATTCCTTTACAGTTATTATCGTATCATATCGCGGTAATGCGAAATTGTAATGTAGACCAACCACGAAATTTGGCAAAATCAGTTACAGTAGAATAATAGTTGTAAAAGTAGTCTTCTCTAAAAACAGTTTGATTTTGCTTACACAAAGCATTAAATTGTTACTTTTAAGTAGATTTGTTTGATGATAATAGATTTTTAGCAATGATTCATTGTTAAAATAATACTATGCATGCATAATTTTTTTATTTTTCTTTTAGAGGACTTAAAAAAAAATGTATATTGCCTCGCAAACTAATTTAACTTTAATTTAACCCTCGTATAGCATGAAAAGAATATTTCTTTTACCCTTTTTGTTGTTTGGATTTATGGCAATGGCGCAAACAACCATAAAAGGTAAAGTTGTGGATCAGAATGAACAGCCCATACCAGGTGCAAATGTGGTAATTACGGGAAAAGCAATAGGTACGGTTACCGATTTTGATGGTAATTTTACCCTCAATACATCTGAAGTTCCCCCATTTCAGATTAGAGTTACAAGTCTTGGGTATGCGGATTTTACTACTGAAATCACATCTGCTAATGAGACTATAAATATTACACTGCAAGAAGCTCAAACTTTTTTAGATGAAATTGTACTTTCTGCGTCTAGAACTCCGGAACGTATTTTTGAATCCCCAGTTTCGGTAGAACGGTTTGGTCTTAAAGAAATTAAAAATACTTCCTCTCCCTCTTTTTATGGAGGTCTTGAGAATTTAAAAGGAGTTGATATTAACACGAACAGTTTAACGTTCCAATCGGTAAACACCCGTGGTTTTGCCAACTTTGCTAATAACCGTTTTCTACAATTGATAGATGGAGCGGATAATGCAGCACCGGGACTAAACTTTGCTATTGGAAACCTTGTAGGATTATCTGAATTGGATGTGCAAAGTGTGGAGATTCTTCCAGGAGCATCTTCTGCCTTATACGGAGCAGGAGCGTTTAATGGAAGTTTATTTATTCGAAGTAAAAGTCCATTCGATTTTCAAGGAATAAGTGCATATGCTAAAACGGGACTTACTTCTCAGGTGGCTGCAGGAGATAATAATTTCGTAGATTTTGGTGTTCGTTTGGCACATAAATTTAGTGATAAGTTTGCTGCAAAAATTAACTTTTCCATTTTAAGCGGAGAAGATTGGCATGCTGTTAATAATCAGGATATAAACAACCCAGGTTCAACAAGGGCAGACCCTAATTTTGATGGTCTTAATATCTATGGTGACGAAGTTTCAACCTTGTTAAACTTCGATGTGTTGGCAGGACTACCTTCAGGAACAGTTGGATCAGCCCAAGTATCTCGTACGGGATATGCAGAACAAGATTTAATTGATTATAATGCGGAGAGTGTTAAGGCTGATATTGCCCTACATTACAGACCTACCGGAGGAGATTTTGAAATTATTTATAATGGAAGGTTTGGTACTGGAAGTACAATCTTCCAAGCAACGAATAGAAACCGTATCGACGATTTTGTACTGCAACAACATAAATTAGAGTTTCGTAATGATAACTTCTTTGTTAGAGGGTATATCACTGCTGAGGATTCCGGAGATTCCTATGACAGTCGATTTGCTGGAATTAATGTGAACAGAGTTTTTAAGTCAGATGTGCAATGGTTTACTGATTATGCGCAAACCTTTATTGGAGCTCGTTTAGGAGTGGGAACAGGAATTTTGGCTGATGAAGCAACCGCTCATGCTGCTGCCCGTGCGGCTGCAGATGCTGGTAGATTTGCACCAGGAACACCAGAATTTCAACAAGCTTTCGATCAGGTGATTGCAGATGGAGACCTTGCTACCGGAGCTCGTTTTATTGATCAGAGTCAACTACGCCATGTAGATGCTAATTATAACTTTTCTCACCTTCTTAATGATGCTGTTGAACTTCAGGTCGGAGGTTCTTGGAGACAATATCGTTTGGATTCTGAGGGCACAATTTTTACTGATTTTGATGGCCCTATCAGTTATAGTGAGTTTGGATTATATACACAAGCTCAAAAGAAGTTTCTAGATGATCGCTTAAAGCTTACAGGGTCTTTACGTTTTGATAAAAATGAATTCTTCGATGGTTTTGTTTCTCCACGTTTTGCGGTAGGATATTCTCTAGGAGAGAAAAAGAATCATAATATTCGGGTATCTGTTCAGACTGGATTTAGAAATCCAACGACTCAGGATCTGTTCATTGGGCTTAATGTAGGAAATATTGTTCTAGTCGGTGGAGCTCCGGATAACCTAGATCGGGATGTTAGAACTTTTGATGTCAGTACTGCTGGACAACAGCTTATTGGGCAATCTACAGTTGAAGTAGTAGGAAGACAAGCATACGAAAATGCATTCTCGTTAAATTCAGTATTAGGAGGAGCCCCTGAGGCCGTAACTACTCCAATAGTACAACCAGAGGAAATTGTAGCTTATGAGATAGGATATCGGGCACAAATTGGAAAAGTGACGATCGATGCAAGCGCATATGTTAATGAATTCGAGAATTTTATTTCTACAGTAGATGTTGTAGTTCCTTTATATGGTACACCTGGAGATAATGCTTTATCGTTGTTAGCTATTCAAAATGGAGATTTTGAACCCTACAGAACCACAACAAACTCTCCAGCAGATATAACATCCTATGGAGTTACAGCAGGTATAGATGCTAAGATTTTTGGAAATTTCGATATCGGAGTGAACTATACGTATGCGGATCTTGATTTTGATCAGCAAGCGTTCCCTGATTTTAGAACTAGTTTTAATACAGCTAACCATAAAGTAAAAGCTTCTTTTGGAAATACAGAATTATTTAAAAATTTCGGATTTAATATAAACTATAGATGGAGCGATTCTTTCTTCTGGCAAGCTAGTTTTGCCGATGGAGATGTTCCTGCATTTACGGTTTTAGATGCTCAATTCAATTATGCTTTACCAAAAATTAAATCAATAATTAAAGTTGGTGCGTCGAATATTTTAAATGATGAATATTTTACCGCAGTAGGGACAGGTTTAATCGGTTCTCAGTACTTCGTTTCTTGGTCATTTAATCCATAAAAAATCCATTAAGGTTACCGTTTAAAAGGTGTTGTGAAAACAACACCTTTTTTAATGACAAAAAATCAAGAGAGTAGTTCCTATTTTAAGATGAATACTATATCTTTGCAGCCTGAAAATCAAACATGAAAGCATTAGTGTGGTTGATTTTGATAAACGCTATAAATTCTTTTAAATAAATACTGAAGTAATGTCTAAAATTACAGGAAAAGTATCTCAAATTATCGGACCAGTTGTAGATGTAGAATTTCAATCTGGAACGGATCTTCCAAAAATTTACGATTCATTAGAAATTGATAAAGCTGATGGTTCTAAACTTGTATTAGAAGTGCAATCGCATATCGGAGAGAATACCGTAAGAACTATTTCTATGGATTCCACCGATGGATTAAGTAGAGGGACAGATGTTAATGCAACAGGTAGTGCTATCCAAATGCCAATAGGAGATGATATCTACGGACGTCTATTTAATGTGATAGGTGATGCGATTGATGGACTTGGAGACTTGCCAAAGGCAGGTAAGGAAGGTCTTCCTATTCACCGAGAAGCACCTAAGTTTGAAGAACTTTCTACGTCTACTGAAGTATTGTTTACGGGGATTAAAGTTATCGATTTGATAGAGCCATATGCCAAAGGTGGTAAAATTGGATTGTTTGGTGGTGCAGGTGTTGGAAAAACAGTATTGATTCAAGAATTGATTAATAATATCGCAAAAGGACACGGAGGTCTTTCCGTATTTGCTGGTGTTGGAGAGCGCACACGAGAAGGGAATGACCTGCTCAGAGAAATGTTAGAGTCTGGTATTATCAAATATGGTGACGATTTTACACATTCTATGGAAGAAGGTGGATGGGATTTAACTAAGGTGGATAAAAGCGCCATGAAAGAATCTAAGGCAACCTTTGTATTTGGACAGATGAACGAACCTCCAGGAGCTAGAGCACGAGTTGCACTTTCTGGATTGACTATCGCAGAATATTTTAGAGATGGTGCTGGAGATGGACAAGGAAAAGATGTATTATTCTTTGTAGATAATATTTTCCGTTTTACACAGGCAGGTTCAGAGGTGTCAGCATTACTGGGTCGTATGCCATCAGCGGTAGGATATCAACCAACATTAGCTACAGAGATGGGTGCAATGCAAGAACGTATTACCTCTACTAAAAGAGGTTCTATTACTTCGGTTCAAGCGGTTTATGTTCCTGCGGATGATTTAACGGATCCTGCGCCTGCGACAACTTTTGCGCATTTGGATGCAACTACCGTATTATCACGTAAAATTGCAGAGCTAGGGATTTATCCGGCGGTAGATCCTTTAGATTCTACATCCAGAATATTAACTGCAGAGATTCTTGGAAAAGAACATTACGCTTGTGCGCAGAACGTAAAGGAGCTATTACAGCGCTATAAGGAGCTTCAAGATATTATTGCCATCTTAGGAATGGAAGAATTATCTGAAGAAGATAAATTGGCAGTAGGTAGAGCTAGACGTGTACAACGTTTCTTATCACAACCTTTCCATGTAGCAGAACAATTTACAGGGATACCAGGAGTATTGGTTGATATTAAGGAAACCATAAAAGGCTTTAACATGATTATGGATGGAGAGCTAGATCACTTACCAGAATCGGCCTTTAACCTTAAAGGGACTATTGAAGAAGCTATTGAAGCTGGAGAAAAAATGCTGGCTGAAGCATAATTTGTTGAAGGTTAGCGTTGATAGTTGCCTAAAAATAGGCAAACAACTAATAACCAATATAAATAACAACTAAAGAATATGTACTTAGAAATTGTATCGCCGGAAGCGACTTTATTTGCAGGAGATGTTACCTCGGTTACTGTACCTGGTGTTAATGGAGAATTCCAGATGCTTACAAATCACGCTCCTATTGTATCGTTATTGCAAGCAGGCAAGGTTGTGATTCAGGGAGATGTAGAGATCGATGAAGCTTTTGAAAATAAATTTTCTAAAGAAGCAGGTGGAAAAACAATCTTGGAAATTTCTAGCGGTACTATAGAAATGAAGGACAATAAAGTAATTGTACTGGCAGATTAAGCTAGTTTAATAAATCTAGAAAAGCCACTTATTTAATTAAATAAGTGGCTTTTTTTATTGCATATAGTTTCAAGATAATTGGATCAATTTCCAATCTTGCCCTCGACTGGTATAGGACTTTAAATCTTGAAAACCGGTAGCGTAGTGCGCTTGCAAAGAGCGGGTATTGGCGGTGTCTACTGCCGTAATTATAGTTTGATATTGAGGTTGTGTTAATTGTTGCATAGCTGCATATAGATTTCTAAAAACCCCTCGTTTGCGATATTCCTTTGCAATACAAATTTGTCCCATAATTATATAAGAAACTTCTTTTGGGATACAACTGTTAATCTGAATCACTAAAGGTTTTAGTATGGCAATATCATCTGCAAAACTAGGATGCATACAAAGGGCATAACCAATTACATTATTTTTGTCTTTGGCCACGATATGGGGGCACATGGTGTGCATACGTTCCAACAAAGCTAACGAATGGGTGACGGTTACAAAGCCTTCCTTAGATCGCTCTTCTTTGGTTAGTTGTTGGGATAGATTTTTTTGCTGCAATGCTAGAATTTGTTTCAATTCCGTAATAGATTTTGTCTGATGGAATTGTATTGACATCCTAGTTAGTTTTAAGCCATGAAGTCCGGTTTTTCAATATATTTTCGTCGGGGATTTCGCCATTTTTCTCTTGTAATTGAATGCTATACGAAGAACTAGGTTGTAATTGTACAGTAACACTTTTTTTAAGACCATATCTGGTGAAGTCAACGGTTAAAATATCACCAGGACTGAATTGTTTGATTAGCTCAGGGAATTTTTGTCCACTTGCTAAAGGAGTTTTATTGATAGCGGTGATAATATCTCCTTTATCTAGACCAGAATGATAAGCAGCACTTCCCATTTTGGTATTTTGCCGTATCAAACCTGTACCATCATCACGGATAAAAACATTGGCACCGAAAGAAGGAACCGTGCTGTCTTGTGTAATGGTAACTCCAACCGAAGCTAATAACTTTTTATAATTAGGCATACCACTAGTATAAATGAAATTGCTAAAAAAGGTATTTCCGAAATCATTTCCAGCATAATCAATAAGACTTTTATGCAGATCCTGTATAGTGTATGGAATTTCTCTTTTACCATAGACTTCCCATACTGATTTCATAAAACCATCTAAATGTAACCCTTGGTTCCGCAAAGATAGGTCCAAGGCTAATCCAAGTACACTGCCATAAGAATAATACGATATAAAAGTATTCTCTCGGTTCACTGGATCAACAGAAGTGGCGGCATCAACAAAGGGGGCCTGATAACTCATTTCAATAGGATTAAAAAATTGTCTTGCTGGAGAATTCCAAACATAATTAATAGCCCCACTAAGTCCTTCAACATATTTTTCTGGGCTAATAATACCCGCCCTACATAGAATAAGATTCGTATAATAACTGGTAAATCCTTCGGCAAACCATAAAGCTCCGCTCATATTGGCCGCTTTAAAATCAAAAGGTTCTAAGGTTTTTGGACGAATACGTTCCACATTCCACGCATGGAAAAATTCATGCGAAACGGTTCCAATATTGCGTTCCATTCCACCATTTTCTAGACTTCGAGTACTAGTTAAAATAGTAGAATTACGATGTTCCATCCCATCACCAGATGCATTTGGAATATAACAAGCTAGAAAGTTATAGGTGCCAAAATCAAAGTTTGGAAGTTCTCCAAAGACAGCTTTTTCAGCCAGTACAACTTTTTTTACTTGTTCAAAATATTGATCGGTTTCCGATTCAGTTCCATAATGATGTAAACTGAGTTTTATTGTTTGTCCATCAAGATCGAAGGATCGTACTTGATGATTGCTAATTTCAGTAGGGCTATCCATAAAATAATACAGATTTGGAGCAGAAAATGTCGTGCCAGAAACATGCGATAATTGCGTAGCTATCTTCCAATTGAGGTCCGCTCTAGGCTTAAAATTCACATGAATCGTTCTTTCTCTCAAAGCAGGTGCATACATAAACGTTGCCGGAATATTTAGATGTGCATGTGTTTCATCTACCTGCGAATATGTACCGCCACCCCTATTAGCAAATAAAGTATAGGTGATGTTTACGGTACCATCATGACCTGTTACGATCCAAGCATAGGGATTTGGACGTTTTACTGGCAAAACCTTCCCTTTACTATCTGTAGCCACAAAAGCATATACATTTTTGGCAAATTCGTGCAGCGCATATCGTCCAGGAGAGGTTCTACTCATTCGCACGGTAAGTGTGTCACCTTGTAAATCAGGAAAGGAAGCAGTAATACGAGCTTCGTGATGTACTGCATTTTCAAAGGAAATTTCATAAGTATTAGTTTGCGAAATTGCAAAGGAAACTACAAAGGACAGAACAAATAAAGAAATATACTTTTTCATTTTACAGAACTTTAAAGCGATTTTGATTGGAAACCAAATTAGTAAAAAGAAAATAGATAGATGTGAAAGAAAGTATTTTTAATAAAAGAAAAACGGGGTTGATACTAATTGCTTCTAGATGCCTTCTCTGTAGGTATTAAATTTAGGAAACTGTACCTTTGTAGTATGTCAGATTTTCCTAGAAAATTAGAAAAGATAGTAATGCAACGCAAGAAAAATGCAGCATTACGAACTTTAAATGTTTCTGAAAAAAAGGTAGATTTTTCGTCCAATGATTATTTAGGTTTTGCCAGAGAATATGAGATTTATGAGAATACCTTGGAATATCTCAAAAAAAATGAGTGGCAGCGGAATGGAGCTTCAGGTTCACGGCTATTATCAGGAAATTACCCGTTATATGAGCAGGTAGAAAAAGAAATCAACGCCTTTTATAAGGCGGAGGCTGCACTTATTTTTAATTCCGGTTATAATGCCAATTTGGGACTGTTTGCCACCGTTCCACAGAAGGGAGATTTTATTTTTTATGACGAGTTAATTCATGCAAGTATACGCGACGGGATTCGAATGAGTGCTGCTAAAGCCTATAAATTTGCCCATAACAATCTGGAGGATCTAATGTTTAGTATACAGCGCAATAGTCTCGAAAATACGGATTCGGAAATTTATATTGTGACGGAATCCGTGTTTTCTATGGATGGAGATTCTCCCGATCTTTTGGCTTTCTCTAATTTTTGTACAACACATGGGTATAGATTTATTGTAGATGAAGCACATGCCATAGGCATATTTGGAGAAATGGGATCTGGACGAATGGAGGAGTTTAATGTGAATAATCAAATATTTGCTCGAGTGATCACCTTTGGAAAATCTTTTGGTTGTCATGGAGCAGCGGTATTGGGAAGTAACGCTTTAAAAGAGTACCTTATTAATTTTGCTCGCTCTTTTATATATACCACTGCCTTACCCCCTCATGCTCTAGCCACCATATTTGTCGCACATGATTTTTTTAAAACAAAAAAAGGAAAGCACCGCCAAAAGCAACTTTTGGAAACTATACATTTTTTTAAACAAGAGTTGAAAAAATTAAAGCTAGAACCTTATTTTATTCCGAGTGAATCTGGAATACAATGTTGTAAAATTGCTGGGAACCAAAATGTTCAGTTGCTGGCAAAATTACTTCAAGAAAAAAACTTTGATGTTCGAGCGATTATGGCACCGACGGTTCCTTCTGGCGAAGAGCGAATACGCATCTGTTTGCATAGCTTTAATACTCAAGAAGAAATTAAAAGTATGTTATCTTTACTGCCTAATTTTATGGAGATTAAATAATGCAAGAATTCTATACGCTAGGCTCTTTTGAATATGTTGCAGATGTACAAATCATTAAAGGGAAACTGGAATCTGAAGGGATACCAGTTTTTTTGAGAGACGAGAACACTTTAAATTCAGATCCACTCATTAGTAATGCAATAGGGGGTGTAAAATTGCAGGTTTATACAAGCGATATGGAAAAGGCATTAAAAATCTATAATGAAATTAGAAATTATGCTATTGATGACAATGGAAACCCTATTGTTTGCCCCAATTGTAAGGCAGAAAAATCTGAAGTTTATTATGATCGAAAAACTATTTTTTACAAACTGTTTCCCTTTTTCGAGAAACGAAAATATAAATGCCTGAATTGTCAAATGATAACAAGGCCTTAAAGCAATGAAGCATTTTTTTGTCACTGGAATATCTACAGAGGTTGGAAAAACGATGGCCGCTGCAATTTTGGTAGAAGCGTTAGAAGCGGATTACTGGAAACCTGTACAGGCAGGAGAACTCGATGCTTCTGATCAGGATAAAGTAAAAAATCTAATATCCAATTCAAAAACAATTTTTCATCCAAACAGCTATGCGTTACATACGCCTATGAGCCCTCATGCTGCTGCGGAAATAGATGGGGTTACCATACATTTAGATAAGATCACAAGACCTAAAACTAGCAATACACTTGTTATTGAAGGAGCAGGAGGTTTGTTGGTTCCTTTAAACAATTCAGATACCATTTTAGATTTGATACAACCTAATGATGTTGTTGTTGTAGTTTCAAGACACTATTTGGGAAGTATTAATCACACCTTATTAACAGTGGATAAATTGCAACAAAGAGGACATCAAGTAGTCTTATTGTTTAGTGGCGCAGAGCATCCCACAACAGAGCATATTATTCTTAAAAAAACGGGAGTTCAATGCCTCGGACGAATAGATGAAGAATCTAAATTTGACCGTGCTGTTGTAAAGAAATATGCAAATCGTTTTAAAACAAATATGGAACTATTCTAAGCGTTGGTATATTAATGCACGATCGATGGTATTTAAGAGCGTATAGTGCTGTGCCAAATAGGTATTAATATAGATGTTTTCTTCGATAAGTTTCTTGTCAAAAATCGCAGCATTACTTCTTGCTACGATTGTTTTAGGTTGCAATTCTTCTAGAATATATTGGATTTCTTCAAGTGATGTAGTGCGGGGATTATCATAATAAGGAAACATTTCAGCTTTGCAAATATTGCTTGGATGTGTTGCCGCTTTGGTAGGAGGATTTACGTCTAAGACCCAATAACCAATATGGTATTCTAAGAATAAGATGTTCTTTGTTGAAAGTTTATTTTTCGTAATATAAGCAGGTGCGTCTATTCCCTCACCATTAAAAAAACGCCCTTTTTGAATACGGTTTTTGCCCACATTGTAATATTCTAAATAACTCTCCATAGGCAAAAGTAGCGCGATAAAGAAAAGGTAGGGCCGATAATTTAGTTTTTGTATACTAGAGATTCCTGCAATAGCTGTAGCAACAAATACTAAAAGTAGAGGATACAATTGAATTAGATAATGACCATTAATTCTACCACCTTTTATAAAAGACACTAAAACACCTACAATCGCTACTAAAAGCAATTGCACAGCGGGGTTTTGGAAATCGATTTTTTTGGTTCTCCAACAGATGAAAAAAAACAACCCTAAAAGAACAAATATTGGTGCCATTTTTAGTGGAGAGTTTCTCCGTGCGGCTGCGTAGTCCAAAGGAGCTTCTATTACAGAACCCCACCACAACGGAAGTAAATCATTCAAGTAATATGGTAGAATGGCCAAACCTATGATAAGTAATATCCCCAGACCATAGCCAACGGTATTGCGAATACCATCTCGGAATTCACGTTTTCGTAGATATTGATAGCTAATATAAATCCCCAGAAATAGTAGAGCATACGCGATATTTAGTTTTACCATAACCGCTACTCCAAATAGAAGACCACTTAAAAAATGGGTGTACAGGCTTTTGTATCGCACTAAAAGATATAAACCGGTCATAAAAAAAGCCATACATATATGCTCAGACATTACGCCTTGTACACTTCCAAACATACTTTGAAGTATAACACTTCCCATGGCTGCCCAAAATCCAATTTTTTTTGAGGCTACCGTGCTGCCGATTTTATACGTAAAAAAGGAAGTAACCACCACTAATACGACCCCAAAAAAACGAATAGCCAATAGGCTTTTGCCAAATATGTAGATGATAGCTGCAAAAAAAAGAAAAGTTAGCGGAGGTTTTACATCCCAAAGCTCTGTAAAGGGAAGATGTCCGTTGGCCCAAGACTGACCTATTAAGATAAAAGTACTTTCATCACGATCTATATAATCTCTAAAGAAAAATGGAAAACGAATAAAAAAAGCAAGAACAAAGAGAATTCCAAAAACGGTACGATTTTTTAACTGCTTATAGCGAGGAGTTAAAAATTCAATTACTTTCTGAAGCATTATTTATTTCGTATTAATTCTCATCTTTGCAAGATAGATAAAAAGTAGGTTTCATTAAATCTGTAAGTGTTGAAAAATCTTTCCCAACGCGATAAAAAGCACATTTGGCATCCGTTAACGCAGCATAAATTGCACCCGGAGGCTTTAGGAATATCCCGGGCTAAAGGAACCCTTCTTTTTGATGAGGAAGGGAAGTCATATATCGATGGAATTGCTTCCTGGTATACCTGTATGTATGGACATTGCAATCCCTATATTTTAGATCGTGTATATGGTCAAATGCAACAGTTAGATCAAATCGTTTTCAGTGGATTTACACACGAACCTGCGGTACAACTATCCGAAGCACTCATCGCTATTCTGCCAGAGAATCAACAAAAACTTTTTTTTTCGGATAATGGATCTACTGCAACCGAAATAGGACTTAAAATGGCTTTGCAATACCATTTTAACAAAGGAGAGAAAAGAAATGTCCTATTGGCTTTTGAGGATGGATTTCATGGAGATACGTTTGGATCAATGTCCGTTTCGGGCTTGTCTGTGTATAACGGTTCTTTTGAAGATTATTTTTTAGAAGTAGAACGCATACCGGCACCAACCAAAGAAAATATTAATACTATTCTGGCTCAGTTAGAACAGCGTTTACAGCACTTAAATGTGGCAGGATTTATATATGAGCCTTTAGTTCAAGGTGCAGCGGCGATGCAAATGCATGAAGCTGATCACCTGAATCGGATTTTGCAAATTTTGCAAGCGAATGACGTCATTACTATTGCGGATGAAGTTATGACGGGTTTTGGAAAGACAGGAACCTATTTTGCTTCGGATCAAATAGATACAAAGCCCGACATTATTTGTCTTTCTAAAGCGCTAACCGGAGGGTTGTTACCTATGGCTATAACCAGTTGTTCGCAAAAGATATATAATGCTTTTTATAGCGATGAATTAGCAAAAGGCCTCTTTCATGGGCATACCTATACGGCTAACCCTTTGGCGTGCATAGCTGCATTATCTTGCATTGAATTATTGCAAACAGAAGAAATGCAACGCAATATAGATCGGGTTATAAAGGCTCATGCAAAATTTGATGAAAGGATTAGCAATCACCCAAAGGTGTCAAGAACAAGGCAAAAAGGCATTATTTATGCCCTTGATTTAAACCTTGAAATGGAGCGCTATGGTAATTTGAGAGATCAACTCTTTAAACATTTTATGGATAAAGGTGTTTTTTTAAGACCTCTTGGAAATACCATTTATATTTCAGCACCCTTTGTAATATCAGATGAAGAATTGGAACAAGTCTATCAGGCAATTTTTTCCGTTTTGGATTTAATTTGATCGGAATGATTTTTTCGAATCAAGTAGAGATCATACCATAATCTAAAAAAATAAGAAAGTTTAACTTTAGAATCTCCTTGATCTACCCAGCGTTTTACTGGGATTTCATTCATCATTTGAAGCGCATCTTCTTTTCCATAAAACACCAATAGCCGACTAAAAAGCTCCACATCAAATAACCATTTCGAAATAAAAGTTTTTTGAAATAGTATCGCTGCGAGGTCTTTTTGAAACACCTTACAGCCACATTGTGTATCGTAAACTTTAATATCCAATAGGTTGGAAATTAAAGTTGCTATAATTCGACCGGATATAAATCTGGAGAACTTTCGTTCTACAACGGAACCAATTTTTAATATTCGCGAAGCAAAAACAAATTTGGTGGTATCATTCAAATACGAGGTATAGGAAACACACTCTTCTAAAGAAGTTGCCAAATCAGCATCTAGATAGGCTAAAGTTGCTGCCTTAGTTGTGCTGTGACAGTGTAAAATACCATGTCTTACAGATCCTGCCTTCCCTAAATTTTTGGTATTGCGAAGTACTAAAATTTGACTTAAAAAAGATGCTTGTAATTCCAATAACATCACCTCGGTTTGATCGGTGGAAGCATCATTTACAAAACACAGTCCAATCTGAGGATGTTTGCTTAAAAAAGCTGTAAAATCTGCTATGGGTAATCTATTGTATTCATTATAACAAGGAATTACAATAATCATTTCCACATCATCCAATACAATTTCCAAAATATGGGTGCTAAGGGTTTATTCGCGCAATGTACAAATTTGAAGTGTACCTATGAATAATTAAAAAAAAGTATCATGGGGATTTACAAATATCCTAGATTTGCGCTATTGTAGAACATGCAGATGAATCAGATCATATCTATTACCGCTTTAACCACTATTTCTGCTTTAGGAACTTCTCCCGAAGCCGTATGGAATGCGTATAAAAAAGAGCGGCATTTTTTAACTGTCAAGCCTTTCGAAAATAAAGATGCGTGGGTTTCAGAAATATCAGCTGCGGCACGAATAGAAATAGCGTCCCTACAAGCAGAAGAGACGAAATATAAAAGTTTGGACCAAAGTGTATTATATGCGTTATATGCGTCCAGAAAAGCTTTGGAAATTTCAAAATGGGGCGGGACAGCAGATTTTGGTGTAAACATTGGATCATCACGTGGAGCTACAGCGCTATTTGAACAACATTATAAGACGTTTTTAGAAGCAGGTAAAGCAGCGACTCTTGCTTCGCCTACAACTACCTTAGGTAATATTTCCTCATGGGTAGCACACGATTTAAAAAGCAAAGGACCGACAATTTCGCATTCCATAACGTGTTCTACAGCCCTACACGCCTTGTTAAATGGCATAGCCTGGTTGCAAAGTGGGATGTGCG
Organism: uncultured Flavobacteriaceae bacterium; assembly: GCA_947488435.1. Classification (GTDB taxonomy): domain Bacteria; phylum Bacteroidota; class Bacteroidia; order Flavobacteriales; family Flavobacteriaceae; genus CANKZG01. Next base: position 408,875 of record CANKZG010000001.1, on the reverse strand, counting down.
ATAAATTTTTAGTGGGAGGATGTGAAGCCCCTTTAACTTCGTTTACTATCGCTCAAATGCAAGCTTTAAAAATTTATGCGGAATTAGAAAGTCGGGTCGAAGCTAATAAAAATGATAAAACGATTGAAGAGGAATACCCCTGTCGTGCTATGGATCTTGGCAAAAAAAGGAACACGATGGTACTTGGAGAAGGAGCGGCAATGGCATGTCTGGAGCTAGGTAGAAAAAAACATAGTTTGGCCGTTATTGAAGGAGTTGGTTATGCGACGGAACCATTGACACATAATATTTCTATATCTACGGATGCACAATGTTTTCAGGATTCCATGAAAATGGCATTAGGAGTTTTGGAACCCGATGAAATTGATGTTATTGTGATGCATGCACCAGGTACTATAAAAGGTGATCTGGCAGAGAATAGAGCAATAGAAAAGGTGTTTGCAAACAAAACCCCTGCGCTTACCACCAACAAGTGGAAGTTAGGTCATACGTTTGGAGCTTCTGGAATGTTAAGTTTGGAATTAGGTGTATTAATGTTACAGCATCAGGAATTCATTGGAGTACCTTTTATTTCAAATGCAGAGATCCCTCAAAAAATTAATAAGGTGCTAATTAATGCAGTAGGATTTGGAGGAAATGCAGTCTCAGTAATTGTATCAATTTAATTTGTTCTTTATTTTTTCCAATTCTTGTTCGATAAATGATATTTTATCGTCAAAAGTGTGTGTAAAGTCAGGAATACGTTTGCAAAAAACATAACGAACCCGCCATAATTCTTTTACTTCCGATATCGGAAATTGTTCATCCTCTATATTTTTATGATCAGCTCTTAAAGTCACCTGATTTTTTAAAATATAAAGCCGGCGGAAAATAATTTTATTACTAACCATTAAAAAAACTAGTGTACCGTTGGTTAGTTTTTTGAGAACGGAGATAGGGGTTTTCTCTCCAATGACAATATCCCCTGGAAAAAAACCATTGTCATGATGCGTCATCTCTAAGCTTGAAATCGTATACGCTCTAAATGTTTTTGTAGGGTTAATAGGAAGCGTCAATTTAGGGAGTTCCCGTATAAAATTTTCATTGTCATATAACGACAGATAGTCGGTAAGATTTTGATCCGTAATACATGGAATAGTAGCTAAAGTAGCTTCTTCAGCATCTTTGGTATTTGTGGTAAGATTGCTTTTAAACTTTAATAGCTCATTAACTGTAATTTCCCGTGTTAATAAATTATCTATTTTAATGCTAAAATGATTAGCTATTTTAATTAGCGTTTCAATTTTCGGTTCACTTCTTCCCTCTTCGTAAGCTCCTAAAGTACCACGTTTTAAGTCAAATAGCTCCGCAAAACCTTGTTGACTCAAACCTTTTACACTTCTGATTTTTCGAATATTTTTTCCAAAAAACGACATAATTGCTAATTTTATTTGCTAATATCAATTATTTTTGTATATTTACACTAATATTATTAGCGAAATCTATTATACAATGCTAATTTAGGTGGTTTTTTTGAAATAAAAAACATCCTGTCTAATAAAATTACCGAAAAACTAAAATAATTAGCAAAATAAAACGAACTAATCTTTACTAATGACAGTTATTGTATATTACTTGGTGGCTTTTATCTTTAAACTAGTCTTAAAATTATGTGGCTTTTTGTAATATTGATAAGAGATCGCCTGGAAAAGAAATCTAACCTAAAAACTAACAAATTCTATGAAGGACCATTATATAATAGTAAAAAACTTTTTACTGCAACTCAATTTCAATATTCTCCATGAAAATGGAGCAGATAGTATCTTGATGATAAGTAAAGAACATGAAGGAATTAAAAACCTAATTGTAGGAGTAGCATCTCCAATTTTAATTTTAGAGCAACATATTTTTGATATTAAAAATGGTAATGAAACTATCTACAAGAACTTGTTGCAAAAAAATAGAGACATTGTACATGGTGCATTTGTCTTAGATGAAACTGGAGAAAAAGTAATTTTTAGAGATACCTTACAGGTAGAAAATCTAGATCTTAACGAATTAGAAGGTTCTTTGAACTCTTTAAGTCTCCTTTTAAGCGAATATTCAGAACAAATTATAAACTTTTCAAAATATTAAACAGATGAATTTTTTTAAACGATTATTTAAAATAGGTCAGGCAGAAGCGAATGCTACAATTGACAAAATGGAAGATCCAATCAATATGACAGAACAAGGGATCAGAGATATGAAGAGCGATTTAGAGAAAAGCGTAGAAGCTTTAGCTCAAGTAAAAGCACTTGCTATACGAGCAAAAAATGATACAGAAAGTTTTATTACTAAAACAGAAGATTATCAGCAGAAAGCAATGCTTATTCTTAAAAAAGCGCAAGCTGGAGATTTAGAAATGACCGAAGCGGATCGTTTGGCTAAAGAAGCGTTAATGAAAAAGGAAGCGGCTCAAAAACAAGCAGATCAAAGCAGAGGTGAATCTGAGAAGTTCAATAAATCTGTAGCACAGTTGGAGAATAATATTCAGGAGATAAAACAAAATATCACCAAATGGGAAAATGAATTAAAAACATTAAAGGCCCGCGTGAAAGTATCGAAAGCTACAAAGAACCTAAATAAACAAATGGCGGAAATTGATAGTTCAGGTACAGTTTCTATGTTGGAGCGAATGAAAGATAAAGTAAATCAAGAAGAAGCTCTGGCTGAAGCGTATGGTGATATTGCAAATGCGTCAAAATCGATTGACGAAGAAATTGATAAAGCAATTGACGTAACAGATGCTAATGCAGAAGATGATTTGGCGAAACTAAAAGAGCAGTTGGGTTTTAACGATAAAAAAGACAGTTAATATTGGAACAAATTATAGAAATAGCATTTTCAAAAGTAAATATCTCGCTTACCATATTATTTGGATTGCTGCTTTTGTATTGGATCGTCACCACCATTTCGGGATTGGATTTCGACATGGATATGGACGTAGATGTCGACGTGGATATCGACATGGATATGGATACGGAATTCGATGCTCGAACAAGTATTGATGTCAACGATGTTTCCAATACGGAAGTAAAAAAAGAAGATGTGCTTCGCAGACGTGGAAAACTTAATGTATTTCAAGTATTTCTTATCTACTTTAATTTTGTGGGACTACCTTTTATGTTTACACTTACTTTTTGGGTGCTTTTTTGGTGGGCCTTAAGTATGATAGGAACCTATGTTACACAAAGTTATAATACCGTTTTTGGATTTGCATTTTTCTTTGGAGCAATACCTGTTTCCTTAATAATCACCAAAATAATTACCACGCCTTTTAAACGCTTTTTTAAGAACCTAAGTCATGATGGGGAACATGCGATTGAACTTTTAGGAAGACAAGGTAGTTTAGGGTCTGAAATTTCAGGTGATAAAATGACAACACTTGAAGTGGTTGTAGACGGAAGTCCAATAAAAGTGTATGTGAGATCTAAAAATGGAAAAACCATTCCTGCGCATTCTAAAGTAGAAATTGTAAATCACACCAGTGATAAAAAAATATATTTAATCGAACCTTTAAACTAAAAACATTATATGGAATTTTTATCAGGCATAGTCGGCATAATAATAGGCTCAATCGTTTTTCTGATTGTAATTTATTTTATAATCATAGCTCTTTTTTATAAGAAAATCCCACAAGGACAGGCATTGGTTCGAACGGGGTTTAAAGGGACTCATGTTGCTTTTGATAAAGGACTCTACGTTGTTCCTGTTTTTCACCGTGTAGAAATTATGGATATCTCCGTAAAAAAGATTGTAATTGCACGTACCGGGGTAAATGGTCTTATTTGTAAAGACAATATTCGAGCTGATATTAATGTCGCCTTTTTTGTACGTGTTAATAAGTCAAAGGACGATATCATAAATGTGGCACAGACTATTGGTTGCGAGCGTGCTTCGGATATAGAAACACTGCGCAGTCTTTTCGATGCAAAGTTTTCTGAAGCTTTAAAAACAGTTGGAAAGAAGTTTGAGTTTATAGAACTCTATGAGGCGCGAAGAGAATTTCGAGATGAAATTGTAAATATTATTGGCACCGATTTAAATGGCTATGTATTGGATGATTGTGCTATTGATGACTTGGAACAAACAAGTCTGGAGTTTCTGAAATCCGATAATATTTTGGATGCCGAGGGGATTAAGAAAATTACAGAGCTCACGGCAGCACAGAATGTAAAGGCCAATTTAATCCGCAGAGATGAAGAGAAAACTATTCGCAAGCAAGATGTTGAAGCTCAGGAAGCTATTTTGGAGTTAGACAAACAATTGGCGGAGAAAGAAGAACAACAGAAACGGGAAATTGCCAATATTAAAGCGCGAGAAGGAGCAGATATTCTAAAAGTAGCTGAAGAAGAGCGTTTAAAATCAGAAACTGCCCGTATTGCTACGGAAGAAAAAGTACAGGTAGCGGAAGAAAATAAGCAAAGACAGGTAATCGTTGCGGCAAAAAATAAACAACGTACCGATGCAGTTGAAACAGAACGTGTAGAAAAAGACCGGATGTTGGAAGCTACCGAAAGAGAACGTATTGTTACACTGGCGCAAATAGAAAAAGAAAAAGTAGTAGAAGTAGAAAAGAAAAACATTCAAGATGTTATTAGAGATCGCGTTATGTTAGAAAAAGGCGTAGTTGAAGAGCGAGAGAACATGAAGGATATTGAAGCTTTTAAAACTGCAGATCGAGAGAAACAAGTAAAAATAACCATTGCTGAAGCCGACGCTCAGGAGGGGCTTATTAAAACCACCAAAGCAGCGGAAGCACAAAAAGAAGCGGCGAAGCAACAAGCAGAAGAAATTAATATTGAAGCCTTGGCGAAGAAACAGGCTAGTGAAAAAGAAGCTGAAGCGCGTAAGATTTTAGCTGAAGCACAAGCCAAAGAAGAGGCAACTATTGGTATGTCTGAAGCACAAGTAATGCATGCCAAAGCCGATGCACATGAACGTCAAGGTCTGGTAGATGCACTTATCATAGAGAAGAAAGCCAAAGCAGAAGCTTCAGGTATTTTAGCTAAAGCTGATGCGTTAAAAGAAGAAGGTTTGGCTGAAGCGGAAGTGATTAAGGAAAAAGCGCTAGCTGATGCTGCAGGAATAGAGGAGAAAGCAGAGGCAATGAAGAAATTAGATGGTGTTGGAAAAGAACACGAAGAATTTAAATTGCGTTTAGATAAGGAACTGCAGGTAGACTTGGCTGAAATTAATATTCAAAAAGAGATTGCCGATGCCCAAGCCGCAGTTATCGGAGAGGCATTGAAAGCAGCCAATATCGATATTGTTGGAGGTGAAACAATGTTCTTTGATAAAATTGTGGGTCAGATAACCAATGCCAAAGGATTCGACAGACTAGTGCAGCATTCGGATAATATTCAGGATATTAAAGATGCCATCTTAGGTAGCGAAGATGTGAAAGGGAATCTACTGCTTAAGATCAGGGAATTTGCAACCAAATATGGTGTTTCTTCAGAAGATATTAAAAATCTAACGATAGCTAATATCCTGCTTAACCTAAAGCAAAAAACATCAGATACGGAAGAGAATACCTTGTTTAGTAACCTTTTAAACTTGGCAAAAGGTTTGGGCTTATCCGATAAGAAACTAAAGTAGGTCCTAAGGTCAACAGACAATAATTATCCTAGAGATTTATGATTTAAGTAAGTTTCTAGGATATTCTAAGGAATTATTAAAACGATATTCCTTTTTAGAATTCTCATATAAATTTAGCAAAGAATTGAAAGAATAGCTTATGCAAGAGCAAGAATCCAGTAAAGCTGAGATGCATCTCGATGGAGGTACTTATGAAATCATCCAAACGAGATTGCAAAAACAAAAATCAGATTTGCAAAATCGTCTCAAACAGTTAAACGACGAAAGAACCATAGTATTTGGTAATGTGGAAACTAAACTCATTGCTAATAACAGAATTAACACAAGTAACAATTGTATTGCTCGAGATATTGTAACCATAAAAGGCAATTCTATTTTCGGATATAACGTTCATTTTGGATTGCGGACTGAGATTACCCTAAATGATGTTTTTAGTATATATACTTATGACGAAGATCACTTTGTAGAACAACCTTTAACGCTAATCGAAGACGCTACCTTTTTAACCGATTTTAAAAACCTATACAAGTATTATCGCAATACAATTTTCACCAAATTCGCCATTGTTGGAAACTATTTACACATGGTATTCCAACTGAGTGACAGTATTACAGACATTAAAACCTTTAAATGGCTTATTAAAGAAGATCAACTTAAATATGTTGATAATAGGAGTGAACACGAATTTAAATTTCCCAAACAGCATGAGTTTAATTGGATAGAAGCTGGGAGAGATGCGCAACGTTATGGAACTTATCCGCATATTGCAATTTTAGATAAGGTATTTGTTGAAACTATAGGAGGCGATCTTACCATTAAAATAGAAGATAATACTGAAGATGGTAAAGGAATTTATGATGAACCCGTAGCTCAGGTAGATCAGACGCTTGATGATGGGCAATACCGTTATGCAGATTTAGGAAATCTAATCGTGTTGGAAATCAAGCCTTTTCAGGAAGACGCGCGATATTTTGTATACAACCATAAAATTCAGGAAGTTGAAAAAATAGCAAGTATTAAGGATGCCGCTATTTTGTTGCCTGATGATCAGGGAATAATTTTCCCCAACGGGTATTACCTGCAATCAGGAGCGTATAAAGTATTTGATCATGGAATTAATGCCGTTAAATTTGAACAGCAGATTGTAGCGTCAAATGGAGAAGATTTTTTATTTGTATTCTATCAAAGCGAGATGGGGCTTTATATTTTAATGCCTTATAATATAATTGAACAAGAGGTAAAAACACCAATCATATGTAATGGCTTTACCTTACTGGAGACAGGAGAACTTTGTTACTTTAGAACGGAAGAGGAGCAAACAAAACATCATGTCATTCAAATTTGGCAAACACCATTTGCTAAACAAAGTGCAGCTTCATCAGAAAATACGGACTCTTTATTGTATAAAATCGGGAATAAAGATATCGTAAAAGCTATGGCAGAATGCCAGGGGTTAATTACACTGCTTAATAAAGAAGATAGCTATGATGGTTTATATGACGACATCTCCAAACAGTCTTTGGATATCCTAGACAGTTACTATTGGATAAGAGAAAAAGAAACATTTTTACTTTCTACGCCCTTATTAGAAATTAATCAAGCAGCCAATACAGCAATTGACGAATTTGAGAAGGTTGTTCAACTTCGTAAAACAGCGGTTCGGTTGGCTAAGGAAATGGAGGAAAAGACCGCTTCTATTTTTAGTAAAATAAAAAGCAGCTCGTTTAAAACGATAGATGACTTTGTATTTGTGCTATCTCAACTGAGAACAGTACGAGGCGAGGTTATTGGCTTAAAAGAAGTGCGTTATGTAGATCCTGACTTTATCACCGATTCTGAAACTCAAATTGCAGAAAATAGTGATAAAATTTCTAAGCGATGCGTGCAATTTTTACTCGACGATAAAGCATTACAGCCTTATCATAAAAGAGTGCAAGAAAAACAAGAATTGCTACCCACAATTAAAAAGGTACTCGATGCAAAAAATTTAGAAAAAGAAGTAAATCAAATTGTTGCCGATTTGGAAATGCTTATTGAAATCGTTTCTAACCTTGAAATAGAAGACACCGCACATTCCACAAAAATAATTGATAATATTTCCTTGATTTTTGCAACTATAAATCAGTTGAAATCGGAAATAAAAAATTCGTTAAAATCTTTGGGAGGAAAAGAGGCTAGTGCTGATTTTTCTGCTCAAATAAAATTAATAGATCAAAGTATTATTAATTATTTAGACTTAGCTGATACTCCTGAAAAGGTAGAGGATTTTCAGAATAAAATAGCAATTCAGCTGGAAGAACTGGAGGGTAAATTTGCTGATTTTCCCGATTTTATTTCAAGTATTATTGAAAAAAGAGAGGAAATATATAATGCATTTGAAACCCGAAAGAGTAGTATCCTTGAAGGAAGAAATAGAAAAGCTGTTGCACTAGAAAGTTCTGGGGAACGGATTTTAAAAGGTATTCGAACCAAAGCACTAAGCTTTAAAACCCAGACAGAAATTAATGGGTATTTCGCTGCAGATTTAATGGTGAGTAAGCTAAGAGATATTGTTGCGCAATTGTTTGAATTGGATGACGTAGGAAAGGCAGAACGGATTCAAACACAATTAAAAACAGCTAAGGAAGATGCAGCTAGAAAGCTTAAAGATAAACAAGACCTATATGAAGATGGTGAAAATGTAATAAAGCTTGGAAAACATAAATTTGGAGTTAACAAGCAAGCCTTAGATTTAACCATTGTTTACCGAGAAGAGGCGTTATTTTATCACTTAACTGGGACAGATTTTTATAAAGAAATTAAGGATGCCAATTTAGCTGAAACCAAAAACCTTTGGGATCGTGAACTTATATCGGAAAGCGATACGATTTATAGAGGAGCTTATCTTGCTTATTCTATATACGAAGAGTACGGAACGGAAGAACTTTTAACCTATAATGAGAGTAAATTAAAGGCGCTTGTAAAGGAAGAAAGTAGCAAACGGTATACTGAGGGTTATGTAAAAGGAGTGCATGATGTAGACGCTTACCATATTTTAACGATACTTAAGCAAAAAGAACGAGACCTTGGTTTATTGCGTTTTCCTTCCCCAATACGTGCTTTTGCACAGTTTTTTTGGAATTGTATTTCTAAAGAAGAGCATACCTATTACAATACTGCGATAAAAGCCTCGGGGGAAGTACTTTCAGCCTTTCCTGGAGCGAATACGAATAGAAGAATTATTGCAGGTCTGGAGGGCAAAATCCAAGAGGTGTTTACGACCCAATTATTAGGTATAGATGGGTATACGGAATCACTTAAGACGGAAATTGCACAATATCTATTTAAAGAATTACTTACAGACGATACATTTACAGTAAGTCATCATGCCTGGGGAATTTTTGAAAGCTTTATTAAAAAATTAAAAAGCAAAAAAATATATACCAAACTAAATACTAAGCTGGAAAACATGGCAAATATTGCCGAAAGAATTAATCTGGCTCTGCAATGGGTATCTTCTTATTTAGAAATTGAAGGATCAACAGATAGCGCTTACCTTCAAGAAGTTGTTTGTTTGTTATTGTTTAATGATGAATCTGTTGATAAAACAAAATATATCAGTCCTCAAGAAACCATTTCAGAACTTAAAGGAGGACATCGATTGATAGAAAATGGAACTTATGAATTTGATTACCATCAATTTGTAAGTCAGTTGCATAATTTTGTTGTTGAAGAAGTACCTGCTTTTGAGTTATTCCGTTCTACAAAAAGATCGCTTATGACGTCCTACAAAAAAGAATTGCGACTTAACGAGTTTAAACCAGGAGTGCTATCTTCTTTTGTGCGAAACAAACTAATTGATCAAGTGTACCTCCCACTTTTTGGAGATAATTTGTCCAAACAATTGGGGAGCATGGGTGATAGCAAACGAACTGACCGTATGGGGATGTTATTGTTGGTTTCCCCACCTGGCTATGGAAAGACAACTTTAATGGAATATCTTGCTAATCGTTTAGGACTTGTATTTATGAAAATAAATGGTCCCGCAATAGGCCACGAGATCACTTCAGTCGATCCTATGGCAGCAACAAATATAGCCGCCAGGGAGGAGCTTAAAAAACTCAATCTGGCATTCGAAATGGGGAACAATGTTATGTTGTATTTGGATGATATTCAGCATTGCAATCCAGAGTTTTTACAAAAATTTATTTCACTCGCAGATGGAACAAGAAGGATAGAGGGTGTTTACGAGGGAGAGTCTAAAACCTATGATTTCCGGAGTAAAAAGTTTTGTGTTGTGATGGCGGGTAATCCCTATACCGAAAGTGGGGATAAGTTTAGAATACCTGATATGCTGGCCAACAGAGCGGACATCTATAATTTGGGCGATATTATTGGAAATACTAAAGCCTTATTTGAGTTGAGCTTGGTAGAAAACTCCCTTACCTCCAATCCCGTTTTACACCAGTTGGGGAGTAAGTATTTTGATGATGTTTATCAATTTATCACCATGGCGGAATCTGGAAATAGGGAAGGAACAGAGTTACAAGGTAATTATACAAAGCAGGAAATCAATGATTATATTTCTGTTTTGGAAAAGGTAATACAGGTAAGAGAGCGGATCATGTTAGTGAACACAAACTATATTAAGTCCGCTGCAATGGATGAAGCAAACAGGTTAGAACCCGCGTTTAAACTTCAAGGTTCCTATCGCGATATGAATAAATTGGTCGCTAAAATTGTTCCGGTGATGAATGACGAGGAGTTAGAAACATTACTGTTGTCGCACTATGAAAACGAGTCGCAAACACTTACCAATGCAGCTGAAGCAAACTTGTTAAAATATAAGGAGTTGGCAGAGGTTTTGACCAAAGAAGAAAAAAACAGATGGTTACACATCAAGGAAACCTTTGTTAAAAATAACAAATTGAAAGGTCTTGGAAATAATAATATGGCCCAAGTACTGAATCAGATGATGAAATTTAGTGAGCATCTTGAGGGGATTCAAGATGTCCTTCAAAAAGGACTTGATAAATAAGTTTCTGAAAACATATACTGTAGGTCTCTTTTGTATTTATTTAGTATTTTTGGCATCTCAAAGGAGTCAGTATTTATGAGCGAAACAAAACACAATTGGACATCAGAAGAAGTCTTAGCTATTTATAACAAACCGTTAATGGAGTTGCTGTATGATGCAGCAACTATTCATCGTAAATACCACGATCCGAACACCGTTCAGGTGTCTACTTTGCTTTCCATTAAAACAGGAGGCTGTCCTGAAGATTGCGGTTATTGCCCACAGGCTGCACGTTACCATACCGATATTGAAGGGAATGATTTGATGAGTGTTCCTCATGTTAAAGCTCAAGCTTTACGTGCTAAAGCTTCAGGAAGCTCTAGAGTGTGTATGGGTGCGGCATGGAGAAATGTGAAAGATGGACCAGAATTTGATCAAGTGCTTGAAATGGTACGAACGATCAATAAATTGGATATGGAAGTGTGTTGTACGCTCGGAATGCTCACAGAACAACAGGCAAAACGATTGGCAGAAGCGGGGTTATATGCTTATAATCATAATCTCGATACTTCTGAAGACTATTATAAAGATGTAATTTCTACTCGTGCCTTCGAAGATCGATTGGAAACTATTGATAACGTTCGCAAGAGTAATGTCACTGTTTGCAGTGGCGGTATTATAGGTATGGGAGAAGCATTGGAAGATAGGGCTGGAATGCTGGTCGCATTGGCTACCTTAGACCCACAACCTGAATCGGTTCCAATAAATGCATTAGTCGCGATAGAAGGTACTCCTATGGAAGACATGGAGCCTGTAGCAATTTGGGATATGATTCGAATGGTGGCAACCACCAGAATAATTATGCCTAAGACTCAGGTGCGATTGTCAGCCGGAAGAACAGAGATGAGTAGAGAAGGGCAAGCTTTGTGCTTTTTTGCAGGTGCAAATTCTATTTTTGCGGGAGATAAATTACTGACCACTCCAAATCCTGATGTAAATGAAGACATGAAAATGTTCGAATTATTAGGATTGACGCCACAAAAACCTTTTGTAAAAGCTATGCAACCAGATACGGTGGAAGCGAAAGATTCACAATATGGAGCTTTGGGGGAAAAACCAAAATGGACTAGGCCAAAGCATACCATAGAGCGTAATGAGACTGCAAAAGCCAAGGCATAGTACCTCGTGCAACAATGCCTATTATAATAATGTAACTTTATGGTTAAGTTTTTTTAAATTTGGAAATATAAACGCACCAAATTGCAATTGAACTTACAGGACATACCTCGCGTAAAAAGCATTACGAAGGAAGATTTTATGCAATTGTATTTTAAACCACAAAAACCCGTGGTTATAGAAAATATGATTGAAGATTGGCCTGCTTTTTCAAAATGGGACCTGGACTATATAAAACAGGTAGCAGGAAACAAGATTGTTCCGTTATACGACGATCGTCCAGTGCATCATGAGGACGGTTTTAATGAGCCTCATGCGAAAATGCAAATGTCGGAGTATATTGATCTTCTTAAAAATCAACCCACTCGTTATCGAATCTTTCTTTGGAACATTTTAAAAGAAGTGCCACAGCTACAGAAAGATTTTAGTTATCCGGATTTTGGATTGCGATTGATGAAGCAATTACCGATGCTTTTTTTTGGGGGAAAAAACTCCTATACATTTATGCACTATGATATTGATTTGGCGAACATTTTTCATTTTCATTTTGCAGGTAAAAAAGAATGTATCCTCTTTCCCCAAACCGAAAATAAATTTCTCTATAAAGTACCACATTCTTTAATAACTCACGAGAGTATAGACTTTGCTAAGCCGGATTTTGAAAAATGGCCGGCACTTAAAAATGTGCAAGGTTTTAAGACCTATTTAAATCATGGCGAAGTATTGTATATGCCAGAAGGATACTGGCATTATATGCGTTATTTAACTCCTGGTTTTTCGATGAGTTTACGAGCAATTGCAAGAAACCCTAAGAATTTGGGAAAAGCCGTTTACAATGTTTTGATTATGCGATACTTTGATAACTTGATGCGAAGAATAAGGGGGCAAAAATGGATTGATTGGAAAAATGAACGCGCCATCTATAAAACTAACTTAGCTTTTGTTTCGTCAAATAAGAAGTAGTTTTAACTTTTAACTAACTCCATCACTTTTGCATATACAAGCTCACTTTCCCAACCTCTGTAGAGTAAGTAATCTGCTAATTTTTTTCGGCGTTTTTGAAGTGAAGTTTCTTTAATTTCATTAACCCGTTTTAAAGCGAGGTGATTTAATGTCTCTTGATAACTTTGCGGGTCTATTTCGTTTAAAGCACTTTTAATATTGTAAGGAGATATATCACGTTGCTTTAACTCATTTATAATTCTTTTTTTCCCCCACTTTTTTACATTAAATTTTCCTCTTGCGAAACTGCGGGCAAAACGTTCCTCATTAAGGTAATTATTTTGTACAAGATGTACCATGATTTTATCAATTGCTTCTGGGATCATGCGCATTTCTCGAAGCTTTTGTTGTACTTCTTTGTGACAGCGTTCTTGATACGCACAATATCGCTCCATCCGTTTTAATGCTTCAGTAAAACTATAGTAAGATTTAGAATTCACGGTTTAAAATTAAAAAAGATTGTCGGTTTAAACTCTCGATCGCTTAAATAAAAAAAGCGACCCTGTTTCCAAGGTCGCTTTTGTAGATTAATAAATGGTTTTACCATCTTTATCTTTAAAACGATATTCGAGATACGTGTAAGCATCTCTGGGTTGAATTTTAATTCGTTTTTTATGCTCTAAGAACCATTTTTGACGTATGGATGGGAAGCCTTTGTTTAGGTAAGCTGCAATAAATGGATGTATGTTTAATATAATTCCATTATCACTTGCCGGACCTTTTAAAAGTTTTTCCAGATCTGCATTTATTTTATCAATTAAAACGATTGGAGCTTCAACTTCCTGACTACTATCATTCGGATTTGCTTCACTAGTTTTAATATTCATTTCTGGTCTTACCCGTTGTCGTGTAATCTGTATGAGTCCAAACTTACTTGGGGGTAATATTTTGTGTTTGGCTCGATCTTCTTTCATTTCATCTCGAAGATGATCAAAAAGTTTTCTACGATGCTCAGATTTACCCATGTCAATAAAATCAACAACAATTATCCCTCCCATATCTCGAAGTCGCAGTTGTCGTGCAATTTCAGAGGCAGCCAATAGATTAACTTCTAAGGCTGTATCCTCTTGATTTTTGGCTTTGTTAGAACGATTCCCGCTATTTACATCAATAACATGTAGCGCTTCGGTATGTTCTATCACTAAATAAGCACCTTTACTCATGGAGGCTGTGCGACCAAAAGAGGTTTTTATTTGGCGTTCAATTCCAAATTTTTCAAAAATAGGTACTGAGGCACTGTATAATTTTACAATGGATTCTTTTGCAGGTGCAATTTCATGCACATAATCTTTGATTTGATCATAAAGCGTTTCATCATCCACTTGAATACCTGTAAAAGAATCATTAAATACATCTCTTAAAATGGAAGATGCTCTGTTAAGTTCTACAAGTACTTTTGACGGATGCGGTGCTTTATACAATTTTTTACACATTGCTGACCATTTGGTCATCAAATTTTGTAAGTCTTTATCTAGTTCTGCAACTTTTTTGCCCTCGGCCACAGTTCTTATAATAACACCAAAACCTTTAGGTTTGATACTTTTTATAAGAATCTTTAGTCGGTCCTTTTCTTCTTTACTTCCAATTTTTTGCGAAACGGAAACGCGATCAGAAAAAGGAACCATAACCAAATATCGCCCGGCTATGGAAAGTTCCGAGCTAATTCTTGGACCTTTGGTAGAAATTGGTTCTTTTACAATTTGTACCAATAAGGATTGATTGGCCTTGATAACATCGTTAATGCTACCATTTTTATCAATATCTTTTTCAAAGGGAAAGTCTTTTAAAGAATAATCTCTAAGCTTTCCTGTGCTCACCATCTTAACAAACTTCAATAATGAAGATAATTGTGGACCTAAATCATGATAATGCAAAAAAGCATCTTTTTCATAACCTACATTCACAAAAGCAGCATTTAAGCCAGTCACCGGCTTACGTACTTTGGCAATTAGAATATCACCAACGGAAAAGTTATTTTTATCTTCCTCTTTATGAAGCTCAATGAGCTTTCCATCTTTAAGTAAGGCAAAATCAACTGCAGAAGAACCAGATCTTACGATCAATTCTCTATTCACCTGATTTAATTTATATTCAGTCCAATAGTATAATATCAAAAAACTATTAGGACGAATGGTTAAACAATTTATCGAAACAGGTTAATTTACTAACCTGCGAAAATCTCTATAGATTTCTATGTCAATGAACGTAAAAAATGGAAAAAGTAGTTAAACAACTACTTTTTCTTGTGTCGGTTAGCTCTCCTGCGCTTCTTGCGCTTATGAGTAGCTACCTTATGTCTTTTTCTTTTCTTACCACTCGGCATAAGATTGTTTTTTTTTGATTAGTATTTTATTTTACCTGCACGTTACTTTTAACGCCTTCTACAAAAACCTTTGCAGGTTTAAATGCTGGAATATTGTGAGCAGGAATTTTTATGGTGGTATTTTTGGAAATATTTCTTCCAGTTTTTTCCGCTCTAGTTTTTATAATAAAGCTGCCAAATCCTCTCAGATATACATTATCTCCATTTTCCAAAGAATTCTTCACCTCTTCCATAAAGGATTCAACCGTAGCTTGTACGTCACCTTTTTCAATTCCTAATTTTTCCGAGATCTTTGTTACGATGTCCGCTTTCGTCATTTTAAATAATTATTGAATAAGTTTAATTTTAAGGCTTGCAAATATATAAATTAAATTCAATTTTTTCTTCTAAAGAACTTAATTTTAGGAATATAAACACATACTTTTACCCTTTAGTATTTTTTGAATGTCTTTTTCTGAAAAAATCTTACTGTGGTATGCTAAAAATAAACGGGAACTTCCGTGGCGAAGTACTTCCGATCCCTATAAAATTTGGCTTTCAGAAATTATGTTACAGCAAACCAGAGTTGCACAAGGAATCCCATATTACTTGAAGTTTATTGAACATTTTCCAACGGTTTATGAACTGGCTAACGCTTCGGAAGAAAAAATCTTAAAATTATGGCAAGGTTTAGGATATTATTCCCGCGCAAGAAATTTACATACTACTGCTAAAATTGTCGTGAATGATTATCAGGGGGAGTTTCCTGGCTCATACAAAGAACTGATAAAACTAAAAGGTATTGGAGATTATACCGCAAGTGCTATTGCCTCCATTTGTTTTAATGAAGCACAACCCGTAGTAGATGGAAATGTGTATCGGGTTTTGGCTCGCTATTTTGGTGTAGACCTCCCAATTAATAGCACAGCAGGAATAAAATACTTCAAAAAACTGGCACATGAAGTAATGCATGTTGCGCAAATTAGAGATTACAATCAGGGGATTATGGAATTTGGAGCGATTCAATGTGCGCCCAAAAAACCGTATTGCTTACACTGTCCAATTAATGAGAGCTGTGTAGCCTTGCAAAAAGGAAGAACAAGTGAATTACCTATTAAGATTAATAAAACAAAAATACGTAAGCGCTACTTTAACTATATCGTAGTTAAGGATCAGAATAAAAAAGCGTTACTGCAGCAGAGGAAGGCAAAAGGAATTTGGCAAAATTTATATGAATTTCCTTTAATAGAAACAGAATCATCTACTGGTCTGGATAGCATAATCAAGATACTAAAAAAGGAATCGTTGTACCAAAATATTACCAAAGTAGAGGAATACCAGTCTAAAGAAATTATACACAAGCTATCTCATCAGCATTTATACACCAAATTTTGGATCGTATCGTTAAATACGGAGTTATCTTCGGGCGTTTCTATTTCCGAATTAAATGCCTATCCGGTTCCAGTTTTAATCGCAGATTTTATAAAAACATTTAAATTTTAGTACTTTTGACTATTAGACAATTATTATGAGTGGAACGTTAAACAAAGTAATGCTGATTGGGCATTTAGGAGATGAAATAAAGATGCATTATTTTGAGGGGGGAAACTGTGTTGGAAGGTTTCCACTTGCAACAAATGAAACCTATACCAATAGGCAAACCGGAGAGAAAGTAACCAATACAGATTGGCACAATATAGTCGTACGAAATAAAGCGGCAGAGGTGTGTGAAAAATACCTCAATAAAGGAGATAAAATTTATGTTGAAGGAAGATTGAAAAATAGACAATGGCAAGGGGAAGATGGTGCTACGCGTTATACTACGGAAGTACATGTTCAGGATTTCACCTTTCTTTCAACTAAAAGTGAAAGTTTGGCGAATGCCCAACCTAAAGCGGCGAATGTATCTCATGAACAAGCACCGACTAACATAAGTACGGGAAATGAAACGCAGGTTGCAAATGAGCCTGAACAGGAAGATGATTTACCATTCTAGACAAATTAAATTATAACTATTGGACCCTGACCCCCTTAGTTTACTTTTATCTACTGTCCACTTCGATGGAGTATTAGCTATTAATACAATAGTACTTATAGTTTTGCTTTGTTGTTCAGCATTAATTTCAGGAGCAGAGGTGGCCTTTTTTGGACTTTCAGGAACAGATCTTAACGCAATTGGAGAGAAAAAAACAGCTACTGGAACAATTGTTGTTAAACTCTTGAATCGCCCCAAGAAATTGCTAGCTACAATCTTGATCGCAAACAATATGATTAATATTGGAATAGTTTTACTTTTTAAAACTATTGGAGATACCATTTTTGCAAACATCAATTACATCGTTTTAGATTTTATTTCCATTCGCTTTGTTTTAGAAGTTGGAGTTGCAACTTTTTTGATTTTAATGTTTGGAGAGATTGTTCCTAAAATCTATGCCAATAGAAACAAGCATAGTTTTTCTCACTTTATGGCTTACCCAATCCGACTACTGGATATTCTTTTTACGCCAATAAGCACTCCTATGCGTTCTGTCACCTTGTTTTTGTATCATAAATTAGGAAAACAGAAGTCTAATTTAAGTGTGGATCACCTTTCACAAGCTTTAGAGCTTACTTCTGAAAGTGATACCACAAAGGAAGAACAGAAAATATTGGAAGGAATTGTTTCTTTTGGAAATACAGATACTAAGCAAGTGATGCGCCCGCGTATCGATATATTTGCCTTAAATGAAGAACTGAAATTTACTGAAGTTTTATCTGAAATTATGGATAGTGGGTATTCCCGAATTCCGGTTTTTGCTGAAAATGTAGATCATGTTTCAGGGGTGCTATATGTAAAGGATCTATTGCCCTATATTGACCGAAAAACATTTAATTGGACCAGCTTAATTCGAGAACCGTATTTTGTACCTGAAAATAAAAAGCTAGATGATTTGCTTTCAGAATTTCAAGAAAAGAAAAATCATCTTGCCGTGGTGGTTGATGAATATGGCGGAACCTCTGGAATTGTTACGCTTGAAGATATTATTGAGGAAATTGTGGGTGATATTAGCGATGAGTTTGATGATGATGACCTCATATATTCTAAACTAGATGAATACAATTACGTATTTGATGGAAAAACAGCGCTAAGGGATTTCTATCGGGTAGTTAAAGTGGAAGATGAAGATTTTGAAGAGAAAAAAGGAGAATCAGAAACCATAGCTGGTTTTGTCTTGGAAATAGCAGGAAGTTTTCCAAAAATTGGAGAGAAAGTGCTTTTTAAAGAATTTCAATTTGTAGTAGAAAGTTTGGATAAAAAAAGATTAAAACGAATAAAAGTTACCTTACCTAATGGAACTAAATAAATGTAATATCCTTTTGTTGTGCTGTCTTTTTGTGCTGGGCTGTAAAGAAGATGTATTGCCTAAACCAAATGCTGCTCTGCGCTTAGAGTATCCTGCGACAGCTTCTAAACAGTTAGAATTAGATTGTATGTACACGTTTAGATATAATCAATTGGCAAGGATAGAAAATGTAAAAGAATGCTCTTTCGAGTTAAACTATCCAGGCGTTAAAGGGACTTTATTTATTACCTATAAGGCGATAAATAATAATCTAAACAAATTACTTTCAGATGCCCAAAAACTATCATTTGAACATGCTATTAAGGCTGATGATATTTTAGAACAACCTTTTGTTAATTCAGAAGATAAGGTGTACGGAATGTATTATGAAGTAATTGGAGATGCTGCCAGTCAATCCCAGTTTTACGTAACAGACAGCATTCATCATTTTGTTACCGGATCACTTTATTTTTATGCCAAACCTAATTACGATTCTATCCTTCCTGCTGCGGCATATTTGCAAGAGGATATTCGAAAAATCATGGAAACGTTTCGATGGAAGAACAAGTAATAGTTGTGGAAAACTAGTCTACCTTTTTTAGCAGTTCTTCTGCATTAGCAATACTGATATTAATTTTATCTCTAACGACCTTTATTTTTTCCTCTTCTGCATCTAAAAGCGCCTGTTTTTCTGGTGTTAACACTTTCCCTCTTACAATCTCGTCTGTATCGAATTTCTCTCCAAAGGTTACCATCCAATCCATCATGGCTTCATTCGCGTTTTCTAAATCATGTTGGGCAGTTTTAAATTGCTTTCCCAATTCGGTGTCATTAACCTTAGCACCAACACGTGAAGCCAAGCGACCTACTGTCCCCATTTTTGGCATCACTTCATCATGAATTTCCATTACTCTTTCCATTTGTGTCAGATGTTCTGGAGATTTCTTTTCGTCCTTGCAAGAAAATAGAATAAGGGCAAGGCATACTAGTGCAAAAAATAGTTTTAGTTTATTCATAGTTTTAATAGTTATGATTGAAATAAAATTATGGAACCTAAATTAAGACGTCTAGAAACGAATTTAATAATGTTCTCTGAAACACCGCATCTAACTTTTTACAGAATTAATATTAGCGCAGGTCAGCACCCTTTCCGATATCAAAATTACGGATTAATTATGCTTAGATCTCATGAAAAAGCATCACTTTTGTGTTAAACTTTTTCACCTTGAAAAATATAGAAATCAAGTGGATTTATTTGATTGTACTTTCAATAATTTGGGGAACTTCATATATTCTTATTAAAAAAGCCCTGATAGGATTTAGTCCAATACAACTTGGAGCTGTTCGCATTGTACTTACAACAGTTTTTTTATATGCCATAGGTTTTAGAGCCCTTAAAACCATTTCAAAACAACAGTGGAAATGGATTGCGATATCTGGGTTTGTAGGAAGTTTTTTTCCGGTATTTCTTTTTGCGTTTGCAGAAACTGAAATTGACAGTGGTATAGCATCAATCCTGAATTCTTTAGTGCCACTGTTTACGCTATTTGTGGGATTGTTTTTTTTTAAAACCTTATTTACGAAAAATCAAATGGTTGGAGTGCTTATTGGACTATTGGGAACCGCACTATTGATTTATTTTGGCGCTACTATTAATACCTCGCAAAATTATTGGTATGCAGGTTTAATTATTATTGCAGCAATAGGGTATGCTTTTAATGTAAATATTATTAAAAATAAGTTACAAACTGTTTCTCCTATGGGAATTGCTGTTGGAAATTTTACCGTTATTCTTTTTCCCGCAATAGTTGCTTTATGGTTTTCTGATGCACTTAGTATTGAAGTTCGAGAGGGACCGCATTTTTGGGAAGCTCTAGGGTATTTGGCACTTTTAGGTTTTTTTGGGACCTGTATTGCTAAAGTCTTGTTCAATAAATTGGTAAAAATAGCTACTCCTGTATTTTCGGTATCGGTAACATACCTTATCCCCTTAGTAGGACTTTTTTGGGGTATTTTGGATGGAGAGAAGTTTGGTGGAACGCAGTTGCTAGCAACTGGACTTATTCTTTTTGGGGTATACTTGGTTACAGTTCGAAAATCTAGCGGGTCAAAATTAAAATAGCAGATGAAGAGCGGACGCAACAAATGGTATTACTTAACGCTACTATCGCTAGTTTGGGGATCTTCTTTTATTCTAATTAAAAGAGCACTTTTAGGATTGTCCCCCATTCAATTAGGAGGTCTTCGTATTACTTTTGCCGCTTCTTTTCTTTTGATTATTGGTTTCAATAGCCTGAAGGAGATTCAATCCAAAGATTGGAAATGGATTTTTTTGGCAGGGTTTTTAAGTTCTTTTTTTCCACCATTTTTATTTGCATTAGCACAAACAGAAATAGACAGTAGTATTGCCTCAATTTTTAATGCCCTGACGCCCTTAAATACTACAATAGTTGGAGCGCTCTTTTTTGGTATTTTAATTACCAAGAAACAGATCTTAGGGGTAATGGTGGGACTTCTTGGAACCATAGTGTTAATAATCGCAGGGGCTAAATTTTCAGTCAATCAAGATTATAGATATGCAGTGTTCATAGTGTTATCTTCTTTGGGATATGCCGGAAATATTAATATTATTAAAAAGTACTTATCTCACCTAAGTCCGTTGACAGTTACCACTGCTAGCTTTGGAGTAGTCATAATTCCCGCTTTAGTTTTGGTTTGGGATTCTGGCTTTTTTACTGTTGTTGGAGAAAACGCTGAAATGCAAGTAGCGGTAGTTTATGTAATTGTGCTTGCTATTTTAGGGACGGCATTGGCTAATATGTATTTTAATAAACTGATTAAAGTTGCTAGCCCTGTGTTTGCTGCTTCTGTTACCTATACGGCACCGTTAGTGGCAGTTGTATGGGGAGTTTGGGATGACGAAAACCTTGGGGTATATCAACTTTTAGGTGGTATGGTGGTGTTAATTGGAGTATATCTGGTAAATAGAACGACGACTGCCCGTAAAACCTAAAATAACGGATTACTGTAACAAATAGCATAGGAGACCGTCTTTCCTAATATAAATGACTTCCAGTCAATTAAAAATACATCAAATTTAAGCATCATAAAAAACGAACACAATGAAAAAAAATCTATTAATTGCGATATTAAGCCTTATAGGAATAGCCACATTAAGCGCACAAAAAAGTGTAACCGTTGATGCTTTCAAGAAGGTGATTATTAGTCCTCATATTGAAGCAACTTTCGTCCAAGGAGATGAAGAGAAGGTAACGATAGACCACGCCAGTATTTCGGAAGATAAAATAAACATTGAAGTTTCAGGGCGAACGTTAAGAGTATATTTAGATGGCGCCAAAACAACCACTAAATCCGAGCGGGTTAAAAACGAGCGTTGGAAAGGAAAACGTTCAATTTATCAAGGTAAAATATTGGAAGTTACTATAACGTATAAAACACTAGAGAACCTTTCAATACGTGGAGAACAAGAAGCAAAATTAAACAGCCCTATTGATCAGGAGGAATTTCATTTGAGTATTTATGGAGAATCAGATGTATTTCTTGAGTCGCTAAGAACAGACGAGTTTACCGTTGCCATATATGGAGAAAGTTATTTGGAAATAAGAGAAGGAGATGTGCAATATCAGCGCTATAGAACTTATGGAGATAGCGAAGTAAATGCATTAGGAATGGCAAACAGATCTACAAAAATAACCTCTTACGGGGAGAGTGATTTTAAGGTAAATGTATCGGAACGGCTTAAAGTTACTTCTTTCGGGGAAGCAAAGATTAACTATGAAGGTAGTCCTAATGTGAATAAAGGGATTATTTTAGGAGAAACCAGAATTCGAAAAATTAGATCATAAATAAAATAGGGGTTACACTTTAAAGTGTAACTCCTATTTTATAAGTATAGAAGATCTTGATTAGTTAAAATCTTCGTCAGTAATATCTTTATTAATTACGGCTTCTATCAGTTTACTTTCCATAGTTTGACCTAAAGCAGAACCCACTTTAACAGCTGGGAATAAAATTCCATCTACAGCTTTATAATCTTTAAGTGAAGTTTCGCTATTTTGAGTTTGCCCTCCAAAATTAATAACCTGAGCTTCCTTAACTTTTAGTCCCGTAGCTACATCATAATAATAGCTAAAGGATACTGCCTCTCCGGAAACATCAATTTTATAAGCATCATTGCCATCAACTTTTTCTATTCCAGCTACTTTAGCCTTAGCACTACCCACAAATCCATGCTCTGGAAGAATCCCTAAGGCACTTTTAAGATCTTCTTTCATAGCAGGAGGCAATGGAAATTTGTTAGGTCCTTGCTTCATAAATAATTCATCACCTTTGGCAATAACTCCTTGAAGCGCATTGTCGTTTTGAAAGGTCGTTTGCGCATAATTGGTGGCTGTTCTCTTTTCCTCCACTTTGATAGTAGAACCATTTATAGACCCTTCATAAACCAATTTCAAAGATTTAATTTTGTCGATTGCATCTTTCCCTCCAATAGCCTTAAAATAATTATCAACTATTGCTTTTACAGTAATTCCTTCTGGTGCCGTTTCGTAACTTGGTTTTTCCGTTTTTGCAGCGTATTTGTCGAAATAGAGTGTCGGTACTTTTTTACCATTGAAGCTTACCTTTTCTAAGGACTCAATAACATCACTACCTTTCCCCGCCACAACAATGCGAGCATTCTTGGCATTAAAATATTTCTGGGAAGCTTTTTGCACATCTTCTATAGTAATAGCATTGATACGCTCCAAATATGTTTTATAAAAATCTTTTGGAAGACCTTCAGTCTCAATATTTAAAGCATAGCGCGCAATGGTCTGTGGTCTTTCAAGCGCTAAAACAAAATTACCTACATACTTTGCCTTTGTATTTTTAAGCTCTTTTTCTGAAACGGGTTCTTTAGAAATTCGATCAATTTCAGATAAAAGCTCTACAATAGAACTATCGGTAACTGCATTTCTAACACTCGCAGTAGCTCGAAATCTTGATGCCGTATATTTACTTGAACCCAAACGAGAATACGATCCATAGGTATAGCCTTTGTCTTCTCTAAGGTTAAGGAAAAGACGAGCTTCACCTCCACCACCTAAAATTTGGTTAGCCACTAATGCAGGTAGGTAATCATCATCTTTCATCTGAAGATTTACCAGATTCTGAACCGCAATCTCCGATTGAACTGCATTTGGAACATCTACAAAGTCGATCTGTGTATATTGAGCATCAGACGGGTTTGAATACGTAAAAGACGGTGGAGCAGCTTTTGTCCAAGACGTAAAGTTCTTTTGCGTAAGTTCCTCAACGTCTTTAAAGCTAACATCTCCAATAACCACCAAATAGGCATTTGCAGGAACAAAGTAATTAGAATAGAATTTTTTAACATCGGCCAATGTAACATTATTGACTGTCTCTGCTGTTGTAAACTCTCCGTTAGGATGATCGGTGCCATAGGCCAAAGCCAATTGTACTCTACTAGCAATTGCCGAAACATCTTTGTCCTGTGTTTTAAGACCTGTTAGCAATTTTTCTTTTTCCTTATCAAACTCTTCCTGCGTGAAATTTGGATTTATAGCAGCGTCAGACATTAACTCCAATAATCTTGGAAAATATTTTGAAAGAGAACTTGCAAAAGCGCTCTGAGAGCCAAAATTAACACGAGCTCCAAGAAAATCCACCTCTTCATTGAAATCATCTTTAGGAATGGATTTAGATCCGTTTCCTAAAAGACTTGCTGTTAAAGTGGAAACCCCTGCTTTTTGCCCCTCTAAAATAGGAGGGTTGTCAATAGTAAGCTGAATTGAAACACGAGGTAACTTATGGTTCTCTACTACCAATACCTTAAGACCGTTTTTTAGTTCAAAACGTTGCGCTTCGTCCAAATTAATCTGTGGAGAAGGCCCTGGTTCTGGCATCACAGAACGATCTATTTGCGCCTGTGTACCTATTGCCAAAAAGGCAAATAATATCGTAAAATATAACTTTTTCATTTGTTCTTAATTATCACTTTTATCTTTTGGTAAATACTCAATAACAACCCTTTGATTTGGCTTTAGATGCTTTTCAGCAACACTTTTAATTTCCTCTCTTGTGATTGATCGATATATTTCAATTTCTTTATTAATCAAATCTGTATCGCCGTATAGCATATAATATCTTGCTAAAGAGTTTGCTATTCCCTGAATACTGGAATTAGAATTTACAAACTGATTTTCAAATTTGTTTTGCAGTTTTTGATAATCTTTTTCAGAAATTAACTCGCTTCTCACTTTTTCAATTTCTTCTTCCATTTCAGTTGTTAAAACATCCAAAGTAGTTTCTCCCACAGGAAGTGCAAATACCAAATACATCCCATAATCTTCTTGAGGAATACTAAAAGCACCCACTTGTAAAGCTTGTTTTTGTTCGTCTACCATTTTTTTGTAAAGCTTGGAACTCTTTCCATCACTTAAATAAGTAGAAATCATATCCAAAACATAAGCATCTCGTTCTTTAAAACCTGGAATTCTATAAGCTATACCTGCTGCAGGAATTTGAATATTTGCATCATAAGCAGTAGTTTTTTGCTCGGTGGTTATGGGTTCTTCCTTTGGATAATTTCTAGCAATATCCGCTCCCTTAGGAATAGGTTCAAAATAATCTTTTACTAGTTTTTTTGTTTCGGCGATATCAATATCCCCTGCAACAATAAGTACGGCATTATTAGGAACATAATATTTCTTGTTATAGGCAATAACATCTTCTAAAGTTGCTGCATCCAAGTCTTTCATGTATCCGATGTTAGGATCCTTATAAGGATGCACTTTAAAAAGACTACTCCCTAATACAGGAAGTAATTGGCCATAAGGAGAATTATCATATCGTAACCTTTTCTCTTCTTTCACAACTTCCTGCTGTGTATCAACTCCAGTTTGATCGATCACAGGGTGTAGCATACGCTCTGATTCCATCCATAAACCTAGTTTTAGGTTGTTGGAAGGGAAAACTTCATAATAATAGGTGCGATCTTGAGAGGTATTTGCATTATTTTGTCCTCCATTGGAAGAAACAATTTCAAACCATTTACCTCGTTCAATATTTTTTGTTCCCTCAAAAAGTAAGTGTTCAAAAAAGTGAGCGAACCCAGTTCGTCCTTCAGTTCTGTCCTTTCCTCCAACATGATACATAACGGAGGTGGTTACTACAGGGGCTCCGTTATCCTGATGAAGGATAACATGCAGGCCATTACTAAGGTCGTATTCTTCGTATTTCACTTCCTGAGCTGTAAGTGAAATAGCCCCAAAAAGCCCTAGTAGACCAATAGTCAATTTTTTTTTCATTTCAATAGTGTTTAATTAAATGTGTTTTTCTAGTCCTTAAGTAAGTATTATCTTTTCTTATTTTGTTACGCGAATATAGATTTTTTTATGTTTTTATAATAGAATAGGAGTTTCTTTAACGAGCTTTTAAAACAAAATTTGAGTATTATTTTGTATCTTAAAAGGCACACTACTAAAACTTTACAGGATGAAACAGTTTGCATTACCTATTCGTTTTGGAATAGTTACCGGAGGATGCCTTATTGCCTATTTTCTTGTTCTAGCCTTGTTTAATTTACATACCAATATTTTCTATAGCTTATTTAACGGGATTATTACGGGCTTTGGAATTTACGAAACTATAAAATACTATAAATTAAAGTATTCAGACACATTTGAGTACAGTGGAGGATTTGTAGCAGGCGTTATTACCGGTTTTGTGGCTACCTTTGTTTTTACTTTATTTTTTGCCGTTTATACCACGGAGCTCAATACGGATTTTTTGGGTTCACTTTCTGAAGTATGGTTTAAAACTTATAATACTTCAGAAGGAATTGTTTTTTTTACCGTGGCAATTATGGGTTTTGCAACCACATTAGTACTTACCCTCGCATTTATGCAGTTGTTTAAGGCTTCAAACAACCTTAAAAGAAAGTAGATTTATTTTTAAAAAAGTCTTGTAGATTATGCATTTAGCCTTATATTTGCACCCGCCTATGAAAATAGGTTTGTTATTTGATTTAAAAATTTAATATACACGCTATGTACGCAATTGTAGAGATAGCAGGGCAGCAATTTAAAGTTGCGAAAGACCAAAAAGTATATGTTCACCGTTTGCAAGAAGAAGAAGGAAAGAAAGTTACCTTTAACAATGTACTTCTTGTAGAAGATGGAAAGAACATTACTATTGGCGCCCCGGCTATAGACGGCGCAGCTGTTCAGGCTAAAGTCGTTAAGCACCTTAAAGGTGATAAAGTAATCGTCTTCAAGAAAAAAAGACGTAAGGGATATAAAACAAAAAACGGACACCGTCAGAGTTTAACGGAGTTGGTTATTGAAAGTATTGTCGCTTCAGGAGCTAAGAAAGTTGCTAAAAAAGCAGCAGCTCCAAAAGTAGTTGAAGAAAAGGTAGCTCCTAAAAAAGAAGCTCCTAAGGCTAAACCAGCTGTTAAAACAGAGAAAGTTGAAGCTAAACCAACTGCAGATTTGAGTAAGAAAACAGTTGCTGAATTAAAAGAATTGGCTAAAGCTAAAGGAGTTACAGGAATTTCTTCCATGAAAAAAGCTGATTTAATTGAAGCGTTAAGTAAATAAGAATTCATCGAATCCAAAGTGGATTCATAAAATATTATATCATGGCACATAAAAAAGGTGTAGGTAGTTCTAAAAACGGTAGAGAATCAGAATCGAAACGCTTAGGGGTTAAGATTTATGGAGGTCAGGCTGCTATTGCTGGGAATATCATCGTGAGACAACGTGGTACAAAACACAATCCTGGAGAGAATGTGTATGCAGGTAAAGATCATACCTTGCATGCTAGAGTGGATGGTATCGTAAAATTTGATAAAAAAGCCGGAGGGAAATCATATGTTTCTATAGAGCCATTTGAGGCTTAACGGTTATATTTTATACAATATAAAACCCTATTTCGAAAGCTCGAAATAGGGTTTTTTGCTTTTCTATTTAGTTAATTGCTTCGAAATTTTTAAAACAACAACTCTGGTTATAAAAGAAGCTTTTTAACTATCTATCAATAAACGTTAATTAATAGCAGCATCTGTAATAGCATTTAGTGCACCATTCACTTTAGTTATAACAGCCTCTTTATCAACAATATTGTAGCGTTCACTTAGGGTAGAAGCATTAAAATAGGAAACGAGAACTTCCCCTTCCGCTGTTTCGTGTACTAAAATCTTAAGTGGCAGATCAATGCCAATTTTCTGGTCGCTTTGCATTAACATAGTGCCGATTTTAGGGTTTCCAAAGATTAAAAGTCGCGTAGGACGTAATTCTAAATCAACTGAAGCAGCTGCCTTGTCATGAGCAACTTCTGCCATAATGGTTAAACCTTTGGAGGTGATTGTCTCTTTTAGTTTAGTAAAAGTACTATCTGTACTATGTAAACTCTTCTTGATAACAAGGTCATTAGCAGAATCAACTGCCGTTATTTCGATGCTTTCTGGTGAGCCGGTAAATTTAGCTAAAGCCCCATTAACTTTTGAAATAACTGCTTGGGGTTCTTCAATCTGATACCGTTGTGTTAAGGCGGTTCCATTATAATAGCTCAGATTCGCTTTTCCAGTCTCATCTTCCCAAACCAATATTTTTAATGGTAAATCTAACCCAATTGATTGATTTTGTTGCATTAATTTAGTACCTCCAAGAGGATTTCCAAAAATAATGGTTTGTGTGGGACGTAACGTTAAACCTACCTTAGAGGCGGCTGCAGCATGATCTATATTCGCTACAACTTTAAAGCCTTTACTTTGAACTTGTTCAACAATAGCCTCTGCCAATTCAGAGACACTATTCTCTTTTGTATTTGTTATTAATTGGTTGGAATCTTTTGTAATCATGACTTTTTTTGGTGTTACAGTACAGGCTGTTATCAACAGGAATAGTACAAAATTGAAATTAATTTTACGAAACATAATTACTTAGTCGGAGGGAAGTAATAAAAGCTACAAAAGCATTAAAAATGTTTAAAAGCTTCGGAACCCACCAAAGGTAAAGCCTATATTATTTTGAGTATAATTTGGATTCCCCGTACCAAAAGTAGTATCATAGTTTAGACCAAAACGTCCTCTAAAATTTTCAGGATCTCCTGTTAGCGCACCTAATTGATTAGACATACCAAAATCTAATAGTTGATCACTTTCTGTTGTTCCAAAGATTCCAAAACCCAATTGATGATATATTGTAAAATTGTCTGAAGTGTCGAATTCGCTAAACCAACCAATAGTAGCACTTCGAAATTGTGCGAACTTAAAAATAATATGTTTATCAAATTCGTCGTGTGGAGGCATAAAGGCCTCACTTGTAGCTCTACGTTCTTCATTTCGTGATGCCCCCTCAAGAAGGGTTATTTGAATACCTCCGCGATAGTCTTCATTGTTAACGGCATAGATTCCTGCGCTAACACTAAAACCAAAACTAAACCCTGGTGATTTTGCGAAGTTTTTAAAATTAATGGTATGTCTGCCAAGGGTTCCACTAATGCTCATAAAAGCAGCTGGACCAGAATCATCTTGTGCGAACAGGCTAGTTACCGTAGTAATAAACACCAAAAATGTTAGTAGAATATTTTTCTTCATAGCACTTAAAAGTATATTTAAAATATGGAAAGTAAGAAATTCTTAGCATAAAAAACCCCACCGTTTCTGGCAGGGATTTTATTTTAGTTATAGCAATGAATTTAGTACCTATAATAGTCTGGCTTATATGGGCCTTCTACCGTAACACCAATATATGCAGCCTGATCTGGGTTTAGTGTTTCTAACTCTACCCCTAAGCGAGCTAAATGAAGTTTTGCAACTTTTTCATCCAAATGCTTGGGAAGCATATATACTTCATTTTGGTAATTAGAACTATTGTTCCAAAGCTCAATTTGCGCCAGTGTTTGATTGGTAAATGAATTACTCATAACAAAACTAGGATGTCCGGTTGCACAACCAAGATTTACCAAACGGCCTTCAGCTAAAACAATTACATCTTTGCCATCTACAATATATTTATCTACTTGAGGTTTGATCTCATCTTTACTATGTCCGTAATTGGTATTTAACCAAGCCATATCGATCTCATTATCAAAATGGCCAATATTACAAACTATTGCTTTGTCTTTAAGCGCTTTAAAATGTTCTCCTCGTATAATGTCTTTATTCCCGGTAGTGGTAATAACAACATCTGCTTTGTTGATTACAGTTTCCATGCGTTTCACTTCATAGCCATCCATAGCTGCCTGCAACGCACAAATAGGATCTATTTCTGTAACAGTAACTATGGCGCCTGCACCACGAAACGAGGCTGCAGTACCTTTCCCCACATCTCCATAGCCAGCTACAACAACTCGTTTACCTGCAAGCATTGTATCTGTAGCGCGACGAATAGCATCTACAGCACTTTCACGACAACCATATTTGTTGTCAAATTTAGATTTGGTAACGGAATCATTTACATTGATAGCCGGCATCGGAAGTGTTCCATTTTTTACCCGCTCATACAAACGGTGAACTCCAGTAGTTGTTTCTTCGGACAATCCTTTAATATTTTCAGCAAGTTCCGGAAAGCGATCTAAAACCATATTGGTTAAATCCCCTCCATCATCTAAAATCATATTCAAAGGTTCGCGATCTTCACCAAAAAATAAGGTTTGTTCAATACACCAATCAAATTCTTCTTCATTCATTCCTTTCCAAGCGTAAACTGGGATTCCAGCTGCTGCAATTGCCGCAGCTGCATGGTCTTGTGTTGAAAAAATATTACAAGAACTCCAGGTAACATCAGCACCTAAAGCTACTAGTGTTTCAATTAAAACCGCTGTTTGAATAGTCATGTGAAGGCAACCTGCAATTTTTGCTCCTTTTAGGGGCTGCTCATCCTTGTACTCTTCTCGAAGTGCCATAAGTCCAGGCATTTCTGCTTCTGCTAGCGCAATTTCTTTTCTTCCCCAATCAGCGAGGGTGATATCTTTTACCTTAAAGGGCACATAAGGCATTGTTTTGGTATTCATCTGTGGAATTTTATTTTTACTTTCGTTGTTCAGCAATGAATTAAAGTATTGCTGGGGACAAAGGTAAGAATTCCATGTTATAAAGTATATGCCTCTTTACAAAACAATAACAGTAAATCAAGACATTAAAGTCTACATATGGCGTGTAGATGAAACGGAAGAGGTATTGGCAAAACCTGTGGTTTTAACCAAAAATTGCCAGAAACGTCTGGATGGAATGAAATCCGAATTACATCGACGCGGATTTTTAAGTATTCGGCATCTGTTAGCAGAGGCAGGTTATACCGATCATGATTTGTTTTATGACACCTTGGGAAAACCTCACCTAAAGGATGGAACTCATATTTCCATTACACATTCCTATAATTTTACAAGTATTATTGTTAGCCGAAGAGATGAGGTTGGAGTGGATATTGAAAAACAACGCGATAAGATATTGCGAATTGCCCACAAGTTCACGCCAATTGAAGAATATAAAACCTTGGCAAATACGGAAGCGTTGGTAACGAAGTTAACAATGGTCTGGGGAGCAAAAGAGTCTTTATATAAAATTTATGCCACTAAGGGGCTTAGTTTTCTGCATCATATCTATATTAAAGACTTTTCTATCACTGATAACACCACTACGGGGGAGATTATTTATAAGGGAATAAAAACAGGTTATTTAATTTGTTTTTCAGAGATGGAAGGGTTCTCATTAGCATATGCGATTAAACAGGTCGATCACGAATAATTAAAACCTAATACCTCCAATTTATTTTAAAGACTATTTATGGATATTTCAGTTGAACTTACCCTAACTCCTTTACAAGATACTTTTGAAGCTCCAATTATTCATTTCATTAAAAAGTTAAGAGCATCTGACCTTACTGTGTTAGAAAACCCTCTTAGTACTCAAGTTTATGGGGATTACGATGTGGTAATGCGGGTGCTTCAGGTGGAAATGAAAGCGGTACTCGAAATGGTAGACAATGGACTACTTTATATAAAAATCGTAAAATCTGATCGCAGCGATTATGAACCACATTTTTGATTTCTTTTTCGAATCGTATCAAAATAGGGAAGTCCACCTTATCGTTCTTGAAGCAATAGCATTCTTTTTTGGAATTGCAAGTGTAATATATGCTAAAAAGGAAAATATTTTGGTGTATCCAACAGGTTTGGTGGCTACGGTTATAACGGTATACATTTTTTTTATAGACGAACTTTTGGGAGACATGATGATGAATTTCTACTATTCCATTATGAGTATATACGGATGGTGGAATTGGGCCAGAAGAAAAAACAATACCAAAGTGGTACGTATCTCCAGAACAAATACTAAAGAAAAGTGGATCGGATTTCTATTATTTATCTGTACGCTATTAGTAACGTACTATGTTTACAGACTTTCTGGAACGGAAATCAAGGCCTCCAATTACATTGATATATTTACTTCAGGAGTATTTTTTACGGCAATGTGGTATATGGCAAATAAGAAGATTGAAAATTGGACGTTATGGATTTTTGCAGATATTATAACGGTTCCCTTATATGCGTATAGAGGTTGGGGAATGTTCTCCTTACAGTATTTAATATTTACAATTTTAGCTATTCAAGCTTATATTACATGGAAGAAAAGTTTAGACAAGAACCTTCAAGCCTAGTTAAAATAGTATTATTTGGCCCTGAATCAACGGGTAAAACAACACTTTCAAAGCAATTAGCATCCTATTACAAAACGGAATGGGTGCCTGAATATGCTCGTGAATATTTGCAAAATAAATGGAACGAAGAACAGAAAACTTGCGAACCTCATGATCTTTTACCTATTGCGGAAGGGCAAATTAGATCGGAAAATAACTTAAGTAAAACGGCCAATAGGGTTTTAATATGTGATACCGATTTATTAGAAACTAAAGTATATTCAGAAGCCTATTATATTGGTCATTGTGATCCAGTTTTGGAAAAGTACGCCTTGACCAATACCTATGACCTGTATTTACTAACCTATATTGATATTCCTTGGGAAAAGGATGATCTTAGAGATAAACCTGAAGAAAGGGAACAAATGTTTTCGTATTTTAAGGAAACTCTTGAGAAATATACTAGGAATTTTGTTATTTTGAAAGGAGATAGAAAAACGAGATTACAAACAGCAATTCAGCATATAGATAAACTTTTAAACCATGACCAAAATAAGCGATAATGATCTAGAGTTACTTTCAAAAAAAGGAATTGCGTTAGAAAAAGTGTTGAACCAAATCGAAACGTTTAAAGAAGGAATTCCTTTCATTAATCTTAAAAGAGCTGCAATTGTTACTGATGGAATCTTAAAGTTCACCGAAGAGGAGGAAGCAAAACTAGAACAGAAGTTTACAACAACCAGTGCTGCTAAAAATCTGTTGAAATTTGTGCCTGCTTCTGGTGCCGCATCTCGCATGTTTAAATCCTTGTTTAATTTTTTAGAAACTTTTGATCCTTCTAAAGAAAATCTAGAGGATTACCTCAAGCGTACAAATGACACGGCTATTGCAACGTTTTTTGAAGGTCAAAAACAACTTCCGTTTTACGATTTGGTACAAGATAGAATAGCGGGTAAAGCTGGCTCTGATGCGGAAGCATCCTATTTGTTTGTAAAGGAAATGCTGCTGGAAGATGGGTTGAATTATGGGTTTTATCCTAAGGGATTACTTCCCTTTCATAAATATGGAAAGCGAAGTGCAACCCCTTTTGAAGAACATTTGATTGAAGGAAGTCGTTATGCAGCATCTGGTGGAAAAGCACGTTTACATTTTACTATTTCGGAGCAACATGCTGTACTCTTTAAAGAAGAATACAATAGCGTTAATGAAAGTGTTTCTAATGCAACGGGGACCACTTTTGAAGTTGACTATTCTTTTCAAAAATCAGCAACCGATACTGTGGCGGTAGCCCTGGATAATACACCATTTCGAAATTCAGATGGATCTTTACTTTTTAGACCCGGAGGACATGGAGCATTAATTGAAAACTTAAACGATCAGGACGCCGATGTTATTTTTATAAAAAACATTGACAATGTTGTGGTGCCAGAATCCGCAACGGTATTGGCGAAGAGTAAAAAAGTCTTGGCGGGATTGCTTTTGAATATTCAGGAACAGGTATTTGAATATGCCCGCGAACTAGATGAAATAGAAATGACACTTGCAAAAATTCTCGAAATAAAATCCTTTTTGGAAGATCGTCTTAATGTTAGATTTTCAGATAATTTCCAAACACTTAATGGAGCAGATCAGATTAAAGTATTGCAAGATAAAATAAATCGCCCTATTCGCGTTTGTGGAATGGTAAAAAATGAAGGAGAACCCGGTGGAGGACCGTTTTGGATTGAAGATTCAGAGGGCAATGTATCACTTCAGATTATCGAATCTGCGCAGATAGACATGTCTCAGGATACGCAAACAACCATTTTAAAAAACGCAACACACTTTAACCCGGTAGATCTTATATGTGGGATAAAAAATTATAAAGGCGAAAAATACAATTTACTTAATTATGTAGACCCAAAACAAGGATTTATTGCGGAAAAAACTAAATCTGGAAAAAATCTAAAAGCCCTAGAACTTCCTGGGCTTTGGAATGGGGCAATGGCATTTTGGAATACAATTTTTGTTGAGGTTCCTTTGGCTACCTTTAATCCAGTAAAAACAGTAAATGATTTACTAAAACCCTCGCATCAATCGCATTTGTAGATTCTTCATCTATTTTACTTTTTGCTTTGTACGTAATAATCTAATGTAGATTAAATTACTGTATAATGGTTACCCATTTTTTTAAATGACTATACATATTTATACAAGTGTTGTGAAATAAATTAAAATTAAACAATTGATTATGAGATAATTAATTGTTTTTACAGAACGTGAAATATCTTGGCATTATTTTTCTTAGATACTACATAACATTGAAAATGAATTTAATCTAAAATTTAAAAAAATGAAAAAAGTAGTAGTAACACTAGCTTTCGTATTGGGGAGCTTGTGCACAGTTTTAGGAAACACATCGGATTTTAATAGTTTCGATACAGCGGTAGTTATGGTTCAAGACTTTACCGAAATAAAAGTGGCCGATTTGCCAAAAGCAATTATGGATGCGTTAGACAAAGACCATCCAGGAGCCGCAATTAATAAAGCTTATGTTAATGAAGACGGTCAGTTTAAATTGGAAGTAACAAAAGAAGATGGCACTTCAGCAACCCTATATGCTGATGCCGAAGGTAACTGGATATCGTTATAGATAATTATTTCCAGTAGTATTAATTTTTTGGTTAGTTTGGTTAAAAAGGTCGCTTTTGGCGACCTTTTTTATGATACCTAAAGAATAAACCTATATAAAACAGATATTCAGATGTAAAAAGTTGGGTAAGTGTTACACAGTGCTGCTATGGAATACCCATAAGTATCCAGATGAAAAAATTCAAAAAAAACAATAAATAACTGATTAACAGGGTGTTGATTGTTATTTTTATTATCGAGTACAAGTGGTATTATATTTTCTTTCGTAGTATACGTTTAATAGAAAAATAAAAGTTATGAAGACATTAAGTTTAGTTGCGATTTTAGTACTAGGGAGTTTCATTTTATCTGGACAGCAAGTTCAAGCGACCGATTTGGTATTGTTAGAAGTTGGGATCACTCAAGATGGATTTACTGAAATTCCAGTTGAAGAACTGCCAGAGCCTATAGGAACAGCTTTATCTAAGAACTACCCAACGGCAACTATTGATAAAGCTTTTGTTAACGAGGCTAAACAATATAAGTTAGAAGTTTCCTTAAGAGATGGAACAAAAGGTACGTTATATGCTGATGAAAACGGAAACTGGATAGAATTATAAGGAAAATAGCACCATTTTAGTAGAGTTGGTTTGGTAAGAGCGGGATTGATGATTTACAATCTCGCTCTTTTTATGATAATTTTAAATAAAAATAATAAGCTATTTAGAGTTTTCCTGCGTAGATATAGTAGCTAGAAAACCTCAAATGCCCAAAATCTTAATCATTGAAGATGATGCTTCTTTTTGTCTGATGCTACAAAAGTATCTGATCAAGAAAGGTTTTGAAGTAGTGATATGTCATACTATAGAAATTGCAAAAACCAAATTCGCGACCACCGTATTCGATTTGGTTCTTACCGATCTAAGGTTTTCGAATTCCAATGGAATTGATCTGCTGTCTTTTATTAAAAAAAGAGATGTATCAATACCCGTGCTTGTAATGACAAGTTATGCTCAGGTCGAGACGGCTGTACTCGCAATGAAAAAGGGGGCTTTTGATTACATATCTAAACCTTTCCGTCCTGAGGAAATTTTAATGAAGCTTAATGATGCATTGACAACTATAGACAAAGAAGAAGTTCTCGCTAAAATCAAATCAGATACGGTTATTATTGGAACGAGTGAGGCTACGTTGCAATTAAAGGAACATATTGTTTTGGTGGCACCAACAGCAATGTCTGTATTAATTCATGGGGATAGCGGTACAGGGAAAGAGGTAACAGCTAGGGCTATCCATAACACGAGTAAAAGAAAGAAATATGATTTTGTTGCTGTAGATTGTGGAGCAATTCCAAAAGAGTTAGCCACTAGTGCTTTTTTTGGTCATATCAAAGGAAGCTTTACGGGTGCAATAGAAGATAAAAAAGGCTATTTCGAAACTGCACATAAGGGAACATTGTTTTTAGATGAAATTGGCAACTTAAGTTATGAGAATCAGGTACAATTATTAAGAGTCCTTCAAGAAAGAAATATAAAACGTATAGGCGGCACTAAGGAGATTAAAATTGATGTCCGTATTGTGACGGCTACAAATGAAAATTTAAAACAAGCTGTGAAAGACGGTAGGTTTAGAGAAGATTTATTTCATCGAATTAATGAATTTTGTATTGAAGTCCCTTCTTTAAAACGGCGTGGCGATGATCTATTGTTATTTATGGAGTACTTTTTAAATAAAGCCAATGATGCATTAGAAAAGGAAGTTTTAAGCTTCTCCAAAGAAGTTTTAAATGCCTTTCAGACATACCATTGGCCAGGTAATATAAGAGAGCTTCAAAACGTAATTAAAAGAGCAGTTTTGCTAACTACAGAATCTCAGGTAGAACTTGAAGTATTGCCTAAAGAAATAACGCAAGTGCAATTAAAAAAATATGAATCTCAAGACTTTTCAAAAACAGTTTATGAAAAAGAGCAAATCTTGAAAGCGTTAAAGAAAACAAATTTCAATAAATCCGAAGCAGCAAAATTACTTCAGATTACTAGGAAAACTTTATATAATCGAATTAACTATTATAAGATGAATTTGTAGCCAAAAACAGCTCTATAGTCCGTATAAGTTGAATGGAGTTAAGTTTGAATTGAGCAAAGGTTTTTCGTAATTCAGTTTTTTGAATATCTAATGAATCTACAATTTCCAATTGGTCTAGAATATATGTAGTGCTATATGCCTGAAGTTGATGATGCATAGGTGCCATTCTATGGGCGATGTTTTTAATAGCTCTGATATCATTGGTATTGACAGCACTTTCCATTCTCTTTAGGTATTCCTTAGTGTCTCGAACAAACGTACGAAGTATTGATCGTAAGGCTTCCGCATCATTTCCTAAAAAAGACTGAAGGATTTCAAGAGAAAACAGACATGTAGGAGAACTCAATAATGGATTGTTAACTGGAGTGGCAACAATTGCTTTATACGAAGGAAAAAGTTTTTTTATTAATTCTTGAAACATTGCTTTAGTGAAGGGTTTAGGCAACGTAGTTGTAAATCCAGCTTTTTGGTATTCCGTATGAGTTAAATCTCGTCGTCCAGTCATTGCCACAATGGGCTGCCTATTAAAATGTGTACATTTTGGACTTTTTAAAATTTTAAGAACATCAAATCCGTTAATTTTAGGCATTTGAATATCAGTAAGTACTAAATCATAAGAGAGATTTTCTGTCAAATCTAGAGAACTAAAATTGTGGTAAGAATGACAGGTAAGATTCAAATTGGAACATAACGCTGATAATAAATCGAGAAGAACTGAATCATCATCGATAATGAGAAGCGCTGGAGAGTGAATAGTTTTGGAGGGTTCGTTTTGAG
Source organism: uncultured Flavobacteriaceae bacterium (assembly GCA_947488435.1). Lineage (GTDB taxonomy): Bacteria > Bacteroidota > Bacteroidia > Flavobacteriales > Flavobacteriaceae > CANKZG01. The sequence continues at coordinate 371,315 of CANKZG010000001.1, read as the reverse complement.
TAGCTAGTGGTAATGGAGCCGGGAATTCTAGCGGGATAGTAATAGTGAAACTGCTTCCTATGTTTTCTTCACTTTTTAATTGCAACGTACCATTTAATAAAGCTACTATTTTTTTTGAAATAGTGAGTCCTAAACCATATCCGCCAAACTTGCTTTCTATTTTTGAATTGGCTTGAGTAAAGGGTTGAAAAATATATTTTTGTCGCTCCTTTTTAATTCCAATGCCGCTATCTGAGATGACGACAACCATGGTGATGTTATGGGCTGATATTACACTTGCCTTAGCTTTTAGTTTAACAAAACCTGTCGCGGTAAATTTAAAAGCATTCGTTAGTATGTTGGTTACTATTTGTTGTATTCGAAGTGGATCACCTAAAATTTCAATGTCTAAATTATTATCAATTTCAGAAATAAAATCAACTCCTGGATTAGCATATATTTCAGCTAAATTTTTATAGATCTCAGCGAGCAATTTAGAGGGAACAAATGGTTTTTTATCTATTTGAATTTGTTGTGCTTCCAGTTTTGAGAAATCCAACAGGTCATTCATGAGATCATTCACATAATGAGCAGCTTGTTTTATGCTTTTCAAATAATTAAATTGCTGTTTCGTGTAAGAAATACCTTCCATTAATTCGCTGTAGCTTGTAATTGCCTGCAAGGGAGTTCTCAAATCATGGCTAACTGTAGTTATGAGTTGTTCACGACTTGATAGCAGAAATTCTGAATATTTTTTTTCTTTTTCTAAACGTTGACGATAAGTCTGCACCTTCCAGAAATCGCGAGTTAATAGAAAAGTAAATAAACCTACTATAAGAATTCCTATGATTGCTGTAAACCCTGCTAGACGAATACTACTTCGCAATGCGGTTTGTTTCTTAATTGTATCATTATGTGTTTTTATTGCAATTTCTCTTTCCAAGTCTGTAACAATGCGATGTAGCTGCTTAGATAGTTCTAGATCGTTATTGGTAAGTTGTAACTCTTTTATTGCTACCGAATTATTAATTTTTGTTTCACTTAATTTGGCAGCTATTAAGAGGGATTTGGAATTGGCGATAAGAGAATCTACCTGTTTGGTATCTGTGCTTATGGGAACATTGTCGTTTAGATAAGTAACCCAATCCTCTAACACTTTTCGTTCATAAGGAGATAGTCGCTCGGGTTTTTTTTCAAAATCAGTTATGGTTAATTTCCCAGAAGCAATTTCCATTTTTCGAAAAACTTTTAATATGCTATCAATAATTGTTGATGTTTTTGCTCTGGATTTTAGTTTTAGAAAGGCTTGACTATTGTTAATTTTATGTTGTAACAGTAATTGTACACTATCCAGCAATCTCCATTGATAGTCACTTATTTTTTCTTGTTTCAATAGGTTAATCTTGTGGCGTATGCTGTCAATTTTTTGGGTATAAATATTGAAATTTTGTTTGATTTGCGTCTGCATTGCTAGTTTTGAGAAACTTTCGGCCTCATATAACGCTGTAAGGAGCTCACTAGCTTTTAATAATTTCTCACCGTTGTCTTGAACAGTTCTTGTAGAAATGAATTCTTGTATTTCTGAACGGATAAAAAAGGCCATGACTATGGTCAAAATTCCTAAAGCCAAATAACTGCTTACAACTTTAAACGTAAACTTGCGACTAGGTTTGCTAATCATGATAGTAAGGATTGGGGTCCTGCATTAATATGTACGTAAGTAATTGTAGCTAGGTTCATATCAAAAAAAATAATTGCGATTTTAGTTATGAAAAACAAAAGAGAGATAGTACATTTGTGCCATCTCAAAAAGGGGTGCTTTTCTGTTGTATAAGGAAGGCTGAGATTATACCCAAGGAACCTGGGCAGGTAATGCTGCCAAGGGACATAAGTATCGCGAACAACATGTTTGTTTTTGTGGTTCTATGAGACAGTATGTTTTGGTAATGAACACCTGAAAAGGATTGCTAAAACATACCTATTCCTTGGTTTAGAACTTTTTCAAGTTCTTTATGTAACTAAAAATCAATCTAGAATAATGGCCCCTTTTATTCGTAACAATTTTACGAATGAAAAAATTAGTATTTGCATGTGCTTTTTTAGGAATACTTTGGAGTATTGAGGCACAAGAACAACCAACAGATTCTTTAGTGGGAAAAAAGATTGTGCTAGATGAAGCTGTAGTATCTGCCTTGCGCGTTACAACAGCTACCCCAGTTACATTTTCTAACCTAAGTAAGGCTTCGATTGCGAAACGCAATCTTGGTCAAGATATTCCCGTATTACTTAATTTTCTTCCTTCTGTGGTTTCCACAACTTTTGATGGTACTGGGATTGGATATACTGATATCAGAATTCGAGGTGCCGATAACTCCCGAATTAATGTCACACTCAATGGTATTCCCTACAATGATGCTGATAGTCAAGCTACGTTTTGGGTAAACCTTCAAGATTTCGCATCGTCTATTGAGAATATTCAAGTACAGCGAGGTGTGGGAACTTCTACAAATGGTGCAGGAGCTTTTGGTGCAAGTATAAACGTACTTACAGATAATTATACAGAAAATGCATTTGCTGAAATTTCTAATGCCTTTGGAAGTTTTAACACCAGAAAGCATACCGTAAAATTTGGAACAGGACTTTTAGGAGATCATTTTGCCTTTTCTGGACGTTTATCTCGCATAGAATCCGATGGTTATATAGATCGTGCATTTTCAGATTTAAGCTCTTATTTTTTGAGTGGGGTATATAAGAGTGAAAATACACTCATTAAGGCCTTGGTTTTTGGAGGAGAAGAAATCACCGGTTTATCTTTTGCTGGAGTAGATGCTGCTACTTTAGAAACTAATAGAAGATTTAATGCGGATGGATTATTTATTGATAGTAATGGAAATCAGCAGTTTTATGATAATCAAACTGATAATTATCGTCAGGACCATTACCAGTTACACTTTACACACCAATTTAACAACAACTGGACTGGGAACGCCTCTTTTCACTATACCTATGGACGTGGTTTCTTCGAACAATATATAGATGAAGCTTCTTTAGCATTTTATAGATTGCCCACTTTTACAGCAGAAGGAGCACTAGTTGAAAACTCTGATTTAGTAACACGATCGCATCTTAATAGTGATTTTTACGGAACAGTATTTAGTTTGATTTATGATAAAGATGCTGTTAATGCGGTTTTTGGCGGAGGATGGAATCGCTATGATGGCGAACAGTTTGGAGAAATTATCTTTACCGAGTTTGCACAATTACCAAATCCTACAACGCGCTTTTTCGATAATGATAGTGATAAAAAGGATTTTAATATTTATGCCAAAGCAACTTTTGATTTGAATGATGCCTTTGCAGTTTTTGCTGATGCACAATTGCGGACAGTAGATTATGAAGCTGGGGGATCACTTTTTGAACCAGGTGCTACTTTGGCGGTTGATGAAAACTATACTTTTTTTAATCCAAAAGCTGGTATAACCTATCGTCCAAATGCTTCAAATAGTATCTATCTTTCATATGCAAGAGCAAATCGAGAACCTGCCCGTGTGGATTTTGAAAATGGAAACCCTGAAGCTGAAAGTCTCAATGATTTTGAATTAGGTTGGCGTTTAAATAAGCGTAATTTCAAGTTGAATACCAATGTTTTCTATTTGGATTTTACAAATCAATTGGTGTTAACTGGACAGTTAGACGAGGTTGGATTTCCAATTCGTCAAAATAGTGGAAGTAGTTTTCGTTTAGGATTAGAGATAGACGCAACCATCAAACTAACAGATCAATGGAGTATATATCCTAATGTTGCGCTTAGCACCAATAAAAACAGAGATTTTGTAGTAGAAAGAGATGGAGTACTTATGAATCTTGGAGAAACTAATATCTCTTTTTCTCCAGAAGTAATTGTAGGGAATACTATTGTTTACCAACCTACCGATAATGTGAGCCTTAGTTTTTTCTCTAAATATGTAGGAGAACAATATTTAGCAAATATAGATGCGGAGAGTTCTCTTTTAGATAATTACTTTGTAAACGATTTAAATGTTCAATGGACTTTAGATAATATTGGTATCTTTAAAGCAATTGTTTTTACCGGTCAAATAAATAATATTTTTGACGTGGAGTATGAAAATAATGGCTTCTTTTTTAGTTTTGATGTTCCAAACGACGCTGGAGGTGGAGTAACCACTTTTGATGGCACGGGATTTTACCCGCAGGCAGGCATTAATTTTTTGGCAGGAGCAACATTGAAGTTTTAAGAACTCGAGCTAGAACAATATCAACTTTGTGAAATGTCTGGTGTGAAATATCTCCAGACATTTTTCGTTTAATTAAATTCTAATCCTAAACCAATAACCATGAAAAAACTTTCTGCGATTCTTCTAATACTGATTAGCTATCAATCTTTGTTTGCGCAATCTGAGACGGAAGAAATAGACCTTATAGCTTATCAGGCAGCGTTAGACAGTGTGGAGGCAACATTTAATTATCGTTATGGCACTATAGAACTTGATAATGGGATTGCGACCTTAAATGTTCCGGAAGGGTATAAGTTTTTGGGAGCGGAACAAAGTGAAATGGTATTAACAGAGCTGTGGGGAAATCCCCCAAGTGAAGTTTTAGGACTTTTGTTTCCAGAGGATATTTCTCCAGTTGATTACGATAATTTTACTTATGCTGTTGAAATCACGTATTCTCCAGAAGGTTATGTAGACGATGAAGATGCAGAAGATATCGATTATGATGAGCTGCTAGAACAAATGCAAGAAGAAGCAAATGATAGTAATGAAGCAAGAATAGCCGAAGGATATGGCGCTATTGAATTGGTTGGTTGGGCTTCTGAGCCTTTTTATGATAAAACGAATAAAAAATTGCATTGGGCGAAAGAAATTAAGTTCGACAATGCAGAAGTAAATACCTTGAATTATAATATTCGGGTCTTAGGAAGAAAAGGGTTTATTAATATGAATGCTATAGGAGACATTGACGTCTTACCATTATTTAATGAAGATATTGACAATATTCTGTCAAGTGTAACATTTAATGAAGGGAACAAATATTCTGATTTTGATCCTGGTCTTGACGATGTTGCAGCGTATGGCATCGGTGGACTTATAGCTGGGAAAGTATTAGCTAAAGCTGGTTTTTTTGCACTTATCCTTAAATTTTGGAAATTTATTGCTATTGGAGCTGTAGGATTGTTTGGTGCATTTCGAAAAAAGATATTTGGAAGTAAGGAAGCGGAGAGTTAATTCGAAATACTTACCGTATTACCGCTAAATCGTGCTTGATATTCTAGTAAATTAAAAAAACGACTCCCATCGTCGGGAGCATTTAATAATTGTCCTGTAAATAAACTAAACTCATTATCATTGCAGGGGCAAATAGCTGTTTGTCCGTTAAGTTCTAGTGTAGAACAACTACTAGGAGCTATATTTGGACAACTGGCTTCAAAAGCTCGAAAAGTATTAAAGCCGGTATTAATTACAAAAACGCCTCGTAACCCAACTCCGGGATTTCCAACAAAAACCGCATTTCCAGTATTGGTTAGAGGACTATAAAGCGGTAAATTCAAATCCAAATCAATACGAAAACCAATTTCCTGTAAAAACGGATTTCGATTTGTGGGATCGCTGTCGCAAGAGAGCAAAACAACAAGAAAAACAAGAATTCCAAAATAGCGCATAATAGTCGTATAATCACTGTGAGTCAGCAAAGTTGAACAAAAAATATGTATATTTGTCTTAAATCCTCTATAAAAAGAGGATTTTTGTATTTATAACGAAGGCCCCTAATAAAAATTGAATTAGGGGAATTTTTGTTTTTAGTACGAGTACGTTTTAAATTATGAAGTCATGAGTAAAATATCATATTACACCGCAGAAGGATTAAAGAAATTAAGAGAAGAATTAAATCAACTTAAAGATATAGAACGTCCAAAAGCGTCACAGGCAATTGCGGAAGCAAGAGATAAAGGTGATCTTTCGGAAAATGCAGAATATGATGCTGCTAAAGAAGCTCAGGGTTTGTTAGAATTAAAAATCTCTAAAATGGAAGAGGTGCTAGCTAACGCAAGATTAATAGATGAATCTCAATTAGATACTTCAAAGGCTTTGGTACTTTCCACGGTAAAACTTAAAAATCAAAATAACGGTATGGAGATGAGCTATACTTTGGTTGCAGAAAGTGAAGCTGATCTTAAAACAGGTAAAATATCGGTTAGTTCTCCAATTGGGAAAGGGTTGTTAGGTAAAAAAGTAGGAGAGGTTGCAGAAATAAAAGTGCCAAATGGAACACTCAAATTTGAGATTCTAGAGATTTCAAGAACATAAATTTCAGTAGGCTTAAATCCAAGATATGCCCAGTATTTTTACAAAAATCATTAATGGAGAGATACCGTGTTATAAGATAGCAGAGAATGAAGATTTTTTTGCTTTCTTAGATATTAACCCCAATGCGCCCGGGCATACGCTATGTGTTCCCAAAAAAGAGGTAGATAAGCTTTTGGATTTGGATGAAGCCACCTATACAGGGTTAATGTTATTTTCTAGAAAAATTGGCTTGGCCATGGAAGCAGCAATTGAATGTCAACGTGTTGGAATGACTGTAATCGGTTTAGAAGTGCCACATGTTCATGTGCATTTAATTCCATTAAATAAAATGGGAGATGCTACTTTTCAGCAAAAAACCTCGTTACAATCTGAGGAATTTGAGGAAATAGCAGCAAAAATAAGAGCTAAATTATAAGAGTTTCATTTTTGATCATAAAAATTAATACAACTATTATTGTTAGTATAAGCCCGATAAGACCATAAAATAACCAGTTAAAACGGATTATTGCTTTTTCGGGGTGAACCATTTTTTGATAATACTCAAAAACTCTCTCAATATCCTCCGTCCATTGCACCGGATATAAGGTGGAAGCACATTTTTTGCAGATTAATTCATGCGTCACTTCATTTGTAATACGATGGTAAAAAGCGGTACGCAGATGTTTTTGATAAAATGATAGTTTTAACTCCTGATTAAAGCATTCCGGACAATTATTGCTTAAATCTGCATCCTTTAGCACATGTAACTGGGTTGTAGCCATAACTATAGAATTGCTTTTAAAGATATTTGCATTATTGTTCCCTCTTTGCTAGACGTAAGCACTTTTATACGACCTTTATGATACTCTTCTACAATTCGCTTTACCAAAGACAGGCCTAGTCCCCAACCTCTTTTCTTAGAAGTAAAACCTGGATTGAAAATACTTTGGAAGTTTCCTTTTGGAATTCCTTGTCCTGTATCGGTTACAAGGATATTTACAAACTTACCATCTGGGACAATTTTAATTGAAATTTGCCCTCTTCCTTTCATGGCATCAATACCGTTTTTAACTAAGTTCTCAATGGTCCACTGATATAGCGATCTATTTAGTAAAACAGGTAAGGAATGTAATTCGCTCGTAAATGAAAATAAAATAAGTTTAGAACTTCTTCTTTTTAGGTAATCAAAAGCACTTTTAGTCTCTATTACGATATCATGTTTTTCGAGTTTTGGAAGGGATCCTATTTTTGAAAAACGTTCAGTAATTGTTTGCAATCGTGCAATATCTTTTTCTATTTCTTTGGTAATATCGGGATTAATCTCTTCCGTTTTCAATAGTTCATTCCATCCCAATAAAGAAGTTAAAGGTGTACCGATTTGATGAGCAGTTTCCTTCGCCATTCCTGCCCAGAGTTTATTCTGTTCCGAAGCTTTATTGGTCTTAAAAAAAAAGAAAATGACTGCCCCAAACAGGAAAATTATTAGCAATAAAGCTATAGGATAGTATTTTAACTTATTTAAGACTTCAGAATTACCATAATATAGCGTAGCTAGTAACTCCCCATTATCCTGAAGCAAGATTGGAGGATTTTCACTTTGAAATTGTCGAATTTTGAATTGTATTTTCAAAGAATCCTTTGAGGTGTCTTCCTCCATATTGTTAACTCGGTAAGAACCATCAATATTTACCAAAATCATAGGAGTGGAGGTGTTGTTCTGAAATACTTTTAAAGACAGATCTCCAGGATCTTCATCTAACGGCGCCTCGAGAAGTTCCTTATGCGCAGAGGCCCATATTTCCATTTTTAAACGTTCTTCTTCCTTGAATTTTTTAAAAAAGACGTTGGTGTTCCAAAGAATCAGACTCACGATAACAAATGAAGCTATCAGTAAAAAAAGGTTAGATGTTTTTTTTTTAGGATTAAATATCATCCAATCATTTAATAGTGTTTAAAGATAACGTAAATACTTAAAAAATATGATGTCTGCATTTAGGAATCCTGTTTTTAATGGATACAATTTGCATATCTTTGTAAACTATGGAAAATATGATTTCTATACTTCCTAAAAGTATCTCAGTTAGAGCATTACACGGCTATTTGTTGGGTGCTGTTGGTCCTAGACCAATTGCCTTTGCAAGCACGGTTGATGCGGAAGGAAGACCAAATTTAGCACCTTTTAGTTTTTTTAATGTTTTTAGTGCTAATCCTCCGATTCTTATCTTTTCTCCTGCCCTTCGTGGAAGAGACGCTACTAAAAAGCATACCCTCGAAAATGTGGAAGCAACTGGTGAAGTTGTCGTTAATGTTGTAAATCATAGTATTGTGCATCAAATGTCTTTAGCAAGTACTGAATATAGTAAAGACGAAAATGAGTTTGTAAAGTCTGGGTTGGAGATGAAGAAATCAGATTTGGTAAGCCCGTATCGCGTAGCAGAATCTCCCGTTCAGTTTGAATGTAAAGTAGTTAAAATAGAGGCGCTGGGAACCGAAGGTAGCGCTGGAAATCTTGTTTTTTGTGAGGTGGTAAAAATGCATATTTCCAAGACTATTTTAGATGAAAATGGGGGTATTGATCAACATAAAATAGATTTGGTTGGAAGAATGGGAGGGAATTGGTATAGCCGTGCCCATGAGGGACTTTTTGAAGTACCCAAACCGTTAGCCAAATTAGGAATTGGTATAGATCAACTTCCTAAAGAAATTAGAAATAGTACGATTTTATCGGGAAATGATTTGGGGATGTTGGGAAATGTGGAACACTTACCATCACTTGAGGAAATTAGCGAGTTTATTAAAGAAAATGGTGAGCTGCAAACACTACTGAAAAATGCAGATGCCGCAGTAATACAGAAAAAGGCAAAAGAATATTTAAGTAATAATGAAGTGTTTTCCGCCTGGAAAATACTCTTAGCAAATTAACAACGCATGGAAATTGAAGGAAAAATTAAACTAATAGATGAAACCAAAACCTATGGAAATAATGGTTTTCGTAAAAGAGAGGTAGTTATTACCACAGAAGAACAATACCCGCAGCATATAATGATTGAGTTTGTTCAGGATAAATGTGATTTATTGAATAGTTATAGCGTAGGGCAAGCCGTAAAAATAAGTATTAATTTAAGAGGAAGAGAATGGGTAAACCCTCAAGGAGAAACGAAATACTTTAATTCTATACAAGGGTGGCGTATTGAAAATCTGCAGGTTGAGACACCAGATCAAAATATACCTCCAGCACCACCAATGGAGGCCTTTGAGCCTGCTGATGACCTCAAAGAAGAAGACTATGATGATCTTCCTTTCTAAGAAACATCTCGTATACTACGATTTAAGAATAAAAGGCCCTATTAGGGTCTTTTCTTTTGCGTAATTATTTCCTTACATTCGAGCTATGAACCTAACAAAGGCAATAGAACAGCTATTTAAGAAATATTTACCCTCTCCATTTACTATTGCAGTATTATTGACCTTCCTTACCCTGATTTTAGCATTAGTATTTACTGAAAATACATCAGAAACTTCACATCTGTTTTATATACTTTCCCTGTGGGAAACAGGTATTTGGAATAATGCTCTTTTGGTTTTTGCCTATCAAATGATGCTTATTCTGGTTTTGGGTCATGTATTGGTATTGAGTAGACCTATGGAGGTGTTGATTCTAAAACTAACACGTTTTGTCACAAATTCAGCAAATGCAGCAGTTTTGGTAGCACTTCCTACAATGTTGGTTTCATTTTTTAACTGGGGTCTTGGGCTTATTTTTGGAGCGATTCTAGCTAGAAAGGTTGGAGAGTATGCCCAAAAACATGGGATAGCTATAAATTACCCATTGATAGGGGCTTGTGGTTATGTTGGTTTAATGGTATGGCATGGAGGTATTAGTGGTTCTGCTCCGTTAAAAGTCGCCGAAGAAGGGCATTTGTCCGCATTAATGAGCTCGGTGATTTCTTCAGAAATGGTTGCGCAATTACCCGCATCAATTTCTACTGCTGAAACAATTTTCAGCCTTCAAAATTTAGTGCTTTTTGCAGGTGTAGTTTTGGCGATAACTGCACTTGCCTATCGTTTAGGGAAACGAACGCGTGCTACAACCATAAAATTGAAGCCCTATAAATTTGAAACCTTTCAGGAACAACGTTTAATTGGAGCGGAGCAATTGGATGGTTCTAAGATTTTCGCATGGATATTTGCTGCAATTATTTTAGGGGCTTTTGCGGTACAATATTTTTTGGCCATTCAGAAACTTAGTATTACCCCTAACATGCTCAACTTTTTTATGTTGGGATTAGCAATACTGTTGCATGGAAATTTTAAGTCCTTCCTAAGAGCTGTAGAAACAGCTATCGGGGACACCGCAGGTATTTTAATACAATTCCCACTGTATTTTGGGATTATGGGGGTTATGAGTGGAAGTGGAATGATTAATACAATTTCCGAGTCTTTTGTTGCAATTGCAAGCCCTATCACTTTACCTATTTTTAGTTTTTTTAGTGCAGCTATTGTGAATGTCTTTGTACCCAGTGGAGGAGGGCAGTGGGCGGTACAAGGTCCTATTGTAGTGGAATCTGCTATAAAATTGGGAGTACCTCTGCCAAAGGCAGTAATGGCGCTGGCTTATGGCGATCAAATCACGAATATGTTACAACCATTTTGGGCGCTACCCTTACTGGGTATTACCAAACTTAAGGCAAAAGAAATTTTGCCCTATACTCTTTTATTTATGATTGTTGGTATCGTTATTTCAGTAATAGGCCTCCTCATCTTTTAAGACATAAGTAAATTTGTGAGCGTGGTATTGAAATAGTAAAGCCTTAAAAATAAATCAAGTTTTGAGTAAAGATAAACCACATATACCACCCTTTTTTTTGACAGAAGCCTTAGAGTTTCCTCCTGTGGAAATGGCAAATACCGAAGGCTTGTTAGCTGTGGGAGGGGATCTTTCTCCAGAGCGATTACTTTTAGCATATCAAAATGGAATATTTCCATGGTTTAATGAAGATGCGCTAATTTTGTGGTGGTGCCCAGATCCAAGAATGGTTCTTTTCCCTGATAAAATTAAGATTTCAAAAAGTATGCGTAAAATTCTTAATGGAAACCAATTTCGCCTCACTCGAAACACTGCGTTTGAAGCTGTTATAGAAGCCTGTGCTTCAGTAAAACGAACAGATCAAACAGGTACCTGGATTACGCGGGAAATGAAAAAAGCCTATTTGGAATTGCATAGAAGAGGTTTTGCAGTATCCTATGAAGTCTGGAAGGCCGATACTTTGGTTGGGGGGTTATATGGGATAGATTTAGGCCATATTTTTTGTGGTGAAAGTATGTTCAGTTTGGTTAGTAATGCTTCTAAATATGCATTTATTCGATTGGCGCAAGATTTGGATGCTAAAGATTATCAATGTGTAGACTGTCAGTTGTACACGAAACATTTAGCAAGCTTGGGAGCCGAAGAAATTTCTAGAAAAACTTTCATGAGTATGCTGTAAAAGCAATATATTTTGATGCTCTATACCAAAGAGTTATACCTCATTATATCTAAAACAACCTACCTCATGATCGTTTACCATTCCTGTTGCTTGCATAAAAGCATAAACCACAGTACTACCAACAAATTTAAAACCTCTTTTTTTTAAATCTTTACTTATACGATCAGATAATGGGGTATTGGCGGGACAATCTTTGTAATGCTTGAATGCATTTTTGAGGGGCTCATTATCTACAAACCCCCAAATATAGGCACTAAAGCTATCAAACTCTTCTTGTATTTTTAAATATGCCTGAGCGTTACTTATTGTTGCATTTATTTTTAGACGATTTCTAATAATTCCCGCATCCTGCAAGAGGCTTTCAATTTTTGCAGCATCATAGTGCGCTATTTTTTTATAATTGAATTGATCGAATGCCGCTCTAAAATTTTCTCTTTTTTTTAAAACAGTAATCCAACTTAAGCCGGCTTGAAAGGTTTCCAAAATTAAAAATTCAAACAAAAGACTATCGTCCTTAACGGGTGTGCCCCATTCCAAATCATGATACGCCTCGTATAAAGAATCGCCTACACACCAACCACACTTATGTTTTTCCATCTTTTAAAATATAATCCCAAGATACTGGAATAATTTCATTTCTAAGATGAAATTATAAAGTGTAAGTTTTAAATCTTTTTGTATACTAATTTTGCCTGAAACTATTGGCTTTTTTAACGAGCTAATAATTTAAAGTAAAAAGCGAAAATAATACCCTAATAAAATGGAACAAAACACCACAACCCTAATCCAAGACGCCAAAACAAATGGCATGAGTTATGGAACTTATAGAGATTTAGTAGATCAAATGGCAGCGGAAGGAAAATCTACAGGGCCTAATCAGACAGAAGCGCTCACCAATTACACGCAGCTGAATAGTAAACGTATGAAGCGCTGGGATAAAAAAATAAAAATAGAAGAGGCTTTAGCTGCTAAAATTGCAGGGATAAAAAAGCCGATAACCTGGCTTGTTCTAACTGAAAGTTGGTGCGGAGATGCTTCCCCCTCACTCCCAGTGATGCAAAAAATTGCGGAACTTAATCCAAATCTTACGCTGAAAGTTGTACTTCGTGATGAAAACCTGGATTTGATGAATCAGTTTCTTACCAACAATGCCATGTCTATCCCTAAGTTGATTGCTGTTGATGATGAAACCGAATCGGTAATTGGTGAATGGGGTCCTAGACCAAGTATTGCAACGAAAATGGTTGTTGATTATAAGGCGGAGCATGGAACATTAACGCCGGAGTTCAAACAGGATTTACAAGTTTGGTACAATAAAAATAAAGGGCAAAATATTTTAGAGGATTTGGTTGAACTACTTCCCTTGAAATAGATAGGTAATTGTTCCTTTTTGAGAGGCTCTTGAAGAGGTTTCAAAGCGCGACTTTTGCGCATATTCCAGCGCATTGTCAACTAGACATCCGTTAAGGGTGCTGGAACTCTTTTCATTTACTGAGGTGTCAATCACTGTGCCTGAAGCATTAACAACCACATTGATAACAATTTTACCTCCCTCAATACAGGTATAAATTGGAATCGGAAGTGCTACATGCAATCGCTCTATCATAGAATAAGAAACTGAGGTGTTGCGTTTGGCAAAGTTGGTGCGTTTTTCTTTTTCCGCTTCTTTTTCGCCTAATTGTTGCTGCTTTTCTTTCCTTTTTTGTGCAAGTTCTTTCAAGCTGGCATTATAACCAGATTCAGAATTCATGAACTCAGAAGGGGTATCACTATCCGATAACGCTTCCTTTTCTTCCATGATCTCTTCCAAAGTTTTAAGCGGCTCCGGATTGCCATAACTAGGTTTTACAGCTTCATTAAATGCCATATGACTTTTTATAGCTTCCGCCTTGGTAAGTTCTTCTTGTTTTAATTCCTCTTCCTCGAGAATTTTTTCAAGTTCTTCATTCACTAAACTAAGCTCCACTGCGTATTCTTCAACCTGCTTACTACCTAAATGAATATTATATAACAGTAGCACCACCAAAGACATAGAGAAAAAGGTGATAAGAAACGAAAGCTGACTTCTACTGAGATTCATAGTGCTATAATAACCACTTTTTTTAAAAAATATTTTAATGTTTCCTTAAAAGAAGGAGAATATCCCTTTTTTTTAGGAATTTGGTGATTTTCCTAACACTTTTTCCTGAAAATATGCTGGAGTAACCGCATTATCTACGTTGTAATCCCCTATTTTGGTTCTTTTTAGAGCAGATAAATGGCCTCCTGATGCTAATTTTTTTCCAAAATCATGCGCTAAAGACCTAATATAGGTGCCTTTACTACAGACCACTCTAAAATCTACGTTAGGGAGATTTATAGAAGTAACTTCAAATTCATGGATCGTAATTTTTCTAGGAGCAACCGTAACATCCATTCCTTTACGAGCGTAAGTATATAAGCGTTTCCCCTCTTTTTTAAGTGCTGAAAATAATGGAGGCGTTTGGGTGATCTCACCTGTAAAAGAAGTTGCTGCCTGTGTAATCATTGCTTCTGTGATATGAGCAATTGGAAAAGTCTGGTCAATAGGGGTTTCCAAATCATAAGAAGGAGTACTTGCCCCTAACACAATAGTTCCAGTGTATTCTTTTGGCATTCCCTGAAGTTCACTTATTTTCTTTGTGAACTTTCCAGTGCAAACTAAGAGTAAACCAGTGGCCAAAGGATCCAAGGTTCCCGCATGACCTACTTTTATTTTTTTTAAATCAAATTTTTTTCGAATTCCCCATTTAATAGAATTTACCGCTTGGAAAGAACTCCATTCTAAGGGCTTGTCGATAAGCAATAGTTGACCGTTTTGAAAATCTTCTTTAGTTTTCACCTGAGGAGTTTGCTATAAACAATATAATTAACCAAAAATACTATAGCCAATTGCAATTAAACCAACGATAAGACAATAGATAGCAAAATAAGAAAGTTTACTTTTTTTTACCAATTGTATCATCCAAGTACAAGCAACTAACCCAGCAAGAAATGCGGCTACAAAGCCGGCGCCCATACTAACAGCTTGGTCACTCGTAAAACTAACTTCGCCACCCAAAACATCCTTTGCTATTTTACCGAAAATAAGCGGAACTACCATAAGAAATGAAAACCGAGCTGCTCTTGTTTTATCTACCCCTAGAAGTACTGATGTTGATATCGTAGCACCACTTCTAGAGATACCTGGAAGCATAGCAATTGCTTGAGAAATACCAATGATAAAAGCACTGCTAAATCCAACTTTTTTATTGGTGTTTTTTGCTCGATCCGCAAAATAAAGAAGTACTGCCGTGATGATTAACATAAAGCCAACAAATTGAATGTTACCACCAAAAAAAGCTTCCAATTGCTCTTCAAAGAACAGACCAATAGCTACTGCCGGAAGCATTGAAAAGATTATTTTTAAGGAAAACTCTGTTTCCTCATTCCATTTAAATTGAAACAACCCTTTAAAAATATCCCATACATCTTTTCGAAATACAACGATGGTACTTAAGGCAGTCGCAAAATGAAGTACTACGGTAAAAAGTAAACTTTCCTCCGGAACCGAATTATCTCCTAAAATAGCTTTCCCCAATTCTAAGTGTCCGCTAGACGAAACAGGTAGGAATTCAGTAAGACCCTGGATAATCCCTAAAATAATGGCATCAATTACCTCCAAATCACCTGTTTTTCTTATGAGGATTCAGTAGTATCGCATATACCTCTATTCCCAATCCTAAAAGAACTAAAGTAGGTGCCAATCGAATTCTTCTAAAACTATAGATATCTGGATTAAAAACATTTGGGTCATTACTGCCACCACCACTCATTAGTATAAAGCCTAAAGCCATTAAACCGATACCTATAAACATAAAGAGGTAATTTTTCCTTTGAAAGATAAATTCGGGTTTAGCAGTTGAATTTTGACTTGTATTCTTTTTCTTACTCATAATGCAAAGTTAATAATATAAATCGTCTGTTCTCAAATTTAAAAAACGTTGTGTTGCAAAATACGTGCTAATTAGCGAAATCAGTACCCCTAAAATAAAAACACTTGTTAAAAGGATGGCTAAAACTGTTACATCTTCAAAAAGCCTTAGATCAGGAAATTTTTCATTTACATAATAAAGTAAAATACCTAAACCCAACAGTGCTAATACCGCACCAAGCATTCCCAACTTTATATTCGTCCAAATAAAAGGGCGTCTTATAAATTGTTTCGTAGCGCCTACCATTTGCATCGTTTTAATAATAAAACGCTTCGAATAAATTGATATTCGAATCGAACTGTTAATTAACAAAACGGCAATAAAGGTGAAAATCCCACTTGCAACTAAAATCCAAAGACTTATTCGCTTCACATTATCATTTAGTAATGAAACGAGCAGTTTAGGATAACTCACCTCGTGAACATAGCTTTTTTTACTGATATCCGCAGCAATTTCTTCAATATCTTCTGGGGATACAAACGCGGCTTTTAGATTTACATCGATAGAATTTTTAAGGGGATTATAACCCAAATAATCAATGTAATTTTCCCCAATTTCTTCGATATGCTGCTCGGCCGCTTCTTCCTTAGAGACATAGGTGGCTTTTTTAGTATAATCTGCTAAGGCTAAACTTTTTTGAAGTTGATCAATTTCAATAGGTTTAGCACTATCTTTTAAAAAAACGGCAATCGTAATCTGTTCTTTAAAGTTATCGGCCAACTTTCGAGCATTTAAAACAATCAACCCTAAAACCCCTAATAAAAATAGAACCAAACCGATACTGAGTATCACCGAAAAGTAAGAGGAAATTAATTTTCTTTTTTGATACCGTTCAAAGGATTTGCTCATAGTATAAACGCATGTGTAAAATAGCAAGGTAAATTTAAGATAAAATAAAACAACGAGTTGCGTTTTTACAGACTTTGATGAGGTATAATAGGCAAAGCGCTTAAAACGATTCTATTCCTAAGAAAAATTGTATAATTTTATTAGTACATTTCATTCTATTATTTGATCAATCTTTTTTTATGCACATTAAAAAAAATTATACCGCCTTTGAAATGGCTTGGTGGACACGATTCGAAACTTTATTGTTTTTTATTATCATTTCTGTTTGGGTTGCACTCTATTACTTTTTTGAATTGTCCTGGTTAAAAATACCCTGGACGCCTCTTGCATTGATTGGAACCGCGGTTGCCTTTGTTATTGGGTTTCAAAACAATGCTGCTTATGGTAGAATTTGGGAAGCAAGAAAAATTTGGGGCGGTATTGTAAATACTTCCAGAACTTTTGGTTTGTTTCTTCAGGATATGATAACGAATGAATATGCGGATAAACCGATGAATCAGGAAGAGTTGCAAAAGGAAATTAAAACAATTACGTATCGGCATATTGGTTGGATGACTGCTTTACGTCATGCAATGCGTGCAAATAAGCCATGGGAAACTACTGCAAATCATAGAACGAACAGGGAATGGGATATGCGTCCACCCGAACATGATACCGTTTTTAGCGATGATATAAAACCATATATCTCCGAAGAAGATTATGCCTATATCGCTGAAAAGTCAAATAAACAGACCGCATTGCTTTATTTGCAATCACATCACCTTAGAATACTTAAAGAAAAAGGGATGATTTGGGAGTTTTCTTTTTTAGAATTGGAAGGTGTCATTCAGGAATTATTTACGCTGCAAGGTAAGAGCGAAAGAATTAAGAACTTTCCGTACCCGAGACATTTTGCGACACTTAACCACTTTTTTATGTGGATATTTGTGTTGCTATTACCCATGGCGTTGGTGCCTCAATTTGCCCAAATAGGAATTGATATTCGTACTACAGCTCCATCAATAGGGGACTTGTTTATTTGGTTTTCTATCCCGTTTTACGTCATCGTTGCTTGGATTTTTCATACCATGGAACGCATAGGAAGAACTGGGGAAAATCCTTTTGAAGGAACTGCCAATGATGTTCCAATTTCTACTATAGCTAGAGGAATAGAGATTGATTTAAGACAGAATCTGGGAGAGGCCAAGGTAGATATTCCAGAACAATTCCCAGTTAAACATAGCACTCAATTTTAGAAAATAAGTACGGTGTGTCTGCACTATTTAAATAAAAACTAATTGTTAGATTTAAAAATTTCTAGACCTGGACTTTGGTTTCCTACCATTTGGATATACTTAGTTCCATTTAGTAACGAAGCAGGTTTTTGGAAATCTTTCCCATTTTGGTTGGGGTTGCTTTTTGTTACCTTTCCTCTTAACTATTTGGTATATGGGCTTAACGATTACAATGATGTTACAGCAGATGCAGTGAACCCCCGAAAAGGGAACTTTCTTTTTGGAGCAAAAGCTACCAAAAAGCAACTGAAAAGAATGCCTTTAAAAATAGGCATTCTTATTACTCCATTTATTATTGGTTTCACCTATATGAGTGGGTTGAAAATGTTGCTGCTTCTGGTAGTGATGGTCCTTGTTAATGTTGCCTATAATTTTAAGCCATTGCGATTAAAGGAAAGACCGCCTTTCGAAATTTTAATTCAGGTGGGTTATGTGCTAACTGCTTTTTTTTGCATTGAACTCAACAGTTTAGACCCACTCCCTTGGCAAACGCTTGTTTACCTGTCTCTTTTTGCATTTCAAGCGCATATTGCTGGAGAAATTATGGATATTGAACCAGACTTAAAAGCAGGTAAAAAAACAACTGCAGCCGTTTTAGGTAGAAAGAAAGCAAAAACAATAATGCTGCTATTGCTTATGCTTGAAGCCATCTTGGTATGGATCTGGTTCCTAGATATTGTACTGGCATCTTTTCTTTTCCTCTTTGCACTTTGGTTAGTTCTGGACTTAACTATTTTTTTTAAAGATCGTCCGTATACTCAAAAACAGATGAAACTTTTTGGCTTTGCAATCAATATTTCTGCGATATTATCTATGATATGGATTTTATACAATGGAAAACTGCTTATGCCTGTTTTATAAAGATTCAAAGCCCATGCCTTTTCCCTTAGCAGGATTAAACTTATTTTTGCCGAAATTTAGTGTAGCAAAACGTATCTAAACAACTAACATGAATTACGATTTTCAGGATATTGAAAAGAAATGGCAAAAAATATGGGCTGAAAGAGGCACTTTTAAGGCCAAAAATAATACAGATAAGCCCAAGTATTATGTGTTAGATATGTTTCCGTATCCTTCGGGGGCGGGATTGCATGTGGGACATCCGCTAGGATATATTGCCAGTGATATTTATGCACGTTATAAACGACATAAGGGCTTTAATGTACTGCATCCGCAAGGATATGACTCTTTCGGTCTTCCAGCAGAACAGTATGCTATACAAACAGGGCAACATCCAGCAATTACCACGGAAGAAAATATTAAAACCTACCGACGACAACTCGATCAGATTGGATTTTCTTTTGACTGGTCGAGGGAAGTACGAACAAGCGATCCAAAATATTACAGATGGACACAGTGGATATTTATTGAACTCTTCAATTCTTGGTACGATAAAAACGAAGATAAAGCCGTTGCAATTGATACTTTAATACAATTATTTGAGACAAATGGCAATAAAGATGTAAATGCCGTTTGCGATGAGGATATTGAACAGTTTTCTGCTTCTGATTGGAACCGGTATTCGAAAAAGGAAAGAGAGGCTATCCTACTTAAATATCGACTGACGTATTTGGCAGAAGCGGAAGTGAATTGGTGTCCGGCCTTAGGCACTGTTTTAGCAAATGATGAGATTGTAAATGGGGTGTCGGAACGCGGAGGACATCCGGTTGTACGAAAGAAAATGACCCAATGGATGATGCGTATTTCAGCATATGCACAGCGTTTGTTAGATGGATTAAACACTATAGATTGGCCGCAACCCCTTAAAGATTCACAAACCAATTGGATTGGTCGATCTCAGGGAGCATCAGTAAAATTCTACACAATACCATCTGAAAACGCAAAAGAAAGGTTTCCTATTGAAGTATTTACAACACGACCAGACACGATTTTTGGGGTCAGCTTTATGACCTTAGCTCCCGAACACGAGTTGGTAGCTAAGATTACCACAGCTGCTCAAAAAACAGAAGTAAAGACATATATCGAAGCTACTGCGAAGCGATCTGAACGAGATCGCATGGCCGATGTAAAAACGATTTCTGGAGCATTTACCGGAAGCTATGCGGAACATCCATTTACCAAACGACAAATTCCAATTTGGATCGGAGATTATGTATTGGCAGGTTACGGAACAGGTGCCGTAATGTCTGTTCCTTGTGGAGATCAACGTGATTATGATTTTGCAAAACATTTTGATATTGCTATTCCCAATATTTTTGAAGGAGTAGATATTTCAAACGAAGCTTTTTCAGATAAAGACAAAACTGTGATCGCCAATTCCGACTTTTTAAATGGGTTATCCTATAAAAAAGCAGTAAAGCGTGCAATTTATGAACTGGAAAAGTTAGATCAAGGACAAGGTAAAATTAATTACCGCTTGCGAGATGCTGTTTTTAGTCGACAACGATACTGGGGGGAACCTTTTCCGGTATATTATGTGGATGGAATGCCACAAATGATAGCCAAAGAACATTTGCCCTTAAAGTTACCAGAGGTAGAAAAATATTTACCTACGGAAACCGGCGAACCGCCCTTAGGGAATGCCTTAGAATGGGCATGGGATACAAAACAAGCTAGCGTTGTAAGCAACCAATTGATAGATTATAAAACGGTATTTCCACTAGAACTTAATACCATGCCAGGATGGGCAGGGAGTAGTTTTTACTTTAACCGATATATGGATCCCGACAATAATAAAGAACTCTTTTCTAAAGAAGCAATGGACTATTGGCAGGATGTGGATTTATATATTGGAGGCAGTGAACATGCTACTGGACATCTATTGTATGCTCGTTTTTGGCAGAAGTTTTTGTTTGATAGGGGAATAGTTTTGAAAGAAGAATTTGCTAAAAAACTGATTAATCAGGGAATGATTTTAGGCACAAGTGCTATTATTTATAGAATTAGTGGAACGGATAAATATGTTTCTAAAGGGTTGAAAAGTAATTATGAAACAGAAGAACTTAGAGTTGATGTTAATCTAATTGATTCAGTTGATGTTTTAGATGTTGGAGCATTGAAAAATTGGCAACCACAATTCAAAAAAGCAGAATTCTTACTTGAAGATGACAAATATATTGTAGGCCGCGAGGTTGAAAAAATGTCTAAACGTTGGTATAATGTTGTTAATCCGGATGCCATATGTGAAGCTTATGGAGCGGACGCCCTGCGTTTGTACGAAATGTTTTTAGGCCCCTTAGAGCAGTCAAAACCATGGAATACGGCAGGAATAACAGGAGTTTATAGCTTTCTTAAAAAAATGTGGCGATTGTATCATTCAGGAGTAGAGGGTATTTTTAAAGTTACCGACACGACTCCATCATCAGACAACTACAAAACACTACACAAGACCATAAAAAAAGTAGAAGAGGATATTGAGAACTTTAGCTTTAATACTTCGGTATCTACATTTATGATTGCTGTAAATGAGTTGTCTACTCAAAAATGTACAAGCAGAGCGATCTTAGAGGCTTTGGTTATTTTGGTATCGCCATATGCACCGCATATTGCCGAAGAACTCTGGGAAAAGTTAGGGTATAAAGAATCCGTAGCTGAGGTTCCTTTTCCTAAGTTTGAAGAAAAGTATCTTATAGAAAGTAGCAAGGAATACCCAATCTCCTTCAACGGAAAAATGCGTTTTAAATTGGAGTTTCCAATCGATATGGAAAAAGAAGCCATAGAGAAAGCGGTAATGGAACATCAAAAAACACAAGCACAGCTGCAGGGTAGAACGCCTAAAAAAGTAATTGTAGTGCCTGGAAAAATTGTAAATATTGTTGGGTAATAGGTAGCAGTATCTTTCCGGGTAGTACAGATTTAATGTGGGATTATAATTATGGATAAGATAGAAATTATCGGGATTATTGCAGGTTTTCTTACTACTGCTGCTTTTGTGCCACAGGTCTATAAAACATGGCGCGAAAAGTCGACTAAAGATGTTTCTTTAAGCATGTATACTGTGCTTTTTATGGGAGTATTGCTTTGGTTGTTGTACGGGATAAATATTCAAAGCATATCAGTTATCCTAACCAACGCCACTACAAGCTTACTTGTCTTAATTATGATATTGTTAAAACTTAGATACAAATAGCATTCAACCCCTAGAAATCAGTACAATTTATTCAAATAAAACAACTTTTTTAAATGAACCCCCTATAAAAATGTTCAAAAACATATAATAAATCGTTTTTTTGAGTACATACCCCTTATTTTAAGGACGTTTATTTTTTAGTTTACAATATTTGTTTGATTTTTGATAGAATAAAATCAAATATTATGATAATAGGGGTGCCTAAGGAAATTAAGAACAACGAAAATCGGGTTGGAATGACTCCGGCGGGAGTTTATGAATTGGTAAAAAATGGACATTCAGTATATGTGCAATCGGGAGCAGGGGAAGGAAGTGGATTTTTGAATAGTGATTACCAACAGGCCGGTGGAGTAATTTTGGATACAATAGGTCAGGTATATGCTTTGGCCGAAATGATTGTAAAAGTAAAGGAACCAATTGAAGAAGAATACAAAATAATACAAAAAGATCAAATTGTATTTACCTATTTTCATTTTGCTTCTAGTCAAACTTTAACGGAGGCAATGGTTAACTCCAAAGCTATTTGTATTGCTTATGAAACTGTGGAAGATTCGGATGGAACGCTTCCGTTGTTAACACCAATGTCCGAAGTTGCAGGGCGTATGGCAATTCAACAAGGAGCTAAATATCTTGAAAAGCCAGAAAAAGGGAGGGGCGTTTTGTTAGGAGGTGTCCCAGGAGTGCCGCCTGGAAAAGTACTGATTTTAGGCGCAGGTGTTGTGGGGATTCAAGCAGCTAAAATGGCTGCAGGCTTAGGAGCTCATGTTACAGTACTGGACGTTAATATGAAACGTTTGCGCTACGTTAATGATGTAATGCCAAATCACGTGGTTACTGAATTTTCCAATGAATTTAATATAAGAAAATGTATTGCAAATCATGATCTTATCGTTGGGGGCGTTTTGTTAAAGGGAGCTAAAGCACCAAAATTAATAACAAGGGAAATGTTAAAGGAAATGCGACCAGGAACGGTCATTGTTGATGTTGCTGTTGATCAAGGAGGTTGCATAGAAACAACTCGACCTACTACGCATAATGATCCGATTTATATTATTGATGATGTGGTTCATTATTGTGTTACAAATATGCCGGGAGCTGTTCCTTATACATCTACAATGGCTTTAACAAATGTAACATTGCCCTATGTCCTTAAATTAGCGAATTTGGGCTGGGAAAAAGCTTGTAGTGCGGATATGACTTTAGAGAAAGGTTTAAATATTTGCTTAGGCGAAATAGTTTATTCAGAAATCAAGGAAGCATTCAAGAATAAACCTGTAATCGTATCATAATAGTACATTTTGTCAGTATTTATATTCTAATCCTCTCTTGGCGGGGTTTTTGTTAGTATTTCTTTATATTTATAAGAACAATCAAAAAGTAAAATTATGTTTGGATTTGATATAGGATATATTGTTATTGCTGGAGCTTTTGGGCTAATAAGTATGTTAGTCAGCAATCGCCTAAAAAGTAAATTTAAGCACTATTCCAAAGTACATTTACGAAATGGAATGAGTGGCGCTGAAATTGCAGAGAAAATGTTAGCCGATCACGGTATTCGTGATGTTAAGGTAGTTTCAACTCCTGGAATGCTAACTGATCATTATAATCCTGCAAATAAAACTGTTAATTTAAGTGAAGGAGTATATAGCCAGCGTAATGCTTCGGCAGCTGCCGTAGCAGCTCATGAATGTGGTCATGCAGTGCAACATGCGCAAGCCTATAGTTGGTTGCAAATGCGGTCAAAATTGGTTCCTGTGCTTAGTGTTACCTCTCGATTTTCGATGTGGGTGATTTTTGGAGGATTGGCATTGATGAGTACTACAGCTATAGGTGGCGGTATAGGAGCTACAATCGCTTGGGCAGGAGTTGGACTTTATGGAATAGGAACCTTATTTAGTTTTGTAACACTTCCCGTGGAGTACGATGCCAGTAATAGAGCTTTGGCTTGGTTGAAAAACAAAAACATGGTAAGTCAGCAAGAATACGCAGGAGCCGAAGATGCTTTAAAATGGGCAGCTCGAACCTATGTGGTAGCGGCAATTGGAGCATTAGCTACCCTCTTGTACTTTGCAATGCGCGTAGCTAGTAGAGATTAGTAATGTTAAATAAAAATACAAGAAGCTTGCTAGTATCTAGCAGGCTTTTTTTGTTTTCAGATTAATTACCATTTGTTAATTTATATGTATTATTTATTTATCAGTTTTATGACCTGAAAAGTCATTTAATAATTTATGAAAGAAGATTTAAAAATTTTACTTACTGGTGTCACGGGTTTTTTAGGATCACATACAGCAATTCAACTTTTAGAAAAAGGTTATAAGGTAGTTGGTACAGTTCGAGATGTTAACAGAATAAAAGCTATAAGAAATGTTATTTCCGAACATAGCTCAAAAGCTCACAATTTAGAGGTTGTAGTGGCTGATTTAGAAAATAAGGAAATTTGGAATACGCTAACCAAAGATGTGGATTATGTGCAACACATAGCATCCCCGTTTCCAAAAACGTTACCTAAGCATGAGGATGAATTAATTAGACCTGCCAAAAACGGAACCTTAGCTATTTTAAAGGCAGCCGCAAAGAACAATGTGAAAAGAGTGGTAATAACCTCCTCCACTGGCGCAATAATATATGGTAAAAAGAAAGAACAACGCAATGGGATTTTTGATGAAAAAAACTGGACTAATGTGGACAATATCATGGACTCAACACCTTATTTTAGAAGCAAAACCATTGCGGAGAAAGCGGCATGGGAATTTATTGAAAATGATGATTCCGGCATGGAATTAACAACAGTTTGTCCTGGAGCGATTTTAGGTCCAGTGTTGGAAAAGGATTTTGGCACTTCTGCAAATATTGTAATTAAAGCTATTGACGGGAGTTCTCCTGCGGTTCCTAAGATTGGTTTTGATATGGTAGACGTGCGTTCAGTGGCTGATTTACTTATAAAAGCTATGGAGGCTCCTAAAGCTGCTAATCAACGTTATGTGGGATCGTCGGGGTATTTGCAATTTAAAGAAGTAGCTCAAATTTTAAAAAACGCTTACCCAAATCGGAAGGTGCCTACAACTGTGCTTCCCAATTTTATGGTACGCTTGTTTTCGAATATAGATACCTCATTAAAGCCTATTCTTGTGGATTTGGGAGTAGAACGAAAATTAAATTACACTAAGGCAAAGCATGATTTGGGGTGGGAACCTATACCGGTTAAAGAAGCGGTTCTGGCTTGTGCCGAAAGTGTTATTAAATTGGGAATCGTAAGTTAATATGGAGCGTTTAAAAAATGCATTGGGTTTTGGAGGTATTTTACCAAAAAAAGCCATCGATTATATTGTTGGTTATGCAGAAACAGAGCTCATTGAGCCAGGATCAGATTTTTTGCCTCAAGGTACGATATGTTCAAAAATTGGTTTTGTAAATAAAGGAGTAATTCGCGTTTATGCCACAGGAAAAAATGGGGATGAAGTAACGAAATACTTTGTTCGTGAAAATCAATTTGTAGTAGATTTAGAAAGTTATTATAATGCAACTCCCGCAGAAAGTGTGTTTCAGGCAGTATTAGCAACAGAAATCTTCACGATACAAAGGAATACTTGGAATGGCTTAACGGAGGAAATTCCAAAGCTTTATGTATTGATGAAAAGTTTAACAGAAGCTACCCTACTTAATAAATTGAAGGACAATGATTTTTTAAATTTTGGATCAGCAAAGGAGAAATACTTGGAATTTATAAAGCGATACCCAGATCTCGCCCTTAAAATCCCGCAAAGGTATATTGCATCTTACCTAAAAATTACTCCGCAGTCGTTGAGCAGAATTCGACTGGAAATCACAAAAAAACAATAGCAGAACAGCCATTTATTATATGTAAATGCACATTAGAAAAATGGCTTTAAATTGTTATTTGTCGATCAATTTGTTGATTTAAGGAAATAAAGGTTTCTGTTCTTGAAACGCCTTCGATGGATTGAATTTTTTTATTCAAAACCTGCATTAGGTGTTCGTTATCAATACAAAGAATTTTAATGAGTATCGACCAATTACCCGTGGTATAATGGCATTCCAGAACCTCAGGAATTTTTTCAAGCTCCTTAACCGCAAGGGGATTACTAATTGCTTTATCCAAAAAAATACCTACATAGGCCATTGTGGTATAACCAAGAATCTTAGGATTGATAATACACTTTGATCCAGCAATTAAACCTGAGTTTTCCAACTTGCGCAGTCTTTGATGAATAGCAGCACCAGAGATACCAATATTACGGGCAATTTCTAAAATGGGTTTTCGGGCGTCTTGCATCAAGAATTTTAATATTTTCTTGTCAATACCATCAATTTTAACCAAATGATTAGCAAATTTCATAGCAATAATAAAAATTATAAGACAAATATATTAAAATACTTATAAATATTAACCTGCTACCGAATCGGGATTGTAGCCCAAATATGGAACATTATAGGTTTTAAATTGAATACCGTAATTTTTCAATTCGGTGAGAATAGGGGTATAAACTTCAGAGGAAATTGGAATTTGAACTCCGGGCGTATTTATTCGTCCGTTTAAAATTAAGAGTGTAGCTATAGCAACAGGGAGACCTACCGTTTTGGCCATGGCAGTATGTGATCTATTTTCGCCAAGAACCACCATATTTGCGTCGATTTGCTGTTTTTTGCCTTGAAGTTCATACCCAAATTTATGATACATGACAATCATGTCTTTATCTTCATCTGCCAATGTCCAACTATATTCCAAAATCTCCTGTAGCGCCTGTGCTGGAGTGGCATTTGCTTTGTGTAATTTTTTCTGATCATCAAACAAATGCAGTTCTTGCAATTTGCTCCAACTAATATCGTCTTGATCGATTTTAAGATAATGTCTTAACTTTAATTCAACGGAATCTGTTGGAGAATAGGGTAAAAACAAATTGGTAAATTGTCTATAAGACATACCTTCAGAATCTTCGATGGTATAGCTGTCATCAGTCATCCCAAGTTGTACCAGCATATTCCACGATTTAGAAAACCCCACACGGCGCATAGTACCGCGATACAGGGTTAAAACATTATCCAAGCCATAAGCTTTGCGATATTTAAGCGAATCTCTATTGGCGTACGCCTCAAACTTCCCATACCCTTCAACATCTAAAAACTCGGTACGCCTAAAAAGCTTATGGTAGGGAATATATTTATAGGTGCCTTCTTGAATAAATTTTGCAGTACCACCTTGACCAGCAACGACTACATTTCTAGGATTCCATGTAAATTTATAATGCCAAAGATTAGTGTCGCTTTCGGGTGCCACTAAGCCTCCGGTAAAAGATTCAAAGAGTAACATTTTTCCTCCTTTGTCGGTAATTCCATCTATAATTTCCATAGCGCTCATATGATCCAATCCGGGATCAAGACCTATTTCGTTCATAAAAACAAGTCCTTTTTCCTTCACAGAAGCATCCAAGGCTTTAATTTCTTTACTAACGTAAGATGCGGTTACCAAATGTTTTCCTAAACTCAAACAATCTTTAGCTACTAAAATGTGAAAGCGTGCTGGCAGCATGGAAACAACAATGTCTGCACTTGATATTTGTGCTTTGAGGGTTTGATCATCAAAAATGTCAAGTAAAATCGCATCGCACCTATGGTGATTTTTAATGGTATCTGGGAGTACTTCGGGATTAACATCTCCCACTGTTAAATGCAGATTTTCTTTTTCTGCCTTTTCTAAA
This sequence comes from uncultured Flavobacteriaceae bacterium, assembly GCA_947488435.1. Taxonomy (GTDB): domain Bacteria; phylum Bacteroidota; class Bacteroidia; order Flavobacteriales; family Flavobacteriaceae; genus CANKZG01. The sequence goes on along the minus strand of CANKZG010000001.1, from coordinate 343,617 downwards.
AAATAATCTAGCAAATAAGAAGTAGATTTTCCGGCTCCAATGACCAATATTTTTCGCAACATTACTTTAAGTACTTTTGTTCAACTTAGCTGTGCTAAGGTATCAAATTGTTAAATTTACATTGAAAAGGACAAATTAAGTTATGAACAAAACAATTTTTATAACAGGATCGATACTGGGATTATTGGCCGTATTATTTGGGGCTTTTGGGGCGCATGGTTTGGAAAATATACTTTCCGATAAAGAACTACAAACCTTTGAGACTGGGGTTCGATATCAAATGTATCACGCGTTGTTTTTACTAATTTTACCGAGTCTAAAGCCGTTGTCGGATGCTTCTAAAAAATGGGTTTTTTACCTAATTACTGTGGGGACGTTTCTTTTTTCATTTTCGATTTACGGTCTTGCAACAAACGCACTGACAACATTTGATTTTAAATCCATTGCTTTACTTACGCCAATTGGAGGAACGCTTTTGTTATTAGGATGGGGAGTTTTAGGGTACCAGGGCATTAAACATTTCAAATAATAAATTCGTAATTATTGCAGGCTTAAAATATATTTTTGATAATTTTGGGGCATAAAATCACCAACTAAATGAATATATCGAAAAAGAATTCGTTGAGCGCCTGTGGAATTACAAGCGAAAAAATATCGTATCAGTTGTCATCAGACGAATTGCACGATATAACGGTTAGCGAAGGTATGGGAGTTGAAGCGTCGTCGGGAGCGCTAGCTGTTAATACAGGAGAATTTACAGGGAGATCCCCGATGGATCGATTTATTGTTAAGGATAAAATCACTGCCGACAAAGTGTGGTGGGGTGAGATTAATATTCCCTTTGATGCTGATAAATTCGACGCTTTATATGATAAGGTAATAGCATATTTAAATACGAAAGCCCTGTATGTTCGGGATTGTTATGCTTGTGCAGACGCCAATTACCGATTAAATATTAGAGTTATAAATGAATACCCCTGGTCTAACATGTTTGCGTATAATATGTTTCTTAGACCTACTGCGGTAGAGCTGAAGCATTTTGAGCCAGAATGGACTGTGATTAATGCACCTGGGTTTATGGCAGATGCTGCGGTTGATGGTACTAGGCAACATAATTTTGCAATTTTAAACTTTACAAAAAAAATAGCCTTAATTGGGGGAACAGGATATACTGGAGAAATAAAAAAAGGTATTTTTTCTGCCCTTAATTTTATACTTCCTGTTTATAAGAATACGCTTCCAATGCATTGTTCTGCAAACGTGGGAAAAAAGGGAGATACTGCGATTTTCTTTGGACTTTCAGGAACAGGAAAAACAACCTTATCGGCAGATCCAGATCGTAAACTTATTGGAGATGATGAGCATGGATGGAACAATGAAAATGCGGTGTTTAATTTTGAAGGAGGGTGCTATGCTAAGGTTATCAATCTCTCTCAGGAAAATGAACCTGAAATCTATGGGGCGATAAAAAAAGGCGCGATTTTAGAAAATGTTATTCTGGATGAGCAAGGGGTTGTAGATTATGAAAACATTTCTATTACTCAAAATACCCGCGTAAGTTACCCGATTTATCATATTGAAAATATTAGGCAACCTTCCATGGGGAATAATCCGAAAAATATATTCTTCTTAACGGCAGATGCTTTTGGAGTATTGCCTCCCATTTCAAAACTTACTCCTAGCCAGGCGGCATACCATTTCATTTCTGGATATACGGCAAAGGTGGCAGGAACCGAAGCTGGTGTAAAGGAACCCATTCCTTCTTTTTCTGCTTGTTTTGGAGCTCCATTTATGCCATTACATCCTGCCAAGTATGCTGAAATGTTAAGTCGGAAAATGACAGAGGCTGGAGTTAATGTATGGCTTGTCAACACAGGGTGGACTGGGGGTCCATATGGTGTGGGCACGCGTATGAAATTAAAATATACTAGAGCAATGATAACCGCTGTTTTAAACGGAGATCTGGGTCGATATACCTATGATAAATATCATATCCATTCTGTATTTGGTGTAGCGCAACCGCGAGAATGTCCGGGAGTACCTACGAAGGTATTAAGTCCGAGAGCTACTTGGAATGATGATGAAGCCTACTATAAAACAGCCTTTAAGCTCTCTAATGCGTTTCGAGAGAATTTTAAGAAATTCGAAGCAGATGCCAGCGAAGAAATTCGAAGAGGCGGACCACAGCGATATGCATTTTAAAGGTAAATCAAAACACAGTTAGAAAATTAAAAAGGGTATTACAATTATGTAATACCCTTTTTAATTAGTTAAAGTCGATAAGACAATTTACGAACTTATTTCTTATTAACGCTATTAATATATTTTTGTAAAGCCATGCTCATTGAAGGTGTTTCGGGAGTAGGTGCTTTAATATCTATTCGAAGTTCTGCTCTATTTGCTGCATTAATGGTAGAGTTTCCAAATACTGCAATACGGGTATCGTTTTGCTCAAAATCAGGAAAATTCTTTAATAAAGATTCAATTCCAGAAGGACTAAAAAAGACCAATACATCGTAATATACATTCCTTAAGTCCGATAAATCACTAATTACCGTTCGGTAAAACACACCTCTAGTCCAATCAATACCGGTCTTATCAAGTGTTTCAGGAACTATGGCCTTTAAAACATCAGAAGATGGTAGGAGGAATTTTTCATCCTTGTATTTTTTAAATAGGGGTGTTAAATCATTAAAGAAACGCTTTCCTACATATATTTTTCGTTTTCTATATACCACATATTTCTGTAAGTAGTAAGCTACCGCTTCTGACTGACAAAAATATTTCATGCTGTCCGGTACCTTAAAACGCATTTCTTCAGCAATTCTAAAAAAATGATCTACCGAGTTTCTACTGGTAAGGATAATGGCCGTATAATTATTGAGGTCTATTTTTTGTTGTCGAACACTTTTGGCATCTTCTCCCTCAACGTGAATAAAAGGTCTAAAGTCAACCTTCACCTTTTCCTTTTCAATAAGTCGTGAGTATGGGGAGTTCTCCATTTTCGGTTCTGGTTGAGAGACCAAAATCGTCTTTACTTTCATAATTATCAATCTTTTAGATAGCTACCGATGATCACAAAGGGTGCAATTTCGAGTGCGCAAAGGTACAAAATAAAATAGAAAAAATTCCCTGCTATAAATTTTTGATAATTTCTTAAGATAGTTAACCATCCAATGCCATTTATAAAAAGAATTAGCATGAGGGCTGTATAGATGGTAATTTTTGAATCTATAAAGATGAACGTCAGTAAAACATTTGCGATAAAAGCAACAATACTGCTGTAGTTTAGATAGGATAGTTTTTTGAAAATAAAATCCCCAATTACCTTATTTATTCCAAATATAAACCCATTGCCCAATTGTAATGCTATTTTTAGTGCTAGTACCAGTAAGAGCACGGCAAAAATAATTAGATATAAGAAATTAAGATTATCTGGGATATCTGGTAATAATATGGGCTGCGTTAAGTAGAGGAATAATGCAAAGTTTAACAACTGGAAAACCGTAAAAAAAATATGGAACCAGTTGAGTAATTTATCCTTTTTATTATACATAAAAAGATACTTATTGTTAAAAGGAAGTATGATAAAATTTACAAATCGATTGTAAAAAAAATTCTTTGCAATAACCAAAAAAATAAGACTGGAAAAGATGGTTATAGTAATCCAATCAAAATGCGTAGCTGTCTTAAGAATTGGTTCCATCAGTCTAATTTAATGTTTTCTCCATTCAAACCGAAAGGAAGTTCGTTTTCCGAGATGCTAACCTTAAAATATCCTGGGGATGCCAGTTCTGGCTTAGGAAGACGAAACTTAAATCGCGTAGTATCCTTAGCTCTCAATATGCTTGTGCTTTTCTCTGGTACAGGTGTGATTGGAACCAGCTCTTTAAACTGCTTATATGCATTCATATAGGCGACTCCAAATTTCAGCTTATCCAATTCGATTGGATTGACATACGGGTTGTATACTTTTAAGATAAGCTCTTTAGATTCGTTTAATGCAACTTTATCAGTGTCTACAAAAGTTTTTAACTTTCGATAAGATTGAAAATTACTAATGTACTTGCCGTAATGAAGTACTCCTTTGGCATCGCGATAATTTAAACCTCCCTTGTCAAGATAACGGGAAATATAAAAGATGTTTCGATGTTGAAATTTAAGCTCCGCATCATCCAAGGAATACTGGTTTTGTCGATAATTAATATTGTTAACAGAAAAAGAGGGGTCTCCTGAATAAAAAGCATACATCGACGACATGCGGTACGAATTTTCGAAGATTACAGGAACATCTTTAGCTTGTGTTTTTATTTTTTCTGTAAGGGATTTATTTCCATGGGTTTCAAAAACCAGAGGAAGTAAAGCAGGAAAAATAAGCCATAACCTAAGATATAAAAGAATGGCTATATTGGTAAACCCCATCCTGTAAATCCATTTTTTGGTTACGGAATCTTTGATCAAATACTGAAAAGTTAGAAGCACAAGAGGAATAGTTATTACAATAATCCATTGTGTTTGAATTCTACGATTAAAACTGGATACGAAAAAGAAAATTAAAACACCATATACCAGATATACCAGAGCTTTTGTAAAACTATCCTGTATTTTGGTTTTTAGCAAGGCACGATACACCCAGGGAAAGGTAAATCCAAAAATAGCTACAAGGTTAATAAAATAACCTAGGGTGAAATCCCCAAATTCATAGGCACGATTTGGACGTTCAAAAAGATGGTATTTGATCGCGATAAAATCGTTTTCAAACAACCACATAAAATGCGGAGTATAACATATTAGGGATACCGCTACCGCTAGCCAAGCACGACCATCACGAAGTAATTTTAAATTAGAAAATAGCACAAAGAGAATAACTAAAACAGCATGGTATTTACTATACATCAGGGCGGCCATAACAATGCCGATACCTATAGCCCATGCTACAGTAGGTTTTTGAATAAACCGCTGATAGCACCATAAAAATAGGGTAGTAAAAAAGAGCAATGGAGTATCGGGAAGTGTAAGAAAACCATAAGCATGCAATAAAGTCATTGAAAAGGTTAGCACGATGAAATGGTTGACATAATCATCTTTTTTAGGATGTGTAATCATTTGCCATAGAAAAAAGAAAATACCAACAACCAATAGGCAACCTATAAGACGAACCCCTAACTCTCCCGCAAACAATAAAGACCCTAGCTTTATCATTAGCGCCACCATTGGTGGATGATCAAAGTATCCCCATGATAGTTCCTGCGCATAGTACCAATAATAGGCTTCATCGAAGATAAGCTCGGTAAAATAACTTTGGAAAAGGTTTAGAATTAATAATAAACCGAGAAAGTAAAGAAGAATTTTAGGTGTTTTTGCTAACATGCATTGTAAAGATTCCGCACAAAATTACAAATAATAGCTTTTAGATAACGATTTAAAAAAATGATAAAAGCGGTTAGGGGATTTCTTAACCGCGGTTAAAGTGGTATTTTTGCGCAAATCAAAACGAATTAATGACAAACGCATTAGTTATCATCCCCACCTATGACGAGATTGAGAATATAGAAGCAATTATTAAGGCTACTTATCTTGAAATGGATGTTGATATTTTAATTGTGGACGATAATTCTCCAGATGGTACCGCAGATGCAGTTAGGAATTTACAAAAAGAATATGCAGAACATCTCTTTTTAGAGGTTAGAAAAGGAAAGTCAGGATTAGGTACCGCCTATATTCATGGATTTAAATGGGCTATCGCTAGAAATTATCAATACATTTTTGAAATGGATGCCGATTTTTCACATCGCCCCTCCGATCTTCCAAGATTATATCGTGCCTGCATAAATGGGGCAGATGTTGCTATTGGGTCGCGATATACCAAGGGGGTAAATGTGGTGAATTGGGCTTTATATCGAATTTTACTTTCCTATGGCGCATCATTTTATGTAAAGTTTATTACACGAATGCCTATTCAGGATCCTACCGCAGGATTTGTATGCTATAACAGAAAAGTTTTGGAGGCCATTGATTTGGACGATGTGCGTTCTGTAGGTTATGCTTTTCAAATTGAAATGAAATTTAGAGCGTATTTGAAAAAATTTAAAATTGAAGAAGTGTCTATTATATTTACAGATCGTGTAAAAGGGAAATCGAAGATGAGTTCTCGCATTATTACCGAAGCTATTTTTGGTGTGATTAGCTTAAAATGGAGGAGCTTATTTCAACGCCATAAATTTTAACTATGAGAACACTAATAAAAAACGCAAGAATAGTAAATGAAGGGTCGATTTTTGAAGGTGATATCCTGATCGAAGATGATCTCATTGTTAAAGTAGCTTCTGAAATAACCACGGACAATGCCCAGGTAATTGATGCCAATGGAAACTATGTTTTACCGGGAGTAATAGATGATCAGGTTCATTTTAGAGAACCTGGATTAACACATAAAGGGGATATTGCTTCCGAAAGTAGGGCGGCAATAGCGGGAGGAATTACGTCCTTTATGGAACAACCCAATACGCAGCCACAAACCACTTCTATTGAGGCATTGGAGAAAAAGTTTGCGCAAGCCGGTCAAACAGCATACGCCAATTATTCTTTTCTTTTTGGAGGAACTAATGATAATTTAGAAGAGCTAAAGCGATTAGATAAAAATGCGTGTTCTGGAGTAAAATTGTTTTTGGGATCATCAACAGGGAATATGTTGGTTGATGATACTGAGGTTTTGGAAAAGATATTTAAGAACACAAGGATGGTAATTTCTGCGCATTGTGAGGATGAAACAACCATTCGAAAAAATATGGCAGACTATAAGGATAGGTATGGAGATGACATTCCCATTGCTTGCCACCCCCTTATTAGAAGTGCTGAAGCTTGCTATCTATCTTCATCAGGAGCGATAGCATTAGCGAAGAAAACAGGAGCACGACTTCATGTTTTTCACCTTTCAACAGCTATAGAAACAGCGCTTTTTAGGAATGACATTCCATTAGAAGAAAAAAAGATAACCGCAGAGGTTTGTGTGCATCACCTATGGTTTTCAGATAATGATTATGAAGATAAAGGCACCTTAATCAAATGGAATCCTGCTGTTAAAACTGCCGAAGATCGTGAGGGATTGTGGAAAGCACTATTGGATGATCGCATTGATGTAATTGCAACCGATCATGCACCACACACTATTGAGGAAAAGAACAATGTATATACAAAGGCACCTTCTGGAGGCCCTCTAGTACAGCATGCGTTGGTAAGCATGCTGGAAAAATATCATGAAGGGATTATTTCATTGGATAGAATTGTTGAAAAAATGTGTCACAATCCGGCAAAACTTTTTGATGTCCATAAACGAGGATTTATCCGAGAGGGATATTTTGCGGATTTAGTCATTGTTCAAATGAGCAACCCTTGGAAAGTAGCTAAGGAAAATATTATCTATAAATGTGGGTGGTCACCGTTTGAAGGAAATTCTTTTAAATCAAGAATTACACATACCTTTGTTAATGGCCATTTGGCATATGATAACGGTGTCATTTCTGATATTCGAAATGCTAAAAGATTGACATTTGATCGCTAATTTTATGAAAAAGAGTGTAATTGCCTTAGTGTTAGTTGTACTATTTTCTTGCAATGAGAAGCTTATTGAAAAGCCTGAGAATCTTATTGCACAGGAAACAATGACTAATATTTTATACGATCTGGCGATAATTAATGCGGCAAAGAGTTCTAGTGTAAAAATATTACAGCAAAATAATATTGAAACCATGGACTATATCTATAAAAAATACAATATAGATAGTGTGCAGTTTGTACGAAGCGATTCTTACTATGCCTCGATACCGGCAACATATTTCGATATTTATAATGCTGTTGAATCCCGCCTTGATAATGAGAAGACAGTTTGGGACGCCAAAAAGAAGGAAGAGGTAGACGAAGTGCAGAAAAAGAATCAGGAAGCCCGAAATAAACTAAGAAAAGCGGATGAAAAAAAGCCTAACTAAGGATTTTCATTTAAAAATTTAGCACACGAAAACCGAATAGTTTCGTCAATGGATTCAAATGTAAAGCCCGTCTCTTCAGTGATTTTAGTATTACTATAGGTTGTAGGTTGTAAAAATGAAATAACACCATTTTTAGTTAACGTACGAGTTTTTCCGGAAATAAAGCACCAAAACCAATCCAAACGCCATAAGATAGCTAGATGCCACGATCTTAATACCCTTGTCGGTGCTTTTTTGTGAAGCATTTTGGTAATTTTAGTAAGTACTTCTAAGTAGCTATAATTTTGCCCAACAGCTATAAAACGCTCCTGAGAAATAGGAGAGCGCATTAATACTATGAGCATTTTAACAACATCATTTGCTGTAACAAAACCTGAACCTCCTGGGGGATAAAAACGACTCGCTCTAGCGCCAACTTTAAAAAACATACCACTACCGGTTTCCCAAAAGCCGGGACCAACAATAACCCCAGGATTAATGATCGCCGTTGTAAGTCCTTCTTCTGAACCGCGCCAGACTTCCAATTCTGCGGCATGTTTGGATAATGCGTATACATTAGCATCTGTTTCATTCCATGCATTTTCCTCCGTAATTATTTGAGATCCTACACTTTTACCTATTGCCGCGATAGAACTAACATAACAAAGTTTTTTTACCTTATAAGCTAAGGATAGGTTTACCATATTGGAAGTTCCCTCTACATTAATTTTCATCATTTTCTCATAATCCTTAGGATCAAAAGAAATTAATGCTGCACAATGGTATACTTCATCGATGCCGGCAAATGCGATCTCAAGGTTTGGAATATCGTTAATATCGGCTTCTAACCATTCAATTTTAGCAAATAGATTTTCAGCATCCTCACTGTAATAAGAAAATACTCGAGCCACACGTTCTAAATTGCTTGTTTTTCTATGAATAGCTCTTACTTTACTCCCTTTTTTAATTAAGTGATAGAGTAAATGCGAACCAACTAAACCTGTACCTCCGGTAACTAAAATCATATGTAAATGTACTAACTTTTGAGAAGGCTTTCGAGAATTTTAAATAAAGTGTAGCCTTTCTTTACGTTTGCCACTTCAAGATTTTATATTTGCACCAAGGATATAAATCAATAGGATATAATGGCTTTAAATTTTGTAGCGGAATTACAATGGAGAGGTATGTTGCACGACGCAATGCCGGGAACGGAAGAACATCTATTAACGGGAATGCAGGCGGCTTATGTTGGAATAGATCCTACTGCAGACTCCCTACATATTGGTCATTTGGTTAGTGTGATGATGTTGCGTCATTTTCAACTTGCGGGGCATAAACCTTATGCATTAGTAGGTGGTGCTACAGGTATGATTGGAGATCCTTCAGGAAAGTCCGCAGAACGAAATTTATTGGATGAAGCTACTTTGCGTCATAACCAGGAAGCATTAAAAAAACAACTGTCTAAGTTTTTAGATTTTACCAGCGATGCGGATAATGCCGCGGTATTGGTAAATAATTATGACTGGATGAAAGATTTTTCCTTTTTGGAATTTATACGTGACGTAGGGAAACATATCACTGTAAACTATATGATGGCCAAGGATTCGGTGAAAAAACGCTTGTCCTCTGAAGCTAAAGAGGGAATGTCTTTTACCGAATTTACATATCAGCTGGTGCAAGGGTATGATTTTTTACATCTTTTTCAGGTACACAATTGCACCCTGCAAATGGGAGGAAGTGATCAGTGGGGAAATATCACTACAGGAACAGAGTTGATCCGAAGAATTGGGGGAGGAAAAGGCTATGCGCTTACGTGTCCATTAATTACCAAGGCCGATGGCACTAAATTTGGAAAAACAGAAGGAGGAAACGTTTGGTTAGATCCCAAACGAACCTCTCCTTATAAGTTTTATCAGTACTGGTTAAACACCTCAGACGTTGATGCAGTAAAGTATATTAAGATTTTCACCTTATTAAAAGAAGCTGAAATCAATACCTTATTGAAAGCCCATGAAGAGGCACCGCATTTGCGTGTTGTACAAAAACGATTAGCCGAAGAAATTACGATTATGGTGCATTCCGAAGCGGATTTGGAAAATGCAAAAAAGGCCTCTTCCATTCTATTTGGGAAATCTACGGCTGTGGATCTTAAAGCACTTGATGAGAAGACCTTTTTAGAAGTTTTTGATGGCGTTCCACAAGCTGCAATTGATAAGCAAGAATTGGAGAAGGGTTTAGATATGATCGGGGCTTTAGCTGCTAAAACCAACTTCTTGGGTTCCAATGGGGAAGCACGAAGAGAATTGAAGCAAAATTCTATTTCGGTGAATAAGGAAAAGGTAAAAGAAGATTATAAAATTACCGTATCCGATTTAATTAATGATAAGTTTGTTTTACTGCAGCGCGGGAAGAAGAACTATTATGTTATCGTAGTTAATTAATGTCATAGTCATAATACCATTAAATTACACCCGCGTATATCGGAATGATCGAAACGTCCTAACACTTCAAAACTACTATCCTTATGGACTTTTCCCAGATCCTGTGTAGCAATAAATGAACAGGAATTGTAATTGGCTAGATCTATCACATTAATCCCTCCTGTTTTTCCATGCGTTTCATAGGCTAAGGGATCTTCCGGATCTCGTATTAAAACTTTCATCCAGGGAGGTGTTTTAAAAACCCCATTTCCATACGAATAGGCCTGCGATAGCAGTTCTGTCATACCATATTCTGAATGGATACTACTAAGCCCGAAGCCCGTTCGCAAAATTTCATGTAATTCACTTCTGATTAATTCTTTACGCCGTCCCTTCATCCCGCCAGTTTCCATGACAATCGTATTTTTAAGCTGAAATTGATAACGCTCCACCAAATCAAGAAGGGCAAAAGAAACCCCGATAAGTAAAACTTTTGTTCCAGCGGCGTCCAGTTGGGTTAGCAAACTGGCCAACTTTTTATGATCGTTGAGGTAAAACCCGCTTTGAGGATGTTTGCTTTTTTGTATCAGATCATCTACCATAAAAATTAAAGAAGAACCCTCGCGTTCCAAATAGGAAGGGAGCAATGCCAAAACACAATAATCGGTAACATTTCCATAAAAATAGCTAAATGCATTTTGGTAGCTCTGTTGGTACCAATTAATATCATTTACATAGTGCTTACTTGCACCTTCACCTGAGGTGCCACTGCTCGTAAAAACAGTAGAAGGTATGTTTGTGCCACTTACTATGGCGTGTGATTTAAAAAATGCTATGGGCAAAAAGGGAATGGCCTCAAGGGCATCGATGCTTAAAGGATTTGGGTGAATATGATTGCAAAAATCGCGATAAACGGCGTTGTTTTGATACTGAAATTTAAAGATATCTAAAGCGGTTATAGTAAATGCTTTTTCGGAGGATAACTTAAAAACAGTGGCTGGATTCATGGTATTTGGAATACCGTAAAAGTACGTAAAATATGGAAAGTTTAACGGATGTAAATTTTGTTACGGGCTAAAAAAGAAGCCTACTTCACCACCAATTTTCGGGTAATACTTTTTTTGTTCTCTATTACTTGTACCAAATAAATTCCAGGGGTAAGTGATGCTATATTTAGTGCCTTAGCTGTAATCCTATCGGTTAACACAACCTTACCAAACACGTTATAGATTGTGATGTCTTTAGTGGCATTATCTTTTGTGGTAATATAAACCGTAGTATCAAATGCGGGATTAGGATACAATTTAAATTCAGAAATTTCTTGAGAATCTTTGGAAAGCCGACTCGAAGCATCTTGAGCAGATACCACTACAGAAAAAGCCAATAAAAAGAACATGTAAATATTCTTCATGGGAGTTTCGATTTGGGATAATCAAGATAAAAGTAAAAAAGAAGGTGATTAGAAACCATTAAATGTTGTGAAATGGTTCTTTTTGTAGGTCAATATAAACTTCCAGGACATTTTAGGGAATTCACGATACAATTTAAGGGTGTAAAAAACGTTGCTTCTGGATAAAAGACTTATTTGATGATAAGTTTTCGTGTAGCTACTTTATCCTTTTCAACAACACGTAAAACGTAGATACCGGTATGTAGATTGGATAGACTTAATTCCGTGCCTATAATCATAGTTTCTAAGACCTTTTCTCCAAAAACATCATAGATAAATATTTTTTTTGGAGCGTTCTGTGCGGTATTGATATAGACCTTACCGTTAGTAACTGGATTTGGATATAGTTTAAAGCCCTCTATATCGCCCTTGTTTTGGTTATCTTGACCAAAACCGGCAACGCAAACAAAAAAGAAGATTACGAGGTAAAAGTGCTTCATATAATTTATATACGGTAAAGATACTAATTTTGGTTTTGCATCGTTGCCATTCCTTAAATAACTATCAAAAATTTAGCCAAAATGCAAAAAACCCGCCGTAAAGCGGGTTTTTTTAATAAAATATAAGTTTTTTTAATTGTTTGCATTTCCTGTAAAAGCGGGATTTCCGGCATCGATGGCAATATTGGTAAAAGTGGTAACATCATCTATAATTAACTGCCCTGTTACAATATCATCAACTTCGAAATGAAATCTAGAATTACCGCTGATATCAAAAACTATATTGTCAAACTGAGCTGCAGTTCCTCTTCTAATCCGAATAGCATCATCATCTCCAGAAGAATTAAAAGTAGCATTCATGATTGTTGGGTTTGATCTTGGCATTGCATCGTTATCGGCGTTTAAATTATCCGCTTCAATACAGTGATCTGCACCAGAAGGTTGATTGGCAATAATGTTATCTAAAGTTCCTACAAAACCCTCAGCCCAATCAAAAGAATCGTCAAAGGCTTGTGAAAACAAATTACTTGCATTTACCGTTCCCCCAAACCATTCATAACCGTCATCCTGTCCTTGAAATACTTCTAAAAATTCTAGAGTTGTACCCGAACCAACTCCATAGAAAGAAAATCCATTGAATTCAGCTTCAGTGTTGATTTGCGTTCCAGGATACGCCAGAATCACGTAACGTAAACTTCCCGAACTATCATCAGATGCGGTGCCTCCATAAAACAAATCTTCGCCAACATTATCTGCTACCTCAGCATTACCTGTGCCGCCAGCCAAATTAATTGGAGCATTTCCTAAGAGAACAATGCCTCCCCAAGAACCCGAAGTTTGTGAAGAAGAACTAAAAATAACAGGATTACTTTCAGATCCGTTAGCATTTAGAACTCCCCCTTGATTAACTATTATTACATCAGCTGCAGTAACGTCAGAAGTAACGGAAGCATTGTTGGATGGATCTGCAAATAAGAAAGTGCCTGCTGGAATGGTCAATGAAGCGCCATCACGAATAAAAACTGCACCAACAATTTCATAGGTTTCATTAGCGTCTAAGGTAACATCGGTCGTAATTTCTCCTGAAAGTGTTTGTGTTGCTGTGAAATCTGTTGGAAGTACAGTATTGCCAATAGCTGTTGTGGTTGTTGTAAAAGCAAAAGCCGCTTGATCTGCCCCAGTGGCTGAAGCATTTAGAACTAACCTTTCTGTAAAAGCATCTATTGTTTCTTGCATCCAATCTCCAGTAACAGCGTCAAATGTAACGGTAGTTATAGGATTTGTGGGCCCACCCGTCATAGGATCATCATCGTCCATTCCTACTGTTGGAATTTCGATTGGATCTTCATCATCACTACATGCTGTGAAAACTAGAGTTAAAGCAAAAAAAAGAATACCAAGTGAAAGTAATTTTTTCATCGTTTTTATTTTAATTTATTGTTTCTCAAAAGTATCCTTGAAATGGGATTAAGGCGTTAGAGAATTATTATGAAAACATTTTTATTACTTGAATTTTATGTAAAAAAAAAGTTGTTTAAAGGTTTAGAATTTATAACTAAAAGAAAGTGATACAGAAGTACCCACTTGATAAGAGACCTCACTTATATTTCGATTTTGTCCTGCATTAGAATCAACGATGGTACGTTCGTATGAATCGTCCAAAATATTATTAACCTTAAAGGAAGTTTCGATATGCTTCCCAATTTTATTGGCCCATATAAAACTCAAGTTATTAAAAGGTTGCTCAAATTCATCTTCATATTGAACGGATCCTGTTCCTGATCCTACCCCAGAAATACGCTCGCTAAAAGTGTTGAATAAAAAAGTGAATTTACTTTTAAAAGTTGGGGCAAAATTAACTTCATAATTAACATCTGCATTCAAAAGAAAGTCTGAAGCTCCTTGTAAGTTTCTTGTATTGTTAGTTAGGTTCAATTCTTGTTGCAAGTCTTCTGATATTGTCACTTCAGAATCTAAAAGAGTGATGTTAGCTCCAAAAGAAAAATTATCGAATTTTTCATTTGCTAATAGATAACCCAAGGTTGCTTGAATCTCGAATTCAGCACCATATACCAGAGCTTCATCGGTATTGTCAAATACTGTTCTAATAAACGAACCACTATCTTCAATTAAACGTTCTATAGGATTATCTATGTATTTACCGAATAGATTTACGCTGAAAAGACTTTTGTTATTTGGAAATATCTCATACTTCAAATCCAAATTAAAGTTATCTGAATTTTCCAAATCAGGATTTCCTTGAATCAAATCCCCTAGGGAATTTTGACGCGTAATAGGAACAATTTCTAAGTTTTTGGGGCGCGTATAGGTTTTAGATCCGGCTAACCTTAGATTGGATTTTTCGTTAAGCGCATAGCGTAAGTTGAAAGAAGGTAAAACAAAAAACTCATCAAAAGTAAAAGAATCTTGAAGCGCATCTTCGCCAATATTCCGCTCAAAATTTTCCAATCGAAGCCCTATCAATAAACTAAAAACATCAGAGAAGTTTAGGTTGTAAGAAGCGTTTGCTGCTAAAATATTGGTATTAATATCCAGAAACGGAGTATCTGGCAATTCCACATAAGAGGTGTTAGAATTTGCCAAAAATGCTTCATTTAACGAATTGTCAATATTATTAGGATCAATATTGATAGCACCAATTCCACTTAAATTTATCAATGCAAAACGGTTAAAGATGTCCAAACTTTCATTGTTGAAATCTATACCTACTTGAAAACGATCTTTGTTTTCGAGTTCGTTAGAAGGAATTTCTAATTGATATCCTAGCGTAGCCGCAAAGTTATCGTTGTCAGTATTTAAAAAATATCGAAAAAGCCGCCCCGAGTTAGTAGCAAAAACAAAGCTACCATCCTCCTGATCCTCGAGGGTAACAATCGTGTTATCGGGTTGCTCATAGTCAGAAAAACCATAAGTAGCACCATAGTTCAATCGACTTCGTTCATTAAACTTATAAGCACCCACTACTTGAAATTGATGAAGTGTAGATTGGACAAACTTGGACTCTATTCCCTGCAAGTTTGCTCCAACTTCGGCAAAACGACCAAAGTTATCACTAGCACTATTACTAGTGCTTTTAACAAAAATATAATTGAAATCAATATTGTTTTTTTCGGTTCTATTGAACAAGCTAAATAAGAGACTAGCGTTTGTCCCAAAAGTAAAATTATTCCCACGATCTATAGTTCGCAACAACTGCCCTTGCGGATTTCTTAAGAAGCTATCTCCAATATTAGAATCAAAGGAGTTGCTGTAGTTAAGACCTAAATAATAAGCCGTCTTGCTTGCGTTTTGATTATTTTGAGTGATAATACCGGCATTGGCAATGCTAAACCCCGTTGATATTGGAGCTGTAATAACTTCTAGATCGAAATCTGAATTAAAGGCATCAACAGCGTTCTGTCCTTGCGCAGTAAAAAGACTTCCAGAAGTGGCATTTGTATTGCTAAGTGCATTTGGAATTTCACGATCGTTAACACCGCCAAATCCCAATAAATTAAGATTGTCATCTTCCTCGTCGGTAATGAAGTCATTACTCAAGGATTGGAAATTTACACCAACACTAAAACCAATTTTGGTAAAACTATCATTAGGAATTTGTTTTGTATCAACATTAAAAGTGGCACCGGCAAAATCTCCATACAAACCAGAATAGAAGATTTTGTTTACATCAATCTTAGAGATTAAAGAAGATGTGAATAAGCTAAGATCAGGTATTTTAGTTTCCCAATTTACAGGAGAAGTAGGCAAATTATTAACGGTTAAATAGTTGTATCTTTCATCTAACCCTCGCACCACAACACCTCTGGAAGCTACTTTTGTTATACCTGCTGCCTTAGTTACAGCGTCTTCCACATTCCCAATTCCCTTTCGAGCCAATTCATTGGCACCAATAGCAGTTTTGATTTCTACCGCTTTTTTTTGATCTAACAATAGCGCAACTTCCGATTCTTTGCTTACCGAGGTGGTAATTACCACTTCATCGAGCGCTACACCTTCCGATGCACTCATAGGAACATTAACTGTAGTTACTTTTCCGGCAACAACCTCTACATTAGGAACTTCCACCGTTTTATAACCGATATAGCTAAAGACAATAGTGTAGATTCCTGGAGTAAGACCTGCTAATTCATACAAACCATCGAAGTCTGAGGAAGTCCCTTTGCTTGTTCCTTTCAAAAGAACATTAGCGAAAGGTAAAGGTTCATCATTTAGCTCCTTGTCGGTCATTTTTCCAACAATACTTCCTTTAGTCTCTTGTGCCTGACCAAAAAATATGGAAATGAGTAAAATAAATGTTAAGAAAGATCTCATTTTTCTTGTTTAGAATTTGCGGCAAAGAACGTTATGACTTGTAAACGATTTGTTATGTGTAGATTAATTATTTATGTTCTTGATGTTATTATAATGTTACCACATTAAATCAATGTTAAGTGTAATTGAGGTAATAGTATTATCTTTACTTTTGGGCAGCGTAACCAATTAAAATACCATGAAAAACAAGGACATAAGGATTCTTTTAGTAGACGACGAACCTGATATTTTGGAGATTGTAAGTTATAACCTTTCCGCCCAAGGATATGAAGTATTTACAGCAAAAAATGGAGAAGAAGGTGTGGCTAAGGCAAAAAAGAAAAATCCACATTTGGTTATTTTAGATGTAATGATGCCTGAAATGGATGGTATTGAAGCTTGCGAAATTATCCGAGCCACTCCCGGTTTGGAAAACACAATAATTGCTTTCCTTACTGCGCGCGGGGAAGATTATTCTCAGGTGGCTGGTTTTGATGCGGGGGCGGATGATTATATAACCAAACCTATTAAACCAAAAGTATTGGTAAGCAAAGTAAAGGCTTTACTAAGACGCTTTAAGGAATCGGATAAAGAAGTAGAGGATATTGTTAAAGTTGGGGATATTATTATCAACCGCGAAGAGTATAAGGTAATCAATGATGGAAATGAAATTGTACTCCCCAGAAAAGAATTTGAATTGTTAGCCTTATTAACTTCTAAGCCTAATAAAGTGTTTAAAAGAGAAGTAATTTTAGATAAGGTTTGGGGAAATGAAGTTGTTGTAGGCGGCCGTACCATAGACGTGCATATTCGAAAATTACGCGAAAAAATCGGCGAAGATCATTTTAAAACTGTAAAAGGCGTAGGCTATAAGTTTGTATTATAATGGCGATTCAACTTAAAAAATCATACCGCTTTGCTTTGCGATCTTCAGGTGTGATTACTTTGTCATTAGTAATTTTTCTAGGAATTTTATTGCAGTACTTCAATTCCATGAATTGGATATTGTTGGTTGTTTTTACTATAATTTGTTTTGGTATTTCATTTGCAATTATTCAATTGCGAGTAGAGCGATTTATTTATAGAAGAGTAAAAAAAATATACGACGATGTATCCTTACTAGAGTCGAGTTCGTTTCCTACGGGACCGATAAATACAGATATGAAAACTCTGCGACAAGAGATTGAAAAATTTGCTAAGGATAAAAAAATTGAAATAGATACGCTTAAAATTAGAGAAGAATACCGGAAAGACTTTTTGGGAAATGTATCTCACGAATTAAAAACACCATTATTTACAGTACAAGGGTATATTCTTACGCTTTTAGATGGGGCTATGGCAGATAAAGCCATTCGAAAAAAATATTTACAACGAGCAAATAAAGGTGTAGAACGGCTCATCTATATTGTAAAGGACTTGGATTTAATCACCAATTTAGAAGCAGGGAATTTACGTTTAGAAATTGAAGAATTCGATATTATAGAACTCATACGTAATGTGTTTGAGCTTTTAGAAATGAAAGCGGAAAAAAAAGACATTACCCTTACTTTTGATATGGACTATACGCAACCTATCTATGTGAGAGGAGATCAGGAAAAAATACAACAAGTACTAACAAACTTATTGGTAAACTCTGTCAAGTACGGACATATGGATGGAACTACAGAAGTAAGCGTTGAAAATCTAGTTCAAAACAAAATAATCGTTAGAGTAACAGACAATGGAGAGGGAATTCCAGAACAGCATATACCTCGACTATTCGAACGTTTTTATCGGGTAGATCCAAGTGGAAGTAGAAAAGAAGGAGGATCGGGATTGGGGTTAGCTATTGTAAAACATATTATTGAAGCGCATGATGAAAAAATTTATGTGGAAAGCGTGGAAGATGTAGGTTCGGAATTCTCGTTTACCTTAGAAAAAATTGATAAGAATCCTTCCGCTTAGAAGTACATCATCTTTCATGTTTGAACATCTAAAGCAGTTCGAATCTAGCCTGTTAATAATTCTCTTCTGAATGGAATAATTTCAAATACTTTAGGAAAAGGCAATTTTAAGCACATCGTATCTGAGTTCTGAATGCTTTATGTAACAAATGAGGCACAGAACCGTCTGAGATTAGTGCAGGAGTTGATTGTATTCCATAAGGGGATCTGCGCTATAAATATCTTAGGGTATGATCCAAACTTCAATGCAATTAGCCTTGTTAAAATCCTTTGGGATTTTTTTATAAAACCAAAGAAACAACATTCAAAACCAAAGGAGATTTCCTTAGTTTTGCGAGATCATTAAATTTTAATTACTTGGGGAGTAAGAATAAATTAAAACGATTTAAAGAGAATGAAACTTTTGCAAATGTCATTCAACCTAGCAGAGAACAAATAGTTTCATCAAATTTTGAACTGAAAGGCAGGTGGGCATCTCATTTTGGAAATGCACACCCAATTGTCTTGGAATTAGGTTGTGGTAAGGGAGAGTATACCGTGGCTTTAGCAAAGCGATATCCAGAAAAAAACTTTATTGGGATTGATATAAAGGGCGCGCGTTTTTGGCGAGGGGCTAAGAGTGCGATTGCCGAAGATTTGCATAATGTAGCTTTTTTAAGAACGCAAATTGAACTTATAGATTTACTCTTTGGAAAGCATGAAGTAGCAGAAATATGGATTACTTTTCCAGATCCCCAGATCAAATATAAGCGTACAAAACATCGCTTGACCAATAAAGCATTTTTAGAAAAATATGCAGCAATACTAGAACCTAATGGATTGGTGAATTTAAAAACAGATAGCGAATTTATGCATGGGTATACCTTAGGGTTGTTGCAAGGATTGAATTTAGAAATTGTATATTCAAACCATGATATATATAAAAATCATGGTAGTCCAAAAGAAGTTATTGAAATTCAAACATTTTATGAAAATCAATATTTAAAAGAAGATAAACCTATCACCTATATTCAATTTAAAGTGCGATAAGATGATACATTTGTTCATTCTCTTTTTTGTAACGTTTTCGGCCGCTTTTATGGCAACTGTTCCTCCTGGGTTGCTTAATATGAATGCGGCAAAGACAAGTGTTGAAAAAGGGAAGACTAATGGAATTATTTATAGCTTAGGAGTCTCAGCAACCATTGTTTTGCAAGCCTATATTGCGGTGCATATTTCCAAATACCTTTTGCAAAACCCTGAGGTAATAGAAATTTTGCTTCGTATAGCGTTGGTTGTATTTGCGGTTTTAGCAATTTTCTTTTTAATAAAGGCCATCAAGACCAAAAAGAAAAAGAAGAAAAAAGAGGTGAAGCTTAGTAAGCGCAATAGTTTTTTTTATGGGGTTTTGCTGGCTTCGTTGAATCTATTAACGATTCCTTATTACAGTAGTCTTAATGTAATGTGGGGGACTTCTGGTTGGATAAAATTTGAAGCTCAGGATACTTTAGTTTTTATTTTGGCCGCCGGACTAGGTTCTTTTTCTGTACTCTATTTGTACACCATTTATTTCTATAAATTGGAAAATAAAAGTAAAAAGTTCTCTAAAAATTCAAACAGTATTCTAGGCGCTCTGATGCTGGTTCTGCTTGGAATTACCATAATTCGTATCTGTTGTAACTAAACAAAAATGGAAAACAAGAATTTTTTTGAAAAAGTCTACTTAGTAGCAGCTAAAATACCATACGGTAGAGTAACTTCTTATGGTGCAATTGCAAAATATTTGGGCGCAGCGCGAAGCGCTCGTATGGTAGGTTGGGCAATGAATGGGGCGGGAAAAAAACCTGAAGTCCCTGCGCATCGAGTTGTCAATAGAGTTGGATTACTCAGTGGAAAACACCATTTTGAAGGCACGAATTTAATGCAGCAACTCCTAGAAAATGAAGGGATAGAAGTAGAAGATTTAAAAATTGTGAACTTTCAAAAACACTTTTGGGATCCGGTAAAGGAACTGGAAGAAGACTTTCTATAAAGGTGGTGCAAAAGACTATGGTGTCATAGTTGTTTTCAATAGCTTCTTTTCGTCATCTCATGCCTATGCTTTATCTTTGTGATTTAGAAGAAGTTTACATAAAAAGTTAGCGTAGAGATAGATAATGAAGTTGCAAAAAAAAGATATCCTCAAGGCCTTAGAAGCGATAACAGTTCCTGGCGAAGGGAAAAATATGGTAGAAAGCGGAGCCGTAACAAATGTTATGGTTTTTGGGGATGAGGTCGTAGTGGATTTGACTATCGCTAACCCTAGCTTACAGGCTCGAAAGAAAACAGAGGTTGAAATCCTTAAAATTATTCATGAAAAGGTCTATGAAAAGGCTAAAATCAAAGTAAATATAAAGGTTGAAGCAGCTACAAAACCGAAGGTGAATGAGATCAAAGGAAAGGCAATCCCTGGGATTAAGAATATCATAGCCGTAGCTTCTGGAAAAGGAGGTGTTGGAAAATCTACTGTTACGGCCAATTTAGCAGTTACTCTAGCCAAAATGGGTTTTAAAGTAGGACTTTTAGATGCGGATATTTATGGTCCTTCTGCGACTATAATGTTCGACGTAGTGAACGAGAAACCACTAGCAATCAATATCGATGGAAAATCGAAAATGAAACCGGTTGAGAGTCATCGCGTAAAAATTTTATCGATAGGATTTTTCACCCAGCCAAACCAGGCAGTTATTTGGAGAGGTCCAATGGCAGCAAAAGCGTTGAATCAAATGATTTTTGATGCACATTGGGGGGAACTGGATTTTATGCTCTTAGATTTACCTCCTGGTACCGGAGATATTCATTTAAGTATTATGCAATCCCTTCCAGTAACTGGTGCAGTTGTGGTAAGTACGCCACAAGAGGTAGCTCTAGCTGATGCTCGTAAAGGTGTGGCTATGTTTCAACAAGAGGCCATTAATGTTCCTGTTTTAGGTATTGTTGAAAACATGTCCTATTTTTCTCCGGAAGAGCTTCCCAATAATAAATATTATATCTTTGGTAAAGCGGGTGCTAAATACCTGGCGGAAGACTTGGAGGTTCCTTTTTTGGGAGAAGTTCCTCTAGTGCAGAGTATCAGGGAGGCAGGAGATATCGGAAGACCAGCTGCAATGCAGACGGCAACACCGATAGAAAAAGCTTTTGAGGATATTACAAAAAATGTAGTCCTAGAAGTGGTGAAACGCAATAAAGCACTTCCTCCTACGGAGGCTATTAAAATAACAACAATGGCAGGATGTGCTGCTGTTAAAAAGTAAGTGACATGACAAGCGAAGAAGTTAAAACCAATGTCGAAAAAGCACTGGAGGAGATTCGTCCATTTTTACAAAGTGATGGGGGTGATATCTCGCTTATTTCTATAGATAACGATAAATCTGTTAAGGTAAAATTGGAAGGAGCTTGTGTAGGCTGTAGTGTAAATCAGATGACCTTGAAGAGTGGTGTGGAAATGACAATTAAAAAATATGTTCCACAAATCGAAGAAGTTATCAATATTGATTAATACGTTTAAAGCAGCAGTATAGCCCTATCTGCAAATTCTATTAGCTTGTCATAAAATGATCACCACAGATATTCTTATTATAGGAGCAGGACCTACAGGTTTATTTACTGTTTTCGAAGCAGGCTTATTGCAATTGAAATGCCATTTAATAGACGCATTACCGCAAGCTGGAGGACAGTGCTCAGAAATCTATCCCAAAAAACCAATTTATGACATTCCAGGATTTCCAGAAATTTTAGCTGGAGATTTGGTTTCCAATTTAATGGAGCAGATAAAATCTTTTCAACCAGGGTTTACCTTGGGGGAACGTGCAGAAACTATAGAAAAATTGGATGACGATTCCTTTATGGTAACAACCAATAAGGGAACGAAACACAGGGCTCCTGTAATTGCTATCGCTGGTGGTTTGGGGAGTTTTGAGCCCAGGAAACCGCTACTCGATAATTTATCTTTTTATGAGGATAATGGAGTGGCTTACATGATAAAAGATCCCGAAATTTACAGGGATAAAAAAGTGATTATTTCCGGAGGAGGAGATTCAGCATTGGATTGGAGTATTTTTTTAGCAGATATTGCTTCAGAAGTGACTTTGGTGCATCGGAGAAATGAATTTCGCGGAGCCTTAGATTCTGTAGAAAAAGTACGTTTGCTTAAGCAAGAAGGAAAATTGCAGTTGATTACACCGGCCGAAATTATTGCACTAAATGGTGACCAAAAATTGGAGCGTGTTTCGATCAGAAAAAGTGATGGAGATCGGGAAGAAATCATCAAGGAGGTAGATGCTTTTATCCCTTTGTTTGGACTTTCTCCTAAGCTTGGTCCGATTGGAGATTGGGGCTTAGAAATTGAAAAGAATGCCATTAAAGTAGACAATACATTAGATTACCAAACCAATATTCCTGGTATTTATGCCATTGGAGATGTAAATACATATCCAGGAAAACTAAAGCTAATTCTTTGTGGGTTTCATGAGGCTACCTTAATGTGTCAGAGTGCATATAAACGCATTTATCCTGACAAAAAATATATTATGAAATATACCACCGTGGGTGGAGTACAGGGCTTTGATGGTACAAAAAAAGAAGCTCCAAAGGCTGTTGTAAAAAAAATAGAATAATTTATTTAGATTTTTAAAAATGCGATGTAAGGATTGCGGTTTTGCGTTGACTTTAGCATTGCATATAATTTTCAGATACAATGTCAGACATAAAAATAAAAATTACTGATAGAGAAGGGGTACTTCATGAAGTTGATGCGCCTACAGATATGAATATGAACCTGATGGAGGTAGTGCGTTCTTATGAACTTGCTCCGGAAGGGACTATTGGAATTTGCGGCGGTATGGCTATGTGCGCCTCTTGTCAGTGTTATGTGAAATCTGATCATGCCCTACCTGAAAAGTCTGATGATGAAGATGCGATGTTGGCAGAAGCTTTTTTTGTTGAAGATGATAGTCGTTTGGGTTGTCAAATACATATGACCCCAGAGTTAGACGGACTAGATGTGGTCTTAGCTCCCGCGGAGGACTAATGAATCAAAATTAAATATTGAATTCAATGTACATTACGGCAGGTTAGATTCGGGCCTGATAGGTAAATAAATTATAATATCTTCCTTCTTTTGAAATAAGTTCATCGTGGGTACCTTGTTCCGCAATTTTCCCATTTTCGATAACTAAAATTTGATCCGCTTTTCGAATCGTACTTAATCGGTGCGCAATAACAAAGGTTGTTCTGCCTAACGTAAGTTGTGCTAAACTTTTTTGAATAAGAGCTTCACTTTCGGTATCTAAATTGGATGTAGCCTCATCCAAAATCAGCACTCTCGGATTTGCCAGTACCGCACGTGCAATAGCAATACGTTGCCGTTGCCCTCCTGAAAGTTTAATGCCTCGTTCGCCAATTAAAGTGTTTAAACCCTCGTCAAATCGATCCGTAAATTCATCAACATAAGCCGATTTTACCGCCTTAGCCAGTTCTTCTTCGGAAGCATTTGGTCTGGGGAATAAAATATTCTCTCTTATGGTTCCTTCGAACAAAAAGTCGTCTTGTAATACAACTCCGAGGTGCGCGCGATAGGTATTAAGATTAATATGTGCTAAATCCTGATCATCTACAAGGATTGTTCCAGACGTGGGGTTGAGAAAACTAGCTGCTAATCCGGCAATCGTAGATTTTCCCGAACCAGAACTTCCAACCAAGGCAATAACTTCTCCCGACTTGGCCTTAAAATTAATGTTATGTAATACTTCTTTATCTTCTTCGTAGGCAAAAGAAATATTATTAAAAACGATATTTCCAGTGATCTTATCGAGTTGTAAGTATCGTTGTTCTGCATTAGATTCTTCCTGCATATTCATCAATTCTTCTGTGCGGTCCAAACCTGCTAAAGCTTCGGTAAGCTGACTTCCAATATTGCTCATTTGTATAATGGGAGCTACCATTAAACCTAATAAAAAAGTAAAGGAAAGAAATTCTCCGATGCTGATTTCATCGATCATAATTTTATACCCTCCAATCCCCATAATTCCAGTAGTTGCTATCCCCAGTAAAAAAGTAGAAGAACTCGTCATAAAAGCAGTGGCAGTAAGACTTTTTTTGACATTTTGAAAAAGCTGATCCACTCCTTTTTCAAAGACTTTATGTTCTTGTTTTTCTGCGTTAAACCCTTTAATTACTCGAATGCCTCCTAAAGTTTCCGTTAATCTTCCCGTAACTTCAGCATTTATTTTTCCTCTATTGCGAAAAATCGGACGTATTATTTTAAAAGCTTTTAATGCTATTAGCGCAAAGATTGCTAAAGGCGCCAAGGTAAACAAGGTCATAGACCAACTGATGTTGAGTAGTAAGATTAGGGAAACTATGGCTGTAATGGTGCCACCAACCAATTGTACTAAGCCAGTGCCGATAAGATTGCGAACGCCTTCCACATCACTCATAATTCTCGAAACCAGCGCTCCTGATTTGGCATTATCGAAAAAACGAATAGGTAATGAAAGCACCTTTTTTTGTACTTGAGCCCGAAGCTCGGAAATTAAGAACTGCGCTTGAACGCTTAAAATCTTAGTCAATAAAAAAGAGGTGATCGCCTGTACGGTAATGGCCAATATTACAGCAGCAACCAAAACTTTAAGCATGTCGATATTCTTTTTTGCAATAACATCATCCATTAAATATTTTAGTGAAAGTGGGGCAACAAAACTTGCCGCTTTACTTATTACAATAAGTAATAAGCCAATGAAAACTAAATTTCTTCGTGGCCAAATGATGGTCTTAAAAGCGGTTAGAATACTGACTTTTTTTTCTGCCATAGGTAAAGCAATATTTAGATGAAAGTGCAAGTTAATTCAAAAAATCGTGGAGGGCTTTTATTGAAAATAAATTTATCATATTTTATTCTTTCAGGGATGGTTTTTGCCAAACGGAGTACTTTTAGGTTTAAAAATTAGTATATGAATTGGGATACTATTATTTTAACTCTAAATTAAAATGGCATGGACGTAAAAGATAGTAATGGTAATTTGTTGACCCATGGAGATAACGTGCATGTTACTAAAGATTTGAAAATTAAAGGGATGACAAAAACCCTTAAGAGAGGCATTGCCATCCGCAATATTAGATTAACAGCTAACCCACAAGAGGTAGAATGTAGAATTGGGAAAAGCTATATCGTACTTAAAACACAATTTTTAAAGAAAGCTTGAACTTTATCTGCATTAGCATATTTGAAAAACTATACCCGAAATGAAATATCTTCCATTTTTTCTCCTAGTTGCCATTTTATCTTGTAAAACTGCCACAGAAAAAGAACCCTTAACCGACATTGAGCGATGGGAGTCGCATGCGGCTCAAACAACCATTATTCGAGACGATTTTGGAGTGCCACATATTTATGGAAAAACGGATGCAGATGCTGTTTTTGGACTATTATATGCACAATGTGAAGATGATTTTAAACGTGTTGAACAAAATTATATTTGGGCTACAGGAAGGTTGGCAGAGGTTGAAGGAGAGGAAGCAATTTATAGTGACTTAAGAGCCCACATGTTTATGACCAAAGAGGAGGCAATAGCGAACTATGAAAAAAGTCCGAAATGGTTACAGGAGTTGTGCGATGCTTTCGCGGATGGAATTAATTATTACTTACATACACATCCTGAAGTAACTCCGCGGTTGCTGACAAAATTTGAACCTTGGATGTCCATGTATTTTAGTGAGGGGTCTATAGGAGGGGACATAGAACGGGTATCCACCAGAAAAATAAAAGCCTATTATGAAAAAGGAATTGCTTTTTCTGAACTTCAGGAATTGGAAACTAAAAAGAAGAAAGAAGAACTAGAACCCAAAGGCTCTAATGGAATTGCGATTTCGGGAAAGCTTACTGCATCAGGGAATACCTTGTTACTTATAAATCCACATACTTCATTTTACTTTAGAGGAGAAGTGCATGTAGTAAGCGAGGAAGGACTTAATGCATATGGTGCTGTTACTTGGGGACAGTTTTTTGTATACCAGGGTTTTAATGAAAAAACAGGTTGGATGCATACCTCTACGTACACCGATATTATTGATGAGTTTAAGGAGACTATAGTTACTCAGGATGGGACTCCTTTTTACGTATATGGGGAAGAACTTAGACCCGTAGAACAGTTAGAGGTAACCTTAAAATATAAGGATGGTGATCTTATGAAGGAAAAAAAGTTTCCGATGCATCGAACACATCATGGTCCAATAACCCATTTAGAGGATGGAAAGCCTGTAGCAACTGCATTGATGTGGAATCCGGTAAAGGCTTTGGAACAATCCTATATTCGAACAAAACAAGAAGGGTATGAAGGTTTTCGCAAAATGATGGATATTCGAACGAATTCTTCAAATAATACGGTATATGCAGATGCCGAAGGCAATATTGCTTATTTTCATGGGAATTTTATTCCTGTACGCGATACTGTATTTGATTATACCAAAGCAGTGGATGGCAGTAATCCAGATACCGATTGGAAAGGGTTGCATGAAGTTGACGAAAATATCTTAGTACTAAACCCAGCCAATGGTTGGTTGCAAAATTGTAATTCTACACCTTTTACAGCCGCATTAGAATATAGCCCTAAACGAGAAAACTACCCTCGATATATGTCTTTAGATCGGGAGAATTTCCGGGGAGTTCATGCTATTGAATTATTAAAAGATAAAAAAGATTTTACCTTGGATAAGCTTATTGCTTTAGGGCATGATACTAAACTTCCGGCGTTTGAGGCGCTGATACCGGGATTAGTTGATGCTTATGATAAATTAGATCGCACAAAAAAACTAGGTGCTCCTATTGAGGTTTTAAGACAATGGGATTATAGAACGTCTAAGAATTCAGTAGCTATGACCTTAGCCCATTATTACGGTACGTTATATGGGCGCACTGGAGATAGGCCTGAAGGGGTTAAAAGTGATATGGAATTAATGACGTATTTTGGCTCAAGTTCACCTTTGGATGAGCGTTTGGCTGTTTTTTTGAAGGTAATTGAACAGTTAGAAACTGATTTTGGTACATGGAATATGCCTTGGGGGGAAGTAAATCGTTTTCAAAGAATCAGTTCTGATATACGACAACCGTTTAGTGATGATGCTCCTAGCGTTCCTGTAGGCTTTGCATCTGGACGTTGGGGTGCTTTAGCAGCTTATGGTGCTCGTTATACCAATAATACCAAAAAAATATACGGAACTCGAGGAAATAGTTTTGTTGCGGTAGTAGAATTTGGAGATAGAGTAAAAGCAAAGACCATGCTTGCGGGTGGACAAAGTGGAGATCCAGATTCTCCTCATTTTAGAGATCAGTTACAACGCTATGCAGATATTGAATTTAAGGATGTGCCTTATTATAAAGAAGATGTTTTAAAGAGAGCTAAGAAAACATATCACCCTGGAGAACGATGAACGATTAATTTGCGGAAGTAATTTTATCGTTTTCTTTAATCACTACTAAGGTAGCCTTAGATCCGGTAGATAAGTTCCATCGATTGGAATAAATTAGCTGTCCTTTTTCGTCATAAACAGCTACCTGAGCGGTATTAGGACCTGATGATCCTTGATTTAGTGCCTCAAAACTGATACGGTTGAAACCGTTTTGAAGATCGACATTTACACCTTTAAAAACACCACTTAGTACTACATTAGGCTCTATTACTTGATCGTTAGCAGAAACTTTTACGCGGTCTCCATCCACATATTCATGATCTCTAAAAACAATACCAACGTAACTGGAACTGCTTGTGATCTCACCAAGATTTTGATCTCCAAAGTGTTTTTTGCTTTTACTATTTCGTTCTCTATTCCCAATTTTAGGATCAATTTTCAAACCTGTTCCTGCCGCAACCAAATTCCGTGTAGGAAGCATGTTTACTTTACGTTCATTCGGATTTTTAACCTCAATTTTCCCTTTTAGGGCATCTGGAACTTTAAGTGTATTCTTTGTTTTGGTATTGGCTTTAACGTCCAACTTTTTGCTTTCTACCTTTAAAGGTTTTTCAGCAGGGATATCACTCTGTGCCATTCCGGAAACGATCCAAAAGAGTAAAACTAGAAAAGTTAGCGCAAGTCTCATATGCATAAAACAGTCGTAAATTCAGTATAAAAATAACAAATACCTTGCCAGAAGGCTATAAAATGCTGTTAAATAAAAGGATTTTAGTAGTCAGAAACACCAATATAAGGTTGAAATCAACGAATTTATCGGTATAGGATTTAAAATTCATGGCTTACAGGAATAAATATGCTATGGAGTGCGTGTTTTGGCGATTGCTTCCTGAACCAATGCTATCATAAGTTCATATCCCTTTTTGCTAACGTGAACACCATCGGTGGTTAATTCAGCCTGCATACCGTTATTGCCGTCCGTCATTGCATCGAAATAATTCAAATAAATAATGTCATGTGTATTTGCATAAGATTCCATAAGCTGGTTCAGCGCTGGGATTTTAGTATTGGGGGAAAGTCCAGGTCGCCACGGGTAATCAAAAGCAGGCAATACGGAACACAAAATTACCTTAATAGCATTGGCATTTGCCAATTCTACCATTGAAATTAGATTGTCCATAATCATTTGAAGAGTCATCGGACCTGTATTTCCAGCAATATCATTTGTACCTGCTAAAATAACAACAGCTTTAGGTTGCAATGCAATAACATCCTGACGAAAACGCAAAAGCATTTGAGGTGTAGTTTGCCCACTAACACCCCGATTCACATAAGTGTTATCCGTAAAAAAATTGGGAAACACGCCTGACCAGCCCTCGGTAATTGAATTTCCCATAAAAATTACACGATGCTCGTTAGCCTTGGGTTTGCTAAGAAGGGAGTTTTCCGTTTTATAACGCTCCAAATTTGCCCAATCTTGAGCTTGAACCATAGGTATCATACTGCTAAATAAGATAAAAAGAATAGTTTTTTTCAAAATTTAATTGTTAGTTCGATAATCGTTTATACGTTCTGGACCTTCTAAAAGAATTTTTACAATTTGTAGCGTTCCATCGTCTTTTGTAGCAATTTGCCATTTAATAAGCGATATTTTACCATTTTCTAGTTCAATACCAGTAATGCTTCTAGGATGCACACAGCTACCATCATTAAAAAAGGCAAGCTCCCCAGGTTCCGGAAATCGCGGACGATGTGTATGTCCAATGATCGTCATACGATTGTTATGTTCAGCTACCCACTTCTTTACGCGTCTTTCCACTTTAATCAATTCCTTAAAGTTTTTAGCAGGACTTGTGGGATCTGAAATACCTAAAACTTGCAGCGGTTTCCATAACACTCGTACTAAAAATCGATTTAGACGCCATCCATGATAGTTCATAAAGTCGGCTTGATGTCCATGAGTAAGAAAAATTTCTTGATTGGTTTCCAAATGTTTCAATACAATAGCTTCGTGGTATTCAAGCCCCGGTAATAATACCGACTCTTTATCATCTTTGGGTTCAAAATAACTATCTAAGTGTTTTTTTACGACACTAGAATTACGATATATCATATCGTGATTTCCATAAATCATATGAAGACGACCTACGTCGTGAAATCGCTTTAAGAGCATAAACACATTTTTGTGTGCTTCAAAAATGGGTTCAAACGTAAGGTTTTCCCATAGTTCATTACCATCGCCCAGCTCGCAATAACAGTAATCGTTTTTAAAATAATGCTTTAAAGCATGATAATAGATATTTCTGTTGTTGGCAAAGTCATCTGCAAAACTGTTATCCCCTCGATGGCAATCACTAAAAAAAATAAATTTAGAAGTATCATCAAAGGGTATTATTTTTGCATTACGGTAGGCTTTGGATAACCTTTTTTTGGATGACATTTGTATTTTTTTTCTAAATATCTGAAAAAGTGATGAATCCTTTAAAGATTCCTTTAACAAATTTATAAAGCATTCTTCGTAACTTTATATAAACAAAAACGACTAATCAGTTCTATGAAGCCGGAAAAACCTATGGAATTACCTTTAATGCAGCTGATCAGTTTTAATAAACTGTTAGAGCATTATGATCTTATGGCTAAAAGTGAAAACACTTTTGAGGCTAATAAGGCAAAGCGTATATTGGCGGCACAAGAACCCTTTCCTGAATTAAGAGATGGATTTGAAGATCCTAATTTGCTAAAAAAGTATGAAAAAGTAATTGAAATACTCTTTCAAGATGTTTTTTCAGAGGTACTTACTAAAAACGAGATAAAAACAGCTTCTTTACCTTATAGCAATACTATTTTTAATTCGTCAGAAAGGTTTAGAAAAATTATTGAAGATGCAGGAGATGGATTTGAACCTAAATTAAATGATATTCCATATGATGAGCACTATGTCATCGCTGCAACTGTCATTCTAAGCTTCTATTACGGGTTTAAGTTGGATTTTAAGCGACCATTTTTTTACCATATCCCCAATGCCGATGGCGTAATGCATTATTACAGAATTCTGTATAATGCTGATTTTATGGAAATCGTTCCTAATGGAGAAGCGCTAAACATTACTCAGGCAGATGTTGATGAATTGCTCGAGAACTTTGATAATTTGGAACTGTGGAAAGAAAAAATCCCTCCCAATAGCTTTATAAGCAAAGGTTTTGTGATATCAAATATGTTTGATGTTACTGCTGAATTTGCGATATCTGAAATTAAATCGGGTTTAATTGCAAATAACAAAAGAGGTAATGAGAGTTTTATAGATAGCTTGCAAGAAACGTTTCAATCCCTTTTTAATTTAGCAGATATTAATGTAGGTTTTGTTACCTATAATGATAAGGAGGATAAATTTGAACGTGTATACGGACAAGGAATAGAAAGCTATATCCTAAGAGATGAGGATAATTTATCGTGTGACGATGTACTCTGTCCTTCCTCCTATAACAATTTGATGCGCAAAGGTTCCTTTTTTGCAATTTCAAACGTGGATAAAGCTTATGAATTATCAGATGGGATGAACCCTTATAAAGGGCTAAAAGAACAAGGCATTCGCAGTGCCATTTTTGCGCCTATTTGTGAAAAGGATGAATTACTCGGTGTCTTGGAATTGGTTTCTACGACTACGAATCAATTAAATAGTATAAATGCCAATAAACTGGAGGATGTTATGCCGTATATTGTATCGGCCGTAATGCGCTCTAAAGCAGAAGAGGAGAACTTAATAGATGCTATTATTCAACATGAATGTACTTCTGTTCACCCGTCGGTGTATTGGAAATTTCAAGAAGAAGCAAAACGCTTTATTATTGACGACCTAGAAGGAAGACAACCCACCTTTAAAGAAATTGTATTTAAAGATGTGTATCCATTATACGGTCAGGTGGACATCAAGGATTCTTCAAAAGCAAGAAATACAGCTATTCAACGCGATTTAATGATACAGCTTTCTGAGGTAAATACGGTTTTGGAAACTGCGGTAAAAATTAAAAAACTTCCGATTTATGAGGAGTTGATGTTTCGAGTAAATGGGTATATAGATGATGTTAAGGAAGTGCTCCATACGAGCAGTGAGCAAGCCATTTTTGACTTTATAAAAGAGGAAATAAACCCAGTATTTGAACATTTTAATACTTTTGATACGTTAAAACCTTTGGTTAAAGCGTACACTAGTGCAATAGACTCCACCACAGAATCGTATTATGATCATCGTAGAAATTACGATGAAAGTGTAATGCAAATTAATGAGAAACTTGCCGGTATTATTGACAAAAAACAGCAAGAAGCTCAGGAGATGTTTCCGCACTATTTTGAACGTTATAAAACGGATGGTGTAGAGCATAATATGTATATTGGTAATACTATAGCTGGGGATCAGGAATTTAACTCTTTGTACTTAAACAACTTACGCTTGTGGCAATTGCAAGTTATGTGCGAAATGGAAAATGGTTATTACAATTTAAAACCAAAACTTCCTATTAAATTAGATGTCGCTTCATTAATTTTGGTTTATAATGCTTCATTGTCCATACGTTTTAGGATGGACGAAAAGCAGTTTGATGTAGATGGTACCTATAATGCCAGGTATGAAATTATCAAAAAACGAATAGATAAATCCTTTGTTAAAGGAACAACTGAACGACTTACTCAAAAGGGAAAACTCGCGATTGTTTATTCTCAGAAGAAAGATGAAATTGAATACTTGAGATATATTCGATTTTTAAAAGCAAAAGGATACTTTACTAATAAGATAGAAATATTAGAGTTAGAGGGTCTACAAGGTGTTTCAGGACTTAAAGCTATACGAGCGGAGATTCTATATAAGAAAGGAAAAGAATCTGAAAGAACCTATACTTATGATGATCTAATGGAGGAATTGAAGGCGTAATTTAAGCGATTCGATCCGGTCCAAAGAAACGAAAAGATACACCAAAGGCAATTACGGATATTACAATACCTATCATGAAAATGGTATAGGTCCATCTTAGAATATTGTATTTTCTATTCAGAACTAATCCAAGAAAATATAGATCCTTAGTTAAGGAACTGTAGATGTAATCTTTATCTTTTGCCAACTCTTGTATCGCCCATTCATAGTCCATAAGGCTCATCTTATGAAAATTACCAAAAAAGAGCAGGTTTACTTTTCTGTTGGTAACGTCTTCTTTGGTAAACTTGCCGCGTGTTACGTTCGGACGAGTTGCCAACACAGCTAAACTCATAGATACTACACTAAAAAAGACAAAAATAACTGTAGGGTAAATCAAATATTCGTTGGACGGATTATCTAACTTAGGAATTAGATTTGAAAGTGCCAAAGAGATAATAATAGCATTTACGGAAAGTAAAATATTAGCTTTCGTATCTGCAATGTCACTAAGAGTAAGATGATTTTTTAGCGTCACTCTAAAAAGAGTTTGTATGCCTCTATCTGGACTTTCACTCTTATATTTTGCCTTAATCGCTTCTTTTTTTGCGATCTCTTTTTCTGTTCTCTTATCTTTTTTAAGGGATTTTAAATTTTTATCCTTTCCCTCCTGCCATTGTTCTTTTGCGTAGTTTGTATAGAATTTATGTTCAGTTTCGAACATTTTAATGTTTGCATTTCGCCACTCCTTACTGCTGTAATTGGCGATATCCAGTAATGCAAATTCCTCTCGCAGAAAGTCGGAAGTTTCCCAATAACTTTTTTTGCCAAAATGTGAGGCATCAGCATCACGTATAATTTCCTCACTTAGATTTTGAGGCTCATAAAAACGCTTGGTAGCCATCACAAGATTAGATACCATGTCAATTTCTTCAGAGTTGTAACCTTCCTTACCAAGAAATTCACGCGCTATATTACAACTATTTTCTTCATGCCCTTCTATACCCCTAGTATAGCCTGTATCGTGTAACCAAGCAGCTAAAATCAAATGTTCCTCTTCTTTGCCTTTAAGTCCATAAGAATTTAGAATTTCTTTAGTACTTTTAACCACACGCTGAGTATGTCGCAAATTATGATACAGATATTTGGGATTTAGTTTATTGGTCAAAAGATCTACAACAAAGACCTCTGTTTTTTGAATTATGTCAGACATACTTTAGCATTTTAAAAGTGATCCAAATTACAAAAATTATCATTTTAACACTATCACCATGAAGAAATATTACATTCCGCTTATTTTAATCTTACTACTTTCTGGGTGTGCCACCTATAAAACCAAGTATGCTGTTGATGCTAAAGCGTTTGATATTCCCAACAAAAAAGAAGTAGCACATACTTTCTATTTGATAGGAGATGCAGGTCTTTCTCCCATAGGTGAAATGAACCCCGTATTAAAAGCTTTACAAAAAAGATTAACGGAAGCACCGAAGAGCAGTACGGCAATTTTTTTAGGGGATAATATTTACCCTAAAGGATTACCCAAAAAAAATACGCCAGATGGAGCTTACGCCAAGGCAAAAAGTCATCTGGATGCACAACTTAAAACAGTGGAAAGTTTTAGTGGAAATGTGATGTTTATTCCTGGAAATCACGATTGGTATAATGATGGAGTTAAAGGGGTAAAACGAGAGCAAAAATATATTGAGGAAGCACTAGATAGTAAAAAAGTATTCTTTCCAGAAGATGGATGCCCTATAAAAAAGGTAGATATTAGCGATGATGTTGTAGTTATTGCGATCGACTCACAATGGTACTTGGCAAATTGGGATAAGAATCCGACTATTAATGACGATTGCGAAATAAAGGATCGCGAAAAATTCTTTGAAGAACTTGAGGGACTCATTAAGAAAAATGCCTCAAAAACTACGATTATAGCGATGCATCATCCATTATTTACCTATGGACCACATGGCGGTCAGTTTTCATTTAAACAGCAGTTTTTCCCATCGTCTCATAGTGATATTCCACTACCTGGTATTGGATCTTTAATTAATCTCCTAAGAAAAACTACTGGAGCTTCAACTACAGACGTAAATAACAAGCGATATGCACAATTAAGAAAGCGTATTATTACGTTGGCGCAATACTCCGAAAAGGTAATTGTTGCTTCGGGACATGAACACACCTTACAGTACATTGTTGAAGAGAATACTCCGCAAATTGTAAGTGGATCTGGGGCAAAAAAAGGGGTTTCCAGACTTCTGAATGGAAGCAAATTTTCGACTGGTAAAAGGGGATATGCTACCTTAGAAGTATACACCGATGGTTCTTCCAGAGTGCGATTTTTTGAGGTTGATGATGCGGCTAAGGAAAACTTTTTATTTACAGAAAATGTATTGGATGCAGATAAAAAGGCGCAAACCTATAACTATGATCCTAATTTCCCTAAAACTGTCAAAGCGGCAATTTATACCCAAGATGAGGTTGCGAAAAGCAATTTCTTCAAAGGTGTTTGGGGAGATAGGTATCGCAAGTATTATGGAATTGAGGTGACTGCGCCAACCGTAAACTTAGATACGCTATATGGAGGATTAACCCCAATACGAAAAGGAGGGGGACATCAATCCAAATCCCTACGATTAAAAGATAAGGATGGACGTGAATTTGTAATGCGTGCACTCAAGAAGAGCGCAGAACTGTATTTACAGGCCATAGCCTTTAAAGAACAGTATATTATTGGGGATTTTGAAAATACATTTACCGAGGAAATTTTACAGGATTTTTATACGGGGGCATATCCTTATGCTCCTTTAGCCATCGGAGCGCTTTCAGATGCTGCTGGAATTTATCATACGAACCCCAAACTATTCTATATTCCTAAACAAAATGCTTTGGCCGATTTCAACAGTGCCTTTGGAAATGAACTTTATTTTATAGAAGAAAGAACCGATTCCGGACATGGGAATTTAGCAAGTTTTGGATATTCTAATGAATTAATTAGTACCGATGATCTTATAGAGAAATTACGAAAAGATGAAAAATATAGTGTTGATACCGAAGCCTATACCAAAGCACGTCTTTTTGATATTCTTATTGGAGATTGGGATCGACATGTAGATCAGTGGCGTTGGGCAGAGTTTAAAGAAGATTCTGGAAAAGTTGTGTATAGACCGGTTCCACGAGATCGAGATCAGGCATTCTCTATTTTAGGAGATGGAGCGTTCATGGGCTTTGCTACTAGAGCGGTTCCTAGTTTAGCTATTTTTGAGGGGTTTAACGAAGAAATACGGAGTGTTAAGGGGTTTACATCATCTCCTTTAACCTATGCCCTAGATTTAGCATTGCTGGGAGAAGTGGATGGTAAAGGATGGGAAAAACAGGCAGCCTTTTTACAGAAACAGATTACCGAGGAGATTATTGATCAAGCGTTGAGCACTTTTCCTGAGGAAGTTCAGGATGAGACTGTTGCCAAGATTAAGTCGGTTTTGTTGGCGCGAAAGAAAAACTTGATTGGAACAGCAAATGCTTACCATAAAGTTTTGAATAAGTTTGCCGTAGTTTCTGGAACGGATAAAGACGATTATTTTACAATTAAAACTTTGGCCGATGGGAAGGTACAGGTTACTGGAAATCGTATTAAGTCTGGAGAAATGGCCGAGGTCTTTTTTGATCGGATTTTTGATAAAACAGATACCAAGGAAATATGGATTTATGGTTTAGATGATGATGATGTTTTTGACGTAATAGGAAAAAATAATGGAATTACCATTCGACTCATTGGAGGACAAAATAATGATATCTATAAAGTAAAAGATAACAGGAATGTCCATATTTATGATTTTAAGTCCAAAAAGAATACCTACGACGAAGTCGCGAAGGGACGTATTCATAAAAAAGATGATTACGATACCAATACATATCAGTTCACTAAAATCAAGAGTAGTAATAATCAGATTTTACCGCAAATCGGATTTAATCCAGATGATGGTGTGCTTTTGGGCTTTTCCAATATTTATACATTCAATGGATTCAAGCAAAATCCATTTACTCAGCAGCATACATTTAATGCGGCTTATTATTTTGCTACAAGTGGATTTGATTTTTCTTATAAAGGAGAGTTTGCCGAAGTAATTGGAAAAGGAAACTTGGAGTTAGCAGCTAAATTTACAAGTCCTAATTTTAGTATTAACTTCTTTGGATTTGGAAATGAAACACCAAATTTTGATGATGATTTGGAACTGGATTTTAACCGAGTTAAAATTAGAACAATACGTTTTGCACCTTCTTTAGTATGGCATGGAGCTTTTGGCTCTAAATTTAGAACTGGAGTCTCTTACGAAAGTATTGAGGTAGAAGCCACAGAAGATAGATTTATCAATACTATCCTAAACGGTCAAGATGATGAGGATGATTTTGTAGCTGTGGATGCCGAATATTCCTATAGTAACGCAGACAATGAAGCCTATCCAACCTTGGGAATGGCGGTTTCTTTGCATTTTGGATATAAAGCCAATACCGATGATGTTAATAAAGGTTTTGGGTTTGTTATCCCGAGCCTTTCTTTTGATTATCGTTTAAGCTCCGATGGAAGATTAGTGTTGGCTACAAAATTAAAAGGGCATGTGAATTTGGGGAATAATTTTGAATTTTATCAAGCTGCAAGTATTGGAGGAAATAATGGTCTTAGAGGGTATCGTTTCCAGCGGTTTACCGGAAGATCTGCTTTTTATCAGAATACAGACCTGCGTTATAGTCTTTTAAAACGAAATACCGGATTGTTGCCGCTTACCTTAGGACTTTATGGAGGTTTTGATTATGGACGAATCTGGTTTCCTGGAGATGATTCTAATGTTTGGAACACTTCTGGAGGTGGGGGCTTTTTCTTAAATGCATCCGATATTGTTAGTGCACAGTTTGGGTTATTTAATAGTGATGATGGAATTAGATTCGCGTTTGGATTAGGTTTTGGATTTTAGAGACTAAAAATCTACATTTTATAATTTTTAATCTAAGGTATAGGAATACAAATTCCTACCATAGATTTTTGTTTGTTCGTCAGATAGCAATAGGGTGTCTTTGGTTTTGAAAATAATTGACTCTAATTGTGAAGATGTTTCTAAATCAATGGTTTGCATTTTTCCTTTGGTGAAATCGGATCCTTTAAAATCTCTAAATATCCATAAATTGCCATACCCTAAAAGGATTACCGTTTTTTTATCTGGGGCAATAGTAGCTGAGGTAACTTGGCACTTTTTTCTATCGTCACAAAGGGTTAGGGTATCTACCAACGTAGCTTTGTAAGTGCCTTTTTTAGCAGGTAATTTATATACCAATGCCTTTCCACTAAAAGGATGACTGCGATTGCGTGTAATTATGTATAACGAATCATTGGCATGAAAGAAAGCTTCTGCATCATAAAGCAGTCCATTCTTTTTAGGAGGAAATTTTTGTTGTTCGGGATAGGAAAACTTGATTTTTTCTGCCTTTATTTCCTGCCCTTTTTCCAAATCAGGGTTGGGAATTTTGTAAATCACTAAATCTTGTCTATCGTTCCTGTTGTTACCAAAGTCACCAATATAGACATTGCCATTTTCATCCTGTGTAAGATCTTCCCAATCTTTATTTTTACCTCCTTTAATCTCTAGTTTTTTTAATAAGTTCCCCTTTAAGTCAACTTGATATATATTGTCAGCATTACCGCTATCTTCTATAAACCATAAATTAGAAGCGGCAGTGTATACCATTCCCGAATTTTCATTCAGCTTCTTTGGAAGCTTTGTTACAAAAGTTAGTTGTCCGTAATTAGAACAACTACAAACCAAACTTAGCAGGATTACTAAAACACTTTTATTCATCTTTATCTTTTAAAGGGAGGTAAATTTCAGCCCTCCAATCCAATTCGTTACCTCCCATTTCTGGATTGTCTAAAAAGATTTCTACAGGCTTTTCTTCAACCGCTATTTCCTTTTGTTGTGCGTAATTCAAAAGCGCATACCAAGCTCTATCCGAAGTTATATAATTTCCATTATATATTGCCTTAATTGCCTTTCTTCCAACGAAATTCTTATACTTAATTGCTGGATCATCAACCAAACTATCTGTTTTCTTAATGGGCATGCAAAAGTTATAATAAATGCTGTCGTTTTCCTTGTTCCAACGTGTTATTTCTAGGAAAGGAATACCACTTAATTTGATGTTATTTTTTCCAATAATACTAGTAAGCGCAGGATAGTTAGCCATCATACCTTTTGCTTTTTCGGTTTGCACGCCTTTTAGGGAGATATAAGCACAAAAACTAGACCTTAATTCATCCATTCCAATAATTTTAACACGAATACTGTTTAAATGTTTATGCAGTACTTCGTTAAAAGTCAACAATTTTTTTCGAGTTTCTTTTTCGAAAGAAGTATCGGAAAAAGGAATGAGAATTTTATTTTTTAGACTGTGATTTTGATCTTTTACAAAAACTTTCACTTGAGATGTTGAATCATTAATTTTAGTGATTTTCCAAGTGTAGATAATGATGGAATCTCCCGACTGAATTTTTTGCACGACTTTTTCTAGTCCATTTTTTTCGAGTATCTCCGAATTTTTTAGACTTATATCCCAAGCTTTAATAGTTTGATTTGTAGTGCCTATATCGGTCGCAACCTTAAAGTTTACCTGATAATCATAATCTTTAATAAATAAATACCAGATCAATCCAATAAGAAGTACTACTCCTATTAGAAGGCTAACTTTTTTTTTCATGGCTTGTTAGTTTGAGGCTAATGTCTCTTCTGTTTTCATTTTAAGATTTGCAACAACAAATTTGCCTAAATCTCTACCTTGCTTTACGCCAATATCTACTGCAGCACGATAATGAATACCACCATACATTCTACTTATTGCAGCTTCATCTGCAGCTTGTGTAAAGGAAGAGAAACTTCGAATAGGTAAGTCATAAGCCACTTCAGTATCATCATCAAAAGAAAAATTATCTCCAAAAATATCGGTTAAAGCAACCGATGCCGCTCCGGATACTACACTGTGTCCACTAGTATATTCAGGAAAAGGAGGCGTTTGCAATACGGGCTTCCAATCCTCATCTATATATTGATTAATTAGTGTCTCAGGACGAATGAGATTACTTCTATATTTTTCATCCCAACAACTTATAAAAGCATCTGCTATGGCTATAGAAGTTTTAGTATAGGCAAAAACGGTCTTGTCAAAATCACTATTTGTTTTCCTACAGGCAATTTTTGTAATACCAATCCAATGGGCACCAGGAGTTATTTTTTTTGTTGCGAACATCAGATGACCGCGTGTTACGGAAACATACGGATTACAGTCCCAAAATTGAGCAATTGCAACTTCTTCAGAGCTATCTCCTTTTTTAGTGATTTCTATGCTTATGTCATATACTTCCAGCAGTTCTTTGTGAAAATCAGATCCTTTTTCCATAGAAAACGCTGGAGGAGGAGCCGGTTTAAACTGTGCCGCTGAGTCAATTACAAATGGACGTATTTTGTTCCAATGAGGTTCTATCCCGGGCATATACGCTGGAGGGGTGGGCTGCCACCTGGAAGGATCTTTAGTATCAACCGTAAATTTTGGCATCGTACGGGTTTGATTGTAATTATCTGCATTCATCCATTCAGCGACGTGATTTGCGACTTGAAGTCCATAATCCTTGGATGCTCTAAATTCAGGAGCGTTTTGGGCGTTCCAACGCGTATATAAACTGTCTTGATATACTTCGATGTCTTGTTCCGAAAAAATCAGTTTTTTCCCTAAATCCATATGAGCAATCAGTGCTGCCAAGGTGTAATTGATAGGTAAAGAAGCATCCGGTTGAGGAATTTCAGTAAAATCCGTCAATTGGGTCGCTAAAGAAACATAAGAGGGGTTGTTTTGAGCTATTATTTCATAAGCAGCAATGTTGGGATAGGCAAAAATTCTACTCGCAACAGGAGGAGAAAAAATATCGTGAATCATAATTTCCGTTATTTTATCTACGGAGTTGTGATAATCTTCAGGGCTGATTACTATGGGCTGTGCTTCTCTTTGATTACAGGAGAAAAGCGTAAGTACTATCAAGAGTACACCTATTTCTTTCTTTATCATTATACTTAAATTCTATTGTCGTATTAATTTGTATACCTGTGCTGCATCATTATTGATGGTGACTAAAAGGTAAGGTTGCTTATTTAAATGAAAAACATTTAAATGTCGGACTGACTTTTGATAAATTTCTAAGCCTGTTTCAGGCCCTAAAATTACATCATTTTCAGCTTTTATTATAGCTCCCGAAAAAGTATCGAAGCGCCCATGGTAGGGTTGCACGCCAAAATAGTTACCGGCGGCTAAAACTTCGGTAGTGCCGTTACCATCAAAATCGTAGGTCAGCAAGCTTGTAATTGGTGCCATTTGTAAAGCTCTTGAAAATGGAACAAATTTAAATTTACCGTTGTTATTTTGTAAATATCCAGATTCTAATGTAGTTACCTCGAGCACAGTAGTTTTAGATAAGGTAGCTTTATCCCAGATTTCGGTTATGGATTTTCCCGCAAAATCTTTGTAGTTGGTAAATTTTTTGCGAAGACTTATCAATTGTTCCGAAAGTTCATCTAAATTATTGATTGGATAATACGTTCCATTTTTTTCTTGAGCTAATACCGTTTCTGTAACACCGTTGGCATCAAAATCCCCATAGTACATTTTAAGAGGAGTTTTTGAAGTAGCTTTGAATTTGGAATTACTTCCCCAATTCCCTAAAATATAATCCAAATCCCCGTCATGATCAATGTCAAAGGGAGCGATACTTTGCCAAAGTCCATTAATATTTTGAGTTAGCAATGTTTGTTCTTCAAGAACCCCATTGGCATTTTTAAAAAATTTGGGAGACATCCATTCTCCAACAACGATTAAATCTTTAGTGCCATCTTGATCAAAATCTGTCCATAAACCATCAGTTATCATTCCTGCATTAATCAGTTCGGGATTCTCCTCAATTTTGAATTCTCCATTCTCGTTTTTTAGCACGTAGGAATTAGGGATTTTTCCAAAATCGGACGATACACCGTTGCTGCCTATAAAAAGATCTATGTCTCCATCTGCATCGATGTCGTAAGGAAGACTAACCGCAGTATTTTGGAAATAGGGAGGCAAGGCTTTCGGTTGAAAAGAACTGGAAGTGTTTACATAAAGATTGTCCGAAATTTGCTTGGAAGTACCACCATAATTTCCGCCACCCACACCAACAAATAAATCCGCAATACCATCACTATTAAAATCTGCAATGTTAGCACTTACATCTTCTTTAATGGAATCGTTGGCAATTGATGGTATTTTTAATTCTGCAAAAAGTGAATCTTGTTGTACAAATATTTTGGAAGGATTGCGATTAGATCCTCCAAAGAAAATATCATCTTTCCCATCATTGTTTAAATCTCCTATTGCAGTTGCTGGGCCTCTATCTGAAATTTGATAGGGGATGAGTTTTTGACGATTGAAATCAACAAACCGATCCTCCTCATGAGTGAAGGAAATTCCTAAATTGGCGCTAACTTTCTCAAAAAATAGCTTTTTTAAAGGTCTTTTTGAGGGGTAAGTATGCATTTTTGTGTTTTCGGGTTTTAGCTGTAAGGATTGATTTACCGAAATATCTTTTAATACTTGCACAGTATTATCGGGCCATACTATTTTTAAAGAATCTACAAGTGATGCAGTGCCATATCCAAAATGTAATAAAGGCTCCGAAGATGCTTGAAAACCTCTAACCGTATATAATTCTTTAAATTGAAGTTTCC
Source organism: uncultured Flavobacteriaceae bacterium (assembly GCA_947488435.1). Classification (GTDB taxonomy): domain Bacteria; phylum Bacteroidota; class Bacteroidia; order Flavobacteriales; family Flavobacteriaceae; genus CANKZG01. The sequence goes on along the minus strand of CANKZG010000001.1, from coordinate 300,969 downwards.
CTTGGTGATACGAATACACTTTAGTTCCAATACCAAAAGGGTTTCCATTAGTATAGCTGAATTTCAACTTTAAGAAGTTGCTTTTTTCATTTGTTCGATTAAGATAAAGTGTAGCTGGTGCGTTGATATTATTTGTTATGATATCAAGATCTCCATCATTATCCAAATCCCCCATTGCTGTAGCGCCGGAGATCAATCGTTCATTAGCGATCCATTCGGCAGACCGATCTTTAAACTGCAAACTATCTGAACCTTGAAACACATAATTTTGAATAGCTCCCGAAGGCATGAGATCTAATGCCTGTTGATCAACCAACTTGGTATTGTTAATTTTCTTTTTAATTTGTTCATTAGAAGTAAATTTTATAAAATCAAGATCGTTAGGACGCCTTGGAATACCGTTAGAAATAAAAACATCTTGTTCTCCATCTTGATCGTAGTCTGCAAATAATGCGCTCCAACTCCAATCGGTTGCGGCAATGCCACTATAGAGTCCTGTTTCTATGAATTGACCGTTGGGTTGATTTACATGGAGCATATTGCGTGTAAATTGATAATGATAGCCAAAGCGTTGGGTGCGTAAATTTAAAGTTTGAATATTTTCATCACCCTCAGAGGACTTTAGGGCGACTTCATCTTCGGGAAGCATATCTAATGATAAAATATCAGGAAGCCCATCATGATTGATATCGGTAACATCATTCCCCATAGAAAAACGAGTTGTATGTCCGAAATAGTCCCGTAAACTCTCATTAAATGTTCCGTCTCCATTATTCAAATAGTAGTAATCATCCTCATGAAAATCATTCCCTACGTAAATATCAGGATACCCATCTTGATTAAAATCCGCAACAGCGACACCAAGCCCATATCCGTTTATACCTCCATAGATCCCTGCAGCCTCGCTAACGTCCGTAAATTTGTTGCCATCATTTCGTAGCAGTCGATCTCCGGTTTCATAATTTCGCTTCTTCCTTAAGTCTACCCTTCCAAAAGATTCTTGGGTATGGATAGCATGATTTAATAAATAAATATCTAGATCTCCATCCAAATCAAAATCCAGAAAAGCAGCAGAACTACTATAGGTGTCAAGATCCAAACCATACTGCGCACTTTGCTCCGTGAAAGTTGTATCGCCATTATTGATAAAAAGTTCATTATGGCCTTCAAAGCCATTGAGTCCTACTACAGCGCACACGTAAATATCCAATAAACCGTCACCATTCACATCACCCATTACCGCTCCAGTGTTCCAAGAGCTGGAGCCCTCAACACCTGCTGAAGCAGTAATGTCTTCAAATGTGAGGTCACCTTTATTTAGATATAATTTGTTTTTGACTTGATTTCCGGATAGGTAAATATCGGCCCATCCATCATTGTTGATATCACCAATAGCAATTCCTCCTCCGTTATAAAAATAGAGGTAGTCTAGTATATTTAGATCATCACCTTCATCCAAAGTATTAGCGAATGTCAAACCCGTATCTTCAGGCTTAGGGTTAGAGAATAATTCCCCTCCATTTCGAGAACAACTAAACGAAACAATGAGAAGAACTATATAAAGAATATTTTTTTTCATGAACTTATAAATCCGATTGTTTGTCATGTTCCTGAATTTTATCAGAAACCGCTTTTTTAAAAATAATAGGTTTGTCGTTATTGATGCCAACTATATAATGTTCCTCATTTTGCACCTTAAGTTTTTGAATACTACGAGCAGGGCCATCAATAGGGAAACGAATGTTACTATCCCATTGAAAATTTCCGTTTGGAGTAAAATTTAAAACTATTCCATGCATAGCATCCAACCTGCCTAATTGTGTGCTAATTTCATCAATATTTCCTATTAGTATGAGATCTTTTAAACCATCATTATTAAAATCTTCAACCATCATATCGGTTACTGAAGAGGTTTGTGCAATAAATGGCAGTTCCTTTTTTATAAAATTCCCACTTCCATCATTTTCAAAATAACAACTAGCGAGTTCATAAGTTTTCTTTTTATAGGCTGCCTTCAATTTTTTTGCACCGAACAACTCAGTTATGCTTGCTGCGGCAAAATTTTTATAGGAAAGGAATTTTTTGTTCAAAAAGGGCATCTGTTTTACCAACTCATCCTTAGAAGCAAACGGAGTTTCTTTGTTCTTATGGAAATAGGTAACTAAAGGCTCTATAGATCCGTTTTCATCAAAATCAGAACTATAGAGGGTAATTGGTTTTTCTATGGAAGCAGAAAACTTACTGTTTTTACCCCAGTTTCCGGCTACCAAATCAATATCACCGTCCTGGTCAAAATCCTCGGCAATAATTGTATTCCACCATCCATGGGATGTTTCTAATCCAGAAACGTTTACAGGATTCAGGGTGGTGCCATTATTGGTAAAAATAGATATAGGCATCCAATACCCTACTGCAATAAGGTCTTTGTATCCATTTTGATCGATATCTACCCATAAAAAATCTTTAACATTACCTAGATCTTCTATGGCATAAGCCATAGCTTGCGTTACCTCTATGAAGTTGCCGTGACCGTCATTTCGAAACAAATATTGTTTCGGGGTTTTACCAAATTGTTGCGGCACCTGATCTGATACAATGGTGACATCTAAATCTCCATCATTGTCAAAATCTACAACATCTACCGCAGAGGCATTTAACTCTATCCCACTAAATTGTGTCGAACTTTTTTTGAATACCCCTTTTTCATTTATGTAAAGTCTAGGTTGTAAGGTTTTAGAAGATTTAAACTCGTTGCCTCCGCTTACTACCAATAAATCGGGAAAGGAGTCTCCGTTAGCATCAAAAAAAACCTGTGAAGTATCTTCATTTAAAGCATCTTCCAAAAATAAATCTTGTTGACTTGCAGTAAAAACGCCTAAGCTGTCCTGCATGAATAAAGCGGAAGCTTGTGCCTTAGCTCCGCTAATAAAAACATCTTCAAGTCCATCTCCATTGGTGTCTGCTACCGAAATCATAGGACCTTGATTGGTATTCGCAAAGGGAACAAGAGGATCTCGATCGAACTCTATGGTCGTTGCTTCTTGATGTTTAAAACGTACCAAGCTATCTTTTAGGGCAAATGCGGTATTTGCAGTTGTAGTATTATTGGTGTAAAAATTACCTGAAGCATTGGCAATATCCAATACCATAGTTGGTGTAGTGATAGTCTTTAACGTTTGAAATAAACCTCCTGGCCAAACAATTTGTAGGGAATCTAAAGTAGCATCTTTTCCTAAGCCTAGGTGTATGCTATTGGAAACAGCAGATAAATAACCCCTGGAAGGAAAATGCTCTTGAACAATTTTGTTTGCTTGTTGATACCCGATTAATTTAGCTCCAATACCGAAGGGGTTGGTTTTGTTCCCTTTTAAGCGAATTGAGAGGGCGTTATTTTTAAGCTTCTGATCTTGAACATTTTTTAAAACATGGGCATTTTCGTTAACGTTATTAACCACAATATCTAAATCTCCATCGTTGTCTAGATCTGCATAAATGGCGCCATTACTAAACGTGTCTTCTTGGAGATACCAAGTTGAAGTTGTATTTTGAAAGGTGAGATCTGTATTATTTTTAAAAAAATAATTCGGTACTTTTTTCTCTGGCATTTTGTCAATAAAGTCTAAATCTTCTGTCGACATTCCTTTATTGATTTTATTTTGAATGTGATCATTAGCAATAAAATTGATGAAATCCATATCGTTTGTTGCTCCCTTTATCCCATTAGAAATGAAGAGATCTTTAAAACCGTCATTATCATAATCTGCGAATAAAGCCCCCCATGACCATTCTGTTGCAGCAATACCGCTTACTGAGGCTACTTCACTAAATACGGAATTCCCTAAATTTAAATGCAATGTGTTTTGCATGTATTGAGGAGCGTACCCATTTTTAAGATAATACTGATAGGTAGGAAAGTCATATTCCAAACCAGAGGTTTTATAGGTTTCCAAATCTTCTGGAAGCATATCTAAAGATAGAATATCTGTAAGGCCATCATTATTAATATCCGCAATGTCATTCCCCATAGAAAAGTGAGTGGTATGTCCCAGTTTCCTAGAGTCTTTAGAAATTACCTCATAAAAAGTACCATTCTTTTGATTTATGTATAAGTAATCATTTTCAAAAAAATCGTTACCAACATAAATATCCGGATAACCGTCGTTATTAACGTCGCTTACGCTAAGTCCTAATCCATAACCAATGCTTCCCTGAAAAATTCCTGCAATTTCGGAAGCGTCCGTAAAAAACCCATTGTCATTTCGAAACAATTTGTCGCCCGAAACGGAGTTGATCTCGGTTCTTTTTTTTCCTTTGCCATAATTACTACTGGGATGCACAGAATGATTAAGTAAAAAGAGATCTAAATCTCCATCTAGATCATAATCAAAGAATGATGCTTGCGTAGAAAAGCCAGAAAAATCTAAGCCAAATGCTTTGGCATCTTCCTTAAAAGTAGGAATACCTTGAGCATTTACCCCCTGATTTATATAAAGTAAATTTTGCCCTGTAATACCTCGGTAATCGCCAATTTTACATATATATATATCGAGCAGTCCGTCGTTATTAATATCAATATGTGTAACTCCAGTGGTCCACGCCGTTGTGTTATGGATTCCAGATTGTTGCGTAATGTCTTCAAAAGTAAAGTCTCCCTTATTGAGATAAATTTTATCTGGTCCCTGATTTGCTGTAAAATAAAGATCTATTAATCCATCATTGTTAAAATCTGCTGCGGCCACACCTGCTCCATTATAATAATATAAATAGGTTAATATATTCAATTCAGGAGTATCAACAAGTGTATTGGAAAAATCGATATTAGTTACGGAAGAAGGTATTTTAAGAAAAAGAGGATCGTTCTTTTTAGTACAGGCACAAAAGACAAAACACAGAATGAAAAAAAGCCCAGAAATCCTTCTCATATTCATTGCAAATAGGAAGGAAAGATAAGTATTCTCTATTGAACATGGAAGGTGGTAAGGGTTAATATTTTCTTTAAATACATAAGGATTATCTTTTAAGAATACTATTACGTTATAGCTGTTTAAAATTGTAAGGAAATTGTGAGTTGAAAGCTTAGATTTAAAACACAATTCTATTTTTGGATGCTAACGGAATTCGAAAATATGTGATAAAGAAAATTTAAAAACAACCAGAAAGATATCAGATTTATGGTTTCAATTGATACCATTCTGTAGTTGCTAGATTTTCACGACGACCCTTTTGATCTGGAGCATAATGGGTTGCTAAATAGTCAACAATAGCTGTTTCATTTTCACCAAGATCCCATAGATTCTGAGTTTCCTGCATCCAACGAATAGTGGCGACCCAACCTTCACGGCTCATTCTGTTTTGAGTGACTAAAGCGGCTGCATGACAATTTGTGCAATTTTGAATTACAAGGGGAAGACCGTCTCCTTCAACAAATCCAGTTGGAACATGAATACCGGCTATAATTTCAGCGTCTAATGCTGTTGTTTCTGGTGCTATTGTTTCTGGTAAAGTATAGCTAACATCAGGTTCGGTGGTTATATAAATAACTCCAAAAATGATCAATACAACACTTACAAAGGTTAAAAGTAAATAATGATAGACTAGACGTACCTGCTTTCTAAAATCTTGTTCTTTAGGCATTCTAAGTTATTTTAATAGCAATACGATGACATGCATTATTTAAATATCCTTTAGGGTTCCAACCTGGAAGTATCATGGGTTGTGCTAAACCCTGACTATCGGTAGCTCTTGCCCATACCTCATAATATCCCTTTTTCGGGAAATTCGAAATTGTGGCAGAAAAATGTTGCCAGGCTAGACGATTAACAGGTTTTTCCAAAGTACAGCTTTTCCAACTGGCTCCAAAATCTATAGAATACTCCATTTTGGAAACTTCTAATTCCCCTGCCCAAGCATGTCCCCTTATATTCAGGGATTGTCCGTCTTTTAGAATTGCACCGGATTTTGGGTAAGTAATCAAGGATTTTACAGGCATCGATTCTATAATACACATATCTTCTTCGGCGACCTTTCCCCCAGGAGCTACTGGCTTACAAGGAACACGATAAGAAGTGCCTGTCATTTTTGCTCCATCATGAATTTTGTTTCGTACACTAATGCGATTGAGCCATTTTCCAGAGGCGGAAGCGGGCCAACCTCCAGCAATTAAACGCAGCGGAAACCCATGGGCAAGCGGAATATCTTTTCCATTCATTTTAAAAGCGATCAAGGTTTCTTCCTGCAAAGCTTTTGCTATAGGGACTCCTCTGGATATAGGTTCTTTATCTGGGTTGCGACTTAGGTGTGTGTCTGCGGCATGATACCCAATGTAAACGGCATCATTTTTAATACCAACGTCATCCAAAAGATCACGTAAACGTACTCCTGTCCATTCTGCGCTGGCAACAGCTCCAATAGTCCATTGATTTCCCTTAGCGGGAGGATTAAATTCACTACGCCCATTACCGCCACATTCTAAGGTAAGTTGATAGGTATATTGCTTAAATTTTGATTTTAGCTCGGCTAAGGTATAAACTTTGTTGTTTTCCACCGATTCACCGTCAAAAGTCAATGACCAAGTATTGATGTCAACATTTTCCGGGATAAGACCATTATTACGAATAAACATGACTGAATTTGGCGTTACTCTGTCGTCCAATAGATGAGCGGTAGCTTCAATATTCCATGGCTTCGTATTCAATACCGACATACCAGAGTCCTTATTGAAGAGTTTAAAAGGATCCGGATCCTGTAATGCTAAGGGGTTATAATCTCTAGGCATTGTGCTGCCGAAAACGATCTCTGTTCCTAACAATGTTGTAAGCGTTCCTAGGGCGCTTTTAGTAATAAAATTTCTTCTTTTCATTGTAATTAATGAAATACAATATGTAAAACTATTAGTGAGATAGCCATTCCAATACCTGCTTTTGCTAGCATAGGAGAGGCGGGTTCAGGTTTTAATTTATTCTTTACAAACCCGGTTGTTGAACCTAACCAAATTACCATAAACCCTACGATGATTACCCACATCGCACGTACCAAATAATTCATTTCGGGGAACAGCCAGATAAACAAAAATTGTAATGGAACTGTGGATATAAAGCCCAAAAGCGCCACTTTTTGTTTGGGGAATGCTAAAAAGGCTGCAGCACATATTAGCACTACAATACCACAATTAATATAATAACGAAGCTCATTTAAAGTATGTGTAAAAGCAGCTTCCGGATTGTTGAACTTAAGATATAATAGCACAATGCCAATAACAACCCCCGATATAAAAGATAACAAAATAGCCTTTTTACCAGAACTTACAACTTGCTGGTCTGTTGCTTTTTTGTTTATATAAACCTTATAAATATCAATAGACCATAATGTGGCTAGCGAATTAAATGTAGAGTCAACGGTACTCATCAAGGAGGCAAAAAGTGCACAAAGAATAAGGCCTTTAAGTCCAACCGGTAAATAGGTGTCTACCAAATACGGGAACGCACCATCGGGATCGGTAAGACCGCTATCTCCTAAAATACCTACTAGCGCAATACCTGGAAGAATAATAATTGCAGCCATAAAATATTTCATAACTCCACCAACCATAAGTCCTATTTGAACATCTTTCAAGCTCTTAGCAGCAAGTGACCGTTGAACAACGGATTGATTGGCACACCAATAATTGATGTTCAGAAGAAAAGCACCAAAAATATGTATCCATGGAAGTGTAGGGTGATCCGCGGGCAAATGCAAATGCATGAGATCACCAGTTTTTTCATATAATTGAGACCATCCACCTAAATGATAAATTGCGATGAACAATACGACAATACCACCCGATAATAGAATGGCAAACTGTATAACATCCGTTCTTACTACAGCAGCTAATCCTCCAAAATATGTATAGGTAGCAGAAAATAAACCTAGAAATACAATGAGAATAGCAATACGAATTAAACGTTCTTCATGAATGAACGCCAAATAATCACCAAATACTAAATCTACAGAGTAAGCTCCCCAAAATAGGGCAGCGCCAAGTGTAATAGTAGAAAAAAGAAGAATGTTAGATGCAGAATAAATTAGTGCTACAGTGCTACCTAACCGTGTTTTTATAAATTGCGTAATGGTAATGATTTTTTCCCTGAAGTACATGGGAACAAAAATAAAGGCAGCCAATAACAACCCTTGAATAGCATTAATTTCAAAATTTGCTTGGGCCAGACCATAGAGATAAGCTGATCCCATGAAACCCAAGAATTGATAGCCTTGAACATTGGTAGCAATGGTTGAGAATGCTATGGAAGGCCAGCGTAAGTTGCGACCACTTAGAAAGTAGTCTTCTACCGAGGCGTCCTTTGATGTTCTTCCTGTTATGGCAGTTACAAAAACAATTATAAAATAGGCGCAAACAATAAGTAAATCAATCATGAAATCTATTGGTTAAATTAGTATGTCAATTCTTCCTAAGTGGTTATAATTCCTTCAATTAGAGAAGAAACAATAACCACTTAAACATTGTAATATAAGACTTTGTTCGCTAAATAATAAGCCAAAAATGGTTTTAAACCCGTATTCCTGCCCCCAACGGACTCAATGGTTCTTCTGTACTCACTTTTCCTTGCTCAATTGGCATTGAAAATGTCTTTAATCGTGGAAGTACGAGTTTTGCAAATCGTTCAGCTTCTTCTTTATGTGGATAACCGGAAAAGATAAAGGATCTTATTCCCATATCCATATAGCGATTTAATTTTTCTACAATTTGGTCTGGATTTCCAACAAGTGCTGCGCCACAACCTGATCGACCTTTGCCAATTCCTGTCCACATATGATCTTCTACATAACCGTCATCTTTAGAGATTTCTCGCATCTGAGCTTGTCTACTTACACCATAGGATTTAGCATCTAAGGATCTTTCACGCAGTTCAATGCCTTGTTCTACTCCTAACTTTGATATAATACTATCTGCATAAGCTCTAGCTTCCTCTTCGGTTTCTCTTACAACTACATGTACACGTAAGCCAAAATCTACTTTGCGCCCATAACCGGCTGCCTTGGCGCTCATGTTTTTCATTAATTTTCTCAGGTTCCCTTCTGTTTCAGGCCACATTAAATACACATCGCAGTGTTCAGCACATAATTCCACCGCTGGAGGAGAATACCCTCCGAAATAGAGTAGAGGTCCATTTTTTTGATAAGGTTTGGCAGGGAGCGATGGCAGTTTTAAATTATAGAATTTGCCTTGATAATTTATTTCATCTTGCGTCCAAGCTTGCTTGAGAATTTCAATTACTTCACGGGATTTCTGGTAACGATCTTCAGAAGAAAGATCTTGTCCTGGTAAGTTGGAAGAAATTATATTAATTGTAAATCGTCCTTTTAATATATGATCAATAGTTGCTAAGGTTCTGGCTAGCATGGGAGGATGTATTTCTCCACAACGTACAGCTGCCAGAAGGTTAATTTGCTCTGTCATTGGAGCCACAGCAGCTACAAACGGTAGCGTATCTTGTCCTACTTGATAGGAAGACGGGCATAGTATATTTCTATAACCGTGTTTGTCTGCGGTTAAAAGTATTTCTGAGGTATTTTCAAAAGTACTTTTAAATGACATATCTTTTTCTCCAATATAACGATCATCACCATTACAGATTGGTGCAAACCAGGAAACTTCTGCTCCTTCTAAATGTGGGGATCTAATTGGTATTTTGTCGGTATCCATATCGTTTGAATTGTATGTTATGATTAATATTTAGGCAACTTCACCACCAATTGCGGCTTCCCATAGCATATACCATTCTTCTTTGGTAATATCAGCTTCTAGGGCTTTGCATGCTTTTTGTATTCGTTCCAATTTTGACGTTCCTAACACCGGAACAATGCCGGCAGGATGTTTGCGCAACCAAGTGTATAATAGTTGATCTGCTGCTAGATTGTATTTTTCAGATAACATGTTCAGAACTTTGCGAATCGCAATTATCTTAGCATCTTTCGAATCTTGGAAAAGTTGTCCTCCTCCAAGTGGAGACCATGCCGTGGGAATAACATTTAGTTTTTGACACTGATCTAGCGTGCCATCCTCAAAAGCATTGCGTTGTAATAGCGATACTTCGATCTGATTGGTTATTAAGGGAGTAACATTTTGCAGTAAATCAAATTGCGAAGGAGTAAAATTGGAGACTCCAAACGCGTTGACCTTACCTTCTTTTTTAAGTTGCACAAAAGCCTCTGCGATTTCAGAAGGGTCTAATAAATAATCAGGTCTATGTAAGAGTAAAACATCAATATAATCTGTATGCAAATTTTGAAGGGATATATCTACAGAGCTTAAGATATGTTCTTTAGATAAATCATAGGATTTAACTTTATGATCAGGTCGATTGGTAGAAATCAATTTAATACCGCATTTCGTGGTAATACGCAATTGCTGGCGCAAATTGGAGCGATTTTTAAATACATTTCCAAAGTCTGCTTCTGTGGTATAGTCCCCGTAAATATCAGCATGATCGAAATCCTTTAAACCTAATTCAAGACATCCTTCAATAAAAGCTTCATAGGCTTTTGGAGACAAATTACTTCCCCAACTTCCCAATCGCATAGTGCCTACAATAAAGGGAGAGATATTTTCTTTTGATAAAGTCATAATGTTAAACGAAATATAAGTTGCGTTTGTAAATGTAAATAAATAATTCAAAAATGTAAACGTTTACATTCTTAAAATTAGTAATTTTGACTTAATTGGATTAATAATTTTTAAGTAGCACCCAAATTCACGAGTATGATTACCGTTATATCTGGTTCGAATAGAAAGTCTAACAAGACACAATATTTTGCAAAACACGCCTTCGATTTGCTAAAAAGACAGGCCGACGAAGAAGTATTATTTTTAGATTTATCAAATCTTGAAGGTGATATGGTGAGCGAAACGATGTATAAAGATTCTGAACAACCTGCACTTATTCAGCATATACAAGATACATTTTTTATTCCTGCTAGTCGATTCTGGTTTTTTGTTCCTGAATATAACGGGAGCTATCCAGGGATTTTAAAAGTAATTCTGGATTCGATGTCGGTGCGGGAATATGCGAAAAGTTTTAATGGAAAAAGGGCGTGTATTACAGGGATAGCTTCAGGTAGAGCGGGAAATCTTAGAGGCATGGATCACTTGGCAGATGTATTGAATCATTTGGGAATGTTTGTCCATCCAAATAAAAATCCAATCTCTTCCATATTTAAGTTAATCAATAAAGAAGATAACACCATTACTCCCGATGCTACGGAAAGCCTTCAGAAGCAGATAGATGAACTTAAGAGCTTTTGATATGAACTAGTTGGCGGAAGACTGTCGAATAATTAATTTAGGTGAAAGAATTTCTTTTTGAGGCATCGTTTGTTTTTTTGTTAGGTGTTTTAATAAAATAGTAGCAGCAATTGCACCCATTTCATCACAGCGTTGATCAATTGAACTAAGTGGGGGTTGAACAAGTTCACTATAATTGGCATTTCCAAAACCAATTAATTTTAGTTGCTTTGGAATCGATATTTTAAGTGATTGTAATAAGTTCATTAGATAGAGACTGCTTTCATCTCCGTGAACAAAAATTCCGTCAATAGTAGGATGCAGCTGAAATAGGGTGTTGATTAATTCAAGATCTTTTTTTGGATTTGAGCTAAGTTCGGAAACCGTATAGGTATTAACAGGATGTTTGTGTTTTGCTAAAGCATCTAAAAAACCTTTTTTTCTTTTTTTAAAAATAGAAACCTTGGAATCCCCAGCGACATGAATCAAATGTTTACAGCCACCTTCAATTAGATGTTCTGTTGCAATATAAGCTCCTTTATAATCATCCAAGGTAACCGAATTAATTTCAGCTAGTTTTGGGATACGATCAAAGAAGACAATGGGTAGTTGATCTGAAATTATTTTTTCGAATAGTGCGTAATCTGTAGTTTTTTTTGATATTGACATCAGAATGCCATCCACATTGAGATTTAAAAAAGATTGCAATGCCTTTTGTTCATTTTCCGCCGACTCATGGGATTGTGCAATAATAATACGATACCCCAGATCCGTCAATTTCTTTTCTATACCATTAATGATACTGCTGAAAAAATAATTATTCACTTCTGGAACGATAACTCCAATAATTTTACTTTTTCCACTGCGCAGAGCCGCCGCCATTTGATTAGGATGATAATCTAACTGTTTGGCAGCGTCTAAAACTTTAGATCTTGTTTTAGGAGATACGGAAGGACTATTATTAAAAACACGGGATACAGTTGCCAAGGACAATCCTGTAATTTTTGCAATATCCTTTATACTTGCCATTAGAAAACTAAGTGTAGTTCAGAATATAAAGTAACGAAATAACTGCCAAAGTAACCCAAGTAGTTACACCAACGATAAGAATGTTAAAACCCAGTTTCTTAATTTTTCCAATACTAATTTGTAATCCGATTAGAAATAAAGTAAAGATTAATAGTTTTCGGGATAACCATACAATACTATTACTAACAGTCTCCATTTGGGGAATGTAATAGGAAATTGCCATTGCCGCCAGAAAACCAAGAATAAACCATGGAAAACTAAATTTGTCTTGTGCGTTAGAGCCAAATGAAATGATCAACACCAAAGGAATTATCCATAATGTACGTACCAATTTGGTAGTGGTTGCTATGTTTAACGATTCTTCGCCAAACAATTCGGCTGCTCCAACAACAGAACTCGTATCGTGTATGGCAATAGCACTCCAAAGACCAAACTGCGATTGACTTAATTCAAAATAATGTCCAACGGTGGGAAAAATAAATAAAGCAATAGCATTAAGCAAGAAAACAATGGCTAAGGCAATAGAAGTCTGGTTAGAATTAGCCCTTAAACAAGGACTTACAGCAGCTATAGCGCTTCCTCCACATATTGCCGTTCCGGATGCAACCAAAATTGTAGTTATTTTTTCCGATTTAACTAGTTTTCCAATACCAAATGCAATGATAAAAGTGCATACAATAGTAATGAGGGTAATAAAAAAACTATCCGAACCGACAACAATAGCTTCTTTAATGTTAATTCCGAAACCTAAACCTACTACGGATAATTGAAGGAGTAATTTCTGAAATTTAATATTGGATAGCACTAGCTTTCTATTTGCCAGATTGAATACCCCACTCACCATACCTATGGATAGTGCAATAGCCGGAGAAATATACCCTAAAAGTGTGCCGATTAGGATAAGTATCGCTATACTATATGTGATTGGTCTTGAGAGCATTGTAAAGTGATGCAAACATACTAATAATTAATGTAAACGTTTACATTTTGTGTTAAAAATACAGGGGCTAGATCAAGTATACCTACAACGATCTATTTATTCAATTTAAAAATTTTAGGACTATTGTTGTTTCTACCAGCAATAAGGAATTTGGTTCCATTACGATCTTTAAAGGGTTTCAGCTGTTTCACCTCCCCTTTCAAATAAAAACCTGAGGTTTCATAAGGCTGCCATTTGAACTCGTTATTTGAAGTTCCAAGTAATACGTTTCCGTAATTCGCATCCAAACGACTGTATTGTGGTTTAAATTCGAAATCATTTCCCGCTAATATTAGATCTAAAATGCCATCCTCATTAACATCGGTACAAGCAATGGTACAGATACAAGAAAACTGTGTTTCTTTGGGAAGATCTTTGATCTCAAATTCTCCATTTCCCTGATTAATTGCTATACTACTTGCTGAGGTATTAACTTGTTTTACGATGGCATTTGCAAGAACTTCAGGAGTGAAAAGTTGATCGATACTTTTGGTAGCATAATCGGAGAACTTTAGATTCTCTTTTTTTAAGGAAACCAACTGACCTGTTAATTCTCGTTTTAAGGAAACCGGGACATCGCGCTGATTGACAGTTCTGGTAACGATTTGCTCAATGGTTCCATTGTTGTCAAAATCGTTTACATACATTTTTACTGGGGTGTCTTTTCCCGCTTTATATGCCGTATTGGTACCTTGATTACCTAGAATTAAATCGATATCCCCATCCCCATCAATATCTTGCGCATTTACCGTATTCCACCAACCAGTAATACTATCTAAGGAAGTTCGTAAAGGACTTAACCTGCGTCCGGAGTTTTTAAATACGGTAGGAGCTGTCCAATCTCCTACAAGAACCAAATCTTTCTTAGTATCTCCATCGATATCTGCCCAAGATGCAGATGTTACCATTCCAACATCTTTGAGTTTAAATGCACGATTTTCCGTGATGTTTGTAAAATTACCATTCCCATCATTTTCTAGTAAAAGATGCTCAGGATTAATTCCGTAAATACCGGGAACACTTCTACTAGCTATGAATAAATCGATATCTCCATCTTGATCAAAGTCATACGGTGCTATTGCGGATACATTATTTTGCGTACTTGGTATTTTTTGCAAAGCTCTACTAAAATTCCCTTGTCCATCGTTAAGGTATAAGCGGTTATTGTAGTTATCAACGTCTTTAGGTTCGTTGCCGCCGGAACCGACAATGAGATCTTGATCTCCATCCCCATCAGCATCAAAAAAAGCCGATGCCGTATCTTCCAAACCGCGATCTTCGCGAAAAACATCAAAAGTAATAGCGGACTTTAATTGACCATTTCCCGTATGTAAATAAAGGCGTGCAATTTGTCCTTTTGCACCTCCAATAAAAACATCTTCATTTTGATCATTATTCACATCAGCAATTGCTATGGTAGGTCCCTCTTGGGATAACATTTTAGAAATAAGGCCTTCATAATCAAAATCGATGTGGTTATTTTCGTTATGCGCCGATAAGTTATGATCGAGCTCTTCAAAAAGTGTGGGTTGTTTTATTTGTTCAATAGTGTAAACGGCATCTGCTTCCCCTTGTTTTAGGTTTAATGTAGTATTAATAGCAACTTCGCGTAATAGCTGAGTTTTATCATCTGGCCATATTACACGAAGCGAATCTACTGCTTTATAATCTCCTAAACCAATAGTCATTGTATACGCTACCGAAGACTGAAAACCTCTCGAAGGAATAAGTTCTTGTCTTAAAATCTGATCCTTGATATAAATTTCTACTACGCTACCAATAGCAAAGGAGTTTGCGTTATTTCCTTCTAATTTTATTTTGAGATAGTTATTACCTTGTTTATCGGCGTTGTTTTTATAAACAAGCAATTGTTGATTTACATTGTTAATAATCAAATCCAAATCGCCATCATTATCTAGATCTCCATATGCAGCTCCATTAGAGAAACTTGGTGTACTTAGTCCCCAATCAACAGTAGCATCTGAAAAGGTAAGGTTTTGATTGTTCTTAAAGGCATAGTTCGGAATAGCTACAGACGGCATTGCATTAATGACTTCATCTTTTTTTTCTTTTTCACCATAAATGGCAGTTTGCTGGCGACCTACATCTTCAAAGAAATCAATAAAATCTTGGTTGGTAAGATCGTGGTAAATACCATTGCAAACATAAATATCACGATATCCGTCATTATCCATATCAAAGAGTAGGGCACCCCAACTCCAGTCGGTGCCGGATACGCCTCCATAATGTGCAATTTCGGAAAACCCATTACCAACATTAAGCTGCAAGGTGTTTTGCATGTATTGATGATAAAACCCGTTTTGGAGTTTTCGCTGGTAAATATCATAGGTTTCAAAATTGGTGGTATTTTTTAAACGCTCATCACCTTCGGGAAGCATATCTGTTACAAAAATATCGGCTTTCCCATCATTATTGATGTCTGCCATATCAGCTCCCATGGAAAATAGACTTAAATGTGTTGCCCAACTTTTAATGTCTTCTGTAAATGTACCGTCCTGATTGTTTATATATAGATAATCATGTTCAAAAAAGTCATTCGATACATAAATATCAGGGTACAAATCATTATTAATATCGCCAATAGTTACGCCCAACCCAAAACCAATAAGACTTCCAAAAATATTCGCTTCTTCACTTACATTGGTGAAAATACCATTATCATTTCTAAGCAACTTATCTCCACCACCTTTGGTTTTTTCTGGAACATTCCAATCTTCGGCGCGCAAATGCCTTTTGTTATCATAGCCAAGACTCCCTACCGAAATGAAACTGTTATTAAGCATATAAACATCTAAATCCCCATCTTTATCATAATCAAAGAAGGCAGCATGGGTTGTAAAGCCGCTATCGGCTAAATTAAACGCTTCTGCTTTTTCTGTGAATGTGAGGTCCCCATTATTAATAAACAGTTCATTTTTTTGATCATCACCTTCGATATTACCTGCATTACATACATAGATATCCAATAAACCATCCGAGTTAATATCTACAAAAACAACCCCGGTTGACCACGCTTTCGTACCATCAACACCTGCTTTCTCCGAAATATCTTCAAAAGTAAAATCTCCTTTGTTCAGGTATAAGTGATTCTTTTTTCGATTTGCCGTGAGATAGATATCAGGAAGTCCATCATTGTTAATATCACCAATACCTACTCCACCTCCGTTATAAAAATTACGATAGAGGAAGATATTAAAATCCTCTTCGTTGGTAATTTCGTTTACAAAGTCTATGCCTGTGGTTTCGGGTGGTAAGGCTGTAAATAACGCGGATGTATTTGTAGTAATTTTAGTTTCCTTTTGATCATTACATGAAACGAAAAAGAGGAATGAAAGAAAAACAAAACTAAATTTACGAAAGGTATTCATAGGTAGAATTTAAATGATGCCAATACATTTTATGTACGTTTACAAAAATATTTGTTTTTTGGTAAAAGTTGTATTGGTTTAACTATTTAATAGGGTATTTTAAAAGAATTGAATGAAGTGTTGTCTTGATATTAGGGTATAAAAAAGAGGGCAAATAGCCCTCTTTTTTCTTAAACTTAACAAATTATTTTAGTAACCAGGATTCTGTACTAAATTAGGATTCGTTGCCAATGCCGTAGAAGGAATTGGGAATCTTGTTCGGAAATCATCTTGAACTGATTTTAATTCCCAAGTATCAGCAAAAGTTCCAAAACGAATTTGTACTGCTCTTTGACCAGCAATATTACTCTCCGAGTTCAACTCTCTTCGGATAATATCACTCATATCATCTAAAGTTACAGAACCTAAAACAGCTGCACCAGCTCTTGTTCTAAGGCTATTTACATCTACTAAAGCTGTGTTTGGCGAACCAGCACCACCTCTTAAAGTTGCTTCTGCACGCATTAGTATAGCTTCCGCAAAACGCATGAACACAAAATTATTTGAAGGAGCAGGGAAACCATTGTCACCACGCTGTGGGTATTTTACAATACGAATACCGTTTCGCTCATTATTAACTTCTAAGCTCTGTAGTAATTCATCTTCATAAATAAGAAGGTTACCTTGACGATCCATTAAATTAGAACCATCAGCAGCAAGTTGTTGTCCTCGAATATATCCTGTTGAAAGACCATTAAAGTTTTCACCAGAAAGCCCTAAACGCGCATCATCTGCAGGATCGTTAGAACCAAACAAACGGAAAGTTTCAGTTAATGTAACAAAACCGTTCCATCCTGTTTGATTAGGGTGAATCATATTAAACATACGTTGACCCGTAAAGGTATCTAACAGCATAATTACCTCGGTATTACCTGCATCTAGATCCCAAATGTCAAAATAATTAGCACTTGCATCTAAGCCAAAACCTAAAGCTTCAATAGCGTTTACATCAGCAATCACTTGATCCATAGCTCCAGCAGGAGCAGTACCTGTTCCTAGGAACTGACCCGAATTTAGATTAACCTTAGCTCTGATAAAACGAGCAGCAGCTTCTCCAATTTCAAAAAGATTTCCATCAGCACCAGAAGTATTCAATTGACCACTGCTGATAGCAGCATTTAAATCACTTAAAATAAAATCGAAAGCTTCTTGTGAACTTAATACTTGAGGATCAACATCTACTCCGTCATTTACCCCTCTAAAAGGAACAACTCCAAAGAAGTTTAAGATGATAGACATATTAATCGCTCTCAACACTTGA
This sequence comes from uncultured Flavobacteriaceae bacterium, assembly GCA_947488435.1. GTDB lineage: Bacteria > Bacteroidota > Bacteroidia > Flavobacteriales > Flavobacteriaceae > CANKZG01. The sequence goes on along the minus strand of CANKZG010000001.1, from coordinate 282,994 downwards.
GCTTGAGCAATAATATCTGCAGGAGCAGAAGATGCCGGATCTAGTAATTGCGTAGCAGCCAATATCTGTGAATTCCTGCTATTCCATGAATTCAAGATGTATAATTGCTCTGGATTCCAAGTGTGGTTATGTAATTCTCTCCATACCCCGTTATCACTCCAATCCACACCACGTGTTAATACGGCAATGTTTTCTGCAGTTACTTCCATACAAGCATACTCATCCGCTTGATTGTTAAGTCCTTCTATCCCATTGTAAAGAGATTCTAAGGAGTTTGCAGGATCAGAAACCCCGCCAAAAGCACCATCAGAAGACTCGATAGAAACCGAATCCGAGAAGGTGGGCTCCAGATCTGTACATGCTTGCCCAACAAGTAGCACTACTGCTAAACTTAATGCCTGGGCAAATCGATTTTTAAAAAATTCTTTTCTCATCATTACTATTTTTTTTATATTAAAAACTTGCGTTAAAGCCAATAGACAGTGTTGTTGGTCTTGGGAAAGCTGTTAAATCAATACCTAAAGAAGGTACATTTCCAATAGATCTATTTACCGATACCTCAGGATCTTGACCACTATAGCCAGTAATTACAAATACGTTCTGCGCATTTGCAAATACACGTAAGTTACTAAAGATACTGTTTTCCGATAACTCGAAATTATGACCTAAGGTAATATTCTGTAATCTCAAGAAAGATCCATCTTCTAAGAAACGTGTAGAAACTTCCGCAGGGTTAAATGGATTTTCAACACCTACAAATGGAAGTACATCTGCCGTTACGTTTCTTCCCTGTGATAAGTTACCAATGGTAAAGAATGCGTTACGGTTGTTACTGTAAACAGATTGTCCAAGTAAACCGTTAAAGAACAAACTTAAATCCCAATTTTTGTATTTAAGGTTTTGTGTGATTCCTAGAGTTACATCAGGAAGTGCACTTTCTCCAACAAATACCTGAGAACCGTTGTTCCCAAAAATGTTATTACCATTAGCATCTAAGCCTTCAAATTCTCTAACAAAGAAACTGAACAAAGGTTGTCCTTCTACAATTTGCTGTGCAAATGCTCCTGTTAAACCAGGACCATTAATTGCACCAGTATTTATTGGAGGACCATCATAATCTTCTACTTCGTTATCGTTGTAACCAACATTCAAACTAAAGTCCCATTTGAAATTATCATTTTCAACAGGAACAACGTTTAAGTTTAATTCTACCCCTCTGTTTACAATATCTCCGTCGATATTTTGGAAGAAGAAAGGCTGAACCGCTGGCTGAGCACTCTGAATTTGTAGGATGAAATCGCTAGTAGTTCTCTCATAAACTTCGAAAGATCCGCTAATTCTATTGTCTAAGAATCCAAAGTCAACACCAATGTTATAAGATGTTGTCTCTTCCCATTGTAGGTCTGGGTTATCAAAGGCAACAATTCCAGTACCTCCTGGAGTGAATGTTCCACCGTTATCAATACCACCAGTATTAAAACGTTCACGTTGACTAAACTGGTTAGAACCTAAACCTTCTTGGTTACCTACAACTCCATAAGAAGCTCTTAATCTAAAGTTGTCAAAAAATTCAGGGAACCAATCTTCTTCAGATAGCAACCATGAAGCACCAAAAGCACCAAAAGTACCATACTGATTGTTAGAACCGAAACGAGACGATCCATCAATTCTTATCGTTCCAGAGAAATTATATTTTCCATCAATTGAATAACTACCTCTAAAGAAAAAGGACTGTAATTCATCTCTTGTAAGTGATGTATTTACTGCAAAAGCTTGAGCAGAAGCAATATTGTTTAATTGTTGGAATAAATCATCAGTTCTAAAACCTGCTGCTTCAGTAAAGATTGTTTCGGTAACAAACTCTTGATAAGAATGTCCTAGAGTAAGATCTAAGATATTGTTTTCACCGCCTACAGCTTTATTATAATTTAAATAAGATTCCCAAGTTACATTGGTCAAATCTACCTCATTTAAAACAGCTCTACCAACACCTAAGGTTTGCGCAGAGTTAAATAAAGTCGACGTTGCTGACGCTCCTGAAGATGTAGATTTATCTAAACCTATAGCAGTTCTTAATTTTAGATTATCGGTAAACTGATATTCTGCACCTACATTAATTAAAGCTCTAAGCGTACTTGCAACTTGTCTTGTTAAGCCTAAAACAGCTAACGGATTACGAGTTTCAAACGTAGGTTGATTAAACGTTCCGTCAGGAAGGAATATAGGACGCGTTGGGTTAAAAGCATACACGGTAGCTAATAAATCTCCACGAGCATTCGGGTTATCAAAAATTGGAGGACGCTGTGTTTCTATGTTTGAGATTGTTGCTTGTGTATCAAAACGCAATTTATTATCAAAAAAGCGTTGATTTGCATTAATACGAGCAGTTAATCTTTCAAACTCACTATCTTCCACTTCACCTTGTTGATCTTGGTATCCAAAAGATAATCTGAAATTACCGTTTTCTCCACCACCACCATAAGAGAGGTTGTAGTTTTGGGTAAATGAAGATCTATACACTTCGTCTTGGAAATCGTTACGAGCTCCGAAATCTTGTCCTGTAGCCCCTAAAGTTGTTTGAGCAGATAAAAATTGCTCTGGAGTTAATAGATCTATTTGATTTGGAATAAAACCAGTAGACAATGTAGTTGAGAATTCCAAAACCCCTTGTCCCGTTCTACCTTTCTTCGTGGTAATAATAACAACACCATTTGCACCACGAGAACCGTAGATAGCAGTTGCAGAAGCATCTTGTAAGATGTCGATGCTTGCAATATCATTTGGATTTAAGAAACTAAGAGGATCAAGCGGTTGAGCAGCACCTAAATCGGTATTACCACCTCCAGATTGTCCTGAAGTATCTCCACCACTTAGTGGAACACCATCCACTACATAAAGCGGGTTGTTATTTGCACGTACAGAAGATGTACCTCTAATTCTAACATTTACCGCTGCACCAGGCTCACCAGTGGTTGCAGAAATTTGAACCCCAGCAGTTTTACCTTGAATTAATTGTTGTGGGTTAACAATTACCCCTTTATTAAATTCTTCAGCCTTAACGCTTTGAGCAGCACCTACAGTTGAACCTTTTGTAGCAGTACCATATCCAATAACGATAACTTCGTCAAGTTCACTGGCATCTTCTGAAAGCGTGACATTAATTGTTGTTTGTCCATTAACAAGAATTTCTTGTGGTTTAAAGCCGATATAGCTAAAAACTAAGGTCGCATCACTTCCTACATTATTTAAGGTATAATTACCATCAAAATCTGTTTGAGTGCCATTGGTAGTTCCTTTAACGACAACACTGGCTCCTGGAAGAGGACCATTGGAGTCAGAAACCGTACCTGTTACTGTCTGTGCCTTAACTAGCCCGAAGCACAAAATGGCCCCCACTAGCAAGAAACTTTTTAGTAGCGTAATCTTCATAAAAAATCAATTTTAAGTTTAGTTAATTTTATTTCCAAGGTTAAACATATGTAAAATAATTGTTAAAACGCAATCTGACTTATTTAAAAGGTTACGAAACCGTTTTCGTGTTAATAACTTTGTAATAATAGTAAACTGATAATAACAATACGGTTAAATTATGTACTTTTAAATAATATGCCCCAAAAGCGTGGAAATTAGCAATTATCAAGCAAATATATGATTTTTTTTGTTTATAGTTTTTTTAAGATTATTGATACTAATTTATCATTTCTAGATTTATAATACTTTTGTTTGAAAAAATGAGTAAACTTGTCGCGATGACATTTTGAATCTGCATATTTGTTATTAAAGAATCCATTGTTATTTAAGTTACGAAAGATTTGAAAAGAAAAATCACCCTTAAACATATCGCCCGAGAATTAGAGGTTTCTATTTCCACGGTATCCAAGGCGCTAAAAAATAGTGAGGAGATCAGCAAGGATACAAAGGAGAAAGTGCAGGCTTTTGCAAAACTTTACAACTATAAGCCCAATAACATTGCAATTAGTCTTAAAAATAAGCGTACTAAGAATATAGGTGTTATTATCCCAGATATCGTTCACCATTTTTTTACCACTGTTTTTAGAGGAATTGAAAAATATGCAAATGCAAAAGGATATAATGTTATTGTATGTGTATCCGATGAGTCCTTTGATAAAGAAGTTATTAATATGGAGATGTTAGCAAATGGAAGTATTGATGGTTTTATTATGGCCTTGTCTGCAGAAACACAGGCCAAAAATGATTATAAACACCTTCAAGAAGTAACGGAGCAAGGAATCCCGTTAGTTCTATTTGATCGCATTACAGATGAAATAGCGTGCGATAAGGTGGTTATAAACGATAAAGAGGCAGCATATTTGGCCGCTAAAAATTTAATAGATAGCGGTAGAAAGAAAATTGCATTGATCACTACTGATGATTATCTTAATGTAAGTTTAAAGCGGGCAGAAGGGTATTTAGATGCGTTAAAAGATGCAAACATTGCGTTTGATGAAAGTCTTGTTTTAAAATTACCTTATGGCGCTATTGAAAATATTACGGAACAAAGGGTGGAGCACTTTTTTAACGCTAATCGCATCGATGCTGCACTTTGTGTGAATGAACTATTTGCGATTCACTGTATGGGTGTTGCAAAGAAATCGGGTTTGAGAATCCCAGAAGATGTTTCCTTTATAGGATTTACAGATGGCATACTGTCAAAGTATTCGAACCCAAAACTTTCGGCCATTGCCCAGCACGGGCAACAAATGGGAGAATTAGCGGCAAAAATGTTGATCGAAAAAGTGGAAAGTGAATCCGAAGAGGAAACGTATAAAACAGAAATTATTAAAGCAACTCTTATCTCAAGAGGCTCTACAATAAATTAATTACCCTAAATAATTGAGAAAATGAATAAAACCGGATTTATATTCGATTTGGATGGCGTGATCGTTGATACCGCCAAGTATCATTTTATGGCATGGAAAAAATTAGCAAATCAATTGGGAATTGCATTCTCTGAAACAGATAATGAGCGTTTTAAAGGCGTAAGCCGAAAGCGATGTCTCGAAATATTATTAGAAATGGGGAATATAAAAGCGACCCAAGAAGAATTCGATTGCTGGATGATAGAAAAGAATGAGGATTACCTGAATTATATTGGAACAATGAATGAAAATGAAATTCTTCCAGGGGTAACCGTAATCCTCGTATTTCTTAAGGAGCATAACTTTCCAATTGCTTTAGGCTCCGCAAGTAAAAATGCTCAAACCATTTTAGAGAAAGTAAAGTTACTTTCTTACTTTGATTTAATTGTAGATGGAAACAATGTTAGTAAAGCCAAACCAGATCCAGAAGTTTTCTTAATGGCGGCTAAAGGTTTAGATGTGGCTCCTGAAAACTGTGTTGTTTTTGAGGATGCCATTGCAGGTATTGAAGCTGCAAATAATGCAGGCATGATGAGTGTTGGTATTGGAGATGCCAACATATTGTCTAGTGCCCATCGCAATTTTAAGAATTTCACAGAGATCGATTTAGAAGTTATCAAAGAAATAGCAAGCATATAGATGAATCAAAATTATATTAAAGCAGATCCTTGGTCTATTATAGAAGAGGGATTTAACCAAGAAAACGTAAAATCTTCCGAGAGCCTATTTAGTATAGGAAACGGTGCTATGGGGCAACGTGCAAATTTTGAAGAAGATTATTCCGGTGCTACTTTTCAAGGAAGCTATATAGCAGGCGTATATTACCCGGATAAAACTCGAGTGGGATGGTGGAAAAATGGATACCCCGAGTATTTTGCTAAAGTTTTAAATGCACCAAACTGGATTGGGATTCAAGTCAAAATTAATTCCGAAATCCTGGATCTTAATACCTGTAAAGAAATAAAGACGTTTCGAAGAGAACTAAATATGAAGGAAGGATGGTATCGTAGAAATTTCATCGCGGTACTTCCCAATAATATTGAGGTTATGGTGGATGCAACGCGATTTTTAAGCCTTAGACAGGATGAAGTTGGAGCGATACAATATAACCTTACCTTATTAAATTCCGATGCGAAAATTACCGTCCTCCCCTATTTAGATAGTGGAATCACCAATGAAGATAGTAATTGGGACGATAAGTTTTGGAACACAACCGCTGTCAAGGGAGAGGAAAGACAGGCGTTTATTGAGGCACACACCATGAAGACTAATTTTGCTACTTGCACTTTTATGGAAACTCAGCTGTATCATGGGGGAAATATAATAGCGCAAGTACCTCGACTTATACAATCAGACTCTAAAATTACGCAGGAATACCAAATTGACGCCAAGAGTAACGAAACAATATCACTACTAAAATTTGGGGGATATACGGTATCCAGAAATCACAAGCCTGAACATTTGATACATGCTACCAAAGAGGTACTTAAAATTGTTGTTAATCAAGGATTTGATTCGCTATTGGAACAACAAAAAGAAGATTGGGCTCAGGTTTGGGAGATGAGTGATATTACAATTGATGGTGATGTAAAAGCGCAACAAGGAATTCGATTTACAATTTTTCAACTAAATCAAACCTATTCGGGTCGTGACTCTAATTTGAATATAGGCCCAAAGGGTTTTACAGGAGAAAAATATGGCGGCAGCACATATTGGGATACTGAGGCATATTGTATTCCTTTTTATATGGCTACTAAGGATCAGCAGGTAGCACGAAACTTATTGAAATATCGTTTTAATCATTTGGAAAGAGCTATTGAGAATGCGACCAAATTAGGTTTTACAAATGGAGCTGCTTTATACCCCATGGTTACGATGAATGGCGAGGAGTGTCATAATGAGTGGGAAATTACGTTTGAAGAAATACACCGAAATGGAGCTATAGCATTTGCGATATTTAATTACCATAGATATACTGGGGATTATAGTTATGTTCCTGAAATGGGATTGGAGGTGTTAATCGGAATAGCAAGATTTTGGCATCAAAGAGCAACTTTTTCCAGTTCAAAAAACAAATATGTTATTCTTGGGGTCACAGGGCCTAATGAATATGAAAATAATGTCAACAATAATTGGTATACCAACTATCTGGCAAAATGGAGTATCGAATACACGATGACCCAATTGGAAAAGGTTAAAAAAGAATATCCTTCTGATTATGATCGTATTATTGGAAAAACAACGCTTAATATGGAAGAAACTAAACAGTGGGAAGAAGTTGCTGCTAACATGTACTTTCCGTATGCCAAGGAGCAAGATGTTTTTCTTCAACAGGATGGATTTTTGGACAAAGAATTAATTACAGTTGCCAATTTAGATACTTCGCAACGTCCTATCAATCAGAAGTGGAGTTGGGATCGTATTCTTCGTTCTCCTTATATCAAGCAGGCAGATGTATTGCAGGGGTTTTATTTTTTTGAGGATCATTTTAGTACCGAAGCATTACAAAAACATTTCGATTTTTACGAACCCTTTACCGTTCACGAATCATCTCTTTCTCCTTGTGTTCATAGCATTCAAGCTGCCAAGCTAGACCGCATGGAACAAGCCTATGAATTCTATTTAAGGACTTCGCGATTGGATTTAGATGACTACAATAAAGAAGTTGAAGAAGGATTACATATTACCTCAATGGCCGGAACATGGATGAGTATTGTTGAAGGTTTTGGAGGGATGCGTATAAAAAATGATACTTTATCTTTTACACCTCGTATCCCAAAGCAGTGGCAAGCATATTCTTTCAAAATTAATTTTAGAAATCAAATTCTTAAAGTTAAAGTCACTCATGAGGCTACTACTTTTGAGCTTGAGGGAACAGATCCTTTAGCGATCCTAGTAAATGATCAGTCAATGGAACTATCACCAAAAATGATCAACACAATTTAGCCGTTGGATGCTTTAAATTACCCCCGAAATTGTAAATTAAAGCGACATAAGAGATGGCAAGTTTAATGGCTTCGCAAGTTAGAGAGGGTATTGAAAATATGATGGAAAAAGAAGGAAAAAAAGTAGTTTATCAAGTGTTTACTCGTTTGTTTGGGAACACAAAGTCGACCAATAAACCCTGGGGGACTTTGGCAGAAAATGGTGTTGGTAAGTTTAAAGATTTTTCGAATAAGGCCTTACAAGAAATTAAGTCTCTAGGAGTAACACATATTTGGTATACCGGAGTACTTCATCATGCTGTAATTCAAGATTATACTGCCTACGGCATTTCCAATGATGATCCCGATATTGTTAAGGGTAGAGCGGGATCTCCCTATGCAATTAAAGACTATTTTAATGTAAACCCTGATTTAGCTGAACATCCTGAGAATAGGTTAGAAGAGTTCAAGCAATTAATACAACGAACACATAGCATAGGACTAAAAGTAATAATTGACATCGTACCCAATCATGTGGCACGCGGATATCAAGGAAAGTCCAATCCAAAAGGAATAACTGATTTGGGAGCTGATGACGATACATCACTATCGTATCATAGAAATAACAACTTCTATTACAATCCAAATGAAATTTTTGAGGTACCTGAATGGGAGGGTGACTACCTCCCACTTGGTGGAGATACAACGCGTTTAGCGAACAGCAAGTTTCAGGAAACCCCGGCAAAATGGACGGGAAATGGATCTCGATTATCCAAACCAAATTTTAACGATTGGTACGAAACTGTGCGTGTTAATTATGGAGAAAAACCAGATGGAACTGCAGATTATGATACTTTACCCGCAGGTTACGAAGATTTAGATTATAAAGCACATTATAATTTTTGGGAATGGAAAAATGTGCCGAATTCATGGATTAAGTTTAAAGAAATTGCGCACTATTGGTTGGCTATGGGGGTAGATGGTTTTCGATTTGATATGGCCGAAATGGTTCCTGTAGAATTCTGGAGTTATTTAAACTCTGCCATAAAAACAAAAAGCCCTAAATCATTGTTGTTGGCCGAGGTATACAATCCCAGCCTTTACAGAGCATATATTTTTAAAGGGAAAATGGATTATCTCTATGATAAAGTAGAACTCTACGATTCCCTAAAACATATCATGAAAGGGTATGGTTGGACAGATCATATTCCGGTAGTACAAAATGGCTTGCAAGATATAGAGCATCATATGCTTCATTTTTTAGAGAATCATGATGAACAGCGTATTGCCAGTCCTGAATTCGTAGGAAATGCGTTGGTGGGCAAGCCTGCAATGGTAGTTTCGACAACCATAAGCACTGCACCAACTATGATTTATTTTGGTCAAGAAGTAGGAGAGCCGGCAGCGGAGAATGCTGGTTTTGGAAAACCATCTAGAACCTCGATTTTTGATTATATAGGTGTTCCACATCATCAGCGATGGATGAACAATAGAAAGTTCGACGGAGGGCAACTTACGGAAGCGGAAGTGTCCTTGCGAGATTTTTATAAACGCCTTTTAAATTTTACCATCAAAAGTAGTGCGCTAATGGGTGCATATCGGGATATTCACTATTATAATAGGGAAAACACAACATATTACAATTATCATGTATTATCCTATGTACGTTGGTCCGAAGAGGAGAAATTGGTTGTAATTGCCAATTTTAATGCGCACGAAAAATTTGGATTTGACCTCGCAATTCCTGCTGAGATTATCAATGAATGGAATTTGAAAGATGAAACATATGAATTGGTAGATCAATTGTATTTTAAGGAAAAAGGACTACTTCACATATCTAAGGGAATTGGACGTTTTCGAGTGGATATTGCTCCTCTAGAGTCTTTCATTTTTAAACTTGATGTCTTAATTTAAGGCAGTTATTCCGATAATTGGTATCGAATTTGGTACATAACTTTCCAAAAAAATTAGAGACTTCTCTTGGACATTGCTGGCACTATGAGATTTAAAGTGCATTGTTATTAATTCAAAAATGATAAGATAGTATTATTAAATGTGAATAAATATTAGTGTTTTACCAATAAATCAATAAAAAATATCACAAATCGATTGTTTTAGTTAAAAATGGTTGTGCTATATATTGTGCAATATCACAATCATATTTGTATTTTTACAATCCAAATGTTAAAAAAATGATTCCAAGATTATTGATTTTCCTTTTGGGAATCGTAGGGATATCCTCATGTATGAATAAGAAAACAGATTTTATTGTAATTGGACATAGAGGTGCAATGGGTCATGAAACTGAAAACACACTGGCTTCTGTTCAAAAGGCGCTGGATTTGGGGGTGGACATGATAGAAATTGATGTTTTTAAAATTGAGAGTGGTGAAATAGCTGTCTTTCATGATGATCGGGTAGATAGACTTACCAGTGCTGGCGGTTATATTGAGGATTTTAACCTTATTCAACTTCGTCAACTTGTTTTGGAAGGAGGTCATAAAATCCCCATGCTGCAAAATGTTTTAAAACTTATCGATCATCAGGTTCCAATTAATATTGAACTCAAGGGAGCAAATACTGCGGAACGAGTGAATTTTATTATCCAACATTATATTAAAACTCAGGGTTGGACCTTAGATGATTTTTTAATCTCAAGTTTTAATTGGAATGAATTGCAAAAGATGCGGGAATTTAATAAAGAGATTGCAATTGCTGTTCTTACCGAGGAAGATCCAATTACTGCTATCCCGATGGCGAAAGAACTTGATGCCATCGCTATTAATCCCAATTACGAATTGGTTACTTATGCTAATGTTCAAAAAATTCATGATGCTGGATTTAAGGTATATACATGGACGGTTAATGAGATAACAGAAATAGAACGCATTCAAAAATTAGAAGTAGATGGTATTTTTACCAACTACCCCGAACGCATCAAGTGATGTTTGATGTAATTATAATAGGTGGAGGAGCAGCTGGTTTTTATGCGGCGATTCATATCGCAGAAGCAAATCCAGCGCTTAAAATAGTAATCCTTGAACGAGGAAAAACGGTGTTATCTAAGGTTAAGATTTCCGGAGGAGGACGCTGCAATATTACACATGCCCAATTTATCCCGAAAGAGCTTACAAAAAATTATCCAAGAGGCGAAAAAGAACTTTTGGGTCCTTTTTATAATCATGGAAGTAATGAAACCATTGCTTTTTTCGAAAATAGAGGTGTTCCCTTAAAGGTGGAATCAGACGGAAGAATATTTCCTAAAAGTAATTCCTCCCAAACTGTTATTGATTGTTTTTTAAGAGAAGCCGAAAAATATAATATTAAAATTCTTAGAAACACTCCGATCGTTGGAATTAAGTTGTTAAATGCCAATACTTTGAAAAACAATACAAAATGGCAACTACAATCCCTACATAAAACTTTTGAAGCAGATAAGTTATTAATAGCTACAGGAAGTAATCCAAAGATTTGGGATATGATGAAGGGTTTAGGGCATAAAATTACACCTCCAGTTCCCTCGTTGTTTACCTTTAATATAAAGGATGAACGTATTGCTGGAATTCAGGGTATAAGTGCGGAAGCAAGGGTGGAGGTGCTTCCAAAACAATGGTCTGGTAGTAAAGTATCATTAAAATTAAGTAGTGAAATATCGCAACCAACTAAATTAGAGGCAGAAGGTCCTTTGCTTATTACGCATTGGGGATTAAGTGGTCCTGTAATTTTAAGATTATCTGCTTGGGGAGCACGAACTCTAAGTGATTACAATTACAATTTTAATATTCGCGTAAATTGGTTGCCTGAATATCATGAAGGTGCAGTGTTACGATTACTGCTTGAAATCAAAAACATTGAGGCAAAAAAAACAATATTACGTACCAATGCAGTTGATCTTCCTAGACGTTTGTGGATTAATTTGGTAAAAGCGTCGAATATTACCGAAAAAGTAAAATGGGGAGATATAAGTAAAAACCAACTGGAAGTTTTGGCGAATCAACTTACACATTCAAAGTTTAAAGTAGAGGGAAGGAGTGCCTTTAAAGAAGAATTTGTTACAGCTGGAGGGATTGATTTAAAGGAAATTAACTTTAAAACGTATGAAAGCAAACTTCATAAGGATTTGTTTTTTGCCGGGGAAGTTTTAGATATTGACGCAATAACCGGTGGTTTTAATTTTCAAAATGCTTGGACAGGTGCCTATATAGCCGCACAATCCATTGCTAAAAGTTAGTTTAATTGCCAAATTTTGAAATTTAATAAAGTCGCAAAGCAAACCCATAAAAAATAGGGGATTAAAAGGTATGCTGCTAGTTTATTTACCACTTTAAACCATCGGAATGTAAGCACAATAGATATCAGAAGTGCACCAATAACAATAAGCGCCCAAAAGGGATTTTTAAAACCAAAAAAGACAATACTCCACAAGGCGTTTAATAATAGTTGAAAACCAAAGTGGTATAAGGCAGTTTTTACCCAAACGTGGTAAAACCCTTTAATCCACACCAACCCTGCCGCAATACCCATAAGAATATAAAGGACACTCCAAACAGGTGCAAAAATCCAATTAGGGGGATTAAAACTTGGTTTGTTTAAGGTAACATACCAATCGTTTACCGAGCTCTGGGTAGCAAAACTAGACAAAAAACCAACTAAAACACAGATAAATACTGCGATAAATAGGTATGTTATTTTTCTTTTCAAATCAGGAATTTAATAGCGTGAAAATACGCATTAGTCTTAAGGTAAAATACAATATTTTTTTTTGATTTTTAATAGTTTGATGATGCTATGGTTTAGAGTTTGTTATTAAGAGTATCTTTGCGGAAATTTCAATTTTTATGACTGAAAAGGATTTTATATTTCAATCTTTTCCAACAAAGATAGATGCTGGAAAAATAACATGGAAAGCTCCCAGTAATATCGCATTGGTTAAATACTGGGGGAAAAAGCCAAATCAGATACCGGCAAATCCTTCTGTTAGTTTTACATTGGATGCATGTGCCACTACAACTACGCTTTCCTTTTTACCATTAAAGGAAAGTGCAAAAAGTTTTTCTTTTGACCTATTGTTTGAAGGGCAGTCCAAAAAAGAATTTAAACCCAAAATAGAAACCTTCTTTGCTCGAATAGAAAAATACCTTCCTTTTTTAAAATCCTATCATTTTACAATAGAAACTTCGAATTCTTTTCCGCATAGTAGCGGAATTGCTTCTTCTGCCAGTGGAATGGCTGCCTTAGCCCTATGCTTAATGGGTATGGAAGAACAAATGAATCCTAATATTACAGCAAATTATTTTAATCAAAAGGCTTCGTTTTTAGCACGTTTAGGTTCGGGAAGTGCTTGTAGAAGTATTGAAGGAGATTTAATACAATGGGGAATAGATGAAACTATAGAAGGAAGCTCTAACATTTATGCAATAAAATACCCGCATAGCGTACATAAAAATTTTAAAAACTACCATGATACTATTCTTTTAGTGCATAAAGGACAAAAAGAAGTTAGCAGTACGGTAGGACACAATTTAATGCATGGTCATCCTTTTGCGGAACAACGTTTTGTTCAAGCTCATAATCATTTAAGAGATTTACAAACCGTTTTTTTAAATGGAGACTTGGATCGTTTTGTTGAAATTGTAGAGAACGAGGCACTTAGCTTACATGCCATGATGATGACGAGTACGCCTTATTTTATGCTTATGAAACCGTCTACCCTCGGGATTATTCAAAAAATATGGCAATTTCGTAAAGCAAGTGGCAGTAAAGTTTGTTTTACGCTTGATGCAGGAGCAAATGTGCACGTTCTATATCCAGAAAAAGAAAAAGAGGATGTATATCAATTTATTAAGGATGAGTTGATTGCATTTTGTGAAAAGGGGCAGTATATTTGTGATCGAATTGGATTTGGAGCAAGAAAGATGTAATTTAGAATCATATTTGGTTAAAAAGAACGTTTATACTTGGAACTATAAAATCTCAACTGCTGTTTAATATATGAAAGGACCGCTGTTTTATTCTAAAATTTTACTCTTTGGAGAGTATGGTATTATTAAAGATTCTAAAGGTCTTTCTATACCTTATAATTTTTTTAAAGGAGCTCTTAAGACAGATGTAAATCCGGAAGAAAGTGCAAAAAAGTCCAACGAAAAATTAAAAACTTTTGTTAGCTACCTTGAAACTTTGCAAGATGATAAGGATTGTGATGTTAGCTTTGATTTGGAAGCATTGCACAAAGATGTTGATCAAGGAATGTATTTTGATAGTTCCATTCCTCAGGGTTACGGTGTTGGAAGTAGTGGTGCTTTAGTAGCTGCTATTTACGATAAATATGCTACGCGTAAAATCACAGTTTTAGAAAATTTAACCCGAGAGAAGCTTTTAAAACTAAAAGCAATATTTGGTAAGATGGAATCTTTTTTCCATGGAAAGTCATCCGGATTAGATCCTCTTAATAGTTATTTAAGTTTACCTATTCTCATTAATTCCAAAGATAATATTGAATCAACAAGCTTGCCTTCTCAAAATTTTGAAGGTAGAGGAGCGGTTTTTTTATTAGATAGTGGTATCACTGGTGAAACTGCTCCAATGGTACAGATTTTCATGGAAAAAATGAAACAGGAAGGATTCCGAAATATGCTTAAAGATCAGTTTATTAAAAGAACCGATGCTTGTGTTGAGGACTTTATAAACGGCAATGTAAAGTCGCTTTTTGGAAATATTAAGCAGCTTTCTAATATTGTACTTGATAACTTCAAACCTATGATTCCGAACAAATTCCATAATTTATGGAAACAGGGAATTGAAAGTAATGATTATTACCTTAAACTCTGTGGTTCTGGAGGAGGAGGTTATATTCTTGGGTTTACCCAAGACATAGATAAGGCAAAAAAGGCCTTGAAAGATTACAATTTAGAGGTGGTATACAACTTCTAATCATCAAAAAAATGCTTCGTAGAAAAAACAAACTCTTGCTTTTAAAGCTATTGAGTCTTTTTTCCATTGTTCGAGGGTACAATATCCTTATGATTGCATTTGCGCAATACTTAGCTGCTATATTTATTTTGGCACCTGATCTTCCTCTAGGAAAAGTTATTTTTGACCTTAATTTATTTGTGCTTGTTGCAGCATCAACACTTTCTATAGCAGCAGGTTATATTATAAATAATTTTTACGATGCGGAAAAAGATCTAATCAATAAACCAAGAAAAACGATGCTAGATCGATTGGTTGGGCAACGCACTAAACTAACCGCATATTTTGTTCTTAATTTTCTAGCAGTTTTTTTGGGAAGTTATGTTTCTTTTAAAACGGTCGTATTTTTTTCAATTTATACTTTTGCAATTTGGTTCTATTCTCATAAATTAAAAAAAGTACCTTTTATTGGAAATTTCAGTTCTGCAATTCTTTCAATAACTCCTTTTTTTGCGGTGTTTGTCTACTATAAGAACTTTGAGACTGTGATTTTTGTGCATGCAATTTTTCTATTTCTATTGATGTTGGCAAGAGAAATGATTAAAGATCTTGAAAATATAGCAGGAGATGTGGCGCAAAACTATAGAACAATACCGATATTATTTGGCGCTCGATTTTCAAAAATTGGAATTACACTTTTAATAGTCCTCACCTTAATTCCTTCTTTTTTGTTGATCTATAATTTTGATGTGGGGGATATGTACCTTTATTTTGGAGCAGCAATTGTTTTGTTGGTCTTATTTATGATTTTATTGTGGAAATCCAAGGCAAAAAAACATTATGTTTGGCTTCACAATATTCTCAAACTCATCATTATTAGTGGAGTTTTTAGTATACTATTGATTGATATAGATTTGGTATTAAACAGGATTTTCTAATGGATAACTTATTAAAAGTAGCCTTAGCTCAAATAGCGCCCGTTTGGTTAGATAAAGCGGCAACACTGCAAAAAATTGAAACAACTATTAATGAAGCTGCAAGTGAGAATGCAGAGCTAATTGTATTTGGAGAAGCACTATTACCGGGATACCCTTTTTGGCTAGCATTAACCGATGGTGCCGCCTGGGATTTGAAAGTAAATAAAGAAATCCATGCACATTATACACGTAACTCTATTCAAATAGAAGCAGGAGAGTTAGATGGGATATGTACCTTAGCCAAAACCCACAAAATAGCCATTTATTTGGGTATTATGGAACGAGCAAAGAATAGGGGAGGCCATAGTATTTACTGTTCTCTAGTATATATTGATGCTTCAGGTGAAATTAAATCGGTACACCGTAAACTACAACCAACCTATGATGAACGCCTTACTTGGGCTCCTGGAGATGGAAATGGACTACAAGTTCATCCCTTAAAACAGTTTACCGTAGGGGGACTCAATTGCTGGGAAAATTGGATGCCTTTGCCAAGAGCGGCACTATATGGACAAGGAGAAAATTTACATATTGCGGTTTGGCCTGGAAACGAAAATAACACCAAAGATATTACCAGGTTTATAGCTCGTGAATCTCGAAGTTATGTAATATCGGTCTCTTCCCTTATGAAGAAAACAGATTTTCCCGAAAATACTCCACATATTGATACCATTTTAGAGAAATCTCCAGATGTTTTAGGTAATGGAGGTTCTTGCATTGCCGGTCCAGATGGAGAATGGATTATTCCTCCAGTGTTGCATAAGGAAGGACTTATATATGAAACTCTGGATTTTAATAGAGTATATGAGGAACATCAAAATTTTGATCCCGTTGGTCACTATGCACGCCCAGATGTCACTAAGCTTTCGGTAAATAGAGAACGACAATCTACTGTAGAATTTAGAGATTAGTATTGTTTACAAACCTTTGGTCAGATTCCATATTCCTTTCCTACCTTTGCCAAAATTTATACCATGGGTAAAGAAGATGCTAATAGAGGAAGAAGGTCTACGGAAAAAAAGCGTATAGATCGCAGTAAGGGGAATTCAGCGAACAAGATCAACACTTCAAACAAATCAAAGAAAAGTGCTTCTAAGAACCCTGATTTAATTCGTTTGAACAAATATATTGGTAACTCAGGAATATGCTCCAGAAGGGAAGCCGATACGTATATCGCTACTGGAAGTGTAACGGTTAATGGCAAAATTGTTTCAGAGATGGGCTATAAAGTAAAACCCACCGACGAAGTTCGTTTTGATGGGCGTCTTCTAAATCCTGAAAAAAAAGAGTATATTTTGTTAAATAAACCTAAGAATTTTAGTACTACAGTTAGCGATGAAAGAGGCAGACGTACTGTAATGGAACTGATTTCCAAAGCATCCAAAGCGAAATTAAAACCTATAGGAAAATTAGACCGAAATACAACAGGATTGTTACTTTTTACCAACGATGGCGATATGTCAAAACGTCTAATGTATGCAAAACATGGAGTTAAAATGTTATTTCATGTTGAATTACAGCGAAATTTGAGTTTGAGCGATCTTAGGAAAATCAGAGAAGGGATTACCTTAGAAGATGGTGTGGTGAAAGTTGAGGAAATTGAATATGTTTCTAACACTTCTAAACGCCAAATCGGAATTGAAATTTACAATACCAAGAACAATATTGTAAAACGTATTTTTGAACATTTAGAATACGATATTGTAAAGTTAGATCGTGTAATTTTCGGTGGACTTACAAAAAAAGACCTTCCAAGAGGGCATTGGCGCTTACTAACTGCACAAGAAGTGATTAATTTGAGCATGATTAATTGAAATAATTAAATTTTTAATTATTCTGTCGCATAAAGTAACTTTAGCAGATTTTACATCTTTTGGTTAGCGTTAATACTTTTACCTTTGATTATTAGCTAGGTTGGAGTTTTTAATAAGACTGCAAATTTCTATTTCATGCACCCCTATAAGTAAGGGCGCATTTCGGTATAAAATAATGTCTATTCGAATTAGAAAAATAGCATAGAACTTTTTTGTAAACACCTAACACCATGAAAATAACTACCAATTTTAAATTTGGATTTTTATTAATCTTTGGACTTTTTACGTTTCTTGGATTCGGACAAGAAATTGAAATGTCAATCTTCGTAACTGGAAATACGGGAAGTGCAGTTAACCAAAATGTTTTAAAACAAATCACCAAAGACGCGCAAGTAGGAAATGAATCCACTTTATTACTTTTAGGTAATGCAATGGCCAAAGGTGGTTTTGCTAATCCTGCAACGGAACCTTCCTTAAAAGAACAACTAAATATAATACAAGGTTTTAAAGGGAAGAGTATTTTTGTGCCTGGACCTAACGAATGGGAAGAAAAAGACCACAAAGGTGTTCGGAAACTCGAAAAATATATTAAAAAAAATAGTGATGCGAAATTTTATCCAGATGACTCTTGTCCCATTAAAAAGAGAAATTTAAATGATAATGTGGTATTAATAACCGTAGATTCGCAGTGGTTTTTAGAGAATTGGGATGACTATCCGTATATCAATGAAGATTGTGATATTAAAAATAGAACACTTTTCTTTTTAGAATTTGAGGATATTTTAAAAAAAGCGCAAGACAAAATTAAAATTGTAGCTATTCATCACCCAGTATATACCAAGACTAAGCAAGGGTTGTTTGGAAATACAGCTGGGTTTTCAAGTCAAGATTTCAGAAGTAAGCAATATCGTAGTTTACACAAGAGGTTAACGACCTCCGCAAGGCTAATGAATAATGTAATTTTTGTTTCTAGTCATGATAAAAACCTGCAATACCTGAACCCAAGCGGGGTTGCGCAAATTATAAGTGGAGCAACGGGCAAAACTCAAAGTGTAAATGATGCTAAAGATGGGGATTTTACAGCCGCGGAATTGGGTTATGCACGGTTAGACATATATACAAATGGCGAGGTTCGGGCTAATTTTATAGGTGCAACCGAAAGTTTGTTTTCTACTACGGTTATCGAAGCGCCGCAAGCAGCTGAAATATCATATGATTTTAAACCAAAATCAGCATATGGAAAAATAAAAAATGCCTCTATTTATACAAAGGAGGAAACTGCAAAAAGCGGCACTTATAATAGTTTATGGGGAAAACATTACCGGCAGTTTTACGGGAAAGAGATAAAGGCCCCAGTTGTATTTTTAGATACCTTGCTTGGAGGTCTTACTCCATTGAAAAAAGGAGGTGGGCAACAGTCAAAATCCTTAAGAGTTGAAGATAAAGATGGCAAACAATACGTAATGCGAGCTCTTAAAAAGAGTACTACCAAATTTCTTCAGGCCAACGCTTTTCAGGACACTTACATTGGTAGTGCATTGGATGGTACCGCAGTTGATAAATTTCTTTTGGATTTTTACACTACGTCAAATCCGTATACTCCTTTTGTGATGGGAACACTTTCTGAAGCGGTTGGTGTTTTTCATACCAATCCTACCTTGTATTATATTCCCAAACAAGAAAGGTTAGGAGCTTTTAATGATGAGTTTGGAGATGAACTTTATATGATAGAGGAACATGTGGGAAGTACCCAAACAGATCTCGTAAGTTTTGGAAGTCCGAAAAAAATATTGAGTACTGCCGAAGTTTTACAGAAAATTCATAAAACGGGAAAATCCTCCATTGACGAACCTGCCTATATTCGCGCGAGACTTTTTGATATGCTAGTAGGGGATTGGGATCGTCATGAAGATCAATGGCGTTGGGCAGTTTTTGAGCAGGAAGATGGCACAGAAATTAATCGGCCTATCCCTAGAGATAGAGATCAGGCTTTTTCTAAATATGATGGCTTTTTGATCTCTTTCCTTACCAGAGCAATTCCAGCTTTGCGAAAAATGCAAAGTTTTGACGAAGAGTTGAGAAGTCCCAAATGGTTTGCTTTATCCCCCTACCATATAGATATAAATTTTATAACGAGTTCAGATTGGAGTGAATGGGAAAAGCAGGCAAAACATTTGCAAGAGAATTTAACTGATGAAGATATCGAAGCAGCCTTTTATGATATTCCTCAGGAAATTAAGGGAACCATTATTGAGGATATTAAAACAAAACTTAAAGGAAGAAGATCAAACATCGTTTCCATTGCCCGACAGTACTTTGAGTATCTCAATAGATTTGAAGTAATTGTAGGAACACAGAAAAATGATAAGTTTGAAATAACACGTCATAAAAATGGAAAAACCACTATAGATATTCATCGAAAAGATTTTGGAATTTTTAATAGAACGTTTAATCAAGATATTACCAAAGAAATTTGGATTTACGGTTTAGATGGGAAAGACGTGTTTAATGTATCTGGAGAAGGAGATCACCTTATTAAAATTAGAGTTTTAGGGGGGAAGAAAAATGACACCTACAATTTTAAGAACACAAAAAAGGTGAAATTGTATGATTATGCCAGTAAACAAAATACTATTATAAATAAAAAATCTAAAAAGTGGTTGGTCGACGACTATGAGGTAAACAATTATGATCACAAAAAAGTAAAGCATTCGGCGAACCAGTTATTACCTATCATAGCTGGTAACCCAGATGACGGGTTACGGGTGGGAGCTGTTGATATTTTTACCTTCTATGGTATTCAAGCCAATCCATTTACACAGAAACACACTTTTGGAGCTTCCTACTATACAGCTACGGAAGGTTTTGATCTTTCCTACCGAGGAGAATTCTCTAATATTTTTCACAATTGGAATTTTGCCTTAGAAACGAGATATACAAGTCCAAGTTTTGCACGAAACTTTTTTGGATTTGGAAATGAGACTTTAAATTTTGATAATGATTTGGAATTGAACTTCAATAGAACTCGAATTCGACAATGGAATGCTGCGATTTCATTAATTTATAGAGGCAGAGCAGGAGGATCTTTTCACTTTAGTCCCCTGTTAGAATCCTTTGATGTTGAAAATACGTCGGATCGTTTTGTAGGTTCGCTTCCCACGAATAGTACAATTTTTGAAAGGCAAACTTATGGTGGTGCAGAGATCACATACGAGTTTGTAAATAAGGATAACCCATCATTTCCTACGCTTGGATTTGATTTTTCCGTGACCGCTGGTTACAAAGCGAATATTGATAATAGCAACGCTGACAATAGTTTTGGATATGTTGAATCCGTTTTAAGTATCGATCATAAATTAAATAGTCGCGGGTCAATAGTTTTGGCCTCGAAAATAGGAGGTGAAGCCATTCTTGGGGATGATTTTGAATTTTATCATGGAGCCGATTTAGGAGGAAACAAAAGTTTAAGAGGCTTTAGGAACGAACGTTTTGTTGGCAAATATGCGGCTTATCAAAATATTGACCTTCGTTTTGCTCTTGGAAAAATTAAAACCAGTATAATTCCGCTACGTTATGGGTTTACAGGCAGCTTTGATTATGGTAGAGTTTGGATTGCAGATGATACTTCTAGCAAATGGCATAATAGCCCCGGAGGGTCGTTTTGGGTGAACGGCCTAGGCTTTTTAACTGCAAATGTAGGTTATTTTACGGGTGGCGGTTCTGGAGATTTTGGAGATGGAGATGGAGGAAGAATTGTCTTTGTTCTTGGTTTTACCTTTTAATCTTCAGAGCGTAAAATAAAAACGTGACCTTGCCGTGGCTAAGAATACCAATATGGCACTATCTGCTTATCTTTGAAGTAAAGAAAACCAAATAGTATATTGGTATAAGTAAATTGCTATGAAATTAAATATTGCCGATACCTTTCGTGTAAAATTACCTGCTGATCCGATTATGGAAAATAGCAGAAGACAGGTATTTAAATCCTGTTTTTCTTATGTGACACCTAAGAAACCGAAAGCTCCCAAACTTATACATGCTGTTAATGAAATGGCTATGAATTTAGGACTTACAGAAACAGATACTCAAACCAAAAGTTTTTTGGATTTTGTTTCTGGAAATCAAATACAAGCTAATACTCAACCGTATGCCATGTGTTATGGAGGACATCAGTTTGGCCATTGGGCTGGACAGTTGGGCGATGGGAGAGCTATTAATCTGATGGAAGTTGTACATAATAATCGGCGTTGGGCGTTGCAATTAAAAGGAGCTGGAGAAACACCTTATTCCCGATCTGCAGATGGTTTGGCGGTATTGCGTTCGTCTATTCGAGAACATCTCTGTAGTGAAGCTATGTTCCATCTGGGGGTCCCAACAACACGTTCGCTATCACTAAGCTTATCTGGAGACGAAGTGCTTAGAGATGTTTTATATGATGGAAATGCCGCCCATGAAAAAGGGGCAATCGTTTGTAGAGTGGCACCTAGTTTTATTCGTTTTGGAAATTTCGAAATCCTAGCTAGCCGGCAAGATCATGAAACGCTTAGAAAACTTACCGATTATACCATAAACGAATACTACCCTCATATTAAGGCCGGTAGTAAAACAGGGTACTTAGATTTTTTTACCACCGTGCTTCAAAATACAATTACAATGCTTGTACATTGGCAACGTGTAGGTTTTGTGCACGGTGTAATGAATACGGATAATATGTCGATACATGGACTTACCATAGATTATGGTCCTTATGGTTGGTTAGAGGGGTATGATCCGGGATGGACGCCAAATACTACAGATCGGCAATTTAAACGCTATCGCTATGGGAATCAGGCTCAAATCGGTTTATGGAATCTACTGCAATTGGCAAATGCACTTTTTCCTTTGATAGCTGAAGCGAAACCTTTAGAAGCTATTTTAGCTACGTATAATGGTATATATGAAGAAAAGTACCTTGCCATGATGCGGAGCAAATTAGGATTGCAAAAAACTCTAGATACCGATGCGAGACTTATTGATAACTTGGAAGAAAACTTACGCCTTACGGAAACGGATATGACGATTTTCTTTAGGAATTTAGGAAAAATAACTGCTACCACAACAATAACTGATGATGCTAGTTTTCTAAAGCCTCTGGAAGAGGCATTTTATGCATTTGAAACAGTGAAAGAGGATGTCTTAACCGCATGGAAAAACTGGTTTACTACCTATACTGAAAGATTAGCGATTGAAGATCAAAGCTCCAAAGAACGTGTATTGCAAATGCATAAGGTGAACCCGAAGTATGTACTTCGTAATTATATGGCGCAACTTGTAATTGATGCAGCTGATGAAGGGGACTATCAACTGTTACAAGACATACATGAAGTTTTAAAAAAACCTTATGACGAGCAGATAGAAAATGAGAAATGGTTTGCCAAAAGACCGGAATGGGCAAGACACAAGGTTGGTTGTTCTATGCTTTCTTGTAGTTCTTAATTTCTCGAAAGATACTAAGGTTAATAACGTTTTAAAAAGAAACAAGTTGACTCAGGAAACCCTATAAAGGTTCGTCATTATCGGATTGTGTTTCAGCATTTGAAAAGAAGCTTATAGATGAAAAACAAAATCTTTGCAAATCGATTCCTTTATTTAAATAGTTGTTTGTAAAAAATACGATCTACCCATCGCGCGGGCATATATTTTATAAATAAGATTGTAAGCATCCTATTTTTATGAACCACAAAACTTAATTTGGTGCGTCTTGTCAATATTTTGTAAATCAACTTTGAAATTTCTCGAGCGGGTAAAGCATCTTTTTCTGCTTTTTCCATGATCTTATTTGCCTTGCCCATAAGCTGACCATATTCGGTACCTGAAAACTCATCATACTGGTTAATGTTTTTCTCCCAAATTTTTGATTGTATAGGTCCAGGTCGGACGGATACTACGTCTATGTTGTACTGCATTAATTCACGTCTGTAAGTCTCTCCTAAACTTTCCATAGCGTGCTTAGAAATGCAATAAGCCCCATTAAATGGTGTATTGAAAATACCAGAAAGACTACTCATCATAATTATTTTGCCACCTCTTATTTTTTGCAACTTACTTCCTCTTAAAAGTGGTAAAAATATATTGGTAACATTACGAACGGCAAATAGATTTACCTCCATTTGCCGACGAAACTTAGTATCATCCATTAATTCCATGGGACCGCCAATGGCCAAACCAGCATTATTGATTAATCCGCATAGTAGCGAGCCTTTTAGTTGCTGATGAACACTTTTAAAAGCGGTTTTAATTTCTTCCGTATTGGTAACATCAAATTTTAAACAAGTAAAGTTTTCCTGATACTGTTGCGTCAAACGATGCATATCACTATCCTTGCGAACACTTCCAAAAACATAAAAACCGTTATCAATTAGATAACCAGTGATGTCATTACCGATTCCTGATGACACCCCGGTTATGAGAACATATTTTGAGACGGACATGTTTAAAGCGTCCTTTTAATAAATCCGATATAGGACGAATCTAAGTTTTCGATAAGTGTTTTATACGCTTGGGAAGCAAACATTGCGTTGATATCATCTCCATTTTCAGCTTCATATAAGACCAGACCATCCATAATGTTTGGAACTTGACGTGGAGCATGGGCTTCCTTTTTACTCAGAAGATCTGCGACCATAAGCCCCGAGTATTTAATAGTGACTGTAGTCCCCGATAGGTCATTAATTGTATTAAAAATTGATGTATCCACTTTACTGGCTTGAAAATGATGTACTGCATAGAAAAACTTATCTTTTGATGTACTAGCTGGATTAGAGATTGTTTTATATGTAAATCCAAAGGAAAAGTCCTTTACTGATGCGATACGCAGTATACTCACGATCTTAAAATAAGTGCTTTCAATTAAGGTTTTAAAGTGTTGCGCTCCAGGATAGCGAACAATCAATAGGAGTTCACGAGTGGTATTTTTTTCATCAAGAATGGTCTGGGTAATTTTCCCCTTAAAGAAAGCACGACCTCCAATTTTTATAACGCTTTTAGATGCGAGTACATTATAAAGGTGATACAACCATTCAACTTTGGTAGAGAACCAATTGATGGCATATATCGGGCTGTTTAAATCTACTTCTGAATTTCTTCCTCTAATCAGTACTTGCGTCGATTTAGTAACCTGACATTGTATTTGGTTCATAGTCTTTTAGGGTTTAAATGCTTTAATTTACTATAATTTCAACTACCTGTCCTGAAAAAGCAGCATTTCCAGTTAAGGGATCCAAACGATTTTGATCAGTAATATCGTTTACTGAGACTCCAGCTCTATCCGGTTTAGTGGCGATATCTAAACGTACTCCTTTTTTAGTATGCCCAAAACCATGTGGAATACTTAAAACTCCGCGCATGATCGTATTTGTAATTTCAACCGGAATAGTAATAGCTCCTGTTGTAGATTTCACCGTAATATCTTGTGCGTTTTGTAAATTTAATTGAGAAGCATCATCTGGATGCATGATGGCAGTACACTTGTTTCTGCCTTTGCTCAATCGTTCAATATTATGCATCCAAGAGTTATTAGTGCGTAAATGTCGACGTCCTATCAAGAGGAATTTGTTTTTTGCTAGTTGGGTATAAGGATATTTATCCAAGCCCTTAGTGACGTTTTCTAAACCGTTCAGGAATATGGGATCTGCAATATTAATTTTCCCGTTCCTAGTCGTTAGTATCTCTGGAATTTGGGGTTGTAAATTTCCTAATCCAATACCATGTTTAGAACGAATTACTTTTTTAAGACTTATACCCGAAAACCATCGACGAGGACTGCTCCATTTGCCATAAGGACCTAATAAAAGTCCTAGGTTTAATAACTGTCGTGGATTTAACCATTGAAAAATTTTGGAAGGTTTTTTCGCAGAAACCTTTGCAAAACGTTTTACAAGTTCTTTTGCGATTT
Organism: uncultured Flavobacteriaceae bacterium; assembly: GCA_947488435.1. GTDB lineage: Bacteria > Bacteroidota > Bacteroidia > Flavobacteriales > Flavobacteriaceae > CANKZG01. Next base: position 257,557 of record CANKZG010000001.1, on the reverse strand, counting down.
GCCAATCGTATAGCTGATCTTTTTGAGGAGTAAATAAGGCTTGGGAAAATTTTACATTATTGTGAACTGAAAGCAAGTTAAAAATAAGATCATAATGATCAATTTCTAAATGCGATGGGGGAGGTAAAATAATATCGGCATGCCGTGTAGTTTCATTCAAAAAGATATCTATAGCAACCATAAAATCAAGTTTTGGAAGTGCTTCTTCCAGGCGTTTGGCATTCGGGGTTGATAGTGCGGGATTTCCCGCATAGCTTATCAAAGCTCTAATTTGACCCTTTCCAGGGGTTAGCATTTCGGCTGCCATTATCGATACTGGTAACTCTCCTTCAAACTCTGGAAGACCGTGAACCCTACTGTGCCACCTTCCATGTGCTTTTTTAAATTTTGAGGTTCTTTTTACATCAAAAGCAGGAGTAGTAAACATGGCGCACCCAGGTTTATCCATATGTTCTGTAAGTATATTAATTACTCCTGAAATCCAATGGCACAAACCTCCGTGTTCTTGTGTAGACATTCCCATTCTGCCGTAGAGAACGGCTCTTTTATTGGAAACATAATCCTTAGTGATTTGTTGTAAAACTTTCTCCTCGACCCCAGTAATTTTGGCTACTATTTTAGGCGAATATGGGGCGGCAATATTTTTTAATTGCTCTAAACCATGTATATGATCTTCTAAATGACCTAGAGATATCCAATTATTTTTTTGAATGATATGAAGCATTCCCAACAGGAAATAAAGATCTGTATTAGGTTTAATAAAATAATGCTCATCCGCTACATTTCCTGTTTCATTCTTTCTTGGATCTAACAAGATAACTTTGCCTCCTCTTTTTTGAATATCCAGTAATCGCATGTGCACGCCTGGCGCAGACATTAAACTTCCATTTGAGGCTACGGGATTGGCACCAAAAATTACCATATATTCGGTACGATCAATATCAGGAATAGGAATATTTAGAGAATGTCCATACATATAGTACCCCATAAAATGATGAGGTAACTGATCCATAGAAGTGGGTGAAAAGGAATTTTTAGTTCGTAAAATTCGTTTCAATTCCCCAGTCATCATCATCATTCCAAAATTATGAACAGTAGGATTTCCCAAATAAAAACCTACCGAATCATCTCCGTATTTTTTACGTATTGCATTAATCTTTTCCCCAACAGTATCTAAAGCTAATTTCCATGATATTTCCTCCCAGGAGCCATCTTCTTTTTTTTGCAAAGGCTTTTTAAGTCTATTGAGATCCTCATGTAATTTATGAATTAAGGCACCTTTGGGACATATACTACCTTTGCTCAATGGATCATTTTGATCACCTTTTACTGAAATTACCTTTTTACCATCGTGGGTAATTTCGAGCCCGCACATTGCTTCACATAAGTTGCATACCCGATAATGTTTTTGATGTACAGTTTCCATATAGTTTGACGCGATTTAATGATCCGAGTTAAGATGATTACGCGGCATATAAATATAGTTCACATAATTGGCGTTATAAAATTATTGCCTAAAGTCGGTGTACTTTGTTGATCTCAGGTTTTTCAATAGTTTTCTTGGTGCCATTAGGTAATCGTATCGTTAAAGAACTCACCCCAGTAGTTTCTCCTAATCCGAAAGTTACCGTAGCCGTTTGGTCGCTAGCCAAACCTTCTCCAATAACATATACATCTGATAGTTGGGAACCATCTGTTTTGGTTACAGTGATGTGAGCCCCAGCATGAGCTGCATTTTCAGGTAATCTTACAGCAATAAAATTAGCATCTCCACCCTTATTTATTAAAGCTTTTACCGGACCATTAAGATTGGCATAGACCATATCAGGATAACCATTTTGATCAAAATCACTAGAAAGAGGTGTTATCGCATAATTTTTATTAACTGCATTAGCTTGATCTTCAACTGCTGCAAAAGTTCCATCAGGACGTTGAAGTAAGAATCTGCAAGGCAATTTAAATAGTTTGTGTGGAGGGAAGTCCACATAATTTTCTGCAACAACTAAGTCTTGTTTGCCATCTAAATTAAAATCCTCGAATACAGCACCCCAAGCGAATTCAAAATCTGCAACCTTAGTTTGATCCGCTACATTTGAGAATTTAAAATCCCCTTCATTTCTAAAAAGTATCCAGTCTGAAATAAAAACGTCTTCTTCAGCTAAATCTCCTCGGGCAAGAAAAGTTGGGACGGAAGAACCAGTATTGGAAAAAAAGAAATCGATATTTCCATCATTGTTATAATCTCCTACCGCAATACCCATAGGGTAGGCGTATTTACCAGTAAGTGGATTGGACATTTTAGTAAAAGAACTTCCTTCATTATTTTTATACGTTCGTACCTCTCCCGTATCATGTGCAACCACTAAATCTAAATATCCGTCATTATCTATATCTACCAGAATACCCATAAAGGTGTTGTGGATATAAGTCAATCCTAAGGAAGCCGTAGCATCGGTAAAGGTATTGTCTCCATTATTAACCATCATAAGACTAGAACCTCCATAATTAAAATCTTTAAAAATGGTTTGTCCCTCCATTTTATCCAATTTAATATAGGCGCTTACAAAGATGTCAGCATGTCCGTCTCTGTTAATATCTCCTAGGGTTATCGAGGCTGCAACCGATTTTTCATTCAAAGGAACTTCAATTTTTTGAACTTCAAAGCTAGTTCCGGTATTACGATACCATAGCAAACCATAATCACCAGTAAGTAATAAATCCGTGAGATTATCATTATCTAAGTCAAAAGAAACTGCACCAAAAGTAGTGGTTTTGGCAGGTTTATTAGGTAAGGATAGAGCTGCTGTAATATCAATAAAATCTCCATTGCTGTATTTAAACAAAGCATCTTCTTGGTCAACACCTCCTGCCATAAATATTTCGTCAACACCATCATTATCTATATCAATCATCGCTGAACCCATAAGAGGGAGAGAACGCGTATTGTCAAATTGATTATTAAAATCAAAACTAGCAGTCTTGAATGTTGGAATTTCACTTTCAGGAACATCGTAATCGCAAGATTGAAACTTGCTCCCATGATCTTTTTTTGGAACCATATCTGTCGTAGAGGTGGCGCTAAATTTGCCCCAAGTGGTCCTAGTATAGGGGTTTTTGGCATCTGCTTTAAAAAACCAAAGGATAACAACAACTGCAATAATAATTATTGCTAACAGACCTAATAAAATTTTTTTCATTTGAAATTTCGTTTAGTGGTTATGGTTTAGCTTTTTTGTCTGTAATAGTAATAGACCAAAAAACACAAAGTGTGTTGTGTTCATTGCAATGGGAGCAATGTAAGCGCCAAGAGGCCTATACCATAGTAAGGAAGAAATAATCAGTATTAGCAATATTATGGGATTAAAAATAGCCAGCCATTTGGGAATTCCTTGCTTGTTTTTTAAAACTAATAGCACATAAATCACAGATACTGCAGTAATTAGCACGCGTAATCCCCAGACTAAAACCTGATAATGATCTTCATAGGATTGTAAATAAAAAGCATGATCCGCAGTGCCTGCACTTCGTTGTAATACTTCGGCAGCAAAATATCTTGAAGAAACATAAACTCCACCAAAAGTGAAAGAGAGGACTCCTGTGATCAAGAGTAACCAAGCGAGTAGTTGATTTGTTTTTTTAAAAAATAACATCAGTCCGTAATAGCCAGCTAAGTACAATGGGGTGCCTAGCACCGCCAAAAAATGACCTTTACTTGCTCTGGCAAGTGGAACTTTTTCCAGCATTGATATCTCTCCTTCTGGACCACCTGGAACATAGTGCAAAAGAAACTCTCCTGCACCTACAATTATAGCTGCAAAAAGCCCTATAAACAATAAGATTTTTGTTGAAATAGTAGTATTCATTATTGTGGTTTCAATACGCTTAAAACCTAAATATAAAGGAAGGTTTTAGCGTATGACGTGTTTAAAATAACCTCTTAAAGTAAATTAAACCTGTCTTTTAAGAAACGAAGTTTAATTGACCTTATGGGTTAGTTCTTTGTAAAAGAACTGTTTACGAAAATAATCAAATAAAGTTTGATGCTGTAAAGCTTTCTTTTTATAGTGTCGTATAAAGTAAAAACTGAAGTTTTAAACAACGGAGACTCGGAATCAGTTTAAATTAAAAGTTAAAAACTGCCCCTTGTTATCATGGTCCCCATAAAAAAGGATTTTTGAATCATTTAGTGGTATGCCTATTGCAGCATCAAAAATTACTTCCGCTTCTTTATTGACTAGAACTGTCTCAAAATCCCATGTCCCTTGGCTGTCTAATCGGATAACATAAAAATTGGAATTACCTTTTCTTAAATTACCTAAAGTCCCTGATTTAAAACGTTTCCTTCCATCATCTAGTGTTCCTAATTTTTTGTACGCATTTAGAAATAAATATATGTTTTCATTGGCAGACAACATAGAATATGAAAGGATAGGACTGAAGTCTCTACCATTTTGAGTTTTGTTGATGTTTCTTGCCCATATCAAGTCTCCAAGTCTCGATAATCGGATAATCATAATGTCATCAAAATTATAGGTAATCGTGGTAGTTCCATTTGGATGAGTATTATATTGTATAAAAAACTCTTCTGCAGCGATAACGTAATCTCCATTTTCTAAAGATTCTATTTTTTTGATTAAAACCGCACTTAGTTCTTTTTCCGATCGGTTACCGTATTTGTCGGTCATAAATTCATTTGAAAATTTTTGAAATTTCGAATTTAACAAAGTCATAGAAGAACGATCAACATTGAAGTTCACGGTACCAATGGACTTGTAATCATTCTTTTCTGAATAAAACCCAACACAAGCTATCTGATCTTTAGATAGTAGCAATCGCAGTGAATTTACAAAGTTATCCGCAACACTCAGATTAGTTATTTCGGTTTTTTCTTCAGTAATTTTGAAAAGCTCAAAATGATAATTAGCTTTTCCCTTTTTCTTAGCTTTTCGTCCTTCATTGTATACTTTCCCCAAACTATAAACGGATGCATCATTACCAATTACCACATCCACTAAATCGAATAGATTATCTTGCTTTTCATGAGTAAATTCGCGAGCCCATAGCAACTCTAAATCACTATTATATACAAATAAAGCATGAGATTCTTCCTTTTTAGAATAAGAATCGATATGAAAAATCATATTTTTTTTATCTGGTGAAAACGCGAGATTTCCACCAAAATCAAAATCGTACCTATTGCTCAAAGAACCCAAAAAGCTAGGAAATTTATTAATGTTTACGGAGAACAATTTCTTTTTTTCAAAAGACAATTTCTGAGTTTCCGAAATATGGGTAAAACAATCAATTGTTTTGTCTTTTTTATTTTTCACATATTCCAAAAGGTGCAATTTGTTGTTGTTTAAAAAGAAACCAGCAACGGCGGCATCTTTGTTCTGTACAGTATAATTATAATATAGAATGGGTTTAAGATCTTTATCCCAATACTGAATGATATAACCTTTTACAAAAGGTCCAGAAGAAGGGATTCGTTGGGCATAATACCTTAAAGTATAGATACCACCTGCTTCATCCTGAATTGTTTTTTTAAGTTCAGTGTTGTTAAATTGTTCTCTAAGCACCTTACTTTGCTCTGTTGTAAAATCTATTTTTTGAGCAGCACAAAACATATAGGAAAATAGTAAGACAATAAGAGAAAATCGTTGCATAGTGGTAGATAAATGGTTAAGAATAATGGATTATAGCAGGAAATTAGAATATTAGTAGCTAATAAGATAAATAAAAAACATTAATTTATGATCCGCTCCATTTTCTTTTTTATCTCTTCCAAGCACAGATTGCCTAAACTACCGGCATGGGAATGAGAAATATTGCGTTTTGGTTCAAATTTCCCAGCCTCGATATCTTCTCCCATTTTTTTATAAGCATCTCTAAAAGGTATACCACTTAGTACCAGCTCGTTTAAGGTATCTACACTAAAAAGGTAATCGTATTTAGGATCCTCAAGAATTTTTGAATTCACCTTGATTTTCTGTAAGCTAAAAGTTAGCATTTCTAAACAAGCTTTCATGTCTTGTATCGCTGGAATAATTACTTCCTTAACTAACTGTAAATCTCTATGATAACCACTGGGTAAATTATTCATAACCAAAGTAAGTTGATTCGGTACCGCTTGAATTTTGTTGCATTTTGCTCGAATAAGCTCAAAAACATCAGGGTTCTTTTTATGAGGCATTATACTAGATCCGGTAGTAAGTTCATTAGGAAAGAAGATAAAATTAAAATTTTGACTCATATACAAACAGATGTCCATGGCCATTTTGGATAGCGTAGCGGCGATGCTGCTCATTCCAAAGGCGGTAGCTTTTTCTACCTTCCCGCGCCCCATTTGTGCAGCAACTACGTTATATTTTAAAACTTCAAAACCCATTTCTTTTGTGGTAAAATTTCGATCAATAGGAAATGAACTTCCATAACCTGCGGCACTTCCTAGCGGATTTTGATCGGCAACTTTATAGGCTGCATGGATAAAGTAAAGATCGTCAATTAAACTCTCCGCATAAGCAGAGAACCACAACCCGAAAGAAGAGGGCATAGCAATTTGCAGATGTGTATACCCAGGTAGTAGCACATTCTTATGTTCTTCTGCCAGCTGTAAAAGTATATCAAATAAGGTTTTTGTCTGAGCTTTAATCGCATCAAGTTCATCCTTTAAGTACAAATGCATGGCTACCAGAACCTGATCGTTCCTAGATCGAGCTGTGTGAATTTTTTTTCCAGTGTCCCCAAGTTTTTCAGTTAAGAGATACTCAATTTTAGAATGCATATCCTCAAAATCACTTTCAATGCTAAATGTCCCTTTAGTTATACTATCTTGAATATCCTCCAATGTAGTGCACAAGTTTTCGACTTCTGTTTTTTCTAGTAAACCAATCTTTCCTAGCATTTTGGCATGTGCTTTGGAAGCAATAACATCATATTTTGCCAAAAGCAGATCTAATGCCCGATCATTGCCAACGGTAAAATGATCTATTTTTTTATCGGTACTAAATCCTTTATCCCAGAGTTTCATAACTACAATTATTAGTGTTTTTTAAAGTATAAATCCTTCTAAAATTTTAATATATAAATCTATGCCTTCTTCTATTTCATAAACATAAATATACTCATCTGCTGAGTGTGATCGCGTGCTGTCTCCTGGTCCGAGTTTTAACGATGGACAACTTAGTGCGGCTTGATCTGATAATGTAGGAGAACCATATGTAGCTCTCCCTAAAGCAATTCCAGATTGTACTAGGGAATGCTCTTTAGCTATGGAAGATGAATTTAAGCGCAGTGATCGTGGGGTAAGTGCGCAAGGCGCTTCCTTTTGAAGAAGTGTTGCAATTTCACGGTTAGAATAACAATCATTTACGCGCACATCAATAACTAAATCTACTTTGGCTGGAACAACATTGTGTTGACTACCACCCTTGATCTGAGTAACGGTAAGTTTTACTTCACCCAATACTTCAGATACCTTTTCGAAACGATATTCTTGAAACCATTTTAACGCAGCTATAGTATTGTAAATCGAATTATCAGTATTGGGATGCGCAGCGTGAGACGGGGTTCCAGATACTTCAGCATCGAAAACTACAAGTCCTTTTTCAGCAATAGCTAATTGCATCAAAGTTGGTTCTCCCACGATCGCTACAGCTATTGGAGGTAGATTAGGGAGCACACTGTTTAGTCCATTAGGACCTGAAGTTTCCTCCTCGGCTGAAGCTACTAAAACAATATTATGATTTAAGTCTTCAGAAGGATAAAAATAGGTAAAAGTAGCTATTAATGATACTAGACAGCCTCCGGCATCATTGCTACCTAACCCATATAATTTATCATTTTCAATATGAGCATTAAAAGGGTCTTTTGTATATGCCGCATTTGGTTTTACCGTGTCATGGTGTGAGTTTAATAATAGGGTAGGTTTATTTGCATCAAAGTGCTTGTTAAATGCATAAACGTTGTTTTGTTGACGTTTAAAAGGAATATTATATTTTTTAAACCAAGCTTCAATTTTTAATGCAGTTTCTGTTTCTTGTTTTGAAAGAGAAGGGGAGATGATAAGCTCCTTTAAGAGTTCGATAGCCTCAGTAGTAAGTAGTTCTTTTATGGTGCTCATAAGCTAATTTTAGTGAATGGATCTGTAGGGTTATTAAGCATGGAAATTGAACCAACACAAACGCTGTTAACACCATTTTTAAGTGCATGGAAACAATTCTTTAATTTAGGAAGCATGCCATCAGAGATAAGACGTTTTTGTATGAGGTCTTGATATGTTTCAGAAGTGATATGGGTAAGGATGGAGTTTTCATCCGAAACATCGGTCAATACTCCATTTTTTTCAAAGCAATAATATAAGGTAGTTTCAAATTCATTGCTCATTCCTATAGCTAATGAAGCGGCGATAGTATCTGCGTTGGTATTTAAGAGTTGCCCTTTTCCATCGTGACTCATGGCGCAAAAAACAGGGACAAAAGCGGCATTTAAAAGCCTACTAATTGCTTTATGGTTAATTCGATCTATATCACCCACATACCCATAATCAATAGTGGTAATAGGTCGTTTATGTGCTAATATGGTATTCCCGTCAGCACCGCTGAGACCAATAGCATTACATGCATTCGCTTGCAGTTGTGCAACAATATTTTTATTTGCTAAACCTGCGTAAACCATAGTAATAATTTCTAGAGTAGCAGCATTGGTTATTCGCCTACCATCTATGAGCTTAGGTTCAACGCCCATTTGTTTACTGAGTAAAGTTGCTTTTTTTCCACCACCGTGCACCAAGAGTTTTGCTCCTTTAATTTTAGAAAATGCGTTTAAGAAGTTTGCTAACGCTGTTTTATCTTCGATAACATTACCCCCTATTTTTACAACAGATAATTTTGGTTTCATAGTGCTTTTTCTAATATTTTTTTCAACACCAATTGCGCTGCATAAGTTCTATTATTTGCCTGTTCAATAACCAAGGAGTTGGAGCTATCTAAAACGGCATCTGCAACAACAACATTTCGTCTAACTGGCAGACAATGCATGAATTTTGCTGCCCCCAATTTCTCTGTAGTCATGGTCCATTTAGGATTTTGATGAAGAACTTGTCCATAAGAATGGTAGCTGCTCCAATTTTTAACATATACAAAATCGGCGTCTTTAAGTGCTTTAGCCTGATCGTATTCAATAGTTACACCTTTAGTGATTTCTGGATTTAGTTCATAACCCTCGGGATGTGTGATAATAAATTCGGCCTCTTGATGTTGCATCATTTGCACAAAAGAATTTGCAACGGCATGTGGGAGTGCTTTAGGATGTGGCGCCCAGGATAACACTATTTTAGGACGTGATTTTTGGTGATGTTCGGCAAGGGTAATAGCATCGGTAAATGCCTGCAGTGGGTGTCCTGTGGAACTTTCCATATTCACTATGGGAACGGTAGCATACTTCGCAAAATTTTCCAATACCACTTCCGCTTCATCCTGTGTTTTATTGTTAAGAGAGGCAAATGCTCGTATGGCGATAATATCGCAATACTGAGATACTACTTGAGCGGCTTCTTTGATATGCTCGGAAGTACCTTCGTTCATAATTGTACCGTCCCCATATTCGAGTGCCCATCCTTCATTGCCAAAATTCATGACCATGACTTCCATGCCTAAATTCATAGCTGCCTTCTGAGTGCTCAATCGTGTCCTTAAACTATTATTAAAAAACAATAGTCCAATCGTTTTATTTGAACCGAGTTGTTTATCTGCTTGCGGATTGACTTTTAAATTTCTTGCTTCATCTACCCACGCAGCAAGCGAATCAATATTGTTTATAGAAAGAAAGTGTTTCATGTGTTAAATTATTTTGGTAAATGCAGTTCGATTGTTTAATGCATTAACGATAAAATTGTCCTGAAGCCCATTTACAACCCAAGTCTCTATAGCAGCTTTCTGAGCTATAGTTACTGCTTCCAATTTAGAAGACATACCTCCCGTACCATGGGAAGAAGTTGTATTGCTTACTTCTTTTTTAAGCATATTAATATCGGTTATATTATGGATTGTTCTGGGCGTATTTTGAGCTAATGATTCTTTAGTATAAATTCCATTGGTATTTGTAGCAATAATTAGGAGGTCTGCTTGAAGCAAAGTGGCTGTCAAGGCCGCTAGCTTATCATTATCTCCAAATTGAATTTCATCTGTAGCTACGGTATCATTTTCATTAATTATCGGGATAAAATTATTGGCAATCAGTACGTTAATTGTAGTTTTAATATTGGCCTTTGCCACTGCGTTTTCAAAATCCAAGTACGACAATAAACATTGTGACGTAGACAAACCTAGCTCTCTAAAATTTTCTTGAAAAATCCGCATGAGATGTGGCTGACCAATGGCAGCAAGAGCCTGTTTTACATCAATATCAGCCCCATTATGTTCTAACTTTACAAATTGCTTAGCTGCTGCAATAGCACCTGAACTTACAATTATAAATTCATAAGCATCTTGAAGCGTCGCAATTTGTCGCGCAATGTCCTCAACTTTCCCTCTGGAAATTTGATTGGTTTCTTTTGTTAAAGTATTGGAACCAATTTTTAATAAAATCCTCTTTTTATGCATGAGTTATTTCGCTAAATATTTTTTATCGTATTTGTCCCTCTCCATGGACGAACCATTTGTTGGTTACTAGGTGTTGTAATCCAATAGGGCCCCTTTGATGTAATTTATCCGTGCTGATTGCTAGTTCTCCACCAAGTCCAAATTCCCCTCCATCCGTAAAGCGTGTAGAAGCATTATGGTAAACTGCAGCTGCGTCTACGCCAGTCATAAAGGCTTCTGCTTCCTTCGAATTTTTAGTAACTATTGCGGCGGAATGACCTCCACCGTAAGTATTGATTTTTTCTATAGCTTCTTCCGTGGAAGGCACTTCCCCAATTACAATTTTAAAATCTAAAAACTCCTCGTACCATAGTTGTTCGTTCGCAATCTCCTTAAAGCCAAATTGTTTTGTCAAAACAGGATCTCCTATAATAGTTACGTTGTGTTTTTGAAGCCCTATAGTAAGCGTTTTTATAAAACCTTCTTTGTCCGGATGATTTGCATTAATCAACACTTTGTCAAGTGCATTACAAGCCGATATTTTACTTGTCTTTGCATTAATAATAATCTGAAGTGCCATAGATGTATCAGCATCTTTAGCTACATACACAAAATTATTCCCTCTACCACTTACAATTACTGGGCAGGTTGCATTCTTTTTTACAAAAGTGATAAGTTTTTCTCCTCCTCGGGGCACAATTAGATCAATTTTTTCGGTAGGCTTTGCCAAAAATTTTTGTGTTTGTTCCCTATCAAATTGAAGATAATTAACCCACTTATGCGTAATCTGATGTTCTTCTAGGCTCTTATGCCATAATTGAACTAATAATAAATTACTATGAAGGGATTCTTTCCCTCCTTTGAGTAAAATACGATTGCCTGATTTAAAAGCAATACCGGCCGCTTCTATGGTTACATCGGGCCGAGATTCGTAGATAATTAATACGGTACCAAAAGGAGCGGTTTTATTCGTGATGTGTATTCCATTTTCATGAAGAAAATTAAAACGCTCAACGCCCAAAGGATCCTCCATGTTTACCAATTGCAATAACACATCGATCATGCCATCAACTTTGGCTTCATCTACCTTTAATCGATCTCTCATAGCGATATCATTACCGGTATACCCCATCATATCCTTACGATTAGCTGCAATGATTTTGCTTCGCGTGGTATTGATCTTTTTTGCCATGGTCTCTAAAACCGAATTGCGTTCCTTTATGGTAAGTACAACACTCATAGTAATTCTGTTTTTAGGGCGTTAAAAAAATTATCAATAGCGGTTTTGGTAATAGATAAAGCCGGTAGGATACGCAATACATTTTTATCTTTAGCACTCCCAGTGAATATGTTTTGATTATAGATTAAGCGTTTTCGTAGCGGCGCAACGTCAAAATCAAAAACAAGACCTAACATTAATCCTTTCCCTTTAGTGCTCTTAATTTGAGGAATTTCTGAAGCTCTTTGTTGAAAATAAACGCCTGTTTCTATTGCATTTTCAATGAGATTTTCTCGCTCTAAGACTTCCAATACTGCTAAGGAAGCGGCGCATGCCAAATGATTTCCACCAAAAGTTGTTCCCAGCAATCCGAAAGAGGCTTTAATTTTATCGTGGATAAGAATACCTCCAACTGGAAAACCATTACCCATGCCTTTAGCGATACTTATAATATCTGGAATTACGTCATGGTGTTGAAAACCAAAGAATTTTCCGCTTCTTCCAAAACCACACTGTACTTCATCTGCAATGAGTACCACGTTGTAAAGCTTACACAAGGCTGCTATTTGTTGAAAGAATGCTGAAGTAGGCTCATCCAATCCGCCTACTCCTTGTATAGCTTCTATAATTACTGCGCATACATCTTCTTTAATGATTGCTGCTTTAAACGCAGCCAGATCATTTAATGGTAAAATAGTAACCTTTTGTTGCTTGTTTAAAGGAGCATTTATTTTTTCGTTATCTGTACTTGCAACCGCTGCGGAAGTCCTCCCGTGAAAACCATTTTTAAAAGCAACTACTTTGGATTTACCAGTGTGAAAAGAGGCTAGTTTGAGTGCATTTTCATTAGCTTCCGCACCAGAGTTACATAGAAATAGCTTATAATTTTCGCAGCCGGATAATTTACCAAGCTTTTGTGCTAACTCGTTTTGCAGCGGATTTTTAACTGCATTACTGTAAAAGCCAATTTTGTCTACTTGTGATTTTAAGCGATGTACATAATGTGGATGCCCATGTCCTATGGATATTACAGCATGACCACCATAAAGATCTAGGTATTTTTTACCATTTTCGTCGATAATTGTACTTCCATTGGCGGAAACTGGGGTAACATCGTATAGCGGATATACATTAAATAATTCCATTTTATTGCTTTTTAAACCTTACCTCGGAGATAATTTATTTGTTTTTAATCTGACTAATTTTATCAAAAGAACTCACAATACCTTGTATTAATGAGGAACTGAGCCCTTGATGTTCCATTTCATTTAAACCTTCAATGGTGCAACCTTTCGGTGTAGTTACACGATCTATTTCTTGTTCTGGATGATTCCCTGATTCAATGAGTAAGCTTGCCGCGCCATTACAGGTATGCATTGCCAATTCTTGAGCCTCCTTGGCATCAAAACCTAACTGAATTGCACCTTGGGTGGTAGCCCTAATGAGTCGCATCCAGAAAGCAATACCACTAGCGCAGATTACTGTTGCCGCTTGCATTTGCTCTTCAGGAATTTCTAAAGAATGCCCCATACGATTAAAAATAGCTTTTGCGAGGGTAATACTTTTTCCTCCCTCATTGTTACTACACATGCAAGTCATCGATTGTCCTACAGAAATAGCAGTATTAGGCATACTTCGAATTATGGGATAAGCGGTTCCAATAATTGCTTCAATTTTGTCGATATTGAATCCAGTAATGGTGGATATTATAACATGATTTTCCGTCAATACGTCTTTAATTTCAAGTAGTATTTTTGCAAAATGCCCTGGTTGAACTGCAAAAATTAGAATATTTGTATGTTCTACTGCTGCTCTATTATCACTTGTGACCGTTACATTTCCATATTTTTCAAAGTCTTTTATGCTACTAATATTACGTTTGGTAAGGTACATTGAGGTTGCACCATTTGAGTGTAAAATACCTTTGGCGATTGCTACGCCTAAATTCCCTGCTCCTATAATTGCTATTTTCATGCTTATTTTTTTAATTAAAATACTCCCGCCTTTAATTGTAATCCCGTAGTTGGATTCAATCCAAAAATTAAATTCATATTCTGAATGGCTTGCCCTGATGCGCCTTTCAACAAATTATCTATTGCAGAAGTGATCAATAGCGTGTTATGATGCTTATGAAGATGGATATGACATTGATTGGTGTTTACAACCTGTTTTAAGGTAATCGGTTCGTCACATAACTGCGTAAAAGGAGCATCCTGATAAAAGCTTTTGTATAACTCAATTGCAGTTTCTATATCCTCATCAAATTGCAGGTAAGCAGTGGCAAAAATACCTCGTGTAAAATTCCCTCGATTGGGTAAAAAATGCAATACGCCATGTTGCTTCTGAAATAACTCCAGGCTTTCATTTATTTCACCCAGATGTTGATGAGTAAAAGGCTTGTACCATGAAACATTATTGGTTCTCCAACTAAAATGAGTCGTGTCAGATAATCTTATACCTGCACCAGTACTGCCTGTTACGGCATTAATATGTACATCATTTTTTAACAACTCAGCTTTTGCCAAGGGAAGTAAAGCGAGTTGTATTGCGGTAGCAAAGCAACCAGGATTGGCAATATATTTTGTTTTTTTAATTTTATCTTCCTGCAATTCTGGCAAACCATACACAAATTGTTTTCCATTTAAGTTGGCGGCCTCTTTTAAACGAAAATCATTACTTAGGTCTATAATTTTAGTATGATCGGCGAAATTATTTTCTTCCAGAAAAAGTTTAGAATTCCCATGACCTAAGCACAGAAATACAAGGTCAACATCAAGGTTTACACGATCGGTAAATTTCAAATCTGTGATTCCAGTAACATCAGGATGCGCAACACTAATTTTCTTACCGGCCTTAGTAGTGCTGTAGATGAAATCTATCTGGGCCTGAGGATGCTGTAATAATAAACGGATAAGCTCTCCTCCTGTATATCCTGAGCCGCCTATAATACCAATTTTAATCATGATTCTGATTTATATGTTTGTGAATTTTTCCCGAATTGGAAAGAATTTTGATAAACCCTTTGGCATCTTCTGCTGTCCATCCTTTGTTCATTTCTCCATAGCTTCCAAAAGCAGCATTCATAAGATCGTGATCGGAAGAGATACCTTGAAGTTCAAATCGATACGGGTGCAATTGAACAAATACGTCACCTGAAACGTTTTCTTGCGTACTGGTAAGAAAATCTTCAATGTTTCGCATAACTTCATCTAAATAATTCCCTTCATGCAATAACATTCCATAAAAATTACCCAATTGCTCCTTCTGGAATTGTTGCCATTTACTTAAGGTGTGTTTTTCCAAAAGGTGATGTGCTTTTATCAAAATTAGAGGTGCAGGAGCTTCAAACCCCACCCTGCCTTTAATACCTATAATGGTATCTCCTACATGAATATCCCTGCCGATGGCATAAGCAGAAGCAAGTTTGTTAAGCGCGATAATGTTGTTTACCGGAGTATTGTGTTGACCATCAATTGCCGTGAACTCTCCTTTGGTAAAACTCAGTTTTACCGTAGATGGGGTTATTTCCTGTAGTTGACTTGGGTACGCACTATCTGGCAAAGATAAGTTTGACGTGAGGGTTTCATCACCGCCAACAGAAGTTCCCCAAAGCCCTCTATTGATAGAATATTTAGCTTTTTCCCAAGCGTAAGCAACACCATTTTTTTGGAGATATGCGATCTCCGCTTCACGTGATAATTTTGCATCTCGGATTGGGGTAATAATTTTAATTTCCGGAGCTATGATCTGAAAAATCATATCAAAACGTACTTGGTCGTTACCAGCACCAGTACTTCCATGCGCAATATAAGTTGCACCAATTTTTTTAGCATGTTGCACAATGGCAATGGCCTGCACAATACGTTCTGCACTAACGGATAGTGGATAGGTATTGTTTTTAAGTACGTTTCCGAAAATGAGAAACTTTACCACCGTATCGTAAAAGGTTTGTACTGCATCAATTGAGGTGTAGGTCTTCGCGCCTAATGCCAGGGCCTTTTGCTTTATATCAAGAATTTCATCTGGATCAAAGCCCCCGGTATTTACACTTACTGCGTGTACTTCATAACCTTGATCCTGAGATAAATATTTGGCACAATAAGAAGTGTCCAATCCTCCGCTATATGCTAAGACTAATTTTTTATTCATCTTTCTTTTTTTTAAGAAACAGTTGTTCTTTAATACTTTTTAATCGCTTAAATGCTTTTCCATTTACTTTATTTTGTCTTTTGATTTTTGCCGTTTTAGGATCATAGAGCATGCCAGTGCAAAGACACATTTGCTGCTCAGTTCTTGTGAGTACATCGAAGTTTTTACAGGTCTGGCAACCTTTCCAAAATTCAGGGTCGTCGGTGAGCTCAGAGAAGGTAACAGGTTTATACCCTAACTCATAGTTAATTTTCATTACCGGGAGACCAGTTGTAATCCCAAAAATTTTGGCATTAGGGAATTTCTGTATAGATAGCTCGAAAACGGCTTTTTTAATTTTTTTTGCAAGTCCTTGATTTCTGAAATCTGGATGTACAATTAAACCTGAATTAGCGACAAAGTTTTCGTGCCCCCAAACTTCGATATAACAAAACCCAGCAAACTTCTCGCCTTCAAGAGCAATAACACCATTGCCATTTTGTAATTTTTTAATAATGTAATCTGGTGTTCTCTTGGCGATGCCCGTTCCGCGAACTTTGGCGGAATCTGCTATAGTATCGCAAATTATTTGCGCGTACTTAAAATGTGACTCGTCAGCAATAGTGATTTTCATTGCTATTTTTTTAAAACGATAAAAACTAAATAATGTGTGATGGAATACTGCGGAAATGGACTCACCTATTTCCAATAATTGGAAGCACCCTTACGGGCGACGGCGACGTACGGGCGTAAAAAAACTAGCTGAAGCGAATGCTCTTTTTAAGATTGCTATGTTTTTATTGTCTTTCATTACATTTCAAATGTACAAATTAAACTGAATACGAAAAGTTAATTCTTTATTTTTTAGTAAATGATAATTTAAGCTGTCTAATTTTATACATTTCATAAAAAATAAAACCATATACCAAGATATATTCAAGTAATAGGAGCCATAAGTTTTCTCGATAATCACTGTTAGCATAGGCCCAATAACTTAATATTACAGCAGAAGACCACACCAACGCGAAACGATAGGGTGTAAAAAGTGTAAGTAATACGAGAAATATAATGTACCAGGGATGCACCGTTGTAGCCTGTAAATAGTATAGGGTCAGTATCCAAAGCATGGACGTTAATAATACTTTTGGGTCATTGTTCTTACGGAAAAATGTAAATAGTATAGTAACTGCTATTACTAGAAAAGGGGAGATTTTTCCAAAAATTTTAATGAGTTGATATCCCTTTACATCAAAAGTTACAGCAATTTGTTTGATAAGATTATAGAATCCTGCATTAAATTCAAAATTAGAAAACCAGAGTCCTATTGTCTCGGAATAGTTGTGAATAAATTCTGATGAGAAAAAAGGAATCAATAAAGCTATTATGGTACCTCCCACAACAAGGTAAAAAGGAATACTTTTTTTAAATCCAAAATAGCGTAGGAACAGTGGTAAAAACAAAAGAGGAACAAGTTTTACGGAAATAGATAGCGCATATACTACGGCTGCAAATGCCCATTTTTTTTGAGTAAGAAGGTAGATAGACCAAACAAAAAAGAATAGCATCACACCTTCAAAATGTAAATTTCCTGTAAGTTCAATCAAAACTAGAGGATTTAGGAAATACCAAAAAATAAGATGCCTTGAAAGATTAAGGTTTTGGAGTAACTTTCTGCCGTAATATACAATCCCAATATCGGCAAGTATTATAAAGATGCGCATACTAATAACTGCTCCAAGAATACTCTTTCCTGCAAATAACGTTGACAGTGCAAAAATTAATTGATTAAGCGGAGGGTAGTTGGAGAAATGTCGTGCACTTAAGGTTCCCATTTTCTGATGTAAAACCTCCGAATTGGCAATGAATAAATCCCCTTGAGCAATTAAAGTGTCAGGGGTATATAAATAAGGATTGGAAAAATGTCTTACCAATTCCCCATCCCAAATAAATCGATAGAAATCCTGCGATAAATTGGGCGTGGCAATGATAAAAATCAATCGAAACAATACGCCAGCCCCTAGAAGAAGTTTAAAATTAAATTTTTCGAATTGTATAAGTTTGTACGTAAGAAAGAATAGCGCTATAAATAAGGCAAACAGCTTAATGAAATCTGTGCGAACAAGATCGTAAGCGAAACTACTGTACAATATGATACTTAAAAGTATCATAAGAATTGGAAATTTATGAAGTTTCCAATAGGAGTACATATCTAAGCCTTTGCAGTAAGCGATTTAAAGAACACAAATCCAAAACCTACAAATAACATAAAATGAAAGGGGAAAAGTCCATAATCATTTAATGGAATTGCACTATACATACCAAAAAGAAAATAAACCATTAATGCCGCTTCTAAAATCATGTTTGGCGATAATTTCTTAGTCAGGTACTTATTTCCTTTCCAGCTGTCGGTTAGGTTATTGATATTAAATTTTGGGGTTCTTACAAATTCACTTCGTTTCCCCATATGTCCCTCTAAAACAGCGACACTATTGTGTAAAGAAAATCCAAGTGCAACGGAAAAAAAGGTGAAAAACAATTTGATGTAGTCCACAAAATTATCAAAACTACTACCCTGAATACTTTTATAAGTAAACCAATAGCAGACGAATAAGATAATAGTACTGACTATAAAGAAACTTAAAATATTAAAAACCCAATCCAAATGCTCAAAAGTTTCCTTAATATACATGGTAGGTACACTTAGTAATGCAACAATAAATACACATAAAAACATAGAGCTATTTAATAAATGCATTACCCCATGAAACTTAGTTTTGAAGGAAATATTTTTTGCGGTTACCACACTCCAGACGGTTTTTTTGAAATTCTCTGCACCGCCCTTATTCCAGCGAAACTGTTGTGAGCGAGCAGCACTTATTACAACAGGTAATTCTGCAGGAGTTTCTACATCTTCTAAATATTTAAATTTCCAATTCTTTAATTGTGCTCTATAACTAAGGTCCAAATCTTCGGTTAAAGTATCTCCCTCCCAATTTCCTGCATCTAGAATGCATTGCTTGCGCCAAATACCAGCGGTACCATTGAAATTAATGAAATGTCCTTTAGCGTTTCTACCAACCTGTTCTAAGGTGAAATGAGCATCCAAGGCAAAAGCTTGAATTCTGGTTAGGGTGGAATAATTTCTGTTAATATGGCCCCATCGCGTTTGAACAACTCCAATTTCCTGATCCTTGAAGTAGATCACGGTTTTTTTTAGCCAATCACTATTGGGAAGAAAATCGGCATCAAAAATAGCGATGAAATCTCCTTTGGCGATATCCAGTCCTTCTTTTAAAGCACCTGCCTTAAAGCCTACCCTATTTGCTCTTCGGATATGTTGAATATCGATCCCCTTTTTTTGTAATGCTTTGATACGCTCCGCGGTTTCTGACACAGAATCATCTGTTGAATCGTCTAAAACTTGAATTTCTAATTTGCTGGAAGGGTACTCTATTTTTGAAATATTGTCTAACAATCGCTCAATGACATACTCTTCATTGTAAATTGGCAATTGAATGGTGACATAAGGAATTTCTTTGGGATCTAGTAGATTGTATTTTGGAGCTTCTTTGTTTCTCCTTTTGTATCCTAAATAATTTACTAACAGATTGAGTTGCGCAAGGCTATAACAAAATATCAATAACAATGCTATACTGTAAATACCGATAATGATGTAAGCTATTATAAGTCCCATAATTATTTGATACTATATTTAAATATCCACCCTAGGATCTTTATGCCTGCAAATATAGTACCTTTTAAAGTACCTGACACTTTAGAAATCCCAATTCTTTTTTTGTACCGTACAGGTACCTCAATGTATGCTAATTTTTGCCGAATTGCCTTTAGTTGCATCTCTACCGTCCATCCATAAGTAGTATCCTGCATATCTAAGGCAATTAAGCTTTTATATCGAATCGCTCGAAATGGACCTAAATCTGTGAATTTAGCTCCGAATAATAATTTCATTAAAACAGTAGCCAATTTATTGCCAAAGACTTGCTGAGGTGTCATAGACCCTGGTTCTCTGAGCGTCTTAACTCTGGCTCCAACTACAAAATCCATGTTATCATTAAGTATTGGTGCAACTATTTTAGAGAGTTCTTCGGGGTAATCAGAATAATCTCCGTCAATAAATACGATGATATCGGGTTGTTTGGATTGTTTGGCGATATAATTCATACCGCAAAGGCATGCAAAACCATAACCTCTTTGCGTTTCATTTAAGACCGTAGCTCCAGCTTTCTCTGCATTTCGGGTGGTATTATCAGTTGAATTATTATTAACCACAATGATTTCTGAAACCTCACTTGGAATTTCATGAATTACATTTGCAATGGAATCCGCTTCATTGAATGCAGGAATGATTACCTTAATATCCGCCATTTATTTTAAATCGGACAAACTGTTTTCTTTTTTAAAACTGCTTAAGCTATACCATTCTTTAATTTTCTTTCCATTACTATATTTTTCTGCTGAAGCTAGTTTTTCCTTCTTATACTTTAAACAATATCCATTTTTAACACCATTAATAAGCTGGCATTTATGTTGTATTTTTCCTGTAGCATCATAATACAACCACCAATTGGCCATACTTCCTTTATTGTAATGACCTTCTTTGGTTATCGATCCTTTTTCATTGTAAAAGTACCAATACTTTGTTCGCTTATTGTTCGTATAATGTCCTTGTTCAGCTATCTTACCATTTGGATGATAAAATTTCCAATAACCGGATTTAGTAGTTCCTTTAACCCAGCCTTCCGCTTTTAATTTCCCTGTTTTATAATAATCCTTTTTATACATTCGCTTTACGGGAGAGAATCCTACCAAACCGATACATAATATTAGGAAAACAGATAATTTCGCAATCACGGGATTATTTTTTTATTTCGTCGTGAAAATAGGTCAAGCTTAACAAATTTATTTTTTGTTTACTAAGGTCATCAAATCTACATCGTTTCCTAATAATACTTGATTGCTATCAATACGACCTTCTAATGGTCCATTTTCTAATTTTAGTACGCCTCTAGGACACACAGCAGAACAAATACCACATCCTACACAGCTGGAACGTACGATGTTTTCCCCTTTCTGCGCATATGCACGAACATCAATTCCCATTTCGCAATAGGTAGAGCAGTTGCCACAGGAAATACATTGACCACCATTTGTTGATATTCTAAATTTTGAGAATAACTTTTGTTGAAATCCTAAGATAGCAGCCATTGGACAACCAAACCTACACCATACACGATTTCCAAAAATAGGATAAAACCCAGTTCCAATTACTCCAGAAAAAATACTTCCAATTAAAAAACCATATGTTTTTCTTAAAGTACCTGACTTAAATAAGAATATATGTCCATCTCCACTTAAAAAATGAAAACCAATAAGCGCAATAATTATTACAAAATATCCAATAGCCCCATATTGAGCATCCTTTTGGAGTTGCTTTCTTTTAAAAATCATGACCCAAGCAAAAACTGCAGTAAGCAAACCTCCCACTCCTAGTAGGAAAGTAGTTTTGGTTAACCAATACTTTGAAGTGTCATTTCCTAAATAGGAATAAATCACTGCTGTAGTCATTAAGGTAACAAATACAACTACACTATGCACAACCCAACGCTCAATATTCCAGGCTTTAACCGTTTTGTCACTTAACTGTCTAAAAGGATCTCCAATGGTTTCGGCTAACCCTCCACAACCACAAACCCATGAGCAGTACCAACGCTTACCATATTTAAAAGTTAATATGGGCGAAATGATAAAAATAGAAGCGATCCCAAAAATTAATAAGCCCAATCCAACATCTCCAGCTGTAACAAGGCTTTTTACCCGATACCCTTCAAAATGATAATTATCTAATGGCCACATTTTTGTGAAGTTATAATATGGCAATGAAAATGTATCACTATTCAAACGAGCCATAAACTCTGGAATTAAGAAAGCAAATGCCGTTTGAAAGAACATTACACT
Organism: uncultured Flavobacteriaceae bacterium; assembly: GCA_947488435.1. GTDB lineage: Bacteria > Bacteroidota > Bacteroidia > Flavobacteriales > Flavobacteriaceae > CANKZG01. The sequence goes on along the minus strand of CANKZG010000001.1, from coordinate 235,654 downwards.
ACCTGTACGCACCAACTCATATCTATTGTGTCGATATTTCCACATGAATTTAATGCCAAAGGCTAAAACGGCCACCGTATATAAGGTTCCGTAAACAAACCACTGACTTGCTGGGTTACCACTTAAGAGTCTGCTAAAGGGATCGAAAAGTGCTATAACACCGTTATTTGGACCATCTTTTACCAAACCTAAATAAGCCGGATAAAAATAAAGGATGATGTAGAAACCTGTTAAAGCAATTCCAGCTAGCCAACCCATTAAACCTTTGTTGCTTAATGATTTAAACCAAACACCATCATTCTTTATTCCCTTTACCTTGTGTCCATAGGACGCCTTAGCATACCAAATAGTACCTCCCATAATTGACGAGAGTGCAATAAATAACCACAATGCTCTATTTGGAAATTCTACATTAAAGGCGGCAAGGAGCATAATCCCCAAACCTACAGTGCCAATTAATGCTGAAATTTTTTGTCCTTTATTTAGTTTTTTTGGCGGCTGACCCGTTAAGGCCATACTTCTATCGTAAGTACTCATATTTTCTATAAATCTTTATGTCGTTTGAAAAATTCGTTTCCAACTTTTTTTCTTTGGTTTTATTTGAGTTCCGGTTTCTGAATTGAATTTCGAAACAATTTCATGCTCATATTGCGCATAAAATTCAGGATCGAAATTGGCATCTTTTAAGTGCTCCATCACGTAATTAACATCCTTTGCTTCTGTTAACCATCGATCAAATATCTCATGGCGCATACGAATACCAAAGGTATTGATCCCTAAAAAGAGCTTACTATCCTTATGATAGGCTACGGTAACACATATTTTTTCTGTAGCATGTCTCCAATGAAAATGTTCTTCATGATCTTTTCTGCCACGGCCGGCAAAAACCCAACCATAGGTCTGATATTCTACATCTAGAAACTTTGCAGAATTAAACCAATGCCCTGGTTTGTATTCGATCCGGTTTCCGCAAATCGTTTGCGCAACCGTTTCTCCCATCATACGCCCGGTATACCATACCGCTTCAATTGGTCTTCGATTACCTATTGGCTCATGCTGTTCTGCACAATCTCCAATGGCATAAACATCTTTGATATTGGTTTCTAAAAAACGATTTACTTTTACACCTCTCCCTATTTCAATACCAGAATCCTTCAGAAAGTCTACATTTGGAGATACTCCGGCTGTAAGTCCTACAAAATCACAGGCAATGGTTTCCCCTTTATCTGTTGTAACTGCTTTTACTCTTCCGTTTTCATCAGCAATAATTTCATTCATATTGGTGGCTAATCTTAAATCAATATGATGTTCTAAAATATGCTCGTTAATTAAGGCTGATTCCCCATTCGGTAATACTCCGTTCCAGAAACTAGATTCGCGAACAAGAAAAGTTACTGGGATATCACGGCTACGTAGCATTTCTGCCAATTCGATACCAATAAGTCCTCCTCCAACAATTACTGCCCGTTTACAAACGTCTGCATTTGGGGCGTTAATTTCGAGTAAATCAAGATCTTGTTTAGAATATAGGCCCTGGGCCCCATGCGAATCCTGTCCTGGCCATCCAAATTTATTGGGCTTAGAACCTGTGGCTATAATAAGTTTATCATACTGAATATCTCGAGAACCTTCTACTTTAAGTTTCTTTTCAGTGTGATTTACTTCCGTTACATAACCTCTAATAAGGTCAATTCTATTTTTTTCCCAAAACCAATTTTCATAAGGTTGGATATGCTCAAATTTCATGTGTCCCATATACACATACATAAGTGCTGTTCTTGAAAAAAAGTAGTCGGTCTCGGCAGAAATTATGATAATTCTTTTGTCGGAAAGTTTTCGAATATGGCGTGCTGCAGATATACCGGCAACACCGTTTCCTATAATAACAATATTCTCCATTTGTTTGTATCAGTTGACTGCGAATAGGTCGCCCTTAAATATAATAACTTAATCGAAATGTTTTATTTAGAAGTATTTTAAATAGTAAAAATTAATGTAAGGTTTTTAGAATATACCGTACTTCTAACTCGCTGATTATGATATTCTTAAATAAATCATAAAAAAAATTGCATTTTGTAGGGTAGTAAGATTACTTGCGACCTAAGCGACAGTCTAACACATACAAATCGAAAATAATGAAAACAAATATTTTAAAAATAGCAATCGTTTTTACCTTAGTTTTTACAAATTCTTATGGACAAGATACTGCAAGTTTTTTTGCAAAAGCAGACACTTTCTTTAAAAATTATGTCAAGAACGGCAGGGTAGCTTATGGAGACATAAAAAACAATCCCGAAGAACTTAATGAACTAATAACACTTGCCGAAGGGATACGAGTTTCCGTTTCAAACAAAGCAGAATATCAGGCTTTTTGGATTAACGGTTATAATTTGACTGTAATTAAGGGTATAGTTGATAAATATCCAGTAAAACGTCCTCTGGACATCAAAGGCTTTTTTGATAAAACAAAGCATAGTATAGGAGGAGAAAATATTGTATTAAATGATATTGAAAACAAACTGTTACGTGCAAAATTTCCCAACGAAGCTCGTTTTCATTTTGTTTTGGTATGCGCAGGTTTGGGTTGCCCACCAATAATTAATACCGCATATATGCCTGGATCCTTGGATGCTCAATTGGAGAAACAAACCAAATTAGCACTTAATAATTCAGATTTTATAAGGGTAAATAAAAACAGAGTACAGTTATCTCAAATTTTCGAATGGTACCCAGAAGATTTCAAAAGAGGAGGAAAAAGCTATATAGAATTTGTAAATCAGTATAAAACTGAAAAAATTCCGACTAAAGCTAAAGTTTCCTTCTATTCCTATGACTGGACTTTAAATGATTCAAAATAAAAAACAATAAAATAGTTAAAAACAACATCTAAAATGAAAACATTAAAAAATTACGTATACGCATTACTTTTCTTATTTATAACAGCACCAGTATTGGCGCAAGACGATCAGGATACGGATCAGGATGACGGACGAAGTAACATTCAAAAATTCACACCTTCCAAATTAATAGGAAAAGGACAAGTTGATCTTAAATTTTTCAATAATTTATTTACCCAAACAGAAAGTACTTTTGTAGATGGAGATATTCCAAGAGAAAACTTTTTTACCACTACGTTTGAAGCTTTTTTTGGTGTTGGCGCCATAGGAGAAAGAGATATTAATATTGGTTTAATTGCACAATTTAGATCGAATACCGTTGGTGATCAAGGGATATTTGATGTGTTTAACTTTTCTGGAGATGAAAATTCTAGATCAGGGTTAACGCATATTGCACCTTCTATACGGATTGTGCCTTTTCCGAAACTATCAAAGAGTTTATCGTATCAAACTGCGTTGTTTATTCCTTTATTGGATAATGAAGTTGAAAATGGAGTCTTCTTAGCGCAGGATTCTTTTATCTGGCAGAACAGATACTTTTTTGACTATGTTTTTCCAGGAGATAAATGGCAGTTTTTTGCAGAACTTAATACAGAATATAGTTTTGGATCAGAGGCAGAATTTGATGCTAACGGGAATCAGATTGACGGAAGTTTTGCGAACAACAGTTTACGTTTAATCCCTGCGGTAGTGTTCAGTTATTTCCCAAGTTCGAACTTTACGATTACGGGATTATTGCAGCATTCTCAACTTTTAGATTTTGGAAATGATTTTACACAGAATTTTACAGCCGTTGGTGGAGGTGTAAAGTTTCAGTTGAGTAAAGAATTGAATTTAGAATTCTTGTATACCAATTTTGTACGTGGAGATAATACTGGTTTAGGAGAAAGTTATAATATAGGATTAAGAGCAATTTTGTAATCTAATATAACGACATATAATGTATTTTAGGAGTCTTATAATATTTTCATATATGAAAAAAATAGGACTCCTTTTTTTATTTTTAATTCAGCTTTCGTGTAGTGGTCAAGAAAACAAAAAAGTAAATGGAATAAGTTTTGTAAGCTCCCGAGAAGAGGTGACCCAGAAAGCTATCAATCCAGTTTTAGAAGTTAATGCGAGTCATGCTGCTGTAATGCCATTTGGTTTTATTAGAGATGTAAATTCTCCTGAAATAATATTCAATACACAGCGTCAATGGTATGGCGAAACCAGATCTGGAGCTAGGCAGTATATAACAATGTTGCATGAGAATGGCATTGCTGTAATGGTGAAGCCACAAATTTGGATTTGGAGAGGGATATTTACCGGCCACTTAAAGATGGAAGCCGAAGAAGATTGGAAAAAACTGGAAACTTCTTATGAAAATTTTATCCTTGTATATGCAAGGTTAGCTGAGGAAACGGAAAGCGAATATTTTTGTATTGGCACCGAATTGGAACAATTTACAAAAAACAGACCTGAGTTTTGGACAAAGCTTATTAGCAAAATAAAGAGTGTTTATTCAGGAAAACTAACCTACGCCGCTAACTGGGATGAATTTACAAGAACTCCGTTTTGGGGAGAACTAGATTACATTGGCATAGATGCCTACTTTCCATTATCTGAAGAAAAAACCCCATCGCTATCGCAACTGCAAGCAGGTTGGCAACCACACAAAGAAAAAATTGAACAACTCAGTCGAACACTAAAAAAGCCAGTTCTTTTTACCGAATTTGGTTACCGGAGTACCGATTATACCGCAAAGAAACCCTGGTTAGCAGATCGGAATAACGTGGCGGTTAATTTTGATGCTCAATCCAATGCTACAAAGGCATTGTTTGAAGAATTTTGGAAGGAAGATTGGTTTGCAGGAGGTTTTATTTGGAAATGGTTTATACATCATGAAAATGCTGGAGGCTTAAATGATAATAGATTTACCCCTCAAAATAAACCAGTGGAGAAGGTGATAAGAGATCATTATAAATTGTTTTAAGGTGAGAAAGATTGTATTTGTATTAAGCGTTTTTTTTCTGCTCAGTTGTTCCTCTGAAGAAACAGCAGAAGAAGTTCAAGAAACAGTTGTTTTAGCTAATCTATTGTTAGACCGTGAAGTTGTTATTGATAATGTAATTGCCTGCGCCGCCAGTAACAGAGACCCAAATGTTGTGAGTATTTATTTGTATCCAAGGCCTGGTGTTACTAATATTCGAATATTTGGTACGGAAAATATAACGCAGGATAAAAATGATTTTAATAATTATACAGAAATCAATAGTCCGCCTTTAGACGACTTTTTAAATGGTTATTTATTACGTTACGAGGTTCGACCCACACAGGAGAAATGGGTAGTAGCTATTTTTGAAGAAAACGGAGAAATTCATATTGCAAACCCGGTTCGATTGAAACAAATTACGGCACCCACGGAATACTTAACTGATAACGTTATGGTAGATAATACTATGGGTAATATGCCAGCTTTTGAATGGGAGGATGGTTCTTTTACCGATTCTGTGATTTATTTTCATGCAGTTACAGAAGAAAATGGAGAGCTACTATCAGGGACCTATACTTTCGAACGAAATTTTCAGTACTATAAACTAGATAATGTTGTTTTGAATATTACGGAAGAAACACCACCTGATCTCGACTTTAATACCCCATACAATTTTGTACTTCTTGGCGTAACGGAAGATAGTTGGGTAAACCTAATTTCTGAAATTCCATTTGAACTATAGATTCTAGACACTTTTAAATTTAGTAAAGCGAAAAGCCTATTTTAGATAAGGGTTACCTATCTTTGAGAACCTTCATAAAAGAAGCTATGCTATGAAATCGGGTTGTTTTGCTTTGCTATTTATATTTATGGCAACTTTTGGGTACGCCCAAAAGCCCGTAGTTATAGATATAAAAGTACAAGGGAATAAGCGAACAAAAGCCTCTTTTGTTAGACAAATTGCAAGAGTAAAACCTGGTGATGTATTAGATTCCCTTGCTCTTGAACAAGACATTGCGCGGTTACAACGACTACCTTCTGTAGCACATGCGTATTTTCAGGTATTCCCTGCAAATGAAGAAAATAGCTATAACGTATTTTATAACATTGAGGAGAATTTTACATTAATCCCATTTGCTAACGTTTACAGTTCTACCAATGAGGAAATAGCCTTTAGGTTAGGCTTACAGGAATTTAATTTGCTGGGAAGAAATATTACTTTGGGAGGATTCTATCAACATGATATTTTTGATTCGTATGGTATAAATATTAGGGCTCCCTATTTGTTAGGAAAAAAACTAGGACTATCCTTAAGTTATCAAGATCTCACCACCCAAGAACCTGTTTTTTTTGAAAATGCCACGGCCGAGTATAAATACAACAACACCTCTTATGAGTTACTTGGATTGTATGAATTTAATTTTAATCATAGAATCGAGCTAGGAGCAACGTTTTTTACAGAGGATTATGAGTTTCTTTTTGGTGCAACAAGCGAGGATGTTCCCTTGGCTCTTGTGGTTGACAAATATTTATATAAGTTTATTTACCAATTTGATAATATCAAATACTACTATCATTATTTAGAGGGTTTTCAAAGTACCTTGAACACTCAATATGTTGAAAGTTCTGACGAACGATTGCCTACATTCTTTATTTGGTTCAATACATTTAAGCATTTTAAACGCGTTGGAGAAAGAGGCAATTGGGCAAATAGACTTCACGTAGGATTTGCTACAAATAGTGATTCACCTTTTGCACCCTTCGCTGTAGATAATAACTTGAACATAAGAGGGGTAGGAAATACTATAGATCGGGGAACAGCGGCTATTGTATTGAATACGGAATACCGACATACATTCGTAGATAAAGATTGGTTTGTATTACAGGGAAATGTATTTGTAGATGGTGGTACATGGCGAAATCCGGGAGGTGACTTTGGGGATTTTGGAGATTCGCAAAACCTAAGAATATACCCTGGCGTTGGTTTGCGATTTATTCACAAACGGATTTTTAATGCTATTCTTAGAGTTGATTATGGTTATGGAATAACACAAGATGCGGAACGGGGCATTGTGTTTGGAATTGGGCAATATTTTTAACGCTTTTCGTATACTGATATTTCAAGTGTTTCTGCAGTAGTTGTGGGGTAAATTAATAATCGTTCTTGCGTCTTGTCTTTTCGAAATGTACCCTTGGAGATACTTACTTTGTAATCAGGAAATTGATAGCTAGGAATGAAAACTTCCGTAGGTGCTTCGATCGAAGGATTTGATACAAATTTCATAGTGAAGTATTTCTTTTTTAGATTAAAATGATATGAAAGTAATTTTCCCGCAATCTTCATAGGGTAGGGTCTTACAACCGCAGCTAATGCCCTTCCTCCCGAATGTATATCGGAAGGATTTTTTTGTTGGTCTTTACTAAAAATTGAGAGATCTTCTCCATTCCATTGATCTCCTCTGGCATTTGTATTGTCTGCAGTATAATTCCACAGTGTGTAATTTAAAAGATTTTTTTCCATCCCTCTGAAATAAGCATCCAGCGCCTTAATATGAATGTTGAATTCTCCTGTATCATATGCCTTTCCCTGTGCCAAATCCATAGGAATACCAAATTCACCAATTAATGTTGGAATTGCACCCATGCGATCTTCCGTTTTTGCTTTGATCTGGTTTAATTGGGTTTCAAAAGATTGCTCAACTGCTTCCAGACCATAATAAGGTTGTTTGGTATAGTGGTTAATGGTAAACTCAGGATCATATTCTTTAGAAAACAGTGCGTGAATATCATACCAATGACTAGCATCAACTACGTTTTGAGGTTTGTTTTCCTTCCAATTGGGCAGCGGCATGCCGATAGGTGGTTCAATAAAGATTATGGCTTCTGGAGATACTTCTCGTATCGCATTGATAAACCGCTGTGCAAAAGGTTTAAAATGATCTTCAAGAAATGCTCCTTTAACGGTTTTGAAATAATGCGCGTCTAATAATTTGGGAGTGCCTTTTGCATCGAACTCCCAAACCTTGTTTTCCCTCCATATATCGGTATACCCATCTTTCCATACCTTTACCTTTTTGAGATTTTTCCATATTTTTTCAGACTTTGGTCGTATTCCGGAGGCGGCAGTATATTCCCAAAGTTCAACTTCTTGTGGTACACCGGAAGCCAATTGCATGGATTGCCAAAGGGTAGGTGTATAGCCTATTCCATATTCTCCAATCCATGAATTAATGTCTTCCGCTTCAATGAATCCTGTAGCAGGTTCATTCATGGTTTCATAACCAATAACATTGGGTAAGTCAACCAACTTTTTAGCCAGATGCTTAAAAGCATTTATATAATGGGACTGGAGATATTCTTGTACAGGAATACCTTGTATAAATGTTTTAGGCGCGAATTTACTTCCGCCCCAAAATAATGTAAACATGGTTCCAGCGGCAAATTTAAAGTTATTCGTGTACCATTCCATTCTAGGATAAGGATCTCCCATGATATTATGGGTAAAAGAAACCCCCGAAGCGTCAAAATTTTCTGGAATAAAACCTACCTTTTCTAAAGTCCATAAAGGAGCACCATCACCTCCAGTAAATCTGCTCCAAACATCCTGATGAGGATCTATAAAAATGTTTATATCATAAGTATTCGCCTTGTGTATTAGAGCGTGGAGATAATCGAGGTAATCCTCGTCATAAATTCCTGGTCCCTCGTGCTCAATAGCTTCCCAAGTAACCAAAAAACGAAGGCAATGAAACCCCCAGGTTTTTAAACGTTTAAAATGCTCATCTGCTTCAGCTAGAGGGAAAGGTCTTCCGATAAAGGATACCTTTTGAGCTTCATAAAAACCCTTTTTAATATGGGAAACAGTATAAGGCGAGAAAGGCATTTTAGATGACCCTCCTAAATTAATTCCTCGGAGTATCATTTCTCTTCCATGAATATCGGTAAATACCATGCCATTGGTTTGTATTTTTCCAGCCATTATGAACTTAAGTTAGGGTTTCTATTGCTTATCACAAGATAGTTTAGATGAAATAAAAATGTCCCAAATTGTTGAAAACTTAGTTAAATAAATTATTGGGGATAATTATATGACCTTGAGAGTTGTTTAATTTTGTAATACTGTAAGTGTTTACGGTATTTCTAAACCAGTAATTTCTTGAATATGATGGTAATATTAACAAAAAGAGGTTGTTTTTTACTACTCTGGGTTATTGGCGTTATATCGGGTTCATTGAATGCTCAAGACTCGTTACTTACCGTTGTAGCAGAGCGTGGAGATGGAATTTACTCAATTTTAAGAAAGCAAGGAATAGATCCTGTAAAGTACTATGAAGATTTTGTGTCGCTCAATCAAGACAATATTAAGAATAGCAGTTTGTTGATTGAGGGAAAGTCGTATGTGCTCCCGGATGCACCCGATGCTACCTCGAAAATGGGAAGAGAAATAACATTGGCAACTGGTGAGGAATATCCAATTTTTGGAGAAGACTTCGCCTTCGTTGTTCCAAAAAGCAAACGGTTAGATGGGACTGTTTACTATCTTATCTCGGGACATGGCGGTCCTGATCCTGGAGCAATTGAAGTGTATAAGGATAAAATAATAGCCGAAGATGAATACGCCTATGATGTCACCCTACGGTTGGCGAAAGAATTGTTATCTCATGGAGCTAAAGTGTATATTATTGTTAGAGATGGAGATGATGGAATTCGAGACGAAAAGGCTTTGGTGACTGATTACGATGAGGTTGTTTATCCAGATAAAGTGATACCTAGAAATCAGCTTAAACGATTACAGCAGCGTGTGGAAGTTGTAAATAAGTTGTATTTGCAACATTCGAAAAGCTACCAAAGACTCTTAGTTACTCACGTAGATAGTCGCAGTAAGGGCGAAAATATTGACGTATTTTTTTACCATCATGAGAAAAGTAAAAATGGTAAAAAATTAGCAGAAAGTATACATCAGACTTTTAAGACAAAGTATAAGAAGTTTCAGCCTAATCGGAACTATACCGGTACGTTTTCGGATCGAAGTGATTTGTATTTAGTTAAAAACACATTAGCACCCATGGCTTATATTGAATTGGGAAATATTAAAAGCAAAAAAGACCAGAAGCGAATTTTAAATCCTGATAATCGACAAGCATTGGCGAATTGGATTGCCCAAGGACTATTGTTGGATTTTGAAAATCAGGAGAAACCAAAAAAATAAACCCGAAAGGAGCTCAAGAGCGTCATGTTTTTCTTTGGTGAAAAAGCCTATGTTACAAACCTTCTAGTACAGTAGCACCTTCGGGAACATTAAAAAAAGTATCTACCGTATTGGGTTTAAAGCCTACATTTGATAATGTGATTTCTGTAATATATTCTCCGGGCATGTTATTTTCTAATAACCAATGCGTTTGATAACGTTCTGGAAGGACAATCCCTTCAACGGTCTGCTTCCCATATAATTCCATAAATTTTTCCGGAGTATGTTCTCCTTTCTTAAAATATTTTGGATACGAAACCACATATCGAATAACACCTAGAAGATGCGTTTCTGTATTAAAATACAAAACGTAATAGTCGTCAGGAGCATCACCAGTACCTTCATTAAAGGTAACCTTAACAACATCATAATTTGTTTCTTTATATATTTCTTGGGGTAACACTTCTAAGTTTGTTCCTTGGCCATCAAGTACAAAAGGTTGTGCCATGAAAAAATAGGGTGTTAAAGCCCAAAATCGAGTGTTATACGGAAAAGCGGTACTATCTGCGGCACGTACCCATGCAGCTTTCCCATCCCAACCATATTGAGCGGTAGTATCTACAACTTTCTTATGACGTGCACGACTGCTCCATGTATCAACAATCTGATGCGTATTTCTTGGTGTTCCGCCATCCAAGGGATTGTAATAGAACTGAAAAGAAACGGGGCCATTTTTATACCATGTATCTAGACCACCATGAGCTTCCATAGCATTCCATACGATACTGCCAGCTTCGCTTTTTTCGAGTTTTAATTTTGCATTTTTTACACGTTTGTTGATCCAACTGTCGGGAACCTTTGCCAGATCAGTGGTAATTGGTTCTTCGTTGCTAGATTCTAATGTTTTTCTTTCAGGAGTGTTTTTACACGATATTAGAACCGAAAGAAACAAAAATGTAATTAGGATTTTTTTGGTTTTCATGGGAAATCTATTAAACTATTCAAAGATAGGAATTCTTTGGAAGCAGCGATTGTTGGTTTCTAGGTAGAAATCTTCTTGTCATAATAGTTGTAAAGTTCTTGCGGAGTGGCACCAAAAAAACTTTTTAAATGCAATACTCCAAAGTGGTATTGTAGTCGAAGTATTCCAATATGCTCGAACCTTCGTGCAGAGGTAAGTACTTTTAGAGGTAATATTTTAAAAGGAGCTATTTTATACAATCTGCTAATATACTCGTTGTCTTCATAAATAATATATGCTTCATTAAATCCACCACTATTTCCATATAAATCTGAGGTAATAAACAAAGATTGGTCACCCCCCCGGCATATAGGGTGATTTATTTTGGTGAGCCACCCTAATAAATATAGAGACAAATTATTGCTATCAAACTTCATTTGAAAACAACCGGTTGGAATGTTATTTTCCACCGCTTTAACAATAGCAATGTCAAATTTATCAGGAGGATACGTATCTCCATGCAAAAAATAATAGATACTGCCTTTGGCGTGCTGGGCACCAAAATTCATTTGTTTAGCCCTTCCCTTATCTGAATGCAATACTATAGCACCATGTTCTGAAGCTATTTGTACAGTTTTGTCGGTACTGCCTCCATCTACCACAAGGATTTCAAGAATGTTAGGAGTTGCGTGTTTGTTTAGATACTTTAGCAAGTCTCCAATACAATTTTCCTCATTCAACACCGGAATGATGATACTAATAGTTTGGCTTTTATTTTGCCTCATTCAAATTCCAGTCGTATTTTAAATAATCAACTTTGGTTTTCGCTTGTAAAGATACATCGGTATACGGATCAATGTATTCTAATACGGTTGCACTATTTGAAGTTATAAAATCTTTTTTGTACCATTTAAATATTTCGGATAGTTGAGCTCTTTCTGTAGCTATTTTGTTGCGGGTAGGATCGTTTATAAAATCCTTGGTTGCTGCTTCTAATTGCTGTTCCATATTTTGGGCAGTAAAAGCAACGTTAATTAATTTAGGACAAGAAAAAGATGCACAATTGATAGCGAAATGAATTCGAGGTTCATTCATTTTTCTTAAAATTTTATGTTCAATATCTCCCAATGAAATTAATTCGTCACCCAAAGTTACTACTTTTGATCCCCAAGGGCGTTTAATATTTTTAATACTTTTTACGGGATAGTTGTCCACAATTAATTTTACCGTGGCGGCATTATATAAGTTGATATAAAAAGCAAGTTTTTCATTTTTACTCCAATCATCCTGTGGCTTATTGTTTGCTAGCAATGTTAAATACGAATTTAGGGCATCAACATCTTTGGCAAATCCCTTATAATCAACATCTCCGTTATTTTGCACATATTTGGTTAAAAGCGTATTCCACGCCGTATGATCAATTGTTTTAACGATCTTTTTTTCTATATTCTCAATTTGTTCCCCTTCCGCATTCGTTGTTACCTCCTCGGGAGTTTCTTCAACAACTTCTATTTTCTCTGTTTCTTCGGCAATTTTAGGGGTGGTGGAAGTTTCTGGAGTGTTTTCAATAACATCGGATATCTCTAAATTTTCCGTTGTATCTTTTGAAGATTGTCCTATATCATCCTCCTCAGAATTATCCTCCTTATTTGTTTCAATATTTTCTTCACGTTTAATGCTTTCCGCAAGATGATCTTGAACATCATCTTCTACTATATGAACCTTTTCGGGGGCAACTTCTTCAGTAGGAGCATTGCTTTCCGTAGCGGTATCTTTTTTCGTTTTTATATCGCCACATGACCACATCAAAATGGCCGATAGACTTATCAGTAGGATATTCATTTTGGATAGAATTTGAAGTTTATAGTTTTTAGAATACAAAGTATGTACCATAAATTGCATGAATTAAAGGAATACGAGTTGCATTAACATACTTACCAATTTCAATACATTGGACGTACGTAATGTAAATTGCTTACCAAGTTAATATGTTAAACTCGAATCTAGGATTGCGTTGTTTAGCAACACCCTCCACCATCGTAATGCCAGGTACTATCACTTACGTGAATCTGATTGTTTGCTTTGGCCAATGCATCAGCTGTTTTATCACAGACAGCTAGCGGTTGATTTTGCAATAACACATGTCCGTTTTGATCATCGAAGTATTCTTCGTCCCCGTAGTAAATTGCGGTTTTACCTGTAAAAACACAAGGTCCGTCTGCTGGCATAGGATCTTTAATCGCTGCCACCTCAATCGATTCAATAAAAATTAACTCTTCAGTTGGATATTGATTGGGTGCTAACACACGGTATGATTTTCGAGCTCTTATTTCAATAGTTCCAAAACCTGCATCAGTTAAAGCTTTTACATATTCTTTTATTGAAATACTACCACTAAGACATAACGCTCTCAAGCGATCATCATTTCTAAGTGTCTCATTCATGGGTTGTTCACAGGTTGGATCACTCATTACCAATCGACCATGAGGTTTTAATACACGGTACATTTCTGCAATTGCTTTTTTAAGATCTTCGGCTTTAAAAATATTGAATAAGCAATTCTGCGCTGCTACGTCAATACTTTCATCTTCGATTGGAAGGTTTAAAGCATCTCCTTTTACTAGATTAACAAAATCACTACTAAACCAATCGTTTTCCTCTTCGGCAATTTTAAAATTTTGTCGAGAGGCTTCCAACATTTCATCTACTACATCAACCCCAGTAACTCCTCCCTTTTGACGAGAGAAATAAGCAAATTGAAGCAGTTCCATTCCGCCACCTACACCTACGTATAATACTTTAGGGTTGTTCACTAAGTCTTGGGCAGATACCGTACTGCCACACCCATAATTCATCTCTTGCATAATTGTCGGGATCGACAATCCAGGAAACTGCCAAATAGGGTTGGTAGTACAGCATAATCCAACATCTGGAGTTAAGGCTGCGTCTTTATATAAATCTGTGGTTGCATCTAAATAGCTCATAATTCTTTTATTAATTCTTTAAATAAGACAATCATTTTTGGTTCTGTGTTGCCTGCTATGGAAATAATTTCCTGAATATCAACAGGTTTTAAATTGTCAGGATCACATTCATCGGTTAAAACTGAAACAGCTACGATAGGTAGTCGTAAATGATTAGCGACAATTACTTCAGGTACAGTACTCATTCCTACAGCATCGGCACCCATGATTTTAAGCATTCGGTATTCGGCCTTAGTTTCAAGTTGTGGTCCTACAACAGAGATGTAAACACCTTTTTGCAGTGTAATACCTTCTCTTGTTGCAATGTTTTCTAATTTTCGGCGCATTTCCAGATCATAAGGTTCACACATGTCAACAAAACGATCTCCAAATTCACTAACATTTTTAAATGCTAGCGGGGAGCCTCCCTGTAAGTTAATATGATCTTCAATAAGCATAATATCTCCCTTGCGATAATCTAAGTTTATAGCTCCTGCCGCATTAGAGATAAATAGTTTTTTTATACCCAATTGGTGCATTACACGAATAGGATATGTTACGTCGAGGAGGTCATAACCTTCATAGAGGTGAAACCTTCCTTGCATGACCACCACTTTTTTATTCGCAATACTGCCATAAATTAACTTGCCAGTATGAAATTCTACCGTTGCAAGTGGAAAGAAGGGAATATGATTGTAGTGTGCTTCAATTGGATTTTCTATTTCATCAACCAATTTCCCCAAACCTGTGCCTAAAACAATACCGATTTCTGGGCTATCAAAACCTTTGTTTTTGAGATAGGTTGTAGATTCTTCTAATTGTTTAACCGTCATAATTTTATGTGTTCTAAAAAGGGTTGAAATGCAGCTATATCTTTTACGTCTTCATAGAGATCAACGTCATTTTTTATTGGAAATTTTTTCACTTTTTTAGCCGATATATTTTTTAAACTATCTACATAAACTGTTGCTGTTCCCCATTCTTTTTGTTCAAAAAGACTAGGAGTAAAAACCGTCATTCCTAAAAAATAATACCCACCATCTTCCGCAGGACCAATTACAAAATCATTCGTATCCAAGGCATTATAAGCCTCCTGAAGATCTTGAGTGCTTAGGTCGTACATGTCACTTCCAATAACTATGATTTTCTTAAAACCTTCTTCAAATCCTGTTTTAAAAGCTTTGGCCATTCGAATTCCTAAATCCCTACCTTCTTGAAGCCTTTTTTCATAAACTGTATTATCCCATATATCATTTTCCCATATATATTCGGAGTAATATACCCGCTTGGTTGCCTCCAAATTTTTTGTGAATTTCACTGTATGCGTTAAAAGAAATTTATAAATCTCCAAAGCCGATGTGTCACCTACGGTTGCAGCTAAACGTGTTTTACATTTCCCCAACTCTGGATTCCTAGTAAAAATTAGAAGTAGGTTTTCTTTTTTATGATTCACAATCTTAGTTCAATATTTTTTCGCCATTGGTCAATAATCTAGCCCATTGCTTACTGTAAGCATGTACTTTTTCAGTAGGGTTCCCTAAAGTGTCAACAACGATGTTTCCTTTGTTCTTCCACTCGAAGATTCCGCCATACAAGTTTTTGACATTGCTGTAACCCTTTGTTTTAAGGTTTTCCGCAATATCTTCAGATCGCACGCCAACTGAACAATATACAACAATTTCTTGCTTCTTATTCGGGAGTTTCGACACTACTTTAGTAATATCAAAAGTGTTATAACCTACCCAAATAGCATTTGGTAAATGGCTTATCTGGTACTCCTTTAATTCTCTGGCATCGAGCAATATTATTTTTGTATTCGAACTTAACTCTTCTGCCTGCGCATATGGAATACTATTGCGATTAAACTGGTCCAAGGTTTGGGCAATAGATCGTTGCCCATACACAGATAATGTGGTAATAAAGACAGCAATAAAAGTGGTAAAAAATTTCATTTATAAAATAAAAATCAGAAGGTAAAGATACCATTTTATGAGAATAACCTTCCAAATTGATACTTTTGATAACACAATTTTATGAAAGCATATATTGAGTTATCTTAGCGAATATCAAAAATTATAGATATGGCTAAATGGATAATTATCGCAATTATTGGAGTGATTTTTTTTGGATGCAAAAAAAATAAGATCATTCATAATAACGAAAAGGAACTAGATCCTATCGCCTGGCATCAAGAAAATTATCGCCCGCAATACCATTTTTCTCCTAAAGAAAAGTGGATGAATGACCCTAATGGATTGGTATATCACAAGGGGGTTTATCATTTATTTTATCAATATTATCCTGAAGAAATCGTCTGGGGACCAATGCATTGGGGGCATGCAACAAGTTCAGATTTAATGCATTGGAAGCATAAACCTATTGCGCTTTATCCCGATAGTCATGGATTAATTTTTTCAGGAAGTGCTGTGGTTGATACTCAGAATTCTTCAGGATTTGGAACTATAGATAATCCTCCGCTGGTTGCAATTTATACTTATCATCTAATGGAAGGTGAGCAAACAGGTAGAACTGATTTTCAAACTCAGGGAATTGCATATAGTTTAGACAATGGAGAACATTGGACAAAGTACATTGACAATCCTGTTATTAAAAATGAAGGAGTGAAAGACTTTAGGGATCCTAAAGTTTTTTGGCATGAAAAAACCAATTCTTGGATACTTACATTGGTTGCAGGAGATCATGCGCAAATTTACCGTTCAAAAAACCTTGTTGATTGGGAATATTTGAGTGATTTTGGAAAAGAGCAAGGAGCTCATGGAGGGGTGTGGGAATGTCCAGACTTATTTCAACTAAAGGTTGAAGGAACAGATGAGACCAAGTGGGTGTTGCTTATAAGTATAAACCCAGGAGCTCCTAATGGAGGTAGTGGCACTCAGTATTTTGTGGGCGATTTTGATGGAACTTCCTTTGTTTCGGATCAAAAAGAGCCAAAATGGCTGGATTGGGGTACTGATAATTATGCCGGCGTTACCTATAACAATTTGCCTGATACAGATCGCGTTTTTATCGGTTGGATGAGTAACTGGGATTATGCTCGCGATACACCTACCAAAAGTTGGCGGAGTGCCATGACGCTCCCAAGAAATTTAACACTATCCAAAAACAACAACGAATATGCCTTATTAAATTATCCTGTTTTGGAAATTGAAAAACTGCTTGAAACAAAAAAGAAAAACGTTGTGCGATTAGCGCCAAAACTAAAGATGACGCTACCTTCCGATGATATTAGTCAAGGAGAATTACGATTCAAAACATCTTCGACTAACTTTACAATAGTGCTCAAAAATAGTTTAGGAGAGAAATTGTCGCTTCTATGCGATGTAACAGAAGGGAAATTTACCCTGGATCGAAGCGCTTCAGGGGAAACAGATTTTAATGAAGCTTTTGGTAACAAAGTACATTATATGCCTATAAATAATTTTGGTGATAAAGCGTTTGAGGTGCGTATATTTATAGATTGGTCTTCTATCGAAGTTTTCTTAAACAAAGGGCAATATGTTATGACTGATCTTATTTTTCCTAAGGAACCATATAATACGATCGAAATCACCAACAAATCTGAACAAGAAATGGTATTGAAAGATTTTGAGATTGCTAAGGTTAAATCGATCTGGAAACCCTAAATTTTTTAAATTAGGGATATTTGACATTGGTAATAGCAGTGGCCATAGCCTCTAGGTCTATCCCTAAATTTTCTTGATTAATTTGAAGTACGGTTACTTTCAATTCCTCTGGTAAAGCAGAATAACCATCTTTAGCGCCTAAAATCATTCCTGCTACCGCGGCAACGGTATCATTGTCACGCCCATAATTAATTATGAATTGCATGGTCTTTGTAAAATTTCCACGACCAAATTTTAATGCAGTATACAGAATTTGCCAAATTTCCCCTGAATGAAAAGCGATGGTTTTTTGATCTTTTTCGAGTGCTTGGTACACTTTTTCTTGCTGAAACCAAGCTAAGGTACTTTCCGGAAATCCAGATGGAATTTTAAGTTGTAGGGAATCCCTATGAACCTTAACTTTTAATCCTTTAGGAGAATTTAAGAGTAATAGACTATCATTTTGTATCAGTGATTCCAAAAGGGGGATTTCGTCTATTTCCCATGCGGTAAGTACCGTGTTTTCAGCTGCATTGGCTATATTTAGGGGAATGCGCCCCACCAATCTACTATCTTGATATCCGACTGGATCTACAAAGGGAACGGTTTTTAAGATTTCATCAATACTATCTGTTTGCAGCGCAACATTACAAAGTGCTGCTGCAATACTTGAAATATCTCTAGCGTAGCCTATATCAAACATAGTGTGGTCATGAGCAAGTGTATAGGCAGTAGTTGCATTTTGCGCTAACAAACCAAGCATAGGAGTGTATAACAAGCCTGCGCAAGACATTTCACCACCATAAAAACGATCTTTTGCTTCGTGATATGCTTTTGGATCCTTTTGAAACGCAAATGCTACTCGAGCCCATTCTTTAATCCAATAAATCTTTTTGATTTTTGTATCCAAAGCATCCGTTTGTCGTAAAATGTCATTGGTAGCTAAATTTTTTACACTATTTGTATAATAAGAGGTGATAAAATTGGCAAAATTAGCAGCGTTCATCTCCCTACCATGATTTACAATATATTGTGTCATTAAATACTTCCAGCGGGTATCATCTGTGGTAGTGCCAGCTGGCAAGTTATGTTGCCATGGGCCTTCAGGAGATTGCTCACGAAGGTTATCTGTAAGCCCAAGAATATATCCGTAACGTAGTTGTATGGCATCTCTGTTCCACATTTCGGTCGAGGAGCCCATTGCATCTCCTATTGCAGAACCTACAAGAGCTCCTAGAACTTTGTCATAATATTCTTCCTTGGTTAAATCAACATTTTCAACACCGTAGGAGGAAGTTTGGGGTTCAACTAAAACTACTGAAGTGCTGGTTTCTTTGCAAGAAATGCTTAAAAAAAGGGTAAGCCCGAAAAAGAAAGTTATATATATAGTGCTTCTATGCATATGAATATTTCTGTGCTATAAAATCATTTTTTTAGCAATTTGTAAAAGATACGTTTTTTCTTCTAAGGTTCGGGTTAATGGGAGTTGTGCCAATCCAATTATACGTCTCATAATTTCTATTCCGGCTATTTGTAGGGTCAATTTATGGTTTAAAGAGGCCGTATAAGCATTGAAAATGGTCGTTGAAATATTCTCCTCCATGGTGATCATAATACTGTGGGCTATCATTACACCTATATCGAACTCAGCGAACCCCATAAAACTAAATTCTGGATCAATTACAAATAACTGTTGTTGTGCGATCATCCAACTGCCTGGATAGTAATCCCCATGCAGCAATACATTTCCGGTTTGTAAATATTTATTTCCAATACTAGCTATCACAGCTTTAAGGTTACTATCTTTTTTAAAGGGATTTGCGACGCGTTGCAATCCAAGTTGGATATCATCCAATTCAAAACCATTTTGTTCTAAAAAGGGTAAAATAAAAATATGTTGATGATTTAATAATTTTAGAGCATTGTTTTCTGGATAATCGAAAGTGGGTTTCGTTTGATGAATGTTCTGAAGAATTTGGGTAAGGGTAATCATCTGCTCTACTTCAAATGAGGAGTTATTATACAAATAGCTCATATCCTCGCACTGACCTAAATCTTCCTGCATTAAGAGATATTCCGTTTCATCGAATGCTAGAATCTTTGGGAAATAGGTGGCAAAGGTGGTATTGGTAATAGTGCTGTAAAAACTATATTCCGTAACAATACGTGCTATGGGAGCTTCTAATTGCTGATATTTCTGAACAAAAGGTCTTGACTGTTTTAAAATGAAAGATCTTTGATTGGTTTTTACTCGGAGCACTACGTTCATATTTCCTTCCCCAGGTTTTTCAATATGTATAACGTCCTCTTCCGCCAAGAGCCACTTTTTTTTACTTAAATAAATCTGTAAATCTGTTGGGGTGGTAGTAAGATCAATATAGGTCACAATAACGTATTAATTAAAAACTTTGGTTAGTAAATTTCTGAGATGCTTTGCCAAAAATCTGCTTTCATTTTAGAAACATTAATGGTGGTATAAATGGTAATGAAGCGTTTTACATTTTCTTCAGGAGTACTAAAGTGCTTTGTTGTTGCCAATTCTGGACGGGCTAGAGCTTCTATTAAGGCAAGATCCCACATAATCCATGACTTTTTTTGAGGATCTTCCTTGGTCCACCAACGATGGTATGTCTCCCATCGAGACACCAGATAATCGGCAATACCTCCTTTTTTCTTAAGAAATTGGTCCACTTTAGCTTTCTTAAAAGTCAAATGTTGACTAGTGGTTGCCGTCATTACAGAAAAAAATAAGTCTTCTGTGTTTAGCAATACTTCTACCGCAATAGGATCGTTTCCAGAATTAAATTCTTTTTTATTATACGTATTTGTGGTTACATCATGCCAAAATCCTAAATAATATACCTTTATTTTAGGTATGATTGATGGATCCTGAAGAATAGCGGAGGCTACATTGGTGCATGACCCTAAAATAATAAGGTGCAGTTTTTGCTTAGGAGGCATTTGATGTGCCGTCTTAACTATAAAGTCTGATGCTTCTGATTTAGCAGGTGTACTACGATCGTTAATTGGGGTGTTGCTCCCTAAAGGTAATGCAATGCCAGGACGGTCCATTAATTTTAAAATTTCTTCATTAATGTGTTGACTTTCTAAAACAGTGTTGTCACTAGCCAAAGGAGAGGTGTGGAATTGTGCAGACGTAATACCCAAAAGCCTAAATTTTGGCTCTACCACTGCTCGCACTATCGCAAATAAGTCATCTACTTCGTTTGCAGTATCTGCATCAATAATCAATGAAACCTTTGGATTTGGAGATTGTGAATACGATGCGATAGGGCACGAAAAAAATATGAGGAAAAATAACCAGGCAAGCGCTCGAAATAGTTGTATAGGGTTATTCATGAATATACTTAATAGATTAAAAGTAAAGATTAGAAAAGGGTAATTTTAAATTGTTAACGGGATTTTATGTTAAAGTTTAAGATTTTGGCTATGAACAACTAGATATCGTATTTTTTTGAATATCAGAACTTTCTTTAAATTAATATCGAAAAAACTTATTGGTGTATAGAGGTTGCCTATGAGTGGTTCAGAAATTGCACCTGAATTATAGGTAAATTAGAGATCAACACCAAAATTTAAAATATGACACTACAAGAAGAAATGCTCGTCATGATTGACGACTACACCGGGGGCCGAACCGAATTTTCTAACGGAATGGATATTCTGATCAAATCGGTAAAGGAGGAGGATAAACACATTTTTAGAACTTTAAAAATGTATCTGCTCAATCTATATACGGAAGAAGTTCCGTTAAAACAGCATGCGGTGCAGTATAGGGATCGGGCACTGCTTGTTATCGATAAGCTTCAAGAAGTTGTAAGAGAACATAATTGTAAGTTATGTATGTTTTTAATTCGTCTTATTCTGCACAAATTAGAAAGTGTTGGCGATATGAGAAGCTTTAAAAAATCAGGTTAGATTAAAACGCACAATAAAATTAGCTTAAGGCTAATGAGCATATTTAAAAACACAGTGAATAAAACAAAAAACCCAAGTCATTTGACTTGGGTTTTTAAGTGGTACCTCCAGGAATCGAACCAGGGACACACGGATTTTCAGTCCGTTGCTCTACCAACTGAGCTAAGGTACCAAGCTTTTGAAAGCGGGAGCAAATATAATTTCAAATTTAGGATATACCAACAAAAAAGTAAAAAAAGGTATTTGTTTTTTTATTTTCTCACCTTTGTAGCATGAACTTAATTGTTGATGCCGGAAATACAACTATCAAACTAGCTGTTTTTGAGAAAGATAGCATTGTCTTTCGGGAAGAGACTGTAGCAGCTAATTTTTCAAGGACCATCAAAAAACTTTTCGAAAAACTTCCGAATATCAATCAAGCCATTATTTCTTCGGTAGTGCATTTGGATCAAAAGTGCATAGCAGTACTTTCTATTTTTTGCAAAACTCATATTTTAAAACACACTTCTAAAGTTCCTTTTAAGAATTCTTATGCTACACCACAAACTTTAGGTGTAGATCGTATTGCTTTGGCAACGGCAGCATTTTATGTAAACCCAAAGCGAAATACTTTGGTAATCGATGCAGGAACCTGTCTTACTTATGATATTGTTAATGATTATGGAGAATACTTAGGTGGTGCTATCGCTCCAGGCTTGTATATGAGGTATAAGGCCCTACATAATCAAACCTCCGGTCTTCCATTATTGGAAAAAGATGAGGTTATAGATTTTATCGGAAATTCTACAGCAAGTAGTATGCATAGCGGTGTCATTAATGGAATTTGTATGGAAATTGATGGTGTAATTGAACAATATCAATCTCGGTTTCAAGATTTAACAGTTATTTTAACAGGCGGCGACGCGCAATTTTTGTCAAAACGACTAAAAAATACCATATTTGCGAATTCTAATTTCCTTCTACAGGGGCTTAATTATTTGTTAGAATACAATAAACAGTAAATGATAAAACGAGTTTTAATGGCAGTGGTGGGTATGATGACCTATGGTTTATGTGCTCAAGCCCCCCCGGCCCCTCAGACAGGTACGGTTTCTCCTTATTCTTTTTTTGGAATTGGCGATTTAAATAGAGGAAGAACGGTTGAAAACCAGATGATGGGAGGACTTAGTATTTTTCCTGATAGTATTCGGATAAACCTAAAAAACCCTGCGGCATACGGCAAACTTTTACTAACTACCTATGCTATTGGAGCGTCACATCAGGAAATATCGTTAGAAACTTCAGCTGCGGAGGAAAATTCAAGTATTACGGATGTAGATTACTTGGCAATTGGCTTACCGTTAGGTAAAGGATTAGGCATCGGATTTGGGATTACTCCTTTTTCTGATGTAGGGTACAATTTTTCTTCTACTGTTGAAAATAGCAACGGAGAATTGGTAAATAATGTATTCTCAGGAGAAGGTGGTATTAATAATGTATACTTTGCCATAGGATACCAAATAGCAAAAAATATCAGTATTGGGGGTAGCGCAAGTTTTAATTTCGGAACCTTAGAATACAGAAGACTGCAAAGTGTAGAAGATGTTCAATTTGGTACTCTAGATAGAAGATCTTCAAGAATTAATGGTTTGGGCTTTAGCTTTTCTGCGCTTTATACACCAAAAATAAGTGAGAAATTACAATTGCTAACATCATTTACTGCCGATCTTCAAGACAACTTAAGTTCAGATAATACGGCAGAATTAGGCTCTTTTTTACTAACAAATGGTGCCGACGTAGAAGTTTCGGAAGTAGATTTGGAAGCAGTTGGATTAAGAAGAACAGATATTAAGCTGCCAACAACATATGCTTTGGGGCTCGGGCTTGGGGAAATTAACAAATGGTTTTTTGGAGCAGAATATAGTTTTCAGGAATTAGAAGGTTTTTCAAATGATTTTTTGCCTGTAAGCAATGTAGTCTACCAAAATGCATCAAATATTAGCGTTGGAGGGTTTTTTATACCGGATTACAGCTCCTTTTCTGGTTACCTAAAGCGGGTTACTTACAGAGCAGGAATACGATATGCACAAAGTGGATTGGTAGTGAATAATGAAGAAATAGATGACTTTGGCATAACTTTTGGTTTTGGTTTACCACTCGGCAATAACACGTCTAATGTAAATATTGGTTTTGAAATCGGAAAAAGAGGAACAACAGACGCTAATCTGGTCGAAGAAAACTATTTTCAAGTAAATATTAGTCTGTCTTTAAACGATAGATGGTTCAAGAAGAGAAAAATAAATTGATAAAAAATTAGTAAATTAACCCCTTTAAAACACATAACAAGATGAAAAAGGAACTCTACTACATAGTGATTGCAGTTTTGGGTGTTGTGAGTTTTGGCAATGCTCAGGCTCAAAACCCCGAATGTATGACCAATCTTTCTATATATTCAGAGCACGTAAAAGTTAAAAATTATGATGCGGCTTATGGACCATGGAAAATGGTTTATGATAATTGCCCCGATATTAACAGGGCTAATTTCTTATATGGAGAACGAATTTTAAAAGATAAGATTGAAAAATCATCTGGTGCAGAAAAAGAAGGTTTTGTAAAAGATCTCTTAACACTTTATAAAGATGGAATGAAATATTTCCCCAAAAGATATCCATTTGGTTCCGCTCACACGAAAGAGGCAATGTTGATGAGAGATCATAATATGGCTTCACCAGCAGAAGTTCTTAATATGTTGAGCGAGTCTTTTGAAAAAGATAGAACGAATTTTAAAGATCCAAAGGCGATTTATACACTTTTCTCAAATCTAGTAGATGAATTTGAAAAAGGAAATAGAGAGTTGCAAGATGTTTTTGATTTGTACGATGAGGTAGGAGAAAAAATTGAAGAAGAAAACAAAAAACTTACTGGAGTAGTAACAAGGTTGTTACCTAAAGAAGAGGCAGGTACGTTGACTACAAAAGAAAAACGTCAATTAAGAGTTGCTACTGTAAACTCTAAATCTTACGGTCAAATTGCAGGAAGTATTGACTCTAAATTGGGTAAACTGGCGGATTGTGAGAATCTAATTCCTTTATACGAAAAGAATTTCGAAGAGAAAAAGGGAGACGTTACTTGGGTAAAACGTGCTGTAGGAAGAATGTTTAATAAAGAATGTACAGACGATCCATTGTTTCAAAAATTATTTGAAGCTCAGTTGGCGTTGGATCCTTCTGCAGATGCTTACGTTTACGGAGGTACATTGAAGCAAAAAGCAGGAGATACTAAAGGAGCAGTTGCTGACTTTAATAAAGCAGTAGAATTGGAAACAGATGCGTACAAAAAATCTAATATTTTATATAAGGTTGCAACGATTTATAGAAGAGGCAGCAAATCTACAGCAAGAAGTTATGCACAACGTGCTATTGATGCGAATCCGGCAAATGGAAAAGCGTATTTGCTTATAGCTAGTTTATATGCAAGTAGTGCTAATCAATGTGGAGATGATGTATTTACAAAAAGAGCTATCTATTGGAAAGCGGCTAATACTGCATCAAGAGCTGGACGTGTTGATCCATCATTAAGCGGTAGAGCAGCTCAAGCGGCTAAAAGTTACAATGCTAAAGCTCCTAACAAAACCGATATTTTCAATTCTGGAAAAGCGGGTCAAACGATTTCCTTTAGCTGTTGGGTTGGAGGTAGCGTAAAAGTGCCTGCATTATAAATGAGGATTGTCTTAAAAAATAACTTTAAGAGCATTGCTATAGGAATTATAGCAATGCTTTTTTTTTCATGCGCAGATACCTATAAAAAAGTAGGCACCGAGGCTACCTCAGTGGTTTATCCTAAAGGAGTAGCACAGAACTTTGAGCTTACCTATACAGAAGGAACCAAAGAGTTGAAGAGTGAAGATTCTGATACTTCAAAAAAAATAATTGTACTAACGGGACCAACGAGCGAGGATTTTGGAAATCAAAGGTTTCCTCATCAGACCTTTCCAGATGGATTGCAAGTGGTTTTCTTTGATGAAAAAGAGCAAAAAAGCACGGTTACCGCCGATTATGGTATAAGTTATTCAAGAACAAAATTAATAGAATTAAGAGGGAATGTTGTTGTGCATACACATGATGGTAAAATACTAGAAACGCCACAACTGTATTATGATAGAATTAATGAATGGATCTTTACGCAAAATGAGTTTACCTATACCAACCCTGAAGAAGGAACAGTAATGAGTGGAGTAGGGATGGACTTCGATAAGGATTTTAATTTCCTAAATGCCCATAAAACAACAGGATTAATCGCAATTAAAGAAGAACAAAAATGATCAAAGTTTTAAAGTACACAGAATACTTATATTTGATTGTAGCAGTGGTCTCCATATACAAAATAATAAGTCTTTGGAATATTGAAAGGCAAGGAACCTATATTTTTATGTTCTTCGCTGCGGTATCTTTGGGGATGTTTTTTTTTCGTAGAAACTACCGAAAAAAGTTTGAAAAACGTAAGCGGGATAACCCGAACTAATTGTGGAAACTTCAATACTAATCATTATTACTTGTTTGGTGCTGTCAGCATTCTTTTCAGGAATGGAGATTGCCTTTATATCAGCTAACAAGATTCATATTGAAATTGAAAAAAAACAAGAAGGATTTTTAGCCAAAGTACTGCAAAGACTAACCCATAAGCCTTCCAAGTTTATTGCAACGATGCTTATAGGTAATAATATTGCCTTAGTAATCTATGGACTTTTCATGGGAGATTTATTAGTGGCATGGTTTTTAAGCTTGATACCATCTGCAGATGGTTTTGTTTATACGCTTTTAACAGATTTCAACCTCTTAAGTCAAACCCTGATTTCTACATTGGTAATTTTATTTACTGCCGAATTTTTGCCCAAAGTATTCTTTCAAATATATGCGAATACTTTATTAAAAACGCTGGCGATTCCAGCGTACTTTTTTTACCTATTATTTTCTGTAATTTCTGATTTTGTAATTAAGATATCGGATTTTATACTTCGTGTGCTTTTTAGAACCAAAAGTGATGATGTTCAATTGGTTTTTAGTAAAATTGAGCTGGGAGATTACATTACGGAACAAATGGAAACTGTAGAAGAGGAAGATGAATTAGATTCCGAAATTCAAATCTTTCAAAATGCTTTAGAATTTTCAGAAGTAAAGGCCAGAGAAGTAATGGTGCCTAGAACAGAAATCGAAGCAGTAGAATTGCATGATACTCCTAAGAGTTTAGTAAAAAGATTTACGCAAACAGGGTATTCTAAGATTTTAGTTTTTAAAGAAAGTATCGATGATATTATAGGTTATGTACATTCTTTTGAATTATTTAAAAAGCCAAAAACGGTAAAAAGTATTTTACTACCCGTAGAATTTGTGCCGGAAACAATGCTAATTCACGACATTTTGAATGTGCTTACAAAAAAGCGTAAAAGTATCGCAGTGGTGTTAGACGAGTATGGTGGCACTTCGGGGATTATTACAGTAGAAGATATTGTAGAGGAGCTCTTTGGTGAAATTGAAGATGAACATGATACGACCGATTTGCATGAAGAACAGCTTAGCGAGACCCAGTTTAAGTTTTCAGCACGTTTGGAAGTGGATTATCTGAATGAGAATTATAAGTTAGAACTACCGGAAGGAGATGAATACGAAACATTAGGAGGTCTTATTGTGCATTATACAGGAGATATCCCTGAGCAAGATTCCGAAATTAAAATTGAAGGTTTTCATTTTACAGTTCTGGAGGTTTCTAACACCAAAATAGACCTTATTGCTCTTGAAGTGGTTAATGAGGACTAGACATTAGAGATTACAGAAGCAAAACAATACTATTTGATTCATTTTCTTGTATTTGAAGGGCATAAAAATTTTAAATACACCAAAGAAAATGGTAATTTCGCAAACTGATTTAAAATATTCTGAATAATGGCAATTTTAGGAAATATAAGAAAACGAACAACGGTATTGATTTTGATCATAGGGTTGGCGCTTTTTGCATTCGTAATTTCTCAAGCAATTGATGGTGGTACCGGTTCTGGAACTTTTAAAACCGGATCTGCATTAGCGGAAATCAACGGAGATGAGATTTCAGTAGAAGATTTTCGTAGAAAGGTAGAAGTGGCTTCAAGAAATGTTGGCCCAGGGTCTTCATCATTGCAAACAATGAATCAGGTTTGGGATAGAGAATTGCGTAATAAAATCTTAGGTCAACAATTTGAGGATTTAGGAATTGATATTGAAAAAGATCAAATCATAAATTTCTTAAAGTTTACTCCGTATGCTCAAAACCCAGAGTTTCAAAATGAAAATGGAGTTTTCGATGAATATATTTTTAGAGAAGCTGTTTTAGATTGGAGTGTAAATGACCCAACACAATATGCCTTTTGGCTTCAAACGGAGGAAGCAATTATAGAGCAAGCCAAAGCACAAACCTATTTTAATCTTATTAAAGCTGGAGTAGGAGCAACCTTAAAAGAAGGAGAGTTAGATTATAAATTGGCAAATGATAAAGTAGACATTCAATATGTTCGCGTGCCGTATACATCAATTCCTGATAGTACTATAGTTGTTACTAAAAAGGAGATAGCAGATTACATTAATGCACATGAAGATGAGTACACTCAGGAGGCGTCTAGAGATATACAGTTCGTGTACTTTAATGAAAAGCCTTCTCTTTCTGATGAAACTGCAGTCAAAGACGAAATAACCAAATTGTTGAATGACGGTATTCGATACAATGAGGATACGGAAGAAAATGATAGCATATTAGGCTTTAGAAATACCAAGGATGTTGCGGAATTTTTGGATTTAAACTCTGACATAAAATTTGATACCATCTATAAAGCCAAAAGAAATATTACGCCAACTATTTTGGCAGATACATTGATGACCTTGGATATCAATGAAATGTACGGGCCCTACCGAGATGGAGATTACTTCAAAGTGTTCCGAATGATGGGTAAAAAGCCAAACGGTTCAGCCAAGGCAAGTCATATTTTAGTTACTTATGCAGGTGCGGAACGAGCAAATCCTGATATTACAAGAACCAAAGAAGAAGCAGAAAAAATAGCTGGAGAATTACTTATAGAAGCAAGAAAAGCGGATGCTGTTTTTACAGAATTAGCTCGAGAAAACTCTGATGGACCTTCGGCACCAAGAGGTGGAGATTTAGGATACTTTACAGAAGGAGAGATGACTGCAAAGTTTAACGATTTTGTATTTGGAAATCCGGTAGAGCATATAGGTCTTGTAGAAACCGATTTTGGATTTCATATTGTTCGCGTTGATGATAAGCAGGACATTGTTCAAATTGCAACTTTAGCTCGAGAAGTGGAAGCTTCAGAAGAAACCGTTAATTCGTTATTCACAGAAGCGACAAAATTTGAAATGGGAGCTATTGATGGAGATCAGCAGTTTACAGATTTAGCTAAAGAAAGCGAATATCTAGTGCGACCAGTTAATAAGATCAAGGCGTTGGATGAAAACCTACCTGGTCTTTCATCGCAACGAAATATTGTACAATGGGCTTTTAATAGCGACACGGAAATAGGTGCTATAAAGCGTTTTAATATTAACGATGGCTACGCTATTGTGCAAGTTACAAGAAAATACAAAAAAGGACTTATGTCTACAGAGGAAGCCTCTGCACGAGTTCTTCCAATTTTGAGAAAAAAGCGTAAAGCAGCTCAAATCATGAGTCTTAATAATAGTAAGTCTATGCAAACGCTTGCATCAGAAAATAATGTAACCCAATCCTCAGCTTCAGCGATTACAATGAAGAGTCCTACCATTCCAGGAGCGGGAAGAGAACCCCTAGTTATCGGTACTGCATTTTCTTTAAATGAAGGAGAAACATCGCAACTTATAGAAGGAGAAACAGGAGTTTTCATGATCTCCGTTACTAAAAAAGAAGAAGCGGCAAAACTAGATAATTACAGTACGTACGCAAATACACTGAAAACATCAACGGCAAGTAAAGTTAATACTGCGGTATACAATGCGCTAAAAGAAGCATCTAAAATAGAAGATAATAGAGCTACTTTTTATTAAGAAATAAAATTATTATCATCATAAAAAAGCCTTCTTATTAGAGGGCTTTTTTATAGAACCATATGAGTGTATGGAACAATAGTAGGGTAGCCTTTTTCTCTAAAATAATGCATATGCTCAGGGGAACCTGTTGCTAATATAAAGTCTCCTCCCCATGCTCCTAAACTTTTGATACCTCCATCATAATCAGAAAACAGGCTTTCCTTTAGAGTAGGTATTTGAATGATGTCCGATAATATTGATTCATGCATATCTAACAAGTGTTCAAACTCTTTTAATGCTTTGCACGCTGAGATTTGGGTGGTAAGTGTTGAAATTTTCGCTTTCGCCGTTTCTAAGTCAAAGTTGCGTTTTCTATAATTTGCAATACCTTCTCTACTATCCTGTTTTTGGTTGCGATAAATAAAGTAAAGATTATTTTTAAATGGGGGATCAAAATTTGTTGAGACTACCGCAGGGGTATGATGCTCCAAATGATACGTAATTGGGGTGTTATGTTTCGCACATGCAATATCATAACCACTTCCCGACATCGAATTCCAAAGTAATTGATAAGCATCTACCTCAGCCCATTGTGCGATATTATTAATTAAGGTAGAAGAAGAACCCAATCCCCAGTTTCGAGGAAACGTAAGTGTTGTTTCTACAGTATAGCCATTTGAATCAGATAAAAAAGAAGGATTCATCTTTTTTGCCTCCTGTAATATTTTCAAGAGGGTATTTAATATGGTATTGGCCGAATTGGCGGTATTTTTTTTCGATTGGAAAAATTCAAGTTGAATACTCGATTCAAACCATACATTATTTTTTTCATCCAAACTTTTCCACACCAATTTACCCTCTGAAATCGGAGTTATTTTTAAGTATTGTCCGAACTTTGTAGGTACGGCAAGACCTTTTGCGCCATCAAGAATTAGATATTCTCCGGTAATTAATAACTTTCCGTTGCTATAAAATTTTTTATGCATTATGAACTTCGTAATTGATGTAGGGCCTCTAAAGCTGCATTATGTGACACAGTGTTTGTTTTAAAATGATTAATCAATACCTCTTTTTCTGCTGTTGAGGCTCCCAACTGATTAAGAATGTTTAGCAAGTGCATTTTCATATGACCTTGTTGTATACCCGTTGTTACCAATGATCGCAGAGCGGCAAAGTTTTGCGCGAGTCCCGCAACAGCAACAATTTCCATAAGTTCTTTAGCTGAAGGTTTTTGTAAGATCTCCAAAGCGAGTTTAACTAAAGGATGAAGCCTTGTTAACCCTCCTACAGTTCCTAACGCCAGCGGCAGTTCCAGCCAAAATTTAAAAATACCATTTTCAACACTTGCATCCGTAAGACTGCGATAAGATCCGTTTCTTGCTGCATATGCATGTACTCCTGCTTCTACAGCCCTAAAATCATTACCGGTAGCTAGAATTACCGCATCAATGCCATTCATAATACCTTTATTATGTGTCACTGCTCTAAAAGGTTCCACTTGAGCGATTTGAACGGCTTGAATCATTTTTTGTGCAAATTCTTCAGGTGAAATCGCAGTATCTTCCTGTAAATTTGCTATTGGACATGAGACTTCAGCGCGAACCAAACATCTGGGTACATAATTGGATAAGATGCTCATTACCACATCAATCTCCTTTTCTTCCGCACTGAAAAGTGAATACTGCTGTGCTTCAGCTTTTAATGTTTCTGCAAATTGCTCTAAACAGGAATTAATAAAATTTGCTCCCATTGCATCCTGAGTTTCAAAAGTGCAATGCAGTTGGTAGTAATTTGCTATTAAATGAGTTTTATCTCTTAATTCGATAGCGGTAATCCCACCACCGCGTTTTTCCATATTTTGTGTGATTGTCTTAGCAGCAGAAACAAGATTCCCCTTTATTGTAGTAAAAAAAGCAGTTAATTTTTGATAGCTACCTGGAAATATAAAATGTACTTGCCCCACTTTTTCGGTACCAATAATTTT
Source organism: uncultured Flavobacteriaceae bacterium (assembly GCA_947488435.1). GTDB lineage: Bacteria > Bacteroidota > Bacteroidia > Flavobacteriales > Flavobacteriaceae > CANKZG01. The sequence goes on along the minus strand of CANKZG010000001.1, from coordinate 204,100 downwards.
AGTTTTAAACCCACCTCTTGTTTCCCAAAATTTTGCAGCTTTACTGGCTGCAGCTACTACGGAACTTTCTTCAATAGCCATAGGAATAGCGTAATAACTATTGTTGATTAAAAAGTTAGGAGCTATACCCAGTGGTAAATAGTAGTTTGTTAGTGTATTTTCAATAAATTCATCATGTAAGCGCTGCAATTCAAGATCTGAATTCCAATATTGCCTTAAAATAGTTTTAGTTGCTTCTGGATCATGTGTGTAGTGTTGCGCAATCCAATCAATTTTTTGAGTTTTTGAAAGTTTGGAGAATCCCTTTACGGAAGCGGTCATGTAGCATGGTTTAGTAATTTCAAAGATACACATTACCCTAATAAACTGTTAACACGAGCGAACCAAACCTAGCAAATGATCAATCTTTGCATATTTTAAGTTTAAAGCTTGCTTTTTTAATGAAATTATTAGTAAACTTGGCATATTTTAAACATTTTTTGCATTTTATGAAACAAATAACAGTTGCAGTACTTTTTCTTATTGGAAGTATTAGCGTATTAAGGGCTCAAGAGAAACCAATCGAGTTAGCAGAAATATGGAACGGTACTTTTGCTACGGAAGGACTAGATGTATTACGATCTTTGAGCAATGGAAAAGAATATGCAGTGCTAAATCTTGCTGAAGATGGTACACGAACTTTAGATAAGTATTCCTATGATACACAACAGCAATTAGAAACAATTGTTTCTTCGGCTGATTTAGATGATATTTCAGATTTTTCATCCTATACCTTCAGTGAAGACGAATCTAGATTGTTATTAGCCACAGAAGTAGAACCTATTTTTCGTAGATCAAGACTTGGTATTTATTACGTCTATGATCTTAGTAACAAAAGCACCACTAAAATCTCTGAACATAAAATACAAGAACCTTCATTTTCTCCAGATGGGAAACAGGTGGCTTATGTATGGGAAAATAATATATATATCTTCAATATCGCTACCGAAAATACACAGCAACTTACTAATGATGGAAAGAAAAATAGCATAATTAATGGTGTTACGGACTGGGTTTATGAAGAGGAGTTTGGCTTTGTAAAAGCCTTTGCTTGGAATAGTGATGGAAGTAAAATAGCATTTTTGCGTTTTGATGAGACCAACGTCCCCGAGTTCTCTATGGATATTTATGGGAAAGAACTATACCAGAAACAAAATGTTTTTAAATACCCTAAAGCGGGAGAGGAGAATGCCAAAGTGTCTTTACATTTAATTAATGTAGCCTCTTCGGAGATAACTAAAGTCGATTTAGGAAACCCTTATTATATTCCAAGGATACAATGGATGAATGCGAGCAATCATCTTAGTGTTCAAACCCTAAATAGACACCAAAATCTTTTGAAATTACAGCGAATAGATGCAAGTAATAATACGGTCACTTTACTTTTGGAAGAGCAAGATGCAGCATATGTAGATGTAACGAATGATCTTACCTTCTTAGCAGATGATAGTTTTATTTGGACCAGTGAAAAAGACGGATATAATCATATCTATCTGCATTCAAATTCAGGAGAACTGAAGCGTCAGATAACCAAGGGTGCATGGGAAGTAACACGTTATTATGGATATGATAAAAAGAGAGGTAGTATCTATTATCAATCTTCGGAAAATGGCGCAATCAATAGGAATGTTTACAGTATTAGCAAAACGGGTAAGAGGAAGAAGCGTTTAACGACGAGCGAAGGAACTAATCGTGGAGCTTTCAGTGCTGATTTTACCTATTTTATCAATACTTTTTCAAACGCAACTACGCCGCCAACGTTTAGTTTGCATGATGCTTCTAGCGGAACTAAACTAAAGGAGATTAAAAATAATCAGGCGCTGCTAAATAAATTGTCCGGTTATGAAATAAGCCCTAAGGAATTTTCTTCAATAAACATAAATGGGAATAATTTAAATATGTGGATGATCAAACCTAAAGATTTTGATCCATCTAAAAAATACCCGCTTTTTATGTTCCAATATAGCGGACCAGGATCTCAAATGGTATCTAATAATTGGCATAATTCCAATGACTATTGGTATCAGCTATTAGCATCGGAAGGCTATGTTATTGCTTGTGTTGACGGTAGAGGAACAGGTTTAAAAGGACGAGATTTTAAAAAAGTTACCCAGAAAGAATTGGGAAAATATGAAGTTGAAGATCAAATTACAGCTGCAAAAGAGTTGAGTAAGTTGCCATTTATTGATGCTGAAAGAACTGGAATATGGGGTTGGAGTTATGGTGGTTTTATGTCAACGAATTGTATTTTAAAAGGGAATGACGTTTTTGAAATGGCGATTGCCGTTGCTCCAGTAACCAGTTGGCGCTTCTACGATACGGTATATACGGAACGATATATGCAAACGCCTCAGGAAAATGCCAGTGGATATGATGATAATTCCCCTTTTAATTATCCTGAATTGTTGAAAGGAAAATACCTTTTAATTCATGGTTCTGGAGACGATAACGTGCATGTACAAAATACCATGAGAATGGTTGAAGCACTTGTACAGGCGAATAAAGAATTTGATATGGCGATTTATCCCGATAAAAGTCACAGCATTCGTGGTGGAAATACAAGATTGCAGTTGTATACCAAAATGACCAATTTTATTAAAGCTAATTTATAATAAACCAACTATTATGACTGATTCAACAAAACCAGTACATCAAAAAGAACTTTTTGGACATCCGGTAGGATTGTATGTTCTATTTTTCACAGAAATGTGGGAACGTTTTTCCTATTATGGCATGCGAGCGTTGCTGGTACTTTACATGACGGCTAGAACTTTAGAAAATGACGTGCAAAGTGGATTAGGGTGGCTTGAAGGAGAAGCACTTGCGCTATATGGCTGGTATACCATGTTGGTCTATGTAATGAGTATTCCTGGAGGGTTAATTGCAGATCGCCTGATTGGCCAGAAAAAAGCGGTTATGATAGGAGCACTTTTATTAGTAGCAGGTCATGGAACTTTGGCAATTGATGCGCTTTGGGCTTATTTTTCAGGTCTAGGATTAGTGATTTTAGGTGTTGGAATGTTAAAGCCAAATATCTCAACTATGGTAGGAGGTCTATATAAAGATAAAGACATTCGCCGTGATAAGGGGTTTAGTATTTTTTATGTTGGAATAAATTTAGGTTCGTTTTTGGCTTCTTTATCTGTAGGTTTGGTAGCCAAGTTTTACGGATGGCATTATGGTTTTGGATTGGCCGGAATAGGAATGTTACTAGGCTTTTTTGTATACCTCTATGGACAACGTTATCTTGTTCATGTAGGAAATGCGCCAACTGTTGAAGAGAAGTCTTCAGATATTAGTTTGGGAAGCTTGTTTAGTCAATTGTTAAGATCGCCTTTACAATTGAGCATTGTTGTAGTACTGTTGGCATTGTCGGTTTATGCTGGTTTCACTTTCGAAGGTGCAGATCATTGGGGGTATGGAGCACTTTTTATATTTATTTCTCTTACCACGGGTATGATGATGATGATTTACAAAAACCTCAATGGTAAAGTTGAAAAAGACAGGTATATTGTTTTGTTACTTTCCTTATTAATCGTAATAGTTTTTTGGGGATGTTTTGAGCAAATGGGAGGTCTAATGAACTTGTATGCGCAACAAAAAACAGACCGTATTTTATGGGGTTGGGAAGTTCCTGCTGCCTGGTTTCAAGGGGCAAATGCAGGATTTATTATTCTGTTTGCGGTTTTGGTAGCAAATATTTGGGCTAAAAGAAAACTCAAAGGAGGCGAAGCTTCTTCGCTATTTAAAATGGGAATTGGAACCATAATTATGGGGGTTGGTTTTGTTTATATGGTTTTGGCTTCTATGGAATATGAAAGTAATGGTAGTTCTGCGATGTATTGGTTGGTTTTGGCTTATCTTTTTCATACGATAGGAGAGCTTTCACTTTCTCCAGTATCCTTATCATTTTTCACCAAATTAGCACCAGCAAGATATATGGCATTAATGATGGGCGTATATTGGGCTGCAACAGGACTCGGTAATAAAGTAGCTGGTATCGTTGGAGAAAGTGCATCAAAAGCTGGGGAACTCAAAATATTTGGAGGATTATTTATTTTTGCAACCTTATTTGGATTGTTGGTAGTATTACTTATTAAGCCGCTAAAAAGATTAACTCATGGTGCTGAAGATGGAGAAGTGTTAATAGAAAAAGACTAAGATTTATTGAATTTGTTTTAAAACATTTAGTTGATAAGCTCCCTTTTTACGAGTATCGTGAAAAGGGATTTTTTTAGCTAAACATGTAGTTTTCCAACGGGTAACAAAGCTCGGATAATTACTTCCATCTGCAATAACTAATTTTGGTTGCAGTTCGGAAATAAGTTGTTCTAAATGAATTTTTGGGGATTGTGTTAGTAGCAACACGTCAGCATTCTTTGTAGTGGGAAGATAAACACCGCTGCTATCTAGTATTACAATTCTTTTGTCCATCAATATATAGTTATGCTGCATTGTAGCATAAGTTATATTTGCAATACGTTCCCCAATCTTGTAGTTTGAAACTAGAGTGCCCAAAGATGCGCTATCTGCAGTAATAATATTTAAATTTTGTCCATTCCGATCAAACAGTACCGTGTTTCTACTTTTATGTACTACCAAAAACTCCCTTTTATGCTGGGTTTGATAAAGAGTGATTAAGCCATATCCTTGAAGACTTATAATTCCAAAAAGCAATAGGGAAATATGCTTAAATGATCTATGCGATAATGTTAGTATTACTCCAAAGATTAGAATATAACTTAAACCCAATTGTATGGCGTCAAATGAGATTTCACGTAAAATAAAAGCTTCTTGATTTGCTATCCACGCGATAATAGCGTTCATTAAATCAATTAAGTAGGTATAAATAACACCTAAAAAGTTTGGTAAAAGATTTGCTAAAGCCAGACTAATTAGCAATATGCCCATAATCAAAAGAAAACCAAGAAATGGAACTACAATAAGATTAGAAACAAAAAACAGTCCAGGAAATTGATGAAAATAGAAAAGACCTAGAGGAAGAACGCCCAATTGTGCGGCTAAACTTATAGAAAGTAGTTGCCATAGTTGTTTTACCATCCAGTTTGTTGGATACCATAATCTTTGAAGTATCGGGTAGACCCATACAATTGCAAATACCGCGGCATAACTCATCTGAAAACCTACTTCAAAAAGAAATGAAGGTTTTAGCAGTAGTATAGCCATCAATGATAGGGCTAAAATGTTAACTGTATTGGTGGGTCTATTTAAATGTTGTGCATATGCTATAAAAGAAAACATAGTTACTGCTCGCACTACCGATGGTGAAAGGCCTGCAATTACGGCAAAACCCCACAATAACAGGAGAATGATAACGAGTTTAAAAGTTTGTCCTTTAGGAACCCTTTCTAAAGGTTTGAATAAGAACTGTAAGATTAATAATAAAACACCAATGTGTAGTCCTGAAACCGCTAGAATATGGATAGCACCAGCTTCCTTATAGTTGTTATACGTATTTATATCAATATCATTACGTTGTCCTAAAAGTAGGGCTTGAATAATAGCTAAAGCTTCTCCTTGAATTCCGTTGTTTTTGAGGGTATTTACGATTTTTTTTCGAAAGGAAGCAGCTATTCCATATATAGTTCTGTTGGTTTTCAACCGCTTTTTATACCGGTTTTTAGAAATTGATAATTGGTGGAAAACTCCAAGGTTTTCCATATACCTTTTGTAATCAAATTCATGGGGATTTAGTGCGGCGTTCAGTTCTTGAACTTGGCTATAGATCATGAATTCCTCATCAACACGAAATTGCAGTTGTGAAGTGTCTTTGGTAACACTAAGCAGCATTTTTCCCGTTACCGGTTGGTTGACAAGAGATTTAACCCAAACAATATATCGATCTGAATAGGAGTTTGATTTTAATTTAGCCTTTATTTTAACAGTCCAAACGGCTTCTTTTTCAAAACTCTTTTGTGTATAATGATTGGGATTGTTTTGTGGCTGAGAAAGTGAAACAACAAACATCCCGATAAGACACATGGTGGTCCATGTTACAATCCCAAAAAAGATAGATTTTAAGTTTTTTTTGAAATATAAAAACAGTCCTAAAACTATCAGACCCAAAAGAATAAGGTAGCCCGAAACTAGGTAGTCTAGAGCAATATATTTCCCCATTAGTATTCCAAAAATTAGGCAAAACGCTAACTGAATAGGTAAAAATCGTAACAATCCCATAGTTACAAAACCCGAGTAGCTTTTACAAAAGCGTAATTCCAATACCCTTCTTTTAAAGAAGAGACAATAACTCCGCGAGAAGAAGTGGCATGAATAAATTTAATGTCATCCCCATCTACTGAAACGACTAGCCCAACATGATTTATTCGCTTTGCCGTTTTTTCTGTTTTAAAAAAAAGTAAATCCCCTTTGGTTACTTGCTTTATTTTAATGTTTTTTCCTTGTTTGGCCATGTCATAAGATACGCGAGGCAAAGGAACTTCGTGTTTTTGAAAAGAGACATATAGAAGACCAGAACAATCCATTCCTTTTTTTGAACTGCCACCATATTTGTAACGCACTCCCGAAAAAGTAAGAGCAGTACTAATAATATTATCTGCTGTGGAAAACGTAGTTGATTCAGTTGTTGCTGAAGGTTTATCCTTGCTTATTTCTTCAGATGCCGCAACCCGAACTTTACGTTCTTTACCATAGGTAGTTTTCTTCTTAACTATACAGCTAGTAATACATAAAAAAAGCAGTAAATAAGGTATTTTTCGAAGCATCCAAGCAAATGAGAATATTCTTGGATATCAAATTTAAACATTTTCCACAATTAAAGCGGCAGTTTTTTCGCTTGCGCCTTTTCCACCAAGCTTTTTTAAGAGCAAATCGTAATCGTTCAATAATTGCTCTCGTTGCGCCCCATCTATAATTAAAGACAAGGCTGTTTTTAAATTTTTAGTATTTAGTTCATCTTGAATGAGCTCTTTAACTACTTCCTTCTCCATGATAAGATTTACTAAAGAAATATAGTCTAATGTAATGATCCGTTTGGCAATTTGATAGGATAACCAGTTTGCTCGATAGCATACCACTTGAGGAACTTTATACAATGCCGTTTCTAGGGTGGCAGTTCCGCTGGTTACCAAAGCTGCATGTGAAATCTTTAAAAGATTATAGGTCTGATTGGATACAAATTTAATATCTGAATGTTCTAAGAAAGACGTGTAAAAACTATTCTCTAAACTCGGCGCGCCCGCAATAACAAATTGATAGTTGGGAAAATCAGAAGTAACAGATAGCATGACAGACAACATTTTTTGCACTTCTTGTCTTCTACTACCTGGAAGTAAGGCAATTATAGGTTTATCTATGTGCAATCCGTTTGCAGCTCGGAAAGATGGTTCATCTAATGCTGGACTATTTTCAATGGCATCAATAAGTGGATGACCTACAAAATGTACAGGATAATTATGCTTTTTTTCATAAAAATCCTTTTCAAAAGGTAAAATCACATGCATCGCATCGATGTCTCTTTTAATTTTTTTAATTCTTCCTTCCCTAGATGCCCATATTTGAGGGGAAATATAATAATTGGTTTTGATGGATTGTTGTTTGGCCCACTCCGCAATTCTTAAATTAAAGCCTGAAAAATCAATGAAAATGAGCACATCTGGACGAAACTTTTGAATATCCGATTTACAAAAGCGTATATTTTTAAAAACTGTAGGAAGATTTCGAACAACTTCGATAAACCCCATAAAAGCCATTTCTTTATAATGCTTTACAAGCACTCCACCAGCCTGCTGCATTAAATCACCACCCCAACAACGTATATCAGCCGCCGTATCTTTGACTTTTAATGCCTTGATTAAATTGGACCCATGGAGGTCTCCTGATGCTTCTCCAGCAATGATATAATATCGCATCTAAAAAATTTTGTAATACATGATAAGTAATGCCGTAAGCACTGTTGCGATTAATACCCCTCGTGCTCTATAATCTCTCTTTAAACGTAAAAAAATAAAAAAAGCAATCAAGTTTAAAATTGCTCCTAATGCTAGGAGACTTCCAATATATCCTTCGCTTACGGCAATGTTGTACGTTTCCTGAATGCCGTGTTTTGAAAACAACAAAATGTATAGCAAAGTGCCAAAAGTGTTTGCTATGATGCCAACAATTAATCCTATAAAAACCTCTTTTCTAATCATGTTAATTTCTGTTGTTAAACCTCTCTTCCAATCAACAGCTGGTTATCTGAATAGTTCCCCTTAACCATGGTGTTGGTATGCCCTTGTATGGATTGTTAAGCGTAAATTTTTCACCTACAAAGAGCTGTTGATTTTGTTTTATAGCAAATACTAAACAGGGAACTATGCGCAATTACAAAACTAGTATTGTCCCTATGTAAAATCAATTGTTTTTCACGCTATATAATTTATAATGTAAAAATACGTTTTTAATGTTGACCCCATTTAAATTCTGGAGGTATTGAGAAGCAAAAATGAAATATATACAAGGAAATTTCGCCTCGAAATTATGGCGGAATCTTGCATATATAATCATTTACGCCCCTAGCCGTTTAACAAAAAATTAATTTCCTTGCGCTAGCATGGCATGGTTTTTTCATTATCTTAGAGAATTCAATACGATTAGCGGTAAAATAACTTTGGAATACCAATTTTAAAGTTTAAAAACCAAAATTAAAAAGTAATACATGAAAAGAAATTTAGCCTACGCCTTATTGGTAACGCTTGTTGCAGTAGCTTCATGCAGTTTTACGAATAAATCTTTTGAAACTTCAGATAAAGATAAATTACTATTGGACTTAATCACGTATGTTCTAGAACGCGGACATTATGAACCAAAGGATATCAATGATAAGTTTTCTGCAGAAGTTTTTGAAGATTTTATTGATGTTTTAGATCCAACCAAACGTTATTTTCTTGCAAAAGATATTCAGGAATTTGAGAAATATAAATATCAAATTGATGATCAGATTAAGAATACGGAAATTACTTTTTTTAAGTTGGTTCACGATAAGTTGATACAGCGTATTGAAGAAGCCAAAGACATCTATGTTGATGTTTTAGCAAAACCATTTGATTACAATAGAAAGGAAACTATAAATATTGATTACGAAGATCAACCTTTTTCAGCATCCAAAAAGGATTTGAAGGAGCGTTGGAGATTGCAATTAAAATATGCAACAATTGGTTCCTATGGTAATAGAGTAGCAGATTTTAAAGAAGGATCTGAACGTAAAGATGCTAAAGAAGATGGTCCTAAGAGTATTGAAGAGATAGAGATCGCAGCTCGTGAAACTACAAAAAGTACGTTGGATGAGTATTTTGACTTTATAGATGATTTGGAGCGTAAAGATTGGTTTGTACAATATATTAATACCATTGTAGACGAATTTGATCCACATACATTTTATTTTGCACCAGATGATAAAGATAAATTCGACGCTAGTATTTCTGGAAAGTACGATGGTATTGGTGCTCGATTGCAAAAACGAAAAGATCAAACCAAAATTGTAGAAGTTATTTCTGGAGGACCAGTATGGAGAGCCCAATCTTTGGAAGTTGGAGATGAGATTTTAAAGGTAGGTCAAGAAGATGAGCAGCCTGTAGATATCGTAGGAATGCGATTAGATGATGCTATTAAAATGATAAAGGGACCGAAAGGAACTACCGTAAAACTTACCGTAAAACGTGTTGACGGAAGTATTGAAACCGTGGCGATTACAAGAGATCAAGTAGAATTGGAAGAATCTTATGCAAAATCTGCAAAAATCATTAAAGATGACCGCAATTTTGGCTTAATTAATTTGCCCAAATTCTATGTAGATTTCAATGATTATAGCAAACGAAACGCTGCCTCTGATGTGGCCAAAGAAGTAGCTCGCTTAAAAGAAAATGGAGCAGAGGGTTTAATTTTGGATTTACGTGATAATGGCGGAGGATCTTTGAAAACTGTAGTGGAAATGGCAGGTCTTTTTATCAAGGATGGTCCTATCGTTCAGGTGCGGTCAGCAGGTAAAAAGAAAGAAGTTCACGAAGATAAAGATGAACGTGTACAGTGGGATGGACCACTTGTAATATTAGTAAATGAACTGTCGGCATCTGCATCAGAAATTTTAGCAGCTGCGATGCAAGACTATAAAAGAGCAGTGGTAATTGGAAGTAAGCAGACTTTTGGTAAAGGTACGGTTCAAAACATTATACCACTAGACAATATTGTTCGCAGTAATGATTATGGAGATTTGGGAGCAATAAAATTAACAACGCAGAAATTTTATAGAATTAATGGAGGTTCAACCCAGCTGGAAGGTGTAAAAAGCGATGTTGTTGTTCCAGATCGTTATAGCTATATTGATTTGGGAGAAAGAGATCAAGAAAATCCGTTAGCCTGGGACAAGATATCTCCTGCAGATTATCAACCTTGGAATGGATATATTGATTATGAACAAACTGTTTCCAATAGTGCTGCACGTATGGCTGCTAATCCTCAAATTAAATTGATTGAGGAAAATGCGCAATGGTTGAAAGGACAGCAAGATCAGACCGTAGTTTCTCTTAACTATGAAAGTTATAAAAAAGAAGAAGCAAAGAGTCGCAAAAAAGCCGATTATTTCAAAAAGCTTTCGGATTATGACTCACATTTAAGCTTTAAATCTTTGCCTTATGAGGAGGAATTATTTACAAAGGATTCTGTATTAAGAGAAAAACGAAATAGATGGCATAAAGATTTAGCCAAAGATGTGTATATAGAAGAAGCTATTAATGTGTTGCAAGATCTTAAAGCAAATACGTTAAAACAAGGAAAACTAGCTAGTGTAAAAGGATAGTTTTTAAAACATATATTAGAGAAAGCCTTTCATAATTTTATGAAAGGCTTTTTTTATTAGAGAAACACTTAAAGACATATTTAGTACCTTTAGAAGGAATCAAAATAAGCTTTATGTATTTTAGGAGAATTACTTTTATCATTGTGATAGTACTAATTATATGGGCATGCGAGAATGATTCCAACCCTGAACCAGTTGCACCTCCAACTCCGCCGAATCTTATTACAAGCAGTACTATTTTTCTTAATCCCTCTGGCTTTGCACCACTTTCTGCTGAGATAGTTCTCGAAACATCCGAAGCGGTTCGGGTAAATATGCGAGTTGTAGGGCAGAATGGAGCGGCATCTGATGTTGTTCAAGAGTTTCCAACTTTAGGTTCAAATTTAGAAATTCCGGTTCATGGTTTATACGCTGATTTTAATAATACCATAGAGCTTACTTTTTTTAACACCAACGGCGATAATTTGGGAATGGAAAACTTTCAATTGCAAACAGAACCCTTGATCCCTGAACTACCACAAATAAATATTGATACTGCCGATCGTGATGCCATGGCTCCGGGAATGACCTTGGTTAGTTATTTTGGGCATACTGGAGATTTTTTCCCACAGCGTCCTTTTATGTTTGATGCTTTTGGCGCAATTCGTTGGTATTTAAATTATAGTGGTAGTAACCCTCTCGGGAATCTTTTTTATGATGATGGCATTGAGCGTTTAGCTAACGGTAACTTTTATTTTGGCGATCGTAACAGTGACGCTATTTATGAAATTGATCTTTATGGAACTATTGTAAATCAATGGTTATTTCCTGGATTTTTATTTCATCATGAAGTTTCTGAAAAACCTAATGGAAATTTTTTAGTAACTGTTGATAAAGAGGGTGCTAATACTGTAGAGGACTATATTATTGAAATTGATCGAGATACAAAACAAATCATTCGCGAATGGAATCTTAATGAATCGCTTGATAATAAGCGAACTACATTTACCGATGATCCTGTAGATTGGGTGCATGTGAATGCAATTACATACGATCTCAATGATGATACTATTATTCTTTCAGGGCGCACTCAAGGATTAATTAAGCTAACTAACGCTAATGAAGTTGTCTGGATTATGGGCTCGCATAAAGATTGGGCTTTATCTGGAAATGGATTAGATTTAAACCAATTTTTATTACAACCTCTAGATATTTCCGGAGCTCCAATTACAGATGTAGCTGTTCTGGAAGGAGATGAGAATCATCCGGATTTTGAATGGAATTGGTATCAACATGCGCCAGAGGTAATGCCAAATGGCAATGTTATACTCTTTGATAATGGAGATAACCGAAACTTTGTTGGTAATACTTATAGTAGAGCGGTAGAATACAAAATAGATACTGCAAATAAAACAATTCAACAAGTTTGGGAATATGGTAAAAATAGAGGTGCGGAGACCTATTCCAGAATTGTTTCGGATGTTGATTATTTAGAAACCGAAGATCATGTGTTGATGTCTCCTGGAGCAGTTTTATTTAATGGACTAAGTTTTGGTAAGTCTATTGAAGTAGATTATAGCAGCGGGGATGTGATTTTTGAGGCTACGATGTTTGCTCCGCTAACAATAGGACCGATAACATTGCATCGAACTGAACGGTTGACACTTTATCCATCAAATTAGAATAACAACTTATCGATCAAAAAATACAAGCACATTAAGATCTTCGGTAATATCGAAAAATTGATGCGCAATATTTGCTTTTACGAACAATATGCTGCCAGCGGTCACCTTGATTTCCTGATCATCAGCCTTAAATTTTCCTTCCCCTGAAATGATGTAATACATTTCATCTGTAGCGTGAGGCGTCTGTTTATCAATAGCACCCACTTTAAGTTGATATATCCCGGATAAAAGATTTTCCCCTTTAAAAAATGGTAACCAAGGACTTTTGGTAGTTTCTAATTGTTGCTGCAAAGCGTCGGTTTGAAATACGGCTATATTGGGATCTTTTTTGGGGCTTTCTTCCTGTGCCTTCGCCAATAGGGCAATTGAAAATATAATACAAGTAAGCGCAATGGTTTTCATAAAGTTGCATTTAATTCACTAAGCAAAATACATTATTTTTCGATTGAAGTTGTTAATCTAAATCGGGAGTTATGTTTTACGACAAAAACTTTACTTTTAACGGATGTTAAAAATGGATGTCGGATGAAGAAAAGAACAATCTATACACTTTTGACCATAATTTGTATTGTAGGTTTTTGGATCTTTGAGAATTTTTATACCCCAGCAACTTATTCAGGTACCGAGGGATCGGCAGTTTTAACGCAAATTCCTAAAGCAATTATACCTCAAAGCGGAGGTGAAAAGATACAACACTCCCATTATATGCTTTCGTACAGTGAGGCTCATGAACAGGCGGAATGGGTGCTATATAAGTTGGAAAAAAGTCACCTTACCTATGATGATCGAAAGCGACCCTATTTTATTGAAGACCCTAAGGTAAAGACGAAATCCGCAGATTGGAGAAATTATAAAGGTTCCGGTTACGATAGAGGGCACCTATGCCCCGCTGGAGATCGAAGGTTTTCTGAACAAGCTTATAATGAAACTTTTTACACTAGTAATATTTCACCTCAGAAAAATGATTTTAATGCAGGAATTTGGAATCGGTTAGAGCAACAAGTCCGGCAATGGGCAAAGCGATATCGAACTATTTATGTGATCACAGGAGGTGTTTTGGAAGATAATTTATATGATATCGGAGATGAGGATGTAAGTGTACCTCAATGGTATTATAAAATTGTTGTACGAATGAATGGAGATAAGGTGGAAGTATTAGCCTTTTTATTTCCGCATGAAGAAAGTTCTGCAGCCTTACGGAACTTTTTAGTGCCTGTGGATCTGATAGAAGTACGAACGGGGATCGACTTTTTTGAGAACCTTCCCGAGTCAGAAGAAAATACACTCGAAAAAGGAATCGACGTTTTCAACTGGAAATTTTAAGTCCACTCGTTTAATCGATTTGCATCTAAGCGAACGAAAATGAATAGGAGTATAGTAAAACCTAACATTCCAGATCCTCCATAACTAATAAAAGGAAGAGGTATGCCAACCGTAGGAAGAACACCTATAACCATACCAATATTAATAAAATAATGGATCAATAAGATCGAAATTACACCATAACCGTACATGCGACTAAAGGCATTTTTTTGTCGCTCGGCTAAGGCAATCAATCTAAGAAATAATAAAGTAAAAAGAATAATTACCGTTGCCGTTCCTAAAAACCCCCATTCTTCACCTACGGTACTAAAAATATAATCAGTATGCTGTTCAGGGACAAAATCTCCTTTAGTACGGGTACCTTCTAAAAACCCTTTTCCAAAAAAACCTCCTGATTCTATGGCTTTTTCGGATTGATAGGTATTATACCCAATGCTCTTCTGTATTTGCTCTAATTTTTCCGGATCTTTTTCCAGTCGCAACCATAATCCAAAACGATCCCGATGCCGTTGTTCAAAAACAGAATTAAAAACAAAGTTTACAGATAATGAAAAAGCAATTGCACCGATAACCAAAGCTACTAACGGAAATACCGGAACTTTGAAAGATGATCGTTTTAACAAGAAGAAAATCACAAGCAACAATCCGATACCAATGCCTACCCATATGGTTCCAAATTTTAAGGTGGTCACAAACAACAGAACCAATAAGAGCCCGATACCCAAATAGAGCAGGGAAAGACCCTCTCGAAATAAAACGAAAATCAAAGCAAAAAATATGAGTGCACTTCCCGGATCGGGTTGTGGAACGATAAGCACGGCGGGAATCAGTATAACAAGAAATGCATACAATTGATGCTTTATTTTTTTTATATCGGTTTGTATGTCGCTTAAATATTTGGCAAGAGCGAGGGCCGTAGCAACTTTTGTAAACTCTGACGGTTGGAGATTAAAAAAATACATACCATACCAGGAAGTAGCGCCAGCAATAGTTTTTCCGAAGGGGTAAAGCCCTATTAATAGTAATATAGCTACTAGATAAAATAAACTTGAAAATCGTTCATAAAAACCAGCTTCCAAGCTCATGATTACAATGATTACCACAAAACTAACTCCAATAAAAAATAATTGTTTACCGTAGGAATAAGAAAAATCAAAAATAGAGGTGCTTTCTTCAGAAAAAGTACTGGAATATATGTTAACCCATCCAATTGTAACAAGTAATATATAGAGTAAGACAACAACCCAATCTACGCGTTTTAAGAGGCTATTACCACTCATATTCGTTTATTGCAAAAGGTTTTCCACTATAGGGTTTGGCGTATTCGTGCTCCAAGGTTCTTTCAAGCATGCGTTGTTCTAGATCTTTTCGAGTAATTTCACCTTTAAGGTATTTCTCAATAAGTAAAGAAGCAATATGCCCTGCATATCGCGCTCCATAGTAGCCATGTTCTATATAAACGGCAAGTGCAATTTTTGGGTTATCTACGGGGGCAAAAGCTACAAAAACGGAATGATCGGTAAGTTGTGTTTTTACACTATCAATAACGGTAAAATTCTCAACTGTTCCTGTTTTTCCTGCGATTTCGATATCTTTTATTCGAAGCCATTTAGCGGTTCCTTTGTTATATACATCCGCCATTCCTTGTATTACGGGTTCGAAATGTTCTTTATCAATGGTTGTGTATTTAGGAACCGTATATTTTTGATCTGTAATCTCTTTATTTCCAATTTTTTTAATAACATGTGGAGTATAGTAATATCCTCTATTTGCAATAGTGGCAGTCATATTAGCCAATTGAATGGGAGTGGTTGCCACTTCTCCCTGGCCAATTGCCATTGAAATAAAATAAGACGATGACCATCTGTTATCGCCATAAGCTCTATCAAAATATGCTTTATCCGGGATAAGTCCTTTTCTTCCATCTGGAAGATCATAGCCCAAATAATTGCCTAAACCAAAGCTTTTAATATGCTTTTCCCAGACATCCATGCCTTCATCGCTGGTGGTATACTTTTCAAATATCTTTCGAAATGTCCCTGCAAAATAGGCATTACATGATTTGTAAATTCCACTTGTCATATCACGAGTACCACCCCCACAATGACAACCTCTCTTGGTATTTCCAACATAGAAACCATTGTAGCACTTAAATTTGGTACTCGGCTTGATAACACCTTCTTGTAATCCAACCAAAGCGTTTAACGCTTTAAAGGGTGAACCAGGAGAAGGTTGCGCAGAAAGCGCGCGATTCCATGTAGGTTTTGCTATAGAATCATAATATAATGCCGTATAATTTTTAGAGCGTTTTCTTCCCACCAAAAGAGAAGGATCGTAAGTGGGACCAGAAATTAAAGCCAAAATCTCACCAGACCCTGGTTCTATGGCAACGATGCCTCCGCGTTTTCCCTGCATTAATGTTTCGCCATATTCTTGCAATTTTTTGTCGATGGAAATATGAATTTCCTTACCCTGTTCCGGTAGAATGTCATAATTCCCGTTTTTGTATGGTCCAATGTCTCGATTGAATCGATCTTTTTGAATATATTGAATACCTTTACGTCCTCTTAAAATTTCTTCGTATTCCTTTTCAATACCTGTCCTTCCCGTAAGTTCGCCGGCTACATAATTTTCATTTTTTCTAAGATCGCGTTCATTTACCTCACTAATAAAACCTAATACACTAGCACTACTGGGGGTGTCATAGTAGCGCAAAGATCGTTTTTGAATGTAAAACCCTTCATATTTACGCATTTTTTCCTGTAGACGGGCATAATCTTCCTTAGACAATTGTGCTACTAGAACTGAAGGTAATCTAGGTGAATACACTCTGGCCTTCTTCATTTTTTTAATGAACCGGTCTTTATCAATACCTAAAAGTCCACAAAACTCTAGAGTGTCCAGGGGTTTTACCTCTCTAGGGATTACCATTACATCGTAAGCAGGTTGGTTGGCCACCATAAGTTCTCCATTGCGATCATAAATATAGCCGCGTTCAGGGTAGTCATAAATAGCTTTAATTGCTGTATCCTCGAGTACATTCTCCGATGATGAATTAAATAATTGCAAATAAGAAAGCCTACCGATAAAGGTGATTCCGATAATAACAATAATGGAGGATAATAGAAATTTCTTCATGGCCTTCTCACGCTAAAAAGCGAACTAAATAATAAACAAAGTACGAAACTAATACTTCCTACTGCAAAAACTTTCTTTAAAATTAAGAGGAAATTTGCAAAACTGAAAATTTCAAGCATAAAGAAAATAAGATGATGCACTATAATTAATAACGCTAAAAAGGTAATTTGTTGTGCTCGGGTAGTATTGGATAATTTAAAACTTTGAAACTCATAATTTACACCAAAACAAAAGCGCATTATCGTAGGGCGAAAATATGCAATCGATACTGTTGCTGTAGTATGGATAGCTAGTGTATCTGAAAAAATATCTATGGTTAAACCCAATAAAAAACTCAGAAGTATAAAAATTGCTTTATTCTCTTTAATGGGATACCAATACAAAAAGAGAACATAAATCATTGGGTTAATAAAACCGAAAAAATTGAAATTATTAAATACAAAAATCTGAGCCATAGCTAATAGCACAAATCTTAGTATATTAATAAGGTTCGTATTTCTATTCATCCGTAATACGAGATTGCAATTCCAGAATCTCAGCTTTATCCTTATTCGAAATAACATATATACTTTTAATATCCGCCATATTGTTAAAAAGAGTAACGTCTATTTGATAAAAGCTCTGTGATGTATTTAAATCAAAAGCTTTAATGGTACCAATAGGAATATTCTCAGGAAAAATGCTAGACATAGCACCTGTAACAATGGTATCTCCAACTTTTAACGGAACCAATCTGGGAATATCAATCAATTGCACGGTTGTATATGATTTCCCATCCCATATTAATGAACCGAAGAAATTGGTGTTTTGTATTTTGGCGTTTATATTGGATTTGGTATTCAGAATACTCTGCACCATCGCAAATTTCGAAGAGGTATCTTCAACAATGCCCAAGATCCCTTGAGAAGTAATTACACCCATATCTTGCCGAATACCATGTTTAGCACCTTTATTTATGGTAATGTAATTTCTGGGGGAGTTAAAGTTGTTTTTGATTACGCTTCCTGATATAATAGCATAGTTAACTTGTGCAGTATCTATTGCTGTACTATCTGATCTATTCGTATTAAATAAAATATAACGCAAGCGCTTATTTTCGTCTAACAAAATCTTGTTTTCCGTACGAAGTGTAAAATAAGAGCTAATATCAGTAGATATTTGATATAAAGAACCACTAATCCAGCTAGAGGAGTTAAAAAACTTGGAATGGTGATAGGAATGTGATTGAATTGTAAACCCCAGCGCAATAGCCAGGAGTCCTACGTAGAGTAGTGCATTCTTGTAACGGATAATAAAATTGACAATCTGCTGCATTCACTATTCTATTCGCAATGACGCTTTTACAAATTAAAAAAAGATCAACTACTGTAGCCTATTTAATAAGAATACTTTTATAGCGTTCCAGATTTTTTAATGCTATTCCCGTTCCTCTAACAACAGCTCGTAATGGATCTTCTGCTATATATACTGGTAAATCTGTTTTTTGAGATAATCTTTTATCCAAACCTCGGAGCATTGAACCTCCTCCGGCCAAATAAATACCTGTATTATAGATATCAGCTGCAAGTTCCGGAGGTGTTTGCGATAATGTTTCCATTACGGCATCTTCCACCCTTAAAATAGATTTATCAAGCGCTTTTGCAATTTCTCTAAAAGAAATAGAAACCTGCTTTGGTTTACCTGTTAAGAGATCTCTACCCTGAACAGACATTTCTTCAGGAGGTGTTTGAAGATCTTCTGTGGCAGCACCAATCTGTATTTTTATATTCTCAGCAGTACTTTCCCCTACATAAAGGTTATGCTGTGTTCGCATATAATAAATGATGTCGTTGGTGAAAACATCACCTGCAATTTTCACCGATTTATCGCAAACAATACCTCCAAGGGCAATTACCGCTATTTCCGTGGTACCCCCTCCAATATCAACAATCATATTTCCTTTAGGTTGCATAATATCTAAACCAATACCAATAGCTGCAGCCATAGGCTCGTGAATCAAGTAAACTTCTTTCCCGTTTACCCGTTCTGCCGATTCTTTTACTGCTCGCATTTCTACCTCTGTAATACCAGAAGGAATACAAATGACCATACGTAACGCAGGAGGAAACCATTTTTTCTTCAACGCAGGAATGTTCTTAATGAACATATTGATCATCTTTTCAGACGCATCAAAATCTGCGATTACACCATCTTTTAAAGGACGAATCGTTTTAATATTTTCATGCGTTTTCCCTTGCATCATATTTGCCTCCTTCCCAACAGCAATTATTTTCCCTGTAATTCGGTCTCTGGCTACTATAGATGGACTATCTACTACTACCTTATCTAAATGTATGATAAGTGTATTTGCTGTACCAAGATCGATTGCTATTTCCTCGGTCAAGAAGTCAAAAAATCCCATTTGTGTTTGTTTGGTTTCGGATTAAAGGTAAATTTTATCGACAAATGTACCAAAATTAATGCTTAAAATGACGCGTACCCGTCATAACCATAGCTACATCATTTTCATTACAATAATCAATACTCAATTGGTCCTTAATCGATCCTCCCGGTTGAATAACACTAGTAATACCAGTTTTATGGGCTATTTCAACACAGTCAGGAAAAGGAAAGAACGCATCACTAGCCATTACCGCATTCTCTAAGTCAAAATTGAAAGATTTGGCTTTATGGATGGCTTGATTTAATGCATCTACTCGGGAAGTTTGTCCAGTACCACTTGCGCACAACTGGCGATTTTTAGCCAAAACTATGGTATTTGATTTGGTATGCTTACAGATTTTAGATGCAAAAATAAGATCGTTTAAAGCTTCTGAAGAAGGCTGTTTATGGGTTACATTATTCAAATCATCAATGGTGTCTGTCTTAAAATCTTTATCCTGTACCAATACACCATTGAGACATGTACGAACCAAAGTTTGCGGAAGCTCAATAGGATTTAGAATAAGAATAATTCGATTCTTTTTTCCTTTGAGAACTTGCAACGCCTCATCGGAATAGTTAGGAGCAATTACGACTTCACAAAATAACTGATGAATTTCGTTGGCTGTAGCGAGATCAATTTCGGTATTACTAATTAAAACACCTCCAAAAGCAGATACTGGATCTCCAGCTAACGCGTCTATATATGCTTGATGTAGTGTATCACGCATGGCAAGACCACAAGCATTATTGTGTTTTAATATTGCAAAGGTGGGGTCGTCATTTTTGAACTCATTCATAAGATTAACAGCTGCATCAACATCCAAAAGATTATTGTATGAAAGCTCTTTACCATGAAGTTTATTGAACATGGCATCAAAGTCACCAAAAAAGAAGCCTTTTTGATGCGGATTTTCCCCATAACGAAGTACTTTGCCATTAACCTCACTTATCTTTAAGACCGCTTCTTCATGGTCTTTATTAAAGTAGTTGAAAATAGCGGTGTCGTAGTGTGAAGAGACGTTAAAAGCTTTAGCCGCAAAAGTCTTACGTTGAGCTAATGTAGTTTCGCCACCTCCACCGTTTAAAATATCGAGAAATTGTCCATAATCCTCCATAGAAGATACGCAAAGTACATCCTTATAGTTTTTAGCAGCAGCTCTAATTAATGAAATTCCACCGATATCAATTTTTTCAATAATATCTTGTTCAGATGCACCCGAAGCGACCGTTTTTTCGAAAGGATATAAATCCACAATTACAATATCCAATTGCGGAATTGCAAATTCTTCGAGTTGCGCGATATCACTAGCATTATCCTGACGATTAAGAATACCTCCAAAAACCTTGGGGTGCAAAGTTTTTACACGCCCTCCTAAAATAGAAGGGTAACTTGTTACGTCTTCAACAGGAACGACTGGAATACCTAATTCTTTAATAAATCTTTCGGTACCTCCCGTGGAATATATAGTAACGCCCAAAGCATTTAATTTCTCAACTATGGGGGCTAATCCATCTTTATGAAATACTGAGATTAATGCTGCAGTGGCTTTTTTTGTGGAACTCATGGTATATCCTTATTGTAAAGTTATTAAGGACACAAATGTAATTTTTTTGAGGCTAGAATTATAGTTGGGTTATTAACAAAACCCCTAAAGTTTTAAAGAATTTCTGCCACTTTTGCGTTTACAAATTCCAGAAAACGTTCATCTTCAGCGGTAAAAGGATCTGGTGTGTTTGAATCGATATCGATTTGTCCAATATTTTCGCCATTGAGAAATAAAGGGATAACGATCTCAGATTTAACAGAAATGCTACAAGCGATATAATTATCTTGAGCTTGTACGTCCGGGACCACAAAATTTTCGTTAGAGACCGCTACCTGACCACAGATACCTTTACCAAAAGGAATAATTGTATGTTCTGTAGGTTCTCCCACATAAGGCCCTAATTTTAGTTCTTCTTTATCTCCATTTTTGAAATAGAAGCCGACCCAATTATAATATGCGATATTTTGCTGCAAAAATTTGCAGAGCGCTAAAAGACGTTCATCAATGCTTAGATGATGTTGTGAAAGAATGTCAACTACGGAAGGCTTTAGGGATTGATGCATGCTACTAATTTTTACAAAAATAATATTCTGTACGATATTTTTAACCATTTTTAGATGGATAAATATCAGATTAAGATTAGTCGAAAATCCAGGGTCAAATTACGAGCTATTACTTAAACTTTGGTTAACAAACGGTCATTTAATCAACACTTTAATTGATATTTCTTAATTTTGTAATGTGAAAGATTTAATTATACGATTAACTGCGTTATGTATGGCAATTTTATTGCTTGCATCTACCATAACATGGAAGGTGGAAAAGCATTATTGTATGGGTAGGGTTATGGATACAGCGATTTTTCATAAAGTAGAGAAATGCGGAATGGAAATTTTAGCAGCATCAAGCGATAAGTTCTCAAATAAAATGCATTGCTGTGATGATGAAGTGCTATTAACGGAAGGACAAGATGAGCTCCAAATTTCTTTAGACGATCTAAGTTTAGAACAACAACTTTTTGTTGTAACATATGGTATTACATACCTGAATTTATTTAAGTTGCAATCTTCGCAACATATTCCAGAACTAAGGTATCCACCACCACTTTTAGTTAAAGATATTCAGGTGTTGGATCAGGTTTTCTTAATATGATGTATTTGTAAAACATCAAGAGCTATTCTTTGATAGCATTGATGTGTTTATTGTTTTAGTGAGGTTACTATAGTAACCGCTAAACAAGGTATACGGTATAAAGTATACAACATATTTAAATAACAAATACATTAAAATAAAACATGAGAATAAAATTTTTGCTTTATGTCTTTTTTATAGGGATAGGGAGTTTGCTGTATGCCCAAGGGCCTCCAATTACAGCAGATAAACCAATTATGCTTGGAGGCAAAAGTATTACCGTACGGACGTTGACAGAAATTAGAAATACGGAACGCGGGACTTTTGTTTATGTACCCTTAATGTTACATTACCTGCCAACCTCTAATTCATTGATTGCGATTCATATTCCATTTATCAATTATGATTTTGAAGTAGGGGATAGTGGGAGTGATTTAGCAGATATTCAGCTTTTAGGAAAGTACCAGTTTTATCGAAAAGATGCAACAGGGAAAACATTTAGGTTGGTTGCAAAGACGGTACAAACGCTCCCAACTGGACCTGAATTGGATTTAATGGGACAAAGTACAGGGCTTTATCAAGGCTATTATGGTATTGTTGCTGGTTATGAAACACTTAAATATGGAATTTCCAATGAAATAGGATACAATTGGCAACCCAATGGAACTTTAGATGATTTTAGATATAAATTGGGTTTTGGATTACCCTTATTAAAACCTCAGTATCCTAACAATCAATTGAATTTATATTTTGAGTACAGTAATTTTTGGGTTTTCGAACGAGATTGGTATCAACTGTTATATGCGCAAGGAATACAGTATGCCCGAAAGAATGTCACTTTCGATCTTGCCGTGCAGATTCCCATTGTAAATGATGTGGATGCAAACAGAAAATTACAGTATAGTATTTTTCTTGGAACCCGTTACACCTTTTAAATAGTAATAATAAAAAATAGTAATAATAAAATATAGTAAGATGAAAATTAAAATAATTGGATTGTTGTTTTTTGCAATACTTACAGCTACTGCAGTGCAAGGACAAAAAGAAGTTGATAGATTTGAAGTTCAAGTAGATGGTTTGGGATGTCCCTTTTGTGCTTATGGATTAGAAAAAAAGTTCAAAGAACTTAAAGGAATTAAAAATGTTGCCATTGATATTGAAACCGGAGACTTTACATTTACGTATCCTTCAGAAAAAGCATTATCCTTGCCGGATGTAGCCGCGCAAGTAAAAAAGGCCGGATATACACCGGTAACCTTAAAAATAACTAGAGCTAGTGGTGCAATTGAAACCTCCGATGCTTCAAATGAAACAAGGAAAGAAGGTAAAACCAAATAACATGATGAAACGATTTATATTTTTATGGACGATTCTGAGTGTATTTGGTTCATGTACTTCCGAAGAAAAAGTTCCGATGGAATGGGTGTTGCAAAACACCTATTCCATTGATGCTGTAAATCCAATAGGAATTGCCTTAAAAGGTGAAGAACTATGGGTGTCCGATGGAGATCATAATCGATTGGTGCAGATAGATACTTTCGGTGTTGTATTGGAAGTTATTGATAACTTAGACAGACCAATGCATATCGCTGCAAACGATCATACATTATATGTGCCACAATATGGGAATGATACCATAGCGATTCTTTCAGCTGAAGGTAAAAGCAATCTGAAGTTGACGGAAGAAATAGATGCTCCAGCTGGAATAGCCCTATATAAAAACGAAAAAGCCATTGCTGATTTTTACCATAACCGCATTTTGTTTTATAATGGTGAAAATTGGATTTCATTTGGAAAGGAAGGAAATAAAGAAGGACAATTTTACTACCCCACTGATGTGCAAATTACAGAGACTGCCATATGGGTGGCAGATGCCTATAATCACCGCATACAAGTATTCGATAAAACAGGAAATTTTATAAAGGCTATAGGTAAAGATCAAAAGATGAATGCAGCAACTGGAATTTACATTTCTGAAACCGAAGTTTTTGTGACGGATTTTGAAAACAGTCGGATATTAATTTTTGATCATGATGGGGTTGTAAAACAAAAATTGCAAAAATCTGTGCATAAGCCTACAGATATGCTGGTATTTAAGGATAAGCTTTACAGTATTAATTACCGAAAAGGAACACTCAATAAATACCAGCTTCAACCGATAAAATCAGAAACAACAAAGTAAGTAATTAGGTGAAGAAATTATATACTATCTCTGGAATGACCTGCGGAGGTTGCGCAAAAAAAGTAACGGAACATATTCAGGAGGTGCCTTATGTGAAGAAAGTCTCTGTTACTTTTGAAGGAGGTGTAGCTGCTATAGAAATGGAAAAAGAGGTCTCCTTAAAAAGCCTTAAGGAGGCTCTTCCATCGGTTTACAAAATTAGTGAAGGCAGGGAGGGCAGCATAGACATTGAAAAGACGAGTACTAAAACAAAACTTCAACAATTACGTCCACTATTTTGGGTATTTGGAGGCTTATTAATTGCAGTCATAGCACTGAATTTTCAAACTTGGAATACGAAAGCGGCTATGCTGGATTTTATGGGACTTTTCTTCATTGTTTTTAGTTTTTTCAAGTTTTTGGATTTTCAAGGTTTTCCAAAAAGTTTTCAGAGGTATGATCCTTTGGCAAAAAAGGTTAAAGGCTATGCATGGATCTACCCTTTTTTAGAAGTTATTTTAGGGGTTTGTTTTCTGTTGCGATTTCAACTTACCGCGGCACTCATCGTTACTTTGATTGTTCTAGGGATTACAACGATAGGGGTAACTAACATGTTATTGCACAAACGAAAAGTGAATTGTGCTTGCCTAGGTACAGCGCTAAAACTTCCCATGACAGAAGCGACTTTTATCGAAAATACTATTATGATTGGTATGGCGATTTGGATGCTTCTCGCATGATGAAATCATTGTGAAACAATTTCTTTAACATGCGATATTAAGGCACCATCCTCGGTAACACCTTCTATAAAAACTTTGATTTTCGGAATACCATTATCTGGTATTTTTAAAATGGTTTGACCTAAGTCATTAGTGCTAAGATTAGGTTCCCAATGGAGTAGGCCATAATCTTCAAAATCCTTACTTAAGAAAGAACTGTATTTAGGGCGATAAAACTCCTTTGGAGCTGAAAAACTGTTAGAGACTAGTTGTTCTGCAAAACTAGGTCTTAACGGTCGTAAGCTGCCTCCTTCCTTTCTATAAATACGAATAACGCCCCCCGAAGAGTCAAAGCCCTCTCCAGCAAGACCATTTCTTTCATAATAAATTTCATCAATCTCCCTTAAAGGAACATTGAAGAGTTGGTTGGTGTCTGCTAACCTATAATCATCCAGGTATACTAGTACGGGGCCTGCTGCAGGTCTTGTATTCGCAATAAAAATTTGGCCGGTCCCATAATTCACAACTACTCTAAACCCAATTTTGTTAATCAAATCGGTTAAGAGTGGACTCTTATTTATTTGTTCTTCATCGATTTTAATGGCAGTAAAAACAGTTTCATTAATTAAAGGAGACTTTCGCGTTAATTTTTTTTCGATTTTCTCATCCTCTACAATTACTTCGTCAAGTACAATGGTTTTTTTGGAAACAAAACCCCTTGGTATTTCTATTTGTTTTTGAGTATCTAAATGCTTAAAACGCAATGAAGCGTTACTTCTTTGTTCTAAATTGATGGAATCAATGACGTCGAGACTAGATATAAAATTAACTTCAACTTCAGGCTTTCGCAAACCATTTTTTCCTTTTAAGGCAAATCCGATAGTATCCTGATTTTGGATTAGGATGTTGGTAATATTAAATTCTGTGTCATCCTGCAGTTGCTCAAAAGAAACAGAGCGCACATCTCCTTGATGAATAACGAGTTGTTCTTCTTTTTTAATTTTGGAGGTAATTTTACCTTTTACCGTAACCCCAGATTCAAAAGGATACAAAAACTCCCTTGGTTGGTCGTTAAAAATAGTATTCCAGTTGTATTTGCTCCATCCCTGCGTTAGCAATACCAAGTCCAATTCGAACTTCTTTTTTCTTGTAATGTCTCGGAAATATCTTCCAGGGTTTTCCACCTGAGATTTAAGATAAGGTTGCAGTAGAAAATTAGAGATAATATCATTGCTGGGTTTATACGAAATGGTACTCGCAGGTAAGGCTGTTACACTTAATGAAGCAGGGGTGTTATTTTTAGAAAAAACATTAATTTTTAAAGAAATGGAGTCTTTAATTTTATGCGATGGCTCTTCTAGGATAACATCCCCTAAATTAACATTGGTATAGTTAAAAGCTAAGCGTTCACATACAGGTTCTAGGTTTTCATTGAATAAGGTAATAATGTTTGTGCCACTTAACAATTTGTTTTTAGCAATATTAATAATCTTGGTTGCCTCTTTAAAAGAAAAAGAATTTAATGTCATAAGACCATCCCGATGTACAGCGAGGTAAAATTTTTGCCCTTTAATTGTTTCAAGTGTTGATGGATTTGTTTTTAAAGCTATTACTAATTTATCCTCAAGAATATTATTGATACTTAAATTTATACCTTTTTCTTTTGCCGTCGGAAGAGCTTTTTCAATCATCTTTCCATTGGGAAGCGTTATCCGCAATACATACGCTTCTTGGTTTATAGCGGGTAGGTCGAATTTGCCAACCCCATATGTATTGTTTGAAAAACTTACTACAGGAAGTTGGGTAGTAGTATTTATGATTTCCCCTTGTTGAATTAAAATACCTTTTCCATCTTGATTGGTTAATCGAATACCTATGCTGTTAATTATACCATCAATAAGATGACCTCCCTCAGGAAGAATCTGTAAATCATAAGTCTCCGAGGCAGTCGTTGCTGTATCATAAGGTTGATTGATAATGGTTATTTTTTGAATAAAAGGAAGATCTTCTTCAAAATTATTCATCCATGTAGTTCCTGCTTTTATAAAATAAGTGCCACTTGGTAACTTTCTGTTTACTTCAAAACTGCCGTTTGTTCTGCCATTTTGAACGAGGAAGAGTTTTTTTAAAATTTGTTTGCCATTTGCATCATAAATACCACAATATAGATTTGAAGTTACTTTGGATAGGTCTCCATTTTTTTTGTCATATACATAAGCACTCCACCAAACTTCTTCGCCTTTTAAGAAGGTAGTCTTATTTAAATGTAAATGAACTGTTTCTCGTGGTTCCTGAAAATATGTAGTATACTTTTTTTCAATATCTTTTGAGGAGGTATCCTGTGCAATACTAAAATGAGCGAAGAAAAATGCTATTATACTTAAGGTGGTAGCTAATCTCATAGTATGTTTTCTTATAAAGATACTAAAAAGAAGAGGTAAAAAAAAGAACCGTTTCTTCAGAGAAACGGCTCTTTAAGCGTTAAAAGTAATGATTAAATTACATCATTCCCGGCATACCGCCACCCATTGGAGGTCCAGCAGGAGCAGGATTATCTTCTTTAATATCTGTTAAGGCACATTCAGTCGTTAAGATCATACCTGCAACAGAAGCTGCATTTTCTAAAGCAACACGAGTTACTTTTTTAGGGTCTATAATTCCAGCTGCTAACATATTTACATAAGTTTCTGATTTAGCATCATAGCCAAAATCACCCTTACCATCTAATATTTTAGCCACTACAACAGAACCTTCTCCTCCGGCGTTTTCAACGATAGTACGTAGCGGAGATTCTATCGCTCTTGCAACAATTTGTAAACCTGTTTCTTCATCAGCATTGGCAGCTTCCGTTTTTGTAAGTACAGATTTTGCACGTACTAAGGCTACTCCACCACCAGCAACAATACCTTCTTCAACTGCTGCTCTTGTAGCATGTAAGGCATCATCAACACGATCTTTCTTTTCTTTCATTTCAACTTCCGAAGCTGCACCAACATATAATACCGCAACACCTCCAGCTAATTTCGCCAAACGCTCTTGAAGTTTTTCCTTGTCATAATCAGAAGTAGTAGTCTCGATTTGAGACTTAATCTGATTGACACGTGTTTTGATATTTTTGGCAGCACCACTTCCGTTAACTAAAGTTGTATTGTCTTTATCAATTGTTACCTTTTCACAGGTACCCAACATTTCGATAGTAGTGTTTTCTAAAGAGAACCCTCTTTCTTCAGCAATTACTGTTCCACCAGTAAGAATGGCAATATCTTCTAACATTGCTTTTCTTCGGTCTCCAAACCCAGGAGCTTTTACAGCTGCAATTTTTAAAGAACCTCTTAATTTATTAACTACTAGAGTGGCTAATGCTTCTCCATCAACATCCTCTGCGATTATTAACAGTGGCTTTCCAGATTGCGCAACAGGTTCTAAAACCGGAAGCAAATCCTTCATTGAAGATATCTTTTTGTCAAACAACAAAATGTATGGGCTATCCAAATCTGCTATCATCTTTTCAGAATCAGTAACAAAGTAAGGAGAAAGGTATCCACGATCAAACTGCATTCCTTCTACTACATCTACATAAGTATCTGTTCCTTTTGCCTCTTCAACGGTAATAACCCCTTCTTTACCAACTTTTTCAAAAGCCTGTGCGATAAGGTCTCCAATAGTACCATCATTGTTAGCTGAAATAGCGGCAACTTGTTTTATTTTTTCGGATGAATCTCCTACTTTTTTAGATTGTTTTGCAAGATTTTCTACTAAAGCCTCTACTGCTTTATCAATTCCTCTTTTTAAATCCATTGGATTAGCACCAGCAGCTACGTTTTTCAATCCTTCTTTAACGATTGCCTGTGCTAAAACCGTTGCTGTGGTCGTACCGTCTCCAGCTAAATCATTTGTTTTTGAAGCTACTTCTTTTACCATCTGAGCTCCCATATTTTCGAGTGCATCTGCTAACTCAATTTCTTTAGCTACAGTAACACCATCCTTAGTAACTTGTGGAGCTCCGAAAGATTTGCTAATAATTACGTTTCGTCCTTTAGGGCCCAAGGTTACCTTTACAGCATTGGCTAATGCATCTACACCTCTGCGAAGACCATCCCGAGCTTCAATATCAAATGTTATATCTTTTGCCATTTTTAAAATTTTAGTTGAAAAAAATTAGACTTCCAAAATAGTGCTCTGATTTCAAAAACAGAATAGAATACTATGATGGGTTTTGTTTTTTAGTTAGTAAAATAGGTAATTAAACAATTGCAAGAATGTCACTTTCGCGCATCATTAAGTAATCAGTACCTTCCAATTTTAATTCAGTACCTGCATATTTTCCATAAAGTACAGAATCACCAATTTTAACAGTAATCTGCTCATCTTTGGTTCCAGGACCAACTGCAACTACTTTTCCTTTTTGAGGTTTTTCTTTGGCAGTATCTGGAATAATAATTCCTGAAGCTGTTTTGGTTTCTGCTGCCATAGGCTCAATAAGAACCCTATCTGCTAATGGTTTAATGTTAACTTTAGCCATATTGTTAGTTTTTTAATTGTTTAAAATTCTCGATTTGTATAGACAGAAATTATGCCATTGCAAAAAGACTGACACTTTGTTAAAACAAAAATGCCAGCTTGTCATTTGTGCTGGCATTTTGTATATAATATTTTAAAACTGTTTATTCCGAATCTGTTGTATTTCCACCTTCAGGTGCTGGAGTGACAGGTTCATCTGGTACTACTTCCTGAGGTTGTGTATTTTCGATATCATCTCCATTAAGCAATTTTGAATCACCCTGACCAAAGTCGCCTTTTAATGCAACATTAGATAGTAAAATTAGAACGATAAGTAAAGTGGCCAATGTCCATGTACTTTTATCTAAAAAGTCACCTGTCTGTTTAACACCGCCCACAACTTGTGTTCCACCACCACCAAAAGAAGACGACAAACCTCCTCCTTTAGGATTCTGAACCATGATTACCAATATTAATAATAGGCAAACAAAAATGATTAAGATTAAGAATATTGAAAACGTACTCATTGTATTAGTATTATGTATTTTCTTTTTGAATTTTTTCTACCGCCTTAATTCGGTCTGCAAAGAAACCACTTTTTTCCGGATATTTCAAACTTAAAATCTTGAAGGCCTGTATGGCTTTTTTGTACTTTTTTTGCTCCAAATAAACCTTAGCCAAGGTCTCTGTCATTAATTCACTTTCGTTCAATTTGACAGACTTCTTAATATTCACCCTAGCTGCACTATCGGCTACAGGAACTATTTTAGGTTTACTATCAATAAACTTATCAATAAGATCAAATTTTTTCTTTTTTAAAGAATCTTCTTGTGCTATTTCATCATTTTGTGATGTTTCTTCCGCAGTGGGAACTTCTTCTGGAATAGATTCTTCTGTTTTAAAAGATGTAAGTTGCAGCCATTCGGTAAAAGAGTATTTTTCCTTTTTTGTAAAATTCAACGGCTTTCCCAATTCTAATGCTTCACTTGCCTTTTTTCTTGTCGCTAATATTTCTTCATCAATACTTGGGTCTTTAGATGCAAACAATGCAGGATCCAAAATATGTTCGGCTTCTTCAATATTTTGCGGCAAGGGTTGGTCTGTAGACGTTGTCTCCTGAATGGTTTCGATCGAAGAGGTGGGGAGTACTTCTTCCGAAATGATTTCTGTATCTACCAATGCAATGCTTTTTCCAGAGATTGTGTCGGCAATGGCATTTTGCAGAAAAGCTTTGGAGGTAATAAAATCAAAAAGAACATCACGATCCGTGGTGTAAGCGGCTGTACGTTTTAAGGCGTTATTATATTTAAAACTATTAAGATTTTTTAACCCCTTTAAATGAATAGCTCTTGCTGCTTGAAAATACGGATATGCTGCAATAATATCTTCCAATTCCCTTGTTTGCGTTGGTGATACTACCTTGCTTGGATACTGCAATAAATGTGTAAAATCGGATACCTTCATAATATGTTACCAATCCGCCAGAGAGGCATTAAAAATATCTTGCGTTATACGTTCAAATATAGCTTCATGAGCTTCACTTTTTACACTTTCCAGAAGATCACTGGCATCGAAATCAAAAAAGAAAGAGAAGGGTCTTTCAAAGTCCGCATCTTCTTTAGTATTATTATAAAAACGAACATTAACTCGAATAGTTAAACGGTTTTGAGCTGCAGTTTGTTGAGCAGTAGCTGTAATAGGAGCTACACGATATTCCGTAATCTCGCCTTCATAGATTAAATCTGCATTGTTTGGAACCAAAGCGAGGTTAGTTTGATTTAGAATAAGGTCTTGCATAGCTAAAGTAAAATCTCTGTCCACACCAGGTTCGAAAGTAGAGCCGATATTTTGAGCTGCAAAATTTTGAAATTGAGGTATCTGAAAAGTTTTTGCAGTACCTACGTTTCCTCCAGTAAAATTATAAACACCACAACCTTGCATAACAAGCATAAGGCCAAGGAAATAGAGGATTTTTCGAATCATGAATATGGGTATTAAATAAATTTATTTATGAACGGAACAAATTAAATATTCTAAAATCACCAATCTACTAAGGAAGCGTTAAATATAGCGGTATACCTAAATTTAAACTAAAAGACTATTATTAAAGATTATACTGCTTTATTTTTCGATATAAAGTTCGTTCCGAAATTCCTAGTTCCGCAGCCGCAGCCTTTCGTTTACCGCGATTTCGTTCTAGAGATTTTTTAATAAGTTCAATTTCTTTCTCCTGTAAAGATAGTGTTTCTTCCTCTTGTATTTCTTCGGCAAAATGATACTTGTCTTCCTGTATCTGCGTTGCAGGAGCCAGTTCTTCTTCCGGTTCTTGTAGTTGTAATACTTCTATAGGGTTATGGGTTTTCTCTATAACATCTTCATTTGAGTTTCCATATATTTTTCGAATTAAGGTTTCATTTTCCTCCTGAACTTTTTCACCATCATTCGATTTCAATAATTCCATGGTGAGTTTTTTTAGATCGTTAAGATCTCCTTTCATGTCGAAAAGTACCTTGTACAAAATCTCACGCTCATTACTAAAATCACTTTCCTTTTTTTCACCACCTACAATGGCAGGGAGATTGGTATTTACAGCATTTGGGAGATAACTATTTAAACTAAAAGCCGAAATTGAACGTTCGCCTTCCAAGACAGATATTTGTTCTGCAATATTTCGTAATTGACGTATATTTCCAGGCCAGTGATATTTTAGTAATAATTGAATGGCTTGTTCTTCCAAGCGAATTGTGGGCATCTTATATTTTTGTCCAAAATCAGAAGCAAATTTTCGAAACAGTAAATGAATATCATCTTTGCGTTGTCGTAAGGGAGGTATATTAATTTCTACGGTACTCAGGCGATAATACAAATCTTCTCTAAACTTTTCTTTTTTAATAGCATCGAACATTTGAATATTTGTGGCAGCAACAATGCGAACGTCTGTTTTTTGAACCTGAGATGAACCTACCTTTAAAAACTCTCCATTTTCTAGAACCCTCAGTAGTCGTACTTGTGTGGTTAAAGGAAGTTCTCCTACTTCATCCAAAAAGATAGTGCCTCCATCTGCTACTTCAAAATAACCACTTCTTGTGCTAGTTGCACCAGTAAATGCCCCTTTTTCGTGTCCAAAAAGTTCACTATCTATAGTTCCTTCTGGAATTGCTCCGCAGTTTACGGCAATATATTTTGCGTGTTTACGATGTGATAGCGCATGTATAATTTTTGGGATTGCCTCTTTTCCAACACCGCTTTCTCCTGTTACCAAAACGGAAATATCGGTAGGAGCTACTTGTGTTGCTTTTTCTAGGGCACGATTTAATTGTACATCATTTCCGATGATCTCAAAACGTTGCTTTATTGCCTGTACCGATTCCATTTGTTTTATTTCCTTAATACAACTATAAGTTGTTTAATTTTTTAATTGTTTTCACTATAACCTTCAGCTTTCCCTAACAGAGTAGCAGAAGTACAATCTGTGATTTTTACATTCACAAAATCTCCCACGGCATAATTTTCCTTTGGAAAAACAACTACGGTATTTTGCGAATTTCGCCCCATCCAATCCTTGTCGGATTTTTTTGAAACTCCTTCAATGAGCACTTCTTCAACTTTTCCTAAATGTTGTTGTGTCCTGTATAGTGCGTGCTGTTGCTGTAGGTTAATAATTTCTGTAAGTCTGCGTTTTTTTGTGGCAGCTGGAATATCATCCTCTAATTTTCGAGCCGCTAGCGTTCCTGGTCTTTCTGAATAGGCAAACATAAAACCAAAATCATATTTCACATATTCCATTAAAGACAGTGTATCCTGATGATCTTCTTCTGTTTCGGTCGGAAAGCCTGTAATCATATCCTGAGAAATAGCGCAATCAGGAATGATTTTTCGAATAGCATCAATCAACTCAAAATATTCTTCCCGTGTATGCAAACGATTCATAGCTTTCAAAATCCTATTACTCCCACTTTGCACAGGCAAATGAATATAATTACAAATATTACGGAACTTAGCCATAGTTTCAATAACATCTAAGGTCATGTCCTGAGGGTTACTGGTAGAAAATCGAATACGCATTTTAGGTTGTGCCAAAGCGGTCATCTCCAATAATTTTGAAAAATTAATGGCAGTAGCTTGCTCCATTGCTGTTGCACTTGCAAAATCTTTTTTAAGACCTCCGCCATACCATAAATAACTGTCAACATTCTGTCCCAAGAGCGTAATTTCTTTAAAGCCTTGTTTCCATAAATCATTAATTTCAGAAATAATCGATTGTGGATCTCTACTGCGTTCTCTTCCGCGGGTGAAGGGAACTACACAGAAAGTACACATATTATCACAACCTCTAGTGATGGATACAAATGCAGTAATTCCATTAGAATTTAGGCGAACAGGAGCAACGTCACCATAGGTTTCATCCTTCGATAAAATAACATTTACCGCGTTCCTTCCTTCGTCGATTTCTTGAATAAGGTTGGGAAGGTCCTTATAAGCATCTGGTCCAACAACCATATCAACAATCTTTTCCTCTTCTAAGAACTTGCTTTTTAAACGCTCCGCCATACAACCAAGAACACCCACCTTCATATGAGGATTCTGTTTTTTTACAGCATTAAATTTCTCTAAACGCTTACGTACCGTTAGCTCTGCTTTTTCTCGAATGGAACAAGTATTCACTAGCACCAAATCCGCTTCTTCTAAATGCTGAGTGGTATTGAAACCTTCTTTGGCTAAAATAGAAGCAACAATTTCACTGTCGGAGAAATTCATTTGACAACCGTAACTTTCGATATAAAGATTACGGGTATTCGTTTTGTTCTTTGCTAAAGCTACAGTATTGCCTTGTTCAGATTCTATAATGATCTTCTCCATTCCTAGGACGGTAAATTTATAATTATGGGTTGCAAAGATAGTACTAAATTCAAAATCGTGACAATATGGCAGTTAAATACTTTTAAATGAATCAAAAATTACATCGTATTAGATTAATTGTAAAGAAGCACGCAACGTATTGGTAAAATAGCAATCCTATAAAAACACCTAACAATCAAATAATAACAAAATGAAAAAGAGACTTTTATTACTCCTGATTGGAGTTGCTATTGGTTTTACCGCATGCGAAGACGATAATTTAAGCGATGATCGTTTTGCGGACTATGAAGTAGCCAGACCGCTTACATTAAGCATTGATGAATTTCGAAATGGGGTTGACGTTGTCGCGCCAAGAGCCATTTCGGAATCTGGTAAGATCTATGCCTATCAAAATTACATTTTTGTAAATGACAAGTACCGTGGAATTCATGTTATTGATAATTCTGAACCCACAGCACCGCAAAAGATTGCATTTATTACTATTCCAGGGAATGTAGATATTTCTGTTAAAAACAATTTCCTTTTTGCCGATAGTATTACGGATTTGGTAGTATTGGATATTACAGATATTAACAACGTAAGAGAAGTAAATCGTCTAAATAATGTTTTGCAAGACAATATTGTTTGGCCTTTTGAAGCAGATATTGTTGAATATGAAGGAATAGATTATCAAAATGAAATAGTGATTGGCTGGGAAACAACTACAGAACGCAGGTTAATAGCAGATGTTTCGCCAACGTTTTTCGAGGACGCTGTTGCGACTAATGCCGAAGGGAATGCAACAGGACAGGGAGGATCACTTGCACGTTTTAAAATTGTGGACGACTATTTATATGCTGTAGATAGTCATAATATTAATGTATTCAATATTGAAAATTTAGAGAATCCTGAAAGTTTGGAGGATGTGTATGCAGGTTTTGATATTGAAACAATATTTAATAGAGGAGATCATCTTTTTTTAGGGAGTATGCGAGGAATGTACATTTTTGATATTTCCAATAGAGCAGTACCTAGCTATGTTTCAGAATTTGAACATGGAACTGCTTGTGATCCGGTAGTAGTTGATGAAAACTATGCATACGTTACCCTTCGTGGAGGTAATTCTTGTGGAGCTATCGAAAGTGGATTGTTTATTATAGATATTTCGGACATTAATACACCAGAATTGGTAAAAACCTATCCAATGGATGAACCTTTTGGGTTAGGAATAAAAGACGAAAAACTTTTTATTTGTGATGGAGCTTCGGGACTTAAGGTATATGATAAATCTAATATTGAAAATTTAATTGCATTAGACCACTTTGATGATATTGTGACCTTTGATGTAATTCCATTAAATGAAAAGTTATTGATGGTGGGGGAAGAAGTGTTGTATCAATATCGATATTCCGATAATTCTATAGTGCTTTTAAGTACCTTAAAATTAAACTAGAACATTTAAAATTTTAAAAAACACCCTTATTGTTAAGGGTGTTTTTTTTTACCCATAACACAAAGTTAAAACGTTAAATAAAAAAATTAATCTACTTTTGTTCACCAAAACCGAATGCATGGCAAAGAATTTAGTTATTGTTGAGTCTCCCGCTAAGGCGAAAACCATTGAAAAATTTCTTGGAAAAGATTATCAGGTAGAGTCCAGTTTTGGTCATATCGCCGATTTACCTTCAAAAGAATTAGGGGTTGATGTTGAAAATGACTTTAGTCCAAAATATATTGTTGACAAAGAGAAGAAAGCGCTGGTTAAAAAACTTCGGGATTTGGCTAAAAAAGCCGAGATGATATGGCTGGCTAGTGATGAAGATCGAGAAGGAGAGGCAATTTCCTGGCATTTGGCAGAAGAGCTGAAACTAGATCGGGATAAAACAAAGCGGATTGTGTTTAATTCCATTACTAAAACAGCGATTCAAAAAGCGATTCAGAACCCTAGAGAAATAAATTACAATCTTGTAAATGCACAACAAGCTAGACGAATTTTAGATCGTTTGGTAGGTTATGAATTATCACCTGTACTTTGGAAAAAAATAAAACCGGGACTTTCCGCAGGAAGAGTACAATCAGTAGCAGTTCGATTAATTGTTGAAAGAGAACGGGATATTGAAGGGTTTAAACCAGAAGCATCATATAGAGTAGTTGGCGAATTTAAAACAACAGGAGGAAGTGTTTTTGGGGCAAAACTGAACAAGAATTTTACAAGTAAAGAAGAAGCGCAACAATTTTTAGATAAAAATATTGGAGCAAATTTTGAAGTTGCTCAGCTCGATAAAAAACCAGCAAAAAAATCTCCCGCTGCACCCTTTACCACATCTACGTTGCAACAGGAAGCTTCAAGAAAATTGTACTTTTCCGTTGGACGGACAATGCAAGTAGCACAACGGTTATATGAAGCAGGATTAATTACTTATATGCGTACCGATAGTGTAAACCTTTCTGGGGAAGCTATTAATGCGGCTAAGGAGGCAATTATTGAAAATTACGGAGAATCCTATAGTAAGGTTAGGAATTATACCGGAAAGTCGAAAGGTGCACAGGAAGCACACGAAGCTATTCGACCTACAAACATGACGAGACAATCTCCGTCCTTGGAAAGAGATCAGTCAAAATTGTACGAATTGATTTGGAAAAGAACACTGGCTTCTCAAATGAGTGATGCTCAATTGGAACGTACAAATGTAAAAATCAAATCCAATACTCACGGTGAAAACTTTACGGCTAACGGAGAGGTTATTAAGTTCGATGGCTTCCTGAAAGTTTATATGGAAGGCAAGGATGATGAAGATGCTGCAGAAGAACAGGACGGAATGCTTCCGGCCATGAATGTAGGAGATGATTTGGCAAACAATTACATAACAGCAACGGAACGTTTTACCAAAGCACCTTATCGTTATACAGAGGCATCTTTAGTAAAAAAATTGGAGGAGTTAGGAATAGGAAGACCCTCTACCTATGCTCCAACCATATCTACCATTCAAAATCGAGGCTATGTTGCAAAGGGGAGTGTTGATGGAACGCAAAGGAACTATATTCAACTCCTAATGGAGCATGGGAAGGTTATAGAAAAACAACTTACAGAAATGGTAGGTTCTGATAAAGGAAAACTTGTTCCTACAGATATTGGTATGATTGTTAACGATTTCTTGGTTAGTAATTTTGGGAGTATTTTAGACTACCATTTTACTGCAAGAGTTGAAGAGAATTTTGATGAAATCGCTTCTGGAGATGAAGATTGGCAGCAAATGATGAAAGACTTTTATAAAGACTTTCATCCTACCGTACTTGATGTTCAGGAAAATGCGGATAGAGCAAGCGGAGAACGTGTTTTAGGAAAAGACCCAAAAACAGGAAGGCAAGTGGCAGTGCGATTGGGTAGGTTTGGACCTATGGTACAAATAGGAACAGTTGATGAAGAGGAGAAACCTCAATTTGCAAGCTTATTACCAGATCAATCCCTGGGGACGATTACTTTTGACGAAGCTATGACGCTATTTCAACTTCCTAGAAAATTGGGATCTTATGAAGGAGAGGAAGTAGATGCTAATGTAGGACGCTTTGGACCCTATATTCGTTTTGGGAAAAAATTTATTTCATTACCAAAAGATCAAAGTGTTTTTGATGTGACAATGGAAGAGGCTGAGGTGCTTATAAAAGAAAAACAGAAGGCCGATGCACCTATAGCTTCCTATGAAGGAAAAGATGTTACGAAAGGTACAGGTCGTTTTGGTCCTTTTATAAAATGGGATGGCATGTTTATTAATGTCAACAAGAAGTACGATTTTGATAACCTTTCTCAAGAGAATATCGTAGAACTCATTGAGGTTAAAAAGCAAAAGGAAATTGATAAGTTGGTGCAGGAATGGCCCAACGAAGGTATACGTATTGAAAAGGCGCGTTGGGGAAGGCATAATATTATAAAAGGAAAAGTAAAAGTAGAGCTTTCTAAGGATGTTGATGCTACCAAAGTTTCTCTGGAAGAAGCACAAAAACTCATCGAGAGTAAAACGCCTAAAAAGAAAACAAAGGCAAAACCAAAGGTTAAGAAGTAAATATGGCATTTGATTTTTTAGTTCCTGTAAGTGATAAAGTATTAGCGCATTGTGAATTACTACCTCCTCAGGCTCTAGGGAACAATATTTTTAAACATACCGCACGCAAAGGACTTCCTGTGTTAGCAAATGCAACCATAGCTATAATGGGAGTTAATGAATCCCGTAATGCTTTTGAAAAGAAACCAGAAAAACTTGATATTTCTGAGATTAGAATGCAGTTGTACAAATTAATGATGGGCAACTGGAATACTACTTTGATCGATATGGGAGATATTGAAGAAGGAGAAACGGTTGAGGACACCTATTTTGTAGTCAAAGAAATTGTAGCTGGTTTGTTGGAAGAAAAAATCATTCCGGTGATTATTGGGGGAACCCAAGATATTACCTATCCTACTTATCGTGCCTTTGACGGATTACATGATATGGTGAATTTAGTAGCGGTAGATAGTAGATTCGATTTTGGAGAAGATGATGAACTAATCTCTTCGCATTCGTATATGAGTAAGATCATTACCGATAAACCAAATAATTTATTTAATTTTTGCAATATCGGTTATCAGAGTTATTTCAATGCTCAGGAAGAGATGGATCTAATGGAGCGACTTTTTTTTGATGCATATCGTTTGGGAGAAATTACGGCTGATATTTCACTTGCAGAGCCTTTATTAAGAGATGCGAACATTGTAAGTCTTGACGCTCGCGCAATTCAGGCATGTGACCTGAATGGATCTCATAACTTTTCACCGAACGGATTTAACGGGCGAGAAATTTGTGCTATTGCTAGATATGCCGGGATTAGTGAAAAGGTTTCGGTTTTTGGTATTTATGAGAGTGAGAATACCGTGCAATCCTTTATGTTGATGGCGCAAATTATTTGGTATTTTGTTGAGGGTACAAATTATAGAATTGAAGAATCCCCACATTTGCAGAATAACGATTTCATAAAATTTACGGTGCCTACAGAAACGGAAGAATTGGTTTTTTATAAAAGCAATATTTCTGGACGGTGGTGGGTAGAAATACCGTCGATTTTATCTTCACATACTAAAACAAATTCGCCGGCGTTATTACCTTGCATTGAGCAGGATTATTTAGATGCTTGCAATCAAAATATCCCTGATCGATGGTTCAAAGCCTATAAGAAGGGTTTTATTTGAAAAAAATATTTTAAAGGTCGAAGACTCAATACAATAATTTGTTCAAAAAGTAGTTTTAGAGAATAACAATTGTATTTACAGTTTATAATCTTAAATCGAAATTAACCGAAAATATGAAGAAGCTATTGTTTTTATCTATAGCATTTGTTTTTTTACTCAGTAGTTGCGGGTCTAAAAGCAAAGGAGAATTGGTAGGAGCCAAAGGAAAGAAATGGTATCCAGAAAAACCGTATGGAATGGAATTAATTCCTCGCGGTTCCTTTATAATGGGTAAAGCTGAAGAGGATCAGGCTAAAGTGTTAAATGCACCTACTAAAACTGTTACAGTACGATCGTTCTATATGGATGATACGGAAATTACAAATAGTGAGTACCGTCAGTTTGTAGAATGGGTAAAAGATTCTGTAGCTAGAACTAAATTGGCTATTCTTGCAGACGAACTTGGATTGACTCCAGAAGACGAAGGTATCGGAGAGTACGCATTTAAAGATGCAGATACTACCGACCTTTCTGTTTACGATAAATATATGTTAGATAATTATTCGGGATTAGGAGAAACCGAATATGAAGGTAGAGCCTTAAATAAAGATGAAGATCTTGTTTGGGATACTTCGGACTATCCGGATGAGTACTATGCTGAAATTATGGATTCTTTATATCTCCCAGAAGACGAATCTTATAATGGTCAGCGCACTATAGATGTAAGACAATTGAAATTTCAATACAAGTGGATGGATATTGAAGCGGCAGCCCGTGCAAAATCAGGTAGACGTAAAGATTTTATCCGAAGAGAGGTATTAGAAATATATCCAGATACAACGGTTTGGATTAAGGATTTCTCTTATTCTTATAATGAGCCTATGCATAATGATTATTTCTGGCACGATGCTTACAGTGATTATCCAGTTGTTGGAGTATCATGGACACAGGCAAAGGCTTTCTGTAACTGGAGAACTAAGTTTAAAAATGATGATCAAAAAAGTAGAAATCGTCAGTTTGTAAATCAGTTCAGATTACCAACGGAAGCAGAATGGGAATATGCAGCCAGAGGTGGTATCGAAGGAGGTACATATCCTTGGGGAGGACCTTATGTTATTAGTGATACAGGTTGCTTTATGGCTAACTTTAAGCCACAGCGAGGAGATTATGCAGCAGATGCAGCATTATATACGGTAGAAGCTAAATCTTACGAACCGAATGACTATAACCTGTATAATATGGCAGGAAACGTTTCTGAATGGACACATTCAAGTTATTACAGCGGCTCTTATGATTATGCATCAACCATGAACCCTAACGCAGGTTCAAAAGATAATGAACGAAAAGTGATTCGCGGTGGATCATGGAAAGATGTAGCTTACTTTTTACAGGTGAGTACTAGAGATTACGAGTATCAGGATTCTGCACGAAGCTATATAGGATTTAGAACAGTACAAGACTATATGGGTGAGGAAGATTCCA
Source organism: uncultured Flavobacteriaceae bacterium (assembly GCA_947488435.1). Classification (GTDB taxonomy): domain Bacteria; phylum Bacteroidota; class Bacteroidia; order Flavobacteriales; family Flavobacteriaceae; genus CANKZG01. The sequence goes on along the minus strand of CANKZG010000001.1, from coordinate 163,120 downwards.
CACAATAAAAAAATGAACACACTATTAGGATGAAAATGATCAATTACGAACTTAAAACCAAATTCTTTTTTAACCTAAATTAAATTTTTCACATTATGGCACAATCAAAATCAACAAAGAAATTATTTAACATGGCATACGGACTGGGTGCATCAGTCGTTATTATCGGAGCTTTGTTTAAAATATTACACTGGGAGTTCGGTCCCCTTACTGGTGGCTTACTATTAGCTGTAGGTCTTATTACGGAAGCACTTATTTTTGCTATTAGTGCATTTGAACCAGTAGATGACGAATACGACTGGTCTTTAGTATATCCAGAATTATCTGGAGGTGCTTCTAACGGAAGAAGCGATGAAACTCAAGAAGCTGGAGGGATGTTATCTCAAAAACTAGATGAGTTATTAAAAGAAGCGAACATTGATGCTGAGTTAATGACTAGCTTGGGAAGTAGTATCCGTGATTTCGAAGGAGCTGCTAAAGGAATGGCTCCAACTGCAAACGCAATTGAGTCTACACAGAAATATTCTGAAGAATTATCTCAAGCTGCTGCTCAAATGGAATCATTGAACAGTCTTTATAAAGTACAATTAGAAAGTGCAAGCAGACAAGCTTCTATTAATGAAGAAGTGGTTCAAAATGCAGGTGCGCTTAAAGAACAAATGGAGTCTTTGGCTACAAATCTTTCTTCTTTAAATGGAGTTTACGGTGGAATGTTATCTGCAATGAGTAAAAACTAATTAGTAAAGAAACCCAAATCAAAATTAATTTAAAAACTAATTAGAAAAACATGGCAGGAGGAAAACAGACACCACGTCAGAAGATGATTAACCTAATGTACTTGGTATTCATCGCGATGTTGGCCTTAAATATAGGAAAAGAAGTTTTAGCCGCTTTTGGAGTAATGAACGAAAAGTTCGAAACTTCTAATGAAAAGGCTAAAGAAAGTAACTTGGCATATTTAGGAGGTTTAGAAACTAAAGCTTCAGAAAATGCTGAGAAATACCAACCTTTGTTTGAACAAGCAAAGCAAGTAAAGTCCATTTCAGACGAGTACTATTCATACTTAGAAGGTTTAAAAGCAGAAATGCTGAAGGGCTATGAGAATAAGAAGGACTACGAACGTATGGACAAGTCCGACTTTTTAGACCAAAAATTCTTTGGGGGTGATAAAGTAACCGCTGAAGGAAAGAAATTCTTAAACTGGGTATCAAAGTATCGTAATGAAGTAAATGGGATACTTCCAGAAAGCATGAGCGATATAAAAGACGCTGTAACAACTCGTTTTGCTACGGGTGATGCTAATGGTAAGGTAACAAAAGGTGATGGAACCAAAGAAGATTGGTTAAACTATCACTATGAAAGAGTACCTATGGTAGTATCTCTTACGAAGATTACAGCAATGCAAGCCGATATTAAATCTACCGAAGAAGATGTTTTAAAAGGTCTTTTAGAAGGAAATTTAACAGAAGCAGTATCCTTAAAGAATTTTGCTACATCACTTTCCGCAACAAAAACCGCTTTTTATAGTGGAGAGCGATATGACGGTAAAATAATTATTAGTAAAACTGATAATTCTTCAACTCCGGTTAGAGCTGAATTGACATTGGATGGAAGAAAACTTGCTGATGGTAAGGATTATAAATTAGAATCAGGTGGTGTTAAGTTGCTTATTGGAGCAGGCGCGGCTGGAGATCATACTATTGCAGGAAAGCTTTTCTTTCAACAAGATGGTGAGGAGATTCCAGTTGAGGTAAACAATACCTTTGCTACTATTTCTAAGCCAAATGCAGCGGTAATTGCTGCTGATAAGATGAATGTTGTATACCGAGGGGTTGCAAATCCAATGACGATTTCTATCCCAGGAATTCCTGATAACAAAGTAACGGCATCGGCTCCTGGTCTTTCCAAGAGAAGTGGAAGTAACTATATAATGAACCCAGGAAAAGGACGTCAGGTAACTATTAGTGCATCTGGTATTCTACCTGATGGTCAGCGTATAAACACGCCAGCTACCTTTAGAATTAAGGATATTCCAAGACCTTTAGGATCTGTTCGAGGCGAAACAAGTAGTGTTAAAATGCCAAGAAAAAACTTAGAGCAGTCTACGGTTGGAGCATTGTTGGAAGATTTTGATTTTGATTTAAATCTTGCAGTAAGTGGATTTAAAATTAAAGTTCCTGGACAACCTTCTGTAGTTGTAAAAGGAAGTAAACTTGATGGTAGAGCCAAAAATGCTTTGAAAAGAGCACGTAGAGGAGATGCTATTCAGATATTTGATATTCAAGCTTATATTACCAATAACAAGACCTATAGATTAAAGAAAGTGTCTCCGGTAGTAGTTGAGCTTACAAACTAGTAACAAAGTATTATTAATTATGAATTGGAAGAATCTTTTAGTAGCCGGAATTGTAGCTATGCTACCTGTTTCTATAGTAGCACAAGCAAACATTCTGAATGCAAAGAAGCCGGATGAAATAGGTGTAAAAACTGAGGCGCAACAAAACTTGGATAACGAAATACCATTGGCCTATGGTTATGTGGATGATAGAGATATCCTTTGGTCCAAAACAATATGGGAAACCATTGATTTGGATGAGCGTGTTAACTTTCCACTCTATTATCCTACAGATACTATAGATATAGGAGCAGACAGAAGATCCTTGTTTCATGTTTTGATGAAGAACATCAAAAACGGTAAAATTAAAGAAGTGTATGCGGATTCATATTTTACCGATGTTAGAAGGCTAAGTGATCTCGATGCTACGCTAAAGAAAATCGATACCACCGATTTAGGATACGAACAATTGAATGCTGGTGAGCCAGTTTCTCCGGAGTATATTAACGAAAGAGAACTTACAGCGGCAGATATTGAAGAGTATCGTATTAAAGGAATCTGGTATTTCGATAAGCGTCTTGGAGAGTTGAGATACCGACTATTAGGTATAGCTCCTGTAGCACCGGATGTTAACTTTGTTGACGACGAATCTGTAGATCAGGATAGTAATAAAGTAGAGTTATTCTGGGTATGGTTCCCGGGAGCTAGACAAATATTGCATAAGGCAAAAGTATTTAACCAACAAAACTCTGCGCAACCGCTATCCTTCGATATGCTGTTGAATGCACGAAGGTTTAATGGCGTTATTTATAAAGAGGATAACGTTCGTGGTGACCGAGAGGTTAAAGAATACCTTGCAGACAATGCTCTTTTTCAACTGCTTGAGTCTAAACGTATAAAAGAAACTATACGAGATAGAGAGCAGGACATGTGGGCCTATTAAATAGCTTAAAATCCAATTCAAAACATATAAAACGCTGCACTTTTAAGTGCAGCGTTTTTTTATGGTAAAATCTAAAGTTGTTTATAGGTTGTTTTGTGATTTACCTAACTTCGTATTATGGTAGACTTTTTTGTTATAGGTTCAGGATTAGCTGGAATTTCGTTCTGTGAAGTGCTAGAAAAAAATGGAAAAACATTCAAGCTCTTTAACGACAATTCTCAAGTAGCTTCTAAAGTGGCGGGGGGATTGTACAATCCTGTGATTTTAAAACGTTTTACTGCAGCTTGGAAGGCTAAAGAACAATTGGAATTGATTACCAATTTTTACAAAGGATTAGAAACGAAATTGGGGGTTAAACTAGATTTTAAACTTCCTGTATTACGACGATTTGCATCTATTGAAGAACAAAACTTGTGGTTTGAAAAAGCAGATAATGAAGTACTTTCCGCTTTTTTAGATACCCATTTGATTGCTAATACAAATGATAATATAGATGCTCCCCTTGGATATGGAAATGTTAGTGGTACCGGGCGTATAGATACCAAAGTGCTTTTGGAACATTACCGATTGTATGGTTTGCATAAAGATTTTTTAAGAGAAGAAACTTTCGATTATACTGCACTAAAAAGTGATGTGAACGGAATTCGTTATAAAAGTACTCAAGCAAAATACATTGTTTTTGCTGAAGGTTTTGGTCTTAAACGAAACCCTTTTTTTCAATATTTACCCTTAAATGGTACCAAGGGGGAGTTAGTTACTATTGAAGCCCCTGAATTAAAAGAAACCAGTGTTATTAAATCCACGGTATTTAGTATTCCTTTAGGGGAAGATTGCTATCGTGTTGGTGCGACTTATAAATGGAAAGATAAAACAAACACACCTACATTGGAAGCAAAAAAGGAGTTGCTGGAAAAATTAGAACGATTTTTAAAATGTAAATATAAGGTGGTGGAACAAGTAGCTGGAATTCGTCCCACCGTTGTAGATCGGAGACCTTTAGTGGGAAGCCATCCAGAACATAGCAATATGTACGTATTGAACGGTTTTGGTTCCCGTGGGGTAATGATTGCGCCTTATGCATCACAACAATTGTTTAAACTAATAACGTTGAATACTCCAATAGACTCCGAAATGGACTGCTCCAGATTCACAAAGAAGTATTACAAGAAAGCGGAGTAGTAAGGAAACTTTTAGCCTCCTATTGTGGTCTGTTCTTTATCGTAGTTGGCGACCGCATGAGCATCGTATTTAAAGAAAATGTTAATCCAGATATTTCTGGAGAGCCGAATAATTATTGGCAGAAAAACCACAAGGGTAATTACTATCACAATAAATGTATGTATTAGGGAAGTTTTAAAAATTAGAAAACTTGCGATGAAAGCAAAGGTTGCAAAAACAATACCTACACCATAACTAACATACATCGAACCATAAAAAAAAGAGGGTTCTATCTTGTACTTGGTATTGCATTGTGAACATCGTTCATGCATAGCGAAGAGATGCGTAATTCGAAAAGGATTTTTTTTCAAATACATAGACTCCTCATGACATTTTGGACAAGTTCCTGTTAAAATGCTGTAGAGTTTGTTTCCTTTTTTTAACATTTGCATAAATTTTCACAAAATTACAGTTTTGTCTAATTGCTAAAGGTAACCCAAGTCACAAAATATGCTCAATATTCATAACCTTTCTGTCTCATTTGGAGGAGAGTTTCTATTCGAAGAAATTGCGTTTCGACTTAATTCTGGTGACCGCGTAGGATTGATTGGAAAAAACGGTGCAGGAAAATCTACATTACTAAAATTATTGGCTAGAGAAATGGAACCCGATTCGGGAACTTTAGCATCGGATAAGGATATTAAAATAGGATTTTTAAAACAGGATATTGATTTTGTTCAAGGAAGATCGGTATTGGATGAAGCCTATCAAGCTTTTGAGGAAATAAAAGCTTTAGAAATTGACTTGGAACAAATTAATGCCCAACTTGCGGAACGTACCGATTACGAAAGTGAGGGTTACAATCAGCTTATTGTAGATCTTAGTGAAATTACGCAGCGGTACGAGATTCTGGGAGGATATAATTATCAGGGAGTTACAGAAAGAATACTTCAAGGACTAGGTTTTAAGCGGGAAGATTTTAATAAAGCTACAGACACTTTTTCGGGTGGATGGCGTATGCGTATTGAATTGGCGAAACTTTTATTACAATCCAACGATATTCTATTGCTTGATGAACCTACAAACCATTTGGATATCGAATCGATAATATGGTTAGAGCAATTTTTATTATCCTATCCAGGAGCTGTGGTAATGGTGTCACACGATAAAATGTTCTTAGATAATGTAACCAACAGAACAATAGAAATTTCTCTGGGCCGCATTTATGATTATAACAAACCTTATTCCAAGTATTTGGTTTTGCGAGAGGAGATACGAGGGCAGCAGCTAAGTGCCCAAAAGAATCAGGAAAAACAAATTCAGCAAACTGAAAAGTTAATTGAGAAGTTTAGAGCTAAAGCCTCTAAAGCTTCAATGGCCCAGTCTTTAATAAAAAAGTTGGATAAAATAGACCGCATTGCAGTAGACGAAGATGATAATAGTGTAATGACACTTCGTTTTCCAATATCAATAACACCAGGGAAAGTGGTTGTTGAAATGGAAAAACTATCCAAGAGTTATGGAGCGAATGAGGTTTTACGAGATGTGAGTCTGCTTGTGGAAAGGGATAGTAAAACCGCTTTTGTAGGTCAAAATGGGCAAGGAAAATCCACTTTGGCAAAAATACTGGTTGGAGAATTAAAGTATAACGGGCATTTGAAATTAGGACATAATGTTCAAATCGGATATTTTGCACAAAATCAGGCGGAATATTTAGATGGAAATAAAACTGTCCTTGACACTATGATTGATGCCGCTAATGAGACCAATCGTAGCAAAGTTCGTGATATCTTAGGTTCTTTTCTTTTTAGGGGAGATGATGTCGAAAAGTATGTGAAGGTGCTTTCCGGAGGAGAACGCAATCGTTTAGCCTTAGCCAAGATGTTACTGCAGCCTTTTAACGTTTTGGTAATGGATGAGCCTACAAATCACTTGGATATTAAATCTAAAAATGTACTGAAACAAGCCCTGCAAAATTTTCAAGGGACTCTTATTTTGGTATCTCATGATCGTGATTTTTTACAAGGACTTACCAATAAGGTTTACGAGTTTAAAGAAAAACGTATCAAAGAATATTTAGGAGATATTGACTTTTATCTTGAGGAACGAAAGGCTGAGGATTTTAGAGTAATTGAAAGAAAACAGCAAGAAACTAAAGTTACTGCAAAAAAAAGTACAGGAGAGGGAGACTACAAACAGCAAAAAATGCTGAAATCCTTAAAAAATAAATTGAGCACTGTTGAAGCTAAGATTGGAGATTTGGAAAAAGAAATTGCTGAAATAGATCATAATTTACTAATGAATTATGACGCTACTATTGCACAAGATAATTTTTTTGATTCCTACCAGAAGAAGAAAAAAGAATTAGAAATTCTGATGGAAAAGTGGGGAAATATTACTGAAGAAGTAGAAAAAAACAGCTATAATAAGTAAGAAGGTTTTTTTTTATTTTTAGCACACCACAACTTTTGGTGGTTTCACAACAAAATTAGAAGTTTACTCAGTTTTTCATCGATTAATTTTGCGTTTCATCCTTCACATTATGTAAATTTGTAGGGTAATTCTTATGAATTTAAAAATAACCATATTTTGAAGTTCTAGTTGAAACAACCTAAATGATGCAAAAACTATTACCTCTTTTAGCACTTTTTTTAATTGCCGGACAAGCGATGTCTGCAAGAGTTTCTAAAAAGGAAAAGAAAGTCCTTATAGAACTTTACAACAAGACCAATGGTGCTGAATGGACAAAATCTTGGGATTTAAATACTCCGGTTGAAGAATGGTATGGAGTTAAAGTAAGCGATGGACATGTTACCGAAATTCGATTATTTAAAAATAATCTTAAGGGAACGTTGCCAGATAGTTTAGGAAAGCTAGGTTATTTGGTACATCTAAATTTGGCTTTTAATGCAATTAGCGGAGAATTACCCAAAAGTATAGTAAAGTTGAAAAGGTTGGAAGTATTAAAATTGGAAATGAATCGCATTAAAGGAAAGCTTCCCTCTAAAATTGAAAAAATGGAAAGCTTGGTAGAGTTTACCATGTTTAATAATTTTTTAAACGAAAACATTCCTGAAGGTTTTGGGAAACTCAGGAATTTGAAAATATTAAATCTGTCTAGTAATAATTTAAAAGGAGAAATTCCAGAAACGTTAGGTGATTTAACCCAGCTAGAAGCGTTAGGATTGTTTGAAAATACACTGGATGGTTCCATACCCAATACACTCGGGAATTTAAAAGAACTAAAGGAACTTGTATTGTCTAATAATCAACTTGGCGGGGAAATACCGGCAGCTTTTGCCCAATTAGATAATTTAAAAGTACTTCAAATACAAAACAATAAATTCAGTTCTTTTAAGAATTTGGAACTGATGAACACACAGAAGTTTTTGGTATTCGACTATGATAAGTTAGAATTTGAAAAATTAAACTTTTCTAGAACGCGAATGGCTGATACGAAATTTGAAGATGATGTGGACGATAAAGACGATAAGTAATATTGAAGTTAGTTAGTTTGGTTAAAAGAGGGGATACTTTAGTAGGGTGTCGCCTCTTTTTGTTTTAGAAGGTAGTTGTTTTTTTGTGAAAATTTTAACGATAGTTGCATATGCAACTATTTTTCTTTTTGTGTAGTTTTGACACATGAAATCGGTAGAGTTTACTTTTGATTTTGAACAATCCATAGGACCTTGGTTAGGAAGAACATCCAAGATGATTGATTATTACTTGCATGAAGCATTTGCGGAGGCACAATTAGACTTGAGCAAGGAACAAATGATTGTCTTAAAAAAATTACATTATAACGATGGGTTAAATCAAAATGAACTGGCACTGCTTACTTTTAGAGATAAATCTTCCCTAGCACGCTTGCTGGTTAAAATGGAAAAAAAAGGATACCTAAAGCGTAAGCAGAGCTCCGAAGACAAAAGAATAAATGAAGTGTATATTACACCGGTAGGAAGAGAAGTTCTTAAAAAAACAAGACCCATAATACAACAGTTACTGCAACAGATGGAAACAGACGTAACTTCATCCGAGATACAACAGGTGATTCAGATATTAAAAAAAGTTCAATTGAATCTTACCACCAAAATAGCATCATTATAACCCAGGGAATCCATGAGAAAAATAATATTAACCGTTTTAGGAGGACTTTTGATAGCAGGCGCCATTTTTTGGGCCAACGCTATTGTTGAAAACAAGAAGAACAGGAGGCCAAAAATTGAAAAAACGGTAAAAACCGTTTTTGCAGAAACAGTAAATAACAAAACGGTACGCATTGTAGTTCCTGCAAATGGAAATTTGCGCGCAAAAAAAAGATTAGAGTTATATAGTGAAGTGCAGGGTGTTTTCAGAAGCGGTGGTAAACTGTTTAGAGCAGGCCAAGAGTATGCAGCTGGAGAAACCGTAATACGCATTGATGCTGCTGAATACTACGCAAGTGTACAATCTGCAAAGAGCAATTTGTACAATTTAATTACTTCAATTATGCCAGATTTACGTTTGGACTACCCTGAGGTGTTTCCAAAATGGCAGACGTATTTAAATGGTTTTGATTTAAATAGTAGTACTCCTGTTTTACCTGAAATGACTTCAGAAAAAGAAAAATTCTTTATCTCTGGTAGAGGTATCTTAACGAACTACTACAATGTAAAAAATCAGGAGCAGCGTTTATCAAAATACAATATATCTGCGCCTTTTAGGGGAATACTTACAGAAACGTTGGTGACAGAAGGAACTCTAATTCGCGCTGGTCAAAAACTAGGAGAGTTTATTAATATGGACAATTATGAACTAGAGGTGGCCGTAAGTAAAAAATATAGTGATCTTCTAAAAGTAGGAGAACTGGTGAACCTTACCAATTTAGACAAAACCAAAACCTATGAAGGAGAGGTAGTTCGTATTAATGGAAGTGTAGATCAGGCATCACAAACCATAAATGCGTTTATTGCGGTGAATGATAAGAACCTGAAAGAAGGGATGTATTTGGAAGCAAATCTAAATGCTAAGGAAGAAAAAAATGCTATTGAAATTGATCGTGGACTCTTATTAGAGAACGATCAAATTTTTGTTGTTAGAGACTCGATATTGGATATTATAGACGTTAAACCTGTTTATTTTTCAGATAAGAAGGTTGTATTAAAAGAAGTACCCAATGGAATTACGATCGTATCTAAACCAGTAACAGGAGCATATGCCGGGATGTTGGTGAAAGTTTTTGATACGAATGCAGAAAAAACAGCAAAACCATGAGAAAGCTAATAGCCTATTTCATAAAGTATCACGTTGCGGTTAACGTAATTATTTTAACCTTCCTTGTTTTTGGAATTGTTGGCGCAATTTCTTTAAAATCTTCGTTTTTTCCGCTGGCCGATTCAAAAAATGTTGTAATTAATATTACATATCCTGGAGCTTCTCCACAAGAAGTAGAGGAGGGCATTGTACTTAAAATTGAAGATAATTTAAAAGGGTTAGAAGGTGTTGATCGGGTAACTTCCACTTCACGAGAGAATAGTGGATCGATTGATGTAGAAATAGAAAAAGGTAGGGATATTGATTTTATGTTACTTGAGGTAAAGAATGCGGTAGATCGTGTTCCTTCGTTTCCTATCGGAATGGAACCACTAATTGTATCAAAAAGAGAAGCAGTACGCCCAACGATAACATTTGCTTTAAATGGAGAAAAAGTACCCTTAGTTACATTAAAACAAATCGCAAGACAAATAGAAAATGACATTCGTGCTATTCCTGGAATTTCTCAAATTAGTATTAGTGGTTATCCACAGGAAGAGATAGAAATTGCTGTAAATGAAAACAGTTTACTAGCCTATAATTTATCGTTTAATGATGTGGCTCAAGCGGTAGGTAATGCAAACATTCTGGTAACGGGTGGAAATATCAAAACAAATGCCGAGGAATATTTAATTCGTGCGAATAACCGAGCGTATTATGGAGATGAATTGTCCAATCTTATTATTCGTGCTGATGCTTCAGGACGCACCATACGACTTAAAGATATTGCTATAGTCCGTGATCGCTTTTCAGAAACCGCCAATGCCTCCTATTTTAGTGGAGAATTAGCAGTTAATACTACCATAACAAGTACCAATACAGAAGATTTAATTGGTTCTGCTGAAAAAATCAAAGAGTATATTGAAATCTTTAATCAGAAATATACCAATATTCAGTTAAACGTTGTAAGTGATCAATCTACAACCCTTACCCAACGTACCGAACTCCTTACTGAAAACGCTATTATTGGTATGTTATTGGTGTTGATTTTTCTTTCACTATTCTTAAACATTCGACTTGCCTTTTGGGTTGCTTTTGGTTTACCAGTTGCGTTTTTAGGGATGTTTGTGTTCGCCGGATTTTTTGATGTAACCATTAATGTTTTATCACTTTTTGGAATGATAATCGTTATTGGAATTTTAGTGGATGATGGGATTGTAATTGCCGAAAATATCTATCAACATTATGAAAAAGGGAAAACCCCAATTCAAGCTGCTATTGATGGTACGATGGAAGTAATTCCGCCAATTTTATCTGCAATTATAACAACGCTTCTCGCTTTTTCAATTTTTCTATTTCTTGATGGCCGTATTGGAGATTTCTTTAGCGAAGTTTCTGTTATTGTAATCTTAACGTTGGTGGTGTCTTTGGTAGAAGCCTTAATTATCTTGCCTGCACATTTGGCACATTCTAAAGCGCTTAAACCGGTAAAAGAAGGTCCTAAAACGGGATTAGCTCAGGTATTTTCTAAGTTAAGAGTAATCAACAAAATAGGGGATCAAATCATGGGATGGCTGCGCGATGTTGTATATAGTCCAGCTTTGCGCTTTGCACTCAAATATAAGTTTCTTACATTTTCCTTCTTTATAGTGGCTTTAATACTAACCTTTGGTTCAGTTGGAGGAGGTATTATACGTACAGCTTTCTTTCCAAGAATAGCCAGTGATAGAGTTGTTGTCGAATTGCTTATGCCCAATGGAACTAATGAGCGTGTAACGGACTCTATCATTAGCATGATTGAGGAAAAAGCAACCATTGTAAATGATGAACTTACAGAAAAGTACCTTAAAGGAACAGATAAAGTTGTTTTCAAAAATATGCTACGGAATATAGGACCAGGGTCTTCATCTGCTGCTTTGGTAATAAATTTATTACCTGGCGAAGAACGGCCTAACGCTATTCGAGCTGATGTTGTTACTAATAGATTACGAGAATTGGTAGGTCCGGTAATTGGAGTGGAAAGCCTTATTTATGGTTCGGGCGGAAACTTTGGGGGAGATCCTGTTTCGGTGTCTTTGTTGGGGAATAATATTCAAGAACTAAAGGCGGCAAAGCAAGAACTGAAGACGGCGATGCTAAATAATTCACTTTTGAAAGATGTGGCCGATAATGACCCTGCCGGTATAAAGGAAATTCGTTTAGAGCTTAAAGACAATGCTTATTTGCTTGGTTTGGATTTACGAACAGTGATGAATCAGGTTCGAGCTGCCTTTTTTGGGGTACAAGCGCAACGATTTCAGCGAGGTCAGGATGAAATTCGGGTATGGGTACGTTACGATCGCGAAAATAGATCTTCCATCACAGATTTGGATGAAATGCGAATTCCCACCCCATCTGGAGAACGGGTTCCACTTAACGAAATTGCAAATTATACCATTCAACGTGGAGATGTAGCCATTAATCATTTAGATGGTCAGCGGGAGATTCAGCTTACTGCCGATTTAAAAAATCCTAAGACCAGTGCCGTGGACATTATGACCGAGATTCGAACCGAAATCATGCCGGATATTCAGTCGCGATACCCATCCGTTTCTGCTTCCTATGAAGGACAAAATAGAGAACGAAATAAACTCACAAACTCGTTAAAATTCGTAGGACTCTCAGTATTGGCACTAATATATATTACGATAGCTTTTACTTTTCGAAGTTTTACACAACCATTACTATTATTACTTATGGTTCCACTAAGTTTTACAGCAGTAGCTTGGGGGCATTGGATACACGATTTTCCAATTAATATTTTATCCATGTTAGGTATCATTGCTTTAATTGGAATTATGGTTAATGATGGGCTCGTGCTAATCGGAAAATTCAATAATAATTTGCGTAGCGGAATGACCTTTGATAATGCTATTTTCGATGCCGGACGCTCCCGTTTTCGAGCTATATTTTTAACGTCTATTACTACAATTGCAGGTTTAGCACCGCTTATGTTGGAAACGAGTAGACAGGCAAAATTTCTAATACCAATGGCGATATCGATCGCCTATGGAATTGGCTTTGCAACCTTATTAACACTTTTGGTACTACCTATATTTCTTTCGTTTAATAATAATATTAAAGTGGGATCCAAATGGCTTGTCTCAGGGAATGCAATTACCAAAGAAGAAGTGGAACCAGCCATCAAAGAGCAAATTGAGGAAGCACATTTAAAAACCGAATTGGAGTTTGATGCTGATGAAGTTCATAGTAATGGGGTAGATCAAACAGATAATGAATTAGCCAACGCTAATATATTGGAAGAAAAAGAACGATGAAAAAAGTTAATATCATTTTATTGGTGCTATTTCTAGTGGTAGGAAGTATTTCTGCACAGGAGCAATTGTTGTCTAAAGAACAGGCTGTGGCAAGAGCACTAGAAAATAACTTTGGAATAAAAGTTGCGAAAAACCAGGTTGAGATTGCAAAAAATAATAAGAGCGTATTAAATGCAGGGTATTTGCCTACACTTACGGGTACAGCCGGTGCTACTTATAATAGAAATAATACAAATACCGAATTTCCTGGACAACTTTTGGAAGATGGAACACCTCGACCTGATATTAGTTTAGATAATGCCGAAAGTCAAAGATATAACTCTGGCTTAAACCTCAATTATACATTATTTGACGGTTTAGGACGCTACTACAACTACAAACGACTTAAAGAACAATTTCAACTGAGTGAATTACAGGCGCGCGAAACTATTGAGAATACGGTAATACAATTGTTCAGTGTTTATTTTGAAATTTCAAGATTAACAGAAAATCAAAATGTATTGCAACAGGCTTTGGAAATCTCCAAAGATCGTATCAAACGGGCGGAATATGCTTTTGATTATGGACAGAATACAAAACTTGATATTTTAAATGCGCAGGTAGATGTAACCAACGACAGTATTAATCTTTTAAATACTCAACAACAGTTAATTAATGCCAAGCGAGATTTAAATGTTGTGCTTAATCAAAGTTTAAATGAGCGTTTTGCGGTCGACACTATAGTGCGTTTTATACCTAAACTGCAATTGGAAGATTTCTTGGCTAAAGCCAAAGAAAATAATGTAGCTTTATTACAAACTGAAAAGAACTTGGCTATTAACGCTTATGATATAAAGGTCAATCGATCGGGATATTTACCCACCATAGGTCTTACCGGAAGTTATGGATGGAACCGCAATCAAAATGCACCATCCGCTTTTTTATCCGGAACCGTTTTTCCGGGTACTAATGCAAATATCAATAGTTTGTCTTTCGGAGCTAACTTAACCTGGAACCTGTTTGACGGGGGAAGCACTGCAGTTCGGGTAAAAAATGCTAAGATCGCATACGAAAATCAGGAACTATTGAAACAACAAATAACAAATGAAGTAGATCGGGATATTCTAAATGCTCTTGAGATCTATGAGAATCGGCTGGGAATTTTTAAAATTCAAGCGCAGAATGTTGTGACAAATCAAAACAACTTTGAGCGTTCTAAGGAGCAATTTCAATTGGGAAGAATAACATCTATAGAATTTAGACAAGCACAGATTAATCTGCTAAATGCTCAGACCAATAAGAATTTAGCCAAGTACGATGCAAAACTATCCGAATTACAATTATTACAGCTTACAGGACAGTTGTTGAATATTGCATTTTAAAAAAGCGTAATAACGGTTCAATATGCTGTATGAAAATTCTAATCCTTGAGTTAAATTTACGGTATTATGTACGAACACTTTTTTCAATGTCCATATTGCTGGGAGGAAATCTCCATGTTATTAGATCCTTCTGTTAGCTTCCAGACTTATGTTGAAGATTGCGAAGTATGTTGTAATCCAATTGAAATATCTGCGGGTTTCTCAAATCAGGAGTTAGGACAATTTGAAGTCAATGAGGTACAATAAACCCTTTTATTTCTTGGACTTTCGCTTTCCTCTTTTCTGATTGGTATGAAATACGTAGGTTGCACTTACTCCAATATGTAGATTTCCATTATTAAAATTAAAATTGTTAGCTGTTAACGTGATCACCGTAGCCTCATCAAAACTGCGAGCATTGGTTAGAGAAAACTGCAAAATTAAATCACTTACTTCCCAATTTACACCTAAAGCAAAGGGGTTGAACCCATGAATACCAGAAACAGGATTAGCCACATAATAATACTCCGACGCAATGGAAACATGGTTTCCTAATTTATATCGCGTACCAAAACCTAAAGCAAAATGATTATTATCGTCTTCCACAAACTGCTGGGATGTCCTGTGGATAAACGTTGGTGCTACTTGAAATGAAAAATTAGGTGTTATTTTTCGCGCTAAAAGCACCTGACTGGTATATGAAAAACGCTCGGAAGAGTCTTCAGGTAAAATAACATGATTAAAACTCCTGGTTAGATAAGATGCACTTTGTACCAAAGTAATACCAAATGGAGTTTTATTGTTGTCTTGTCGTTGTCGTAACAAACGATATTTTCCAAAAAGATTGAAAGTGCCATCAAAAGTTCCTGCTCCAAACCCTGTGGTTAAACGATCCGATATAGCATATTCCAATGCAAAACGGGCGTTAACGCGATCGGCGGCAAATGCTTGTGTTTGACTATCTGGAATGTTCCAAAATTTAGTATGTACATTGAACTCCAGAATCCCCTTTTTGCGAGTTTCTACAGATTGACCGATTACGATTCGATTTGCCTTAAATGTGGCTTGGGTGTATATAGGAATTTTTGGGGTCTCTTTATCAAGGATGTCAAATAAATCCTGGGCACTTATACTCTGAATACCAAAAACTAATGCCAGGCCTAGATATATAAAACTATTGTTCTTCTTCATAAGGCTGATATTCAAAATTAAACGAAATTTTAATATTTTCTGCGATGTTGGGTTTTAAAAGAGGTGGTACTTTAATTTCGAAATCTTTAATGTTTACCTCAAATTCTCCTGAGAGATTATACGACCCATTAACTTTGGTAATTTGTGTTTTTATGGCGACCTCTTTTTTGATTTCTCTAATTTGTAACTCCCCTTTTATAGAACGAGTTTCGGTTGTATCGGTAATAAGATCCAGATCCAAAACCTCTCCTTTAAATCTAGCTTTGGGATACAAATCAGATTCAATATAACTTTCGTTAAAATGCTCTTCCATAAGTGCTTTTTTAAATATAAAAGCGCGCATTAACATCTGAATTGCAATTTCGTTATTGTTTAAATCAATAATACTAAAAACCTGATTGTTTTGCGCCTCAATATTTTCTACTGAGGTGTATGAAAAAAAAGTAACTTGTCCTTGTTTGGTGATGATTTTGTCTTGCCCAAAACAAAACCCAAAGGTTAGCACACTAAGTAATGTAATTATTTTATTCATTGGTTTCTAATTCAATAGTACGCAGTTTAACATAATAACATCCATAAGATACCCTTTGCAAACTCCCTTTAAAATTACCCGTTCTCCTTGTTTTAAGTCCTTTATGCCTTCTACGCGACTTGGATGAATATCACAGATTACAGATGAAAAATCGTTTTGGCCTTGCAAAAATATAGTATATCTTTCGTTTTTAAAGGTTATTTCTTTTACCACACCTTCAACTTCCACAGTTCTTTCCAAATAAATGGAATTAGCTTCACCTTCATCTAAGGCAAACGAAGATACCATGTTTTCTGAAGTAACATGAATGTCGGCGCCAGAAGTTACTATTTGTGAAGCAGGTTTGGTGTATAAATGAAAACATAAATAGCCTATACTCCCAAGAAGAATAAGGACACTGATAAAAAGAATTTTGACTCTTTTCTTCATTAGAAATTTATGTTTACCGCTAGCCTAGTGCTAGAATTTCGTATCACTAAAGTAATTATTTAGATTTTAAAAAAAAGGGGAACCATTAATCTGATTCCCCTCTGGAATAATCCTCTTCTCATAGCTGAATTAATTCCCATCTAAATAATCCATAGCAATAGTCTTAAATAGGTTCTCGTTCAATATAAATTATGGGATAGGAAATAAAGAACATTCCAGTTTAACAAATAGGTTTAAAATTTTCATTTTCGCGGCAAAACTATCGGACAACTGAAGAACCGCCCCTAACCATTAAACTTGACACAAATCACGAAATTCTTTGCCAGTTACAACTAATTAAATATGGTGAAAAAGGAAATTTTAGCTTTAAAAGTGAATTTTTAGCGTTGAAAATTTGAGCTTTAGTATAAAATCAACATAAAATAAAATGCTCCTTCTATATTGATATAAGTACATTAAATAGTATTCTTATTTTTTATAAGAAGTTAAACTTTATATTCGTAGCTAATAATGGTTTTATAGAATGAATACCTATGCGAAAGGATAGACTTTATTTTTTTACATTCATAGCGATGACAGCCATATTTATTATTGTGGCACCAGTAGCGGTTAAGTTTTTTGTAAAAGCAAGTATTAAGCAGTTGCTGGAAACTCAATTAGAATCTAGTAAAAGAGAAGCTAAGGAGATTAATGCTTTAGTTGGATTTCAATTGGCTAGTGGTCTTGATACGCGAACCGTTATTGATAATGTTCAAAAGAGCATCGAAAACACCAATACGGAAACTGGTTTTATTAGCATGTTTGATTGGTCGAGCAATGTTTTTTGTCACCCAGACCGAACTAAAGTGGGACAGAAAGTCGCCGCTGATCAGTCTTTTGTAGCTAATATCGATTTTGAAATTACGATAGATGACTTTTATGAAATATTTATCGGAAAGGAAAAGGCAAATGAAATCACCAGCCTTGATCAAGGAGGAGGTACTTCTGGAATGATCTTTATGTGTCGCCCGGAAAATTCGGATTGGATAATAGGAGCACATGTAAATCTGTCCAAAATATCCGATCAGGTGGTAAGTTTAAGAAATCAGTTCTATACCATTTTTGTTATAATGGGCTTTGTTTTAATTCTTTTATCCGTAATTACTGTGCGTTTGATTGGAAGTTTTTATGAGAAAAACCTAGAATTTGAAAAAAAGAACCTAGAAAGTGAAGTGCTAAACTTAGCAAAACTGAATACTGCTCTAGGAGAGTACCAACAGAAAATGAATGTAGAAAAACCTGCTGAAATCGAACCCAAAGCAACAGCATCAAAGAAAGAATCAGAAGGTAAAAAAGAAACTGCAGGAGATACCGGAAAACAGCGTATTCTCACATACCTAAGAAATGAATTACTTCCAGTAGCAACATCGGAAATTGCATATATCTATACAGAAAACACGATAACTTATGTGGTAGATGTTAATGGTAAACGATCCACAACTAATAGTAGCTTGGACGAGCTTTATAATGGCTTGGATAGCAGTTTTTTTTATCGGGCAAATCGACAATCTATTATTGCGATTTCTGCTATTGATAAAATTATACGATACGGAAACAATCAACTTAAAATTGTTGTTAAGCCCAATTCAGATGTGGATATTATTATAGGAAAAAATAAGGCATCAGAATTTAAACAGTGGTTAAACTTATAATGCCTATAGTTAATTCGAATTAGTAGATCCAACGTTTATTGATGTTCCCAATTTCCTGGATCTTCACTTTTGTTTGGGGAAAGGCCTAAAATATCTCCTTCGGTGGTAACACCTAAACCGAGTACCGATCTATTTACATAATTGAAATAGCTGGTTACCTGATTGATCTCTAGAATTTCTCCCTCAGAAAATCCTATTTTTTTTAGTGCGGAAATATCCGATTTGTCCAATTTACTTGCATTTTGCGTAATGTTTTTTGCATATTGAGATCCCAAGTAGTATTTGGAATCAAAGAAGGTGTCCAGCGTATCTGAAGTAACAGCATTAAAGAACTGATCCGTTTTAATAGCATCCTTCAATAGACGCCGAAGACCTTCTAAATGGTGGGCAACGCAATAATCACATTGATTTAAATGACTTACATATACTCCTAAAGCTTCTAAATACCATTTTGGTAAGGTGTTATTTGAATTATGCAAAACTGCCTTATAAAGTGTCATGTGTCCGACTAACGTATGTGGTCTAAGACTATGTATAGTAAGTACATTATCTAAAATATTGTTTGGTCCTTTAATACGATCATAAATTCTTTTTAGGACAGTATCGGCATCTTTATAGCCTATAGTTTTTATCCAACTCATACAATTCAATTAAAGGATAAAGATAGTTGAAGAATATATTTATACTCAATGATTAGAAGGTTGTTTTGTGAGTAAGTTATACAAACCCTTTTTCCTTAGCCAAAAAAAGCAATTGTCGATCATTTCCTTCCGGTATCCCAAAAATAAGTTTCAGTCTCTTTTTTCTTCGCTCTATGGTTGGCATTGATAAAGGAATGTATTTTGGAAGGTCTTTCATTTTTTCACCAATAGATAAATAATATAGAATCTTTCGATCAACTTCCTCAATATGTATAGCATTAGCAATATGTTTTCGCATAAGGCTTTTTGCTTTTTTTCCGTAATAAAAATCATCTTGCTGAAGTGTTTGTACGGCTTCATACAATCTACTGGGAGTTATTTCACTCTTGATTAAAAATCCTTCGGGACTTAAATTTTTAAGGATACCATGCATGCGATGGTGGTCGGCAAGCATGGTTAAAACCAATATTTTGGTTTTAGGAAATAATTTCCTGATTTTAAATCCTAAATCTTCTCCATTAAATAGACCAATATCAGGAGAAGCTGGTAAGTTAATATCGAGAAACACAATATCGTAAGGTTCTTTTTCCGCCTTAAGAACTTTTGCATAAGCATCTTTACAGCTGTAAGCCTCATCAATTTGAATGTCTTGATTATCATTGTTATGCTCAATAGATGATCGGTAACCTAACACAATCATTGGATGATCGTCAACAATCAATAATCTAAGGGGGTTTGTCATTAATTTAGTGGAATTCGATATTAATAATTAAAAGAAAGTATAGCTATACGAATACAGTAATACTCATAACTTTAGTTAATTGCTTGGGGGAAAGGCATAGCAATTCTAGGGTTGATTCGTTAAGAAAGCAAACTTGCTTCTCTAAATTAAATAATTTAATGGTAAATACTTTAATCCATCAAACTTTGATGGAATACCAACAATGAGTTGAATTGAGATTTATCGCAGATATCGAAATTTTAATTCGAAGGAGAAGACTATATTAAACGAATTAATATGGAGTTAGTTTGCGTGATGTCGTGTTATTGTCTAATTTATTTCATCCGGTTTTCCTTCATTTAAACAAGAAATAGCTGATTATAAATAGATTTTAATAAAAAAGCACTTATTTTTAAATTTCAAAAGCTAAAGAGTCCTGAAATAGTATTAACCTAGTTTAGCATCAGGGATTTATAAATAGTAATGAATGAAGCGGAGACCCGCAAATAGAAAAGTTGAAATTATTGAAACGGCTTCGGCGTTGTTCAATGAGCGTGGTTATAACAATATTACCATGAGGATTCTGGCTGCAGAAATGGGGATTAAAGCAGCAAGTTTATACAATCATATTAGTTCAAAACAAGAAATTTTAGCAACAACGATTCTTGGGCTTGCTAAAAAGTTCGTTAGTGGCATTGAAGAAATCGCACACAAGGATATTGACTCTATAGAAAAAATAAAGAATATTGTTTTAGTACATATCGAATTCACACTAGAGGACCCAAATGGAATGGCCTCATTACAGACCAATTGGATGTATCTTGAAGGGGATAATTTGTTGAATTTCAAACAAATGCGAAGTGACTATGAGCAAAGTTTTAGAGATATTATTAAGGATGGCATCTCCCAAGGAACGGTAAAGGCATATAGCCCTGAGATTATTTTGTTTTCGATTCTTACTACGCTGAGATCGCTTTATATGTGGTACCCAAGACAAAAAAATATTGACAAAAATGTACTGAAAGAAGAGATGATTTCAGTAACTTTAAAGGGATTTGTGAACACTTAACCTTAAGTCTTTAGATATTTAAAATAAGACAAAGAAGCTTAATAACGTGAGTTTTAGCTTTTTTTAAGTTCAAAAAATTGGAAAACTAACAAATGTTAGTTAGCTTTGTTAAAAACCAAAATTTAATTCCCGATGGTGCAACACGATGTTAAAGTTGTAAACATAGAAAAAACTACCGACGACTGTGCTGTGCTTACCTTTGATATTCCAGACAATGTAAAGGATAAGTTTGTATATAAACAGGGCCAGTTTCTCACATTACAGGCTATAATAGATGGTGAAGAAGTTCGGAGATCATATTCATTGTGTTCTAGTCCTTTGGATAACGAGTGGAAAGTTGCTGTTAAAAGAATACCAGGGGGAGTGTTTTCAAGTTTTGCAAATTCCAAATTACAAATTGGTGATGTACTTACGGCAATGGAACCTAGTGGAAGTTTTTTTGTGGAGACTAATAAAACTGCTTCAAAAAATTATATTGCTTTTGCAGCAGGAAGTGGTATTACTCCAATCTTATCTATTGTAAAAACACATTTGATTACCGAACCCAAAAGTACTTTTAAGCTCTTCTATTTAAATAGAACGGCTAAATCTATCATCCTCAAGGAAGAGATTGAGCAACTTAAAAATGAATTTTTTGAACGCCTCCAAGTATTCTATTTTTTAACAAAGGAACAACGAGATATTCCTTTTTTAAATGGAAGGTTTGATTCGGAGAAAATTCAATTCTTGGCCAATACGTTTTTCGATGTGAATACCATAAATGATGTTTTCATTTGTGGACCTAAAGAGATGATTTTTCTTATTAATGATCAACTACAGAATGCAGGACTTGCTGCTGCTAACATCCATTACGAATTGTTCTTTTCGGGCGATGATGAAAGTGCAAAAGAACGAATAGCAGAAGTTTTGGAGGAAAAAGCGGAAGGTACCGCGGTAACAATAATAGATGGCGGTAAAGAGTTTCATTTTGTTATGGATTCGGAGATAGATAATATTTTAGATGGCGCACTTGCCGCTGGTGCTGATTTGCCTTTTGCCTGTAAAGGAGGAGTATGCAGTACCTGTAAATGCAAGATTATCGAGGGCGAAATAAAAATGAAAGTAAATTATGCACTAGAGGCTGAAGAAGTAGCTAATAATTTTGCACTTAGTTGTCAAGCAGTACCAACCACGGAAAAAGTTGTAGTGGATTTTGATGTATAAAAAGATTATTTTTAAAGGAACATTCCAGTAACTTAAATTCATACATAAATCATGGGTGAAGAGAAAATAAAAAATTTAGAGGAACAATTTGAAGCTCGAATTCTTCGAGATGAAAAAATTGAACCTAAAGATTGGATGCCAGAGAAATATCGCAAAACGCATATTCGGCAAATATCCCAACATGCACATTCTGAAATTGTAGGCATGTTACCTGAAGGAAATTGGATTAGCAGAGCACCTTCTTTGCGGAGAAAGGTTGCATTATTAGCGAAGGTACAAGATGAAGCCGGTCATGGACTTTATCTTTATAGTGCGTGTGAGACTTTAGGAATATCTAGAGAAGAACTTTATGAGCAATTGCATACAGGAAAAGCAAAGTATTCCAGTATCTTCAATTACCCTACGCTTACCTGGGCAGATATGGGTGCTATCGGATGGTTAGTAGATGGTGCGGCAATTATTAATCAAGTACCGTTGTGCAATACCTCATATGGTCCTTATGCACGTGCTATGATTAGAGTATGTAAAGAAGAAAGTTTTCACCAACGTCAAGGTTTCGAAATCATGCTTAAGCTTTCAGAAGGCTCAGAAGAACAAAAAACGATGGCGCAAGACGCACTAAATAGATGGTGGTGGCCTTCGTTAATGATGTTAGGTCCAACAGATGCTGAATCTGTGCATACCGAACAGTCTATGAAATGGAAGTTGAAACGTAAAACGAATGATGAATTACGTCAGCAATTTATAGATCAAACTGTGCCACAGGCAGACCTGTTAGGGTTGACAATTCCCGATCCAGAATTAAAATGGAATGAAACTACAGGACATTATGATTTTGGAGTAATTGATTGGGATGAATTTTGGCAAGTAGTTAAAGGACATGGTCCCTGCAATAAAGAGCGAATGAAAGCTAGAGTAGATGCATGGGATAACGGTGCATGGGTGCGTGACGCGGCAGTTGCATATGCAGAGAAAAAACAAGAAAGAAAGGAAAAAAAGGCGGTATAACTTAAGGTATTATGAAAAAAAATTGGCCACTTTGGGAAGTCTTCGTAAGAAGTAAAAATGGATTGGAACATCGTCATTTTGGAAGCTTGCATGCAGCAGATGAAGAAATGGCTTTGGAAAACGCTAGAGATGTATATACGCGAAGAAATGAAGGTGTAAGTATTTGGGTGGTAGAATCCAAGCATATAACAGCTTCGAACCCCGAACATAATGGAGAGCTTTTTGAACCTGCTCAAGACAAAATTTATAGGCATCCTACCTTTTATGAACTCCCAGATGAGGTAAAACACATGTAATGAAGGTAGATTTATACAACTATATTCTGGGGATCGCCGATAATAGTTTAATTCTTGGTCAACGACTAGGAGAACTTTGTGGGCATGGACCTAATTTAGAAACCGATATCGCTTGCACCAATATTTCTTTGGATCTATTAGGACAGGTGAGAAGTTACTATCAGTACGCGGCTAAAATTAAAAATGACAATAGTACTGAAGATGACATTGCATTTTTAAGAAAAGAAAGAGACTACGTAAATGTACTTTTGGTAGAACAACCCAATACTGATTTTGCCTATGTTATTGTGCGTCAATTTCTATTTGATACTTTTTACTACGAATTTTTAAATGAACTTCAAAAGAGTCATGATGTAACTTTGGCAGCAATAGCACATAAGTCAATCAAAGAAGTTAGCTATCACCAACGCTTTTCTTCAGATTGGATCAAACGCCTTGGTGATGGAACTTCTGAGAGCCATCAAAAAGTGCAAGCTGCAGTAAATGACCTTTTTATGTATACCGATGAATTGTTTCATCAAACGGACGCAGATATTGCTATGATTGCGGATGGTATTGGAGTGGATACTGGTCTATTGAAAGCGAACTACTATAGCAAAATAACTAAGATTTTAGAAGAAGCTACACTTCAAGTACCTGAACACAAATATTTTCACAAAGGAGGAAAACAGGGGATACATACAGAACATCTAGGGTACTTATTGGCAGATATGCAATATATGCAACGTACTTACCCTAATATGGAATGGTAACGAACTCATGAGTTTAGGATGATATGGTAGTAACAGCACAAAATATCGATAAAAAATTACACCGAATTTTAGAAGGTGTTTCCGATCCGGAAATCCCTGTGTTATCGATTATGGATATGGGAGTGGTACGATCAGCAAAAGTAAATAACGATAATGTTCATGTTAAAATAACACCTACCTACAGCGGTTGCCCGGCCATGGATGTCATAGGAGATGATATCACAAAAGCGCTGAAAGAAGCAGGATACACGACTACCATAGAACTCGTGTTAACACCAGCTTGGACTACAGATTGGATAACGACAAAAGGAAGACAAGCTTTGGAAGATTATGGTATTGCACCACCCTTAGATGCAGTAACCGATAAAGAAGCTTTACTAGGGAATAAACAGGTGGTGAAGTGTACGAATTGTGGTTCTGTTGAAACCCGGTTAGTAAGTCAATTTGGTTCAACGGCTTGTAAAGCACTTTTTAAATGTGAAAATTGTCAGGAACCATTCGATTATTTCAAATGTTTAAAATAGGAAGATAAATAATGGATGCATCAGTAACATTTAAAATTGAAGATGGCGTTGCCTATATAGCTTTAAACAGAGCGCCAGTTTTTAATAGCTTTAATAGAGAAATGGCACTTCTTTTACAGGATATTTTAGATGACTGTGCTTTAAATAATGCAGTTAGAGCTATAGTCTTGACTGGAAATGGGAAAGCATTTTGTGCAGGACAGGATTTAAAGGAGGTTACTTCTCCCGAACTTAACCCTGGATTTAAAAAAATTCTAGAAGAGCATTACAATCCTATTATCTTAAAAATTAGAAAGATTAATAAGCCTATTATTGCAGCAGTTAATGGAGTAGCGGCTGGAGCTGGAGCAAATATTGCTTTGGCTTGTGATGTTGTAGTGGCGCATGAGCAAGCAAAATTTATACAAGCCTTTAGCAAAATTGGACTTATTCCTGATAGTGGAGGTACTTTTTTTCTGCCTCGTCTTGTTGGATTTCAGAAGGCTTCGGCCTTGGCAATGTTGGGGGACACAATTTCAGCAAAAGAAGCTGAACGCCTGGGGATGATATATGCCTGTTTGGATGCGGATGTTTATGAGGATACCGTTACGCGTTTAGCAGGAAAATTAGCGAAAATGCCCACTAGAGCTTTAGCATTGATTAAAGCAACATTGAATGCATCGTTAACAAATTCCTTAGAAGCACAATTAGCCTTAGAATCTAAAAATCAGATCAAAGCTGCTCAAACAGAAGATTACACGGAAGGAGTAACCGCATTTATTGAGAAAAGAAAACCCGTATTTAAGGGTAAATAAGTATAGGATAGGTATTTATATGAAAGTAGGAATAATTGGTTCTGGAACAATGGGAAGCGGTATTGCTCAGGTGGCCGCAACAGCAAATTGTCAGGTATTTGTATACGATACGAATATAGCGTCATTAGAAAAAAGTAGGCAGAGTTTAGAAAAGATTTTGGCTAGACTTATCGAAAAAGAACGTATTAATGCTACCGAGAAAAATAGAATACAAACTAATATAAGCTACGTTGAAAATTTAAAAGAATTAGGTCCTTGCGATCTTGTTATAGAGGCAATCGTAGAACGACTTGATATCAAACAACAGGTTTTTTCAGAATTGGAAAATTATGTTTCAGAAGAAACTATTATAGCTTCCAATACATCTTCCTTATCCATTGCATCCATCGCTGCGGCGCTTAAAAAACCGGAACGATGCATAGGTATTCACTTCTTTAATCCAGCACCTTTGATGAAATTGGTAGAGGTAATACCAGCCATTCAGACATCATCGGAAGTAGAATCCGAGGTGGTAAGCATTATTTCCAGTTGGAAAAAGACGGTAGCTGTAGCAAAAGATACTCCAGGATTTATCGTAAACCGTGTGGCAAGACCTTTCTACGGGGAAGCATTAAAAATATATGAAGAAGGTCTGGCAGATTTTGCCACTATAGACTGGAGTCTTAAAACTTTAGGAGGGTTTCGAATGGGACCTTTTGAGCTAATGGACTTTATTGGAAATGATGTTAATTATACGGTTACGGAAACGGTCTTTACCGCTTTTTATTTTGATCAGAGGTATCGACCTTCCTTTACGCAAAAACGTTTTTCTGAAGCTGGATATTTAGGTAGAAAATCCGGGAAAGGATACTACGATTATTCTGAAGGGGCTGTAAAAAGTGAACCTAAAGAAGATCCAGTACTAGCAAAATTAATTTTTGATAGAGTATTAGTAATGCTCATTAATGAAGCGGCAGATGCCTTGTTTTTAAATATAGCATCGGCAACTGATATTGATAATGCCATGACTAAAGGGGTAAATTACCCGAAAGGCTTATTGGCATGGGCAGATGAGGTAGGAATTGATTGGTGTGTAATGCAGCTCGATGCCTTGTATGAAGAGTATCACGAGGATCGCTATAGATGTTCCCCGTTGTTACGACAAATGAAGCGAAAAAATAAAACATTCTTTTAATGGAAGGCGCTAAAATACCATATAAGATGTTAGCCTTAGATCCGTACAGCACCTGGCTAGGAATTGAGATTTTAAAATCAGAAATAGGACGATGTAAGCTAGGTATGCAAGTGCGAGAAGAGATGTTAAACAGCATGGGTAAGGCACATGGAGGAATTAGCTATGCGCTGGCAGATACAGCTTTTGGTTTTGCTGCAAATTCACATGGTAAATATGCGGTTTCTATTGAAACCTCAATAAATCATATAGAAGCACTGGAAGTTGGGGATTATATTACTGCAGAGTCAGTTATTGAAAAAGTTAAAAATAAGGTAGGTTTTAATGTTATCGAAGTAAGGAAAAACGATGCAATTGTGGCGCTCTTCAAAGGAGTTGTCTATCGAACTGCTAAAGATTGGAAATAAGTATCATG
Source organism: uncultured Flavobacteriaceae bacterium (assembly GCA_947488435.1). Taxonomy (GTDB): domain Bacteria; phylum Bacteroidota; class Bacteroidia; order Flavobacteriales; family Flavobacteriaceae; genus CANKZG01. The sequence continues at coordinate 136,358 of CANKZG010000001.1, read as the reverse complement.
GTGTTAAGGTCTATTTTTTTGTATTGATAATAAAAAATTGAAATGGAAGCATATATAATTGACGGTGTTCGCACACCAATTGGAAACTACAAAGGAACATTGGCGGCAGTACGCACAGATGACTTGGGAGCAATAGCAATTAAAGCAATTGTAGAGCGGTACCCAAATATTCCAAAAGAGGCGTATGATGATGTTATTTTTGGCTGCGCTAATCAAGCAGGAGAAGACAATAGAAACGTTGCTCGGATGTCATTGCTATTGGCTGGATTACCGTTTTCGGTGCCTGGAGAAACCGTAAACCGATTGTGTAGTTCTGGGCTCTCCGCAATTATTCATGCGAATAGGGCGGTAAAAGCAGGTGATGGAGATGTGTTTATTGCTGGTGGTGTCGAGAATATGACTAGAGGTCCTTATGTTGTTGCAAAATCTTCAAGCGCTTATGGTAATGATTCCAAAATGTACGACTCCAGTTTTGGATGGCGCTTTATTAACCCCAAAATGCAAAAACTATACGGTACTGACGGCATGGGAAATACTGCCGAAAATCTGGCTGAAAAATATAGCATTTCAAGAGAAGACCAGGATGCTTTTGCTTATTGGAGTCAGATGAAAGCAGCTAAAGCCCAAGAAAATGGTCGATTAGCGAAGGAAATTGTAACGGTGGAGATTCCGCAACGAAAAAAGGACCCGATACAGTTTTCAAAAGATGAATTTGTAAAACCAAATACTACAATAGAAGTTCTTGCCAAACTTAGAACAGCGTTTAAAGCAGAGGGAGGAAGTGTAACTGCTGGAAATTCTTCAGGTTTAAATGACGGGGCAGCAGCTACCATTATTGCCTCTGGTAATGCGGTTAAAAAATATGGTTTAAAGCCTTTAGCGCGAATAGTTAGTTCTGCAGTGGTTGGAGTAGAACCACGTATTATGGGCATAGGCCCCGTGAAGGCGTCCAATAAAGCTTTGGAAAAGGCAGGGCTTAAAATGGAAGATATCGATGTGATTGAACTTAATGAAGCTTTTGCAGCTCAAGCGTTGGCATGCACGCGTGCATGGGGATTAGCCGACAACGATCCTAGGCTTAATCCCAATGGAGGATCTATTGCTATTGGGCATCCTTTAGGAGTAACGGGCGCTCGAATTGCGTATTCTGCTGCATTGGAACTACAAGAGCGGAATAAAAAATATGCTTTAGTAACCATGTGTGTTGGAGTTGGACAAGGCTATGCTGCAATACTTGAAAACGCAAATCTTTAACAACGTACTATGAAAAAAATACAACATTACGTTACAGGTCAATGGATGGAGGGTACGGAAGAAGGAACTCCTGTATATGATTCCATAACCGGAGAGGTGATTGCAAATACCGCAATAGAAGGACTTAATATTCCTGACATTTTGCAATACGGACGAACCAAAGGAGGAGAAATACTTCGTAGAATGAGCTTTCAGGAACGTGGTAATATGCTTAAAAAATTGGCATTGCACCTTACGAAGAAAAAGGACGCCTTTTACGAATTAAGCTTTCGCACAGGAGCTACTAAGATTGATAGTTGGATTGATATTGAGGGCGGTTTCGGAAATTTATTTGCTAATGCATCGTTGCGTAAGTTATTTCCGAATCAAGCTTTTGATGTTGAGGGAGATCCCATAGATTTATCTCGAGGAGGACGCTTTATGGCGCACCATATTATGGTACCTAAAAAAGGTGTAGCAGTGCATATAAATGCTTTTAACTTTCCCGTTTGGGGAATGTTAGAAAAATGTGCGGTAAACTGGATGGCTGGAATGCCCGCAGTAGTATTACCGGCACCTTCATCCTCCTATTTGGCAGAGGCAGTAGCAAGAGAAATTATAAATTCGGGGATTTTACCAGAAGGTGCATTGCAAATTATCAATGGCACCGTAAAAACAATTTTAGAAACAGTACAATCTCAAGACGTGGTAACCTTTACAGGTTCTGCTAGTACCGGAAGATTACTAAAAGCACATCCACAGTTAATACAAGAATCGGTTCCGTTTACAATGGAAGCTGATTCTCTAAATGCAGCGATCTTAGGGGAAGATGCCGTTCCAGGAACTCCCGAGTTTGATATTTTTATCAAAGAAGTTCGTAAGGAAATGACTGTAAAATGCGGTCAAAAGTGTACAGCTATTCGAAGAATAATAGTACCTGAAAAATTGATAGAAGATGTGCAAATTGCACTTGGGCAACAATTGGATAAAGTAACCATAGGTGATCCAAGATTAAAAGAGGTCCGCATGGGATCTTTAATTAGTAGAGCGCAGGTAGAAGCTGTAAAAAATAGTGTAACCGATATCGCCAAAGAAGCTCAAATTGTTTACGGAAGTTTGGATCGTATTGAGGCCGTTGGTGCAGATGCTGCTAAAGGCGCATTTATTAGCCCAATTTTACTTCGTGAAGATCACCCATTTAAAAATGTAGCTGTTCATGAACGCGAAGCATTTGGTCCAGTGAGTACGGTTATGCCCTATAAAAATCTGGAGGAAGCAATTACCTTGGCTCAAATGGGCAAAGGATCTCTAGTGTCTTCAATCGTGACAAATGATAATGAAATTGCCAAAACATATGTGGTAAATGCAGCCAGCCATCATGGACGTATTTTGGTGTTAAATAGAGAAAGTGCGAAAGAAAGCACAGGACATGGTTCTCCGTTGCCAGCCTTAGTTCATGGAGGTCCGGGAAGAGCTGGAGGTGGTGAAGAAATGGGTGGTGTAAGAGGTATAAAACACTACATGCAACGAACTGCAATACAGGGTTCCCCAACGAGTTTAACGGAAATCACTGGTATTTATCAGGCAGGCAGTGCCTATAAGGAAGCAGCACAACATCCCTTTAAATACCATTGGGAAGATATTCAGCCGGGAATGTCACTGAAAACACATAAACGTACCTTTACGGATACGGATATTATCAATTTTGCAAACCTTACCTGGGATCATTTTTACGCCCATACGGATATTACTTCTCTTGATGGCAGTATTTTTGAAAAGCGTACCGCCCATGGATATTTCATTATTTCCGCAGCAGCTGGTTTATTTGTATATCCAAATAAAGGCCCAGTATCTGCAAACTATGGATTAGAAGAATGCCGTTTTTTGCGACCCTTATATCACAACGATACAGTATATGTGCGCCTTACCTGCAAGCAAAAAATTGAAAGAGACGTAAATGGGCCGGAACACCCCAGTGGGATTGTAAAATGGTTTGTTGAGGTGTTTGATGCTGAAGATGAATTGGTTGCCGTGGCAACAATTTTAACCATGGTGCAAAAGAAACAGAAGACTTTTGTTGAATTGGATACGGTTAAAATAGAAGACCTTCTTTCTAAATTAACAGCAGATCATATGCCAAAATGGGGTAGCATGACACCGCAACATATGCTAGAACATATGGAGTATACTTATCGCATTGCAAGTGGAGAAATACAAGATTTTGATGTAGCAACTCCAGAAAAAGTTTTAGAGAAAGTACATAATACCTTGTACGATTATCGAAAAATGCCGCGATCTTATGATTTTCCGCTAGCAGAAAAAAGTAAGATTACCATCTTAAAACATCCAGATATAGAAACTGCTAAAAAAGCTATGCTTGCCGCACGTGAAGCCTATCTACTTTATTTTAAAGAAAATCCAACTGCAGAAACAAAAAATGCAGTGTTTGGAGCCCTTAATAAATATGAATGGTATTTAATGGAACGCAAACACTTGAACCACCATTTTGAACAATTTGGGTTGATTTGAATTAAGATTGAAAAATATCCAATAAGCTAAACCTAAATAATGAAATGTAAAAATTGTGAAAATTCAGCGGACGAGAATTTTTGTCCCCACTGTGGTCAACGAACAATAGTCGATGCTATAAATTTTGGCACATTAAGAAATGAATTTCATAATGATATTTTTCAAATTAACAGGGGGTTTCTGTTTACGATAAAAGAACTTATTGTTAGACCTGGACATGCAATTCGAGACTTTGTAGATGGGAAACGAAAACCATATTATAAGCCTATCTCATTTCTTCTTGTAAGTGTAACGCTCTATGTTTTTGTTGCTTACCTATTGGATGTAGATTCATTTCTTGCTAGATCAATAAATAATTTTAAAGATGGCTGGGATAATGCGAATCAAGAAACAGATAAATTTGAACTTCCCACCGGAGGAATTTTTGAATGGTTAAAAACTAACCAAACGTATTTAGTCTTTGTGTTTGTGCCAATTTTTTCGTTGGCTTCCTTTATAGCATTTGTGCGCACCAAGTACAATTATTATGAACACCTAGTACTTCAACTCTATATTACCGGCCTGCAATTTATAATGATTACGGTCTTTACTTGTGCTTTCTTTGCTATACCTGAAATATTAACAATTACTATTTTAGTTAGCTGTATTTTATATAGCCTTTTTACCTATAAGCAATTTTTTAAAGGAAGAACATTTGTAGAAGTTTTCTTGAGGTATATCTTAATACAGATAATATTTATAGTACTATATTTTATAATTTCTTTTGTAGTAGTATTTGTAGGTATAGGTATTGCAAAGTTAATGTGATTTCATTTTTTTAAATTTAAAGATTCCTGAAGACGTATTTAAATAAATTAAACCTAAAAACAAATATCCGCTTTCGCGGAAAGTAAACATGACACAACCGTACGTAAAACAGATTATACAAGATCAAATAGGGTATATTGAATTTTTTCACCCTACCCACAACTCCTTACCAGGAGATATCCTTGCCGAATTAGCAGAAATAATTACCCAAGCTGGTAACAATCCAGATATTCGTGTCATTGTGCTGCAAAGCGGAGGTAACAGAACATTTTGCGCCGGAGCAAGCTTTAAAGAGCTTGTATCAATAACGGATAAAGCCATGGGAAAACTATTTTTTTCCGGCTTTGCCAATGTTATTAATGCAATGCGTAAGTGTCCTAAATTTATAATAGGTCGTGTACAGGGAAAAACTGTTGGAGGTGGGGTAGGATTGGCAGCGGCTACCGATTATTGTATGGCAACAAAATTTGCGGCAATTAAATTGAGCGAACTAAATGTGGGTATAGGACCATTTGTAGTAGGTCCTGCAGTAGAACGCAAGTTAGGAGTTAGTGGAATGTCTCAAATTGCAATTGATGCCAATAATTTCTATCCAGCTACTTGGGCGCAAGAAAAAGGGCTTTTTACACAAGTTTATGATAGTATGGAGCTTTTAGATAATGCAGTTAAAGATTTTGCTAAAAATTTATGTGCTTATAACCCTGAAGCGATGAAGGAGATGAAGACTATGTTTTGGAAAGGTACAGAAGATTGGGATATTTTGCTTGCAGAACGTGCCGCCATTAGTGGTCGTTTGGTATTAAGTGATTTTACCAAAGAAACGCTTAAAAATATAAAGTAATGGTGTACAGTTTTAATGGTTTTATCCCGGTCGTTGATGCAAGTAGTTTTATACATCCCTTAGCTGCGGTAATGGGGAATGTGATTATTGGAAAAGACTGTTATATAGGTCCTGGAGCTGCAATTCGAGGTGATTGGGGGCAGATTGTGCTAGAAGATGGTGTAAATGTTCAAGAGAATTGTACAGTGCATATGTTTCCTGGAAAATCAATTGTTTTGAAAGAAGGAGCGCATGTAGGGCATGGAGCCATAGTGCACGGAGCCAATTTAGGGAAGAACTGTTTAATTGGAATGAATGCTGTAATAATGGATGATGCCATTGTTGGTGATGAGTGTATTGTGGGTGCCTTAACGTTCGTAAAAGCTGGAAGTCAATTTTCGGCAAGACAAGTTATCGCGGGGAACCCGGCCAAGGTTATTAAACAAGTAAGTGATGAAATGATCGCTTGGAAAACAGAAGGCACCAAATTGTATCAACAATTACCAAAAGAATGCTATGATACACTTCGGGAAGTAGAACCATTACGGGAGATTCCCGAAAATCGAGAAGTTCAGCAAGGAAGCTATGAAATTTGGTCAAAACGTAAATAAATCGTATTTTTATATATTAAACTAACAAACGGTAGTTAGATGAATTTGGTAGAGCTAAAAATGCCTAAAATGGGGGAAAGTATGACCGAAGCAACGATCATCTCATGGTCTAAGCAAGTAGGTGATACTATTGAAGCGGAGGAGGTGCTCTTAGAGATTGCTACCGATAAGGTCGATTCTGAAGTTCCTGCACCTGCAGCAGGTGTATTAAATGAGATTTTTTATGAATCTGATGCCGTTGTCGAAGTAGGAACGGTACTAGCAACCATTGCTATAGATGCTCAAGTGAGTTTGCCTAAAAAGAAAGAAAGTGCAGCACATGTAAATGTGCTAGAAGCAACACCAGTCAGCGTTACTTTGGCAAAGAATGGGAACAACATATTCTATTCGCCTTTAGTAAAAAGTATTTGTAAGGCTGAAAATATTGAATTGGAGGAGCTCAAACAAATCTCCGGAAGCGGTGATAACGGCAGAATACGGAAGAGTGACTTAATGAATTATCTGAGCACGAGAACGCAGAATGACGCGCACAAAGCTGCGACTACGTTCAAGGGGAGAACCATTAAAATGGATCGCATGCGGCAGATGATCGCAGAGCATATGGTGGTTAGTAAACAGACCTCCCCGCACGTTACTACTTTTGTGGAGGTTGATGTAACTAATCTTGCGGAGTGGCGGAATAAACATAAGGAAGCTTTTCACAAAAAACACGGTGTTAAATTGACCTTTACCCCAATTTTTGTTGATGCTGTTACTAAAGCAATTGGAGATTTTCCTTTGATAAATGCGTCTGTAAATGGAAACGAAATTAGAGTTCATGATGCAATTCATATTGGAATGGCGGCGGCTCTTCCTTCGGGAAATTTAATCGTTCCGGTAATTAAAAATGCAGATCAAAAAAGCCTCTTTGGCTTAGCGAAAGATGTAAATGAGCTTACCAATAAGGCAAGAACAAACACTCTTTCACCAGATGAAATAGGAGGAAGTACCTTCACAATTAGTAATGTAGGAACTTTTGGAAGTTTAATGGGAACACCCATTATTAATCAACCTGAAGTGGCTATTCTGGCAACAGGAATTATAAAAAAACGAGCCGAAGTTTTAGAAACTGAAAATGGTGATGTAATCGCCATTCGTCAGATGATGATGCTGTCTCTATCCTTTGATCATAGGGCGGTGGATGGTTTCTTAGGTGGATCATTTCTAAGAAAAGTAGCAGATTATTTGGAGTTATTTGATCAAAATCAAGGAATATAACATGGGACTAGCAACGTTAGCAATGAATGTAAATATAGAAAAGACAACGAATTCCAAGCTTTCGCAATTGGATTTTAATGATATTCAGTTGGGAAAAACCTTTACAGACCATATGTTGATATGTGATTATAAAGATGGGAAATGGAGTACCCCCAGCATAAAGCCATTAGGGCCAATTGGCACGCATCCGGCAGCTATGGCTTTACATTATGGTCAGGCAATTTTTGAAGGGATGAAAGCTACGCTTAGCGAAAAAACAGGGAAGGCTTTGTTGTTTAGACCAGAACAGAATGCAAGTCGCTTGAATAAGAGTGCGTTGCGTATGGGAATGCCTGAACTACCCGAAGAAATATTTTTAGAAGGATTGAAAGCATTTGTAGACTTGGAAAGAGGATGGATTCCTTCGGCAATAGGAAGTGCACTTTATTTGCGTCCATTTATGTATGCAGATGAGGCGTTTATAGGAATGCGAGCTGCCAATAGTTATAAATTTATAATAATCGCCTCCCCAGCAGGGCCATTATTTTCTCGACCTGTAAATTTAATGACGCAAACACAGTATATAAGAGCCGCCTATGGAGGAACAGGAGAAGCAAAAGCCGCAGGAAACTATGCAGCTGCTATTTTGCCTACCGAAAAAGCAAAACAACTAGGTTATGATCAGGTACTGTGGTTAGACGCAAATGAGTTTAATTATATCCAAGAAGTCGGTACTATGAATATCTTCTTTCTAATAGAAGATAAGATCATAACGCCTGCTACTGATGGCGCTATTTTAAAAGGAATAACACGTGACAGTGTACTTACAATTTTGAGGGACTTAGACTACGAAATAGAGGAACGACCCCTAAGTATTGATGAATTATTGACCCATTACAAATCAGGAACACTTAAAGAAGCCTTTGGCACAGGTACTGCTTCTTCAGTAAGTTTTATTGGTTCTATAGCGCATAAGGAAGAAATTATTCGTTTACCTGAAAATAATCCAGTAGGATCAAAAGTTTTGAAGGTATTGAACGCTGTAAAGTCCGAAAGAATAGCAGATAAACACAATTGGATAGTGTCAATTTAGGAAAGTAGAAATAATGATTGCAACTGAAAACGTAGTTTCCAAAGAGGTATTAGCGAAAGGTTTTTCGCTTATGAGCACTGCTAAGGCAATGACGGAGTTATATGAAGCGAATTTCAAACTCGTGTCCAAATATGTGCATGCTACGTCCAGAGGTCATGAAGCTATACAACTTGCTTTAGGAATGCAGTTATTAAAACAGGATTATGTTTTTCCATATTATAGAGATGATTCTATTCTGTTGGGCATAGGAATGGAACCCTACGATCTTATGTTACAGCTATTGGCTAAAAAAGAGGATCCTTTTTCGGGTGGACGCACCTATTATTGCCATCCAAGTTTAAAGGACCCAGACAAACCTAAAATTCCCCACAACTCTTCTGGAACTGGAATGCAGGCTATACCAGCAACGGGAGTAGCACTAGGATTTAAATATAAAGAAGAACTCCAATTAGATAAGGGAGATCAACCTGTTGTAGTGTGTTCCCTAGGAGATGCTTCTATTACTGAAGGTGAAGTTGCGGAAGCCTTTCAAATGGCGGCATTAAAACAACTCCCTATTTTATACCTGGTTCAAGATAATGGTTGGGATATTTCTGCCAATGCTGCGGAAACAAGAGCCCAGGACGCATCAGAATATATTCAAGGATTTAAAGGAGTATCTTGCTTAAAGGTAGATGGTGCAAATTTTACAGAGAGCTATTTAACTGTTCAAAAAGCGATTGGAATCATTCGAGAAGAACGACGTCCAGTGCTGATACATGCCAAGGTTCCTTTATTAAACCATCATACTTCAGGAGTCCGTATGGAATGGTATCGCGATGATTTGGAAGAAGCACGGTCCAGAGATCCGTATCCCGTAATAGAACAACAACTTTATGATGCTGGAATACCTGCTGCTAAAATAGATAAGCTGCGAAAAGCAGCGGAAAAAGTAGTAAGATCAGACTTTGAAAGAGCGCAAAAAGCTGAAGACCCGCAACCTGAAGATCTTTTTACACATGATTTTGCACCGACACCAATTTTAGAAGAATCGGGAGAACGAGAACCAGTAGATGGAGAGAAGATTGTAATGGTTGATTGTGCTCTTCTTGCTGTTGAAGAATTGATGCGAAAACATAAAGAATGCCTACTTTACGGACAGGATGTTGGTGGTAGATTGGGAGGTGTTTTTAGAGAAGCTGCAACCTTAGCTCAAAAATTTGGAGATGCTCGAGTATTCAATACGCCCATACAAGAAGCATTTATTGTAGGATCAACTGTTGGAATGTCTGCTGTGGGATTAAAACCCATTGTGGAGGTACAGTTTGCAGATTATATTTGGCCTGGATTAAATCAGCTCTTTACAGAGGTTAGTAGATCAAACTATCTTTCCAATGGAAAATGGCCTGTAAGTATGATTCTTAGGGTCCCGATTGGTGCTTATGGAAGTGGTGGTCCATATCATTCGTCTAGCGTAGAATCGGTAATTACCAATATACGAGGAATTAAAATTGCCTACCCAAGCAATGGAGCAGATTTAAAAGGTTTAATGAAGGCGGCGTATTACGACCCTAATCCTGTGGTGATTTTAGAACATAAGGGATTGTATTGGTCTAAAGTTCCAGGTACGGAAGCTGCAAAAACAATACAACCTGCCGAAGATTATGTATTACCTTTTGGAAAAGCAAACATACTCCAGGAGATTGTAAAACAGGAACAGGAAGAAACTATAACCATAGTAACCTATGGTATGGGAGTACATTGGGCTTTACAGGCATCAAAAGCTTATAAAACCCAAATAGAAATTATAGATTTAAGAACATTATTTCCGTTAGATACCGCAACTATATTTGCATCTGTTCAAAAAACTGGAAAGTGCTTGGTAGTTACCGAAGAGCCGGTAAATAACTCTTTTGCCAGAAGCTTGAGTGGACTGATACAAGAAGAGTGTTTTCGTTATTTAGATGCTCCTGTGCGAACAATTGGAGCAGAGAACCTACCGGCAATACCGCTTAATTCAACTTTAGAAAATACAATGATACCATCCCGAACAAAGGTGGAAGATGCAATAAAAACATTATTCGCCTATTAATATTTGAGTCGATTACCGGCGCGTTTCCCGAATGCGCCACTGCGTTAAAAAGAGCTGCTGTTTGGTGGCTCTTTTTTTGTAAATTATATGCCAATACAATAGTGATGATCTACAATAAAACTATAGAAACACTTCCCTTAGTTGAATTACGTAAACTACAGAATAAAAGGCTAAAGCATACCCTAAATCGTTTGTATAAACAAGTGCCTTTCTATAAAAAACAGTTTGACAATTTGGGTCTATTGCCCGAGGATGTCAAAGGAGTAGAAGACTTACATCAATTGCCTTTTACAAAAAAGAGTGATCTAAGAGATCATTACCCCTTTGGACTTTTTACTTGTGCTCCGAATAAATTAAGCCGTATTCATGCTTCCAGTGGAACAACTGGAAAACCCACCGTAGTAGGATATACTAAAAATGATTTAGCCATTTTTGATGAGGTCGTAGCAAGATCTTTAGCTTGTGCCGGTGCAAAACCAGGTATGCGATTGCACAATGCCTATGGGTATGGACTATTCACAGGCGGATTGGGAATGCATGGAGGTGCGGAAAAGATAGGAATGGCGGTAATACCAATCTCTGGAGGAATGACCGATAGGCAACTCCGTTTATTGGAAGATTTTCAATCCGAAGTTATATGTTGTACTCCTTCTTATGCGCAAACCATTGCCTTTGAATGCGAAAAAAGAGGAATCAACCCATCTCGATTTAATTTGAAATATGCAGTATTAGGGGCAGAACCTTGGACAGAAGCTATTCGAAGTGATATTGAGAAAAAATTGCAACTAAAAGCAACCAATATTTACGGTTTAAGTGAAATTATAGGTCCAGGGGTATCTCAGGAAGATTTTGAAGAACAGGGAACGGGAAGTTATATTTGGGAAGACCATTTCTTTCCTGAAATTGTGGATAAGGATTCGGGAAAACCATTACCGTACGGCCAAGAAGGTGTTTTGATTTTTACTACGCTAACCAAGGAAGCTTTTCCAGTATTGCGATACTGGACCAATGATATTTGCAGCCTTACTTACGACTATAGCTCCAAAAGAACACATATTAAGATGAGTGCTATTAAAGGTAGATCTGATGATATGTTGATCATTAGAGGCGTAAATCTTTTTCATACTCAAGTGGAAAGTATTTTAACAGATATTCCTGAATTATCTGCTAACTATCAATTAGTGGTAACAAAAGCCGAAGCAATGGATAAGGTTACGGTAAAAGTAGAAATGAATGCTTCGAATACTAGTGATAATATTAATTTGGCTACTCATTTTGCTCGTAAAATAAAAACGAATATTGGGATATCTATGGACGTAATTTTGGAAACTCCAGGCACCATTCCACGAAGTGAAGGAGGTAAATTAAACCGAATAGTAGATTTAAGAAATAAGTAATTGTAAAACAGGAGTATAAAGCTCAAGGTATTACGTAATTTTATAACAACCAATTAACAAACACAATATGAAAAAAATAATACTATTTAGTATTGCCTTATGCACAACCTTTGTAATTCAAGCACAGTCAGACAAAGAGAAAGTGACGGAGACCATTAAAAAGGCTACCATTGAAGGTCATATCTATTTTTTAGCAGATGATCTCTTAAAAGGAAGAGAAACGGGAACCCCTGAAAATAAGATTGCGGCATCGTATTTAGCAAATACACTTCGTCGTTATGGGGTACAACCAAACCCTAAGACGGGAACCTACTATCAGGAGGTAAAGTTAAAAGAATCCTCACCACCAAGTGAAGTTGAGATTCGTATTAATGGAAAAGAAATAAATAGCTATGCCATTCTAAATGCCGCTGTATTGAATAGTTCTGAAGATGCTGTGTTTTTAGGATATGGATTGGACGATGACTATAAAGGAAAATCGGTCCAAGGGAAACTCGTTGTGGTAAAAGCAGGTAGTGCGGAAACAACCGATGCCAGATCCGCTTTTCGTTTGGTTTCACAGAAAAGAGCGTTAGCTAAGGAAAATGGAGCACTAGGAATTATGGAACTTTTGCAGGCTGAGGATCAAATGTGGGGTTTTATAGAACATAATTTTAATGCTCCTAAATTAGCAGTTGCTACTGAAGATGTTGAGGATGAAACTTCAGATTTAGCCCATTTATGGCTTCTAGATAAAGAAGGCGTAATGCACAAAAGTATGGAAGGAAAAACAACCATACCAGCACAAATAACTATGAGTGAAGCCAATGAAAAAGCGGTTAATTCTCAAAATGTAATTGGCGTTGTAGAAGGAACAGATCCTAAGTTAAAAAATGAATACATTATTTATTCTGCACATTATGATCATGTTGGAATAGGTACCCCCGATGAAACTGGCGATACTATTTATAATGGGGCAAGAGATAATGCTATCGGTACAACTACGGTATTAAGTATGGCCGAAAACCTGGCAAAATACCCTACAAAGCGTTCTGCTTTATTTATATTATTTACGGGAGAAGAAAAAGGATTACTAGGAAGTCAATATTATGTAGAGAACCCTGTGTTGCCATTACATCAAATGGTATATTGTTTTAATAGTGATAATGGAGGATATAACGATACATCTTTAGCAACCATCATAGGTTTGCCTAGAACCACCGCCGCGCAACACATTAAGGATGCCGCAGCCGCTTTTGGATTAAAAGCTATTGACGATCCTGCACCAGAACAAGGGCTTTTTGATAGAAGTGATAATGTTCATTTTGCGGCTAAGGGAATACCCGCACCTACCTTTTCATTAGGTTTTACAGCATTTAATGGTGATGTAACCAAATACTATCATCGGCCAGGTGATGAAGCAGATACCTTAGACTATGATTACCTGCATCAATTTTTTCAGGCCTACGTTTTAGCAGGGCGTAATATTGCCAATGATCCGGTAACACCTACTTGGACCAAAGGGGATAAATACGAAGCTGCGGGAAAGGCGTTATATAAAAAATAGAAGCAGACTATTTTAAAACGTCGAAATCTAAAGATAAATACGACAAACTTCTCGTAAGTAAGAGATGGAATGTTTAAAAGAGATATTGTCGCTGCGTTTGAAAAAGTTAGCGATCAGTGGATAACGGACTTTGAAGTGTATAGTGATGAACTACTGTACCACAAATCCTCAGAAAATGAGTGGTGTTTAGCAGAACTCTACGATCATATCATGCGGGTAGCAAGAACCTATCAAATTCCTAATTTTTATAAATGTATAAATGGTGTTCCTGAAAGTGGTAAACCAAAAAATGCAAAAGGCTATTTGATTTTTAATTTAAATATTTTACCGTATCGTAAAATTCGCATGCAGTCATTTCCGCAAAACATTGTTACTGATTTTACACCTCAAATTCGCAAACGGACGGAGTTGTATGCTGATTTTGAAGATTTTAGGAAGGAAGTGATTCAGGTGAGCAGGGAATTAGAAACTGTAGATTATACTATAAAAAACAGACATCCTTTTTTTGGCGCCATCAATGCTAGGGATTGGTTTGCATTGATTGAAATACATATGCGACATCATCATCCGCAGAAAAAACGATTGGAAAACACCACCGTTTAGTCAATACTGTGCGTTAAAGTCTACCTAAAGATAATATCATTCCCTTTGGAATTTGTATCTTAATACAAATACTTCGTGATGAGCGGCTTTGATTTGGTGATGGTATTTGCAGTAATCCTTTTTGCACGATTAGGGGTGCGACTGTATATGAAATATCGAGAGCTAAACAAAGAGGAAAATGAAGAATAAAAACAATAGTCGCTTTCTAAAAGTTTATAAGTATCTACTCCATTATATGCTGCTAATAAAATGATGATTGGGGTTGTAAAAACTTAAACATAAAACAAGTATTCAGATGGTGTTGAAATGCAATTAGAAACGATTTTTAATCTGCTGGAATCCCCAAATGCAGAATTCTTCCTCCAGTCATGTTAATAGGGTTTGTACTTTTACCAATAACAATACCATCTTGAGGTGCATAATACTCCTCCAGTACATCCCCAAACGGGTTTCTTAAGGTTGCAATTAGATCCCCTGCTTTCACGTTTTGATTAAGTTCAGGAAAAACATCAAGATATCCGCCATTTTTGGTGTAAATCCAGAAGGAAGAGCTGCATAGTATTGCTTTTTCATGATTAGGAATCGGAGAAGCAGTCATTTTCAACCATCTCATTATATTCTCAATACCGCGTTTTCCGCGTTCAATAAAATCGCTTTGATAAACTTGTGGGTTTCCATATTCTACCGTAATCGTAGGAATTCCTTTTAACATGGCTTCGGCGCGGAGGGTTCTTGAGTTTTCATTGACATCTCCTGAACTTGGCCCTTTACTATTTAATATAATATCGGCGTCTTGAAGTAATGCCATTTTCAGGATTTGCGGTTTTTTAATATCTGCACGAACATACAAAGTATTTATTCTACCGAAACTCGCAGTATGCATATCGACAAGGAAGTTTATTTTAGGTAAGATTTTCTGATTTATCTGCCAGGCAAATTGTTGACTTCTATTGCCTGATGTTTTACCAGGAAAACTTCGATTAATATCTTCATTATCTATGAAACGCCTTTGGTGCAGCGGGATGCTAATACTATTTAAACCTGGAATGGCCAGAATGGTTCCGTTCAATGCTTTGATATCTATGCCATCTATAAGTTGCTGAATAATAGGAATGCCGTTAAGCTCATTTCCATGAATAGCTGCAGTTAAACCTAAGACGGGTGAACTAGAATTCCCCTTTGCAATAATAATAGGAATCACGATAGGTTGCGCTATTCCATTATTTGTCATTTTAAGCCAATACTTTTTAATTTGATTTGGAGGAAGATTGTCTATATTTATTTCGTGTATTGTGGCAATGCTGTCTTGGGTGAATCCTTGGAAGCAACAAAAAAGGATGAAACATATTACTTTTAATTTCATAGTACATCATAATTTTATGATATAAATATAATCTTAATATAGTTTACCTATGTGTCGATAAAATGATGAATGAAACATGGAGTATTATAATTGTATTATTTACCGTAGGAAGCGTTGTATTTCTAGGAGACTCTAAACAAAAGGTTATACAGCGCATATTGCAATGGATTCCCGCTATCTTATTTGCATATATTATACCTGCACTTGTTACTTTTATTTTTGATCTTGAACTTTCTCAAGTAAGTCTGCATACTTTTAGTAAGACAATTATAATCCCCCTAGCGATTGTTTTGGTAATGGGAGCGTTATCGGTAAAACAACTGCGGATTGTTGGGTGGAAACCTATCGCAGTATTTGCAAGCGGATCATTGGCTATTGCCATACTGCCAATAGTAATGTTATTAGGAGTCAGTTCATTTACCGACGTTTTCCAGATTGAAATTTTAGAAACTGATTATTGGAAAGGACTGGTTACTATTGTTGGAAGTTGGATAGGAGGTAGTACCAGTCAATTAGTGTTGAAGGAAGTAGTGGAATGCTCAGAGACTACTTTTCTCACCATTCTTATTTTGGATAATGTACTGGTTAACATATGGACTATTCTAATGTTTCAAGGAATTAAGCGAAGCGCCACATTCAATAAAATATTTAAGATTAAAGAGCGGCCTATAAAGGAAATTCCAAATAGTTCAACTAATGCTTCTAATCCTATAAATAATATCAAAGTACTGTCTATTTGTGTTTTTGCGGTATTGATCGCTTTGTTTTTAGATAACTTTTTAGTCAAAATTGTAGTGCTTTCCATCTTTGGATTTGTTTGCGGTAATTACCTTTCGTTTTGGAATCATAAACTGGTCATTAAAGTAGGAGGGTATTTGATTATTGCAATTATGGCAATTCTTGGTCTGAAATTAGATTTTGCAGGCTTTGAAATCTCCAAATATCTTGTAATTTTTACCATAGTATGGCTGTTTCTCCATTATGTGGTAATGATTGCAGTTGCTTATGTACTAAAGCTCAATTTGGCTTGGGTTCCTATATGCAGTATGGCAAATGTTGGAGGTATTTCTACAGCTCCAGCAGTAACAAAAGCGTACAATGAGTCCTGGATGCCCCATGCAATTTTACTTGCGGTGTTAAGTATGGTTACAGGGACTTATTGGGGATTGTTGACGATCTATCTTTTTGAATTAGTTTTTTAAGGTAGCTAGGTATTCCCATTCCTCATAGACTTGGTGACTTGGTGATGAGATACAAACTTTCTGGCTTTTATGGTATTATTTCCTAATACTCCATATTTCATAAATAGGATTTCCTTTACTCGATAGGCCGGAATGGTGCCATGCACCGTCCTTCAAGTTATATTTGAATGCTAAACTGACGCCTGCTCTGGAATCGTCCCTCGAAAAAAATTCGATATTCTCGGTATAGGCGCCATCAATTGTGGTATAGGTTCCGCCACCTGTTCCCAGAAACTGCTTGGTTTCGGTATTATAGGCGATCCATTGAAAACGAGTTCCTGATAAAATTTTCATGGTCTTTCTGGGTCGGGTGGTATCTCTTGTTTGTGTTTTTCCATCCCGCACTCTCCCAGTCATCAGCCATGCCCCTTGCAACGCCCCAGGAGTGCCATGGTCTATTCTTTTCAATTGAATGTCACTACCTACGATTCCTAATGTAGTATCTGTAACAACTACCTCAAAACTGACTTCCGTACCCACACGTTCAGCATTATCGGTATGGAATTCTACTTTTTCGGTCATGATGTCTCCTTCCAACTTCCAACTTCCCCCATTGGAATGGATAAATTTTCCGGTTTTTGCATGATAGGTGGTCAATACTTGGTATCCTTCCGAAAAAATTACGACACTTCTCAGTTCATCCCCAGTTTCAGAAGTATGGTGCCTTTCCCAGGCTCCTATTACGCTTTGACCATGCACTCCTAAGGATAATAGAGTACAGATTAGTAAAAAGATCGATTTTTTCATAATTCAATTATTTATCAATAACTAATGCTACTTAAATATAATAAAATTAGATTGGCACGATATAATCGTGTAGTTTTAAAATTATTTTTGATCGATTACAGCTATTAATTTGTGTTGTGTTGCGTAAGCATCTATTTCTTCAGGTAGCTCCGTATAGTCTTTAATGTCCGCATTCAAATGCTCGTTGGTGCTTTTTGAGAGTAATATTTTAGCTCTTTCTCCCATTGAAAATTCCATCTTTAGTCCTTGGAATTCACTATTTAATTTATGATATGCCAAATACATCGCATATTTCCCCATAAATTGTTCTATGGTGAATTCAGTATATTGGGCCTCTAGTGTAGGCTCTTTTCCAAAGTCAGGATATTTATTTGCTAAAATAAGATCTAAACTTTCCTCTATCCAGGTAGACATTGTACGCAAATAAGTACTGGTGGCCTTAAGATAGGCTGTACAGTATTTTTCGATTTCATCAGTTGGTTTAGTTGAATTTACAGTAGTATCAAATTGTAGGAGTACACTTTCTCTAAAGTTTTCTAAAATCGTGATTCGAGATTTCAGGTACTCCAGATATTGCCATCTATTTAACAAGAGTGTTCTTTTTTCACTATCTTTTCCCATAATACTTTCTTCCCAAATTTCCGCTTCTTTATCCAGTTCAGGCACAGTATCTTTTGCAGAGCTTTCATCCTGCTTAGGGAGTTGTTCTTCTGCTTTTTTAATAACCAGTTCGATAAGGGATTTATCCATTCCAAAAAAATCGCAAACTTTTTCTGGACGCATTCCAGATCTTAATTTGTTTTTAATCATCCTGAAAAATTGTTCCGCGTGACGGCTTTCATGGTACATCAGGCTTGCTAAATCGGAAAATTTCCAGATCTCATCTTTTAGATTCCAATTGATTTCGATTGTCCATGTCCGAAAGTTAAAGGTAGCCCCTGGACCATGCATCCTTTTGCCTTCAAGCTTCGCCTCCGGGATATTGTGTTTTTTTAACGCCGTGTTTGCTAGGTGCATGATATTGCCATAATTATTTAGATACCAACTTTCCAAGGTTTGTTCGGAATCTTTATGTTCTATAATCGCGTCAGCGGTCTCGTCGATAGTTTTCTTTTCACTAAGTCCTTCATTCAGTTGAATAACTGTAAATGATTTTAATTGAGAAGGGAGTGCGGATAAATTTTGATTGGTGTTTTGAGAGCTGTCTGTGATACTAGTTTCTTTTGATCCTTGTTCATTGGCTTTCATACCCATAACATCTGCCTCTTTCTCTAATTGCTCATTGTCGTTAATAGCAATATTGGCTTTCAATTGTTTTGTGGGTTTTACACGTCCTTGTTTCTGCTGCACTACGTGCCATGCTTCATGCGGAAGATGTTTTTCTTGACCAGATCCGAGATAAATGTTAGTTCCCTGCGCATATGCATGCGCATGTAATTGTTTAGGTTTGTCTGAATTGTAATGTACTTTAGTATCATCCATGGTATAACCAGAAAGAGATTCTATACCTGATTTCAAACGATCTGGTAAACCCATAGCATTTTGTTTTTTTTGAATAGGTTTCTTTGTTTCTTGATCGGAACTAATGAGGTCTTGTAATTTTCGTTGGACAATTGTCTCAGGTCTATTGTCTGTAAACACTTGAAATGGATTTACTTTAACCTTCTTTTCTTGTTGTATTTTTGCTTCAGAGTTTTTTGATTTTTTTTTGTACACTTTTTTTTGAAATAAAATTGGGAACAAAGATTGATAAATAAAAGAGTATTTCTACGCGGATAATAAAGAGTATCTAAGATGATACAAGCAAAAAACTTCATCGCCTTGCACTGTGAGCCTTTCCTTTGCGAGCTATTCAGAAGTTTACATCGGTTGATTTCAAAAGAAAAGCCTCTTGAATTTTCAAGAGGCTTTCTTTGTAGCGGGAACAGGAATCGGGCCAATTACTTTCAGGTCATGAGCCTTGAGAATAATATGTTTATATATTTTAAATGCTTATAATTTTTGATGAGTGTTTTGCGAACAAAAGAAAACAGCAATTCTTATTAATATGAATTGCTGTTTTTACTTATTTAATGTGCAAATTAAAATACACTTTAATTTGACCTATTAACATTATAATTTAACAAGGAACACACGCAACGTGTTTTCCAGTGAAAAGATCTAATTGACTACAAAGCCCCGAAGGACAGATAGGGCAAGCTCCGCCGTTTATCGTTTTTTGCATTTTTTTACTAATAGTTTTTACACCATTTAATTTTTTCAATACTTTCATGAGTATAACTTTTTTAGATAATATTTAAGTCTGAACATTTTTAGACACTCAGATTTATGTCTACCCTTGCAAGGAATTGTAAAATAATTATGTAGTAAATATCTTACAATTATAAATATATTCTATTTTTATAAGAACCACTATGTTTTTAACATATGCGTAAATAATTTTATATTCATTTAACATTCTAATGACCAACAATTTGTAAAGTGGACTCATTTAAGTTTTAAAAAAGTAAAAAAGGTATACATTCGTTTTCCCCTACAGTATTTTTGAAATAAACATCTACCTCTAAAAGAATTTATGCTATCTATACTTACTTCGAAAGATTGTAAACTATCGGTATTCCAGCAGAGTGTTTGCTGTTGAGCTGCGCTGAGGCAAGCCAAGTTTTTGGCCTGCACATACTAAGGTTAAAAATAACTCTGATTATATTGAAGGTATGGATTCTCTTGGATTGTTACCTTTTGTTTCTTCTCCATTTAGAGGAGCTATCATTGCGTTATCTGCCGGTAGATTCTCTGGAGTAAGAAATTCATTTACTTATTATGATCATTCATAAACCCATGCATCCTACAGCGGTTAGAATTTAGATAGAGAGATAATTGAAGCAATAATTTCTGTTATAATGAATATGTGAGCAAAGAAAACTAAAAGAGAAAGTCTGGCTACTTATGAAGTTTTTTTGTATCTATTTGTAGTTTTTAAGGAAAAGCTCTTTTTCCAAAATAAAAGCCTCTTGAATTTTCAAGAGGCTTTCTTTGTAGCGGGAACTGGACTCGAACCAGTGACCTTCGGGTTATGAGCTTGAATCACACAATAGTCAATTTTAAACAATACCCTGTAAATTATATGTTTTACAGTAAACTATATAAATTTTGACTGCAAATAATAGCACTTAAAACCATCTCATTCTGTACCTATTCCGTACCCTTTAACTTTAATTTTTATTATCTTTACGCTATGGCTAGTGTTAAAATTGTACGCAGAAAGAATAAGCAGAGGAAAGACGGCACTGCCCCTCTGGCTATTCGTATTAGTAAGGATTACAAAACTAACTACGTCTTCATTGGTCAATACGTTCTTGAGAAAGATTGGAATAAGGATGCTGGACTTGTTAAAAGGTCGCATCTTAACTCTAAAAAACTCAACAATTATTTAAGAAAGAGGTTAACAGAAGCTAACGACTTGTATCTAGCCAATGTAAAACCTTTGTCTACTAAGCAAGCGAAAGAAAAACTTAAAGGACCAGGTGGTACTCAATCTTTTTTTGAATTTGCAGCAAAACGAGTAGAACGTAAGTTTAGTAAAAAGGTGTACTCAGTTGCCAAATCAGAAATGTCTATCCTTTATAACCTTTCGGAGTTTTTGTCAAAAGACGACTCCTTGACTCTGGAACAATCACGACTTGAAATTAAAAAAAGACGAAAAGAAAGAATCAGTAAGGCAAGAAAGAACGAGCTTCATTTGAAGGATGCTATTGCAGCTTTCAAGAAAAATAAGAAGCTTCATTTCCAAGATATTTCAGATACGTTTATAAAAAATTACAAAGTCTTTTGTAGTTCACACCTTAAGCATAAAACAAGAACCATTACTAATCAACTTATTTTCATTCGCACTTTATTCAATAGTGCCATAAAAGAAGGAGTCGTGGACGCTACTTTCTATCCGTTTTCAGGAGAGAATGAAAAAATCAAAATAGGAACGAGTCATAAAATTGGTCTTGTTCCAAATGAAGTAGAACGGATTGAATCACTAAAACTAGAAAAGCAGACAAGTATTTGGCATACCAAAAATGTGTGGCTCACGGCTTTTTACTTTGCAGGAATACGAATATCCGATGCTGTGCAATTGAAATGGGCTGAAATTAAAGACGGTAGACTTTTGTACACAATGGACAAAAACGAAAAGCCTGTTAGCTTAAAAATTTCGGACAAAGCATTGAAAATCATAAACAGTTATAAGTCGCAGAAGAATGAAAATAACGGTTACGTCTTCCCTTTTCTTAAAGAAGTGAACCCACAAGATGAAGAAGATTTATTCCGAAAAATCAGAAATGCCACCAAGCTTTTCAATAAATATTTAAAGCGTATTGCTACTGCCTGTGATATCGACAAGAACTTATCCAACCACATTGCGAGACATACTTTTGGTAATATTGCAGGAGATAGAATTCATCCACAGATGCTTCAAAAACTGTATAGGCATAGCGACTTAAAAACTACACTGAATTACCAAGCAAATTTCATCCACAAGGAGACAGACGAGGCTTTAGAGAGCGTTATCAATTTTTAATTCCGTAACTTTATAGAGAATTTTAACAATACTAATAATTGATATTGAGACACTTAACCCATCCTTATGATACATATTTTCACCACAGGCGGAACTATTGAAGGACTAGATTATTTGGATGAAAAGGAATTAAAAAATCAACCTAAAACAAGTATTGCCAGTTTTCTGAAATCCTCTAACGTTTCAGTCAACTACTCTATTGAGAATGTTTTTCAAAAGGACAGCCGTCATATTACCGACGATGACCGAAAGCTTCTTCTCGATAAGATTACAGCCTCAACCGCTAAAAGTGTATTAATAACCCACGGTACGTTCACTATGGAGCATACCGCTCGTTATCTCGGGCAAATGCAACTAGATAAAACGATTGTACTTGTTGGTTCTTTTATATTGGGAACATCGCTTAATACCGATGCGCCTTTTAATTTAGGATATGCAATAAGCTCATTACAATTTCTAAAACCCGGTGTTTATATCGCAATGAATGGTAATGTTTTTCATTGGAGTAACGTTACAAAGAATTTAGAAACCAACACATTTGAGCAGAAAGATGAATAGTAATAATGTTTGGCACCGAAATACATTGGACAACGTTCTTCTATCTTTTAATAGATACGGTCATTGTATTGTTTACTTTTTACCAATCACGAAAGCTAAATCGTAATAGCTTAAAAAGATTCTTATACCTTGGTTTACTATTCATTGCCTATAATGCCTCTGGGGGATTTTTACCAACAAAGAGCTTCCCTGGTCCATTAATAATTCAATACATTATTACTTATGGTGTTGCCATTACCTTATGTGTTTATATTGTTTACTATTTATACAAAGAGTATGATTTTGTGGTATTAGCATTTCGTTCATCCATTAGAAATCTTGCCATTGTTGCCTTTGGTGGTTTTATCATCCTATATCTAGCTACCTACCTGCTTACAACGTCCTTAAATACTGCTCGACTATTGTATACAGTACCAATGTCAGCAATAGCATTTATCTTCTTAGCCATTTTTTACAAACGTATATCTCATCCAAAAAACCCTAACTCATTTATTGTAAGACGAAATAAACTGTCTATCGTTAGTGTTACTTCTATTGCTTTATTACCTATCTGTACGGTTATAGGTGATTATCAATGGATGACATTTACTGTTATGAATACTGCATTTTATGCCATTAGTACTATTGAAGTAGACAGACATTTATTCTTCTTAGAAAATAAGAATAAATTGTACGAAGTCTTTCTTTTCAACAAAGGAAAAACTGAAGAAATTAATGAATTGCAAGTCATTAATGGAAACTTAACTAGACGTGAAATAGAAATCGCTGTCTCAATACTAAGTAAGTTGAGTTATAAGCGCATTGCAGAAGACTTATATATAGCCGAAAGTACGGTATCAAAACACGCATCAAATATCTTCAAAAAGACCGGAGTTAAAAATAGGACTCAATTCACGAAGCGTTTTGGAACAAAATAAAACCCAGAAAAAGACTATGATTACTCAATCCGTACTTAAATACGTTGAGTTTTCCTGTTAATTTATTCTCAATAGTTTACATTTATGTATCAATATCCATATTGGATATTGATTTGCTAAAAAAAGAGGAATTAGATATTCCCAACCTACTGTGATTTTGGATTTGAATTGACGCGACTTTTAACGAACTTCTTAATTGACCTCCACTACAGTTGGCTATACTGATTGATAGGATGGTTTTAGATTTCGAACAAATTATAGACAGTTATAAAACTGACGTTTCTAACATAGAGCAAAGTAGCGCTACTATTCTCGATTGTGCCAATAAAATCATCATACGCTCCAGGAATATTCTCAACATATTCAAGAAGTACATTCAGAAAAATGACTTTAAAGAAACAGATGACGAAATCCATTTCTTCAAGAATACTAAACAAATACCGTTAACCCCCTTAATTTACTATTCCGAAATCCGCTCATTTGAGCTTCAGTTCCCTAAGGTGAATCGCAAAACTCAAGAGAAATTTGTAGGTGCAAAAATGGGAAAATTGAATCGTTTTTTTACTCATAACCTGGACTTTGTTCAGTATGTAGATAATGGTCTAACCCATTTTGATTTGCAATTTTATACGAGAAATTTCCTAGACTTCTACCACATAACTTCTTCAGACTTCTATTTTCAAGACCCAGAATTTTCGACTTCTCGGGATATGCTACTTGGAAAGGTAAGCGCTAACAAAAAGCTTATTGCATATCTTCAGAAAAGACTAGCTCAACCAGAACAAAATAGCTTAAATGGATATAGTACACACAAGCCCTTGAAGTGGACAGCTTCTAAAACAGGATTGACAGAATTAATCTATGCACTTCATAGTAATCGCGTGCTTAATAATGGCAATGTTGAGATTAAAGAAATCGTAGCTACACTGCAAAAAGTGATTCAATTCGATTTAGGGGACTTCTACAAAATCTACTCAGAAATTAAGTCCCGCAAAATCAGCCGTACAAAATTCTTGGATGACCTTTCCGCTGGTCTTATCACGCAGATGAACAACTCCGAAGAATAGCCAAATTTTAACCCGACTCGGGTTCACCTCCTGCTTTTTAGCTTTTCTATCAGTTTTTAGGATTCCGCTTTCGCGAAAGCGTACTCTTCCCTCTCAAATCCAATTAAATCTCAGCAAATTTCAAGATGTTAAATTTTCACCGTAGTCGGGTGCAACTTGTGAACAAATCTTGTCAAACCCTGCCAATTTTGTCGAACGATATGCAAAACGCATCAACTAGCCATAAGTGCTATTTGCTTAATAATAAACACGTTCGATTATGCCAACAAGTATTATTACCACAGACGACCTCATTGATTTCAAACTGGATTTGCTTAATGAAATAAAGAAGCTACTCCAGAAGCATTCTAATAGCGGACTGAAGAAATATCTAAAATCCTCTGAAGTGATGGACTTGCTCCAAATTAGTCCAGGCACTCTTCAAAATCTCCGTATTAATGGCACACTTCCTTACACGAAAATGGGCGGCATTATCTACTACGAAGCCGACGAAATCCAAAAGGTAATGACGGCTAATCGTGTTCAACATAAAATCGATTAAGGATGTATGAATTACATAAAACATCTCAACGCCACTTTCCAGAAATTCATACAGGATTCAAGGCTCAACCCGACGCACGTCAGTCTATATGTTGCTCTATTTCAATTCTGGAATATCAGCCGTTTTACAGACTGTTTCTACATCAATCGTCAAGAAGTAATGCAGCTTTCAAAAATTGGTTCAAAAGCTACATACCATCGCTGCTTACAACAATTAGATACTTGGGAGTACATAAAATACTTGCCCTCACACAACCCATTTAAAGGTAGCCAAATTAAGATGCTCATTTTTGATACAACCTCTGAACAAGCGCTACACCAGTACGAAACAAGTGATGAACAAGCACAAGTATCTAATACAAACAATAATCAAACTATAGAAAACAGTAAACAAACTAAGCTACCAAAAAATGAAATGGAAGTCATTGATTTTTTTAAATCAAAAGAATGGTCTGCTACAGAAGCCTTGAAATTTTATAATCACTACCAAGCCATAGGCTGGAAAATTGGTGGCAAAGTAAAAATTGTGGATTGGCAAGCCTCAGCTGGCAATTGGATGATAAAAGCTGATGCCATTGAAAACGAAAAAGAGCTGTCTCAAAATAAGGACAACTTAAGAACTACTAAAGTGAAAGATTATGGTCAACCCCTCTAAAATAACCGAAGGCGGTATCGAATATTCGATAGGAACATTTGATGGAAAAAGCGTTGAATATGACTTCCAGAAAATCCTCAACTATCTGGATGTTAAAGGCAAGTTGCTCTTTGGCAAGCACTTTAAAATTTATGATGACGACCGTGATATCATTCTTAAGCTTTGCAACTATTTCGTAAAGGACAAAAAGGCCTGTGAGGCCAACGAAATAGACCTAGACAAAGGTATTTTGCTTTCCGGTCCTGTGGGTTGTGGTAAAACGAGCCTAATGCAGCTTCTCAAGTATTTGGTGCCACACCAACGACCGTATAGTCTTATTCCATCCCGAAATATTGTTTTTGCATTCAACCATCTTGGTTATAAGACCATTGAAGATTATGGCAATGGCTCATTTTTCTGTTTTGACGATTTGGGTGTAGAACCTATAGGCAGACATTACGGTAAAGATTGTAATGTGATGGGAGAAGTCATTCTTTCTCGCTACGAGCTGTTCATTTCTACCAAAATAAAAACCCACGCCACCACCAACCTTAATGCGCAGGAACTGGAAGACCTCTATGGAAATCGAGTGCGAAGCCGTATGCGCCAATTGTTCAATCTTATTGCATTCCACAAAAATGCGAATGATAAAAGAAAGTAATTATGAAAATAGCAACATACAATATTCAGAACCTTTTCCATAGAGACAAAAACCTTGTGAAGCAATCCATTGGTAAATCAATGAGTGATTGGATAACCGAACTTGATACGCTTATGCGAAAACCAAATACCAACGTGCCAGAACAAGACCGCATACGAGAATTATCGTTCTTGATTGGTTTTGAAAAAACAAGTCAAAGACCCTATGCCGTAATGCGACGAAAAGCAGGATTGCTATATATGAAAGGAATCCACCACTCCATTGAAACAAAAGCCAGCGAACTTACCAATTGGAACGGTTGGATTGCTTTGCAAACACTACCTATAAAACCATTAGCAACCAAACATAAAGCTCAAGTCATTGCCGATGTAAATGCCGATATTTTGTTACTACACGAAGTGGAAGACCGTTCCTCTCTTGAAGAGTTTAATAAGATAGCCCTACCAGAACTAAAATGCAAGCCTTATACCCAGTCTTTTGTTATACAAAGTAATGATATGAAGGGATTGGAAACGGCAATTCTACTGCGAGAAGGCTATAAACTGCAAAGTGTAAAAACACATCTGATTGGTGGTTATAGTGATGCCTTTCAACATCTTTTAGAATTTGAAATCACTACACCCACCGCTCAAAAAATTTGGGTGCTAGGTATTTATTTAGCCAAGCAAGATGTTGATGTAAAAACCGCAGATGTTGTTAGAAAAAGCCAGGTCAAGAACATTGCTAGTATTTATGAAAAGTTGATTACCGAAGGAAAGAAAAATGTCATCATCACAGGAACATTTAATGCACCTTCTTACTGCGATTCGCTATCGCCATTAGTGCAACAAACCGATGTAAAAGACATCACAAAACATCTTTCTTTTGAAGTGGATATAGATGAAGGAGATGATGCCACCTACTTTAGATTAGGGGCATATCGGTTAGGAGTAAACATAAAGCAAAAAGACTATATGCTGCTATCGCCAGCGCTCTACAAAAAGATGACAGACAGTGGTCTTAATCGTAAAGCGGTTTGGCCAGTAAAACGCCCGCAATGGACTATTTATAAAAGCATTACCAACAAAACCCTTGCAGCTAGTGAGCATCCTGTGGTTTGGGGAAAGATTGATATTTAGAATATAAATTATGGAAATCCGCAATAAAAATAGCAGCTAATTTTCTATCTTTAAGACGATTAAACCAGACATAGATTTTTATAAAAGCTGATGGATTTTCGTCGGCTTTTTTATTTAGAAGAATGAAAGAAAATGTAACAACAGGAAATGATGAGCAACAACCTTTAAGCCCATCGGAATTTTATAGAATGATTAGACCTGAGAATTTTTCAGATTCTGAGAGTACTTCATCTAACATCTTACCCAAGGAATTACTTGCTTTTGAGCTTTCCAAAATTACTCAAAATCAAAAAGAAAACCAATTTGAAACACTAGCAAGAAAAATGGCTGAAAAGTTGGTTGTTCCTAACTTAATACCACAAGTTGGTCCAACTGGTGGGGGTGATGGAAAAACTGATTCAGAAACCTACCCAGTCTCTGATTCTATTTCTCAAAGGTGGTTTCACCCAAAAAACGGTTGGACTAAGGACGAAAAATGGGCTGTTGCTATAAGCGCAAAAGCTACTTGGAAAAGCAAATTAAAAAATGATATAAGGAGTATATTATCTACTGAAAGAGACTACACGCGCATTTATTTCATAACCAATCAAACACCCTCTAGCAAGAAAAAGAAGGATGCCCAGGATGAATTTATAAAGGAGTTTCAAATTGATATTGTTATACTTGATGGTATATGGATTTTAGAAAACACCTACTCTCAGAACTTAACAAATTTAGTAATCGAGACACTTAATTTATCTAATGTCTATCTCCAAGTTGATGAAACAAAAGGTGCTAACGACACTAGAAGGGAAAAGGAATTGTCTGAACTTGAAAAAAACATTAGTGATACAAACCGCTATTCTGATTTCGATTTCCAATTGGTTGAAGATGCCCTTCAAGCAGCAATTTTAACAAGACAACTTGAAAAACCTAGACCTGAACTAGAAGGTAAATTTGATAGGGTCGAAAGATTACTACTTAAAACTAAAAATGATGGACAATCTTTAAGATTTCGATATCAAAAAGCTTGGACGTATCTTAATTATTATGATGATTACGAATCTTTCTTAGATGAATTTTATGAATTTAAAAAATCATTAAAAGCTTTTTCGACAATTTCAACATTAGAATTTTATTCAACGCTTTTCACACTTTTAAGAACTGTACATTCTTTAAAGGATGAAATTGTCACAGAAGAAATATTCAAGACGGAAAATGCAGAGTACTTGGACTACTTAAAGAGCAATATAAGTGATAGTAAAGTAACAAGCATTTCGCTTACTGCCTGTATGTATTTAGATATAATGATTTCATTTCAGGGAATTGAAAATAATGATGATTTAGCGGATACTTTCAAGCGGATGAAAAGTAATTTGGAGTTGGCAGAAAATCGACTTGAATTTCCATTTGAGCAATTTCAAAAGATGATTACGACTATGGGGCAAGTAGTTATTGATTCAAAAGAATTCGATGATTTGTATGATACTGTGACAAGAATTTATGGTGACAGAAATGCAGAGATGGATAATGGTCAGCTCTTTATCAATAGAGGTGGTCATAAGATGAAGAACGAAAGGTATAAAGACGGCTTAATTTATTTTGGGAAAGCAGTAGCTAAACTTTCTAAAAATGAAAGCCAATATGGCTTCTATCTTGCTTCTATGGGATTAAGTGAAGCTTATGATAAGCTTGGTCTTTATAACGCCTCTTATTCGAGTAAAATAGCAGCTATATCTATTTTATTAAAACCTTTTTTTGATGAAGGCAATTTAGATTCAAGACTATTAAATCTCTTGGACCAACATCTAAGTCACGAAATTCTATATGGACGATTTCCTCATATTCTTACTTGGCACGAACTGTATCAAGTAATTTATCATCAGTTTAAAAATCAAGGAGAAGCTGAAGAAATAGAAGCACTTACAAAGTTTGATGCCTATATGTGCATCAGGCTCTTAAACGCTAATTTAAATACAGAAACACTGACAAAGCTACCGTCAATACTTAAAAAAGAAGGATTTCTTTTGGCCGAAGACACAAGCTTATTCCTTCTTGGTCATTCAAATGAAATACTTGAAAATTATAATCAAATAGATGTTTCTTCCGAAAAAGATTTGGAAGAATATTATCAAAAAGTAGCAAATCAACCGTTAAACGAACAATTCGTTTTTCCATTGAACTTTATTGAAAATCCTAATTCATCCATATCATCAAAAATTTTAGGCACCGAATTCATAATTAACTTCAAAGCTGAAAATTCACTTTTAATTTCTGCAGAAACTATTATAGCCTATATGGAAGGGTTTTTAGGTACATCTCTTGAAAATCTTTACCCCAATGCTGAAAAAATTCAAATTGAACTAGTAGAGCAAAAAAACTCATTCACGGTTGAGGAAACAACTAGAACAAATTTTTACAAAGTCTATTGGGATAGCTCATTTCATTGTGCAAACAACTTTGATAAAGTTGCAGAGTGTTGTTTAAATCTTGTTTCTCGAATATTAGCGAGAAACTTCTTAATTAAAGATGTAGAAGAATTTTTAACTGACCTTTTTAAAAATCAGGAAGTAAACGAAAGACTGAGTGTACTTATTAATCACAAAGCTTTTCTTTCTAATGTTTTAGGGGACTCTCCCCGTTTAACATTTGATGATTGGACTAATTATGATGAGTTAAAACTGTCAATTAGAAAAAGGCCATTCTCTCTAAATAAAACAACTCAGAAAAATAAGAACGTGATTAAGAAGCCGAGACATAAGAAAGAGTTCGATGACTTAGATGCAATACCACATAACAAAAGAAAGGTAATTACAGTAATTGAGAATCACCTTTGGGACAAAGCAAGTTGGAAAGGTATGGGAGTAGCTCCATATAGAGATGGCATTGGTCTAATAATTGGTTTTGAAAATATTGAGTTTGGAGAGAGAATTTTTGAAGATTGGATTCAACGATTCGGAATAAATGACAGTAATAATAGAATTAAAATCAGCATTATAACTGAGATAGACCCAAAGAATCCGCATTGGTATGTAGTGATGTTTTCAAGTAATATTAATCCATCAAATTTCGATAATGATTCTGTTTTTGTCGCACCGTGTAGATTTCATTTAATGAATGCATCTACAAATCAAAATATTTTAATTCTAAAAGAAGGAATAAAAAGATTCAGTTCTTATAAAGTCTTTCCTGGCGAAGTTGAAAGAGATTTAAGAATGAAGGTCAACTTTCAATTATTCATAGAAAAAAATGAGATTACATTTATTAAGAAAAGTGATATTAAAGAAGGTGATATCGAATCTGCAGCCTTAATAAACTTCGACCACTAACACCTACTTCTATTAAAAATCAAACAAGTATGATTAACGGTTTTGACAAAAATAAAAAGTATTATGGTGAAATTTGGTTTGCAGACAATGAAGATGAAAGACAGTTTTGCGTATTGTCCTTTAAAGAAGATAAAATTTGGCTAGAAACAAATCTCCATTCTAAACAGCGGCATTACAAAGAACCACAAATTCTTGGTTCATTTACAGGTGTTGGATACTTTACATTTATTGACTGTCGAATACAATATTCGTCAACCGGCATTACCGAAACTAGAATTTATGCACCAAAATATACCTTTGTTAGTGATAAGCATTTTATAAATACGCAAACTTTAAAGGTCAAAGATTTCTATATAGATAATGATGTAATAGCAAAATGGGTATATAGTAATGTTTGGTATGACTCACTTGAAGACAAATTACATAGAAAAGAGTTAGCAGATATATATGATTTAACGGAAAGTGGCCTAAAAATTACTATCAAACATTTCCAAAATATTAAGATGGAAAAACACACTAGCCTTCGAATTTCTAATCGGGGTGCTGTAAAATTTGAATTACCAGAACCAGTTACCATTTTAGAAGCAATGAGCCTTTATGACCAATTTCAAAAAGTACTACAATTAGTATTTGGTCGTTCAGCCAAATTCAGACGGTTTTGTTTCAAGTGTATAGGCTGTGGAGAGTATAAAGATTTGTACTACGATGACACTAAGCTTACAAAATCGACATCAACATTTATTCATACTAGTTACGAAAAAATAAAGGATAGTCTTGAACCAATTTTCAATGCTGCTTTTACTGATGATAAATTTAGATTTTGTCTCGATAGACTGATGGAAAACTTTATAGGTACGCATACCAGCCATAATAAACGTTTTACCAACAGTATTTCGGCATATGAAGCATACTATAAAAATTATTCAAAGGTTGGTAAAACACAGTTAGATAAACGCATTAAAGAAAATGATAAAATCTTCAAGCGCATAGGAGATTTTAAAGATGATGATTGGACATCATTCCCTAAAAAAGTTGTGAGGGCAAGAGATTATTATATTCATAGTAATCCTGATAATAAAGGGATTTACTCTGAATTTGAATTGCTGTACATCAGCTTTTTATTTGATTACGTGATTGCTTTTTTGCTCTTATCAGAAATTGACGGTGTAAAACCTGACCTGCTCAATGAATACATAAAACAGGGTAAGAGTACTTTTGTCGATATGCAACGAACAAATGCTATTCTTGGGTCAAATCCGTTGACTTGAACCACGACAAAATCATTCGGTATATTAGCTTAATTAATTCTCTTAAACTCTTAATAATCGCTAAAAATATTTCCCTCATAACTCAAAATATTTAATAAGTGATTTCAGCACCACTAAGGCAAGTGCATCCTGCTTATCACTCTGTTCCAAATAATCTGCTTCATCCGTAGCGGATAAAAACCCAAGCTCTACCAGTATCGCAGGACATACAGATTGTGTCTCACGCAATACTTGAAAATTGGCTTGCTTGATACCTCTCGTTTTAAAACTTAATTTCTCTTTGGCTGTTGATTGGATTTGATAAGCTATAAACGTCGAACTCCTTTTGTAAATGCTTTCCTCCTCGAAGACATAAACTTCCATCCCTTTCGCGAAAGCGTTATCCGCTTGATTGCAATGAAAGGATATAAACACGTCTGGTTTTAAAACCTGGGCTAATTTGCTTCTATCACCGAGAGATATCAATGTGTCTCTACTCCTGGTAAGATATATTTCAAAGCTATTCTCAAATACCAATGTATTTAATTGCTGCATCTTCAAGGCAATGTTCAGCACGATATCCTTCTCTTTAATACCGTTACCGCTAACGGCTCCATAGTCCGTTCCGCCGTGTCCAGGGTCAATGATTACTATCGGCTTTCTACATAATCTTTGGCTATGGATTGGCATAGCCAGTAGACAAGTAATTGCAATAAATATGGCTAGCAGATACATTTTCATTTTACAAATTTTGCTTTACACAAAATGCAATGATTTCATTCTTTCCATAGGAATCTTCAAAAATTTAACAGCTCGCTAAGTTAAATTTTAGGGGATTTTCTACATAACCATCCTCTCATAATAGATTTCGCAAAATTCTAATAATCACGCCGTAAGGCAAAATCGAAATCATTATGAAAAAATCAATTCTTATGCTATTGGCTTTACTCTTTGTAACTGCTCCTAGCTTCGCGCAAATTGGTGGTATTGAAGACTCCGTAAACGATGTTGGCGATACCATAAGAGCCATCTTCCCCATTCTCTTGGGTGTCATCTTCCTTGTTGGTTTTCTATTTAATGCAGGACACTTCTTCGGTGAAAATGCAGACTTAAAGAAAGGAATTACCAGAGTATTAGTATTTGTACTTATCGCAGGAGCTGTGGTAGGCATATTCACTTATTTAATAGGCATCGTAGTATAATGACCCTCATCGAGGGCTTTATTAAAAGCGCATTATGAAAAAATTCGAAGTCTATAAAAACATACGGAAGCGGGCAATGATTTTTGGATTGCCCGTGTCCCTGTTTGCATTAATGATGGTAGCTGTCATAGCCTCGCTTTTAGTCATCATCTTTTCATTCAGCTTCGGTATCATCATAGGTGTACTTGTGTTCAATGCAGGGCTTTATATCGGTCTTACTCGATTTGCTCACAATCCGCAGCTAGTTCAATTCTCAAAGGTTTTCCCAAGAATCATCAGTAATAAAAAATCATCTGCCTTGTATTATGAATAAAATAAATCTTGCGGCATATCATCCCATCATTGACATTCAAAACAATGTAGTATTTGCCAACAATGGCAATGTGGTGCTATGCTATAAAGGCAGTTTGCCCGAAATCTATTCCTTATCTGAAAAAGACTTTGAGGATATGCACGGCTCCTGGTTTCAAGGGTTAAAATCGTTGC
This sequence comes from uncultured Flavobacteriaceae bacterium, assembly GCA_947488435.1. Taxonomy (GTDB): domain Bacteria; phylum Bacteroidota; class Bacteroidia; order Flavobacteriales; family Flavobacteriaceae; genus CANKZG01. Next base: position 102,756 of record CANKZG010000001.1, on the reverse strand, counting down.
CTACGGGCTGCGTAGTTCATAAGCAAGATGTGTACATAAAACAAAACTATGATGCGGTGCAACTACCTAACAAAACCTTTCTTGAAAAAGCAACACACGCACACTTTAAAGGTCGTGAGTATATGGAGCATCAATCCTATCTGTTCTTTATTCTCACCAAAAACAATGCATTAAACAACAGCAAATATGTCAATCCGTTTCGTAAAGTTTCTGAAAAAGCAATTCGCGAAATGGATGATAACGTCAACGCTTTTGTTGGGGCTGTGAATGATTCCATATCGTTTATTAATAATAGTCGGAAAATGGAATTCTTGCCCTTAACAGAACAGGAAATCCATACGCATACCAACAACTATTTTAACGGCTTTAACAATGGTCTGGACACAGATATTATTCTAGATAAAGCCAATGCCAATATCGGTGAGCATTATTTTGATGCCCTTGCCGTAAATAGCGAATTGTGTTTTGGCGAAAGTGTACAAACGAGCAAAACTAATGACAAATTCACTTCAGATGATTTTGTCTTTCACCAAGGATATATTGATGGCTTGGGGTTGACTTTAAATGAGAATCATATTGTCAATCAAATCATTTATCTAGATGACAAGCAAAAGTGGCGTAAGCTGCTCGATAAGAAAGTTGAAGAACTTAACAAGAGTTCCAACTTCGGTTCACAGAACAAAGTCGTTCTTGGAAAAATACAACACATCCTAGACCAGATTAATGCTGATGACCGTGCTCGTGTTATTCGAGGACATTTGAATATTGTTTACTGGCACACCAATCCTGAACAGCTCAACCGCATAGCATCTAAAATCAAAACCGAGTTTAAGGAATTGGATATCATCCCATACTATCCTCGTGGCGAAGAACGCAAGAACTATTTTTTGAATAGTTATTTCTGTCATTCTTCAAATTTTTCGAATGAGGATGTGTACGTAACCGATTTGAAACACGCCTTATGCTTGCTGATTAACAATAGTAATTATAAGTCGGATAAAACAGGCATCATATTCAATGACCGTGAACATAACATTCCCGTGCTGAAGGATGTTTGGGACGAACGAAAGAAGCGCATCAAAGCTAGGAACTTTGCCATTTTTGCACCAACGGGTGAAGGAAAATCTTTTTTGGCCAATAATATCCTACGTCAATACTTTGAAAGTGGTGTACGCTTGGTCATTATTGATTTGGGTGGTTCATACACCAAGTTTGCCAAACTCTATCCAGAACAGTACACAGTGCTTCGTTATGAAAGCGGAAAGAACCTTGGTATCAATCCGTTTTACATCAGCAATCAAAAGGATATCACTCCCGAACGGTTAGAAGACCTTTCGGTTTTCTTATTCGAGTTGTTTTCTTCAGATTTAAAAGTGACCAAAGCGCAATCAGTTTCCGTAAAAAAGATTCTTCGCCACTACTATAAACAAACGGCTTTAGGGCATTCCTTAAACAACTTTTACGCCTTTATCGAAGCTAATCAAGGACAGCTATTACAGCAACTTAAAATACACGAGGACTATTTCAATATTACGAACTTCTTACACATTATGTCCGAGTATGTAGGTGACGGATTATACAGTTTCCTTTTTGAAGTAAGCGAAGACCAGACTTACAAAATTGAAGACAAACGCTTAATCGTTTTTGAGTTAGATGAAGTAAAGGATAACAAGGAAATCCTTTCGGTAATGTTGAAGCTCATTAAGTCTGCCATCCAACGTACCATTTGGAGAAATCGTGCAGAAAAAGGCATTATCCTTTTCGATGAGTTTGCAAAACAACTGAAGTTCGATAATGTATTGGAGAGTGTTGAATTCTACTACCAAGCCATTAGAAAACAGAATGGTGCCATTGGTATTATTCTGCAATCTATAAACCAGTTACCCAATAATTCAACTTCGGCAAGTATACTAGAAAACACACAAGTCATTTACAGTTTGAATAATGAAAAAGGTTATGACGAATTACAAAAGCGTCTCAACCTTTCAAGCCACGACTTGAACCAACTAAAATCCATTAAAAATAACCTTACAGGAGCTCGAAAGTACACTGAAATGTTCATCAAGATTGGAAAAGAGAGTAACATCTTCCGATTAGAAGTTCCCAAAAAAGTCTTTGCTGCATATCTCACAGACGGCGAAGAGAACGAAGAAATAATGCGGCTTTTCGATAAACATAAAAATATGGAAAAAGCCATCACTGAATATTCATCTTAAAACAAAAACATTATGAAACAGAAAATCAAAACAATCGTATTCGGGTTAGCACTTACAATAGCCCTTTTATTGCCTGGCGGTGCTACCGCCCAAGGAATGCCAGTATATGACAACACCAATTTTATAAGCCTTGCCAAGTCGCTTATAGAGTCTGCAAAGCAAACGTCACAGTTATTAAAGACTGTTCAGTTTATGAAAGACGCCAAGGAGAGCATTGAAAAAGTGACAAATGTTGTGAGACAGTTAAAAGCTGTACAGGAAATAGCCAACAATCATCAACAGCTTTTCAATGTATTACAAAACGACCTCAATGATATTTTAAGCTCTCCATACATCAAAGTAGAGGAAGTAAACGCGATTACCAATTCCTTTAATGCTATTGTGGAAAGCTCACTCGACACCGTAGATTTTATTGACGAAGTTCTATCGAGCGATTATCTAAAAATGACAGATGCCGAACGTGCGGAAATTTTGAAAACCAAAGAGCGTGAGTCTGCTGAAATGGTTGCCGAAATCAACCAAAAGACAAAACGCTATCAAGACATTATCTCCTTCAGAAAAATGCAGGATAAAATCAATAATCGCGCAACATCATACTAAAGATGACAGCAAATATCTTCTTAGGAATAGGACTAGAGTATATCGATGCTGTTTTTCAAGTGATAAAAAACAGTGACTTCTCGCAGTATACCATTGCAGGAATGAAAACCCTTGCGGTGCTGTTTTTCTTGGTCAATATTCTAAAGAAGTACAATGAAGGTATTGCAAACAAGGATGGTTATACTTGGGGATTGAGTCCGGGAGAACTTGCCAAAAACTTTGCGGTAGTTCTCCTGGTTATCTTCTCTACACAAGTGCTTGGATTCTTTGACGGCATTTTAGTAGCCATCGAAGGGCAATACCGAAACACGGCTCCTGCGCTCCTTCCACTACAATTACAGGACATTCCTATTGAAGAGGATGTGGGCGCATTGGAAGCCGCCAAAAAGGCAATGGCGTTACTGTATGATGCCTTGGTCACACCTTTGTTTGGTTGGAAAATTATATCGTTCATCATCAGTTTAGGACTATGGGTTTTGGACCTTTTCATTTATCCGCTGTTCCTTGCAGAACGCTATTTCTTGTTAGGCATAATGCAAGCCTTTTTCCCGCTGGTAATAAGTCTCGCTGTATTTGAAAAATTCAGGTCTATGGCCTATAACTTCTTCAAGTTATACGCTGCTGTGTATATGCTCGTTCCTGCATTCTTTTTGGTTAATGTTTTTATCAATGCCGTTTATACTGAAATCAATACCACTTTTTGGGTGGACTTGTTCGGTACTGACGTAGGCAGCAACTTTTTTGCTCCTGTGGTGGAACTTGGGTCTATCATCTTCATTGTGTTCCTAAAATTCAAACTATACAAACGTGCCACCACCTTCACCTTTAAACTCTTCACTTAAAATGAAAACGTCTTATAAAAACATATACTCTGTATTACGAATCAATCGCTTTATCGTGTTATCGGTTGTTATGTGTGCTTTGGGGACAAGTGGGTTTTGCGGATTTCTAATTCACAAAATCCACACCGAAGCATTGAACAGCTCCTTCGCCATTAATACAGATGGTACAGTCATACCCTTGAAATGGGTAACGCAAAAGGAAAATTTTCAAGTAGAAGCACTAGCACATTTGGAGCTATTTCATACGTATTTCTACAATATCGACGCGAGCAATTACGAGAAGAATTTGGAGAGAGCTTTGTGGCTTGGTAATAGTTCTGTGGATAATCTCTACCGACAGAAAAAAGCAGATGGCGTTTATAACAGACTGCTCCAGTATTCTCTAGTACAAAAGGTATTGAGCATTGAAACCCAACTCGACCTGAATGCAGAATCCTTTGCTTTTAGAACCACCACCGTTTTTGAAATTAATCGCGGTACAGTGGTCGATACGTATGAACTGGTTTCTACTGGAAACCTAATCAATGTGAATCGCAACTTTCCCCACAATACACACGGACTTCTTATCACAAATTACTTTGAGAATAGCCTGAAAAAAATTGAAAATATAAACCCCTAGCCATAGGGATTAAAACACTTTATTATGAAAATTGAAAAGAATAAATTAGTCTTTGGGGGAATCATAGCCGTGGTTGTCATTTTCTTGATTTCCTACTCATTCATTGAATTAGGAGACGACGAAGCTGATGCTGAAAACTTAAAGCAAACCCTTGTTCCTGAACTAGAACAAGAGCAGGAAGATTACACTTCAAAATTAGATGCCATTAACGACCTGAAGGAAGTTCGTGAAACCAATGCTCCTAGTATCTATGACGAAAGCCTTTTGGACTCCCTTGGTTACTATGACCCAGAAAATGCCATCAAAGAAAAGGAGCGCATTGTAGATAGCATTTACCGACTTGGAAAAATTGATTACAAAGAAAATCGATATCGGAATGCAGCTCCCAAAATCAAAACAAAACCTATAATTCCTAAAAAAGATAGCATCGTTCACAAGGTTGACCCAACTATTGAAACGAAAGAAATAGGGCTGAAACATCAATTGTTTTTTGCATCTAATCCTTTAAAGAACGAGCTATCAACTTATACTAAAACGGATAATCAGATTTACGTAATCGTGGACGGTAATCAGACCGTTAAGGCGAATTTCAGATTACGTATGCGACTTTATAAGGATGCCATAATCAGTAACAGGCTCATCCAAAAAAACACACCTGTGTTTGGCTTTATAAGCTTTCAGCCTAATCGTGTTTTAATTGAGATTGAAAAAATTCAGAATACATCAGTAAATCTAACAGCATTCGATTATGAAGATGGCAGCGAGGGTATTTATGTAGAAAATAGCTTTCGGGCTGATGCCAGACGTGAAATTGTAGAAGATGTCGTAAACGATATCAATATTGGAGGCGTACCGCAAGTTAGTGGTATAAAACAACTCTTCCAACGTAGCAATCGTAATGTAAAAGCTACAATTGTAAACAATTATAAACTCATTTTAAAACAAGAATAATCACCCTTTGAGGGTATTAAAATTATACAATATGAAAAAGCTAATCCTAATGAGCGGTCTTTTACTATGTAACGCTTTCGCACCTCGACTATGCTCGGCACAAGCTCCAGCACAAACCACTAAACATACTACTGAAGTTTTGGATACTATTTATGCTAATGATGATAAGAACGTAGCGCTGTTTTTCCCTAATCCAATACGCCAGGGAATTACTGGAGCAAATCACTTCGTATTTACATATAACCGTGAAAAAGAACAGCATTTTGGACTGCTTCAAGCCAAGCCTGGAAAGGAAAGTAATTTGCTGATAATCAATAATAATGGCGATATTTTTTCGTATATTGTAAAGTATAAAAACCACTTAAAACGGTACAACTACTTTATACCGCTTTCGACCGCAATTGGCAATGAAAAGCCAAAGAAAGACCTACTAACTAATCTTGATACGTTACCTGCGCCACGCTTTGATAAGTCGGCATACTATGAGCGATTTTGCTCGTATCTGATAAAGCGAAAACAGCGCATTGGAAGGATAAAAACAAGGCAAAGCGGTATTATTATGACCGTTGAGAATATTGTTTTTGATAAGGAAGAATTGTACTTCGTTGTACAAGTCGATAATAGGTCGTCGTTAGACTATGACCTGAATTTTATGGACTTCTCGATTACCACCCGTAAAAAAGGAAAAAAGAAGTCTTTGCAGAAGCTATATCAAACACCGAGTTATGTTCATAAAAAGCCCACTAAAATAAAGAAAGGCACATCAGCTAGAATGGTCTTTGTACTACCCAAGTTCTCTATAAGCAACGAACGAAGAGTGGTACTAGAGCTAAATGAGGCCAATGGCGAACGTAATTTGGTGCTGTTTATAGCAGACCATTTTATAAATCATCCTAATTGATAGTATTATGAAAAAAATAGCATTTTATCTCCTGACCTTGGCTGTACTTTCTTGCAGTCAAGGTCAACTGTCTCATACCGATACGGCCAAGGTTGTCATAGAAAGTTTCTACCAAAAAGACAATAGCAAACTAAAGAAACATACCACAGCAGAAAGTTATGCTTCCTTTATGTCCATACAAGCTGTGATGGCTCCCAGTGACCCAGCTGCAGGAGCATCAAATTTTATAGTATTACAGGAAACTGTAGATGGCGATATTGCTTGGGTACAATTCTCAACGTCGTATGAAGAAACTCCTGAAATCTTCAAGCTAATAAAGGAAGATGGACAATGGAAGGTTACTGAGAAAGGGAGACGTGAAGTTTCGCCTTTTTAAAGAATCTAAAAGTAACGTATAATTATTATTAGTCATTACGTTTTAGTTTAGCCACTCTATTTATTTTAGATAAAAAGTGAATATTCTTTTGGTCAGCGTCTTTTGCCATAGCCTCTTCTAATTTTCCGATTATATTTTTAAGAGGCAATATTCTGCCCTTGCTTAAGAGCTTCAAACCAGACAACATAAATCCTGTTGGTACGCCAGTCGTTAACCCAAGTATAGCATTTATGCCTTTAACGCTAAAGTCAAATGTTTTGTAGCGATTTTCACTATGTTTTAGATACTTCTTAAGCTCGTTATTATAAAAACGTATTTTATCAGATTGTTCCTCTGGACTTAAAACAGATAATGTTTCCAAAAGTTTTTGGCTATTGGGATAAACAATGTCACTACTTAAAACTTCCTCAAATTCAAGAATGGAATCAAAGGTGTTTATTTCTATTAAATCAATAGGAGAAATAAAGGAATTGCCTCCCGCTAAATATAATTCCTCTTTTTGGAGAGTACTGAAATTTTCTAAAGTGGCAGACTTAAAGAAATTCAATAATTTTCCCATCATATCTGCATACTTCTCGTCAGAATGGTCATTGTTGGATTGAAACGGAAAGTAGGTTGCATTTAGCGAATGTGCCAAGTGTATGGATGGCGAAAAAACGGTCAATAAAAAATCTGTAGCTTCGCTTACACTATTACCTGGCGGATTCGATATAATTTTATTTACACCATATAATGATGCACTTAAAACACCGCTTCTTTGCAACACCTCAAAGCTGTTTCTTCTTGCCGCAATAGGCCAGACCATTATTCTATATAGGAATTCAGCATCTTGTTTGGTTGCTTTTGATAGCAAGGAGCTTAGTTTCTTCAGTTCAATAGCACAATCTGGAGCATTAAAAATATAATTATCCGAAAGTTCTACAATATCACATTGCTGTAGACAGGAAACAGCGCGTTTTGAAATTACTGCTTCCGGTTTAAGTTTGTATATGTTATTAATTAAACCTCTATCATACCTCGCATATTCCTGTGGCAAAACCAAAAGAATTCTACCTCTGATTATCAGCTCTATAAATTCGTCCTCTGACACATTAAAAACCTTCAGCCATTCTTTAATTGACTTTTCTAATGGTGGTGTTAAATAGCAAACCTCATAGAGCATTAAATAATAGCGAAGGTCTATATTAGGGTAAGCACTAAAATCTACATAACAGCTATACTCTTCTGCGTCATAAAAAAAGAGATTCTTTTTTTTAAATCTACCTTGAAAAATACTGTCTACATTATCAAACCAAAGTGCTTCATCTCTTTGTATTAAGTGTGGCTTTTGTTTTAACTCTTTTAAGTATATGTAAGCTCCTGTTTCGGCATCAAAACCTGGAGTTAAATCGGGACTTTGTTCAAAGTCATCCACTATGACGTTAAAGTTTATAGGACTATTATGACTTTTAAGGAAATCCTCTAGTGCTTTTTTATTAAAAACGTCTAAAAAAATGAACTGGGTCGTCTTGCCCTTCTTCTCTTTGTAGTTAGCGATATGAATATTGACCACTCCATCATCATCAGTAATCTTATAAAAATTAATTCTAGGAAACTTTGAGACCAAAAGTTTCATCCAATCCATCTTGCTCATTAAGATACCTTCAAGACCCAATGAAATTTCTTTATCAGTCATTGACGGTATTATCTCAATATATTTTTTGGGTTTTATATTAGTGAGCTCAACTGGTGTTAATATGGGTTTTATATTTTGCTTAAAATGCCTCTTTACGGCTTCAAGTCGTTTTCGAATTTTCGGGATGTGAATTAGAAATTTATTTTCCTCTATGCGATAAATCGTAGTCTTAAATTCTGGATATTCACCTCTCAAAGATAAATCTGCCCTTCTTATAGGTCCTATGTTATTACTCTTTATCAAAAAACAATAGGGTTATAGAATAGGATTATTCATAGAAGTTTTACCATTTGACTTTTTGCCTGTCTTATGACAGTATTTTTCTGGAAAGTCAGCGTTTCCATACTCATTCCAAATTTTCCAAGATGCTTTAGACATTGGTTGTTTTGGATTAAAAGGAATTTCTACACCACTTCTAATGCAATATCCTTTTGTTGACTCTTTTTCTTCAATAATGCGTTCTGGTCGAACAGCAGTCTGTGAACCTAATTCCAGTTCTTCAGGAAAATCTTCTAATCTTTTCCCCAAACCTGCATTACTCTTTTTGAAACCATAAAATTTATCCGTAGAATCGTATAGCACATCAGACTTGATATAGTTTTTTCCCAGGTTAATAAGTACTTTTTTGGTTTGATAAACGGGACGTTTTATAAAAACAACCTCATTATTATGTGCGATTTCCATACACTCATTCCAGGCGTCATTATCAGCTGATGCTTTGAATCTATCCAAAATACTTTGCTCTGAATACACCCCGAACTCAATATTATTTATAAAAGAATAATCGTATAAGTTAATCGAGGTAATAACCCCTTTCTTTTCATTTCCATAATACTTTGCGTGCAAGTTAGGAACGTAAATAATACTGACATTCAAAAACTTTTTAAAGTAATCAAAATCTGCTTTACTCATACTCCGTTTTACTGCATTTTCGTTCTTACCGAAAACTACTACTAAATGTATTTTGGGATTATTCTGATGTTTATCAAACAACTTCTTAAAATAGTCGTCAAGCTTTATAAATGGTGAAACTACAACCAATTGTTGCTCTGTTTCCCAAATGATATTGTAAATAGCTTCTTCTAGCTCTTTTCCTGTTAAAAATTTACTCATTTATGTCTTAGAATACTTTTTGAATTCATAAATATAATCAATACGAGTTTAGAAATGTAAGTCGTTAACTTACTGAATTTTGAGATTTACTTTTATATTTTTACAGAATTAATTATATGTTTTATGCTTGTACAAACCACACACATTCTTATAGTTGCAATAGAAAATTACCTCGATAATTCTTCATTCCCCAAAGTTGACTATGCAGCTAAGGACGCCGATGACCTTAAACAAGTAATCATAAAAAATAAAATAGGTCTTGAAGAAAATATAACCCAACTGAAAAATGAAAGAGCAACAAATACGGCAATCAAGACTGAACTGGATAGGATAATCAAATATGCCACTTTAAATGATAGAATAATAGTGTTTTTTGCTGGTCACGGAACTTATACAAACAATACTAATTACATTTTACCAGTAGACTCTTATAAAACTAACATAACCGACACCGGGATTCCAATTGAATTCATTTTGGGTAATTTTAAAAAATCTAAATCTAATAAATGTATACTATTTCTAGATTGTTGTCATAGCGGATTTATACCTGGAGATGATGAAAGAGGTATTGATGAATCGTTTATGGCTGATGAGTTAATTTATAATTACAGAAACGAAGAATATTGCATTGGATTTTCTTCGTGCAAATCAAATGAGAAAAGCATTTCTCATCCAATCCTTAAAAATGGAGTTTGGACTCATTTCCTAATAAAAGCCCTAAATGGAGAAGGGAAAAATTGTTATGAAGGTGGCCTTTTATTTAGTGAAAAGCTACAGGGATATCTTAATAAAGAAGTCAGTGCTTTTGTACCGATGCACTCAACTAAAAGAAGAACTCAAACCCCAATGATGTTTGGCAATTTATCAGACCGTTTCATTATCGCAGATTTAAATGAGTCCTTTAATGAAAGACAAATGCTTGCTAGGACCGAGGATAAGTCCTTGAAAAGCGTATCACTTCTCAATATCGAAACTGGCGATATAAAATCTTTATCTGGTTTCATAAAAAAAATTCACACCGTCCCAAAAAATTACTACTCTGGAGCAAATGATTTTGTACAAAAAATTGGAGATAGTGAGGTGAAGGACGAAATTGAAGAATTGGCCGTCGAGATTAAAAATGAAATTGGGTATTCTAGAAAGCAAGTTAAAGTTTCATTTGACAATGGTTCCGGAGCAATTGTAACACCCGATTTCACTTATTATGTAGAACTCAATCAATCTGAAAATCAACCTAACGAGTATATTTTAACTAAAACACTCGATAATTTCACAAATTCCAATTTGGTTCTTGGAAAAGAATTTAATTCAATCTTCGATGGAATATTCAAGAAGCTTGAATTTAAAACAAACAGTGATATTGACGTCGACTCTCTAATTGACACAATAGAAGAAATGGAAAATCAAGAAAACATCAAGGTTGAATATAATCCATCTGACACCAGTACTTGTACAATAATTTTCAATGAGTTCGACTATGAAATTTTCGTAACGTCTTATTCGATTTCTTTTCAGACACCATACAATACAACGCCACTAGAACTAATTAATGCTTATAAAGATATGAAGGTTGTACTTTTAGAATCGCAAGAACTAAATCTACTTTCGTAACATCGAGATATGACTTATCCACGAGCATTATTAGATAGCTTATATGATAATAAAGAGCAACACGAAGACTATAAGAATATCGTACAATCTCTTGTAGATAAAATTTATGCTAATGAAGAGTTGTCTTTAGCTGAAGAAAGGTTCGCTTGCGGGATTTTTGAGAGTTTAAGGGACATTAATGGAAATAAGGTTAATGATATAAAAAAATACACTTCTTGTTCAAACTATCTTTTTAGGGGAAAATACTTATTGTATGTAAATGACTTAAATGGTCATAAAGCTGTTATAGATTTTAAAGGCGAAATCCCACTTGCAAAGAAAAAAGAAGATGTTGCATTTTTACATAATGAATATGAAAATTGGAAAAATTTTCTAGAAGATAAATTAAACGGCTTTAAGCTGATAAATTATGTTGCCCAAGAGACTAGGCAGCAATTAAAGCAGTTGGAAAAATTTTGCCAGAATATGCAAATAGGAAGTCGTTATAAAGACTATCTTCAAAAAACAATTGTATTACACGGTAAATACATTTATCTTTTAGTAAAAGAGTTTTACCAAGAACTAGGTAAAAGTGAGGAAATTATTGAAATCTCTGGAAGAGAAATTCTGGTAGATGCTTTTACATATGTACATACAATGTTCAGGCATTATGCTTCGCATATCAAACAACATCAAATCGGGAAATCTTACCACTTTGACACAAATATTGGCTTTAAAGAAGTCCCTAATTTTCTAATAGATGTATTGACGTGTTTCAAAAATGAAATTTCATTGGAGCATTTCAATAGTAGAAACATTTTTTTTCAGTTCAATGAAAAACCATACGCACTTTGGTTTAGACCATTCAGAATAGACTTACCTGGTGGTAATAGAAAAAACTACTTGAGAGTCCAAACCTTCTATCCTATTGAAGATTTAGAAGAACTAAAGAAATTGGATTCTGCAATAATTTTAGATACTGATTGTAATTTTAAATTTTTCATCTTACAAAAAAGCCAATGACAAAAAATCAAGTTTCAAAGTTATTGATTGACGCAATTAACAGATTGTTTGAAAGTGACTCTATTCTTTTGCAAAGTAGCTATAACATTAATGAAAGAACTGTATCTCACCGATTAGCTTTACATTTAGATAATCTCTTATCAAATACCGATTATGACGTAGATGTTGAATATAACCGAATGCGAAATGATTATGACCCAGATGCCGTAGGAAACTTAATGGGAAAGCGATTGAACTTGGATGATTCAGGAGGGGATTTTAGCATTGTTTACCCAGACATAATCGTACATAAAAGAGATACCGATATAAATCTTATCATAGTAGAAATAAAAATGGCTTGGAAAAATAGCAAAAGAAATTTCGACTATGTGAAAATAAATGAATATATGAATGAACTCGGGTATCAACACGGAATTTATGTTGAATTACACGAAAATAGAGAAAAATGTGTAATAGAATTTGGTCCTTTTAGTCTTTAAAAATAGACCTCACTTCCCGATAAATCCGCTCAAAATTTTCATCCAAATCAGCTTCGGTATAGTCCATAACATCAGATGGTAATTGCTTCACAATTTTCGGGAGTTTAAACTGTATTTTTTTATCCTCACCATCGGCAAATGTCACGAATTCACCTTGCTTTAACCTAAAAAACACATCAGCACGTCTTTTCGCAACTTCACGTTCTCCCGTGGTAATACGAGAGTCAAAATTGAGATTGTGTCCGCGACTTATGCTTGTGGTTTCCTTTTTAATAATTTCAAAAAAACGTTCGTAATATTTAGCGGTATCAGGGTCATTTACTTTTCCAAAAAACTGATAGGATAGATTGCTTAAGATAGCTCTGCTTGCCTTGTCTCCATACATCATATCGTTTTGGATTTTGTCCTGCATCACATAAATCGTAGCGATGTTGTAACTCCGTAAAGTTGCAGGAATACGATGCATATTCAAAAGTCTAATAGTTGGTGCTTCTTCCATCATTAAAAAAGAAGGTTTTGCAGCTCTAATACTCATTTGCTTGGTAATGGTGTGAATAACGGTTGCAATGATTGGAGAGTACGCCGTTTCAAATTGCGGATTGTTTACTACCGAAACAACCATCGGTCGCTCCAGGCTATTCACATTTAAAGATGTCTCATCTGCAGAAAGCACCATAAAAATACGTTTGGTGCTTATCTTTTTGAGCGCATTGGCCAAGGTGCTTTTTACGCCAGCAGTTTGTCGGTCAGAATCTTTCCCGCTAATAAAAGCATCTGCCATCGCTCTTGAGGTCGTATTAGAGCTTAAAAAAGCAATGAGACTATCTGTATCCAATAATTGATAAATCGCTATGAGATGTGGCAAGGTGCAGTATTGGGGATAAGAAGTACGCAGTTTCCAAATTATTCCACCTATCAAACCTTCAGCAGCATCATTAAAGAATTTGCTCGTTCCCGTACTTCCACTTTCTTTTTGCTCCAAAAGATTTTCAATCAAGACGCGAGCTACTTCGTTCACGCTTTCTTCGGTTTGCATATATCGAGGTGCAATAGGATTCACTCGATTAAAAATTCTATCAAACGATACAATCTTAAAATCAACACCGTTCTGTTGAAAGAGTGGGTATGCCATTTCGGTAATTTCAAAATGCTTATAATCGTGAATGACTCCACAAAAAGAATGAGCACTAAAATGAGACAGAAAGGTATACACTACACTTTCTGTTTTCCCGCTACCAGCTGCCCCTATTACGGAAGCCCCACGTTTGATATTATCTACCTTAAATGATGCGCCTTTGGTTTTAAAATGCACTTGAAATTTATCTCCCGATTTTGGTTTACTATCCTTGACCAAATACACCAACATAACCGTATTGGTCAACATAAGTGGACAACCCAAATACAACACAAAATGAAAGAAGCTCGACAGGAATAACTCATTATGAAATAAGAACACAAAACTGCCCGCTATTAATATTAGATTTAATGTAAAAGCATAGCGTGTCAGTTTAAACAAGCTGTAAAATATCAAGCTCATTCCAGTATACATCGCTATGCTAAAAATCAAACCATCCATCACTATATGCCTATCGAGCCAGATTTAATTGCCACATCCACACCTCGTTTCAAATACCGAATGGTCTTTAAGGCGAGTTGTACTTTATTAGTTGGGATGCTGGCTATTGGGACTCCTGCTTTTCCTAAAATTTTAAAGGCGACCGCTTTTTCACTTGCTGGCAATCCGAGTAAGGTTGAGAAGTAGAGCTTTGAATTTTTAATGAAATCCTTTTTTGATTTGTAGGATTCTGCATAGTTGCGTTTGTACCCAAATGTAATATCAAATGTTTGTTCCGCTTTCGCGAAAAATGAATCCCTATTAAATCCTCGCTTTACCATTTTACCATTCATCATTACTTCCGAAGCTTTGTATTTACTCCCTGGCGATAGACTTACAGAATTAGACATATCCTTCCGACTCACGATAATATGAATATGACTTTGGTCGCCTGCTTTTTTCATTCCTTGAACAATTCGTTTCCCATCCTGCTGATGTGGTGCTTCTTTTTCTAGTTTACCTATTTTCAATTTCAATCGTTCAATATTTCCAGTTGCTTCTCCTTGCTGAATTTTGCGTATCTCTTGTTTCAACTTTAAGATTTTAGTTGCAAAAGGTTGGTTCTCTCGCACCTGTTTATCTGTTCCTTTAAAGGTGCGTTGATGTTCAATCTTGGCGTAATACTTTATGTCATCTACTGTTACTTTTCGACCATTGATTTCACGATTAAATGAGGCTGCATAATCTTTCATTAGTTCTCTTGTATATCGCTTTAAATCCTCTCGGCTATTCTCTAATTTTCTCAATTCATATTTGCTAGGACTTACAGTTATTGAATAAAATTTGGGCTCTTTCTTTTTGAGTTTTGCGGTGTTACTATCAATATCTTTTACCACTTCTGCAGCTCCAATTTCATCACCATATTGATTGAAAAAATGTTCCATCTCTTCTTGCTCCAATCCCTGATTTTCTTTCTCCAGATATGCCACAAAATCACCTGAACTTTGTGAATAATTAGCAGCTATTTTTTGAGCTGTTATTGTAATGTACATAGCTATTTATTTTACAATTCGTTGTCAGTTTCTAGCTTTTCGCGAAAGCGTATCGTGTTCTTTTCTTTGGGAACTTCCTTTTCCAAAAGCAATTTTTTTTGTTCTGGTTCTGCCTGTTGAAATAAAGATTGTATCATCGCAACTGTAGGTTTAGTTTGATTCTTTTCGATGTCTTTCATAATGGCAATTACACCATTAATTCGCTTCTTAATTAAGGATTCCAGCGTTTGCATTTTTGGTCCAACAGACTCGTGTGGAGAGATGCCATTATCTTCAAAAAACTGAATCATAAGTAGCAACGTCATTGATTGTGATAGCGACATTTTTTTACAGAATTGCCTAAACTTCTTCGCCACAGAAACCTTAATTCCTAGCTTTTCAAACCGTTCTTTTTCATAACCTTTATCCATTTTTTCAGAAAAAATTGTTTGATTTTATTGGGCTGCAAAGGTTTTTTCAGAAAAAACTGAGCTTAAAAATCAAAAATTCAAAACAAGCAATGGTCCAAAAAGCCCTATTGATAAGGGTTTCGGAGAAAAGGAAAAATGAAACATCGCGCCAGCGTGTTACCCTCTTGCTATTCCTTTTCGTCCCGCCCGCGGGACAAAAAACAAGTACCATTACATCCAAAAATGTAATGGCTTTTTATCTGCTTAAAAAGAAAGCTCTCTTTTTTAAGAAGTGAAAAATGGTATTTTAAAACAATCACTAATAGAATGGAAATATCGTTGCGAATTTCAAAATGAAACAAAAAAAGACCCTTGAAATTTCAAAGGTCTGTTAGGTTAAAATAGTGCGTTCTAGATATTAAAAACGAAATTGTAAGAATATAAATTTCGCATTGCTTCTTCTTCTAAAAGTGTGTCATAATTAATATGATTTTCTTGGGCATATCGTTTCAATTGATTTCCAAATTTTCGCTTCACATCTTCCTTGGAATCAGACAACAATTTTTGTTGCGTCTCATTATCTAGGTTTGTAAAATTTATATAGACCATAACACAAAATTTAAAGTTGTCCACTATCGGCAAAACTGTAATAATCGCCATCAGGTGCAAAGATTAAATGGTCTAATAATCGGATATCAAAAACCGATGCTGCTTTCTTGATTTTTTTAGTCAATTTTATATCCGCTTCACTCGGTTCCAACTTTCCGCTTGGATGATTATGTGCTAATATCAAACCCACAGAAAGCGATTTTAAAACCGTTGCAAAAAGGATGCGCATATCTACCAAGGTTCCTGCAATTCCACCTTGCGAAATTTGGCAAATCCCCTTCACTTTATTACTGTTATTTAAGAGTACGATTTTAAACGTCTCTTGTAATTGCATTGTGCTTTTATCCCAATGTTCAAATAGGACTTCCGCAGCTTGTGCCGAGGTAGATACTTGCACCCAGTTTTTGGATTTGATACCACCGTCGTAACTTATTTTTATTTCATTAACTTTGTTTCTCATTGTAATTTACTTAATGTGATTATAAATGAAAAAGAGGGCGAAACTTTCCACAGGTGCGCCCTCTTTATCTTTTTAACTACTCGGCAGTTTCTTCGCCTTTGATACCTAATAACAAGATTTCGCTTGCTACCACTTCAGTAACATATCGTTTTTCTCCTGCCTCAGTTTCGTAACTTCTTGACGTTAATTTACCCTCAATAGCTACCTCTTTTCCTTTACCGACATACTTCTCGATAATTTCAGCAATCTTATCCCAAGCCACGATATTATGCCATTGGGTGTTTTGCACTTTCTCCCCGTTAGAATTCTTGTAAGTTTCATTCGTAGCCATCGAAAAATTAGCCACTTTTTTACCACTTTCTAAGGTTTTAACTTCGGGAGCATTTCCCACATTTCCGATTAATTGTACTTTGTTTTTTAGCGTACTCATAATAAAAGATTTAAAGATTAATATTTGTTTGAATTATTGATTTACTTATTATATCCAGAGCGTTTTCCTTTTGTTGTTTTTTTAACTTTTGTTCTGCTTCCTTTTTGATGTTTTTGTAAGATTTCATAAGATTCATTTTAGATTTACTTCCCATAGAGCCGTCACTGTTACCTTTTTTTGTTGCTTGGTCTGGTTCAATATTCAAGCTTGGTAAGACGTATAAAAAAAAGCGAGGTACGAGCCTGATTTATGCCGTCGTCCAAGGGTGAATGTTGTTATTTTGCTGTCAAAAAAAGGTATAGCGGTGACGACTCGGGATGTGAGTCTAAACGCCTTGTGAAGTACGAAAGCATAGGAAGTGGAACACTATGACAAATACAATTTTCCTTATTTGAAGCGGACTTAATTCACGCTTTTTACTTGGGAATGAAGTGTTCCTTTCCAGAGCAACGGAGAGGGTTAACGGAATGAAAAGTCAAAAGTGGGGATTGTGTCCAAGATGTTTATAGTGAAGCTCTTTTCCTTAAATGAAGAGTAACGAAATGAAAGGGAATGTGCTGAATGACATCACATTACAGCCTTTACAAAAGAATTTGACGAACCTAAAATCAGAGGAACAATGTATGATAAAATCTCAAAATTTATTAAATTGACATTCGAAAAATGACCCGCGATTTTATCCATATCAATGACTTCGTAATTTTAGTTGAAGAAGCAAATTCATCTAAGGTAGAAGTGGATACGTGTTATTTTGATGAGCCCATAGTAGCTGTCGCTTTTTATGGTTCTGGTAATGTAGATTTAGCAGTTAAGTATGGGGAAAAGAAAAAAGATTTTCGCTACACAAAAGGACTATCCTTTGCTTTTTATGCAGACGAAAAAGTAGAATTTGAGCATACCATTAGCCCCGATAAAAGTTTAAGATGTATTGTCGTGGCTACAAAGATGAGTAAGCTTGAAACACTTCCCAATGAAGAGGGTGAATTATTTTCAGACCTTTTGAACGAATTGGTAAATCCAAAAGACCATTACGTAGAAGGTCCGAGTTTCTTTATGACACCAGAGATGGAAAATATCGTTGATGCCTTTTTCTCAAATAACTATTTTGGAAAAACCAAAATGATGTTTTTTAGAAGTCAGATTACCGCATTATTATCACATTTCTTTGGTCAGCTTGCATTGAAGCAGGAAGAAGCTTCGAAGCCACTGCATAGAGAACAATTGAATAAGGCAAAAGAGATTCTTCTGGAAAATTTAGAAAATCCACCTTCACTTTCAGAGCTTTCCAAAGCCATTGGATTTAACACGACTCGACTTAAAAAGGAATTTAAAGCTATCTTTGGCGTCCCCGTTTTTAAATATCTTCAAAACGAAAGACTCACTTCCGCCCACAAACTGATTAGTGAGAACGAAGCCACAGTGCAAGAAGCCGCTTGGCAAGTGGGGTACGATAGCCTTAGTTCATTTTCTAACGCTTTCGCGAAAAAGTTTGGCTATCGCCCAAGCCAGATTAAGTAATCCAAAAATTCACTGAAATTCTTTTTTAGTCCATCGGTAAAAATGTAAGACTCAAAAAGAAAATGTTGGTTGTCATATGTACCAAAAGTGGATATTGAAAACCAAAGGCAACCCTTGTATATCCTGCAATAGTTGCGCTGAATAGTTGTGGAAGTGTTAGAATAGGCATCCACAAAAGGTTGACTAAACTTAACTCAAAATTAAAAATGTGTAACCAAGCAAAACTTAGGCAAGACAAGTAGTATATCACTCTAAAATTCTTCTCCCAAAATTGCCGTAACACTAAACAAATTTTCTTTTTTCTGCAAACGGCATACGTAATTAGAACTATTATAACAGCGGTTATTACTCTATACCATAATGAGTCATCTATAAGGGATAATCTACTTTTAAAGACTGCCTTAGTTAGAATGTAATATGAAAATCCCCCGGTGGTTAAGGCAAGATATATTGGATTAAATTTTAGTGACAGTCTAAAGGTAATCTCTTCAAATAGTGGTAATACAACCCCACCAACCACCAATAGAAGTATAGGAGAAAAACGCTCTGCCATATTTGTTGAAGTCAGATTCTCAGGGTCATAAATGAACTGAAGTAATGACGCTACTACTACTGAGAAAACTACCTTGATTAAAAAGAGCCCGATGGTGTCATAGACTTTACTTCTCGTACTTTTTTGCAGCCCTGTATTATAGACAGGGGATTTAATAAAAGCACTTAAGTCCTTTATCAAAGACCAATAATATTTAGGCTTGATGAGTGGATACGATATCATCATTTTTTAGTTTTTTTTACGAATGAAAGCGATAGATATGACCAAAACCAAAATGATGACCACGCCAATAATCATAATTTGAATCATCTTTCCTAGTTGCCTTTTAAAGAGAAGTGCATCTACTTTACCTGTGTGGATATACACCCAATCGCTCGCTATTCTTGTGGCAAAATCAGCGCTTCCTGTTGTTAAAAGAATAATGCCATCTTTTGTTACAGGATTGTATCGAAAAGCCGTGTTAATAGGTGGGTTGTTCTTTCCGTCGTGACCTATGATAAAGTTATTCTTATCTATTTCGGCATATAAAAAAGTACCTAAGCCGTAGATGGGAGCTCCAAGCGTTTCTGCTTCAACTTGCCACATCATTTTTTGAAACTCAATAGATAGTGGTTTTTGATTAGCATTGTCTTCATCAAATAGATAGAAAAGCTTTTCTAAGTCTCCCAAAGTAGTATAAAGTGCACTAGCAGCTTGCGCTGTATAGTACCGCTGAGATGCTTTAGAACCGTCTGAATTATAGAAATTGCATAGTCCATCTCGGAAGGTTTCATCCCACTGATAAAATGAAGATGTCATTTGTAAAGGGTCAAAGATTTCCGTTTTCATATAAGCATCAAAAGTCTGCCCTGTGACTTCTTCAACAATGAGTTGTAATAGAGTGAAACCAGCACCTGAATAATTCCATTCACTCCCCGGCTGAACACCAACTTTTACAAAACCATCGCTACCAGGGTCGGCATCTTTCGCTTTGGTTAAGGATGCTTCTAAAGTTTGAACATCTTCTGTATTTTCAAAACCCGCATAACCGAGACCATCGGTTAATCCTGCGGTATGACTTAACAAACGTCTTACTGTTACTTTTGAATTGTCAAAGTCACTTTTCGGTAAGTTCCACCTGGTCAGGTATTGGTTTATTGGAACATCTAAATCTAACTTGCCATCCTGAATAAGTTTCATCACGCCAATGGCAGAAACATACTTAGATAATGATGCCACTTGAAAAACAGTATTTCTATCTACAAGTTTATCATTAGAATGAAAAGACTCTGCTGTAAGTTTTCCATTTTTAAAAACTCCCAAAGCCATATTACCCACGAACTCGTTATGAAGCTCTTTTTGCACCGAGGCAATAAATGTTTCAGGTGCTCTCTCTTTTGTAAACGGTGTATACCACCACCCGTTATCCGTGCCAAGGAAAACTACTAAAGTGTGGACTACCATTAATACAATTGCAAGTCCTGTATATTTTAAAAATCGTTTCATAAAGCTATGTTTTAAAAGGTACTATTATGGAATCTCAATTAGTTTGAAGCTTATTTCTAAATTCTCTTTTCAAGAAATAGATACAGATGTACACAACTAAAATTGAGCTTAAAAGTATTAGTGTAAAGTTGGTCAAGCCACCTACGCTTTCAATGTAATTCTTGTCTATCATTGATGAATCAATGAAAAACCTTAGAAAGTACACACTAAAATTGGCTGAAGCGTGAATTATTATAGCCGCCAACATACTCTTACTTCTGTAGTACACCCATCCAAGAAACGCCCCCATAATGAATCCCGCTACAAATTGCCACGGATTTAAATGAACTATAGCAAACAATAGACTAGAAATTAAGATGGATATTCTAGGCGAGTACCTATGCAACAAACCGTCTAGAATTATTCCTCTAAAAATCAATTCTTCCAGAACAGGTGCAGCAATGACCATTAACATAAAAGTTGAAAGTCCGGTTTGACTTGCCGCTTTGGCAAATGCTAGTTCCATACCTTCTGGAACTGGTATTAAAGCAGAAATTGGCCCTACCACGCCTAATAATAGTACTATCCCGCCGACTATTAAAAATGGTATTATTCTTTTGTTTTTTACTGTTAGGTTAAATGCTTTTCCAGAAGACTTTCTTTTTTTGATTCTAAAAACTATCAAAAATGGAATTCCCATTGCCAAAATTTGAAAAAGTAGTGCAGCAGTCTCATTACCCACAACTTTATTAAGGGCAGGAATAACAACGCTTACTATCATCATTGCAATAATGATGATTCCTGTAATCGCAAAACTTTGCCCTATGCTCGGGTACGTTGGTAGTTTTGATTTTTTCATAATGTTCGTTTTTTGATGATGATGGCTGAAGTATTCAATGCGGTTAGGTGTATTGCCCGTTGTATAAATTCGAATTAATTCTTTACAACGGGCCACACCCGCTATCAACAACAGTTATGCGGTTGTTACAGGATTCCAAGCCCCAGTTGCTGCTACTTGTTCAGCATACTCGGTAAAGTCAATAGCTTTTCTACCTAATACTTTTTCAACGTCATAAGAAATCTCTTGGTTGTCTGGATTTCCTAGAACTTCTTTGAATAGGTAACCAAAGAGCCAAACATAAGAATCTGGCAATCCCGCTTTTCTCATTCCATCCTTAAATTCTTCAATAGAAATAGGCACATACTGTAGCTCTCTGTTACAAGCTTTTGCCATAATCCCAACAACTTCTTCAAAAGTTCTCATCTCTGGACCCGTTACGGTAATAGTTTGGCCGTTGTAAGCGTCATCCACTAATACCTTAGAAACTACATCTGCGATGTCATTTGCATCTACAAAGGGAATTCTAGCTTCTGGCATAGGTAGTGCTACAACACCATCCAATACAAAGTCTATAAAAGCACCTTCACTAAAATTCTGGTTGAACCAAGATGCTCTTACTAAGGTGTAGTCTAAGCCAGAATTTGCTACAATTTGTTCGCAGGCTTCCGCCTCAGTTTCTCCTTTACCCGATAACAATACTACTTTTTGTAGTCCAGCTTTTTTAGCCTTTTCGGTTAGGGTGGTTATGGCCTCTTTTGAGCCGGGTACTGCTAAATCTGGGTAATACACAATATAAGCTCTATCCATACCTTCTAGTACAGCGTCGTACGTTTCTGGTTTTTCCCAATCTAGAGCGGGAGTGGTGCTATGGCCAACAGCTCGAACGTTGTATCCAGCTTCCTTTAAATTTTTCACTACTCGGCGACCAGTTTTACCAGTCCCTCCGATGACTACGATGTTTTCAGTTTTCATTTTTATTTGTTTTTAGATTAATAATTACTTGTTGTATATCATCCCTATAAGCAATAGTGCAAAGGATGTAAATGAGGCAACAGTACGCTGAATATGCCAACGATTCCAAGGTTGCTCAAATTTGGTTCGTAAGTCTTTCAATTCTAATGCTGAAAGGTTTTCTAGCACCGTCTTATCCAATAGTTCGTTAAGCGGTACATTTTTGAAAACCGTTATCAATCCGATTCCTATTAAGAATAAAATAGCAGCTAGCATAAATGACCAAAATGTCGTGGGATGTGCACTACGATGCAAATAGGCATTGATGAATAGCAGTATTACTGGTCCAAAAAAGGTGATGAGAAAACTGCGGTTAATGATGGCGCGGTTCATCGCTTGAAACGCTTGCAGGAAACCTAAATCATTAAGCTTTCCAATTCCTGGTGTGATAGCATTAGACCACGTAAAACATAATCCTGCAGTGAGTCCAGTAAATAAGATGCCTAGCATTAATACGATAATTTTAAAGTTGATTTCCATTTTTATTATTTTTTATGGATGATATCCAGGTTAATAAATCTTGATACTCTTCGCTGGTGAGTTTTATTTTCTTGCCTTTTGGCATTCGCTTTTTAATGAACACCTGTTTGTACACATCACTCGACAAGTCATTCATATTGTTCTCTGTAAAGACACGTCTGCGGTTGCGATTTTCGTGGCAGACATTACATTTATTCGTTAGAATCCTGAAGGCTCTTACTTGAGCAGAATCATTTACGACTATATGGTGTGGTTCGATTGGAACATAAGTATGTGCCAAGTATTTTTCATTGCTACTCTCACTAAAGACAGAAAGGATTAGAATGATTATTAAATTTGTTAGTGTTGTCATTATTGTATGGTTCTTTGATTATGATGACACAAAGTTGCTCAGATATGCAATCAATCATTTATTCGAGCGGAAATACGATTTGTTCGAAAAGTTCATTCCCATAAACTGGTTTAGAGTTCTTTAGATAATCTGACTGTTTTATCTTCTAATTCTTTTTTAAAACTCTTCTCTATGATTTCACCTTCTTTAAAGTTGTCATAAAAAGATGGTAACGAATATGTTCCTATGAGTTTTGCTCCAAGAAATGAAAAATAGGTGCTTGCCCCTTGCAGTACAGTTGCACCGCCTCTTCCTCCGGGTGAAGTTGCCATAAGCAGCATAGGTTTTTCTTTCCAAATTTTCATATCTAAACGTGATAACCAGTCTATGGTGTTTTTAAATACTGCGGCATAGGAACCATTATGTTCTGCTAAAGAGATAATAAATGCATCTGCCGTATTGATGATTTCATCTAGTCTCTTGACGGCTGTGGGGATGCCATTCTCTGCCTCGTAGTCTTCCCCGTAAACAGGAAGTACATAATCATTCAAATCGATAGATATGATTTCTACATTTTTCAATAAGCTAGCTGTGTAACCTACTAAAGCTTTGTTGATTGATTTTTGACTGTTGCTGCCTGCAATTGTGATTACTTTTTTCATAATTATTGTTTTTTTGAGATTAAACTATCGATAGACCATTTTCCACTTCCATTAACTAGAATTGTTAGTGCTAAACCAATGACTAGCAAGGAATATTCGTAACCTTCACCTGCTTGGTTACCATACCAGTTCATAAAAAAGCCGTGTTCTAACTGCGTAGTAATTATGATACCTGTGAACATACCTGCAAGAGATAATGCCCAAAACCTAGAGAAGATTCCAAGAACCAATGAAATGGAACCAAAAAACTCAATCATAATCACTGAGAAGGCTACAATACTGGGCAAACCCATTTGGGTAGTCAATGACTCCATCGTACCTTGATAGCCATATCCACCGAAGAGTCCTAATAATTTTTGCGCGCCGTGCGGAAATATGACTAACCCTAGCGTTAAACGTGCAATACTAAATCCCAAATTAGGGTGTGTCGTAATTAAATTTTTGAATAGATTTTTCATAATATTTATGGTTTAAAATGTTTTACGGTAATACAATCCGAAAGAGGATTTTTGAATAGGTTTATGTCCGTATTGGTCAAAATCTGCCCCAAGTCCAAATTGATGTCCTTTGTAGGATAGACCCAAACGTAATTGTTGGAAGCTTCTGGAATGCGTTTTGAATTTGTCCCAAACTGTTAGAAACTGCCCATTAAACCACAGTGTAATAGTTGCGGTTAGTGGTTTACTTAATTGAAATTGGGCAAATATTTCGGCTTGACTAGCCTGTTTCTTTTCTGAATATGCTACAGTTGGAATAACAATATATAGAGCGTTGGAATGCTTCAAGGTGAACTTAGCTGATAGTCTTTCTGAAAACCCTCCGAAACTATTATAGTATAGGGAAGGTCCGACGGATATAGTCTCATTAAAATTCCAGAATAATGTAGGTTGTACGCCTACTTCATCAAAGATTTGATTTTCTTTTTTTCTAAATTTCTGAAAGAAAGCTAGGGTGGTTATGCTTAAGGTGTTGCTGTCATTAACTGAATAGTTAGACAGCATTGTGAAGTCGGTCTTATCAAAACCTGAAAAGAGTTCTAGTTGGGTAAATTGAGCTTGTAACGTACTTACAAAACCAATTATAAAGACTGTTGATATGAGTTTTACTTTTTTCACACTTCAAAATTGCGATGGTGAAGCGTGAAAAAAAATGAACTAGTTTAAGACTTTTACATTCGATTGACTTTTGTGATAATTTTGCTCATAAATTCTGGAGTAATCCCAATGTATGCGGCTAAGTCTTTTTGAGTAATTCTACTGACAATTTGCGGATATTTCTTTTTGAATTCTAAATATCGTTCTTCAGCTGTTAAAGAAATGCCGTAGTTTGAGCGTCTGATATAACTGATTAAAGACTTTTGATATAAGATGCGATAAAACTGTTCAAATTTTGGAATCTCTCGAAACAACAAATCATAATTCTCTCTCGAAATTCCCAGAAGTTCTGAATGTTCCGTTGCTTTAATATAATATCTTGAAGGTTCCTTGGTCATAAAGCTTGACAAATCACCAGTCCAGTAATCTTCAATAGCAAACATTGAAATATGAGGTGCGCCTTCCTCATCTAAAGTATACACTTTCAAACATCCTTTGGTGATAAAATATTCATACTTAGTAATCTCACCTGCTTGCATCAGAAAATCTTTCTTCTTCACCTTTATTTCGGTTAGTAAAGAGATGTATTTCTGCTTTTCTAACTCAGTTAAGTTGATAAACCGAGATACATTGCTAAGTAAAAGCTTATGAGATTCTTTATAATTCAATTACATACGATGTTTAAGTGAAAGTAATTTAAATAATTACTAGCAGATTTAAAAATTCGACCCAATTCGTACCCCAAAACTCTCATGTTCCCCATCTCGCCAGCTATTGTAAAAGTCAATTCGCCAATTGTCAAAAATTTTATCAATCCCAGCACCAAGTTCAACATAATTTGCGCCGGCTTCAGTATATAAGTAATTAACACCTAAAACTGGTTGAAACTTCAGTTCGTCATATATAGTGTAAAGTGGTTCAAAATAATGCTCATAATGTCCTTGAAGATAAAAATCTGCGGTACTGTTATTATAATATTCTAATAGTTGAAATTGGTTGTTATCATAGGTTCCATACACTGTTTCTTTTCCTTTAAAATGATTGAAATCGACAAAAGTGAGATTGTCCTTTTTCAGAAAGTCGCCAACTTCAAAAAATAATCTTCCTCGATGATACCCAATTTCGTAATCATCCTGAACACTAACAGAAAGTTTTTCATAAGACACATCACCACCTAAGATTTCATCTGTAGCATTTGTATATGAAAAGGTTAATGCTGGAAACTTCCCTTTAGAAATAAGCTGCCCGCGCTTTTTTTCAATTTGATGACCTATTTGCCAGCGAAGTTGTGCTTCAAAAACTATGGCTGTGTTTTTCGCGAAAGCAGTATTTGCAAGTTCCAAATTTTCAGGGTTGTTTGAAGTAAAGTCTTCGTCTTCTTCATACTTGGTTAGATTATTCAAGGGATTCCGCTCATTCCAACTAAAAGTTGTACTCAAAAGAAAGTTTTTAAATGGTGATATTGTTTGACTGAATTCGATATAGGACCGCTCATATG
The DNA here is from genome assembly GCA_947488435.1 of uncultured Flavobacteriaceae bacterium. Classification (GTDB taxonomy): domain Bacteria; phylum Bacteroidota; class Bacteroidia; order Flavobacteriales; family Flavobacteriaceae; genus CANKZG01. The sequence goes on along the minus strand of CANKZG010000001.1, from coordinate 76,424 downwards.
TTTTTAAGAAATTTTCGCTTAAAGCAAAAGTGTAAAAGGTGTTATTCAATGCACCTAGCGTGCTTTCGTCATAGAGCTGTTCAATAGCTCGACCACCCGACAATTCAAGCAAACCATTCTTTTTAGGATTGTAGAAATATTGTGTTTTAAGTTGTGCCTGTAAACGTTCATTGCCAAAACCATATCTTACATTAGGAGCAACCCTAACAAACCGACCGTCTTCATAATTTTGGGTAAAGCTTACCTGTGGATTAACTACAAAACCCTCCACGGTGTTTGCAGGAAATAATTCAAATACATTGGGTACATACCAAACTCGATTTTTCTCTTGATTCTCAAATAATACACCCGAAAAAAGAATTTGAGGAACACTTATAGAGTTAGCTTTCTTTCTTTGTGGTACTTCTCCATTCTGCGCTTGTAATGCTTGCGCGAAAAAGATACAAGCTATAACTACATAGATACTATTGTGATACATTCTAATGGCTTTCATAATAATTCGATTTAATAATTGACACGGCAAAAGAATTGAGAATCGGCGTGTTGTGAAAGCAGTTTATGTTGAGCGAGCATATAATCTTTTAAACTGCAATAATCCATTCACCCACCTATATTGCAACTCACAAGATTCCATTAGAATGGGAAAAACAAATTTTAAATATTTGCCATTCAATGAAATAATAGTACATTTTAAGAGCATACATTTTGAATATTGTGAAAAAAGAAATTCTACTTATTGTCCTTTTCTACGCACTTATGGGAGTGTTTTACCAAGCTGTATTGAACATTGATACTGGTCGGTGGCTCAACCCAATGGGTATGATAATAAACTTTGTACTAAAAGGAATATTAACCCTTCCCTTGATTTGGTTATTCTTTAAAAAACTGGCGTCGCTTTCAATTTGGAAGAAAGGTGGCTTACACCTTATCACAATGCCACTTTTTACATTAATATGGATTTATGGGTATTATCTACTTTGTGACTATTTTAGTCTTTATAGACTTCAAGGGCAACGTGTCATTTGGGACGTGTATTTGACGATTTTGTTTTACGCGATTCAGTTCGGTATTTTTCACGTTTATGTCTATTCCAAAGAATTAAGACAACAGGAACTGTTAGCTGCTGAATTGAAACAACTGAATGCCGAAAGCGAACTATCTGCACTAAAGGCACAACTGAATCCTCACTTTCTATATAATGTATTCAACACTATAAACTCAGCCATACCCACTACAGCGAAAAACGCCCGAAATATGGTGAACGAACTATCAGATTTGTTTCGCTATCAATTAAGAGCTTCCCGCGAAAAACGAATACCGTTAGAAGAAGAACTCGAATTTGTCCGAAAATATCTGGATTTGGAGAAAGAACGATTTGGGAAGCGATTGACTTATGAAATAGTTGCTGATGGAGCATCAAAAGAATTATTAATACCACCTATCATTATTCAACCTATTGTTGAAAATAGTGTGAAGCACGGTATCTCTCCACAGATTGAAGGAGGCCATATCACCATAAAAGTAACTCATAACGATGATGCACTTGAAATTTCGTTATGCGATACAGGTAAAGGTATTAATGGTGAAGCTAAAGATAAACTGTTAAACAAAGGTGTTGGGCTATCCAACACCAATGAACGACTCATAAAAATGTACGGAACAGGAATAGAACTCACAGAAAATAAGCCCAAAGGACTTTGTGTTAGCTTTTCCGTACCGTTGAATAATACTGAAATAGAATGAAAAAGGTAATTATCGTAGATGACGAAGAACCAGCAAGAAAACTGATTAAAGAATTTTTACAACCCCATAAAGATTTGGTCATTATTGAGGAATGTAACAATGGTGTTGATGCGGTAAAGGCCATCAATGCTTTTAAACCAGATTTGGTCTTTCTTGATATTCAAATGCCAGGATTCACAGGCTTTGAGGTCATACAAAGACTAGAGGAAATGCCGCAAATCATATTCTCAACAGCCTATGACCAGTATGCATTTAAAGCTTTTGAAGTACACGCAGTGGACTACCTGCTCAAACCCTTTAAACAAGAGCGATTTGATGAGGCTATCGAAAAAATAATGACTAATGACAAGAGCTATCTTAATCAAATACAGACTTTAGTTAATGGACTAAATGAACAGGAAACGCATCTGACGAATATTTTGGTTTCCGTTCGAAATAAACTCATCAATATTCCAGTAGCGGATATCATTTATATTCAAGCAGATGGTAATTATGCCAAACTTATTCTGGAAAAAGGCTCACATTTGACCAGTTACGGACTATCAAAACTGGAAGAAAAGCTCAATCCGCAACAATTCATCAGAGTACATCGCTCTACGGTTATCAATATCAATAATGTGAAGGAAGCTTACACTTACCCCTCAAGCTACGAACTGATTATGACCAATGGTGATATGGTCAAGGTGAGTCGGAGTTATTTGGAAAACATCAGGAAACTAATTGTTTAGAACCTACAACAAATTCATCAAAATCAATCTGTGCTGAGGCTAGTTGAAGCATTAAAAAACGAACAGTTATGAAAGTAAAATCTACCATAGTAGCATTGCTAGTGCTATTATCCTTTCAAGAGCTTTACGCGAAAGCTATTGATACCACTTCTATAGTTTCAATAGGAGGCATTGAACAATTTATTAGCATTAAGGGAAAAGACGAATCTAATCCTATCTTGCTATATCTGCACGGTGGCCCCGGAGCTGCGGTTTCTTTTCACAGCGAAAAGGTAACAGGTGATTTAGAAAATCAATTTGTGGTTGTACACTGGGACCAAAGAGGAAGTGGCAAAACGCTTGAGTTGAACAATGACAGTGGTATCCTGTCTATGGATAGAATGAAACAGGATGCGGAAGAAATGTTCTTGCATCTCCTTAACAGATTTGACCGAAAGCAGCTTATGCTATTAGGGAATTCTTGGGGAACGATATTGGGTTTTCATTTGGCACAAAGTTTTCCCGATAAAGTCCAAAGTTTTATTGCTGTGAGTCCCATTATCAATCATACGAAAAGCCAGCAACTGACTTTAGCAACTTTGAAATCTCATTTCGCTAAAAAGCAAAATGAAAAGGCATTGGCGCAATTGGAATCTGTTAGCATTCCCGTAGCCGATGCAAAACAAATGTTGATACTACATCGATGGGAAACCGTTTTTAATGGCGGTGATTTTCCAGATGGACAATTTGAGCAATACCTCAATTATTTCAAAGAATGGGAAAAACAGTGGATGCCGTTGTATAATGAATTCTACGCTTTGGATTTGGCAACTCAAATTACACGAATCTATTGTCCGTTGTATATCCTTCAAGGCGATAAAGACCTTACCACTCATTATAAAGTTGTAACATCTTTTTTTGAAAGAATTGAAGCTCCTAAAAAAGAGTTGCTATGGTTAGAAAATACTAGCCATAACATTCCTGGAACCGAGCCTGCGATGATGCAAAAGCACATCTTAAACGCTTTGAATAAATAATAGATTGGAAGAAAGATATGACTAAAATCTTTTTTATCATAGTCGCTTTATTTCCACTTTTAGGTATTGCCCAGATTGATAATCAATTACTAGATGCTATAAAAGAAGAGAGGCTATCTGGTGCTGTGTGGGCGGTGGTAAATCAAGACACCGTTGAGACAGGCGCTGTTGGGTTAAAGAATATTGATTCCAAAGAAACCTTGAAGAAAGAAGATAAAGTGTTGGTTGGCTCCATAACAAAAACCCTTATCGCAACTGGTGTTCTAAGACTGGTAACTCAAAAGAAACTAGAGCTAAGTACTCCGGTACACAGGTACTTATCCAACATAAATTTTGAAAATCTCTGGGAAGATTCCAGTCCAATTACCATTCAACACCTGTTAAATCATACTTCAGGAATTGAGGATTCCAGATTTTGGCAAGTGTTTAGTACAAAGGCAAAACCTGATACACCTTTAGAAAATTTATTTACTCGCAATCCATCTGTTCTTAAAGTGCGAACAGAACCTGGCTCTTGTTTTTCGTACTCTAACTTGGGATATTCCCTATTAGGACTTGTCATAGAAAAAGTTACAGGTCAACCATATGAATCTTATTTGGACGAGCACCTTCTAAAACCATTGGGAATGGCGAATAGTACGTTTCAGTTTGTTAGTCAAGAAGGGAAATACAAGGACGAAAGTCTAGCGATGGGACATTTTGATAATCAAAATACCCAAGCAAACCTACCTATGTTTTTACGTCCAGCTGGCCAATTCGTGACTACGGCGAATGATATGGCTATACTAGCAAAGTTTTTAATGAGTGATGGTGCAATTAGTAGCAACGTTTTTATTGACGAGACTTTGTTAAGACAAATGGGAAAACCCGATTCCACAGAAGCCAACAAAAATGGATTGACGACAGGATATCAGTATGGTCTGAGCTATCGGGATAGGTATGGTGTGGTGGGTTATTTTCATCGTGGTAATACTCTCGGTTATCGAGCTACACTCTACCTATTTCCAGAAGAGCGAAAAGCCTTTTTTATTTCGTTTAATATGGACAGTGAAAATGCAGATTATGAAAAGTTCAACAGACTTTTTATTGCCCATTTGAAGGTAAACAAACCTCCAAAAAGAACAGTATTGAGCAAACTGCCCAAAAACATCGAAGAGTATGAGGGTTTTTACAAAATTAATCCTGTTCAGTTTTCAAAATTTGGATATCTGGACTTGCTATTCAATTCTATCCGGGTACAAACGGAATCGAATAGCCTAAAGATTAAATCATTGCAAAAGGAAACTTATAGTCTTCTGCCAATTACAGGAAATTTATTCAAAAGAAAAGACAGAATTAAACCCTCTCACGTCCTGTATAAAAATGATAAAAACGCTATTATAAGTGATGGATTATTGACTTATGAAAAAGTGAATCCAATTTATCTAGGATTACTATGGTTAAGTTTTGTCTTAGGGCTGTTAGGGATTTTTTTAATTATAGCTAGAGGTGTTTACGCGATTTTTAAAAAACGGTTGTTCAATTCGAATCAAGCCATAAAACTCCCATTCCTTTCGAGTGTTGCACTTGTGATTCCAATTCCATTTTTACTATCACAGCCTTTCCTCAAATTAGGAGAGTTAACTTTGGCGAACATTTTACTAACAGTTTTTACAGGACTTTTGCCTTTAAGTATGACTGTGGGTCTTATCAAATCCTTCAAGGTCGGCACATCACGAATCGACCAAATTGGTGTTCTCGCGACTTTTCAATGGCTGGTCGTACTAATGGTATGGGGATTGATTCCCTTTAGAATATGGTCTTAAACCGAGGTTTTAAAATTCTATTTGTTAACCTAATAAAAATTAAAAAACCACTCAATAACGTTCCCCATTACAAAGCTTAATAAGGCACCCCAAAGGGATATCTTGCCTAAATTAAAAGAGTTTGAAAATGAAATGTAAAAGGAGATGATAGCACAGATTCCAAACATAATCATTCCATAAATCGGAACATTACTTGTGAGAAAACCGCTGATATGAAATAATATATCCAAAACAGCCGTAAAACCGAATAGTGCCAGGTAGAAATTTGCCTTTTTATTTCCTTTAAATAAATAATACGATGCAACCATCAACTCTATGGCAATGGCAAGCGCACCAAACTGCCCATAATACGATTTCTTAAAGTATCCTTCTAAACCTGTAGGGAAGCTCAAATCAAAATAAAATATCACCACACCCATCACCAAGGCAATTAAAAAGAAAGAAATAGCTATGGTTTTACGTGTTTTCATTTTGAATTTTTGACAATGTAATTTACAAATTCATACACATTAAAGGAAGGCATAGCCTGAGTGATGCAATACGAAAGTACAGTTTTGGTTTCTGGACAGTAGCCAATATACGTACCAAAAAAGCCATAATGTCCATAAAAGGTTTGACCATTATAAACCGACTTATAGACTCCAAGCCCATAGGGAAGGTGATTTTCAAAAGTTGCTTCGGTGGTTATCATTTTTTGTAATGACTTCTCCGAAATGAGCTTTCCATTGAACAGCGCCTTGATAAATGTAGCTAAGTCTTGATGCGTACTTACCAATCCGCCACCTGACCAGTCAAATGAAGTATTGACCATATTAAAATCTGTAGTGCCTACATACTGATGCAATCTCGGTTTGCTGTCTCTCGTCCTCTCATAATATTCCAAATAAGTGTGTTTTAAATCAAGAGGCTTGAGAATGCGGTCTCTTATCGATTGCGCTAGTGGTTTTTGGTCCAGTTTTTCAATCAATAACCCGAGCAATACATAATTCATATCTGAATAATGCCAACCTTCTCCCGGTTTGAATTTTGCTTCTTTATGAAGACCGAATTCAAAGTACCAATCTACTACATCCTTGGGTTGATACTGTTGTACTGGGTTTTGCATCACTATTCCTAACAGTTCTTCTTGTTTGTCGTTAAAAACATCAGCTAATCCACTTTTGTGTGATAGTAACTGTTGTATGTTTATTGATTTCGCGAAAGCGGAGTTCTCATACCAATGAAAATCGTCCAGTCTTAAATATTCAATATCTTTTAAATACGAATAGATGTTATCTGAAAGGGAAAGCTTACCTTCTTCTTCTAGTTGCAATATGATCGTTGCAGTAAACGTCTTCGTGCTACTGGCAATTCTAAACTGGTCTGTTATCTGTAGAGCATCTCCGTCTTTTTGACGTTGTCCTATAGCTTCATTGACCAACACATTTCCATCTTTTTCAATAAGAAATGATATACCGTGAACAGGGCTTTCTGTGCTATCGATTAGTTTCTCCTTTAAAAGTTCTGAAACTTCCTGTGCATTTAGCAGGAAGGGAAACATTGTTAAAATGAGGACTAGTATTTTCATAATATGTTGTGGTTTTAGCAGGATTACATTCGGATGGAACTGATATACGCCCAGACTATAAAAAGAATTTGCAATGGAATTCTAAACCACAAATAAGCAAGACCGTGTCCGTCGAGTGTTCCTGTTTGATAATTTATTTTATGTACTGATGCATAAATATTGGCTGGTAACATTAGTAATAGAAAAATGATTAGTGTCCATCCAGATAGTGACTGATACTTTGGAATAAGAAGGCCAACAGCCATAATGATTTCAAGTATTCCTGTAAAGTGAACAAAGCTCTCCTTAAAAGGAATAAAATCGGGTATCATCATTGTCATTCCCTTGGTGAATGCAAAATGTCCAATTGCTGTAAATACCAGCATTATGGCCATCGCTATTCTCGCAGACAATACAAAATCATATTCTTTTTTGATGATTTTGATAGCCAAAATTGAGATAGTAAAACTTACTATAAGTACAATGAGTGGTTTCATAATTTTAAATTTAGATACTGTATGATTTTAAATATCCGTGGTTTTGAAAACCAAGTTTGTGATAAATGGGCACTCCTAATTTTGAAGCCACTAGATGGATGTTTTTACTACCATTTCTAAGTGCAATAGAAAGTAAATGTTCGGTCATTTTCCTTCCCAAACCCAATCCACGATATTCTTGTAGAGCACCAATCATATGCAATCCAGAATCGCCGTTTGAATCCTGAAATACAATCCCGCAACTCACATAATTTCTTTTGTGCTTTCCCAAAAAAAGCTGAACCTTTTCGCTTTGTATTAATGGACTTATGGTACTATTGTAAATAGAATACCTAAAAGCTTCTGAAGCGATTTTTGCAAAAGTTGTTGCACCAAAAACGTCTGTCACCTTTTCAATTTCTGCATAGTCGGTATATTTTACTCCTTGATTGACAATCATAGACATTGCTTCCACAGAAGAGGTTTGGATAAGTCCTTGTGCTTTTAAAAGTGCTTCGATGGGTTCGTCTTCTGCAACCGCGACCGACTTAGTCAACTTATATCTTTCAATATTCCCTTTCAACCTTTCAATATGGTGCGTTTTAAGGTTGAATATTTTGGATGGCCAAGTGGCGTCTTTAGGGGAAAGACTGGAAAATCCTTCATATTGATGAAAGTATCCACCCACTTGACCGATATGACTCCAAAATTCAAATTGATGTTGTATTGCTGCTGGTATCACTTTTAAGCATATTCAATGTTAGATGCCTCAATAAGCGCAGCAGAATCTTCGTAGAAACGATATTCTTTTATCATCTCATCTTCTACAATACAAAGCTGTACCCAATTGCTATTAAATAGTTTTCCCGAACTTTTAACCAAATGCGAGAATGTGCCTTTAGCAACTACCAAATTATCGCCCGCTTCTAGAACCGTATCAACAATGAATTCTTTGGTTTCAAAAAGCGATACAATGTTCCTTAAAAACTGTCTCGCTTCCTTTCGGGTGCGATAAATACCGTGCAATTGTTCCTTTAAACGTTCTTCTTCTTTCACGCTTACGATATAACAGTCAGGGTGAAAAACATCAAGAACCCCATCTAAGTCTCCTTTTTGAAAAGCATTAAAGTAGGACTGTACAACTTCCGCATTGGTTTCCTTTGGTTTATATTCTGCTTCCGCGAAAGCGAACAATGCTTTGTCTAACAGTTGTAGTTCCGCTTTGTTGGTTATAGTATTGTAGTTAGTATCGAAGTTCTCATTAAAACTTCCCAACGAGTACCTTGCTTTTACAATTCCACCCCAAATCGGGATTAACTTTTCCAATAAAGCCAGTTGCGTTTGTGCGCCTGTGGCACCAGGTGAAGTACTAAGCAACAAGACTGGTTTTTCCCCAAAGAATTGTTGTGTGAATACAGAGAGCCAATCGAAAGTATTTTTTAAAAATGCTGTTGGCAGACCATTGTGCTCTGGGGAAGCAATGATAAAGCCATCACTTTCTTGAAAAATGGCATACAAATCCTGAATGGGTTTTGGAATACCTTTTGCCTGAATACTCGGTGAATAAATTGGTGCTTCAAATTGCTTTAGGTCTATTAAATTAATGTCATACTCCGGATATCTTTCAATTACGGATTGGATTAATTTCTCGTTAATGGAATCTGGACTGTTACTTCCAGAAAAGGCTAAAATGTTTTTCATTTTTTTCTATTTTTTGATTAATACTGATACAAATTTGCTGACGTTTGACTTACAAGACTTGTTTGAGCGGAAATCTGATTTGTTTCAAAAGTGTGTAAGATTCGTTTTAAGATACCCTAACTCCTAGGCGATTAATTCTAGAAAGCCATTTCGTTCGTTGTTTTTCTGTGGAATCTTTTACCGCAGCCAAGTATGTAACCTTGACTGGTTTTACACCGCAGAATTCCAAGACTCCTTTTTTAAACTGATTGATTGCTGGATTTTTCATCACCAAACTATTGTACCAGCTTACCGTATCGGCAGTTACAATAATTCGTGCTGTTTTACCCTTCAATAGTTTATCTGGGAACAATTTTCCTTTTTGATATTTAAAAGTGATACCTGGTAAAAATGTTCGGTCAATAAAACCTTTTAATAAAGCAGGCAAACCGTACCACCACATCGGGAACACCCAAACCAAGTGTTCTGCTTCTTTAATCTTTTCTATAGCCATTTTTAAATCGGGTTCTAACTCATACGGAATTCTGTATCCATATTTTAAATTGGGGTCAAAATTCAATTCGCTAAGATTTAAGGTCTTTACTAAGGCACTTCCCGAAATGGCTCCTTTCTTATAGCTTTCTGCCAAAGCCCAATTGTAACTTTCTTTATCTGGGTGTCCGTTGATGATGAGTACTTTTTTCATTGTTCGTTTATTTTTTGATGATGGACGACTACTGATACATTCCCTCGTTTTCTGCCAGAGTCTACATATCGATGTGTTTCAACTATATTTTCTAAGTTGTATTCTTTGTCTATAAATGGTTTTATTTTTCCCGTTTCTGCCAATTGACGGGCCTGTAAAAGCAGTTCTGTACTTTCTTTAGTGAGCATTTTTGTGGAAACGAATTTCCCATTATGCTTCAGTACCTTTTTAGCAGCTGACTTCGAAGTTTTACCTACGGTATCAAATACAATATCGTAGCTGATTGATGATTGGCTGTAATCTTGCGTTTTGTAATCGATTACTGTTTCCGCGCCTAGTTGTTCAACCATCTTGATATTTCTTGCGCTACAAACTCCGGTTACACGAGCACCAAAATGATTGGCGATTTGTACTGCATAGCTTCCCACACTACCCGAAGCACCGTAGATGAGTATCTTTTGGTCTCTTTGAATGTTTGCTTTTTGTAACAAGAACAAGGCTGTCATACTACCAATGGGTAATACCGCAGCTTCTTTGTGAGAAAGCTGTTTTGGTTTTTTGATGACCACGCCTTGACTCCAATGTTCAGGAATACACATATATTCAGCATAGGCTCCTGTCTTCAACATAGTGGTGGTGCCAAATACTTCATCGCCAATCTTGAACTTTGATACCTTACTACCTAATTGCTCAATGACTCCAGACCATTCGTGACCTAAGATTTGCTTTTTGGGACGGAACAATCCAAAAATCATTCTTGCGGGTAACCAAAATAGTGGTGGAAAATCTGAAGCTCGTAAGCGAACGTCACCAGCGGTAACCGTAGTTGCCATTACTTTTACCAAAATTTCATTCGGCTTGGGTACTGGCTTATCCAGTTCCTTTAGTTGTAAAACTTCTGGTGCGCCATATTTAGAATATACTACTGCTTTCATTTTTGATAGGTTTAAGCGTTTATGGGAATATTGTAAACCGAGAGCGGTCTTACTTTACCGATGTGTGCATATTGCTCACTTTCTAAATAATGAAGCTCTTTGTCAAAAAGTTCGTTTCGGTCAAGAAAACGAATCACCTTTTCTTTGGTGGTGTAGTTGCAATGCAATCGCAATACCTTGTCACAATCTTCAAGGTCAAAATTCCATTGTCCTTTTCCCACGATAACATCTAAGTGCGGTTGTAAAGCCAAGAGTTGTATCTCTTGCACGTAGGTAGCGAGTAAATAAAATTCAATTTTCATAAATGCTAGTTTTTTTTGATGAATAAACTCTTACAATTTAATAGTTCAAAGATGCGACTGATTAGGTCATTAATCGTTCTGAAATGTAAATCCGAACTTCTTTAAACACCTTTTAAAAGATAAATCCAAATGATTCTTGCCATTCGCATATTAAATGAGGATAGTGAAAGAATGGTAATGGCTATCCAAGGAAGAATCTTCAAATCGAATGTGTTTTCAAAAAAGACTGTTCCGATGATAAACACAGCTACTGCTTCGGCAATTCCCAGCGCATAACTGACATACATTGCTCCAAAGAAAAATCCAGGTTCTTTTTCAAAAGCAAATCCGCAATGCGAACAACTTTTGTTCATTTTTGGTTTTCTAAAATTGAAATAGATATTCTTCTCTTCATAAATATGTCCTTTATCACAATTGGGACACTTATTACTTAACATTTTTTGTATCATCACTTTATATTTTGATTAGTTTTTGCTTCCGCGAAATAGAAGTCTCTTATTTTATGCGTTCCGTAGCGCGTTGCCACGTTATCATTGGCCATCAAGGTCAGGAAGAACTCAATGGGTCCATAGGTCTCAATGGAAGTGAAAGTGCGTATCGACCAAAGGCTGAAACGTCTCACCCAATCTGGTAAATGCCAGATATTGGGCACTCTGCCAAGAGCATCGAATGCGAGTTCTGCAATCTCGTTTTGGGTAAGCACGTCTGGTCCGCCAACGGAATATTCATTAGTTGGCTCATCAATCATATTCAATATGATTTCGGCTAAATCGGCTCCGTGAATCGGATTCATCAATTGTTCTCCATTTCCGAAAAGGAACACACGCCCTTTACTTGCCATTTGAAGAAAGTCCTTCATATCAGAGAAAAATCCGTTCGGTCTAATTACTGTGTATTCAAGCCCTGAAGTTTTCAACTCATCTACAAACGCTTCTTTGGCTTCAAAAATCTTTAGGTCTCGATGCTTGTCACCATTAATAGCAGATACGTAAATAAACTTTCTCACGCCCGCTCTCTGGGCTTCTCGTAACAGATTTAGATTGGCTTGATAATCTACATCCATATAGGTGAACCCATCTTTTTGGCGTGTAATACCAATGGTAGAAATCACCGTATCGATACCTTGACAACTTCTTAAAAGCGTATCGGGTTCGGTAACGGTAGCTTCCATAATTTCTATGGTTGAAGATTCATATTGTGCCAGCCTCTGTTTCTTTCGCGTAAGCATTCTTGCAGGCAGCCCAAGCGATACAATGGCATCTGCAATATGGCTTCCTAAATAGCCCGTACCTCCTGCAAGAAGGATTTTTCTATTCTTTCTATCTCGTAACATCACCTTCGTCTTTTTCTTGGTTAATTATGCTGTAAATACTCTTGAACGCCCTCTGTTATAAGCTGTAAAACAGTGTTCCACTTCCCTTCATTCTGTGTGAAAGTACCATCCATATTAGTAATGACAAAGTAGCCTGAACTACCGTCTGCCTTAATTTCCAAATGGCTGGACACTCCTAAACTATTACCTCCGTGCACCCAATGATTCCCTTTTTTGTACCAATACAAGCCGTGGTTTTCCGCAAAACCGTTGGGTACAATGCCGGCATCAAGTTGAGGGGTAAATAATAGTTCGTAAAAAGCGGTTCCGAAAAGTGTATTAGATTGTCCTTTGATGCCTTTGGTCATATCCAATAGGTAATTGGCCAAGTCATCATTGGTGGTGTGTATGCTTCCTTCTGGATAACCGTGATTCCCGTAAAAAGGTAGTGGTGTATTTTTGTTTATATAAGGAATGGCCCATTCCTGTTGGTTCACTTCTGTTACATCAAAAGTGGAATTATTCATTTGTAAGGGTGTTAAAATATGGGTCTTTACATAGGAAGCGAAATCCTCTTCGGTCGCCGATTCAATCACATAACCCATTAGCGACGTAGCCACATTGGAGTACGACCATACTTCACCGGGTTCTGTATCGATAAAATTGGAATTGCCATATAACCCTCCATCTTCCAAAAAGTATTCTGCTAAATATTCTTCTAGCGAAACAGGATTCATTACTTCAAGACCTAGACCATTCGTCAAAATAGTAGCACCAGTTGTGCTCATATCTTGATTGGGTAATATGAAATAATTGGCTTGAAGGTATGTGTTTTGGTCATCTACAATACCCGATGTATGTGTGACCAAATGCCTTACCCGAATTACTGCATCTGGATTTTCAAGATTTACAATCTCAACAGGCAATAACTCATTGATAGGTGTATCTAAAGTAAAATAGCCTTGTTCAATAGCTTTTGCCGTAGCCGCACCCACAAATGATTTGCTTAAGGAAGCAATATTGATAACCGTTTGGTTATTGAAATCGCGTTGTTGTTCAATGTTTTCAAAACCAAATGAGGTCTTGTAATCAACATTGTCATTGTTGACGATACTTACTGCAAAACCAGCGATTTCTTGGGTTTCAATGATTTCCTCAAGGTATGTGGTAAGGTCCTCCGGAGTTTGAATTCCAGTTGGCGTTGGTTGTACCATTGTATTATCATCATCGTTAGAGCACGATGTTGTAATAGATAGTAGTAGCGCTAATACTGAAGCTAAAATAATTCTGATAATAGTTGTCATAATTGTTTGTTTTTTGATTAATAAAATTTTGATGGTACAAAGATGCTTTGGAAAGGAAGGGCAGTCGTTCTGAAATGAAATTCAGAACCTATTGAATGAGAATCGGAACTTTTTACTATGAATTGATTTGAAAGTTTGATTCCTTTGTAATAATGTCACTATCAGCCAAAAACAAATATTATCTTAAACGCATACTTCCTTTTGGAATCATTTGGTTATCCATAGCTGCTCTAATAATGTGGTCTCAATATGCGGTGAATCCTGAGCAAACTGACATTATTGAATCTGATGTTCCATTGACACCTTCTATAGTAATTTTCGCGTCCATAAGCATTTTTATTGTGGGCTGTATTGTAGGTTGCATTGAAGTGTTCATCGTCAATAAACTATTTATAAGACAAAGTTTTCCTAAGAAGATTATTGGCAAGTTATTCTTGTACACTATTGTCCTCTCTGTTTTGGTTTTGATACTGTACTTATTGGCAGCTAGCATTGTATCCAATGAGTCTATGTTTAGCGAAAAGATTTGGAATGAATATGTAGAGTTCTTTTCAAGCATAACCCATATCAGTACTTGGATTCAATTACTTTTTTCGCTTCTTGCTTCATTACTGTATGCCGAGGTGAGCGAGAATCTAGGCCAAAACATTTTATATAATTTCTTTACGGGGCGCTATCACAAACCCGTAGATGAAAACCGCATTTTTATGTTTGTGGATATGAAGGACAGCACCACTATTGCTGAAAAACTGGGGCATAAAACCTACTTCAAATTACTCAGAGACTACTACCGCAGTTTTTCGGATGCTATCCTAAAAAACTATGGTGAAGTGTATCAATACGTAGGCGATGAAATTGTCATTACTTGGAAACTGGATAAAAGTTTAAAGAACAACCGATGTGTTGAATGTTTTTTTGATATGAAAACTGCATTACAAAAGCAACAAAAGAACTTTGAGAAGAAGTATGATACCATTCCAGACTTCAAAGCAGCGTTACACTTTGGTCAAGTAACCACGGGTGAAATAGGAGCTCTAAAAAAGGACATTTTCTTTACAGGTGATGTGCTAAACACCACTTCGAGGATTCTTGGATTGACATCAGCGTTACAAGAGGATTTCTTATTATCTGAACCGCTTTCGCGAAAGCTAAAACTTTCGGAAGCCTTTACTTTAAAAGACTTAGGAGCTAAAGGATTAAAAGGAAAATCAAAATCGATTAAAGTATTTGCAGTTCACGAGGCCGCAAAGGCTTCACTTAAATCTACTGCCTATGAAGTCTAATGTAAATTACAAATAGGTAGAACATCATTCTATACTTGATTTTTTAGCCACTGCTTTGGCGTCATACCAGCAACTTTTTTGAAGTAGGTATTGAAAACCGTTTTGGAATTAAACCCACTTTCATAAGCCAATCCTAACAAGGTCAAATGGCTATTTTCGGGTAACAAAGCTATCTTTTGAAAATGCTCCAAACGCTTTCCATTTACCATTTCTGTAAAATTGGTTTGGAGGTTATCATTTATAAATTTTGATAAGCGATTAGGATGCATAGCTAGTTCCTCAGCCAATGAACGAAGCGATAAATCTGTACGAAGAAACGCTTGTTCGCGGCCAAGAGTTTGGTCTAAAGCACTTTTAAGCTCATCAGATTCTTTTTGCGTAAAAGTTGGAAGTTCAATTGTTTTGTTTGCTTCAATATTAAAGGTAGATGGCTGAATACTTCCAAAAACAGCTTTTTGGATTTCTTTGAAAACCAATGTATTTCTCAATGGCTCTAAGAACGGGTCAAATTGAAAGTTTATGATTTGCCCGATACGTTGTTCTACCATTTGCCTTAGTCGTTCTAAAGCTTCATCTGTTTTTTGACAATGTACGAGATAATAGAAATCCCAATACACCATTAAATTTAGATTTTCCGACACTAAACTTTTGTCATACTCCGGAACTTGGTTCTTATTCACAGAATTAAAAATTGCTTCAACAATCGTCACAACCTTATCGTTTAAGAAAGATTTAGCATATCTCAATGTTTCTTCTTTGTCTTCAAGGAACAATAAGCAGGCTACTCTCAGGTGTCTACTTAAATCAAAACTGTTGTCAAGTTTCAAGGAACTTTCAAAACACGAAAGTGCAGTTTTAAAGTCGCCTTGCAGATAGTGTAAATTACCTTTTGTGTAATAATGATTTGGTGAAAGCGGATTGATTTTTAAAATCTGCTCTGTTTCTTCAGCTGCTTTTTCAAAAAAACCTGTAGCAGTGAGAAGTTCGGCAAGTCCTTCCCTTCCTTCTGAAAAATGTGGGTTTTCATTTAAACAAAGTTGCAATTCCTGAAAACCTTTTTCAAATTGCCAATTCCCCCAAAAACTTATGGTTGCTTTACCAAAGTACCCGGTATACGAGTTGGGATTCATCTTCAGTCCTTTGTCGAGATATAAATTAGCTTTTTCCAAGCCCTTTTTTCTATCAATATGCCCCCAACTTGCAATAATAGCATAACACCATCCGATGGATACAACTGGGTCAGCATAGGAACTATCAAAATCTGTTGCTTTTTCAAAAAATGCTATGGCCTTTTCCATATTATCTAAGTTCCAAGTAAGTTGGTAATACCGTCCTCTTAAATACCATTGATATGAAGTTAGATTTTCTGTTTGAACTTCTGCAAGAGAATCCTCAATCTCAATATGACCAAAGTTCTCGCGAATTTTATCAGCAATCAAAAGACTTATTTCATCCTGAAGTTCAAAAACATCATCTAACTTTCGGTCAAACTTTTCAGACCACAATAAAAACCCGGTGTCTGTTCTAGTTAACTGAGCCGAAATCCTAATACGTTCTTTGGCAATACGAATACTACCTTCAACTGCATTAGTAACTCCCAGCTCATTACCAATAATTCTAATATCGGTTGGCTTGTTTTTGAAGGCGAAAGAAGAAGTACGAGCGGTAACTTTAAGCCCTTCAATCTTGGTGAGTGCGTTTATGATTTCTTCGGTAATACCATCTGAAAAATAGTCGTTACTATGGTCGCCACTTAAATTTTTAAACGGTAAAACGACAATGGATTTGTCAATGGATGTTATGTTAGAACTCGATAAATTCAATTTTAAAAGACTCCGCCCTAAATTTAAGGAAATTTAACAAACTGAAACCTTTCGTAATCTCTTATGAGTTCATTTGGTTGATGTTATGAAATTTTCTATAGGCTTGCAATACTTTTAGCTCCATACCATTTATTGGAATCACCGTTGGCTCTAGAAATCTAACTATTTCTTTTATCATTTGGTTGTTGCTTTTTTGTTTCCGTACTCTAAGGCAGCTCCAATAGCAACACCCAAAACAAACCATACTTCTGTATTTGAAGTTAAATAGCCGACTATACAACCTAATATAATTCCGAATGCCAATCGTGCTCCTGGTATAATTTTTCTAGTCTTTCCCATAATTTTTCGTTTTACGATTAATATGAGACAAATCTACAGTAGGATTAGTCGAAAAAAGTTCGTGTTTAGAAAACGGAACTAATTTATATTTTAATCTGAAAAATAAACTTTAATAAGAGTAGTTGACATTAGCTATACTGAAGATTCTCATTTTCTTAGGGTACTAATTCCAAATGTAATAACAACGAAAAATAAAATCACAAAAAAAATGGTAGTGCTCATACTCTTGAGAAGACTGAAACTACCAGTTATTGTAACAGCGGCACTAGATATTTCTGGGTAATTAGTTAGCATTGAAATAATCCCAATGTTCTCTGCATAGTCCATTAACCCTGCTACAATAGGTAAAATACAGAGATACACAAACGGTCTTTTTAACGTATCTATTTTGTTTAAGAAGTAAGCCAAAATTAAACTGTAGGTAATTGCAAAAAGACCAGGGTATATCATATCAAAAGGGATTTGTTTTTGTAGGTATGC
Organism: uncultured Flavobacteriaceae bacterium; assembly: GCA_947488435.1. Taxonomy (GTDB): domain Bacteria; phylum Bacteroidota; class Bacteroidia; order Flavobacteriales; family Flavobacteriaceae; genus CANKZG01. The sequence continues at coordinate 58,946 of CANKZG010000001.1, read as the reverse complement.
TTCTCTTCCTTCTTGACCCAAAGCCTCAAACAGAGTTTTCACATATTCCAAGTCATATCCAGTGGGCATCATATCTAATAACCGCATTCCACTGCCATAGGACATTACCTTTGGTATGGTCATCAAAACCATTATAAGATAAATACAAGTTGTTGTAATAAAAAGCAATAAGACTTTATTGCCCTGAAGATTTTTTCTGATGATTTTTTCGAACCTTTGCATAACATTGATTTTAGAATACAAAGGAACAGCCTAAATTTCGGTGCTACATTAACAAATGATAAAAAGTAAATCAGCCCTGTTTTCGCAATCTGCTAAGAGAGACATTGGTAATACCCAAATAAGAAGCTATCATCGGGTGAGGTACAACGTTTTCGAGCATTGAAAAATCTCTACGAAATTGTTCGAGACGTTGTTTCGCTGTCCAAGAGGCCATTCTTATTTCTTTCTTAACTTTATTTAGAAGTTCTTGTCTCAGTACCGTATTCCCAAATTCTCTGATTTCTAGATTCTCTATCATTAGACTTTCGAATTGTCCGGCATTCATTTTGCCAAAAGTACAATCGGTCAATGCTTCGCAATACAAAAGAGATTTTCCGTTTTCAGTACGGGTTACGTAAGGGGGAATAATAGTATTCTCTTCAAAAAAATATAGCGTAATTTCTTCTCCTTCTGTATTTACTAAAAAGGTTCGTGCAGTACCTTTTAAAAGAATGTATTCTGCGTTGTCGCTCTGATTGGGCTTTAGTAAAATTGTTCCTTTTTTAAAATTATGTTCATCACATAAAGCCCCAAAGGCAGCACCTGATTTTTGGGTCAAATGACTATTATATTTGTTGATGGTTTTCTGTAATCGTTGTACTTCCATAGCATTTAAGGTGACAATGTTTTTTCGAAACTAATCAATTAGTGCTTATTCAAAATATTAATTCTTTCTATTCTTTTTAAGATAAGAATTGGGTGTAGTACCTTCTATTTTTTTGAAAAACGTATTAAAGACTGTTTTAGAATTGAAACCACTATCGTAAGCTACTGCCATAATTGTTAAACCTTTATTTTCCTCTAATAGGACACGCTGTTTAAATTCTTCAACTCGATAGGTATTGATAAACTCAGAGAAGTTTTTTTGAAAACCTAAATTTAGAAGTTGTGAGACATAATTCGTTGGAAGTTCGAGATAAGAAGCTATATCTTTTAAAGATACATCTGGATTCAAGTACAACTTGTGTTCCATCATTATTTTTTTCAACTCACTGCTGTGTCTTTCAATTTCATCATCACTCAATAAGGTTTGCTTATATTTTTTTTGTGATTTGTAGTTATTGTTATCTGGTATAGCCTGAACCATTAATTTTTTAAATCTTTCAAGGTTTTTAATTGGCTTTAAAATAGGTTCAGTGTTCAATAATAAAATTAGAGGAAGGTGATTTTCAAAAGCTTGCTCTATGAATTCTAAAGCCTTGTCGTAATTGCCTAATAAAACATTTACCAGAATTAAAAAATTGAAGGCCTTATCCATCTTTTCGGATGTTAAGTTGGATTCTAGCTCACCAATCTTTTCATTGCATTTTTCAATGTCACCCATTTTTGCATAGCACATAGTGATGCCACCTAATTGCGTTAAATCGTTTATGGAGACGCCATTTAAAGCTTTGTAGTAGCTTAAAGCTTCCTGGTTTCTATTTGTAAACAAAAGGCATTCTCCAATATAGAGTGGTGGAAATGGCAAAATGGGATTTAACGCTAACGCTTTTTGAAAGTATGGCATTGCCGCGTTGTAATCTTCTTGAAGGTACAATAAAAAGCCCTTGTAATGAATATTCATTGCGGAGAAAGGGTCAAGTTCTAAGGCCTTATCGATATAATTATGAGCAGAATTTAATTTACCCTCAACCGTTAAATAATTAGAAATCGTAAGATAAATCTCATCGGCAGGTTGAATTTCTAATGCTTTATTTGCGTGCAAATAGGCTTGCTTTAAATTCCAGTTTTGCCAACATTCTATCCAAGACAAATTCAATTGTGAACGATAAAGGTTTGGATTAAGTTCCAGCGCTTTTTTAAGAAAAGGTTGTGCTTTTTGAAAGCCTTCAAAAGCAGGCATTAGTCCCATAGCTCCCATATAGGTATAGCCGTGATTTATGTCTATATATGCGTTCGGAAAGTTTGGTGCTTTTTGGATAATACTTTCAAAAATTGAAATTGCTTTAACCGTGTTTTCATACCCCATTTTCATTAAATAATATCTTCCTTTTAGATATTCTCTATAAATATGAATTGGCACATCAATGGGCTCAACTAATTTGTCTTCAATCTCAATATGACCTATATGTTCACGTAACTTTTCGGCAATAAATAGACTTACTTCGTCTTGAATAGCAAAAACATCTTCTGGGTTTCTATCAAAGGTTTCTGACCAAAAATGGAAATCATTAAGAGCATCTATCATCTGAACCGTAATTCTCATTGTGTCTTTCGACACTCTGATACTTCCTTCAATAAAAACAGATACCTCTAGTTGCTCTCTTATTTCTTGTGAGGTTACTTTTTTGTTTTTAAAGTAAAATGAAGAGGTTCTTGAAGTAACTGACAATTCCCTAATTTTTGCCAGCGCATTGATAATTTCCTCCGTAAGACCGTCACAAAAATACTCATTATCAATGCTATTGCTCATATTGACAAAAGGCAATACGGCAATGGATTTGTCTATGGATGCTATATTAGAACTCGATAAATTCAATTTAAAAAGATACAGTGATAAATTTAATGAAATTTAACAAACTGAAGTCTTTCGAAATCTCCTATGAGCTCATTTGATTGATATTATGAAATTTTCTACTGGCTTGAAATACTTCTAACTCCATATCATTTATTGGAATCACCGTTGGCGCTGGAAAGCTTACTGTATCTTTTATCGCTTTTATTATACTACCTGGATTTATGAAGTATTAATTCCTCTATTAATTTAAAGTCTTTTGTATTTGGTACGTGCTCAGACCCTCTTAATATCATTGTTTCTTTTAAGGCAGGAAAAATCTTTTTTGCTCTACTTATCATTTTCTTTCCTGGAAACATAATGTCGCCTTCACAAGCGATTAAAGTAATTGGTGTTTTAATATTCTGAGCAGATTTTTTAGATATTATTGGCAAAGGTGAAAAGTCCATATTGCAATATTGAAATGTATTTGACATATAGGCTAACGCAAAATCATCGTATTCAGAAAAAAGTGCGTTCATTACTTTTTTAATATGCTTTTGATTATTTGTTTTCATAAACTTTTTTAATGGTAAAAACATTTTAAATACGCCTTGTAAAGGATTACCATTTACAATGTAAACAGGTGCTATTAAGAAGACTTCCTTTATTAGTATTTCACTGAATTCAAGTGCCTTTAAACTAATTAACCCACCAAAAGAAAAACCAACCAAAGTGACATCTTTTAAACTTAGTTTTATAATGACTTCTAACAACCATTCACCATAATCAAGAGATTTCATATCTAACTTTTGTTCAGCACTTTTATTAGGTTGCGCTAAAACATCTACTGCGTATACACAAAACCTTGATGATAAGTTAGGCAAAGATTCTAAAATTAATGGTGCGCAACCTCCAGTACCGTGAATGAGTAGTAATGGTGGCTTTTTTGTTTCTCCAGTAATAATAACATTAGTGGTACCGAACTTTGTTGCTAAGAGCTTTTCAGAATGTTCAATCTTTAGTTCCTCTAACTTCTGATTATAGAGATTTAATATCTTTTCTTTTCCTTCTTTTGATTTGAAAAACATTGACTGCTCGTTTTTTGATTGATAATTTATGAAGCTGTTAAATTTTCTTACTTGAGAATCGAAATAAGGTTTCTACAAATAGGGTGAGCCTGTAACGTGAAAAACCAAACCCCAAACAATGTGTACAATTATTACCGCCAACAAACCACGTTTCCAATACACCTAGCCAAAAAAAAACTGTAATAAGATTGCCGATTATAGTAGCACTTAAGGTTGAAGGCTTCAGTTAGAATAAAATTAATTGACTCTTGCCTCACTAAAGCGTGTCTCTGTAAAACTGAACTAAACCAATTATTCGATTAACTTCTCAACTTTATTGTCCGTAAAGTTCTGGATGTTCTTTGTTATTTTTTCAATATCCCAATTCCACCATTTTAGTTCTAATAGTTTTATAACTACATCTTCTGAAAATCGTTTTCTGATTTCCTTTGCAGGATTACCTCCAACAATAGTGTAAGGCTCAACATCTTTAATTACTGTTGAGTTTGTTGCTATAATTGCTCCGTCTCCAATGGTTACACCAGCCATAATTGTTGCGTTATAGCCAATCCAAACATCGTTACCTATATTAATATCTCCCTTCTTTGGATAATTTTTTCCTTCCATTGCATTTTCCCAACCTTTACCGAAAATTGCAAAAGGATATGTTGACAATGCATTTGTTAAATGATTTGCTCCGTTCATTATAAATTTTACATCCGAAGCAATCATACAGAACTTCCCAATTACTAATTTATCATCAACAAAGTCAAAATGGTATTTCACATTTTTCTCAAAGTTCTCTACATTCTCAAAATCATCATAGTAGGTGTAGTCGCCTACTATAATATTGGGATTCTTTACACTATTTTTTAAGAAGCAAAGTCTGTCGTAATTCTCAAGTGGGAATTTTTTGTTTTTGTCTGGTCCATTCATAGGGTTTTTATTTTTTTGTTGAACTATTCATTTTTTGTTTTGCTAACTCAAATTCTTTTGTTCTTCTCATTTGGTCTTCGAGATTCCATTCAAAATCAAATCTATTTTTAAGGAATACAGCAATGGAATCCAATCCAATTTCAGTTCTTCTTGTATCAATATTTTCTGGGTCAAAAACAGGCCAAAGGTTAAAGCTCTTAGTTTCTGGATAGTATTTCATTTGACCACCATAGATTTGTAAATCGCCTCGTTCGGTTGCGATTCTATCTTCTGCTCTGACTAAGAATCGTGGTTCTAATTTCTTATCCTTTACTGCTTGTCTCATCATTGGAAGATATAGCATACGAACTTCATTATCTGAATGTTGTATAACATTACAAATAGTCCAATTGCCTTGTTCTCCAATCATTTCTTTTGTTGGCCAACCATATTTATCCAGAATCTCTTTCACTTTCTTCTCATTAATTATATGGTTTTTATCAATTATTAATTGCTGCTCTTTAACCAACTCTGCATCAACACCATAAAGAGTAATTAATGAATCTCTTTTTCTAATTGGTATTTGTTCTGTTTGCCAGATAGTTTCTAAAACGGCAGTTAGATTTTCCTGAGTCCCGTTTTTTGTTGATGCCACTTTTGACTTGGATGTATTTGAGCATCCCATCATTATTAGTAAACTGATTATTAAAATATATTTCATTTTTCTAATTTAAGTAATTGAAGTATTCACTTTGTTAGCAAATGTTTTATATTTTATTCATATAAATATTTTGCTGCTGCCTTTGCCATCTTTTTTTGATTATGTCCGACATTAGGTACTATTTCAAGTTTCCACTTAAATTTCATTTTTGATTTTTGAGATAATTCTTTGCTTAAAGAGTAAAAATTTTTACCCCTTTCAATTCGACTTGTTCCTTGTTTATCTGCAGTTTTTGACCTTAACATTCTACCTTTTGTTTCCAAATTATTATCAAGTTCTCCAAGGAATAAAACAAGTTTTTTATTGAATGATTTTTTCAATTGTTTCTTTGGAATATTTACATTTTCTATTCCAAATGGGTAGAACATTTCAGAATCAAGAAGCGTGTATGTTCCAGCATTTGATGCAAGTATTCTGTTAGCTTTAGAATTTGGTTGAAACAAAACAAATCTATGCAGCATTTGGCCTCCAGCAGAATGGCCAAACATATCGTATTTTTTTTGATTTGAATTTGTTGAATTTTTAACTAGCTCAAAAATTCTATCAAAGTCATTAAAAATCCAATTCCCTTTGTTTGTATCAACATTAAATTCAATAATATTTTCATCAATGTGAACTTGATTTGTGCCTTTTTTGAATGAAACTCCTTTTGATAAGTCTAAGTCTTTAATAATTCCTCCAAGGTGATAATCCCCATAATTATAATCTTTTTCGAGGTAAGATGGTGATAAAACAAGAACACTATGTTTTTCGGATGTTTTAATCCAAGAATCTCGATAACTATCTCCATTTCTACCAGCGCCAGGTACAACAATTAAAATCTTTGAACTTCGAGTGAAATTTATTGGTTTATGATAAAAAATGGTAATTGAATCATTTTGATGTTTACCAATTCCGTTGATTTTAAAAAAACCTGAGCCTCTATTTAGTTCAATATTTTGAGTAAAAGATGTATGAGTTATAAAAAGTGTTATAATTAATAGGAAAAGCTTATAATTCATAATTTTAGTTTTAATGTTTGCCAATGGTTTTACACACGTTGTTGTTGTGTGCCGTTTTAATTTAATTTTACTTCATAATTAGGTCTTATTCCAAAAATTAGCAAATAACCAATCATCCAAAATTCACCAATGGTTGCAGGTAGTGTAAGAAATTTATTGAAGCTAAAATCAATTCCGGCGTAGCGTATAACTGTAGAAATTAGATAGCCTACAGCTCCTAAAATAAGGACTCTTCCTAACCATACAGGCAATCTTTTAGATTTGATAACTATGTACCCCATAGGAAATAGCCATAATCCGAAAAATAGGCCACCAATACCCCAAGCATTTGAAACTATTTTTTGAAGAACCTGAATTAGTAAAACTTTGTCTTCCATAGCACTTATATCAGAATTTGCAATACCTATTGCTGAGGCGATTGAAATTGCACTTATCATAATGGCTAAAGCATTTACCATTCCCCATATACCTAGAGTCCAAGCTTCCCAGTCATAATTATCTTTAAATAACTTGAAAAACCAAACTGCGGTAAGTGCTTGTGATATTACGATAGCAAACTCTAATAGCAACCTAATTCTTGCTGTAGATTCTAATTCTACTAAATTTGTTAGCGTTTGTTCAGGATTACCAGACACAAATATTTGAGAATGAAAGACCATAAACCCTAGAATCCCTGTAATAGCCATCATTAAATACCATAAGCCAGTTATTCTAGCGGTTTTAATTAAATTTTTCTGTTCTGTATTTACAATCATAGTTTATTTAATTTTGTTTATGATTCCAATAAGACCCGAATTATGCAATACAAAATCTATTGCATAATTCGAGTGAAAGCTTATAGCCAGCTAAATCCTAATCCAACATTAAAGATTACTGCATCTCTATGAGCATCTCCATCTAAATTAGCACGACCCAGAACTAATTTGGACTGCACATTAAGCGCGAAATTTTTCTTTTTGTAAATTTCATACCCAGTACTTGCCATAACTGCACAACCAAAGTTCCAATCGTCATTTACATTGTCTTTAATATCATATAATGCAGGCGAATCTATGGCTAAACCAATTCCACCGTGAATCCACCAACGGTCTTTTACCCAATATTGTACTGAAGGAATGAACCCTCCAAAATGCCTATCGTTATCTTGAAATTCGTAGATGTTTCCTGGTAAAGAAGCAGTAATAGCTAGTCTTTCATTAAGCATATAGCCAAATTTTAAATCTGGAAAAACGAATGTTCCTTGAGATGTATCGAACGTTTGAATACCTGCACTATCCTCTAAACTGATAATACCTCCACCAGCTACAAATTCGAAGATGAAACCATCTCTTTCTGTTGTTGATTCTTGAGTGGTGCTCTGTGCGTACGTTATACTTGATACTAATGCAAAGGCAACACAAGCCATTCTTACTAAGATTTGTTTTTTGATTGTTTTCATAATTGTTCGTTTTTTGATTTTAATTGATTTCATAATTATTCGTTTTTTGATTGTTTTGATTGTTTTGATTGTTTTTTATTAAAAATTTTCTCATAGATTAAATATTTAGAAGCATTTCAAGAAATTTATCTTTTTCAATTTTACCGACAATATGCCTAACCACTTTTCCTTCTGAGTCTAAAAGGATTGTGGTTGGTGTCACATTTGCTTTGTACTGATTTACAATTTCTTTGGTTTTTGGATTATCGACATCAATCAGTATAGCTCTGAATTTCGAATTCATAATCTCTTCAACTTTTTTATCAGCGAATACTTCTCGTTTCATTATTCGACAGGGCGAACACCATTCTGCTGTAAAAAACACTAATGTGTTTTTATTGGAATTGTTGATGAGTGATTCCTGATTAGAAACAGTACTCCACTTAATTCCATTAGATGGTGCGTAAAAAGAGTACCAAGCATATCCAAGAGAAACGACAAGAAATGTGAGCCAGAAAAAACGCCAAAATGGATGTGTTTTCTTTTTTGGTTGCTTGATATCTGAAATTATTTCATTAGAATTCATTCTTCGTTCTTTTTATTTATTATTTCTACGATAGTTTTCCTTTTCAAAATTAATTAGAGTTCGATTTTCTAAAGTTCTACTTTTAGAAACAGAACAAATATTCTATACAAGAAGCAGATTTGAAGTGATTTTTTAGATTGTCAGTTATTATTTTGTAATTCAGTAAATATGATTTTTAATTTTTTTAATGATTCAATTGCATTGTTATAAGCCTCTTGGTTTTGTGCTACAGTAGTCATTCTTGTTAATACCATATTTTCGAAATAAATATCTCTCCCATAAGTATTTGAAGATATACCCATACTTCTAAACTTAACTTTTGGCATCAAAAAATTCTCATAATAGGCCTCAATCGCTTGTTGTTCAGAAGATTCAAGTTTTTCTATAGGATTGAATTTTTCATAAGTTTCAGAAATTGAATTCCGTAAGTTTAAATCATCAAAAAGCTTTAAATCACCAGAAAATTTTAAATTTTCATAGGTTATCGTTTCTGGATAAAACTTTTTAGAAACAATTAGAAAAAATGATTTTGAGGATAATTTTGGGTTATTATAGTCTTTATTTAATAGCATCTTAAACACTGAATCTAATTCTTTAAGCATTGTAGACGCCTCGTCGTCTAGAATAGTTAGCCTTTTTAGGTTACGATTAGCCTCCTCATTTAATTGAATGATATACGAGCTCCGTAACTCTATTTTCTTGTTGTTGTTTGAATGTTCATTGATTGCCAATGCAATAAGGATTCCTATAATAACAAGAAGAATTTCTCCTGCGGCATAGAAAAAATAGTTGATGAACTTATTATTAATCAGCATTTTTTGTCTATTGTTTCTAAATAATTTAATCACGGTTCTGTAGTTTATTGAATTGATGCATAAAGTATAGAGCTCGACCCTAAATGCCTTTTAATTTTCTTTGCACTTGGCTTTTAAATTTCCGTTTTAGACCGAATAAGGGCCTAAGAATAGGTATCCTTCTAATTATAAATTCATATATCAAGTAACAGCCAGAGAAAGTAATTATGGTTATTATTATAAAAGCGATTATTGCAGGTAAGTGAAAGGGCAGTATTAATTTTGCAGCCAAATAAAGTACAATCATATGTATGATATATACAGGATACGCTGCCTTACTCAAATATGATAACGCCTTACTTGGCTTGTTCAGATATTGATGACAAAATCCAAAAATTGAGAAAATCCAACTGTTACTCTCAATTACTGTTAAGTAAGATGGTCCTTCAGCAGCGAAGATTACATATCTTAATGTGTATAGAATAGCAGCTAATCCCAAAAAAAACCATTTCCACCGTTTTACTGTATTCCAAAATACTTTTCCTGTTTTCATAAAAAGAAAGCCAAAAAAGAACGCCAATAGGCCAATTGCAAAACCGTGCCAGGTTTGTGCATAAACTGCAAATGGTTTTGGTTGAAAAATTAATACCTCTGCAATAAAAAAGATGTTTACCGATAATAAGCCTAAAGGATTGCTAAACAGTCTCTCTGAGAAAGACAATAGTCTTGAAAACATTCCTTTCTTTATTGCGAAAAACAAAGGAAGTCCTATAAGTACATAGATAAAAATATTACCTAAAAACCAAAGGTGTCCCATATGCGCATAATAGCTTAAAGGCATATTGTAATAATCTTGAAACACATACATATGCAAAGGCGTAATGGCAATAATTCCAAACAAAAATGGTAGTAGAATTCTTGTGGTACGCTCTTTAAGTAACTGGGTATTGTTACGTTTTCTCAAAGCAAAATAAGCACCCAAACCAGACACATAGAAGAGTATAGGTATTCTCCACACATTTAACATAGTCATAGGTTGCCATAGTGCCGTAGACATCTCGTCACTTCTCAAGAAAGCAATAAACATAGCCCAAGGCTGAAACACAATAGCAATATGATATATTAATAAAAGTGCTATGGCTATTACTCTTAGCCAATCGATATCGTAACGTCTTTCAATAGTCATAACAAGGGATTTTGATTGATTTAATTAGGTGTTTTACTTTTCGTACAGATGATAACTTATATGCCAATTAATTCTATAAACAGTATATAGACATTGGATTTATTGTAACATCATTGCGACTACAGGTCTTGCCTTCTCTAATTCTTTAAGGTCTAAAGTGAAGCCCATAGGTTGCAACTGTAAGGTTAACATCTCATAAATAGGCTTCATTTCATTAAATTCGCCTAACACAGTTTCTCTGGGTGTTGCCCCAAAATTGTTTTTTATTGTTTTATCAGCCCCAGCATCCAACAACATTTTAACCATTTCTATTCTTCCAAAAAATGCAGCAGTATGTAATGCAGTACCACCATCATTATTCTTAATTGATAAATCCACTTTTGCTTTTAATAACTCAGCTACTATTTTAGGCCGGTTAAAAGTCACCGCAGTTAACAAAGGTGTAGAACCACTCATTGTCTCTATTTTATTGATATCAGAACCATTTGTAATGTGCTGTTTTACAACCTCGAAATTATTTGTGATAATCGCTTCGTGAATGTCTTGACTTGGTTTAGCTATCTCTTTTTTGGAAGCGTCCTTTGTATTTTTAGTTTCACTTTTTTGTGAGCACGATGTTATTGAAAATGCTATGGCACATATAACAATAGCCAAGCTTTTTGATAGAATTTTAATTGAGTTTCTCATTACTTTAAATTTTTAAGAATTATTGTTTCGATTTGATGATACAAAGATGCAACCAACCCTGAAGCAAGGGTAAACAGTTATGAATCAGTAATTATGAAGTTTAAAGCACGACTATAAATTATGCGGCAAGACTATAAATTATGGCGCATTTAATACTATTGTAAAAAAACAGCCTTAAACAAAGTCTGTTTTCAAATTTTACTTATATTGGTTTCAGTTAATCAAAAAAATGACCTCGGGCTATACTTCAAATTCATTTTTATCGGAAGCTAAATCCGCCGTTTTAGATAATATTTCTAACGAGCAATTTGGTGTTTCAGAGTTGGCAGATAAAATGAATATGAGTCGTTCTAGTTTGCTCAGAAAAATAAAAAAGCAGACCAACTTGTCTGCAAGTCAATTTATTCGGGAAATACGTTTACAGCAAGCGGCAAAAATGTTACAAGAAACTGAACGTACGGCTTCAGAAATTGCATTTGAAGTTGGTTTTAGTAATCCGTCTTATTTCACAAAATGTTATCGCGAATATTATGGCTATCCTCCAGGTGAAACAAAAACCAGAAAAGAGGAAGAATGGAATGCAGAACATAAAGATGAAGAAGAAACAAAAGAAACTGTCATTAAAAACCGGAACGTTAATAGATATATTATAGCAATCACTACCATATCAATAATTGCTATCATATACTTTTTTAAAGACCAATTCAAAACTTTTGAATCTCAAGCAAATAAAGAAAAGTCTATTGCCTTTTTACCTTTCAAAAATCTAAGTGAAGACAATTCTAATTTATACTTCATTAATGGGGTTATGGAATCTTCACGCAATAATCTTCAAAAAATTAAAGATTTACGCGTAATAAGTAGAACATCTACGGAAAAATATAGAAGCAACCCTAAAACAGTTTCAGAGATTGCCGAAGAATTACAAGTAAACTATTTGGTTGAAGGAAGTGGACAAAAAATAGGAAATGAAGTACTTCTGACTATTCAATTGATAGACACCAATGAAGATAGTCCTATTTGGTCAGAACAATACAAATATCAACTTGATAATGTTTTCGAACTTCAAAATACTATTGCAAAAAAGATTGCTTTTGCAATAGAAGCAAATGTAACTCCAAAGGAATTGGCGCTTATTGATAAGAAGCCTACAGAAAATATAATCGCTTATGACTTTTATTTAAAAGGATTGGAAAATCAAAATGAAAAAAGTGAAGTAGGATTAAATAAAGCTATTCTCAATTTTGAAAAAGCTATAGAACAAGATTCAAAATACGCTAATGCTTATGCTCAAATTGCCATTTGTTACTTTTATTTAGATGTAAACAAAATTGAAAAAAAATATCTAGACAATTTAAATGAGTATGCTGACAATGCCCTGCTATATGATTCTACTTCTGAATTACCTCTGATTGCAAAGGCCCTGTATTATATAAATGCAAACGAATTTAAACTAGCAATACCTTACTTAGAAAAAGCACTAGATTACAATCCCAATGCGTCTTCTGTAGTATTAATTCTGTCTGATATATATTCTAGAGTTGTTCCGAACACAGATAAATATCTCACTTATGCTTTAAAAGGCATTAAATTGAATATTGAAGCTAATGATTCTGTATCTAAAAGTTTTATCTACCTAAACTTGAGCAATGCTTTAGTCCAAAATGGATTTGCTAAAGAAGCCTCACAATACATTGAAGAATCTTTGAGATATAATCCTAATAATCCTTACGCTCCCTATTTAAAGAACTTTATAGATTATGCTAATGATAGGGATTTGGAATCCTTGACAAGTAAATTGCTAATAGAGTGGAAAAAAGATACTACACGTACTGACATTACTCAAGAATTAGCGAAGATGTATTATTTTCAAGAAGATTATAGTAATGCATTATTCTATTATGAAAAGTATATTGCCATTCTCGACTCCAATAAAATTGACCTGTATCCTGGAGAGAATATAAAAATTGCATACACTTATAAAAAAATGGGCTTTTCTAGTAAAGCTGAGCAATACTTGAAAAAATATAAAGACTACCTTGAAAAGGATGTGTCAATATACAAAGAGGCAAGTGTAGCTATACTTTATCTCTATGAAGAGATGCCAGATAAGGCTATCGAAGCATATGATAAATTTAGTATAGAAGATGATTTCCAATATTGGGTACTCTTATTTATGAAGAAAGACCCACTAATGAATCAACTGCAAAATCATCCAAAATACGAGGAAACTATTGAGAAGATAGAAATGCAATTTTGGGAAAATCAGGCTAAGCTTAAAAAATCTCTTGAAGAGAACGGTCTTATGTTATAAATTGACTTAGTTAACTCACAAACTCTAAACTCTGTCTACATTAGAAATGGCCTCTTCATCAATATTAAAAAAAGACTTAGTTCTGTTTCTAACCAATTTCCAGTAAAATTTATTAAAGCTTTGAAAAAGACTCAATTCTGTACCTATTCTGTACCCATAGTAAACAAGAAAGGCTTCACATTTCTGTAAAGCCTTGTTCTTACTAGTAGCGGGAACTGGACTCGAACCAGTGACCTTCGGGTTATGAGCCCGACGAGCTACCTGCTGCTCTATCCCGCGATATGGATTTTCAAAACAATCTACTTAGCTTTTAACTTCCGGTGCATAAGGCCGACAGATTTATTTTGGATTGCAAAGATACGATCCTTTTTGTGTTTAGCAAGAATTTTCATCTTTTTATTTAACAAAAAAAGACTCCTGCATCGCAATGTAGGAGTCTTTTGGAATACGTCTATTACCAATTAAGCGTGGTAGTAACGCTCATTTATAATTTTCCCATCTTTCCACTGTGAACGCACAACTTGCTCAAAACGGTGCTTTGTACCATCGTTTGTATCAAATTCCATTACAGCTTCGTAAAAAGTAGTGTCTCCTTGTACCGCTGGTCCACTAGTTACATTGTAACCATGAAAAGCCGTTACTGTTGCTAAAAGTTTTTCTTCTTCATCGATGCAGAATGCTTTTCCTACTTTGGCTGGATTGTTTCCTTCAAACAACTGTACGTCATCTGCTAAATATCCGTTCATAGCTTCGATAAATTTACCCTGACCTAATAATGCAGTTACTTCGTTTACTTTAGTCAATAATTCTTGTTCTTGTATTGTGGCTTCCATAATTAATTGTTTTTTATATGTGATTTTTAATTCTGAACAAATATAGCGCGGTTATAGAGTTTAAAAATTGTCAATTGTTCCCTAAAGCTGACATATTTTTCCCTTTGCGATTTATTAGGGTGATTTTTGAACTAAAAGTAGCGTCTTTGTAGGCAGACCAGCTTAACTTTTTCTAGCTTTACTTCTTCAAAACTTTCGAATTGGTTACATTCGTTACTTATGGATGCTATTAACAATTTCTTGTCGGCAATGATCCCGTATACCGAATGGATCATGCTTATTTTACTTATTGGAGGAGGGCTTTTCTTGGTATTTAAATCCCGTTTTTTGCCGTATCGTTATTTTGGTCATGCGGTTGCTATTACTGCAGGGAAGTATGATAAAAAGGATGCAAAAGGCGATGTAAGTTCTTTTCAGGCGCTCTCTGCAGCAGTTGCTGCTACCGTAGGTTTGGGAAATATTTCAGGAGTTGCTATCGCCATATATCAGGGAGGTCCAGGGGTGGTATTTTGGATTTGGATGACAGCACTTATAGGAATGTGTATCAAGTTCTATTCTTGCAGCTTATCCATAATGTATAGGGGAGAAGATTCTGACGGTAAATTACAGGGAGGTCCCATGTTCTATATCACACAGGGTATCGGAAAAAAAGCAAAACCTTTAGCAACCTTCTTTTGTGTAGCAGGACTTTTTGGATTCTTAGGCGTTTTTACAGCGAATCAATTTACCCAAACCTTTATGAACGTAGTAAACCCAGAAGAGACAATAGCAGCTTTAGGGATATTTAATTGGAAATTACTTATTGGGATTGTTCTGGCTGTAATTACCTCTTTTGTTATTTTTGGCGGACTTAAGAAAATAGCAAAAGTGGCTACAACAATTGTACCCTTTATGGTATTAATCTATTTTATAGCGGTAGCGGTGGTGATGTTTTCAAATGCAACAGAAATACTACCCTCCTTAAAATTAATTATTACTGAGGCATTTAATTTTGAGACTGCTGTAAAAGGTGGTTTTTGGGGCTTGGTCATTATTGGGGTTCGCCGGGCAATGTTCTCCAATGAGGCAGGTCTAGGAAGCGCCCCAATGTATCATGGGCAATCGAAAACAGATGAACCAGTTCGGGAAGGTTTAGTTGCTATGTTAGGACCATTTATAGATACCATTATTGTATGTACGCTTACTGCAATTGTAATTATCTTAAGCGGTGCCTATTTGGAGGCCGAAAGCAATGGTATTATTATGACGCTTATTGCCTTTAAAAAATCCCTGTTTGGTATTGGGGATATTTTACTAATGGTCATTGTTGCCGCTTTTGCATTATCTACCTTATTTACCTATTCGTATTATGGCGTAAAATGTTTGTCTTTTTTGACCAATGCGAAAATTGGAAAGTTCTACAATTGGTATTTTGTGGCAACTATAATTTTTGCAGCAGTAGCTTCAGTAGATTTGGTGATCAATCTTATCGATTTGGCATATGCCCTAATGGTGATTCCAAATATGATTGCCGTATTGTATTTAGCACCTAAAGTGAACGCTAAAATGAAAAATTACTTTTTAAAATTAAAGGATGCAAAATCATAAAGCAGGATTTGTAAATATTATTGGAAATCCCAACGTAGGAAAGTCTACGTTAATGAATGCATTTGTGGGAGAAAAATTATCTATTATTACATCCAAAGCGCAAACCACAAGACATCGTATTCTGGGTATCGTAAATGGAGAAAATTTTCAGGTGATCCTTTCCGATACCCCTGGGATTATAAAGCCAGCATATGAGTTACAAACTTCTATGATGGATTTTGTGAAATCTGCCTTTGAAGATGCCGATGTATTGCTCTATATGGTAGAAATTGGGGAAAAGGCCTTAAAAGACGAACGTTTTTTTGAAAAAATTAAAAACAGTAAAATTCCGGTATTACTTTTATTAAACAAAATTGATACCTCTCAACAAGAAGTTTTAGAAGAGCAAGTACAATATTGGCAACAACAACTACCTGGAGCTGAAATACATTTAATCTCGGCGTTGCAAAACTTTAATATAAAAGGGGTATTTGAACGTATTATAGAATTATTGCCAGAAGCACCTCCATACTATCCCAAAGATCAGCTCACAGACAAACCTGAACGATTTTTTGTAAACGAAACCATTCGAGAAAAGATTTTAACCTATTACAAAAAAGAAATTCCGTATGCAGTAGAAATTGAAACGGAAGAATTTTTTGAGGATGATAAAATTATTCGCATGCGTGCTGTTATTATGGTAGAACGAGATTCTCAAAAAGGAATTATTATAGGCCATAAAGGAAACGCCCTAAAAAAAGTAGGGGTAGAAGCTCGAAAAGATTTGGAACGTTTTTTTGATAAGCAGGTACATCTTGAACTCTATGTTAAGGTGAATAAAAACTGGCGGAGTAATTCAAATCAGTTGAAACGTTTTGGTTATAATCAGAAGTGAAAGATCAGTTTAATTTACTTGATAATAAGATTTAATACTAGGTTTATTGAAACCATAACAGGTCTGATCTTCTGATAACTTATATAATATTCTAAATATTCGTACTTTTTTCATGTTACAATCTGTGGGTATATATTAGCGAAGTTTATGCTTTCTAACCTACTTATTTTGAATACCTTTGCGCAAATTTTTAATTATGAGTGCTATCGTAGGCATTGTGGGACGACCAAATGTAGGAAAGTCTACTTTTTTTAATAGACTTATTCAGCGTAGAGAGGCTATAGTTGATGCGGTTAGCGGTGTTACCCGAGATAGACATTATGGAAAAAGTGATTGGAATGGGAAAGAGTTTTCTCTAATCGATACCGGGGGATATGTAGTTGGTAGTGATGATATTTTTGAACAGGAGATAGATAAGCAAGTAGAATTGGCAATAGATGAAGCCGATGCGTTAGTTTTTATGGTGGATGCAGAAACCGGAATTACCGGAATGGATGAGGATGTTGCACAATTACTAAGACGAGTAGATAAACCTGTTTTTCTTGCCGTAAATAAAGTTGATAACGCTAAACGTTTGGAAGATGCGGTGGAATTTTATGCTTTGGGATTGGGAGAATACTTTCCTATTTCTAGCATAAACGGTAGTGGAACAGGAGAGTTACTAGATGAGTTGGTAAAAGTTTTGCCAGAAACTGTTGAAGAAAAGGATGAACTACCGCGCTTTGCAGTAGTAGGAAGACCCAATGCAGGGAAATCATCTTTTATCAATGCGTTAATTGGTGAAGATCGCTATATAGTAACAGATATTGCTGGAACAACTCGAGACAGTATTGACACCAAATACAATCGCTTTGGATTTGAGTTCAATCTTGTGGATACAGCAGGAATACGACGTAAGGCAAAAGTTAAGGAAGATTTAGAATTTTACTCTGTAATGCGTTCCGTTCGGGCTATCGAACATTGCGATGTTTGCTTATTGGTTTTAGATGCTTCAAGAGGATTTGATGGGCAGGTAGAAAATATCTTTTGGCTAGCGCAACGAAATAATAAGGGCATCGTTATTTTGGTAAATAAGTGGGACTTAGTTGCTAAAGATACCCATACCGTAAAAGATTATACACAAAAAATAAAAAAAGCGATTGCGCCGTTTACAGATGTTCCAATACTCTTTATATCGGTACTTACCAAGCAGCGTATTTTTAAGGCCATAGAGACAGCAGTAACCGTTTTTGAAAATCGATCCAAAAAAGTAGCAACCCGAAAACTAAATGATATTATGTTGCCCTTGATCGAGCGGTACCCGCCACCTGCCTACAAAGGGAAGTACGTAAAAATTAAATTTTGCATGCAATTACCTACACCTTATCCTCAATTTGCGTTCTTTTGCAATTTGCCGCAGTACGTAAAAGAACCGTATAAGCGTTTTTTGGAGAATAAATTGAGAGAAGAGTTCGATTTTGAAGGTGTTCCAATGAGTGTATTTATGCGCAAGAAGTAATATGTTTATTTAAGGAGCGTAAATTTAAATTACAATTGATTTTTAATTTTAATCAATTCAGTTTTCACCCGTTCTAATTTTTGAATAATATCAAAGGTGGAGAGCGTTTTCTGCTTCTCTTCTTTCAAATGTATTTTGGCTCCTTCTAAGGTAAACCCGCGTTCTTTTACCAAATGAAAAATTAACTGAAGATTTTTGATGTCGTTGGGGGTAAACTTCCGATTGCCTTTTGCATTTTTTTTGGGTTGTAAAACATCAAATTCTTTTTCCCAAAAACGAATCAAGGAAGTATTTACCCCAAAAGCTTTAGCAACTTCTCCGATTCCGTAATAGCGTTTTTCTGGAAGTTCTACATGCATTAATCTAGAGATTGATTTTCTTGAGTAGCATATTTCAGCATATTTTCAAATTCTTCAGCAGTTAAACTACCATAGTAAAAGTTAATGGGATTAATGCGATCTCCGTTTTTCCATACTTCATAATGTAAATGTGGTGCTTCGGAGCGTCCCGTATTACCCACAAAACCAATTAGATCTCCACGTTTTACTTTTTGACCCTTACGTACATTGTATTTGCTTAAGTGCGCATATAAGGACATATATTCGTAATCATGATCAATACGTATGTGTTTTCCATAACCAGATGATTTATTATCTGCACGTATAACAACACCGTCTCCAGTGGCATATATAGGTATCCCTCGAGGTGCTGTAAAGTCCATTCCCCAATGCATCTTTCGAGCTTTTGTAAAAGGATCTGATCGCCAGCCAAAACCAGAAGCCATTCTGGTAAGATCCTCGTTTCTAACAGGTTGGATAGCCGGAATTGCTGCTAATAATTTTTCTTTAGCTGCCGCCAGTTTTGTGATTTCATCTAAAGATTTAGATTGAATAACCATTTGTTTCTGAATGATATCGAGCCGTTGGGTGGTGGCAATAATCATTTCAGAATTGTTAAACCCTTCAAGAGATTTATATCGGTTTATTCCTCCAAAACCAGCTCGCCGTTGTTCTTCAGGAATAGGATTGGCTTCAAAATATAAGCGGTAAATATTATTATCTCGATCTTCAATATTACCCAAAACCTGCTCTATCTGCTCCATTTTTTTGTCCAAAAGCTCAAATTGGAGTTCATAGTTTTTCAGTTCACGTTGTAATGAAAGTTCTCTTGGAGTGTTGACTAAGTTTGTGTTTAAAAGAAAAACCAAACCTAAAAACCCAAATAATATAGATCCCACAAGAAAGAAAACAATGTTTCGAACTTTCCGCGACTTCTTAGGCTCTATCTTACGATAAGATAGCGTGTCAGGATCGTAATAATATTTTACTTTAGACATGAATGGATTTTATCCTATTTTTGTGCTTTAATTTTATCAGAACAAACAAATATAAAAATTGTTTTGATGAAACTGTTAAATTTATAAAAAGCTTACTAGTTTTCTATAAATCATAGGTAAGATCTTACCTATTTTATATGATTTAACAAGATAAAAAAGTAAGAACAAAGGACAAAATACCAAGCCTGTGAAATCCCAAGAAGTTAGAAACCAATTCTTAAACTTTTTTAAAGCTAAGGATCATAAAATTGTACCGTCAGCTCCAATGGTCATAAAAGATGACCCAACTTTACTTTTTACAAATGCCGGAATGAACCAGTTCAAAGAGTTTTTTCTTGGTAACAATTCTCCTGAAGCACAACGTGTAACGGACACCCAAAAGTGTTTAAGGGTAAGTGGAAAACATAATGATCTAGAAGAAGTAGGAAAGGACACTTACCATCACACCATGTTTGAGATGCTGGGGAACTGGAGTTTTGGAAAATCAGCGAAAGCGAATACCAAAGAAGATCTCGGCTATTTTAAAAAAGAGGCAATAGCCTGGGCCTGGGAGTTATTAACGGCTGTTTTAAAAATAGATAAAGATCGCTTGTATGTTACCGTCTTTGAAGGGAGTAATGATGCGGATAACTTAGCTGAAGATACAGAGGCGTTGGAACTTTGGAAAGCTATTATAGCAGAGGATCGGATATTGTTTGGAAATAAGAAAGACAATTTCTGGGAAATGGGAGATCAAGGACCCTGTGGACCTTGCTCCGAAATACATGTAGACATTCGTTCGGATGAAGAACGCGCTAAAGTGCCTGGTGCCAGTCTGGTAAACCAGGATCATCCACAATTGGTGGAGATTTGGAATCTGGTTTTTATGCAATACAACCGTATGGCAAATGGCAGTTTAGAATCCTTACCTGCAAAACACGTAGATACCGGAATGGGCTTTGAGCGGTTATGCATGGTATTGCAAGGGGTGAAATCTAATTATGATACCGATATTTTTACTCCAATTATTCGGGAAATAGAAACTATAACAAACACGAGATATGGAGGCGATGAAGCAATCGATATTGCCATTCGTGTTATAGCAGACCATATACGAGCGGTTGCATTTTCTATTGCAGATGGTCAGTTACCAAGCAATACGGGTGCTGGTTATGTAATTCGAAGAATTTTAAGGAGGGCAATTCGATATGGATTCACCTTTTTAGGAACTAAAGGACCCTTTATGTATCGGCTACTAGGGGTTTTAACCGAAAGCATGGGAAGTGCTTTTCCAGAATTAAAAGAACAACGTCAACTAATTCAAAACGTTATTAAGGAAGAGGAGCAGTCCTTCCTGAATACCTTAGAACAAGGCCTAAGTTTACTAGATACAATACTCAATAACTTACAAGGGAAAGAAGTAGATGGTAAAAAAGCATTTGAATTGTACGATACCTATGGTTTTCCAATAGATTTAACAGCATTAATTCTAAGCGAAAGGGGATATACCTTGGATGTAGATGGCTTTACCAAAGCCATGGAAACGCAAAAAAATAGATCTCGATCTGCATCAGAAGTTTCTAAAGCAGATTGGGTTGTGCTGCAAAAAGATATCGAACAAGAATTTATAGGATATGATTCGTTGGAAGCCGATGTGCGACTTACCAAATACCGTAAAGTGGTATCTAAAAAGGAGGGAGAACAATACCAGTTGGTGTTCAATCCCACTCCTTTTTATCCGGAAGGCGGTGGACAAGTAGGTGATAAAGGTTATTTAGAGGTGCCGAATAGTAACGTAATTTATATTGTAGATACTAAGAAAGAGAATAATGAAATTATCCATATTGCTAAAGATCTGCCCAAAAAAATAAATGGATCTTTTAAGGCGGTAGTGGACCAAAAACAACGCTTACGTACAGCAAGTAACCATACAGCAACACATCTGTTGCATCAGGCACTTCGAGAAGTTCTAGGAACACATGTAGAACAGAAAGGTTCCGCGGTACATTCAAAATATTTGCGGTTCGATTTTTCACATTTTTCTAAATTAACCATAGATCAGCTCAGAGAAGTTGAGAATTTTGTGAATGCCAGAATTGAAGGTCGATTAGCATTAGAAGAACACCGAAAACTTCCCGTAGAAGAAGCAATGAAACAAGGTGCCATGGCTTTGTTTGGAGAAAAGTATGGGGATGAAGTGCGCACCATACGCTTTGGACAGTCTATTGAACTGTGCGGTGGGACCCATGTAGACAACACTGCAGACCTTTGGCATTTTAAAATTCGCTCAGAAAGTGCTGTGGCAGCTGGGATTAGAAGAATCGAAGCGATTACCCATGATGCGGTAAAAGACTTTTATTTTGATAACAATCGAAGCCTTTTTGAAATTAAGGATGTATTGAATAATGCTAAGGATCCTGTTAAAGCAGTAGTTACACTACAAGAAGAAAATAACAGTTTAAGAAAACAAGTGGAACGTTTATTGAAAGATAAAGGGAAGCAGTTAAAACTTTCGCTTCAAAATGCTTTCGAAAATATTAATGGGATTCAATTTCTAGCCGTAAAAGTAGACCTTGATGCTGCTGGGATGAAAGACCTTTCTTTTGATTTAGGAAGTACGGCAGCTAATACTTTTGTGCTCTTTGGAGCAGAACATAAAGGAAAAGCGTTATTGTCCTGTTATATTTCCAAGGAACTTGTGGCGACTAAAAACTTGAATGCAGGAACCGTAGTTCGAGAATTAGGAAAGCATATTCAAGGAGGTGGTGGTGGACAACCGTTTTTTGCTACTGCGGGAGGTAAAAATCCTGGTGGTATTGATGAGGCTTTAAAACAAGCTAAATCATACCTTAATTAGATATGCAGTGAAGAT
Organism: uncultured Flavobacteriaceae bacterium; assembly: GCA_947488435.1. Taxonomy (GTDB): domain Bacteria; phylum Bacteroidota; class Bacteroidia; order Flavobacteriales; family Flavobacteriaceae; genus CANKZG01. The sequence continues at coordinate 36,581 of CANKZG010000001.1, read as the reverse complement.
AAAACGGCGCGGATTAAGAAAAACAAAGCGCATAAATCTATGAAGCTACAAACCAAGATTCCGATAATAAAAGCGGCCACTGTTATTGATTATAATAGTAAAATTTTGTTGGTAGGTTCTTGTTTTGCTCAGAATTTGGGGGTTAAATTAGCCCATCATAAATTTCAAATCTTCGAGAATCCATTGGGTATTTTATTCCACCCTAAAGCAATAGCCAAGATGTTTCGCTATGCTATTACGCAAGAAAAATATACGGATGCTGATGTCTTCTTTTTAAATGAAAGATGGCATTGTTTTGATGTTCATTCTTCGCTAAGTAACCCTTCTAAAGACGATTTGTTAGCAACAATAAACGGAAAACTAGAAGAATTAAGCACCTATCTCAAAACCACAACACATATCGTTCTAACTTTAGGTACTGCTTGGGGTTATCGTCATATGAAAACGCAAAATTTTGTTGCAAACTGTCATAAAACCCCGCAGCAAGAGTTTTCTAAAGAACTATCACCTGCGATGGAAATTGAAGAGAGTTTACAAAAGATTATAACTTTGGTGCATACGCATAATTCAAAAGTTAAATTTATACTTACAGTTTCTCCAATTCGGCATTTGAAAGATGGGTTTGTAGAAAATCAGCGAGGTAAATCTCATTTAATTGGTGCGGTGCATCATACAGTTAATTCTAAAAATGTGACCTATTTTCCGGCTTATGAAGTAATGATGGATGAATTGAGGGATTATCGCTTTTATGGGGAAGATATGATACATCCTAACCAAACGGCGGTTGATTATATTTGGGAACGATTTAAGGCTACATGGATTTCGGAAAAAGTGTATGCCGTACTCGATGAAATCGCAGCTATTCAAAAAGGATTGCAACATCGACCGTTTAATGAAAAATCTAAACAACATCAGTTTTTTTTAAAGGGAATAGCCGAAAAAATCACCAATATCCGTAAAACATATCCCCATATTATTTTTGAAACATAAAATAAGAAGGTTTCTCGTATTTTGTAAAGACAACTGAAACAATGAGAAAAATTAGTATTGGTATTATTATAGCATTTGCTGCAGTCCTCATATATCGATCTTGTATCGATGACAAGCAAGATAAAAAACACGTTTCGGAGCAAACGATGCTTATTCAACAAGAACTAAAAAATGTAGCAAAATTAGTTGTAACGGAAGGACATTTTGCTGAAGTATATAATTATAAGGATTCTCAAAAACTTCTGGGAGATTTGCTAACGGCCGAAAAAAAAGCACTTATTGTTGTAAATGCCAAGGTAAACATAGCATACGACCTAAATGCCTTAGATTTTGAGATCGATGAGGCTACGAAAACGGTAACTATTATTTCCATTCCGGAGCCGGAACTAACCATAAATCCAGATTTTGAGTATTATGATATTAGTGCTGATTATTTTAATCGTTTTACAGCCGAAGATCACAATACGATAAAAGAACATATAAATACCCGTTTACTTCAAAAAATTGAAGCCTCAGGACTAAAGGAAAACGCAAAAAATCGATTGTTGACAGAATTGTCTAAATTTTATGTTTTAACAAGAGCTATGGGATGGACCCTTCAGTATCAGGAAAACACAATCAATACACCCATAGATTTTTTGGACTAAATAAAGGAATAAAAAAAACCGCCTGTAAGGCGGTTTAGATTTTTAGTTTGCAGCAATCTGAGGAGGATACTTCTCTAAAATTTGAGAAACAAACTCTTTAATTCGCTGTTCTTTCTTTTCAATGTTATCTGTATTGTTTAGCGTGCCAACCCCACGACCTTGCCAAACCAATTCTTTATTTTTAGTATCAATAAGGTCTATAAATAAAGATCCTTCTGTTGATGCACTAACAGTATTGCCGCCATAAAACCCTCCTCCATAATAAGGAAAACCAAATCCACCAAATCCACCAAAACCGCCAAATCTACCGAATCCAAAACCGCCAAATCCGAATCCTCCGTAACCTCCAAAATTATTGCCGTAAACATCTACACGTTCTCTTTCCTTAGTGAAAATACTTACTAAAATATCTGGATCATTAGATTTTACAAAGCCTCGAGAAGCCATTTCAGTATCGATCGCTTTTAAAATTCTTTTCTTATCTAAATCCGAAATTTGCGCTTTGTCAATACCAGTTTTATAGAAAGCATAGGTTTTATACGTTCCAAAATCCGCTTCTTTATCATAATCGGCCAATACGCGTACGGATACACACGAGCTTAAAAGTAATAAGGCCAGTAAGGGGAGCGCTAAAATTTTAATTTTCTTCATAACAGTTATTTTTTTGGAGTTAATAAAGGTTTATAACATCTGGATTATAGTCTCAAAAATCATGCCGAACCTTTAGTTTTTAGTTCCTTGAATCTGTCTTTTTATCATAGCCATAAGGGCAATGTCTACAGCCACTTTCACAACAATACCCTCTTTTTAGGTGGAATTGCTTAGTGAATACCTTATAACCTTGTTCCGATAGATAAAAGTCACCTTCTTCTAAGGGGATTATTTTTTTCATCAGTTAAAAGTACATTATTCTATGTTAATAAGTGCAATTGAAATTGGGTTTGCATCCTTTAAATTAAGGTGAGTTAGATTAACTATGAGCAACTAAAAACTGTTGGTAATATCTTTTTATGTGCTATAAATTTGACATTTTTACTTTTATCTTTGATTATTAGGTAGTGCAACGATATCATGATACTAATTTTCAGACATTTTTTTTATAAGAATTATGTAGGACTTTCACTTTGGCCCTTTATTTTTCTTAAAAACCCTGCTTTGAAGGCAGATGCCATACTTATTAATCATGAAAAAATTCACCTAAAACAACAAAAAGAACTGCTAATTATTCCCTTTTATATTTGGTATGTATTGGAATGGAGTGTTCGATTTTTAAAGTATGGAGATGCCTATAAAGCTTATCAAAATATAAGTTTTGAAAGAGAAGCTTACTGCAAAGAACGGGATCTATGTTATCTGCAACAGCGTAAATTTTTTAGTTTTTTAAACTATTTAAGGTGATAGAAGATTGCAAAGTATAAATCAATCGATAGCATTGCCCATTTTGACTAAAAAAAAGATTAGTCTTGTTATTAAACGTGATGATACCTTGCATCCGCACATTTCTGGAAATAAATATCGTAAGCTTAAATACAATATAGCTAGAGCAAAAAAGGAAAAATATCAAACCTTGCTAACCTTTGGAGGTGCATTTTCTAATCATATAGCTGCCACAGCTGCCGCTGGAAAAATATATGGATTTAAAACCATCGGAGTAATACGTGGATTAGAAATTGCAGAAAAATGGAGCGAAAACCCTACACTACAATTTGCTTTTGAACAAGGAATGCGATTTAAATTCATAAGCAGAGCAGACTATCGAGAAAAAGAGGAAGACGTTTTTCAAGATAAGCTACGCACAGAATTTGGACTTTTTTTTTGTATTCCGGAAGGAGGAACTAATGCTGATGCCATACAAGGATGTGAAGAAATTTTAACCAAAGAAGATGTGAAATTTGATACCGTTTGCTGTGCGGTAGGTACCGGAGGAACTCTTGCAGGTATCAGTAATAGCGCTGCAAATCATCAGCAAGTTTTAGGTTTTCCTGCATTGAAAGGAGATTTTTTAAGGGAAGATATTCGTAAATTTGCTAAAAAAGAAAACTGGAGTTTGGTAACAGACTATCATTTTGGCGGTTATGGAAAGGTCTCAGAAAATTTAGTTCATTTCATAAATACCTTTAAAGAGAAAACAAAAATCCCTTTAGATCCGATATACACGGGGAAAATGGTTTTTGGCATTCTTGAGATGATTAAAAAAGATCATTTTTGTCCCCAAACTAAAATTTTAATGATTCATAGTGGTGGCCTTCAAGGAATCGCTGGTATGAATACCATGTTGAAAAAGAAAAATTTACCGTTATTAACTATATGATTAAGAAACTTATACTTTTTGTACTACTGTCCGCCTTTCTTTCAAGTTGCGGCGCTAAAAGGCGTAAAATAGCAGCTAGAAATAAACAAAAAACTGCGCAAACCAAACGATACCCTAAGAGCAATTCGGGAACAACGTCAAGTACAAAAGATGCCTATCCTTTGCCTGAGGATAATGGTAAATTTGTAAAATTCCCCATCAAGTCTACAAGAGATTATATCAACACCTTTGCCGAAATCGCCCAGTATGAGATGAAAGCATATGGTATACCTGCTAGTATTACACTGGCACAAGGAATTCTGGAAAGTGGATCAGGAAGAGGAGAACTTACACTAAAAACCAATAATCATTTTGGGATAAAATGTCATAAAGGCTGGACTGGGGATTATGATTTTCACGATGATGATGCTAAAGGAGAATGTTTTAGAAAATATAACCATCCGATGTACTCGTTTCGGGACCATAGTATTTTCCTTTCGTCCAGGGCACGATACGCTTTTCTTTTTGACTATAAAAGCAATGATTATAAACGTTGGGCTAAAGGTCTGCGCGAAGCAGGTTATGCAACAGATAAGCGATACCCTCAGAAGTTGATAGCTCTAATTGAACAATATCAATTAGTAGCGTATGATACGGCCGTTCTAAAGCGTGGAGGGATTAAAGAAAAACCAGTAAAAACCTATGACTATACTACACATGTGGTAGTCAGAGGAGATACGTTATACTCCCTATCCAGAAAGTATTTTATATCCGTTCCTGAACTGATGAAATTGAATAAAATGACGGATACGAACTTGTCCGTGGGACGTAAACTAATCGTAAAACAAGAAAAAATCAATAAGTAAATGATTTACAAAAGAAGTAGTGCCTTATTTACGGAAGCAACGCAATATATTCCTGGAGGTGTAAATTCACCGGTTAGGGCGTTTAAAGCAGTTGGAGGGACTCCCATTTTCGTAAAAGAAGCTAAAGGAGCCTATTTGTACGATGAAGATGGGAATCAGCTTATTGATTATATCGCCTCATGGGGGCCATTAATTCTAGGGCATGCTTATGAACCTGTTATTGATGCAGTAGTAGAAAAGGCTAAGAAAGGAACTTCCTTTGGAATGCCAACAGCTATTGAAACCGAACTTGCTAAGTTAGCAGTTAGTATGGTGCCCAATATAGATAAAATTCGTTTCGTGAATAGTGGTACGGAAGCTTGCATGAGTGCAGTACGTCTGGCAAGAGGCTTTACAGGGAAGGATAAAATAATAAAATTTGCGGGTTGTTACCATGGTCATTCTGATTCTTTTTTAATTCAAGCAGGTAGTGGAGCTGTTACTTTTGGCAGTCCTAATAGTCCTGGGGTTACACAAGGAACGGCCAAAGATACCTTACTGGCTGTCTATAACGATTTGAATAGCGTTTCGGAATTAATAGCTGCTAATAAAGGAGAAATTGCTGCCATAATCATAGAACCTATTGCCGGTAATATGGGGTGTATTATTCCTACACCTGCATTTATGCAAGGGCTTAGAGCTTTGTGTACTGAAAATGATATCTTATTAATTTTTGACGAAGTAATGACAGGTTTTCGCTTAGCGAGAGGTGGTGCGCAGGAAGTTTTAGGTATAGCGGCAGATATTGTGACTTTTGGCAAAGTTATTGGAGGAGGACTCCCGGTTGGAGCGTTTGCAGCAAGAGCAGAGATTATGGCGCATTTAGCACCGGAAGGACCGGTTTATCAAGCAGGTACATTAAGTGGTAACCCATTGGCGATGAGCGCAGGACTTGCAATGCTTACAACATTGAATACTAATCCTGAAATTTTTAAACGACTGGAAGAAAAAACAGAATACCTTCATAAAGGAATCGCGGAAGTTTTAGAGGCTAAAAATATACCACATCAAATAAACAGATATGGCTCTATGATTTCGGTACATTTTACCGAGCATCCTGTAGTAGATTTTACGTCTGCTGCCGAAGGTAATAATGAAACCTTTAAACGATACTTCCATGGAATGTTAGCTGCAGGGATTTACCTGCCTCCAAGTGCTTTTGAAAGCTACTTTTTGAATGATGCTTTATCTTATGAAGATTTAGATAACACTATTAAAGCTGTGACGCTTGTATCCGAAAGCCTCATTTCAGAATAGTAATAAGTACACAGTCTAGGAATAAATACAGCGCACCCAGACTGTGTATGAATGATATTATCTTGGTCTTCTTGATCTGGAAGTATCCTCTTTTTTCTTTTGAGCTTTTCTTTTTTTAGCGAACTGCATTTTTTCAAACTTTGCAAATTGTTCTTTGGAAAGGATGTTTTTGAGCTTTTCTTTTTGAGCAATACGATGATCTAATGCATTGCTTTGTGCAGCAAAGATTTCTTCAGTAGTTGGTTTTTTGCCATCTGCATTTGCTCTTTTAGCTTTGCGAGCTTCTCTATGTTCTTTTCGATAATTCGCATTATCCAGATTCCATTGTTGTACTTTTTCTTGTTGAGCAGAAGTCAGATCTAACACTAAAGTCATTTTTTTAGTTTGTAAAATAGCGTGTTGTTCTGGAGTCATCTGTGCATACGATGCTCTGAGTTTTTGACGATTTCCGGGTTGAGCAATAGCGGTAAAACCGGCAAATAATATAAGTAATACAATAACTTTTTTCATACTATTAAATTTTATGATTGTTATACCTAAGACCTAGAAAGATCCATTTGGTTTAAAATTCAATACTATTTTAGTACGCTTTTAACAAAGCGTTTCTCAAAGGATATTACTTTTTTTGAAAGAATTAAAGAGCTATAAGTTAATTTATTCGCTAACCTCTTCGTCAAGTTCTTCTTCAGGATCTTCAAGTTCAAGATCGGCAACTACTACTGGTTCTGGTTGCAATTCTGAACGGGAATCCATTTCATAATATAGTAAAGCAGAAATTAGAAAGCAGCCAAAGTATAGCGCGCTTTTCATTTTGTAGGTCATAGATCTGGGGTTTAATCTTTCCTAAAAATAAGAAAAGTACTATAGCAGCTGAATTTAATGTTGTGAAAACAAGGATAATTGATGTTTGTATAGCAATTGCAGATAGATACAAAAAAAAGGCGCTGCAAAATATGCAACACCTTTTCACCAAAAACCAAACACTTCTACTCAAAAACTTTGAGGGAACTCTAGGGAAATAATTATTGAGCCTTTGAATGTGTCTTTCTATGTCTCTGGTTTGGTAGGTTTTGTTTTTCCATTTGGAGTAATACTGTCGTTTCTAAATTTATGACTTCGGCATGTTCCATATCATTATAATATGAAGCAGAAACTACTAGGACAATGAGATAAAAGAGACTTTTTAATTTGTAGGCGTTCATACGATTTGCGTTTTGATTTTGAGCTAAATTAGGAGATGTTAGCGCTAAAAATTACCGACAAACGCAGAATAGAAGAAAGGTGTAGATGAGCGGTAGAAAGGTGTAGACGAATGGAATTTGGATATAAAAAAAGAGGTGTTGTCTACAAATGCGAAGACAACACCCCTCTTAGTGAGAGCCTTTAAATTCAGCTTTTATTTCGGATCTAAAATTAAGTCAATGCGTTCTACAGCATCTTGTAAATGATACTTGCTTAGACGATCTGAGGTTCTACCGATTGCATTCCTAACAGCGCTTCTTAAATTTCGCAGTTCTGCACGAACAACAGGTCTAATATCTGATTGGCTAACGTCCACTCCTGTTCGCGTAACAAATCTTCTAAATGCTGCTGGAACAGGTGCAGGTTCATTATTCATTAAAAACTCTAAACGTTCAATATAAGCTCTTTGAAGGTTTCTTCGATAGGTGTCGATTCGCCTACCAGAATTTAATTCACTCCAAATCCCTCTTCTTAAATCACTCATCATATCTACAAGGGCATATGCTTCTCGACCATTTAAAGTTTCATTTTCGATCATCCGCGCCATTCTTCCAAAATCAAGGATATTATTTAATGTTCTGGCTTGTGTACCACGAATGCGATTTACCACACCTGCATGTTCTGTCTTATTAAAAATATTTTCATCAATTAACCACGTAGGGGTCTTAAACAGTTCATCTTGTAAAAATTTTAATGCATTTTTTTGATGTGCTTTTGTTACATGGGTATAAACAGCTCCTTCTTGATCATAAGTTTTGTAGTACTCATATACACCACCTACGTTAGCAGATACATGTCCCATATAGCGATTGTACTGCCCAAGTACCTGATTGTACATGGTTTGTAAGTCACTATAATCTTTTCCATCTTCTGCAGTCCATTCAATAAGGTTGGGTACAATGCGTTTTAAGTTTGCTATACCATAGGTACTTGCTTTTATGGCGTCATCACCTAAATCTTCAGTTTGAGAGCTAGGATCGATAACTCCAAATTGTTGTCTCCCAAAACGATACATTGGATTGTCTGCTTTTTCTAAAATCCACTGATCTAAAGTTTCTTTTTCCTCATCCGTAGTTTTGTCCAGAAGCGCGCGATATCCCCAATTAATCGCATGCTTATCGTAAGGACCAATATTTGGCATTAATGCTACGCCTTTGTCTTCCGGTTGTGCTACGTAATTAAAACGAGCGTAATCCATAATGGATGGAGCAGTTCCATATTTTTTCGTAAAAGATGCCGAACGCAGAGAATCTACAGGATAGGCAACACTGCTACCCATATTATGCGGAAGACCTAATGTATGACCTACTTCATGAGCTGATACAAAACGAATTAATCTTCCCATTACTTCGTCTTTAAAATCTACGCTTCTGGCATCAGGATTAATAGCTGCTGTTTGCACAAAAAACCAATTCCGTAATAATAGCATTACATTATGATACCAGTTAATATCTGATTCTAAAATTTCACCACTTCTCGGGTCACTAACATGAGGGCCATTAGCATTTGGAATTGGAGAAGCTAAATAGCGAACAACGGAATAACGAACATCTTCAGGAGACCACTCAGGATCTTCTTCCTTACTTGGAGGATCCTTAGCAATAATTGCATCCTTAAAACCAGCTGCTTCAAATGCTACTTGCCAATCTTCAATACCTTGTTTGATATAAGGAACCCATTGTTTAGGGGTTGCTCTGTCCACATAATAAACAATCTGTTTTTTAGGTACAACCAATTCTCCTCGCTTGTATTTTTCAACATCCTCATCTTTTACTTCCAATCTCCAGCGATCAAGAAAACGAACAGTTTTAGTACGTTGCACATCTAAACCGTAATCTACTTGTCCGCGTGCAAACCATCCTACTCGCTGATCAAAATTTCTACGTTTCATCGGTTCAGCGGGAAGTAAAATCATAGAATTGTTGATTTCTATAGATATAGAACCTAAGCTTTGATTTGAAGGAGGACTACCTGCGGCATACGTTTTTACATGTCTTGCCTCAATATTTAAAGGATAACTTTTTAAGCTTTCAATATACCCTCGACTTTCATCTAAGCGTGTTACTTTATATTGTCTTCTTCTAAAAGCTGGCATGCCTAATGGCTTTACATCTTTTTTGAAGAGATCTTCTACTTCGATTACAGTGGCTGGACTTAATGAATCCTTTTTAAAAGCTTTAATGTCAAAAGAAAAAAGTACAGGTTCGAAGTTAGAATTGACAACGGCTTCATGTACAGGTAAAGAGTCTGCTGCGGTAATACCATGAGAAACTACACGAAGTAAAACTTTTTTTGCTTTCTTCTCCCAACGGAGTACTTGTGTATTTATTTTTCCACCTCCAAAACCAATATTGGTAGCGGTTTTGGAAATTCTGCTTACCATGAGCATTTCGCGATTGAATAGCGAATCTGGTATTTCATAAAAATGTTTGTCGTCTACAACATGAACATCAAATAGACCTTTATCTGTTTTTGCGTTTTTAGTAATTACCTTATTGTAAGGTTTTATGGCTCCTTTTTTAGGTTTAGGAGCGGCTTGAGCGGTAGGAGCATTTTTTTTCCTCTTTTTTCGATTTTGAGCTTCCGAAGTAAAGAAGCATCCCATCGTGAAGACAATTAATAATAGTTTAGGAAGTAATTTTTTAGTCATTTCAATAGAATTTTATTTAAAAAGTTCTCAAAGAACCGAAAAATAAAGTGATTTTATTGTTAATTATATCTTAAGCTATGTGCCCTAAAAAAAAGAATAATCGAATGAAGCTAGCCTATAATTCCAGTGGATTTTATGTTAAAACTGATGGTCCAAAAAAGCTGCTTTTGCTGCTTTGAACTTTGTTAAAATTTGCAAATTAATGTAACAAAAGAGGGGATGCTTAGGTCTTATAAGCAAACGAAATATTTATCAATCATCACAAAAATCAAAAAATGAACAAGTTATTATTTATCTGCGGATTAGTATTATTAAATAGTACTACCGCTCAGGAAGAAGAAGATCCTTTAGGCGTTGAATCTGTAGCGCTTTATGTAGAACAACCCATATCCGTTGAACCTGAATTTGCAACTTTTACACCGGTTGACAATACGGTTTTAGCTATGGACTATAGTTTTATCCGTAAAGAAGTTGAAAGCGCAGAGTTGAATGTTAATTCGATAGCTTTTATTGAAGACGATGAGGAAGAAATCTTAGATCTTGGGTTTGATGTTAACGATTATCTTCCCAAAGACTTTAACCCGTACACGTATTACTTTGATGTAAATACCCTTGAATATATAGAAAACGAAGAAGTAATCGATCTTGGTTTTGATGTAAACAAGTACCTTCCGGAAAGTTTTGATCCGTATGCAGAAATATTGCCCATAGATAGTATTAACTATATGGAAGACGAAGAAGTTATTGATCTTGGGTTTGATGTTAACGATTATCTTCCTAGTGATTTTAATCCTTACACCTATTACTTTGATGTAAATACCCTTGAATATATAGAAGACGAAGAAGTAATCGATCTTGGTTTTGACGTAAACAAGTATTTACCAGAAAATTTTGATCCGTATACATCAATTTTAAACATTGATAGTGTAAATTATATAGAAGACCAAGAAACTATTATAGATTTAGGTTTTGATACTTCGAAATATTTGCCCAAAGATTTCGATCCTTACGCAAATTCAAAATAACGAAGTACATATTTTTAGTTAGTTAGGACAAGACCCTTGATATTCAAGGGTCTTTTTTTTTACTAAAATTGTTAAAAACTGCCAAATATTGTAACAACTTAAGTTTTCAGTAGTCTTATAAGTAATTCATCAATTACGATTTCGGGTCAAAAAATGAACAGGTAATAAATAAGGTATGTTTTTTGGACTACAGCAAATACGCTAACGGTCATACGTTCTTAATACCAATTATTTGATTAGCTAAAATATCTGTCCATGCGGTTTTATTCGTAGAATAGATAACATCACTACCGAATAGACCATGACCATGGTTTAATTTATTGAATTAGTCAGTTCAAAACCTCTATGTTTGCATAGAGGTTTTGTTTTTAAAAAACTAATGGTAGCACAAATTGAAATAACACAATTAATAAGGCTACAGCAATAATATTAAGAATAAAACCCACACGAGCCATTTCATGTACTTTAATAAAACCACTTGCAAAAACAATAGCATTAGGGGGTGTAGCCATCGGTAGCATAAAAGCGCAACTGCTGGCCATTGTTACTGGTATCAGTAAATATAATATTGGAACCTCAAGCCCTATAGCGATTCCTGCTACAACTGGTGCCAAGACAGCAATTAAAGCAACATTACTCATTAATTCGGTCATAAATAACATCAAGACGATTAATAGAGAGGCCGTAACAAGAATACTTACCTCACTAGCTGCGATGGCAGCAGCGACCATATCTACAATACCGCTTACCGACATACCTTTTGCCAATGCCAACCCTCCACCAAAAAGAATAAGGATACCCCACGCTAGTTTTTCAGTATCCCTCCAATGAATAATGAAATCGCCTTTTTTTAAATTATAAGGAATTGAAAATAGTCCAACAGCTGCTAATACACTTATTATGGTGTCTGATAACCCTAAACCAGGGAAAATTTTGTTGATCAAAGTCCTGAAAATCCAGAGAAAAACGGTGATACCGAAAATCAGTAATACCATCTTTTCTTTGCCGGAAGTTGGTCCTAGTTTTTTTAGCTCAGCATGAATAACTTCTTTAGATGCGTGAAACTTAAGATTTTTGTTCGGGAACATTACCTTTACCAATACGAAATAGCTTATGGCAATCATTGTGAATGAAAAAGGAACTCCGATAACCATCCATTTCAAGAAGGAAATTTCGATTTGATATTCGTTTTCCAAAAGACCTATTAATACAGAATTTGGTGGAGTGCCAATAACTGTTGCGATACCACCAGCGTTTGCCGAAAAGGCAATACCCAGCATCACAGATAACGCGAAATTTCGATCTGCTCGGGTAAAACCATCGGCATCATCAATTAATAACTGTATTACCGACATAGCAATGGGTAACATTACAACGGTACTTGCCGTATTACTAATCCACATGCTTAAAGACGCCGTGGCAATCATAAAACCTAAAACAACTTTATTAGGAGTAGTTCCTGTAAGTTTAATAATGTTCAGTGCAATCCGTTTATGAAGATTTACTTTTTCTAAGGCTAAGGCCATAACAAATCCCCCAAAAAATAAAAATACGATAGGGCTGCCATAGTTTGCTCCTACATCTCCAATAGGCATAACTTTTAATAAGGGAAAAAGCACCAAGGGCAGTAGCGCTGTTACAGATATAGAAACGGCCTCAGTAATCCACCATATAACCATCCAAAAAGCCACAGCAATAACAGGGTCTCCTTTTGGAGAAATGATATCAAAAGGCAGATTAACTAGAATTACAAAAAGCAAAGGGCCTATAAATAGACCTAATTTTTTACTTAATTCCATAAGGAGTTATTTACAGCGCCTAAGCTATACTTTTTCAAGAAGTTTTGAAAATAATTAATACGAATGTCAAAGGAATGGTTATTCCTGGAGCATACACATCAATACATCATTTTCTTTGAAAACCTTGGCAAGTCCCAATTTAGTTAATCCCTTGATTCCCTTATCCCAAGCTTTATTGCTTAAGTTGGCTAGTTGCTTTAGATCAGTTAAAGGCAGTTGTTGTTGCTTTTTCAAAAATTCAAAAATCACTTTTTCATTATCGGAAAGTTCTATTCCTTTCTTCTCTGGACGCATTTGAGGGAAAAACAATACCTCTTGTATGGAAGCATTATTAGTCATAAACATAGTAAGTCTGTCTATACCAATACCAATACCCGATGTGGGTGGCATTCCAAATTCTAATGCACGTAAAAAGTCATGATCGATAAACATTGCCTCATCATCTCCTTTTTGAGAAAGTTTAAGCTGATCTTCAAAACGTTCTCGTTGATCTATAGGATCATTCAATTCCGTATAGGCATTTGCCAGTTCTTTACCATTAACGATAAGCTCAAAACGTTCCGTCAAGCCTTCTTTATCACGATGTTTTTTAGTTAATGGACTCATCTCTACTGGATAATCAATAATAAAAGTGGGTTGAACATATAGGTGTTCGCACTTTTCACCAAAAATTTCATCGATCATTTTACCAATACCCATGGTTTCATCTACTTCAATCCCCAAGTCTTTGCAAGCAGATCTTATTTCATCTTCCGATTTTTGATATAGATCAAAACCAGTATGTTCTTGAATGGCATCTAAAATTCCCACACGCTTATAAGGTGCTTTGTAATCGATCATATGATCCCCAAATTGAGCGGTTGTAGTATCATGAAGGGCTAAAGCTACTTTTTCTAACAGCTTTTCGGTTGTATTCATCATCCAATGATAGTCTTTATAGGCCGCATACATTTCCATTACCGTAAACTCGGGGTTATGTGTACGATCCATCCCTTCATTTCTAAAATCCTTTGCAAATTCATAAACACCGTCGAACCCACCTACAATAAGTCGTTTTAAGTACAATTCATTGGCAATACGCAGATAAAGTGGAATATTTAGTGCATTGTGATGTGTTTCAAAAGGCCTTGCGGTAGCACCTCCGGGAATGGATTGTAAAATTGGAGTTTCTACTTCCAAAAAACCCATTTCATTATAGAAATCCCGAATAGTACTCATGATTTTGGTTCGTTTAATAAAAACGTCCTTTACTTGTGGATTCACTACAAGATCTACATAACGCATACGATACCTTAATTCTGGGTCGTTGAATTCATCATACACTTTGCCTTCACTATCTACTTTGGGGAGTGGAAGCGGGCGCAATGCCTTGCTTAACAAACTAAAATCCTTTACCAGCACAGTTTTTTCCCCAACTTGTGTGGTGAAAAGCGTTCCTTCAATACCGAGAATATCGCCAAGATCAATAAGCTTTTTGAAAACATCATTATATTTCGATTTATCTTCACCTGTGCAAATCTCGTCGCGGTTAAAATAGACCTGAATGCGCCCTTCGCTATCCTGTAATTCAGCAAAAGAGGCTTTACCCTGAATTTTTTTGCGTAATAACCTGCCAGATATAATAACCGATTTTCCTTCAACAAAGGCTTCTTTAATATTCTTTGAAGTTGTATTAACTGGATATAATGCTGCGGGATAAGGATCAATTCCTAAATCTCTTAGTTTGTCTAGTTTTTCTCTTCTGACGATCTCTTGTTCTGAAAGTTGCATAAAACGCTATTAAGGCTGCAAATATAGGCACAATGCTTTAATCCGTCAATTCGAAAAAAAAGAAATGTTGCCCTAAAGCAACATTCATTATTGAGATATTAAACTACAAACATATATCAATCAAAATGCAAGGACTTTGAATAGTTTGGAATATAAGATTGCTTACTAATAATTGTTTTCATGTCATCCTCTAAAGAAACTAAAGGGCGTTCTACAATACGATTAATTTCCTTGCCATTTTTATAAAATATAAAAGTGGGTACACGTTTAATTTGTAAACCCCACTCTTCTCCAGTTGGGCTCTTTTTATAGTGGGATCTTCTTTTGTCAAGGGCAACTATCTTTAAATTTTGCATGGGAAAGTTTGCCATTTCCAAAATTTTAAGGAATCTGGGAACTTCTCTTTTGCTGTCTCCACACCAAGTGCCCATAAAAACTAGGATATGATACTGGGATAGTTCTTCTTTTAGAACAGTAATACGTGATGTTTTTATTTTATATGTTTTATAATTAGTGTTATACCAAGATTGATATGAATTTGATGTAAGATCCTTAGGTTGAATTTTTCCAATCAAAAATGGAGCTTGGTTATTAATTCTAATTTCTGTCGGTATTTCTTGCGAAAATAAAATCGTGGCTGAAAGTAGCAATAGCAGCGCGGGTATGAAAATTTTCATGGGATATCAATTTATAATTTGGACCGTAAATTGATAAAAAGACCGAACTACTTGCGATTTGAAGAGGTGGAAATGCGAACTAGACCGGGGGTGGATTTTGTAGAATTACTAAAACAATGCTTTTATTTCATCCCTTGAGGAAACCCCAAGCTTTTTATAAAGATTATTTATATGCGTTTTAACTGTGCTAAGACTAACAAATAAGATTGAAGCGATTTCTTTGTTGGTTTTATCCTTTAAAATCTCATGCACAATTTTTTGCTCTTGGGAAGTGAGTTTTTTTAAACTGTTGTCTCGTTCTTTTTTCTTGATGATTCGCCTATTTGCTATTAGGAATATATTCAACAAGAGAGATAAACTTAATATCAGACCCAATATCCATTTCCAATAAGAGTCCATATCACTGGCTGAAGATGTTAAATTCTTATCAATAGCGATTTCAGTCTCGTAAAGCCGGGTAAATGGAGTATCTGGGTATTTGGCTTTAAGCCGCTGATGAAGTGCATTGTAGTAGTCTGGTTTTTTAGCTAAATGTTCTAAGTAATAGGCATAAGTTTCATTTCTTTTATCGGATAGGAAATCGTAAATATAAAGATCAGCAAGAGGCTCATTAAGGTTCGAACCAAAATCTTGTAAGGTCGTAAACCATTTCTCTAGATTCAATTTGCGATTCGCTTCGCTTCTAAAATCCATGAAATCAAACGCCATATGTTCTTTAAGGACATCAATTTCCATAAATGCTGATGCTTTGGCGTTCGTAGATCGGATATCACATAGCATTTCATTATTTAGATTGATGGGAAAAGTTACGGTATCTTCATTATTTGCAATAAACAAGATATTGGTACTATTTTCACAATTTCCAAAAAAATGATTTGCATCGGAAATACCTGAAGAACATTCTTCTACATGAATGCGATAAATACGGTTCTTGGCGGGCAAATTATTCCCCGTAAATTGAAAAAAACCTAAGGAATCGGTCTGTGTTCGCTTGATGATTTGTTCGACCGATATCCGCGATAGTTTCCGGTAGTCTTCAATAATAGAAAGATATACTGTTTTATTTGGGGTATTTTGGCTAATCTGACCTTTAAAATCATATTGACCATAACTATTATGGGTCCAACTGAAAAATAATAGTAAAAAAATTACGGCTTGTGTTTTTTGAAGGATCATCCCTATAAAAATAACAGTTTTTTGTAACATTAATGCGGTATTGTAGTCAAATAAGTACATCATCAATCAACTTGCCTTCTGGCGATTTAAAAACGAAAAAAAAATGAGCTTCTTTAGAGTGCTATTGGCCATACTATTTCCACCTCTTTCTGTTATAGGCAGAGGCTGTGGCTCAATACTTATTGTTTTCTTACTTACACTGTGCGGTTGGGTTCCTGGAGTTATTGCGGCACTAGTTATTCTTAATAATCCAGATTAATGCCATTGAGATATACGAAGCGTGTTTTTTTACCGTTTCTTTATTTCACCGAAAAGGATACCAAATAATGTATTGCTCTACCAAAAGAATGTTTTTTTTGCTGATAACGGCTATAAGTCTTGCGTGTACATCCTGTAATTTTACGGAAGAAATTTTTATAGAAGAAAATGGAAATGGTAAAATTGCGGTTAAATTTGATGGATCACAATTACTTCAAGTAATGGAGGAATCAGGAGCCAAAACTCCCAAAGAAAGTCAGAAGGCTATTGATTCTATTATTTCATTTAAGGAAGTCTTTGCATCAAAAAAAGATAGTATTGCGCTTCTTCCTAAAGAGGAGCAGGAAAAACTAAAGCGGCTAGAACCGTTTACCATGCATATGGTAATGAATGCAGAAGAAAAGTTGATGAAGTTCGATATGTTTTCAACATTCGAAAACATCAATACGATTGGGAATGTGTTAAATGATTTTTTGAACGCCAGTTCTGTATCTTCTACAGAAACAGTTAATGGTAAGGCTAAAAGCCCGGTAAAGTCTCAAAGCCCTAGCTCAGAGGTAAAGTATAATTTTTCAAATAATATTTTCACACGAAAAGTGAAAATTACAGATCAAGAACTTTTTGAATCTAGTCTTAAAGATTTAAAACAAATGGAAAGCTTTTTGGCCGGTTCAACATATACTTTTAAATACCACTTCCCCAGAAAAATAAAATCAACTTCTGCAACGGATGCAACTTTTAGTCAGGACGGGAAAACCTTGATTTATGAAGTTGATTATTTGAGCGTAGTAAAAGATCCAGAATCTACAAGCTTTGAAGTAGAATTAGAACGCTAGCCTTCCTATTTTGTATCTTTGCACTAATGAATAAAGAAGTGCTGTTTCAAGATTTAGGAACCAAGGATTATAAGGAAACTTGGGATTATCAGGAGTTGCTATTTCAGCAAATCTTGGATGTTAAAATTAAAAATAGGCGGGAAGCTACAACTCAAAAGACCCCTAATCATTTTCTTTTTGTAGAACACCCTCCGGTGTACACCTTAGGAAAAAGCGGAGATATTACCAATTTGCTAGTAAGCGAAAATATACTGAAAGAAAAAGGTGCTACATTTTATAAAATAAATAGAGGAGGGGATATAACCTATCATGGACCAGGTCAAATTGTGGGCTATCCTATTTTGGATTTGGATAACTTTTTTACCGATATTCATAAGTACCTTCGTTTTTTGGAAGAAATGGTGATATTGACGCTAGCAGATTACGGTATAAAAGGAGAACGATCTGATGGGGAAACTGGAGTATGGTTGGACGTTGGCACTCCTTTCGCCCGTAAAATTTGTGCAATGGGTGTACGTGCAAGCCGATGGGTTACAATGCATGGTTTCGCTTTTAATGTGAATACAGATTTAAGCTATTTTGATTTGATGATTCCTTGTGGTATACGAGATAAGGCGGTAACTTCACTACATATAGAGCTGGGAAAGGAAACGATTGATTTAAATGAAATAAAGCAACGGTTATTGCACCATTTTTCAATTTTATTCGAAGCAGAATGCTTTGCTAAAAAAACCTAATATACCTTTTCCGTGTTTAATTAAACGTCTGTCAGCCTAAAAAGCATTGTAAAATGAAAATACACGATTGAAGTTAATTGCTATATTTTGTTAGTAATGTACTGCCTATTAATTTCCCATTTTTAGAATAGCTTTCTTGTTTTACCATTCCTACGCCTTCTGCTAGCCATATGCGAGATGGGAAGGTTTGGTTGGTGACCATAATTTTGGTTTTATTCTCACTATAAATTACAAAGCAATCATAGGTGCCAGAAGGTGTAGTTATGCTTTCTTTTTTTTCAACTTTTCGCCCTACCATATCAACCGCAATATTCATTGAGATACCACTCATATTTACCTTAACCGACACATTAGCATCGGATAATTCCTGACCAACGCTAAGATCATTTGGTAATTCAATGTCTGTTCCTGATATATCCATTTCCATACCATCGTATTGTTGCAACATTTGACTTGGAATTAAGGATTCGTAATCAATTTTCACCATATTGCCGTCACAACTATAGGTGTAATCTGTTGTCAGAATTTCTTTGCCTTTATGGTCTTTGTAATTCATAGTCATTGTCGCTTCTGAACCCGAAGTGGTAGTGGCTACTTTAGTTACTTTATAATCTACAATACCTTCGGTTTTCCCTTTTTTGTTGTATGAAGTGTATTGAAAGGCGGTTCCTTGTGCAAGAGGATAAAAATTACTACAATCGCTTTGTGCATTTATAAAAGCGAAACACAGTATAATACTTGCAAGAGATAAGAATAGATTTTTCATTTTTTTAGTGTTTTATGGAAACTAATAAAAGATCAAACAAATAGCATAAAGAGATGTATAAGTTGCAGAAAATCTTGTGTTTTATACAAGAATTTCAATTTATTCGATAAACAATTAGCGAATTGTCCAAATCTCTAACTACCAACTCTAGTTTTCGATCTTCATCGATATCATCTAAGTCTATAGCAGAGGTTCCAAATACTGGGAAGTTTTGTATAATTTCTCCTCGGCTATTATAAAGATATATTTTTTGATTTTGAAGATCTGTCACTGCAACATAAATGGTGTCATAAATATAAAAAATCTGAGGAGCTGTGTAGACTCCTAAATCCAAGTCTAACTTTTTTGTTTTAATAGTTAACGCATTATCATCCATTAATGCCAAAGTTTTACTTGTGGTGTAGAAACCGTGGTCCTTACCAAGCTTGTAGTTGGTGGTTGCAGCTTTACCTTGAGTGTCTATCTGATACAATATTCCTTTTGTATCGGTAAAAGCAAAAGTATTTTTATATAAAAAAACGGGGTTAGCAGAAAAATTATAGGTATTAGCTGTTTTTACTCGCGTATTTCCAACGCGGTTTAGAATTTTTAAACTACCATTTTCTAACATAAAAACGAGAAAGTCTTTTTTGCCAACCCTAAAATGTTGCGGCGTATGTACTATAGCTGCTTCAGCTTGTGTATAGGTAAAACCACTTACAATAGCTCCTTTATTATTGTACATAAAAACTTTACTGCCCTGTGTTACTACAAATCTGTAATCTTTGGTTTTTTCATAATCAAAAACAGCTAAAGGATTAAGGTTTCCTCCCTCATAACGCATTTCAAATGGGGTTACTTCTTTTCCGTTACGATCGATTATTAAAAACTGATTATCTGTAGTAAATGCCAATTGCAGTTTACCATTCTTAAAAAGATCTACTTGATGGATTTTGCCTTGTATTTTACCCTCTAATTGTTTTTTCCATAAAACTTTACCCTTTGTGGATATGAGGTATAAAAAATTGTCAATGTCCTGAACAACAATTTCTTTTGAATTGGTTCTATGATTCTTTACAAATTGAGGGTCAGTTACTAGATCACTGTCAAGTTGTAAGGTAAATAAGGGTGTTGTTAGATTGTTTTTTGCAGGCTTTTGACTTTTCTGAACAATCATATTAGTATGATAAAATTGCGAAGCGGTCACAATTTGAGTTGCAAACAAATAGTCTTTGAGTGCTAAGGACTTAAAATCTTTACCTACAGCATTGTCCAAATTTTGATCGGCCCAGTTTTGAGCCCCCTTTGTATTTGATAAATGAAGAATTGAAGATTCC
The DNA here is from genome assembly GCA_947488435.1 of uncultured Flavobacteriaceae bacterium. Taxonomy (GTDB): domain Bacteria; phylum Bacteroidota; class Bacteroidia; order Flavobacteriales; family Flavobacteriaceae; genus CANKZG01. The sequence goes on along the minus strand of CANKZG010000001.1, from coordinate 16,240 downwards.
TTTGCCAAAACACTTTCTGCGGTTTTTGCTAGAGCTGTTGTTGTAAAGGTATTTTGATTAGTGAAGTTATTTATAAATGTATGCAACATTGTTTCCGTTTCTGCAAATACAAAAACATCCTCAAGTAGGGTGTAATATTGAGCGCTAAAATTCTGTATTAAGGGATTGAAATTAGAAGATAAAAAGTCTGTTTTTGAAATAGTTTTTATAATGCTGCCTTGATAATCGGTCGTTGCGGTTCTAATATTTTCTAGATAATTAACCAAACTATCCGAATTATACATTTTTAAAAGCACTCCCCTTTGTTTATTGATTTGAACAACACCAATTTCTTCTGTGGTATTAAGAACTGAATCGGTGTCGAACTCAAAGTATTTTTTTCGGTTTGCTGCAAACACTTGAAAATCATCAAAAGTATAGGATGTTACAGCATCAGATTTATTTGGAGCAAAACCCAGGCTTAGGTTTGGTAATGGGTTGGTATTTTTGAATAAATTAAGTACTGTTTGAGTGGAGTCTTTAACAAGACTTACTCCTTTGAGGTGTAAATATTCCTGACTTAATGTAAGGTCTACTGCAATCCAATCTGAAAAATCTGAAGGTACCAGGTTCAACTCTTCAGAAGCTAGTGAATTCAAAATACTGGAATTTACAGCTGTCTTTATAAAAATGGATGCAGGACTTTTGGTATTTGCCGCTGCAAGTAGTTTTTGAAATGTGCCATTAGTTTTGGGAGTACTATAATTTTGCAATATACGTTCAAGTTCATTCTGAGCGGAGCTTATAATAAGATTACCTCCGATTTGAGAGGTATAAAAAGTGCTGGTATCAATTTCATAAAGGTTAATGGAATGTTTATCATATGACAATGTTTCGATTTTTTTTGCAGTACTATGCGTTGTATTTACCAGTTCGCTATCATAAGCAGTAACATATATAAAATTGATGGTATCATCTGCAGCAGGAATAAGCATAAGAATGCCTTCTGTTTTAGAATTTATGAAGTCAAAGGCGGAAAGAGAAGTTAGGATTTCTTGATACGATTTTGTCTTTTTTATCTTGGTGATAAAATCGTTGTTTAAGAGTTGATTCCTGAATAAAACAGGGTCGTTTAGTTTTACAATTACTTCAGCATCATCGGAGATAAAGTTTACTAAAGGAATACTTTCGTTTTCTTTCTTGATGCAGGCGTTGAGTAGTAATAGGAGAATTAAAACAATTCTAAATTTCATGAATACAATTTGCCAACAAATTTATGATTTTAAATATCAATTTTTAATTGTTCCGGCAATTGTCTAAAACTTCTTCTGTGATATTGAGTAATCCCATGTTTACGAATAGCTTCGCGATGTTCTTTTGTGGGATAGCCCTTATTTTGTTTCCAATTGTACATGGGATATTCATTGTGAATTTTTTCCATGTAAGCGTCACGACTAGTTTTTGCTAAAACAGATGCTGCTGCTATACTCATGTATTTACTATCTCCCTTAACAATGCATTCATGATTTATTTCATGATATGGTTTAAACCGGTTTCCATCAACAATAATAAATTCTGGTCTAATAATAAGTTGATCGAGAGCCTGATGCATGGCTAGAATGGACGCATTAAGAATATTTATGCGATCTATTTCCTGGGGATAAATGTGAGCAACACCATAACTTATAGCTTTTTCAAGCAGAATAGGACGCAAAAAATCCCGTTGTTTTCGAGAAAGTTTTTTCGAATCTGTTAAGGTTTCGTTTTGAAAACCTTTTCTTAAGATAATTGCCGCTGCTGTGACTGGTCCGGCAAGACAACCACGCCCAGCTTCATCGGTACCTGCTTCATTAATTGTAGAAAAATAACATTTGAGACTCATTCTGTGAAAAAAATATAGGATTAACGTATTATTTACTGGAGGTGCAGTGAAATATAACTAGATAATGTGTTAAAAACGTATGATTCTTCCAATCATGAAAAATATAATTTAAATATTTCATAAATAATAAGGTTTTTTTAACAAAATACCCCTCTGAAGGTAGATGTTTTTTGGATTATTAACTTATAATTAGCACTTTTGCCTTTGACTAATTCAAAATATTACTTAAATGAAATCAAAGTTATCTTGGTTGATAACGCCGTTATTGGCGTTATTTATGAGTTTCTCTTATGGACAGGGGAAAACGATTTCAGGTAATGTGACGGACCAAAATGGTCTTCCTTTACCTGGTGTATCGATTGTTGTTGTCGGAACAAACAATGGAACACAAACAGATTTTGATGGTAATTTTGCTTTAACCGCAAGTGTTGGGCAAACATTACGATTTACCTATTTAGGGCAAAAAACTGAAAATAGAGTTGTAGGAGCTTCCAACACAATTAATGTGCAAATGGAAGAGGATGCAGAAACTCTAGATGAAGTTGTAGTACAAGGATATCGAACTGCTACAAAAGAAACTTCCAGTATTGCAAGTTCTACGGTAAGTTCAGAAACTATTGTTAACAGACCGAATGCGAGTGTTGTTCAGACATTATCCGGACAGGTAGCAGGTCTTAACATTACAGCCGCTTCTGGTCAACCAGGTGCTGCTCCTCGAGTAACATTACGTGGAGTTGGATCTATTAATGGTAACACAGACCCGCTTTATGTTATTGATGGTATTCCTGTAGATGCTCAGGCGTTCCGTAGTTTAGGTAATAACGATATCGAATCGATATCAGTTCTTAAAGATGCGGGTGCAACAGCAATATATGGTAACCGTGGTGCTAACGGGGTAGTTGTAATAAAAACCAGAAATGGTAGTTTTAATCAAAAACTATCAATTAGTTATTCTGGATTATTACAATTTACAAGCCTTGTTGATAATGGCGAGTATGAGTTAAATAATTCTCAAGAACAGTTATTGTTAGAAAGAGAGTTCGGGAATGGTCGTGGAGTTGGTTTAACTGATGCTGAGATTGCTGGGTTTACTACTACCGATTATCCTAACTTTTTCTTTGATACTGGTTTAACACAACAGCACACAGTTAACCTATCTAGCGGTTCTGAAAATGCTACTCAGTTTACTTCTCTTGGTTTTAGAGATGAAGAAGGGATTCTTTCTGCTAGTAGTCTTCAAAGATTTAACTACAGAACTAACGTAACGGGTAGAACTAGTGATGACAAATTTAGTTATGGTGCTAACTTAGCAGTTAACTATTCTCAGAGTGATGAGCCTAACGCAATTGGTACTGGAGGTATTAACCGAAACATTGTTTTGGCGGCTTTCCAGTCTGTTCCTTATATCTCTCCTGATGAGTATACAAATGGTGCAGCATTATTATCTCCACTTTCTTTCGCGAACACACCATTATTTATTATTGATTTATTGAATACATTCTCTCGTGAAGAAAACGAATTACAAATTTTAGGTAGCTTCAATGCAGACTATAAATTGTATAAAGATCTTACTGCAAGAGTAGTATTGAGTGGTGAGTTTAGAGATCAAATAAGAACAACAGTTGAAGGACCTACTTCTTTTAACGCCTTATTATTTGCAGGGGGTAGAGATCCATCTGGTTTCCAAACTCAGTCTATTGACAGACAATTTACATATAACCAAGTAACGTCTTTAAATTACAATAAGACTTTTGGAAAACACACTATTGATGGTGGTGCATATGTAGAATACTTTAGAGGATTTTTCCAGAACTTTGGTTTCCAACAGTTTGGTTTAACACCAGCCTTGTTGTCTCCTGGTGATGGTGATGCCTTTATTGCAGATAACCCGAACGATGATTTATTTGTAGATACAGTTTTTGCAAATAGATTAGAGACTGGATTATTCTCGTACTTCTTTCAAGGAGATTGGGATTATGATACTCGTTTTGGTGTTACAGGTACTATTCGTCGTGATGCTTCTTTTAGATTTGCAGAAAGTAACCGTTTTGGTACGTTTGGATCGGTTTCTGGACGATGGAATATCGACAAAGAAAGCTGGTTTGATGACAATGCTTTTGACGTATTAAAACTTCGTGGATCTTGGGGGGTAACTGGTAACCAGAATATTGCGATTACTGCTCCAGCAGGTCTTGCTTTTGATGCTCCTGATTTAACAAGAGATTTATTTACAACAGGTGTTGGTCAAGGTGGTGCTAACTCTTTATTCTTAAATCAAATTGGTAACAATACTTTACGATGGGAAGCTACAGAGCAAATTGATATAGGTGTTGATTTTGAAGTGTTCCAAAGTAAACTTCGTGGTTCTGTAGATGTATATCAGAGAACTACTACAGATTTATTCTTAGCATCTCCAGTTTCTTCAATTAATGCAGTAACACAGTTGAACACTAACACAGGTGAAATTGAAAACAGAGGTGTTGATTTAACTTTAAACTATGATATCCTAAGAAGTAACAAAGCTGGGGGATTAAACCTTACTTTAAATTTCGTAGGTAACTTTAACGAGCAAGAAGTAATAGATTTACCAACAGATGACGGTCGTTTACTTTTAGGTGGTGGAATTGCACTTGAAGAAGGTGGTAGATTAAGTGAGTATTTCTTAGTTCGTTATGCAGGAGTTAACCCAGCAAATGGTAACTTATTGTTCTTAACTGCAGATGGTGAAGTTACAGAGAATCCTAACGTAGATACAGATCGTGTTTTCTTAGGAAAAAACCTTACACCTGATTTTCAAGGTAGTTTTGGATTTGATTTCTCTTACAAAGGATGGTTCGCTACTACGCAGTGGAACTACGTTATTGGTGTAGATCGTATTGATAATGATTTGGCAGGATTCTTAAACCCTAATAACATTGGGCAGTTTAGAACTTCTAGAGATTTAGAAAGAGCGTTTACTCCAGACAACAGAATAACGGATATTCCTTCATTAACAGCGCAGAACCTTGCGTTAAGTGGAAACTCAGATCGTTTCTTGCAGAGTGCAGATTTCTTACGTCTACGTTTTGCTACAATCGGATATGATTTCCCTTCTCAGTTCTTGGAAGGTACTGGAATATCTAACTTAAGAATTTTTGCACAAGGTGAGAACATACTTACTTTTACACCATGGAGAGGTTTCGATCCAGAGGTAATTAATACTTTTAACCCAGCGCAATCAAGATTATTCCCAACACCTAGAGTTTTTGCTTTTGGTTTGGAAGTAGGATTCTAAAAAAAAGAAAATATGAAAAATTTACAAAAACTAACTTTGTTTGCATCCCTGATCGTAGTATTATGGTCTTGTAATGATGCAATTGACATTGAGCAGCCCGGAAGATTAGGGGCAGAACAAGCGTTTCAAAGTGTTGCCGACTTACAATTAGGTTTGTTAGGTTCATATGCAACATTAGATGCCACTCCTCAGATACAATTTAATTCGGTTTTTACGGATGAATTGTCTATTGGATTTGATAGTGGTGGACAAGGTATCGGTAATGGGGAATACGGATTTATCCTTAACCCAGGTAGTGCTGCTTCAACGGCACAATGGACAAATTTCTATGCAAGTTTAAACTCTTTCAATAGATTAATTGAAGCTGCAGCATTAATTACACCTGCAGATGCTGACGAACAAGCACAATTGAATGAGATTCTTGGGCAAGTTCATGGTTTACGAGCTTATATCAACTTATTAATAGTTACGTATTTCAGTACTGATTATACAGATGATGGAGCTTTGGCAGGGATCTTAATAGATTTTGTTCCTACAGTAGATCAACTGCTACCAAGAAGTACAAATGGCGAGTTCTATAGCTTAATTGAAGCTGATTTAAATTTAGCTCAAAGTTTGTTAACTACGCAATCAGATCCGATCGTTGTTAGTCAAGATTTTATCACTTTCATGCGTTTACGTATGGCTATTTTCCGTCAGCAATACCCTGCTGCAGATGCGTTGGCGCAACAACTAATTCCACGTTATCCATTAGCGAATAGAGCTCAGTACCAAGGTATTTTTACAGATGCTGATAACACAGGTATTATTTTTGAGATGCAACGTGTACTTAACGATCGTTACGATGGTCAGGGTGCTACAGGAAGTGGTTTTGCTGGTGGATGGGCCGGTGCTAACTATGCATTCGTAAATGGTACTATCGATGGGTCACCATATTTCGAAATAGGAAGATCTTTATTTGATCTTTTAGATCCTGCAGATATTCGTTTTGATGTGAATGTAAACAATACATCTATCATCAGTCCTGATATTAATGCTGCGGAAGATTTTAGAAGTGAAGATATTTTGGTAGTTGGTAAGTATCCTGGAGATCCAGCTTCACAGCCATTATTAAATGATCTTAAAATATTTAGAGCTGCTGAATTAGTTTTATATAGAGCAGAAGCTGCTGCTGCTGCTGGTAATATTAATGGAGCTGCGAATTCAACAGCTGCATTCCTTAAAGAATTAAGAGATGCAAGATTTGGTACAGATCAGCCATTGCCAATGTTTGCAAATGCAACAGAAGCTTTTGGAGCTATCTTAGATGAAAGAAGAATCGAGTTTGCTTTTGAAGGATACCGTTGGGTAGATTTAAAACGTATGGGTGAACGCGGAGGAAGAGGAATTCTTAGAGAAGCATTAGATTGTGCTATAAATGGAGCATGCAGCTTACCTGCAACAGATTTCAGATTTACACTTCCAGTTCCTATTGTGGAAACTAATGCAAATCCTGATATTCAACAAAATCCTGGATTTTAATTTTAAAAAGAAATAGATATGAAAAAATTATTTTTATTATGTTTGGTTTTTACCATTGTATTGGTTTCTTGTGATGATCAAGAATTTCCAGTAGTAGATGCTGAAAACGGACAATCGCTAATATCCTTTGGGGTTACAAGTACTTCGTTACAAGTGATTGTAGATAGAGACGGAACGATTGATGTTCCAGTAAATATCACAACAATGTCACCTCAGGATAGAACTTTTAATGTGAATATGGTTGCTGATTTAACCACGGCGATCCCAGGTTCATTCTCTTTTGGTTCTATTACGATCCCAGCAAATACTTTTAATGGTGTTTTAACTATTGATGGTGTAGATAACGGTGTGGAAATTGCACCAGAGCAGTTGGTTTTAGAAATAGATCCAGGAGCTGACGCAATTACAGAAGGACAACTTACCGTAGATATCTTTCAAGTTTGTCCTGTAGATGAAACATTCTTTACAGGAGACTATGAAATTACAGTAGATGCTCCTGGCGTATTTGGCGCTGGAACGTTCGGTGCAACTGGTACGGTTGTTACGTTAGCTGCTGATGGTTTCAACAGAACCTTTACTGCAGACTATTTTGAAGATGACAGATTTCCTAGAGAGTTTACTATTGTACTTACATGTAATACAGTGGTAGTTCCACGTTTTGATGCTGAAGTAGGATGTGGTGGAAACGATGTTAACTTGGTTATCGGACCTCCAAGTGGAATGAACGGTGTTTATGATTCTTTTGACGATTCTTCATTCACTATTAATCTAACAGATAATGTAGATTCTGATTGTGGAGGAGGACCAGTACAAGCGTCTTATACATTTACAAGACTCTAATAGTAATAGTATTCTTTAAAGAATATATTAGTAATAAGATTGAAAAATCGGGACTTATGTCCCGATTTTTTTGTTTTAGAACTTCCCAGGTAGATATGTGCTAGACCTCTGAGTCTAATCTCATACGCCGATGTTAAGTTAAGACGTTAAAGAATAATAGTATAGACTGTTACGGTGTTTATTAGTAGCAATTATGTATTATGCTATGATAAATGTGCGATAAGAATGTGATTAGTGAATGAATAGTATTCTGTTTACCAGTAAACAGATAATATCATATAATTACAGTGAAGTTACCTTACTATAAATAAAGATCAGCAATAATATTGCTGTTATAATTAGTTAAAGACACATAACTATCTCTCGTCCAATAATTAGGATTCTTCTGGTTTCACAATAAAGATGAATAAGTTGAATGCGCGAGAGGATTGTAGAGCTAATGCGAATGAATTAAATAATTGGTACCGCAGTTTTATTATGGATTAAGATCCAACAAAATATAGAGATAAAAAAAGGGAGCTTATAAGCTCCCTTTTTCAGCAATTGTAATTATTCTTTATTACAAGTTGTTGTAATAGTTTAATAACTGAATGATTTCAGCTTCTTTTTTAAGTTTTAACTTGTTTTCAGATACATAAGCACTAGCTTCGTCCTGATGGGCTTTAAGTAACGGTAAAATCGACTTTTTACTTAATTTAATAAGTTGAGCCGGGTTGTCACCTTCTTGTAGGTAATATGCTCTTTTATCCACCAGTCTAGACGGGGTGTCATTTTTATACGCAGAAGAAGCCTGTTGTCCTTTTACAAACTCTTTTCGCTCTCTAAGAATAAGTTTTGTGGCTCCTTCGTTCAATTCAACAAAATAACCTCGTCTAATAGCTTCTTTTCCACTTTTATAACTATGGATAGCATAAGTTTTATTTCCAATCTTAGCGGAGATATAATCTCTTTTTAATAGACTTATTATTTTATCTTCAGCTTCTTTAACCTGAATTTCATCTAAATAAGCATTATAACGCAATAAGCTACTGTAAGAATCCTTATTGATACTTACTCTACCAATAACGAAACTTTCTGTTGCGTATGGAGTGCCTTGCACATCAACTGGTAAGTCATTATTCCCCAAAATATTATCTCTAATATAGTTTGAAGGTAAATCCACAGATACTGTCTGAGCTACCGAAGATGTAAGTGCCAGTATTGCAAGAATGGAAAGGCAATTTTTTAATGTTTTCATAGAAAATATTGTTTTTATTTGGAGATATAAAGATAATATCAAATACTGTTCCGTAATAGAATTTTAGGAAACAATTAAGGATATAATTGTTACATAATAGAATTCAATACAGGCAATTTGTGATTAAATTTTATTCCGTTCTAAATTCAAAAATTTCAGAAGTAGAAGCATTGTTTGCACCGTCTGTGGAAATCACTCTCCAAAAGTAAACGGTGTTGGCCATAACATCAACATCTATCATTGCATCGGTAGTAGAGCCGATAGAATTTGTAGGATCACTATCCGTTCCGAATAATATTTCAAAACCGGTAATGTCATCATCAATATCTCCACCAAGCCATTGCAGCGAAACTGTACCCACCGGAACTGTAGATCCTCGAGCGGGAGCTATAACATCTGCTGGAAATGGAGCATAATTTTCGATACCTGGACCTTCGTTAAAAAAACGAAAAGCAGTGCTTGTTGCAGTTTCATTTGTACCATTTGCACTGGATATCACAGACCATTCATAAGGCGTACCTCGTTCAATAGTAATCGGAACTTCAGTAGTGTTTGAAAAAGCCGTAAGCGTATTATTTGAATTCAAATTACGCACTTGAACTTCATATGTGTCGGTGTTTTCAGAAGCATTCCATTGAAAAGTAACGGTACTTTGCGTATCACTTAAGACATCACTGATGTTACATTCGGTATTATCCTCAGGAAAAATTAAGGTAGCCGCAGAAGGTGCAGCTACTGGAGGTGGAGGTGGAGGAGTAGGAGGCGTGCTACCACCACCAGAATCACCGCCGCCACACGACAGTACAAATGCAGAAATAAAGCAAAGAAGAGTTATATATTTTAATTTCATCGTTTAATAATTTTGTAAGTTAATAGGGCATCATCGGTTTTTACATTTAAGAGATAAACCCCATTTACAAGGCTATCTGCATTAAATTGAACTTCACCATTAACAACGTTAAATGTTTTACTGAAAACGGCAATACCTTCCAGTGTAAATAAAGACAGTTCCACAGAATTTGGAGCATCATCGCCAATCAAAACATTAAGATTTCCAGAAGAAACTGGATTTGGGTATATGTATATTTCCGGATTAACAAATATGGTTTGGTTAAACACACCTTGACAATCCCGATCTGCTCTTACTTGAAGTGTATTCTGTACTTTAGACAGTGGCAGTGTTATTTCACTTTCAGAGGTGTTAAAAATCTCACCATTGAGTGTTATGGTATAATTAAACCCACCCGATAACGTAAGACTTACGGCATTGTTAAGCGAATTTATCTCTGAAAACACAGATAACAACTGCGGTTCTGTGATAGTGACATCTAAACAGTTTTCGTATTCCGGTTGTCCTGCTACAGTAATACACAACGTATAATTACCAGCCGATAAATTTTCGAACTGCGCAGTGCTAGTGAAATCTTCGGAAAGTGAGACACTACCATCCGTATTGGTTAAAATACCTGTATAATTTAAATCAGCCGCCGCAGTAATTTCTACCATTCCATTTTCATTGTTGATGCAGGATTCGCCAATGGTCAGCACCTGAAAGTTGTTTGCTGGCAAAGTAAATACCGGACAACCATCTACATCCACTACAGCATTTGCAGGAGTGTCAGGGCACAGATCTAAATTATTAGGTACACCATCATTATCGGCATCCATATCACAAACATCACCGATACCGTCACCGTCACCGTCGGCTTGATTGGCGTTTGCGGTTAAAGGACAATTATCATCAATGTCTAAAACACCATCATTATCATCATCTTCATCACAAACATCCCCTATACCGTCATTGTCGTTATCAGCTTGATCTGCATTTCCGATCAAAGGACAGTTATCATCAACATCTAAAATACCATCGTTGTCATCATCATCATCATCCTGAAAACCAGCAACAACAAAATCATCGATCACCACCCCTTCTTCATTTACGTTGGCATCCGATTGAAATACCAATCTAAAAATGACGTTTGGTTCATTCGTTAAATCAGTTTCTCCTAATCCGGCATTTGCTTCAAAATCGTACGCATATTCGGTAAAGGTAGCTTCTGTACCTGTCCATTGTCCTCCCGGGCAATTTTGACAATCGTTAGCACCTCCTGAACTGGCGTTGGTGCGATTGCTATTGTACCAATTGGGTTGGCTATCCATGCTGCCCAATAAATTCCATGAAGACCCACTATCTGTAGAGTACTCAACAAAAAGGATATCAAAATTTTGTTCCAGTTCAAAAGCCATATTAAAGCGCAATACTGGAGCTAAAATCGAAGAGAGCTCATAACATTCGCTCACTAAAAAGCTTATAGTACCATCCGGGTGGTTGCCATCCAAATTGGTACCATAAACCTGCGTTCCGGAAGCTGCCTGTCCAAGCACTGTGCCAGTGGGCACACCTCTTTCCCAAACACTATTATTGGTGTCAGCACTATTAAATGTAATTAAATCGTCATCAGGTCCTTCAAAGTCATTTATGGCATCTCCTTGGCCAAAATCATTGGCAAAAAAAGTGGTCGTTCCCGAATTGTTGGTCGAAAAACTATCATTGGCTATAGTAGCACTAACATTTAGACCAATCAAACCTGATAAAGCTGGATCCAAAGCAGGCAATGGAATTGTTGCGGTTTCTCCATTGTTAAGATTTACTGCTGCATTAAAAGTGCTATCGGAACCTCCATTGATACTAAAAGTAACTTCAACCTCAGTAACGACGTTAGTGCCGTTGTTTTCTACAACAATTTCTGGAATGATTTCCCCACAAAGAATGGTATTGGTACTGGGTGAAACGGAAGTTAAACTAAGATCATTATCAGGTATTTGAATGGGAATAGGTGATTGCCAGATCCCTCTACCGTAGGTAGCTGCGGTAATAATACCTTGATCTAAACTGATTTCAAGATCACTAACTGCAACAGTTGGTAGGTCTGTAAAATATTCTTCCCATTCCGTAAGTGTATCATCTATTCGATAGACACCAAAACTTGTGCCCACATAAACTGGATTATTAGAATCACGTCCTTGTGCAACAATGGAGAAAAAGGCTTGATCTGTTGGGATATTACCGGTGATTTCTTCTTCTATGGCATTATCACCATTAATAGTGATTTTAAAGACCCCGCGTCCAGCTTGCTGAAAACTTTGCCGTATCCCTACGCGATTGGAAGTAGTTGCGTATAAAATATTAGTATCGTTAGGATTAATTGTAAAACTGGAAATCTGAGCATCTAAGCGCACTAAAGCTGAAAAATTTGCACCTCCATCAACACTTCTGAAAATAAAATCATTTTCTGCGGCATAAATGATCTGTGGATTGTTGGGATCCACTTCGATATCTTCAATGTTTCCAGTTCCAAAATCATTTGAATGTCGGACAAGTTGATTGCCTTCTAAGCGATATACGGCATCATAACCTGCATATACTTGTCCATCCCCTCCAACGGCAAGTGGAGTAATCCAGTTGCCATCGATATCATTGCCATTTTCATCCTGAGGTTGATTTACAAAACCAATAGATCCTCCATTATTGCTAGTAATAATAAGAGCTCGTCCCAATTGAATAAACCCATAGATTAAATCAGGATTATTTGGATCTATTTCATAGTCCATTCCATCTCCAGTAGTATACAATCGCCAATCGCCATTACTTAACCTCCAGCCGGCATTGTCTTGCGTTCCTCCGGCAATTCTAGTAGGATCCCCATTGGCAACAGAGATTCGATAGAATTGAGAAGTTATTAAACCATTAGTTCTGTTGGTAAAATTGACGCCATTATCTTCAGAAAGATAAAGGCCTCCATCCGTACAGGCAAATAATCTATTTCCAAAAAACCGTAAAGTATGAATATCGGCATGTGTGTAAGCTTGATTAGGGATATTCCAGTTATTTACCTCAGTAAAAGAATCTCCACCATTTGTACTTCTATAGATATCAAGGACTCCGGTGAAAATTTCATTGGCGTTTGTAGGAGAAGCTTCTATTGTAAAGTCGAAGAATGCTTGATTTGATTCAAAAATATCAAAAGTATTAGGACTTTCTGTAAAGGTTTCTCCACTATCATCAGAACGAAATAAGCCTTGGTAAGCAAAATTATTAGCACCGGTTTGCGCTGTTAATAAGTATACCACTTCGGGATCAGCAGGAGTTACCGCCAAAACTTGTCGTCCGGAAGTTCCAGGCAGATTATCTGTAATTTCTACAAAGTTCTCCCCGTCAGTGGTCTTGAAATATTCAGATGTGGAAACTGCATATACCGTATTTCCATCACCAGGTTTAAGACGAAAATCACGGACGTTTCGGTTTAACACTCTTGTGAATGTATCTCCCCCATCCGTTGATTTGTGTAATCCTGCGGACGTACCTACCCATACGATATTGGAATCTGCCGGATCCAAAAAGATTTCATTCATTAATAAATTAGGAGTACTATTATCGGGATTTAACCCCGTTTGATTCCAAGTTTGTCCCCCATCTAAAGATTTAAAGACGCCTATGCTGTAGGAATCTCCTGCATCATCATCACCCGTTGTAATATATACGATGTTTGAATCATTAGGATCAATCGCAATGCCTGACACCCCTATCTGCGGAAAGTCATCAAATAAATTGGTCCAGGTATCTCCGGCATCAATAGATTTCCAGACGCCACCTGCTGGAGCTCCAGCATACCAAGTATCATCGTCATTGGGATCAACAATAATGGTGTTTATTCTTCCTAAACCAGGAAGTCGCCCTGAGGTAACATTCGCTTCAAAAGGCCCTACAGAAGTCCATTGACTAGTTGGATTTGGAGTGGCGGAATTGAATACCTTATTTTGATATGCTTGCCAATATTCTTTAGGTGTAGGAATATGACCGTCAGCATTTTCGAAGTGCCGCCAATAGTATTCCCAGCGTTTAAACTGTTTAAATCCGCTTCCTTTTTTACGTGGGTCTATCTTTGCGTCGGCCCAATAGGCATCAAAAGCGGTTCGCATCTCATCAATAGTAAAGTTTTCTACCTGAGAATTTCCAGGGGTTCCATTTTTCTTTTTCAATTCCTCCATCCAAGGGGTTCCTGCAATATGTTGCCCAAAGGCAAAAGAGGTGAATAGAAAAGAAACAAAAAGTAGTTTTTTAATCATTTGCAATTTTTTCGTAAATATGATAAAAAAAACAGGAATATTCAATTTTTTTCGCAATAATCCCCATGCTTAACCCCTTGAAATTAAGATTGTATCAATGTTTTGCACTAATCTATCCTTCTTAAGAAAGTCGAAAAACGCAACCGAAACTTTCACATTTTATTACGAACAAAAAATTTTACCTTTGTTTCTGTAAACAGATATAATGAGATATTTACTTTTAGTGTTACTCCTTTGTAGTAGCACTTTGTTTTTTGGTCAGGAAAGAGAAGGGGCTGCAAAACCAGATCGGCCAGAAAATTTTACTGAGGTTGGTAAGGTGAATTCTTTAAATCAAAAAAAAAGGAAAGACACCGTACGTAAACTCACCATAAAAGATTACAAAATTATTTCTTACGCTCGGGATACCACCTTTTTGGATACCACGCTTACCGTTCAAAAAGAATACAAACATAATTATTTACGAAAAGACAATTTTGAGTTGTTACCATTATCTAATATAGGACAGCCATATACCACCTTAGGATATAATTTTGAAAGAAGTACGCTATACCCAGGAATAGGAGCTAGAGGAAAACATTTTGGGTATTGGGAGTTGGATGATATTTATTACTACGATGTTCCTACCCCAACTTCAGATTTAATGTTTAAAACAACCCTAGAACAGGGACAACTCTTAGATGCACTATTAACATTAAATACCTCACAACAGTTAAATCTAGCAATTGGTTTCAAAGGATTTAGATCTTTAGGAAAATATAGCCAAAATCAGGCCGAATCTGGAAACTTTAAATTTGCAGCAAGTTATAAATCCAAAAATAATCGCTATACGTTTAGGGGGCATTACGCAGGGCAAAATATTGAGAATATAGAAAATGGTGGTATTGCAGATCGCAGTCAGTTTGAAGACGATGAAGAGGGAGATTTTAGGGATCGTTCCCGAATTGATGTTTTTTTAGATGATGCTGAAAACAGACTGGTAGGGAAGCGCTATTTTTTTGATCACCAATACAAATTGGTGCAGGAACGTAACGATTCGCTACGCGTAAAACCTACATCACTCACCTTAGGGCAAGAATTTAATTACGAAACCAAATTCTATCAATTCATTCAGGATGCTCAGAGTGATTTTTTTGGTCAGTTGCTGAATGAAAATAGCGGAATCGATAACAATGCACGTCTAAGAGCATTTTATAATAAGTTAGACATTACCTTTTATAATAAAACGCTCGGAAGGTTACAAGGGTACATAAATACATATAATTATAACTATTTTTTTAATAGCCTTCTTATAACGGAAGATGGACAGGAGATACAAAATCAACTTACGGGAACGGAGATTGCTATAGGGGGTTCTTATGCTAAAAAGATTGGAGGTTTTGTCATTGAGGGGAATTTGGCATTTAATATTTCGGGAGACCTCACTGGAGATATAATAGATGCTAAGGCTTCTTATGCTTTTAATGACCGAGAGAGTTTTAATGTAAAATTGCATTCATCATCCAGAGCTCCCGATTTTAATTTTCTATTGTATCAGAATAATTATGCAAATTACAATTGGCAAAATACGGATACCTTTGATCAAGAAAGAGTTAGTAGTTTGCAAGCGCAACTAATATCTCCAAAATGGGGAACACTTACAGCTAAATACAGTACTCTAGATAATTATACATATTTCGGGCTGGATGAAACCCAAGGACCTATTGAGCGAGGAACTGAAAATGCTTTTGTAAATCCTTTTCAGGAAGGAAATAGTGTAAACCATCTAAAAGTTGTTTACAATAAGGAGTTTAAGATTGGGAATTTTGGATTAAATAATAGGATAATGTATCAGAATGTATCCCAGACCAATGAGGTGCTGAACGTACCTGAAATTGTTACTAGGAATACCCTATATTTTTCAAAAGAGGTTTTTAATAAGGCTATGTTTGTGCAAACTGGTATTACATTAAAATATTTTACTTCATATAATCAGAATGCTTATAATCCTTTATTGGGAGAATTTTATATTCAAAATGCAGAAGAATTTGGAGGATTTCCACTTTTGGATTTCTTTATAAATGCTAAAGTTAAGCAAACAAGAATCTTTTTAAAGGCAGAACATTTCAATTCTTCTTTTTCAGGATTTGACTTCTATTCTGCTCCAGATTACCCCTTTAGAGATTTTGTAATCCGTTTTGGATTGGTCTGGAATTTCTTTTCATAATTTTTCTGAATTTTTTTTTGATTCATCTATTGGTGGGTTAAAAAAAGGGTTATATATTTGCACCCGCAATTGGGGGTAGTAAGATATGTGATGATGAGTTAATTGCGAATAGAATAAAAGGAATAAGTTCATTGAAATATTGATAGACAGCGTTTGAATAATATTGGAAACGGT